>NZ_QKWN01000002.1 GCF_007279655.1 Robertkochia solimangrovi | reverse complement strand
TGACATATTGAGATAAAGAGATACGAGAAGCTTGTTGTTATTGTATGTATATATAATAACGGCAAACAAAAGTAAAAAAAGTAAGAATCTAGGTATTGTAATACTTGCACGAGTATGCAATACTATACGTTTAGAATATAAAAGAGCAAAAAGTACAATAAGCTAAATAAGGGCGTATGGGGGATGCCTGGGCTCTCAGAGGCGAAGAAGGACGTGATAAGCTGCGAAAAGCTGCGGGGAGCTGCACATGAGTGTTAATCCGCAGATCTCCGAATGGGGCAACCCGGCTGGTTGAAGGCCAGTCACATCGTAAGATGGGCAAACCCGCTGAACTGAAACATCTAAGTAGGCGGAGGAAGAGAAAACAACAGTGATTCCGAGAGTAGTGGCGAGCGAAATCGGATTAGCCCAAACCAGTGTTGTTACGGCAATACTGGGGTAGTAGGACCACGATATCGAATGCCAACAGAATTAGAATGCGTTGGAAAGCGCAACCATAGAGGGTGATAGTCCCGTATAGGTAATGGCGGTTATTTGTAGTGGTATCCTGAGTAGCGCGGGGCACGTGGAACCCTGTGTGAATCTGGCGGGACCATCCGCTAAGGCTAAATACTCCTGAGAGACCGATAGTGAAATAGTACCGTGAGGGAAAGGTGAAAAGTACCCTGAATAAGGGAGTGAAATAGATCCTGAAACCATACGCTTACAAGCGGTCGGAGCCCCATTGGGGTGACGGCGTGCCTTTTGCATAATGAGCCTACGAGTTACCGTTGCTAGCAAGGTTAAGTGATTCAGTCACGGAGCCGTAGCGAAAGCGAGTCTGAATAGGGCGCTATAGTTAGTAGTGGTAGACGCGAAACCGTGTGATCTACCCATGGGCAGGGTGAAGCTGTGGTAACACATAGTGGAGGCCCGAACCGGTTGACGTTGAAAAGTCTTCGGATGACCTGTGGGTAGGGGTGAAAGGCCAATCAAACTCGGAAATAGCTCGTACTCCCCGAAATGCATTTAGGTGCAGCGTTTTATTAGTTTTATAGAGGTAGAGCTACTGATTGGATGCGGGGGCTTCACCGCCTACCAATTCCTGACAAACTCCGAATGCTATAAAATGATGTAAAGCAGTGAGGGCATGGGTGCTAAGGTCCATGTCCGAGAGGGAAAGAACCCGGACCATCAGCTAAGGTCCCCAAGTGTATACTAAGTTGAAAAAACGCGGTTTGATTGCTTAGACAGCTAGGATGTTGGCTTGGAAGCAGCCATTCATTTAAAGAGTGCGTAACAGCTCACTAGTCGAGCGATCGAGCATGGATAATAATCGGGCATAAGTATACCACCGAAGCTATGGATTTCTGTAAAGAAGTGGTAGGGGAGCATTCTATGGGTGTAGAAGGTGAACTGTGAGGTTTGCTGGAACGCATAGAAAAGAAAATGTAGGCATAAGTAACGATAATGCGGGCGAGAAACCCGCACGCCGAAAAACCAAGGTTTCCTCAGCTATGCTAATCAGCTGAGGGTTAGTCAGGGCCTAACGCGAACCCGAAGGGGGTAGTGGATGGACAACAGGTTAATATTCCTGTACCTGCATATAGATAAAAGTGACGGAGGCGTAATGTTGGTGCGTACTGACGGAATAGTACGTTGAAGAGTGTGGTAACACCTCGATAGTACACTAAAGCTACGGCTGCGGTGATAATCCAGCGGCGCGACTTCCAAGAAAAGCGATATATGCAGCCTGTACCGTAAACCGACACAGGTGGTTGGGATGAGTATTCTAAGGCGCTCGAGAGATTCATGGCTAAGGAACTAGGCAAAATAGACCTGTAACTTCGGGAGAAAGGTCGCCCTCCTCCGGGAGGGCCGCAGTGAAAAGGTCCAGGCGACTGTTTATCAAAAACACAGGGCTCTGCTAAATCGAAAGATGATGTATAGGGCCTGACACCTGCCCGGTGCTGGAAGGTTAAGGGGAGATGTTAGCTTCGGCGAAGCATTGAACTGAAGCCCCAGTAAACGGCGGCCGTAACTATAACGGTCCTAAGGTAGCGAAATTCCTTGTCGGGTAAGTTCCGACCTGCACGAATGGTGTAACGATCTGGACACTGTCTCGGCCATGAGCTCGGTGAAATTGTAGTATCGGTGAAGATGCCGATTACCCGCAGTGGGACGAAAAGACCCCGTGCACCTTTACTATAGCTTCGTATTGACTTTGGATAAGTGATGTGTAGGATAGGTGGGAGACTTTGAAGCGGCATCGCCAGGTGTTGTGGAGTCATTGTTGAAATACCACCCTTTACTTATCTGAAGCCTAACTCCGCGAGGAGGACAGTGCGTGGTGGGTAGTTTGACTGGGGTGGTCGCCTCCAAAAGAGTAACGGAGGCTTCTAAAGGTTCCCTCAGCACGCTTGGTAACCGTGCGTAGAGTGCAATGGCATAAGGGAGCTTGACTGAGAGACCTACAAGTCGATCAGGTACGAAAGTAGAGCATAGTGATCCGGTGGTTCCGTATGGAAGGGCCATCGCTCAAAGGATAAAAGGTACGCCGGGGATAACAGGCTGATCTCCCCCAAGAGCTCACATCGACGGGGGGGTTTGGCACCTCGATGTCGGCTCGTCACATCCTGGGGCTGGAGAAGGTCCCAAGGGTTGGGCTGTTCGCCCATTAAAGTGGCACGCGAGCTGGGTTCAGAACGTCGTGAGACAGTTCGGTCTCTATCTACTGTGGGCGTTAGAAATTTGAGTGGCTCTGACTCTAGTACGAGAGGACCGAGTTGGACCAACCTCTGGTGTGGCTGTTGTTCTGCCAAGGGCATTGCAGCGTAGCTATGTTGGGAAGGGATAAGCGCTGAAAGCATATAAGCGCGAAACCCGCCACAAGATGAGATTTCTTTAAAGGGTCGTGAGAGACGATCACGTTGATAGGCTACAGGTGTAAAGGCAGTAATGTCATAGCCGAGTAGTACTAATAACCCGTAGGCTTATGTACGTCAGTCCCCTGCTTTGCAAAAGGGCAGGGGGCGCACACTCTTTTTACTAAATGAATCTATACTTTATTACCAAAACAGCTCTTTATTTTTTATCTCAATATGTTAACTTATTAGGATCAGCATACGCCTGATCCGGCTAAATAAACGACCCTACAGGAAAGAATTAAAACCTTGTACGTCGTAGCTTTAGCGAAGACTTAAGGTGGTTATTGCGACGGGGCTCACCTCTTCCCATTCCGAACAGAGCAGTTAAGCCCGTCAGCGCCGATGGTACTACGAAAGTGGGAGAGTAGGTCACTGCCTTCTTTGAAAACCCTCATCAGTTATTGATGAGGGTTTTTTGTTTGTATAGCGTTAGCACGCGAAATGTTACACGTTACGCGTTACAAGGTGACACATTACAACGAAACGGAAAATTGAGAATTGCTTAATCCTTAATTCATAATCCAGAATTCTCAATTAAAATCAATGCCGGAAGTTAGAAAGCAGTAAACGGAAAACGGAAAACAACTTATAGCTTACTGCATTACTGTTTACTAAGTAACAAGTAATAGCTTATAATTTATTTCTCAAATATCGATCGGATGATAAGTCGGATACTGTAAAATCCCATACCGATCGCAGCTACGGCAGTCAGTAGTCCGAGGATTAATACAGGCCAGTAAAAAGGATGGCCTTGATTTTTAAAGGCTTCATAAATCAATACTGGTGCTGCAAACATCAGTACCAGGGTGTATGAGAAGAATTTCAGACTCTTAAAGAATAATGCTTTATTCGTTTCCTTCATGGTAAGCTTTTATGGCTTGTCTTACATTTTTATGTTGGTTTAACAGGGCTTCCGCTGTTTGGCGGTCAGTTCCCGTTTCATCCATGATCATTCTTACACCTCGGTCTACCAGTTTATTATTGCTTAATTGCATATCGACCATTTTATTGCCCTTAACTCTTCCAAGTCTGATCATAGTAGCGGTAGAGATCATATTTAAAACCAATTTTTGCGCAGTACCAGCTTTCATTCTTGAGCTACCGGTCACAAATTCAGGGCCTACAACCACTTCAACAGGGAATTTTGCGGTTTTTGCCAGCGGACTTCCGGCATTGCAACAGATACATCCGGTAGCGATTCCTTCTTCATTACATTTTTCAAGGGCACTGATCACATAGGGTGTAGTACCAGAGGCTGCAATACCAATAACAACATCGTTTTCTGAAATACCGTGCGTTTGCAGATCGTCCCAACCCTGAGTCAAACTATCTTCGGCAAATTCTACAGCTTTGCGGATCGCCATGTCACCACCAGCCATGATTCCTGTGACCAGTTCATGAGGTACTCCGAAGGTTGGCGGGCATTCCGAGGCATCAACGATACCTAACCTGCCGCTGGTACCGGCACCGATATAGAATAGACGCCCACCTTTAGAAAGCTGATCTATAGTAATCTTGGTAAGATTCCGGATCTGCGGAAGTGCTTTATTTACCGCTTGTGGTACGGTTTGATCTTCTTTGTTGATATTGAGGAGGATCTCTTCAACGCTCATCTGCTCCAGATGGTCGTAGTGCGATGATTCTTCAGTTATTTTGTCAAAATTCATAAGCCAAAATTACTCAATTATTTCGAGTTGAACGATCCGAGAACAAAGAGATCGTCAATGGATATTGATGGTTTTACTGTAGGCCTGTACCACTGCGAAGTATCCCAATGCGTATCCATCTGTTATGATGGCATCTTCGATGTTGTCAACGCTGTCGTATCCTGAAATGTTGATGATATTTCCACGAATCGCTGAAACTGGGGTTTGAAATGGTCCCTGACCCTGGGCTCCTGATTGGCTCAATACCTGATTCATATAATTCACAAATTCCAGATCAACACCCATAAGTGTTATCGTAAGTATATCGCCCGGACGAACATCTTCATGAAAAAATGAAAATTCAAATTCTTCTCCCTGATAATAGGAGTCTTCAGAGAGTATGTATTCGTTGAGATCAAAATCGAAAAGATAATAATCATCCCTGTTTCCATCATCCGTAAAATTGATAATGATTTCTGTATCATCATCGCTGAATAATTTACCATCGCCCTGAACCACACTGTTGATAGGTACTGCAGGAATATAATTGGCTAGCGAAACAAAAGTCTTACCATCGTATTCTATAAGTAGAAGTAAGGTTGCATCTACCAGAAATTCATTAGGGATATACGCGGTATATACACCCGGATCGCCTGATCTTGGTGAAAAATCTATCGATTCATCAGTATCGATATTAGTAATAGACAGCAGATCTACTTCCGCAGCCGGATTGGAATCATAAAAATTACTGGATAAAGTAGTCCGGATTTCCATTTCCTTCCCAGGTAAACTGTCATAGACACGAAGTAATGCATCAACCACCAGTCGCTCTTGGTTCTCCGGAAGATCGATCTCTACTACATCCTCACAAGAGATGAAGCTCAATACAACGATTATGATCAGGAAAAAATTCTTCATGCGCTAAAATTTAAAATTATAGGTGATGGAAGGAACAATTCCAAAAATGGCAATCCTGACTGCTTCATTATTTCCTTCATCACTTCGTCTGAAATTAATGGAAGCGGCATTTCTGCGATTATAGACATTATAAATACTGAAAACCCATTCCGACTCCCATTTCTTGTCTGGACGATGTTTTGGTTTGTATATTACCGAAATATCCAGACGATGATAAGTGGGTAGTCTTTCCTGATTTCTGATCCCATAATAGGGGACTACCAGTCCTTCGAATTCGAATTGACCTATAGGATAATTCGTGGGTTGTCCTGTTTGAAAGATGAAATTACCGTTTAAGGTCCATTTTTCATTCCATTGATAGTTTCCGAAAAACGCAATATCATGAGTTTTGTCATAGGGGGTATTATACCATTCTCCATTGTTTATTCCGGTTTCTTCTGCCGTATAACCATTATAGGTTACGGTTCCTCTTCCGGGAGTTTGCTGTTCAGATTTTGAAAGTGTATAAGAGAGCCAGCCTGTGAATTTACCTTCGTTCTTTTTAAGCATGAATTCTAAACCATAAGCTCTGGCACGACCATTTAGAATGCTGCGTTCGATGTATTCATTAGCGATCAGTTGTGCACCATCTATATAGTCGATCCTGTTTTTTAGTTTTTTATAATAAACCTCCGATTCAATTGTATACGGAGAATTATTTATCTCCCTGAAATATCCGAACGCAAACTGATCCATTAATTGAGGTTTTATAAACGGACCACTGGGAGTCCATACATCCAAAGGCGTAGGAGAACTTGTATTCGATAACAGATGGAGGTATTGTGCGAGCCTGGTATAGCTACCCTTTATGGAAGAGAATTCATTTAACAATAAGGAAAATGAAAATCTTGGTTCAAAGTTATCATACGTAGCAAGTGATTTTCCACGTCCGGGATACCTCGTTTCGATAGGTAGAGATTGTTGATAGATCTGAAGTAGGGGGTTATAAAATACCGGGTTATTGTCTTCATAAACTGAGATCTCATCCTGGCCTAATCTGGTAAAATGACTATAACGTAGCCCGTATTGTAAGGTGAGATTTTTAGTTACTTCATGCTCGATATCGATATAAACCGCGAGCTCATTGGCATATTTCTTAACCAGTTGATCCTCGATGATGCCGGAACCGGAACCGGTAGGAGTGATCTTACCCGGATTGAAGATATAATAGATGTTATTAACTCCGTAATTGACTTGTAGATTTTGAGTAAGGTAATGTTTCAAATCATATTTGAGATTCATATTCTGAATACCTGACTTCCAGTTGAAGCCTACGAAATCAAGTTTGAGTCCATAATCATAATCAGAATAGATCAGTGAAAAATTGGAGAATAACCGGTCCGAAAACAAGTGATTCCATCGGAAATTCAAAACCGCATTGCCATAGGTGTTTACAAAACTCTCGTTGACCTTGAACTTGTCTCTGCCAAAATACCCCGAAAAATAGATATTATTGTTCTCATTGATACGATGACTGATCTTTGCATTAAGATCATAGAAATTTGCGGAATTATCTACATCGAAAAGTGGTAGCAAAAGGTGTACATAAGAGGCTCGTCCTCCGATAAGGAAGGAAGTTCGGTCTTTAATGATCGGGCCCTCCATTAGAATTCTGCTGGCTACGGCCCCGATTCCACCATTCATATGAAATTCACGGGTATTCCCTTCCTTCTGATAGATGTCCAGAACAGAAGAGACCCTACCTCCATACCGGGCAGGAATACCGCCTTTGTAGAGTTTTACATCTTTTATCGCGTCGGGGTTAAATACCGAGTAAAGGCCGAACAAGTGCGAAGAGTTAAAGATATTGGCTTCATCCAGCAGAATCAGGTTTTGGTCTGCCGCACCTCCTCTGACATTGAAACCTGAAGAAGCTTCACCTCCCGAAGAAACTCCTGGTAACAGGAGTAAGGATTTGATTACATCGGCTTCACCCAGAACCACTGGAATCTGTTTAATACTTTTTACGGTCATTGTATTTACACTCATTTGTGGGGAGCGTATGTCCAGATTGGTATTCGTGCCTGAGATTTCCACAGCTTCAAGCTCTTCGGTATCCTCTTCCAGGGGCATATTAAGTTTCATGTTCGAATTAAGATCGACAGTTTGAACGCTATTCTTGTATCCGAGGGAGCTAAAAATGAGGGTGTATGTTCCCTTGGGGAGCGTGATGGAGTAAAAACCGTATTCGTTGGTGGAAGTACCGGTTTGTAATTCTTTGATGATAATATTGGCCCCAATAACGGATTCATTACTTTTAGCTTCCCATACCTTTCCACTCAGCGTGAATGATTGCTGCGCATGCAATATTCCGGTGAGGAAGACGAGGAAAAGAAGCGTTAGCGCTTTAAATCGTTGAACCATACAAGGAAAAATTTCCTTAAAGTTAGGTAGAATTCTCTAGTTCATAAAGCTAAAATAAAAAAGACTGCCGGGATCGACAGTCTTTTTTAAGTAATTGTTTATCAAAATATTAGCCTAGTTCAGCTAAAATAGAATTAAAGGTAGTACTCGGTCTCATAGCCTTAGAGGTCAGAGCCGGATCTGGCAGATAATATCCACCGATATTTTCAGGGTGACCCTGTGCTCCATTGAGTTCAGAAACAATCGTTTCTTCTTTCGCAGTGAGTTGTTCAGCAATAGGAGTGAACGTCTTTTTCAGTTCCTGATCCTTGTCCTGAGACGCAAGAGCCTGTGACCAATAAAGTCCGAGATAGAAATGACTTCCCCTTGTATCGAGTTCACCTACCTTACGAGAAGGAGATTTGTCATTTTCCAGGAATTTCCCGGTTGCTTCATCAAGGGTTTCAGCCAAAACGATCGCTTTCGGATTGTTATTGGTTTTACCAAAATGTTCAAGAGAAACCGCTAATGCAAGAAATTCTCCAAGAGAATCCCATCTTAGGTGTCCTTCTTCCAGGAATTGTTCAACGTGTTTAGGTGCTGATCCACCAGCACCGGTTTCGAACAAACCTCCACCGTTCATCAATGGAACGATAGATAGCATTTTTGCACTGGTACCAACTTCAAGAATAGGGAAGAGGTCAGTCAGGTAATCTCTCAATACATTTCCGGTAACAGAAATAGTGTCGAGTCCGTCCTTGATACGTTCAAGGGTATATTTCGTTGCATCAACAGGTGACATGATCTTAATATCAGCACCTGTAGTGTCGTACTGTGGCAAATATTTATTTACTTTTTTGATCAGTTCGGCATCATGTGCACGATTCTTATCAAGCCAGAATACCGCCGGAATTCCGGTTTCTTTAGCTCTGTTTACAGCTAATTTGATCCAATCCTGAACAGGCAGATCCTTTACCTGGCACATTCTCCAGATGTCACCATCCTCTACTTTATGCTCGATTAGTACGGTTCCATTATCGGAGATAACCTGTACAGATCCGTTTCCTGATATTTCAAATGTCTTATCGTGGGAACCGTATTCTTCAGCTTTTTGCGCCATCAGTCCGATATTCGGTACTGTTCCCATGGTGGTAGGGTCAAAAGCACCATGCGTCTTGCAGAACTCGATCGTTGCCTCATAAACTCCTGAGTAGCTACTGTCTGGTATTACTGCTTTTGTATCCTGACTCTTACCTTCTGCGTTCCACATTTGACCTGAATTTCTGATCATGGCAGGCATAGAGGCGTCGATGATCACATCACTGGGAACATGGAGGTTGGTTATTCCTTTGTCGGAATTTACCATAGCCAGATCAGGTTTCTTTTCAATCAACGCATGAAGATCAGCAAGAATTTCATTCTTTTTAGCTTCCGGAAGTGATTGTACCTTTTCCAGCAGATCACCAAGTCCATTATTAGGATTTACCTTAAGGGCATTGAAATCTGCAGCATATTTTTCAAAGAGTTCTTTGAAATAAGTTTTAACGGCATAACCGAAGATGATAGGATCGGAAACCTTCATCATGGTAGCTTTCATATGAATGGAGAAAAGAATGTTCTGTTCTTTGGCATCCTTCACCTGAGCATCCAGAAATTCGATCAGCGCTTTTTTGCTCATCACAGAAGCATCGATAACTTCACCATCCAGTAGAGCGATATTTTTTTTCAGGATTTCACTGCTACCATCTTCCTTTTGGAAGACGATATCTACCTGTTGAGCTTTATCAACGGTAACTGATTTTTCAGTATGACAGAAATCACCATGATCCATAGTCGCCACATGAGATTTGGAATCTGATTTCCATTCACCCATGGAATGAGGATTCTTTTTGGCGTAATTTTTTACTGCTTTAGGAGCGCGTCGGTCAGAGTTACCTTCACGAAGCACCGGATTCACCGCACTACCTTTTACACTGTCGTATCGGGCTTTTATGTCCTTTTCATCATCAGTTTTTGGTTCGTGGGGATAATCTGGCAGCGGAAAACCTTTTGACTGCAATTCTTCAATAGCATCTTCCAGCTGAGGGATGGATGCACTGATATTTGGAAGTTTAATAATATTAGCCTCAGGTTTTTTAGCAAGCTCTCCGAGTTCTTTAAGATCGTTAGGAACGATTTGCTCCGGATTTAACTTGTCTGGAAATACAGCCAGGATCCTGGCGGCTAACGAGATGTCTTTTGTTTCAATATCAATTTTGGAAGAAGCGATATAAGCCTTTACAATGGATAACCATGAGTAAGTAGCCAATGCAGGGGCTTCATCGGTTTTCGTATAAAAAATTTTTGGATTTTGTGACATTTATAAAGGGAACTATTTTTTAGTTAAACTTGGCAAATATACGATTTAATAAGATTTTTGGGTAATATAATAGTTCTCAAATGTCGGTAAAAGTGTTATAAAAAATAAAAGCCATATCATTACAATAAATGTTATGATATGGCTTTCTCGGAAATACGTTATTAAATTTTTTTAATCCTTGATTAAAACCAATCCAACTTAATAGTTGTATTTCCAAAATGAAACATCTTATGGTGAGTTTTCTCAATACTTCACTGAGACCTAACTCTGATGTTTCCAATTACTTTTAATTTCCTACTTTGATCTTTTTCTATCGAAAATGAAAATTTCGGCACTGACCCTACACGTTTTAAGTGTCTGATTCAAACTTCCTGTTGAATCCTTTACTACGGAAAGTAGCAGTTATTCTTCGAGGCTTAATTAAAGTAATTATTAATGTAAAGAACTTCTTTAAAGTGTAATACCAAAGATACTAAATTAATACCGGTAAGCTAAAAATTTAACATATTAATAATCAACAGTTTATGCACATTGGTTATGAACAATTGTTGATAAATAAAAAAGCCCGTCGATTCCGACGGGCTTCTGATATATTTCCTTTAAAAAGCGGTTTATTTTCGAAACTCTTTGATTCTCGCTTTTTTCCCGGTAAGTCCTCTGAAGTAGAAAATTCTTGCTCTACGCACTTTACCGCGTTTGTTGATCTCTATTTTCTGTAATGCAGGCATGTTTATAGGGAAGATTCTTTCTACACCTACAGTACCTGACATTTTTCTGATTGTGAATGTCTCAGAAGCACCTGTACCTCTTCTTTGAATTACAACCCCTCTAAAAAACTGAGTACGAGTTTTTTCACCCTCTTTAATTTCGTAATAAACGGTGATCGTATCTCCAGCGGAAAATTCAGGAAATTCATTTTTTGTGATAAATTCGTCCTGAACAAATTTTACTAAAGCTTCCATTTTGCTATTAAAATTAGATTCCATCAAATCAACATTCACGATTCTCGCCAGAGGTTAATCTGAAATTGAGTGCAAAAATAATTATTTCTTAATAATTTACAATAATTATCTGAAATTTATTCATCTAGCAAGTCAGGTCTTCTCAATTTTGTTCTTTCAAAGGCCTGGTCTTCACGCCATTTTTCGATTTTGGCAAAGTTCCCGCTTAGCAAAATGTCAGGTACTTTCGCTCCTTTATATTCTGCCGGCCTTGTATAGACCGGTGGTGCAAGAAGGTTGTCCTGGAAAGAATCGGTGAGGGCAGAAGTTTCATCATTTAGAACCCCGGGAATCAATCGGATCACCGCATCACATAAAACAGCAGCACCCAGTTCACCTCCGGATAGTACATAATCTCCAATCGATATTTCTCGTGTAACGAACATATCTCTGACCCGTTGGTCTACACCTTTATAATGACCGCATAGAATTATGATGTTATCCTTGAGTGATAATTCATTGGCAATACCTTGTTTCAGAGTTTCACCATCAGGAGTCATATAGATGATCTCATCGTAATCCCGTTCAGATTTTAAGTCGGAGATACACTTATCGATGGGCTCGATCATCATGACCATGCCAGCACCACCTCCGAATTGATAATCATCAACAGTCTTATAGGCATTCGAAGCATAATCACGGAGATTATGAAAATGAACTTCCACATGACCTTTAGTGATCGCTCGCTGTAATATCGAAGCTTCGAAAGGACTTTTCATCAATTCAGGTAAAACGGTTATGATATCAATTCTCATAATACTTCCACATATATTTCTGCAAAGATGCAAAATTACCGAGTTATATCACACCGGTTCTGCTTACCCTTCGCCAAACTTTTAATTCCTGTACAATACAAATCCTTTTTTTACGATTATTCCTATGAATTCTTCCTTTTCAACAGGACTCAACGACTTAACAACAGAAGTAGGTACTTTCACAACAATGGTTTGATGCTTTCAGTTTAATACAGTAAGTTAGAGGTGTTGATTAAAAAGTTGATTGATAGCATTAACAACTTGTTTCATAATGATGCCCCAAAACGAGTTTTCTGGATACCCCTTAAGGCTCGT
This sequence comes from Robertkochia solimangrovi, assembly GCF_007279655.1. Lineage (GTDB taxonomy): Bacteria > Bacteroidota > Bacteroidia > Flavobacteriales > Flavobacteriaceae > Robertkochia > Robertkochia solimangrovi. The sequence goes on along the minus strand of NZ_QKWN01000002.1, from coordinate 601,199 downwards.
TTTTTTTTATGCATATACTCGAAATGAATCAGTTATATTTTTGATTTAAAAATTACCTTATAACCTCTGGGTAATTTATCTTACATAATTGTAAGTATCTGTTTACGATTTTGTAGGAGAACAAAATCACACAATTCACAACATTAAGACTGGTGTATACAACATAAATTTAGTTCTTTTGTGCAATTCATTTATGTTTATCCCGCTGTTAAGATGTTAATCATGTAATTAATGCATCCTGATGAATTGCATAATTATATGTAATCCGGGAAAAGCCTAAATGAAAATTTAGGCTTTTTTAACTATAATTTCTGGTTTTCAATAATAGATTCCGGATAAACAAGGAATACGATAGATGCGATATTTGAACTTTACACGGCAATACCTTTTGCCTGGAATTATATGCTTTATGCTATTTACCCTCTATCCGCAGGTTAGTCAGGAGGTGAACAGCAGGTTGCATCAGTTCAAGCTCATCACTACCGCAGAACAGCGATTCGAATATTTTTATGCCGACAGTGACCGCTATGCAACAGCGTCCGCTTACCGATGGCAGGAATTGATCAGGAATCTGATCAAAGACTCAGAGCAATCTTCCGATGTATACGATAAACAACGCTACCAAACGATGATGGTAACTGTTTATTATGATCTCGGTGATTATGAGAATGCAGCCTTGCTCGTCGAAGAATTACTGCAAAAGAAATCCCAGCTCGATCATAAAGTAAAGATCAGATTATTACATAATGCCGATAAGGTATATGCTGCGTTACAGTTCTTTAATAAACAATTGGAGATACGTAAGGAATTAAAGAATTCCGGGGAACAGGTTGTGTTGTATGATATTTATTCCAATCTCGGCTTGTACCGTCACGCACTGATGGATTATGGTATGGTATATCATGAACTGGAAACCGAAGGCACGTTGCTCGAAAAGGCTGTTTTTCATAATGATAAGGGAACTTTTCTCAGAAAAGATGGTTCCGTTTACAGTGCATATAAAGAATATGTGACCGGACTCGAATTCGTCGAAACGTTTATAGGGCAGGAAGGTGTTATTTCTGAAAAGGAATTTCGCAAGGCCGTAAACCTGAAAGGCAGTATCCTTGGGAATATGGGTAAATGTAAAATGGATCAGGGGAAATATGAAGAGGCGATACCCTATATAGAAGCCGGCATTTCCGCCAGTAAAAAATTCGATAAAGGTAAATTCTCTACCGCGACCGTTAATTATTGGTCAAATCTTGCAGAATGTTATCTGAATACCAATAGTCCGGAACTGGCCAGAACCTATCTCGACAGTATTGACCTGACCTATAAGAATCCGTACCTGCATTTGGTAAATTACAATAGGATTAAAGCCAAATTATATCTTAAAGAGAACAAACCGGATTCAGCGACTTTCTTTTTGAACAGTTATATGAAGACCAAAGATTCGATCGAGTATAGCGATATGAGGAAACAATTGCTGGGTCAACTGGTCGCTTTCGATATCGATGTTCAGACGAAGAGAAAACTTGAACAACAACGTCTTGATCTTGAAAGAAACAGGTCGGAAATTCTGGAAAGGGAGAAGACGATCTATCTGAGTATCGTAGCCTTGGTGTTCAGCGTACTTTGCGTATTCGCATTGATCATCGCTTATGTAAAAAGTATAAAGAATAAGCGATTGATCGAAAATCAAAAACGTATCATTGAGAATTCGCTTACCGAAAAAGATTCACTCCTAAAGGAGATCCATCATCGTGTGAAGAATAATTTGCAGATGGTATCGAGTTTGCTTAGCCTGCAGGCAAAAAATACTCGCAGCAGGGCCGCTATCAATGCCCTGGAAGAGGGGCAGAGCAGGGTAAAGGCGATGGCACTTATACATCAGAAACTTTATCAGAATGAAGATTTGTCGGTAATCGAGATGCAGGAATATATAGAATCTCTCATCGCGAGTATTCAATCGGTTTATAAAAAGGATGATGCCAAAGTAAATATTATCATCGACGCTAAAGGCACTCAGTTGGATGTTGACCGAGCGATTCCGATTGGATTAATACTGAACGAATTGGTGTCCAATTCCTTTAAATATGCATTTACAGAGACTAAATCAGGACATATTAAGATCAAGCTGACCGATGAAGGAGAACATGTGGCTTTCGAGTATAGCGATGATGGAATAGGACTTCCGGATGATTTTGAAACAGTGTCGACAGGATCGATGGGGTTAAACCTGATCAATAGGCTTGCTAATCAATTGCGTTCAAAACTTCAGATCGACAGAGATGTAAAAGGTGTTCGATTCTGGTTCAATTTTAGTTAAATTTGTACTTTTAGTAGTACAAATTCACAAATTTCCACATAATGAAAATTACTTTTTACGGACATGCAGCTTTAGGGATAGCTGTCAATGATGTACATATACTTGTCGATCCTTTTATCACACCCAATCCCAAAGCAGGTCATATCGATGTGAATTCCCTTAAAGCCGACTATATTCTGATTACACATGCTCATGGCGACCATATTGCGGATGTGGAACTTATCGCTAAGAACACCGGAGCTGTGATCATATCAAATGCGGAGATAGCTACCTATTATTCTCAAAAAGGGTTTGAAGCGCACCCGATGAATCATGGAGGAAGCTGGGATTTTGAATTCGGAATGCTAAAATATGTGATCGCCCACCATTCTTCTTCCTTTCCTGACGGAACTTATGGAGGACAACCCGGAGGATTTGTATTGGAAGGGGAACATAAGAACCTTTATATCGCAGGGGATACTGCCCTTACAATGGACATGAAACTGATACCGATGCATACACAACTCGATCTTGTCGTATTACCGATCGGTGATAATTTCACCATGGGGATTAAGGATGCGATCATCGCTTCAGATTTTGTGCAGTGTGACAAGGTACTGGGCTATCATTATGATACCTTTGGATATATCGAGATCGATCATGAAGAAGCAAAGAAAAGCTTTTATGATAAAGGGAAGGATCTAATGTTGTTGGAAATAGGTGAGAACATCGAACTTTGATGAAAGCATCCTGCCATCGATACATACTTCAGTTTAAGCAAGCCAGCGGAACTTCCCGGGGAATTTTAACAGAAAAGGAAACCTGGTTCATCATTTTGCAAGATCAGGAAAGAACCGGTATCGGTGAATGCGGAATTCTTCGTACCCTGAGTTATGATGACCGTCCGGATTATGAAGATAAATTGTCCTGGGTATGTGAGCATATAGAACTTGGAGAAGAAAAGTTATATGACGAATTAGAAGAGTTTCCTTCGATACGGTTCGGCCTGGAACAGGCCTTTCTTTCACTTCGATCAATAGATTGTTTTCAACTTTTTCCTTCAGAATTCACCTCTGGCCAATCAGCGATTCCAATCAACGGACTCATATGGATGGGAAAGGCTGATTTTATGGAACGACAGATTCGTGAAAAGCTCAATTCCGGATTTGATTGCATCAAACTGAAGATCGGTGCCATTGATTTTGAGACTGAATTGCATCTGATCAGTAGTATCCGAAAAAAATTCTCTCCTGACGACATTGAGATCAGAGTAGATGCGAACGGAGCTTTTGGCGCTGATGTCGTAATGTCCAGGCTGGAGGCACTGAGTAAGTATCATCTGCATTCCATCGAACAGCCTGTTAAAGCCGGAAACCCGGAATTGATGTGCAAAGTCTGTGCTAATACCCCTTTACCCGTTGCGTTAGATGAGGAGCTGATCGGCGTGCAAACTGTAACAAAACGACGGGATTTACTACAAATGATTAAACCGCAATATATCATTCTCAAGCCTTCCCTGGTAGGAGGCTACCGCGATTCGGAAGAATGGATCAGACTCGCTGAAGCGGTAGGAGCGGGGTGGTGGATTACCAGTGCCCTGGAAAGTAATATTGGCCTTAATGCCATTGCTCAATGGACCTATACGCTGAATAGCGATATGCCACAAGGGTTGGGTACCGGAGGATTATATACGAATAATATAGAGGCCCCACTGGTGGTTCAGGAGGGCTTTTTAAGAATTAATCCCGGACGTAACTGGAATATTGATTCTGTTTTAAAGAAAATTGCAAAGAATTAACTGAACATATATGTATATAGAACAAGCTTTTAAAAGTAAACACGAGGTATGGAGATATATTTTTATCCCACTTGGATTCTTCGGACTGATGGCACTCAATTATCTGGCGATTCTTTTATTGAATATTGACGTTGAATCGATGATGGAGACTCAGATAGCGCAGCGAGGAGAAATCAGTGTGCTGGTAGAATTACTGGCTCCGTTGGCAATCGGCTTGGGAATCTTGTTTCTCTGGGTTAAGTTTATACATAAGCAATCTATACGCAGTCTTACCACTTCCCGAAAAAAAGTGGACTGGAAAAGGATCTTCTTTGCCTTTTCGCTATGGGGGATCATTACTTCTGGATTGATTTTTCTCGATTACTATCTGAATCCGGAAGATTATGTCTGGAATTTTCAGTTAGAACCCTTTCTTTGGTTGCTGTTGATCGGAGTAGCATTGATACCATTACAGACCAGTTTTGAGGAGTATCTATTTCGGGGATATCTCATGCAGGGGATCGGGGTAAACTATAAGAGTAAACTGTTTCCCCTGATTTTTACTTCGGTACTTTTTGGTATGATGCATATCGGGAATCCGGAGGTGGCAAAACTAGGGTACGGTATTCTCGTCTATTATATCGGTACAGGTTTCTTTCTGGGAATCATTACGCTGATGGATGAAGGATTAGAACTGGCGTTGGGTTTTCATGCGGCAAATAACCTGATCTCAGCATTACTGTTGACAGCACAGTGGACTGCATTTCAAACTCCTTCGGTATTAAAGGATGTTTCCAAACCGGAAATGGGATATGATGTGTTGGTTCCTGTTTTTGTGGTCTTTCCTTTGTTGATCCTTATTTTTGCAAAGAAGTATCGCTGGTCAAACTGGAAGTACAAACTTGCAGGGCCGGTAATTCCGCCAGTAGAAGAAAATGCAGTAGCGCCCTCTCAGGAAAATTCGGTTTTATAGCAAGAGATTCCTTTTAATAATTCATTGGATGACGTACCTTTACGTCATGAATCCTACATTTGAGAACATTCATAACAGGTTCCGTCTTAACGGAAATTATTATGACAGAGAAGACCTTAAAGAGGTTGCGTACAGTTTTGTAAAGGAAGGAAAATCATTTGAAAAGTCGATCGGAGAGTTTCTTATGGATTGGCTGGATGATGGTGATTATGTAAGGGTTAAGACTTCAGGTTCGACAGGTGAGCCTAAATCGATCGACCTTCATAAGCAGCATATGGTAAATTCTGCCATCGCATCCGGTGATTTTTTTGGAATTTCCGTCGGTGATAGCGCATTACATTGTCTGCCTGCCCGATTCATCGCAGGTAAGATGATGTTGGTTCGTGCAATGATCCTCGGGCTCGAAATAGACCTTATAGAACCTTCTTTAAATCCTTTAGCGAATATTTCACGGGAGTATGATTTTTCGGCCATGATACCGCTTCAAGTGATGAATTCACTGGGTAAACTCGACCAGATCAAAAAGATTATAGTTGGAGGGGCTCCAGTGAGTAAAGAATTGATCGAAGGCCTTCAGGATCGGAAAACCCTGACCTTTGAGACCTATGGAATGACAGAAACGGTAACTCATATTGCGGCAAAGCAACTCAATAACTTTCGCAGTACCACAGCCTTGCGTAATGCACATTTCAGAGTGCTTCCCAATATTACGATTTCTGTTGATGAACGCAATTGTCTGATCATCGATGCACCGAATATTTCCAATGAGACCATTGTTACCAACGATATCGTTCATTTAGTGGCAGAGGATGCCTTTGACTGGCTTGGCAGGTATGATAATGTGATCAATTCCGGAGGGATTAAACTGATTCCTGAACAGATTGAGGATAAGTTGGCGGAGTATATCAACCGAAGATATTTTGTTTATGGTATTCCCGATGAGAAACTTGGAGAGAAGATGGTGTTGGTGATCGAAGGATCTGAATCTGAGAAACAGGATTTTGAAGAAAGAATATCAAAAATCAAATCACTTGATAAATATGAATTGCCGAAGGATATATTTTTCAGTGAAAGCTTTGATGAAACTGAGAACGCAAAGGTGATTCGTTCGAGTACTATTGAAAGTATACTCAACGGAAAAAAATAAATAAAAAAAAGCCGCCTTTCACGAGCGGCTTTTTTATTTTAAATCGAATTCACTGTTGCATTTTGAAATAATAGTCTGCAGAATGCTTGCCACTTCCATAAAACAGGAAGAAAATACAAACCACTAGTGTCAGAGAAGCCATGATGAGATTTCCCGTGTGCATCTCTCCGGTGAAATTTATGATAACCGCTCCCAGTAGAATAGGGAGTTGTGCAATTACAGACCACCGTGTTAGTAACCCGAAGGCAATAAGAATTCCACCTACCAGGTGAGCAGGAGCTACATAATGTATCATCATCATTGAACCTGCCATATTTTGCATAGGCTTGATCAGATCAACGAGATATTGGCTGTTGGCAAGGAATTTAGTTCCCTGTATAAAAAGGAACACTCCCAGCGCTATTCTCAAAAGATCAAGTGGGTAATAAGTATGAGCATTCGCCCACTTATTAAGATTTTTTACAGTTCCCATAATTTTAAGATTTAATAGTATAAGTTACTTAAAATTAAGGATTTGATAAAATATTAACCTTGAATTTTACGCATTTATAAATACTAGGTTTGTATTACCCCTGGATTATAGCGTTCAGTGATCGGAGCGTGGTTCGCTGCCTCGATACCCATACTGACCCATTTTCTGGTTTCTACAGGATCGATAACCGCATCGGTCCATAACCGCGCAGCTGCATAATAAGGAGATACCTGGTCGTCGTATTTGGTCTTGATACTATTGAATAGTTCTTCCTCCTTCTCTTTGGAAATTTCAATACCTTTTTTCTTTAGAGAAGCAGTTTCGATCTGCAGTAAAACTTTGGCTGCCTGAGCGCCTCCCATAACAGCAAGCTGGGCACTAGGCCATGCAATAATAAGTCTGGGGTCATATGCTTTACCACACATCGCATAGTTACCTGCACCATATGAATTCCCAATAATTACGGTAAATTTTGGAACGACCGAGTTACTTACTGCATTTACCATCTTTGCGCCATCCTTAATGATTCCACCGTGCTCTGATTTACTGCCCACCATAAAGCCGGTGACATCCTGTAAAAAAAGCAGGGGAATTTTTTTCTGATTGCAGTTCGCAATAAATCGGGTGGCTTTATCCGCAGAATCCGAATAGATCACTCCACCGAATTGCATTTCTCCTTTTTTGGTTTTTACCACTTTTCGCTGATTGGCTACAATTCCTACGGCCCATCCATCGATACGGGCATAGGCGGTAATGATGGTTTGACCGTACTCTGCTTTGTATTCTTCATATTCAGAATTATCGACCAGTCGTTCGATGATCTCCTTCATGTCATATTGTTCGGTTCTATTCTTTGGAAGGATTCCGTATACATCCTGAACCTCTTTTAAAGGTTTGGTGGGTTTTATACGATTAAAGCCTGCATCCTCAGACATTCCGATCTTATCGATAATATTTCGGATCGTGTCCAGCGCATCTTTATCATCTTTAGATTTATAATCGGTAACCCCACTGATCTCACAATGAGTAGTTGCACCGCCGAGTGTTTCATTGTCGATTACTTCACCGATGGCTGCTTTTACAAGATAGCTACCAGCCAGAAAGATACTACCGGTTTTATCGACGATTAGCGCTTCATCACTCATAATCGGCAAATAAGCACCCCCAGCTACACAGCTGCCCATTACTGCAGCGATCTGAGTTATTCCCATACTGCTCATTCGGGCGTTGTTTCTGAAAATTCGGCCGAAATGCTCTTTATCGGGGAAGATCTCATCCTGCATTGGGAGGTAAACGCCGGCACTGTCAACCAGGTAAATGATAGGCAACCGGTTTTCCATAGCGATTTCCTGAGCTCGAAGATTTTTTTTACCGGTGATCGGGAACCAGGCACCTGCCTTTACCGTTGCGTCATTCGCGACCACTACACATTGCCTGCCTTTGATATATCCGATGACCACCACAACGCCTCCGGAAGGGCAACCACCATGCTCCTTATACATTTCATCTCCGGCAAATGCACCGATCTCGATCTGTTTACTTCCCTGATCGAGCAGGAAGTCGATTCTTTCTCTGGCAGTTAATTTTCCTTGCTGATGTTGTTTTTCGATCCTTTTATCTCCGCCACCTTTTCTGACTTTGGCAAATCGGGTCTTTAGGTCGGATACTAATAGTTTATTGGCGTCTTCGTTCTTATTGAAATTGATATCCATCTTGCTGGTTTTCGTATAAATGGCAGCGAAAAGGTAACACGGCCGTAAAGAACCCTGTTTAACATTACCTTTAAATACTGGTGTTCCGGGCTAAAATACAAAATCAACAGGGAATTAAATCGACATTATTTCCTTAAATTGTAGCATATTTGCAGGCAGAAATATTTATATACGCCTGAACAAAAATTACTGCTAATGGGAATGAATAAAAATACGGTGTTGGCCTGGGCCACATGGATTATGATAATAGTGGGAATCGGATTGATCGCTATGGGCGCTTTCAGATATACCGAGGTTGCCGGATATGGTTTCGCTGCCGTAGGTATTGGTTTTTTTGCCATCGCATGGGTTTTTAATGCGCTGAAAGGCAGGGTTTAATATCGTTAAGTTGAAATTTAAAATTTAAATTTAAGTGTATGTCAGATGATAAGAAAGTGATATTCTCGATGTCGGGAGTATCCAAAACTTTTCCAAATACCAATAAACAGGTTCTGAAGGATATCTATCTGAGTTTCTTTTATGGAGCAAAGATTGGAATCCTGGGTTTGAACGGATCCGGTAAATCAACGTTACTCCGAATCATTGCAGGGGAAGAAAAGAATTATCAGGGTGATGTGGTTTTCTCTCCGGGGTATTCTGTAGGGTATCTGGCTCAGGAACCTCGGCTTGATGAATCCAAAACGGTTATAGAGATTGTCAAAGAAGGGGTTTCCGAGATCGTAGATATCCTGGATGAATACAATAAGATCAATGATATGTTCGGATTGCCGGAGGTTTATGAAGATGCAGATAAAATGCAAAAACTTATGGACCGTCAGGCTGAACTTCAGGATAAGATCGATGCGACAAATGCATGGGAACTGGATAACAAACTGGAAGTGGCTATGGACGCTTTGCGTACGCCAGAACCGGATACACCTATCAGTGTATTATCCGGTGGTGAACGCCGTAGAGTTGCATTATGCCGATTGTTATTGAAACAGCCGGATATACTTTTACTGGATGAGCCTACCAACCACCTGGATGCAGAATCCGTATTATGGTTGGAACAACATCTTCAGCAATATAAAGGAACAGTGATCGCGGTAACTCACGATCGTTATTTTCTTGATAATGTTGCCGGATGGATTCTTGAACTGGACAGAGGGGAGGGAATTCCCTGGAAAGGAAACTATTCTTCCTGGCTCGATCAGAAATCCAAGCGTTTGGCTCAGGAACAGAAGCAGGCCTCTAAACGTCAGAAAACGCTGGAACGTGAATTGGAATGGGTTCGAATGGCACCAAAAGGGAGACAGTCAAAGCAAAAGGCTCGTTTGAACAATTACGATAAATTATTAAGCGAGGATCAGAAAAAATTGGATGAGAAACTTGAAATTTATATCCCGAATGGTCCGCGTTTAGGAACGAATGTGATCGAAGCGAAACATGTGGCAAAGGCATTTGAGGATAAATTATTATATGAAGATCTGAACTTCAATCTTCCTCAGGCAGGTATCGTTGGTATTATAGGTCCTAACGGAGCCGGTAAAAGTACTATTTTCAGAATGATCATGGATGAGGTGGAAGCCGATAAGGGAAGCTTCGAAGTTGGGGATACGGTGAAGATCGCTTATGTGGATCAGACGCATAAAAATATCGATACCGAAAAGTCTATCTGGGAGAACTTCTCCGACGGACAGGAACTCGTGATGATGGGTGGCCGCCAGGTGAATTCCAGAGCTTATTTGAGTCGATTTAATTTCTCTGGTAGTGAGCAGAATAAGAAAGTTAAAACCCTTTCAGGTGGGGAGCGTAACCGTCTGCATCTTGCTATGACCCTTAAAGAAGAGGGCAATGTATTATTGCTGGATGAGCCCACCAATGACCTGGATGTAAATACACTTCGTGCTTTAGAAGAAGGTCTCGAAAATTTTGCCGGATGTGCGGTGATCATTTCACACGATCGTTGGTTTCTGGATCGTGTTTGTACACACATTCTTGCCTTTGAAGGAGATTCTCAGGTATATTTCTTCGAAGGAGGATTTTCAGACTATGAAGAGAACAAGAAAAAACGTTTGGGAATTGATGTTACTCCGAAACGTATTAAATATAAAAAGCTCATCAGAGACTAAATTAAAAAGCCGTGATTCAGTCACGGCTTTTTTTATTTAAGATTTTGGATACCAATCTTTCAAACGGACCTCGATGTTTGGGTCGTTGTCATTGACTATTTTTTTAAAGGTCGCTACATCACTCATATCCGGTCTCCCGCGATAATGATAGGGATAGACAATTCCAGGCTTGAATTCAAGTACGGCATCAGCCGCCTGATCGACATCCATCGTATAGGGAAGGTTCATGCAAACAAAGGCTATATCGATACCCTTCAGGTTTCTCATTTCAGGAATACCTTCTGTGTCACCACTTATATAGACAGTGGTTTTCCCTAAGGTTAACACATAACCATTTCCGCGTCCTTTTACATGAGGTGCATCATCCGCTTCCGGAAGATTATACATGGGGATGGCTTTTATAGTAATACCTTCAGCGTCTTTTGAATCGCCATTATTGAGTACTACCGTTTGTTCTTTCATCGTATCATTCATCTTATCATAGACTGCTTTTGGCGCAATGATCAATGAATTTTCAGGATCGATAGCCTCCAATGTCGCTGTATCGTAATGATCTCCGTGAATGTCTGTGATAAGAATTATGTCGGGTGATGGCAGTGATTCATAGAGGGCAGCCCCTCCATACGGATCGATATAGATACTCTTGCCGGAATACTCGAGAGCCAGAGAACCATGATAAACAGGCTGTATATGCAAGTCACCGATCTTATCACCTTCAGCGATTTGTGCCTTTAATCCAATACAGATCAGTAATAGCGATAAATGTAAAATGATTTTCATAATGGAACGTTTTATCTTAAAAGTACGAAAAATGATCGACCTTATAATCTGGAGAAGAAAATGTTTGGTACGGTAAGACGTGTATTTTATTGAAAATACAGAATAATACTGACCAGGTGATTCTTACATCCCATTAAGATGTAAAATGGAAAGTTCCGATTTAAATTTTTGCAGTGGTACTTAAACGAGCCTTGAGCTTATTGTTTTCAGCTTTTAACTTCAAATTGCGATACAGTGCAACACCCAGGATAACAAGGCATATAATGAATCCTGTAGAGAGCAATGAAGTAATTCTAAGGACGTTTATTTCCTGAATTAGCGTTATCATTGGTAGTAGATTTAGGTAAAATTTGGGTTTCTTTACCTTCAAATATAGCATTTTAGTCGAATATTCAGGTATTTAGTATTGAAAATGTAGTATTTTTTGTATGTAATTTCGACGTATTACCTCTTTTTGTTTTTGATACCGGCTATTTTCTGATGAAATCAGAGATCAGGGTTGCAATCGCATTCCCGGTTCTTTCCGCAGAAATCTGATCATTTGTATCGATAGGAGCTTCTGATATATGCAGATATATAGCATTTTTGGGTTTAGACAACTTATAGACCATGTGTCGAACGGTATCCAGATCAAATCCTGAAACAGCCTTTGAGGTAAGGGAAGCGATCGGGATAACATTAAATGCTATCTCCACCCCGAAGGCATTCGGTTTGATGAAATCGGTCATGTCCAGTAGCTCATAGTCGAAACCTTTCTCTCTTCGAATAAAAAGATCCTCATACGTTGTGATTTTTATCCGATCTTCATTTTTAATCCTTTTGATCACCTTTTTAGGAACATGATTCTCCTGCATACCGAATAAGGCATATCTGTTGAGAAAACCTTCATAAAAGGCATATGAGAATCCATTCTTATGATGTCGATGATTTCTTTTTCTGAATCCGGCGACCGGAGAGATATTAATCGCGTTTATTGCGCCACCCATAGCAAGGGAAGAACCCTTGATGATACCATAAGAATTATTCTGGCCACCACCGATGATGATTGGCTTTTTACCGCTGGCAACGATCTGGTGTACCAAGTTTGTAACTTCTTTATCCAGCTGGACCGTAAGGTCTGCTGCGGCATCGGTTTTATCCTTACCATCGAGAGCATCGATCTCATCCAGGTATTTTTTGAGATTCATATGGCCTAGTAAAAGTACCTTGGGGGCCTTGATAAAACTGTTGCCCTGAAGGTTTACAAATGCCTTAAGTGTGGCTTCCCAGGTATTTCTGGAGCCTTCTGTACCTTCGTTAGCCAAAATGCCGAGATCCTCGGGGATACCAAACATCACATATTTTGCCTGAGAATCAGCAAGAGTGTGTTCCAACGAGTCATCAGGGTTCAATAATTCCACTATTTCCCCTAATTTTTTTTCTCCCGATTTGCTTTCTGTCAGAGAAAGTACAGACTTTAATGTGTAAGTGGTTAATAATGAGGGCATTTGTATTTAAATTATTGTTAAATGCATGCGAAAATAATCTAAAAATAGTTTTCGCTCGTATATAATACCGTAGGCCAATTTAAAAAAGTTTGTTTAAATTGTGATACCCAAATTAATATAAATAACAAATTATGACTGAGACAAAAAGTAATAACAGTTTAAAAGTGATCGCAGGACTACTCGGTGTAGCCTTTGTGGGTCTTTTGATCTATACGATCACCCTTTATGGTGATAAGCAGGAAACCACTAAAAAGCTTAATCGCGAAAAGGATTTGGTAATTGAAGATCTCAATAATCTGAAATCAGATTATGATCGTGCTATCTCTGATAGTGAAGCCGCTAATGCAGAATTGGTAGAAGCAAGAAATAAAATCGCTACTTACATTGATTCTGTGAAGACGATGAGAGCGGATATCGATGCCTTGTCAAGATATAGAAGACAAGTTCGTCAATTGACCAAGGAAAGAGAATACCTGCTTGCACAGAATGATTCCCTAAGAACGTCGAACACGCTTCTTGCTATGGAGATCGATAGTACTAAAGTTGCTTTGGAAGAACAATCGATGTTCACCGATTCTTTATTGGTACAGAACACACAGCTTGCTAAAGTTGTAGAGAGTGGTTCAGCTCTTGGACTAAGTAAATTTACTGTAGAAGCAGTGAAAGAACGTAGCAGTGGAAAACTTGTTACCGTAACCAATAACAGAAGAGCTGATAAGATAAGAATTTGTTATACTGTAGCATCTAACAGAATTGCGAAGCCGGGTGCAAAACAATTTTACATTCAGGTTTCTGATCCTTCCGGAACCATTATGGGAGAGCGTGCTGTTGCTGCAAAAGAGGCTACCGATGAAGCAGAGGCAGTTAGCATTACCTATAGTAAGGCTTCAAGTTTCTACTATGAGAACTCCGTTCTGGATGTATGTGACTTTATCAACAAACCGGGTTCTGATTTCCCTGAAGGAAATTATACGGTTGTAGTTTATGATCAAAACCTTAATGAATTAGGTTCAGCTCAGTTTGAATTGAAATAATAATTCGTGAAATAGATAAAGGAAACACCGCAATTGCGGTGTTTTTTTTGTTTAAGCCCATAAGAACATCAGAAAAGAGGCGATTAGTCCGGTAATCGCCAGAATCACAGTCATCATACTCCAGGATGCGAAAGTCTGCTTCTCCGTTAAGCCCAGATATTGGCTTACCAACCAGAATCCGCTATCGTTTACATGTGAAAAAATGGAAGCTCCGGAAGCTATTGAAGTTACAAGGCATCCAAGTCCGAAAGCCGAGATGCTTCCGGGTTCAATAATTGGGGCAACCATACCGGCAGCTGTGATCATGGCAACGGTCGCGGAGCCCTGGATCACTCGCACCAGTGCAGCGATTATAAATGCGAACAGAACGATAGGAAATCCACTCTCGGCCAATGTTTCAGCAAGCATTTTTCCGGCGCCGGTATTCATAAGGAATTGTTTGAATACCCCACCAGCACCAGTGATCAGTATAATGAGACCGGCCGGTGCCATAGCTTGCGAAGTAATATCTAACAATTGTTTAGCCGTGAATTTTCGTCGGATACCAAGGGCATACCAAGCGATGAGATTTGCAATGATCAAGGCGCCGAACGGATGACCTGCAATATCAAGAAAATCAATAAGAAATTTAGGCACCCCTGATAACAGTCCGCTGCTCACAAATGTATTTCCAAGGATTAGCAGCATAGGAATTAGAATGATCGAAGCTACGATTCCGAATCCGGGTAGTGTACCATTGTCGATTTCTTTTTCCGCTTTCATTTCAAAAGGTACTTCAATCATGATCTTTTTCCCGATATATTTTCCAAAGTATAAACCGCTCAATAGGGCCGCCGGAATCCCGGCGATTAACCCGGTAATGATAACGGTACCCAGATCGACGCCAATGATGTCGGCTACTGCAATCGGGCCGGGTGTCGGAGGAATAAAAGCATGAGTGACAGCAAGACCTGACAGCAGTGGAATGGCATATAAAAGCAGTGATTTACCTGTCCGTTTTTGAATAGCGTAGATCACGGGAACCATCAGAATGAATCCTACCTCAAAGAATACCGGAATCGCTATTATAAATCCCGATAATACCATAGCGAGCGAAGCATTTTTAACGCCTAACTTTTGTATGAAATGATCGGCGATAACTCTGGCTCCTCCTGAACTTTCAAGAATGGCTCCAAACATCGCTCCAAGGCCGACCACAGTTGCCACAAAACCCAGTGTACTTCCCATTCCTTCCTGGATAGTCAGGATGATCGATTTAGAATCCATTCCTGCAATCAATCCCACGACAATCCCAGCCAGCATCAACGCCAGAAATGCATGAAACCGAAATTTTATAATTAGAAGGAGTAGGATGGTAATACCGCATAGTACGGCAAAAAGCAGCTGATAATCAATCATAGATGTATAGATTTAGTACCATAATGTATGTACAGGTTTCTGTTCCGGGTCATCGATTCGCAAGTACGTATGCGCCCCGAAATAATCCCGTTGTGCCTGTATTAGATTTGCCGGTAAATTTTTGGTAGTCATTCCATATAAATAGTTCAGGGCAGCACTATGGCAAGGCAGAGGTACCTGGAGATCGATCCCTAGTTTGCAAGTTGACTGTAGCGACTTTTTGTATTCAGCGATACGGTTGGTTATGTCTTCTGCGTACAATAATCTCGGCTCATTCTTTAAGGTCACCGTTACTGTATCCATAAGATCAGAACGTATGATACACCCATTTGTCCATATCCTGGCTATCTCTGCGGTATTCAGGTTCCAGTTGTATTGATCGGATGCAGTTCTTAGTAATTCGAATCCTTGTACATGGTTTAAGATTCTGGCAAGTTTATAACCGTTATAGGAGGATGACAGATCTGCATCCTGTTTTGGTTTTTCCGGGAATATTCGATTTGAAAGATCGATTCGTGCTGCTTTGAGGGAGGATACATAGCGTGCGAAGAGAGCCTCACTGATCATAGTTGCCGGCACACCTAATTCACTCGCAGCGATCGTCGCCCAGTTTCCGGTGCCTTTATTGGAGGCTTTGTCCAGAATTAAATCCAGCAAGAAATGATTCCCTTCTTTGTGATTCAGAATCTTCAGGGTGATCTCAAGCAGATAACTGTTGTGTTCGCTTGAAAGTTTCGTTTTTAATAGGGTTGCAATCTCCGCATTGTTAAGGCCGGCAGATTTATGAAGATGATACAATTCGGCAAGCAATTGCATTTCGGCATATTCAATTCCATTATGGACCATTTTTACAAAGTGACCACTACCTTCAGGTCCGATTAAAGAGCAACAGGGTTTTCCATGATTATCCAGCGCTGCCATTGCCTCTAAAGGGGCCTGTACCTTGAGATAAGCATGGTTTGTGCCACCGGGCATAAGTGAAGGGCCTGACAAAGCACCGGCTTCACCACCAGAAATACCACAGCCGATAAAGTCTATTCCGTATTTTACCAGTTCCTGGAACCTTCTGTTGGTATCTGTATAATGAGAATTACCACCATCGATCAATACACTCCCTTTATCCAGTAAAGGAATTAATTCCTGTACAACCAGATCTACGGCTTTTCCGGCACTGATCATAATCAGAATACGGGCAGGGGATTGTAGTGATTCCGTAAATTGTTTCAGATCTTCGAAAGCTAAGGCTTCCTTTAGTTCCTCATGTTCAGACTTGAAATCAATGGCAACATTTTCTTCTTTTGCCTTAACATACCGGTTAAACATCGAAACTCGAAAGCCTTTGGCTGCGAGATTCCGGCACAGGCTTTTCCCCATTACTCCAAGTCCGATAATTCCAATATCTGATTTTTTCATAAGTTGCTCTTCTAATTCCTGAACAATGATTTCCGGAGAATTCGTAATATTTACCTCGATCGCATTTTCAGGGTTTTCCAGGATTGAAAACTGAGAATTCAGTAATGAAGCTGGCATAAAATGCCCTGGTCTGGAAGTCAGGCGAGATGCGATGGTTTGGAGATCACCATTCAAAAAAACAAATTTTACATTCTCTTGTATTTCCCTAGCCAATATAGTTCTGTATTGCTGCTTAAGTGCAGAACAAGCCATGATAACCGATCGATTAGCCGCTATGTATTTTTGACATTCGCGATTGATCCTTTGAAGCCAGTCTTTACGATCGGCATCTTCCAGAGGAATTCCCGAGGCCATTTTTCTGATATTGCTTTGAGGATGAAAATCGTCTCCATCTAAAAAAGGTATTCCCGTTCTTTCTGAAAGTAATTTACCAATGGTAGTTTTTCCGGATCCGGAAACCCCCATCACAAAAATGGCAAGAGGACGCATAGGCTTCTTTATGCTTTGATTCCTTCTAAGATAATAAAAATGAGTGATTGTGGTAAAAACCGAATTTAAAGTAAAAGCTTTATCAGGGAAAACTTCGATACTACTGTTGTATGAGACTATCGGATAATTTCAGTATTTCCTCAAGTGGACTGTCATAGGCTACCCAGTGTATGCTATCATCTTTTCGAAGCCAGGTAAGTTGACGCTTTGCAAATCTACGACTGTTCTTTTTGATCTCTGAAATTGCGTGGTCAAGTGAAAAATCACCAGCCATATATTGAAACAGCTCACGATACCCAACTGTTTGAAGTGCATTCAGGTCTTTAAAGGGAAACAAACCTTCAGCCTCATTTAGCAAACCTTGTTTCATCATGATATCTACCCGACGGTTGATCCTATCGTAAATGATCTCACGATCAGCCATTAATCCTATTTTAATAACACTGAATTCTCTAGGTGGCTTTTTGCGATTCAGGAAGGTAGAATAAGGTTGCCCTGAAGCTAATGAAACCTCTATGGCTCTTATGATACGATGCGGATTTTGAATATCGACTTTTTCAAAATATTCAGGATCCAGTACTTTTAACTTTCGTTGAAGTGCTCGTATGCCTTCAGATTCCAATTCCTTATTTAAATCCTTTCTGATAGATTCAGGAACTTCGGGAAATTCATCAAGTCCGTTGATCACGGCATCATTGTAGAGTCCGCTACCTCCAACCATGATTACAGTATCATGTTTCTGAAAGAGCTCTTCGAGCAGTGAGATAGCTTCAGACTCAAAGTCTCCTACGGTATAGTTGTCATGAATACTGATATGCTGTATGAAATGATGTTTTGCTGCGGCCAGTTCCTCAGGATCCGGTACTGCCGTGCCAATTGTCATTTCTTTAAAGAACTGGCGGGAATCTGAAGAAAGAATATCTGTTTTATAATGTTTGGCAAACGCAATACCTGTGGAGGTTTTTCCGATCGCAGTGGGTCCTAAGATGGTGATCAGCGTTTTTTTATTCATTTAGCAAAGATCCGCATTTATGACAATATTTTGCTCCTTCAAGATGTACATCCGCATTACAGTTTCTGCAAACCTGAGTGTTACTGTGGGTTTTATCCAGCATTCTGCGTTGTTTCGTGAACTCTGAAGTTACAATTCCCGTAGGTACGGCGATGATGCCATAACCGATGATCATAACGAAAGCTGCGATCACCTGACCGAGATCGGTTTGGGGTGCGATATCTCCATACCCAACTGTGGTAAGTGTTACAATGGTCCAATAGATACTTCTGGGAATTGACGTGAAGCCAGCTTCACTACCCTCGATAAGATACATGATCGTACCCATAATGACCGAAAGAATCAGAACGGTGTAAATGAAAACGAATATCTTCACACGGCTTGCCGCTATGGCTCTTTTGAGCTGAGAAGCCTCCCCCAGGTAACGAGCCAGTTTGAGAATTCTGAATATTCTTAATAATCGAAGTGCCCTTAAGGCTAGTAACATCTGTGATCCTGCAATAATATAAGAGAGATAGAGCGGGATAGTGGCCAACAGATCGATGATACCATACGGACTAAATATATATCGCCAGGGGCGTCTTATACAGATGATCCTGGCGATATATTCTACTGTGAACAGAAGGGTGATGATCCATTCTGCTACAAGTAATTGCTGGTGATATTTTGCATCGAAAGTGCGAACACTTTCCAACATAACCAATAGGATACTGGCAAGGATAATAATGATTAGAATGATATCAAATGTTTTACCTGCAGGAGTGTCTGCTTCGTAAATGACCTCATGCAGGCGATACCGCCAGTCTCTTTTATGCTCCTTAGTTTCCTTCAGTGGATTCAGTTGTAATACCAGTTTTTCTCTTGAGATGAACCGGTTGTTTGTTTTGTAAAATTACAACATCGTTCATTAATTTTTTAAGAGTTTGGTAATATTTCGTAGGAAAATACGAAGAAAGAACTTCGAGGTTCATCACGAGATGAAGTTGGTTGCTCAACACTTTCCAGTTATAATTGTAGGTCACTCCAAGACCATCTATTGTAAAACTTTTGTCATCCGGGTAGGAAACGATCTCATATTCGTCTCCCGGATCTATGATGATATTGTATTGATAATTAAAAGGAAACCCAAAATCTACCGGATAGGTACGATCTTCCAGTTTGAAGGGGTTGGTAAAGAATATTTTCTGGATGAAAGGATCCAGATATATTTCATCACTATCAAAATTTATCACAAGGTCATATTGTTCGCTGACCGGGCCTTCCGGATTATCGATATTTTTATGAGAATAATTCTCTACAACTGCATTACTATTCTTGTCATAATCGTTTTCGATCTTTTCCAAATAATTTTCGAGATCCTTGTTTTTTAGTTCACTGCGTTTATCGGCAGAAAAATAGCCTTTAGTCACTTCACGTACCTTTGCCACATCTTCGGAAAGGTTGAAGTAGATCTGCATATTCCATACGGAATACATGTCTTTGGTATCGATATCATACCAATAACTTCCCTTGTCGAAATCCATTACTCTCCCATACCCGTTAAGGTGTTCAAATTTGATGAATCCGAATTGAAGTGATTTGTCTGAAACATCGAGCAGATAGGATTTTTCATCCAGATCTAATTTAACGACCATGGCGTTGAATTCCGATATTACCGGGTATAATTTGGTGGGTAGATTTCTTTTTCGGTCTGCCAAAAGCATTATGTTAGCTTCATACCCTTTAGCTTTCAGGAAATTTAAAAGGATCAGATTCAATTCGGTATTGGTTCCCGCTTTATTTTCAAATACATCCTTTACATCGGCATTACGGAAAAGTCCGTCTACCCCTGTAGAGGTCAATTCTTTTTGTAACCAGTAATAGAGTTCTTTCGCGGTATTAAGATCTGAAGGGGATTTAGCCATAGTATCCGGAATCAACTTTTTGAAATACCCGTCTTTCTTTGATTGGCGGCCTATATCATCTGTTTTGAATTCCTTATCGGCATCCTTCCATGATCTTGTAAATCCGGTTTTGGAACCGTCAAAGTTGTGAACCTGCTTTAGTTCATAGATCAAAGATGAGATATAATTATATTTGGAGATCATATAATCTTCTGATTTGAAGGCCGGGATGTCATTGATGACATAATCACTGGCAACACATTGAGCACTTCCAACCCCCTGATAATACAGGCAGTCATCTACCAGCTTTTCATTTTTATCGGATAAGGCCAAAGGACCTACGAATTTGATATTGTATACATAATTTCCAGGGATGGAAGTATGATATTCACTATGTAGTTTCGGCAAATGGGACTGGAAGAACCAGGGTACGAAATTGAAGAAAAAAGGTGATTTGGTCGTATAGGTATAATCGATGATTGTTCCCTCAGTAATGTTGGGGATCGTGAATTTAACCAGATCTGTGGAAGGGGAATAATTTTCGGTATAGATATCATTCTTGCTGAGACGACTTACCGATCGGTCCGGATTGATGGCTATAGCCTGTGCTTCTACAAATTTCTCCTTACTCTTGCTCTCTAAAGATTTGTGAAGAGGGATTTCAATATCTGCTTCATCAAATGCTTTATCATTAAATATTTTTATACGAACGGTATACGTATAAAATAGTTGTAAGTGGTCGTACTGATCCTTTTTGATGGAAGCGTCACCACGTTCGTAAAGGATAAGTGCATTTGCGGTAGTATCCTTTTCGTAAGACATCATTTTCAGATCCTCTGGTGAAACCACACCAAAAGTAAATTTCGATTCCTGTGCTGTTGCTGTATGTATATACAAACAAAGCATCAGCAACATGCCAATAGAATTTTTCATAGTAGTATTTAGGTATTTTTAAAGACGCTTCAGAGTTTCCTAAAGCGGTTTCAAGATAAGGTTTTTTCGCTTCCGGATGTAGGATTCGATTAAATATTGTGTAGCCGGATTCGACGGTAAAGGAGTGATTATGGAGTTAACTATCTCTTGTTTAGTAATTTGGAACTGAAGATTAATATAGCCATACCCCTGTAATTTTCCTTCTTTCAAAACGATGATTCCCTTTTCATCAATATCTCTACCACTATCGGTTATGACGGCATTCATTGTAGTAAGGCTATACCGTTCAATCGCTTCTGAAACCCTTTTATTATAAGTTTCAGGTGCTTCCCGGCCGATACAGGCTCCGTGACATTCACCTATGGTTTCATTATAACATTGTTCTTTTGCTTCTGATAGGCCGTTGAGCTTATCGCACAAATTGAATTCATCATTGATCCGGTGCATAAAATTACCCGCTTCCTGTAATGTTCGAAAGTGGTAAAGGGCTTTTTCTCTGGGGTTAAAATCTCCGATCTTCAATTCGCGATATCCTTTAACTGAATAATTGTCATAGATTGCAAATTGAGGAGCCTGCTTCTTATTGCGACGGTTAAACTTAGGACGGTTGATGCGGATCTCCTCTAACTCCTTGAGTTTAGCGATCAATTCGTTACCGGTAAGATCATAAGTCACAGCTTTTACCTCCTTTTGAAGGTTACGTGCATAGGAGTTTAATTTGGTAAAAATATCATTCACGCTTTTTTTCATATTACGACTTCTGCCGATATGAATGATCTTACCATCATCATTATGAAAATAATAAACGCCGGTTTCCGAAGGAATGCGTTCAACGATATCGAGTAAGCGTGGGGCGAGTATTCCTGTACTTGCTGTGCGAATAGTATCCTGGATGATTGTTTTACCGGAATCCTTAGCCAGGAGAATCTTGAACAGTTTCAACGTGGCCATGGCATCACCATTGGCCCGGTGACGGTCACTTACCGGAATTCCAAGGGAACGCACCAATTTACCAAGACTATAGGAAGGTTGTTCCGGTAATAGTTTTTGCGAGAGTTCAACGGTACAAAGCGATCTGCGATTGTATTCATAACCGAGTCTGCTGAATTCTGTTTTCAGAATCCGGTAATCGAATTGAGCATTGTGAGCCACTAGGGTACAATCTTCGGTTATCTCGATAATTCTTTTTGCGACTTCATAGAATTTCGGAGCATTCACCAGCATCTTATTATTGATACCGGTAAGCTTTACGACGAAGGGTTGAATCTCCTTTTCAGGGTTGACAAGACTGATGAACTGATCGATGACCATTCTGCTGTCAAAGCGATATATAGCGACTTCAGTAATACCTTCTTCGTTATATTTACCTCCTGTGGTTTCTATGTCAAGTATTGCGTACAATTCGTTTTCTTTCTTAATTATATATTCTGTCGCCGAAAATACTACTTCCTATCCTAACCATGTTACTGCCATGCGCTACCGCGATCTTATAATCACCACTCATACCCATGGAAAGTGTATTCATTTGTATCCTTTCATCGGAATATGTTTCAGCTATACGATCAAAAAGAACCTTTAATCCTGTAAATTCTTCGATGATGGTCTGTTTGTTCTCTGTAAAGGTAGCCATCCCCATCAAACCTACAATTCGTATATGTTTTAAATCTTTGATTTCTTTACCGGATAGCAGCGCCATCAGTTCAGCTTCATCAAAACCGAACTTGCTTTCTTCCCTTGCAATATGGATCTGAAGGAGGCAATCAATAACACGGTCATGCTTTTGTGCCTGCTTATCGACTTCTTTTAACAAGCGAAAACTGTCTATCCCGTGTATCAGGTTGACAAAAGGGGCCATGTACTTCACTTTGTTACGTTGAACATGTCCAATCATATGCCATTGGATATCTTTTGGGAGATTTTCCCATTTGGTTGTCATTTCCTGGATCTTATTTTCACCAAAAATTCGTTGTCCGGCTTCGTAAGCTTCCAAGATCGCTGCATCAGGCTTGGTTTTGGAAACGGCAACCAGCGTGACATTTTCAGGTAATGAACTCTTGATATGATTTAGATTTTCTTTGATGCTCATAGTCTTAAAATTCGTAAATGGTGAGTCCGCTTTTCAATTTTGGTTCTATATACGTGGTTTTAGGAGGCATGGTTAGTCCGTCATCCGCGATGGCCTTTAATTGGTCTATGGTTACTGGGAACAGGTTGAAACCTACGCTGTACTTTCCATTATCGATCTGATCTTTCATCCGAATGACATTGTCTTTACCACAACCATATGCGATCCTTTTATCCGATCTCAGGTCACCGATTCCCAAAATAGGCTCAAGGATGGTCTTGATCAGGATTTGTGCATCCAATTTACTCAGTTCATCGCTGAATTCATAGGTTTTCCGGAGATAGAGACTATAAAAATTACCATCCAGATACATACAGAAATGATGTGGTTTGGTTGGATGATAATAGGTGATTCCCCGGTTTTCAATTCTGAAATGTTCATCCAGTTTGATCAGAAATTCTTCCGGAGTGAGTCCGTTGAGGTCTTTTACCATTCGGTTAAAATCACTGATACGTAATTGTGATTCAGGGATCAGGTAGCTCATGAAGTAGCCAAAACCCGGAGACTCTCCACTCATTTCTTGTTCCAGAAGGCATGAAGATGCCGACCTGTGGTGACCGTCTGCGATATACATACTTTCAACTTTGTTAAAGGCATTTTCGATCTTACGGATACGTTCTTCATCATAGATCCTCCATAATTTGTGCTGTATCCTGTCATTCGTCGAGAAGTTATATTCGGGTTCAGCAACCATTACCTCATCGACCAGGTGATCGATGCTTTCGTTATCGGGATAGGCGAGGAGTACAGGTTCAGCATTGAAACCAACAGTTTTCAGATAGTTCTTAAACAACACTTCTCTTTCATGGAGCGTTGATTCATGTTTTTTGATGACATCATTACGATAATCGTCAATACTTGCCGCAGCAAGAATTCCATAACTTCTGGTAAATCGGTCAGAGATCTCGTAAATATAGAATCCGGGAATTTCATCCTGTCGCAAAACCTGTTCTTCACGGAATTCCAGGTACCGGTTCTTAACCATTTTAAATCTTTGTTTACCGTTAAGTTCGTGGTGATAACGGTACCCCGGATTAATGATATGAAGAAAGGAATACGGATTAAAGGATAATGTAGCTTCTAGTTCTTCCCTTGAATAATCTTCATAAGATCGGGAAACCACTAAGGCCACCTTATCTTTTTCAGGTCTTACAGCTTTAAAAGGACGGATCCTGGTCATGATGTGGTTTCAAAAATTTGCATTTTTATCTCAGCTAAAACTCGCTGAAACTTTTTCCGCTTTTCGGCTTTCAGAATAATCATAGAAGCCTTCACCAGATTTTACTCCAAGTTTACCGGCGGTTACCATATTCACCAGTAAAGGGCAGGGAGCATATTTAGGATTTTTGAACCCATCATATAGAACCTGGAGAATTGAAAGGCATACATCGAGTCCGATGAAATCTGCCAGTTGTAAAGGACCCATTGGGTGGGCCATACCCAGTTTCATCACGGTATCGATTTCCTGAACACCGGCTACTCCATTGTAGAGTGTTTCAACGGCTTCGTTGATCATCGGCATTAAAATTCGGTTGGCAACAAAACCGGGATAATCATTAACCGCTACAGGAATCTTATCAAGGGACTTTGATAGTTCCATCACTGTAGCCATAACTTCGTCTGATGTGTTATATCCTCTGATAACCTCAACCAGTTTCATGATCGGTACCGGGTTCATGAAATGCATTCCGATGACCTTATCCTGTCTTTTCACTGCGGTAGCGATCTTAGTGATAGATATTGAGGAAGTATTGGTCGCCAGTATGGAGTCCGGATCGCAATATTCATCCAGTTGCTGAAATATCTTTAATTTAAGCGATTCATTTTCTGTTGCGGCCTCTACCACGAGTTCAGCACCAGAAACACCGGAACGTAGCTCTGTAAAGGTTTTAATGTTGCTTAATACGGTTTGTTTTTCCGCTTCATCGATACTTCCTTTTTTGATCATCCTGTCCAGATTGATCTGTATGGTTTGAATACCTTTTTCCAGCGATGTCTCAGAAATATCAATCAGGCGTACCGAGAAACCAAACTGAGCGAAAGTATGTGCTATACCGTTACCCATAGTTCCCGCACCGATAACTGCGATATTTTTCATGTGATTATTTTTTTTCTACCTGTTCGACGATCATAAGGGCCACCCGTAAGGCTTCGGTTCCTTGTTCAAGTGAAACGGCAGGTGTTGTATTGTTTTCGATTGCTGCGGCAAAACTCTCCAGTTCATCAAGAATGGCATTGTTCTGTACTACTTTTGGATTTTCGAAATAGATCTGTTTTTTAATTCCTTCAGCATTTTGAAGAATCAGCGCATACTCGTCCGGTTTTTTGGGAGCATCCTTCATCTTGACCACTTCTACCATTTTCTCCAGGAAATCGACTGAAATATAGGCGTCCTTTTGAAAGAACCTGGATTTACGCATATTCTTTAACGATATTCGGCTTGCGGTAAGGTTGGCTACACATCCGTTCTCGAATTCGATCCTTGCGTTCGCGATGTCGGGTGAATTACTGATCACAGCCACCCCGCTTGCATTGACACTTTTAACTTTTGAAGGAACAACACTAAGGATGATATCGATATCATGGATCATCAGGTCGAGAATGACCGGCACATCGGTACCGCGTGGGTTGAATTCAGCCAAACGGTGGGTTTCGATGAACATTGGATTCTCCACTTTCTCACGAATCGACATAAAGGCAGGATTAAAGCGTTCTACGTGTCCTACCTGTCCTTTGATTCCTTTTTCAGTGGCAGATCGAATAATCGCTTCTGCTTCTTCTACCGTATTGGTAATCGGTTTTTCCAGAAAGATATGCTTCCCTTTTTGGATCGCAGCCATGGCGCAATCATAATGCGAAAGAGTAGGAGTTACGATATCGACGACATCAACAGCATCGATCAATTCTTCAATGGTTTGAAAATATTTATAACCGAATTCCTTGGCTACTTTTTTGGCATTCTTCTCATCGGGATCAAAGAATCCGACGAGTTCATATTTATCAGATTGATTGAGTAGTCTCAAATGGATCTTGCCGAGATGGCCTGCACCCAAAACTCCTGCTTTTAGCATAAAATAAGTGTTTTTAACAAAAATAGGTTTATAATGCCATTCTTTCAACTGATAGCGGATAGTTTTTTTCCGGAGTCACTATTCTGCACGATTTAGTGGAAGTTATTTGTTATATTTTTTAATTTTACACCTCCTAAATGACCACCAGTTGAAAGATAGTTTTAAACATCAGGGCATGCGAAACAAGCTCGCAGAGACCGTTGCCGCTAAAGGTATAGCAGACAAGGGTGTTCTGGATGCCATCCGAAAGATTCCGCGCCATTTATTCATGGATAGTAGTTTTGAAGACCATGCCTATCAGGACAAAGCGTTTCCGATTGCTGCCGGACAGACCATTTCACAACCGTATACCGTAGCATTTCAAACCGAACTTTTAGAAGTTAAAAAGGGAGATAAAATACTGGAAATCGGTACTGGAAGCGGTTATCAGACTGCGATGTTGATCGAAAAGGGAGCTTTGGTATATAGCATTGAACGCCAAAAGGAATTGTTCAAAAGAACCAACCTTTTTCTTCCGAAACTAGGTTATAAACCTAAAAAGATGATCTTTGGTGATGGGTATAAAGGGTTGCCTGAGGAAGCTCCATTTGATGGTATTATCGTAACTGCCGGCGCTCCTTTCGTACCTAAACCATTACTGGCGCAGCTGAAAATAGGAGGAAAGCTGGTTATTCCGGTCGGAGACGATGTACAGGTTATGACCCTTTTTACCAGAACTTCAGGGAAATCCTTTGAAAGAAAGGAATTCGGTGATTTCAGATTTGTTCCGTTACTGGAAGATAAGAACTAAGAAGTCTGTTAGTTATTAAAGGCTTTTTTTACCCGATCCAGGTCACGTTTATTGTCGCGATCCTTTAGGGTATCCCGTTTGTCATAGAGCTTTTTACCTTTGGCCAGTGCAACCTCCATTTTCGCGAGACCCCGATCATTGATGAATAAACGTAGGGGTACGATTGTGTTTCCTGAATTTTTAACCGCTTTATGCCACTTTCTTAACTCCTGTTTGTTTAACAGCAATTTTCGTTCACTCTTAGGTCTGTGGTTAAAGTGAGATGCATGTGTATATTCCTCGATGGTCATGTTGATAACGAACAATTCTCCTTTTTCATTAAACTCACAAAAGCTCTCAGCAATAGAGGCTTTGCTGTTTCGTAAGGATTTTATTTCGGTACCGGCTAATACAATTCCAGCGATATATGTATCGAGGATCTCATATTCAAAGCGGGCACGTTTGTTTTTTATGTTAACATTGTTCTTCATAAGGAGCACAAAATTAATAACATTTATTGAATTGCAATTATATCTTTGTATTTCCCGAAATGGAATTTTAAAATGAATATATAGTATTGGTCCTAAGAATCTATGAAAAAATTTATTAAATACCCCGGATTTAGCAGTTTACTTTTTCTTCTTGTAATCTTTACATCTTGTGAACAAAATGCAGCTGAAATACTTGAAAACAGTATTGTAGCTACTGGAAGTAATGAACTTAATGGTAAAACGATAACTTTTGATTTTAGGGATAAATCGTATACTGCGACCAGAAAGGACGGGTTGTATACCCTGGAGCGATTTCAAACCGACACCTCAGGAACTGTTATAAGGGATGTATTATATAATGACGGATTTTTCAGAGAGATCGATGGGAAAAAGGTTGTTTTGCCGGATTCGATGGTAGTGAAGTATAGCAATTCGGTGAATTCAGTTCATTATTTTGCTGTATTGCCCTATGGTCTCCAGGATAAAGCTGTAAATAAAAGCCTGATCGGTGAGGTTACTATTGCAGAAATTCCTTATTATAAAATTAAGGTTTGGTTTGATCAGGATGGCGGTGGAAAGGATTTTGAAGATACTTTCGTTTATTGGGTGAACAAGAATAATAATAAGATAGATTATCTTGCTTACGGTTATAATACCGACGGGGGTGGACTGCGATTCCGTGAGGCTTACAACCGAAGAAATGTAGGTGGTGTTGATTTTGTTGACTATCTGAACTACAAAACAGATGATCTTTCCATTCCGGTCAGCAGTCTGGACAGCCTGTATGAAAAACAGGAATTAAAGCTTTTGTCTAAGATTGAGCTTCAGGACGTACAAGTGTCCCCTTGCAGTGGGTGTTAATCGATTGATAGCACGGTAACAGCAGATTTACCATCTAGTATTGTTACGATATACAACCTCGAATTATCATGATCAGGTATTTCCGGGAAATTTGAATTTCCGATAAGTTGATTTACCATTTCAGGAGTCGTATTGCTGTGTCCTACGACCAAAACGTTTAACCCTTTGTTTTCTTCAAGAAAGTTTTCCTTGCTCCAGTTTGACGGATCTATTTTTTTAATGTCCAACCCTTTGGCCATTGCAGTAGGAGACGCGGTAGCCTGCGTTCTCTTGTATTCGGTACTGAACACCTTATCCAAGGCTATGTGTTCGAACACATCTTTCCATTTCTGAGCGCGTAATTTTCCTTCTTCGGTAAGTTCCGGATCACGGTTATCGGAATCGGAACGATCCTTTTCGGCATGACGGATCATATATATAATAGTGGTGTTCTCAGAATTTGTTTTTTCAGAGGTAGCATTTCTTTCCGAACAGGAAAGTAAAATGGTAAAGAGGAGTAAAGTACCGAGGGTGATGATGTTTTTCATAATCTCAAATCTAACGATTTCGTGAAATTGTTGTACTACAAGTTTACAATTATTGTTGTAGGAAGTGTATATGCTTGAAATTTAGCTATTACCAGTATTTTTATAAGTTATTTCTGATGGTTAATAGTAAAAATACAAATATTTTAAGTGTATTTCGTCGAAAAAATAAGGATTTAAACGATATGTTAAAATTCATTCGCTATATTCGATATCGACTAAATGCCCTAAATAACCGATAAAAGGTAATTTTAAAAAAGATTAAAATCAACTAAGTGCCACCAAATCTGCATCCTATGAAATCACTAAAAATTAATACGACCGTGTTGTTTTTATTGCTGACAAGCCTGACTTTCGGACAGCAAATAGGAAAACCTCAACTTGCCTACACTTATGCATGTGTTAATGATGGCTTTAATAGTTTTAAAGCTGAATTCAGTTTTACAGAGAAGCCATTCAATTCTGATAATGAATTTTATATAGAGTTATCGGATAAGAACGGAAGTTTTGATAATGCAGTGCGTTTAAAAACGATCACCAACGAAAACTATTCGTTTACATTTACCAGTCAATTCAGTATGCCTGAGGACATCTCGGGAGATAATTACAGTATACGACTTCGGTCAACTTCACCGGCAATGACCAGTGAAGCATCCACAAGCTTTGCAGGTTATTTTGTTCCGAATGTTGAAATGGTACTCAATAACTATGAGAATTATACCCTTTGTTCCAATGCAGAAACCCTGATCAGTTTAGATATGGATGTTTCGGATTCCTATATCTGGTATAAGAATGGTGTGGAGTTCACTACCACACAGGAACCTGAATTAACAGTGTCTGAAGGGGGGGAATACTACGCAGAAGCCTATCTTGGTGCTTGTACCGGTGCGGTTTACTCGAATATTGTAGAAGTGGAGACTTCAGGTTCTTTTGAAATAGGTATATTGGGAGAAAACAGTATTTCTGCCTGTGCCGATACAACGGTTATACTGGAAGCGTCAGAGGATGATGCAACTTATAAATATCAATGGTATAAAAATGGTACCTTAATAGCTGGATTAGCAGATTATACACCTGCTTTGGAACTGAATGCAAAGACAGGTACCTACGGAGAATTTTATGTGAAAGTTACCAATGTTGGAGGTTGTTCCACTAAATCAGAAACGGTTACGGTATCTCAGAATAAAACGGTGGCTGTACAAACCACAACAGCTCTGAATACTGTCATTCTGGGTGAAAATACCGCTACTTTGGGAATCAGTGTTGACGATCAGAATGCTGAGGTGCTTTGGTATAAAAATGATCAGCCGATCTCAAATACCAATACCCGGTCGCTGGAAGTAGCAGAAAGTGGTTCTTATTATGCTGAGGTTTATACATCCGATGCATGTTCCGGAACCCTGAAGTCTCAAGTATTTAATGTTTACGAGCCGGTAAGCTTTGAAGTGGCTGTAAATTCTAATAGTAGCTATACTGACTGTGAAACAACCTCAACCGAATTGGTGACGAAGTATCTCAAAGCTACCTTGTCTAATGGAGATAAGATTAATGTTGAAAAAGAACTTTTTCATAATTTCACCTTCAACTGGTACAAGGATGCCGCCTCATTAGGAACACATACATCTTCCCTGAATCTTCAGGATTATAAGGCTAATGGACTTTACTGGCTGGAAGTAGTGTACAAGGAAAACACCTACGATTCCAATTCTGTTGATGTAATGCTCGGACTACCGATGGTATCTTTGGAGATTACCAGTGAGCTGTCATGTCAGCAAAGCGCGGTGTTAACAGCAACTCCAATTGAAAATGCTATATATAACTGGTATGCAGATGGAGAATTGTTAGAATCTTCTCTTGAAAATACACTGCTTACTTCCGTTGAAGGGAATTATGAAGTGGTTGCTGAATTAGTTGGGTGTCAAAGATCCTCAGAACCAGTAGCACTGGAACCTGCATCTAATGATCTGATTAGCATCTATCCCGGTAATTTTATCACCTTCGCAGAAGGTAGTGTCATTGAAGCAAGGGCTTCCGGCGGAGATTCATATGAATGGACCGATGCAGAAGGAAATGTTTTGAGTACTTCCGAGATCCTGATGATCGATACTGAAGGGGTTTATACCTTAACCGCAGGAGTAGGAGAGTGTAAGGTGGTGAAAACGGTGGAAGCTCAATTGAATAATGTAACGAGCATTCCGAACATAATCAGTCCGAATAACGATTCAATCAATGATAAATGGAAATTACCTCAGAAATTTCTTAACGATCCTGAGCTGGAAGTTGTGATCTGTGATGCATATGGTTCAACTGTTTTGAAGACAAATAGTTATGATAACACATGGCCTTCCCAATCGATGGGAACCCAGGGTAATTCACCGATTTTCTATTATTTTATCAATAAAGGCGGTAAGAATATTAAAAAAGGTTCTATAACTTTGATCAATTGAAACCTGAACTAAACTATTCTTTATGGCTAAGAACTACCTACTGGCTATACTATTCGTGTGGCTTGCCCAAATCGTTGCCGCACAGGTTGAAAACACCGGTCCGATTGTCGATTGGCGTCAGCATAACCTGACCAGATATAATAAGTTTCTGGTGAATCCGGCTTACAGTTATGTAAGGGAGGATTCGAAATCAGTGAGTTTCTGGAGCCGTGTGCAATGGACAGGAGTGGATAATTCCCCCCAGACCTTCCTGTTGAATTATTCAGGTAAAGTAAGTGAAAACTCTGGAGCAGGACTTGGTCTTTATCAACAGAATTTAGGTTTGCTCGTAGATTCCGGGTTGATCCTTAACTATGCATATAGCGTTCAGTTAGGACTTGATTCCAGGCTGACATTTGGATTGAATACGACACTTTTCCGCAGAGGGATTGACAAAAATGCGATCAATCCTACTGAACCAGATCCCTTGATTCTGGAAAATCAGGATGATTTCCTTTTCCTTTTAATGCCGGGTATGAATCTTACTTTGGGGAGTTTTGATCTGGGAGTTTATGCGGAAAACCTTATCGATTACAATTTTAATGATGGGAATAAGGTCACCGATTTTTCCGACAAGATCTATTCCTCACAACTGGCCTATACCAAACCTTTTAAATGGGCAGGCGGTATGCTTGAAGATGGATACTGGAGAACGCTGACTTATGTGAAGTCTTTACCTGAACAGGATATGCAGTATGGGATCAATTCCATGGTGGATATGCCTTATTATGGATGGATCATGGCTGGTTATAATAATGTTTATGGTATCAGTGGAGGTATTGGCGTAAAACTTGGTGATGGTATCAGTATCGGAATCAATTATGAGAACGGAAGCTCTCAAACAAATAAAGCCTTTGGGTCTACCTGGGAAGCGATTGCTACCATCGATCTCGGACCTCGTAAAATGAGAAAGAATGCTATTCCGACCAATGGTAAGGTCGTTAAGGCTAAAAATAAAGAAGAGGAAGTAAATAATGCCGTTGCAGAGAACGATACAGATGACAGTGCAGATATGGCTGATACCTCAAATGATTCCTATTCGATTGTCGGAGGATCGGAAAAGACGAGTACAACCAGTTATACTGTAGCTGGCGGAGGCGGCAATAGCTCAGATTCTAAGAGTCAGACTGCTGTGAACAACGATGGAACTGCAGCAAATACGAATAATACCACTACAGTTGTGGTTGATGCGGCAAATGAGGGAGTATCAGGAGCTAAAGAAAAGCAAGCTACAGACGATAAACATGCTATGGCATCTTCAGAAGAAACAGGGGTGACAACGACTACTACAGGCACGACGATTACACCTGAGCAAAAACAAGTGCTCACAGAAGAGGAAGCCGCCGCAGCCTTTGTTAAGGAAACGGATTCTATAATAAAGTCATTGAGTGGAAAAACAGGAGATAAGAATTCAGTAACTCTTGAAGTCTTCGGAGAAGACAGTAGTTATAAGACCATTCCTGCTGCGGAAGGCATCGAAAAAGGTTTTTATCTCATCGTTAATGTTTTTTCTCAGGAAAGCTATTTCACAGAATTCATGACGGATCTTGATCACCGGGGCTTTACTCCGGAATATTTCATAAATCCGGCAAATGATTATTATTACGTATACCTTCGCAAATCTACCAGCTACGTAGCGATCAAAAATGAACAGCGCTCAAACCTGAGTGGAAGTTATACGGCCGATAAATGGGTATTGTGGGTTAAATAGACAAGCCCACTAAGGAAGTTGATCTATCGAGATTAACATTTTTTCAGCAAGAAAAAGGCCGACATTA
The DNA here is from genome assembly GCF_007279655.1 of Robertkochia solimangrovi. GTDB lineage: Bacteria > Bacteroidota > Bacteroidia > Flavobacteriales > Flavobacteriaceae > Robertkochia > Robertkochia solimangrovi. The sequence continues at coordinate 568,183 of NZ_QKWN01000002.1, read as the reverse complement.
TGTCGGCCTTTTTTTTACTTGTATCGGTTTAGATCTTCTTTCCGGCTATATATACATCTTCTATATTGAGGTTACCAAAATCATAGGGAAGGTACCCATAGGAAGGAATTTCTTTGGTGATGATGAAACTGGCGGATTTACCTTTGGTGATACTTCCGTGCGTTCTGGAGATCCCCATGGCATAAGCGGCGTTGATAGTAGCTGCATTTATCGCTTCCTCCGGAGTCATTTTCATTTTTATACAGGCGGTGGCTACCACCAGATTCATGTTTCCACTGGGAGCGGTTCCAGGATTGAAATCTGTTGCCAGTGCCAGTGGTAGACCAGCTTCAATGATCTTTCGCGCTGGCGTATAAGGAATCGAGATGAAGAATGAGCATAGTGGTAATGCAACCGGCATGGTTTCCGATTCTGATAAAGCGCTGATATCTGCATCATCGAGAACTTCAAGGTGATCAACACTTAAAGCTTTGTGTGTTACAGCTGAGGAAATGGCACCTATAATATTGAATTGGTTGACATGAACCTTTCCCTGTAAACCGAATTCGGATGCGGCTGAGAGCAATTTTTCCATATTCTCCACAGTGAAATATCCTTTTTCACAAAAAATATCGACGTAATCGGCCAGCTTTTCATCAGCGATGGCAGGTAGCATTTCCCGGATGATATGATCGATATATCCTTCCCGGTTATTTTTAAACGCATCTGGTACTGCATGAGCTCCGAGAAAGGTTGCTTTAACCGTTACAGGAAATTCTTCTTTCAGGCGTTTTATGACCCTTAGTATTTTCAACTCAGCTTCCAGGGTGAGACCGTACCCGCTTTTTATCTCTATAGCTCCGGTTCCCATTTTCATCACATTTGTCAATCGCAGGCGAGCCTGTTCATATAAGTCGTATTCAGAGGTTTCCTGGAGCTTTCTCGCTGAATTAAGGATTCCACCACCTTTACTGGCTATTTCTTCGTAGGAGAGTCCGTTGATGCGATCTACAAATTCCTGTTCCCGGTTGCCGGCATATACCAGGTGTGTGTGGCTGTCACACCAAGTGGGTAATACGGTTCGTCCACTTAGGTCGATCACGGTATCGGCAACTGAAAGATCCGCATAGCGCATTTCTCCGAAATCGATGATCATTTCATCCTCGGTAAGCAGAAATGCATTTTCAAGTACAGGCAGGATAGACATCTCGTCACCCTTTAATTTAACGGTTCCCGGTTCTCGTATTTGAAGCAGTTCTTTTATGTTGACGAATATGGTTTTCATGTGGTAAATTTTGAGGATAAAGTTATCAAAACATTTAGGATTACTCTTGTTTTATCGGTAAATTTGAGGGAACAGAACTCCCACATATTACATTATGAATAAAGGTATATATCTCTCAACCCTGGAGGCCGATAGCGGTAAATCTTTGGTTACTCTGGGACTCATGCGAGCATTATTAGGTAAGACTACAAAAGTTGGATTTTTCAGGCCTGTTATTGAAGATATTCCACAAGGTCAACAAGACAATCACATCAAGACCATCACCACTTATTTCGATCTGGACATCCCTTATGAGGACTGTTATGTTTTCACGCGATCGGAATTGATGCATATGAGCAATAAGGGGCTCACGGGTGAGGCACTTGACGAGATCATTAAAAAATATAAGGCACTGGAAGAAAGATGTGACCTCGTACTGGTGGAGGGAACCGACTTTTCCGGGGAAGGAGCTATCTTCGAATTCGAAACAAATGTACTTATCGCCAGAAATCTCGGGATTCCGGTGATCATTATTGGTAACGGAGGTGATAAGACCCGCGAAGAGTTGATGAGCAGTATGGAAATGGCATACAATACGTTCACCAATAAGGACGTGGAAGTCATGGCATTGATCGCTAACAAGATCAATCAGAGCAACCTGAAAATAGCGACTGATGGAATGCGGGAATTCCTTCCGGAAGATGTGCAGGTTTTTGCCATTCCCGTTGTGGAGACCCTATCGAATCCAACCATTAAAGAGATTACAGAAGCACTGGACGGGCAAGTATTGTTCGGGAAGGATTTTCTGGATAATCAGACCGGAAGTTTTGGAGTAGGGGCAATGCAGCTTCGAAATTACCTGACTCACTTAAAGGATGATAGTTTGGTGATCACTCCCGGAGACAGGGCTGATATTATACTCGGAGCCCTTCAGGCCAATATTTCAAGTAATTATCCCAGGATTTCCGGTATTTTTCTGACCGGTGGACTCTTACCGGAAGAACCCATACTTAAACTTATCGATGGTTTGTCTCAGGTGGTCCCGATCATATCCGTACAGGATGGTACTTTCAGCGTCACCAATAAAATCGGAAGTATTAAGTCTAATATTTATCCGGATAGTGTGCAGAAGATCGAGACTTCGATGGATACCTTCGAGAAATACGTTTCTTTCGATGCGGTAAACGACAGGCTGATCAATTTAAAGGCCAGGGGAATGACACCTAGAATGTTCCAGTATGGCCTCATTAAACGCGCACAGAAATCTAAAAAACGTATCGTCCTACCGGAAGGTACCGATGATCGCATATTGATGGCAGCTTCACGATTATTTGTGATGGACATCGTTGATATTACCTTATTGGGTAATGAGGATAAGATTCGTGAGAAGATTAGTAGTCTGGGTCTGACCATCGATCCCGCTAAAATAGATATTATCAATCCGCAAACCTCTGAGAAGTTTGATGATTATGCCAAAACTTTCTATGAATTAAGAAAGCATAAGAACGTAAATATGGATATTGCCCGCGATAGTATGTCTGATGTGTCCTATTATGGTACGATGATGATTTACAAGGGTGATGCTGATGGTATGGTTTCAGGGGCAGTTCATACCACGCAACATACCATCAGACCGGCCTTGCAGTTCATCAAGACCAAACCAGGGGTTTCTGTCGTCTCTTCTGTATTCTTTATGTGTCTTGAAGACAGAGTTTCTGTTTTCGGGGACTGTGCTATTAATCCAAACCCTACAGCAGAAGAACTGGCAGAGATCGCGATCTCTTCAGCAGAAAGCAGTTTGGCCTTCGGAATTGAACCGAAGATCGCCATGCTGTCCTACTCATCCGGAAGTTCGGGTAAAGGAGAGGATGTAGATCGGGTCAGAGAAGCTACTGCCATAGTAAAAGCAAAACGTCCGGATCTGAAGATCGAAGGGCCTATTCAATATGATGCCGCGGTTGATATCACTGTGGGTAAAAGTAAAATGCCGGATTCGGAAGTGGCCGGGAATGCAAGCGTACTTATTTTTCCTGATCTCAACACGGGTAATAATACCTATAAAGCCGTTCAGCGGGAAACCGGTGCTCTGGCAATAGGGCCTATGCTACAGGGACTCAACAAACCTGTGAACGATCTGAGCAGAGGGTGTACTGTTGACGATGTGTTCAACACCGTAATAATTACAGCCATTCAGGCACAGGGACTTTAAGTCGCTGTTAATTTTAAATTATAACTATTCTATGAGAAAGATCCTGGTAATCAACTCCGGAAGTTCTTCCATTAAACTCAAGTTATTCTTAATGCCTTCGGAAAATGTGGAGGCAAGTGCATTAATCGAGCGAATCGGTCAGGAAATGGGTAAGATAACTTTCAAGACCGACAAGCATGAAATTGAAAAGGAAATTCCGATACCGGACCACGAGACCGGTTTAAAAGCAGTGGCAGAAATGTTGCTGGACAAAAAGAAGGGAGTAATCTCCCATGAAGATGAAATTTTAGCTGTAGGACACAGAGTGGTACACGGTGGAAGCCGCTATTCCGGATCACTGGAGATCGATGAAGGGGTTAAGAAAAAGATCAAAGACCTTTTTGATCTTGCTCCTTTACACAATCCTCCCAGCTACAAAGGTATCGTCGTTTCGGAAATGATCTTTCCGAAAGCGAAGCAGATCGCTGTATTTGATACCGCTTTTCATCAATCGATTCCAACGAAAGCTCATAAATATGCCATTCCTAACAAGCTTTTGGAAAAAGACAACATACAGGTCTATGGTTTTCACGGGATCAGTCATAAATATGTAGCCGATCGCGCCATCGAATTCCTGAAAAAACAATCGTCTAAAATCATTACGATTCACTTAGGAAATGGTTGTAGTATGACGGCGGTTCAGGATGGAAGAAGCTATGATACTTCAATGGGTTTCAGTCCTGCTTCCGGGCTTATCATGGGAACTCGTAGTGGTGACCTGGATTATGCGGTGATCTTCCATATGATCGAAAATATAGGATATACCCCTGCCGAAGTGAATGAGATTCTTCAAAAACAAAGTGGAATGCTGGGTCTTACCGGTTACAGCGACCTTAGGGACATCGAAAAGGAAGCGATGAATGGAAATCATGAATGCAAGCTGGCTCTTGAGATGAATGCTTACCGTATCAAGAAGTATATAGGAGCTTATATAGCGGCCATGAATGGTGTTGATGCCATTGTATTTACCGCAGGGATTGGTGAGAATAGTGATCTGTTACGAGAGATGGTTTGTAGTAATATGAGCTATTTAGGTATACAGCTCGAACCTTATAAGAATAAAGTTAGATCGAACCAATTACGTGTGATCAGTAAAGAGGATTCACGCGTGACGGTTTTAGTAATTCCGACGAATGAAGAGTTGGAAATCGCCAACCAGGCTTTTGATCTGTTATAAGCTACGTTTTACTCATATGTATTTAAAAAGGCTTTCAGTTTTCTGAAAGCCTTTTTAATGGTGTTATTTTTGAAGTTGGATCGTTTAATCTTATTTTAAACTTCCTACCATATCTTCGGGTTTCACCCATTCATCGAATTCTTCTGCAGTAAGATAACCAAGATCCAAAGCAGCGGTTTTCAGGGTGGTACCTTCAACGTGTGCTTTGTTAGCGATTTCAGCAGCTTTATAATAACCGATCTTCGTATTTAATGCGGTTACCAGCATCAGGGAATTGTTTACCAGTTCTTCAATTCTTGCGGTATTTGGTTCGATACCCTGAGCGCAGTGCTCATCAAAACTAACACATGCATCTCCGATCAGTCGGGCAGACTCTAGAACATTGGCAGCCATAATAGGTTTAAACACATTCAGCTCATAATGGCCCTGGGTTCCTCCAACGCTTACAGCAACATCGTTTCCGATTACCTGAGCGCAAACCATGGTCATTGCCTCACACTGCGTTGGATTTACTTTTCCAGGCATGATAGAGCTTCCCGGTTCATTCGCAGGAATAATGAGTTCACCGATTCCACTACGTGGTCCGGAGGCCATCATTCGTATATCATTCGCTATTTTATTCAGTGAAACGGCAAGTTGTTTCAACGCTCCGTGAGTTTCGACTAAGGCGTCATGTGCTGCCAGAGCCTCGAATTTATTTTCGGCAGTCTTAAACGGAAGACCGGTAAATTTAGCGATGAATTCAGCAACGCGTTTAGCGTAACCTTTCGGGGTATTGATTCCCGTACCTACGGCAGTTCCACCAAGAGCCAGTTCTGAAAGATGGTCAAGAGTGTTGTTTAAGGCTTTAAGTCCGTGGTCAAGTTGAGAAACATAACCCGAAAACTCTTGCCCGAGTGTAAGGGGAGTAGCGTCCATAAGGTGCGTACGTCCGATCTTTACTACGTTTCGGTAGGTTTCAGATTTCTTCTTTAATGTATTTCTTAATTGTGTTACTCCCGGGATGGTGTTTTCTACTACCATTTTATAGATAGCGATATGCATTCCGGTAGGGAAGGTGTCGTTGGATGACTGAGATTTATTTACGTCATCGTTTGGTTGTAAGGTCTTTTCACCTTCTCCGATAACTTTTCCGGCGATCTGATGAGCTCGGTTTGCAACCACTTCGTTCACATTCATATTGCTCTGTGTCCCGGACCCGGTCTGCCAGATGACCAGAGGAAACTGATCGTCATGTTTACCTTCTAAAATCTCATCACATACCTGTGCGATAAGGTCTCTTTTTTCAATGGTTAAGGCGCCTAATTCGCAGTTGGTGTATGCAGCTGCTTTCTTTAAATAGGCAAATCCATAAATGATCTCCAGCGGCATGGAAGCCGAAGGGCCAATTTTAAAATTATTTCTGGAACGTTCTGTCTGTGCACCCCATAGTTTATCTGAAGGAACCTGCACTTCCCCCATGGTGTCTTTTTCTATTCTGTATTCCATAATGAATTGAAGTATATTAGAGTCTTGCAAATTTACAATTTTAACGACAGATTGCGCGATATTAGCCACGTGTTTTCATGATATTTTTAAGAGTTTTTGTGATGAATCTGTAATAATGATTTTCTTGTATAAACGTTCACAGAATACAGCTGATCCTGAACTGGTAAGCTTTCCGGGCGGAATAAAAGATTAAAAAAAAATCGAAATCTCTCAAATAGTCCGGAAATGTGGTTATCTTTGGAACGAATTCAGAAAATTTCCGGAAACTATGTTTGAATTTGACCAATATCTTGGTTTTTTAGCGTTCCTCACCATATTATCCATCGGATTCTGGTTGATGATCTTTTTATTAACTTTCGTAATTCCTTACTGGGTAGGCGGTTCACTGATCGAATTGATCAAAGAAAAAAGAGAAGCTAAAAAAGCTAAAAGAGAAGAAGTTTAAAAAAAAGCTGTCAAGAGTGACAGCTTTTTTTTGTGATATACTTTTCAAACGGACAAAAAAAAATGGCAGTATTCACTGCCATTTTTTATAGGTATATATTTTTCAGGTCTTATCCTTTTCCAAATCCACCTTCTTCTTCAAAGTCGTCATTGTTCGGTCTGCCATTGCGGTTTCTGTCACGTTTTGACTGGTTGAAGCGATATACGAAAGAAAGGTTCACCTGACGAACTCTCCACTGGAACTCGCTGTCAGATGACGAATTAGGATTCTGTGTAAATGATTGACGCTTTCTGCTGTTGAAAAGGTCACTTACATTAAGGGTAATGGTGGCATTATCCTTTAAGATATCCTTTGCAAAAGCCATGTCCACACTGAACATCCCTTCTGTTTTGGTTTGAGAGTTTTCCTGAGGACCCATATAGAAAGAGTTTACCTGCCACTCGATCTTTGCTGGTAAAGTAAGTTTTGAACTGAATCTGGAAAACCACGAGGTGTTCTCAGCCCCGAAATCTCTTCCTTCGTATTCTCCATCTTTGATGAACTTAAAGAAGTTGAAACTTCCGTTCAGCCTCCACCATTTAAACGGATTGTACATTAAACCAACTTCAGCTCCATATCGTTGATTGGTGGCCAGGTTGATCGGCATGGACTCAAAAATTATCAATCCATCATCTGTGGGCTTAGGTGATTCCTGTTGGATCCACTCAAAAGAATTAGTTTCTCGTTGGTAATACACAGAACTGGTGAGGGTAAGTTTCTCCCATCTTTTCAGATATCCCAGATCGAAGGCGTCCGCATAGGCAGGAGCAAGGGCAGGATTCCCCTGACGTATATTGGTACGGCTGTCTCTGGAAGGGAAAGGGTTGAGGAACCAGCTACGAGGCCTGTTGATCCTTCGGTTATATCCTAAGGAGATATTTTCTCTTTCATTAAGTTCGTAAGTAACATTGACGGTAGGGAATAATCCGATATAATCATTATCAAATTCTTCAATAAGTGTTTCATCATCTTCAGAAGGCTCGAATTGTGAATCCAATTCCCCTTTAATATTTGTGGTTTCTAAACGTAAACCCAGTAAAGCTGAGAATTTACCAAATTTGTTCCCGTATTGGGTGTAGAATGCATTGACATTTTGAGTATACTTAAAAATATTAGTCACACCTCTATCGGTATCAAATTCACCTGTGTCATAGTTCAGTGTGTCTAGCTGGTAATCAGTCGGTTCACTCTGATAGTTACCTCGGTATCCGGCTTCAAATTGCGCTTCTCCCATGGGAAGTACATAATCGACCTGAAACAACCACTCGCGTTGTTTTTCCTTGGAATAAATATGGTCCGTTGGAACTATAGCGCTTTCCGGGAAAATCGAGTTTTCGGTAATTTCAGAATATTCATCCTGATTATCTCTGGAATATTGAATATCTGCCGTCAATTTTTGTCCATCCTCATCCAGATTATTGACATAGTTCAACGCAAATTGATAATTATGTTGCGTTTCATCCTGAATCTCTCTTCTCAGGGATTGAATCACCAGATCAGTACCGTTGTAGCGACTGTTCAGGTTGTCGGTTTGATCTTTACCATCTCCAAGTCGGGTAAAGAAACTACCGGTGATGGAAGATTTGTCCGTCAGAAAATATTCAATACCGATGTTTCCGTTGAAGTTGTTATTTCTGCGGTTAATATCCCGGTCTTCTATGATGCGGGTGTAATCACCGATGTTGTAGTTGTTATCAAAATAACCGGATCCCGGACCCTCTCTGTAGGTGTAACCCAGGGTAGTGAAGATATTGAATTTCTTGGTTCTGAAGTTCAGGTTGGTAGAAACCTGTGCGCGATCCGGATTACCGATGGTCGTATTTACCGAACCGTTAAATCCAAGTGCTTTATCTTTTTTCAGAACAATATTAAGGATACCGGCAGTACCTTCAGCATCATAACGTGCAGAAGGACTGGTGATCACTTCTACTTTTTCGATGGCATCTGCAGGGAGCTGCATTAGTGCGTCGGTAGAACCAAAACCGGCAAGGGCAGATGGCTTTCCATTGATAAGGATACGAACGTTCTCATTTCCTCTCAGGGAAACGGCACCTTCCACATCCACCGAAACAGAAGGAACATTGGCCAACGCATCAGTTACGGTAGCTCCACTGGTGGTAAGGTCTTTTCCGATGTTGTAGATTTTCTTGTCTAATCGTACTTCTACAGTCGTTTTTTCACCGGTAACTTCCACTGCGTCAAGCTGTGCAACATCAAGGGAAAGTTTAATGGTACCAAAATTACGGTCATTAGACAGATCCTGGCTTTTTAATTCGAAAGATTTATAGGAGATGTATTCAACCTTAACATTATAATTACCTGCGGGAGCATCTACTTCGAACTTTCCATCTGCATCGGTAATTCCTCCGGTTACTACGGAAGGGTTGTCGGTACTCTCTAATACCAGGGTTGCAAATTCAAGGGGAAAGTTCTCATCGGCATCTACAACAGTACCTTTTAGTGTTACCGTTCGCTGTCCGCCTCCTTCAACACTCTGTGCTCCAACCTGCAGCACAGTAAAAAAAATTGCCATAAGGCAAATAAATTTAGATCTCATTTTGATTTTTGATTTATGTCTTGTTACTCGTGTAACTTCGACGCCAAAAATATCAGAAGGTTTAACCGGATTCGGTTAAAGGTTTGTTAAATAAAAAACCGCTGTCACTGACAACGGTTAAGGAAATCATAAAATTGAATTTATATTCTCTGGTGGCCGACCGATGACCGCCTTGTTGTTTTTAACAACGATGGGTCTTTCGATCAGTACCGGATCTGCGAGCATTGCTTTGACGACCTCACCATCGGTCATGTCTTTGCCTTTATCATACTTCTCTTTCCAAACCTTTTCATTTTTTCGTACAAGATGAATAGGTTTAATATCCAGGCAATCGATCACGGTTCTTAATTCCTTTTCACTGGGTATATCCTCAAGATATTTGATAACTTCGAATTGTTCTCCGGACTCTTCCAGAATCTGGAGGCCTTCTCGGGATTTTCTACATCTCGGATTATGATAGATCTTAATCATTGCACTGTTGATTTTAGATTATTATTCTTCGACTTTTTGTCCCATCATCATCAGATAGGCTTTTAGGAATTCGTCAAGGTTACCGTCCATGACTGAGTCGACATTCCCTGTCTCATGAGTTGTTCTGACATCTTTGATAAGTTTGTAAGGATGCATTACATAGTTTCTTATCTGAGAACCCCATTCGATCTTCATCTTACCGGCTTCTATCTCATCCTTAGCGGCTTGTCTTTTCTTCAATTCGATCTCGTATAGCTGAGATTTCAGCATTTGCATAGCCTTTTCCCGGTTTTCTAACTGAGAACGGGTCTCAGAGTTATGAATTACGATTCCTGTAGGGTGGTGGGTTAATATCGCCTTTGTCTCTACCTTGTTAACGTTCTGTCCACCGGCACCGCTTGAACGAGCAAAGTCCCACGAAATATCTGCCGGATTGATCTCTATCTGGATAGAATCATCCGCAAGAGGATAGACATAGACAGAAGCAAAAGAAGTATGTCTTTTGGCATTACTATCGAAAGGAGAGATACGCACCAGTCGATGTACCCCATTTTCTCCTTTCAACCAGCCGAATGCAAAATCTCCTTCAAATTCCAGTGTTACGGTCTTGATCCCGGCTACATCACCTTCCTGATGGTTGAGTTCCTTGATTTTATAACCATGCTTTTCTCCCCACATCAGGTACATACGCATGAGCATGGAAGCCCAGTCACAACTTTCTGTTCCTCCTGCACCTGCCGTGATCTGTAGTACCGCACTCATATCATCTCCTTCATCAGAAAGCATATTTCTGAACTCGAGACTTTCGATTTGTTCTTTGGCTTTTTGGTATTGGTTCACAACTTCTTCCTCCGAAGCGTCACCTTCCTTATGGAATTCCAGCAAGACCTCGAGGTCACCGGTCAGGGTTTTGGCAGTATTATAATCTTCAACCCATTTCTTTTCTGTTCGCAAAGCTTTCATGATCTCTTCAGCTTGTTTAGCATTGTCCCAGAAATCAGGTGCGAATGTCTTTTCTTCCTCATTTTGAATTTCAATGAGCTTAGCCTCGATATCCAGATATTTCTTCAAGGCTTCAACTCTTTGAACAAGTCCTTTTACCTGTTCGGTGGTAACCATAATAACTCAATTTTTGTCAAAAGTAAAATACTTTTTTCAATTCGATGTAGAATGTGACAGCTATTATTGTTGCGTAATGACCTGAACGTTGTAGGATGTGGAGTTTGTTCCGGAAGTATAGACCACGCCTTTAATAGGAGCGCAATCTCTGTAATCACGGCCATGGCAAACCTTTACATGATGATGATTGGTAAGGATGTTATTGGTGGGGTCAAATCCGATCCATCCCGTACCTGGAATCAGAGCTTCGGCCCATGCATGCATTTGGAGTTCGCCGGTAAAACCAACTCCCTGATGCAAATATCCGGAGACATATCGGCAAGGGATGGCATTACCTCTGGCCAGGGCACAGAACAAATGTGTGAAATCCTGGCATACACCTTTCTTCTGATGTAAAATCATATCCAGTGTGGTATTGACATCGGTTACCATGGTTTGGAATTCCAACAGATCATGTACGTGTTTATTCAGTGCGATAAGGTTATCCAGGATGTTAGCTGCACGATCAAATTTGAAACCGAGTTCCTGATGTGACGGATAATGCGTTAAAGAGGTACTTCGTATGTAGGAGAGATGATCGACTTTAAATTCATGCGAATTGATGATCTGATATTGTGAATCGGTATCCTTCATCGGAAGATCGAACGGATTGAGTTCTTCCTTTAAAATGTCAAAAGTGCAACGAAGGGAAAATTCAGTAAAACTATGCCGACTGCTCACCATTAATGTTTCAAAACCAAAAGCATTGATGCCGGTATAGATAACACAAGGCACTGAGGTTACCGTTGTGTTCTTCAAAAGTTGTTGCTCCGGTAAATGCTGCGGAACCAAAAGGAATTGCCATTTAGCACCTTCCGCTTCGTTTTCATAAATATTCGTCGTGGAATATTCTATCTGATATCGCAAAGACATAATTCGAAAATAAGTAATTGCTCTTTAATAATTTCTAATAATTAAAATATTCTTCCTCAATTTTTTGACTGATGATCGTAAGCTTGTTCAACAGGTCATCAATATTTTCCTGAATATCATCTTCGATCTCTGTAGCTATTTTAAATTCATACTCCGATCGTATCTTTCCGATATAGAATTTTACCGTACTCTTATCGTTGATCAGGCTGGAATCTAAAACCAGGATGTGGTTATAGACCTGATTAAGACAGTTCATTACCGATTTAGGGTTCTGAGCATTTAACAACATAAAATTCAGGGTGCTAATGCTATTCGGGGCTTTTTTGTTCAATCTTCTGTGCATGTCATAAGATTCCCCACATTTCAATAGAGTTGTCCACTCATAACTATTTCGAAAGGCATCACCATAACTGCCTTTGGCGAGTTTAGCATCATTGTATTTGGCGTTGATGATGCGAACGATCTGTGTGGCTCTTTCCAGATTGATGCCCAGCATAATAATCGCATAGATCTCATCATGAAGAATGGTTCCTCTTATTTTTCCCCGTAGTACTGCAGTCATCTCAGTGACATAGACCGTAAAGTCATAGAGTCCCTTTTTCTTGAAGAATTCTACCGGATAGTTTTGTACGGCATGGTAGAATTTATTGATACTTTCGTACAGTTCCGTAGACATCTGATCTCTGGAACTGTTCGCATTATCTCTGGCATAATTGACGTTGTTGATCAGAGAGAACGGATTTTCCTCATTAAAGGTAATATCAAAGAAAACTTCTTCTTCATCCAGTTCCAGATCAGGATCGCTCACAGGTTGTCCCATCATAAAAAGCATAGATCTTAAAACGAATTGTCGTGATTGGGAAAGGGGGTGAGGTGCATCCAGAGATGAGAAATAATTTACATTCAGGTATCTTGCTATATATTCAGAACGTTCGATATAACGTCCCATCCAAAAAAGATTATTGGCTACTCTTGCTAACATAGGGAGGAAATTATTTTTTTAGAACCCAGGTATCTTTTGATCCACCACCCTGGGAGGAATTTACAATCAGGTTTCCTTTTTGTAAGGCTACACGGGTCAGGCCGCCTTTTAAAACGAATTCTTTGTCTTTACCCAATAGCGTGAAAGTGCGAAGATCGATATGACGCTGTTCAAACGAATGAGAATCTTCAATGTAGGTGGCATGTACCGATAGCGACATGATCGGTTGTGCAATGTATTTTCGGGGATTGGCTTTGATTTGATCTTTGACTTCCTGTATCTGTTGTTTGGTCAGGCGATTTCCTATTGAAATACCATAACCTCCGGCTTCATCCACGGGTTTTACAACAAGATCAGGTATGTTTTCAAGAACGTATTGTAATTGATCGGGTTTACTGCAATGATAGGTCTGAACATTATTCAATATGGGCTCTTCTCCCAAATAATACTTGATGATCTCCGGCATAAAGGTGTAGATCGCTTTATCATCAGCGGCTCCGGTGCCAGGAGCATTCACAATGCAAACATTTCCTTGTCTGTATACCGAAAAGAGACCGGGGACACCCAATGAAGAATCCGGCATGAATTCAAACGGATCCAGAAAATGATCATCGATACGCCTGTAAATAACATCCACTCTTTCCGGACCTTTAATAGTTTTCATGTATACAAAATTGTTTTCCACATACAGATCCCGTCCTTCTACCAGTTCCACACCCATTGATTTAGCCAAATAGGAATGTTCATAATATGCCGAATTATACATTCCGGGTGTAAGTACCACACAGGTTGGCTGATCGACTCCATGAGGTTTTACACTTTCGAGGATATCCAGTAAATTCTCTGCATAATCGGTTACGGAATGTGTTCGGTAATGGTTAAATACGCCGAAAAGAGCTCTTTTTAATGCTGTGCGATTACTGATGACATAACTTACTCCAGACGGACAGCGGATATTATCTTCCAGTACATAATACTTACCATCTGAATGTTTGATAAGATCAGTTCCAGATACATGATTGTAAATACCTCCCGGAGGATCGAGGTCCATCATCTGATCCAGGTAATTTACCGAGGAGCTGAGCAGGCTTACCGGCACGATGCCTTGTTTCAGGATCTTTTTGTCATGATAGATGTCCCACAGGAAAAGATTGAGTGCTTTACTTCGTTGAATAGCTCCTTTTTCGATCGTTTGCCATTCATCAGGAGCAATTATTCTCGGAAACAGATCAAAGGGAAAGATCTTTTCTTTCTGTTTAGCCTCTGAATATACCTGGAAGGTGATTCCCTGATTGAAGAAGGAAGCTTTTGCCTTATCGTTGAGATTGACAAAATCCTCCACCGAAAGCCCGCCATAAAGTTCGAACAGTTTGGTGTAGATCTGCTTTACTTCACCGTTCTTATTAAAAATTTCATCAAAGAGCTTAGGATTTTTCTTATAAGCTGAAAAAATGGGATGTGAAGTGTTCAATTTCATAAAACCGATTTATGAAAAAATAACCATTATTTTGATGAATTTGAATGATAAATCATTAATAATTAAAAGATTAAATGTTGAAAGTCAAAAAAAACACAGGGATTTATAGGAATTTGATACCTGAAATGGCGGGGTTTTATAGTTAAAAGGCTACATTTTTTATATAAATTTATCGACACTTTAAAATTTCTAAGAATATCCGTGATTTGAATATTTTACCAACTAAATACCAACTTCATAAATGAAACAATTAGTACAAATCTTGATCATTCTGTTTTCAGGTACTGCAGTATTCGGTCAGTTTCTGGAAAAGAAAAAAAACCTGGATAAGCGAGAAGGCTATTTTAACTTCTATTATAATGAGGATGAAGGAGAAATTTACCTTGAAGTCAAAGAGACTGAAAAGGAATTTCTATACGTGAGTTCGCTTAGCAGCGGCGTTGGAAGTAATGATATAGGTCTTGATCGCGGACAGCTTGGAGGTGAACGGGTCGTTTATTTTAAGCGTTCAGGAGATAAGTTATTGCTTATTCAGCCCAACCTTGAATATCGGGCAAATTCCGATAATAAACTGGAAAGAAATGCAGTAGAGCAGGCTTTTGCCAAATCCGTATTATATGGTTTTGATATTAAAGAGAAAAAGGACGATGGGACTTTTATCATCGATCTTACACCCTTTATTATGCAGGATGCACATGGTGTGGCTCAAAAGTTAAAATCGACAGATCAGGGGACTTATAAGCTGGATAAGTCTAAAAGTGCCTTATGGATGGATCGTACCAAAGCATTCCCTAAGAATGTAGAATTTGAAGCACTTCTAACCTTTGAAGGTGAGCCAAAAGGACGTTATATCCGTTCTGTGACTCCTGATGCCTCTTTGGTTTCGGTAGTCGAACATCATTCCTTTATCGAATTGCCGGATGATATATTTGAAATGCGGAAGTATGACCCGAGGAGTGGTCTTTTCCAGTTTTCGTTCATGGATTATGCAACCCCTGTAAATGAGCAGATCGTCAAGCGTTTTATCAGCAGACATCGCCTCGAGAAAAAAGATCCTGATGCAGCTGTCAGTGAAGCGGTAGCGCCTATCATTTATTATCTGGATAACGGTACCCCGGAGCCGATTCGTTCTGCGCTTCTGGATGGAGCAAGATGGTGGAATCAGGCTTTTGAGGCGATCGGGTATAAGGATGCATTTCAGGTTAAAATGTTGCCGGATGATGCGGATCCGATGGATGTGCGCTATAATGTGATTCAATGGGTGCACCGTTCAACCCGTGGCTGGAGCTATGGTTCGAGTGTAGCAGATCCACGAACCGGGGAGATTATCAAAGGTCATGTGTCTTTAGGTAGTCTTAGAATCAGACAGGATTATCTGATCGCACAGGCTTTAATGAACCGGCCGTTTAATGAAAAGAACCAGGAAAATGATCCGATGCTTGAGATCGCTCTTGCCAGAATTCGACAGTTGGCGGCTCATGAAGTAGGGCATACCCTTGGTTTCTCACATAATTTTGCAGCCAGTACCAATAACAGGGCCTCTGTGATGGATTATCCGCATCCTTTATATACATTATCGGGAAATTCGATTGATTTTTCAGAAGTTTATGACACCAAGATCGGTGAGTGGGATAAATTTATCGTAGCCTATGCCTATGGTGATATGAAAACAGGGCAGGATGAAGATACCTACCTGAATGAAGTTTTAGAAAATGCCGCCAAGAAGGGACTTAGATTTATTTCCGACCGTGATGCCAGGGCTGCCGGAGGAGCACATCCTTATGCACATCTATGGGATAATGGTTCGAATGCAGCGGATGAACTTGAAGATGTTTTGGAAGTCAGGGCTAAAGCCATTATAAACTTTTCAGAAGATAATATAAAAGATGGTGAGCCATATTCTGTTTTGGAAGATGTATTTGTACCGTTGTATTATTATCATCGTTACCAGACGGAAGCGACCATAAAAGTGGTTGGAGGACTCGATTACTCCTATGCGGTTAAAGGAGGAACTTCAGTGGTACCGAACCCGGTTTCGCCAAAAGAACAAAAAAGAGCATTGGAAGTGGTTTTGAAGACCTTAGATCCGGAAGTGCTCGCAATTCCTAAAGAAAAATTAGCTCTTTTTCCACCGAGAGCACTGGGGTACAACCGAAGCAGGGAATCATTTCAAAGCAAGCTCGATGTAGCCTTCGATCCTTTAAGTGCTGCGGAGACTGCGGCAGATCTAACGCTTTCTTTTCTATTTAATCCTTCCAGAGCTTCCAGAATGGTTTCGCAACAAAGTCTGGATAATAAGCAAATGGGATTTGATGGTATGATCGATGCAGTGATCGGGCAAACTTTCAAGAATATACCAAAAGACAGCTACGATAATGAGATCCAGCAATTGGTAAATTACAGAGTGCTTTTTCATTTGATGAATCTTAGTAAGAGTACAGAAGTTTACCCAACGGTAAACGCAATTGCAAATGAAAAACTGGACGAGATCAAGGCCTGGCTAAGAGGTAAGGGGGCGTCTGTAGCACATAGCAATGAATACATTCGAAAGATCGATCAGTTCCGGGAAAAACCTGAGAACTTCAAAGTTGTTCCGGTTTCTAAGATTGCGGATGGTTCACCGATCGGTACTGATTGCAGTATATTGAATTAATTAAATAAAAAACTTTCTATGACCATTAATCTCATCAGTGATACGGTTACCAAACCGGATGAAGGAATGCTGCAGGCGATGATGCAGGCAGAAGTAGGGGATGATGTTTTTAAAGGAGACCCTACCATGAATGCGCTTGAGGAGCGTGTTGCTAAAATGTTTGGGAAAGAGGCGGCTCTGTTCTTTCCTAGTGGTACTATGGCAAATCAGACCGCGATAAAGATACATACCCAGCCGGGAGAACAATTGATCGCTGATAAATATGCCCATATCTTCAATTATGAAGGAGGTGGGGTAAGTTTCAACAGTGGTGTGTCCTGCCGTTTACTCGATGGAGATCGCGGTATGATCACTGCTACACAGGTTGAAGCAGCGATCAATCCGCCCGATTTCTATCATAGTCCGCTTACCACCCTGGTTTGTTTGGAGAATACAACGAATAAGGGGGGTGGGGCCTGTTATGATTTCGAAGAGATCATTAAGATCCGAGAAGTTTGTGACAGACACGGACTTGGTTTTCATCTCGATGGGGCGCGATTGTGGAATGCTATGGTTAAAACCGGGTATTCTCCGGAGCAATATGGTAAGGTTTTCGATACCATTTCGGTATGTTTCAGTAAAGGATTGGGATGCCCGGTAGGTTCTATGCTGGTTGGTAGTAAGGAAATGATGGATAAGGCCTTGCGAATCAGAAAGATATTCGGAGGGGGTATGCGTCAGGTAGGATATCTGGCGGCTGCCGTTCACTATGCGCTGGATCATAACCGTCAGCGACTTGCAGAGGATCATCGAAGAGCCGCTGAAATTGCCGAAGTTTTAAAGGATTGTGATTTTGTAAAGTCAATCGCACCCTTTGAAACAAACATATTGATCTTTAGTGTAAAAGATCATATCGACGAAGCACTGTTCATGAGTTCTTTAAAGGAGGCTGATATTCATATCAGTAGTCTGGGGAAAGGAAGTCTTCGAATTGTAACCCATAAGGATTACACCGAGGAGATGCATCGTTTGTTGTTGCAGAAACTAAAACAGGTAGCTATATAAAAAAAAAGCGGTCATACGACCGCTTTTTTTATTCCGTTCTTTTGCGATTAAACGGTTGAGTCTTTAATATCGGCTTCGGGAGCATGTTTTTTAACAGATTCGATTCCGTTTTCCATACCTGCTTCTGAAGCATACATTTGACTTGTGCCGACGATCTGACCATTTCCGGACTTTAAGTTGAAATGAAATTTTCCGTTCGAAGCGGTTTTTCTTTCAAATTTTCCGTCCTCTGCACAATTTTCTTTCACAGAGTTGATACCATTACTGGCACCTGCCTTACTTTCGTAGGCCTGGCTCGCTAAGATCACCTGACCATTGTTCGCTTTTAGATTAAAGTAGAACTTGTCGTTTTTATCGCTTTTAAATAACTCAAACATGAATAAGTATTTTTTATTAATACTTAAAAATAGGTATAATCTATTTAATTTCAATTACTTGCTTATGCTAAACGATAAAAAACATTTTAATCCCTCTTATTTAAAGAGATCAAGTCCTGGAATATCAGGCATGCCTTCCTTCGCCACAGCCCCTAATTCGGCTTCATTCACCTGGGTGGCTTTCTCGATAAGTTTATTGAGATTTAATATGAGATAGTCCTCCAATTGTTCTTTATCTTCCAGTAATGAATCATCGATTTCAACTGTCTTAAGCGTTCTGTTGGCTGTCATGGTCAACTTCAGTAAACCGTCGGAACTTTCCTGATTTACTTCAATATGATCCAGTCTCTTTTTTGTTTCCTCTATTTTTTTCTGGGTTTCTTTGATTTTCCCCATCATTCCCATCAGGTCTCCAAACATTCTTTTAGATTTTAATGAAATTTTCACCAAAATTACTAAATTGAGCATTTTAATCAACGAATTAAATGAAATTTAAACCCGGCATTTTTCTCTTATACCTTACTTTTGCAGCAGCTTGTAATACTGACCCCGAAGTAAGAAATATGGAAAACATAATACCTCCTAAGGTAGAGAAAAAGCCCGTTACTCTTGAAAAGCATGGTGATATACGTACAGACGAATTTTACTGGCTTAATGAAAGAGAGAATCCTGAGGTAATCGATTATCTGGAAAGAGAGAACGAATACTACAATAAAATGACCGCTCATACAGACGGCCTTAAAAATTCTTTATTTGAAGAGATGAAGGCACGTATCAAAGAAGATGATGAGTCGGTTCCCTATAAATTCAATGGATATTGGTACTATACCCGATATGAGAAAGGAAAGGATTACCCTATCTATCTTCGTAAGATCGATTCGGTAAATGCCGAAGAAGAGGTGATGTTCAATTGTAACGAACTTGCTGAATCCTATTCTTATTTTAATCTGAGAGGTATCAACATCAGCCCGGATAATAAATTTGCGGCATATGCCATCGATACACTTGGGCGCAGAAAATATGAAATTCGTATTAAGAACCTTGAAACCGGAGCGGAATTTCCGGAGGTAATCGATAATACGACCGGTAGCAGTACCTGGGCTAATGATAATAAAACGCTTTTTTACACGAGAAAGGATGAGCAGACACTAAGGTCTGCGATGATCTATCGTCATAAGCTGGAGACCGATGTTTCTGAGGATAGCCTGGTGTATCATGAAGAGGATGAAACCTTCAATGCTTTTGTGTATAAATCCAAATCTCAGCAATATATCATTTTTGGTTCCGGAAGTACTTTAACTTCAGAATATAGTATTCTGGATGCTGATGATCCTGAAGGAACACCAAAGGTTTTTCAGCCGAGAATCCGAGGGCTCGAATATGGAATTGCACATTTTGAGGATAACTTTTATGTAATCACCAATGCCGATAATGCGGTGAATTTCAAATTGATGAAAACACCGGTTAAGGAAACCACCAAAGAGCATTGGACAGAGGTGATTCCCCATCGCAAGGATGTTCTACTGGAAGATATAGATATCTTTAAAAAATACCTGGTAGTAAGTGAACGGGAAAATGGTCTGAATAAAATAAAGGTGATCAACTGGAAGGATGAATCAGAATATTTTATTCCTTTTGATGATGAAACTTATACTGCCTTTACATCGACCAATCTTGATTTTGATACAGTTACCTTAAGGTATGTTTACAATTCGCTAACCACGCCTGCCAGTACTATCGATTATAATATGGATACCCATGACCGATTGGTCATGAAAGAACAGGAGGTGCTCGGAGGTAAATTCCAAAAAGGAAATTATACTTCTGAGCGTGTGTGGGCAACAGCTGAAGATGGCACGAAGATTCCGATCTCTCTGGTCTATCGAAAAGGGATGGTTAAAAAGAACGGAAAATCTCCGTTGTTGCTTTATGGTTATGGTTCCTACGGTTCGACCATAGATCCTTATTTTTCTACGGTTCGATTATCACTTCTTGACAGAGGTTTTATCTATGCGATCGCTCACATAAGAGGAGGGGAGTATCTTGGAAGAGAATGGTATGAAGATGGGAAATTACTGCATAAGAAGAATACCTTTACTGATTTTATCGATTGTGGTAAATATTTGATTTCGGAAAAATATACTTCTTCCAAACATCTGTATGGAATGGGAGGTTCAGCCGGAGGATTGCTCATCGGAACAGTTGTGAACCTGGCACCAGAGTTATTTAACGGAGTTGTAACGCAAGTTCCTTTCGTAGATGTGGTTACTACCATGCTTGATGAAAGTATTCCGTTAACGACCGGAGAATATGATGAATGGGGAAATCCAAACAAGAGAAAATATTACGATTATATGAAATCTTATTCGCCGTATGATAATGTGTCGGATTTGAATTATCCGAATATGTTGATCACTACGGGATTACATGATTCACAGGTTCAGTATTGGGAGCCGGCTAAATGGGTAGCGCGTTTAAGAGACCGAAAAAAAGGTTATGGAATTATTTTATTTCAAACGAACATGGATGCGGGTCACAGTGGCGCCTCGGGCCGATTTGAGGCCTTAAAGGAGGTCGCGATGGAGTATGCTTTTCTGCTGGATCTTGAAGGGATAAGGAAGTAATTAAAAAAAATAATTAAATTTGCATGGTTTTGAATAATTCAAAACCTTTTTGTACCTAACTACAAATTTATGGAACAAAAGATAAAAGCCTACAACAATGTCTTGGAACTGATCGGTAATACCCCACTGATCAAACTGAGCAAAATTACCAAATCGCTTGCCGGTAACTTTTATGCAAAAGTGGAAGCCTTTAATCCTGGACACTCAACCAAAGACAGAATTGCTCTGTATATTATTGAGGAAGCCGAAAAGAAAGGTATTCTTAAACCAGGGGATACTATTATAGAGACTACTTCCGGGAACACCGGATTCAGTATTGCCATGGTGAGCATCATCAAAGGATACGAATGTATTCTGGCGGTGAGTTCAAAATCATCAAAAGATAAAATCGATATGTTGCGTTCCATGGGAGCTAAGGTCTATGTTTGTCCTGCTCATGTTAGCGCTGATGACCCAAGGTCTTATTACAGTGTTGCAAAGCGTATGCACGAAGAGATCAAAGGATCGGTTTATATCAATCAGTATTTCAATGAACTGAACGTAGAAGCGCATTATCAGTCTACCGGTCCTGAAATTTGGGAACAAACAGGTGGGCAGATCACGCATTTTATCGCATGTAGCGGAACCGGAGGTACTATTTCAGGGACATCCCGTTTTCTTAAGGAACAGAATCCTAATATTCGTGTGATCGGTGTGGATGCTTATGGATCCGTTTTGAAAAAATATCATGAAACCAGAGAATTTGATACGAATGAGATCTACCCGTATCGTATTGAAGGACTTGGTAAAAATTTGATTCCAACAGCGACAGATTTCGATATAATTGATAAATTCGTAAAAGTAACAGACGAAGACAGTGCTCATACCGCTCGTGAGATCTCAAAAACCGAAGGGTGTTTTGTGGGATATACCAGTGGAGCTGTTATGCAGGCTGTCAAACAACTGGCCGAGGAAGGGGAATTTGATGAGAATAGTAATATCGTCATGATCTTCCCGGATCACGGTTCCAGATATATGAGTAAGATTTACAGTGACGAATGGATGAGTGAACAAGGGTTCTTCGATGCTGTGAATAATAAGGAAGTTCAGAAGATAGAATACATTAAATAAAGAATTCGGAAACTTAATGAATGTTCGCCTTGTTGATAAAGTTTCAAATATCAGCAAAAGGGAATTTCATGAAAAGTATCTTTCAGCCAACAGACCGGTTATTCTAAAAGATCTGGCAAAAGATTGGAAGGCGACGAATAAATGGACATTCGATTTTTTTAGAAAAACCTACGGTCACTGGGAAATTCCCATGTATGATAAGTCCTATCATAACCCGGGTAACGGGTATATGAAACCCGTTACCTATAAGAAATTTTCGGACTATCTGGACATTATTGAAAACGAGCCCTGCAAGCTGAGGTTTCATAACTTTCAGATTATGAAAAGGGCTCCGGAGTTATCCCAGGATTATTCTACTCCGGAAATAATGGATGGATTCTTTAAATTCGCTCTTATGTTTTTTGGCGGTAAAGGTTCCGCTCTCAATCTTCACTATGATATAGATTGTTCCAATGTCTTCCTGACACATTTTCAGACGATCAAGGAAGTCTATTTGTTTCCGCCGGAAGAGGCGAAATATCTTTACCAATTACCCTTCACTAATCATGCACATGTAGATGTGTTAAAACCCGACTGGGAGGAATTTCCTGCGTTTAAATACACTCATTGCTATAAAGCCGAAATTCATCATGGGGAAACTCTGTTTATACCTCGTCTTTGGTGGCATTACGTTTATTACTCAGAAGGCGGGTTTTCACTGGCTCTCAGAGCAAATGAGTCTTTGAGTAGCAGAGCCAGGGGGTTATGGAACATCGTCCGGTTATTCACAGTGGATACCGGAATGAACTTTTTGGCAGGGCATCGCTGGAAGGATTATAAAGATAATAAGGCACGTGCGAATGCAGTGCTGGCAATGCAAAAGATAAAAAGCGTTTGATGAAATCAGTTTTAATTACCGGAGTCTCTTCGGGAATTGGATTTGCTTCCGCGCGATACTTCCTGGAGCAAGGTTATCAGGTTTTTGGAAGTGTTCGGAAATCCAAGGATGCAATTCGACTCGAGAATGAATTTAAGGATCGTTTTACTACGATAGTATTTGATATCACGGATCGTGAATCTGTAGAAAAAGCATTTTCTCAGATCGCTGCCCATCTTAATGGGAAAGGACTGGATGTACTTGTAAATAATGCAGGGATATCGGGTAGTGCTCCTATGGCCTATATCGATATCAAGGATTTTGAGAAACAACTCAATGTAAATGTTTTGGGTGTTCTCAATGTAATTCAGGTGTTTTTACCACTGCTCGGATTCGCAAATAAAAAAGCGAAAGGACAAATTATTAACATTAGTTCCGGAGCAGGGAGAGTGACCAGACCTTTTATGGGATCCTATTCTGCAAGTAAGCATGCATTGGAAGCGATGTCGGATGCATTGAGAAGAGAGCTCATCAGTGAAAGGATCAGAGTTACTGTGGTGGAGCCAGGTCCGATAAAATCAGAAATATGGAGTAAAGCGCGTAATGGGGGTGACCCTGAAAAGTACGTGAATACGCCGTATGAGAACATTTATAAAAAAATGGATAAGGTGATTGATAGTATGGAATCCAATGCTTTGGCTGCTGAGGAAGTGGCGAAAGTTATCTACCAGGTCGCTGAAGGTAAAAGAAGAAATACCCGGTATCTGGTGGCTCCGAAAAAATGGATGTTCTGGCTTGCTATCCATTTATTCCCTGATAAATTACTGGACCGACTCTTTGAAAAACAATTTGTCAGACTCGTGCGAGGTTAATAAATAATTTATGATAAGAGATTTAAATTAATTATTTTTGCCTGCTGTAAAATCAAGAAATTTAAAAACTCCATATAGATGAGAGATTTATTTGACAGGATAATTGAAAATAAGGGACCCCTTGGTAAATGGGCCTCACAAGCTGAAGGGTATTTTGTATTTCCAAAACTGGAGGGTCAGATATCCAACCGAATGAAATTTAATGGCAAGGAAGTTATTACATGGAGTATTAATGATTATCTCGGATTAGCCAACCACCCCGAAGTTCGTAAAGTTGATGCGGAAGCTGCTGCTGATCATGGAGCTGCTTACCCTATGGGTGCCCGAATGATGAGTGGTCATACCGATCTTCATGAACAACTTCAGAACGAACTGGCATCTTTCGTTAAGAAGGAGGCTGCTTATCTTTTAAATTTCGGATATCAAGGGATCATGTCTGCTATAGACGCCCTGGTAACCAAAGATGATATTATCGTTTACGATGTGGATTCACATGCATGTATCATTGACGGTGTACGTCTCCATATGGGGAAACGTTTCACCTATCAGCATAATGATATGGATAGCCTCGAGAAAAACCTGGAACGCGCTACTAAAATGGCTGAACAGACCGGGGGGGGAATCCTGGTGATCTCTGAAGGTGTTTTCGGAATGAGAGGAGAGCAAGGACGATTGAAAGAGATCGTTGAACTCAAAAAGAAATTTAAATTCAGACTGCTTGTTGATGATGCTCATGGATTTGGTACTTTGGGTAAAACCGGTGCCGGAGCAGGTGAGGAACAGGGAGTTCAGGAAGATATCGATGTGTACTTTGCTACTTTTGCTAAATCTATGGCGAGTATCGGAGCATTCCTTGCGGGTGATAAAGAGGTGATCGATTATCTGAAATATAACCTGAGATCTCAGATGTTCGCAAAGTCGCTTCCGATGATTTTTGTAAAAGGAGCGCTGAAAAGACTGGATATGCTTCGCACTATGCCAGAGCTTAAAAATAAGCTTTGGGAAAATGTAAATGCACTTCAGAACGGTCTTAAAGAACGTGGTTTTGATATCGGAACCACTCAAAGCTGTGTGACTCCGGTATATCTTAACGGAAGTATTCCTGAAGCTATGGCTTTGGTGAAGGATCTTCGTGAAAACTATGGTATCTTCTGTTCGATCGTTGTATATCCGGTAATTCCTAAAGGACTTATATTATTGCGTATGATCCCGACTGCAACGCATACGTTGGAAGATATTCAGGTGACACTGGAAGCCTTCTCAGCGATAAGAAGTCGACTTGAAAATGGTACGTATAAAAGATTGTCCCAGGCAGTTGCTGTCGCTATGGGTGAATAATCTATTCAACAATACATAAAAAAAGCTGTCCATTCGGACAGCTTTTTTTATAGCATAGATGTAAAGTAAATCTTTATATAGTTTTTCTGAAGGTTCTCCATTTCTTGATCAATTGCGGATCATAATCCTTCCATAAGGCTTGTACCTGAGTATTCGTTTCAAGTTCTGGATTGGTTTCCACATAAGTGATTTCACGACGGGTAAAAAGGTCGTAAACCTCCTTAAAAATGATAGCGGTAAGTCCTTTTCTCAAGTATTCCGGATCAATACCGATCAATAACATCGTCGCTTTGTCATTCTTTCGTTGGGCTTGTAATAAATGATAAAAACCGAAAGGGAATAATTTGCCATTTGCCTTCTGTAAAGCAAGTGAAAAGGAGGGGATGATCACTGAAAAGGCAACGATCTTATTATTCTCGTCTGCGATAAGGTTGATGAAATCCGGATGAATGAATTTCAGAAATTTATTTTTATAGTGTTCTACCTGATAGGGTTTAATGGGCGTGAAGGATTCCAGACTGCTGTAACTTCTGTTCATAAGATCAAAGATCTGATCTGCATATGGAAGCAGTTCTTTGTTCGATTTGAATCTTAAAACCTTAAGATTGAACTTTTGTAAGAGTAAAGCAGAGAATTTATGAATTTTATCCGGAATCACTTTTGGAACGTTGATCCCATATTCCTTCCAGTCAACTTCCTTTTCAAATCCTGCGAGTTCCATCAGCTTCGGATAGTATGCATAATTGTAATTCGTTGGCATACTGCCGATGCGATCAAACCCTTCTATCAGCATTCCAGCCTTATCCATGTTGCTGAAACCGGCAGGACCTTCGATATATTCCAGATTATGAGTCTTACCTACTTCCGCTACTTTGTCGAGAAGAGCCCTGGCAACTGCTTCGTCATCAATACAATCAAACCATCCGAAACGCATCTTAGGCTTACCGAGATCCTTGACTTCACTCCAATTGATGATCGCTGCTACTCTTCCGGCTATCTTTCCGTTTTTGGTTGCCAGATAAAACCAGGCTTCAGCTTCTTTGTATGCAGGGTTCTTCTCCCGGTCAAAATTTTCAAGTTCCTCTTTGATAATAGGAGGTACCCATTGTTTTGAATTCTTGTATAGTTGAAAAGGAAACTTAACAAACTCCAGCATTTCGTTCTTAGACTGAACTTCCCTGATACTAATTGACTGCATATTTATTCTTTAGTTTTCGTCGATCTCAAAAATACCCTTTTTGTTCTTTCTGTTACGTTTTTTAATGGCTCTTTTCTCCTGGTTAGAGATATTGTCAACGTCTACGGCCTTATCCTTATGTTTGTCCCATCTCCAGGATAGGCCTATCGAACCGAAATACCGTTTAGGGGTGTCTTTTATGTTCGTCCCTAAAGCAGCGTCTACTTGCAGGTCGGTTCCGATTAAACGTGCTGCTCCCACACGAAACACTCCATCACCATAAAGATCACTCTTATAACCCTGATGTTCCGCAAATACCGTGTATCTTCTGTCATTGAGCGCATGGGTAAGGGTGATGATGTAGTTAAAAAGCGGATCGTCTCCGGTGAATTTATCATAGATCAGGTTGGTGACCAACACCCATTTTGGTGTAAGGTGATGCTGAGTGGCTAACATAACCTTCGGACTTACCGTAGGATCTTCCGGGTGAAACGGGTTATCTCCGAAATTGAAATTTGCACCCGCATATACCGCTATTGCAGGGATAAGGTTTTTCCATTGGAAAGTATTATTAGCCTTCCAGCTGTAAAGGTTGGGAGTATTATTCTTTTTGAAGGGATCATAGATCAGATATTTTGCTCCGATCGTGTTGCTTTGAAAATCACTTTGATTATAGGAATACTCGGGTAGTGTCGAATGATCCTTTACTTTTTCGTAAGCATAAGAACCATCCAGAATAATCTCCAGCTGTTCGAAAAATAATCCGTATCGAACCACATAATTTAAACCGAATTGGTTTGCGGTAGTGTTAAGTCCGCTGTGATCCCGGTGATCATAGAATAGCCCGCCTTCAACCTGAAGTACATTCGTGCCTACGGCATAGGCACTATAAGAACTTCCGGGGCGATTAGAGTTTATAACGTCGGTATATTGCGCATAACCGGTAGAAGCGATCAGGAATATCGCCAGACCAAGAAATAAGCTAGGTTTCATAATTGATTTGGGTTTATGATTGGACGAAAATAGGATTTTTTGCATCAATTTTTTGGTATTAGTTCAATTTAATGATGGTTTTACTTACTAATTAACAGATTATCAATTAACGAAATAAACAGTAAAACCACTATTTTATTATTTTTTTAAGTGAGTAAATCTGCGATTCCCATGAATCTATCGTATTTTTGACTATTCATAAATATACAAATGATGCAGATTTTAATAACGATTTTAATCATTTTACTGATCTATTACGGGGTTAAAATACTCGCCAGACTCTTCGGTCCGATGCTTTTGAAATATGCTTCGAAGAAGATGGAAACTAAAGTAAGGCAGAAATTCGAACAATATCAGCAATATCAACAACAGTCCGCCAGCGGGGCACAGCAGGGGGAGACCGTTATAGACCATGCTCCACAAAATGACAGCCGTAAAAATTCTTCAGGAAAAGTTGGAGAATATATCGAATTTGAAGAAATTGACTAACTAAACCGAACAATACTTTTTTAATGACTGACCAACTTAAAAAGGCAGTACCCCATCTATTGGTGTTACTGTTATTTACCGTTATATCCTTACTTTATTTTTCCCCGGTACTTCAGGGGAAACAGATTCTTCAAAGTGATATAGTTCAATATATCGGAATGTCGAAGGAAAGGAATGACCTAAAGGAAAGTACAGGGCATGAGTCATACTGGACTAATAGTGCTTTTGCCGGTATGCCAACCTATCAGCTGGGGGCGAATTACCCTAATAATTATATCAAGAAGCTCGATAAGTCCATACGGTTTTTGCCAAGACCGGCAGATTATCTTTTTCTTTACTTCGTTGGTTTTTATTTGCTTATGCTCGTGCTCAAAGTAGATTGGAAATTATCTCTAATCGGGGCGCTGGCTTTTGGATTTTCATCATATCTGATAATTATTCTTGGCGTAGGGCATAATGCTAAGGCACATGCCGTCGGGTACTTTGCATGGGTACTTGCCGGGATCATTTTATGTTACCGTAAACGTTATCTCGCCGGATTCCTGCTCACTGCATTTGCCATGGCACTCGAGATCAATGCGAATCACTTTCAAATGACCTATTACCTCTTACTGTTAGTACTGGTATTGGGGGTAGCCTATCTTGTAGATGCTTATAGAAAGAAAGAATTATCGCATTTTTTCAAGGCTACCGGAATACTCGCGGCAGCTGTAGTTATTTCAATAGGAACAAATGCGACCAATATCATGGCGACCCGCGAATATGCCGATTGGAGTACGAGGGGTCAAAGTGATCTTACACTAAATCCCGATGGCAGCTTAAAGGAATCGACCAGCGGTCTTGATAAAGATTATATCACTACCTATAGCTACGGAATTACCGAATCTCTGAACTTGTTTATTCCAAGGCTTTTTGGAGGAAGTGATCAGGAAAATCTGGGTAAAGGATCCAAAACCTATACCTTTCTTACGAATCGGGGAGTAGATCCGGCTCAGGCCCTTGATTTTAGTAAATCATTACCGATGTACTGGGGTGATCAGCCAGGAGTGGCAGGTCCGGCCTATGTGGGGGTGGTTATATTCTTTTTGTTTCTTACCGGACTTTTCCTAGTTAAAGGACGATTGAAATGGTGGCTCCTGGGTGGAAGTGTATTATCCTTATTATTGTCGTGGGGACATAATTTCAGCATCCTTACTGATCTGATGATCGACTATTTTCCTATGTATAACAAATTCAGAGCGATAACTTCGATTCAGGTGATTTTGGAATTGTGTTTTCCGGTACTCGCTATCGTGACGTTATCAAAATTAATGGATACCAATATCGATAAAGCACTTAAGATGCAAAGTCTTTTATACGGAGGAGGAATTCTTGGAGGTTGTATTGTATTGTTATTCCTCTTAAAAGGAAGCTTTGGTTTCAATGGTCCGCATGATGCGATATATGCACAGAACTATGGCCAGGAATTCATCGATGTGATCCGAAGTGATCGAAAAGCCATTTATAATGAAGACCTCTTCCGAAGCTTACTATTACTGGCAATTGCTTTTGGTACTCTCTGGTTTTATTTAAAAGATAAACTGAAGGTAAATCTGGTACTACTATGTATCGGAGTGCTGATCGTGTACGATCTGGCAGGAGTAGACCGTCGTTATGTCAACGGAGATGACTTTGTGAGTTCAAGAGTTTATCAGAAGCCATTTCAGGAAGATTTTGCAGATAAAGAGATCACAAAGGATACAGGGTACTTCAGAGTATTTGATCCTCAGGAAGGCCTGAACGGAGCCAGAACCTCTTATTTTCATAATTCGATCGGAGGTTATCATGCTGCAAAACCTAAGCGTTTACAAGAGCTTTTTGAATATCAGGTAGCTAATAATAATATGGCTGTTCTGAATATGTTGAATGTACGATACATCAAAACCAAGAACGATAAAGGTCAGGTTTATCCGGCGCGCAATCCTTATGCGTTTGGAAATGCCTGGTTTGTCGATCGATTGATTAAAGCGCCTAATGCCGATGCAGGAATGCAGTTAATGGATAGTGTTGATCTAAGTTCCTCAGCAATACTGAATACCGCTGCCTTTCCTGATCTTGCTGGTTTAAAGGATTCTTATAATGTTGATTCAACGGCGACAATATCACTTAAAACCTATGAACCGGATAAATTGGTATATACTTCAAAAAATTCAAATACAGGACTTGCAGTCTTTTCGGAAATGTATTATCCGCATGGGTGGAAAGTAACCATCGATGGGGAGGAAGCTACCGAGTTTCGTGTAAATCATGCACTTCGCGCCCTGGAAATTCCTGCAGGTTCGCATGAGATTACCTTTACCTTCGATCCTGATGTGGTTACATCCGGTAGTAGAATCGCTTTAGGTAGTACGGTTGTCTTGTTTCTATTGCTGATCTTTGGAATTTACCGGGGAATAGGTAAAAAGGAGGATGCGACCGTTTAACCCTTATGAAGAAGGTACTGATCATAACATATTATTGGCCACCTGCTGGAGGGCCAGGAGTACAACGATGGCTTAAATTCGTTAAATATCTTCCGGAATTTCAAATACATCCGGTAGTTTATATTCCTGAGAACCCAACCTATCCGATCCTTGATGAAACTTTTATAAAGGAGGTGCCTACGAAGGATATTACAATGATCAGTCAGCCGATCAGGGAGCCTTATAGATTGGCTTCTTTTTTTTCAAATAAAAAGACGCGTTCCATAAGTAAAGGCATGATCAGTCAAAAGAAACAATCACTGCCTGAGAAATTTTTGTTGTGGGTACGCGGAAATATTTTTATACCCGATGCAAGGGTGTTATGGGTGAAGCCTTCGGTACATTTTCTAAAAGATTATATCGAAAAGGAAGGGATTGATACGATCATAACCACAGGTCCGCCCCATAGCCTCCATTTGATCGGATTACGGTTAAAGTCTCTAATGGAATTGCGTTGGATCGCTGATTTTCGGGATCCCTGGACCAATATCGGATATCATGATAAGCTCAGGTTAGGTGGAAGAGCTGCTGCCAGGCATGAAAGGCTGGAAAAGGAAGTTTTAACCAAGGCAGACAAAGTGATAACGACTTCAAATACCACTGCAAGGGAGTTCAATGAAATTGCCCCTGCAGATATCACTGTGATCACTAATGGTTTTGAGCCATTGAATAATTTGAAGAAGCCCGCATTAAAATTCCAAATAGGTCATATTGGATCCTTACTTACAGGAAGAGATCCACAGCTCTTGTGGAATGCCCTCAGTTTGCTGATATCGGAAGACCCTGAATTCGCAAATGCATTTAATTTGGTTTTAGCGGGAGCGGTTAGTGATGACGTAAGATCTTCAATCGGCAAAGCCGGATTAGAGGGGTATACTACTTATATGGGATATGTTTCTCATGAAAAGGCATTGGAACTTCAGCAAACGTCTCGCGTATTATTGCTGCTTGAGATCGATTCGCCGCAAACTAAAGGTATCATTCCTGGTAAGGTTTTCGAATATATGTCTGCCAGGAGGCCTGTATTGGCTATTGGTCCTGATGGGTGGGAAGTAAAGCAACTTATTCAGGAATCAGGTATAGGAGCTTGTTTTACGTATACTGATGAAGCATCTATATTAAAATTTATTAAAACGAACTTTGAGCGTTATAAAAGTGGACTTAATGCAGAAATTTCCGGAGATATCGAAGGTTATACACGCAGATCGTTAACCTCGAAATTAGCTGAATTAATAAAAGGCTCATGGGAATAGTAATTAAACAATCTTTAAAGAATTTGATCATCACCTATGCAGGTTTTGTGGTGGGCGCTGTGAATACTCTGTTTCTGTATACGCATTTCTTAAGTGATGAATATTACGGTCTTGTTGGTTACCTTTTCTCTGCAGCAAACATTATGATGCCTTTGATGGCTTTTGGTGTACATAATACCATGGTAAAGTTCTTTTCTTATTATAAGAATGAGGAGGAACGACAGAAGTTTGTAACTACTGTCGTCTTCCTGCCATTGCTGGTAATAATTCCTATTGGACTTATCGGACTTTTTGGTTACCAAATGATCACGGAATTGCTGTCGGAGAAAAATCCTATTGTGGATGGGTATGTATGGACCATTTTCGTAATTGCTTTTACCTTGGCGTATTTCGAGATATTTTATTCCTGGACCCGTGTACATATGAAGACGGTTTATGGAAATTTTCTTAAGGAAGTATATCCACGAGTGATCGCTTCCATCCTGCTAATTCTTGTATATTTTAAAATACTGGATTTCGATGGTTTCGTGGTAGCTTTTACACTCTCCTATGTGCTGCGATTGTTCCTGATGATGATAAGTGCAGTACTCATTAAAAGACCTCGATTTAACCTGGGATTACCTTCCAATTTCAATAGTGTTTTTCGTTATGGGATCGTAATGATATTGGCTGGATCGGTTTCTGTGATACTGTTGGATATCGATAAGGTGATGATCGGAAATTATAAGGAGATAGAGAATGTAGCCTACTATTCGGTAGCGGTTTATATCGCGATCGTGATTGCGGTTCCTTCCAGAGCTTTACTTCAGATAACCACACCTATGACCTCCGAATTGATGAACAATCGGAATTACAAGGAACTGTTGGATCTCTATCGAAAAAGTTCCCTGAATCTTTTTATCGTGGGAGGATTGATTTTTTTATTGATCATGCTGAATATTCATGAACTTTATGAGATGATCCCGGAATCTTACAAGGGAGGATTGCTGGTAGTCTTCTTAATTGCAGTCGCTAAACTGTCTGATAACCTAACCGGTATTAATAATGCGATACTGTTCAATTCAGATTTTTACAGAATGGTACTCATGTTTGGGATTTTCCTTGCAGTGATCACCGTGGTACTGAATATGATCTTTATTCCGATATGGGGAATTTATGGAGCGGCTTTCGCAACGATGCTTTCGTTTTTAAGTTATAATGCTTTAAAATTATGGTATGTTCATTTTAAAATGAAGATGCAACCTTTTACCAGAGCGACCTTATGGATAGGTTTACTGATATGCGGCATGTTCCCCTTATTCTATTTTTGGGATTTTCCATGGCACCCCTTGTTGAATATCATTCTGAAGTCAGCACTGATTTCCCTAATATATATATTCGTTGTCTACTATTTTGGAATATCAGAGGAGTTAAAAGGACTCGCTGACAGGTATCTTCAAAAAAAAGGTCCGCGATAGCATCGCGGACCCGATATAAATCAAATTCTGAACAGTAATTGGGAATTATCCTCTTCCACCTCCTCTTCTGGAGGAAGTGCTTCCCGAACTGTTTCTTGAAGCGGAAGCTTCTCTTGCTCCTGAGGAACGTTTTGTCGTTTCTCTTCTTGAAGGCGTAGAAACAGATTTTCTTTGTGGTGTTACCGTTTTTGATTTTTTTACCGTAGTGGTAGTAGTACGTGTAACAACTCGGTTGTTTTGGGGTGCTTTTGCACGTACATTACCTGAATTTCTGTTATTGTTACTTCTTACGGTTTGAGAATTTCTGTTGGTTACGTGGTTGTTGTTTGAACTCGTTGAAACAGATCTTCTGGAATCATTTCTGGTAATAACCGTTCTGTTATTGTTACGGTTGTCTGCTTTACCAACAGTATTGCTGCTTCGTCTTCTGGTGTCATAGGCACTTTCCTTACGGAAGCTGGCATCTCTTCGGTTCACCACACGCTTGTCATTTACATAAATAGGTCTTCTTGTGTTATTCGTTTTGTATTTGTAGGTTTTACCTACATGAGCATAACTATTTCTGTGGTTATTCATGTATGGTCTGTAATACGTATATCGAACCGGACGATAATATCTTCTGTAGGGGCTGTAATTCACCATACACAGGTTAACAGCTGGTCTGCAGAAATAGTTATAATAGGGTCTGTAATTAAATCCACGGTTATAAACATTGATGTATCCGTTGAATCTGGCAAATCCACCATAAGCGTTATAATAGATATTCAGACCCCCAACTCTGTAAAGTCGGTTATTTCTGTAATTGATCGCAACAGATCCGATTCGTGCTACTCTTCCGTAGTAATCATAATAGATCGGAGTATTCTCGACCTGGATAACTGCTCCATAGTCATCGTACTGCACATAAGCATTATAATTATAACCGGAATTAAAGCTGATATTTACGTTACCGGTTGAGAAGGAGGCTCCAACATAAGCGGGATTGTCGATAAAAAAATCGAATTCTCCATCCGGATACACTGAAAAGGTAACACCAGCTTCCGTAAAGATGATAGAATTGTTATAGCCGTAGGTAAGCATTTCTGCTGTATGGGAATTTGTATTTGCCATACCGGTACTTCCGGTAAGTAATACGGTTATCAGAGTGATGATTATTTGTTTCATAGTTGCGGGCTTTTAAATGTTCTACAATCTAAAGATCGATCTGTCAACTAAGAATCAAACAGCGTGCCAAAATATAAAATGTCACATAAATGATTGATTATCAATTATTTAAAATAACATATTTTAAAAAAGGAGTCAGAAGTGTAGGAATGAATGCAGGATCGGTAAATTAATTTCATAAAAAAAGTGCTGTGAATTTAGCAATCCACAGCACTTTCAAACTAACTAACCAACCAAAATAATCAACTAATATTTTTTAGATCTTGCGTATACTTTAACGGGTTTCAAAACTCGTTTTGGTTTATTGATAAATATTCCAGTCACCAATAAAAATAAAATTGTCGGGATCAGTATTTCCATAATGCTTTGTTATTTTATTAAGTTCATAATCTATTTTTCGGGGACCTATCTGAACAGGTGCTCCTGTGATCTGATCGTAATATACTTTTAAAATTCCAATTCTCTTTACTTTTCCGTCAGGTTGATACTCAATTCCGATATTATTTATCCGGGTAATTCTTCCGGTGGTGTCGTATTCGAGTTCATTTCCTGTTCTACCGATGTATTTCCAATTGAAGTAATGCAGCTGGGCATTAAAGGGTAGGGCATAATTGATTTGGCCATCCTGATTCAATTGAAACTCAATTTCATCTATGGTAAAAATAATAGGTAATCCCTTAAAAAAATGGTAATCACGGGTTAATGTTTTCCCAAAAGGTTCGGTAGTTGATGTTTCGGCTGAAATCGGCTGAAATAAAGCGATACAGAAGAGACAGCATAAGAATTTAATTGGCATATTCAATGTATGATTTGTCGGATTATTCTCAACAAATAATATGCCATTTATTCCTCAAAAATGAATTTAATCAGGATTAATATCTTAATTTTTCGATTAAATAGTGTCCGGTAAAACTATCTTTATGGTTGGCTACTTCTTCAGGAGTGCCCTGAGCGATTAATCTACCTCCTTTTTCACCTCCTTCAGGTCCCAGATCGATAATGTGATCAGCACATTTAATTAGATCTATGTTATGTTCGATTACTATGATTGAATGCCCTTTTTCGATCAAAGCTTCAAAGGATTTCAATAATTTTTTGATATCATGAAAATGAAGTCCTGTGGTAGGTTCATCAAAGATAAAGAGCGCTTTTTCGCTGGTATTTCCCTTGACGAGGAAAGAAGCCAGTTTAATCCGCTGAGCTTCACCTCCGGAAAGAGTAGAGGAGGACTGTCCTAAAGTGACATAGCCAAGGCCGACATCCTGCAACGGTTTAAGTTTTTTCATGATTTTCTTTTCACTGTTCGCGGTAAAGAAATCCACAGCATCATCGATCGTTAGTTCGAGGATATCAAAGATGTTCTTATCGTTGAATTTAACTTCCAGAATATCCTTTTTGAATCGTTTTCCGTTACAGGTTTCACAAGGAAGGTGAACATCTGCCATGAACTGCATTTCGATCGTCACTTCACCTTCACCTTTACAGGTTTCACACCTTCCGCCTTCGACATTGAATGAGAAGTGTTTCGGCTGGTAACCTCTTAATTTGGCTAGTTTTTGAGAAGCGAAAAGCGATCGAATTTCATCATAAGCTTTGATGTAAGTTACAGGATTCGACCTTGATGATCGTCCGATGGGATTTTGATCAACGAATTCCACCAGCTTCAGCTCTTTATAGCTTCCTGAGATCGCAGTAAATTGTCCTGCCTTTTCACCATATCCGCCGATTTCCTTGAGAATAGCCGGATAAAGGATCTTTTTTACCAGTGTACTTTTACCACTTCCTGAAACTCCTGTGACCACTGTAAGACAGTTCAGGGGAAAATCAACATCAATATTGTCCAGATTGTTCTGACGGGCACCTTCGATCAAAATATGATTTTTGGATTCTCTTCTGCGAGTAGGTATTTCGATTTGATCTTTCCCGTTCAAATATCGTGCTGTCAGGGTATCCATTTTAAGGATCTCCTCGTAAGTTCCGGCTGCGACAACCTCTCCGCCTAATGTTCCGGCTTCAGGACCGATATCGATGATCTCATCAGCAGCTTTCATGATCTCCTCGTCATGTTCGACTACGATAACCGTATTTCCAAGATCTCTTAAGGATTTAAGTACCTTTATCAGTTTGGTAGTATCCTTTGGGTGGAGGCCGATACTGGGTTCGTCTAAAATATACATGGAGCCAACCAGGCTGCTTCCCAGTGAAGTGGCGAGATTGATACGTTGCGATTCACCACCGGACAGGGTATTGGATTTTCTGTTCAGTGTAAGATATTCCAATCCGACGTCCATCAGGAATCCTATACGGTTTCTGATCTCTTTTAAAAGTCGCTTGGCGACATGTTCTTCATATTCATTGAGTTGGAGCTCGGTAAAGAATTTTTCGAGGTGATGGAGTGGGAGTTCTACCAATTTTGTGATCGTTTCACCGCCAACCTTTACGTAAGAAGCTTCCTCACGTAGACGACTACCGTTACAAAGATCACATTTTGTTTTTCCCCGGTATCTCGAGAGCATTACCCGATTCTGTATCTTATAACTTTTTTCTTCTAACTCTTTAAAAAAGTCATTCAGCCCGGTGAAATATTTATTTCCTTTCCAGACTAGGGCCCTTTGAGCATCGGTAAGCTGATACCAGGGCTTGTGAATGGGAAAATCAAATTTATAGGCATTGTTCACCAATTGATCACGGTACCAGCTCATACTTTCACCACGCCAGGCAAAGATCGCATTCTCATATATCGAGAGTCCTGTGTTAGGGATTACAAGATCTTCATCTAATCCGATCACATCTCCATAACCCTCACATTTTGGACAGGCACCATAAGGATTATTGAAGCTGAACAGGTGGACATTGGGTTCCAGAAATTGTAGGCCATCGCGTTCAAACTTATTGCTGAAATGGTGTTTCTTTCCACCGTCAACTTCCTCGATGATACATTCACCTTTTCCTTCGAAAAATGCAGTACCTATGGAATCAGCAATACGATTATGGTAATCTTCATCATCCTTGAGTACGATACGGTCGATCACGAGCAGGAAATCGTTATCCAGTTCTCCTTCGATTTCATCGATACGGATTACCTTGTCATTATGTTTGATCCGTGCATACCCTTGTTGGGCCAGTATTCCCAGTGTTTTCGCTACATCCCGGTCTTTTGGAATATGAACCGGAGCCATCAGTAAAAGACGAGTAGCCTCCGGAAAACCTTTGATAAAGTTTAAAACATCCGTAACTGAATGTTTCTTAACTTCTTTACCTGATACGGGAGAATAGGTTCTTCCGATACGTGCAAATAACAGTTTCAGATAATCATAGATCTCAGTACTTGTACCAACGGTAGATCGTGGATTGGTAGAATTCACCTTCTGTTCAATCGCGATTGCTGGAGCTATACCATGGATATAGTCAACCTTGGGTTTATTGAGTCTGCCAAGGAATTGACGTGCATAGGAGGAGAGACTTTCCACATATCTGCGCTGGCCTTCTGCATAGAGTGTGTCAAATGCCAGACTCGATTTTCCGCTTCCGGAAAGACCGGTAATTACTACCAGTTTATTTCGCGGGATGGCAACATCGATATTTTTAAGGTTGTGTAAACGGGCACCCTTTATCAATATGTTCTCTTTCGGATTTAATGTGGAAATCGAGGTCATAAGCAATTAACAAAACACAAAGATAGCAATCTAATACATCTGATTTCATTAGGATTGTAAAAGAAGTATTATAAAAAAATCCTAAAAAAATTTTGCGAATGTCTGAAGAATAATGTTATATTTGGTTGACCAAAACTTAAAATTAAGAACGCCTATACCGTAAAATTACTTTTAAACATTTAAAGAAAACCAACCTGCTTACTCAAAGTATGCAGCCTTTATTAAAAGTAATTTTATGGATCAAAATCTTCAAGACTCGGCCCTTGTGACGCTTTATCTTAAAGGCGAAGAAAAAGCATTAGAACTCCTTATCGACAGACATTCACAAAGAATATATAGTTTTATCTATTCCAAAGTTTACGACAAAGATGTCGCGGAGGATATTTTTCAGGACACCTTTATTAAAGTGATTCGTACGCTCAAACGCGGTGCGTATAACGAGGAAGGTAAATTTTTACCATGGGTGATGCGAATATCACATAATCTGATCATTGACTATTTCCGAAGGAATTCCAGGATGCCGAAATTTCAAGGCAGTGATGATTTCAATATCTTTTCGGTGTTAGGAGATCCTTCTCCGAATGCGGAACGACAGCTGATCAAGGATCAGGTGGAATTGGACGTGCAAAAGCTTATCGAAGTTTTACCGGAGGAGCAACGGGAAGTTCTTATCATGCGAATGTATAAGGATATGAGTTTTAAGGAAATCGCCGACAAGACAGGTGTGAGTATTAATACAGCCTTAGGCAGGATGCGTTATGCGATCATCAATCTCAGAAAATTAGTAGAAAAAAATAATATTATTTTAACTAATTAGCACAATATCAGGGGGGATATCACGTTATGCTTTTAATTAATACTAATCACAAAAGCATGGCACATTATTACACTGAGAATTTTTCTAAAGAAACATCGTTAAAACCAAAAAAAGAAACAATTGATTTCTTGCTTAATTATTCTAAAGCCTTAAGTGTTATTAACTACAAGAAGTTGCAGTTTGAATCTATCAACAACTAATCTTGTCATAAGGTCCCGGTAAAATTTTATCGGGACTTTTTGCTTTTATAATATTCGCTGATTACACTTTTACGGCCGATCGTTTTGGTGATGATGTCTTTCTCGAGATCCCATCCTCTTGCAGGAGAATATTCTCTTCCGTAAAAAATGATCTGTAAATGTAATTTATTCCACTTGTCTTCCGGAAATAATCTTTTAGCATCTCTTTCGGTCTGGACCACGTTCTTTCCATTTGAAAGATTCCAACGATACATCAGTCGGTGTATATGAGTGTCTACCGGGAAAGCCGGAATGCCGAAAGCCTGAGCCATCACGACACTAGCCGTTTTATGACCGACACCTGGTAATGCCTCCAAAGCTTCCATGTCTACCGGTACTTCACCGTTATATTTATCGATGAGAATATGTGATAGTTCATAGATACCTTTTGATTTCATCGGCGATAAACCAACAGGCTTGATGATGTCCCGGATTTCATCTACTGAAAGTTTTGCCATTTGCCAGGGATTTGAAGCTCTGTCGAATAACATTGGAGTGATCTGATTCACTTTAACATCGGTACTTTGTGCAGACATAAGCACTGCAATAAGCAACGTGTATGGGTCGGTATGGTCTAAAGGGATGGGAACTTCAGGATATAGTCTTTCGAGTGTATCTATTGTGAACTGAACCTTTTCTGCTTTGGTCATTAATGATTACTTTTAGACAAAAATAGCATAATAATCAAAAAAGAAACAGTATATGAGCCTATTAAAAGCAGGAGATAAGGTACCCGATTTTAGTGTGAATGATCAGGATGGTAACCGGATCTCTTTAAAGGATTACAGAGGAAAAAAACTGATCGTATTTTTCTATCCCAAGGCGAGTACACCCGGATGTACTGCGGAAGCCTGTAATCTTAGAGATAACTATACGGAACTCACCGAAGCCGGTTATTCTTTGCTCGGAGTAAGTGCAGATTCTGAAAAGAGACAAGCTAATTTTAAGTCTAAATATGAATTTCCATTTCCTTTGCTGGCGGATGAAGATAAGGAGGTGATCAATGCTTTTGGTGTCTGGGGACCCAAAAAATTCATGGGTAAGACCTATGACGGGATACATCGTACAACTTTTGTGATCGATGAGAATGGAGTAGTGGAAAGGGTTATTGAAAAGGTGAAGACCAAAGATCATGCAGCGCAATTGCTGGAGCAGGATTGAAATAAATCATAAAAAAAGCCGGATTTGATTCCGGCTTTTTTTTTATTTTTTCTCTGCTAATTTCTTAGGCTTATAGTCGAACAGATTCTTTTGTTTGATCAGATCGGCGATACCTTTAGGGAGCATTTCTTCCCATCCGTCTTCTCCATTGGCGATCAATTTCAGCACTTCTCTTGAGAAGATACTCAGGATATCCTGTTCAAAGTCGAAGATATCCACGACCTTACCATTATACTTGAAGAATTTATACAATTCCTTCATTCTGGGGTGAACTTTCAGGTTGTTGCTTGTGATAACAAGTCCGGTGTCCGGATCGATCATCGGATACAGGTAAACTTTAAGGTCTTTATAGAACAGTTTACCGAACGCTTCCAGAATACCGCCACTAAGGTGTCGGTAATATTTTTCATCAAAGATGTCGATCAGGTTGTTTACCCCCATTGTTAACGCCATGCGCTCTTTGGTGTAATTGGAGAAATACTCAACCAGTTTGTAATACTCCTGGAAATTTGAGATCATTACGGTTTGTCCGAGCGAACAAAGCAGTCGTGCACGATCCATGAAATCCTCTTCGTCGATCTCACCCTCAGCCCGGAGGTTGGATAAAGTGATTTCAAAGACTACCACGGTTTTATCGACTTCCACCTTATTCTCTCTTATAAAGATCTCATAAGACTTCTTATACATGTCCATATTTACCTTGGTAACTGGTCTGAAGCTACCGCGTAAGGCGAGAATGTTCTTTTTATAAAGGATGGCTGCCGGCAGTATATTGTTACCGTCAGGGCCGAACATAACCGCTTCGGTCATATTGTTCTTCACCAGCTGCAAACTCATAAGACGGTTATCTACATCTTTGAATCGGGGCCCGGAGAAATTGATCGTATCGATCTCGATCGTATCAATATCGATATGATCATAGAGATACTTCAATAACTTCTTAGGTTTGTGATTCTTGTAGAAGGCACCGTAAATAAGGTTAACACCGACGATCCCCAGGGTTTCCTGTTGAAGACGTGCTTCGGTTTGTTTGAAACGTATATGAAGAATGATCTCATTATAATCTTCTTCAGGATCCAATTGAAATTTAATACCTACCCAACCGTGACCTTTAAACTTTTTTGCAAAGTCAATGGTAGCTACCGTATTGGCATAGGAGAAAAATATCTTATTGGGATTTTCTTTACGTGAAATTCGCTGTTCCATGAGTTTCATCTCATGGGTAAGCATTTTTTTGAGGCGCATTTCGGTCACATACCGACCATCTTCTTCCGCACCGTAGATCGCATCACTGAACGATTTGTCATAAGCACTCATGGCTTTGGCTATGGTACCCGAAGCACCACCGGCCCTGAAAAAGTGACGCACGGTTTCCTGACCGGCTCCAATTTCAGCAAAAGTACCATAAATAGTTTCATTCAGATTGATCCTTAAAGCTTTGGCTTTGAGAGAAGGGATGTTTTCAAAGTTTTTATCTCCTTTTAAAACTATCGGCATAGCAACTTTTATTTACGGCAAAGTTAAAAAAGTTTCATGAAGCTATTCTGATAATAAATAATAAATTTGGGAAAAATATCATTTTGAAGATTACTTTCTTAGGTACAGGAACATCACAGGGTATACCGGTTATCGGTAGTGATCATCCGGTTTGCAAGAGTAATGATCCCAAAGACAAACGTTTACGGGTTTCGGTGATGGTGGAGTGGGAGAAGTATTGTTATGTGATCGATTGCGGCCCGGATTTCAGGCAACAAATGCTGGCCAATGATGTAAAAAGAATCGACGGTATTCTGTTCACTCATGAGCATGCCGATCATATTATGGGACTTGACGATATTCGACCTTTCTTTTTCAGACAAGGAGATATTCCCATTTACGGACATAAAAGAGTTATCGATTCTCTTCGGATCAAGTTTGATTATATCTTTGCCTCCAAAGATCGTTACCCCGGCGCACCGGCTGTAAGTGAAAATGAGGTGGTTAATAATGTACCGGTTAATCTTCATGGTCTTGAAGTGATCCCGGTGAACGTATTACACAATCGCCTGCAGGTTTTCGGGTACAGGTTTGGTGATTTTGCCTATCTTACAGATGTTAAATCGGTGGCTGATGAAGAAACGGCGAAATTGAAAGGTGTAAAGGTGCTCGTTGTGAATGCACTCAGAAAAGAGGCGCACCATTCGCATTTTAACCTGGAGGAAGCTATAGCGTTTGCCAGAGAAGTCAATGCAGACCGTACCTATTTTACACATATCAGTGCCCTTTTGGGATTCCATGAACAAGTGGAAAGGGAATTACCTGAAGGAATGCATCTGGCCTATGACAATCTTATCATCAATATTTAATCCTAATTGAACTATGAAACAAAAGATCTTCATGTATCTGTTTTTCTTCGCCTTGCTTTTCATCATTTATCAGTATGTGAGTTCCAGCAGGTATTTTGAAAATGAACAACATAAAATGGAAGTACTCTCTGAACGGAATACCAAACTCGAAGATAGTATTCAACAACTTATTCTGAAGAATATAAGTCAGCAGTATTTTTCACTAGATAACAATGACGATGCACTAGCTTATTATGACGGCAGGAATATTGAAAATCCTTCGAGATATATAGCAGATAAATTATTGGAGACGAATGAAACAAAAGGGAATAACCCATTGGTTCCTTATGACGGAATGAGTGGATCTCCGATGAAGATCAATAAGATCAAATTGCTAAACCACAAATGGATTATTTGTGATTTTTCGGATGGGAAATATTGGGGGGAGTTACTGATCGAGTATCAGTTACAGGATAATATGGATGTAACTTTTACACCTCTAGCACATCTTTTATATTCAAGAAGTTAAATGATAGTTTGGTCGGCCTTCATAGTACTTATCATCGTCTTTCTGGCGTTGGATCTGGGTGTCTTCAACAGCAAGGCTCACGAGATCACCAATAAGGAGGCTACTATATGGACTATCGTCTGGGTGTCGGTAGCGATGTTGTTTTCCCTGGCCGTCTATGCCATTTATAAAAATGACTGGTTGCCACACCCCACATCTTTGACACCGAATCAGGCTCTTATAAAATATATTACCGGTTATCTGGTGGAATTATCACTCAGTGTTGATAATATATTTGTGATCGCGGTTATATTTACGTCTTTTCGTGTACCTAAGATCTATCAGCATAGAGTGCTTTTCTGGGGTATTCTGGGAGCAGTTATCTTCCGTTCTATAATGATCTTTTTCGGTGTGTTTCTGATAAGGAAATTCAGTTGGGCTACTTACGTATTCGGTGCCTTTCTTATCATTACCGCCATAAGAATGTTATTTCAACATCAGGAGGAGACCAAGAACTTTAAAAATTCCAACATGTATAAGTTTATCAGGAACTTCATTCCGATAACCAAAGATATGTATGGACAGAAATTTATTATAAAACGGAAAGGAGTA
The DNA here is from genome assembly GCF_007279655.1 of Robertkochia solimangrovi. Taxonomy (GTDB): domain Bacteria; phylum Bacteroidota; class Bacteroidia; order Flavobacteriales; family Flavobacteriaceae; genus Robertkochia; species Robertkochia solimangrovi. Next base: position 524,800 of record NZ_QKWN01000002.1, on the reverse strand, counting down.
GTGGCAGCTACACCTTTGTTCGCCGCACTGCTGATCATCGAATTTACCGATATTCTTTTTGCAGTAGACAGTATTCCTGCGATTCTGGCGATCACTCCGGAACCATTCATCGTATTCACTTCAAATATTATGGCGGTTCTGGGATTAAGATCTATGTACTTCTTTTTAGCGAATATGCTGGGTAAATTCCATTACCTTAAATACAGTCTGGTAGTGATACTCGCTTTTGTAGGTATTAAAATGATCATATCCCATAAAGTGGAAATTGGAGAGATCATTTCTCTCGGTGTTATCATCGCATCACTAGCCGGAGGGATTCTTTTCTCCAAATGGAAGCAGCATTAATACCTAAGAATCTCTTTCCTCATTTGATTTTATTGATCGGCTTCTTTTTAATCATTCCTCCTTCAGTATCCTTCACAGTGGTAGTCACCATAAAAGCATTCCGATCGACCTTGTCGATCTCCGTCTTAAAGTTGGAATATTCCAATCGTGTAATTACGGTATAAACGATATTAGTATCCCTGAGCGGCATCCCATTCGGGGCATATCCATTCTGACCTTTAAAGATGGTACAGCCTCTCCCCATTTTTTCGATGATGACCTTTCGGATCTCATCACTCTTTTCCGAGATGATGGTAATACCCATAAATTCTTCCACCCCGTCGATTACGAAATCTACGGTTTTTGAAGCAGAGAAATAAGTAAGGATCGCATAAAGGGCAGTTTCAGTAGATAGAAAGTATGCTGCGCTTAAAAAGATAAAGAGGTTAAAGATCAAAATTACACTCCCAACAGATAAAACAGATTTTCTACTAATGTAGATCGCCAAAACTTCTGTTCCATCGATGATCGCACCTCCACGAATCGCCATACCGATGCCCAGGCCTAAAAACAATCCGCCAAAGGCAGCGATGAGAATCTTGTCTTCAGTGATGGGGGGGAAGGGTATAAAATGAACGGCAAGAGAAAGCAGGAGGATGCCCAGAATGCTTTTTATGGCAAAACGTTTGCTGATCGCAAAATAGGCAAGACCAATGAATGGGAGATTGAACAGGAAGATCAGTAATGATAAGGAAGCGTTGCTGAGAGCGCTTACAATAAGTGAAATCCCTGTGACGCCTCCATCGATAAAATTACTAGGCAATAAAAATCCCTTCAGCCCGAATGAAGCTGCCGTTACCCCGATAAAAATATAGAGGAAATCAGTTAACTCATGACTTACTTCTATAAATCTGTCATCGACTTGTTTTCGTAAAGAACGCTGATCCTTTTTACCCGTTTCCTGCTGTTTCTTATAATTCTTGATAACACGGTCAACAATAAATTGCTTAAAGAATGGATTCATATAATTCCTTTGATTTCTATAAAGATATTAATTATCAGAAAGGGGAGATGAGGATGGATGGTAAAGGACATACAAATTAAACGGCAATGACCGCAAAAAAGTAAGAGTTAAGAATTGAAAGTTGAGAATTGAATAAATTAATCCTTAATCCTTAATCCCTCATATTTACGAATACTTCTTATTCAGGCTAACTATTATTTTTGCCTAACCCACAACAAATGGTCATGATCCAAAGTATTTAGTATTACTGTGCAGTGAAGTGAGCATTAAAAAAGCCTGTTTGCCTTTTGGCAAACAGGCCCCAACCTAACTAATAAACCGGAAATAAACCAACTAAATAATTTCCGAGAATTACCTACTGACTTAAATTAATTATTGTTAAATAATTTGTGATTGATTTTCAATCTGAATGTTCAAGCTTTTGGTTTACTCAAATATACTGCTAGCATTTTAGATGAATGTTGAACGATACTCTTAATTTATTGAACAATTCTACTATGTGATCGATAAAAACTATAAACTTGTTGCATTTAATCGTAAATGATTATATTTCAGTTATTTAAATTGATTCCTGATACCGATATAACGAAATGAACTATATTTAAGTGATATAAAAGCCAGGCATGAAATTACCCACGAACTATCTTCGATTCAGAAAAGTTACCGATATGATAGATAATAAGACTTCATTTAATATGGATGAAGCGTCTTTACATATTTTTGAAACTTTTGAAGAAGCCGATAATTTTCATTTTCAATTTGATGAGATGGTTATCGGAACTATGGTGACCGGACAGAAGGTGATCAATATGGATTCGGGTAGTTCCTTCGAATTTAATCCGGGAGAATCGGTTATTATACCTGCCGGTCATGAATTGTTGATTGATTTTCCTATGGCCAGTATGGAAAATCCAACGCAATGTCTGGCCTATGCAATATCAAAGGAAAAGATAGATAAGGTCGTGGAAAAAATGAATTATTTCCTACCTAAGGAAGGGTATAAGGAATGGAAATTTGTTGAGCAAACCTTTCATTTCACCAATGATATTGCTGTCAATGATATCCTGCACCGATTGATGTACCTGTTTATGGAGGAGCATCCGCATAAGGATATTTTTATAGATAATATGCTTAGTGAGCTTATCATGCGTATACTTCAAAATAATAACCGTCATGAGATGCTTTCAAACGGTAATTTTAGCAATAATCGTATGGCATATTGCATAAATCATATCCGGCAGAATCTTCATCGTGGAATTAAAGTTGAAGAACTCAGTAATATAGCCTGTATGAGTGAATCCAATTTTCACCGCGTTTTCAAGAATGAGTTTGGTATTTCCCCTGTCGATTTTATTATAAATGAACGTATAAAACTGGCATCCCGATTATTGAGGGACCCTGAAATTAGTATCAAAGAAGTTTACCTTCGTTGTGGTTTTGAAAACAGATCTTATTTTAATCGAGTCTTTAAGCGTATTCAGAATCTGTCTCCTTCAGAATTCCAAAACCGATACTTCATGGACCGATAAATTAAATGCAAAAGTAGATCAGTTGCTTTCGAATAAGATACAAACCGGACTTGAGAGCTCTATAGCGCTTATATAAGATAAAGTGCCATCTTCTGAATCTCGCTTGAAGCTACAAATGTTTCCTGAATATTGATTGGCTACTACCAGAAAGGCTTCGTCAGGCGTAAGGCTGAAATTTCTTGGCCAATTCCCTTTTACATCTTCATATCCAACGGTAGTGAGTTGTCCGTTTTCAGGGTTCACAGCAAAAATTGTGATGCTGTTGTGTCCACGATTACTGGCATACAAAAATTTACCATCTTTAGTAATATGAAGATCTGCGCAGTAGCTTTCTTCTTCAAATTCCTCCGGTAAGGTGCTAATATTTTGCAGCATATCCCAGGTTTCCATGGAAAAGAGGTTTACTGTAGAATTCAATTCATTGATAACATACAGCCATTTTCCGTTGGGATGAAAGCTCAGATGGCGTGGTCCTGCTCCATCCATAAGTAATACCTTGCGTTCAGATACGAGAACGGGCTTTCCTTCTTTTTCTTCCAAAGTTGAGATCCAAAGTTCATTGGTGCCCAGGTCTGTGGCTATTACGGTTCTGGTTCCTTTGACAAATCGTGCCGTGTGTGCATGTGGTCCCTCTTGTCTCGCTGTTGTACCCTGTCCGGTATGTTGTTGGATATCGGTTAGGTCAGATAGATAACCTTTATCATCTAGTTGATGTACTCCCAAATTCCCACCTGTATAATTTGCGGTAAGTACAACACCTTCCTCATTTATAGCGATATAACAGGGGTGCGCCCCGCCGGAAGGTTTGGTGTTGTTGAATTTCAGGGAATCGCCCTGAATGGTGAAGGCAGTGACCGATCCCATATGATCTTCTCCATCCGTTTCATTAACGGCTAGTAAATAGTTCTGGTCTTTACTGAATGTGATAAAGGATGGGTTTTCAGTAACGCCCTTAAGTACGGGATTGGTAAATGTACCATCGTGTCTTAAGGTGGCATGATAAATACCTTCGCTTTCCTGATCGGTATATGTTCCTATATAAAATGGCATTTCTCCGTTTAAATTTTCAGAAGTTTCCTTAGGCTGCTTTTGTTCATTACAGGATAAGGTAATCAGAATAGTTATAAGAAATAATGGATGGTATCTCATATTTTAAAATTTATGTGACTAGTCCTCTTTTAAGCGGTTCCTGAGCCATTTATTGAACGAATAGAAATTCTGGGGTGCCACACCATGACCCACCGGAAATTCTTCATAGATATAATCGATATTCAAATCCTTAAGGATTTCCGGGGTTTTTCGGGCCCATTCAACCGGAATGACTTGATCTGCACTTCCATGAGAAGCATAAATATGGAGATTTTGGAAATTTCCCTGTTTAAGATTTTCAGACTTAATCAAGTTAAGGTTCATATACCCACTTAGCGCAATGACATTACGAATCTTACCCGGGTAGCTTAAGGCGACTGCATAACTGAGTATGCTTCCCTGACTGAATCCCAGCAAACTGATCTTTTCTTTATCGAGTTGATAAGCTTCACAGGCTTCATCGATAAAAGAAACGATGCTGTCTCTTGAGACGATTGCTTGTTTCTCATCACTCCATTTTCCGTCTGTTGCATCAAAATGAATTGCATACCAGGCGTAACCATAAGGCATCAGATCATAGGGAGCCTGAACAGAGATAATGAATAATTCCTCGGGAAGTTCACCAGCAAAGGAAAACAGATCTTCTTCATTACTACCATATCCATGAAACAAAAACAGTACCGGTGGATTTTCAATCTCGATTTCCGGTTCTCTGATCAAATGGGTAAGGCTTAGTGACTGGGTCTTCAAGGATATATTATTTAGATTATTGAATGAATTGAAACCATCGTTGGAAATATGGGCCTAAAACTGGGATCTCGGTCATTTTATTCTGAACGGCCCCTGTGAAGGCGTATACCCATAAAACAAAAAAACAGGTGAAAAATGCCCAGAAGATCATGATATTTTGAAAATATCCAACAAAATATCCGAAGAAAAGATAAAGTACATTTATACCAAATGCTTGTCTGATGTGAAATCTGGCAAATGGATTCTTAGGGTCCAGATTCATGAAAATAGCGATCAGTGTCCCTACAATTGAAAAATAACTAACCAGGGCTGTGGTTTTACCTTCTCTGATCGTGTGTTGATCCATGAGACTAATCGTTTAAAAGTATTTTTCCTTCATTGAAAACTCCGTAAGCTTTCCCTTCAAGTTCAGAGCCCAGGAATGCGCTATTCGCAGATGTCGAATGAATATCCGATTTATTGAACGTATACGTATGCGAGGGGTTGAATAAGGTCAGGTCTGCTGCTTCACCGGTTTTAATATCGGCTTCAGAAACATCAAATCTTGATTTCCCTGAGGTTAGTATTTCAATGACCTTTTCAAGACTGAACATTTTTAACAGAGCACCGAAAGCACTTTCAAGGCCTATAGTACCATACATTGCATGATCAAATTCTACTTTCTTATGTTCGATATCGATCGGGTTATGGTCGCTGGTTATAAAATCAATGGTCCCGTCTTCAAGTCCGGCTTTTAGCGCAACGATATCCTCCTGTGTGCGTAACGGGGGGAGTACTTTAAAACGCGTGTCAAATTCGTTCAGGGCTCCGCTGTCGAACATCAGATTATGGATGGCTACACTACAGGTAACGTCCAGAGATTTTTCTTTTGCAGCTCGCACTAATGCAACTGATCTTGAGGTACTGATGGTAGGAATATGCAGCTTACCGCCGGTGTATTCTAGTATATAAAGATCACGGGCGATCTGTAATTCTTCAGCAAGGGCGGGAATTCCTTTTAATCCTAGTTTAATGGTCGATTCATCTTCATTAACAACCCCTTTTCCGGCAATCTTATCCTCCTGTGGAAATGACATTACGAGTCCGTTGAAACTCTGACAATACTGAAGTGCCAGTTTCATGAGGTTTGGGTTGCTCACGGAATGCTGATAATCTCCGAAGGCAACCGCTCCGGCAGATCTCATATCATAAAGTTCCGCAAGATCCACTCCTTCACTATTGACAGTAAGACTTCCAACCGGATAAATATTTACCGGATGTCCGTTGGCTTTATTTTTTAAGAAATTGATATTGGAATGTCCGTCGGTAACGGGATTGGTATTCGGATTTAAAACCACACCGGTATATCCGCTTTTACCGGCTGTATTAAGACCATTTGCGATGGTTTCACGCTCTTCATATCCGGGTTCTCCAAAACAAATACTGGTATCGAACCAGCCTCGTGAGACATGAAGGTTTTCTTTTTCGATCACCGTGATCTCCGGATCGGATCCGATGGAATCTTCTATGGCGGTGATAATACCATCGGTGATCAGAATGTCCTTTTGCTGGTTGTGATATTGACCCCTGGGATCAATTATTGTAGCGGATTTAATGAGAAATTTCATTTAACGTATTTTAAAATGAGCATTTCGGCAAAGAGGCATGCCAATGCAAAAATAACAAACCATTTCCAAAGCTCATTCACCATGTTTTTACTTTTTAATTCCAACAAAGCAGCTTTTACCTGATCAGATATCTGAACTCCCTCAATCTGTGATAAATCGCGGTAGAAGAGATTGCTTTCTTTTCTGGAATAATTATAGCTTACTGCACCGATCTCAGAGCTCTTTTGCATTAAATCATAATGTCCGGCTGTTTCCGGCATGTCAGTAGTCATAAGTGTCACCCGGTCATTAAATCGTTGTTGTAGCGGGATAAAATGTTCATTGTTTCCTGAAATTTCTATAATCTCATCCTGACCGATCGAAATAGCAAGATCAAAGATATTTTCCTGTCCAATCGTATAGTAGGGGCGTGAAGGGCGTAAACTTTGAATAGCCATATTATAGATCACCGGTACGATGAGGGGAGAATTCTGGAAGTTACTGTTATCCGTGTCGATAGCTGCGGTGAAAAAATAATTTCCTTTATTGCCTGCCAGAAACAGATCATTTCCTGCAAAACGGATAATTCCTTCTCCGCCTGAACCTGTTTTAAAGAACTTTTTGGTTCGTGGGTATTCAAAGTTCTCAACAGCACGTTCAAAAACGCCTTTAAATAAGGGATGTTCAAAGTTTATCGTAGTTATCAAGCCTTCCTGATCTGAAATCGAAGAAGCCTCCGGGAAATTAAAGGGTAGCGCTATCGAATTATAGTCAGCAAGAATCCAGTTTGAATCCGGTATGACCAGTAACTTACTTCCTTTACTTACCGCCTCCTGTAATGCTGAAATTAAAGTGACAGGTATGTCTCCGGGTTCGTTAAGAATTATGAAATTTTGTACTCCCAAAGTATTGTAATCAGTTCTTTCGGGAGATTCTGAACTCACGATAAAATCATTTTCTTTGAAGATACGTTGAAGAAATCTGTCATCAGCATTTCCAATGATCCGGACTTTTACGGGTTGTTTATTCTGAATATTAAAGTATAATCTATTATCAAAGCGTAAGCCATTGTCTTCAACTTCCACACTTCCTGACATTCCGGGTTTGTAAGGGATACTGATTTCAATGTTGTTTACGGAGTTGCCGGATTCAAAATTAAGATTTGATCGGGATAATAAGGTACCGTCACCATATACCGATACCGGTACATTATCTGCGATAGTTCCGCTTTTGCTGAAATAGATCTGTAAAATCAGTTCAGTTTGGTTTTCAGATCTGAAATTCAAACTATCGACTGAGATATTTTGGACCTGAGTAGGCTTCAAGGTAATGAATTCAGTATTGAGGTTTTCCGGGATGATGATAGGATCCTCATTCGGGAATTCCTGAAAATCTGAGATGACCACTAAATTTGCCTTTTCTCCGCTCAGCTTTTGTTGGGCTTTCAATAGTACCTCGCTTAAAGGCGTTTGGATGGAAGAGTAACCTTCTGAAAGCAATTCGTTCTGTATACTGCTAACCGTACCAGGGCCAAAGGTGTTTGTATTGGTAAATAAGGTGAAATTGGTATTTCTGTCAAAATTACCAATCAGTTCATTGACTGCCCTTTTGTAGAGTTCTCCATCAGGTCCTTTAAGTTGCATACTGAATGAATTGTCCAGGTAAACCAATGTTTCCGATGGTTTTTCATCAATTTCCTTATTTGCGGTATACGGTTGTGTAAAAGCTATGATAATCGCAGCTAAAGCCAGTAATCTGGTGCAAAGAACGAGCCATTTCTTCAGCCTTGAGCTTTTGCGGGTTTCCCTGATGACCGTCTGTAGGAATCGTACATTGGTGAAATATTCCTTTCTGAATTTGCGCAACCTGAACAGGTGGACAAAAACGGGGATAAGCAGCAGGAAAAGTGCCCAGAGAATTTCAGGATGTTTTAAATGCATTCCGGTTAAACTGTATATTCAAATATAGAATTTTATTAGCTGCCTGCTAAATAATTATTCACTTTTAAAGAAGTTGCCTAGCTTTGACCAGAGATTCTGTTTTTCAAAGAGGTCTATCTCTAAAGCTGCGGTATAATTATAGCCGATCTGATAAAGTTCATCAGCTCTGGATGAATCCAGGATTGGGAAATTAGCAAGTCCTTCCGGTTCGATGTAGAGATCACAGCTGTCACGGGCTAGAAGGTTCGAGGCATTTACGCTTAATTGGAAGGTGCGCGCAGCAATATCACGGATATTTCCCGGTGTTTCAATACTGTCGAGAGGACTGATATTGATCACAATGATTTTTTCACAAAGACCCAACAACGGGGCGATAGGTGTATTGCTAAAGACTCCCCCGTCAACATAGTAAGAATCTTCCAATTTAACCGGAGAGAATAACACCGGGATTGAGGCCGAAGCCTGGATTATATCAGCCAGATTCCCTTTTTTGAAGTAACGAACCTTTCCCTTCAAAAGGTCGGTTGTTGTGACTATAAAGGGTATTGGGGTATCTTCCAGGTTCATATCTCCAAGATGCTTCCTGAGGTGTGCACTAAGCTTATCGAAATTGAGAAGTCCTGTCTTGGGTAGCTGAAATGTGGTAAAATCAAAAAGGCGATGTGACTTCATGATGTTCAGGGTATCTTCGGGTGAAATGCCATTAGCAATAAAAGCGCCGGCAATTGCGCCGGCGCTTACTCCTGAAATGATATCAGGTTTTATTCCTTTTTCTTCAAGGGCCTTTAATACCCCTAAATGAGCAAATCCCCTGGTGCCGCCTCCTCCGAGGACGATCCCACAGCGATATGGTTTATCTTCAGCCATTTAGTATTTCGCAGATTCACCTTTGGTAAGGGTGCTGTTTATAAAGTTTCTCAGATCATCGTTAGCAGTTTGCAGGTCTTCATTACGAAGATACATCATATGTCCGCTACGATATCCTTTAAAACTCATGCGATCTTGTAAAGTGCCAGACGGATCCAATTGCCACATCGTCATTTTAGCGCTGAAATACGTGGTGGCTCCATCGAAGTACCCGGATTGGAACATCACATTCAGGTATGGGTTCTGTGCCATGGCCTGACGAAGATCTTCACGGGTATTTTCGTTATCCATATCCCATGGATGTACGGGGCCGAACATGAAATATTTAAGATCGGTCTTGAATTTTAGTTCCTCCTGCAGATAATAGTTGATCGCAGGGGTGAAAGAATGTAACCAGGAGGTAAGTTCAGCATTATAATCTGGTCTTGTTCCTGCATTCTGGCGATCGATTCCCAGATAACGGGAATCAAGTCTGCCTATGGTTTTACCTTCTTGTCTCAATAATTCTTTCCAGAAGAATGAGGTGGGTACTGAAAGATTATGGTCCAGAATGGATTTTTCACTGATCCCTGAGTAATAGGCCATTTTAGAAGCCACCTGATTTCGTTCCTGATCACTGATGTTGCCTCCTTTGGTTAAGGCAGGTACTAGCGAATTTACAGCAAAGCTTTCAGCCTCCGGCAATATGTCAGTAAGATCCCGGGCCTGTAATTCGGGAGAAAGTTTTTTATGGTACCAGGCAGCTGCGGTGAAATATGGCAGATTCGATGCATCACCTACAGGGCCGGCACTGTTATAAACGGTATAATCTGCAGGTGAAACCATGATCACTCCGTTCAAATACATCCATTGTCTTTCCTGAAGCGCCAAAGCAAGTCCGGCAACACGTGTACCACCATAGCTTTCACCGATAATATATTTAGGCGAACGCCAACGGTTATTTCTGGTTACGAAAGTAGTGATCCAGTCAGCGAGATAACTGATGTCCTGACGGATTCCAAAGAATTGCTTTCTATCAGGCATCTTTCCATCTTTACCGGCTAACATTCTGGAATACCCGGTGTTGACTGGATTTACATAAACGATATCTGCAATGTCCAGAATCGAATTAGGGTTGTCTTTAACACCGTAGGGCTGAACTGGATATCCTTCATCGTCGATATTAAGAACCTTCGGACCAGTATACGCGATATGCATCCATACCGAAGCAGATCCAGGTCCGCCATTAAAAGAGATGAGTAGAGGTCTGTCGACATTATTAGATACATCTGTACGATAATAATACGTGTGATAGAGTGCAGCGATTGGATTACCATCTTTGTCCCATACAGGAATAGTTCCCGTGTCTGTATTATAGGATACTTTTTTTCCTTTTATCACGACCTGATGAGCGGTAGTAACAATTGAATCGGCAGGTAAGACGACCTGTTTCTGTGCAGATACCAAACAGGTAACAGACAGGCACATCATTACAAACAAGGTAGAGAGTTTTGTCATTGGTTAGTTTTTTTTTAAATGTAGGTATTTAATGGAATTTGTCAAAAATACATTCCGGGTCGAATATTACGCACAAAAGAAGAAAGAATTGGTGCGTAAAGTCTTAAAATTTAATTAAAAAAAACGGTAATGCAAATCGATGGTTTCGAATTAACAGTTACTTAATATAATAACATTCAGTTGTTTATTTGATAATGATCACTTGAAAAACGGATAACTTTTATCAAAGGGTGCAGCGATAAATTAGCGTTAAATCTTAAAACTAAATTAAATGACAACCTTAAAGAAAACTTTCATGTACCTTTTTCTGTTCCTGAATCTGGGAATTGTATTCGTTTCCTGTGATCCGGAAGACGGTGTAGACGGAATCGACGGAGTGGATGGTAAAGACGGTGTTGATGGTGAAGATGGTGAAGATGGAGCTGATTATCAACCCGAACAAACGATCTTCGAAAATAAATCAACGGTGGCACCATTGGTTGCTTTGGATCCTCAATTTAACTTTGTAAATGCCTATTCGCTGATCAGCTCTCCTGATCAATTGGAGAACGGGTTCCAGTTAGCAGGTTCTGCTGATGGTGCAGGTTTTCTGAAGGATGGAGACGGATATATGTATATCGTGAATTGTGAAGATAGCTATGCAGTCGCACGTATTCATCTTGATGCATATCTGAATCCTGTTTCCGGTGATTATCTTTTGAATTCCGGGGTTTCGGATTATGCCAGACAATGTTCCGGAACTATGTGGGAAGCTGCTATTCATGGAGGAGCATCTGATTTGTTTCTTTCAGCTTCTGAAAGTATCAATTATGATGTAAAAGGAATCGATCCATGGGTGGAAACACCGACTCCCGATGCAGATTTCGGTCTGGATGCTCTTGGAGAATTTTCATGGGAAAATGCTGTGCCACTCCCAAAGAATGCATATTCCGGTAAGACGGTTGTTATCGGAGGAGATGATGATTCCAGTGGGTCTGAGGGACAAGTGATCCTGTATTATTCAGAAAACGGAGATGATGATCTTCAAAATGGTGAAGTTTACGTACTGCGCTTCAAACAGGTTTCCGATGGAGCCGGAGGGGTAGCCGAAGTGACTGCAAATACAACTTACAATGAGGGAGATCTCGATTTTAAAAAGACTTATGATGTAGAGTTCGTTAAGATTGAAGGAGGTAAAGACTTAACCAAAAATGAAATGGAAGCTGCATGTGAAAGCGTTTTTGCTTCTCATTTCATGCGTGTAGAAGATGTGGATTATCAAAAAGGTACCGATGAAAAGGGGCGCAATGTTTTCTTTGCGGTCACAGGACGCGGACCAGGAGCTGGTACTTACAATGATTGGGGTACGATCTATAAACTGGAACTCGATGAAAATTCACCATTGACTGGTAAATTAACTCAGGTGATCAGTGGAAATACAGATACTAATAATATGGATGGAAATCTTTCAACGCTTCAGAGTCCTGATAATATCTGTGTAACCGATAATTTCATCTATTTTCAGGAAGATCCGAACTCTTTTGACAGAGGACATGCTTCTTATATCTATCAATCGGATATCAATGGAAATAATTCCAGAAAAGTTTTAGAATTGGTAGTACGTCAGGATCTTTCGGAAAACTTCAGTACAGGATTTTCAGGAGAGTTCGGTTCTTTGATCGATGTGTCTGACAAAGTTGGGGTAGAAGGAACTTTTATTCTGGCTTTACAGCCTCACTATTGGAAGAATGAAGCATTCAAAAGTCTGGATGGTCATGATCATTCCGCTGTTTTTGAAGATAGCCAGGCTTCTCAGATCGTAGTTCTTCAAGGATTACCGAGATAAAATTATTAGAAAACAATTACGTAAAGGCGATCTCCGTTTTACAACGGAGATCCTTTTAGTTTATAAAATATTCTAAAGATGTTCCGTATAATAACGCTACTCTTCATCCTGTTAATAATGAATTCCTGCTCCGGTCCTAAGATCATGGATGGGGTTGACTGGAACGTGGCAGGTAATTACTATTTATCTTCGCTGGATACAGCAATAGAAGGTCTTGAATCCCTTAAAAACACTGCTAAAAGCAACGACAGCTTAAAGTATAACTTTAAGTTAATTCGTCAGTATTTTAAAAAGGCGGAACCGTATGCCAGTTACCTTAATCCACCGGTCGGACATCAGGTGAATGGTCCGGCTTTGCCGGTTTTTCTGGAAGATAACTCCAGGATCATGCCTCCAATTGGTTTACAGAAGATCGAAGAAAGCATCTTTGAAGGAGATTGGAGTGAGAATGACTTTTATCGTGAGATCGATGTGACTATTGGTCTTATGAAGAATCTGCGCAAAAATCTGCAGAAAAGGGAATTGAATGCGAATCGATTTTTTATAGCGACTCATCAACAATTATTCAGGATCGTAAGTTTTGGGATTTCGGGGTTTGATACTCCTGTAAGTCATTTTGGGATAGAAGAATCGGCCGTGTCACTTGAATCGCTTTATGAGGTATATTCGTTGAGTTTGCAGCCACTTATCAGAAAACAAAATAAACCTTTGGATGAACAATTCCATAAAAGAATAATCAGTGCGGTGACTTTCCTTAGGAGTTCCGTTCCCTTTGAGGAGTTTGATCGCTTTATCTTTTTAAGAGATTATATGAATCCGATAACCCGTACCTGGGTTTCGATAAGAAAGGAGAGTAAGATGTGTGATCAGATCGATGGAACCCCGTTTAACTTCGATGCACCTACTTTCTTTGAAAGGAATAGCTTTAATACAGCATTTTTCACGCCTGCAGTGAACCGAAATGCAGGTCCCGAAATGATAGCGTTAGGGAAGCGACTTTTTAATGAGCCCAAACTCTCTTCAAAAGAAAATTTGGCCTGTATCTCCTGTCATAAACCTGAAATGGCTTATGCTGATGGATTACAGCAAAGCCAGGATAATAAGGGAGGATTGCTCATGAGAAATACACCTACACTGATCAACAGTGTCTTTCAGCAAAAATTCTTTTGGGATGGACGCTCGCAGGATCTTATCGAGCAGATCAGTGCAGTTTTTACAAATGAGGATGAATTCAACACCCAGGTTCATCAGTTGTCTGATGCGATCCTGGAGGATCCAGACTATAAAGAAGAACTACAGTCTATATTTGGATCTAATCCAAAGAATTCGGATATGGTAAAGGCCATCGCATCATATATCACTGAATTGAATGGATTCAATTCTAAATTTGACCGTAATATTAGAGGAGAGGAAGATAATTTTACGGATGCAGAGCGTTTGGGATTTAATGTCTTTATGGGTAAAGGCTTATGCGCAACCTGTCATTTCATACCGTTGACGAACGGAACCGTACCTCCATTTTTCCAGGAATCCGAAAAGGAAGTGATCGGTGTTCCTGAATCCGCTGAAAATTTGAAGATTGATGACGACAATGGTTTTTATCATATGTATCGAAGTGAGTTGCATAAAGGAATGTTTAAGACTCCAACCGTAAGAAATAGTAGCCTGACCGCTCCATACATGCATAATGGAGTATATCAGACGCTTGAAGAGGTAATCGAATTTTATGATCTTGGCGGGGGAGGCGGACTGGGTTTCGATCTTGAATATCTAACCCTGCCTTTTGATAAGCTGGAACTCAGTGAGGAAGAGAAGTCAGCGCTTGTCGCATTTCTGAAAACCCTTGAGGATACTGCGGTAGACAAGGGAAATTATAGTTTAACGGTGAATAATTCAGAACTTCTCAAAAACTCCGAGTCCAAATAAGGCAAAATCATATTTTACCGGATCGGAGGGGTCCAGGGCTCTGAGAGAATCATCGAGTTCTTTCAGGGCTTTGGCATCATTTTGCTTTCTTTTCAAAATGCCGAGTTTTCTGGCCACACCTCCGGAATGAACATCCAGTGGGCAGGAAAGGTGAGCCGGATCTATAGTTTTCCAAATACCCAGGTCTACTCCTTTATTATCTTTACGGGCCATCCATCTTAAAAACATATTTATCCGCTTCGCGGCAGACCCTTTTGCAGGATCTGATATATGTTTTTTGCTTCTTTCCAAATGTTCGGTTTCAAAGAATAGCTCTTTAAACTTTGAGATTTGTTCCTGCATGGAAGCGGTATCTTCATCGAAAACGAATACCATTTCCAGCCCTCCGTGATACTTGTAGATATGTTGCAGGCTTTTGGTGAACTGAATCAGGTCATGACCATTAAAGGTTCGGTGGACAAAGGGTAGGAGCCTTTCGAGATGCTCTTCTTTATGATTCATGATGAAATCATAAGGACTATCTCCCATCAGTTCCATCATTTTTTCGGCGTTATTGATGATGCTTTTGCGGTTACCCCAGGCGATAGTCGCCGCCAGAAAACCTGAGATCTCAATATCTTCCTTTAATCGGAATTTGTGTGGGATCTGTATCGGGTCGGAAGTTATAAAATCCGGATTGTTATAAAAATCAGCTTTTTCATCCAGAAACTCCTTTAACTCAGCAGCGGGAATCTTTTGCATTACAGGTTTTTCACAGGTTTCTCCTCCCTGACAATAGTGCCATCCACCATCACCAGTTTTCGATCGGCCATTTCTGCAAGTTCTTTATTGTGGGTCACGATGACAAAGGTTTGCCCAAATTTTTCCCTTAATTCAAAAAAGAGTCGGTGTAAATTATCAGCACTTTCAGAATCCAGATTACCACTGGGTTCATCTGCAAATACAATATCCGGATTATTCATAAGGGCTCTTGCTACGGCTACACGTTGTTGTTCTCCTCCGGAAAGTTCGGCAGGTTTATGGTCTTTACGATGCTGAAGATTGAGGAAACTTAAAAGTTCAAGCGCTCTTGCTTCAGCTTCAGTTCTGCCTTTACCAGCAATGTATGCTGGAATACATATATTTTCCAGGCTTGTAAATTCAGGGAGTAGCTGATGGAATTGAAAGATGAAACCGATATGGTCATTTCTGAACTTTGCCAGGTTGCGGTCATTCAGTCTGCTGACATCGGTACCATTAATCATTACCGAAGTTCCCTGATTCTTATCAGGATTATCAAGTGTGCCCAGTATTTGTAAAAGCGTGGTTTTTCCAGCTCCTGACGCACCTACGATAGATACGATCTCGCCTTTTTCAATATGGATATCAACTCCCTTCAATACCTCAAGGCCGTCGTAAGATTTATGTACATTGTTTGCTGTGATCATGGAAAGCGGTAATAGCTGGTGAAATTAAGGATTCGCTTAACAAACACCAAAATTATATTTTTTCTATGGTACTTGTTGTTGGATTGAGCATGGGAAGCTCATAATTTCTCGTTAATTGTGAGGTCGTCCCTTACACATTTCTTAATTTTAATGGTTAGGAATTAGTAATAAATCAATACAAAAGGATTCGACAGCAACCAAATACTTGAAGTTTGCAGTAGGTTTGAATCCTGTTGAAAATCTGAAATCTTATAATTTGATGGATCAAGAAAACACAACAAAAGAGGCAATTTTTGCCGGAGGATGTTTTTGGTGTACTGAGGCTGTTTTTGAAAGAGTAAAAGGAGTGCGTGCTGTGGTATCCGGATATACCGGAGGATCGATAAAGAATCCTGCCTACCGGGAAGTTTGTACCGGTCGTACTGGGCATGCGGAAGCGATCAAAATCACGTATGATGAAAATGAAATAAGTTACCATGACCTGTTGGAGATCTTCTTCTCAACACATGATCCTACTACTTTAAACAGGCAGGGGAATGATTCAGGTACACAATATCGATCGGCAATATTTTATACCGATGAAAAACAGCATGAAGCAGCGGTGTCCTTTATTGAAATACTTGAAAAAGAAAAGGTTTTTCCCGATCCGGTAGTCACGACGGTGGAGCCTGAGAAACCCTTTTATGTTGCTGAAGAAAATCATCAGGATTATTATAATAATAACACTGAGCAGCCATACTGTCAGGTGATTATTAGTCCGAAAATTAAAAAACTGAACAGATTCTTTAACGATAAACTTAAATCGACTTATGGTATATAAATCATATGAAGAATTCAACCTGGAAGTAACCGATGAAGTAAAAAGTTGTTTCCGTAAGATCATTGAGGGACTGGGGGAAGATTCATTAAGAGAAGGGCTTCAGAAAACGCCGGAGCGAGCTGCTAAAGCGATGATGTTTCTTACTCAGGGATATAGTCAGGATGCCGCTTCGATCATTAAAAGTGCCATTTTTAAGGAAGACTACAATGAAATGGTAATCGTGAAGGATATTGAGCTTTATTCGCTTTGTGAACACCATATGCTGCCTTTTTTCGGGAAAGCTCATATCGCATATATACCGGACGGACAGATCGTCGGACTGAGTAAATTGCCCAGAGTAGTGGATGTATTTGCAAGAAGGCTTCAGGTTCAGGAAAGACTCACTCATGATATACTCGAATGTATTAATGAAAATCTTAAACCCAGGGGTGTGGCTGTAGTGATCGAAGCTTCTCATATGTGTATGATGATGCGTGGCGTTCAAAAGCAGAATTCAGTCACGACTACCTCTGGATTCAGGGGTGCTTTTAAAAATATCGAAACCAGAAATGAGTTCCTGAAACTTATAAGTTCTGATCTGGGATAATATTTTGGTACTTTTTTTGTTATAGAATTATCTAAAACAATGATAATATGCCATATAGAAAATTATTAGCCGGACTTTTACTGGATGCCGTGGGAATGGCCTCATATTTAATTCCGGGTATAGGAGAAGGGTTCGATATAGTTTGGGCTCCCATATCAGGATTTTTAATGACGCGAATGTATAAGGGAAGCCTGGGAAAAAAAGCAGGTGTATTTGCCTTTGTAGAAGAATTGATCCCGGGACTCGATATTATCCCTTCGTTTACCATTATGTGGTTTTATACCTATGTGTTCAGTCGTGAAAAGGTTTCCTCAGTACGGATAGAAAGTTGATCGCAACCTATTCAGTAGGTTTATAGTGCAAATAAAAACGGCCGGTGTTTCATGCTGAACACCGGCCGTAGTTTTTGTTTTTTGTGGCAACTATAGCATCATGCTGAGTCCGACGTTTATATTTCTACCGATATTATAAATTCCATCAGGTTTTAATCTTGACAGATGAGATACATATTCAGTGTCAAAAATATTATTTGCGGCGATCTTGAGTCCGATCTCGTGTCCCCATGCATTGATCTGTGTATTGAGGCCTGCATTGAATAAATTATATCCATCGGTTGCAGTTTCAAATTCACTGATATTATTCTGATCGAAAACTGATTGTAAGGTAACAAATACCGTGGCAGATTTAAAAGTCTTTGAAGGATTTACAAATTCTGCCCTAAGGGTATTCTTTAGTTTGTTTGCAGGGATCAGGGGTAAATATTCACCACTGTTCAGTTTTCCGGTTACGGTTTCAAAACTACTTTCCAGATGCAGCCAGTCCAAAGGATGAGGGTGAATGTGTATACCAAATTCACCTCCATATAGTTTACTGTCATTTTGAACATAATTATATACCGGATCATTATCTATGAGATCTCCACTGGGCAGGAGATAGATATAATCTTTAATCATGTTGTAGTATACATTCGCAAAAAACTCATAGTGGTCTGAGCCGTATTCAAGAGACAGGTCGATCTGAAAGTTCTGTTCGTTCGAAAGATCCGGATTTCCTATCTCATAGCGATTGGTTCCTTCATGGCTTCCATTAGAACTTAATTCAGACAGGTTTGGAGCACGAAATCCAGTAGCAAGGTTGACCCGTCCGATCAGGTATTTCATCAGATCCGTTCTAAAACCGGCCGAAGCATTAAAACTCTGGAATGATTTAGAAAACTCCGGGAAATAGGTTTCACCGTTCTCTTCTCCTGTTTCGTTGATGTCCAGCTGACGATTGTCAAAGCGAATTCCGAATTGAAAATCACTGGTATTTAAGTGATAATGCGTAGTGGCCATCACTCCGATATCATTAACATTAGCATCAGGAATCAGTAATTCCTCACCGTAGTTCTTATTTTTTTGCAACATACCCTGAACACCCAATATGGATTCAAAATTCCCCATAACCGGTAATTTGTAATGCACATTATAATTGAAAGTCTTCAGTTTCATTCGTAAAGCAGGAAGTTCATCTTCATGATCTTCTTCTTCTAAATGATCAGCTTCTTCTTCATGGTCCTCATCATGTTCTTCTTCAGCTTCACCATGATGATGGTCTTCATATTCCCTGCGATCGTTCTGAGTAAAACCTAAGGTAAATTCCAAACTGCTTTTAGGAAAGAAAATAGCCGATTTATTGCTTAGAATATGATTGTCTACCTCCTGATATGGTTCTATGAGTCCGCGTTCACGATTCTGAACTCCGATCGACTCAGGTAATCCAAGGTTAGATCTGTTATAATTGTATCGAATTTCTGATTTAAACGTATTTTCCTGATAAGCGATACCGGTTTTAAGATCGGTCTCATTGAATCTTGAGTTTGTAACATTGACTCCATTTCCTTGCTGGTAATCCGCATGAGAATTTCGCGAACCTCGAACGAGGAATTTGAAATGTTCGCCTGAAGTCTGGGCGCCTGCGTTGATCGCATATCCATCGGTATTTGAATAGTAATCCCCGTTAACGTCTGCATGTGTTTCACCGGCATTTGCAAATTTCTCGGGGTTCAGATAGAGAACGCCACCTAATGCATCTGATCCGTAAAGTAGCGATGCCGGACCTTTGATCACTTCGATACTCTCGATACCAGCATCATTGATCCCGAGTCCGTGTTCATCCCCGAACTGTTGGTTTTCCAGTCGAATTCCCTGGGTGTATACCAATACCCGATTAGCACTTAATCCTCGTATTACGGGTTTTCCGATTCCAACTCCGGTTGAAACGCTTTCGACTCCGGCGATATTGGTCATCCCGTCGGCTAGTGTAAGCGCTCCATTATTCTTCAGTGTAGCCAAGTCTTCCCGTTCTACTTTCATCACGTTTTCTTTCTGAAGTTTGTGAAACGGGGTGCTGACGATAACCTCGCTGATTTCAATAGCGCTTGGTGTTAAAGCAATATCTTTAACTGTATCCGCTTCGATCGAAATAGACATAGAAACGGTGTTATATCCAAGGGCGGAGATCACCAGATTGTATTTGCCTTTTGGGATTTTTTGTATTTCAAATTTCCCGTTTTCGTCCGCATTACTTCCTTTGTCCAGTGTGGGGATATAGATGCTCGCAAATGGAATTACCTCACCATTCTTTGCATCGGAAATGGTACCCGAAATTTTATGTTGTGCATGAGCACTGAAAATGAAGCTCATCAATACCATGAGCATTTTGATATATTTCATAAGTTGAATTTAAATAATAAAAATGATTGATCTATCGATTAGATGTACTTATGAAAAAAAAGGGGGGGGCTCGTAAATTGAAATGAAGCTGCTGGTATTCGCTTTGGAAGTAGTAAAAATTCATATCCTCCGCTTTATGCTCCTCAGGAGCAACCAGGCTATAAGTGAATGTAGTTAGTGTAAGTGGAGTAGTGGTCTTACAATGAAGTAGTTTACAGTCGAGATGAAGGCTGTGTAAGTGAATGGTGTCATGATCGGTACAGATCTCGTGCTCATGGCTGCCACTAAAGTGTTCAAATTTCACCAGATCCGGCAGGAATATTGCTAAAGTGAGCAATATTGCCAATAGGGCGCTGATATTTAAACCTTTGGTTTGTTTCATTAAAGACGAATTCCCATTCTGGATAACATTTTCTTTTCAAAATTCCAGAAAAATTGGAATTGGCCAAATAGCCACCCGAAAACTACGAGTAGTACCTGGTAGATCGGGAAGATCGAAAAAATTCGAACAGGCCAGTAGACCCAGCCGGAACTGGTTTCACGATCCACTCCAATAAACTCGGTTACCGGACTCCCCAGCTTGGCAGCACAGGACCCCGTAATTGCAAATACGAATAAAATAACCAGAAATTGAAAATTGGACGTTATGCCCCAACGCTGTTTTAATTTGTTCATACAACCGAATTACGCTGCAAATATAGGCTAATTTATTCTTGGAATAAAAGGGCCAAGCCGCTGATTGTACTTTCTTTGAAAATATAGGAAGTAATTGTAAAGCTGATAATTCACCTCATACCCATAATCGGTACCAGCATCATAATCAATGCGCATCTGATAAAGATCGCCATAGCGTCCTGGGTTCATCACCCTTTGATTCCAGTTGATCACATAGATGTTATTTCGATTCTCCAGATAATTCTGACTGTAATAGCCTCTGGGTTGTGCGATGGAATTAAGCCAGGAATAAAATCCATTGTCGATTATTATGATTTCATATTCCACAGAATCATTCGCAATTCTTACCGTATCAGGTTTTTTTTCCTCGAATATTGCCTTTTCTTCAGCGGAGATATCCGCAGTTCCACTTTCATTCTGACTGAGTTGTTTGTTTCCACTACAGGCAACCAGGAATACGAAGAGAATCAATATGGATGTTAAGGTTCTCATGGAAATTGAACATTTATAGATAATGAAGTTACAAAAATAATGCCGAACCACTATGGATTCGGCATGAATGTTATCTGCAGGTGCTGCTTTAGGAATTTCCTCCCATCAGACTGTCGAGCATACCGCCCAGGCCACCTCGCTTTTTAGTGTTTCCTACCACCATATTAGCCACATCGTCCATAAAACTTCCATCTCCGTCTGCATCCAGCAATGAGGTTAACATATCCTGATTATGGGAAGGTTGTCCTCCCAGCATACTTCCCAGGAGTCCGTTAAGATCTCCTGCCTGCTGCACGTTATTCTGTCTTTTTTGTTTTGCTAAATAAGCCAGTACGAGCGGTGCGGCTACTTTGAGTATCTTTGAAATGGTATCCATATTTAACCCTGATTTGTTACTGAGGGCATTTTCGACTTCCGGTTGTTTGCTACCGAACAAATGTCCAAGGATTCCTGCACCATCCTGCATAGCGTTGTTATCTACTCCTCCGCCGAAAAACCCTCCAAGGTTATCCAGAAGACTTCCATCGTGATTTCCGGCTTCTAACGCATTCATCAAACTCGCAGCGCCGTCTGGTTGCTGCACATTCTTTTTCATGGCCCCGACCAGCAACGGAAGTGCCATATCGAGGGTTTCTGCTGTTTTCGTTTCCGGGGTGCCGGTTTCATTGCTTATTCCTCCAATGATCTCCTTACCCAGGTCGCTGTTTAATAAACTTAATAATCCTGACATTTTATATGATTTAAGTGGTTCTTAATCAGGACTTAAGATACAAAAAAAAGCCTTTCCATACTTGGAAAGGCCTCTTCGTAAACGTTAATTAACTCTTATTTTAATAAGGCTGCGATCTGATCTGCAAGTTCGACACCGATCCTGTCCTGAGCCTCACTGGTCGCTGCTCCGATATGCGGAGTTAGCGAAACTTTAGGGTGCATAAGGATCTTGATAGCAGGTGTTGGTTCGTTCTCAAATACATCCAGTCCGGCAAATCCTACTTTATTATCGTCTAATGCTGCAACGAGGGCAACTTCATCAATAACTCCACCACGAGCGGCATTTACGATACCAACTCCCGGCTTAACGAGTTCTAGTTCTTTTTTACCGATCACATATTCTTTCTGAGCAGGTACATGCACGGTAATGAAGTCAGCTTGTTTGAGTACTTCTTCTTTACCAATTGTCTTGATCTTGAAATCTGCTGATTGCCCGTCAAAAAAGTTAAGGGTAATGCTAACTTCTTCAATAAACGGGTCATAGGCAACAACATTCATACCTACACCGATCGCAATCTTGGCAGTTTCCTGACCGATTCTTCCGATACCGATAATTCCCAGCGTTTTTCCACGAAGTTCACTACCTCCTCCATATGCCTTTTTCAACTGGCCGAATTTGCTTTCTCCTTCGAGCGGCATATTTCTATTTGCATCAAAAAGGAAACGTACACCTCCGTATAAATGGGCAAAAACAAGTTCGGCAACCGATGCTGATGAAGCAGCCGGCGTGTTGATCACATGCAGACCTTTGTCTTTCGCATATTGAACATCGATGTTATCCATACCAACACCACCACGTCCAATAACTTTCAGAGAAGGGCAATTGTCAATAATATCCTTTCGAACTTTTGTAGCACTTCTCACCAGTAATACGGCAACATCATTTTCATTGATGTAGTTCACCAACTGTTCCTGTGCAACTTTAGTGGTGATCACTTCGAAACCTGCATTTTGCAAGGCATCGATACCACTTTGAGAAATTCCGTCGTTTGCTAAAACTTTCATTTTTGGTTTTATGTTGTGAGTGTTTTTACTTAAGCTTCTTTTTCTAATTGCTGCATGGTATCAACGAGCGCCTGTACACTTTCGAGAGGGAGTGCGTTATACATAGAAGCTCTGTAGCCTCCGACACTGCGGTGTCCGTTGATTCCACTTAATCCTGCTTCCTTGGCCATAGCGTCGAATTTACCTTTAAGGGCTTCATCGGTAAGGTTGAAGGTCGCATTCATCACAGAGCGGTCTTCGATGGCAGCGAAACCTTTAAATAATGGGTTTCGGTCGATCTCTTTATAGATCAATGCTGCTTTTTCTTCATTGCGCTTCTCGATCGCGGCGATACCTCCTAAATCCTTTAGCCATTGAAGGGTTAACATGGAAACATATACCGGAAATACCGGTGGTGTGTTGAACATGCTCTCCTTTTCGATGTGGATTTTGTAATCAAGCATAGAAGGGATGGCTCTTTGTGTTTTTCCAAGAATATCCTCTTTGATCACAACCAGGACGGTTCCTGCCGGACCCATATTCTTCTGAGCTCCTGCATAGATGAGCCCGAATTTAGAGAAGTCAAGCTGGCGCGAGAAGATATCAGAACTCATATCAGCAACAACCGGCACTTCAGTTTCAGGGAAATCCTTGATCTGGGTTCCGAAAATGGTATTGTTAGAGGTGAGGTGGAAATAATCCGCATCGCCCGGTATCGTATAATCCTTGGGGATATAATTAAAGTTCGCGTCTTTTGAGGAAGCAACTTCGACGATATCTCCGAATAATTTTGCTTCCTTGATCGCTTTGGATGACCAGGTACCTGTATTCAGATATGCTGCTTTCGTATTTAACAGATTGTATGCTACATTCAGGAATTGTGTGCTGGCACCTCCCTGAAGGAACAATGCCTTATATCCTTTACCTTCCAGTCCTAAAAGCTCAAGTGCTAATGACTGTGCTTTCTCCATAACGGCGATAAATTCCTTGCTTCTGTGTGAGATCTCGATCAGAGAGAGTCCCATTCCTTCAAAATCGATTACTGCTTCAGAAGCTTTCTTCATAACTTCCTGAGGGAGAATGCAGGGTCCTGCACTAAAATTGTGTTTTTTCATAAATTTATCCGTTGTGTTAGATAGCTACAAATTTGGTGAATATAGATTTAAATCCATTGTAAATTATCGGAAAAATATGTTATAAATTCAACACAAACCGAACTGTATCTATGCCATCGGCATAATCTGAGAGACCGGGACGCTGTGATTGACCAAAATCAACGGCTCCTTCGATCCCGGATCCTGTAACGATACATTGTATGGATTCTCGATCGGAATCCAAACGGTTTTTAAGTGTGTTCAGGTTGTCGTATTTTTCATAGAAAACCGTGGCGATAGGTGAGGCATAGGAGGTGTCTTCCTTCAACATCAAAAAGCCGTTTTCTAAAATATTGAAAAGACTCATCAGGTATACTGCTTTATTGTAGTCATAGTTATTTGCATATTTGTCTTCATTGATGATGTCTTTGTAATGAAAGATGCCATTGAAGAATTTATCGAAATCATAATCATCCGGCAGAAATAATTTAGAGACGTTTCTGCAGCCGAGACCGTAATAACGGAAAATATCATCAGCAAGTGCTTTCATTTCTTCTTCCGTTTCTTTTCCGGTCAGCACTGCGACAGAGTTTCGGTTTTTTCGGATGATATTTGGTTTGGATCCGAAATAATATTCGAAATATCGTGCCGTGTTATTACTGCCGGTTGCGATCACCGCCTCATATCCCTCTAATTTTTCTTCCGTGAAATGAATAGCCTCCTTGAATTCCGGGGCTATAGCCTGCAAGTATTCCATAAGGTAAGGCAACAGGAATTTATCATTGGATGAAAGTTTGGCGATCACCTTATTTCCGGTGATCAATACCGAAATAAGGTCATGAAATCCTACCATAGGTATATTCCCCGCCATAATGATCGCTATGGTCTTTGGCTCCTTATCTTCTAACAGGTATTGCGACATCCACATCTTCAGGTTGTACGCTGTCAGTAGTTCGCTCCAACCTTCCAGGGCATACCTGATGTTTTCACGGGTAAACCAGGTATTATTTACTGTGGTTTGCTGTATTTTTTGCTCAAATCCTTCAAAAAAAGTTTCATTTTCCGGAATTTCAGGATCATATACGGGCGCAGTCGTACTGAATTGTTTTATGAACGTACCGAGTTTTGAGAAGGCTTCGATTCTGCTGTGGATGTCACTCATTTTTATAGAATGTAATTTCTTGATCGTATTACTAAAGAGCTGCAAATTTACGTATTTGTATGCAACGATTCGGTACAATATACCGCAATTTTGAAAGGGCTGCGCTATTTGGAACTATCGGTGTGGATCTGCTTGTAAAACGATTTGGGCTGCTATGCTTGTAATGATTTTTGGCATGAAGTTTAAAATTAATTCTTTAAATCTAATTAATATATCGATTTAATAGACTTTTAGTGATTTCTTTTGCGTATTTTGCGGGAAATAAAATAATGCTTATTACATTTGTGGTCAGAAATATGCTGAAAGCATAGGATCTGAATCGGAGTGGTGAAATTTGTGCATTGGACACAGAAGCAGTACTTCGACAAGAATATTTTTTAAAAACAGTTCAAAAAAGACAGAACATGGCTATTATTATAACCGATGAATGTATTAATTGCGGCGCTTGTGAACCTGAATGCCCAAATACTGCGATCTACGAAGGTGCAGATGACTGGCGATATAGCGATGGTACGAGTTTATCAGGTGATGTGGTTCTGCCTGACGGAAAACAGGTGAATGCCGAGGATGCTCAAACGCCTATCAGCGATGAGATCTATTATATTGTTCCTGACAAATGTACCGAATGTAAAGGGTTTCATGAAGAGCCTCAGTGTGCTGCGGTTTGCCCGGTGGATTGTTGTGTTCCGGATGATGATCATGTGGAATCTGACGAGACATTGCTGGCAAAACAGCGATTTATGCATGATGAATAAATAAAATATTCATAAATACATGGAAATCCCGGGCTTTGGCTTGGGATTTTTTTATGAATTAATATTACTTTTGCGCCTCTAAAAACAATTACAATTATATGAAAGCCGGTATCGTAGGACTCCCAAATGTTGGTAAATCTACCTTGTTCAACTGTTTGTCGAATGCAAAGGCACAGAGTGCCAATTTCCCTTTCTGTACCATTGAACCCAATCTGGGAGTGGTTAACGTACCTGATGCGCGTCTGGAAAAACTGGAATCTTTGGTGAATCCTGAGCGTGTAATGCCGGCAACCGTAGAGATCGTGGATATCGCCGGGCTCGTAAAAGGAGCCAGTAAAGGAGAGGGGTTGGGAAACCAGTTTCTGGGAAATATTCGCGAATGTCATGCGATTATCCATGTTTTAAGATGTTTCAGTAATGACAATATCGTTCACGTGGATGGGAGTGTTAACCCTGTGAGGGATAAGGAAACTATCGATATCGAACTTCAGCTAAAAGATCTGGAGACCGTTGAAAAGCGTCTTGAGAAAGTAAACAGAGCTGCAAAGACCGGAGATAAGGATGCGATTAAGGAGCAAGCCTTGTTGATGCGCTTTAAAAAAGCTTTGGAAAGCGGTATTTCTGCAAGAGCAGTTGAAACCGATGAGGACGAGGAGGAATTCATGAAAAGTTTCCAGCTATTGACCTCAAAACCGATATTGTATGTTTGTAATGTTGATGAGAATTCAGCAAAAGATGGTAATGCGTTCGTAGATCAGGTGAAGGAAGCGGTGAAGGATGAAAATGCCGAAATCATCGTACTTGCTGTTGCGACGGAGGCAGATATCGCGGAATTGGAAGATTATGAGGAACGTAAAATGTTCCTGGAAGATATAGGTCTGGATGAGCCAGGAGCCTCTAAAATGATCAGAGCCGCTTATAAGTTGCTCGATTTGCAGACATATTTCACTGCAGGTGTTAAAGAGGTGAGGGCGTGGACCATTCCTGTTGGAGCAAGTGCTCCGCAGGCAGCAGGTGTAATACACACCGATTTTGAGAAAGGATTCATCAGGGCGGAGGTCATCGCATATGATGACTATGTGTCCTATGGTAGTGAAAACAAGGTTAAAGAAGCCGGAAAAATGAGGGTGGAAGGAAAAGAGTATGTAGTAAAAGACGGCGATATTATGCATTTCCGATTCAACGTATAACAGCGTTTCTTATTACAGGAGAAATTCCTGTATCCGACATACATTATTCCGAAAAATTCGGCCTTGAACCTGATTGTTTGTGAGCTTTGCAAAAATTGCAAAAATCAACTTTCAAATAATCAGGTTCTTAACAATTGACCGGATTCCCTTGTTAATTACTTTAAGGTTCACGTATTTCATTTTAGACCGTGAAACATTATATTAGCATCAAATCCCATTCTAATCAGTATGTCGCAAACTACTCAGTATACCGAAGATAATATTCGTTCACTTGACTGGAAGGAGCATATCCGCATGCGTCCCGGTATGTATATCGGAAAGTTAGGGGATGGTTCTTCTGCCGATGATGGTATCTATATTCTTATCAAAGAAGTACTTGATAACTGTATCGATGAATTCGTTATGGGGGCCGGAAAAACCATCGATGTCTCTATTCAGGGTGAAAAGGTCATAATTCGTGATTACGGTAGAGGTATACCTTTGGGTAAGGTGGTCGATGTGGTTTCCAAGATGAATACCGGGGGTAAATATGATACCCGAGCCTTTAAGAAATCGGTCGGACTGAACGGGGTTGGTACCAAAGCGGTGAACGCGCTTTCCGCCTTTTTTAGAGTTGAGTCCAACAGAGACGGGAAATCTAAATCTGCTGAATTTGAGAAAGGGGAGTTGGTCAATGAAGAGGAACTGGAGGAGACTTCTAGAAGACGAGGAACGAAAGTCACATTCGTGCCTGATGAAAGTATCTTCAGACACTATAAGTTCAGGAATGAATATATAGAGCGGATGATCCGTAACTATGTATACCTGAATCCTGGGCTTACCATTGTTTTTAACGGAGAAAAATTCTATTCTGAAAACGGATTAAAGGATCTGTTGGAGGATACCACTAATAAAGAGGATATGCTATATCCGATCATCCATTTGAAAGGGGATGATATCGAATTGGCGATCACGCATAGTAAAACTCAGTACAGTGAAGAATATCATTCCTTTGTAAACGGACAAAATACAACCCAGGGAGGTACGCATCTGGCGGCCTTCAGGGAAGCGGTCGTAAAAACGATCAGGGATTTCTATAATAAGAGCTATGATGCTTCCGATATACGTAAATCTATCATTGCTGCCGTATCTATTAAGGTTATGGAGCCGGTCTTCGAAAGTCAGACCAAAACCAAACTCGGATCCACGGAGATGGGAGGTGAATTGCCGACCGTACGTACATATGTCAATGATTTTGTAGGAACCCAACTAGATAATTTCCTGCATAAAAACCCGGAAGTATCAGAGAAGATCCAGCGTAAGATCCTTCAGGCTGAAAGAGAACGGAAGGAACTTTCAGGAATTCGTAAACTCGCCAGAGACAGAGCGAAAAAAGCAAGTCTGCATAATAAGAAACTTCGCGATTGCAGAATTCATCTGGGAGATATGAAAATGGATCGCAGACTCGAGAGTACACTGTTTATTACGGAGGGAGATTCTGCATCGGGTTCGATTACGAAATCCCGTGATGTAAATACTCAGGCTGTATTCAGTTTGCGTGGTAAGCCACTCAATTCCTATGGGATGAGTAAAAAGATCGTATATGAGAACGAAGAATTCAATCTGCTTCAGGCTGCGTTGAACATCGAAGAATCGATGGAAGACCTGAGATATAATAATATCGTGATCGCTACTGATGCCGATGTGGATGGTATGCACATTCGCTTATTGTTGATCACTTTCTTTCTGCAGTTTTTTCCTGAATTGATCAAGGAAGGACACCTTTATATCTTGCAAACCCCGTTATTCCGTGTTCGTAATAAGAAAGAAACGATCTATTGCTACAGTGAAGAAGAACGTCGCAATGCGATCGATAAATTGAAAGGAAAGCCGGAAATAACACGATTTAAAGGGCTTGGTGAGATTTCTCCTGATGAGTTCAAGCATTTTATCGGAGATGATATTCGTCTCGACCCGGTAATGCTGGATAAGGCCATGTCTATTGAAAGTCTTCTTGAGTTCTACATGGGAAAAAACACGCCGGACCGGCAGAAGTTTATCATCGAGAATCTGAAAGTAGAGCTGGATGTGGTAGAAGAGAAAGAGTAATGTGTACTGCTCTCAATGAATAACCAGTCCGATCAACATAGAATCTGAAAAACATCAAAATATAAAATCAGTTAATTAAATCCGGTTTAATGTCTGAAGAAAATCAAAATTTGCCCGAAGATCTTGGTGATAACCAGCAAGATACAATCACCCGAGTGGGTGGTATGTATAAAGACTGGTTTCTCGATTATGCCTCTTATGTAATTCTGGAAAGAGCGGTACCTGCTATTGAAGATGGTTTTAAGCCTGTACAGCGCAGGATCATGCATTCGATGAAGGACCTGGATGACGGAAGATACAACAAGGTGGCGAATATCGTAGGTCATACGATGCAGTATCACCCGCATGGTGATGCGAGTATAGCAGATGCTATGGTACAGATCGGGCAAAAAGATCTTCTTATCGATACTCAGGGGAACTGGGGGAATATTCTCACCGGTGACGGTGCGGCAGCCTCCCGATATATCGAGGCCCGACTTTCTAAATTTGCACTGGAAGTAATTTTTAGTCCTAAGATCACTGATTGGCAGCTGAGTTATGACGGACGAAAAAGAGAGCCGATCAATTTACCGGTAAAATTCCCATTATTACTGGCCCAGGGAGCGGAAGGGATTGCGGTAGGACTTTCAACGAAGCTGCTTCCGCATAATTTTAATGAATTGCTGGATGCTTCCATCAAACACCTGAAAGGTAAACGTTTTACCATACTCCCTGATTTTCCTACCGGGGGGATCATGGATGCAGGAAATTATAATGATGGGAACCGCGGTGGAAAAGTACGCGTAAGGGCCAGGATTTCCCAATTGGATAAAAACACGCTGGTCATCAATGAAATACCTTTCGGGACAAATACGTCATCTTTGATCGATTCTATTCTGAAGGCTAATGATAAAGGCAAAATAAAGATCAAAAAGATCGAGGATAATACCGCGGCAGACGTGGAGATCCTGGTGCATCTGCCTGCTGGCATATCGCCTGACAAAACGATCGATGCCTTATATGCGTTTACCGCGTGTGAATCATCTATTTCACCGCTGGCATGTGTGATCGAAGATAATAAACCCTTGTTTATAGGGGTTTCTGAGATTTTGAGAAGGTCTACCGATAATACGGTGGAATTGCTTCGTCAGGAGTTAGAGATCGAATTAAGTGAACTTGAAGAGCAATGGCATTTCTCTTCCCTGGAACGAATTTTTATCGAGAACAGGATCTATCGTGAGATCGAGGAAGAAGAAACCTGGGAGGGAGTTATCAATGCGATAGATAACGGACTAAAGCCTTTTATCGGTCATTTGAAAAGGGCGGTTACCGAAGATGATATCGTAAGGCTTACTGAGATTCGAATCAAACGAATTTCTAAGTTCGATATCGATAAGGCACAACAAAAGATCGACGCGCTTGAAGGTGAAATAGCCAGAGTAAAAGATCATTTGGCGCACCTTATCGAGTTTGCTATCAATTACTTCACTCAGTTAAAGAAGAACTACGGGCAAGGTAGGGAACGAAAAACAGAAATACGGGTATTTGATGATATTGAAGCTTCAAAGGTGGTGATCAGAAATACCAAGCTTTACGTAAACCGTGAAGAAGGATTTGTCGGTACATCGTTGAAGAGAGACGAATATGTTTGCGATTGCAGTGATATCGATGATATCATCGTATTCACCCGTCAGGGGAAGATGATGATTACCAAAGTGGATACCAAGACTTTTGTAGGTAAAGATATCATTCATGTGGCCGTATTCAAGAAAAAGGATAAACGAACGATTTATAATCTGATATACCGCGACGGAAAAGCCGGTGCGACCTATGTTAAAAGATTCTTTGTTTCCAGTACTACCAGGGATCGGGAGTATGATCTGACTAACGGAGTTGCAGGTTCGGTAGTACAATATTTTACCGCTAACCCTAATGGTGAGGCGGAGATCGTAACTATTCTACTTCGCCAGAAAGGAAGCATTAAAAAGCTGAAGTGGGATATGGATTTTGCAGATATCCTTATCAAAGGCAGGAATTCCAAAGGGAATATCGTCACCAAATATCCTATTAAACGCATTGAGTTGAAGGAAAAAGGGGTGTCAACCCTTAAACCTCGTAAGATCTGGTTCGACGAAACCGTCAGAAGGCTGAATGTCGATGGTAGGGGTGAATTGCTCGGAGCCTTCAAAGGCGATGACCGTTTGCTTATAGTGCATTCAAATGGATCTGTAAAGACGATATTACCGGAATTGACAACCCACTTTGATGACCACATGGTGGTACTTGAAAAATGGAATCCTAAAAAACCGATATCTGCGATCTACTGGGATGGTGAAAAGGAGCGTTATTATGTGAAACGATTCCTGATTGAAAATGAAAATAAGGAGGAGACCTTCATTACAGATCATCCGAAATCTCAGCTGGAGATCGTTTCAACAGATTGGCGACCTGTTGCTGATATTGAATTTGCTAAACCCAGAGGAAAAGAGGCGAAACCGAATTTGGAGGTAAACCTGGAAGAATTTATCGCTATAAAAGGCATAAAAGCATTGGGTAATCAGTTGACCACAGAGAAAATAAAGATCGTAAATCTATTAGCGTCACTGCCTTACGAAGAAGAGGAGCCGTTACCTGCGGAGGAAATGGATGTTGTAGATGAAGAAGATATCACCGATGATCATCCTGACGAGAATGATGGTCAGATCTCCATGGAGCTCGATTGACGGC
This sequence comes from Robertkochia solimangrovi, assembly GCF_007279655.1. Taxonomy (GTDB): domain Bacteria; phylum Bacteroidota; class Bacteroidia; order Flavobacteriales; family Flavobacteriaceae; genus Robertkochia; species Robertkochia solimangrovi. The sequence continues at coordinate 492,979 of NZ_QKWN01000002.1, read as the reverse complement.
AGAATCAGAGTTTATTTACTACCTCCGGTTTTCGATTTTAGCATCGACAAATCCAAAGACAATATTGATCACGATTACACATATTGCGAAAATGATCAGTTCTGAATACATAGCCGTGGCCGCGAGACATCCGGCCCCGGCACTACACCAGATTGTGGCCGCTGTAGTTAATCCTTTTATTTTGTTTTGTTGTTGAAGAATCACTCCGGCACCAAGAAAACCTACCCCGGTCACAACTTGACTCAATACCCTCGTAACATCTGCATATTGTTCTCCTTGAAATTTTAGTGAAACGATTACAAATACACAAGCGCCAAGGGAAACCAGTGCGTTGGTCTTCAATCCTGCACTTTTTCCTTTGATCTCCCTTTCGAGTCCGATCAGTAAACCTGAGATCGAAGCAAAGAATATCTTTAAACAAAAAACCAACATTTCACCGCTGAAGAAATTATCGAATCCCATGATGTTGAAATCTTATATTTCTAAGATACTATTTTTATTTTAGTGTTGAAATGAAAGCCTAAATTCGAAAAAAACCATGATTTCCAACATTAAACAAAATGCATAACTAGCTTATAATAAATTAGTTAACATGATTTTGATGAAGTGATAGTTTAATGCTCTTAGGGCGTAATCGTTGTCGGGTGCCAGCTATGATATCATGAAGTCCTCTCTTGTCTTTACGGAGTAAAGCAGGGATCACCAGTATCAAAAAATACAGGGCAGGTATGAAAAGAAGGTTGATCAGAGACCTGAGTTCGAACGGGTCTATTTCCCAATGTTTTCTCAGTGAATCGGTTCCGAAAATCGGTATTATATACAAAATGAAATTCCGGATCAGGAGTTGTGCCCAGCTAGCAGGCTCACCATATTTATCGACGAGTTGAAATCCAAACAGCCGTTTCCCGGGAGTGGATCCTGTAAATAATAACGGAATCACCGTGAAATAAAGAATAAGGATCAAAAGGTCAACAAAATCCTGCCATGGGAATCTTGTAGACATAAAAGCGAAAATGGTAATCAGTACCAGGTCGACAGCAAATGACAGGAATCGTCTTGTATAATTGATTCGGTAGCGATTTCTGGTCGGTATGGGTTTCATGGAAGGCAGGAAGGTGAGTTGTCTTGCGGTTTCACCTCCGATAAAACCTCCCAGTGTATTGAACATAAGGTCATCAGCTTCGAATAAGCGATAAGGACAAGGATAGAGTCCGAACAAGGCGGTTACTTGGCTCACTTCAAAAAATAAAGAAGCGCAAAAGCTTAATAATATGATCGTTATGGTACTTCTATTAAATAGATACCTTAAGAAAAATCCGAATGGGAAAAGCAATAATATATTCAGTGCGTTCACCAATAAGGTGAAGCTGTGCCAAAGGTGTGAAACGCTGTATTGTCCCTGTAATTCATCTTTCAGGTTATTGATGAAATTGAAAGGCACGAAAATGGGTTGGAATTTATCGCGATAGGTCAGACAGAAATCCGGGGTGATTTTTGGCAATGGAAGAATGGTCAGGAAATAGGCGCAAATACAATAGAACAGAAAGGAATATATTACCACTGCCCGCTGGTTGTGCAGGTATCCATATTTTTTATAATGATACCACACTACGGGTGTGGTGGCCAGAAGCGCGATAAACGGAAAAACGAATACCGCTGCCCTGATGTCATACATCCATACATCCATTACGGCTGTGTCTTTAGAAGGTGCTTCCCTTCAGATTTGAAATTAACTATTCATTCTCATTATCATCATTGGTAACTTCGATCTTTTTCCTCAGCTTCATGTTTAGGAATTCAACGAGTAAGGAAAATGCAATAGCGAAATAAAGATAACCTTTAGGTATTGCACCGATCGATTGATCGAATATAGTAGTATGGGATAGGTGTGCCGCTTCCGTGATCAACATAAAGCCGATCAAGATCAGAAAAGCTAAAGCCAGAAGTTGCATCGAGGGGTGTTTATGTATAAATTCTCTAATGGGATTAGCAAAAAGCATCATGATCAGAATAGAGATTACGACTGCGATGATCATAATTACAAGAGAATGATTAGGGTTTGATCCCACGCCGTTGGTCATCCCAACAGCGGTTAGTATGGAATCGATACTGAAAATAAAATCGATGATCACGATCTGAATGATCGCTTTTGACAGGGTGGACAGGTTCTTTGATTTTAGTTCGTTGACATCGTGATCGGGGATCTCTACTTTTTCATGGATCTCTGAGGTGCTTTTGTAGAGCAGGAAAATTCCACCTACGAAAAGAATGACGGCCTGCCAGCTGATGCCAGCAGAAAACCAGCTGTTGTCGATATAAGCAAAGGGTTTATTGAGTCCGACCAGGTAGCTTACAGCCATCAAAAGAATAATACGCTGAACCATGGCGAGCAGTAATCCGATATTGGTGGCTTTCTTTTTCTGGTGCTCAGGGAGTTTATTTGCGGCAATAGAAATAAACACGATATTATCGATGCCTAAAACGATCTCCAGAAAGGTAAGCGTCAACAAAGCTACCCATGCATCTGCGCTGGAAAACACTTCAAACATACTGATCAGTTAATTTTATGAGCAACTCCTTTTTGTTTGTTCTTTGTATCACCGACAAGTGAATACTCAAAAGTATAAGAATTTTTTGATGTGGTCAAGATTTTAATATGGATAGCCTTGCCTTCTGAAATTGTTTGGGGATTGATTTTCTTCACAATAAATTCACAATCGTTGATCCATCGCACCGTATTGGTATCTGTTTTTCCATCGATGATATCATATTCCATGCTATCGTTTCTGATAAAAGTTGTTTCGACTTCACGACCGTCGAGTGTATAATTAAATTGAAATTCACCAGTTTTAAAATTCTTGCAGTCACTTTGAGCATTGTAACATGAAACTGTAGTGATCGCGATGCATATTCCCAGAAGATATCGAAGCATTCTTAAGATGGTTTTTTGAATTCTTCAAAGGTACCATTCGTATAGAAAATAACAATACGGGCGATCTCCTTTTCTTTTTGGGATGTCACGATTTCCTGCGTAAGTGCAGTCACCGTTTTTTCCTGTGGTTTGGTTTCAGGTTCTTCAAATTCAAGTTTCAGGTTCGGGGTAGTGACCGCAGCTGTGGAATTCCGTTTTAAGGGGAAATTGCCTTTTCCGTTCAGGAGCCAATATAATTCCACATCGGGAAAATGCTGAAGGATCTTCATGACAAAGTCCAGGCTCGGTTTGTTTCTTCCTGAAAGAATGTGTGAGATAGAAGATCGTTGTACACCGATGGTGTCGGCAAAAGCTGAAGCGGTTAGTTCGTAATAATCCAGAACCTGCTCCAAACGTTTACTAAAGTCAACTGAATTTATCATGTTACAAATGTAAACAAAATATTTTACCTCAATGTATTTACAAATGTAAACACTATTCACAATCCTAACCGACTTCAGAGCTCTAAATACAGCAATTTGTTTAATAATTCACATTAAATGACATAACATAATTAACTAATATACAGTATAATAATAGCTATTTGATTTTATTTAAACATACAATCTTTAAAACAAGGGCAAATCTGCGGAAACAATAGCTTGTTTAGCGGTGTAAACATACTGCTATTTAATTGAATTTTACATTTGTAAACTATTTAAATGTTACATTTGTGAACAAATAAACAGCTATGAGTTTTACACTTGAATTCACAGAAAACTACACTGAATATTATAAGCCTGGCCATGAAGGGCGGTATTTACGGTTTCAGGATATAGAAAAGGAGCTTGATACCTATTCTGGATGGCTGACCAAAGAATTCCGTGGAGAATCTGTTGAAGGCAGACCTATATATATTTATCGATGTGGTACAGGCAATTTGAAATTATTGATGTGGTCACAGATGCATGGAAATGAATCTACCACAACGCGTGCGTTGATGGATCTGCTGCATTTTATGGCCTCTAATGATTCTTTCAGGGAGTTCGTTCTTAAGAATCTTACGCTAGAGATCATTCCGGTACTGAATCCTGACGGGGCGACGGCCTATACGCGGGTAAATCATAATAAAGTAGACCTGAATCGCGATGCGCAGGATCTATCTCAGCCCGAAAGTCGTGTTCTTAGTGAAGTATTTGCTGCATTTGAACCCGATTTCTGTTTTAATCTTCATGATCAGCGTACTATTTTCAGCGCTGGTAAATATCAGCACCCCGCCACTGTATCTTTTTTGTCTCCTGCAAAAGATGAGGAACGGTCTGTCAATGTCGTACGTATGGCAAGTATGCAACTTATCGTTGCGATGAATGAAGTGCTACAGCCACTTATTCCCGGACAGGTAGGTCGCTATGATGATTCCTTTAATATAAACTGTGTGGGCGATACTTTTCAGTCTGCAGGTGTTCCAACCGTATTGTTTGAATCAGGACATTATCCGCATGATTATAAACGTCTTAAAACCCGAATGTATATTGCGATAGCACTTGTGCGTGCTTTGGAGGTGTTAGCGAATGAAGAGCTGGAGCGTTTCGATTATGAAGAATACTTCATGATTCCGGAAAATGATAAATTGTTCCTGGATGTTATTGTAAGAAATACCACCATTTCAGAAGGGGAGAAGGAGCTTGCTGCTGATCTTGGTATACTATATAAGGAGACACTCGTAAATGGCGATATCGATTTTGTACCGGCATTAGAAGATTATGGTGACCTGTCTGCTAAGTTTGGTCATATAGAATTAAATGCTCAGGGAGCGGTAGTCGATATCACGAAAATAGATCAAAACGAGAGTTTGGAAATAAGAGATTTACTACAACGTTTTAGTTAGAATTTTCATTCAGTTGATAAAAAAATGCAACAAAAATTAGGATGTATTAAGATTTTTTTATTTTTTTTGCATATTCCTTAGAATAAATGAAATAACTATGGCTAAATTTAAATTAGACGAGGTAGATCATCAAATACTTGATATGCTGATAGATAACACTCGTACTCCCTTCACAGACATTGCGAAAAAATTATTGATCTCTGCTGGAACGGTACATGTAAGAGTGAAGAAAATGGAAGATGCGGGAATTATTAAGGGTTCATCCTTAACTCTTGATTATGTCAAACTGGGCTATTCGTTCATCGCATACGTCGGAATTTTCCTTGAACGTACCCATCAGACCAAATTCGTACTGGAACGACTGAATCAGATACCTTATATTACTGTGGCTCACATTACCACCGGTAAGTTCAATATCTTTTGCAAGATCCGTGCACGCGACACTAAACACGCGAAGGACGTTATCTTTAAAATCGACGATATTGATGGTGTAAGTCGTACAGAAACAATGATTTCTCTTGAAGAAAGCATCAATGACAAGAAACGTCTTATGCATACGATCTTCAATGATCTATAGTTTCTGAAAGATCTTATAACTCATTGATCCTTTGGGATCAGAAACCTTTATATGTTGCCTGAGTAAAGCGACATATAAAGGTTTTTTTTATTTCTTTTCTATCGTAAACCCGGTATGAGACACCATTCGGGAGCATATGCCGTGCTTGTTTTTGCTATATGTTCATCAAGTTGCTGTTGTTTAGGTTATTAGGTTTAAGGCGGGGATTTTACCCAGGATTCTAACATTCTGTGAAATTTTGTTGAAATTGCATTAAGAGTGCTTGAACCTTTACTTAAAAGGGGGCTTTTTTGTATCTTCACGTAAAATTGAACTATATGTTGAGAAAACCAAGAATTGAACGATTTAACGAAAGTGTTTTATCGCGATATCAGACTTACAACAGCATTTTTATTACCTTACCTTTTGACGAGATCACAAATACCGGAGTCATGCTTCCTTTATTTAAGGAGACGTGTGAGAAAGGGTATGATGAAAATAAGAATCCTGAGCAGATCGTTGATACTTTTTTTGAAAAGTATATGGATAAGCCGTCCGATGAAGAACGCATGAGTCTTTTGTTCCGGTTCATTCAATATATCGAGCGCCAGGTTGTGCTTTTCGACGCTATCGAAGACGCGGCATTCCCTATCGTGAATAATATGAACGGTAGAGGTACCCTCAGGAATGTTAAGGAAGAAGCGGAAGAAAGAAGTAAAACGGAAGAACTCAAGGCATTTCTGGATCATTTCAAAGTTCGTACGGTATTGACTGCACACCCTACGCAGTTCTATCCGGGGTCTGTTTTGGGAATTATAACCGATCTTGCTGAGGCGATCAGTAAAAATGATCTGGTACTCATCAAAAAGTTACTGGCCCAGTTAGGGAAAACTCCGTTCTTTAAAAAAGAAAAACCAACACCTTTCGATGAGGCTGTCAGTTTGATCTGGTATCTTGAAAATGTATTTTACGATACGATTAGCCGTATCTATGATTATATTCAGGCTAACATCTATGATGGTAAGTCTATGAATAATCAAATTCTCAATCTTGGATTCTGGCCTGGTGGTGACCGTGACGGAAATCCTTTCGTAACCACTGAGATTACCCTGAAGGTAGCTGATCGTTTGAGAAGTACCATTCTAAAGAATTATTACCGGGATGTGCGTAAATTGAGAAGACGGATCACTTTTAAGATCGTTGATAAACTGATCACGGATTTAGAAGGTAAGCTTTATGAGAATATTTTTCTGGAAAGCGGTCGTACCACGATAACTGCAGAAGAATCGCTGAGTACACTTGTTCAGATCCGTGAGATCCTGGAAACCAAACACCAATCATTGTTCGTTGAAGAAGTGAATGATCTGATCAATAAGATCCATTTATTCGGATTCTATTTTGCATCGCTCGATATTCGTCAGGATTCCAGAGTCCATTCGAATGTGTTGGAGAATATAGTTAAGGAATCTCATGAGATGGGTCTGGATATGTTTCCGAAAGACTATGAGAAATTATCGGAGAAGGAGCAGATCAGTGTCCTGGGTAAAGTTACAGGAAAAGTTAATCCCGGACTCTTTAAGCATGAAATGGCCAGAGTTACTCTGGAGTCCATTTATGCGATCAAAACTATTCAGAAGAATAATGGAGAGCAGGGATGTAACCGTTATATAATCAGTAATAATGGTAGTGTTCTGAATGTCATGGAAGCCTTTGCGATGATCAGGATGTGTGATTGGGAACAACCAGATCTGGATGTGATCCCATTGTTCGAAACCGTTGATGATCTTCAGGTAGCTCATAAGGTCATGGAAACCCTATATACCAATGAGTCGTATGCAACCCACCTGGCGAGAAGAGGGAATAAACAAACCATCATGCTCGGTTTCTCAGATGGAACGAAAGATGGTGGCTATCTGATGGCGAACTGGAGTATCTTCAAGGCTAAAGAGGAACTAACCAAGATCTCCAGAAAATATGGAGTTAAAGTAATATTTTTCGATGGTCGTGGAGGGCCACCGGCAAGAGGTGGTGGAAAAACGCACCAGTTCTATGCTTCACTAGGGCCTACCATCGAACATGAAGAGATACAGTTGACCATTCAGGGACAGACCATCAGTTCTAACTTTGGAACCCAGGATTCCTGTCAATATAATTTGGAACAATTGCTTTCTTCCGGAGTGGTGAACGGCATTTATGCGAATAAGTCACTCGCACTGAACAAGGAAGATCGCGAAACGATGAATAAGCTGGCGGAGATCAGTTATGATGCCTATGTTGATTTTAAGAATCATCCGAAGTTTCTTCCCTATCTGGAGAAAATGAGTACCTTGAAATACTATGCAAAAACCAACATCGGAAGCCGGCCTTCTAAGCGTGGTAAATCGGATAAGCTTGTTTTTTCTGATTTGAGAGCAATTCCTTTTGTGGGAAGCTGGAGCCAGTTGAAACAAAACGTTCCCGGTTTCTTCGGGGTAGGTCTGGCGATTGAGGAGTTCAAAAAGAATGGTGAGATCGATAAGGTTAAATCGTTGTATAAGAATTCCACTTTCTTTAAGACCCTTCTTGAAAACAGTATGATGAGTCTTACTAAGTCTTTCTTTAAGCTAACTGCTTATATGCAGGATGATAAGGAATTCGGGGAATTCTGGAAATTGATCCATACGGAATATGAGCGTAGTAAAGATATGATCCTGGAAGTGACCGGTTATAGTCAATTGATGGAAGATACCCGTTCGATGCGGGCTTCGATTCAGGTAAGGGAAAATATTGTATTGCCTTTACTTACCATACAACAATATGCTTTACTGGAGATTCAGAAGATGGAACTTTCTAAAAAGATCGATCCGGAACGCAAGGAAATACTTGAAAATATGGTGACACGTTCCTTGTTTGGTAATATTAATGCCAGCAGGAACTCAGCATAATTTTAACATCGCAATATTAAAAAAGCCGGATTATTTCCGGCTTTTTTTAGTTTATAAGGATCGGAATCTTAGAAATTCGGACTCAAATTATAAGTGTTGTAGAAGGAGTTGAGTACCTCGATAACCTCATCTTCTGTATCGACAAGGCTGATCAGGTCCAGATCTCCAGGACTGATGTTCTTGTGTTCATCCTGTAATGTCTTTCGTATCCAGTCGATCAATCCTCCCCAGAATTCTGTTCCTACGAGGATGATCGGAAATTTCCCAATCTTATGTGTCTGGATCAGGGTTATCGCTTCGAATAATTCGTCAAGGGTACCAAATCCTCCGGGCATGACCACAAAACCCTGGCTGTATTTTACGAACATAACTTTGCGCACAAAGAAATAATCGAAGTCAAGATTCTTATCACTATCGATATAAGGGTTGTCATGTTGTTCAAAAGGAAGGTCGATGTTCAAACCTACAGACGTTCCACCGGCCAGATGAGCTCCTTTATTTCCGGCCTCCATAATTCCCGGGCCTCCTCCGGTTATGATCCCATAGCCTGATTCAACGATCTTGGAAGCGATACGTTCCGCAAGTTTATAATATTCATGCTCTGGTTTGGTTCGGGCTGATCCGAAAATGGATACGCAGGGACCGATCTCACTCAGTTTCTCATATCCTTTTACAAATTCCCCCATGATCTTAAAAATTGCCCATGAGTCGTTCGTCTTTATTTCATTCCACCCTTTATAGTGTTTTTCGTTACGCATTATATTTTAATTTAATAATTCTTTTTTGAGGTATTTGGCTGTATAGCTCTTTTTATTGTTGATCAATTCTTCCGGGGAACCGGCAGCAACGACTTTGCCACCCCCTTTACCTCCTTCGTATCCGATGTCGATGATATGATCCATTATCTTTATAACATCGAGGTTGTGCTCGATAATTAGCACTGTGTTTCCTTTATCCGTTAACGTATTGAGTACGTTCATCAATACCCGAATATCTTCAAAATGCAAACCTGTCGTGGGTTCGTCGAGAATGTAGAAGGTATTGCCTGTATCTTTTTTGGAGAGTTCAGTTGCCAGTTTGACCCGTTGTGCTTCCCCACCCGAAAGTGTAGTGGATTGCTGACCCAGGGTGATATATCCTAAACCTACCTGCTTGATGGTTTCGAGTTTCCTGTGAATCTTCGGGATATTCTCAAAGAAATCAACCGCGTCATTGATGGTCATATCCAGAACGTCAGCGATCGATTTTCCTTTATATCGGATCTCCAGAGTTTCACGATTAAATCTTTTACCCTGACAGGTTTCGCATTCAACGGTGACATCTGGCAGGAAATTCATCTCGATGACCCGTACACCACCTCCCTGGCAGGTTTCACACCGACCGCCTTTAACGTTGAAACTAAATCTGCCGGGTTTATAACCACGGATCATAGCTTCCGGAGTTTTGGTGAAAAGTTGACGTATCTCACTGAATACTCCTGTGTAGGTAGCAGGATTGGATCGGGGAGTCCTGCCTATCGGTGATTGATTGATATCGATCACCTTGTCAATATTTTCAATGCCTTTAATGCTTTTATAAGGCATTGGTTTCTTTACTGCATTGAAAAAATGTGCATTCAGAATAGGGTAGAGGGTTTCATTGATCAGGGTGGATTTGCCACTTCCTGAAACGCCTGTAACCCCGATCATCATTCCAAGTGGAAAGGTTACATTGACATTTTTAAGATTATTTCCTGTGCATCCTTTTAATTCTATACTGGATCCGTTCCCTTTTCGGCGCTCTTCAGGGACTTTAATCTCCAGGGTGCCATTCAGGTAATCTGCGGTAAGTGTATGGGTTTTGAGTATCATTTCCGGAGTTCCTTCTGAAATGATCTTGCCTCCATGTCTTCCGGCACGCGGACCAATATCGATTACATGGTCAGCCTTCAGGATCATATCCTTATCATGTTCAACTACGATAACCGAATTCCCGATATCCCGAAGCGATTCTAAAGCATGGATCAGGCGATCATTATCCCGTTGATGAAGTCCGATACTGGGTTCATCAAGAATATATAATACCCCTACCAGTTGAGATCCGATCTGTGTTGCTAGTCTGATACGCTGTGCTTCTCCACCGGATAAAGACTTGGAGCTTCGATTCAAAGACAGGTAATCGAGGCCCACATCCAGTAGAAAACTAATTCTTGCGTTTATTTCCTTTAAAACTTCCTCAGCGATCCTTAGTTGTTTATCGCTTAATTTTTCCGGAAGTGTTTTAAAGAAGTTTTTAAGGTCGGTAATATCCAATTGTGATAATTCAGCGATATTTTTCTCGCCGATCTTAAAGTAAAGAGATTCCTGACGGAGTCGTGTGCCATGACATTCAGGGCATTCGATCTTGTCCATGTATTCTTTGGCCCATCTTCTTATGGAAGTTGAGTTGCTTTCATCAAACTGATTTTTGATGAAATTGGTAATTCCTTCAAATTCAATTTTATAATCCCTGGTAATACCAAGGGTCTTGGATTCGATAGAGAATTTTTCATTTCCGCCATTGAAGATCATTCCAATAGCTTCCTCAGAAATATTCTTAATTGGATCGGTAAGTTCAAAGTCGTAACGTTGACCGATGACTTCCAATTGTCTGAATATCCATGACTTTTTATATTCTCCGATCGGAACGATTCCACCACCTTTAATACTCAGCGTATTATCCGGAATGATCTTATTTCTGTTCACTTCATATACCACTCCAAGTCCGTTACAATGCGGACACATACCTTTTGGTGAATTGAATGAAAATGTGTTGGGTTCGGGGTCAGGGTAGGAGATCCCGGTAGACGGACACATCAGATTGCGACTGAAATACCGGGCTTCGCCGGTGTCATGGTCCATCACCATCAATACATCATCACCATGATACATGGCGGTATTGATAGATTCCATCAATCGCTTTCGGGTATCTTCGGTATCTTCAGCTTTTAAACGATCGATCACAATTTCGATATCATGGGTCTTATAGCGATCTGCCTTCATACCCTTCTCAAGGTCGCGAACTTCCCCGTCAACTCGAACTTTGACAAATCCTTGTTTTGAAATTTGTTCGAATAGTTCCCGGTAATGTCCTTTACGACTCTTCACCACCGGAGCCAGAATATTGATTCGTTTCTGATCGAATTCACTAAGGATAAGATCTCTGATTTGTTCGTCGCTGTAGCTCACCATTTTTTCTCCAGTGTTATAACTGTAGGCATCGGCCGCCCGGGCATAGAGAAGTCGTAGAAAATCGTAAATCTCGGTGATGGTTCCGACTGTGGAGCGAGGAGACTTAGAGGTGGTCTTTTGTTCGATGGCGATTACCGGAGAAAGTCCGTCAATCTTATCAACATCAGGGCGTTCCAGTCCACCCAAAAATTGTCTGGCGTATGCAGAAAAAGTTTCGATATATCGACGTTGTCCCTCAGCATAAATAGTGTCAAATGCCAGAGAGGATTTTCCGCTTCCGGAAAGCCCGGTGATCACCACCAGCTTCTCCCGCGGAATATTGACATCTATATTTTTAAGGTTGTGAACACGAGCTCCCTGAACCTCTATATTTTCTTCGTGATTTGACATAGCAAAATTGCGAAGTTACAATAATAAGAGCTAAATAGGAAGCTGTCAGGGTATTGTATTTTTAAAAATAAGGAGGGTGAAATCCGGTTAGATTCACCCTTAAATTCTAGTTAGTATCGATGTTGCTGATCGAAAAATCAAAGAAGCTCAATTTGTGTTTTTGAGGCAGGTAGATTCCGGATTCTGTAAATTTCCAATCCTCCCAGGTTGCATTGACTCCGCCGAGGGGAATAATGCTTACCCACATTTTGAAATTGGTGGGGAACCCATCTTCATTCAGGAACCACAGATACGAATCGCCAGGGGTTGAACCACCAGTGGTATAGGTTACAAGTAAGCCTTTTTTACCATCATCTGTGTTTACAATACCACGAATCGTACCCGGATCGTATATTTTAAAAGGAGCGACCAGCCAGAAAGAATCATTGTTATAATATTCCACTGCCGTCTTTATGAGTTCTTCTCTGGGTTCCGTATGTTTTTTGATGCCATCCACAAAGACAACACTTTCTGAATAGTTTGTCAGATCTAAAATCACTTCATTATCCTTCCATTTGACACTTGCTTTGTTATCAGCTTTGTTCCAGGAATAATGATGTTCGAAAACCTGCCATTCTATAGTTTTGGTTTTTTGAAAGTTGGTGTTGTTGAGGGTTCTCAGCATTTTTTGAGCCATGGCCTCAGCTTCCGGACCTGGTGTTCCGTCCGGTAAGGGTTCGTTATAAATAAGGAACAGAATGCCGGACAGGACTACTAAGCCTAGTAGTATGAAGGCTGATATTTTTAAGAATCTTTTCATGATCTCGTTGATTTAGAACCATTAAAATCCTGAAGCAGCATCATCTCCCCGTGGATCTGCTCCACCTTCGAGCTTACCATTTTCAAGGATTAGAATTGCATCTACACGGCCGATTGAGCGGGTTTCTTTGATGGTATATCCTATTTCTTTAAGTCCGGAGATGGTTTCGTTGTCAAAGCCGTCCTTTTCTATAGTGATCAGGTCCGGCAACCATTGGTGATGAAATCTTGGAGCATTAACCGCTTCCTGCATCCCCATGTTGAAAATATCCACATTGAGAATTGTTTGTAGAACTGAAGTGATTATAGTGGCTCCGCCGGGAGTACCGACTACCATAAAGAGTTTTCCGTCTTTTTCTGCGATCGAAGGGGTCATACTGCTGAGCATGCGTTTACCGGGAGCTATGCTGTTCGCTTCATTTCCGGTTAATCCAAACATATTGGGTACGCCTGGTTTGACACTGAAATCATCCATTTCGTTGTTGAGGAAAAAGCCGAGTTCGTCGCAGTATAATTTTGAACCGAAGGAACCGTTGAGGGTTGTCGTTACTGAAACCGCGTTCCCTTCCGCGTCGACAATCGAATAATGCGTGGTTTCCATACTTTCAGCATAGACTGCATTTCCGTGTGCGATCTCAGAAGAAGGGGTGGGTTTTTCAAAGGAAAAACTTGCCATCCGATCTTTCAGATAGGTCATATCCAATAAGGTTTCCTTAGGGATATTTACAAAGTCAGGATCTCCCAGGAAATAATTTCTATCTGCATAAGCTCGTCTCTCTGCTTCGGTTATCAATTGCATATAAGGTTGTTGGTTATGTCCTAATGATTCCAGATCATAACCGGTAACCATACCGAGTATTTGTCCCATGGTAATCCCGCCACTACTGGGGGGTGCCATGGAATAGATAGTCAGGTCGTTGAAGTTTATTCTGGAAACAGGTCGCCATACTGCCTGATAGGCAGCAAGGTCTTCAACGGTCACAAAACCTCCGTTCTTTTGAATAAATCCGGCTAGTTTTTCAGCATTGGATCCTGTATAGAATCCATCTCTTCCATGATCACGGATAGCTTCCAGTGTCTGGGCAAGATTTTCATATATGATAAGATCTTTTTGAGCATAATCATTTGAAAACAGGGAAGAATCACCGTTCACTTCAATAAAAAGATCATGATATCCGTTAAGTGCTCTGGCTTGTTTTTCCGTTACCACAACACCTTTTCGCGCAAGTTCAATCGCAGGGTTGATGAGATCTTTCAAGGGGAGCGAGCAAAATTTCTCATAGATCTCCAGTACTCCTGCTACCGAACCAGGTACACCGACTGCGGGTGCTCCGAGGCGGCTCATATTTTCAATTACATCACCTACAGAATCCAGGTACATATCCCGGTGTGCAGTTAGCGGTGCTTTTTCTCTAAAGTCGAGGCTGCCGGTTTCTCCGTTTGCAGTTCTGTACACCATAAATCCACCGCCGCCAATATTTCCTGCAGAAGGATGTGCGACTGCCAGGGCCAGGTGAGTAGCTACCATAGCATCAAAAGCATTTCCTCCTTGTTTCATGATCGCTGCACCGATAGAAGAAGCTTCTTCACGGGCAGATACAACCATGGCTTTTTCGGTGATCAATCCTTTTTCTGGTTTGTCACAAGCTATAAAGAGCAGGCAGGAGAGGAGTAAGGTGTAAATTCTTTTCATAAAGGTGGATTGGTTAAAGTTCTTTTAATTTAAGGCTACAAAATACATTAATATCTTGAAAAAAAGTTCTGAATTCATGTTCAAATTCCTGATAGAATTGCTGTAATTCAACCGTTGCATTGTTCATGCCGGAACGATTATGCGTTCTACGGTTTAGTCCTTCCAGGACACGGCCTATACCTTCGATGGTCCGATAATTATATAACCAGTTGTCTGCGATCATATAAGGCATCATTTTCTTTATATTTAGGGGAAGTACAGCATAATATTCGCCGAGGAGGTCGTAGAAATCTTCCGTGAAACTTTCAAGTGGAATTTTTGAATACTCGCTCCAGTTCTTTGCGAGAAAGTGATCATAGAATATATCAACGATGACGCCACTATAGTGGCTATAGGTATTGTGTAATTTTTTTGTGCTTTGTCGTACAACCGGGTGCGCATCAGTAAATGTATCGATAGCTCTGTGCAGTAATATGCCTTTTCTGAAATCTCCCTGATAATTCATGTATTTCTTACCGCGAATACTGTCTGCCATAAAGTTACCGATCTTGATTCGGGGGTTATCACCTGAGAGATAAATATGTGCAAGATAATTCATCGACTAAATTTACAAATTCATAAATAACAAAGCCCGAATGGAATCGTATATTTGTTTTGATTAAACAAACTGGAATTCAAATATGACATTAATTAAATCGATTTCAGGTATCAGAGGTACTATTGGAGGTCGTCCCGGCGATAATCTGACTCCGCTTGATGCCGTTAAATTCGCAGCAGCCTATGGAACCTGGCTGAAAAAACAATCGGAGAACAACCGTTTAAAAGTAGTGATCGGTAGAGATGCCCGGTTGTCAGGTAAGATGATCCAGGATCTGGTTAGTGCTACGCTTAGCGGACTTGGTATCGATGTGGTCGATCTCGGTCTTTCTACTACACCTACCGTGGAGATCGCTGTTCCGATGGAAAAAGCGGATGGAGGAATAATTCTGACCGCCAGCCATAATCCTAAACAATGGAATGCATTGAAATTGTTGAATGCAAAGGGAGAATTTCTAAGTGGAGCAGATGGTAAAGAGATATTAGAGATCGCGGAAAGTGATGATTATAACTTCGCTGAAGTTGATAAATTAGGAACCGTATTGGTACATGATGCCTATATAGATATACATATCGATGAAGTCCTGAACCTCGATCTGGTTGAAAAAGAGAAGATCAAGGAAGCTGGATTTACCGTAGTGGTTGACGGAGTGAATTCTTCGGGAGGACTTGCGGTACCTGCATTATTGAAGGAGTTAGGTGTGCGTGTGATCGAATTATATTGCGAGCCTAATGGTGAGTTTCCACATAATCCGGAACCTTTGAAAGAGCATCTTACGGATATTATGGAAAAGGTAAAGGAGGAAGAGGCTGATTTTGGGATCGTCGTTGATCCTGATGTTGATCGACTTGCCTTTATCAGTGAGAACGGTGAAATGTTCGGAGAGGAATATACCTTGGTAGCCTGTGCTGATTATATTCTTAGCAAACAAAAAGGGAATACAGTCTCTAATCTTAGCTCCTCACGTGCGCTACGTGATGTTACAGTAAAGCACGGCGGTGAATATTTTGCAGCAGCCGTCGGAGAAGTAAATGTGGTTACCTCCATGAAGGCGAATAATGCTGTGATCGGAGGTGAAGGAAACGGTGGTATTATCTATCCTGAAAGCCATTACGGTCGTGATGCTCTGGTCGGTATAGCACTTTTCCTCAGTTTGTTGGCAGAAAGAAAGGTAAGTGTCAGTGAATTACGAGCTTCTTATCCGGCTTATTTTATGAGTAAGAAGAAGATCGAATTAACTCCGGATCTTGATGTTGATGCAATTCTGGCAGGAATTGAGAAACATTATACTGATGAAGAAGTTACTACCATCGATGGAGTTAAGATCGATTTTTCAGATAGCTGGGTGCATCTTCGTAAATCGAATACGGAACCGATCATCAGAATCTATACTGAAGCAGGTGCTCAGTTAGCCGCTGATGCTTTAGCAGATCGTTTTATCGAGGAATTAAGTGCGCTTGCACAAAAATAACTCACCAAAATATAATTGCTCTGACGCTGATCAGAGGTAAAATTTCAAAGTGTCAGTCCTGAAATTCGGCTGGCACTTTGTCTTTATGCTTGAATCGGTTGTGTGTCCATAGATAGTATTCCGGTTTATTTCGGATCTGATCTTCAAGGATCTCTGTGAATTCGTCAGTAATCTGGTAATTAGGCAGAGCATTGGGAGTATCCGTGATCAGTCGGAATGTCGTTTCATAATATCCTCTTTTTACTTTTTGAATATCGAGAAACATGACCACCAGATCCATTTCTTTGGATAGTTTTTCAGCCATGGTAAAAACCGGAACTTTAACTCCCATAAAGTTACGCCAATAGTGTGCTTTATGTGGTTGTGGCGATTGATCGTTTGCAAAACCATACATCGCGTTCACCTTATTCGTAAGGTGTTCTTTCATAACGGCCAGGGTTTTATAGCGGGAGACCAGGGTGATATTGTGTTTTAACCGGATTCGCTGTACGAGCCGATCAAAATATTTATTGGAGAGGGGGGCATAGACCACGACTCCTTCACTATCGATATAGTGCCCTAAGCAGACCACCCATTCGTAACTTGCGTAATGTCCTGCCACCATCATGACACTCCGACCCTCTTTTTCATATTTCTTAAGAAGTTCTATGTTTGTGAACTTCATCCGTTTTTTGATCTCCTTTTCCGACATATCCAGAGACTTGATCATTTCCAGAAAAAGGTCGATAAGGTGACTATAGAACCTCTTTTCGATCCCTAATATTTCGGACTCGGATTTATCGGGAAAAGAAAGTCTTAAATTCTTTTGAACTACTTTTCTGCGATATCCGAAAACACGATACACCAAAAAACAAATCGCATCTGATACCTTGTAAAACACTGGAAAAGGAAGTTTGGAAATAAGCCAGAGGAAAGGGTAGACAAGGATATAAATTAGTAGTTGCATTCAAAATAATTTTGGCAAATATAGCTATATTTGATACAACGATTAAAAGGTTTTAATTTTGAGTATAGCTACTATTGTCATTATTGCCGCCAATGTGATCGCCTCGATCAAGGGTTTTAATGATTTTACTTTTTTCGAAAAATATAAATTTAACATAGGCGCCATAAAAAGGGGCGAACAGATACGTAATATTACTTCGGGTTTTTTGCACGTTGATTTTACACATCTGATCTTTAATATGATCACGCTGTATTTTTTTGCGCCAATCGTGGTTGGATTTTTCGGAGACCCTAAATTTCTTATCATTTATTTTGTCAGCCTTCTGTTTGGCAGCCTTTTATCTTTAGGTATCCATAAGGATGAATACCACTATAGTGCAGTAGGTGCCAGCGGTGCCGTGACCGGTATTTTATATTCCGCAATACTGTTGAATCCTGATATGCGTCTTGCATTTTTCTTTGTACCCATCCCAATTCCTGCATTTATCTTCGGAATTGGTTATTTGCTGTATTCCATCTACGGAATGAAGAACCGAATCGGGAATATCGGACATACTGCCCATTTCGGTGGCGCTATCGGTGGCTATGTGATGACATTATTTCTTCGTCCGTCATTAATTTCTCAGGAACCTTTAATGGTGGTACTACTTGCTATTCCGATAGTTATATTATTTGCGATGGAAAAATTCGGGAAGATCTGATTTTTGGCATTTAATTTGTTCTAAGTTCAACAAATTAAAAAGTCAAATGATGAAAAAACTTGTATTATTACTTACGATGGTGACGGCGGTTCCAGCCTTAGCCCAGAAAATCGAACAACCATTTATTTCAGTTACCGGGGAAGGTGTGGTTTCCGTAACTCCGGATTATGTAGTGCTTAAGCTTCGTGTCGAAAATGAAGGTAACGATCTGAAGGAGGTGAAATCCGCTAACGATAAGACTATTGATGGTCTCATAAAATATGCCCGTAAAAATAGCATAGAAGCTAAGGATGTGCATACTGAGTATCTTAACTTAAACAAAAACTTCAACTACCAGACCAAGCAATACAGCTATGTGGCTAATCAGTCTGTTTCTGTGGTGATCAGGGATATGAGTCGCTACTCAGCGTTGGTACAGGGTTTTTTGGAAACCGGGGTAAACAGGATCGACGGGATCAATTTTAAGTCTTCAAAAATGGAGGAGATTACTCGTGAGGCACGATTGAAAGCGGTGTCTGATGCAAAGGCAAAAGCTGAACTTTACGCAGAAGCATTGGGGCAGAAGATTGGACGCGCGATTCAGATTACGGAACCCTTAGATGGCTCTTCCCCAATACTTAGAAGTAAGGCGGTAGCATTTGATGCTGAAGGGTCAGCTATGGAAACTATTGCAGTAGGAGAGATGCAGATGGATAAAAAGATTACAGTGGTGTTTGAGCTTTTGTAACAGGAAATAAAAGACAAAAAAAAGGCGATCTAATTGATCGCCTTTTTTATTACATAATGTTGAAATTATTGGATGCTTTCTTCAGCACTTCCCAGAATTTCAGCTATTTTTTGTTGTAGTTCTTCACCGCGAAGGTTTTTGGCGATGATCACACCATTTTCATCCAGCACATAAGTTTGAGGAATCGCTCTTACATTGTAGAGTTGAGCGATCGGATCCTGCCAGAATTTAAGGTTTGATACATGTTGCCATGGTAATTCATCTTCAGCGATGGCTTTGTTCCAGTCATCTGCAGTTCTGTCCAGAGAAACTCCAAGAACATTGAGTCCTTTATCATGATACTTTTTGTAAAGTGCAACCATGTTAGGATTCTCAGCACGACAAGGTTTACACCAGGCTGCCCAGAAATCAAGAATAGTGACTTTCCCTAAGGCATCACTTAAAGCTAATGTACTTCCTTCAGGAGTTGGTCCTGAAAATTCCGGAGCTTTAGCACCAATAGAAAGTTTAGTAGCTTTTTCCAGAACTTCTCCAAGTTGTTTACCGATTTCGGTCTCTTTGAGTTCCGGTTTCATTTTACTATAGATCTCATTGATCTCTTCAGGAGTTTTAGAACGGGAATTCAGCATTTGCTGAAGTACCATAAGGGAAACGAAAGAATTAGGGTGTTCGTCAACGAAAGAAGCTTCGTAATCCTGCCCCTCTTTTTGAACTTCTGTAAAGGTTTCCTTTAGTACATTAAGGGTAACGGTATCGCCTTTTCGTTGCGCGTCCATTGCCTGGGTTTGCAGATCCTGCATTTTCTTTCTCAATTGTCGTGTACCTACCATATACGAGGTAAAGTCATCATTGGAAGGGGTTCCTTCGAGGAGAGAATAGTTTAAACTGTCTTTATAAGCAGTTACATCGATATCTCCTTCTTCAAGAACGAACGGGATAACTCCTTTCAATCCGTCGATATATATAAGGTGTACCGCCGGAGTGGTAACATTACCTGCGAATTCGAGAGATCCTTGTTTGATCTCCGCGGTATCGATGGCTTCCGGTTGCCCCATTGGTGAAGGTTTCTGCAGATAAGCTTTCGTACCATCTTCAATATCATTGATATTTACAGTTACATGATACTGATCTTTTGCTGCCTTATTACAAGAGAAAAGTAAAAGCGATAAGGCAAAAACACTTGCGAGTTTTTTCATTAAATATTGTATTTACTGTTATTGTATTTCGTACAAAGTTAAAATTTCGACTTTAACACAAAAGAGAATTAACAAAAAAGCCTCTGTTTTTGTGAAACAGAGGCTTTATCTATTGTTTTGTGAGGTTTAGAACTGATAACGGATACCTAATGCGATATCGAAATCAAGATCATCATTAAAATCACCAAATCCTAGTTCCGGACGAAAATCCAAAGACAACAATAAAGGAATATTGAAATTGTACTCAATTCCGATATCACCCGCAGCAACTACAAACGTACCGCTGTCATCGACACCTAATTGATTGTAATCATTGTCGTAATCATAACTTCCAATACCACCACCGGCACCAACATACCAGTTGAAGTTTCCATCTAATGGAAACAACCATTGGTAAAGACCGGTTAATTTAAAGGCATCATAGTGATTACTGTCTCTCCAACCAAGATCAAATTCTAGTCTGTTGTTTGATGAGATTCCACGTTGGTAAGAGATCTCTGCTCCAAATCCATCACTATCTCCAAGACGTAGTCCAAGCGCATTTTTAGAGATGGTTTGAGCAAATCCTGCTGCTGTGAAACCTAATAGAATAACACTAAATAAGATCAGTTTTTTCATTAAATTTAAATTTAGTTTTAAGTTATTTGTAACACTAAAGTACTGGTTAAATCTTAGAATTCCTGTTAAATGATTACTAAAGTAAACCTGAATCGTCTGAAAAATTCTTTGGATGGCTCATTATTAACTGATAAGCTTCATCAGATTTTGTATGCTACGGATGCTTCGGTTTACAGACAATTACCGCTGGGAGTCGCTTACCCAAAAAACATCGGGGATCTTAAGAAAATAATTTCCTATTGTAATCTTCATGAAATTCCAATCATCCCAAGAGCAGCAGGAACTTCCCTGGCCGGGCAATGTGTGGGGGAAGGACTGATTATCGATATTTCTAAATATTTCACGAATGTGTTGAGCCTCGATACTCAGGCAAAGACGGTGAAGGTCGAACCGGGTATTATCAGGGACGAACTCAATATGTACCTCAAGCCATACGGTTTGTTCTTCGGACCGAACACCTCGACCTCGAACCGCTGCATGATAGGAGGTATGGTTGGAAATAATTCCTCCGGTTCAACTTCAATTAAATATGGAGTGACCCGGGATAAGGTGATTGCTCTGGATCTGGTTCTTGCCGATGGTTCCCTGATCACTCTGAAGGATCTTTCTCCTGTGGAGTACAAGGCTAAATTGAGTTTGGACTCTCTGGAAGGGGAGGTTTATCGATTTATCGATTCAGAATTATCTAAAGAAGAAACCCGAAAAGAAATCCGTTCCGGATACCCTGATCCAAAGATCCATCGGCGTAATACGGGATATGCCATCGATGCTTTATTGGATATGGATCCTTTCAGTGGAAATGGAACTCCATATAATCTGAGTAAGTTACTTGCCGGTAGTGAGGGTACTCTCGGGTTTATAGCAGGAATAACCCTTGAGCTCGATGCGCTACCTCCGGTAAATGATCTGGTTATTGCGGCTCATTTCAATAGTGTGGCAGATTGTTGCAGTGCTGTAT
Organism: Robertkochia solimangrovi; assembly: GCF_007279655.1. Classification (GTDB taxonomy): domain Bacteria; phylum Bacteroidota; class Bacteroidia; order Flavobacteriales; family Flavobacteriaceae; genus Robertkochia; species Robertkochia solimangrovi. Next base: position 471,396 of record NZ_QKWN01000002.1, on the reverse strand, counting down.
ATGAAGTGATGCAACATGATCTCTATGCCTGTGAAATGATGGATAAGGTGATCCTGGATTGCACAAAGAGCAATAAAGGTCAATTGCCGAACAGATTCTTTATAGAAGGTGATCCTCAGGCGATCTTATTGCTGGAACTTCGTAATGAAGACCTGAATGTTTTGGAGACCCAAAAAGCATCATTGCTAAAATTACTGGAAGAACAAAGGTTGGCCTATGCGTATCCTGTGCTTTATGGAGAGGACACTGAAAAGGCTTTTGAATTGCGTAAAGCCGGACTGGGACTCCTGGGAAATTTGGTCGGAGATAGAAAGGCAGTTGCTTGTATAGAAGATACTGCTGTAAATATCAAAGATTTGAGTGATTATATTCGGGAATTTTCCGGAATCATGGACAATTATGGGCAGAATGCTGTGTATTATGCACATGCCGGAGCAGGAGAGTTGCATTTACGTCCGATTCTCGATCTCAAGATTTCCTCCGATGTAAAAATGTTTCGTCAGATTACTACGGATGTAGCAAACCTTGTCAAGAAATATGGTGGAGTTATGTCGGGAGAGCATGGTGAAGGGCGTGTTCGTTCAGAATTCATCGAATTGATGATTGGATCGAAAAATCTTGAATTGTTAAAACGACTAAAATCGGTCTTTGATCCTAAAGGTATATTTAACCCCGGAAAAATCGTTCATGCAGTTAAAATGGATGCCGACCTCAGGTATGAAACCGACCGGGACGAACCTGAAATAGAAACATTTCTGGATTTTTCAGATTCTGAGGGGGTTCTCAGAGCTGCCGAACGCTGTAATGGTAGTGGGGATTGCAGAAAATCACATCTGTCGAACGGAGCCATGTGTCCGAGTTATCATGCTACCAGGGATGAAAAGGATACGACCAGAGCCAGGGCTAATACGCTTCGAGAAATACTGACGACCAATACACATACCAATAGATTTAATGATGAATCTCTAAAGCAGGTGTTCGACCTGTGTTTGAGTTGTAAAGCTTGTGCAAGTGAATGTCCCAGTGGCGTGGATGCAGCGGCATTTAAATCGGAATTACTCTATCAGTATCATAAGGAAAACGGTGCAAGTATTCGGGACAGGGCCTTTGCTTATAATACACAATTGAATAAGATTAGCTTAATTGCACCAGCATTGGTTCAAAACAAATTAGGCAGCTATTTATTGAAACGATTTTTAGGGGTAGCAGAGCAACGAAATCTGCCGAAAACATACCGATTTGATTTTGATAAATACCTGGAAAGCAGAAGTGTGGGTGCATATGTGAAAAAGGAGATCATATTGTACATCGATGAATTCACGAGGTATATGGATGTGCGTTTGGGAAAGGATGCAATCGATCTCTTTACCGGTTTAGGATATTCCATCACCTTATTCTATGGAGAGAGCGGGCGTAGTTTTATTTCAAAAGGATTTCTGGAGCAGGCAAAAAAATGTGCGGATGAGAATATTCTTAATTTAAAGAAACTCATAAAGAATGAGATTCCGGTCATCGGACTGGAACCTTCTGCGATTCTGACCTTTCGTGACGAATATCTTAGAATGGCGGAAGATTTGACCTTTGCCAAAAATCTGGCGAAGAACAGTTTCCTTGCAGAGGAGTTTTTGGCGGCAGAGAAAAAAGCTGGTGTAATCGACACCGCTGTTTTTACCGACAACAGTAAGGAAATTAAATATCATGTTCACTGCCATCAGAAATCGCTTTCTGATATCAAATGTACATTTGATATTTTGTCATTGCCGGCAAATTATAAAGTTACGATGATCAATGCCGGATGTTGCGGTATGGCGGGATCTTTTGGCTATGAATCGGAACATTATGAAGTAAGCATGAAGATCGGTGAACAAAGATTGTTTCCTGCCGTTCGTAAAGCACCTGTTGAAACGATTATAGCAGCGAATGGTACCAGTTGCCGTCATCAGATCAAAGATGGAACCTCTCGGGATGCGAAGCATCCGATACAAATTCTGAAGGAAGCACTTGTTTAATCAGGAGCAACCATGTAACCGATCAAAGTTTGTGAGCTAGTTTCCGAATAGCTAGAAGAAAGATTGGGGTCTACGAGTTCGGTATTTACCAATTCCCAGGAAATATCTGCGTCTGAGCGAATCATTCCTACCTCAGGGGCAAAGAACAGACTGACATCGGCTATTTCCTGTTCGGTCATTACCGGGAGAGTTACCGGAACACCGTTTACTATGGTTACAACTGCGGCTTTTGCGGTAAGTGTCATCCTGCTTTGCATCACATCGGCATAAGCTACATTGTTAACCGTGTATGAACTATAGATATTTTCCAGTACCGTGGTGACCTTATATTCCATTTCGATCGTATTTCCATCATATTCCCCGCTTGTGGTTCCTTCAGATTCGTACATAACATCACCGATCTCCATTTCCATGTCATATAATACCACATTATCCAGCATGATGCTCGATTCTTCCACATAGGGGATGATCCCTTTAAGTTCTCCATAGAGATATGCTTTGTCATCTTCCGTTCTCACAAAATTCGTATTCAAAACCCTGGTGAAGTATCCGTAATCCGGATCCCGGGCTTCAAATTTTGCATATGACAGGTTATTTATGGTACTGTCCTTGGAAATATACAGACTATCTATACCTGGTTCGTTTGCTTCTACATCATAGGTCCAGTAATTATTTACGGACAGAGGAAAATAATCTCCTTTGGGTTCCGGAGTTTCGGGTGTGCTACCATCATCACTATCTGAACAGGCGAAGAGCGTAAGGGAGATCACGATAACGAAAAATCTAACACTTTGGTTCATAAGTAATTATTTTTCGTTAAGGTAATAAAAAAACGGCTTATTTCTTACCGGTTATAGTTATTGCTGCAAGCAATTCCTTGTAATTCATTCCTTTCAGATCTTCATCGCTGTAAAAGGGAGTCAGTTTATCTTCATGAAAATGATAGAGTTCCCATCTCTTGTTCTGATATTCAAGAGCGGTAAGATTTTCTATCCAGTCACCGGAATTCATATATAAGCAGGTGCCCTGTTTGTTGACCTTCCGAACCATCTGTGGCTGATGAATATGACCGCAGATCACAAACTTATAACCATTATCAATGGCGAGGTCTGCAGCTACCTTTTCGAAGTCTGCCACGTATTTCACAGCCTTTTTAACGCTGTTCTTTATCTTTTTAGAAAGGGAATACTTTTCTCTTCCCATCCGAACTAGCACCCAATTGATCATTCTGTTCAACAGGATCAGCATATCATAGCCCCATCCGCCAAGCTTAGCGATCCATTTGGTATGTTGTATGGAAGCATCGAATACGTCACCGTGAAAGATCCAGGCCTTGCTGCCATTCATTTTAAGGATGAGTTTATCGACGATATGGATATTTCCCATAGATACATCACTGAATTTTCTCAGCATCTCATCATGATTACCGGTGATATAATATACTTCCGTGCCTTTTGTGGAAAGGTCGATGATCTTTTTGATGACCTGCAGGTGTGTTTTCGGGAAGAAGCGTTTACGAAATTGCCAGATGTCGATGATATCACCGTTCAATACCAGTTTTTCCGGGTTTATACTGTTTAAATAGGAGAGTAGTTCACCGGCATGACAACCATAGGTACCGAGGTGTACATCCGAAATTACTACGACTTCAACTTTTCGTTTTCTCAATGTCTAAGAATCTTTTAGCTAAAGAAAGGAACCTTTGTTAGGAGAGTATTACCTGTGAATTAAATATAGATGAGAAGAACGTTAAAAAAACTTAACGAGATCAACTTTCATATTAAGTGATCTTTAGCTGAAATTAATTTTTGTTTATAGGCATTAAAATATATTTTTGTTCAAAATCATATTTCATGGCAGGAAATTCCTTCGGAACCCTATTTACGCTTACAACTTTCGGAGAGTCGCATGGTGAGGCACTTGGTGGAGTAATAGACGGTTGTCCGGCCGGTGTGGAACTGGACCTTAGCTTAATTCAAAAAGATCTGGACCGAAGAAAACCGGGGCAGTCTGCGATCGTGACTCAAAGAAAAGAACCGGATGAAGTGAGAGTACTTTCCGGTGTATTCGAAGGGAAGACGACAGGAACTCCTATTGGATTTGTTATTGAAAATACAAATCAAAAATCCCATGATTATTCACATATTAAAGATAGCTACCGTCCTTCTCATGCGGATTATGTCTATGATCAGAAATATGGTTTCCGCGATTATCGCGGGGGAGGGAGAAGTTCTGCCAGAGAAACTGCCAGCAGGGTGGTCGCAGGGGCTATTGCCAAGCAGGTGCTAAAAGGTGTAACTGTAGAGGCCTTTGTTTCTTCCGTAGGAGATTTAGAACTTACAACCCCGTATCAGGAGTTGACGATTTCAGAAGCAGAAAATAATATCGTTCGTTGTCCTGATCCTGAGATGGCGAATAAAATGGAAAAATATATCAAAGAGATCCGTAAACAGGGAGATACCGTTGGAGGGGTCGTGACCTGTGTGATCAGGAACCTGGAAGTCGGACTCGGAGAACCGGCCTTTGATAAGTTGCATGCCGATCTGGGAAAGGCAATGTTGTCGATCAATGCCGTGAAGGGCTTTGAATATGGAAGTGGTTTCGCCGGATCCAAAATGAAAGGTAGTGAACATAATGACCGTTACAACCCGGATGGTAGTACCCAAACCAATTATTCCGGGGGTATTCAGGGTGGGATCAGTAACGGTATGGACATCTATTTCCGTGTTGCTTTCAAGCCAGTAGCTACAATCATGCAAACACAGCCTACTATCGATAATCAGGGTAATGAGGTGGAGATGACCGGAAAAGGAAGACATGACCCTTGCGTTGTGCCCAGAGCTGTTCCTATTGTGGAAGCAATGGCAGCATTGGTACTCGCAGATCACTTGCTGATCAAACGAACCAATAAATTATAAAGTATTTAACCTGACTAAACCTGAACTACATGAAATTAAAGATCGCTTTACACTGGCAAATTATCATCGGACTCGCTTTGGGTATTATCTGGGCAGTTATATCCAGTCTTTTTGGCTGGAGCGAATTCACTGTGAACTGGATAGCACCTTTCGGGACGATCTTCATCAACCTGTTAAAGCTGATCGCAGTACCACTGGTATTGTTCTCTATTATCAACGGGGTTGCGAATATTGGAGACCCATCAAGTCTCGGAAGAATGGGAGGTAAGACCTTACTGGCCTATCTTCTGACTACAATCTTTGCTGTAGGACTCGGATTGTTACTGGTAAATGTGATCAAACCGGGTAAACTGATCGATGAACAAAGCCGTATCGATAACCGCATTAGCTATGAACTCTGGGCAGCTTCCCAAAATCTGGAAATTAAAGATGGTATCAACTACCTAAAGGATCCTGCATTTATGGAAAGGGCTCAGGAAATCTCCGATCTTTCCAGAGCGGAACTGCATAATGCCACGGTAAGCGAGAAGATGGAAACCGCCAGCGAAACCAAAGATGCGGGACCTTTACAGCCTTTGGTGGATATAGTTCCGGTAAACATTTTCACTTCCCTGGCAGACAACGGACTCATGCTTCAAGTGATATTCTTTGCCTTGTTCTTTGGCATTAGCCTGTTGTTCATACCCGCAGAAAAAGCAGCGCCTGTAAATGCCTTTATCGAAGGAGTTATGGAGATCTTCCTCAAAATGGTTGATATCGTTATGCGAGCCGCACCATTTTTTGTATTCGCCTTACTTGCAGGTGTAGTTAGTAAGATGGCGGGGGATGATCTGGGGAAAGTCGTAGAGATCTTTAAAGGTTTGAGCTGGTATTCACTTACGGTTTTCTTAGGGTTGGTACTGATGATCTTCATCGTTTATCCTTTGATTTTTAAAATTTTCGTCAGAGCGGTTTCGTATACCGGTTTTTTCAAGGCAATAAGTCCGGCACAGGCATTGGCGTTCTCTACTTCTAGCAGTGCGGCAACCCTTCCGGTTACGATGGAATGTGTAGAAGATAATCTCGGTGTTGATAATAAGATCACAAGTTTTGTGCTTCCTATAGGGGCAACAGTTAATATGGATGGTACCTGTTTATATCAGGCGGTAGCGGTTGTGTTCCTTGCACAATTACATATGATCGACCTTACCCTGGCACAACAGCTAACGATCGTTCTTACAGCTACCCTGGCTTCGATCGGGTCTGCAGCGGTACCGAGTGCCGGACTGGTAATGCTCATTATTGTGCTGCAATCGGTTGGACTAAATCCGGGATGGATCGCGATTATTCTTCCGGTAGACCGAATCCTGGATATGTGCCGTACGGTTGTAAACGTTACGGGAGATGCAACGGTTTCTTCAGTGATCGCAAAGAGTGAAGGAATGTTTAAGTATCCCGGAAAACCAGAGAAGGTGAAGAATCCTGCTTAAAAAATCATATTTAGCTGATAATCAGCTTGCAATAAATCTTAAAAGCGATGAAGGCCTTATCTTTCATCGCTTTATTTTATTAATACGATTTTACTAATGTAGGTTTTTTGAAAACTGGTTCGCTTCTATTCTTCAATCCGAACTGTTTTGACATACAAAAATGAGGTGTACACAACAAAATATTTTTCATCCCGTTTTAACCCTATATTTTTAGTCTAACAAAATGAAACTACACAGCGATGTGGAGTTTTTTAACCCCAACTAAATGAACCTACAAATCTTACCTGAATCCTACTTAGAGAAAGCTTCCGGGCTAAAATCCGGAAGTTTTTTTATGATGTAACCGGAAGATTGAACAACGTTCCTTTAGTGCCTGTCTTATAGTTTAACGCAACCGACCCCAAACGGTTACCAATAAAAACGATATAAGTGAGTACGAGATCGAAGGTTTTAAGCGCTAATATTTCCAGACTCCGCGATGATTGTCTTGGAGATCTGGAACATATTGAAAAGCTGATAAAAATATTCAACGAGAGTGTTGAAGAGTACCTTGCTTCAGTAGCGATGTATATCAAGGCAAAAGACCGGTTTTCGATTGTAAGAGCCGGTGGTAAACTGAAGACTGGTCTGTTGATGATCGAAGCGAACAGCTTACTCGATTATCTGGATATGATCGATTACGAATGTCAGCAACTCGACGCATTGATCTATGTTGAAACATTGATATCAGATTTTAAAGGAGAATACCTGCATGTGCGGGATGAATTAAAAAAACAAGTGGAAAAACTACATGGCTAAAAAAATTATCTTACTGGCGGATGAAGACCGAATGCAAGCTACCCTGTTGGCTTTTAGACTTAAAAACTCCGGGTACAAAGTGGTCACCGCCGGAAATGGAAAACAAGCTATGGAATATTTAAAGGAGATCAGCCCCGATCTTATTTTACTGAGTAACCGCTTACCCTACATGACCCCAGATCGGTTTGCTGAAAGGGCAGGGAATATCCCTGTGATTCTTATCAGAGACAGCCGGGAACAACCTGTGAATTTTATCCTTTCAGAAGAGAAGGTTTCAGGTGTTCTTTGGAAGCCTGTTGAACCGAATGTTTGTTTGGAAATGATTGAAACTGTAGCATTTGAATTTCACATACAGAATTCGTGAATACACAACAATTAATTTTTCGAACTAAAAAATAGACCTAATTTTAGGATAGAAATAAAGTGAGTGAATCCCCAAATCCACTCACTACTTAACCTAAATAATAAATTAAATGAGCCTGCAAATCTTACCTGAACCTACCTTTAAAACAAAGCTTCCGGATATGAGTATCGTTCTGGAAGATTGCTATGGTGAAATCGAATACCTGAACGAGATCATCACATTGTTCAAAGAGAGTATCGCTGAATATGTCGAACAAACGGCATTTTTCATTTCCTCTTATGACTTTACCGGTATTTATATGACATCCCACAAGGTTAAGGTCGGACTCGAGTTAATGCGTGCCTTTGGCCTCCTGGAGCTGGTGCTTCAAATGGAGCAATTAAGCTACTACAAGGAGAACATGGGCAACATTATCAAGCTGTTCAACCTGTTCGTTTCTGAATACCCACTGGTGATCCGGTCAATAGAAATGCAGCAAAGCAGGCTGCAGCACAATCCGGTTGCCTGTTAGGCATCGGGAGAGTAACTTTTGAGATTAGTTTTTGGAATTAACCCCGCTGAAGGTATGTCAGCGGGGTTTTTTTATTGTCAGTAAAGTACTTAATTTATTGAAAATTTTGTATCTTTTCTATACAATTTTTAACTGATTAATAATTATGAATTCGCTGGCGTCACTTACTAAACAAACGATGATCTCATGTTTGTTATGTTTTACTATGCTGTTTCCAATGTTCGTATTTCCTCAGGATACCGATGTGGATACTTTAAAGTTCAAGGAGTTCAAAGGAAAGATCGTCGATAGTGCGACTGGCACGGAATTGGTCTTTGCTACACTTACCGTTATGAACACCAATATCAGTACGATTACCAATACCGAGGGGGAGTTCTCGCTTAAAGTTCCGGTAGATATGTCGGAAGGTAATGTACTGATCAATTTTCTCGGCTATCAGTCCAAGACGCTAAGTCTGAATAAATTCCAAAGGAACGGAAATCTTATCGAGTTGGAACCCTCTACCATCGAGTTGGAGGAGGTGAGTCTCTCAACCCCAAAAGATGCTATAGGACTTGTCCGAAAGATGCTGAAGAATAAAGGCAGTAACTATCTCGATGTACCTGTGAAAATGACCGCTTTTTACCGGGAAACTATCAAGAAAAGAAGGAGGGATGCTTCATTATCGGAAGCAGTAGCGTATATCTACAAGCAGCCATATACTTCGGCCCGTAGAGATATCATACAACTCTTTAAATCCAGAAAGAGCACCAATTACAGTCGTTTGGATACCGTTGCGTTAAAATTACAGGGAGGACCTTTTACACCATTGTATATCGACGTGATGAAATATACCGATTATATTTTTACCGATGAGCTTATCGATAATTACACTTTTAGTTTTGATCAATCCACGCTTATCAATGATAAACCCGTTTATGTGGTTAATTTTAGGCAGCGGGAAAATATCATCGATCCGCTTTTCTATGGCAAACTTTATATCGATGCAGAGTCTACCGCTCTTACCAGTGCAGTTTTCAATCTGAATCTGGAGAATCGACAACTCGCCAGTGAATTACTGGTTGCCAGAAAACCGCCGAGAACAGATGTTTATCCAACGGAAGCAGCTTATCGTGTCGATTATAGAATAAAGGATGGTAAATGGTACTTCGGATACGCAAATGTACAACTGGCATTTGTTGTGGATAAAAAAGGCAAGCTTTTCAATTCGAAATATTATGTGAGTAGTGAAATGGCGGTCACAGACTGGGAGGTCGATGGCACCGGAAGGGAAGTGAAACCCAGAGATCGTCTGAGTCCTACTGTCATTATATCCGATGAGGCAGCAGGCTTCTCTGATCCGGAATTCTGGGGTGCGTATAATGTGATTGAGCCTGAAAAGTCAATAGAGTCGGCCATCAATAAAATTCAACGTCAACTCAAAAGAGAGGAAGGGTAACTAGTGTATTCTTCCTTTTTTTGTAGCTTTAGAGCGATTTTAACAAACCTTAATGGTTTTGGCATAATTATGGTGCGTATTTTTATGAACCACCAGTAAGTACTGAACATACAAACAATGAAAAAAATATTTTCCATCATCGTATTATTATCTGCCACTTTTATGTGGGGACAGGTTGAAATGCCTAAAACTCCCATAAAGATTGAAGGAGGAAGTAATAGTACCGGAACCGAAAAAAGTATGTTCAATACTGACCTGCTCAGTAGAAATAACAATTCCAATGCAACTTCTTTATTTTCCATGGATGATGCCGATGAATTTATGAAAGTAGAAGAATTTCTGGATGCAAATCGTAAATTCAAAAAAAGAGGTAATACCGGTAATCCTGAAGAGGAAAAGAAAATGGGTGCCACGACCACTCAGTTCCTGGGTGATTTTAGAAATAATGGTAAGTTCGTCAAAATAGTTTGTCGTGATCACCAGTATGTCGATGGTGACCGGGTCCGTATCATTGTCAATGATATAGTCGTACAACCAAACGTATTGCTCGATGCTACCTATCGTGGCATTTATGTCGATCTTGAAAAAGGATTCAATAAAATAGAATTCCAGGCGCTCAATCAGGGAAGCTCGGGTCCAAATACTGCTGCATTGGCCGTCTTCGATGACCAGGGACAACTGATTTCCGCTAATGAATGGAATCTTTCTACCGGCGTAAAGGCCACAATGATCATCGTAAAAGATAATTAATATAGTCGCTTCTTCGATCACTCCCCACTCATCACTTACTTACTTTATCACTGACTAGCACTATCAGGTTTCTACACACCCATCACTAAGTCACAATGTTGACGTTGCAGAGAACTGTGTCACAACTAACCCAGTGTCGATCTCCTTTGCTGCGCATTCGTCGAGTGTCGATTCTCTGGCTTCGCCCGCGAGAAGTGTCGCCGCGATCATAGTGCTGACGCACGATGATGCTTGAGTGACGTTTTTTGTTATGTAAATTTATTAATGTTGGGACATGCTGACTAAAACTTATTATAAATTGCGATGCAAGGATCGCTATTTATAGTATTTTTTTGATTTTTTCAAAATGTTGCCTTTGGTAACATAATAGATACACAAAGTTGATCAAACTTATAGCCGAAGGCTAAAGGGCCTGAATAGCGAAGAACCCGACACCGCTGCAAGCAGGAGTCCCGATTGCTATCGGGAGACATTCCCCCTTCGCCGCAGGCTGAAGGCGGGATCCACACTGGGTTAGTAGTGAGCTAATTCTGTGCGACGGTGATATTGTGACTTAGTGATGGGTGCGTAGTATTATGGTTATATGTCCTATATAACGTTAAGAGTAACGGATTTATATTTCTTAAATATTAATAAGTTAAGAAGATATTAACAATTTTTTTCCGTAAAAAAGAAGTTATTTGAATAACTAAAATTTAAAGTATAAATGAAAAGAAATCTACACTATGTGTTTTTTATGGTTTGTTTTCTTTTAGCTGCTACTCCTGATGCACATGCTCAGTTGTTCGGGAAGAAGAAAAAGAAAGAAGCCGAAAAATCAGAACAAAAAAAACAACCTCCAAAAGACGGAATTCTACCTTATGGTCAGGTCATTACGAAAGATGCAAAAAGTGATGACGGACTCTTCACCGTTCATGAAGTAAAGGATAAATACTACTACGAGATTCCGGACAGCTTATTCAACAGAGATATGCTGATGGTAAGCCGTATAGCCAAGACTGCGAGTAACCTTGGTTTCGGTGGAGGTAAGGCCAACACACAGGTCTTGAGATGGGAAAAGAAAAATAAGAAAGTTAACCTAAAGGTGATTTCTTATAATGTCTATGCGGCAGATTCACTTCCTATCCACGAAGCGGTGAACAATTCTAACTTTGCGCCGATCCTTTACAGTTTTGATATCAAAGCGCTGGGTAAGGATTCTACAAGTACTGTAGTTGAGGCAACTCCTTTCCTAAATGACGACGTTCAGGCATTGGGTATGCCGGGTTACTACCGTGAGAATTTCAAAGTAACCCGTCTTGATAAGAACAGAAGTTATGTCGAAAGAGTAAGTTCTTATCCGATCAACGTTGAAATGCGTCAGGTACTGACTTATGAATCCAGAAATCCTCCTAGCAATTCAAGTGTTGGATCTATTACTATTGAAATGAGTAACTCTATGATTTTGCTTCCAAAAGAGCCGATGAAAAGACGTTATTTCGATCAGCGTGTTGGATGGTTTGCCAGAGGACAGGTAGATTACGGTCTGGAGGCTCAGGAAAGTAAAACGATCACCTATCTGGACAGATGGAGACTGGAGGTAAAGCCAGAGGATATTGAAAAGTTCAAAAGGGGAGAACTGGTAGAGCCGGTTAAACCGATCGTTTATTATATCGACAGAGCAACTCCTGAAAAATGGAGAAAATATATCAAAGAAGGTATCGAAGACTGGCAGGTTGCTTTTGAAGCTGCCGGATTCAAAAATGCAATTTTAGCTAAGGATCCTCCAACTGCAGAAGAAGATCCTGACTGGTCTCCGGAAGATGCACGTTATTCAGTAGTACGGTACCTCGCATCACCAATCCCAAATGCGAACGGTCCACACACCAGTGACCCGCGAAGTGGAGAGATCATCGAGTCAGATATCAACTGGTACCACAATGTAATGACCTTATTGCGTAACTGGTATTTTGTACAGACTGCTGCGATCAATCCTGATGCCAGAGGTGTGGCATTTAAAGATGAGATCATGGGGCGTTTGATCCGTTTCGTTTCTTCACACGAAGTAGGACATACACTGGGTCTGCCTCACAATATGGGAAGTAGTGTTGCTTATCCTGTTGACAGCCTAAGATCAGCTTCCTTTACCAATAAGTACGGAACTGCACCATCGATCATGGACTACGCACGTTTTAACTATGTGGCACAACCAGGTGACGAAGGAGTTTCGATGATGCCAAATATCGGTATCTATGATAAATATGCAATCAGTTGGGGGTATCGTCCGATACTGGATAAATCACCTACAGAAGAAAAACCGGTTCTTGACAGCTGGATCATGGAACACAACGGCGATCCGTTATATCGTTTTGGAAGACAGCAGCGTTTCGTAATCGATCCAAGCTCACAGACCGAGGATCTGGGTGACGATGCGGTAAAAGCAAGTGAATACGGTATTGCAAACCTGAAGAGAATTGTTCCGAACCTTATCGAATGGACGAAGGAAGACGGAAAGAACTATGATGATCTTGCGGCTCTATATGAGCAGGTATTTGCGCAGTATAACCGTTATATGGGACATGTTTCCAGTAATATAGGTGGTGTTTATGAGTATTATAAGACTTATGATCAGGATGGTGCAGTATATACGCATGTACCTAAGGAACACCAGGAGAAATGTATGGAATTCCTTCAGGATGAATTGTTCAAAACTCCGGAATGGATGATCGTTAAGGATATCACCGATAAGATCGAGCACGACGGTAGTGTGGAAAGAATTCGTACGCTTCAGGTACGTACCCTTGGTAATCTTTTAGAGCCGGGTCGTCTTGCCAGAATTATTGAAAACGAAACGTTGAACGGAAAAGAAGCTTATTCTCTGATCGAGATGATGAGTGATCTTAGAGGGGGTATCTTCAGTGAACTCAGCAGAGGAAGTGCGATAGACACGTATAGAAGAAACCTTCAACGTGCCTACGTGGATGAATTAGGAGCGCTTTTAGCTCAGAAGGATTTACGTTTTTCATCCAGTAAAGTTGACGTAAGTCAATCGGATATCAAAGCGGTGGTAAGAGCAGAACTGAATAACCTTAACAGACAGGTTTCTTCAGGTATCGCTCGTACTTCCGACAGAATGAGCAAGTATCATTTACAAGACCTTAAAGAGCGAATCGATCTTATTCTTAATCCTCAGGGATAGGTAAGTCTTCTTGAAAAGATTCAAATTTCAGAGCCCGGAAGTAATGCTTCCGGGCTTCTTTTTTTCCGGAATGTCCTCAAAATTATGTATCTTACGTATAGCGATTTTTCCCTTGCTATACCGCATAAACACTCAAATACACTTAAAAATGGAGACTGATTTCAAGCAATTAAGTGATGTGGATTTCGGCAAGATGGTATTACGTGTAGTACCTGATATCTATCCTTATATCAAACATCGTCTTTTCCTTGCAGAGACTTCTGGAGTGGTGCCAAAGAATATGTATAAGGCAGGCGGACTCCTGGATGATGCAATCCTCAGATTATATGAAAAAAGAGAAACCGTAAATAACCTTAAGGAACTTAAGATCCTGTTATTTACCTGTGTTGAAAAACGGCTGAACAAACTTTACAAACAGGAATCCTTTCACAAGGACACGGTCAGTACCAGTAAAATCCTCAAAAAAGAACTGCAGATGATGGATGAACAATATTTTCTGGATGCAGAGGAGGATATAGTGATGAAGGATGAACTCGATGATATCTCATACCATCAGGAAGGAGGGGAGCGCCCAGTATTTCTGTATGATGACACCGAAAAGAACATCGTCAGTATGATCGCCGAAAAAGATCATACGATCAAACTTGATACTGAAAAGCGACTCGCGATTCATCGGGTGTATAAATGGTTGCCCAGAAAAACTTCTAATATTCTGGATCTTTATTTGTTCGGCAAAATGGACTTCGAGGAGATCGCATTGGTACAAAAAGTAACCATCGATGAGATTCGGGAGATCATGATGTCGGTACGGAAGAGCTTTCGGAAGAATCTGGAATAAAAAAAGGCTGCCTTCCAAATAGAAGACAGCCCTGACATATAATCAAAATCAATAAAATACTTATTCGTTTGAAGCCATAAGCGCAAAGAACTTATCGATATTCGGAAGGATCACGATACGAGTTCTTCTGTTTTTAGAACGATTCTCTTTGGTTTCATTGTCAGCAACCGGATGGTAGCTGCTACGACCAGAAGCGATCAGTTTAGCCGGGTCAACACCGAACTCATTCTGCAACTTACGAACTACAGAAGTCGCACGAAGAACACTTAGATCCCAGTTATCAGAAACTTTTTCATTGTGGATAGTACGGGCATCGGTATGCCCTTCAACCATTACTTCAACACTTGGCTCAGAGTTGATCACGTCAGCAAGTTTCTTCAAGATATCATCAGCTTTATTACTAACTCTGTAGCTGGCAGTATTGAAAAGCAGCTTGTCAGAAATAGAGATCATTACTACGGTCTCTTCGATATTGATAGCGATATCCTCATCTTCATTAAGTTCATTGCTATCGATACTTTTCTGGAGGTTATAAGAAACAGCAAGATTCATAGAATCTTTAAGAGTTTTAGCTTGACTAAGCGCAGCAGGATCTACGTTTTTAAGAGTCTCTCGCATTCCTTTTTTAGCGTCTTCAGACATCACGGCTACATCTTCAACAGATACAAGCATTCCGTTCTTTTCTTCAGTAAGGGAATTGATACGAGAGTTATAGTCATCTACACGAGCCTGAATTGCTTCGAATTTACGTTCCAGTTCTTCTTTTTCAACGGTGGTTTTAGTCAATTCACTTTTAATTTCACCGTTTTCCTGCTGAAGGGCCACGTATTTCTTCTTCGATACACAAGATGCTAGCAAAACAACTGCAAGCAATGAGATTGATAGTTTTTTCATAATGATATTTATAGTTTGTTATACTTACGGTCAAATCGGAAGATCAGATCATATTGAAAGTCCAAAATCCCGGATTATATGGGGTTTTGTCAGATTAATCCACCGATAACACTATTATAATCAAAGTTCTACGGCGTTTGATTGAGGTGTTAAAATTTTTATAAAATTTCATCGATTAAGTGTTATGTATAGCCGATAAACGTCATTTGGTACAGAAAATATACCTTAAAAATAGTGCGAACAGGAGGGAAGGTTGACACATTAATGGAAGACTTTGTAATGCTTTAAATATCAGTTTATTCCGGATTTAATGCATTTTGACTGAAATTTATGGCAATCGCGTACTGAATGTTTATTTTGCTGGAAATAAGTCACTTTAAAGCTGTGTAAAAGCATTATACCAATCAAAGTGAAACAACCTAAACTACTATACCTGGTAATTTCTGCCATGCTTTTTTCATGTGCGGATGATGGCAATACGGGAGTGGTGGAAAATTTACCACCAGCGATCCCAGAATTGAACACTCCTGATAACTATGAGCTTATCAAAGGGGGTAATGTCGAATTCAGTTGGGATGAGTCGTTAGACCCGGAGCATGAGAGTGTTTCTTACAATCTACAGATATCCAGAAATATTGACTTCACGGATCTGTTTTATTCAAATCGATCTGAAACAAATTCCTATGAAACAGAACTGAAACGAGGAGTTCCGTATTACTGGCGTGTTCGTGCCATGGATCAAATGCGCAACACCAGCGATTTTTCAGGCTACCGGCAAATCTATCTCGATGATCCGACTTTAGCGAACTATAAGCCATTTGCACCGGAATTGATAAGTCCGGTTTTAAATGATACGCTTAGTTCAAATGCTGTATTGTTACAATGGAGTTGTTATGATATCGATGATGATCCGCTGACGTACGATATATTTCTTTCAGAGAATTATCCGCCGGATTATCTGATAAGCACCGGACAAAGCGGTACGAGTTTACATTTAAGTCTGGAAAGCAAACCGGTGTATTATTGGCGCGTAGTCGCAAAAGATCTTGACGGTGCAGAAAACAAAAGTCCGATCTGGTATTTTAAAACTGATCTTTAGTTTATTGATACGAATTACAATAAGGATACTGGTGACAATGGTGAAGGAAGGGTGTTATTTCCGTTACTTTCTAAATTTTCTATTTTACATAATATAAATTATAGGACAAAACAATAATCCCTCAAATACCACTAATAATTGTTCGAAAACAGAAATGCAGAAAACAGAAAGTTGTTTACTGCATCACTGCTCACTGCCTTAAATAACATGTATTGAGAATTGAGAATTGAGAAATGTGAATTGAATTCAGAAAACAGCTTCACTATGTCACTATTTCACACTGTAACAAGTAATTCAGAAAACAGTTTTCTGCGTTACTGTTTACCTAATTATAAGATTCCTTTACCAACGATTCCAGCGTTACTACTTTGAATTTCGGTGCGGCTTTAAAGCATTGGTTTAAGATCGACATATGACCGTTTCCGAATAAGACCAGGATTCTGTCGTTCTCTGTGGGTTGTGTTTTCAGAATATTGTTGAAGATCCTGAGATTACGGCTGTACCACCACATGGCCAATGCATCGGGACCCTGGTCATCTGTGGTATTGAAACCAGATGATAGATAATGACCATGCATACGTGTAAGTACGTCTGGCTTGGCCATCATCAAGAATGTTTCCAGCAGAGACATGTTCTTTTCCATTTCATCACTGGCATCATAAAGTTTTCGGTATCTGGCGTTCCAGAATATATCGGAGTCATCATTAACCGATTCTGAAGTGGTTCCATATAATTTTTCCGTAAAAGATGCCTGTTCCTCCTTGGTCAGATTATTACTGAATGCTGAAATCAGATTCGAAGCATCTACGGCATATAACTTTTTATGTCCCAATGCTGCACCTAAGCGATAGGCAACCTGGTATACTTCACTTCTTTTCAGTTCAAAATTTCCATTCAAATATGCTGCATACAATGAATCATGATACGATTGTTTAAAAGATTCGATATAGATCTTTGTGGGTTTGAACTTCTCGATCACCTCCAGCATCTCTTTTAATTCCTTTTGCTTTTGGTCTGAAAGGATATCCATTTTATCTTCTTCGGCTGTTTTATGGGAATCCAGGCCGGGATAGTTAAAATGGAAAGTTCCTAATAACAGTACCTCCGTAGGTTTTGTTCCTGCTACTAAAATTTTGTCCGGATCCGCATTTTCAATCTTTTCCCAGTTGACATTCTGAGCGCAAAGGCTCGCAGTAAGTAACATGGCTAAACTGATAATAATTAAATGATGTTTCATAGTTCGATTATTTTAATTGATACTGCAAGCTGTCACAAACTCTTATCATTATCAAATAAGTTCTGTATAACCATTAAACTACCCTGTAAACCTTAAAACTCGCTATTTCCGGATTCACCGACCGATTTTCAGGGTTTACAGATTTTATTAGTTTAATTTGACCTCACCCCTTATTTTTAGGGTTATGACCAAAAATCAAAGAATCGTCCTTTACAGTATCTGTATTCTGCTTTTCCTTTTCGGATTCGATCTGTTGAATAGCTTAAATTCGGGGAAACCTATTGTTTGGACTCGAATATTTAACTATTTCATACTAACGCAACTCCTCTATATTTCCGCCATCTTTTGGTTGAGCTATATGCTTTGGAATAACGTCTGGCCGCGGCGAAAATGGTATAAAATCGTTGGGGTGATCCTATTTCTCTTTACGTTCTTTATAAGCTTTCGGTATGTTATTGAAGAAGTGATAAGTCCGTTAGTTCTCGGTCATGGAAATTATTTTGAGGGTGTTTCCTTCCAGTATTATGTCAGTGATAATCTTTACTATGCCAGCATCTATATCGTGGTTGGGTTTTTACTGTTTCTACTCGATTATCAGATAAGGTTGCAAAAGGAGAAAGCTGAACTGGAGATCACTACCAAAAATGCTGAACTCGATTTTCTGAAATTACAGGTGAGTCCGCATTTTCTTTTCAACGCATTGAATTCGATCTACGGACTGGCTTACAAAAAATCAGATCATACCCATGAAGCTATTCTTCAATTGAGTAATTTAATGCGGTATATGCTCTATGAAAAGAATCAAATGGTCAGCCTGGATAAGGAATGGGAAATGCTCGAAGATTTTATTGCGCTTCAGGCTATTCGCCTGAATCTCCCATTACAGCTGGATATTCAAAAAAATGGAGATACTTCTCCGATCATGGTACCCCCCTATCTCCTGATCACCTTTGTTGAGAATGCTTTCAAGCACGGGAAATTAACCGGGACAGCTATGCCGTTTAAAATATTACTGGAAGTTAAAAATAATAATGTCCACTTTATTTCTGAGAATAGTAATGGCAAGATCAACAAGGATGAACAAAAAGGAATCGGATTGGACAATATTAAAAAGAGGTTGGAGCTATTATATCCGAATCGTCATACCTTGAAGATAGACCAATCGGAAGCGTTTTATAAAATCGACTTAACATTACAAGGGAATGAAAATTAGAACCGCCATACTGGATGACGAGCCCATAGCCTTAGAAATATTAAAGGACTATGTGGAGAAGACTACCGCACTGGAATTGGTTGCTGCTCAAACGGATGCTTTTGAAATTCTCGAATTGGTTCAGAATAATAAGGTCGATCTGGTGCTTCTGGATATTCAGATGCCTGAACTCACAGGTATTCAGTTTATGAAGATCATCGGCGATAAGTGTGCTGTGATCTTAACCACAGCCTATTCGGAATATGCGTTAGATGGCTATGAATTCAATGTGATCGATTACCTTTTAAAACCTATATCCTATGATCGTTTTGTGAAAGCGATCGACAGGATCAATCCTGTTGGTCGGTCTCAGTCTGTCGCAGGGAACAATGCTGATTTCATCTTTGTGAAAACCGGTTATATAACCTTAAAGATCAGTACTCAGGATATTGTTTATATCAAGGCAGCCAGTGATTATATCGAATATTATCTTTCCGATCAAAAAAAGATTTTAAGTCTGGATAATTTAAAGGATGTTCAGGGCCGCTTGCCTGAAAATTTCCATCGAATCCATAAATCCTATATCATTAATTTAAAGCATATCATTTCGATTGAAAGGCATCGTATCACTACGAAATTGACGCATCTCATTCCGATCGGAGACAGTTATAAAGATGGTTTCTTTGAACGCATTCAGTCCTGACCATGAATCGTGTGTATCAGAGTCCGAATACCATGATACTTCCGGCTGGATGGACATCGGTACCCCCCACACTAATTACGACATATTGTTTTTCGTCCCATTCATAGGTAGATGGCGTAGCATTTGCGATGGCCGGTAAGGGATACTCCCATAGCATTTCGCCGCTGCGTTTATCATACGCTTGTAATTTCCGATCCTCACCCCCACTGATAAATATAAGTCCGCCAGCGGTAACGATGGGTCCTGGCCTTCCTTCCAGTCCGGTCGCAGTTGTACCAGTTTGTAAGGAATCAATGGAACCTACCGGTACTTTCCAGAGGTATTCACCGGTAGCGACATTTAGCGCCTGTAAAGTGCCCCAGGGTGGTTTAATAGTTCGGTTCCCTTTATCATCCGTCCATATTCTATATGCGGTCTTATTGATGAAGTTTAAATTTTCACCAGAAGTGGCTACCTCGTGTTCTTTTGATTGTGTTTCGCTGATCACACGGCGGTCATCATAAACGAAATCGAGCAAAGCGTCTAATTCCTCCTCTAAAAATACATTTCCGAAAGCGGGCATAATCCCACTTCCATTTTCGATCCGTTTTTTGGCCTCCTCTCTGGAAAGGCGGCTATGGATTCCAGTAAGGGCTGGGGTCGTAGTACCTACCCCCTGTTTTTGCAGTCCGTGACAACTCGCGCAATGCCATTGATAGATTTCACTTGCCAGTTTGTCGGGGGGAGTATTTTTATCGTTTTTAACTGGTTGTCTGACCAGTGTGATCAGTTCCGGTGCATTATTACCTCTTATATATAAGATCCCGGTCTCTTTGTCATAGGCAGCACCACCCCATTCACCCCCGCCAAGGCTTCCCGGTAACGAAAGCGTACCTTTTAGATCCGGAGGGGTAAACAACCCTTCATGTCGGTAACTCCTGAACTTTTGAAGTAGGGAATCAAATGAAATCGCCGTTGAATTTTGAAGATCTGTTTCCCTGATTCCTTGTTTAACAAACGGATCTGGTTTTTCCGGAAAGGGTTGTGAAGGCCAGGCTTCTTCTCCCGGCAAATTTGAGGAAGGAACCGATCTTTCATGAATTGGATATAAAGAGACACCGGTTTTGCGATCAAAGATAAAGATGAAACCATGTTTGGTGATCTGGGCGACAGCCGGGATTTCCTGCCCGTCTCTAACAACAGTGACCAGATTGGGCGCTGCCGGCAGATCATAATCCCACAAGTCATGGTGTACGACCTGAAAATGCCATTTATAGGATCCGGTGGCTGCATCGAGTGCCAGTAATGAGTTTCCGTAGAGATTCGCTCCCTTCCTGTCGGCTCCATAATTATCATAGGTAGGAGAGCCCAATGGAATATAGACTATTCCCAATTCATCATCGAGGCTCATTCCAGCCCAGTTATTGACGCCTCCGGAAGTCTTCCAGGCATGTTCCGGCCAGGTTTCATTTCCCGGTTCACCGGGTAAAGGGATCGTATGAAAAGTCCATTCAAGCTTCCCGGTCAGGCAATTGTAGGCCCGGATATAACCCGGTGGTGCTCCCTTTTTATCCTGCAGACGATTTCCGAGTATGATCAGATCTTTATATATGATTCCGGGTGTTGATACGGTCATAAACATTTTATCCGGATCATCTCGTAATCCGATCCTGAGGTCAACTTTACCCTGGTTTCCAAAGGAAGAAATGGATTTTCCGGTGATGGCATCCAGTGCATAAAGCTGGTTGCCTCCGGCAAAAAGAATACGTTTATCAGATTTCTTTTCCCAATAGGTGACCCCCCGGTTTACACCACTACCCGCCCCTCCTTCAAAGGTCCATAACCGCTTGCCTGAAGTAATATCGATGGCATAAACCACAGCATTAGCAGATAGAGTATAGAGGATTTTACCAATTATAATGGGGTTACTTTGACTCATCCCGGACTTCTTTCCCTTGGGCAGATCGTCCATTGTGAATTCCCAGATCTTATGCAGTGAATCTACATTTTCTGAGGTGATTAGGTCTAAAGAAGAATATTTAGAGTTTTCCCGATCTGCATTATAAACAGTCCAGGAATTATTTTCATGAAGTTTTTCTTTACATGAGTAACACCAGAGTATTATCGGTGTACCTATCAAAATGATAGAAATAATTTTCCGGTTCAAATTCATACATACGTTTCTTCAAGCTGTTAAATTACTGAATTTGAATGATTTGAAAAACAGGTAATGTATTAGTTTCAGGCAAGGTCTAGTCTTGCTGCTCTGGGAGTGTTTCCGGTGGCTTTCTTAAAGTAATTGTTGAAGTAAGTGGCATATTCAAATCCAAGTGCATAAGCGATATCACTGATACTCCAGTCGGTGTGCTGTAAAAGTGCTTTTGCTTCAGTGATTATTCGTTCGGTTATCAATTCAGAGGTCGATCGTCCGGTGATCTCCTTTACTGATCTGTTCAGATGATTCACGTGTATGGAAAGATTATTGGCAAAATCTTTTGGAGTCCGGATGGCTAAGGGCTGTGTAAGATTATCAATCGGAAATTGACGTTCCAGTAATTCCATAAATAAGGAGGTAATCCTTGAAGAGGCATTACGGTGTTTAAAATACTGATCAGAGGGTTCCATTTTCATAGCTTCATGAATGATAAGTCCGATGGAATTCCGAATAAACTCATCCTTATAATGATAATCACCATTCTGCTCATCGAGCATCTTTTTAAAAAGGGAAGTCAAAAATATGCGTTGTTCTTCATCGATCTGAAAAATAGGCGTTCCCCCAATCTTGAATAGCGGAGAGTCTTGTACACTTTCAGACCTGTCGGAGATCTTTAGGAAATCTTCCGTAAAAACACAGGCATAACCATTGTAATCACTGGAGATTACTTCCCAGGAATAAGGAATGTAAGGGTTTCCAAAAAACAGGATACTTCCGGTAGTTTCAATTCCACGGTTCGCATAATGTATCCGGTTTTCACCGGTATTCATACATATTTTATAGAAATCTCTTCTACTGTAGTTGGGAACTGAACAGATTTTACTACCGATCTCGTAAACTTTAAAACCCTTTAACTGCTGCTCTTGTTGTCCTGTACCAGAAGCCTTCTTCTTTTCCAATTTGCTCATGGGTACAAGTTAATAAAATCAAACATAAAGATGAGGTTTCTAAATCTAAAAAAGGATCGTTCGGATTAATCTCTAATCCGAACGATCCTTTAAAATTTTAAAATCTTTTGATCAGGCTTTTTTGAGGGAAGCCATATCGATGACGAAACGATATCGTACATCACTTTTTAACATACGTTCGTAAGCCGTGTTGATATTCTGGATATCGATCAATTCGATCTCTGAGGTAATATTATGTTCACCACAGAAATCCAGAAGTTCCTGAGTTTCTGCTATTCCACCGATAAGTGAACCGGCAACTGATTTACGTCCCATGACCATCGGAGCTGTATTCAATAAAGGATCCAGGGGACCTAGGTATCCTACCAGTACGATGGTACCACTGACATTCAGCGTTGGGATGTAATGATTGATATCGTGTACATAAGGAACCGTATCCACGATCAGGTCAAAATATGCATTTACTTTCTTCATTTCTTCAGGGTCTGTGGAAATGATCACCTGATCGGCTCCCAAATCCAAGGCATCCTGGGTCTTTCCGGGAGATCTGGAGAAGAGTGTTACATGGGCTCCCAGTGCCTTTGCCAGTTTGATGGCCATGTGACCTAATCCGCCCAGACCTACCACAGCAACCTTACTATCCGGACCTACATTCCAATGACGCAGGGGTGACCATGTAGTGATCCCGGCACATAAAACAGGAGCAACTCCTGCGGGATCCAGATTTTCCGGTACTTTTAGTACAAAATGCTGGTCGACGATCACACGTTCAGAATACCCTCCGAAAGTGTGGGTGTTCAGGTGTTTATCCTTTCCATTGTAGGTGCCTACAAATCCATTTTCACAATATTGTTCAAGATCCTTTTTACAATTCGGACAAGTTCCGCAAGAATCCACTAAACAGCCTACTGCAACCAGTTCGCCTTCTTTGAATCGGGATACCTTGTCTCCGGTTCGTAAGACCCTACCGACGATCTCATGACCAGGTACTGAAGGATATCTGGTTCCTCCCCAGTCATTCCTCGCCGTATGGAGATCTGAATGGCAGACTCCGCAATAGAGAATATCGATCTCCACATCATCCGGTGTGGGTTCTCTCCGATCGATCTGCATCTGCTCGAGATCTTTTTCAGGAGCTTCCGTTCCATAAGCTTTTACATTCGTGACTTTCATCGTTCTTGTGATTTAGTTATTAATAAAAGATAGCCAAAGGAGTATGAGCTATACCATACAAAAGTAAGTGTAACGATCTGCAGAGGATAATACTATTCAAGTTAGAAATTATACTATTCAAACAATGGAGAGAAATGGCGGTAATCTGATATTAAGATAAGAAAAAAGCCGGATTCTTTTCAAAATCCGGCTCGGTAAATATGTGATATTTTAGGAGGCTATTGCCTGTTCTTCATGCCTTCCCGCATACGTTTACGGTTCTGTTCCTGTAATTCCTGGTATTTAGCGAACTGGTTTTCGTCCAGTATTCCCTTAATTTCCTCATCCCTTGCTTCCATCATGGAACGCATTTTATCGAAATCACGGGAACCGCGTTGTTCCATCATTTGATTATGATATTTTTCCTGGATAGCAATAAACTGATCTTTGGTCTCCCCTTCCAATCCGAGAGTGGTAACCTGTTCTTCGATCATTTTATTGAATCGTTCCTGAGGATCGCCTCCCCTTTGCTGTGCTATGGCCACCCCTTG
This sequence comes from Robertkochia solimangrovi, assembly GCF_007279655.1. Classification (GTDB taxonomy): domain Bacteria; phylum Bacteroidota; class Bacteroidia; order Flavobacteriales; family Flavobacteriaceae; genus Robertkochia; species Robertkochia solimangrovi. The sequence goes on along the minus strand of NZ_QKWN01000002.1, from coordinate 447,193 downwards.
TATAAGCAGTACCATAATAAATAATATTCTTTTCATTTTTAGCTGTTTAACATATTGATTAAAGTAAAGTTATAGGAATTGATTCGGACGATATATTTATTAACAAAATTTTTAGGATTCGAACATTTCATGCGGTCATCCTTATAATTTTTTATTCTGTATTTTAGCAAGCCGTGAAAAAATGGAAAAGAAAAAGATCAGAATATTATTAGTCGAAGACGACACTCGCGTTTGCTCCTTTATCAATACCGGACTAACCGAAGAAGGGTTTGAAATCACTATCGCACTGAACGGTCAGCAAGGTTATGCCATGGCCGCCACTGGCGATTTTGATCTGCTCATTCTTGACATCATGTTGCCTGAAATGAACGGACTCGATATCTGTAAAGCGATACGAGAACGTAAATCGGATATCCCCATTCTTTTCTTAACCGCGCTGGGAAGTAGTGAAAATATAGCTATGGGACTGAATAGTGGCGCCGATGATTATCTCACTAAACCTTTTAAGTTTATCGAATTGATCGCAAGAATCAATAGTTTACTACGAAGGTATAAGCAATACAGATCCGTTCCATCGCAAACCAACGATCAGTATGAGTTTCAGGATATCCTTGTAAATGATGCTGCAAAGACGGTTACTAAGAGCGGGATTAAACTCAATCTAACCAGTACAGAATATAAATTATTACTGGCATTTATAAAAGCTCCGGGTATTGTACTATCAAGAGCAGAACTACTGGAAAAAGTATGGGGTGTGGATTATGATATAGGAACCAATGTGGTAGATGTTTATGTGAACTATTTACGGAAGAAACTCGAAAAAGGCCATAGTGAAAGGGTGATACAAACCGTTTTCGGAATGGGTTATATTCTAAAAGACGGCGATGAAGACACCCAATAGGATCATATTACTGCTAACCGGACTCTTTTTTCTCATGCTTCTTGGTTTTGGAGGGTTCGTCTATTTTTTCATCAATAATTACCGATACACGGATTTCTATAAACGGTTAGAAATTCGTGCGATCACCATGGCAAAGCTAGAGCTCGAAAAGGATGAGGATCTCGATGTGGTAAAAGAGATCAGACAGGACTTTCTGGAACACCTGCCTAATGAAAAGATCATCGTTATCGACCTTGATGACCGGGATGAGGCAGAAATGGTTCGTTTAAAATATAATATTCCGGATGATTTTATCGAGGAGGTCAAACAAAAGGACCGTGCCTTTTATAAAAAACAGAATACATTCTATTCCGGAATCCATTATGTACAGTCGAATAAGAATCATGTTGTGATCGTTTCTGCTGAAAATTATGCGTCTCAAAACCAGCTGATCAAATTGAGAAACCTGTTGTTTATTTCGCTGATCATATCGGTTCTTTTCATCGCCTTTATTGAATTCTATTTTTCTAAAATGGTGATGAAACCTTTGCAGCGCATCATCGATGGTGTTAAAAAGATCGGCACAGAGAGTCTTAACTACAGGATCGAGGAATCCAAGCATAATGATGATATGCGTAGTCTGACGAATACGTTTAACGATATGCTGAACCGCCTGGAAACTTCTTTCGAATCTCAGAATAATTTTATCAGCAATGCTTCTCACGAATTGAATACTCCCCTAACCTCCATCATCGGAGAGGCGGAGGTTACTTTATCGAAACCCAGAACAGCTGAAGTGTATACCCAATCATTACAAACCATTCTGGAAGAAGCTGAAAAACTGAATAGAAAGACGCATGCCCTATTATTACTGGCACAAACCGGTTATAATGGAATGATCGATCAGAATTCCATATTACGAATGGATGAATTAGTGATCGAAGTTAAAGCAACGGTCACCAAATTATACCCGGAATCGGTCATTCATTTGGATTTTAATCTTCTCCCGGAGAATCCGGATAATCTTAAGGTCAAAGGAAATGAACAATTACTCTATCTTGCGATCTCAAATGTAGTTATGAATGCCTGTAAATATTCGGGTAACAAGCAGGTTGATGTAGTTCTCGGAGCTTCATATGAGAATGTGATCCTGGTGGTTAAGGATCAGGGGATCGGCATACCGGAACAAGATCAACCTTATATTTTCGACCCTTTCTACAGAGCTTCGAATACCATGGATTATTCGGGATATGGCATCGGTCTTCCTATCACCAGAAATATAGTAAAACTACACCGGGGAAGACTGATCATCAGTTCTAAGGAAAATGAAGGAACAACTGTTGAGATCTCTCTTCCTATAAATTCTAATTAAATTCTAATCTTATTTTAATTCGGTTCTAAAATCGGAAAAATAGTTTTGGTTAAAAATTGATCAAAGACTATGAATAAGATATTAGTACCAACCGACTTTACCGTAAAGTCGTTGTCATTGCTCCGGGAAACCATAGCTCGTCAGACCGAAAAAGTAAATATTGTATTGGTTTATGGAACCAATCTGTCGGACTGCACGGTAGATATGCTTTTTTATACCCGTACCGAGCAGATCGACAAATTACTGGAACCAAATTTCCTGGAATCCCTAAACATACTGAAAAATAAACATGCCTCTGTAATCAATGGTGTTTGCATGGATATCTATCATGGATATTCAGGAAATGCCTTCGAAAATTATATAACCGCACATGGCATTACCGATGCCTATATTCCCCTGGATAAGAGTTCGAGAGCTAAAAACTCCCGGTTGATCTCTTCTATAAAAAAATCAAAACTTCCGGTCTGTGAGGTCGCACTTCCTATGGAAGTAGTATATCAGACTTCCGGATCTTTCGCCAAACTCATGACTTCTAAAACTAATTAGAAACATGAACAGGATACTTGTCTTGTACCTATCAGGATTTTTGGTGATGTCAGTACTTGTCTATTTCACCTTCACCCGGTCTGAGGCCCCCGGTCAGAACATTCTGGGTGTTTGGGTTGAAAGTGAATGGAATTATGAAAAATTCCCGGATAAGGATACCCCCAACCTCGATCTAAGAACAAAGGAACGCATCACCAAAGACTTGATTATCCATAAAGCGGAAATCTGGGAGATCCATCCCAACGGTACCTTAACGTTACATGGAGAAACCAGTAAAAAACTCAACTGGACTTTAAAGGGTCGCGGACATATATTGAAAATAGAATACCCGGATAAGCGTCGGGAGCATTACACACTCCACAGGCTGAACCCTAATGAGATGGAGCTTCACTTTCATTCCGATATTGAAGCAAGGGGCATCGTTAAACTGGTTTTTAAGAAAAAAGAAAAGATTAGTTATGCTCAGAAAATTTGATAATAACCGAACGCTTAAAGATAATATACAGTTGGGAGCCCTTTCTGCCTTTTCTGCAGGGATGGTGAACGTTACCTCTGTGATCATTTTCTTTGCCTTTACATCTAATGTCACCGGGCATTATGCAATTCTCGCCGAGGAGATCGCCAAGGGAAACTGGAATGAGGTGATGGTGGTTATGACCTGGATATTTTTATTCTTTATGGGGAATTTTGTATCTAATCAGATCATTATCAATTTCGATAGGAATTCCTATGTTGCACACGCTCTCCCATTGCTACTTGAAATACTTTGCCTTTTTTCAGTAGGGACTTATGGGGCTTTCTTTTATGCCGAATCCCTTTGGGAAACCGAGGTAATGGTAGGACTGATGTTGTTTGCGATGGGACTGCAGAATGGCTTAACCGCAAGTATTTCCAATTTTTCCGTTAAAACCACACACCTTACTGGGTTGACGACCGATGTAGGCATACTGGCCTCCATGTATACCAAAAGAAGATATCGCGAAAATCCACATTTGGTAGCGAAAGGGAAAATTCTCCTTTCGATAGTAGCTTCTTATTTAAGTGGAGGGATTATTGCCGGGATCATTTATCTCAAAATAGAATTTCTGGTATTCTATGTGGTTTGCGGTGTGATCATGGTCATTATCGGTTATGAATATTATAAGTTAAAGATCAATAAACTTATGAGAAGCCAGCGCAGAATACTGCGTACACAATACAACAATCTTTAATTTTTTTTACAATAATTTTTATCTGGTTAGGTTTTGTACTTCGATCCCCCTTTTGCAGGTATGCAGGAGGGGGATTTTATCTGACTGTAACGCAGTGAATAGTACAGCAGTCTACTATGATTAATCATTAATCACTCATCGCTTACTACGCGAAACTCTCAACTCATAACTACAAAATTTATATAATTCCTATAGATCGTTATGCAATATTATCAGATGCTTAAATAATAGTGATCCGGATATAGGAACGGAATATTCGACTTAACTTTGCAGGATGCTTTTAAAGAAAAATCCCTCTCAACTTGAATTTATAACCCTGATGGCATCTTTGATGTCTATCGTTGCTTTAGCTATCGATGCTTTATTGCCTGCACTCGATATGATAGGTAAAGACATCGGGGTTACCGATACCGCAGATAATCAACTATTTATAACGATGATATTTCTGGGTTTGGGTCTGGGGCCGATGGTGTTTGGTCCGCTTTCAGACAGCCTTGGACGTAAACCTGTAGTTTTTATGGGCTTTGCACTTTTCTTTGTGGCCAGTCTCATCTGTGTTTTCGCGCACAATCTGGAAGTGATGATCGTAGGTAGGATTCTTCAGGGAATTGCATTATCTGCTCCAAGAACGATCAGTATTGCAATGGTCAGGGATAGTTATAGCGGCGATTTCATGGCGCGAATCATGTCATTTATCACAGTGGTATTTCTCCTGGTGCCTATTGTAGCACCGGCTTTCGGAAAACTTGTTTTAGATCATTCGAACTGGAAGTTCATTTTTTATATTCAACTATTTTTCAGTGCGCTGGTATGTTGGTGGTTCTGGAAAAGACAACCAGAGACTCTCCATGCAAAGGATAAAAAGCGACTTACGTACCGGATTTTTATCGATGGTACCCGAGAAGTCCTGAGCCATCGCAGAACCATGGTATTCACTTTGATTTCAGGGTTCATCACCGGATCATTTATGGTTTATCTGAGCTCATCTCAATATGTGTTTCAGGTTCAGTACGGCCTGAAAGAGGAGTTTCCCTTTATATTTGCCGGTTTGGCAATATCGATCGGTTTGGCAACCTTACTGAATGGAAATCTTGTGATTCGGTTTGGAATGCAAAACCTGGTTCGGGTAGCGCTAAAGCTATATTTTCTGGTATCTTGCTTATACATAATCATGTTTCATGATGCTGCAAATCCTCCTGTGTACATTCTACTTGCATTTTTTGCAATTCAGTTCTTTGCAGTTGGTTTTCTTTTCGGAAATCTTAGGGCTCTGGCTATGGAACCAATCGGACATATCGCAGGTATAGGTGCAGCAATAACTGGCTTGATCTCTACGTTAATGGCGGTACCCATCAGTACATACATCGGTAAATTTGTCACTCATGATACGGTATTACCGCTATTCATCGGATTTTCCGTATGTAGTTTTCTTTCTATTCTGCTTTTTTGGTATGTCAAGCTCTATCGAAAAGGCTGAAATATCTGGAAAAACGCGGTGAAGGTGAGTTATTGAAATGAGCATGGATATCAAAAAAACATTTAAAATCAATCTGCTCTAAATTTCGATCCTAATGAAAGTTTATAATGCCAAAAGGTGGGATAAGCGATAATTGCTTCACTGAACACTAATATTTGTATTATCGTAAAAAGTATATTGAAATTTATACGAATAATTCAATTCTGCAGACTCCCCTTATGGTTCATTTTTATTTATTCAACTAAATTCTTTATTTTCCGCTAAACAATCAAACCAATCCAATTACTAATGAAAAAATCTATTTTTTTTGTTTCTGCACTGGCTGCTCTGACCGGATGTAAAGAAGAACCTAAAACGACCGGAGAAGACGATCTTGTTGCAAAGGCGAAAGCAATTCATGAAAAGGTGATCACTCTGGATACCCATTGTGACATCAATGTATCTAATTTTACAGACAGTATAAATTATACACAGGATCTGAATACACAGATCACTTTGCCGAAAATGAAGGAAGGTGGACTGGATGTAGCCTGGTTCATCGTATATACCGGCCAGGACACACTTTCTCCGGAAGGTTATCAAAAGGCTTATGAGAATGCGATCAGTAAATTTGAAGCGATCCACAAATTGACGGAGGAGATCGCTCCGGAAGAGATCGGACTAGCCTTAACACCAGCGGAAGCCCGAAAGATCCATGCTGAAGGTAAAAAAGTTGCCATGATAGGAATCGAAAACGGGTACCCTGTCGGTGAAGATATCAGCAATGTGAAAAAGTTCTATGATCTGGGTGGACGTTATATGTCACTTGCACATAATGGACATAGCCAATTATCGGATTCAAATACCGGGGAGGCTGATGATGTATGGTTACATAACGGACTTAGTGAACTTGGAAAAGAAGTAATCGTAGAGATGAACAAAGTAGGGATGATGATCGATGTATCCCATCCATCCAAAGAAGCAATGAAGCAAATGCTGGAGATCTCTAAAGCTCCGATCATCGCTTCTCACTCTTCGGCAAGAGCTTTATGCGATCACAGCAGAAACCTTGATGATGAACAACTCGAATGGATGAAAGCTAATGGTGGTGTCGTACAGACGGTTGCTTTTACCTCCTATTTAAATACCGAAAAGGCTGAAAAATTCAATGAATTGAGCAAATCGGTATATGAGAAAAAAGCAAAAGAAATGGGCTTTGAAATGATCCCTCGTGACAGCGTAAACAAATTACCAGGTGATGAGAAAGAAGCATATTATGAAAAATTCATGGCGATGCGAGGTGCAGCAACTGCGGAAATCGATTCTTTAAAAGCGGTTTCGGATCCGGTTTCCGTAAAAGATTTTGTTGATCATATCGATTATCTTGTCGAAAAAATCGGAATAGATCATGTAGGTATCAGTTCTGATTTTGACGGTGGTGGAGGAATCTATCAGTGGAGTGATGCTTCTGAAACGTTTAATGTAACGCTTGAATTAGTAAAAAGAGGATACACAGAAGAACAGATCAAAAAATTATGGGGAGATAACCTTCTCAGAGTGATGGAAGAAGTTCAGAATGTAGCCAAAGAATTAGCGGCCTCTTCATAGAGACTTTATAGAAAGTAAAGGTCCTTCCCGGTTGAACACAGGAAGAATCTTAAAAAAAAGCCTGTTGGGAATTTTCTCCACAGGCTTTTTTTATTGTATAAATCAGATTTAAAAATCCTGAAAAACAGTGAGTTATCATAATTATAATCAGTATTTTTATAAAAAAGAATACGATGCAGTATAATTTTGAATATGATGATGTTTCTGCAAGTAGCCGCCTGGAGGATCTGGTCTCAAAGAAACTGAACAAACTGGTTGAAAAGTATGATTTTATAGTTCGTGCTGACGTTGCCTTCAAGAAGGAGAACACCTCCTCCACCGATTCCGGTAAGATTTGTAAAATAAGTTTAAGTGCACCAGGACCAAGGCTCTTTGCAAGTGCAAATTCAAAGAATTTTGAAACCTCGATCGCAGAGGTCACCGATGATCTGGCCATACAGTTACGCAAGCGAAAAGATAAATTCAATTCGAGATAATCAATTTTAAACCCATGGGAATTATCGCAACGAACGACCGACAAATTACCCTTATATATGATTCTTCTACCAAACTGGGTAGAGAATGCCAGGCTTATGCAGCCTCCTCAGATAAGAGGTTACTGACCATTGACATAAATAAAACCAAAATCGCTTCCACAGAATGGGCTGAGATCGCCCAAAAATTAGGGCTGTCAGTACCAGAATTGATTGCGACCAAACATCCTGCCTTCACCAATATTTATGGGGTTGATGTTGATATTGACGAAGAAAGCGCATTTAAGATTCTGGAAAAGCACCCTGAAACCGTAGTCTATCCGATCGCGATCAGGGGTGATAGGGCTATTATGGCTCATATATTTACAGATATTTTAAAACTGGTGGATCCGGATTCAGGAGAGGTGCCTATCCCCTGAAATCTGCGCTATTTCCATTCTTGATGATATACAAATTCCTTCTGTGGTTTCCTGACGCGTTCTGAGTTTTCCATTTCCTGGAGTTCTTCATTAAGAGTATCCATATCTCCTCCGTAATATCCCGCTGCGATTGCGGTAGCAACATGATATCCCTGTGGAATATCGAATTCTTTCTGTGCCTTTTTCCAGTCGATTCCTGCCATTTGATGCAGTGCGATACCCATGTATTGTGCCTGAATCGTCATATTACCCACACTGAGTCCGAGATCATGTAATGCATGGAAATTCTCCTGTCCTTCTTCTGTTTTTTCTTTATAGGCAGTGATTATCAGCAAAGGTGCATGAATCACCCAACTTTTATTAAAATCACTGAGACAGGATACTATCCGGTCAAAGGCTTTCTCTCCTTTATTTGCATACAGGAAACGCCATGGTTGCCTGTTAAATGAACTCGGTGCCCAACGGGCTGCTTCAAATAATTGATGGATTTCATCCTTCGGAATCGGTCGCTCACTGAACATCCTCGGACTCCACCGTTGCTTTAACAGCGGATAGATCTCATGATCTGGTCTTATAATTTTATCGAGTTGTAATTGTTCTAAAATATTCATCTTTGTAAATTGATTTAAATAGTTAATTCTTCTTTATAGGTATTAATGATTCCTCCTTTTAACAGAATCGCGATCTGTCGATCACTCAGACTGTGTTTTACCGATATGGTGATCAGGTCCTTTCCGTCAGATAATCCAATATCAAAAGTGCTGCTGTTGTGTATATGTTCTCTGAGGTTGACCGCGGTGATCATGTATCCTTTTTCGATTCTTTCATAATCATCCGGATTCGTGAATTCCAGTGGGATTATTCCAAAATTCACCAAATTCTGCCATGCGATACGGGCATAACTTTTCGCGAGTACAGCGATCTGTCCAAGATATTTTGGTGCAAGGGCAGCATGTTCCCTGCTACTTCCCTGAGCATAATTATCACCGGCAACCACTACATGACCTCCAAATTGCTCTTTTGCCTGCAAGGCCCTGTCATAGAAAGTTTCATCTATTACGGTATAGGCATATTTACTTATGGCAGGAATATTACTGCGATATGGTAGAACTTCAGCTCCTGCTTTAAGAATTTCATCAGTGGATATATTATCTCCCATTTTTAAAAGTACAGGAACATTGAATTTATTGGTCATAGCATCAAAATCAGGCAGTGATTTTATGTTAGGTCCTTTCTTTAAAGCTACTTTGGCATCCTCAGCAGGCTTTATAAGGAGTTCATCTTTGATAAGATCTCGCGCTGCTGCTTTGAACTGAGGGTAGGCCATTCCGTACAGTGATTCAAGCTTACGGGGATCAGTGATCTTTCCGGTTAAAGCCGAAGCCGCAGCGGTTTCCGGACTACAGAGATAAACCTGATCATCTTTGGTTCCCGATCGGTCCGGGAAGTTTCTGGGCATTGTCCTGAGACTTATCGTATTGCTTGCTGGTGCCTGTCCCATCCCTATACAACCCATGCAACCGGACTGGTGAAAACGTGCGCCTGCCTTGATGAGGTTGGCAAATGCCCGGTTTTTAATCATGTTCTGTATGATCTGTCGGGAAGTCGGATTGATATCAAAGGAAACTTCCGGAGCTATATTTTTATCGGCTACGATCGCACCGGCGATCCAGAAATCTCTAAGCCCTGGATTCGCTGATGAACCGATAACAACCTGACTGATAGATTTTCCGGACACCTCAGAAACTGGCACAACATTACCCGGACTGGTGGGTTTTGCGATCAGGGGTACCAGATCATCAAGAACAATTACTTCCTGAAGGTCATAGTTACAGCCCGGATCGGCTTTTAGTTCAATCCAGTCATGTTCTCTGTGCTGAGACCTGAGGAACTTCCTGGTTTCTTCATCACTCGGAAAAACGGTGGTTGTAGCCCCGAGTTCGGCGCCCATATTAGCGATCACATGTCGGTCCATTGCCGATAAATGACGAAGCCCTTCCCCATAATATTCAATGATCTTACCTACACCTCCCTTAACATCATATCTCCTTAACATTTCCAGGATAACATCCTTCGCACTTACCCATTCCGGGAGTTTTCCCTTTAGTTCAACGCCCATTATCAGCGGCATTTTTACAAAATATGGCTTTCCTGCTAAAGCTGCAGCCACATCTAATCCACCCGTACCGATCGCCAGCATACCCAGAGAACCTGCGGCCGGAGTATGACTATCAGAACCGACCATGGTCTTACCGGGGATTCCAAAACGCTCCATATGAACAGGATGGCTTACCCCATTACCAGGTCTGCTGAACCATAAACCGAACCGGGCAGCTGCAGTCCTAAGGAATTCATGATCATCCGCATTTTTATAATCGGTTTGTAAAAGATTGTGGTCAACATACTGTACTGCGACTTCTGTTTTTACCTGATCTATTCCCATGGCTTCAAGTTCCAGTTGAACAAGCGTTCCTGTCGCATCCTGAAGTAATGCCTGATCGATATGAATTCCTATCTCTTTACCCGGAATCATTTCACCTTGCAAAAGATGTGATTCGATCAGCTTTTGAGTTACGTTTCTTGGAAAATTGCTTTGCATGAACAGTGATTTTAAATTAGGATAATCAGTTCTTTATAAGTTACAAATCCAAATACGGAACTAAAGCCTGTTTTAGAGTATTTAACGCGTATTTTAAATTGTATTAACAAAAAAAGGCGCCCGCAGGCACCTTGAATAGAAAATTTAAGAAGGTTCAGAAAACCGATCGTAACAATTCTTTTAATGCTTCCCATGATTTCTCATCGGCTTCCTGATTATAGGCCAGTGGCATATTGAACTTTTTGCCTAGTGAATCTGCAGCCTTACTGGTAAAGGAATGCACTGCATTTTCATATGCGATATATTTATAATCGGCATGTATGCTATCCATGGCTTTTTTAAAGGCAGTTACGGTTTCCGGAGGAATGAAGGAATCGTTAGCACCGTTGCAAACCAGGACCTTTGCTTTGAGTTTTTCGTTAGGCATGATCGGCAGTTGAACCCCACTGTGAAATGCAGCAACAGCAGCGAGATCAGCACCTGCATCGGCCATAGTCAATACTACGGAACCACCGAAACAATAACCGATGGCTGCGATCTTTTGAGGGTCAACATGAGCGTCATTCTTCAAAACTTCCATCGCGGCATTGAACCGGGCTTCTGCTTCCTCCATATTCTTCATGACCATACCTGCAAATTTACCGGCTTCATCCGGGTGTTTTGCCTGTTTACCATCGCCATACATGTCCAGAGCAAAGGCAACATAACCAAGTTCTGCAAGCATTTCCGCTCTTTGCCGGCTATAATCATTATGCCCCCACCATTCATGAACTACCAGAATGCCCGGCGATTTTCCTTTTTTATTTTCATCCCATACAAGATATCCTTTCAGTTCTGTTGTATCCGCTGAATAAGTTACTTCTCTGGAACGAATATCCGGCGTCTCCTTTTGGATATCGTTGGGTTCACTCACTGCTGAACTTTCTTTTTTCTCCTGCTTGCATGCGATAAAACAAAGAAATAACAGTGATAGTATCATGAAATTTTTACTTGTCTTCATATGAAAAGGTTTTAAAATTTATTAGACAAAAAAAGCCCGAAATGATTCGGGCTTTTTAAAATATTCACTTGATTTTTATTGTTCGTTCTTAGCTTCGTTGATCATTTCCTGACTGGCAACGATACCTAATTCAACCCTTCTGTTCTTAATACGTCCTTCTTCGGTTCCATTATCATATTTAGGTTGAGTTTCACCATACCATTTGGTGGTTAGCCTACTCGAAGCTACACCTTTTGACTGTAGATAGTTCGATACTGATTGCGCGCGTTTTTGGGATAGCGACATATTATATTCCGCTGCCCCTGAACTATCGGTATGTCCTTCTACGAGAATGTTCGTATCATCATATTCTCTGAAAACTTCAGCCATTTTATCGAGGGTTCCTTTACCTTCCGTAGTAAGGTCAGCAGAATTAATTTTAAATTGTACACCGCTGTTCTCATCAAAGGTAACATTGATCCCCTCTCCTATTCGCTGTACTTCTGCTCCAGGTACTGCTTCAGAAATAGCTTCCGCCTGACGATCCATTTTATTACCGATTCGATTACCTACGGCACCACCTACGGCTGCACCGATTATCGCACCGAGAACGGAATTGTTCTTATCCCCTACATTATTACCGATAATTCCCCCGATCACAGCACCGGAGGATGCCCCGATCGCGGTACCTTTTTGTGTGTTATTGGAATTCTTGATAGCTTCACAACCGGTAAACATCATGGTTGATACTGCCAGTGCTAACCCTATACTTAATATTTTCTTCATGATCTTAATACGTTTTTTTGTTGAATTGGTATACTAGCTGAATGGATTCACCATCCACATTTTCGTTACTTGTTAATGTCATGCTGTTTTCGCTCAAGGAAGTAATGTCTAACACATAACCGACACCGCCATACAGATCATTCTTTTTCTCATCTATATATTTAAAGGTGAACTTTGAAGGTTGTCCATTGGCATCATCCTGTACTGACCATCGGATATTTTGGGTCCCTCCTGCGCATTCTCCCGCCGGCAAAGTATAGTAGCCGGTACTATTATTGGAACGGAAAAACCATTCGGAATTCTTAAAGCATTTGGAAGTTGCCATTCCGAACAATTCAGACTTGAAATATCCTTCATTTCCCTGATAGGAAATACTGGCTAATTCCCAGGTTCCGTTTATGGTGTCTCTGGAGGAACGATTATCCTTGCTTAAGCCACATGACAAGACTGTAAACAACACTGTCACAGCCATTAAAGTTTTAAAATGTTTTTTCATAATGTAAAGATTATCAGTAGGATAAAGTTAAACTATTACCAATCAAGAACAAAACACTTAATCTGTTCAGGAAAGACAAATCCTGTTAATTTTATGATAATTTTTTGAATTATGATTAAGACGTATTTAACAACTTTAGTGAAGGTAAGATTGTCTTACTTCCCTCTGAAGATTTGAACTTCCGTTACTTACAGGAAATACGTATGTCGTTAAGGCTTGAATGTTAATAATTCAATAATTCCTGAATTGCATTTACAATTTTTTTAACAGGCAGGTATTGATTCTCCAATACTTTGGCAAAGGGTATCGGTGTTTCCAGGGCTCCCAGTCTCTTAACGGGCGCATCGAGAAACTCGAAACAATGTTCTCCGATCTGAGCGGCTATTTCGGAAGCAAGACCACAAAAAAGACTGTCTTCGTGTACAATGAGCACCTTTCCGGAAATTTTTGAATAGCTAAAAATACATTCGGTGTCCAGTGGCTGGAGGGATCGCAGATCGATCAACGTCACGGAAGACTCTGAAAACTCCTTTAAAGCATCAGAAACCCAATGAACGGCAGCGCCATAGGTTATTATGGTCAACTGATCACCTTCTGATAAAACAGCAGCTTTTCCCAGAGGAATATTGTAATATCCTTCAGGGACTTGTTGACTAAGACTTCGATACAATGCCTTATGTTCGAAGAAAAGTACCGGATTAGGATCTTCAATGGCACTGATCAATAAACCTTTAGCATCTTTAGGAAATGCAGGATAAACCACCTTAAGTCCCGGTGTTTTCAAAAACCAGGCTTCATTGGTCTGGGAGTGAAAAGGCCCGGCACCCACCCCTGCTCCACAAGGCATACGTACTACTACATCTGCTTTTTGTCCCCAACGATAATGTGATTTTGCAAGATAGTTCACGATAGGATTGAAACCAGAGGAAACAAAATCAGCAAATTGCATTTCTATTACCGCTTTCATACCGTTTATGGACAGTCCCATGGCTGCAGATACAACCGCAGATTCGCATATAGGGGTATTTCGAACCCGCTCTGTACCGAAGGTCTTATAAAAATCTTTGGTAACCTTAAATACTCCTCCATATTCTGCAATATCCTGTCCCATGATCACCAGTTCCGGAAAAGCTTCCATCGCCTGAAATAAGCCTTCTGAAATGGCATCTACATAACGTTTTTCAAAGGTTTGCTCCTCTTCTTTTTTCAACACAGACTCGAAAGGATGATAGACGTCAGAGAGTTCGGATACTTCACTTGGTGTCAGCTCCTTTTCGGCATAGGCTACCTGAAGTTCTTCGTCTATACTAGCCTTGATTTTATTGCGCATTTTCTTTTCTTCCTTTTCAGTAAGTATCCCCTCATCGATCAGGAAGTTCGCAAAATTCGTCACCGGATCACGTTCTTCCCAATAGCTGATCAGGGAATCGGGTACATAAGCAGTGCCACTTGCTTCCTCATGCCCTCGAATTCGGAAGGTTTTAAATTCCAATAGCACAGGACGCGGATTTTTGCGGATAGAATTCAGAATTTCTGAAACTTTACGGTAAACAGCGACAACATTATTACCATCGATGATATGTGATTCCATACCGTAACCTATTCCTTTATCTGCAATGTCCTTACATCGGTATTGTTCTTCCGTGGGCGTTGAGAGTCCGTACCCATTGTTCTCCACACAGAATAATACGGGTAAATCCCAGACAGAGGCCAGGTTCAAAGCCTCATGAAAATCTCCTTCACTGGTACCCCCTTCTCCTGAAAAAACGGCAGTTGCCAGTGATTCACCCTTTAGTTTATGAGCCAGTGCAATTCCGTCTGCTACTCCCAATTGGGGACCTAAATGAGAGATCATACCTATGATTTTGAATTCCTGTGTACCGAAATGGAAACTTCGATCCCTCCCTTTCGTAAATCCGGCTTCCTTACCCTGCCATTGCGAGAATAACCGGTTCAACGGTATTCCTCGGGCAGTAAATACTCCTAGATTCCGGTGCATCGGTAAAATATATTCCTCAGGATGCATGGCCAGTGTCACTCCTACAGAGATCCCTTCCTGTCCGATACCACTGAACCATTTGGAGATCTTACCCTGTCTGAGCAGGATCAACATCTTTTCTTCGATGAGCCTCGACAACAACATATGGTAATAGAGTGACAACATTTGATCGTTATCGATTAGCCGATCATTATAGTCGAAAGTGAACGGAGTGGCTGTTCCTGACATAGATTTGAATATAGTTATTTCAAATGTAGGAAAATTTACGGTTTACCTATTTATACCCATATATTTTTAAACGGTTGATAAGTTCTCGTATACATAAGCCTTATAATTCCCTATTTTTGTATTAAACACATTTAAAAAATGAAGCAAATACCCAGTGTTGATCTCCGAGATTTCCTGTCGGACGATCCCGTTAAAAAACAAAATTTCACAGATGCCATAGGAAAAGCCTATGAGGATATCGGTTTCGTAGCACTAAAAGGTCACTTTCTTTCAGATGAACTCATTACTAATCTTTATGATCAGGTAAAACGATTCTTTGAATTACCTGAGGATGTAAAATCCAAATATGAGATCGAAGGAATCGGTGGACAACGCGGTTATACTTCATTTGGTAAAGAACATGCAAAAGGTCGTAAAGAAGGTGATCTTAAAGAATTCTGGCATTTCGGTCAATATGTTGAAGACAATCCGAAGCTGGAAAAGGAATATCCGCCAAATGTAATGGTATCGGAGGTTCCGGAATTCAATGAAGTTGGAAAGGAGACCTATAAAATGCTGGAAAAGACAGCAAAATATGTATTGAGAGCCTTATCATTACATCTCGGCCTCGAAGAGTATTATTTTGATGATTATATCAAGAATGGGAATTCAATTCTTCGTCCGATACATTATCCTCCGATAACTACAGAGCCTAAAGAAGCGGTAAGAGCTGCTGCTCATGGCGACATTAATCTGATCACCCTTCTGATGGGGGCTCAGGGTAAAGGACTTCAGGTTCAAAATCATCAGGGAGAATGGATCGACGCTATTGCCCAACCGGATGAGCTGATGATCAATGTGGGAGATATGCTTTCAAGACATACGAATAATCGTTTGAAATCTACCATCCACAGGGTTGTCAACCCACCTCGTGAACTTTGGGGAACTTCACGTTACTCTATACCTTTCTTTATGCACCCCGTCAGTAATATGCCGTTGGATGTACTCGATAGCTGTGTGGATTCCGATCATCCTAAACAGTTCGAAGATATTACGGCTGGTGAATTTTTACATGAACGATTAGTAGATCTCGGACTGATCAAAAAATAGTTAAATCTTACCCTATGGATTTAAAAGACCAGTTACGCAATTTATTTCCGGAACATGAGTTCCAGGAAGAGAGTGAAGCACCGGAAAATGATCCGGGTATATGGATACAGGATGATCCGCTATTGTGCAAATATGAAAAGCGAAAAGGCAAACCGGTTACGATCATAGCCGGATATAATGGCGCACAAACGGATTTCAAAACCCTGGCAAGCGAACTTAAAAGTAAGCTTAATGTTGGTGGTAGCTTTAAAAATGAAGAACTGATAATACAGGGAGATTACCGTGACCGTATCATGGAAATGTTAAAGGCTAAAGGCTTTAAAGTGAAGCGAGTCGGGGGATGATTTTATGAAAATATCTATTGCATTTTATAAGTTTATTTATACATTAGCTGCATAAACCTAACTAAGAAAAATGTCTAAGACCCTACACATTACTAACGGCGACAGCTTCACCAAAATGCTGGAACGCCTGGAAATTCAAGGTGAAATTATTACCTGGAGAGAGATGCTGTGTGAAGGAAAAACCACGAATGACGTGGGGAGTGAAAGTTTCTGGCGCAATCGCTTCGAGTTTCTTAACTCCTCCTATAAGGTAACCAAAAACACTTTTATCAATTTCACCTTAAAGGAATACAGAAATTTATGTAATCAGAAGAGTCAGGATGAGATCGTACTTTGGTTTGAGTACGATCTTTTTTGTCAGATCAATATGATCGCCGTACTGAGCTGGCTTAAAAAACACCGAAAGAATGCGGATATTTTCCTCGTTTGTTCCGGTAAGGAAGATGACTCTGAGAAACGCTATGCCCTTTCTGAACTTTCAAAGGAAAGAGTGAAAGAACTATACGACAATAGAGTTTTGTTGAGTAGTGACGACATTGAATATGCCGATTTTATCTGGCAGTTATATTGTGAAAATAATCCGATCCGTTTACAGAAAGCCGTTGCCAACAAGTCAAATACCAATCTCGACTATCTGGCTGATGCAGTAAATGCTCATATTTTACGTTTTCCAAGTGTAAAGAACGGATTGAATTTTATGGAAAACCGAATGATCGACATCGCATACGCCGATAAACCTGAATCCAAAGAGCAACTGGTCGCTACCATGCTAAAGAATCAGGGAATTTACGGATTTGGAGACAGTCAGTATTTCCATATGGCATCGCGCCTTAAACCGCTTTTCCGCTCGTTCAACCCGGTCAAATTGACCAATCTCGGCAAGAACGTCATGAATAAGGTTGAAAATTCATATCCTGTTTTACGAAATGAGAACGAATATCTTGGAGGAACACCAAAATATTCGTTTTTATTTTTTGAGGATAATGCTCAATTACTGAAGCTTTAATGAAAACATCTTCGGAATTAATCTTAAATCAGGATGGTAGTATCTACCATCTTGATCTTTTTCCGGAGGATATCGCAACTACTATTATTCTTGTCGGGGATCCCGATCGTGTCCCTGAAGTTTCCCGTCATTTCGATACCATCACAGTAAAAAAAGGGAAACGCGAATTCATCACTCATACCGGAACATTACGCGGAAATCGAATTACGGTGATCTCGACCGGAATCGGAACCGATAACATCGATATTGTTTTCAATGAACTCGATGCATTGGTAAATGTGGATCTCAAGACCGGAATCGCACATGATGAATTAAAATCACTGAATTTTATCAGGATCGGGACAACGGGTACCATGCAGCCAGATATTCCTGTCGATAGTTATTTACTCAGTGAATTTGGGATTGGGTTTGATAATCTTCTCCATTTTTATCAGAGTGAAAGGGTAAGAATGACCGAGTTGGAGAAAAAGTTGCTCGAACATATCAGTAGAAGTTCCTCAGAAAACAGCATACCCTACGCAATACCTTGTAGTAAAGAACTTTCCGAACGATTCATTTTTCCAGAACTACTTCGTGGAATTACCGTTACCAATAGTGGATTTTATGGTCCCCAGTACAGGAAATTGCGACTAAATCCGGTTGATATCGACATGCCGGCACGTTTACAAAGTTTTAAGTTCAACGACCTTCAAATCACCAATTTTGAAATGGAAACTTCCGGAATCTATGGTCTGGCAGCGTTGATGGGACATCATGCAATTTCACTGAATTGTATCCTGGCCAACCGGGCAACCAATACCTTTTCTGAACAACCCAAGACAGCGGTTAAAGAACTTATCAAACTGATTTTGGAGCGGATATAATCAGAGACATCAATCTCGGCCCTGCTGGGAATCCTATTATTTCGAAAAAATTGATCTTAGAAAAGATCAATTATAGTAAAATCCCACTAAACAAATCCGTACAACACTTTATTTTGTCAGGAAAGTGACTTAATTTTATTTAAAAAAGCAAGGTGAAGAAGGTAAATATCATCGGAGTCCCTGAACATTTTAACCTTCCATGGCATCTGGCCATTGATGAAGGTGCTTTCCGAGAAAGAGGATTCGATCTGGAGTGGACCGATATTCCGGAAGGAACCGGAAAAATGTGTGAAATGCTCAGAGAAGGATCTACAGATCTAGCCGTAATTCTTACGGAAGGGATTGTTAAGGATATCATTAATGGAAATGACAGTTCGATCATACAGGTGTATGTCGAGTCGCCCTTATATTGGGGTATTCATGTTGATTCACATTCAAAATTCAAAAACATCGAAGACCTGAAAGGAGCTACTGCAGCGATTAGTCGTTACGGAAGCGGCAGTCATCTCATGAGTTACATCAATGCCAGTGAACATGGCTGGCCTGTATCGGAATTGAAATTTAAGGTGGTTAACGATATCCAGGGCGCTGTGAAGGCTTTACAGGAGCAGGAAGCGGATTATTTTATGTGGGAGCATTTTACGACCAAACCCCTGGTTGATAAGGGAGTCTTTAGAAGAATCAGTGACTGCCCTACCCCATGGCCCTGTTTTGTTATCGCAGCCAGGAATGAATTCATAAATAATAATCTGCCGGTATTGAAACATCTGCTGGAAGTGATCAACGTATTTACTGCTGAGTTCAAATTTATCCCGAGTATCGACCGAATGTTGGCGAACCGTTATGAGCAGGATGTTAGTGATATCAGGGAATGGCTGGCTATAACTCGCTGGAGTCAGGAAGCCATGGATCCATTAACGCTTAAGAACATTCAGGAACAGCTGTTAAAACTTGGTATTATAGAAGACACCTTTGAATACAGTAGAATAGCTACCATATTATAGGAGCTTTCCCCATTTCCTTTAAAATAGTATTACATTTCGTGAAATGACCATTTCCGAACCAGAATCCTCTGTTGGCACTCAGCGGAGAAGGATGTCCGGAGATCAGTACATGGTGCTTCTCAGCATCGATAAGCTTTGCTTTTTTAGCGGCGTAACCACCCCATAAAAGAAATACGATACCTGAATTTTGCGATGAGATCTTTTTGATAACATTATCGGTGAACTTCTCCCACCCTTTTCGCTGATGGCTTCCAGCCTGTGATTGACGAACACTAAGCGTAGCATTTAATAACAGGACTCCCTGTTCTGCCCAGCGCTCAAGATTTCCGCTTTCCGGATATGATATACCTGTATCTTCACTGACTTCCTTGAGTATATTCTTTAAGGATGGAGGGTGTGGTATCCCTTCATTTACGGAGAAACATAAACCATTTGCCTGTCCCTCTCCATGATACGGGTCCTGCCCGAGAATCACTACCTTCAGTTGCTCCGGAGAACAGTGGTCGAAAGCAGCGAATACCTGCTCTTCAGGCGGATAGCATGTGTGTTCTCTATACTGAGTGTTCACGAAATTTTCAAGTTCCTTATAATAAGGAGCAGAAAATTCTTCTTTAAGACAGGGAAGCCAGCTTTCGGCGATTTTTACTTGCATCGGTTTCAGATTCAGATGGAATGATTCCTTACTGTTATCAATCAATAAAGTTGTGTAAATTTGTGCTGCTCAAATTTAGAGCAAATTGGCGCTATGAACAAAATTCACGATAAGACTTTAAGAGATCTGGAACTTTCAAAAGTACTTTTGCAGGTTGCAGATTTTTGTATTACAGAGCCGGGAAAGGAAAAAACGATGGCGATCAAACCTTTTACAAAGAGAAATGCTTTGTTTCGTTCGCTAAACCTTACCAATGAATACCTGGCTTCCTATGACAATAATAACCGAATCCCAAATCACTATTTCGATCCGGTTAACCGTGAGATTCGTTTGCTGGAGGTTGAGAATACTGTTATCGAGGTGGAAGGTTTTCGAAGAATTGCAGCTATTGCTCAAACGGTGAATCAGCACATCCTTTTCTTTAGGAAATTTGAAGAATACTACCCCTCCTGGACTCGCACTACCGAGAAGATCGAACTGACCAGGGAGCATGAGGATGCGAT
Source organism: Robertkochia solimangrovi (assembly GCF_007279655.1). Lineage (GTDB taxonomy): Bacteria > Bacteroidota > Bacteroidia > Flavobacteriales > Flavobacteriaceae > Robertkochia > Robertkochia solimangrovi. The sequence continues at coordinate 426,680 of NZ_QKWN01000002.1, read as the reverse complement.
CAACAGGATCATCGATAAGTTTGGGGAGATAAGAGATGATGCTTCAGATCTGTTACAGCAGATCAGAAGACAGATCAATTCTGTACGCTCAAAGATCAACCAGAGCTTTAACAGTGCACTGAGTTCTTATGGAACCGCTGGATATCTCGATGATATTCGGGAAACCGTGATCGATAATCGTCGTGTACTTGCGGTTAAGGCCATGTATCGCAGAAAAATTAACGGGAGTATCATGGGAAATTCCAAGACGGGAAGTATCGTTTATATGGAGCCTGATGCTACGCAACAATACAGCCGCGAACTGAATAACCTTGAATATGAGGAAAAAGAAGAAATACAGCGTATTCTTAAGGAACTGACCAATTTTTTGCGACCCTTTCAGCCTTTGCTGGAAACCTACCAGAAATACCTGACTCTGACCGATTCAACAGCGGCCAAGGCTAAATATGCCGAAAGCATGAATGCCCTTTTACCGGAGATCACCGAAGAAAAAACAATGGAACTGCTGGAAGCCTATCATCCTCTCCTCTATCTTACCAATAAGAAAAGTGGAGCTAAGACCTTTCCGCAGTCCATAAAATTAAATCCGGATAACCGAATCATTGTAATTTCAGGACCCAATGCCGGAGGTAAGAGTATCACCCTGAAAACCGTCGGTCTTTTACAACTGATGCTGCAAAGCGGACTCCTGATTCCTGTGCATGAACGAAGCAAGACCTGTCTGTTCGATAGAATTCTTACGGATATCGGGGATAATCAATCTATAGAGAATCATTTGAGCACTTATAGCTATCGATTGAAGAACATGAATTATTTTCTTCGTAAATGCAACGAAGGCACTCTTTTTCTGATCGACGAATTCGGTACCGGTAGTGATCCGGAACTGGGAGGTGCCCTGGCGGAAACTTTTTTGGAAGTATTCTACGAAAGGGAGGCTTTTGGAATCATTACGACTCACTATGCAAATCTGAAAATGTTGGCGAATGAACTTCCGAATGCCACCAACGCAAATATGATGTTCAATAGTCGGACATTGGAGCCTGAATTTCGACTTATTCTGGGGGAAGCCGGTAGCTCCTTTACTTTTGAGGTAGCCCAGAAAAATGGTATACCCTATAGTCTGATCAATAAGGCTAAAAAGAAAATCGAACGCGGTAAGGTGCGTTTCGATGCCACTATCGCAAAACTCCAAAAGGAAAGAAGTAAGATGGAGCGCACTTCCGATCAGCTTAAAGAAGAGGAAACCCGTAAACGCGAAGAGGCCAGAAAACTGGAAGAACTCAACAGTAAAGTAAAAACCAAACTGGAAAGTTATCAGGAAATGTATGATCATAATCAACGAATGATCTATCTGGGTAATAAGATCAATGATATTTCTGAAAAATACTTTATCAATAAACAGAAGCGTCCGTTGATATCGGAATTCCTAAGAATTGTGGAAACCGAGAATTCTAAACGAAAAAAGGAATCTGCCGCTATAAAACGTGAGGAACGACAAAAGAAAGCTGCTGTAGCCAAAGAACTGGAAAAAGAGGTGAAAGTGATCCGGGAGAAAAAGAAAGAAGCGAAGGTTGCAGCCAGTAAATCTGCAAAGCCAAAACCACGTCCGATTCTTAAAATTGGAGACCGGGTAAGATTGATGGATGGGAAAGCTGTGGGCAGTATCGATGCTATCGAGAAGAATAAAGCGATCGTGAATTATGGTATGTTTACCACGAATGTGAATCTCGATCAACTGGAATTGGTCGAAGCAAAAAAATAAGGCTAAATTTGGAATACTAAACTCCGGTGACTCATGGATCTACCCGAAAACAAAAAGATAATCTTGTTTGATGGCGTCTGCAATCTTTGTAACGGCGCGGTAAATTATGTGATCAAGCGCGATAAAAAGGATGTTTTCAGGTTTGCCTCCTTGCAGGGGGAATTTGGAAAAAAATTCCTTACTGAACGCGGTTTAGACTCTGAAGAACTGGATTCCATCGTTGTTTACGAGCCCGGGGTAGCCTATTATAAGAAGGCCGATGCTGCCACTGAAATTGCCAAAGAGATCGGAGGTGGCTGGCAAATACTCGGACTTTTCAATTATATACTTCCACCGGTGTTTCGAAATGGTATCTACGACTTTATCGCGCGTAACCGCTATCGCTGGTTTGGAAGAAAAGATCAGTGTATGATCCCCACACCAGAATTACGATCCAAATTTCTTGAAGCGTAACATTCCTCTTTCTATTTAACGGTTCATATAATTTTTTGGATTCTCCTCCGTTTTAATGGAAACTCAAAATCAATTTTTATGCGTTTAATCAAAACCCCTTTGAATTTATTGATCCTGCTTATCCTTTTGGTAGCCTGCGGTAATGCCGATGACGATTTTGGTGGTGATGCGGGCATCGATAAATGTCTTGATCTGGGGACACAAGAGCTCAAGCTGACCATTCAGGATTCCTATACAACCCTTCCGGGAAAGGTTTCTGTTTTCTTTAAGGTAAATGATACTGACGGTAATCCTGTGCCCGGATTGACGGCAAGTAATTTTACGATCTATGAAAAAGGAAGGAATGATAATTGTTTCAATGTGATCTCTAATTCTGAATCCAATGGCAGAATTTCTCCTAACACGCAGATCTTTAATAACAATACCTTGTTGGTACTCGACCTTAGTAACTCTGTATTAAGTTCCAGTTTACAGGAATTAAAGAGTGCTTCGGTAAGCTTTATTCAAAATGTGATGCCTGATACAGCGAGTGATTCTTTTAAAATGGCGATCTACTGGTTTGATGGTGAGGATGTATTACATGAATTACATCCGTTATCTACCGATAAATCAGAGTTGATCAATTCAATCGAGGGAATTACCGCAGATATCAGCAACGACCCTTCGACCGACCTCTATGGTGCTGTAATAAAATCTACAGAGATAGCTTCTGATATCGTCGATGAATACGAACAGCAGGAGATCATTGCTGCTGCCTCTATCGTGATCTTTACCGACGGTACAGACCAGGCTTCGAGATATACCCGGGATGCTGCTTTAAATGCAGTGAACAGTGCAGATGAGAATATTTCTTATTTTACCATTGGACTTGGGTCTGAGATCGACGAAGCGGTGCTTGCGAACATCGGTAAGACCAGCAGTGTCTTTGCAGAGAATAAAGATGAACTTGAAGGAATCTTTAACGAGATCTCCATTGCGGTTTCCGGACAGGCACGCAGTTATTATCTATTTGAATATTGTAGTCCGAAACGGGATGGTAGTGGTATTAACCAGTTGGTGATACAGGCTACGAAAAGCGATAAAACCGGAGCGGTTCAGACCGAATTCGATGCGACCGGATTCACATCAGGCTGTAATTAGAATATAAAACTCACATATATAAAAAAAGCACCATTCGTGGTGCTTTTTTTATTTCTATTGATATTCTTTGACGATATTAATTCTGAGTTTACGGAAATAATCTTCGGCAAGCCAATCTCTGTAGTTTTTGGTACTCTTACTTATACATTGAGAGTATCTGCTGATACGACATTCTATGTCATCCTTGAGTTCCATGGCCAGCATGCGTGCCTCATAAGCATCTTCACTATTATCCACACACATTCTGGTATGTTGTTCCAAAGATTTTTCAAGGATCAGTTTTGATTTCTGCCCTCGCTTGAGAACCAGGTCATATTCTTTCTCTACATCAAACGTCACGCTATCTGTGTTCCCAAACTTCTCACGCAGTTTTGCGGGCATCTCATACATGAAATTACGTTCGATCTCCTCATCATCCTTGATGCTTTCCAGATAGAAATCCGGAAATTTGAAGATATGTTGCCAATCGACCGGTTCACTCCATACTCCGAAACGGGCAACATTGTTACCAAGGTCGATCACACTAAAGGTTTCTTTGTTGGGCAATACACGTGAACCTCTCCCGATCATTTGAAAATATAAGGTCAGGGAGCGGGTTGCACGGTTCAGGATGATACTTTCCACCGTAGGTTCATCGAAACCAGTGGTCAGGATGCTTACGGAACTGAGTATTGCGTCAGGCGTATTTTTGAACCATTTGAGGATCTCTTTACGGTCTTTATTACTATGTGTATTATCCAGATGTCTTACCGGATAACCTGCTTCCCTGAATAGTTCGTAGACATACCAGGAAGTATTAATACCATTGTTAAAAATAAGAGTCTTTTTTCCTTTACACTGCTCTTCATATGCGGTGAGTAATTTTTCCTGCATATCGAGATTGGAATAGAGGGCTTCGGACGATTTTACCGTATAATCTCCATTGATCCCTATTTTCAGGGAGGTAAGCCCTACATCATAGGTATGTGTTTCAGCTTTTGCAAGAAATCCTTTATCGATCAGGGTTCTTATCGCCTCACCAGTAATAAGTTCATTGTAATTGTCCTTCATGGGCAATTTGATATTTGAACTTAACGGGGTTGCAGTAACTCCCAGGATAAAGGATTTTTTAAAAAAACTTAATAATTTTCTGAAAGAGTTGTAATGCGCCTCATCGATAATGACGAGTCCAACATCTTTGATCTCAAGTTTTTTGTCGTATAAACGATTTTTAAGGGTTTCGACCATCGCGACGAAACACATATATTCATCCTGATCAGGAAGTTCTTTAACATGGCTGTTGATGATCTTGTTCTTTACTTTGAACCCTCTCAACATTTTGGAGGTCTGTTTGCTCAATTCAATTCGGTGCGTCAGCACAACCACCTTTTTTCCTCTTTCCTGAATATACCGTCGTACGATTTCAGAGAATATAACCGTTTTCCCGCCACCAGTGGGTAATTGATAAAGCAGGTGATAATTGGGAGGACAATTATTGATACGATCAAAGATCTGGTCTATCGCCCCTTTTTGATAGTCATACAGCTCTTTTTTCTCCTCTTCCTCGATCGTATACATAAGTCACTTTTGATAAAATTCCTAAACCAGCAAAAATAGAGAGAAATAACCTTTATCTGAAATTTTGACCCCTTAAATAAGCTATTTAACAGATGAAATGCGTTTTTGACATTGTAATGAATTGAAACCAGTGGTTTTGGCGTTGAAAATTAGTGTGATTTACCCGCTGCATATTCTGAACACAGTACATTTTGTTTGTTTTTTCTTAAAATATTATTAAAGTTTCGGCAATCACCATCATTCAGAAGCTTAATACTTGCTAATTAAGGAAAAAAATGTTATAAAGGGTGAGAGAAAACCTAATAGTGTATATATGAGACAACTCAAAATAATTAAGCAGGTAACCAACCGCGAATCCAAATCCCTTGACAAATACCTTCAGGATATCAGTAAGATCGACATGATCACTGCTGATGAGGAGGTAGAACTGGCGCAACGTATCAAGCAGGGCGATCAGGTAGCACTAGAAAAACTGACGAAAGCAAATCTTCGTTTTGTGGTTTCTGTAGCAAAACAATACCAGAATCAGGGTTTGAAACTTCCGGATCTGATCAATGAAGGAAATATGGGGTTGGTTAAAGCAGCCAAACGTTTTGATGAAACGCGAGGCTTTAAATTTATCTCATATGCCGTATGGTGGATCCGTCAGTCTATTTTACAGGCACTCGCCGAACAATCCCGTATAGTCAGACTCCCTTTGAACAAAATTGGTTCCATCAATAAGATCAATAAAGCTTACTCCTTTCTGGAACAGACGCATGAACGTGCTCCTTCTGCGGAAGAGATTGCGAAAGAACTGGATATGACTGTTAAGGATGTTCGTCAATCGATGCGAAGTTCCGGGCGACATCTTTCGATGGATGCTCCGCTCAAAGAAGGCGAAACTTCCAGTTTATATGATGTGGTTAAGTCGGGTGAATCACCGAACCCGGATAAAGAACTGCTGCACGATTCTCTCCATATCGAGATCAATCGCGCATTGGAAACCCTGACCACCCGGGAAGCGGATGTGATCAAGCTTAATTACGGGATCGGTAGTCAGCAACCCATGACACTGGAAGAGATCGGTGAGATCTTCGACCTTACCCGCGAACGTGTTCGTCAGATACGGGAAAAAGGAATCAGAAGGCTTCGTCATAATTCAAGAAGTAAAATTCTCAAGATGTATCTGGGATAAAATGAACTTTAACATGATTTTACAAATGTCAGGCAGAATTTAAACGTAAATTAATCGTTAGTTATGTTTGATCATTTAATGATTCGTCCATGTTAAAGAGGTTATTTAAGAAATATTGGAAAATACTGGCTATCATCACAGGTAGCCTTTTCTTTTTGGTTGTTGCTTTATTCATCAGTATCTATGCCGGCATGTGGGGCAAACTTCCCAGTGAAGAGGAATTAAAGCATATAAGACTTGATCAGGCAACTGAAATACTGGATGTAAACGGCGAATTGATCGGAAAACTTTTCATCAACGACCGGCAACCAGTACAGATGGACCAGATCCCCGAATCGATTACCAATGCATTGATATCTACCGAAGATGTGCGCTTCTACGAGCATGATGGCGTAGATAACCGAAGCCTGATGCGTGTTCTGTTTAAATCTATCTTAATGGGCGATGAATCATCCGGAGGTGGAAGCACAATAACACAGCAGTTGGCTAAGAATCTTTTTCCGAGGCAAAATCTTGGGAAGGCAGGCATTGTGATTCATAAGATAAAAGAGTCAATAATTGCCAAAAGGCTGGAAAAAGTCTATTCCAAAGATGAAATCCTGCTAAATTATCTCAACACGGTTCCTTTCGGAGATAATACTTTTGGGGTTGAGAGTGCTGCCAAACATTTTTTCAACAAACCGGTTAGCAAACTAGATATTCCAGAAGCCGCTACTCTGGTGGGTATGTTAAAAGCTACCTATACCTATAATCCACGTATCAATCCGGAAAAAAGTATTGAAAGAAGGAATGTGGTCATGTCGCAAATGGTTAAATATGACCGATTAGCTGAAGATTCGCTTGAAATACTTAAGAAAGACAGTCTTGGACTGGATTTGCGGAACTACAGTTATGATGAGGGAATTGCACCCTATTTTCGGGAACAGATACGAAAGGATCTTCAAAAATGGGCTAAGCAATATGAGGAAGAAAACGATACGGTTTTTAATATTTACACCGGTGGCTTTAAAGTGATCACTACTTTAAATTACGATATGCAGGTACTTGCTGAAGATGCGATGCAAATACATATGGAAAAACTTCAGGAGCAGTTCGAAAAAAGTTACGGCAAAAATGCGCCCTGGTCCGAGAGTTCGACCCTGATGAAATCAGTTGTCCTTCAGAATCCGATGTATAAGAAACTGATAAAAGATGGCCTATCAGAGAAAGAAGCGTTAGATTCACTTAAAGTAAAACATCAAGTATCGTTATTTAATTGGAACAAAAACAAAGAAATACAATACAGTACTATTGACAGTATTGCAAATTATCTTAAGATGTTGAACTGTGGCTCTGCTTCCGTCGATCCTCATACGGGGGCTATAAGAACCTGGATAGGCGGGATCAATTATAAGTCCAGAAAGTATGATCATGTTTCACAGAGTAAACGTCAGGTGGGATCTACTTTTAAACCTTTCGTTTACACGACTGCACTGGAACAGGGAATCAATCCTTGTACCTATTACGCGGTTAGGGCGGTGGAATATGAAAACATGGAGGGTTGGACTCCATCCAATGCATCCGATAAGGAAGACGAAGAATACATGAACTATTCTATGCAATATGCGCTGAGTCACTCGATCAATACCATTGCCGTGAAAGTTCTGGAGGATGCCGGAATAACAAATGTTATTGAGCAGGCAGAAAAAATGGGGATTACCTCTACGCTTCCAGAGGTTCCCTCACTGGCACTGGGTACTGCAGAGCTCGGTTTACTGGAAGTTGCGAAAGCTTATACCACTTATGTAAATGATGGTGCGCCTGCAACTCCCTATTATCTGGAAAGAATAGAAGACGAATCAGGTAAGGTGCTTTGGCAGAAGGAAAAATCAGAAAACGCCGCAAAGGTCTTGAGTGACATGAACCGCGAGATTATGCTGGAAATGCTGAAAAGCACGATTGATGAAGGAACTGCCACGAGAATTCGAAATACTTATGGCCTGAAGAATGACATTGCCGGTAAAACGGGAACCACGCAGTTGAATAAAGATGGATGGTTCGTAGGAATAACACCGGAGCTTGTAAGTGTGAGTTGGGTTGGTCTTGATGATCATCGTATAGGATTTAAAAATACAGCTATCGGACAGGGAGCCAATTCTGCTTTACCTCTCTTTGCACTTTGGTATCAAAAACTCAATGATTCTACCGAATTCGATGCGATCACTTCTGCAAAGTTTCCGGAACCTTCCGAAGAGGTACTCGAAGCGATGGCTTGCGATACGGAGAAAAGAGATGGCTTTTTCAAAAGGTTATTTTCAAATCCGGAAAAAACCAAAAAACGAAATTTCAAGACAAACAAAAGGGGTGAATAATCAGGCTTCATACTTTTTTTTCGGTACTAAAATTGCCTTATTTTTGTAGCGATTTTTAGTAGTATTATGGAATTAGAAAATTGGTTAAAGACCGCCTCCTGTTATATTCATGATGTTTTACTTGAAAACGGATATTCTCAGGATACCGCCGCTTATTTAAACCTGCTGGTAAATGTTGCGGTTGTTCTTGTTTTGATCTTTGTTCTTGATTATGTCCTGAGGCGTGTGATCATTCGCGCGTTTAATATTTTTTCTAATTCAACAAAGACTTCTTTCGATGATCATCTGGCGCAGAGTAACTTCCCGAAGTATACAGCTCATGTAATACCGTTCATTATCTTCGATCACCTGATCCCCTATACGTTCAGTGGTTTTCCTGCGCTTGAATTGTTCTTCAGAAAGGCTACGGATATTTATCTGATCATTTTGGTGGTCTGGATCATTCGGAGTATTATAAAATCAACCAAAGCCTATCTCCGCACCAAGCCCTACTTCCACGACAAACCTTTGGATAGTTATTCCCAGATCGTGATCATGGTGGTATGGGGCTTCGCAATTCTGGTGATATTTTCAGAGCTTGCAGATCAATCGATAAGAACCTTCCTAACTACTCTGGGAGCAGCTTCCGCGATTCTCCTATTGATCTTCAGAGATACGATACTGGGGTTTGTAGCGAGTATACAGGTTTCGGTAAACGACATGGTTAGGATCGGTGACTGGATCACTCATGAAAAATTCGGTGCCGATGGAGATGTGATAGAGATCAATTTAACCACCGTTAAGGTGCAGAACTTCGACAATACGATCACTACCCTTCCTACCTATTCACTTATCTCTGATTCCTTCAAAAACTGGAGGGGAATGCAGGTAAGCGGCGGAAGGCGAATCCGAAGAGCGATCTACCTCAAATCATCAAGTGTAAAATTTCTATCTGAAGAAGATCTCAACAGGTTTTCAGAGATTCAGGCGATTAAAAGCTATATCGATCACCGGCAAAGAGATATCGATAAATTTAACCGGGAAAATGAGATCGATAAACATCTATTTGTGAATGGAAGAAATCAGACCAATTTGGGTATCTTCAGAAAGTATTGCGACCTGTATCTTAATAATCATCCTGCTATCAATAAGGAACTGATGATTATGACCAGACATCTGGCTCCCACTCCACAAGGAATTCCACTTGAGATCTATGCTTTTTCTGCAGACAAGCGATGGGAGAATTACGAAAGGATTATGGCTGATATTTTTGAACATATCATTGCCGCTGTACCCTATTTCGATCTTGAAATTTTTGAATCACCTGCCGGCAGTGACCTCAAAGGTTTTAATGGCTGACATTGAATGTTAGCTGAACATTAACAGTATAAGTCATGGGTTTTCATTACTTTAATAATAAAAGAAATACTCATGAAAAGTTCTGTTATTCCACTGGTTGTGGTCGTGACTGCATTTCTGATCTGCTTTGTCTTTATGATACAGCTCAACCTGGCATTCGACCTTATGTTCTACATGATGGTTGCCGGACAAATCCTGATCATTTATATGGTGTACCGGGTTTTAACCGATAATTATACCACGACCCGTAACTTCGATGACTGGTATGAGGATCATCCGATGAACTCTTAAATTTGAATACCTTAAAGTTTTTATAATTATTTCCTAAAAAGATTATAAATACCTGAACTGCTGCGTTAATCTTTTGGTAAATAAATCTTAAGTAAAAGACTGTGTAACCAAAGAAGGAATACCTTTAAGTTGCTGACTAAAACTTAAATACGATGAAGACTATCATTTATTTACTCATCCTTCTGATGACCGCAGCCCTGAATTACACTCTTAAAATTACCGATTGTTCGGAATCGGAACTTGTAAAAACCGAAGCGATAAATAACAGTTCACAGGTATGTCCGATAGAACCCCAGCGTACAGGGTGTGAGATTTCTTGTCTAAAAAGAGAGATTACCTGCTCTTAGCGGCCAATTGTATTTCGCAGAAGCGACACTCCAACGTACTGTAATAAAACGCCTTATCACCTGAATATTAAGCTATCGCTTTATGTAAACAGTCTTTGCGTTCACAAACTCACGGATTCCGAGCTGACTGAGCTCGCGTCCGAATCCAGATCGCTTGACCCCTCCAAAAGGAAGTCTGGGATCAGATTTAACGAGGTCATTGATAAAAACAGCTCCTTCATTGAAATCACTCACATAATTTTCTATCGTAGATATATTACCGGTGCAGATCGTAACGCCGAGACCGAATGCGGAATCATTAGATAGGTCAATCGCTTCCTGAATATCTTTGAAACGATTCACTGTAAGCAACGGACCAAAAGTTTCTTCTCTGAATACAGGCATATCGACCGTAACATTATCCACTACCGTAGGTGCGAAGAAAGCGCCATCTCTTTTTCCACCCGTTAGAATCTCTGCCCCCATCTCAATAGATCTTTGTAATTGTTCTTCCATGGTTTTGGCAAGATCCTCTCTTGCCAAAACCCCGATATAGGTTTCTTTATCTGCAGGGTCACCAACTTTAAGATGTTCGACAGCCTTGATGAATTTCTTAAGGAATTTTGTAGCGATGCCTTCTTGTAACAATAATCTTTTGGCTGCGATACAGCTTTGTCCTGTATTCTGATAACGTGCATTCACAGCAAGAGCTACACTGGTGTCAATATCGGCATCATCCAGAACGATAAACGCGTTACTACCCCCTAATTCCAGGACGGATTTTTTGATTTCAGAAGCTGCGGTCGAAGACACAGCCTTCCCTGCTCCTTCACTACCGGTCAGCGTAACGGCTTTAACCAGGGGATTTCTGAGAATGCTTTCCACTTTATCACTTCCGATGACAAGATTTTGGAAACATCCTACAGGAAAGCCGGCATCAAGGATTACTTCTTCAATAAGGTTAGCGCTATGCATAACGGAAGAGGCATGCTTTAAAACTCCGGTATTACCCGCCATTAAAGCAGGAGCCACAAATCTGAAAACCTGCCAGAAAGGATAATTCCAGGGCATGACAGCCAGTATTAATCCAAGCGGATCAAAACGAATATAACTATGGTTTGCATCGGTCTTGATAGCCTCATCCTGTAAGAATGATACAGCATGCTCCGCATAATATTCACATACCCATGCGCATTTTTCAACTTCGGCTGCCGCCTGGGTAATAGGCTTACCCATTTCTTCGCTGATCACCTTTCCATATTCCTCCTTTCGTTCTTTCAAAAGTTCTGATAAACGGTACATATGTGAACTGCGAAGTTCGAAACTTGATTTACGCCATTTTAAAAAGGTCTCATTTCCAAGTTTCAGACGTTCTTTGATTTCATTTTGGGAGAGTTCTTCATATCGGGCAAGTTCTTTGCCTGTATATGGATTTATGGTAGTAATCATTTTATTTTTCCTCTAAATTAAGGGTATACAGCGCTTTTTTATATTAAAATTCTGTTATTGTTTATAAGATGGTTGAAAAGTTAGGTAAGGCTACTAACACACAGCGTTTATTATTCCTAAATTTAAGAAAACTTCTTTAATATGGCATCCAGAACAGAGGACCTGATTCGTCTGCGTCCTGAAATCCCAAGCGCAATTGTCTATGATTCCATGAGTAAAGATGAACGTTTTCAAAACCAAACGCTTCGTCCGGTGATCAAGATGCAACAAGAACTGCTTGTTGAAGCATTTAAGAATTATGCCAACAAACATAAAGGTGTATTCTTTTCATTAAGTCTCGAAAAGAAAATGACCTATATTGAAAATGCCATCCAAAAGGATATCAAATTTCGAAATTCTTTAAAGGGGATGGTTATCGGTCAGTTTACCGTAGAAGAATATTTATGCTATATCGATAATTCTTCCGCATTAAATAAGCGGATGATGAATCAGGTAGTGGAAATGTTGAAGGATCGACTACAACTCCTCGAAGAGGAATTCGTAGCCTGACCCTCTCCCACTTCCTTTTACTCGATAAGAGATATACCATTGAGATCGGTGGTTAATACTTCGCTCATATAATCGAAGAACGGCCGAATCACACGGAAACTTTTATTAACGACTTCGGCAAAATCCGGATCGAGAACTTCTTTGTCTGTAAATTTACGGGTCGCTATATATTGTTTCTTTCTGATAAGGTCTATCGCTTTGTGATCGCGATCATAGCCTTTTGGTGCCGTCTTGAGCTCATCACCTACTAAGGAGCCAAAAGTATTTTTAAATTCCGGTTGCTCCATGATGTGTCGAATTTCTTCATCATCCATAGCGAATTCACGGCGTATGCGTTCGAGATCGCTTTTTTCCGGGTTCCAGAATCCGGTTGCCAAAAACGAATTTCCAGGTTCAATATGCAGGTAATAGCCTCCTCTTAACCGTGGTTTTACTCTATGGAAACTGGAAGAAAAATGTGTTTTATAAGGTGTCTTGTCTGCTGAAAATCGCACATCTCTGTAGATCCTGAACATTTTCATTTTATCGACTTCATCATGTTGTTGTAATGCCTGATGTACGTTGTTGAAGAATTTCTTTGCTTTCTGTTCTTCCGTCTTGAACTCTTTTTTATTTGCCTCAAACCACTCTCGATTATTGTTGGTTTTAAGTGCCGTTAGCATATTTAAAATTGATATGTCAATTGTAGAATAGTCCATTATTTCTATAGATTTTATGTTTTAATATAAACTTGACTTAAATTAGCGACTTCGGAACATTAAATTAGTAAATTTGAATAACACATAATCCGTTAACCCGATGGATGATCTGATAAAAAACATAGAGCAGCATAAAAAGATTCCGAACCTTCGTTTCAGGTTAAAAGAAAAAGCTGAAGAATTTACAAATAAATTATTTTATACGCTATTCGATTCCGAAACAGATGTTCGTACGAACATGAAGGAATTAAGAGAGGATTTTGAAATACTTGTAGATCTTGCCTGCTGGAACATCGAACGCCCATGCATCAAACTTTGGGATAAATATACGAGTCGTTTGCCGGATATCCTGGAAAAACTAAATCTCGATGCTTGTTCCATAGCCAGAAACGATCCGGCTTCCCTATCTGTGGAAGAGGTTTACTTGTGCTATCCCGGATTCTATGCGATCGCGATCTACCGATTAGCGCATGAACTTTACAAGGAAGGTTTCCCTTTTGTTCCACGCCTGATGACGGAATATGCCCATAGAATTACAGGGGTCGATATCAATCCCGGAGCACAGATCGGTCGTTCCTTCTTCATAGATCATGCCACCGGTGTAGTGATCGGAGAAACCACCGTTATAAAAGACAATGTGAAAATATATCAGGGTGTGACACTGGGAGCACTTTATGTTGATAAGGACTTACAAAACACCAAACGTCATCCTACGATCGAAGACAATGTGACGATTTATGCGAATGCCACGATCCTTGGAGGTAAAACGGTGGTTGGTGCCAATAGTATCATCGGTGGTAACGTTTGGATCACCTCTTCTATTCCGCCGAATTCCATCGTATCACACACCCCAGAAATTAAGATCAAAACAGCCTCTAATGATAAATAAGACCATACTCGATGAGATCGGTAACACCCCGATTGTCATTTCACAAACCCTCAATAAAAAACCCGGAGTTAAATTATTTTTTAAGCTGGAAGGTAATAATCCGGGAGGAAGCGTAAAGGACAGACCGGCCTATAATATGATCAAAAGTGCTTTGGATCGTGGTGAGATCACATCGAACACTCCATTGATCGAAGCTACAAGTGGTAATACAGGCATCGCTCTGGCCATGATCGCCAGCTTATTCAAGCTGAGCATCGAATTGGTAATGCCTGAAAATTCGACCGAAGAACGGGTGCTGACCATGAGAGCCTATGGAGCTAAGGTTACACTGACTCCGGCAGACCGAGGCATTGAGGGATCCCGTGATTATGCCGAAGCGAAGGTGAAAAATGAAGGGTATAAAATGGTGAATCAGTTCGGCAATGATGATAATTGGAAAGCCCATTATAAAACTACGGGACCTGAAATCTGGAAAGATACCGAGGGGCAGATCACGCATTTCGTCTCTTCCATGGGGACAACAGGAACCATAATGGGTACTTCTGCCTATTTGAAGGAAAAAAAAGAAACCATAACCATTGTTGGGGTTCAGCCTACAGATAATTCTAGCATTCCGGGTATCCGAAAATGGCCTGAAGCTTACCTTCCGGGTATCTTTAAGCCGGAAAGAGTAGACCGTATCATCGAAGTTAGCCAGGATGAAGCAGCCGATATGGCGGTACGTCTGGCCAAAGAAGAAGGGGTTTTTGCTGGAATGAGCAGTGGTGGCGCAGTGGCAGCCGCTCTTAAACTTATCGAAGATTTGGAAGAAGGAATAATTGTAGTTATAATTTGTGATCGTGGAGATCGTTACCTTTCTTCCGATCTTTTCCGTTGATCAAAGCCAGCGTTTTCGTTTAAAATAGAGGATCATGATCACGAATACCAGAATCATGATACCCCATACGATATAGTAGCCGTAAGGACTGTTAAGTTCGGGCATATTGCGAAAGTTCATTCCATAGACACCGGCAATGAAGGTCAGCGGGATAAAAATACTGGCCATGATCGTCAATACTTTCATGACTTCATTCATCTTATTACTCACGTTACTCATATGGACATCCATCAGGTTCATTGCCATTTCCAGGTACATCTCGGTATTCTCTGCGATTTGTGTGATGTGATCATAGGCATCCCTGAGGAATAATTTGGTGTCAGGTTTCACCAGTGTATGTTCTGTCTTTAATAAGTGTCCGACCAATTCCTTAACCGGTCTGATATATTTGCGGATCTGCATCACTTCCTTTTTCAGCAATTGAATCTCGTTAACCGTATCCTTATCTGAATTCGAATCGCTGAAAACTCTGTTTTCAAGTGCTTCAATCTTGTCATAGACATTTTCCAAGACGATAAAATACTGGTCGATAACGGCATCCATAAGCACATAGAATAAATAATCGGCTCCGCGGTCCCTGATCTTGCCGAGCTTATTACTCAGTCGTGCTCGAACAGGATCGAAAACATCCATCTCAACTTCCTGAAAAAGGAGTAATACATCTTCCATGAGAACAAGTGCTATATGTTCTGTGATCGTATGATATTCATCGTCCAGATAGATCATTTTCAGCACCATAAAGATGCAATTATCGTATTCATCTATTTTGGGACGGGACCCGGTATTTACAGTATCTTCAAGAAGCAGCGGATTCAAACCGAATTGTTTACCGAGTTTCTCGATCTCATCCTCTTTACTTAAGCCCTGAATATTAACCCAGTTCACTTTGCCGGGTTCGATCGCAGCACTACAGTTTTGAAGATCTGGAATGTCCACTTCGGCATAGGATTCACTATTGTACTTTATAAGTTGTACTGAGAACACCCCTGTATTTCGTAATCCCTGATAGATCACAGACCCGGGCGCTTTACCCGCTTTTTGCTGTGATCTGAAAGATTTCTTCAGAGCGCTGCGTATATCGATTTTCTTTTTCACGTTCCGGATGTAAGATTTCTATAAAAATAAGGAAATTGCACTGATCATCGGTGTCTTTCCTCTAGAACTCCCACAATATCTTTTAATTTATATCCCTTAGCCTGTAATAAAATCAGGTAGTGGAATAACAGATCCGCACTTTCATTGAGGAACAGTTCATCATTGTTATCCATGGCCTCGATCACGGTTTCAACCGCTTCCTCTCCTACCTTTTGAGCCACTTTGTTAATACCTTTCGCAAACAGCGAAGAAACATAGCTCTTTTCCGGATCTGCAGAAAGTTTTCTACTGGCAATCACAGACTCCAGTTCTTCCAGAAATACTGTACTGCCTGTGTTTTCTTCGTCCCAGCAAGTGTCACTACCAGTATGACAAACCGGTCCGACAGGAAATACTTTAATAAGGAGTGTGTCCCGATCGCAATCAATCTTGTGTTCTGAAACATTCAGAAAATTTCCGCTTTCCTCACCTTTTGTCCATAATCGACCTTTCGACCTGCTGAAAAAAGTCACTTTCCCAATTTCCAGGGTCTTTTCATAAGCTTCCCGGTTCATATAGCCGAGCATCAGTACTTTTAATGTGGTTGCATCCTGTATCACTGCAGGCACAAGACCATCCTTGCTTTTTTCGAAATCTATCTTCAGATTTTTCATAGTCTAACGGGTATTCCCTGTTTTTTAAGTTCGATTTTAAGAAAAGGTATGCCGATCTCTTTATAATGGAAAACACTGGCTGCCAATGCAGCATCTGCTTTCCCTTCTATAAAGGTATCTGTAAAATGAGAAACGGCTCCGGCACCGCCGGAAGCGATCACAGGTATATGTAACATTTCTGATAACGCCGCCAGCGTTTCATTAGCGAAACCGTTTTTGGTACCGTCATGATCCATACTCGTAAACAATATTTCCCCTGCACCACGGTCTTGAGCTTCCTTTGCCCAGGAGAATAGCTCTATGGAGGTCGCTTTTTTACCTCCGACAAGATGTACAAGCCATTTTCCGTCCACCAATCTGGCATCAATGGCTACCACTACGCATTGCGCACCGAATTTTGAAGATAATTCGTTGATAAGATCGGGGTTTCGCACCGCAGCAGAATTTACGGAAACCTTGTCAGCTCCGCATTTTAAGAGAAGGTCCACATCTTCCACTGAAGAGATCCCGCCCCCTACTGTAAATGGTATATTTACTTTTTCCGCAACACGTAGTACCAGTTCCGCCAATGTTCTTCGCTTTTCTTCAGTCGCTGAAATATCCAGAAAGACCAGCTCATCTGCTCCTTCATTTGCATAGATCTCTGCCAGTTCAACCGGATCCCCTGCATCTCTTAATTCCAGGAAATTAACCCCCTTAACGGTTCTGCCGTCTTTGATGTCAAGACATGGAATTATTCTTTTTGTAAGCATAACGTATTTTTAAGATTGTAAAATTTTGAATGAATACACTTTTAAAGCTACCCGTTCACAATATATGATTCCAGTTGTTTGAGACTGATCCTGCCTTCATAGAATGCTTTACCTAAAATAGCTCCCTCACATCCCAGGGTTGCAAGCTTAGGAAGTTCACTGAATTCTGAGATGCCTCCGGATGCGATGAGAGAGATCTCCTGCCCTGCTTCCTTAGTGGCATTTAAAATCTTTTCATACAATGCAAAAGAAGGTCCTTGTAACATTCCGTCGCGAGCGATATCAGTACAGATAACATATTGTATGCCTTTATTCAAATAATCTTCAATAAAGGGCAACAAGTCCTTTCCGGAATCTTCTATCCATCCACTGATCGCAACTTTTTCATCATGTGCATCAGCTCCGAGAATAATACGGTCATTTCCCCATATACTGATCCAGTTTTCAAAGATCTCCGGATCTTTAACGGCAATACTCCCTCCGGTAATCTGTTTGGCTCCCGATTCAAAGGCAATTCGCAAATCTTCATCCGATTTCAAGCCACCACCAAAATCGATCTGTAATCCCGTTTTTCCAGCTATCTTCTCCAGTATCCTGTAATTCACAATATGTTTGCTCTTTGCGCCATCCAGATCCACGAGATGTAGGTTTTGGATACCATGAGCTTCAAATTGTTTGGCAACCTCCAGCGGATCGTCGTTATAGATCTTAGAGGTGCTGTAATCACCTTTTGACAATCTAACACATTTACCTTCAATAATATCTATGGCTGGTATGATCCTCATATATTTAATATTGGTTGATATTTCATTTCAAGAAAGTTTTGCAACAATACGGCACCCGCATTACTGCTTTTTTCCGGATGGAACTGTGTACCGTAGAAATTATCCTTTTTAAGTGCGGTGCTATAGCTAAGACCATAATCTGTTTTGGCGATCGTGTCTGCTCCCAGCGGTGCATAAAAACTATGGACCAGATACATATATTCGTTTTCATCGATACCTTCAAAAAGTTCCGAACTCAGATCGTAGACCTGATTCCAGCCGATCTGCGGCACTTTAACCGAATTGTCGAATCGTTTCACATCCAGATCAAAAATCCCTAATCCTGCTGTGTTACCTTCTTCCGATCGGTTGCACATGAGTTGCATTCCAAGGCAAATACCAAGCACGGGCTGTTTAAGATCCGGAATCAGGCGATCCAGATTATGCTCCCTTAATTTTCTCATGGCGCTGCTCGCCTCCCCAACTCCGGGAAAGATCACATGTTCTGCGGAGGCGATCACAGTTGGATCACTGGATAGTACTGCCTCAAGGCCTAATCTTTTAAATGCAAAGATGATACTCTGAATGTTACCTGCTCCGTAATCGATTATAACCAGTTTCATTATAGACTTCCTTTTGTTGATGGCAAAATCATTTTTTCTGTATCGCGTTTTACGGCCATTTTTATAGCTTTCGCAAAGGATTTGAATATCGCTTCGATCTTATGATGTTCGTTAATCCCTTCTGCTTTTATATTGAGATTTGCTTTGGCTCCGTCTGTAAATGACTTAAAAAAATGAAAGAACATTTCAGTTGGCATACCGCCGATCATTTCACGATTGAACTCAGCTTCCCACACAAGCCAGTTCCGACCTCCGAAATCTATGGCTACCTGAGCGAGGCAATCATCCATAGGCAAACAAAATCCATAGCGTTCAATTCCCAGTTTATCGCCAAGCGCCTTGTGAAAAGCATCTCCCAAAGCAATGGCTGTATCCTCGATCGTATGGTGTTCATCCACCTCAAGATCTCCTTTAACCTTGATCATCAGGTCCATTTGTCCATGACGGGACAATTGATCCAGCATATGATCGAAAAAAGGAATTCCAGTATCGATATCACTTTTGCCCAGACCGTCCAGATTCAATTCAATTGCGATGTCTGTTTCATTGGTCTTTCTGGAAATAGCCGAGGTTCTTGACCTTAATTTAAGGTACTCATAGATCGATTTCCAGGAAGTTGTTTCCAGTCCAATTAAAGAAGAAAGCTCTTTGTCGTTAAGTATTGTTTCCGATCGGCCCAGGTAACTTCCATCATTGATATAAATCGCTTTAGCACCAAGGTTTTTAGCGAGTTCTACATCTGTAAGCCGGTCTCCGATCACAAATGAATTTTCTAGATCATAAGCACCATTCATATAACTAGTCAATAATGCGGTTCCGGGTTTTCGGGTAGGTTGTTTATCTTTTGCATAGGTTCTGTCAATCACCTGTTCACTGAATTCGACACCTTCATTTTTAAAAGTGCGGATCACCAGATCATGTACAGGCCAGAACGTATCTTCAGGATAATTTTCAGTACCTAATCCATCCTGATTAGTAACCATAACCAACTCATAATCCAGTTCAGCAGCGATCTTTGCCATGTATTGAAGTGCTTTGGGGTAGAATATCAATTTTTCCAAAGCATCGATCTGTTCATCTTCAGGTTCTAAAATAAGCGTCCCGTCACGATCGATAAATAGTACTTTTTTCATTTTTACAGTGCGTTGAGTATGTTGATTAATTTTTGATTTTCTTCCGGAGTTCCGATAGTGATACGCAAAGTCTCTTCACATAATGGTTGTCTGGATCGGTTTCTCACTACGATACCGCTCGATAGTAATTCCTCATAACGTTTATCAGCAGCATCTACTTTTATCAAAAGGAAATTAGCGTCACTCGGAAATATTCTTTCTACAAATTTAACTTTTAGTAATACTTTAATTAATGTCTCTTTTTCACTTAATATCTGTGAGATATGATTTTTAACAGTTGTCGTTTCACTGATTCCTTTCAATGCCATTTCCTGTGTTAGAAGGTTGACGTTGTAGGGAGGTTTGATCTTGTTCAGGACTCTGATGATCTCCTCTGAAGCGATACCGATTCCAAGACGGATCGCAGCCAAACCATAAGCCTTGGATAAAGTTTGAATGACGATGAGATTAGGAAATTCGTCCAGTCTGGAGGCCCAGCTTTCTTCCGGGGAAAAATCGATATAGGCTTCATCGATCACCACGATCCCTTCAAAGTTGTGAAGGAGATTCTCCACCACTTCTTTCTTTGCTGAATTTCCTGTTGGATTATTGGGCGAACAAATAAATAACAGTTTTGAATGATCATCTGAAATTTGTAAAATCGCTGCGGTATCAGGCTGAAGCGCATCGTTAAGCAATACTTCTCTGTTTTCAATATTATTCGTAGCAGCAAGCACTGAATACATGCCATAAGTGGGTGGTAACGTTATTACATTATCAACTCCGGGCTCACAAAATGCCCGGAAGATGAGGTCCAATACTTCATCACTTCCGTTCCCTAATAATAATTGTTTTTCCTGCACGCCTTTGATCATGGCCAACCGTTCCTTCAGGCGTCTTTGCAGAGGATCGGGATAGCGATTGAGCTTATCGCCGTAAGGACTTTCATTAGCATCCAGGAAGACCATGTCTTTATCGAAATCTTTAAATTCATCTCGCGCGGAACTGTAGGGTTTCAATTTCTTTACGTTTTCCCTAATCAATTGATCTATATTTTTTTGAATTGCCTTCATTGTATTTTTAGTTTAGGTATTCCTAAGGTCGTTAAGTCGTAAACTTACTGCGTTTTTATGCGCATCCAGTCCTTCTGCAGCAGCCATAAGTTCGATCGTATTTCCGATGTACAGAATACCATCTTTGCTTATTCTCTGGAAGGTCATACTCTTCATATAGCTATCGAGATTTACGCCGCTATATTGTTTGGAATACCCGTTGGTCGGAAGTGTGTGGTTTGTTCCTGAAGCATAGTCTCCGGCACTTTCAGGGGTGTAATTCCCCACGAATACCGATCCTGCATTTCTGATCTTCTCTAGCAGGAAGTCTTCGTTTTTACAAGCGATAATGAGATGTTCTGGCCCGTAAAAATTGATCAGTTGCATCGCATTCTCCTCAGATTCCGCAACGATGATCCTTGAATTTTCAATGGCTTTTTGGGCGATCTGCCTGCGAGGCAGCTCTTTGATCTGTTGTTCGATCTCCTCATAGACCTTGACCGCGAAATCATCTGAAGTGGTCACCAGGATCACCTGGCTATCAGCGCCGTGCTCAGCCTGTGAGAGCAAATCGGCTGCCACATAGGAAGGTATTGCTGTTTCATCAGCAAAGACCAGTAATTCTGAAGGGCCAGCTGGCATGTCGATCGCAATACTATACCGGGTAGCGAGCTGTTTTGCTACTGTTACGTATTGATTTCCGGGTCCGAATATCTTATACACCTGCGGAATACTTTCCGTACCAAAGGTCAGGGCTCCGATAGCCTGTATGCCTCCCACTTTAAAAATTTTGCTAACACCACATAAGCCAGCAGTATATAAAATCACAGGATTTATAGTACCGGATCTATCTGGTGGTGAACAAAGAACGATTTCTTCACATCCGGCAATACTGGCGGGAACCGCAAGCATCAAAACCGTAGAAAACAGCGGAGCACTACCTCCGGGAATATATAATCCGATACTTTCGATGGGTCTTTTTTCCTGCCAGCACTCTATTCCTTTTGAAGTGCTAACACGTACCGGTTCTGTGCGTTGTGCAGCATGAAATTTTTGAATATTATCTTTTGCTCTTCCTATGGCGGCTTTCAATTCATCCGGCACCAATAATGCTGCTGCTTTCATCTCTTCGTCACTGACAACAAATGTATTCAGGTCGACATTATCAAAAAGTCGTGTGTATTTAAAAAGTGCTTCATCGCCTTTGATTCTAACTTCTCTGAATACTTCCTGCACCACCTCCTCGATATCCTCCACAGTTCGGGTCGGTCTTTTCAGAATTTCTGGCCAATCGGTTCTTTTTGGGTTAATGCTTTTTTTCATCTTTTTGATTTTTGACTTTAGAATACCATTTTTTCGATCGGGCAAACCAGAATACCTTCCGCCCCAACACTTTTAAGTTCATCGATAATCTCCCAGAACTTCTCTTTGTTAATTACGGTGTGGAGAGAGCTCCAACCTTCTTCTGCCAATGGAAGCACTGTAGGACTTCTCATTCCGGGAAGTATTCTGATAATATCCTGGATCTTATCGTTCGGCGCATTTAAGAGTACATATCGTGAATCCCGGGCATTAAGTACGGAACGAATTCTGAATTTCAGGCGTTCCGTCAGCGCTTTAAGTTCTTCATCCATCACCGGTGAGCCTGCCAACACTGCCTCGCTCATCAGAATGGTCTCCACTTCTTCGAGATTATTCTTAAAAAGTGTACTCCCACTGGAAACGATATCAACGATTCCATCTGCCAGTCCTATGTTCGGTGCAATCTCCACAGAGCCGTTAATGATATGAAGCTCAGCATCAACTCCATTCTTGTCAAGATATTCCTTTACTGTATTCGGATAGGATGTTGCGATCTTTTTTCCATTCAGATCTGCAAGAGAGCGGATCCTTCCACCTTTTGGAGCCGCCAGTGATACCCGGCATTTTGAAAAGCCGAGCCTCTCGATGATCTCGATATCCCTCCCCTTTTCAACCAGGAGATTTTCTCCGATGATGGCAAGGTCTACAACACCGTCATTTAGATATTGTGGAATATCACCATTTCTCAGGTACATAACCTCCAGGGGAAAGTTTCTTGCAGAGGCTTTCAGTTGATCACGACCATTATCGATGGAAATACCACAGTCCTTTAAAATCCGAAGGGAATCCTCAAAAAGGCGTCCGGATTTTTGAATGGCTATTTTTAATTTTCTGTTACTCATAATGATTTTTCAGTTTGTTTTTATTTGACAACCATTTGAGCATTCGGAAGGGTTAAAAACAAAAAACCCGTTTGAATACTCAAACGGGTTTTGTTTATGGTTTTTGTCAATCACGCATAATCATATCACCTCGCCTGAGCGCAGTAAATGAATATGATGATGATGATGTGACAGATTTGTGTTCATTGTGAAATTAATTCTTCACAAATGTAACGGATTAATATTTTAAAAAGCAAACATTAATTCATCATTTCATCGATTTTTTGGATATGATGTAGGATTTTTACTAAATTAGTAGCACCTAAATTGTTCAACCTTAACCATATCCGTAACTGTTACGGTCGATTAACCAAACTTTAACTGCTATGTACGAATTATTCAATTCATCCGTATTCTGGTCTTTGTCTGCCGGAATTGCATTCATCGGTTTCATCCTTGGTCGTATTACAACTGCAAATAAATACAGAAAAGAACTGGAAAAATGTCAGCTTGAAAAAAGTGCGCTGGTCAATAATCTTCAGTCAAATCCAGAGAATTATATCAACGCTCAAACTCAGGGTATTCGTGCTGTACAAACTCGTGGTCGCAGTGGTTCTGTTGTAGAAACCAATGAGCCCAAGGTGGTAAAAAAGGCTATCCGAAATGAAAAGCCTGATCTTGAACGAATGGGATTTGCTTCCGAATCGGAAAAGGATGATCTCAAACAGATCGAAGGGATTGGACCTTTTATTGAAAAACAACTGAATTCTTGCGGGATCTACACCTTTGAACAAATCAGTAGAATGGAGGAAGAAGATATGCGTCAGATCACCAGAATCCTGGAATTCTTTCCCGGTAGAATAGAAAGGGATAATTGGAAAAAACAGGCAGTCGACCTAATGTCAGTAAAGATTGAGGCCTGAACCACCTGTTCTTTTTCTTCAATTTATCTTACTGATCGCCCAGTATAATCGGTAAACCACTATCCCCGCTTCCGATGACGATCACTTTAGCATTCGATGATTCGGAAAGCTTCATCGTTGCTTCTATTCCTTTATCTTTAAGAATCTTATCGGTTAGTGATGCACTAAGTATTGTGTTTGCATCTGCTTTACCTTGAGCTTCAATTCGTTGTTTTTCTGCTTCTTTCTGAGCCTTTTCAAGTCTGAATTCATATTCAAGAGACTCTTGTTCCTGACGTAGTTTCCTTTCGATCGCATCCTTGATAGTAGCTGGAAGGGTTACATCTCGTATTAACACTTCATTCAATTGTACATACTGATCATCGATGATCTTCTTTGTTTCTGTATAGATCTCCTCCTGAATAGCATCGCGTTTACTGGAGTACAATTGTTCCGGAGTATAGCGTCCCACGACACTTCTTGCTGCAGACCGAATGGCTGGTTGTAATACTCTGGTTACATAGTCTTCTCCTTTTTCCTTGTGCAGGAGCCCTAATTTTTCATACATAGGCTGAAACCAGGCAGAAGCATCCAGTTTGATCTCCAGACCATTACTGGAAAGAACCTGCATCTTTTCCGAAACAGATTGCTGTCTCACTTCATAAACAAAGACTTTATTCCAGGGAGCAACCAAATGAAAACCTTCAGAAAGCGGTGGTTCATCGGTGACAACTCCACCGCTAAGGGTACGATAAAGTACACCTGCCTCTCCTGAACCGATGGTGACGGTGGATTTTGCGATAAAAATGATCAATGCGATCGCGATAATAATTACGGGAATCCCAATTTTGGGTAGATTGTTCATATTGATAGTTTAAAAATGTTTGAATTAATTAGCTTGTACTTCAGATGTTAAAATTACGGAAAACCTCGGTTTCCCGAAATCAAATCAGCCATTTCCTACGAAGCCGGGATATAAGGTCATACCACCATCGATGAATAAGGTAGTACCATTTACATATTCCGACTTATCAGAGGCAAGCCAAACGATTCCTTCAGCAACATCTTCAGGAACCCCGATCCGGTTATACGGTATAAGTTTTAGGAGTTCTTTTAACCGGGCTTCATCACTCCACACTTCCTTATTGATATTTGTTTTTATAGCACCGGGAGCAATACTGTTCACACGAATCATATCATCGGCGGTTTCCTGAGCAAGTGAACGCATCAGTTCCGTTAATCCTCCCTTCGAGGCAGCATAATTCACATGGCCTGCCCAGGGAATCTCCTGGTGTACTGAACTCATGAAAATGATCTTCCCTGCAGATCTGCTGATCCCTTCCACTACACCTCTTTTAAGGAAGTATTTAACGGCAGCACGGGCACAGAGAAATGCTCCGGTTAGATTGGTATTGATCACTTTGTTCCACTGTGCCAACGTCATTTTATGAAATGCAGCATCCTGTTGTATACCGGCATTACTGACCAGAATATCCAGATTTCCGAATTCTTCGAAAACAGCAGCAAACATGGTTTCCACAGATTTCTCGTCTCCTACGTCAGCCTGAATGGAAATAGCCTTCCCTCCTGATCTTTTTATTTCCGCTACTACACTAGCTGCACCTTCTCTATCGGAATGGTAATTCACTCCCACCATCGCACCTTCCTTAGCAAGAAAAATTGCCGCAGCACTTCCTATACCGGAAGAGGCTCCGGTAACCAAAGCTACCTGGCCTTTCAATAATTTACCCATAAATTTTAAATTTTGATCAGATCAAACCATTGTATTTGCGAAGCAGCCATTCCATCCCAAGAAAGAAAGTGATCCCAAGCAGAAGCCACCACCATTCTATTAAAGGTACGACATTTTCCGTACTGCGCTGAATCGGTTTGAATTGTGTACGGGTAAGCAACGTATCGGCGAGTTGTTGTACTTGCTCCGGATAGAATATAGAACCTCCGGAACGATTTGCTAAATTATTCAGATCTTCCAGATCAGGATCCAGAAACTGACGTTCCACATCGAATTCAAGTTTGGTGAACTTACCTTTTCTATACAGGTTCTCGGAAGGAACACCAACGGTAAAGTCATAATTCCCTGCAGGCAAATTACTAAGATCTACTTCATAGGTCTTGCCATTCAGACTCATCGGATAAACCCTTGACTCACCGGATTCCTCATTTTTGATATTGATCTCCACTCTTGCATTCGGATCAAAACTGAAATTTCGGTCAAAATAATCTGCCCTGATCCCGATAGGTTGATCACCATCATAAAAGGCATCATACTGAATGGTAAGTCGATCCTTTTTTTGATTGGATGCCAAATACTGAATCAGTCGGTTAAAGTAAGTATCGAATAATTCGAAATCCCCATTTTCTACATAGGACCAGCTTCTCCATTTCCAGAAACCCTCACCGTCGAGTAATGCTGTTTTACCTTCCGATCCTTCAGCGATTACAAGCATAGGATTTACAGATACAATATTACCTATTCTGGCCATTAGCATGATATCGGTATCCCCTTGTAAAACGAGATCCCCCAGTTGTATCTCAAGTGGAGGAAAATCATCGAATCCCGGATCTTCCGTTATGAAGGCAGAAAAATTGATCTCCGGCTGGCCAAAAACCTCTTCTGTACCGGCACCGGATTCCTTATAAAAGACACTTTGAACAGTATTGATGAAATTCCAGTCTGTATCTTTACCGGAGATTATCCAATAGTTGACCCCTTCCTTTTTCAAAGCATCCATGATCTTTCTGAAAGATGCATCCGGCTGATACAGAATACATAATTGATGGTCGGAAATCGAAGAAAGCATGTTTGCAGGTTTACCGGTCTGTACAGAATGCCGCTCACTGCTTTCGATCATCCTTTTCAGTGCACCGATATCCGGATGATTCATCGAAGAAATTATGGCTACCGATTTTTTCTGGTCGATCACCTCCACAGCAAAATTTCGGGTATTATTATTCTTGTTGCGTTCCTGTTCCAGGGGAAGTATTACCGCCCTGAACTTTTTTATTCCCGGAGCAACAGCATCCAGGTTTGCATGAATGACCTTAGCAGTATTCTCAGGCCCCATGGAAACCTTTTCACTGTAAACCTTACGATCACCGGAATATATAGCGAACTCAGACGTTATATCTTCCTTTCCCTTAAAGGTAATGATCGCCTCAACAGGAAATTGATTTTTGTAATAAGCATATCGATTTACATTGAGCTGACTGACCTGCAAATCGTTAAAAGAAGTTGTGTCGCCCAAAACCACTGGAAAGACAGGAAGTTTTGTTCCTGCGGTAGAATAGCTGTAATTACGGCCATAAGTTTGATTCCCGTCAGAAAGTAAGATGATAGCTGCATTATTTTGCCCATTGATCGAAGTAGTACTTTCCAGAGCACTTGTAATATCGGTTTGAGCTCCTTCGAAATTTAGTGAATCACCCGGACGCATGTCCTTATCAAAGGCATAACTATGAATGTCAAACTGCTCGGTTATAGCACTATTGCTTTGAATGGAGTTCAATAGTTCTCGCATCTGAGCTTGTTGGTTAAGATTGGCTATAGACGTAGAATTATCCAAAAGCAAATGAAGCGAGGGTTTCTGGGTAGTATAGGTATAAGTGCTGTATTTAGGATTGATAAGTAACAATAATACACAAAGAATCGAGAAGAATCGCAGTAGTAACAATCCCCAGAAATAGCGATGCTGACGTACCTGTTTGTTGTAAAAGAAATATGAAAGGGCTGCTGAGACCAAGACAGCAAGGGCAATCAACAAGTAGGTAGTGGTACCGATCATCAATTCTATTGGTTTTAAACGAAAAAAGTTCCCTGACAGAATTCAGGGAACTTCGAAAATACAAATAAAATTTTCGGATATCACAATATCAGGTCAACATTCCTCCATCAACGTTGATCACCTGTCCTGTGATGTATGCCGACATATCTGATCCCAGGAATACGCAGGCATTTGCAATATCTTCCGGGTTACCTCCACGCTTAAGCGGTATATTATCTCTCCATCCCTGAACGACTTTCTCATCCAGTTTTGCAGTCATTTCAGTTTCGATGAAACCAGGTGCGATTACATTACAACGAATATTTCTCGATCCAAGTTCCAGTGCGACAGATTTCGAAAAACCTATGATCCCTGCTTTAGATGCAGCATAATTGGTTTGACCGGCATTTCCTTTTACTCCAACTACGGAACTCATATTGATGATAGATCCTTTTCGCTGTTTTAGCATAGTGCGCTGTGCAGCCTTGGTCATATTGAATACAGACTTAAGATTGACTTCGATCACTTTGTCGAAATCTTCTTCAGATATTCGCATCAACAGGTTGTCTTTTGTGATCCCGGCATTATTGATCAGGATATCGATCGCTCCGAATTCCTTTACAACATCGTCTACCAGTGCCTGAGCCTGTTCAAAATTGGCAGCATCGCTTTTATAAGCTTTTGCTTTCACCCCCATATCGGTTAATTCCTTCTCCAATTCAAGAGCCGGCGCTTCAGAAGAGCTGTATGTGAATGCTACATTAGCTCCCTGTTGTCCGAATATCTGGGCAATTCCTCTACCGATCCCTCTACTGGCTCCGGTGATTATTGCTGTTTTTCCCTCTAATAGTTTCATCGAGTCTTTTTATGTTAGTTCATTAAGTTTTAAATATAGTCATAAGGAATACTTCACAACAAAAGACCCCGCAGCTTTGCAGGGTCTTTTGGTTTATATCTCAATATTGCAAAGCATTCGGTACAAAAATTAACCGAGTACCTCTGCAACTTTTTTACCGATTTCAGCCGGAGAGTCAACAACATGGATCCCGCATTCACGCATGATCTGTTTTTTAGCTTCAGCCGTATCGTCTGCACCTCCTACAATAGCTCCTGCGTGACCCATTGTACGGCCTTTCGGAGCAGTTTCTCCTGCGATAAATCCTACAACCGGTTTTTTATTACCGCTTTCTTTGATCCATTTAGCAGCATCAGCTTCTAATTGTCCTCCGATTTCACCGATCATTACGATACACTTGGTATCTTCGTCATTCATCAGTAATTCAACAGCTTCTTTTGTTGTAGTTCCGATGATAGGATCTCCTCCAATACCGATAGCTGTTGTAATCCCCAGTCCTTGCTTTACAACCTGATCTGCCGCTTCATAGGTAAGCGTACCTGATTTAGAAACGATACCTACCTCTCCTTGTTTGAAAACAAAACCTGGCATAATACCAACCTTCGCTTCACCCGGAGTGATAACACCCGGACAGTTAGGTCCGATCAGACGACAATCTTTATCCTTGATGTAATCAGCAGCTTTGATCATATCTGCAACAGGAATACCTTCAGTAATGGTAATGATCACCTTAATACCTGCTTCAGCAGCTTCCATGATTGCATCCGCTGCAAATGCAGGTGGTACAAAAATAATGGATACGTCTGCTGCTACTTTATCAACCGCTTCTTTTACGGTGTTGAAAACAGGTTTTCCCAGATGTTCTTGTCCACCTTTTCCGGGAGTTACACCTCCAACTACATTCGTTCCGTATTCGATCATCTGTTCGGCGTGAAATGTTCCCTCACTTCCGGTGAATCCCTGTACGATTATTTTAGAATCTTTATTGACTAATACACTCATTAGGATAAAATTTTATTTAAGCTTAGCAAAAATAGGTTTTTGCTTACGATTTAAGAAAAAAGGTAAACTAAAATTCTCACCTTTTTTGTTATTAATTACACTTTAAGCCGGCAGCGTACATGGCTGTCGAAAATATTAATTTAAATTTTTAATGATTTCCGGTAGCTGTCGTATTGCCGCAAGTTCCCGGTACTTCTTTTTAGCCTCTTCCGCCGGATACCCAAAATAGGTTCGGTTACCTTCCAGAGATTTACTGATTCCGGATTGCGCGAGCAGTACAGCCTTATCACCTATGGTAATTCCACTGGTCATACCTACCTGTCCCCAGATGGTTACTTCATTCCCAATCACTACACAACCGGCGATTCCGGTTTGAGAGGCAATGAGACATTTTTCACCGATTACAGTATCGTGTCCGATATGAACCTGATTATCGATCTTAGTGCCTTTTTTGATCGTGGTATCACCAGTAACTCCTTTATCGATAGTACAGGCAGCTCCAAGATCCACATAATCTTCGATGATCACACGTCCTCCGGACAGAAGTTTATCAAACCCTTCCGCACGTTTTTTATAATAAAACGCGTCTCCACCAAGCACGGTACCTGCATGTATTGTAACATGGTCTCCGATCACGCAATTGTCATAGATGCTTACATTGGCATGTATCAGACAATGCTCTCCGATAGTTACATTATTCCCTATAAAACAGCCTGGTTGTACCACGGTATTCTTCCCGATGTTTGCAGACGGGGCGATATAAGCCGTCGCCTTTTCAAAGGGTTTGAAATATCGTGTAAGTTTGTTGAAATCACGAAACGGATCATCAGAAACCAAAAGCGCCTTTCCTTCCGGACAGGCTACTTCCTTATTGATAAGTACAACGGTCGCCTTTGATTCCAGAGCCTTATCGTAGTATTTAGGGTGATCCACAAATACGATATCTCCCGGTTCAACAACATGGATCTCGTTCATTCCCAACACAGGGAAATCTTCAGAACCCACGAACTGGCATTCTAACAGATCTGCGATCTGCTTCAGACTATGAGGTTGAGGAAATTTCATTGACGTGTGACAATTATTCCTTAACTCGCTCTACATAAGTTCCTTTGTCGGTTTCGATCTTGATCTTATCACCTTCGTTGATGAACAATGGAACGTTAACACTGGCACCGGTTTCTACCGTCGCAGGTTTAGTGGCGTTAGTAGCGGTATTACCTTTTACACCAGGCTCAGTATGAGTAACCTCAAGAATAACACTCGCCGGCATATCTATCGATAAAGGCATATTATCTTCGGTATTGAAAAGTATGGTTACTACTTCACCTTCCTTTAAAAGATCCGGAGCATCCAGCGTATCTCTTTGAAGGGTGATCTGATTGTAATCATCTGTGTTCATAAAATGATAGGTATCCCCTTCTGGATACAAGTACTGATAATTTCTGGTTTCCACACGTACATCTTCAATCTTATGTCCGGCGGAGAAAGTATTATCGATCACTTTGCCGGTGGTTACACTTTTCAGTTTGGTTCTGACGAAAGCAGGTCCTTTTCCGGGTTTAACGTGAAGAAATTCAATAATTTTAAAAATGTCATGGTTATAACGGATACATAATCCTTTTCTGATGTCAGATGTTGATGCCATATTTACTGTTTAATTAGAACTTTGAACTAAAATAACCTTTCATGATACCGCGTTGTGAATCTCTCACGAACTGCAATATCTCATCTCTTTCTGAGGTGGCTTCCATTTCCGCCTCGATAATTTCCAATGCCTGAGAATTGTTATAATTCTTCTGATAGAGGATACGATATATATCCTGGATCTCACGAATTTTTTCAGTGGTATAACCACGTCTTCTCAAACCTACCGAATTAATCCCGGCATAGGAAAGCGGCTCTCTTGCCGCTTTGGTATAGGGAGGAACATCTTTACGAACCAGGGAACCACCGGTTACGAAGGCATGATTTCCAATCGTACAGAACTGGTGAACAGCGGTCATACCTGCCAATACTACATAATCTCCTACGGTGATGTGACCTGCAAGCGTACTGTTATTGGAAAATATACAATTGTTACCAATGATACAATCGTGTGCGATGTGGCTGTATGCCATGATCCAGCAATTGTTTCCGATAACAGTCTTCATTCGATCTGTTGTACCCTTGTTGATGGTAACACACTCCCTGATGGTTGTGTTGTCTCCGATCTCCACAGTGGTATCTTCATCATTATATTTCAAATCCTGAGGCACTGCGGAAATAACGGCACCCGGAAAGATACTACAGTTCTTTCCGATTCGCGCTCCTTCCATTATGGTAACATTGCTACCTATCCAGGTCCCTTCCCCGATCACCACATTATTATGGATGGTGGTAAAAGGCTCAATAACGACATTCTTTGCGATCTTAGCTCCCGGATGTACGTAAGCAAGGGGTTGATTCATATCTTAATTTTTTACTTTAACAATTTGAGCCATCAATTCTGCTTCTGTGGCTAATTTTCCGTTCGAATAAGCATAACCCTGCATATGGCAGATCCCTCTTCGAATCGGTGAGAGCAATTCCAGTTTAAATACCAGTGTATCTCCCGGATTTACCTGTTGTTTGAATTTAACGTTGTCCATCTTCATAAAGTATGTAAGATAGTTTTCAGGATCCGGAACGGTGTTCAGCACGAGGATCCCCCCGGTCTGAGCCATCGCTTCAACCTGAAGAACTCCAGGCATTACCGGTGCTCCAGGAAAATGACCGACGAAAAAAGGCTCGTTCATCGTCACATTCTTCATCCCTACGACATGACTATCAGACATCTCAAGAATTCGGTCAACCAGTAAGAATGGAGGTCGGTGTGGCAGCATGTTCATGATCTGCACTACATCCATCAATGGTGGTTTTGAAAGATCGAACTTAGGTACTTTATTACGTTTCTCGATCTTTATGATCTTTGAAAGTTTCTTTGCGAACTGAGTATTCACAAAATGTCCCGGTTTATTAGCGATAACTTTACCACGAATACGTGTTCCTACCAATGCAAGATCACCGATAACATCCAGTAATTTATGTCTGGCTGCTTCATTTGGATGGTGTAAGGTAAGATTATCGAGAATTCCATTTGGTTTTATAGCGATCGAATCCTTTTTGAAGGCAACTTTTAATTTCTCCAATGTTGGCTCTGAAAGTTCCTTGTCTACATATACAATGGCATTATTAAGGTCTCCTCCTTTGATCAATCCGTGCTCCAGAAGGGTTTCGATCTCATGTAAGAAACTGAATGTACGCGAATCGGAGATTTCATTTTTAAAATCAGCCATTTTTTTGAGGGTGGCATTCTGAGTACCCAATACTTTAGTTCCGAAATCAACCATCGTGGTCACCTGATATTCATCGGCAGGGATCACAGTAATTTCGCTACCTGATTCCTCATCGGTATAGCTGATCACATCAGTAACTACATATTCTTCACGTTCAGCCTCTTGCTCAACAATTCCCGCTTTCTCGATAGCTTCAACGAAATATTTGGAAGAACCGTCCATAATAGGTGGCTCAGCAGCATCCATTTCGATCAGAATATTATCGATATCCATTCCTACCACTGCGGCAAGAACATGTTCAGAGGTCTGAATCTTTACTCCTTTTTTCTCAAGGTTGGTTCCACGTTGCGTATTCACAACGTAATTAGCATCGGCCTCAATAACAGGATGACCTTCAAGGTCAATACGTTTAAAGGCATAACCGTGATTTACAGGGGCTGGTTTCAGGGTCATGCTCACCTCTTTACCGGTATGCAGTCCGACACCGTTTAAAGTAACCTCCTTAGCGATAGTACGCTGCTTGACGGTTTGATCACTCATCTTTATTTGCTTTTTCTATTTTACGAATAGTTTCTACGATCTTAGGAAGATTCTTAAAGTGCACATACGATTTATTATAATCGCCAAGATTCAAGGCAGGGGATCCCTGTATCACTTCATCATCGTTTACATTTCTGTGAACTCCTGTTTGTGCCTGGATACGAACGCGGTCACCTATAATAATATGACCAACGATTCCAACTTGTCCACCGATCATACAATTCTTACCCACCTTTGTGGAACCGGCAATTCCTGTCTGAGCAGCGATTACGGTATTTTCACCGATTTCGACATTGTGAGCGATCTGGATCTGATTATCCAGTTTAACGCCTCTGCGAATCACGGTTGATCCGAGTGTAGCTCTGTCGATAGTAGTTCCGGCACCGATCTCTACATGATCTTCCAGAATTACATTACCGGTCTGTGGAACCTTCTGGAACTCTCCGTTCTCATCAGGGGAGAATCCAAAACCATCTGCTCCCAGGATAACACCACTATGTATTACACAGTTGTCTCCGATAACCGATTCAGAATATATCTTCGCTCCTGCAAAGATGAAGACATTGTCACCGATGGTAACATTATCTCCGATATAAACGTTCGGATAGATTTTAACGTTCTTTCCGATCTTTGCATTATCACTGATGTAAGTGAAGGCTCCTACATAGATACCTTCTCCGCAATCTGCAGATTCTGCAATAAAAACCGGACTCTCGATTCCGGTCTTATTCATCTTGACCATATTGTAATACTCCAGTAATTTGGAGAATGCTTTATAAGCATCATCTACCTTGATCAGGGTCGTTTCCAATTCATGTTCCGGTTCGAATGTCCGGTTCACAATAGTAATAGATGCCTTGGTCGTATATATATAAGGAGTATATTTCGGATTTGCTAAAAATGTAAGGGTACCTTCCTCCCCTTCTTCTATTTTGGAAAGTTTCGAGACCTCGATTTCCGGATCTCCTACAATTTCACCTTCCAGTATACCTGCTATTTGTGCTGCTGTAAATTTCATTTCGACGCAAAAGTATAAAAAAATGCAATTTATTATTTAGGATGACACAGGTAATATTTGGTGACGGGCTTGGAAAGGGCTTTAATATTGAATTGATCTGAGGCTTTTGCCACATCTTTGATTTTACCTGATTTCATAAGGATCAATATGTTCTGTTTCTCCAGATTATAGGCCTGATTCCTAATTTCACCAGTAAAAACAAAGTAAGAGGCCTCTTGTTCAGACAGGTTATATCGCTCCATACAGAACTTCATCGCTTCCTCAATACGCGCTTCACTGATTTCTTTCTTTTTTACCCGGATTCGTAGCAGATCACGATTCAATAACATGGCCGAAAGGCTCTTTAAGACAAAATCTTCATGATCCAGCCATTTTTTCATGGCAGACATGATATCTACATCATCAAGGCCGGAAAAAATCTCCAGGGTATTACGATCGAAAGATTCCAGTCCGATATGATTGTCCATGAAAAATTTCAAAGTCTTGTCAGCAGGTACTTCCACACCTTTATCGATGAGCTCTTTGGCTCTTTTTAATACCTTTATTAGTAATTGTTCGGCAACCAGGCTTGTTTTATGTAGATAAACCTGCCAATACATCAATCTTCTTGCGACCAGAAACTTCTCTATGGAGTAGATCCCTTTTTCTTCTACGACCAGATGATCATCTACTACATTCAACATGGTAATGATCCTTTCAGAATTGATATTCCCCTCAGAAACACCGGTATAGAAACTATCTCTTTTCAGGTAATCTGCCCGATCCATATCCAATTGACCGGAGATCAACTGATTCATGAACTTTCGGTGATAGACTCCTTTGAAAATTTCAATAGCAAGATCAAGCTGCCCATGCATTTCCTCATTGAGTGCCTCCATGAACTTCAAAGAGATATGTTCATGCGAAACACCATTCACAATACTGTGCTCCATGGCATGAGAAAAAGGACCATGCCCTATATCATGCAGAAGAATGGCCGCTAACAAGGCTCTTTCTTCTGTTTCACTGATCTCAATCTGTTTAAATCGCAATACCTGAATTGCTTTGGCCATCAGGTGCATACAACCAATCGCATGATGAAACCGCGTATGATGTGCTCCGGGATATACCAGATAGGATAATCCCATTTGTGAAATTCTGCGTAAACGCTGAAAATATTTATGTTCGATGAGATCGAAGATAAGTTCGTTAGGAATAGTAATAAAACCGTAAATTGGGTCGTTGAATATTTTTAGTTTGTTAGTCGTATTCAAACTTTAGGATTGTAAATGTTAAATACAAATATACATCAATAGAATGAATGAAATAAACATACTTTGGGTTGATGATGAGATCGATCTGCTGAAGCCACACATCATGTTTTTAGAAGATAAAAATTACCGTGTGGATACCTGTAAAAGCGGAGCGGATGCTGTTGAGGAGGTTGACCGAAAGAATTATGATATTATCTTTCTGGATGAGAACATGCCGGGTTTAAGCGGGTTGGAAGCATTAAGTGAAATAAAAGCGAAAAGACCAAACCTTCCTGTGGTGATGATCACAAAGAGCGAAGAGGAATATATAATGGAGGAAGCGATTGGCTCAAAGATCGCCGATTATCTTATCAAGCCTGTAAATCCGAATCAAATTTTATTGAGTCTCAAAAAGAACCTGGACCATTCCAGGCTGGTTTCAGAAAAGACAACTTCCAGTTATCAACAGGAATTCAGAAAAATCGCCATGGATCTTGCGATGGTGAATAATCATGAAGAATGGTCTGATCTGTATCGAAAGCTGGTCTACTGGGAAATGGAGCTGGAGAACATCGAAGATGTAGGTATGATCGAAATCCTAGAATCTCAAAAGATCGAAGCGAATCGTCAATTCGGAAAATTCATCGAAAAACAATATCCTGGCTGGTTCGAGGATGAAGATGCGCCCGTAATGTCACATACACTTTTCAAGGAACTGGTGGTACCGGAATTTAAGGATGACAAACCTATTTTACTCGTTGTTATCGATAATCTAAGGTATGATCAATGGAAAGCTTTTGAATCAGTTATTACGAATTACTATAAAAAACAATCAGAAACCTCCTATTACAGCATACTCCCTACTGCTACACAATATGCCAGAAATGCAATTTTCTCAGGATTGATGCCTTTGGAAATGGAAAAATTACACCCGGACCTTTGGAAGAACGACACTGATGAGGGCGGCAAGAATATGCATGAATCCGATTTTCTGGAGCGCCAGATCCGGAGACTTGGATTAAAGATCAATTGGGAATATCATAAAATTTCCAGTTTAAGAGCAGGAAAACATCTCGCACAAAATTTCACCAGCCAAAAGAACAATGATCTGACGGTTGTCGTTTATAATTTTGTCGACATGCTCTCTCACTCTAAAACAGAGATGGAGGTGGTAAAGGAGCTCGCTTCCAATGATAAAGCTTACCGTTCCCTTACGTTAAGCTGGTTCAAAAACTCTCCGTTGCTGGAGATCATACAACAGGCACAACGTCTTGGCTTTAAATTATTGATCACGACCGATCATGGTACTATAAACGCGAAGAATCCTTCAAAGGTGATCGGAGACAGAGATACAAGCCTGAACTTACGCTATAAGACAGGAAAGAGTCTGACCTATGAAGATAAAGAGGTCTATGCGGTAAAACGTCCTGCAGAAATTCACCTTCCCTCTATCAACATGAGTAGTTCTTTCATCTTTGCCAAGGATGATCTGTTTTTTGCATATCCCAACAACTACAATCATTATGTAAGTTATTATAAGAACACCTACCAACATGGTGGAATTTCGCTGGAGGAGATGATCATTCCTTTTGTAGTACTGAATCCAAAATAAAAAACCTGTTTCTTGTATGAAAATATAGGAAACAGGTCTTATCGTTATTTTTCGATCATTCGTTAGAAATGATTATAAATCTGTGTAATACGCGTGGTCTGATAATGTTTTGCAATACGTCGAATTCAGACATAACAATCCCGGCCCGAAAAATAGAATTTATCAGGACCGGACTAAAATACTCGCTTTTTGTCGACTAACTTCTACATATATGATGATGAAGTGGCGACACAAAAAAGTTTAGCCTCTTTGGTTGATTTTTTTACCAAAAACTACTTTTAAGTAATCTTCAACAATAAATCTCATGGGAACATGTAAATATTCCGGGGTATTCTTAACCTCAAAAGGAAGACATTCATAGAGCGCAATTGTCGCTAACACAGGAAGTTCCTCAAAAGGGAGCATACCATCGGTACCCTGAAAGAACAGGTTGTCTGATTCGTCCATATAGAAAGCGATATAATCTGGCTCCCTATACTCCTTCAATGTGAGCAAAAACATCAGTTTTTTGCCATTGAAATTCTCAATGTTTAGTGGTAAGATAGGCATAAACAGGTTAATTAATTTGTTTTAATTGGATTTGGTTCTACAAGTATATAGATTTTTTTCTATTTTTGAAAAAAACTTTTAAAAAAATATCATGGCAAAAGCAATTGATCGGATTTTTTCTATAATAAAATCTTTGGGGATGAGTGCCAGACAGTTTGATATGTCCATTGGAGCCTCAAATGGATATACCCTCCGAATGAAAAAGAACAATGCCTCTGTAGGAAGTGATATTCTGGAAAGAATCGTAGAAAAGTACCCCTTTGTAAATATTAACTGGATCGTGACCGGGAAAGGAAATATGTTTGGGGTTGAAACTGAGGACAAAGGTCCACAGGAAATGAGCCTGGATGAGATCGAAGCGGTAATTGATGCTAAGATCAAAGCCTTACATAATGAAGATCTTAAGGCCCTTGCTGAGAAACTCAACAAGGAGATCGAAAAGACCAAATTAAAGATAGAAGAGGAAAACCAGGCATAGTTCCTGGTTTTCTTATTCCTCCCACTCCCTGATTCTGTACTTCAGGGACTCTAATTCTTGCAAATAATCTTCTAAAGCCAACCCCTCCCCTTCATGTTTTAGCCTGCAGAATTCCTCATGCAGCAAATGGTTTCTTTTCTTTTTTAGAGTGAAATTGATCAGTTTTTTATTAAGAGAGACCTCGATGAGATGGTAAAACTCTCTCACTGCTACATATTGATTGACTTTAAAGGAAATTATCAGCATTTTACCAAGTATTAAAAGCATAAGAGGAAGGATAAATACTATTTCACTTGTGTTAGTGATCCCATCCTGATTTACTAATAGCTCGGAGTATTGAAACAAAAAAATGGTGAGCGGCACCAGTATAACATACTTCCACCAATGCTTCGAAATAAAGAACCAGATACTCATCGGTAATACCATTGATAGATTGAACAAAAACCACTCCGATTGGACTTCAGGCCGGTAAAAGGAAGGCGTCATCAATAGTTCCTGAAACGGAATGGACGCTGCTGACACCTTAATAACCTTCTGAAGTATTACTGCTACAGGCAGCAGAATCATAATTAAAGAAACAACTATACCAGTTCGCCGACGCATACCAGAAACTGGAGCGTCATGACTGAAAGTTCTGATCAGGTTCATCCTGCTGCTTTGCCGGGTAAATTCAGCGATCAATTCTGATAACGTACTTTCTTCCAACTTCACATCCTTCAGTTTTTGATAGATTCTACGAAACTCTGTCAACTCTTTTTGAAGATCATTGATCATTGGCAGGTTCACAGAATTTAAATGCAATTTTTGCTGCAAAGAGAATTTGTAATAACCAACCTGCCATGAAGCGAAAAGCAAGAGTATATTATTAGAGGCCACTGACAAACCGATCAGAACCCCACCAAAATCAAGTCTCAGCAGTAATACGATCATTTGAAATACCTGAAAACTGAGAAGTGTAAAGGTTGGTAAAATCACATATCGCCACCTGCCGGATTCGGTAAAGAACCAGATCGCCAGAAAATGCAACAAGGATATACGCAGGATAACAATGCAAAGATCCTGACGTGTTTCAGGTACACTATACAGTGCATCACCCCAATTCGAGCCCGGTGGTATTAAAAAGAAAATAAACAGGGCCATTGCGAAGAAAACTACGCTATTAATTATTAGAAAATCAACGAATAAGATTCGATTATATAATAACTTTGCAAATGTCATAATGCTGTATTTGACAACCAATATAGTATATATTCTATATTATAACAAAAATTACTTATAAACATTAAGCTTATATACCTGCTATGAATACAATTGTATATGAACTGGATACAGTTAATGCAACCGCTGCTAAGATCCTGGACCTACTGAAATATAAAACGGTACTCTTTAAAGGCAAGATGGGGGCCGGTAAAACAACCCTGATAAAAGCCCTGGTTAAAGCGATGGGAAGTGAAGATATTGTATCAAGTCCAACCTTCTCACTAGTGAATGAATATGAAGGAGAAGAGGGTTCAATATATCATTTTGACCTCTATCGACTCGAAAATTCTTCAGATGCATATGATATAGGGTTAGATGAATACCTGGATAGTGGTCAGTATTGTCTTATTGAGTGGCCCGAAAGAATTTCTGACATTTTATCGAACGAGGTGTCGTTAATCGAGATAAAAGTGCTTTTTAACGGAAAAAGAGAGGTTTTGATTTCCTGAATCTCTAATTTCACCCCGATTTACTAGACCCCAAATCGTTGTATGTTAAAAAAAACACCTAATATACGACAAAGGTTTTTATTATCCATATTTTTTTTTTGGCTATGTTTGAACAACTGAAAACCAAAAAAACTAATATCATGTCTATCAAAAAAATTACTTTCGCTGTATTTGCTATTGCTTTACTTTCAACTTCTTTAATTTCCTGTTCCCCTAACAGTGTAGCTGATGAGGATAGTTTATATCAAACTCACCAGGGAATTGACCGTAACAAGATAAAAATCATTCCTGGAGCATAAGGATAAAAAATACTAACAATATTGTAGAAAAACTGATAATTCATACCGATTATCAGTTTTTTTTGTTTTTAAGTATATACAATTTATATTTGAGGGATGTAATTTTAACCCAAATTATTAATTACTAAACCTACAACTATGTCCCAATTACCAACTAACCTTAAGCAACAAGGCTCCAAATCCTTATGGTTGGGAAGTTTGGTTGCCTTTGTGATTGCTATTTCTCCCTATATATTCTATTTATATGAAGGCATACCTGATGTAAAGGTATGGGAGACTCCTTTTTTTACTTTTGAAAGCAATTATAATGAAAGCGTACAGGTCTTTGCCTGGGTATTTCTCAACAAATTCGTGCCGCTTTACTTAGCAATCATATGGTTCCTCACTTGTAAACATTGGTGGTATCATGTTATTCTGATACCGATAAGCATGTTTATATTTCAGACTATAACAGTAGTTAATATCGATATTAAATATGTGGATGAGATGGAATTCTACTACATTATACCGGTAATGATGATTGTTATTCCTGTGGTTTACCTTATCCGTCTAAAACTTTTTGATAAAGTGGTTCACGGTATTGACCTGAAAGAGATCGATCTGGAACTTAAGAAATATGAAGAGGAAGAAAAACACCTTGAAAAAGAGGCTAAGTTTTACCAGTCTTAAAAACTTTAGTTAAATTAGAGTTTTTAATTAACCGCTGATGTCGTATCCAAGTTCACCGTTTACCAAGCAGGAACTAATACCCCAGGAAGAAACCCTAGAGATTTTAAAGCAAAAAGGACAACTTTTTATTGGGATCCCCAAGGAAAGTTCCTATCAGGAGAGTCGTGTATGCCTCACCCCTGACGCAGTAAATGCTCTTACCGCTCATGGCCATCGCGTAATCGTTGAGTCAAATGCGGGGGAAGGAGCTAATTACAGTGATATTGAATATAGTAATGCCGGTGCTGAAATTACATCAGATACCAAAAAGGTATTCTCCTGCCCTATTCTTTTAAAAGTAGAGCCTCCTTCCATCAAGGAACTGGCTTATGTTAACCCACAAACCATCATTATCTCCGCCCTGCAGATCAAGACTCAAAGCAAGAGATACTTTGAAGAGCTGGCAAAAAGAAGAGTCACAGCATTGGCCTTTGAATTCATTAAGGACGAAGATGGAAATTATCCAGCAGTAAGAGCCCTTAGTGAAATTGCCGGCACAGCCTCTGTGCTAATCGCGGCGGAATTGATGACCAATGTCAATAAAGGAAACGGACTCATGTTTGGGAATATTACCGGAGTTCCACCAGTGGATGTAGTGATTCTCGGCGCCGGAACCGTCGGGGAATTTGCAGCAAGATCCGCTTTGGGACTCGGAGCTAATGTAAAAGTATTCGATAATTCGATCACAAGACTCCGAACCCTGCAAACGAACCTTAATCGTTTATTATATACCTCTACCCTACAACCTAAAAACCTTCTTAAAGCCCTGAAACGCTGCGATGTGTTGATAGGTGCCGTCCGAGGTGTCGATCGCGCTCCCGTCCTGGTTTCAGAATCGATGGTGGAGAATATGAAGAATGGATCGGTGCT
The DNA here is from genome assembly GCF_007279655.1 of Robertkochia solimangrovi. GTDB lineage: Bacteria > Bacteroidota > Bacteroidia > Flavobacteriales > Flavobacteriaceae > Robertkochia > Robertkochia solimangrovi. The sequence goes on along the minus strand of NZ_QKWN01000002.1, from coordinate 384,718 downwards.
AATCGATGTGAGCATCGATATGGGAGGTTGTATTGAAACCAGCGAAGTGACCACCCATGACAAGCCGACCTTTGTTAAACATGGGGTCATTCACTATTGCGTTCCTAATATTCCAGCCCGTTATTCCCGATCCGCTTCCGTTTCTATCAGCAATATCTTTACGCCTTATTTACTTAAAATAGGTGAAGATGGCGGACTTGAACATTCTTTAAGATTTGATAAGGGTTTGCGAAATGGTTTGTACTTTTACCACGGAATTCTGACCAGTAAGGCAGTTGCTGAATGGTTTGATCTATCCTATCGTGATATTAACCTATTGATTTTCTAATATGCCTTTTCTCAAAAAACTTGGTTTTTTCCTGATCGGATTATCGATCGGATTGGTCATTGTCGCTTATTTCATGAAAGAAAAGAAAGTTGAGTTTTGTTACTTTCCCAATTGCAGAGTATTGAAAGACCTGCGGGAAAAACAAATGACTTTTTCTCCCGAGGTCCGACAACTTATCGATAATAAAATAATTTTAAAAGAACAGATCGACACCGTACTTCTCGACGGAACTGTAGATTTTTCCAAAAGCAATACTGAAACCGATCCCTGTAAATCTTATTACATCAGTGGTTATATGGCTGAAAAAGAAGTAGCCTTAACCGTAGATCGTTGTGACAGTATCGCTGAAATCAAGAAGATTATGATCCTCGAATAATCGGGGATCACAATTTTCTTCTGCGTCTTTCTTCTGTGAGTAAACTTAGTTCACGCGTGGTCTGACCCGCAACCGAAGTATTTTCTTCAGCCCTCCTGATCAGGTATGGCATCACATCACGAACCGGTCCGAATGGGAGATATTTTGCTACATTATATCCATTTGCGGCAAGATTAAAGGTAATATGATCACTCATTCCATATAATTGTCCGAACCAAATTCCCGGATCATTTGAAGGAATTCCTTTTTCCTTCATAAGCCGCATCATCAAATAGGTGCTATCTTCGTTGTGAGTGCCTAAAAATACCGCGATACGATCCAGTCGTTCCATAATAAAATGAACGGTTTCATTATAATTATCATCCGTTGCCTTTTTCGAAGCACAGATCGGTGTAGGATATCCTTTCTCTTCAGCCCTGTCATTCTCCTTTTCCATATAAGCACCCCTGACAAGCTTCATTCCGATATAGAAACCTTCTTTTTCAGCTTTTGCGTATAATTCTTTCAGATAATCCAATCGATCCCACCGATAAAGTTGAAGGGTATTGTAAACGATAGCCTTCTCTTTGTTGTAGCGACGCATCATTTCCTCATTCACATCATCAGCAGCCTTTTGCATCCAGCTTTCTTCAGAGTCGATCAAAAGCGCTACATCCAGATCATGCGCTTTCTTGCAGATAAGGTCAAAACGCTTAAGAACACGGTCCCATTCAGCCTTTTCCTCCGCCGACAATTTCTCTTCATCCCCTACCTTTCGGTACAGATCGAATCTTCCAATCGCGGTAGGCTTGAAGACTGCGAATGGAATAGCATCTTTCTCTTTAACAAATTCCAGGATCTTTATAGTGCGCTCTGTTACGTCATCGAATTGCTTATCGGTTTCCTTTCCTTCTACCGAATAATCCAACACTGAACTCACACCCACTTCATACATCGCATCCACTGTTTTCAGGCAGTCTTTTTCATTAACACCACCACAAAAATGATCAAAGACCGTGGCTCTGATCAGGCCTTCAACCGGTAAATGTGCCTTAATGGCAAAATTGGTTACAGCGGTTCCGATACGCACAAGGGGCTGATTGGCGATCATTCGGAATAAAAAATAAGCCCGTTCAAGTTCTGAGTCACTTTTCGTTCTGAAAGCGATCTCTGTGTTATTAAAGATCTTATCCATGCTGATTTCTAAATTTTGCGCAAATATAGTATTTGAAATTCTACATTTTTAAATGAAAATGCTGTTATTTTGCCAGACACATCAATAATATTGTTATAAATGTTGGAGTCTATCAAAAGTGTAAGCAGCACTGTTCATTTTAATCAATTCGGATACGAAAACTTAAACAACTGGATAGCAGAAAGTTCCTATTCCGGAATCTTCGTTTTAGTAGATGAAAACACTCATGAGCACTGTCTTGCTATTTTTCTTCAATATTTAAAGACTACACTTCCAATTGAAGTCATTGAAGTGGAATCGGGAGAGATCAACAAACAACTCTCAACTTGCGGATTGGTTTGGGACACCCTTTCTGAGTTGGGCGCAGACCGAAAAGCACTGATGATCAATCTAGGCGGTGGCGTTATTACAGATATGGGTGGCTTCATAGCATCCTGTTTTATGCGAGGTATAGATTTCGTCAATGTACCCACCACCTTGCTTTCTATGGTCGATGCCTCTGTTGGCGGGAAAACAGGCGTTGATCTCGGCACCCTAAAGAATCAGGTCGGACTTATCATCGAACCGGTAATGGTCATCATAGACCCGGTATACCTGAACACACTGCCCCCACGGGAAATGCGTAGTGGACTTGCTGAAATCCTCAAGCATGGTCTTATCGCAGATGCCGCATATTGGGAACGCCTGAAACATCTTGAGAAACTCGACGCCTCTGAACTTGAAGGTCTCATCCATCATTCTGTGGGCATTAAAAATAATGTGGTGATCCAGGATATCAGGGAAAGCAACCTCAGGAAGATTCTCAATTTCGGACATACACTCGGACATGCTATCGAAACCTACTTCTTAAAAAGTGAAGACCGGGAAAGCTTACTTCATGGAGAAGCTATCGCTGCAGGGATGATCATGGAGTCTTATCTGTCACATGAACTTTTAGGACTTGATGCGAAGACGCTAGACTCCATCAATGAAACCATCACTAATTATTTTGAAAAAGTCCAGATCTCAAAAGAGGATTTCGAACAGATCATCGGATTGATGAAATTCGATAAAAAGAATCTTTCCGGAAATGTAAATTTTGTACTTCTCGAAGATATCGGAAAGCCTGCAATTGACGTAACTGTTGATAAGTCACTGTTAATTAATGCGTTAGAATACTACAATTAATTCATTTTTTGTTGGGATATTTTTAAAAAATATTCATTTTTGTAGTCGCATTAGTTAAGCGGATGAAGTTTAATTATTTTTCCGGATATGCTGAAAATTGGAAGCCGTTTCAGCGTATTGCTCTTCAGGAGGGTACCCGGGCTATTGCCATTACTTCCAATTTTAATACGACGCTCAAAGCTATTCAATTAGCCTCAAAATATCTTGCCTATTTGAGGATCTGATACCATTTTTATTTTTTAACGTTATCTTATTATCAGATCATTTATTTATTTTTAAAATTACAAAAAGGTAAGAATGAAGACCAAATACATAGATCTTATCGATCAAACCTACTATTTCCCTCAGGAGGAGTTCACCCTTGAAGATAATCATCTTAAATTTCACGGAATCGACCTGATGTCATTGGTTGAACAATACGGCGCTCCTTTGAAATTCAACTATTTACCACAGATATCGAATAATATTAAACGGGCAAAGTTCTGGTTTAAAGAAGCGATCGAAAAGCATGATTATAAAGGGAAGTATCATTATTGTTACTGTACAAAAAGCTCACATTTCGCCCACGTACTAAACGAAGCCCTGAAAAATGATATTCATATAGAAACCTCCTCTGCATACGATATTGACATTGTCAAAAATTTAATAGCGCAAGGAAAACTCTCCAAAGACAATTACGTTATCTGTAACGGATTCAAACGAGATAAGTATATCGAGAACATCGCGTCACTGATCAATGATTCTCATAAAAAATGTATTCCGGTGATCGATAATTACGAAGAGTTAAGCCTCCTCGACGAAGCGATCCATGAAAAATTCAATGTAGGTATCCGTATCGCTTCTGAGGAAGAGCCAAAATTTGAATTCTATACCAGTCGGCTTGGCATCGGATATAAGAACATCGTTCCTTTCTACAACAGAGAGATCAAAGATAATAAGAAGGTTTCCTTAAAAATGTTACACTTCTTTATCAACACAGGAATCAGGGATACAGCCTATTACTGGAATGAACTTTTAAAATGTCTGAAAGTATATATTCAGCTTAGAAAGATCTGTCCTACCCTTGATTCACTGAATATAGGTGGTGGTTTTCCGATCAAAAACTCTCTGGCCTTCGAATATGATTATATGTACATGGTGGATGAGATCATCAACCAGATCAAAGTTGCCTGTGAGGAAGCGGATGTCCCTGTACCAAATATCTTTACTGAATTCGGAAGTTTCACCGTTGGAGAAAGCGGTGGTGCCATTTATGAGGTATTATATCAAAAACAACAGAACGATCGTGAGAAATGGAATATGATCGACTCTTCGTTCATCACCACGCTTCCTGACAGCTGGGCGATCAGCAAACGTTTTATCATGCTTGCTGTAAACCGCTGGAATGATGAGTACGAGCGTGTGCTTTTAGGCGGACTCACCTGTGACAGTGATGATTATTACAATTCAGAGCAGAATATGAACGCCATATATCTGCCTAAGTTCAATAAGAATAAGCCTTTATATATCGGATTCTTCAATACGGGTGCCTATCAGGAGACTATCGGAGGCTTTGGCGGATTACAGCACTGCCTGATTCCTACTCCGAAGCATATTCTGATCGACCGGGATGAAGAAGGTAATCTGACCACTAAATTATTTTCGGAACAACAAACTGCTAAAGATTTTTTACAAATTTTAGGTTACAATGAATAAGAGAACTTACGCTGGTATTCCGGAGAAGTACGGTAGATTAGACGACGCTCAGGTTGTACTTATCCCTGTTCCTTATGACGGTACGAGTACTTGGCAAAAAGGCGCTGATAAAGGCCCTGAAGCTTTTCTGGACGCATCAGAAAATATGGAGCGATATGATATAGAGACTCGTTCTGAGCCTTATCGTAAAGGAATCTATCTGGCTCCACCGATCACCGAGAACAGTACTCCGGAAAAAATGGTGGAAGCGGTTTATAAGATCACCAAAAATTATATTAAACAGGATAAGTTCGTAACCCTGTTTGGAGGGGAACATTCCATATCGATCGGTTCCATACGTGCATTTAACGATTCGTTCAAGGATCTTACAGTTTTACATATCGATGCACATGCAGACCTTCGTGAATCGTATGATGGAAGTAAATGCAATCACGCTTGTGCAGTTTATGAAGCTAGTCAGAATACCAAATTGATACAGGTCGGCATCCGCAGTATGGATATTACTGAAGTTGATAATATGGTGGAGGATCAGACTTATTTCGCGAATAAAATGGTACAGGATGATGATTGGATAGACGATTCCATCAGTCAGATGACTGAAAATGTCTTCATCACCTTCGACCTTGATGCTTTTGATCCTTCGATCATGTCATCGACAGGAACCCCGGAACCGGGTGGCTTACTTTGGTATGAAACCCTGTATTATCTTAAACAGGTTTTCAAACAAAAGAATGTGGTAGGCTTCGATATCGTAGAGCTTTGCCCGAACAGTCAGGAAAAATCTTCAGATTTTCTTGCTGCAAAATTGTATTATAAGATGTTAGCTTATAAATTTAAATACGCGAATTCAAAAAATTCAGATGACGATGAGTAATCAACAAGGAGCAATCACTTCATTTATTGAAAAATATTATCTGCATTTCAATGCAGCTGCACTCGTAGATGCCGCCAAGGCCTATGAAGAACAGCTTGATAAAGGTGCAAAGATGATGGTCACTCTTGCAGGAGCAATGAGTACCGCTGAACTCGGTAAAATCTTTGCCGAAATGATCCGTCAGGATAAGGTGCAGATAATTTCATGTACGGGCGCCAACCTCGAGGAAGACATTATGAACCTGGTGGCACACAGTCATTATAAGAGGGTTCCTAATTATCGGGACCTCACTCCGAAGGAAGAATGGGCGCTTTTGGAAAAAGGACTTAACCGGGTTACAGATACCTGTATCCCTGAAGAGGAAGCCTTCAGAAGATTGCAAAAACATATTTATAAGATCTGGAAGGAAGCTGATGAGGCCGGTGAGCGCTATTTCCCTCATGAGTTCATGTATAAAATGTTACTTTCCGGAGTACTTGAAGAGTATTATGAAATCGACATTAAGGATTCCTGGATGTATGCAGCCGCAGAAAAGAATCTGCCGATCGTTGTACCAGGCTGGGAAGACAGTACCATGGGTAACATCTTTGCGTCTTACGTGATGAAGGGAGAATTGAAGGCTACAACCATGAAAAGCGGTATCGAGTATATGACCTACCTCGCAGATTACTATATGAAGAATTCAGACAATGGAATCGGATTCTTTCAGATCGGTGGAGGTATTGCCGGAGATTTCCCGATATGTGTAGTCCCTATGCTTTATCAGGACATGGAGATGCATGATATTCCTTTTTGGAGCTATTTCTGCCAGATCTCTGATTCGACGACCAGTTACGGATCTTATTCCGGAGCTGTTCCTAACGAAAAGATCACCTGGGGTAAACTCGATATCGATACACCAAAATTCATTATTGAATCTGACGCCACCATTGTAGCTCCATTAATTTTCGCTTACTTATTAGGCATGTAATTTTTAATGGAAATACTTGATTATAATATTTTTTTTCTTTTACATTTAGCACTGAATAAATAATCATTTATGAGACGAGTAATTGTTGATTATAAGAAACTTACCAATGAGATCCTGACAATGTTGGTGGAGAAATATCCCGATGGATATGGTGATGATGACATCATAAGGTTTAAAAATGCAAATAACGAAACCATCGAAGCGGTTGAAGTGAGGACAGACGACACCATATACCTGGTTAAGGTAAGTACCAAACTCGCTAATTCCATGGAGAATTTTGAAGATGATGATGATGAAGGATTCGATCACGACGATTCTATAAACACAGATGAATTACAGATCCCGGACGAAGACGACGAGGATTAAACAGGTTATCGTTAGCTGGCAACAGATTTTCGATTTAACCGTATAACATAGAAAAACCCTTCACTTTGAAGGGTTTTTTTATCGATGGATCTATCATTTTATGCCTGCTGCAAGGTATGCTTTCCTTCTTTGATTTCTTCGACAAGCTTTTTATTAAAAGCCGGAAGATCATCCGGGTTTCTGCTGGTTACCAGTGCTTCATCTACAACCACTTCCCGATCTACCCATAACGCTCCGGCATTCTCCAGATCCTTTCGAATAGACTTGTAAGATGTCATTGTTCTTCCATCTACAACACCAGCGTTGATCAGAGACCACGGACCATGACAGATCGCTCCCACCGGTTTATGCTGTTTGAAGAAATCCCGAATAAAGATCAAAGCGTCTTCATCGATTCGCAGTGCATCAGGACTGATCACCCCTCCGGGTAACAATAATGCATCATAATCTTTTGCATTGGCTTGCGATAACGGCTTATCCACTTTAAAGGTCGTTCCCCAATCGGTGTGATCCCAGGACTTTATAGTGTCCTTTTGTGGACTGACCACTTCGGCTTTCCAACCTTGATCCAATAATGCCTTTTGTGGTGAGGTGAGTTCTATTTCTTCAAATCCGTTTGTTGCTAATATTGCGATTCGTTTCATAATTTATATTTTGATGTTTAACAATTCAGTTCATCAATAATATAACCATCCTTATATACAACCCCCGTTATTGAAATTTTAAAATAATGATAATATATGTTAAACCTCAGGAATTGAGATATTTGTCTTTAATAACAAATTCATGGTGAAGCTGATGTCCGCTGATGATAAATCCGACAGCCCTTACCGACATCACTGAACCATTGGCGACACCCTTGAATTGAAGCGCCTCATCATTAAAGGACTGAAATAACCGTATCGAACTTTCCCGAACTGACAAATATTCTTTTAAAAGACTTTCTTTAGTACGTCTTGCGGCAAATGAATTCTTTACAAAATCATCCTGGTCAAATCCCGGAAGTTCCTGCTCACCATGTCGCGCAAACCAAAGCGCCCGTGTTTGAAAAATACGTTCGGCGTCGATAATATGTAAAATCAATTCAGCTAGCGTCCATTTATTTCTCGCATAGGAATAGTACATTTTTTCCTCGGGTATCTTTTTCATCAACTTACTGAAAGCGACCATTCTGGATTTTAATTCCGGTACTAACTCCACATTTCCAAGGGCATTGATATAAGTTGCGTAGAAATTGGCATATTCGGTATTTTCTAACAAAGTAATCTTCATTTGCTTTTTGCTTTTAAATGCAATTGAAATTACAATATTCTGTATACGAATCCATAATTTTTATGATTTTTTTGCCTATAATTGCAAGCAAGCAAGAATTCCTTGTATACCGCCTGATACGAGCGATTCCGAATGTTTAATTGTGTATTGAACTTTAATGTCTAAACCTTCCGTCCCATACATTCTGTTTTTGTTGCTTTTGCTGGTCTTCACCGGATATTCTCAAAGCAGTTATGAGATCAAGGCCCATTTATTACCCAATACCCATCAGATCAATATCGAGCACAAACTGGTTTTCCACAACCAGAGCAATGATACGCTCAATGAGATCTATTTCTATGATTGGAACAACTCATTTTCTAACAAGAATACAGCACTTGCAAAACGGTTTGGAGAAGAATTCAACAAGAACCTGCATCTTGCCAAAAGAGAAGATCGAGGCATTACAAATATCCGAAGTATCAACGATAGTAATTTCGATTACCTGGACTGGGAGCGAATGCCTTCCGGGGATATTATAAGAGTACAATTGAAATATCCGGTATATCCGGGGAAAGAATATACACTGCAGCTTTTTTATGTGATCAAATTACCTAACAGTTCTTTTACCGGATACGGTTTTACAGATGACGGTGATTTCAATTTGCGTTATTGGTATATGATGCCGGCGATCTATGATCACGGTTGGAAACTGTACAGCAACAAGAATCTTTATGATGTCAATCCCAGACACCGAAGAGTTCGGATAGAATTCACCTATCCGGAATCCTATATGATGTTCAGCGATCTGGATCTGGTGGAAAAAAACGAAGAAAACCTGTACACCCGTGAAACCGTTACAGGAAAAGACCGGGGAGACATCAAACTGTTCTTCAGAAAAAAGGGCCAGGGGAACTTTTCAATCTTCAGGAATAATAAGATGGAATTGATCACTGACCTGAGTTCAAAGAATATATCATTGGTTACCCGTGCCGTTTCCTCGGAAAAGGTTATCGATTTCATCAATGAAGAGCTTGGAAGTTATCCTCACGAAAAACTGCTGGTCAGTGAGATCGATTATAAAAATAATCCGCTGTATGGTCTTAACCAATTACCTTCTTTTCTACGCCCGTTTCCTGAAGAATTTCAATACGAGCTTAAGCTGTTAAAAACCACACTGGGAAGTTATCTGGAGAGTAGTTTATTTATGAATAACCGTAAAGAGAAATGGGTTACTGATGGTATTCAGACCTATCTTATGATGAAGTTTGTGGAAAAGTACTATCCGGATATGAAATTACTAGGCAATTTATCTGATAGCTTTTTATTACGGGGATTCCATTTTGCTAAAATGGACTTTAATGATCAGTATCCGTTTCTTTATATGCTTATGGTTCGTCGTAATCAAGACCAACCGTTGGTCACGCCAACCGATGAACTCGTAAAATTCAATCTGGAGATTGCAAACAAGTACAAGGCCGGAGTTGGACTTTCCTATCTGGACCATTATCTGGGAGAAGACTATATTTCTGAACGATTAAAGGCGTATTACAACCAGTTCAAGGGCAACTATACCACCGCCATGGATTTTGAAAATGTATTACAGGCCTTTCCTTCTAAAAATATCGATTGGTTCTTTGATAGCTATGTGAACAGTAATAAGCGAATCGATTTTAAGATTAAAGATTATGCCAGAGAAGGTGATTCTCTATTAGTAAGCATCAAAAATAAGACTGGTAACGATGTTCCGATGACACTTTTTGGTATCGATGATGAGAATCATATCACTTTTAAAAAATGGATCACAAACGTCGAACCGGAAAAAACCATCATGGTTCCTTCAGAGAATGTGAAGAAACTTGCCCTTAATTATGACAAGGTAATTCCGGAGATGAATCAACGTGATAACTGGAAAACCACCAGTGGCTTCTTTTCTACCAACAAACGACTGAAATTTGAATTCATGAAGGATATAGAAGACCCTGATTACTATCAGATCTTTTATGTACCTGTTTTCCGATATAATATCTATGATGGTTTTACACCGGGGATCAGACTTCATAACAAGACGTTTTTGGAACGACCGTTCATTTATGATCTTCAGCCGTCTTATGCCTTAAAAGAAAAAGCGATTACCGGCTCGGGAAGGCTTAATTTCAAACGTTATTTTCAGGAAGGCAATATGTATTACATCAATGCCGGACTTACCGGTTCATCCTTCCATTATGCTCAGAATCTTCGATATAGTACGATCACCCCTTCCCTGACCTTTGGATTCAGGAATAAAGATCTGAGATCCAATGAACGAGAATTTCTAAGTTTGCGATTTGTCAATGTTATCAGGCAGTATTCTCCATCGATCGATACAGATCCTGATTACAGTGTTTTCAATGCCCGGTATATCTATTCCAACAATGGTATAATTAATTACAAGGCATGGTTTACAGATGTTCAGGTGACCAGTTCTTTTGCGAAAATCTCATTAAACTGGGAATACCGAAGACTGTTTGAAAACAACCGCCAATTTAATCTGAGATTCTTTGCTGGAAAGTTTATTTATAATGAAACTAATTCAGATTTTTTCAGCTTTGCATTGGATCGTCCTACCGATTACTTGTTCGATTATGATTATTTCGGTAGGTCGGAAAGCAGCGGACTCTGGAGTCAGCAATTGATCGTTGCGGAAGGGGGCTTCAAATCAAAATTAGACACCCCCTACTCCAACGACTGGATTGCTACCGCTAACACCTCATTTAATTTATGGCGGTGGATCGAACTCTATGGGGATATCGGTGTGATCAGAAATAAGAATGAAAACGCAAAGTTCGTTTATGATTCCGGAATCAGGCTCAATCTGGTAACTGATTATTTTGAATTGTATTTTCCGGTCTATTCGAATAATGGGTGGGAGATCGCTCAACCGGGTTATGATGAACGCATACGCTTTATCGTTACACTCAGTCCCAGAACACTAACCGGATTATTTACACGAAAATGGTTCTGAGTTCGTTATAAAAACAGAATCAGCGATTTAGTCTAAATAAAATAATATTGAATGATTTTCAAGGAAATAGTTGAAATCGCTTAGTATTTTAAATTATATTCAAATTATTGAATTATTTTTAATAAATTTTAATTTTTATTACTTTTTTGCGATTGCATAAGCCACTGAATTTAACTACTTTTGTAAGCGTCTCACAAATTACATATGCAAACAAAGACCAATACACAGCCCGACATTTCCTTTGAAAATTTTAAAGAACAGGTGCTTAACGATTACAAGATAGCGGTTACCAGCCGTGAATGTAGTCTGCTAGGCCGACGCGAGGTATTAACCGGTAAGGCGAAGTTCGGAATTTTCGGAGACGGAAAGGAAGTCCCGCAGCTGGCAATGGCAAGAGCTTTCAAAAACGGAGATTTCCGAAGTGGATATTACAGGGATCAAACTTTTATGATGGCCATAGGTGAATTACAGATCACCCATTTCTTCGCCGGTCTTTATGCACATACAGACATTGAAAAAGAACCCATGAGTGCCGGAAGGCAGATGGGAGGTCACTTTTTGACCACCAGTAATAATCCGGATGGTTCCTGGAATGATCTTACTGCTCAAAAGAACAGCAGTCCTGACATTTCTCCCACTGCCGGGCAAATGCCTCGATTGGTCGGGCTGGCTCAGGCATCGAAGATCTTTCGAAATGTAGCGGAGATCGATCAATCAGGATTATCGGTAAATGGAAACGAAGTTGCCTGGGGAACTATCGGTAACGCCAGTACTTCTGAAGGCCTTTTCTTTGAGGCAATCAATGCAGCCGGTGTTATGCAGATCCCGATGGTAACCAGTATCTGGGATGATGAATACGGTATCTCCGTACACGCAAAGCATCAAACTACTAAAGAAAATATATCGGAGATCCTGAAAGGATTTCAACGTACAGAGGAAGAAAAAGGATTGGAGATCATGGTGGTTAAAGGATGGGATTATCCTGCACTGATCGAAACCTATGAGAAAGCTTCTAAAATAGCACGAGAAGAACATGTTCCTGTGCTGATTCATGTAGTGGAACTCACCCAGCCTCAAGGACACTCTACTTCGGGTTCTCATGAGCGCTACAAGGATGAGGAGCGCCTGCTATGGGAAAAGCAACATGATTGCAACCTCAAAATGAGGGAATGGATGATCGCAAGCGATATCGCTACTGAAGAAGAACTCAGCGACCTTGAGAAACAGATCAAAAAAGCGGTACGTGACGGTAAAAAACAAGCCTGGAGTGATTTTCTTACTCCGATCAAAGCAGATAAGAAAAGACTGGTAGAATTACTGGGAGATCTGGCAGGCACCAGTATTAACAAAGTTTTTATAAACAGGATCAAAAATGATCTTATTGCGATCGAGGAACCGGTAAAAAGAAATGTGATCAGTGCCGCCAGACAATCACTTCGCTATGTTACCGGAGAAGATACTCCTGAAAAGGAAGCGCTTCTGAACTGGATCAATACTTTCTATACCCGAACACAACCCGACTATAGTTCGCACCTATACAGTGAAACCCGTACCAATGCAACCAACATTGCTGAAGTAGCGCCTCAATATGACGCTGAAGCCGAGGAAGTAGACGGAAGGATCGTATTGAGAAACAACTTCGAATCGATCTTTACCAAATACGATAAAGCATTGATTTTCGGTGAGGATAGCGGTACGATCGGTGATGTAAATCAAGGACTTGAAGGCTTACAGAAAAAGTTTGGTGAATATCGGATCGCTGATACCGGAATCAGAGAAGCTACTATAATCGGTCAGGGAATCGGACTTGCTCTTAGAGGACTCCGCCCTATCGCTGAAATCCAGTATCTCGATTATATCCTATATGCGTTACATGTTTTAAGTGATGACCTTGCCAGCATGCTTTACAGAACCATGGGAAAACAAAAGGCTCCATTGATCGTTCGTACACGAGGTCATCGCCTGGAAGGTATATGGCATGCCGGTTCTCAAATGGGCGGACTCATCCATCTTTTAAGAGGTATGTATATCCTTGTGCCAAGAAATATGACCAAAGCAGCAGGATTCTATAATACACTTTTGGAAAGTGATGAGCCAGCACTGGTGATTGAAAGCCTGAACGGTTATCGACTAAAAGAAAAACTACCCAATAATATCGGGGAATTCAAAACTCCCATCGGAGTCGTGGAAACCGTTAAAGAAGGAACCGACATAACTCTGGTTTCATATGGTTCAACCCTCAGGATCGTGGAACGTGTGGCTAGAGAACTTCAGCAAGTGAATATCGATGCGGAAGTAATAGATGCGCAGACATTGCTGCCTTTTGATATTAATCATGACACGGTTCAAAGCCTTAAAAAGACCAATCGCCTGTTAGTGATCGATGAGGATGTTCCAGGAGGTGCATCAGCCTATCTGCTTCAGGAAATATTGGAAAATCAAGGAGGTTACCGCTACCTTGACAGTGCTCCGCAAACATTGACCGCTAAACCACATCGTCCGGCCTATGCAAGTGACGGAGATTATTTCTCTAAGCCGAATGCTGAGGATATCTTTGAAAAGGTTTATGCGATCATGCACGAAGCAAACCCCTCAAAATATCCTCGATTAAAATAGTTTACTCTTTGTAATTCAATTTAGGTGACTAAGTATACGATGATACATAAAGTCAGGGACACTAGTGTCAATAGTGCCATTAGGGACACTGGTGGCATAAGTGACCGTAGCATTACATCGTATTTCATGGGTGATTAACCTCAATTCTACATTCTTAATTCATAATTCTTAACCTTTATTCTCAAATATTTCCTAATTTACTCAGAAGATTAAACCAGGAAATATGCGAATTGAAAATGAGATAAAACTAGGGTTCAAGGATGTTATGATACGCCCAAAACGCTCTACCCTTAAATCACGGAAAGAAGTATCGCTGGAAAGAGAATTCAGTTTTATACACAGTCCTTATAAATGGAAAGGTGTTCCGGTCATGGCAGCCAATATGGATACTACCGGCACTTTTGAAATGGCCAAAGAACTTCTCAAGCATCAACTCATTACCGTTATTCATAAACACTATACGATCGAAGAATGGGCTCAGTTCCTGCAGCATATCGATGCTTCGATTTATGATCATATCGCGGTGAGTACCGGTACCGGTAAAAAAGATACAGAAAAACTCCAGAAATTAATGACCGCATTTCCCGATCTAAAAATCATATGTATCGATGTTGCAAATGGATATTCAGAGCATTTTGTGAATTATGTGAAAGCGGTCCGTAAGCTGTTTCCCGATAAGATCATCATGGGAGGTAATGTCGTGACTGGAGAAATGGTGGAAGAACTTTTACTCGCCGGTGCCGACATTGTAAAGGTTGGTATTGGTCCGGGCAGCGTTTGCACCACCAGGGTTAAGACCGGAGTCGGATATCCACAATTGTCCGCTATCATCGAATGCGCCGATGCCGCTCATGGACTTGGAGGGCAGATCATTTCAGACGGCGGATGCAAAACCCCGGGCGATCTGGCCAAAGCATTTGGCGGCGGAGCAGACTTTGTAATGCTCGGCGGAATGCTCGCCGGGCATGATGAAAGCAGTGGTGAACTTATTGAAAAAAACGGCAAACGCTACAAAAAGTTCTATGGCATGAGTTCAGAAACAGCAATGCAAAAGCATATGGGTGGTGTTGCTGAATATCGCGCAAGTGAAGGGAAAACGGTAGAAATTGCCTATCGTGGGGCCGTGGAACATACGATCAGGGATATCCTGGGAGGACTACGATCTGCCTGTACCTATGTGGGTGCTGCCCGACTAAAGGAACTGACCAAACGCACGACTTTCATCAGAGTGATGGAGCAGGAAAATGAAGTCTTTAATAAAGAAGGCTGATCATCAATACATCAGTTTCACCAGCATTTCTTTAAGCAGATCACCCTGAGTGGCACTTTGATTATTAACACCTTTACCCCTTACATCGATATCTCTGAGAGTGTCGATGGCGTAGCTTACTTTTTTCATCGGATAATGCCTGGCTGCGTTCGCGAACTCTTTAACGAAAAACGGATTCACTCTCAGTACTCCGGCTACATTTTCTCTGGATTTATCAGAAAGGCTATGATAATTTAATAATTGAATAAAGAAATTTGCCAAAGTTCCTATGGTTACTACCAGAGGGTTGTCTTTCGGATTCTGAACGAAATAATTAATGATTCTGAATGCTTTTTGCGCATCCCGCTCACTGATGGCGCTTTTCAACTCAAAATTATTGAAGTCTTTACTGATTCCTATGTTGGTTTCAACTGCTTCAGGAGTTATAGGTTGCTCTTTAGGAACCACTAATTTCAGTTTTTCAAGCTCGTTGCTGATCCGGCCAAGATCATTCCCCAAAAATTCCACAAGCATTTCTGCCGCCTTTGGATGAATCTGGTAACCACTACCGGCGAGCACTTTGCGTATCCAGTCGGCAACCTTATATTCCGGCAACTTCTTGCTCTCAAAGACAAGTCCGTTCTTGGCAAGTGTTTTGGTCACTTTCTTTCTTTTATCCAGCGTCTTATACTTATAACAAAAGACCAATACCGTAGTTGGCTGCGGATTGGATGCATAGGATTCCAGTTTGTCGATGGTCCTTGTCAAATGTTGTGCTTCCTTAACGATCACCACCTGACGTTCTGCCATCATGGGATATCTTTTGGCATTAGCAACGATATCCTCTACGGAAACATCCTTTCCGTAAAGCACCATTTGATTAAATCCTTTCTCCTCTTCACTCAGTACATTCGATTCTATAAATTCAGTGATCTTATCGATATAATAGGGCTCCTCTCCCATCAGAAAATAGATTGGCTTGAATGCTCCCTTTTTAATATCACTAACAATCTTCTTTACTTCGTCCATCTGAATAATTTATCGGGCTCTGGTATAACTTAATTGGGCCTGTGACTTTGTTAAATTGACCGATATTCCCATATTTGCTGCATGCAAAAACTCAATTTTCCGGAATACTCGTTTCGTTTCAAAAATAGTCAAAATAAGCTCCATATCTTTGACCGAATTCGTAAAAAGTTTGTAGTACTGCAACCGGAAGAATGGGTGAGACAACACACACTTTGTTACCTGATCGAAGTAAAGGGATATCCCGAATCACTTATCAACATCGAAAAAGAGCTGACGATCAACAATTTAAAGCGACGTTACGATATCGTGGTATTTAATACCGACGGAAGTATACGGCTTATGGTAGAATGCAAGGCACCTAAGGTAGCTATCACTCAGGCTGTTTTCGATCAGATCGCACGCTATAATTTAGTCGTGGACGCAGAATTCCTCATGGTCACTAACGGACTCAGCCATTACTATTGTAAAATGGATTATGAACAAGAAAAATACCTTTTTATTAGAGAGGTACCTGCGTATTCATCTTAATTTGTATATTTCGACACCATAACGGAATAATTTTTATAAAAAAGGCGGAACCTGCCCATAAATCACATGCGCTTTGCTATCGTCATATTGAATTGGAACGGAAAAGAGCTCCTCAGAAAATTTTTACCTGCGGTGGTTCGTTATTCCGGAAACGCTGAGGTGATCGTAGCCGATAACGCATCAACTGATGATTCGGTGGAATTCTTAAGGAAGTACTATCCTGAGGTAAGAGTGATCATAAACTCATGTAACGGAGGTTACGCCAAAGGATATAATGAAGCTTTGACTCAGGTGGATGCTGATATACTTTGTCTGCTAAACTCGGATGTAGAAGTTACCCCGGAATGGCTCACTCCTATCGAATCTTATTTCCGGGAACATAGCCGGATCGGGATCATGCAACCGAAGATCCTTGATTATAAGAACAAAGATAAATTTGAATATGCCGGAGCCGCCGGTGGATTTATAGACCGACTGGGTTATCCGTTTTGCAGAGGTCGGATTTTCCAATCACTGGAGAACGATAAGGGGCAGTATAATGACAATCGCCCGATTTTCTGGGCAACCGGAGCCTGTATGTTCATCAGAAAAAATGTTTTCGATGAGCTCAAAGGTTTTGATGAAGATTATTTTGCACATCAGGAAGAGATCGATCTTTGCTGGCGTGCACACAACAGAAATTATCAGGTGTACTATATCGGAGAATCGCTGGTTTATCATGTAGGTGGAGCAACACTGAATACGATGAATCCTCAGAAGACTTTTCTAAACTTCAGGAACTCATTATTCTCACTTACCAAGAATCTGCCGAAGAGAAAACTGATACCACTGCTGTTCGCCAGGCTTATACTTGATGGATTAGCCGGAGGGTATTTCCTGTTTCAGTTTAAATTCAGACATTTTACGGCTATATTAAATGCCCATTTCAGTTATTATATTAATTTTGTAAAGATGTTCAAAAAGAGGGACGAGATCAATAAAGACATTAAATATTTTGAATGTACATCCGTTGTTCTAAGTCACTTCGTATATAGAAAGAAACTCTTTAGTGAGGTAGTGAAATCTGACTAAAAAATAGTAGGAAAAATATTTAGTGATTTAATAAAAAATTAACTAAATAGGACTGTAGTCTACTTGCTTTTTATCTATTTTTGCGCTAAACTAAAACTGTTAAACCGTTTATTTAAGTAAAACTATAATCTATTATGAAAAAAATTCTTTTGTTCGGTGCTGTAGGTGCCATTTTATTATCTTCCTGTGTTTCTTCAAAGAAATATTCTGAGCTTGAAGCTAAACAAAAAGAGACAGAGGACCTTTTAAATTCTGCTACAGTTAAATTGAACAGCTGTCTGGAAGAAAAAGCTTCAACCACTGCACAGATGAATGCTTTAAAAGAGCAAAATGATGTATTGAGAGCTAACAACCAGGAGCTTATTAATAACATGGGTAATCTAACTACCCTTACAACTAAAGGTGCTGAAAACCTTGAAAAATCACTTGAAAGCTTAAGAGAGAAAGATCTTACTATCAGAAAACTTCAGGATGCTGTTACCAGAAGAGACTCTGTAAACCTTGCTTTAGTTCAAAGCCTTAAAGGTGTGTTAGGAAATCTTGACGATGAAGATATCAACGTTAGCGTAGAAAAAGGTGTTGTTTATGTAAACATCTCTGACAAACTTTTATTTGCCAGCGGAAGCACAAGAGTAACCAACAGAGCTAAAGAAGTTCTTGGTAAGGTTGCTACTGTAGTTAAGAACAAGCCTGATTTCGAATTCATGGTTGAAGGTCACACTGACTCTGATAAAGTTAAGTCTGGTGCTTCATTCAAAGATAACTGGGACCTGAGTGTTCTTCGTGCAACTGCTGTTGTTAGAATTCTTCAGGATGATTTCGGTGTAGCTCCGGCTAGAATGACTGCTGCAGGACGTGGAGAGTACGTACCAGTTGCAAGCAATGATTCATCTGACGGTAAAGCTAAAAACAGAAGAACTCGTATCGTAGTACTTCCTAAAATCGATCAATTCTACAGCATGATCGAAGAAGGAATGAAAGATCCTAAAATAAACTAAGCTATAAATAAGCTTAAATCAAAAAAGCGACTCAATTGAGTCGCTTTTTTTTATGCCTTAAATTAAATATGGATTTTCCTGGTTAAAATAATTTTATATGCTGGCGCACTGAAAAGTAACGAACCTGCTTGCAGCCCTAAGCGAAGGGAGTTTCTTCACTATTCAGAGCCTGTAACCCTAAAGGTTATTATAACCTCGTGTTAGTGTTCTTCGCTGACTCAGAATACTCGTACTTTGCATTTAAATGATATCCTCGATACTTCCCATTCCCTCTCTGACCACCACGGGTTCGTCGCCGGAAAGATCGATCACAGTTGATGCTACGTTGTTTCCGTAACCACCGTCAACCACGATATCCACCAGCTTCTCCCACTTTTCAAAGATCAGTTCAGGATCAGTGGTATACTCCAGCAATTCATCTTCATCATGAATGGAAGTAGATACAATTGGATTTCCCAATTGTTCCACAAGGGTTTTTGCAATATTATTTGCAGGTATACGGATACCCACAGTTTTTTTCTTCTTAAAGACCTTAGGTAATTGATTATTACCGGGCAGAATGAAAGTATAAGGCCCTGGAAGTGCTCTTTTAAGGATCTTAAAAGTCTGTGAATCGATCTGGCGTACATAATCCGAAAGATTACTAAGATCTGCGCAGATAAAGGAGAAATTGGCTTTTTCAAGTTTCACTCCTTTTATCCTGGCAATGCGCTCCAATGCCTTAGTATTGTGTATGTCGCAACCGAGGCCGTAGACTGTATCGGTAGGATAAATAACGAGTCCTCCATTTCGCAGGACATCCACCACCTGACTTACAACTCTTGGATTTGGATTTTCCTCATAAAGTCTGACCAGTTCAGCCATAGTATTCCGTTGTTTTAAATTGGTATTCTTTATGTAAAAATACTAATAAAACAACTGGCACACACTATTCTATGACGTTCAGTTTTGCAAAGCGCAGCAACAATTTTTTCAATCCCCCGGCCTCGAAATTGATCTCTGCTTTTTTATCATTACCGATACCTTCGATGCGAACCACTTTTCCACGCCCGAATCGTGAATGCTCCACCACAGTACCTGCAGCAAGATCGGAAATCGTATTATCGTTCGCTATCGGAACGCCCAGGTCCGGTTTAAGCTTTCTGAGCTTACGCAGCTTATCCTCCGATGGTTTTGGAGTTGACGGTGGGGTTCCTGTGACCGGTTTGCTCAGACGAAGTTTACTTTTATCTACCTCTCCGAAAATATCACGATCGATCAACGGCTTATACCTGTATCCGGATCCGGTAGGTGGTACCAGATATTCCACATACTTATCATCGATTTCTTCTATAAATCTACTAGGCTCCGCATCGATGAGTTTACCCCATCGATAGCGGCTCTGCGTATACGTAAGATACGCTTGTTTTTCAGCACGGGTAAGGGCCACATAAAACAGCCTTCGCTCCTCTTCCAACTCACTTCTCGTATTCATGCTCATAGCGGATGGAAACAGGTCTTCCTCCATCCCAACGATATAGACATAAGGGAATTCCAGTCCTTTTGCCAGGTGAATGGTCATGAGTGCAACTCTATCATCTTCTCCTGTATCATTGTCCAAATCAGTAGCCAGCGCTACATCTTCAAGAAATTCAGATAAGGCCCCTGTGGCATCTGCCAATTCTTTTTGACCTTCTACAAAATCCTGAATACCGTTTAACAATTCCTCGATATTCTCCATTCTGGCAATTCCTTCAGGGGTACCATCCTTTTTAAATTCCTGCAGAATTCCCGTTTTTTTAGCTACATGTTCAGCAAGTTGAAATGCATCTGCGGTTTGATTCATCACCTGGAAACTTTTGATCATCGCAACGAAATCCCCCAGCTTCCTTTTCGTGCCGGAGTTGATCTTCAGATCGATTCTGTCCAGATGCTCCATTACCTCAAAAATGGATCTTTTGTAATGATTAGCAGCGATGGTAAGTCGATCAAGAGTGGTTTGACCAATGCCTCTGGCCGGGAAATTGATCACACGAACCAAGGCTTCCTCGTCCTTTGGATTTACGATCAAACGCAAATAGGAAAGTACATCTTTGATCTCTTTTCGTTGATAAAAGGAAAGTCCGCCATAGATCCGGTAAGGAATATCTTTCCTTCTCAAGGCATCTTCTATGGATCTGGACTGGGAATTGGTACGATACAACACTGAGAACTCTCCATAATCCATCTGCTGCTGCATATGGTTCTCAAATATGGAGGAGGCAACGAAACGCCCTTCTTCTGCATCGGTTTCAGATCGATGTACTTTGATCAGGTTTCCGTCATCGTTGGCTGTCCAAACAACCTTATCGAGTCGACTTTTATTTTTTTCGATCACCGTATTTGCGGCCTGAACAATATTTCGGGTGGAACGATAATTCTGTTCCAGACGATACATAGCTACATTTTCATAATCTTTCTGAAAGTTCAGAATGTTATTGATATTAGCACCACGGAATGCATAGATACTTTGCGCATCATCGCCAACTACGCATATATTCTGATAGCGATCCGATAAAGCCTTTACAATCAGGTACTGAGAATGATTCGTATCCTGATACTCATCCACCAGAATATAACGGAATCGATCCTGATATTTAGCGAGCACCTCGGGAAAACGCGTGAGCAGCTCATTGGTTTTCAATAGAAGATCATCGAAATCCATCGCCCCTGCCTTAAAACAACGCTCACAGTATTCATGATAGATCTCCCCCATCCTCGGGCGCTTTGCCATGGCATCAGCTTCCACAAGATCCGGATTATTGAAATAGGCCTTCACGGTTACCAGACTATTCTTATAAGAAGAGATACGGTTTTGTACCTGCTTGTATTTATAAACATCCTTATCAAGCCCCATCTCCTTGATTATGGAATTGATTAGGCGTTGCGAATCCTGAGTGTCATAAATAGTGAAATTACTTGGATACCCAAGCTTATCAGATTCAAAACGAAGAATTTTAGCAAAAACGGAGTGAAAGGTACCCATCCAAAGATTCTTAGCCTCACTATTCCCTACGATATCCGCAATACGCTTCTTCATTTCCCGCGCAGCTTTATTGGTAAACGTCAATGCAAGAATATTGAACGGATCAACTCCCTGATGCATCAGATAGGCGATTCGATACGTCAAAACTCTTGTTTTACCGGAACCTGCTCCTGCAATTACCATCAATGCACCATCTTTATGTAATACAGGTGCACGTTGTGCGTCATTTAATTCGGCAATATAATTCTCCAAGCTGCTTTTTTTTGAATAATGCTAATACTATAATCAACTGAAATAAGGGACATTAAAAAAATTAGACCGCAAGTTTTCAGCCCGCTCAATTTAAACATTAACTACTTATTATTAAAGTGGATCCGTAATTTTTATGAACAGCAGCGAACAGTTTTATGAGATAGGTTTTGAGTTGTATGCTATCCATTCTTGTTAATAAGCTACACCCTACAAATTAGAACCACCCTGCTCTCTGCTTAACCACACATCTTATACCATTTAAGAAATCACAAATATTTCAGGATGGAGATTTTACACTATATTTATACAAGAAACCCGCTAAAGTCGGTAGCGATTTCAGAAGTATTGAATTTTCCAGTAAAAAACTTTAACCAATCCATTGAATATGAAAAAAATCTTTCTTCAGATTTCTTTGTTCGCCATGTGTCTGACGGTACATGCACAAAAAAAACTTCAAAAGGATATCGCCGATATCGAATCAAAAGTAATTGAATGGCGGCATTATTTTCATCAAAATCCCGAGCTATCCAACCGTGAGTTCAAAACTGCAGAAAAGATCGCCGAACACCTTTCTTCACTGGGAATCAAAGTTGAAACCGGTGTGGCAAAAACCGGAGTGATCGGAATTCTGGAAGGGAAGAAAAAAGGAAAAGTTATTGCCTTGCGTGCAGATATCGACGCCTTACCGGTAACCGAAAGGAATGACCTTCCCTTCAAGTCAACAATGAAATCGGAATATTTAGGTAAGGAAACCGGAGTCATGCATGCCTGCGGTCATGACACCCATATCGCAATATTGATGGGGGTAGCAGAAGTACTGTCTAAGAACAGAGATTTTGCCGGTACGGTGAAGTTTATATTTCAACCCGCAGAAGAAGGTGCTCCTCCAGGTGAAGAAGGTGGCGCTCAGCTCATGGTTAAAGAAGGGGTTCTCGATAATCCGAAAGTCGATGCCGTGGTAGGCCTACACATCGGATCTTATCTGGATGCAGGTACAATTGCTTACAAGCCGGGTGGTACCATGGCCGCTTCACAACGATTCGAAGTACATGTAAAAGGCAAACAAACACATGGTTCTGCTCCATGGGGTGGTGTTGATCCGATCATGGTCTCAGCAAAGATCATCGACGGACTTCAAACCATTATCAGCAGGGAAATGGAACTCACAAAAGAAGCAGCCGTGATCACGGTAGGAATCATCAATGCGGGCGTAAGAAACAATATTATTCCTGAGTCCGCTGAAATGGTAGGCACCATACGATCTCTGGACTACGATATGCAAAAAAAATTAAATCGCCGCATGGAAGAGATGGTTCCTGCTATCGCTAAGGCATATAATGCAGAAGCTACCATCACCATCGAAAAAGGTTACCCGATAACCTTCAATGATCTTTCTTTAACCGATCAACTCCTACCTTCCCTGAAAGCAGCTGCCGGGGATGATAATGTAAATCTGATTCATGCCACCACAGGAGCAGAGGATTTTTCCTTCTTTGCTCAAAAAGTTCCCGGATTCTATTTCTTTCTGGGAGGGAAATCACCGGAGACTGCAGAAAATGAATATTTCCCGCATCATACACCCGATTTCATGATCGATGATCGCGGAATGATCCTAGGAGTGAAGGCATTTACCCAGATCGTTTTTGATTACCTGGGAAACTAAAAATTAATTTATATGGAATTTATAACTAATATTCCCTGGTGGGGATGGGTAGGTATCACGCTTGTCATCATTGCTATCAGGGACATTTTCTTCAATAAAAAACACATTATAACCCATAATTTTCCTATTGTCGGACACCTGCGTTATATGCTTGAAAGCATAGGTCCGGAATTAAGGCAATATATTGTCGCTAACAACCGGGAAGAACTTCCCTTTAATCGAATCGAGCGAGGCTGGGTCTATGCATCTGCAAAGAACGAGAACAATTATGAGGGTTTTGGAACGGATAGAGATATTTATCAACCCCAATATATCTTCATCAACAATGCGATGATCCCTTTTAAACCCAAACCAGACCATATTCATCATTCAGATCCTTATTTTCTGCCTTGTGCCAAGGTTATCGGACTCCCTCATAACCGAAAAAAACCCTTTCGGCCGGCTTCCGTGATCAATGTTTCAGCAATGAGCTTTGGTTCACTCTCCGCTAAGGCCATAGAATCCCTGAATAAAGGCTGTATGAAGGCTTATGCCTATCATAACACCGGGGAAGGAGGTCTCTCCCCCTACCATAGTAAAGGTGCTGATGTCATATTTCAGATCGGGACCGCGTATTTTGGAATTCGAGATGATCATGGAAATTTCTCATTAGAAAAATTAAAAAAGTTGGTTGAGGCACACCCTCAGATCAAAGCCTTAGAGATAAAACTTTCTCAGGGAGCAAAACCCGGTAAAGGTGGTGTACTTCCGGCTGCAAAGATCACCAGGGAGATCGCAGCTATACGACATGTAGGCATGGGCAAAGATGTTATCTCACCTCCCTATCATTCTGCTTTTGGCAGTATAGAAGAAATGATCGATTTCATTGAGTTACTTGCGGAAGAAACCGGACTACCGGTGGGTATTAAAGCTGCCATTGGAAAACTCGATCAATGGAAGACACTTGCAAAATTGATGAAAGAAACCGGCAAAGGACCAGATTTTATAACTATAGACGGCGGCGAAGGAGGAACGGGCGCTGCTCCTCCAAGTTTTGCTGACCACGTTTCTTTACCCTGGGTATATGGCTTTAGTGATGTCTATAAAATCTTTAAATATGCAGGACTTAATGAACGAATCGCATTTATTGCTTCTGGTAAATTAGGATTCCCCGCCAAGGGTGCGATGGCTTTTGCCATGGGAGCCGATTGCATTAATGTTGCCCGTGAGGCGATGCTAAGTATCGGTTGTATTCAGGCTAAATCCTGCCATACAAATACCTGCCCGACGGGTATCGCCACTCAGAATAAATGGTTGCAGAATGGTATTGATATCGATGATAAAGCTATCCGGCTACAATTTTATTTTAAGAACTTCAGGAAAGAACTTTTACAAATCACCCATGCCTGCGGTTATGAGCATCCCTGTCAGCTTACTATGGATGATGTGGATATCAATCTTGGCGACAAAAGTCTTACAAAAACTCTGGCAGATACCTATGAATATAATAAATCAGAAGTTGCATTTAATGGAATTAATAGTATTTTAGACTGCCCGTATCTGGGAGGTAATTACGTACAACCGGATGCACTACGTGAAAATATTAAAACCAAAATACGTTATTAAACGAACCTATCTATGGAAGAAACCAAATTTATCGAATTACTATTCTATCTACTGCCTGCACTAATAACCGGTCTGATCGCTTATTATTTCTTTAATCTTCATACCAAGAATGAAGCTGGAAGAAGACGCTATCTATTACATCGGGAGAACCAACGCAATTCTTTACCTATACGACTTCAGGCCTATGAAAGAATGGCTTTATTTCTGGAGCGAATCAACCCTGCAAAATTGTTGATCCGCGTTAATCCGACTACGGCAGATAAAGAAACTTATGAAATACAATTGATCAGCGCTATCGAAAGCGAATTTGACCATAATCTTGCTCAACAGATCTACTTGTCTGATGAATGCTGGAATGTCATCAAAGCATCGAAGAACGCTACGATACAACTCATCAGAAAAGCAGGTATGCAAGCGGAATCTGCAGATAAGCTCAGAGAATTGGTATTAAGCGATATGCTGGATAAACAACCGCCATCTCATGCCGGACTTGCGTACATCAAAAAAGAAGTTGGAGAACTATGGTAAGCGATTTTAACCGGCAAGGTCTACTCTTTTAGACTTGTGCTTATTGAGAAATCTCTCCCTTTCTTCAGCATATTCAATTCCTTGCTCCCACCAGGCTGACATTAACTTTTTATTAAAATACAAAGAGTTCTCTGTAAGTCTTGTGGGAGTAAAATAAGTGTTCAGTTTCACATCCTTGTTAATAGCAGCAAGCCTTCCTTCAACAATATCATGAGATTCGAGTTGATCTAATACAAAACTGTAAAGATTAACCATTAAAGAGAAAGGGTTTTTCCCTAAAACCTTATTATGATCCATATTCTCAGTCTCCAAAATAATCGCATCTACCTCCGTCGCTCCTCTTTTAATGGCTTCCCGTATCGGAATCACACATCCCAGTCCACCATCTGCATATTCAAAACCATTTTTTTTAGCCAGTGACATAAATGGCACATAATTACAGGATATCCAAATCCAATCACAAAAATCATTATAGCTATAATCGAATATTGATTTATACTCAACACGATTCTTTGACAGGTTTGAAACGGTAACGATGATCTCCCTTTTATTTTGTTTCAGGAGTTCAAAATCCTGTTCTGAAAAAGCCTTACGGATATTCTTTCGAAGATTTTTACTCTCCCCGAAGGTTCGCTTTCGCTTTATTAATTGCCATAAAACGTTAATATAATTGATAGCAACATATTCCTTATCACCTTTTTTTCGGGTAACAAAAGGATTATTACTAAAGATACTACGTTGATTTACGTTGGTGTAGATATCATATATTTTTTGGATATGACCATTTGCCAAATGAGGTATCAACAGACTCCCCGTAGAAGTGCCGAGATATATATCGTAGGTTCTTTTCTGATTTTCAATAAGATACTGGGCTACACCTCCTGCAAAAGCTCCTTTACTTCCTCCGCCACTAATTACCAATGCTCGCATTTTATTCAAGTTGACTTGTTTCCTGACTTTTAAATTTAGCAAATTCATATCCACTTTCCCACCACTTTGTCATCTTTTCTTTATTAAAAATTAATGAATTGGTGGTTAGAACCGTTGGTGTATAATAGAAATTTATCAAGGCATCACTATGGTTAGCCGCATATTTGCCTATCCTTATATTCTGATTTTCAAGCCTGTCTAGCATAAAAGCAAACATGTTCGTCAACAGTGAAAAGGCATTCTTTGAAGGCAATCTATTAAATTGCGTCACCTCGGTTTGTAAAATCACGACATCTACTTCAGTCGCTCCCCTTTTGACTGCTTCCTCAATCGGAACCATACATCCGAGTCCGCCATCGGCATATTCACAACCATTTTTCCTCACCAACGACATAAATGGTGTGTAATTACAGGATATCCAGATCCATTCACAGAATTCCTCATAATCAAACTCTCGCAAGAGTTTATATTCTACCTGATTTAACGACAGGTTAGAAACGGTCACTAGCACATCTACAGCGCTTTCCCTTAGTTCCAGAAACTCTTCCCGGGTCAGCGTTCTTTTGATCAGGTCGAGCAGGTTATGACTCTCTCCGAAAGTTTTGCTGCCTGACAAGAAATTACGGATCACATTAAGGTGATCGATCGCGATCTGTTGCATTCCATACTTCTGACGAATCAGGAACGGACATCTGCTGAAAATATCTTCATTGGTAACTGAAGTATAGACCTCCCTTATCTTATCTATCTTCCCCAGCGCCAGGTGATTCACCAGTAAACTACCTGTAGAGGTTCCGACGAATAACTGGTAGTCTCGTTTAAGTTCTTCCATAAGGTATTGGGTAACCCCTCCGGCAAAGGCACCCTTGCTTCCTCCACCGGAAATTACAAGTGCTTTCATAGTAGTGAATTATTGGGTTTTCAAGGTAGATTTTTCGGTTTCGGCTAATCTGGCAGTCAGGAAATCCTTTTCAGAAGCGTCCAGTGTTTCCGTTAGATTTCTCAATAATTTCCGTATTTCAACATCTGCAAGCAATTGATCCAGCACCGATCTCGAAAATCTCGAGAACTGCCAGGTATGGTGCATACAACCCTCTATTAAATTGGATAAGCTTTCTTCGTTAAACCCCTTTATCTCCAACAAATACCTGAAGGCGTGTTCACGAATTTCAAAATGATAATTCGGAGCAGTGTATGTCGTTAATTCCTTATAATATTCCCGCTTGTCCGAATCGGTGATTCCCGGAGTGAGTAAAGCGAGCGTCAGCCATAGTGTACGTACGTTCAAATCACTGAAACCATATACCGATTCTGTTTTTTTAAGTGCTCTTAGTCGTTTGTCAGGCATCGTTATCCAGCTTCGATATAAAGCATTCTCAATGGTCACATAGCTTTTATCATCAAGAAGTTCCAGGTATTTCAACTGAAAGGAATCCGGAATATCAATCAAATAGGTTGCCAATGCCTGTCGAACCTTTAAATCTGAAGAAGTAAGCGCCTGCTCAATGATCTGACTTCGATAAGGCTCTTCCAGTAAAACCCCCTTCGCTACCGCAAGTTGTTTTAGGGGGAAGTAGCCATCACCGCTGAGAATCTCGGAAAACCTGGCGAAAGATACTTTTGCATCGCCTCCCAGTTCATCCAGTTCCAGATAAGTATTTATGAATGGATTCTTCTTAAGGGAATTCAACGATATTGCTTCCGGAAACGCTTCATTTTCAAGCCAGGTCTTTCTGAAAGACGAAATATCGACCTCTGATCCTGCCGCTACAACTTCGAGGAAATCATCGGT
The DNA here is from genome assembly GCF_007279655.1 of Robertkochia solimangrovi. Taxonomy (GTDB): domain Bacteria; phylum Bacteroidota; class Bacteroidia; order Flavobacteriales; family Flavobacteriaceae; genus Robertkochia; species Robertkochia solimangrovi. Next base: position 356,248 of record NZ_QKWN01000002.1, on the reverse strand, counting down.
GGTGACATTTTTATAAGCATGCTTCTTTAAATACTTCGAAACGATCTCCCTAAACTTACTATGGCCGGTCATTTCCCGTAAAATATGTAGTGCCCAGGCTCCTTTTTCATAAAAGGTCAGACTACCCGCATGAGGGTCAAGAAGTCGTTCCCCTTTATCATCCTGAGACAGACCAAGCAATTGTTTTCTGCTTTGAAAAAGCTTCCAATAATAATAATCTTCACCAAAAATATCGCGCTCAGCCAGTAATGCATAAAAGGTTGCAAAACCTTCATGCAGCCAATGATGGGTTCCCGAAACTTCGGTAACCAAATCTCCAAACCATTGATGTGCGAGTTCATGGGCATTTACATTCACATAATTCTTGTCAATAAAGCCGATACTGTCGGTAACGAAGCTATCAGAAAATAAGGTGACCGAGGTATTCTCCATACCGGCATAAAGGAAATCTTTAACCGGAACCTGCTTGTATTCCTGCCAGGGAAAAGGATATCCGGTTTCTTTCTCGATAAGCTCAAGAATCCTTTTACTATACCGAAAAGTGGGTTCCACTTTCAGACTGTCTTCCGGATAATAATAGAATTTCAGATCCATTGTTTGCGAATACTTTTCTCGGTATTCCCTGTAATCTCCGATGGCAAAAGCCAACAGATAGCTACTCATTGGCTCCTTCATATTAAAATGCCAGTAAGTTTTATCGCCCTTAATTTCTTTCTCCATCAATACACCATTGGCGATCACCTGATACCCGTTTTTAAATCCAATGGTAAGATCAAAAACCACCTTCTCTGTCATATCATCGAAGCTGGGAACCCAATTGGAAGAATATTTCCCCTGCCCTTGTGTCCATACCTGCCTGCCACCTCTAACATGCTTTGTTTCAGCGTCATATATGTGACCCTCATTTTGCCAGCCAATAAAGTATACCGCTTTTTTTAAATTAGCTTTATATTTAATAACCAGTGAATTATACCTCCCTTTATTAAAGTTATGCTTTAATATTAAAGCATTCTCTTCTACTTCAAAATTTATGGATTCATTATGAAGTAACACTTCACTTATATCTATATTTCTAACTGATATAGAGATACTTGAGGTGTCTCTAGAAACTATAAATGAATAGTCCACTACTCCTTCAATTCGCTGTGAATCCGGATCGATATCAATCGTGATATCCCCTGTAATAAAGTCAACTACAGGTTCATTTTCAGCATGAACTAATTGAAGGTTAATAAACAGTAAAAGTATGGAGATCCATTTCATTGTAACACGAACATTTTGAGAACAAGGTAATCTTTTTATGTGAACCGTATCGAACTTTTAGAAGGATGCGTTTATAAAATCATGACGGATTTTGACTAAATTAATATATTCGTGTCATGGTGAACACGAATATACTGCAGACTCCAATAGATTACCTTAAAGGGGTAGGTCCGAACCGGGCCGATCTTTTAAGAAAGGAACTCGGTATACATACCTATCAGGATCTGGTGAACTTCTTTCCTAACCGATATCTTGACCGCACCTCCTACTATAAGATAAATCAATTAAACCAAAGCAGTGCTGATGTTCAGGTAATCGGAAAGATCACGCACCTGAAGACTGTTGAACAAAAGCGCGGAAAAAGACTGGTAGCCACTTTTTCCGATGAAACAGGCAGCATGGAACTGGTCTGGTTCCGCGGCCATAAATGGATCAGGGAATCTCTTAAGATCAATCAGCCTTATGTTATTTTTGGGAGAGTCAACTGGTTCAATGGTTTCAGTATGCCGCATCCCGATCTCGAGCTGCTCTCAGAACACGAACAGCGCATAAAACCCGGGATGCAACCGGTATATCCTTCCACAGAAAAACTGGTGAATAAAGGAATAACGAACAAGGTTATCAATAAAATAATGATTCAGTTATTTTCGGAGACGCATCGGTATTTCTATGAAACACTTCCCGACACGATACTGGATGAACTCAAACTGATTTCTAAACATCAGGCGCTTATAAACATTCATTTCCCAAAGAATAACGAACTCCTTGCCAAAGCACAATACCGGCTGAAGTTCGAAGAACTATTCTACATACAGTTACAACTGATCACCAAGAACATTTCCAGAAAAAATAAGATCAAAGGATTTGTCTTCGATCAGGTAGGAACCTGTTTTAATACTTTTTTTTCAAATCACCTTCCCTTCGACCTTACCAGTGCTCAGAAAAGAGTTATCAGGGAAATTCGTCAGGATATGGGAAGCCACGCTCAAATGAATCGATTGTTGCAAGGTGATGTAGGATCCGGTAAAACCATAGTCGCTTTACTAAGTATGTTGCTGGCGATCGATAACGGTTTTCAGGCCTGTTTAGTTGCCCCTACCGAGATTCTGGCACAACAGCATTTTAATGGAATTCAGGAATTGCTCAGTCCCATGGACTTAAACATCAGGCTGCTTACCGGTTCTTCCAACACACAGGATCGTAAGGAGATCCATGAAATGCTACAGAATGGAGAACTTCACATTCTAATCGGCACCCATGCAGTACTTGAAGATAAAGTAAAGTTTCAAAATCTCGGACTTGCCATTATTGATGAGCAACACCGATTCGGAGTAGAGCAACGTTCAAAATTATGGCATAAAAACAGTATTCCTCCGCACATTCTGGTCATGACCGCAACTCCCATTCCCAGAACACTCGCCATGAGTCTTTATGGAGATCTCGATATTTCTGTAATCGATGAATTGCCACCGGGGCGAAAAGCTATTAAAACCGTACATCGATTCGATTCCAACCGATTAAAGATCTTCCGGTTCATACGTGATGAGATCGGTAAAGGTCGTCAAATCTATGTCGTATACCCTTTAATCCAGGAATCCGAAAAGCTCGATTATAAGGATCTGATGGATGGCTATGCCAGTATAGAGCGCGAATTCCCTAAGCCGGATTACCAGATCTCTATCGTTCACGGGCAGATGAAGGCCGCCGACAAAGATTATGAGATGGACCGTTTCGTTAAAGGTGAAACCCAAATCATGGTTGCCACGACTGTTATCGAAGTAGGTGTGAACGTACCCAATGCCTCGGTTATGATCATAGAAAGTGCAGAGCGATTCGGATTATCTCAACTTCATCAGCTTAGAGGGCGTGTTGGTAGAGGTGCGGAACAAAGCTTTTGCATCCTGATGACCGGACACAAATTATCAGAAGACAGCAAAACACGACTGGAAACCATGGTCCGAACCAATGACGGATTTGAGATCGCTGAAACCGATTTAAAACTCAGGGGCCCTGGCGATCTTATGGGAACACAGCAAAGTGGTGTACTCGCGCTAAAAATAGCGGATATCGTTAAAGATAATGAGATCCTGAAAACTGCACGTTACTATGCCATGCAAGTTTTAAAAGAGGATCCCGGACTTAAACTGGAAAAGAACAAACGGCTGTTATTCACCTATCACCAACTGGTAAAACATAAGAATATCTGGAATTATATCTCTTAGAATTTCACTCATAAAGTTATCTGTAGATTTACCTGAGTAGCCCATATTCATTAACGAGTGACCGGAATGCGATTTTTTTAAAGATTATCCTATAAAGAATGCCTTCACCACTTCCTTTTAACTAAGGGATTATTATCTTTGCGCTTCAATAATTATCAGCATGAAAATTTCATACAACTGGCTTAAGCAATTCGTAAAACTTGATTGGGAACCTGAAAAAACAGGTGCGCTGTTAACAGACCTCGGACTCGAAGTTGAAGGTATTGAATCCTTTGAATCGGTAAAAGGTGGTCTTCAGGGAGTTGTAGTAGGTCATGTAATTGAATGTGTAAAACATCCTAATGCCGACAAACTTAAATTGACAAAAGTTGATATAGGTGATGACACTATCGTTCAGATCGTGTGTGGAGCTCCGAATGTGGATGCAGGACAGAATGTTCCCGTAGCGACCATCGGCACCGTACTTTATGATGATAAGGGTGAGCCATGGAAGATCAAGAAGGGTAAAATTCGCGGGGAGGAATCCCATGGAATGATCTGTGCAGAGGATGAACTCGGACTGGGGAAAAGCCATGCCGGAATCATGGTGCTGGCAGAAGACCTTATTCCCGGAACACCTTGCGCTGAGATCTTCAAAGTTGAGAGTGATCACATCTTTGAAATCGGACTCACTCCGAACAGAGCGGATGCTATGAGTCATTTTGGAGTAGCCAGAGACCTGCGTGCAGGTATGATTCAACAAGGTATTCATACAGAACTCATCACTCCTTCGGTAAGCAGCTTTCATGTTGATAACCGCACGTTACGAATCGATGTAGACGTTAAAGATAAAGAACTTTGTCCGAGATACTGCGGAGTGACAATCTCAGGTGTAAAAGTTGCGCCTTCTCCGGATTGGATCAAGAACAAATTAAAAGCTATCGGACTTACTCCCAAGAACAATGTGGTTGATATCACCAACTATGTACTTCATGAACTGGGACAACCGCTGCATGCATTCGATGCAACCCGGATAACCGGAAATAAGATCGAAGTAAAAACTTTACCCGCAGGTACAAAATTCACTACTCTCGATGAAGTTGAACGTGAACTGCATGAAGATGATCTTATGATATGTGACGCTGAGAAACCCTTATGTATTGCCGGGGTTTTTGGTGGGATCAGTTCCGGCGTTACAGAAACCACTACCAGTGTTTTTCTGGAAAGTGCATATTTCAATCCGGTATCAGTTCGTAAGACTGCCAAGAGACATGGATTAAGTACCGATGCTTCCTTCAGATTTGAACGAGGCATCGATATCGACAAGACAAAATATGCTTTATTAAGAGCAGCTCAGCTTATAAAAGAGATCGCAGGTGGTACCATCTCAAGTGAAGTTGAAGATTTTTACCCGGTGAAGTTCGAAGATTTTCAGGTTTTCCTAACCTTCGATAAGATCAATTCTCTAATCGGACAAAATCTGCCGACAGACATCATCAAGCGAATCCTGAGCTCTCTTGACATCAAGATCAACAATGTAACAGAATCCGGACTTGGTTTAACCATTCCATCGTACAGAGTTGATGTACAACGTGAAGTGGATGTGATCGAGGAAATCCTGAGAGTGTTTGGTTATAACAATATTGAATTCAGCACTAAGATCAATGCTTCCATCGCAACTACCTCTCGTTTCGATGATCATAAAATCCAGAATGTCACTGGTAACTTATTGGCAGCACAGGGATTCTATGAAATCATGGCTAATTCCCTGAGCTCTCCAAAATATGTAAACCTGACTGAAGGTCTCAAAGAAGAATACAATGTGACGATGCTCAATCCGTTGAGCAATGAACTCTCTGCCTTGAGACAATCGATGTTATTTAGCGGACTTGAGGCATTGAGCTATAACATCAACCGTAAGAATTCAGATCTGAAATTATTTGAATTCGGAAAAACCTATCATAATTTCAACGGAAATCGTGAAGAATATAAGCACTTAAGCTTATTTGTTTCAGGTAACCGTTCGATAGACAGCTGGATCCAGAAATCGGAAAAGAGTGATTTCTTCCTCATGAAAGGAATGCTCGATCTTTTGCTGGAAAGACTTGGTATAATCAATTGTAATTCAAAAGCTGTAAAGGACGATATCTTTAGTGAAGGCCTCTCCTATTCGCTGGGCAAGAAACAGATACTGAACTTTGGTGTGGTAAATAAAAAGATTTTAAAAGCTTTTGACATCAAACAGGAAGTGATCTATGCCGATGTAAACTGGGAAACAGTTCTTGAGCTGATCAGAGGTAATGCTATAACGTTCCGTGAGATTCCGAAATTCCCTGAAGTAAGAAGAGATCTTGCTTTGCTTTTGGATCAATCGATAGCTTTTGGCGAAATACGACAGGTTGCACTGCAGACAGAACGCAACTTATTAAAAGAAGTTAGCCTGTTTGATGTTTATGAAGGAAAGAACCTGCCGGAAGGAAAAAAATCATACGCGTTGAGTTTCACACTTAGCGACGAGACAAAAACACTTACCGACAAACAGATCGAGAAGGTAATGGATAAGTTACAGCAAAGCTTTGAAAAACAATTCGGAGCTACTTTGCGATAACGATCTACCCAACTAAACTTAAAAGGGATCTTCGGAATCAAACGAAGATCCTTTTTTTTTGGAAACTCTTGCTCAAAACGCTTAAAAAAGAACATCCCTAAATACTGTGAATCCATTTTAAAGATTTATTTACACACTATTTATCATTTCTGTCTCATTGTTGTGCACCCCACAGCATCCATACAAATAGTTTCAAAGAAACCAGTGCTTATAATTCATACCCGCTTTCTGCATCCTCTTAATACTTAACTCCACCTGTTTTCTGTTTGCTGCTTTTCAAAAACTATCAGATGTCATAAAACATTTAACATAACCTGTTCATCGGGAGCTCTATATTTTTAAGTAACTTGTAGAAACCAAATGCCTGAATTATGATCAAAAGGATTAATGTAGCTGATAAGCTGAGGAAATACAGGAAAAATAAGGGGCAGGAAGACACACTGTTACTTGCCGTAAAATCTATTCTTAACGACCATCAGACAAGGAATGAAGCGATCACAGCCCGATTAAATGAAGGCAACGATTCATCCCATAATAAATTTAACTTCGACCTGTTGGAAAGTTCTGGAATATATCATCTGGACCACATCAAAGAGATCTGTGTAGATTATCGTTTGAGATTTCTGGAAACACGCTATTTTAAAGGTGATCTACCTAATGAAGCTTTGGAAAGAATAAAGAAACTCGAGGAAGAACACCAAACCACACTTCAAGGCTTCAGGATCGTAGCCCCCTCAGGATCCTTCAGACTCAAGAATGCCGATGATCCGCTTTTATTCGCTCCTATCGGAAACGGCTATTATTACCTGATACATAAATGGGGGAACGATCTTCATCCGTTTAGAAAAATGATGGTACTCCCCTTCAGGAATCTCGGCAACATCATCATCACCACACTTGTCTTCAGCTTACTGGTAACAGCAATGATACCGGTCAGCCTATTTACAAAAGACGCTTCAAATGTCAGTTTCTGGCTATTGTACTTCTTCGTTTTTAAAATGATGGCAACTATCGTAATTTTTTACGGATTCGCCCTGGGTAAAAACTTCAATGAAGCCATCTGGAACAGTAAATATTTTAACGCATAAAATTATTTGGTTAAAAAAATAATGACCGTTTAAACCATATCATAAAATTTATATCTTCGAATAAAAAAGAAAGAATGTCACCTGATAATTACATCAAGATTTTTACAGGAAGTTTGGTACATGCCTCACTTCTTGAAACCAAGTTAAAGAATATCGATATCAATCCAGTGATCAAGAACGAGGCTGAATCGGGAAGACTGGCCGGTTTCGGTCCGAATATCGCCAATCTGGTTGAAGTTTATGTGCATAAGGATGAATATCAAAAGAGTATCCCGTTATTAAACGAACTGGATAAGGAGATCGAAAACTGATCGAAAAATCATAAAACAAAAAACCGGGGAAACCCGGTTTTTTTATGTTTTATATTTATGTGCGCCATGATTAAGCTTCTACAGCATACATTTTATCTCTTTGTTCACGAATCGACTTATCATTCATGTAATCATCAAAGGTCAGGTATCGATCGATGGCTCCGTTAGGGGTAAGTTCGATGACGCGGTTTGCAACTGTCTGAGCAAATTCATGGTCATGTGTTGTCAAAAGGACAGTTCCCGGGAATTTCTTCAATGAATTATTAAAAGCGGTTATACTTTCCAGATCAAGGTGGTTCGTAGGCTCATCGAGCATCAAAACATTTCCTCTCAACATCATCATACGGCTTAGCATACAACGTACCTTCTCTCCTCCGGAAAGCACGCGTCCAGTTTTTAAGGCTTCTTCTCCACTGAAAAGCATTTTTCCAAGGAATCCACGAATGTAAACTTCTTCCCGCTCTTCTTCTGTCTTCGCCCACTGACGCAGCCAATCCACTAAGGTGTTATCATTATCGAAGTATTCCGAGTTATCTACTGGAAGATAGGCTTGTGTGGTTGTTACACCCCATTGAAACTTTCCTGAATCAGGAGTCAGCTTACTATTGATGATCTCATAAAAAGCAGTGGTAGCTCTCGAATCTCTGGATATTACAGCAACCTTATCTCCTTTTGCCAGATTAATGTTTACATCTTTAAAAAGCACTTCACCATCGATCGATGCTGAGAGTTTCTCTATATTCAGGATCTGATCACCTGCTTCACGTTCTCTTTCAAAAATGATAGCCGGATAACGACGACTGGAAGGCTTAATGTCATCCACTTTAAGTTTTTCAAGCATTTTCTTACGTGAGGTAGCCTGCTTACTTTTTGCTACGTTAGCACTGAAACGCTGAATGAATTCCTGTAGTTCTTTCGCTTTTTCCTCAGCCTTTTTATTTTGTTGTGCTCTTTGTCTTGCTGCCAGCTGACTACTTTCATACCAGAATGTATAGTTACCACTGAACAGGTTGATCTTTCCAAAATCTATATCTGCGATACTCGTACAAACAGCATCCAGGAAGTGACGGTCGTGAGATACAACAATAACGGTATTTTCATAATTCGCCAGGAAATTTTCCAGCCAGTTGATAGTTTCAAAATCAAGGTCGTTCGTAGGCTCATCCATGATCAGTACATCAGGATTTCCGAAAAGTGCCTGTGCCAGTAACACCCGTACTTTTAGTTTATTATCAAGATCCTTCATCAGTGTATAATGAAGATCTTCACTGATACCCAGGTTTGACAACATCGCAGCAGCATCACTTTCTGCATTCCATCCGTTCATCTCTTCAAACTGAACCTGAAGCTCCCCTATCTTTTCCGCATTTTCGTCTGAGTAATCCGCATATAACGCATCCATCTCCTGTTTCACCGAGAATAAGGGTTTATTTCCTCTCAAAACGGTTTCCAGAACCGGAAATTCATCATAGGCATAGTGATCCTGTTCAAGAACTGACATTCGTTTTCCCGGCTCTAGATGAACATGGCCACTGGTAGCGTCCTGCTTCCCTGCAAGGATTTTAAGAAAAGTGGATTTCCCGGCACCGTTCGCCCCGATGATACCATAACAGTTACCGTCGGTGAAACTAACGTTCACTTCGTCAAACAAAACTCTTTTACCAAACTGGACTGATAGATTAGATACTGATAACATTACTGCTGTGCTTTATGTAATTTGGCGCAAAAGTAACAAATAAAGCGCAATAATCAGGAATTCAGACAAAAGTTAAAAACGCTTATTTAACTACATGTTAACACACTGCTTATCTCCGCTTTTATAGATTTGTTATAAGTGGTATCATAATATTTACTACAAAAAGTAATTAATTGATTTAGATTAATGAAAAAGCTTTTCATAGCGCTTACTGTCTTATTTACTTACAGCTGCAAAGAAACTCCCGAAATAACCTATTTCGGTGGGGAAATCGTAAATCCTTACGATGATACAATCTATTTGCTGTATGAAGATGACATCATAGATTCCGTCGAACTTGATGATAATAACAGATTCATGTTTGAATTGTCGGATATCAAGGAAGGTCTGTATCGCTTTGAAAATAATGAATACCAACATATCATACTCGAAAAAGGTGACAGTTTACTGATGCGTCTTAACACCATTGACAATAGTTTTGACGAATCTTTGGTATTCTCGGGAAGAGGTGCCGAAAAGAACAATTTTCTGATCGACCTTTTTCTATTGATCGAAGATGAAGAATACTGGCTTATCCCAAACTTTTATGATATCGATCCGGTCCTGTTTGAAAAGAAACTGGATTCACTTCGCGAAATGAAAATGGAGCTTTATGCTGATTTCGTAAAGGAAAATGATAATTCTGACCTTGTCAACCATATTGCTAAGGCTTCTATAGATTATCCATATTACCGAATCAAAGAACAATTCCCTCTTCGACATAAATACAGTAATAACCTGGATTCCGTTCCTCAAATGCCCGAGGGATACTATGGTTACCTGAAAGATATCAGTTACAGCGACTCCGTTCTGGTCTATTACCGTCCATACCTTCAGTTCATGGATAAACATCTGAACCGGCTGGCATTTATGTATTCTCAGAAGCACAGAAAGGACAAAGGCACTGTATGGCCTCTTCAATTCTTTGTTCACAAACTGGACCTGATAGACAGCCTGCTTTCTAAGGATGCTATTAAAGAAGATCTTTTTGAGAGCACGGCATTATCCTATTTCAAGGTCGACCATAATAATTTGAATAACAAAGCTTTTATCGATCACTACCATACGGTTTCACAACATGAAGAGAAACAACATATCATCGATAACATTTACCATTCGATAGTGAACCTTCAGCCTGGTAAAACAGTTCCTACATTGACCTTTGTTGATATGGAAGGTGATCTACGGGAGATCGATTCGCTACATTATCCGGAGCGTACGGTTTATTATTTCTGGTCGATGTCTCAAAAAAATCATACCAAGAATATCCGTAAGCAAATATTTGCACTTCAGGAAAAATTTCCGAATTGCAGATTTATCGGCATCAATATCGACTCCGACCAAAAGATGTGGAAAGATGGTCTGATTGCTGCTAATATGATCGAAGATACAAATCAGTTTCGCGCCAGAAGTTTCGATTATCTCATCAATACTTTGGGTTATATTCAGCCGAACCGGGTGATCGTCGTCGGCAAGAACGGAAAAGTCATCGAAGGCTTTGGTAATATCTTCAACGTAGCTCCCATACTTCAACGGAATGATAGTCGGCTTTCTCAGCGGGTATACCGATAAAATCAGTCTAAAAAATATACCCGACCAATTTCTTACAATGACCGGGTATACACCTACCCTATTATAAATTACTTTGATAACATTCATTCAGATAGGATTACACTAAATCTAAAATCTTTTCCTCCGCATAAGGAGGTATATTCCAGTGATAGCTATTAAGATTGGAAGGAGTATTACAAAAACATATTTCCAGACCAGAATCTGATTTCTGTTAATGGTTATTTCTGTATCCAAAGCTTTAGGTCGGGAAGTTTTAATTGGAAATTTGTCATCTACAAGCCAACTAAAAACTTTCGTAGCAAAAGAAGCATTAACATTCCTTAAATTATTACGTGTCATTTCTGAATTACTAAGAAAATCTGAATCTCCGGAAACGATAATACGCTGTCTGTTATTTTCAAATTGTTTTTCCAGAGCGACTATTACGGGTACTGCTTTCTTTTGCTCTGCACTCGGATCAAATTTAACACGTTCCAGCCCGAGGTCAAAAGGTCCAATTTTACTCCAGACTGTTTCTATATTCGTAATCACAAGGGGAGTTACTTCATAGGTGTTTTGAACTTTCTCAAGGTTTAACCCCATCGCCTTGTTCAAAGTCACAATGGCATCGTCATAGAACTTAATATTCAATTTTTCTGCGACCGGTGGGATCTTTCCCTGAATGAGATCCATTTCAAAATCTTCACTTTCTTCTAACAAGGTACCTTCTAATTTTTCAATACCCAATAAATCGAAAAAGTGGTTAAGATTCTCATTTCCGGGATCCGCTGTAAAAATGGCGTCTCCTCCTGCTAAAAGATAATCGGATATAGAATTTACAACCGTGCTGTCTATTTTTTCAACAGGGTCTGAAACCACCAGTACATCTATTGAATCTATCAATTTATGTCCTGCACTTCCCGTCACTTCAAAAACATCGAATCCCTGATTGATCAATGAGGATCTAACATTGGTACCATTCATAAAAACCTTAAAACCGGAATTATCCAAGATTTGAATATTTCTTTCCCCATGGCCCGATAAAATTCCAATTTTAACCGGATCATCCAAAAGTCTTTTAAACGCAGCTGTGATTTCTCGCTCCCCGGGATAGGCCAGTATATCATCAAACATTCTAAGCGGCGTTGTTTTTCCGTTATAACTTAAAAATCTGACGAGGCGGTTATGCTCAGGCAGCAGATTTATTTCGGATCGGATCTGATTCGGATTCAGCACTTTTTCGAAATCAAATTTATAAGCGGATGCGGCATTCTTTGCTTTTTCACTCAGGGTTAAAACTGTATCCCGGTTATAAGGCACCGTATCATAATATGCTATATAATTCATTTTCATTTCCGGAATGAATCTCCTGTATTTTTCAAAGTGATTTTGATCATCAATTCGATTCAAAGGAGTTCCATATTGGGCCGAATAATGTAAAATATTGACATAGCTGGTGATCTCAACATCTTGTTTGCTATCCATTAAATCAAGAATATTTTGAGAAGTATCGGTTAGCGTTCTGTCTTTAAATCTTGTTGAATCATAATAATAGTTGCATACGGGCATACTGGAAACATATCCTATCCCAACACAAACCAAAACGACTCCTAGATAATTCATAATTTTCCTGGATCTGCTTAGTATAAGACGACTGAATTCAAGTCGCATATAAGTAAAAGCAAGAAACATTAACATAATCACGAAGAAATACACCAGATCCTTTGTGCTGATCAATCCATTCACAAAATTATTAGTGCGACCATTTAAGGAGAACCAATACGTTATTTCCCTTACCAGATCATATTGCTGACCTATTGTTCCAATAAAGTTTAAAAAGGCGAGTACGGCAAGCGTACTGATGGCTGCAACGATCTGATAAGAAGTCAGACTTGACATAAATAACCCTATAGCGGCATAAACACACAGCAACAAATAATTCCCTAATATTCCACCGATTACAAATGGCAGGTCTGCATCCTTTATTCCGATTTCGGCGGGTATTATGAATAAAGAAAGAATACCCATTAATAATAATCCGTAAATCAATAGCGCAAAGTATTTCCCTAATACGATCTGTACATTTGTCACCGGTGATGATACCAATAATTTTATTGACCCCGAACTGAATTCACGGCTAAACAATCCCATGGTCAGTAACGGCACGTACAGATAGAGATTGCGCTGAACCGTTGCGAGTATTCCCTTATCGCCAGCAAACAGAACCTTAGTTAAAACACTTAACGGCCGCCCTAATTGTTGCGAGGTCTCCTGCGTATATAACAGATCGAAAAAAGTAATTCCTGTCTGAATGGTAAACAAAACCAACACCAACCATGCGATCGGCGAGTAAAACATCAGGTTTAATTCGAGTTTTGCAATTCTAAATATTTTTCTCATTCTTTAAGATGTAGGTTTAGTTAGGATTACAAGTTTTGCGGAGCCTTCCCGGATAGTTGAGCAAAAACACCATCAAGAGATGCTTTTTCCAGAAATATTTCATTTAAACTCCATCCTTTAGTCACACTTTCCCGGATCAATCGTTGCGTCATTCCATCACTTTCCTTAAAAAATACCCTAATTGTATTTTTATTAATAATAGAAACATCGGTAACGCCTTCTATCGATTTAATTTCGGATTCATCAGGTATCGTTGTCAATTCCATGATCAGGGAATTCGGTTTGATATAATTATTAAAGGCACTTAAGGTATCCGAGAATACCGTTTGCCCATTTTCGATCATAACGATATCATCACAGGTTGCCTGGACTTCCGATAGGATATGAGTTGAAAGAATCACTGCTCTGTCTTCAGCAATTTCTTTGATGAGCTTTCTAACCTCAAGAATTTGATTCGGATCTAAACCATTAGTAGGTTCATCGAGTACAACCAGTTTAGGATTATGAATTATAGCCTGGGCTAATCCTACCCGTTGCTGATATCCACCGGAAAGATTTTTTATCAGTCGGTTACTAAAATGAGCTATACCACATTTCCTTTTTGCGACATCCAACGCATTTTTTATCTCTGCTTTTGGAATAGATCTCAGGTGTGCGCAATAGGTCAGATATTCATTCACGGTAAGTTCCATATAGAGTGGAGCCTTCTGTGGTAAGAAGCCAATTTGCTTTTTTGCGATTACCGGTTGTTCCCGAATATTAATTCCATCAATCCAAGCTATGCCTTCAGTTTGGCTAATTACACCACACAAAATGTTCATAGTAGTTGATTTTCCAGCTCCATTTGAGCCCAGAAGTCCAAGTATTCTCTGATTAAAAACTTCAAAATTTATATTCTTAATCGCCCAGTCTTTACTATATCGATGTGACAGGCTTTCAACTTTAGCAACACTTAAATGCTTCATTATTTCAGTTTTATGCATTCTATTATTTTTGTTTTCTGGCAATCAGTAAATACACTGCGGTTACCAATAAAAGACCAGGTATGATCATTGTAAGGAAAATTGTCACCCAATTAAGTCCGGCTTGATCAGCTGTAATTTCGTTATCTATGGGTTCCGGGCGATATATCTCAATGGCATATTCACCATTGCTAAACCAGGAGAACAAAGCTGAAGCAAATTCGAAATTCTTTGTTCTAAGATTATACCGGCCTAATTCCCCATTGCTCAAATAATCAGCATCTCCTACGATGGCGATCTTTTGTGTTTTATTCTCTTTCTTTCGTTCAAGCAACCAACCTAAAGGGCTGTTATGCACGGTTTTCTCCGATTGATCTCCGAGTATGCTATCTGAAACTACCGTATTTACCACATTTTGGTCCGTATATAACAAGGGTGTTTTCATAAAATCTGAGCTGTCACTTTCCTCAACGAAAATCGCTCCGGAAAGACTTACGATTCCCCTGGAGGAAGCTGCATCAAAATCAAACCTGACGCTGGTTGTATCAACTTTAGCTATGATAAGATCCTCTTCAAGATCACCGGTAGCACTCAAAAGTTTTCCTTCCCTTAATTTCATGCCCAGGGTTGAAACCAACGGATTCAAATAGTCGGTTTTACCCGGCTCAGCATTTAGAAGCAGATTACCGCCTTCTTGAATATATTTCTTAAGTATAGACAGGACATCTTCGCTATAATGTTCCATCGGATCGGCGATTAGGAGAAACGAAAGTGAATCATTGATCTGATCTAAATTATCACCATCGATGATTTGGAAATCAAATCCCTGATTTATTCTTGAGGAACGTCGGGTAAATTCTTTGATAAAATTTTTATATCCTTTGTCCCCGATTCGCGCAATGTTTCGTTCTCCACTGATATCCAACACCCCTACTATAGCGGGTTTTGTCAGAAGTCTTTTGAATGCCGCTGAGATTTCTGCCTCTCCGGGATAGGCAAGCATATCATAGAACATTCTTAAACTTGTTGATTTTCCATCATATTCCAGCTTTCTGACAAATAAATTGTTCTCTTCGGTAAGATCTGCTATTTTGCGTATCTCTTCAGGTCTTAGAACTGACTCAAAATCAAAACCATAGGCAGTGGCAGAACGTTGTGCCAGTTCTTCTAATGATTTATATTTGGTATCCCTGTCTGTGAACGTAGAATCGTAATAGGCAACATAGTTCATTTCCATATCCGGCAAAAATCTCCTGTACTGGTCAAATTGCTTTCGATCGAAAATCCTCCATTTAGGAGAACCTAAATGTGCATAATTATTAATTATATTGACGTAGGTAGTCAGTGTAACCGGCTTATCTATCTGATGTAACAGGTTCTTTGTTTGCTTAGTAAGTGTCATTTTATCGAATCTGGTGGTATCCAGATACAGATCTAGAAAGGAAACTGTACTCAAGAAACCTACTGCGGTTAAGCAGACTAATAGTT
Organism: Robertkochia solimangrovi; assembly: GCF_007279655.1. GTDB lineage: Bacteria > Bacteroidota > Bacteroidia > Flavobacteriales > Flavobacteriaceae > Robertkochia > Robertkochia solimangrovi. The sequence continues at coordinate 340,641 of NZ_QKWN01000002.1, read as the reverse complement.
TCGTTATTCTTATGGCTGCATGTTTAAAAGGTATCTTATTCTTCGCCTTTTCCAGTTGGAAAACGGTAAGCATCAGAAAAAACAGAATCACTGCAATGAAATAAATTACATCCCTGCTTCCGATCAATCCATTGATAAAATTATCGACCCTACCAGATATCGAAAGCCAATAGGTTATATTCCGAATGATATCGATACTCTGGCCTACCTCACCTATGTAATGAAGAGCAGCCAACAATCCTAAAGTACTGATAGCCGCCACCACCTGATAAGTGGTGAGTGAAGACATAAATATTCCAATAGCAGCATAGGTACATATTAAAAGATACAGCCCCAATATCCCGCCTAAAACATAGCGTACATCGAAATTTTCAATGGATAGCACGCCTGTACCCATTACCATTAACAAGGCAACGCATAGAAATATACCGTAGATCATAAAGGCAACGTATTTTCCAAGAACTATTTGGAAATTACTTACCGGAGAACTAAACAGTAATTTTATCGTCCCTGAACTCATTTCTTTGCTAAATGTCCCCATGGTTAATAAGGGAATGAACAGATATAGCCTGTTCTTTACAGTAGACAGAAACCCACGATCACCTCCAAAAATACTATATGTGAGATCCTTTAAGTCATTCCCTAATTGTTGACTATTCGCTTTAGCTTCGAGCAGATCCGTAAATGACAAACCGCTTTGCAGGGCAAATAGTATTAATAAGATCCAGGCAATGGGTGAATAGAACAGAACGCTTAACTCCAGCTTGGTTATTTCAATGATTTTTTTCATAAACTTTTTTATGTCTTTTAGGACAATAAAATCCCTGTCCTTTAAAAAAGGAGCTGTGTAAATTCAAAAAGAACAGGGATTTGTTTTTTACAATTGTGTGGTTATCGCTGTAATTCGGTCAAACCCTGAAAAGGTTTTTACATTGGGTAAATCGACATTTCCAACTCCGGTATTTATAAGCGGTAACAAATAGACTTCACCTTCTACACCATCATATGAAGATAAAATCAATGACTTGTTATTCAACGCAAGATAAGAACCCGATCTCCATGGATAATCCGCCTGACGATATACCTGCAGGGTAGTGATCTCTGCTCCGTCAGGAACAGAATACCTTTCGGCAATTACCGGTGTTGAAGAACTATAGATTATTGCATACACTTTATCTCCTGAAGCATAATAAAGTATATCCTGATCATTTAAAAATGCAAAATGTTCAGCTTCACTAATTCCCGGTGCTTCACTCAGATCAAAATACCCCAGTGGGTTCGGTGGATAAGGAGAAGGATAATTACTTTCACCGCCATCAAACGTATATAATTCTACCTTACCTGAATTCTGATCCTTTAATAAATGCATAAAGCCTCCATCCGTATTAACATCAGCTGCTAAAATGACTCTGTCCGGTACATTGGCTGGATCGAAATTTCCATTGGTAATTGCTGGAATCGGATACATGGTATTGTCTCCAAACTGTGTAATCGACGGTTGATAGATAAATTGACCACTTTCCTGCTCATAAAAGGTTATAACCACTGCAGGATTAGAAATTGGATTCGCGGCAATTTTACCCGGTACCTGATAGTCTGAAGAAAATGGAAGTCCATATCTGCTTGAAGCTCCGAGATACGTGGAGGTCAGGCGACCACTATCTATATACATGTCACCCTGATAAACACCTAAAATCGCATCAGGCGAATAACTGTCTTTTGCAGCATAAAAAAGATCATCGTTACTACCCCCAAACGTATAATCAAAGGTATTTATACGATACAGATCAGCATCTGATATGGCATAAATGGCATCTTCGCCATATACCCTGGCAAATCGCATTTGCTTAATTATCCCTGCTAGGGTAGTTCCATTCAGTGCGGAATACACATGATGCTTTACACTATTTTCAGTAAGATCCGGAGTGAATTCCGGTGCCATTATGTGACTGATATCGGTATTTACACCATCAGAGGTTTCGGCAATCACCAATCCTTCACCAATATTATTTAAAACCTTAACAGGCCAGGCCATCAGGGAAGCAATACCATTTGCTTTATTGGTTACTGTTAATACTAATTGATGTGCATAGTTAGAAGATGTAGGTTTAAACTCTATAGGGTAATCGAGCGTAGCTTCAGTTCCAATAATTTGATATAAGGTGTCATTGGGTTCAAGATTGATTTTCCAGGAATAATCAAGATCATCCTCTGAAATGCCTTCATAAGCTATTTCCGGAGCTACTTTTAAATTCTCAAATTGATACACCGAAAGGCTTCCTATGCCTGTAGTGTCGATTACAACTGTAGGAATCTCGTTGACATCCAATGAACTCTCGTCATTAAAACAGGCAACACTGAGAAATCCCACTATAATAAATAATGATCTGTATATAATAGATTTTTTCATATTCAAATAATTTCAAACCAGATGAGATTCATCCGGATATTCAACTTAATCATATAATTCATGGGTGTAATAAATTGGTACGATCTCCTCTCCTGCATTTGGTCCATCATCATGAAGCATCGGTTCCCCTGGATGTTCTAAATTATATTGCTTGATATAATCTCCGAATTCAGTACCTTTTACCTGAGCACCAGTTGGTCCTAACGCTCTGTAATCATTAATTGTAAAACTGGTCATTCCGGTGGAGATCACAAAGGCACGATAGGCATTGGAACTCGGATGTCTACAGAAGAAATACCTGTAATACGTCCAGGCAGGCACTAAAACCTTATTGGTCCAGGTAAATACATAATCTACCTGTTCGGTATTACCCACAGTAAAATCATCTGAATTCGAAATTTGCAGATGAACGGCTACCTCCGTAGAATCTAATACGGTTGAGTTTAAAACTTTCAGATGCAGCTTTCCAAGAAACGCACCCGAAGGAACAATTCCCTGTAATATTTCATACTGAGAAGAAGTTGCAGTGGTGAGTGAATCTTCGATAACCGTTACATTGAAGTAACGATCGTAACTGGCAGAATCACCGATAATCCTCACCGGAATTTCTGCTTCATACTCAGAAGATTCATTCCCCAGAAAGCTATACCCGGAAGCATAGGTTCTCGAATCATTGTTCACCACAAAATTAATCGCGGCATCGGCTTCAAAGGAACCGATCTCATCTCTTTCACATGATATCATCAAAAGTACAGCTATCAAAATTGAAAGAATATTGAAATAATTTTTCATGCTAATATTATTTGATATTACTGATTATTACCATATTGATATTCATTGTCTGGATAAGGAAGCATATAGACAGTATCATCCAGTTCTATCGTTTCGGAAACCCCATAAATTTTGGTGGTGCCGGTTCTTTTGTAGTAGTAGAACAATTGTCCTTCACATAAGAATTCCTTGCGATATTCCTTCATGAGCTCCTCCTGCATTGATGCTGCATCAACAACTTCAATGTCTTCCAGAATACCTCTGCTTTGGCGAACGGTATTCAGTACATCAGCGGCTTGATCCAGCTGGTTATTGTTGATATAGTTTTCGGCCAGTATATAATACATTTCAGAAATCTTCATGAGCGGCATCTGATTTGGATAGGTGTTGCCTTCCTGAATCAATTTAACGTTTACCAACCCTCTTGTTTGCGGACGGATTAAGGAATTATATCGCACATCGGCAATACCCACATTAGTATTAGAAGTTTCAAAATACTCCTGAATTGCGGTTTGTGTAAAATACAGGGCATTGTAATTGGTACCATCATCACTGGCATCCATTATTGGGTTAACCATATCGCTGAACCCATCAATATCCAGACAGAACAACAATTCGGGATACAGGATCGGATCATTTGCAATATCATAACTATCCGAATTTATCAGCCCTGCAAAAGAATCTTCGATTATTTCTTCAGCGATCACAGCTGCCGCCGTATCATCACCCTCCCATAACAGAACTCTGGCCATCAAAGACTTTACTGCAAAATAGTTCATTCGCTGCTCGCGATTATCATAGAAACCGTTTCTGTTAACTTCGATATAATAGTTAGCAGGCTTGTCACCCGGGAAGATCGGATCTTCTTCGAGTAGTTCCATGGATAATTCGAGATCTGCCTTCATCTTCGAAAGCACTTCGTTATACGATACCTGAGGTGTCACTTCCTTTTTAAATTCAGTGATATAAGGTATGGTGTTGGAATTGAGAAGTTCCGGGCGATCTTTAAGATCTCCATAACCGTACAGTCGCATGAGGTCAAAATGCAGAAACACCCGCAACCCAAGCAATTCACCCTTGATTATTGAATAATCTATTGGATCGAGTATACTTTCCTGTTCATCGATATAGGTTAAGGCCAGATTTACGTTTGCAATCGCCCCATAAGATTTAATCCATAAGGCATCGACCTGAGACGTTGACTCAGCGGTTCGGTATGAGAACATTTGCACATCATTATAATCTGCTAAAGCTGGTAAAACCGCATATTGCTGGCTTAAAAGATCTACCAGGTTCCAGGTCATATCCTTTCCATATAATTCCGAAGAAGTCATAGTGATATAAACGCCCATCAAAGCATCTTTGAATCCATCTGCATCTGAAAATTGATCTTTAGCTGGAATCTGTGTGTTTGATGCTTCATCCAACCAGTCATCCGAACACCCGGAAAGCGTTCCCAGAAGTACTAGTATTAACAATATATTATTTAATCTAAATTTCATAATCTCATTTTTAGAAGTTGGCCATTAAAGAAAAAGACATTGTTCTGGAAAAAGGATAACTTGTACCTCGCTCTATACGAATCGTACTGAACTGTGCTACATTGTTCATGTTAAAGCTAAATCGAAGTCGATCGATTCCTAAAAAGGAAGTCACCCCATGCGTAAAATCGTAATATGCGCTTATCGATGCTAAATCAAGTTCATTTCTATCCTGCACAAATCTCGAAGTGGGTCTGGTAAGTTCAGTATATCGTTGAAATACATTAGATTCATTATAATATCCTAATCCTTTAAACAGCGTATTATCTCCGGGTTGCTGCCATCTTCCGGTCAAGACTCTTTTATCAACATTATAATTCATATCAACATTTTCTACACGATCGACCAGTGTTTGATTGTAGAGTTGACCACCTCCAAGATATCTTGCCATCACACTAAATCCAAAACCTTCAAATTCTCCGGAAATCCCGAAAAGGCCTCTATACTTAGGATTTGAATTTCCGATGACCACCTGATCATTGGCATCCCAGTCGTAGGTGGTACTACCATCTCGTTTCACATAGATTTCCTTCCCATTCGATGGATCGATACCCAACGATGGAACTCCCCAAATCGCATCCATTGACATCCCATCTTCATAGCGATGTACCGGGGTGTTATTTTCGTCATCAGCTGCTAATTCATCCTGTAAATCATTGAAGCTTTGCATAGCATCTGAAAGTTCTACGATCTTATTCTCATTGGTACTGATCCCCGCATTCAACGAAATATAATTTCTATCCTGCGACCATACCAAATAACTTGCATTCACTTCAACACCTCTATTTCGAACCTTTCCAAGGTTATCTTTAACACTATCGAATCCGGTGGTGTACGAAAGTGAGATGTCTGTAATCAGGTTTTCCGTTGTGCTCTCATAATAGTCATAACGCAAAGTCAACCCACCGATCTTAACATCAAGACCCGTATCCAGATCGAACTTGGTTTCCCATTGTAACCCGGGGTTCCCCATATTAAGAACATAAGATCCTACATGATCCTGGTATCTGGAATTCAGGTAATAACCATAGGTTACTATCGATTCATTACTATTAAAGTTTTGATTACCTGTAGAACCGATCGATCCGCGAATTTTTAACTGATCGAAAATCCCATTCTTTAAGAATGATTCATTATGGATATTCCAGCCTAAACCAACACTCCAAAAATTTGACCAGCGTTTGTCATCGCCAAACTGGGATGAAGCACTGGTTCTAAAAGTAACATCAGACAGAAACCTATTGTCATATACATATGAGCCAACAGCCAGAAAACCTAGATCTCTGGAGGTCCCAGAAATAGCGGTAGGTCTGCCATCGAGTTCATATCCGTTAGCGAATGATATATCCTGCATTCTGCTACTTGGAAATCCTTCGGCAACGACCATAGTTTCTTCAAAATCACGATCGCTCAAATTAAATCCAAGGTTAGAGAAGATATGATGTTTCCCAATCAATTTGGAATATTGCAGGTTTATATCTGTATACAGGTAATTACTACTTCCATTATTCACTTGATAAGATCCTTTACGATCTTCATCTTCACTGGAATAGAATTCAAACATCGTGTGAGATGCCGGGTAAAATTCGTCGGCTTTACTCTTCTTGATATCTACCCCAACCCGACCGATAGCCTTCAATGCAGGACTGATCTGCCATTCGATATAAAAGTTATTTATGAAATTGAAATAGTTTGAGGTATTAACACTGCTAAGGGTGCTATTATACAATGGATTTGTATATCGCTCTCCATTTGGTCCGATCTCCGAATAATAGGGAATAGAACCATCGATATTTGTTGCACGCCAATATGGATTCATTTGTACATATTCACTAAACTCACCATACGGAGATTCTGTAGCTTCGTTATTATTAACGGTAGTAATATTTTTGAAATTGACATTTTTAACCCGGTAAAAAGCCGTAAGACTTCCACCGATATTCTCTCGCCCTGATCCTTTCATCACTCCTTCGAGTTTACGATAATTGAGATCTGCAAGCAATCGAAGGTTATCACCTCCCAATTCCACGCCCAGGGCATGTCGTTGTCCGATCCCGTTCCGAAGCGGCTTCGCCATCCAGTCGGTATCTAAACCTTTCTGGGCGAGCGTCAGTCTGGAATTATACAATTGCTGTAATTGTACATAGGTATCAGGATCACCGGACAGATACATTCCGTCGAGCTGTTCAGCCTGAAGCTTTTCTATTGAATTTGTCAGATTATAACTATCGAGATCTGGCAATTCAATGTCCACGTTTACATTATAAGTAATGCGTACTTCATCATCAGAAAGTTTGGTAGTTTCGATAACGATCACACCATTTGCCGCCCTTGACCCGTACATAGCCTTAGAGGCCGCATCTTTTAGGATGGTTAGTCTTTCAATACGGTTAAAGTCAAGGTCGAAAATTCTCTCAGCTGAGGCTTCAAAACCATTTAAGATGAATAATGGCTGGTTCGGACTCTTAAGGTAGTTTCCCTTGAGTCCATCGGTTTCCGACTGTCCCGGAAAGGTTGAAGTCCCTCTGATTTGTATATCCGGAATATTATTAGGGTTGGAACCTGCCCCAAAATTATCGACAAGTATAATCGAAGGATCTATATTTTGAATGGCTTGAAATACATTCAGATTTCCTACCTTTCTCAATTCTTCCTTTCCAACCGTAACTGTCGAACCAGTAAAGCTTTCACTTTTTCGTTCAAACATCCCGGTCACGACAACCTCTGAGAGTTCCTCGGTATCCTCCTCCAAAACTATATTCAGGATGGATTGCTCACCGATCACTATATGCTGTGTCACAAAACCGATATGGCTGATGGAAAGTGTATCATTTACGGTTGCACTGATGGAAAACTTTCCTTCCATATCAGTGACCACCCCTTTTGAAGTATTGACATTTACGATGTAAACCCCCGGAAAAGCATATCCCGAAACATCGGTAACAATCCCGTTAATGTTCTGCTGGTACACAGGAGGATCCTGCTTACCAAATAATTGAACCATCATCTTTGCATAAAACGACTTTTTGGTAACAATTATATGTGTCCCCATTATTTTATAACTGATGTCTGTAGACTCCTTAAAAATAACGTCCAAAACCTTCTCTAAAGGCTGTTGCTTCAGGTTTATGGAAATATTTCGATTCGTATCTACATCATCTGAATTATAAAAGAATGTATAGTCAGTTTGTCTTTCGATCTCGTTAAATATCTGCTTAACCGTGGCCTTTTCAATTGAAATACTGACTTTATTTTTCTGACCATAAAAGGTATAAGCATGTAATTGACAAAATGAGAAAGCTACCAGTAAAACAGTAATTTTCATTTTTAAATCAAATTTAAAAGGATAGAATAGAGGATCTTTTATCCTCAAAGGAATTTTCATAAATTTGTTTTTTTGGTGGTTGAACTTCGTTAGTAATCACTAGAATTCTATCGGAGAACGCCGCAATCGTTCTCCGATTCTTCTTTAGGTTTCTATATGAAACACGAATTAATTAGGAGGGTGTTCTGGTTGAATCATTTTCATAGTTGTTAGTGGTTAAAGGTTAATTCTTAATCTTACTCTGGTTTGTTTATGACGATGACGTTGTTTTCAATACTATAAGTAAACAATCGACTTTCTGTAAAAATCTTTAAAATCTGATCGATGGATTCATTGTTGAAGGTGGCAACATAGCGTTCCTCATTCAGATCCGTATATTTATTTTCTATTTTAACATTATAGGTTCTCTCCAGCACTTTTAAAGCTTCATTAAAAGATTTATCCTCAAAGATAATTTTCCCCTGCATCCATGCTGTATGGTTCTCTACATTCACTTTTTCTTTACTAATAGTTCTTGCATTCTTATCAAAACTTGCGAGTTCGCCGGGAACCAAGAGAGACCGGTTTTTTTGTTCATCGCTATGCATACGTTCATCTACAAGTACCGACCCTTCCTTCAATACCGTATTTATTACTTCCTCATCGCTATACGCCTTAACATTGAACTTTGTCCCCAACACTTTTACGAAAACTTCTTTTCCTGCCTCCACAATAAATGGAGAACGCTCATTGTGTTTCACTTCAAAAAAAGCTTCTCCCTGAAGATAAACCATCCGGGAATCTGAACGAAACTGTTCGGGGTACTTGAAAGTACTCCCTGCATTTAGGAAAACGTGTGTGCCATCAGAGAGTTCTAACTGAAATTTCTTTCCATAAGGAACATGCACCGTATTATAATTAACTCTTGAAGTTGTATCACTATTACTATAATACAGCGTACTGCCTTTCATTACAGAAACAATTCTTCCGGTTCCGGATTTTATATTCTGATCTATATTAGTTTGTAAATTCAGGAGTTCTCCATTTGACAACTCCAATGTGATTGTTTCGTTAGGAATGATCAATGACTCTTCGGTGGTGAAAGGATTCAACCACCAGACCCCAATACCAAGCAATACGATAAAAATGGCAGCATATTTTAAAGGGGAATGCAATAACCTATAGATTCGGGACGGTTGCTTTCCTTCTAATTCAGATCGATAGTTGTCCAGAATTCGTTTTTTATCAAATGAAACGGTTCCATAATTTGACAAATAATTTACTTTAACATATTCCTCAAATAGTTTTTCGTTATCCCCTTCTTCGATCCAAACTGACAACAATTGAATTTCTTTTTCAGTCGCATCATTATTGAGGTATCTGACAATTAAATTTTTATAATTAATTTCTTTCATTAATTTTCACTTGTTCATAACAACTACGCAGCATTTTCATGTTACCCTAACTTTTTTTTCATCTTTTTTTATATTTTGCGTCAAAAACATCAAAATACTTAACCCTAATTTAATTTGACCGAAGAATTCCCCCATGAAAATGATCTTGTCAATGCTGTTAAGCATGGGAATCATATTGCCTTTGAGCACCTGTTGGATAAATATCACCACGAACTCAGTGTTTATGCATTTAGTCTTACAAGAAAAAAGGTTGAGGCGGAAGATATCATTCAAAATGTTTTTCTTAATCTTTGGAAGAAAAGACAAAAACTGGATAGCAACCTGAACATTCGCTCATTATTATATAAATCGGTTTATAATGAATTTGTAGATCATTATCGAAAGCATAGAAATCTGTTACAGCTGGAGGTTAAACAAATCGAGGTCTTACAATCACTGACGGATGATAATAATGAAAAAAACACCGAAGAACTCATAGCATTAGTTCGAAGGGAAATTGAAAAGTTACCGGAAAAATCTAAAGAAGTCTTTCTTTTGAGCAAACAGGAGGGGCTAACCAATAAGGAGATTGCAGAACATCTGAATACCTCATTAAAATCTGTTGAGGCTCATATGACAAAGGCATTCTCCATTTTGAGAAAAAAATTAAAATTCAAGATCGAGAACATATTATTCCTCGTTTTTAAAGAGGAGTTTATGCACTAGTAGTTGTAATAAGAAACGCCCGGAATAATCCGGGCGTTTTCTTTATGTTTATATGTGTGTTATTGTCTTAATTTCCTTTCTTGTAATCTTCCAGGAATTTAGCAAGACCGATATCGGTTAACGGGTGATTCAATAAACCGGTAATCGCAGAAAGCGGACCAGTCATTACATCAGCACCGATCTTAGCACATTCCAATACGTGCATCGTATGTCTGACAGACGCTGCCAGGATCTCAGTTTCATAACCGTAATTGTCATAGATGGTACGAATATCAGCGATCAGCGCAAGTCCGTCTGTAGAAATATCATCAAGACGTCCGATGAATGGAGATACATAAGTGGCTCCGGCTTTTGCAGCTAATAATGCCTGTCCTGCAGAGAATACCAAGGTACAGTTAGTTCTGATGCCTTTGTCGGTAAAATATTTGATCGCCTTAACACCATCCTTGATCATTGGAACTTTAACTACGATTTGTTCGTGAAGCTCAGCGAGTTCCTCTCCTTCTCTGATCATTCCTTCAAAGTCGGTAGCGATAACTTCAGCAGATACATCACCTTCAACGATGTTACAGATATCTACATAATGCTTCAAAATATTGTTTCTTCCAGTAATACCTTCCTTGGCCATAAGTGATGGATTCGTTGTTACCCCATCCAGTACTCCAAGTGCTTCAGCTTCGGCAATCTGTTCCAGATTTGCAGTGTCGATAAAAAATTTCATGAGAAAGATTAAATAAGTTTATTGTTAATCCTGAACACTGTGTATCCAGGTAATGACTTTTTGAGCAAAGTTATAATTTATAATGGTTTAAGAGTAATTTATTAAAGACTTTATCGGGTAAAATCTGCTTTAATCTGATGGAAAATTTTTCCATGAAAGCCCCTACCCGATAATGCATTTTACGATTCTTCTTGCGAATGATCTTTTCTACCACAATTCCCATCTGTGCCGGGTCTTCAGCATCATCCATCTGCTTATTCACCACATACAATACCTGTTCGTAATTTCGGGAATACGCAGAATCTTCAAGTATTGGCGCATGATACCTCCCACTCGCAATATTTGTATTGAAATCTCCGGGTGCCAGATTACAGATATCGATCCCGAATTCATGTGCTTCCAATTGCATACTTTCCGAAACCAATGCCAATGCTCCTTTTGTAGCACAATAGATTCCCCTGTAGGGTAATCCCATATATCCGGCAATAGAGGTGATATTAATGATGAGTCCTTTGCGCTGATCTCTCATATAGGGCATCGCTGCCTTCATCAGATTAATAGGACCAAAAAAATTAGTATTAAAGGCTTTCTGGATCTCGGAATTGGGAGTTTCTTCCACAGGACCTGTTATTCCCACCCCGGCATTGTTGATCAGTACATCGATCTTTCCTTCACGGTCTACGATCGATTTGACAACTTGTTTAGCATTCTCCTCATCAACCACATCCAGTTTCAGAAGTGTATAAGGGAGTTCAGGAGTATTCAATGAGTCAGGGTTCCGGCTCGTTCCGTAAACGATAAATCCCTGTCCGGATAAATGATCACAAATTGATTTTCCAATTCCGGAAGATCCTCCAGTTACCAGTACAACTTTAGACATGATACAAGAATAAGTGGCGAAAATACAATAAAATGAAGAAAAAATAAAAAAAGGCAAGCTACCTACATCGCACCGCTACAACCGCATACCCTTGCTGCGTTCCCGCCCTGGGGGATTCTGCAGGAGCTAGTCGTGTAGGACTTGCCGGGTGCAAATTTACGAACTTTTTAAGCTTAAACAATAATTTTATAATCTTAATTTTATTAAATACCTTGCCTTTATAAACAATCATACACATGAATTTTTATAAGATTTTCATAATCAGCTCCTTAACTACTCTTACCGTAGGATGTAACGGCAAACAAAATTCTACAAAAAATTTATTTTCCCTCGTGATCAACCAGGGAGAAACCAAGATACAGGAAGGAAATACTGTTGAAATCACTATTAAAAATCGCAAAAACACCCCGATAGATTCTGTAACCTACAGCCTGAATGATGTTCCCGTTACGGTGGGTGATGGCAAATTTAAGATCGACACTGAAAAACTAGGCGATCATACCTTGTATGCAAACGTTTACCACGAAGGAGAAGTTTCCGAAATTTCCGAAACGATCACTGTTCTTGCTAATAACCCTCCAAAGATCTATAGCTACACTATATTAAATGAATTCCCCCATGATATAAAAGCGTATACCCAAGGATTGGAATTTCATGACGGTCAACTCTATGAAAGTACCGGGCGACGTGGACAATCCACCCTGCGTAAGGTGAATTTTGAAACTGGCGAAGTAGAAAAGAAAATCGATCTGGACGATATCTATTTTGGAGAAGGAATCACGATTATCAATAACAAGATCTTCCAGCTCACCTGGCAAAAACGTACCGGATTTATTTATGACCTCGATTCTTTTGAAAAAACCGGGAGTTTTCAATACAATCAAAGCAAGGAAGGTTGGGGTCTGACCAATGATGGTGACCATATTTATAAAAGCGATGGTACAGATAAGATCTGGATTCTTGATCCGGAAACTTTACAGGAAAAGGATTTCATTCAGACAGTCACCAATTCATCGGTGTTCAATAAGGCTAATGAGCTCGAATTCGTTGACGGACTTATCTATGCGAATGTATATTTAAAGGATAGTGCCATGATCATCGATGCCAAAACCGGTGCTATTATAGGAGTCATCGATTTCAGAGGATTAAAAAATAAGGTGACCCAACATGCAGATCTGGATGTATTGAATGGTATTGCTTATCATCCGGAAAGAAAGACCTTTTTTATCACCGGTAAGAATTGGGACAAGATGTTCGAAGTTCAAATCCACGAAAAATAATAAATGGAGATATACGAAAAGGAAATTGAGGTAACAAATGACGATATCGATGACCTCGGCCATGTAAACAATGTTCGTTATCTACAATGGGTTCAGGATATCGCAGGCGAGCACTGGCAGCTGCGTTCTGATGAAGCCATGAGAGATCGATACATATGGATGGTGATCAGTCATAATATTCATTATAAAGGTCAGGCCTTCCCCGGAGACATCATTCAACTGAAGACCTTTGTTACCAAAGCTTCCGGAGTTACTTCCTTAAGAAAAGTGGAAATGTACCTGAAGGATTCCGGCAAATTACTGGTCACTGCAGAAACCGTTTGGTGTTTACTGGATAATCATAGCCGGAAGCCTGCCCGAATGCCACAAGAGATTATCGATCTCTTTTGATCTCATTTCGAAAGAAATACTATTTTTACAGAAACACCCGGGCATGAACCGATGCTTACAATATGCTATTATTGCACTCTTAATTTCTACGCTGTTCTCATGCCGTGAGGATTTTGAATATGCGCCATTATCAAGCGATTTGGTTTTCAGCCGGGATACCGTTTATCTGGATACCGTATTCTCAAACATAGGGTCTTCCACCTATTCATTGAAGGTCTATAATACAACGGATGAAGCTGTCAACATCCCTGAAATACTGCTCGAATCGAATAACGATTCAAAATACCGTATCAATGTGAACGGTTCGCCCGGAAAAGCCTTTACCAATGTTCCGCTCGCCAAAGGAGACAGCTTGTATATATTCATAGAAACGACATTGAATATAGAAGACCTGTCTGCGGAAGCGTCAGAATTCCTTTATACCGATAACCTGCTTTTCAGATCCGGATCCAGAGAACAGAAAGTCGCATTGGTAACCCTGGTCAAAGATGCCGTATTTATGTATCCAAAACGAAATAACGGTATAAAAGAAAGTATCGAAATCGGATTGGATGAGAATGGAGAACCTGTACGAATTGAAGGCTTCGAATTATCAGATGAAGAACTTCACTTTACCAGCGACAGGCCTTATGTGATCTATGGCTACGCTGCAGTTCCGGAAGGCAAGACCCTTGCTATAGATCCCGGAAGTCGTGTTCACTTCCACGAAGGTTCCGGTATTTATGTAATGCCCGGTGGTAAGCTTGAGATCAACGGTGCATTAAGCGATGACCAGGAATCAATGGAAAATGAAGTGATCTTCGAAGGCGACCGACTGGAACCGGAATTCGCACGGGTACCAGGACAATGGGGTACGATCTGGATCGCTACCGGAAGTAATGACAACACCATAAACCATCTCACGATAAAGAATGCAATCGCCGGAATAATCGCCGAGGGCAGAATTACCGATAAGCCAACGCTCAATATTTCTAATTCCAAAATTCTCAATAGCGGTAATATGTCGCTATTGTCACGGGATGCGTGGATCAACGCCGAGAATTCGATCTTCGGAAATGCCGGGTTGATCTCTGTCTATTGTACTCAGGGAGGTTTCTACCGTTTTTTACACTGTACCATCGCTAATTACTGGGACGCAGGATTCAGAGCTACTCCTGCCCTGTTGATCGACAATTATATCACCACAATTGATGGGAGTTTAACAGGAAGTGATCTGGTTATGGCAGATTTCAGCAATTGCATTATCTATGGAAATAAGAACCGGGAATTTATTCTGGATCGGTACGCAAATGCCGAATTCAACTTTAATTTCGATCATAGTTTACTGCATTTTGAAGATTTGACCGGAGCATTTGAAGATATCCCTGATTATGATTTTTCCAACACTGAACTGTACAATACAGTTACCCTCAATACAGATCCTCTTTTTCGGGATCCTTTTATCGAGTTGTTTATGATCGAAGATGGTTCCGGAGCGATCGATATTGGGAATGTAGAAAAAGCACAGCATCTTCCTGATGATCTGTCCGGAAGATCTAGATTACCACTCCCGGATGCAGGAGCCCTGGAATATCAGCCTTAACGACTAATTATTCCGGTTCTTTTCTACAATATATTTACTGAGGTATTTGCTCGCCATCACTCGTTGATCAGAAAGCATCCCCCCTATAAAATTCAGTTGCCTGTGCAAGGAAAGATCGATTCGTAGAGCATTTAACCTACGCATCAGTATTCGCTCAAAATAGTTACGGTCAAACTTATTTGAAACGACGTCATATCCAACGGAAACAGCATTGTTCCAAAACTTCTCATCAGCATATAACCTGACCGCTGTACGTACAAACTCCGCTGCCTCATCGGTAACCCTTCCATCACCCGTATTCATTTCTTCGAGACCTTCAGCCCCGGTAGTGGTGGTTACTGCCGGTAAACCGAAACGCATCCCATCGACGATTTTTCCTTTTAATCCACCTCCAAATCTCAGTGGAGCAAGCAAGACCCTGTGCGAGAGCATCACATCTTTTACATCGGGAGTCCATCCCCTGAAATTAAATCCTTCCGATGGTTTATGCATCTCCTCGACCTCTTTTCCCGCATAAGCCCCATAAATCGACAAGGACACTCCAGGAAGTACTTTTCGTATTTCAGGCCAGATCTCGACCTTGAGATAACGAACTGCATCCGTATTCGGGTCATGCCTGAAATTACCGATAAACATCATATCTTTTCTTTGCTCAAAACCATTTAGAGAACCGGGTACTGGAATTTCGGCAGCATCGAGTAAATAAGGCAGATAACACAATAATTTTTCATCAACCCCAAACTGACCGGTCAAGAGCTCCATTTCCTTCTGGGAAATGATCAAACTCAGATCGCAACGATAGATACTGGCCACCTCACGTCGGGCTAACGGATCAAGCAACATATTGGAATGATCGGGAAACGAACTTCGATAGTTCTTCTGACGATACTTTCTTAAAAAATGAAGATCCTCCGTATCAAGTACACGAATAGCCTCGGGACATTGTTCGGCAATCCTCCAACCGAACTGCTCTTCCATCATATATCTGTCAAAAACGACCAGATCCGGTTGTGTTTCACGCGCAAAATCATCGAAGCCAGGATCATTGACCTGTATGGTTACCGAGCTCACCCCCATTTGGCTCAGATCGAAGGGATGCTCTCCAGGGGCGGCAGGAGATGAAAAAATCACCTGTATATCTGCCGATCGAAAGGCACGGATTAGTTGCAACATTCGAACACCGGCCGCAGAAGATTGAGGTTCCGGCCATACATAACCGATAATCAGGACTTTTCTAATCATTTCAAATAAAAAAACTCCGGCTTTCGACCGGAGTTATAAATATATGGTTTTTCTACTTACGCCTTAAAAAGAGGACGATGAGACATCAAGGCTTTTACTTTATCGGTAAGAGCAGTGATCTTAGCATCATCTTCATGGTTCATCAATACCTCATCGATAAATCCTACCACTGTTTCCATATCTTCTTCCAGCAAGCCACGTGTGGTAACTGCAGCTGTTCCGATACGAATACCACTGGTAACAAAAGGACTCTTATCATCAAAAGGAACCATGTTCTTATTCACGGTAATGTCAGCTTTCCCTAGTGCTTCTTCAGCAAGTTTTCCGTTTAGGTCTTTATTTCTGAGATCGATAAGCATCATATGATTATCGGTTCCACCGGAAATGATGTTATAACCTTTGGCAACGAAAGCTTTGGCCATAGCCTGTGCATTCTTTTTAACCTGAACGATATAGTGCAGGTACTCATCGGTAAGCGCTTCCCCAAAGGCAATTGCTTTAGCAGCGATGATATGCTCTAAGGGTCCACCTTGATTTCCAGGGAAAACTGCGCTATCGAAAAGCGAAGACATCATACGAAGATTACCATTCTTTAATGTTAAACCGAATGGATTTTCGAAATCCTCTCCCATAAGGATCAAACCTCCTCTTGGACCACGAAGAGTCTTATGAGTAGTCGTGGTTACCACGTGACAGTGAGGGATCGGGTCATTCAACACCCCTTTTGCGATCAGTCCGGATGGATGAGAAATATCAGCCATCAGTAAAGCATCTACTGAATCAGCGATCTCTCTGAATCTTTTAAAATCGATATCTCTTGAATATGCAGACGCTCCTGCGATGATCATTTTAGGCTTTTCACGTTGCGCGATCGCTTCTATATGATCATAATTCAACATTCCGGTTTCCTTTTCTACACCATAGAATACCGGCTCATACAGTTTTCCGGAAAAGTTCACCGGAGAACCATGCGTAAGGTGACCTCCATGAGAAAGGTCAAATCCAAGGATCTTATCACCTGGCTTCAAACAGGCTGCAAAAACTGCAGTGTTTGCCTGAGAGCCACTGTGTGGCTGTACATTTGCCCAGCTTGCACCAAATAGTTCCTTTGCCCGGTCGATGGCGATCTGCTCTACTTTATCAACCACTTCACACCCCCCGTAATATCTTTTACCCGGGTAACCTTCGGCATATTTATTGGTCAGTACCGATCCAGCGGCCTCCATAACCTGATCGCTTACGAAGTTCTCCGAAGCGATCAATTCAATTCCGTTCAACTGACGTTCTTTCTCTGCCTGAATTAGATCAAAAATCTGTTCGTCTCTTTGCATTATTGAGGATTTCGTTAAAGAATGCCCAAAAATATAAAATAGATTCGGTAAATTGATAGAAATTAATACCTTTAAATCGTTTTTTTATACAACTTTAACCAACAGTTTTGTCATGTCTCAAAATGCAAATGACCCCCAGAGAAAATCATGGATTAAAGTCACGGAAAACTCGGACTTTCCGATTCAAAACATCCCTTTCGGTGTGTTTCTTACTCGTGATGATGTGATTACTATCGGGACCAGAATCGGTGATACAGCCATTGATCTGGGTGCTCTACATCAACTTGGATATTTTGACGGGATTCCGTTAACTGATGATATTTTTTTACAGGATACACTTAATGATTTCATCTCCGACGGGAAGAAGACCTGGCGATTGGTGCGTAACCGAATCGCAGAGATCTTTGATGCTAAAAATCCTAAATTAAGGGATAACGAAGACCATTGCAGAATCGTACTTTTCGATCTTGATGAGATCGAAATGCAACTTCCTGTGCAAATTGGAGATTATACCGATTTCTATAGCAGTAAGGAACATGCCACCAATGTTGGCTCTATGTTTCGCGACCCGGAGCATGCCCTGCTGCCCAACTGGCTTCATATACCTGTGGGTTACCACGGTAGAAGTTCTTCGATCGTTCCGAGCGGTATTCCAATTCACAGACCAATGGGACAAACGCGCCCTGCAGGTGCTGAGGAACCGATATTTGGACCTTCAAAATTAGTGGATTTCGAACTGGAAATGGCTTTTATCACAACAGACGCCAATCAACTCGGCGAGCCTATCCCGGTAGATGAAGCGGAAGATTATATCTTTGGAATGGTGCTTTTTAATGACTGGAGTGCCAGAGATATTCAGAAGTGGGAATATGTGCCACTCGGACCTTTTCTCGCAAAGAACTTTGCCTCTGCAGTTTCTCCATGGATCGTAACTCTTGATGCCTTAGAACCATTCAGAACAGAAAGTCCAACTCAGGATCCAGAGCCACTTCCCTATCTGAAGGCTAAAAAGAATAATAAGAGCTTTGATATCAATCTGGAAGTAGAACTTAAACCGGCACATAGCGAAGCTACCACCATCGCCAAAAGCAATTTCAAATATATGTATTGGACGATGGCACAACAACTGGCGCATCATACGATCAATGGTTGTAAAGTAAACAGTGGAGATATGATGGGAAGTGGAACCATTTCCGGACCTTCTCCAGAATCCTACGGATCTATGCTGGAATTGACCTGGAATGGTCAAAAGCCCATCAAGATGAAAGATGGAGCCGAACGAAAGTTCATCCAGGATGGAGACACCGTAACCTTCAAAGGATACTGCACCAAGAACGGAGTCAGGATCGGTTTCGGTGAGGTCAGCAATACACTGCTTCCACCCTTTCAACCCAAGAAGAATAATAATCATAAATAGAAAAAAGCCTCCGATAAAATTCGGAGGCTTTTTTTTGATATAAAACCTGTTGGGTTATAATCGTATTATGAATAGGATTATGAGAACGAAATTAAAAGCTTTAAGATTTTTACCGCCAAGCAATAAATTTCATTTTTTAGTCCAACACCTTATGGATCGCTTTTACGGAAATCCCTCCATGTGAAGCATCATAGATTGCACTGCTCTTTTTGATCAACAGGAGTTGTGGACTTTCATGAGGAATTCCAAATTCAGAGGCGATCGTATTGGAAATATCCCTGTTCCTGATAATATCCAGAAAATAACACTGTAACTCCCCTACCGGAAAATCAAAATCACGCTCGAAGCGATTCTTTACCATCGCACTGATCCCACAACGCGTACTGTGCTTAAAGATAATCACAGGAGTATTTTCAGAGATTTCTTTCAGGGATTGTAACTGACCGATGTCCTCAAGGGGAATCCATTCCGGTACTCCCTGATTTCCAGATGATTCTTTATCCTTTTTTCCTGAAATAAAATCAAATATCTTCATAAATTTATAGGTGTATTTCTTTCCTTAAACTATCCGTAATGACATAATGACAGAAATTTCACAAACAAAAGTGACGTAATGTCATAACACACCGATGGAATATTATTTGTTATGTAAAAATCGAAAATAACTTATAGAAAAGAAATAAAATGAACTTAAATAATTTTACCATCAAAGCTCAGGAGGCGGTACAATTGGCTCAGCAGATCGCTCAGGGATATGGACATCAGCAGATCGAGAATGAACATATTTTTAAAGCCCTGTTCGAAGTGGATGAAAATGTACTACCCTTCCTGCTCAAAAAATTAAATGTAAACGTAAATCTTCTCAAGCAGGTTCTTGACAGCACCCTAAACAGTTTTGCAAAGGTTGAAGGTGGAGATCTCATGCTTTCCCGTGATGCAGGTAGTATGCTCAATGAAGCGGGTATCATCGCCAAGAAAATGAACGATGAATTTGTATCCGCAGAACACCTGATACTCGCGATATTTAAATCGAAGAGCAAGATCGCACAGATCTTAAAGGATCAAGGGGTCACTGAAAAAGGACTTACGGCAGCGATCGAAGAATTGCGTAAAGGAGAACGAGTTACTTCTCAAAGTGCTGAAGAGACTTATAATTCGTTGAATAAGTATGCGAAGAATCTGAATCAGCTTGCCAATGACGGTAAACTGGATCCGGTGATCGGGCGTGATGAAGAGATTCGCCGGGTCTTACAGATCCTTTCAAGACGTACGAAGAACAACCCTATGCTGGTCGGAGAACCCGGAGTTGGTAAAACCGCCATCGCTGAAGGGCTTGCGCACCGAATCATTCAGGGGGATATCCCGGAAAACCTTAAAGACAAAGAGATCTATTCCTTAGACATGGGTGCTCTGATCGCCGGCGCCAAATACAAAGGTGAATTTGAAGAACGTTTAAAAGCGGTGATCAAAGAGGTAACAACATCAGAAGGAAATATCGTTTTATTCATCGATGAGATTCACACACTTGTGGGAGCCGGAGGCGGACAGGGAGCGATGGATGCGGCAAACATTCTGAAACCTGCGTTAGCCCGGGGTGAATTAAGAGCTATCGGTGCCACCACCCTTGATGAATATCAGAAATATTTTGAAAAGGATAAAGCACTAGAGCGCAGATTTCAAAAAGTACTGGTCGATGAACCGGATACCGAAAGTGCCATTTCCATACTTCGCGGAATCAAGGAAAAATATGAAGCACATCACAAAGTAAGGATCAAAGATGAAGCGATCATAGCTGCAGTTGAGCTATCTCAGCGCTATATCACCAATAGATTCCTTCCGGATAAAGCGATCGACCTTATGGACGAAGCTGCCTCCAAACTGAGAATGGAGATCAATTCAAAACCTGAAGAACTGGATGTATTGGATCGCCGTATTATGCAGCTGGAGATCGAGATCGAGGCTATAAAACGCGAAAATGACGAATCTAAACTGAAGGCCCTGAACATCGATCTTGCCAATTTGAAAGAGGATCGAAGCGAGATCTACGCAAAATGGCAGAGTGAAAAGGATGTGGTCGATCAGATACAAACCACTAAGGAAGCTATCGAGCAATTCAAACTCGAAGCAGAAAGAGCGGAACGCGATGGTGATTACGGAAAGGTTGCTGAAATCCGTTACGGGAAGATAAAAGAGGCGCATGAAAAGCTGGAAAAACTTCAGGTTGAATTACAGGAACAGCAGAAAAGCGGTAAAAGCCTGATCAAGGAAGAAGTTACCAATGAGGACATCGCAGAAGTGGTGGCGAAATGGACCGGAATACCCGTGACCAAAATGCTGCAGAGCGAAAGGGAGAAATTACTCCACCTTGAAGAAGAATTGCATCGAAGAGTAGTCGGACAGGAAGAAGCCATTCAATCGGTTTCGGATGCGATCAGAAGAAGTCGTGCCGGATTACAGGATTCTAAGAAGCCTATTGGTTCATTCCTGTTTCTCGGTACTACCGGAGTGGGTAAGACTGAACTTGCCAAAGCACTGGCCGAATACCTGTTTGATGATGAAAATGCAATGACCCGTATCGATATGAGTGAGTATCAGGAACGTCATGCGGTAAGCCGTTTAGTAGGTGCACCTCCCGGATATGTAGGATATGATGAAGGAGGACAACTCACGGAGGCCGTGCGAAGAAGACCTTATTCCGTAGTCCTGCTGGATGAGATCGAAAAAGCACACCCAGACACCTTTAATATCCTATTACAGGTACTTGATGAAGGTCGTCTAACCGATAACAAGGGACGTCTGGCCGATTTCAGAAATACGATCATTATCATGACCAGTAATATGGGTAGCCATATCATACAGGAGAAATTTGAAAACCTGAAGAATATCGACACAGCCATGGAAGCTGCAAAAAACGAGGTGCTCGGATTACTCAAACAAAGTGTCCGTCCGGAATTCCTCAATCGAATCGACGACATCATCATGTTCACACCACTTAGCGAACAGGATATCAAAGAGATCGTGAAATTGCAACTGAACGGGGTTTCCAAAATGGTGGCCAAACAGGGTATTACCCTTGATGCCACAGAAGATGCTATCGATTATCTCGCAAAAATAGGATTTGATCCTCAGTATGGTGCAAGACCTGTGAAACGCGTGATTCAAAGAGAGGTCCTTAACAAATTGTCGAAAGAGATCCTCAAAGGCGATATACACACAGAGAGTATTATACTTATGGATCAGTTCGATGATGAGCTGGTATTCAGAAATCAGGAAGAATTAGTTGATAAAAACTAATCAAATGTAAGGAATCAGTGAATTGCACGACTATATATATGATGGTTGACAAGAAAGAGAAAGGTAGATAATTCGAGTTAGAATTATTTAGTTTTAAGTTGGTTGGTTAGTTTCGAACACCCGTTGCATAAGCTGCGGGTGTTCGTTTATTATAACGCATTTATCGAGATATTTGCCCTAAAGTAACAACTATTTCTATATTTGAGAAGCTAAAAAACCAAACTAATGACTACTACCAAAGCTGAGAGAACTTCTCAATTTATAATTAAAACCATAGCCCCTATTTTCAATAAAAAGGGTTATGCAGCCACTAGTCTCAGTGATATCACCAACGCGACGGGACTAACCAAGGGTGCTATTTATGGAAATTTTGAGAATAAGGAAGAATTGGCAGAGGAGGCTTTTACGTATTTATTCGATCTGGTAATCTCCAATTTGGAATACCGAACCTCTCAGGGCAATACTCCCTTCGAAAAATTAATTTGCTTTACTGATTTTTATAAGGAATATTATCAGTTCAGCAATATCATGGGTGGATGTCCGCTGATTAATTTCGGAGTCGACTGTAAGAATCAAAATCCGCAGTTATTACGCCGGGTGCAGGACGGGATCACCCGCATTGAAGGTATCATTGAAGATCTGATCGACCAGGGAAAAAATATCGGTGAGATCCGTAAGAACATCAATGGTAAGATCTATGGGAAACGATTCTATTCTTTGATACAAGGTGCCATCCTTATGACACAGACCACTGAGAATCCCTCCTATCTCGCCGATTCCATGCATGTGATCGTCGATACTATGAATCAACGCTTTCGTTAAGTACGTTAAACCGCTATGGAATGAAAAATATCGCAGCCTTTATCGACCACACGCTTCTTACGCCTACCGCCGTTCCTTCTGACATTGAAAAACTTTGTAAGGAAGCCATGGAGTACAATATTCATGGTGTTTGCGTCAATGGTTGTTATACCGATCTCGCAGTTGATCTGCTTAAAGAAACCTCCATCAATATCTGCACGGTAATCGGATTCCCACTAGGAAGCATGAGTACACCCAGCAAAGTAATGGAAGCAGAAAATGCGGTTACTTCAGGCGCCGATGAAATCGATATGGTCATCAATCAGGGCTGGGTGCAGAATGGTTATTATTCCAAAGTGCTACAGGAGATTCATTTTATAAAAAGAAGTATTGGAGGAGCCACGCTAAAGATCATTCTGGAAACCGGCAATATGAACATCGAACAGATGGTAAGAGCTACTGAAACAGCGATGGAAGCCGGAGCTGATTTTATTAAGACATCTACCGGTTTCGGACCCAGAGGCGCTTCCCTTGAGGATATACGAATCATCAGAAAGATCACCGGCGACATTACCGGCATCAAAGCCTCCGGAGGAATCAAAACCCTGGAAGATACTGTGAAGTTCATTAAAGCCGGAGCTTCGAGAATAGGAACCTCTAACGGAGCAGCAATCATAAAGGCCGCAAATGCGCTTAATCTTTGATTTCTGTCATTCGTTTCTTAACACTTCTACCAGGAACCATATACAACAAGAGTACTCCAACCAGGAATATAACCCCCAGGAAGAAAATTGAATTTCGCATACTACCGGTGATCTGGGCGATAAACCCATAAAGAAACATTCCGATCACGATTCCGATCTTTTCTGCCACATCATAGAAACTGAAATACGAGGCTGTGTCTTTGGTTTCAGGTAAAAATTTGGAATAGGTCGACCGCGATAAGGCCTGAATACCACCCATCACGAGTCCTACCACTGCTGCTGTTCCATAGAACTGAACCGGAGTAACCACAAAATAAGCATAGCAACATACTCCTATCCAAACAAAATTTATAAAGATCAGTGTCATAAGATTTCCAAATCTTCTGGATAATCTTGAAGTCAGCACCGCACCTGCTACCGCAACGATCTGGATCAGAAGAATACTGATGATAAGTCCGAATGTACGTTCATCATCACTACTCCAGGCCAGTTCTTCCTCAGCGAAATATGAAGCGGCGAGCATCACGGTTTGCACTCCCATACTATACACAAAGAAAGCGGTCAAATACCTTTTCAACCGAAGGTTCTCACCTAATCCAACCCAAACCTTCTTTAACTCTCGAAAGCCTTTGAACAATACCGAGGCATTGGCTTTTGCTTTATTGTCGTTACCTTTTGGTAAATAATAAAAACTATACTGACTGAAACCGGCCCACCATAATCCAACCAAAATGAAAGACCAGCGCGTGGGTGCTCCAGCACTTTCAAATCCGAACCATTCGTATTTGAGGATCATCACCAGGTTCAAAAGCAATAGCAGTACACTTCCGATATAGCCAAGTGAATATCCTTTGGCACTGATTCCATCCTGTTGTTCCGGAAAAGCAATATCCGGCAGATAGGAATTATAAAAAACCAAACTTCCCCAAAAACCGATCAATCCCAGAAAATACGTAAACAGACTGATATAAATATGCTCGAGACTGAACCAGTATAACGCTATACAGGAAAAGGATCCCAGATAACAGAAGATCTTAAGGAAAATCTTTTTATTCCCAGTGTAATCGGCAATACCTGAGAGGATGGGTGTCATGATACTCACCAACAGAAAAGCCGCCGAGGTCACATAGGTGATCAGTGGAGCCCGCTCGATCATACCGCCAAAAACCTCGATCTTCTCAATACCAGCATCCCTGAAAAGTGCTCCGTAAAAAAGTGGGAAAATTGCAGAGGCAATCGTCAGACTATAGACAGAATTCGCCCAGTCATAGAAAGCCCAGGCATTGAGAAGTTTTTTACTCCCCTTAGGCAGGTGGTGTTTCATAAAAAAAGCCGTTTAGGTCAAACGGCTTCTAAGATAGGTAAATATTTTTTAGCTATTGGAAACTGGTAACTCCGTATTGCTTGGCTTCTGCAATTGCTTCCGGCACTTTAGCCTGAAGATTCTGAATACGCGTAGCACTATTCGGGTGTGTACTTAGAAACTCTATCGGTTCAGCACCACCGTTCTGAGCATTCATACGCTTCCAAAGTTCCGGAGCTGCATTGGGATCATAACCAGCGATCGCCATAATTCTCAAACCGATCACATCGGCTTCATTCTCATGACTTCTGCTAAAAGGCAACATCCCTCCTACATTCGTTCCGATACCGTAAGCTGCATTGAATATATCAAGATATTGAGAATTTCCAGCGAGGGCTATATTTCCTGCCAATGCACCATATTGCTGGATTTCCGCTGCTGACATACGTTGCGCGCCGTGATTGGCAAGCGCATGTGCCACTTCATGACCCATCACCACAGCAATCCCGGTTTCATCTTCACAGATCGGTAAGATTCCGGTATAGAAAACGATTTTCCCTCCCGGCATACACCAGGCATTGAGCTGATCGCTCTTTACCAGGTTATATTCCCATTTATAATCCTGTAAATAATTCGGCATTCCGTTTGCGGCAAACCATTTTTCAGCGGCAGAAGAGATACGTTGTCCCACTTTCCTGATCATTTCGAGATCCTTACCGCTGGTCACCACCTCATTCTCCCCCAGAAACTGTTCATATTGCTGGAAGGCCATAGGAAATATCTCGCTGTTGGACTTGTAATTGAGTGTGGTTTTTCCTGTGAAGGGATTCGTGGAACAACCTAATAATAAAGCGCAGGTAAAGACGCCGACAAATAATCGTTTCATAAATTTCGTTTTATTCACTAACGTAAAATTATATAAAATTATTCGCCTTTGATATGTAATTCAGTAAATTCCTTACCGATGACCATGCTTTGATCACCATTCAATCTGACCTTACTAAAAGGTATTTCCACATTATCAAGTTGTATGGATTTCACCCTGAATGGGAGTCCGTGCAGCTTGATATGGAAATTTTCATAACTGGTGCTATACTTACCTTCCTTGAAGTGCTGTATGATCAATTCATTCGGTTTTCCGGTAATCCGGAATTGTCGCAGACTGTATCTTCCTTTTTTATAATCGAATCCATCACCGGCATCTTCGAATATTTTAGATGTAGCATCTCTTCCTTCCATATAATAAATATCCAGATCCAGGGTTTCGATTTCCTTCTCCCCTACATATTGCTGTACAGGATATTTAGGAATAATCGCTCCTGCTCTGACGAAGATCGGAATCTTATCGATATCTGCTTCCACCCACATTTCTCGACCACCTTTGACGATCTCATCATTCCAGAAATTATACCATTTTCCTTTTGGGAGATACATCCTTCTGCCCTTTGCATTGGGCTCGAGAATCGGACAAACCAGAATATCATTTCCAAAGATGAATTCATCATTTCTATAGTGTGTATGCGGATCTTCCTGATCATAATACACCAGAGACTTCAGCATCGGCACCCCTTCTTCCATGTAATCATAGAACATTGTATACAGATAAGGTAGTAACTGATAACGAAGTTCGATGAACTTTCGGGTGATCTTGGTCACTTCCTCATCGAACGACCAGGGTTCCTGATCTCCATGGTCTCCACTGGAATGCACCCTACAGAACGGATGGAAGACGCCCAGCTGTATCCAGCGAGCAAAGAGTTCTCCTGAAGGCTGTTCGGCAAAACCACCGATATCTGAACCTACGAAAGACATACCGCTCAGGCACATGCGTTGCACCTGGATATTCGCGATCCATAAATGTTCCCAGGTCGCTACATTATCTCCGGTCCATGTTGATGAAAATCTTTGCGTCCCGGAATAGGCTGATCGGGTAATGACGAAGGGACGTTTTGGAAATACGAATTTCTTCACCCCGTCATAAGTGGCCTGAGCCATCTGCATACCATAGATGTTGTGCGCTTTTCGGTGACTGCAGGGATGTCCGTCATAATCATGTCTTACATCATCCGGAAAGGTCTTTCCGGGAACTTCCATCACCGCAGGCTCATTCATATCATTCCATACTCCTTTAACGCCGATCTCTGCGATCAACTCTTTAAAGAGTCCGGACCACCATTCCCGGACGTCCGGGTTGGTAAAATCAGGAAAATTACATTCTCCGGGCCATACCTTCCCTTTCATATACGGACCATCCGCACGTTTACAGAAATAATCATTCTCAACGGCTTCATTATATATTTCATAGTTCTTATCGATCTTGATACCCGGGTCGATAATTACGATCGTCTTCATACCGATCTTTAACAATTCCTCGACCATGCGCTTAGGATCCGGGAAATAATCTTTGTTCCAGGTAAAGCATCGGAAACCTTCCATATAATCGATATCCAGGTAGATCCCATCGCAGGGAATCTGCAATTCGCGAAACTTATGCGCTATATCCATCACCTTACTCTCCGGATAATAACTCCATTTACATTGCTGAAAACCCAACGTCCATAAAGGCGGTAATTCGGGCTTTCCTGTAAGGTCAGAATAGCTGGTTACTACCTCAGAGATCTTTGGGCCATAGATGAAATAATAGTTCATCTCACCACCGTCTGCCCAAAAACTGGTTATGTTTCTTCGTTCTACACAGAAATCGAAATGCGTTTTGAAACTGTTGTCGAAGAAGATTCCATAGGCCATTTTATGATGTAAACCAATATAGAAAGGAACTGCCTTATATAACGGATCACGGTCTTTACCAAAGGCATACTGATCGGTCACCCAGTTATGGATTCGTTTTCCTCTGAGATTTAAATGCGAAGGCTTATCACCTACCCCATAGAATCCTTCCGATTCCTGAGACTGCTTGCTCATCTTTACGATGTTCCCTCCGAATTCATAACTTTCCTCCCAGTGGAATCCCAGTTCATCCTCATTGATGATATTACCTTCAAGATCCAGAATAGCCACACGTATATCCCGTTTACTGACTCTGACTTCAAGTCGGAAAGTCTTGATGCTGAAATATTGCTCCTCTTCAGTTACTTCCAATGCATTATACCCATAGGTAGCATCCTCAGAGATCGCATAGGAGAAATCAGGATCAAAATCCGTTTCTGTGGTATACCGAAACCGAAGCACACTATCCCTCAGAATCGAGATCTGTAGTATGACATTGTTTTGAGTGAAAAATGAAACGCGGTCAACTTCACGCGTAAAATTTATTATATGAGAGGGATAGAGATTCCCTTTATACTCTAATTCGGTGTTGGTAATCATAGCCAAACATTTAAGATGCCATACAAATTAAAAAAAATTGCAGGTAATATCGGGGTATTGGGTTATAAAATATTCATAACCAAAACTCCCAAAGGCGGTAGTTTAAGGCTTGCAGAACAAGGCTTTCCGAGATAAGGATTTTCCTCAATCGTTATAGACCTGGTCATTCCTGATCCACTACCTCCATATCTGGCATTATCGGAATTAAATAATAAATTTAATTTCCCAGGTCCGGGAACACCAATTTTGTAATTTTCTCTGACAACCGGTGTAAAATTACACACTACGATGAGGGTACTTTCAGCATCATGACCCTTTCGAATGAATGCGATCACTGAATTTTCAGCATCACCGTAGTTGATCCATTCAAAGCCTTCTGATGAAAATTGTTTTTCATAAAATCCGGGTTGTTTTTGATACAATTCATTCAGATCACTGACCAAAAGTTTAATTCCTTTATGATAGTCATATTGCAATAGATGCCAATCCAGACTTCCGAGGAAATTCCATTCATCCGACTGAGCGATCTCTCCACCCATAAAGAGTAGTTTTGCGCCCGGATGTGTATACATATAGGAAAACAATAAACGAAGATTCGCAAATCGTTGCCATTCATCACCGGGCATTCTACCCAGCAAGGAGCGTTTTCCATAGACCACTTCATCATGACTTAGCGGAAGCATAAAATTTTCCGTAAAAGCGTAAGTCATACTGAAAGTAATATCGTTGTGATGATATCTTCTGTGTATGGATTCCTTTTTAAAGAATTCAAGGGTATCATGCATCCAGCCCATCATCCATTTCATCCCGAAACCGAGTCCACCCAGATAAACAGGTTTTGTAACCCCTGTAAAAGCGGTTGATTCTTCCGCGATGGTTTGAATTCCTTCAAAGGAACCATATACGGCCTCATTCATTTCTTTTATAAATTCGATCGCTTCAAGATATTCGTTGCCCCCATACTTATTGGGCTCCCACTCTCCATCTTCACGGGAATAATCCAGGTACAACATCGAAGCTACTGCATCTACCCTGAGACAATCGGCATGAAAGCGATCCAACCAGAAAAAGGCATTGCTGATCAAAAAGCTGCGCACCTCATTTCTTCCATAGTTAAATATAAGGCTCTTCCAATCAGGATGATAGCCTTTCCTTTTGTCAGGATGTTCGTAAAGATGGGAACCATCAAAAAATCCTAATCCGTGTGCATCTTCAGGGAAATGCGAAGGAACCCAATCCAGGATCACCCCTATTTCAGCCTGATGCAGGGCATCGACCAATTCCATGAGTCCTTCAGGCTCACCGAATCTTGAACTCGGTGCAAAATACCCGGTGATCTGATACCCCCAGGAAGGTTCATAAGGAAATTCCATAACCGGCATGAATTCAACATGCGTAAAATTCATCTCTTTAAGATAGGCGACTAATTCTACCGCCAATTCTGAATAGTTCAGGGATCTTCCGTTCTCTTCAAGATTCCGTTTCCATGATCCCAAATGCATCTCATAAACTGCAAAAGGCCTGTCAAGACCATTCTTATCCGTGCGAAATCCCATCCAGGCTTCATCTTTCCAGACGTGATCATGCTGCCATACCACAGAAGCTGTTTTAGGAGGCTGCTCAGCATATAAGGCATAAGGATCGGCCTTTTCAGTAATGACACCGTTATAATTCGAGTGTATTTTAAATTTATAACGGTCTCCCTTTTTAACACCCGGAATAAAGCCTTCCCATATTCCAGATTGATCCCAGCGTACGTTCAGTTTATGATCATTTTCATTCCAGTAATTAAAATCACCGATCACAGCAACAGAATTAGCCGATGGCGCCCAGACCGCAAAATAACAGCCTTCCACACCTTCCCTGCTTACCGGGTGTGCTCCGAACTTCTCATATAGCCTGTAATGTTTTCCAGATTTAAATAGATCTATATCAAATTCAGTGAACAAACTGAATACCTGTACCTGACTCATAAAATTATAGTCGCTTTTCTTTGGATCCCAGCAGCGATCTCCTGACATACCAGACTGTAATCCTTCGTTCTAGTCTGTAATCTTTCATCGCCGGGGAACAAATTTTTGTATTTCATGGAGTTGTTATATCCGAAGGAAATATGTTGAATTAAAAATATAAAAAAGGTTTTAAAAATAAGTAACTTCGCAGGTCAAATCGAAAATAAATGGCGCATAAAAAGCATAAAGGTTACCGACAACAAATACGTGTCCCTTCCTATATTAAGAAAACTGCACGTTTTCTTGAATTTACCATGCCTCCCCTGGCGATAAAATTTGCTTCAAGGCTGTTCGAAACTCCGATTCGTTTTAAAATGCCTCATCGGGAACATGCGATGGATCAGACAACCGCTCAGCATACTGAATGGGTTCCGGAACTCAATAAGGAGATCATGATCTATCAATATGGGAAAGGTGAAAAACTGGTTCTTATACTGCACGGATGGAGCGGTCGTGGCACACAATTATTTAAAATCGCAGATGCCCTAAAGGAAGAAGGTTATGCGGTTTTAAGTATCGATGCACCAGCCCATGGTAAGACTAAAGGCAAAACGACCAATATGCTGGAATTTATCAAAGCTGTGGAATTTCTTGACCACAGGTACGGACCTTTCTATGCCGGTGTAGGACACTCATTAGGAGGGATGAGTCTTATGAATGCCGCCAGCAGAGGAGTAAGATTCCAGAAACTCGCTATTGTAGGTTCCGGGGATCAGGTAATGGATATCGCATTGGATTTCACTCGAAAACTGGGCATGAAAGACCAGATCGCCTATAAGCTCAAGGAAGATCTCGACAAAAGATCCGGTATAAATGTCGCTAACCTTTCTGCAAGTATCGCCGCTAAACAGGTACATGTTCCGGTGCTTGTAATTCACGATGAAGACGACCTGGATGTTCCTGTTTCCGCCGCACATAATATCCACAAACACCTTCAGAATTCACAATTAATGATCACTGAGGAACTGGGACACAATAAAATTCTTGGAAATAAAAAAGTGATTCATAAAATCGTAGACTTCTTTAATAATAAATGATTTAAATTATTGATATACAATTGATTAATAAAATTTACCTAAATTATTACATCAAGTGTTTGAATTTTGTATTTCTAAAATAAAATGCATATCAATTTTCATAGGTTCTGTCATTTGGCCTGAAAATTGTTTGTATCTTGAAAACTAAAATCCATTAATTATGAAAAAATTATTCGCACTATTATTCGTAAGCACCCTTCTTTTCGTTTCATGTGAAGGTGATCAGGGCCCTCCGGGACCACAAGGCCCGGCCGGTGATTCCTTATTGGGTAGTGTATTTGAGTATACTGTATCTTTTAATTCCGGTAATAACTGGGAAGTTTACAGAGATTTTCCTTCAAACCTGACCGTTTATGATACCGATGTCGTACTGGCTTATGTGTTGAACGGAGTTGACGGAAATACCGATATCTGGGAACCTCTTCCACAAACGATCTATTTTCAGGAAGGACAGTTGTTAACTGGATATGACTATACGCTTGGGGATATACGATTCTTCCTTGACGGAACCGTAAATCTATCTGCTTTGAGCAGTGACTGGACGGATAATATAACATTCAGAGTTGCGATTCTACCTGCAGATGCAATCAACGGAGTTGACACCAGTGATTTCAGTAATATCATGCCATATATCAAAGATTCAGAAATGATCAATTTAGATCTTTGATCTTAACTTACTGAATCGTATCGAATCAGGAATGCGAAAGAAAGAAATTATTCTTACTTTGACATTCCTGATTTTTTTTTTATTTGAAATGAATTAACTTTCCTTACGACCAAAGTATCGTGTAACCATACTATCAGACTTTTATGACGCGTTTACTTATTTTATTATCGATCGCCCTCCTAACCGGATGTCAAACCGGTGCTCAGGAAAAGAAACAGGCTCAAAACGAAGACAAGAACCATGTTTTTCCGGTTGAAAAGACCGATGCTGAATGGAAAAGTGAACTCGACCCTATGGCGTATTACGTTCTGAGGAAAAAAGGAACGGAGCCACCGGGAAGTAATAAATACAA
Organism: Robertkochia solimangrovi; assembly: GCF_007279655.1. Taxonomy (GTDB): domain Bacteria; phylum Bacteroidota; class Bacteroidia; order Flavobacteriales; family Flavobacteriaceae; genus Robertkochia; species Robertkochia solimangrovi. The sequence goes on along the minus strand of NZ_QKWN01000002.1, from coordinate 308,155 downwards.
TAAATTCTATAAAAAAGGTGTGTATTATTGTGCAGGCTGTAGAAAACCCCTATACCACTCTGAAAATAAATATGACAGTGGCTCCGGCTGGCCGGCCTTCGATCGTGGCATAGACAGCAATCTGGAATATTCGCAAGACCGATCACTGGGCGCACTGCGTACTGAAGTGCATTGTGCAAATTGTGGAGGCCATTTAGGACATGTTTTTGAGGATGGCCCCAGAGAAACAACAGGAATGCGACATTGTATAAATTCTGCAGCATTAAAATTTGAAGCAAAATCAGATGAGTAATTATAAGATCTCCAAGTCTGAAGCTGAATGGCGTCAGCAACTCGACGACGACTCCTATCGAATTCTTCGTCAAAAAGGCACAGAGATGCCCCATACCGGCATTTATAACCTCCATTTTGAAAATGGCGAATATCGCTGCAAAGGATGTGGAACTCCACTATTTACCAGCGACCAAAAATTTGAAAGTCATTGCGGATGGCCTTCATTCGATGATGCCAAAGAAGGTGCGATCGAATACATACAAGATCATTCTCATGGCATGAACCGTACCGAGATTCTTTGCTCTAATTGCGGAGGACACCTTGGACATGTTTTCAACGACGGACCTACCGAAACCGGGTTGCGATACTGCGTGAACTCAGCCAGCCTTAACTTTGAGGAAAAATAACCTTATAAGATTTAGTGACTGATCAAAAGATTTGAGTAGCACTTGCACCCCTTCGATGCCGGTAATGCCATGTTTCACATATTTAAAATTAGCCGTTATATAACCAAAAAAATTTACGTTTTAGAAAGCTATTACGTACCTTCGTACTCGCAAAATTTTGTCAATTAAATTCTACGATATGAGTAAATATGATGTGATCGTTTTAGGAAGTGGTCCGGGCGGATATGTAACTGCTATCCGCGCTTCACAACTGGGCTTCAAAACCGCGATTGTTGAAAAAGAAAGTTTGGGGGGTGTCTGCCTCAACTGGGGATGTATACCCACCAAAGCATTATTAAAATCGGCTCAGGTTTTTGAATATTTAAAACATGCCGACGATTACGGATTGAAAGTAAAGGATTTTGATAAGGACTTCGGTGCTGTAGTGAAAAGAAGCCGTGGTGTTGCTGAAGGAATGAGCAAAGGTGTTCAGTTCCTGATGAAGAAGAACAAAATCGATGTTATCGAGGGATACGGTACACTTAAGCCGGGAAAAAAGATCAGTGTTAAAGGTAGTGACGGAAAAACTGCAGAATATAGTGCAGACCATATAATCATTGCTACCGGAGCACGTTCCAGAGAACTTCCAAGCCTTCCACAGGATGGTAAGAAAGTTATCGGATACCGTGAAGCGATGACGCTTCCAAAACAGCCTAAGAAAATGATCGTTGTAGGAAGTGGAGCGATCGGAATCGAATTCGCATACTTCTACAATTCAATGGGAACAGAAGTAACCGTGGTTGAATTCATGCCAAACATCGTACCGGTTGAAGACGAAGAAATCTCAAAACAACTGGAACGTAATTTCAAAAAGAACGGAATCAAGATCATGACCTCTGCTGAAGTTACCAAAGTGGATACTTCAGGCTCAGGAGTGAAGGCTACCGTTAAGACCAAGAAAGGTGAAGAAGTACTGGAAGCAGATATCGTACTTTCTGCCGTAGGTATTAAAACGAATATTGAGAATATCGGACTGGAAGATGTAGGTATTGCTACCGATCGTGACAAGATTCTTGTCAACGATTACTACCAGACCAATATCCCGGGATATTATGCGATCGGAGATATTACTCCGGGGCAGGCTCTTGCACACGTGGCTTCTGCTGAAGGAATCCTTTGTGTAGAGAAGATCAAAGGAATGCATGTGGAACCTATCGATTATAACAACATTCCTGGTTGTACCTATTGTACACCGGAGATCGCCTCTGTAGGTTATACCGAAAAAGCGGCTAAAGAAGCTGGTTATGAGATCAAAGTAGGTAAATTCCCGTTCTCAGCTAGTGGAAAAGCCAAGGCTTCCGGTAATGCAGACGGATTCGTTAAAGTTATCTTCGATGCCAAATATGGTGAATGGCTTGGATGTCATATGATCGGAGCCGGAGTTACCGATATGATCGCAGAAGCGGTTGTGGCTAGAAAACTGGAAACCACAGGACATGAAGTTCTCAAGGCAGTTCACCCACACCCTACCATGAGCGAAGCGGTTATGGAAGCCGTCGCAGATGCGTATGATGAGGTGATACACCTTTAAAAACACAAAAAGGGCCGTCAAGTTTTTGACGGCCCTTTTTGTGTTTAGTGACGTGCACCTGATGGTGCTGAGTGTCGATCCTGGTTGCTGACGCAATCAGTTCTCCAGTGTCGCGGTTTGTTTTGCTGGCGCAAAACTCCCTTGAGTGACCTTATTGCTCGCTGACGCATCGCTTATTGGTTTATCATGACATGGCTCGCTTTCGCATTGCTGGTGAGATTCGCTTGCTGACGCATCGCTTTTTCGTCCATCTTGACTTGGCTCGCTGACGCATTGCTGGTGAAATTCACTCGCTGACGCATCGCTTTTCGTTCATCTTGATATAGCGCGCTTTCGCATTGCTGGTGAGGTTCGCTTGCTGACGCATCGCTTTTTCGTACATCTTGACTTGGCTCGCTGACGCATTGCTGGTGAGGTTCACTCGCTGACGCATCGCTTTTCGTTCATCTTGACTTGGCTCGCTTTCGCATTATTGGTGAGATTCGCTTGCTGACACATCACTTTTTCGTTCATCTTGACTTGGCTCGCTTTCGCATTGCTGGTGAAATTCACTTGCTGACGCATCGCTCTTTCGCATGGCTTTTTCTTGTCGGAACTCGACTCGCTGACGCAACGCTGTGGAGGTTTGCTCGTTAGCGTATCGCCATAATTCCTTTTGGAAATTTAGAGATTGTCTGGTATAAGATCACAGAAGTAGAAATGATTATCCCATTCGGGTTCGTCTTCTTCTTTAAAACAATTATCCTCTTTCTTTTTTGCCGGGGTGTATTGTCTTTCCACTACCTCTCCTACCGAGAAAGATATGGGTTCCTTAAAAATAGGTCCGTCGAAGACAAAGGTGTGAAATTCACCGTTCTCTCCACAGGGATCAACATTTTCAGGGAATTCATTTAGCAATTCTTCAGAAAGGAGTTTGCCGGCAAATTCTTTTCCCAGATATTTCGCATTCACACACACGATAATGGCTTTGAATCCCAGTTCCAGGAATTCTTTCATCAGCGCTCGTGTGTCGATCTTCCATAACGGGAAAACTGCGTTAATCCCAAACTCTGCCAGTCGGTCTTCACGATACTTCTTGAGATCTTCCAAAAAAATATCTCCGAATACAGTATGCGTATATCCTTCATCTTTTAGCATTTCCATGTGATGACTCATTATACTGTTGTATTGTTCCATGGAAACGATTCCAGGTAACAGGATCTCGTGTAATGGGATACCCAGGCTTTTAACCTGTCGGAAAAGCAATTCCTTGCGGAGTCCGTGCATCGATACCCGATCACTCTCATCATTGAGGGTCGTAACCAGTGTTCCCACCTCATAGTCAGGATCATTGAGTATCTTGTAGAGCGCCATTGCAGAATCCTTTCCACTGCTCCAGTTGAAATATGTACGTTTAACTGACATTTATAAAACTTTGTATCGCCAGATCATAACTTTGGAGTCCGAAGCCCAGGATTACCCCTTTAGCATGTGCTGAAAGATAGGATTGATGACGGAAAGATTCTCTTCCGAAAGTATTACTGATATGAACTTCCACTACAGGAGTGGTGATCCCTTTGATCGCATCGCCAATTCCTACAGAAGTGTGTGTATATGCACCGGCATTCAATATGATCCCGTCATAACTGAAACCCGTTTCATGGAGTTTATCGATGAGCTCCCCTTCAATATTCGATTGGAAATAATCGATCGAAAGATCATTGAACTTTTCTTTGAGTTTCCCCAGATAATCCTCGAAGGTTTGACTGCCATAAATTTCAGGCTCTCGCTTTCCTAAAAGGTTTAGATTAGGGCCATTTATAATAATGATCTTCATGAATGTCTATTTATGGTAAAAGTATGAAAAACGCCTATCAAATTAAAACAATAAAAAAGCGGATATCCGTTCCCGGATATCCGCCAAAGCAGGTTCATGTTCTGCAGTCTTCTAGAAGAAGAAACCTGCCGATACCTGAATAACCCCGTTATGAATCTTATTATCAGAATCATCATCGATCAGATTCGCTAAGCCGAGATTATATCTTCCGTTAAGAAAGAAACCGTTATCAAATTTATAACCCAATCCGAAATTAGCTCCGAAATCAACTTCCCTTAGATCATCACTGATCTCATATTCCGCGGAAAGGTCTTCACCATCAAACTCCACACTGTCATTGATCAAAAACCCAACCTGAGGACCGACTTCCAGACTAAGGCCTTTAACCGGGTAAATTTTCGCCATAAATGGCACATTGATATAATCGAGTTTTAAAGTGACATCCGTATCGCCATAACTTTGTTTCCCCCCCTGTGAGGAATAGATCACCTCGGGTTGAAATGAGAAGGAATCAGACATGATCAATTCTGCTACACCCCCAATGTGAAAGGAAGTTCGCATATCGATACTCTCTGTATTATCCCCTGTTATATCAGCAAAGTTAGCTCCACCCTTTACCCCAAGCTTAACGAATTGGGCGTTTGCAGTAATTACCGATCCAGCGATCAAAACGAATGCTAAAATGACTTTTTTCATATCTAAGTTTTAAGATTTATACCTCAAAACTATCAGGAATAAATGGGAATATCCGCTTAAATCTTGTTAAGAATCTTTAAACTTCTGTTAATTTATCCTACAAAAAAAGACGGAAACCTTACGATTCCGTCTTTATTAGATTTTATAAAAAGGGTGGCTTATTAAAAATAGAAACCGGCAGATAATTGAATCACACTGTTGTATTGTTCATCATAATTACTATCGACATTAGAAAGCAGATCTCTGTTATAACGCGCGGTTAAAAAGAATTTTTCCCCAGGATATACTGTAAACCCAATATTAGCCCCTACGGTAAGGTCATTATATTCATCAGAATCAAAACTATCTGAAATATTGGCGGCATCATATTTTACATTTTCATCGAGTTTATAACCTAATTGCGGACCCGCATCGATGCTCAATCCATCAAGAATATAGAATTTGAACATCACCGGAAGTGTCAGATAACTGAGTTTGATATCTGCATTAAAATCAGTGGCAATCGGTTCTTCTATCAAAAATACTTCACTGTATCCCTGAGAAGAATACAGCAGTTCCGGTTGGAAGGAGAATTTCTCAGACAACATAAATGATGCGAGCAATCCGGCATGGAAAGAAGTACGCATATCGCTCAAATCACCATTCGGACCGGCCATATCCGCAAAATTCACCCCTCCTTTTGCTGCAAAGATCGGTCTTTGAGCATGCGCAAAACAAATGATTCCAAATAATAAGAGGCAGGTTAAGATTGGTTTTTTCATGATATTTAAAAATTTTAGTCCTCAAATATATAGGAATAATATTACATATTCACCTTGTTAATTATAATTATATAGCGGGTAGCGTTATAACCAGAATACCTGTAATATTCAGAAATATACCTTGTTATTACTTGTTGAACTGACAGTTTAAGTAGTATATTTAACCATATGAAATGGAATCATGCCTTAACTGATTATGAACATTATCTGAAGATCGAAAGAGGGCTTTCTCAAAATACCATTGAGAACTATAAGCTCGATGTTCAGAAGTTGATACATTATCTTGAAAAGCATGAGATAACGGTTACCCCTACTTCCATTTCCACCGAGGAGCTTCAGCAATTCGTCTACCTGACCGCTGCTGAGATAAATCCTCGCTCACAGGCACGACTCATCTCCGGTTTAAAGAGCTTTTTCAACTTTATGCGATTCGAAAAGTATCGGGAAGACAGCCCGGTGGATCTTATCGAGGCTCCACGTTTGGGAAGAAAATTACCGGAAACGTTAAGCGAAAAGGAAATCGATCAGATCATCAAGTCCATTGATCTGAGCACTCCTGAAGGAGAAAGGAACCGAGCAATGCTTGAAACGCTTTATAGTTGCGGGCTTCGGGTATCCGAACTTGTCGGGTTGAAGATTTCCGATCTGTATTTCAAGGAAGAATTTATCCGGGTAACCGGTAAAGGGAACAAACAACGTTTCGTGCCGATCACCTCCCTTGCCATGAAGTACATCTCTCTATATATCCATGAGATCAGGGTACACCTCCCAATTCAGGAAGGTCATCAGGATTTTGTATTTCTGAATCGGCGTGGTCGTCAGTTAACCAGGGCCATGATATTTACGATCATTCGACAGCATGCAGCGAAGGCAGGGATTAAGAAAAAAATCAGTCCGCACACCTTCCGCCATTCGTTTGCTACCCACCTCCTTACCGGAGGAGCTGACCTTCGCGCAATACAACAAATGCTCGGTCATGAAAGTATCAGTACAACAGAGGTCTACATTCATCTTAACCGGAGCGATCTTGCACGTACGATCCGAAATTACCATCCACGCCGATCCGGACGAGGAAAATTCTGAACCTTCTTTCCGGTCAATTCTTATGAACCCCCTGTGGAATAAGGCTGTACACGCTATTTAGACTTATTATTAATTCATTAATACACAAGCTATTAATTTCATTTTTTTGTACATTAGTTACAGAAAAATCCCAAGATTTTACTAAATGAGGAAACGTTGGTTCATGGTACCGGTCTTTTTGATCTTACTGGTGGTAGATCTTATATTCCGATTTTACCCGAGTGATTTCGATCTTAGATTACTGACCTCTCCTCCGGTTTTGATCTGTCTGATGATCTATTATTTTCTGAACAGTCAATCAAAACCCCGGGAAGAGCGGATTATGGTGTTCATTGCTCTGACTTCTCTGATGATCGGACAAATGTTATTGATCTCCGGTCAAAATATCAGTACAGCGGTGATCGCCCTCACCCTGTTCACCATTGCAATGGTCTCATATTCTTTTATCTTTTACCGAAATTCCGATGGAAACATCAAGAGAGCTATCCCCTTCATACTTATCTCATCTCTCATTACAATTGGAGTATTGTATTTCTTATATGACAGCCTCCAACGTTATTATCTCCCGCTTCTGATCTATGTAATCACGCTTATCTATACTCTTCAAGGGGCATATATGCGCTATAATCAAGTAAATACAGAAAGTTTTTATCTGGTATTATTAGGTACACTCTTCTTTATATTCTCCCAGATGATCGACGGCCTGAATATGTTTGGCCATATTGGCACCGCCCGTCTTGGAATTATCATGCTTTTCTATGCAATGTCACAGTTTATGATCATTCACGGTATTCTCGTCGAACATAAACAATTGGCTAAGTAAAAGGGTTCCCTGATGCTTTTCGAATTTCACGATTCTTTTTATAGGGCCTGATGATCAATCGTGCCTCACGATCGAACCGCACATAATTGTACACCCAGTTAATAAACACAACGATTCGATTTCGGTATCCTATGAGGAAGTACAGATGCACGAACATCCAGACGAACCAAGCGAAAACTCCCTGATATTTTGTTCTTGGCAAGTCTACTACTGCCTTGTTTCTTCCAATAGTAGCCATAGCTCCTTTATCCCGGTAATGAAAGGGCTCCATCGGCAGATCTTCGGTTAAACGAATAAGATTGTCTCCAAGATGTTTGCCCTGTTGTATCGCCGGCTGAGCCATCATCGGATGTCCTAAAGGAAAGTCTTCAGATTCCATGCTGGCGATATCCCCTATTGCAAATACATTTATCAACCCCTTGACCTGACTGAATTCATTCACGATAATACGATTACCCTTAGTGACAAGATCCGTTCCGTCTATACCTTTCACGGTTGCTCCTTTAACTCCTGCTGCCCAGATGAGTGTAGCTGTTCGCATGCTCAGATCAGTATTGGTTGTCACGAGATCACCGTCATACCTTGTTACCCTGGTATTCTTCCAAATATTAACTCCGAGGTCTTCCAAAAATTCTTCCGCTTTTTCCGATGCTTCATTGCTCATGGCATTTAAAACACGGTCAGAAGATTGTATGAGGTTGATCTGCGCTCTTCTGGTATCCAGGTCCGGATAATCCTTAGGCAGAATTCCCTTTTTTATTTCTGCCAACGCTCCTGCTAATTCCACTCCGGTTGGTCCTGCCCCTACGATCACGAAATTCATCAGTGCATCCCGATCGTCCATACTATCGGCCAGCAGGGCTTCCTCGAAATTTTCTAAAATAAGGGACCTCAGATTTAAGGACTCAGGTATGGTTTTCATACTCATACTGTTCTTTTGAATTTCTTCATTTCCGAAAAAATTCGTGTCGGAACCGGTCGCGATCACCAGGTAATCATAATCGATCTCTCCGATATCACAAATCACCTTGTTGTTCTCGGTATCCACCGATTCCAAAGTAGTTAGCCTGAAAAAGAAATTGGAATACTTCGACAATATCTTCCGAATAGGATAAGCGATCGAATCCGGTTCGAGTCCGCCCGTAGACACCTGGTATAACAATGGTTGAAATGTATGATAGTTATGACGATCGAGAAGTACGACCTGTATATCCTGTTTGGAAAGTTTCTTTGCCAGTGAAATTCCTGCAAAACCTCCTCCGGCTATGATAACTCTGGGAAAGCTTGATCTCGGTATATTCATATAAGCGCCTATTCCTTCAAATTTAGGATTAATATCCTTGGTAACCGAAATAATTTCAAAATCTTGGTGTAGAAGGTAAGTGGTGAATTATGGATTATGGATTATGAATTGTGAATTATGGATTATGAATTATGGATTGTAGATGGTTGATTATAATTCCATTCTTAATTCTTAATTCTTAATTCAAAACAAGATTGCCGGGTTATACCGTACCACAGTATAGGATACGGTGAGTCAAAGTATATTGAATACTGTAAACAATCGGCTTGTTGTTAAAATTATTTTATCTTCAGTGTAACAAAACTTCAAAAACGGATACCAATCTTTAAACCTTAAATGCGTTAGTGAGTAAAGAACTGGAACATAGTTTTATCAGCCAACTGGAAGAACATCAAAATATCGTGCATAAAATATGCAGGATCTACACCAATGACAGCGATGCTCACAAGGATCTGTTCCAGGAAATTACCATCCAGTTATGGAAGGCGTATCCGAAGTTCAGAGGGGATGCTAAATTCAGCACCTGGATGTATCGGGTGGCGCTGAACACAGCGATCACTCTTTACCGAAAATCCAAAAAACAACCCAAAACTCAGGATATCGACAATGTGGTATATAAGGTCAGGTCTGAACCTTATGATGATACTCAGGAAAGACAGCTCCGATTGATCTATGATGCTATTAAACAATTAAACGACATTGAGAAGGCTTTGGTCTTTCTCTACCTGGAGGATAAAAACTATTGCGAGATCTCTGAGACACTGGGTATCTCTGAAGTCAATGCACGGGTAAAGATGAACAGGATCAAAACAAAATTAAAAACAATACTTAACCCTTGATATGGAAGAGTTAGATTTTTTTAAAAAAGAGTGGCAAAAGAAGAGTGATGCTCTTCCAAAGCTCTCCTATGACGAACTTTATGCCATGATCCTGAAGCGATCCCGCTCCACGGTAAAATGGATCTTTATCGTTTGTCTCATGGAGTTCGTACTCGGACTCCTGATCACACTGCTATACCATCCGCAGTTTGAAAAGAACATCAAAGTACCACCCTTTCTGGAATGGACTTCTTATCTCCTGATCCCGGTGCTGGTATATTTTATCTATCGCTTTTTCAGCAATTACAGAAAGATCTCAGCTGATTCCTCTGTAAAAGGACTCCTCGACAATATTATCCGATCCAGAAGAACTGTTAAAGCCTATATCCTTTTCAACCTTATCTATGGCGGGATCATATCCATGTATATGATGATCCATAATTTTGTTTCCTCTAAAGGTGGATGGGACGAATTTATCAGTCATGCAGATTCTAAAGAATACCTATTGGTCATCGGAGTGACACTGATCAGTACTGCAATCGTACTCGGTTTCTTTATCGGTTTCTATGCCCTGATCTACGGATTCTTTATGCGTCGACTCAAACGTAATTACAACGAGCTTAAAAAGATCGAATTCTAAAATCACAGTCACTTCCCTATCAAATAAAAACGCCCGGATTTACCGGGCGTTTTGATTGGTATCAATTTTTTATTTTCATTTAAGTCACAGGTAACACTTTCGTCACCGGTGTCACTTAATAGGCTTTATCATAATCTTTGGTCAATGCAGGCCTGCCCTTCTTCATCCATTTAGGTTCGGGCTTGTCTTTAAGATAGTGATCGAAGAACTGCATCATACGAATAGAAAGGTCTTTACGGTTACCCCAGCTTCGGCCTTCGAGGTTATGAGGCTCTCCATTATAACTCAACATCCATACCGGCTTATTCAATCGCCTCAAAGCGACAAAATATTCGATCCCCTGATACCATGGCACTGCACCATCTTCATCATTGTGCATCATCAATAAAGGCGTATTGATCTTATCTGCATAGAATAACGGAGAGTTTTCGATATAGAGTTCTGGTTTCTCCCAAAGGGTTCCTCCGATACGGCTTTGTGTATGTTCGTACTGAAACATACGGCTCATACCGGTTCCCCAACGAATTCCGCCATAGGCACTTGTCATGTTACTTACCGGTGCTCCTGCCATTGCTGCCGCAAATCGATCGGTCTGGGTGATCAGGAAAGCCGTTTGATAACCTCCCCAGCTTTGCCCTTGTAAAGCAACACGTTCGGTATCCACGAAGGGAAACTGATCTACCATGGCCTCTACGCCACTTACAATACAGTTATAAGCACTTTTCCCGGGATAACCATCTTTGTAAACGATATCCGGCACAAAGATCAGGTAATCGTTACTCACATAAAAGGTCTTATTTACCGTAGAACGGCTTGGAGCGGGCGTTACAAAACGATTCAAATTGTCGGAAGAGCGCTCATAGAAATAGCTCACCATGGGATACCGTTTTCCGATCTCCATATTCTCCGGCATATACAGAATTCCCTGTAAAGGAACCCCGTCATAGGAAGTCCACGACACCAACTTAACATTACCCCATTTATAAGCAGCCATCTGTGAACCACCATTACTGATCTTCACGGGTGCTTTAAAACGACTGTCTGTTGCATAGAGTTCAGGATATTCTTTAAAACTTTCTTTGGTATACAACAATGCATCACTATTGTCTGCTTTGGCTGCGAGTCTTAAGGAATAATCTCCTTTCATAATCGTCTGCGGGTGACGACTTCTTTTAAAATTAGCATAAGCGATACCTGCCTGTTTGGTATCCTCATTAAACATACGCACGAGCACCTTACCATTCATATCGATAAATTTCTCATCTCTGTCGAGTTGCTGATATCGGTACTCCATGTGATTTTCTCGTCCGTCGGCAGTAACGCGCACTGGTTTTTCCTTCATGGTTGGATCGAGCTTCCAGATGTCGTAACGGTCGTAGATAAAAATATAGCGATCGTTCTCTGCCCAACCGGTCACACCATAGGCATAGGGCTCAGACGGCGTATCATTAAGTTCATCATAGAACTTTACCGGAAGGTTTTTGGTCAAAGGCAATTCTTTACGCGTAGCCAGATCCAGACTGTAGTAAATACTGTCTTCACGGTTATAGTACACTGCATATTTTTGCGCAGGGCCCACATTAATTGAACCCTGACCCTGTTTCAAAAGGCGTCTTTCCCCGGAATTCATATCGATCAGATAAAAATCCCTGATCCAGAGTCCGTTCCATGATTGCGCTCTTTTATAAGGAGTATCATCGCTCCCAAGTGCATACGTCATATCCCCTTTTTCCAAAACTGAAACATCAGGAACCAACGTATCTGAAAGCTGAATGGCCTGCATTTGAGGAATATTCAGTACTGCCAGATAGGTCTTACGTTTATCTCTGGATAAGTTAAGTTTTTGCATCGGCTGTAGTTCAAGGTCAGTCCAGGACCAGATATCAAGTCTTTCCCGCTCATTGTTCAAAAGCGTATCCTTTTCATGCTCGGTCTCCAATTCTGAAGTTCCGAAGAAAAGTCGCTTTCCGTTCTCTGAAAAGTACAGTCTGGAATTTTCTGAAACCGTCCAACCAGTCGGCAAACCATCGATCCTTGTATCTGCTACACCCTTGACAGCGCCGGATGGATTCCCAAGGAATAATTCATATTTCTTGATCTTGGTTGTATCCGTTGTTTTTAAGAAAGCAAAATAATTTCCGTTATCCTCGAAACTTACTCCTTTCAACCAACCTTCTTCATTATAGATGGTATCGTGCTTTTTAGTACCCGCATCAAACCATATCATTGCAGAACGGGTTCCCACTGAATCTTTTTTCTCGGTAGTCAGCAACAACTTGTCTGACTTTTTGGCCCAGGTGTATTGCTTGATCTTGTCAAAGGAAATACTGTCTCCTGATAATGGATTCATCACCACAACCAGCGTATCCAGCTTCATCTTTGGTTTTTTCTCCTTCTTATCACCTTTATCGGTTGCCGCTACCGTATCTTTTACGAGTGTATCCTTTACCTGTTCTTCAGGTGTAGAAACAATCGTCTTAAAAGCCAGCCATTCTGCACCCTCTTCAGGCATGCTATACCCATAGTTCTTTGGATATTTCTTCAGCTTATGGCTACTTAGCACATAGATTCCCAGAGAATCCTTTTCTTTTTTCTTACCAGAAGTCTTCTTGGTCTCTTCTCTTCTTCGGATTTCCAGGGGAACCTCGATATCGAAAGTCACAAAATTACTGTTCGCACTAAAATTAGCATTAGTTCCTCTTGGAATTGTATCCTGAAAGGATGTCTTGAGATCTTTGATAATCAAGACGCCGTCTCCCATTGCAGGATCATATTGATAAACGGCATAGCGACCATTTTCAGACATCTTTACGCCACCAATCGATTTCCAGCTATCGAAATCATCGGGTGTCAAAGCTCGTTTCTGGGCATAGGAACTGATTCCGAGGATCAGTAATAGCCCAACGAAAAAGTTTTTGATCATAGTAATGTGTGGTTAATTGTTAGTTACGGAATTAATATTGCCATTGGCGGGTTTTGTTGAGGGCTTCCATCTCTTCTACTGCTTCATGCGGAATCACTTTGAGGAAGGAAGGATGCTGCTCGATCGCATATTCGATTTTTTCTACGATCTCCTCGATACTTTCATTGTCATAATCGATTTCCAGAGGTTCTTTCACAACAAACGACTGTAAGATACCCTTTTTCTTGATACGAAGTCCCTTCTTATCGAAAGACCTTCTGAAGCCATCGATCACGATAGGGATCACAATGGGCTTGTATTGTTTAATGATATGTGCCGTTCCTTTGCGTATCGGTTTCCAGGGCTTGGTGGTTCCCTGTGGGAAAGTGATCACCCAGCCATCATCCAGGGCAACTCCGATATTCTCCGTATCGTTCAGATTGACCTCTCGTTTAATATCCTGTCCTTTTTCTCTCCAGGTTCGCTCAACGGTTATAGCTCCTGCATAAGCAAGAACTTTTGGAAGAAAACCTGAACGCATGGTTTCCTTTGCGGCAACATAATAGATATTCAGTTTTGGGTGCCACAGATAACCGACATTCTTAATACTGTCTACACGGTGACTGAGACTGGCATTGAACACATGGAACATCGCCACAACATCGGCAAAATACGTTTGGTGATTGGAAACAAAGAGCACGCCGGTTTCCGGAAGTGATTTAATGATCTCCGACCCTTCGATCTGCAGTTCATTGAAGCCACGATAACGCTGATGCGTCATTACTCCTGCAATACGTATCAGCCACTTTTTAAGCAATAATATATGTCCGAACGGATTTTTTTTAAATAATCCCATTCTTTTATTTTAAATTTTTCAGAATTGCAAAATTACGAAATCCTGTGGTTAGGTTGCCCGCAATATAATATCTTTTACTTCATTTAACATCATTGCTGTCGCTCCCCATACATTAAAATCGTTCAATTTGAATACCGGAACCGCAATTTTACCGGCATAGGAGGTCTTATAATCATGACTTCCGATATTACGTTCATCCAGCAATGCAGACAGCCTAACCTCCAGAATCTCTTCCACTTCCACTTCATCCGGAATGAACTTGAGGAATTTTCCGGAAAAACCCATAAAAGGAGTTACCAGAAAATTACTGGGGGGAATGTAGATCTCAGAGATCGGTCTGATCACAGAAATATCCGTCGGCGCCACTCCTACTTCTTCCTGGGTTTCCCTTAAAGCGGTATACATCAGGTCAGGATCTTCCGGTTCTTCCTTGCCTCCCGGGAAACCCACCTGATTAGAATGCACACCCTTATAGGTCTTTCTCAGGATCAGTAAAAGATTGGTGTCACCTGTTAAGTCCGGATAGAACAGGCTAAGCACTGCTGCTTTTCGCATGCTATCTCTGTCAACATTCAATGCTTCCAGCGCCTGAATACGTTGTTCAGGTGCCATTTTATAGTGAGATTCCGCACCGGGCAATGCCATATTTTTTATTTTTGGTACCAAATCTTTAAAATCCTGAAATTTCATGATATTTAAATCGTCTCTATTCCCTACAATATTACTATTATTTCTTTGTACAGCCTGCGGTGATAGCCGTCAAAAAAAGTCGGGAGATACCGGGGCAACTACCAGGGATACCCTTTCGGCAAAGGAACAGGTTGTCGATTCCACTTTGGCTACCAAAGAGGAGCCGGAAGAAGAGCCTTTTGAACTAAACGATGACAATGCCATTCCTTTCTTTTTTGATTACGAAAAGAAAAATCCTGAAAAACTGGTCAGAGTACATACCTCCATGGGTGATTTCGATATCGAACTCTTTGAAAACACACCCTATCATCGTGCGAATTTCATCTTTCTCACTAAAAAGAAATATTTCAACAACACCCTTTTTCATCGTGTTGTGAAGGACTTTGTTATACAAGGAGGTAATTCCGACATGCCTTCCACCAACCGAAAACGAAGGGAGATCGGCACCTATCTGCTTCCTCCTGATACCGATAAAGGACATTCTCATGCCCGTGGGATCGTCAGTATGCCCAGTAGCGATAACGTGGATAACCCACACAAACTCGCTTCGCCTTATGAATTCTTCATTGTGGTTCAAAAACCGGGTGCGTTTCATCTTGATGGAAAATACACGGCTTTTGGAAAAGTGATTTCCGGAATGGAAGTGGTTGACAAAATCAATCAGGTACCGATCGATGATGGCGAATGGCCTTTACAGAATGTCACCATAAAATCTGTGGAGATTCTCGACTAAATTATGCACCCTTATTAAGATGCCTTTGTTTTATAAATATTAGGAAGTGTTATATTATACCGCACTGCCAACAATCGTATTACGATGACGACAATAATCGGCACCATGAAAATAATATCGCTTTCAACATTGAAGTATTTCAGAATAAAATAGCTGATTCCCCCGATAACACAGGGGGTTGCATAGATGGTCCCGTTGAATATCAGCGGGATCTCATTACAAAGTATATCTCTTATCACCCCACCAAAACAGGCAGTAACGGTTCCTAATGTAATACACATCAAAGGAATGAGTCCGGCTGCAAGACCTTTTTCCACGCCAACCACCGTATAGAGTCCGATACCAAGGGTATCAAACAAAAAAAGTGAGGTTCGCAGGTACTTTAATTTCTCACGAAAAAAGAAGGCAAAGAACACCGCTATAATGATCGTATAAAAGTACATGGGGTTGACGAGCCAGGTTACCGGCTGCACCCCTATGATCACATCTCTGATCGTACCTCCCCCGAGCGCGGTAACGAAGGCAATGATAAAAATCCCAAACGGATCCAACCTTTTATTCATGGCGGTAAGCACCCCTGAAATAGCAAAAGCGAAGGTCCCCAGAAGATCGATAGCATAATAGAACATACGACTGTCATTTTACTTTGGATTCAAAGATAACAGGAATGCAGGAATTTAGGGAGTGTATTGAGATATTCAAGTTGAGCACCCTGTCTTTGATACAAAACTATAACATTACGCACCCAACACTAATTCACAATGTTACCGTTGCACAGAACCAGCTTACTACTCACCCAGTGACACAGTTTTCAGTATCGGTGACCCAAGTGACGGGTGCATTGTGAACTAGTTTGCAATAACGATAACATTGGGCCCCAGGTAATCGGCACGTAATGATCTTGTTTTAATCAACGCTTATCAGTGTTGGTGAGCCAGATTTGAAGTGTCTGAGTGTTGGTAATTTACATTTCAACCTTTGTATTCTACAGTTCAGCAATTCATCTTTTTAAAATTGAGTCAGTTATATGAATTTTGAAGTAACAATTTAAAACTTAGAAAAAATGAAAACGTTAGCACTAACCTTTATCGCCCTTACCGTGTCACTGATCAGCAATGCACAGCAAGCTGTAGATTCACTGAGTACCACAACCATCAATGTAGCCGTTCCAAATTGTCATAATAGCGACGGGCAAATGATGTATGCTTTGTATACAGAAGCCGATTTTTTAGTTCGGAAGCCTTTTAAAAGTGCTATCGCAACGATTGAAGAAGGTAGCTCCCATGCTGTTTTTACCGATGTTCCTCCCGGGATCTATGCCATCGTAGTATTACACGATGAGAACAAAAACAATAAAATGGATTTCGATACGAATGGTATGCCTCTGGAGTACTATGGCACCTCCAACAATGATATGACCCTTGGGCCTCCTTCTTTCGAAGCCTCAAAATTTGAAGTAGGTAACGATAGCAAAACCCTCGATTTCACTATAAAACTCTGAGTGTAAGCTGCCGCCGGGGGATATTGTTCAAAACATTGTCATAAAGGATTACTTATAGTAGTATAAATTTAACTTATAGTTTTATATTTTTGCTGCTAAATTCAAATGAGCATGACCATTACCCAATTACAATATGTTCTGGCGGTAGCAGAACACAAGAACTTCACACTTGCAGCTGAAAAAAGCTTTGTGACCCAACCTACACTAAGTATGCAAATCCAGAAGCTCGAAGATGAGCTTGATGTTTTGATCTTCGATCGAAGCAAAAAACCTATACAACTGACCCAGGTCGGTAAAAAAATAGTAGAACAGGCCCGGAATATCGTAAACGAATCCTTCCGGATCAGTGATATCGTAGACCAGGAAAAAGGATTTATCGGTGGAGAGTACCGCCTTGGGATCATCCCGACCATTATGCCTACCCTACTTCCCCTTTTCCTCAAAAATTTCATCAAAAAATATCCGAAGATCAACCTGAAGGTTGAAGAGAATAATACGGAAACCCTCATCGAGAAACTAAAGGAAGGCCACCTGGATGCTGCCATCGCGGCCACACCTCTCGAAAATGAGAACATCCATGAAAAGGTGCTTTATTACGAACCTTTCGTAGCCTATATCCCGCACGATCACCGTCTCAGGGATATCGATATGATCAATGTAAGCGATCTCGATCTCGATGATATTCTATTACTTGAAGACGGTCACTGCTTTCGTGAAGGAGTGATCAATCTCTGTCATGCCCAGAAAGATCCGTCTCAGGAGCGTTTCGAACTCGCCAGCGGCAGTTTTGAAACCATGGTGAAACTGGCCGATGAAGGTCTCGGTATGACACTCTTACCCTATCTGCACACCCTAGAAATGTGTAAGGATCAAAAAGAAAAACTCCACTTCTTCAAAGACCCAAAACCCGCACGTGAAGTAAGTATGATCTATCATAAGAGCCAGCTTAAATTACATATTACTGAAGCACTTAGAGATGTTATCACAGGGGTAATACGGGGTGCTATCACTTTTCAGAATGTACAGATCATCAGTCCGGTGCAGAAGAAATAAGCGAACCGGGCCACTTAGGCACTTTCACTCATAACCATGTCGCAATGTTACCGGCGCTGATAACCAGATCACAACGCCCCATCACTATGTCACAATGTTGACGTTGCAGAGAATTAGCTCACTACTAACCCAGTGACGATCTCCTTTGCTTCGCATGCGTCGAGTGTCGATTCTCTGGCTTCGCCCGCGAGAAGTGTCGCCGCGATCATAGTGCTGACGCACGATGCTGCTTGAGTGACGTTTTTTGTTTTGTAAATTTATTAATGTAGGGACATGCTGACTAAAACTTATTATAAAGTGCGATCCATGGATCGCACTTTATAATATCGTTTTGATTTTTTCAAAATGTTGCCTTTGGCAACATAATAGATACTCAAAGTTGCTCAAATTAATAGCCGAAGGCTAAAGATACCCTGAGCCTGCGAAGTTAACTTTATCACAGGTCACTCTAGCATTTGTGGCTAAAGGCCCTGAATAGCGGCGACATTCGACGCCGCTGTAAGCAGCAGTCCCGATTGCTATCGGGAGACATTCCCCCTTCGCCGAAGTGGTCCCGAAAAATAGGGAGCGGGATCGTCACTGGGTTAGCTGTGACACAGTTCTCTGCAACGTCAACATTGTGACTTAGTGATGGGTGCGTTGTGAACTAGTTTTCAATAACGATAACATTGTGACCCAAGTAATGGGCACGTAATGATCTCGTTTTAAGCAACGCTTATCAGTGTTGGTGTTTTAATTATCGTGTTCGATTCTTTTGTAGGAGTCGATGATATCCTTAACCAATCGGTGTCTGATAACGTCTTTATCATCCAAATAGAGAATACCGATGCCTTTGATGTCTTTTAAGACCAGGATCGCCTCTTTAAGTCCGGAGATCACCCTTCTCGGAAGGTCGATCTGCCCGGGGTCGCCGGTGATCATGAACTTTGCGTTCTTACCCATACGGGTGAGGAACATCTTCATCTGGGCATGGGTGGTATTCTGCGCCTCATCGAGAATGACGAAGGCATTGTCCAGGGTTCTACCACGCATGAAGGCCATCGGAGCGATCTGAATGATCCCGGTCTCGATATAATTGGTCAGCTTTTCTGCAGGGATCATATCGCGTAAGGCATCGTAGAGCGGCTGCATATACGGATCCAGTTTTTCCTTCAGGTCACCGGGCAGGAATCCGAGGTTCTCCCCTGCTTCCACCGCCGGTCGGGTCAGAATGATCCTTCTTACCTGCTTTTCCTTCAGGGCTTTTACTGCCAATGCAACGCCGGTATACGTTTTACCGGTACCTGCCGGACCGATGGCAAAGACCATATCGTTCTTCTTCATCAGTTCCACCAGTCGCTGCTGATTAGCGGTCTGAGCCTTGATAAGCCTGCCATTGATGCCATGTACAAGCACTTCGGCATTCAGATGATCACTATCGAATGCTTCACGGGCATTACTGGTTAATATTCGGATGATGGTGTTCTCATCCAGTGTGTTGTATTTTCCGAAATGGGTCACCAGCATGTCGAAACGCTTATCGAATTCCTCGAGCATTTCTTCATCGCCATAAGCCTTGATCTTGTTGCCTCTGGCAACGATCTTCAATTTGGGAAAATATTTCTTAAGGAGATCGATATTGACGTTCTGCGCCCCGAAGAAGTCCTTCGGATTGATCTCTGAGAGTTCTACTACTAATTCGTTCAAAAGTCTGGTCGTTTAATCAATAAATTGGTGATACCTCATGTAAAAAGTAATCGGGGTACATAGTTTTATCAGTTACTTTTTATTAGGTTTGTGCTAGCTCCACGGAATGCTCTTTTTGAGATCGGGACCTAAACAAACTTAAGGAAAAAACACTTTCTAATTTTAAAAAAATATCAACATTTTATAAATGGCAATTATCACTTTAACTACAGATTTTGGGGAGCGAGACCATTTTGTAGGGGCCATTAAGGGATTTATTTACAGCGAGATCAACGATGCTGTAATTGTTGATATTTCACATCAGGTGAGTCCGTTTAACATTCTGGAAGCGGCCTATATTCTGAAAAATGCCTATAAAAGTTTCCCGAAAGGCAGCATCCATATCATCGGGGTCGATTCTGAGCTAACTCCCGAGAACCGGCACATCGCCGTAACCATAGACGGACAGCATTTTATCGGTGCCGACAATGGGATCCTATCATTCCTGACTCAGGAGATCAATCCTGAAAAAATGGTGGAGATCAATATTCATGATCGTATCGAAAGCGTATTTCCCGTACTCGATGTCTTTGTAAAAGTGG
The DNA here is from genome assembly GCF_007279655.1 of Robertkochia solimangrovi. Taxonomy (GTDB): domain Bacteria; phylum Bacteroidota; class Bacteroidia; order Flavobacteriales; family Flavobacteriaceae; genus Robertkochia; species Robertkochia solimangrovi. Next base: position 287,963 of record NZ_QKWN01000002.1, on the reverse strand, counting down.
CAGGGCATATCGCCAGAGGTGGTACGCTGGAAGTGATCGGGCGAACCATCGACAGTATTAAAACTCTGAAAGGATTATCTCCGATCATCAATACCGCAGGTAACCATATCACTGGTAATGTCATATACATCGACAACTACGGAAATGTGATCACAAACATATCCAGAGCTATCTTTGAGAAACAACGGAAGGGCAGAGAATTTGAACTTTATGCACGGAACCATAAATTTGATGTGATCCATGAAAAGTACAGCGACGCCATCAATTTTACGCTGGAAAAGCATAAACGAAACGAAGATGGTAAAAAGCTTGCTATCTTTAACTCGAGCAATCTGATCGAGATCGCCATCTATCGCAGTAACCTGGATACGGTTGGCGGGGCTTCAACCTTGCTCGGACTCAATTACAGGGATACTGTGACGATCGGATTTTTATAAAAATTAACCGGGCTATATTGGCTCTAAAACCATACGAACAACCTATGCTGGCTATTTTAAAAAAGGAGATCAACGGTTTTTTCAGCTCTCCTATCGCCTATCTGGTTATAGGAATATTTTTAATACTGAACAGCCTTTTTCTCTGGGTATTCAAAGGACAGTTCAATATCCTCGACAGCGGCTTCGCAGACCTTACCCCCTTCTTTCAATTGAGTCCGTGGATCCTGATATTCCTAATTCCCGCTGTAACCATGAAAAGTTTCGCTGAAGAGAAAAGACTGGGTACCCTGGAGATCTTACAGACCATGCCGATGAAGAGATCCGGACTCATCCTGGGTAAATTTCTCGGTTCTTTTTTGTTGGTGCTCATCGCCTTGATCCCATCCCTCATCTATGTATATACTGTTTACCAATTAGGAAATCCGGTGGGTAACCTCGATATGGGAAGTACGATCGGATCGTATCTCGGACTCGCCTTTCTCATCATGGCCTATACAGCTATCGGTGTATTCGCCTCTTCGTTGACCGAGAATCAGGTGATCGCCTTTATCCTGGCCGTGTTGATCTGTTTTGTCCTGTATTTCGGTTTCAATGCCTTTGCCAGTCTCAACGTGGCTCCGGTATTTCTGGAATCTCTGGGCATGCAATACCATTTTGAAAGTATCAGCAGAGGTGTTATCGACCTGCGCGACCTGTTATATTTCGTGAGTGTCACGATCATATTTTTGATATTAACCTCCCGAACCCTGAAGTAATATGGCCAAGAATACATCGAACATACGCATATTATACCCGGCCCTGCTTATCGTCGGGATCATCCTCGTCAATTTTCTTTTAAACGGCATCCACCTGCGCTGGGACCTCACAGGAAACAAGCGTTATACGCTTTCAGAAGCCTCAAAGGGTAGTGTGCTATCCATACAGGAGCCGATCACCATCGATGTTTTTCTGAAAGGGGATCTTCCCGCGGAATTCAGGAAACTTCAACAGGAGACCGAACAGATACTCTCGGAATTTGCCGCAGTAAATCCGCGCCTGAAATACCACTTCATCGATCCTATGGATAATGATGAAGAAAGAGAAGCCAATCTCAGAATGCTGCAACAGCTCGGCCTCACCCCTGCTTCCGTTACGATCGAAGAAGGAAGCCGGGTCTCACAGGAACTCGTTTTTCCATGGGCACTCGCCAATGTCGGAGAACAGACGGTACGCATTCCATTGTTAAAAAATATCCTGGGAGCCAGTAATGAAGAACGTATCAACAGTTCGGTACAGGAGTTGGAATATGCCTTTGCCGATGCGTTCACCAAGCTAGGCCTCACCGATAAAAAAAAGATCGCCGTATTAAAAGGAAACGGGGAGCTTGAAGATCTGCAGATCGCAGATTTCCTTTCTTCTCTGAAAGAATACTATCAGATCGCACCTTTTACGCTCGATTCGGTTGCGAATACGCCTGAAAGAACCCTTAACCAGTTAAAGACCTTTGATCTGGTGATCGTCGCCAAACCTTCCGAAGCGTTTAGCGATAGTGAAAAACTGGTGTTGGATCAATATACACTGAACGGTGGTAAATCACTATGGATGGTCGATCAGGTAGCGATCTCGATGGACAGCATCTTTAAAAATGAAGGAAAGTCGATCGCCATGCCCATGGATCTGAACCTGAACGATATGTTCTTTAAATATGGGGTTCGTATCAATCCGGCACTGATCAACGATCTGTATTTTACTCAGATCGTACTGGCGACCGGTAGTGGTAATAATTCACAGTACAATCCTGTTCCATGGTTGTATGCTCCCATGGTTCGTTCTTCGAACGATCATGCGATCAATAATAATATTGAGGCCGTACGCATGCAGTTTGTCAATCCGATCGATACGCTACAGAACGGGATCAAAAAGACCGTTTTACTGAGATCCTCTCCCCTTTCCAAACCTGTAGGGACACCGGTAGAGGTCGATCTCGAAATGGTGACGCAACAACCCGATCAGAATACCTATACCAAAGGAAATATGCCTGTGGCGGTATTATTAGAAGGGAATTTCACTTCGGTATTCAATAACCGCATTCTCCCTTTTAAGACTTCCAATTATAAAAACGAAGGCATCGAAACGAAAATGATCGTGATCTCCGATGGAGATATCATACGTAATGACCTTCAAAATGGAAGACCACTGGAATTAGGCTATGACAAATGGACCAATAATTTTTATGGGAATAAGGAATTCTTGCTGAATTGCGTGAATTATATGCTGGAAGAAAACGGACTTATAAACATTAGGAACAAAAAAATTGCACTTGCATTTCTGGATCAGCAACGGATCGTGGAAGATAAAAATTACTGGCAGCTTGTAAATATCGGGGTTCCAGTTGTTTTAATCCTTATTTTCGCCGGAGTTTTCAATGGGATCCGCCGTCGGAACTATAACCGGTAAATGTTAATAAATTATTTTCTGATTGCGAATCAATTAGGATATCTTTGTAAGTGTTTGAAATTTTCGAAATAGATGAAATTCATAGTATCGAGCTCTTATTTATTAAAACAATTACAGGTCTTAGGCGGTGTAATCAATAGTAGTAACACCCTTCCCATCTTAGATAACTTTTTATTCGAACTGAACGGTAATAAACTGACCGTTTCGGCTTCGGATCTTGAAACTACCATGAGTGCAGTACTCGAGGTTGATTCCGATTCTGAAGGGAATATCGCTGTACCTGCAAAACTACTACTCGACACCCTTAAAACTTTTCCTGAACAACCACTTACTTTCGTGGTTGAGGATAATAACACGGTTGAGATCAGTTCTAACTACGGTAAATATGCCCTTGCCTATGCAGATGGAGCAGAATTTCCGAATGCTATCGAACTGGCTGATCCGAGTTCCACCACCATTCTTGGCGATATACTGGCTTCTGCCATTTCCAAGACCATTTTTGCTTCTGGTAATGATGACCTTCGTCCGGTAATGAGTGGGGTATTCTTTCAGTTCTCTCCGGAACACCTGACGTTTGTAGCTACCGACGCTCATAAACTGGTTAAATATCAACGAAGCGACGTAAAGGCTGATCAGGTGGCTGAGTTCATTATGCCTAAAAAACCTTTGAATTTATTGAAAGGGATTCTTTCAGGAAGTGAAAGTGAAGTACAGATAGAATATAACGATAGTAACGCTAAGTTTACTTTTGATAATATAGAATTGATCTGCCGACTTATCGACGGTAAATATCCGAACTATGAGGCGGTGATCCCAAAGGAGAATCCAAATAAACTGAGTATTAACCGTACGCAGATCTTGAACTCTGTAAGACGTGTTTCTATTTTCTCCAATAAAACCACACATCAGATCCGTTTAAAGATCGCCGGAGCAGAACTAAATATTTCTGCGGAAGATCTTGATTACAGTAATAAGGCGGAAGAACGTCTTACCTGTGATTACCAGGGTGATGATATGCAGATCGGATTCAATTCACGCTTCCTTACCGAAATGTTGAATAACCTGAATTCTGATGAAGTTTCACTGGAAATGAGTCTTCCTAACCGCGCGGGTATCCTGACACCGGTTGACGGGCTCGATGATGGAGAAGAGATCACCATGCTGGTTATGCCTGTAATGCTGAACAACTAAATTCGTTTAAACCTATAATTCTGAAAAAACCCCGAGTTAAAGTGTTAATTTAATCGGGGTTTTTTATGCCTTTGAATTAGCAAAAGGTATATTTTTCGGAAAGCGTACGTTTAATGTATAATAGAGAATTGATTTCTGTCGAAAGGTGTTTGGAGTAAAGCAAGAATCATGATCCTACATTTACCATTGTAATTTGCCGTTCTCTGCTTCACTGCTTTACTACCTTGCGCTGAACTCAACTGAGTACCCGCATCCGCTCTCCTTATTGTAATTTATATGATCTTAAGACTAAGCGGATAATAGGGTTCTTCTCCGTTGGAAGCTTTCACAGCATTCACGATCGGAAAGACAAAAGCCATGATCCCGATAGCGATCATCATAAGGATACCGAATCCGAATAGCAGAATCATCGGCACCGCTATAATACAATAGATGAGCATTGATATCTGGAAATTGAGAATAGCCTTTCCATGTTCATCCATTTCAAGGACTCTGTCTTTGTTAGAAGCCCAAAGGATCAAGGGAACGATGAGTCCGCCAAACCCTGTTACATAGTCGAGTAATTGCGAAAGGTGAGCGATAACCAATAGTTGATTATCCTGCTTTTTAAGTGTCATAACTGATTGTTTTTTGATTGATGATTATATTTAATAGACGATCAAAAAACAGAAGTGTTACACAAAATTCTAATTTTCTTCAGACGCATTGTCCGAATCTGCCAACTTCTCCGGATTTTTGGCAATCTGTAGTTTATTGGAGAAATCGATGGTTCGTATTGGGAATGGGATGGAGATACCGTTTTTATCGAAAGCTTTCTTGATCGCTACAATAGCTTCTCCCCGCGCCTTCAATATTTCGATACCACTCGTGGAATGTATCCAGAATCGTACTTCAAAATTGATCGAACTGTCACCAAATTCGGTATAAAAGAACATAACGCCCTGTTTATTTCCTACATCCTCAAAATTATCGATGATGGTATTTACAACCACCTCCCTGACCAGATCCAGATCAGCATCATAGGTAACGCCACAGGTTAAGATCACGCGGGACTGAGCAGTGACTGAATAGTTCTTAACAGGATTTTCAATCACCATACGGTTCGGAATGGAAACCAGATTGTTATCAACCTGCTTTAAGGTAGTCGTGCGCAGATCGATATCTACCACTTCCCCCTGGTAGCTGTTACTTTCGATCCAATCGCCCATTTTCACATGTTTAACAAAGGAAAGCACAATCCCCGAGAAGGTGTTTGCCAACGTTCCCTGAAGAGCCAGACCCACGGCAAGTCCCGCGACACCAGCACCGGCCAGGAGAGAGGTCAGCATTTTATTCAAATTCATGATTCCCAATGCCAGGAAAATTCCAACCATGATAATGGATATGGAAGTAAGTCGTGCGGTTACATGTTTAACGGTATCCTGCATGCTGGTACGCTTGAGAATGCGTAACATGAAGTTGTTCACATAGCGGGATAACAGAAAGGAAATACCAAATACGATACAGGCGATTACAAAATTAGGAAGGTTCACGACTATTTTTTCTAGCCATGAACCTATCTGATCTATCATTTTGCCCCAAGCTTGGAATAATTGCTTCTCGAGCTTCTCCATAAATTGTGTTTATTCTTTAGGAGACGGCTGATTTATTGATTGCTGCGCTTGTTTTCATTCTCCATGCATCGAGCATCCAGGAGGTTTTTTCCAATTCCCGGATATAGGCACCGATCAGGTCGATAGTACCCTCATCTCCCCCGTCATCCGCTTTTTCAACAACCGTACGCATCTGTTTCAACAGAATGCCATGATCTTTCAGCAGATGCTCGATCATTTCTGTATCGCTGATATCACTCGGTGATTCTTTGATATTCGAAATCTCAAGATATTTGGAGAGATTGCTAACCGGAGTAAAACGCAACGTTAAAATACGTTCAGCGATCTCGTCGATCTTTAGTTTTGCTTCATCGTAAAGTTCTTCAAATTTTTCGTGAAGGTCAAAAAAGTTTTTTCCAATGACGTTCCAGTGGAAATTCCTTAGCTTTTGATAGTACAGATGGAAGTCTGCCAAAAGTACATTCAATTCATAAACTGTCTTCTCTGTTTTATTGGTATCCAAATCTAGATAATTCATCATCATTCAGTTTTAAAATTCACTTAAAGATACGATGAATAGCCCTAAAGTCCATGTATTTAACAAGGTTTAACTCACCCTTTAAGATACTTTTAAAACTATCATAAATATCCGATGATTTAAGATGTATGCTGTTGAAAAACAGTTGTTAAGATGATCACCGGGTTATTTAATTTGTAAACGGTTTTAGTCTTTGCGTTTGCTGGGGTACTGGAGAGTGACGATCCCGTCTTCAGCCTTCGGCGAAGAGGGAATGTCTCCCGATAGCAATCGGGACTCCTGCCTTCGGCCGCGTCGAGTGTCGCCGCGATCATAGTGCTGGCGCACGATGCTGCTTGAGTGACCTCTGGTGAAAGTGTCCCGAGACTTTGGGAACTGACTCAGTTTTGTTTGGAGGGCTTCGCAAGCTCAGCTTCAATGTGGTTCGCAGGCTTAGGGGGATTGGGTTTTACTTCTCCTCGGAAAATGGACAACCCCTGTAATCCGGGTATGATTTCAGCCTCATGAAAAAAGACTAAATTTGTCAAAAATTTCTACATGAAGATACAGGATACCATTGTGGCTTTGGCGACCCCTTCCGGTGCGGGGGCTATTGCTGTGATACGTTTGTCTGGTAAAGGGGCTATTGAGATCGCTTCCGGTTGTTTCCGGTCGATTCACGGGAAGGAACTCAAAGCTCAGAAGACCCACACGATCCATCTCGGACATATCATGGATGGAGAACGTGTGCTGGACGAAGTATTGGTATCCCTCTTTAAGAACCCACAATCGTATACCGGAGAAGACGTGGTTGAGATCTCGTGTCATGGTTCGCCGTTCATACAGCAGGAAATCATTCAATTATTTCTGAGAAAAGGTTGTCGTATGGCCGATCCGGGGGAATTTACGCTTCGTGCCTTCCTGAATGGGAAACTGGATCTGAGTCAGGCGGAAGCCGTGGCCGATCTTATCGCCAGTGATAATGAAGCTTCCCATAAGATCGCGATGCAGCAGATGCGGGGAGGCTTTAGTCATGAGATCTCCCGATTACGGGAAGAACTCCTCAATTTCGCCTCGTTGATCGAACTGGAGCTTGATTTTGCGGAAGAAGATGTGGAATTTGCCGATCGCACCCAGTTCCGCAGCCTGGTAGAACGTATAGAGACCGTCTTAAAGCGACTTATCGATAGCTTCGCTACCGGAAACGTTATCAAGAATGGAATCCCAGTCGCTATCGTCGGAGAGCCTAACGTGGGTAAGTCGACTTTGCTGAATGCTCTGCTGAATGAGGAACGTGCCATCGTCAGTGATATCGCCGGAACCACACGGGATACGATCGAAGATGAGATGGTAATCGGTGGTGTCGGATTTCGTTTTATCGATACCGCAGGGATACGTGAGACCAAGGACGTAGTAGAGAGTATCGGAATCCAGAAGACCTTTGAAAAAATCGAAAAGGCCCAGGTAGTGATCTATTTGTTTGACAGCACTAAGTTCAGCAGTGATCATGACCTGTTCCAATCCGAAATCGAAAAGATCAAAAATAAATATCCACAGAAGCAGCTAATCATCGTTGCCAATAAGGTAGACACGATTGGCGAAGCCTTAGAAGCCCAATTAAAAGTGGTGATCCCGGATGTGATCCTCCTCTCTGCCAAAACAGGACAAGGTATCGAATCACTTACCGATCACCTGCTGGAATTCATCAATACCGGCGCCTTACGCAACAATGAGACCATCGTCACCAACAGCCGTCACTACGATGCCCTGATCAGATCATTGGAAGAAATTGAGAAAGTCCGCTTCGGCCTGGACGACGACTTATCCGGCGACCTGTTAGCCATCGACATCCGTCAGGCCCTCTATTATTTGGGAGAGATCACCGGTGAGATCTCGAGTGATGACCTGTTAGGGAATATTTTTGCTAATTTTTGTATTGGGAAATAATCCACCCATTTTATTTGATATCATTTGACATCAAATAATATCAAAAAGCCTTATATAACGACACTTTACAAAGATTCATGAAGAATTTTAATAATTCGATCATATCTCTATTTTTGACCAAAAAATACACCTAAGGTACACCTCGAAAAGTATTTTAACGAAACGAGGTGTAAAAAGTACACCTCGCTAGTATTTTTTCCTATCTTTATAAAAATCAGTTTCTTATGAAGATCAGCTTAAAAAAGAAAAAATTAGCTACCGGAAAATACAGTCTCTATATAGAATATTACAAGGGAAAAACTATTGGAGATGATGGAAAACCTAAACACTTAAGGGAATTTGAATACCTGAAGGAATATCTTTTCATCAATCCTCAAACTCCTGAAGAAAGATCACAAAATAAGAAAACAGAGGAACTCGCAAATCAAATACTTTCAATCAGACAGGCGGAATACGCTCAGGGTAAATACGGAATCAAGAACCGGGAAAAAGAAAAGACCCTCTTATTGGATTATTATGAAAGCTTAAAAGAGGAGCGTTATGAATCCTCCGGGAATTATGACAATTGGGATGCAGCCCAAAATCATTTGGAAGACTACTGCGGAAAAAAGCACATTACATTTGAATTCGTAGACGAGGCCTTTGTGAAAGGCTTTAAAAAACATCTCGACACAAAAGCGAAGACCAAGTCGGATACCCACCTATCTCAAAACTCAAAATATTCTTATTTCAACAAGGTGAAGGCGGCGCTTCGAGCTGCCTATGAAGAAGGCTATACTACCAAAAATCTGGCACAGGCAGTTAAAGGGTTTAAACAGGGAGAACCTACAAGGGAATACTTAACCAGTGAAGAACTCAAGGCTATGGTGAGGGCTCACTGCAAACATCCCATATTAAAAAATGCTTTTCTATTCAGTTGCCTTACCGGATTAAGATGGAGTGACATCAATAAGTTGACTTGGGCAGAAATCAGGGATGAAGAAGACGGTGCCAGAATCGTATTCCGGCAAAAAAAGACAGACGGCATGGAATACCTTTATATCTCATCGGAGGCGAGAAGTATTCTGGGAAAAGCCCAGAAGTCGGCCGACCGAGTTTTTAAAGGCCTGAAATACGGAGCTCATTTCAATGCGGAAATATTACGCTGGTGTATGCGTGCAGGAATAACGAAGCACATCACTTTTCATAGTGCAAGACATACCTGTGCGGTTTTATTATTAGAGAATGGAGCGGATATCTACACTGTTTCTAAAATACTCGGACACCGGGAACTAAGAACTACCCAGATCTATGCAAAGATCGTGGATAGTAAAAAGAAAGAAGCCGCCAACATCATCCCTAAAATTGGCATTGAGTATGTTCTATGATCTGACAAACTACCTATTTGGAGCCGGAATAATCTATGTTGGATGCAGGTTACTTATTCAGTACACCTACCCTGTCGTCCAATTTGTTTTTTACGATCAATCCCTTTTAAACACCTCTATTGAAAAGCCGAGACTCTTTTTAAATGCTGTTGGACTCACGCTAATTCTACCAGTAATATTTTTACCGTTATCTGAATCAAACAAGATATTTCTAGCTGGACTTTATTTATTGTACTTCATTGGTATTGCGATCTGCTTATATTCCTGGACCCGGCATTTTGAAAAGAATATGGAAATCCTGAAAAACAGATCCGTAAGTAAAACTACTACCATTCAAAATTTTCAGATCAAAATCGAAGAAAAAGAATTAGACCGGATCTATTTTCAACTTAAACGTTATGACCTTATAGATATTGATAGAACCCCCCTAAACGATTTTAAAAATGTCCTTTTAAAAAACTGGAACCAACACCAATCCAAAATCCAATTCAAAATGGACGGTCCGAGTTGCCGGGAATTTTATGAGCAATTTAAAAAGGCCTTTCCTGAAAACGAATTAACGCTCAAGAATTTCTTTGAAACTTCGGGGGTAATATTACGAGCAGACGGGAAACCATACAAGTATAACTCTGTGAAGAGTGCTTTTAGCAGGAGTGGTGGGTCTAAATATTCCAATGAAATAAAAACCGCTTTTAATAAAATTAAATCCTTATGAACCGTTATTAATTAATATTATTAATTCATTAAATTTTGAGTTATTTTTCTGTTGAAATGTAATTAATTTATTTTGTGAGTCGCTTTTTAAAGCTATAAATTGATTGGATTTATAATTTTTATTGAATTCTTCAAATTCAGTAACTAACTCTCTAAGTTCAATTTGATAATTCTTTAAAATATCTTTATTAATCTCATACTCTTTTGATAAAATTTCCATGGTGTCCTGAACTTTAATATTCATTAGTTTAAACCATGGAACAATTTTTTTTGGCTTTAGATTTCCGGAATGCAAATCACTCATGAATTTTTTATATTCAAGTCGTAATTCCTTAATTTCTCCAATTAAATGATCCTTTAAGTACCTTTTATTTGTTAATTTATTTTGTAGTGTCCAAACAATCCAAATTGCGAGGGAGGAATTCACAACAAGACTAATAATACCAATAATGTCACTTGTAGATAAGCTACATATCATATTTATTCTACGGTTTGAATTATTTCATTATTAACTTTTCGAAACCATGGTTTATGTTTTTCCGTTTTTTTAGGTTTGTCTTCATTTTCTCTTCTCTCTTGCCATTGAACAAACGTTTCATTAACTATCATTTCTTTCAAGTCTGGCTCCTGATCAGATACAATTATTAAGTTTTCTTTTACAGCTTCGATTCCAAAGTCATATATGAGATTTCCAAAAGCTTCATCCAAAAAAGAGGGGGCATAACCAGCTGTATAGTCCAAATTCACCTCAATCTTTTCTTTTTTTTCGTATGAATCTTTAAATTCTTTATTTAATATTTTATGATAAAATTCTTCTCCTGAATCATCACTTATAGAACAATGTCTTAACCCAGGATATTCTGAGAAGTCCTTTATTTGAATATACTTCCTCATTAACTTGCTCTTTTTATTGTTTCTTTTGTTAATTCCCAACGATACAAAGTTCCACCAAAATAATGTTCTTTCAAAACCTCAGAAGATTCTTGATCACCATAATGTAAAATTACATTATTAGTTAATACTTTAAGATTTTTAATTACGCCTTTATCAAATCCATTTTTAACAGATGGTAATCCTTTATTTCTATTGATTTTATGAGAGCTAGAACCATATTTTTTCACAAAGGCACCTTTTAATATCTCATCATCCGGATTTAAGGTAAAAACATCCGATAATTTATCTTTCCATTTCTTATTTAATGTTTTCAATATCCCTTTTCCAACGTCAGTTATGGTGAAAATTGCCTTTTCCTCTTCATACTTAACACCAAATAACCATTGCTTGTTTAATGTACCTCCCCATTCTATAGAATTACCACAAATTTCAAGTAAAATTGTTCTTAATTTTGGTAAATGCTTATCCTCTCCTGTCAAATGTTTAACTGCATTTTTGATAGTCTCACTTATTATTATATTATCTTCTCTTTTTAAGATTTTTGCTCCTTTTTCTATGAATAACAAGTCGGACTTTTCAGACTTTTTAAATGGATTTCCATTTTTATCATACATAAATGTTAATAATCCAGATTCAATTATTTGTTTTTTACACAATTCGTCTTTTGGATAATTACCTCTCAAAAATATTTTTTTCGATTTTAGATCTCGTATAATTGCGATTAAAACACATATTGAACTATAATCAAACTTTTTTACTTCAGATAAATCCATCTCTACAAAACATTCTCTACCAATTTTAGAGATACTTTTGACTTTTCTTAGTTCCGTGAAAAATTGTAAACACCCTTTGGTTTCTGACAATAAACATATATTCTCTGGAGCAACAACAGGCTCAGCTTTTATAAAATCATATTTATACCTTTGATAAAAGGGTAATCTATCGGGATTATATTTTTTAGTTCTACTTGGACTTGCACCAATTCTTTTAGCCCGCCTATCGTGTATTTTTTTACACTTACTTTTCTTAAAATATTTTTTCATGGGTGTAGGTTAGTTCTAATGGAAAATATTTGTTAGAGTATAAAATATTCTATCTTAAGGCTCTTATATTTTTTTTTAAAAGTAATATTTTTCAACTGTATTACTTCAAATACTTACAATCGAAATTCACAAGGTTATCAACAATAATAAGTGTCAATTCTCTCAAATCTACAACCATGTAAACAAGGTTAACATTCACAAGTTCAGCTCTTTCTAGTTTTAGGATAATAACCACCGGAAATATGATAATATATTAGAGTCTCCGGAAAAATATAACTAAGACATGGAATACTACAAGATCATTGAGAAACTGGAAAAGCTGGAGCGATTGGTAAGGGCTAATAAGTCCGTTTTAACTCTGGAGGAAACCTGTGAGTATATGGGGATCTCTAAAAGTTATTTGTATAAACTAACTGCTCAGGGAGTTATACCATACTCCAAACCCAACGGAAAACTCATTTACTTCTCGAAAGAAAAACTGGATCGCTGGTTGCTACAGAACAGCACTAAATCTACGGATGAGATCAAACAGGAAGCCCTTCGTTATACCTTAAAACGTCGTAGATAACTCTGTTGATTATGAGTAATTCAAATTCAAAACTTTATGAGGTTAAAGAGCAAAAGAAAAAAACAGTTTATGATTATCTGGAGGAATATCTTTTTAAAAAGTATGATATCCGCTATAATGAAATCAATCAGGAATTTCAGATCAAACTTATTGAGGGAACTGAATGGGAAGATTTTGAAATCAATTCCATTTTAATTGAACTGGCTAAGGCTGACATTCAGGTGACTCCAGGTAAAATGGAGATTTTTTTAAAATCTCATCTCATAAAAAGATTTAATCCCATTCAGACGTATTTTAAAGAACTTCAGGACTGGGATCAGGTAGATCATATTGCTCGAATGGTAGCTTACCTCCCACTTCGGGAACCTAAAGCTTTTTATTATCACTTCAAGAAATGGCTGGTGCGAACCGTTCGTTGTGCCATTGAAAAGGATTATTTCAATAAACAATGCCTGGTATTGGTTCATAACCAGCAGAACTCCGGAAAGTCCACCTGGTGCCGATTTCTTTGTCCGCCTCCCCTCACTGAATATTTCGCTGAAGATATCAGCAATGATAAGGATGCTCGTATTCAACTCACCAGAAATTTTTTAATCAATCTTGATGAACTATCAGTGTTAGCTAAAAAAGAAACCAATGCATTAAAGGCATACTTTTCCAAAACCATTATCAATGAACGTCTCCCCTACGATCGGAAGAATTCAGCGTTGACCCGTTGTTGTTCTTTTATAGGTTCCACCAACCGTACTACTTTTTTAAATGATGAAACCGGATCAGTAAGATGGTTATGTTTTGAATTACTGGGCAGGATCGATTTCAGCTACAAGAACGAGATCGATATAGACAAGTTGTGGTCACAGGCCTATTCGCTGGCATATTTTGATAAGAATTTCGAATCAGAATTAACTCCCGATGACATTGAAGAAAACGAGCGAAGAAACAGCAGTTATCGACAGCCTACCATGGAAGAAGAATTCTTAACCAAATACTTCGAAAAAACAGAGGATCCTGATTATTTCTATACCTCTTCAGATATTGTAGCCAAACTGCAAGCATTGAGCAACCGACTCAGTGTAATTAATATGGGTCGAGCCTTGACAGCCTTTGGCTTTAAACGTGTCAAAGATTCCAAACGACAGGTTTATGGATACCTGGCCAAACCTTTGTTTAAGGTTTCACCTTTAGAGATTTTATAAAACTCCTTATTCATATTACCTAAATCCTCTCATGCCAAAGTTTTAGTATACTTTCCCTTAGGTAAGATATTTTTTATTGATCTTACCTTACTTACCTATGGACTTTTTTCCGGTAAGACAGGTAACATGATTTATTCACCGACTTCATTCATAAACCCCGGTGTTTACAAGGCTTTGGTATGATGGTAGCTTAAAACAGGAAAAATAAACTTAAATTAAGGTTTTACCTCCAGAATCCCGAATCTTCCCAAAAGCTAAGAGTATTAGTCCGGTAAGATTTTAGGGGGCAAAAAGGGATTGGAATTACTTTTTAAGAGTTAGTTTAATTGTACCTAATTGATTTTATTTAGATGGAAAATCATCTAATAATTAATCCATGATATCCATATTTCAATTCGTAAGTACTACCTGTTAATGCATCAATTTCAAGAATTTCGGTCGTTCCCATTTCCCGACCTGAACTACCTTTTGTATTAGTTATAATATTGATGATTCTGTAAATGTATTTCTTTCTTTTACGATCATAGGTTAGTTTGGGATCTGTTCGTTCGAATTCCGTTCTGGTCAAATGCTGATTACCTATTTCAATCGCTTTTTGCACGGATATGAAATCCGAAGCTCTGTTTTCCCAAACAAATTTTGGGATAAAATCTAATTCGATTGGTTCATAAAGGTTAAGTTGTTTATTAAGCTTTACCCAAACACCTGAATGAACACCTTCGACTCCTGAATAATTAAAATTCCAGAAGACTATAATTGAAGTCCAATTTTTTCTGATTCGACGATTTTTCTTAAGCAGTTTTGATTTTTTGTAGCCAAACCTATTTGCAGGTAACGTATAGCATGAGATGTTATTTGTTGATTTAAAATATTTAAACAAATCCTGTCCAACAGCTTCAATTAAAAATTCTTCTGATAATTCAATAATTTCTTCAGTTTTTAATCTTTGCGCTTTCAATCCAAATACAACAAATAATAGAGAAATGAAAACAAGATATTTGAGATTCATAAAATATTTACTTAGGTTGAAGGGATGAAATCTTTTCTAAGGAGCGTTGTTTCAGCACGTATTTTTTCATGAAATTTCAGTTACTATAATTTTGTCAATTATCCATTTATTATTTTCCTTTCGAATAAATACTCTAACACCACTTCCGCATAATTTTCCGCACCCCATTCCACTACGCAAGACTCCGAATGATTTAGTTGAATCGAATTGGATTCTTGATAAGCTAGTTGTACCACTCAAATGAAAATTGTAATCTTTTTTCCAAATGTCACTACCTTCTGGAAATTCCGATAAGTACTTGAATCGTAATTTTTTGTCAGCTTGCAATTTGTTCAAGTCAATCAAATATTTAGTAGATATGTCAGTAGAATCCAGTCTTAAATTGTTTTCGGCAAAGTACTTTAATAACTGATCCCCTTCCTTTTTCCCAATAGGATAGACACTATCATTAATTGCGATTACAAGTTTTACCGAATCAGCTTTTAATTCCGCTTTCCTTTGTAGATATTCATTTGAAGCTTTTGCAATTCCAGTTGTATCAGTTCCAATTATTTCTCCTTGTTCATTAAAAATTGGTCTTGGTGGTGGTGGTGGTGGTTTTAGTCGATAGTCAAAATGTAAAGAGTCCATTAAAGCAGGAAAAATTTCATAAACCACTGATTGCTCAAATTCCAATTCAGATTGTTTTTTTTCGCAACTATTGTGAAGTGCGAAAATCAGAATTAAGCAGAATACAAGCATTTTGGTCATATGTGTTGTACGTTTTGTTTATGATTTTACAACATTCTCGTTATGTTTTCGGGCGGATTTAAGAATGCTAAACTGGCGGTTGTGACCAACGATAGCAGATAAGTAAAAACCTTGCGGACGGCCGTTAGCCCAACTGATGCATAGGATTAATTAGACTCCGTTTTTTTCATTTTTTCTATACTCCAATTTAATCCTTCCATAATGTCAACTGAAGCTATCTTTTTTGCTCTTTTTCCAAAAGCAAAAAATTGAATTCTCCAAAACGTTTCTTTTGGTTTAATGATAGTTTCTCCGTTTACTTCTCGTAGAATTAAAGAAAAGTTATTTGTAATTACTTTCCAACCGCCTAAAACCTTCAGACTGTAGATTCCAACTGGTAATTCCAATTGTTATTTTTTGTCTAAAATGTTAATTGGTTTTCTCATTTCTCAAATGCATTACAACGCCTGGTGTATGAGCCGTTGCCATAGCAGTTCGTGAACTGCACTAACTTTAGGCTCGATTTATATTCACCGACTAATGTAAGAAAATATTTAAAATAGGAGATAGGAACCGGCAAAGGCTTATACAGCTTGTTGTAAGTAGTATTTTTTAGATTTTTATTGTTTTAAATTCCGTTTTCTCTTTTTCTCCGCTCATAAAATTTTCCGTTTCAGTTTTTCTTATTTCACATTTGTCTAAATCAAATTCAGATTCTACAGTAAAGAGATATTCCACAAAATCTTCGTGCTGAATCAGAATTGAGTCAGTTTCAGTTTCTTTTTCAATCAGTAGCCATAAGTTTTGCTCAAATTCGTTAATTTCAAAAACCGTTCTGTAATTATTAATTCCGATTTTCTTTTTTTCGATTTCTATTAAAGTATCTCCATTTATATCAGCGTACTTTTTTAGTTCACTTTTATAATCCGTTGTCTTTTTTAATTCCGATAAAGCACATTCAATTTCCTTTTCAGGTTTTGTCGATTCGTGAATTTCAATTCCGTTTGAGTTCACTCTCAATTCGACAGGTTTTTTGGGTTCGGATTTACACGAAATTAAAGTTAGAATTATTAAAAAAAGTCTGTATTTCATATTACTTACAACGGTTGGGCTATGTGCAGTGTCCCGCAGGGCATTGCGTATAGGTGTTGTTGTAGCACGTTTTTATTTTAAAATGGTAATTCATCGTAATCCTCATCTTTCTTTTTCTCAAAGTCTTTTAGACTTAATCTCTCAAGGTTGTACTTCAAGGCAATTTGGTTGAATGGCTTAAGAAACCGAGTGTTTTTGAGATTCTCATTTTCTATAATTCTCTCTTGTAAATATTCAACTTTCTCTAAAGGCAAGTCCTTTATTCTAACAAATGCTTCGAGTCTTTCAATTCCTTGATTTACAGTGTTTGATAATAGAATAAGTTCAACTAGTGTATTAAGATATTTCGTTTTAGTTTTCGGATTTGATGAGATTATTTCAAAAATTCCTTCAGCGACTTGTCCTACATTTTTTCCGACAGCTTGAAATCCTTGAAATTTCCCGATGAAGCCATAAGGGTCAAGTTCTCTCCGGATTGGAATTATTAAAACGTTTCTACCAATTGCTACCCCGATTTCTTGATCGGTCCAGTTACTTTCTTTAAAACCTGGCATTAAGACTGCGCAAAGGGCGTCCATCGAGAAAAGTCCTTTTTCTATCTCATCCTGCCATTGTTTTGTTGGTTCAATGTCTTCATGTGCTACAAAGGATGAAATGCCATACTTTTCAAGTTCATTCTTTAGAATTCCAATTGTTTTTTTAAAACTAGCTAAATGACTGATGAAAAGTTTAAAATGACCAGGTTTCCAAAAGGTAGCATCACTTTCTTTAATTACTGGCACTGAGGAAATGGCTGGATGATCTATTCCCAGTTCACTGGCAATTTCAAGAATAATTTCATCCTTGATTTTTGGTAATACTTCTTTAACGTATACATATTTACTGTTATAGCTTGGTTGGTGATCTGTTGGTATTCCGTAGCTCTGAAAATAGCCATCTATTTCTACGAACTTCATTCTTTCTTGAAGTTCTCTACCAATCAGGTCGATTATTTCTATTTTCTCAAGTTTTTTCATCTAATGTGCTACAACGTCCTAGGCTATGAGTAGTTGCGTGGTTTAGCGTTTAACTTAGCAAGTACACACCAAACTGAAAATCCGCGAGGATTTTCAGAAGTAGGCGAGAACAAGCAATTACTTATAGCCATTGTGCCTGTTGCACAAGATATAAAAAATGAGATTAGGGTTTCAATTTTTTCCTACAAATTGTAAATTTAAGAATGCAAGGCAAAAAACAGTATCAGGAAAAATTATTCAATAATTTTCAGTTAAGTGCTCGTGTTCCAGAGCACAATTTCTATCGCTGTCTTAAAGACGTTTTACATTTAGATTTTCTGTATAATGAGACCAAAGGTTACTACGGCAGCAGCGGCCAAAAGAGCATTGATCCCGTTGTGTTTTTCAAGCTGTGCCTTGAAGGTTATTTAGAAAATATTTCAAGCGATCGCAAGCTGATGGAACATTGTAGTTTGCGTTTGGATATCCTTTATTTTTTAGGATACGATATTGACGAAGAGTTGCCATGGCACTCCACTATTAGCCGTACACGCCAGTTATTTCCAGAGACCATTTTTGAAGTTGTGTTCATAAAAGTTTTTGAGCTGTGTGTATCGGCAGGTATGGTAAGTGGTCACACACAGGCTATCGATAGCGCACCTGTAAAGGCGAATGCCTCTATGGACAGTTTGGAATTGAAAGTACCTGAAGAAGATCTGGAGGTCCACCTTCGCAAGATTCGCCATTTCAGCAAGGGAGACAAAGACGGGCCGCTTCGTCAGGCCAAGGGCAACAAAGCAGATAAAGATCAGCAGTCCTTGTCTGCCAGTGACAAGGAACTAAAGGCTATAAAAAGCAGAAACAATAAATGGGCAAAGGAACAGGATCAGCGCCCTGGAGCGGGCAACAAGGGCAGTCGTTATACCAGTAACAAAACTCATTACAGCCCGACGGATCCGGATGCCCGTATCAGTGTCAAACCGGGCAAGGCGAGAAAGTTCAATTACCAAAGTCAGCTTACGGTAGATACCGCTCATCATGTGATCAGTGACATCAAGGCCTATCACGCGGACGAGAAAGACAATCAGCAATTGGCGGATATCGTTGTTCGCGTACAGCGTCGCCTTCGCTGCTCAGGTCTGGTCTGGGAAAACTGTGTGGCAGACACGGGCTATAGCAGTGGCGAGAATTACGCTTTTCTGGAAGGCAGGCGCTTAAAAAGCTTTATACCTGCGCATGGAACTTATAAGGGCTGCCCCGATGGGTTTACTTATAACCAAACTGAAGATTATTATGTGTGCCCACAGGGAAAAGTAATACCGTTTAAAAAGGTGTTTTATGAAACCAAGAACCGCACGAAAAAGAAAGAATACCGCGCTTCTAAGAAGGTCTGTGTCGATTGTCCCATACGGAGAGCCTGTTTGGGTAAAAGTGCACAGGAAAAGAAGTTTACCGTAACTTATTACCGAGCCGAGTATGAGCGTAACATTGCCCGAGTCAACAGCCCAGAGGGGCGTTATATGAAAGCTAAACGACAAAGTACGGTAGAACCTGTATTTGGGACTTTAACTCAGTTTATGGGCTTACGTAAGGTCAATACCATTGGAATCAAGCAGGCCAATAAGTGCATGCAACTATCGGCAATTGCCTATAACCTTAAAAAGTACCTGAAATTCATTGAAAAACACAGTAAGAGCGGGGCGGTAAGTCTTCGGTCTGTTATTTCTCAATTTAAAGCTGTTTTTAAGCCCTATACTACCCCATATAATTCCCTTGAATTTAAATGATAATTAACGATCAAAAACAACAAACGCCCTGAAAAAGGGCGTTTTTATATCATGTTTCCTGGAAATTATAGGCTTGTGCAACGGTTACCATTGTTAGCTACAGTTTTTAATTTTCATATTTTATTTTTCTTGTCAAAACCTGATACTTTTTACGATTCCCATTTTCGGTTTTATAAATGGTTTTCTTTGTCCAATTCAGTTTATTGTCATACTTATATTCATAATCGTAATTGGCGGATTTGATTAAATTTCCGTTTTCGTCATATTCTGCATTATCTAAATCTCTAATTGAGAAGTCAATTTTATGTTTACTTTGAGAAATTATTTTCCCATTGTCGTCAAGGACTTTTGTGATTACCATATTATTTGGATAATCATATTCCGCAATTTCAGTTCCATAAGAATTTGAATTTCCTGTATTCAGTTTTAATTCTATTGGATGACCATTTTCATTGTTTTTTAGGAAAGTTTCTCTGATAATTTGGTTGTTTTGATTTCGGTCAGTTACTTTAATCATAAAACCATTTTTATCGTATTCGTAAGTTGCTGTTTCAGAACTATATCCAATTACAGGATGCCAACGTTCAATTTTTCTTTGTAAACTTCTTGTTCCTGTTGAATCAAAACTTCGAGTAAGTCGAGTTTCTAATTTACCGCTTTCATCATATCGCAATTCGGATGTGATTTTATTCTGATGATTTACAACTATTATATCCTTTTTAATTTCAGTACCGCTTTTGTTGAAAAAGGTAGTGGTTTTTGTGATTTCCTTTACTTTAGATTCGCTTCTTAAATCAATTGCATCATCGTGTCTCAAAGCTGAAAAAATGCTTTGAGAAAAGGACTCTAAACTGACAAAAGTCAGTAGTATTATGATTGCAGTTCTAATTTTCATTCAAATTGTAGCTAACGCCCGGTGTATGAGCCGTTGCCATAGCAGTTCGTGAACTGCCCTAACTTTTAGCTCGATTTATATTTACCGACTAATGTAAGAAAATTTTTCGTTAGGAGATAGGAACCGGCAATGGCTTATACAGCTTGTTAGGCACTGGCATTTTTATTTTTTAAAATTTTTATTCCAGTCCTTTTGTCGGTCGGCCACAAGTGAATTTCATAAGAATCTTCACCATCCAATCTATCATCACTCAATTTTTCCAAATTACTGTAATAAACTCGAACTCTGAAAAGTCCCTTCCCTATTTTGATCCGTTTCGCTTCAGGAAAATAGTCAGTGCTGCCTGCAATAACCAAGTTATCAGAACTCATTTCTAAATCACATTCGTTAATATGATTTATAGCGTTCGAATCAATCATTAATTCAGGTTCACTATCAAATATTTTAAGATAAATTTGAACGTCCATATCTCGAACTGTTCCAATTCCAATTGTCCCCTGGTTTATCGCTAAAAGTCGTTCAACCGCTTCTTCAGTCCAAGCCTTTGAAAGATCTCCCGAAACTACTTCGTCCTGAATATTGAACTGAAAGTAGTCTGCAAACAATTCTGATTGAAATTCGCTAATTAGCATTCTTTTACTTGCTTGTGCCTAACTATGGTGTATGTGCAATTGCACATATATTATTTATATCCCTACTAAAATATAAAATCCATATAAATATTCTTACGGTTTTCCGTTAGATAAAATTGTTTCATAAAAATTAACTTCCATTAATTATTAGGTCACAAACAATTATAAATGTTTGTACACGGTTATTTTCTACCTGTTATCCTAAAAGAATACCATTATCAACCCCAATATTTTTCCAAACTTATTGATTAGCTTTTAGAGTTGAGGAAATTGTTTAAATGGTTGATAATTCAGGAGGTGAGAGTATTTGTTTTGTAGTAGTGATTCGATACTTTTTAAGAATCAAGTAACCCCATAGAAAGTCAAAAAGTAATCGAATGACACCAGAATCCGGTTCAGTCAACACGATCTTCATGTTTGGCCGTACCGACCACACGAAGACTTAGTTATTGTATGCAGTTTTATTATAAAAATTGTTCTATGTTTTCTTTATTCAAGTTGTCAAATCGAAACTCTTTAATCAATTCAATAGTCTTATCAACTGTCTCCCTTGTCAGATAAAGCGATATAACTAATTCAGGAATTTGTTGATTTTCTGACTTGTATAATTTGTCTATCCAAGCATCTATAAGTTTAATGTTATTGTAACTTGATAAATCCTCAGGGTTTTCTTGAATTATTCTAAATGCTTTGTCATTTTCTATATATGAAAAGATAGGGTTTCCATCATAGAAGTTCTTCCCATTACTTTTCTTGTTTGTAACATATTGATTTTCCAAAGAAAATTTTAGGTCCAATTTATTCAATAGTTTTCTTTTCCAGTAGCCACTGTTCAAATTGTAGATATTCTTCTCTTTCAAGAATGAATTGTATAGGATTTTGTTTTCATCAGCCATCTTAATTCGGATTATTGTCAATAAACGCCCTTCCTGCTCTGATTTCTAAATCTACCCTTATTCTTCTATTTTGAGGGTTATGGTGAAAGCTTTTAATTAGTTGAGCGAAATGTCCTTGAGAAGGCGCTTGCTGTATAACATTTTCTAATTTATTGAATGCATCTAATCTTTCAGCCAATTCTTGATTCGAAAGTTTTCCTTTTAAATCATTAGACTTTGTCAAACCATCCTGTTTGGTTATTTCTTCATTTGTTGCCCAAGATTCTGATTCTTCTATAGTATCATCTTGAGCTTGTATTCGACCTCTATTATTCATTTAATTTTCCATTTTCGAAAGCCCAATCAAATAACTTATCATATGATTCTTGAGTATAGAATTTTTTCTTTTTTAGTTTTCCATTATCAAAATTATAAACGTATTCTTTTTTTTTGGTTTTAATTCCCCAAAAATTCAAATAATCACTTTTCTTGAATTCGGTCATATTCTCGTCAACATTTAATTTGACTCTATACTTACAAATATTGTAACTGTCTTTATGCTTGAAAATCGGAATATGAATTTCTTTAGCTTTTTTAAACGTCTTTTTATGTTCTGACGCAACTTTTATAAGTTCGTTAATAACCGATTCAAAACTCTCCTCAATACCGTTTTTATAAACTTCGTAAAGTATTACTTTACAATCTTTAAATTTTACAGAAATCTGTTCAACAGATGGGTTCAGGTCTTTATTTTTTTCAAATAATTTTCTTATGGTTTTATAGATTTCTTTAGCCTGATAACCTATATACAACTTAATTCCATCTTCAATATAGCTTTTTGCAAGCTCAATGAGAGATAAATCTTCACTTATCTCAATAATCAAATCATAAAGACCGCCACCTAAGGCGTCAGTTCTTTTCTTGCTAACCGTTAGAAAATAATCTTTATCAATTTCATTAACGAATTCCTCAATTCCATCAAAGTCTTGACCTTCTGGAAATGTCCAATATTCGATTTTTATTGATTTATACATTGATTTCATTCAAATTGGACACATCGGTTAGGCTATGAGTAGTTGCGTGGACTGGTACTTAACTCTGCAAGTACACACCAAGTTGGAAATTCCGCAGGAATTTCCAAAGTAGGCGAGAACAAGCAATTACTTATAGCATCTATGTAAAAGCAGCTTGTCGAGTATCTTTAAAGTTCACTAAAACTTATAGAGATGAAAACACAACAAACTGCTAGTGCCAAGTTATTCTTTGGAATTGACATACACAAACGTGGCTGGAAAGTTCATTGCAGTACAGATCTTTTTGCTTGTAAATCTTTTAGCATGCCTCCGGATGCGTTGCAATTAAGAACTTTTGTCTAAAAACATTTTCCTGATCATTAAGTCAGTACCGCCCTATGAGGCCGGATGTTGTGGTTATTCAGCACATCGCAGTTTTATTTCTTTTGGATGGAATTCCCTGGTTGTAAATCCGGCAGATATTCATCGTAAAGGTAAAGAGCGGTTAACCTAATGGGATTATATATAGGATGCTAAGCAACTTTTATAGTATTGATATAAAGATGAATCAAAGCTTCATCCATATTAAAAACAAAATAATGAAGTAGTTGAAAATTAAAATATTAACTTTGGAGAAAGCGACTAATGCTTTTCATAGGATACGTTGTTGAGTGCGTAATTTAATCCCACCACATCCAAAAATATTTATTTGTTTTATAATCATTAATCATTTCGTCCATATCGCTATAACCTTGCTCTATAACATCTGGGCATAATTCATAAATTTCTTGAGTAAAGTTCAGCAAGTCGTCAGGTAGTTTTGAAATAAAGGCTTCAACTCTTGCTTCATCGGCAACAATTATTTTAAGTCCGACTTTTTCGTCCCATTTTTTAACCTTGGTAATTACTTGTTCGTTTGTCACATCATAGTTAGGTCCTTGCGTATTCATAATTTTCAAAATATCATACTGATTTTCAGCTTTTACAATCGTCACATCATACAAGCTATTCCAATTATCATCAAATTCAAGATTTTTTAGGAACATGTAGTGCCCTGTTTCCGTTAGTTCTTCTGAATAATCTTGAATTATTCTTTTAGCTTTAAATTCACTTATTTGCTTGAAATAGAATCCATTTCTTATTGTATCAGTTTCTTCTTTCCAAGTTGAATCTACATTTTCGTAATGATAATTTACTTTCTCAAATTCTATTGGTTCTTGGTTTAGTTTTTTCTTAAGTTCATTTAAGATTTTTTGATTAATAGTGACTCCGTTTATCGTAACAATATCATTTTGATCCTGAGTTTGATCCTTACATCCTTGAAGGGTTAACAGCAATATTATTTGATAGATTAAAAATTTGTTCATTACGTTTTATTTATGCCACACAACGAAATCCAGCCGTTTAATTTATACTTTTATTTTGCTGTGGCACTAAACCACAGTGAATTATAACCATAATAGGCAATAGTTATTTTTTTATTTCACTTTCAAATTCTTTCAGCGATATTTTATTTTTTCGTTTTGTGTATTCTCCATAAGCTATTCCGTTATCAAAATCAACATTGAGATAATCAGTCCAACAAGCGAAAAAATCATAATCTCCTTTATTTCCTTCTTCAGAGCTATTTTCAATTTGTAAAGGTGAGATTAAATAATATTTTCCAACCTCAAAATTCGAAATATATGGTCTGCATAAAATTCCATTGTCGCCCCAAATTTTAATCCTCTTTTTTGATTCAGTTCCTTTATATTTTTTTATTATTTCAACTGTCATTGAAAAAGGCATTTTTTTATCATATCCATCAATTTCATAATCCAGAAAATCAGAATATTCAATAACTTTTACAAGAGCAACTAATTCATTCCGATTCGATATGACTCTAAATGAACAATCTCCTTCGCAATCACAATCGCAAGCGAATGAGCTGATAGAAATCAACATCGTTGTAAGAACTAATATATTCTTTAGAAACTGGTTTCTCATAATTAATGCCAACTTGATTATATACTGAACTTTATTGGGCATATACCGCCAATTTGGTTGGCTATGCCCACGTTTTGCAAATTATTTATCAGTTTAATTTCCATTATACATTTTCTCAGTTTGCAATATAAAAATTATTACAGGTCATCGAATGGGTTGCTGATGTTTTTAAAACTATTCTCGGTTACGTGAGTATAGATCATGGTGGTCTTAAGATTATTGTGTCCCAAAAGTTCTTGGATATAACGGGTTTCTAAATTAAATCGGATAAACAAACTGTAGGTGTTAAAAGTACCCTGGCCAATGCCTTTAAAAAGATCGGATCATAAAAGTTGTTTTACATGGTATCTAAAGATTAAGTTCCCATGGATTTCAATAATCCTGACAATCCGGCCTTAATTTCACTGGTGAATAACACTAAATACGATACAGCCTATTCCCCTATCATTACCATGATACTGTACACCGTTATTAAACAAATGAGCGTTAGAAATCAGCAATCTTCCTTTCTGCCTATGGAGTATGTTCACACTCCAAAACTTCCCTATATGCATCGTATTTCGGCTATACTCAGGAGTTATGATATTTCAACTGTATATGTAATGCAGGATGAAGTGCAAAACGATCGGCTGTATGGGGATATAGCTAGTCGTACCATCTTAAGTAATCTCTCCTAGTTACAGCAAATTTTGTAGCGGAATACTACGCCAAGAAAACAACTGAAACCTTTATTACCCGTATCGGGAGATGAACTTAACCTAAAGGTAGCTAAACGTATTGTCATTTCACCGGGAAGCTACCTTTAGGTTTCGTTCAACAATGTATTTTATTCTATTATCCTTTTTAATTTCCTTGGTCCTCTATTTAATTCTATCAGCTTCTCCTTTTTTAAGCGGAACATTACATCAATAAATTCAATCCAATTTGCACTTGATGAAGCATAAGACAAACTATCATTTTCGTGAAAAGTTTTGGAATTTAAAATCAGAGTATCATTGCTGTTTTTCCAGAAACCTTCTGTAAAATCAGAAAAGTGTCCTTTTTTATCCCAAAATTTAAATGTTCTGTCTTCAGATAGAATTAATTCAATCCTATTATTGTTTTTGGGATAGCCGGAATATATTCCGTAAAATTTATGAGTTTTAACATTAGGAGGATCAATTTTCATTAAAGAATACATTTGGCTATTAAATCTTTTAATGAAGTTTTCATCTCGATAAGAATCAGTACATGTATGGCAAAACTTCAAGTTTATAATCTCGATATTTTTTAATCTGAAAGTGTCAATCATTTTATCCGGACAACCAGAAACATCTCCTTCCGCACTTATTAAAATTCTTTTTCCGTCAATAAATAATTCGGTTGCAATTTGGTCAATTCTATTTTCATACCATTTTTTATCATTTTCGGATAATTTAATCTCTTCTCTAAATCCGTTATATAGTTTTAGACTTCCAATCGTATTTAAGTTTCCTTTTAAAATTGGACTCTCCAAGTTGTGAATTGAATCAGTTTCCAGATTCTTTGGAATGTAGTTTAATAAATCATAGTATTCTTTTTCATACCGCGTAGATGCATCAGGATTTTGGGCAAAAACTATTGTGCTGAAAATAAAATTTAATATGAATATAGTTTTTCTCAATGGATGTATAATGAGAGGCTGTGCAACAACCTCGTATTGGACGTCTGCTTTTTTCAATTCTCTGTTATCTTTTGGGTTTGATTGAAATTACAGGCAAAGGATTTGCTATAATTTATAAATCAAATGCGAATTTCCAATACTTTAAATGGTATTACGGAGATTCTTATTTTATATCATTGAACCTACAAGTCTTTGTATCAAACCATCTTTTGTAAAAACCCATACAATTTCATAACCACCAGCTCCATCGCTATTCGATTGATATACAAAATAAGTATCTCCTATTTTAAACGTGTCAAATGTATTGTCACATTCAAAGATATCACTGTAGAACAATTGATGCACTTTGATACTTTTCGAATTAATTTTTACCTCTATATTTTTTACTTGGGTTTTAGGTAAATTACCATCAGTACCATGAACTGGCCTGCCATCAATAAAAGTTACCCATATCTCATCTTGCTTATCTATTATTCTGTTTGTCGAATCGAAATCTACAATCTCGTACTCAAAACTAAAGTCATTACCTGAATAACTTTTCAAACTATCAAGAGGTAGAATTCTTGATTTATGAATAAAGCCATTGATAACATTAGACATACTGTTCCCAAAGGAAAATTTATTTTTGGGAATATAAATGGGTATCCAGTCTTGTTGAATTTCCGAAAGTTCAGGGTCATACCAAAATACTTCGTTTTCATAGATTCTATGAATAACTTCTGATTTTCCATCTGGAGCTTCACGCACATTAGTCCAGCCATCAGGGTCATTAATTATTGCAACTTGACCTATTACTAGTTGAAAAGTCAATAAAAAAAACATAACAGTTAAAGCTCGTTTCATCTTGTTTTAAAATTTAGGATAATCAGGGTGTCTGTGCTTTTACTTATTTATTCCTTCACCCCTACTAAAATATAAATTCCATAGTAATATTCTTACTGAATTATCTATCAAATTCTCAAAGTATTCATTTGAAATTTATAGAAATTCAAGGGCTTTAATGAAATCATAGAGCCGGTAGACTAAGCCCTTCTCTGTATAGCATTCTCAGTTTGTGCCTTAAACTAACTTTATAGTCTATAGATTCCTATAAATCTATTTTTAGAATCTAGCCTATTAATACTTTTACTCAAGTTAACTTAGTTATTTTATTAGGTTTGCGCACCATGTTTATTATTCACTCTTTTTATTAGCAAGTGTATTGATGTCTGTATTTGAAAGATAGTTTGTATCTGCATTAAAGTAAAGCGAGTTTATCATTGCCAAACCAATATTGGTGGAAGTGGTCACACTACTTAATTTTTTGAGCATAGGAAACAACGGACTCATAAGGGTGTATGTAGCATTTAACCAGCCTGTTCTTGATTTTGTTCCTTTTTCCGGAATAATGATCCCCGGTCTGAACATATAGGCCTT
The DNA here is from genome assembly GCF_007279655.1 of Robertkochia solimangrovi. Classification (GTDB taxonomy): domain Bacteria; phylum Bacteroidota; class Bacteroidia; order Flavobacteriales; family Flavobacteriaceae; genus Robertkochia; species Robertkochia solimangrovi. Next base: position 259,990 of record NZ_QKWN01000002.1, on the reverse strand, counting down.
TTTAAAACCTTTTTGCAGGATATAATTCTCCGTTTTTCCCTTTACTCTTGCCCACATTACCTTTCCCATTTCAGAAGTATCGGTGCCTGCACCTGAAATATAGTTGAAAACCATATTGTTGTTTACAGCATAGAGTACATCAGCAAATGCCTTAGTCGTTACATAGGTGATATTGGTATACTTCTCTTCATCCATACCTACCGCTGATACTCCCATACAAAAGAAACATGCATCGTAACCCTTTAACTGTTCTTCTATAGACTGAATGTCAGAAAAATCCTTTAAAATGATTTCTTCCAATTTAGGGTGGTTTAATCCTAATGGATTTCTATTGATGATAAGCACTTTATCAATCTTTGGGTGTTCTATACATTCTTGTAAGACAGCTTTACCAAGCATACCCGTAGCACCGGTTATAATTACTTTAGTCATTTTTAAATTAAATTATACTTCCATAAACAAACAATCCAACCATAGCCGTAAATCCCATCATAAAGGCCCAATAAGAAAGTTCTAAATGAAGAAAGGCATCTTTGGTATATCGTTCTAAAATATAAAGAGTTCTTATTTGGTTACCTACCTGTAAATCTTGATTTTTCACAACCTTATCATAGGCTTCTAAATATTCTTGTAAAGGCACATTGTCGAACATACCCACTGAAAACAATTTCTCTTCAAGATTGTTATTATTATTACCCAATTTTTTATTGAATCTCCTGAATAATTTAAAGATATGAGGTCTTGAAGCATTTATAGCCAATAGCAATGAAATAAACGATGCAATTACCATTACAGCACCAATATATTCACCCATTTCAATACTTTTTACATAGTCGAAAAACACTATAATAACAGATATAATGGTCGCATTAATTCTTATCATAATTGCCGCCTTTCTATCAATCATATTGAATGAATTGATCACCATTTTATTTTGGTTTCTCAAAAAGGTATGCAATGATTTACGCGGTTCCTTTTTAGTGCCGAACAACTCTTGGTGTAATTCTTCGTTTTCCATAACTCATGATAATTTAAATTACATCCTTTATTTGTTTTCGCGGTAACAAAAAATATGCGGTTGGGACTAAAACAAATATTGCAGATGATATGTAAATACTGACGTAACTTAACGGTATCGCCAAGAAGAAAAGCAACGTCGCCACGATATTCATTTTTCTGGTATTTGCAACCCTTTTATTCTCCGAAAGCTTAATAGCTCTTTCATCCAATAAAAAATATAATAGCGTAGCAGAACCAAAAATCAAAGCAAATAGAATATGGCTCTTGTTATCAAAAAAAGCCTTATCAATCGTTCTGGTAGCTAAAGGGATCAAAGAAGTCGAAAACAATAATAAAAAGTTTAGCCATAGCGTAGTATGATCGACCATTTTGACGTGCCTGAAAATATTATGATGATTAATCCAAAGTATAGCAATGAATGCATAACTTAAAATATATATTCCTATTTGCATTACAAATTCATTGATACCTTCTTCATCGAAATTAGGTAACTCGATTTCTAATGCCATGATCGTAATAATAATGGCCATTACGGCGTCTGTAATTGCTTCAAATCGTTCTTTTTTCATGGATTGGTTTTATTTTATTGATTCGTTGTTTCTTTCTTTTTAAATACACCAAAATTTTCCAACGGTACAGTCAAGATAAGATAAAACTGATGTCTTGGAAAAAGCCCTGTATCGTTTTGCAATACATACCAAAATTGAGGTGAAAGCCATTTGAAGGCTTTTATAGTTGTTCCTAAAATCACACGATTTCTTGTAAACTTTCCACTATCCAAGCTCCAAAACATAGCGTCGTGTAAAAAAATATCAGCAGGCCTTTTAAATAACTTGGTATGATAAATCAGTCCGATCCTATTTCTGTAAAAAGAAACGGCATCTGTATTTTTTCGTTCCAATCGAAAATACATATTCCTATCGGTTAACGTAAAACGGTCGCTTAATTTGAAATTGAATATTAGACTGGGTAAAAAATGATGTTGCAGGTTTGTAAAGATCTCGTTTCCATCAGTCTTTGTCATCATATATCCCGGCATGAACTGAATGTTTTTATGTAGTTTGAAAAAAGGTAATGCTACCAATGCCTGAAAATTATCCGATGGACTGTAACCGTAATAAAATACAAATTTGTTATTCCCTGGAATATCCATTGATACTCCTGTAAACAAAAATGTACCCTTTTCAGCTACAGCTACTTGTGCCTTAATGGAATAAAAACCCATAAAAAAGAAAAAGACTAAGACCAATGCCAGCCTTTTAAAAAGCCTTCTATGCGATTTAGAAACCAACATTGGCTACTTGCTTTTGTCCACGGTTTTAAACACAAACCCATCAGATTCGTTACCGTCAATATGTCCAAAAGATGGACTACAGAAGTGGGTACAAGTCACCAAAATGTCAGAACCACTCAATTCTCCCAAAATTCTGCGTCGGGTGACGCCCGATTCTTTCCTATCATAATCGATAACCGCTGCCCATTCCGTTTTTGCAATTTGACAAGGGTGATGGCACATATCACCTGCTATGATAAAGGTTTCGTCGCCTGCAATAAAATGAACATTGATGTGTCCTTTACTATGTCCGGATGAAGGCTTAACGGAAATACCATCGCCTAAATCGTCATCCATTTCAATAAAGTTCACCAGACCTGCTTCGACCACCGGGTCTATGGATTCATAGAACGATACATTTTCTATAGGGCCCAACGCGTGGTTTTTAAAACCGTCTTTTTCCCAATAGTCGTATTCTTCCTTTGCGAAATGATATTTGGCATTTGGAAAAGTGGGCTTCCATTTGGCATTTTCTTTATACGTATTCCATCCCACGTGGTCAAAATGCAAATGGGTACAGATAACATCGGTTACTTTGGTTCGGTCAATTCCTGCCTGTTCCATAGCTTCCAAAAAAGGGATGTTGAGGTTGTTGAATCCATCGAAACCCAATACTTCCTTTTCATTACCTACACAGGTATCTACCACAAATAAACGTCCGTTCATTTCTATAAAAAATGCTTGTGAATCTGCATTCATTAAATAATCATCGGTTCTGTATGGTTTATCCAACCATTCTATTTTTTTCATCTCTTCCGGCGTGGCATCTGGAAGAATGATGGGCATCGCATCGTTTATATCTGTTTCTACTATTTGTGTGATAATAGCGTTTCCTATTTTTGATTTGATAGTTTTTAACTTCATAATCTCATTGGTTAGTTAGTTTGCTATTTTAGTAAAAAGAAGGTTTATCCCCTTCTGTTCCTGGTTTGTTTACACCCACACTCGCTTTACTGTCTTTTTCAGGATGTTGGATGATATCTGCTATGTAAACTCCGACACTTTTACGGGATACTTCAGTACCCTTAAAATCCTCGCCTTTTTGGGTGGTTTCATAATCCACTTCGTCTTCATTTTGCAACCAAGCGGGACGCACAATCGTGTAGTCTAAATTGGATGCTTCAATGATATCGGCTGCTTTTCGGTATGTTTTTAATGCTCCCCCGATCATTCTATCGTTCCACACTCCAAACTTTCCTTGTATTTCATTGTATATACCCAATGAGGTTACAAAGACCAATCTTTTGGGCTTGCTTTCTTCCATTTCTTTGACTATAGTTTCTGCAAATTTTTCCATAGGTCCAGAAAGGTTTGCATATACAATGTCTGCAATTTTTAACGCTTCTTTTAAATCTGATTTATTTAAAACATCACCTTCAACTATTTGCATGTTCGAATGTTCAAACTGCTTAATTTTCTTGGCATTTCTTGCAAAGAGGGTTAAATTAATGGTGTCATCCTTTTGCAACTTTTCAATGGTGTGTTGTGCAATTGCACCACTTGCCCCTAATATGAGTACGTTTTTCATTTTCATAATATTAAAAGCCGAAGCATAACTTCGGCTTTAAGATTATTTCTTATTATTTCATGTGTTTGTCAAGAAAAGCCAGTACTTTTTCTGGTGTTCTTCCAAAATAGTTATAACCATCTTTGAAACGATGTGTAGTTCCTTCAATCCAAAACAATTCTTTCTCTTCACTCGGAATGGTATCAAAAGTTGCTTGTGCATCCATTGGATTTTCTACCCATGCATCGTCCTTAACTTGCCACATTAGCAATGGCATTTTAATGTTTTTGGTGTAGAGTTTTGGGTCCATTTCGTCTCGGGTGAATCCGCCTGCCCTGATTAATTCAAAATCCAAAAGATCCAAATAATCATTGACACCCAAAAGCTTTGAAAAGGCATTGTAGATTGAACGCATTGATGGTACTAATGGGCTACACATACAGGCTACGTTTTCAAATAAGTCTGGTCGCTTATCAATTGCTACGTATTGAGAGCATCCACCCATACATTGGCTGTAAAGCGCCACTTTCATTTTACCTAATCGCGGGTGCGCATCAACATATTTTTTTACGCCAACACAATCTCTCCATTCCAGAAGTCCAATACCGCACATTCCATCATTGGCGGTACCGCTTTGTCCGTGATTTCTAATATCATAAGCCAACACATTGTAGCCTGCATCGGTTAAATGCTTCATCTGTATGACGAAGTCTATTTCCACTGCTTCAAAACCGCTCCAGGGCTCACCCATATGGCCCTGAAAACCAGCCCTACTCATTGGAAGTGCATGATTGAAAATAACCAACTTATCACTTTCTCCTCCTTTTGCAGGAATGTACCATCCATTTAAAGGCACACCATCATCAGCTTGAAAATAAATATCTTCCCACCCTTTCATACTGTAATCATCCGGCGTCTTGTGTAAAAGACTTCGCCACTCCCTTTTACAGACTTTTACCATACCCATGATTTTTGCATAGTCTTCCTCTGAAATTCTGTTCATCTGGTCAACTGCATTATCCATCATTTCCTTAGACATTCTTGCTGTGCTTGTTGGCGGATTTTCGATGCCGTGTAAATTTATTTGATGTTCCATTTTATTTTGTTTTTAAGGTTAAAAAGCCGAAGTAAAATTTCACTTCGGCTTTTTGAATAATATGTTATTAGGCTTCAACGAGTTCTGCCACCCCTAAATGCTCTTTAAAGAAAGGTGCTAACTGCGCAACTGCCTCATCTAAATACTGCGGGATATCATATAATTTCATGTGGTTTGCTCCTTCAACAATGTACATTTGCTTGTTTTCGGAGGCTGCACGTTCCATTAAATCATCACTCATCCATTTTGATTCCGCTACACTTCCTGCAACAACGAACAATGGTTGTGTTAAGTAAATTTCTGCCATGTTGTATGCGTCGTAGGTTACCAGTTGAGTTAAGCTACGAGCCGTTCCATAACCAGGTGATGTTGAACATTGTGCTCTGTCGGTATGGTAATACTCCCAAGCTTCTTTTAAATCGGTATAAGGCGTATCATCCTCATTTAATGGTGCCATTGGCATTTGAACAATAGCTCCCCCATTAGCTTCAATGGTTCTGGCTTGTGCTCCGAATTGTAATGAACCCATGGCATCTTTCATATCTTGATCACCCAACCAGCCTTTGCTGATCATATGACCTATATTAACAGCACTTACAGTTCCAAGAGCCTTAATACGCTTATCATTAATAGCAGCATTTACTGTGTAACCACCCCCCGCGCAAATTCCCCATGCACCGATACGCTCATTATCTACATAAGGCAATGTGGTTAAGTAGTCTATTGCGGAACTTATATCTTCGGTTCGGATATAAGGATTCTCTAATTGCCTTGGCTCTCCTCCACTTTCTCCTTGGTAGGAAGCATCAGTTACAATAGTAACAAAACCATGTTCTGAAAACTTTCTACCATAAATACCTGCCGTTTGCTCTTTTACTCCACCTCCTGGGTGGGTAATTACAAGTGCAGGGTATTGTTTGTTTTTGTCGAAATCATTCGGTAAATCCAAATATGCAGACATTAATATTCCGTTATTTGTGTTTTTGTATGAAATTTTTTGTTGTGACATAATATTTAGTTTTAATGATTAATAATAAATCTATAAGACAAAATTACTTGACAACTAGAGCTTTACAGGAGAAGATTCACTTCAAAAAAGGAAACATTTTACCGAATCTGAAAATTTATCAATCTATGAGCTTAAATTTTGCTCTAAATTGCTTTGGGGTAAGTTGTGTTTGTTTTTTAAAAAACCTGGCAAAATAGTTTGGGTAATCAAAACCTAGTTCAAAAGCAATTTCAGTATTGCTTAAGCTACTTTCCTTAAGCAATGTCTTCGCACTTTCGGCAACATGTTCGTGAATAGTTTCGATCGTAGACTTATGGGTATAGGTTTTAATGACGTCTCCTAAATAATTAGGGGTAAGATGCATTTTTTCAGCAAAATAATGAACCGTAGGAATACCTTCTATCGGTCCTTTATAATAGTCTCTTAATAATTGTTGAAATTCACTAACAATAGGACTATAAACTTTTATATCCGTTTTAAATTGACGTCTATAATAGGACTCTACCATATTTAAAATAAGATTAATAGACGCTAAAAGCACATTATAGTTTTCTAAATTATTTCGATAGTGCTTTATTAGAAACTGATACAGATTGATAACTTCTGTTTCTTCTTCTTTGGTTAAAAACAAGGCTTCATGATAACCATATTCCAAATAATTCTGAAATAGATAACGATGTTTATCTATCAAATCCCTTGATAAATGAAGATAATAACCTTCAAACTTATCGTCTAAATCCCATTCATAGGCACTTCCAGGATTATTAAAGAACACTGCCGTTATAGGTTTAGGATTTTCTGAATCATAACCCGGTAAATCTGAGTTTATATAGTTGGTTTTAAAAGAAACTCTATAAAAATCTATAAATACGGCTTCTGATTTCAGACGTGTTTTATCCGGATAAGTGCCGACATCAATATGGTCGTTTAGTGGTGCTGCTAAACCCACATAATTGTTGAATGATATGAAATCTTTAAAGGTGTTCATTAGTTAGCTATTCGAAATAAAAGAGATGGGTTAAAACCGATTCAATTGAAGTTGGTTTTAACAAAAAGTCATCTCCTTTAAATTAAGAAATATATCTAGCAAAAAAGTATATAGATTACTTTCGGAAATGAAACAAATTACTGATTTCTGAATTGTCTGGGTGTAAGCCCTGTTCTGTTTTTGAAAAAACGAGCAAAATAATTAGGATATTCAAAACCGAGTTCCCAGGCTATTTCTTTTATTGGTGTACTTGATTTATGTAACTTAACTTTTGCTTGTTTTATGATGTATTGATGAATATGGTCTATGGCAGATTGCCCTGTGTATTTTTTTAGTACATCGCCTAAATAATTTGCCGAAACATCCATTTGTGAAGAGAAATAATTTACAGTAGGAATTTCAATAAATTTTTGAGTTGATAGCTGTGACGGATAATAATTATTCAGTAATTCTTGAAATGTAATAACCAATGAATTTAACTTCGGACTTGATTTGTTTAATACTGATAAATATAATTTTTCAATAAAGTTGAACAACACTAAAGCATAGGACAGTATGATGTCATACCCTTGAGGATTTTCACGGTGATGTCGTAGCATATATTTGTAGATTTGTTCTAGCTCCTGTTCTTCCTGGGATGAAAGAAACAAAGGTTCGTGCTGTCCAAAATCCATCAATTTTTTAAAAATATGCTTGTTTTCGTTAATTATTTTATGAGAAAACTGCACATAATATCCTTTAAAACGCCTTTCTATATACCAACTATTCACATCTTTCGGCCTACTGAAAAACAAAGCACTAAATGGCTGGTCTATGGTATTGTATAGCGGGTGATTTTTAGGTAAATATATTTTTTGCTTGAGAGATATGCGGTAAAAATCAATACTTACGGCTTCTGATTTTTTTAAAAATTTATTACCATACCCGTTAACGTCTATATGACTGTCTAAAGGTGGCTCTGTGCCAAAATAAGCATTGAATGTTTTAAAATCAGTAAACTATTTCATTGGTTTTCTAACGCAAGCCTTATTTAGGAATACAAATTACAAATATCCATTTAAAAGCTTTGTAGACACCTGATATTTATTGCTATTCTTCACCTTAATCTCCCCTAACCCCAGCTATACCTGAAAAGTTAACTTCTGTATTAAAATAATTGCTGTAGGCTGTCAGCTTTAGTCTTTTGGCTTTATTATACTAAATGATTTAAATTAGTAACCTTTCCACTTCCTTTATTCCCTCAATTCCTTTAAACGATCGATCGCATTTTGATTCGCTGCATTCAATTCTAAAGACTTTTCATAAGCATTGATGGCGTTTTCTTTGTCTCCTAAAAACAGATATCCTTCTCCGAGGCTATCAAACAGATTGGCTGAATTCGGGTAGCGCTCCGTTGCAAAATGGAAAACGGCGATTCCCTTTTGCGAGGTTTCCGGATTGAAAACGAGCTGTAATCCTAAGGTGTTTAAATTACCTTCCGGAATTTTAAAGTCAGCATGTTTCTTTTGTATCGAATCATATAATTCAGGTAGATCCTGATAGTTTTGTGCTGCTGCCAGGTCATTAAAATCCTGAAAGGTGAAGGAAACTCTTTCCGGTCGCTTGATTTGATGTGAAAGCAACCCTGATCCTACCCCATTGTCCTCCGGTTTATTTTCTATGAACCTCAAAGCCGCCTCCTCCTTTTTTAAGATGGCATCAAAGAAATTCAAACTATATCGCATAGCCCATTTATAGGAAGCCATAATTTCGGCATCGCTTTTGTCTTGTCTCGGATCTCTTTCCGCAAACAAAACGCCTAACGTACTGAAATATGAATGAGTGAGATCATGGAATCGTAATCGGTAAACCGTGCTGTTGGCTATACGGTCATACAGTTGGAAGTCCGTATTTAGGTCAGGACTTATAGCATCTTCCAGAAGAACCTCTTCCGGAATCTCCTTTTGTGCCATATGAAAGTAAGAAACCCTGATCTTTTCAGGATCAAAATAAGGAGATTCCCGTAGTAAGGCATATTGATAGCGTTCGGTACCATCCAGACTGAGCACCGCCTTTATTTTTGCATGTTGATTCTGAGCGATCATATTTGACAAACCTCCAAAACTGAACCCAGCCACTGCGATCCTAGCATAGTCTGCCATTGGATATTTCCCGATCTCACTTATCAATAGCGCCACATCCCGTGCTTGCGTCTCCATTTCCTGTGCCAGATTATTGCTGAACCAACGCGTGGTTGTCCCTCTGCTCGGTGAGGCTATAACGATATATCCATGACTGGCCAAGTATTCACAAAGCGCAAAGTTCTCGATGGAAGAGGCCTGAAAACTCGGCGTATAAACGATGACAGGAAATCTGCCGTCAGCTATTGGGGTATTCGGGTATGCATGAGTCGATTCCTGCAAATGTTCCTGATTAGAAGGAGTATTCGCGTAGTAAAACCAATCTAACAGGTATTCGTCAGGAAGATACTCCCATTCCTCCTCCTCTTTCAATATTTCAAAATAATCCAGAACCTTTAATACGGGTACATTTTCGGTAGTTTCTATCGATGGATACCAAATACTCACCGGAACAGGCCTTGGCATCGTACTATTACTGTACTCATAAGCTCTGCGATACGTTCGCGTGCTATCTAACACCGTATAATGACGAAACCCAACCCTATATTCCCCCTGATCCAGATCGATCCCCTGTACGGAAGTTTGAGCATTCAATGTATCGACTATAATGAGTATTAAGACCCCTATAATTTTCCATTGTATAAGTAAGCCTTCAAATTTCATGGTGGTGTTACTATATTTAACTGAAAGTTAAATAATTATAATGAATCTTTGGAAGTTCTTGTAGGGATATCAAAGCTTCCTGTGGACCAGATTTAATCAGTAGCAATAATGGACCATCAGAATTTTAAGAGGAAAAAAATGAATTTCAAGTTATAATTTCAGGGAATTTCCCCCTTTCAAACATTCATATTCTACACTATCTTTAAGCTAGTTATTCTGACTCTCTACTAACGCTTTTTACTATTGTTCAGTGTTCATTTCCCTACCCGAACCTTCCAGAAATATTATTTTAAGGCACTCCCATACTTTTCAAAATCCATTCTCCCAGGCCTTCGTATGTCTAACTTAATTTAAATAGAATGGAAACTTTAAAAACTTTATTTTATCTGGGAACGGATAAAGATGAAATTTTTGATGGCTCTGTCTTTGGACAGAATTTATCGATCAACACGAAGGTGATGAACCTACGGAGAAATGGCACAATCCAGTTTAATGAGGGAGGATCTATCAAACTAGGCAACTCTAAAGCCTTATCTGAACTGGATTCTTTTACCATTGAAGCTACTATACGGCCAAAATCAATCGGAAGCCGGATGAACATTGCGGAAGCACAAAATCCACCCGTGGCATTTTTTATTGCAGATTCCGGAGCTTTAGTTGGCGCAGTCCATACCCAGGAAGGATGGCAGCAGGTAGATAGCAACACCGCTAAAATTTCAACGCAACGAGAACAGTTTGTACGCTTCGTCAAAGATAAAAACACTCTGCTACTTGAAATTGATGGTACTGAGGTCGGTAAAAAAACCATTGCAAATCCTTTAAAACCAGTAGGTAATGAGGGATTTTATTTTGGCACCTGGGTAGATGGTGTGAAATTTCCGTTCTCCGGTACGCTTTCAGGATTAAGCATTAAGAGCGGAGTTATCACTCAGAAGAAAGAAGCGCTGCTTATTGCAAGGAATACCGAGCTCACCAAAAAACTAAAATTACAGTTCGGAATTCAAAAATTGGGAGTTACGTTAAAACCTGATGAAAGTTATGCCCGATTACAAAGAATAAAAAATATTATGGCGACCGTGGGTGTGGATAAAATATCAGACTTATCCGACCTTAATATTACCCAGCGAACTGTAATGACTCCGGGGAAAGTGTTAATTGCCCCCAAGCTTGGCACTTTTAATCCACATTTTAACTGGGGAGAAATAGCCGGTACCATCGCCTCTAAATCTACTAAGGAGAAGCAAATTCTCCTGGCTAACAATCTGATCAACCGGAATAGCCTAAAATTTATTTCCGACAAATCAGAAAATGAAGACGCTAACGGAGGTACGGCTGAAACCACCACAAACCCATTACGTGTATTAAGAACGAATCCGGGTATCAACCCTCGTATATTAGGAAACCTGGGTAGAACCATGCCCAGGGTTCTCAACGAACCAAAGCCTAACATTGCGACGGCAATTAACTTCAAGAACAATAAATTTATTATTAAAGACAAAAATCTGATAAATGGATTGGATAAAGTCAAACCTGAAATCTGGCCATCTACCAACGGAGAAGGATTAAAACTTTTGACGCTAACTACGTTGCCTATCGATACCGCGGTAATCATCGCGCGTTCTTTCAATTTGAAAAATACGGAACTGGTCGTTGAACCGGAAGTAGAAACCTTGATTATTATCGCTGAAAAGATCGAATGTAGTCCGACTTCCAAAATAACCTGGCGCAGACCCGGAGGAAATACGCCCCCAAGAGCCAATGATCCTGATCTTAACGGACGGGGATATTCGGGTGTCCAACAAAAGCCAAATTCCTATGATGGCCTGGACGGTGAGAACGGAAGAGCCGGTCATCCTGGTATAAATGGTGCCAAAGGCCTAGCGGCTCCTAAACTTGAAATTTGGGTGAAAGCCATGAATTCCATGCCCGATATTGATCTGAATGGAGAAAATGGTATCAAAGGAGGACGCGGTCAAAAAGGTGGAAATGGTGGAAATGGAGCCGATGGCAGACAAGGTAGAATACATGATATATACGTACATAAATGGTGTTATAAAGATCCGGGTGACGGCGGTGACGGTGGAAATGGTGGCCGCGGCGGTGACGGAGGTCGTGGTGGAAATGGCGGTGATGGTGGTGCAATTACCATCGCAGTATTAGATGGCACACTGGAATCAACCGTAACCAATCAATCCTTCCGAATAAAAAATCAGGGCGGACAAAAAGGACGTGGAGGCGATGCAGGACCTGGCGGTAACGGAGGTGCCGGTGGAAGAAGCGGAGTCGGACAATATTGCAAAGATGCAGATAACGGACATAACGGAGCTCAGGGACAACCCGGAAATGTTGGGCCTGATGCAAACACAGTGGGTCGCGATGGTACTTTGACTTTCATAGAATTCTCAGAAGATGCCTGGGATGACCTGTTAACACAACCATTTATCTCGGATGCAGAACCTGATTATGTCTTCCCTTCTGATAATCTTACGCTTAAGGGCACGAGATTCACCTCCAACGATAAGGTGAATATAGGCGGACATCTTCTATCACCTACGATCAACGCAGATGAAAGTCTTTCGGTTACCATTCCCGCAAATATCAAAGGTGGGGAACAAATCGTGTATATAAAACGGCAGGATGGCTCTGAAAGTAACCGTCTCAGGATTTGGGTCAAACCACAGTTGGATATATTTAATGGTGCTCTGAATCCCGGAACCAGCATAAAGGTGACCGGTAAGGCTTTCATGAATGGTGCATCGGTCATTATAAATTCTGCAGCGGTACCAGCGACCTTCGAAGATGCGAACACTTTGAATTTTATAATGCCAGGCACCGGTGGAAATGGGAACACGCAAACCTTACAATCCTTACAGGTTCAGAATCCGGATGGAATGATGAGCAACATAAGAACTGCTTATACCCCAGAGATCCTGGAGATTCCATTTAAATTTCCGAAACACTCCTTTGAATTTAAAAACTTTAAAATCGGAGCTCCTTCCTGGAGTACTTATTTAAAAACGTTTGGTTCCGTAGAGGTATGGCATGAGCAACTGGATCCGGTATTTGGCCACCCAGTACTGACCGCAGCCTTTTACGGTTTTTATCATTACTTCTTAAAAGGAAAAGATAACGGCGGATTAGCAACAGGATTCTGTACAGCACTGTCGTCTATAGTACTGGATGAATTCTGGCAAGGTGCTACTGATACCTTTGGAAAGTATGGAGTCACCCCCTCAACGGAGGACCTCAAGATGTTCACCGCTATTCATGGTAAACTGTTAAGCCGTGAATCGCTTATTCATTTCCATGATCAGGGCAGACAAGGTAACCCCAGAGTTCTGCAGACCTATCGGGAAATAGAACATATCTTTTATAATGGATGTGATCGTCACAATGCTCCAATGTTATTCTTTATTCCTTCCGGAGCAATCTGGGATGCCGGGTATGCTGAAAAATTAGGAGAAACGCATTGTATCGTTCCAATACGTTTCCAATATCCGAAAGACCATGGAGGTCCGAAAGCTGACGGAAGTACAGATCCACATGGGGTTAAATTATATTGCTGGGATTGTAATCACCCTTATACTACAGCCGATACTGCCTATGCAAATTGCTATTTAGAATTCAGAAGAACCGATGGAGAAATCCTCTTCGATTATTATGACGGTGATACTACCCGAAAATTCTGTAGCGAAATGGGCATTACTTTAGGGATGATGACTAACGGAGACTTTCATTTAGCAGACCATGATCTTCCATTTAGCGGACCTCTTGGTTTAACAAGCTTTGTTATCGACTTCCTGCTTTCTCCGGCTGACCTGCAGGTTACAGACGAATTTGGAATGCGAACCGGTATGTTCGGAAATCAGATCATTGCTGAAATTCCGGATAGCCGCCCCTGTTATTTAACCAAAGGAGCCTATTTGCTGCCCGCTGAAACGGCGTTGACCCGTAAGATCACCGGTAACGGAGCGGGTAAATACACCTATACTTCTATCACTCCGGAAGGAACCTCTTTTGTCATAGAAGATATGGAAACCAGTGTAGGTCAGGAAGATGTGTTAGCGGTAAATGCCGATGGAACTCAGGTGCGATTTACGCCAGGCGTGAATAAGAACTTTAAATTAACCATTGCGAGGAACGTTGAAAACCAGATTCGTGCGATTGCTGTTGAAGGAATCGGAGGTGGACCCGGAGAAGATGTTGACATCACCCTCTCTCCGGAACTTTCCCTTTGCAGGATAGGAAATCAAAGTTCTAATAAAACGATCAACGTACGTGCATTCGCCATCGATAACTCGACACAAGCACATTCAAAGATCGATCGGACAGGTGTTGGTTTAGCGACCAATCATGATCTGATGGTAGCAGTTACCGATTGGAAAAATATCAATATGACTGTGGATGCAGTACCTTTTGAGTAACTCAAAGTTTATTAAACCAGCATAATTTCCGGACAATCTTTTTTTGGATGCTAAGAAAGATTGTCCGGATTTATTAAATACTTCATTCAAGAATTCATATCGGTTTCAGAAGTTTCAGAGAAATCAAATTCCTCTATCTCCCTGATATTTCCGCTACAATCACTCCCTGGTCAACTTTTTGTCCTTCCCGAAGGAAGTAATTCAAGGTACCAGCGACATAGGTTTCAAAATCCATTTTCTCCTTCAGGGATGTATTTTCTATGGTACAAAGTATATCACCATAGTTGACCTGTTGTCCTTTTTCAAAATGCCATTTAAGAATGCGCCATTCACTTTTTACCGAAGATACCATAGGGAAGACGATACTTTCTTTTTCACCCCTTTCCAGGATTCGAATATTTGTATCTGCCGATGGTTTTACATTACTTAGGTCGAGACCTATTTTTTCTAATTGTTTGATTAGCCAATTATTCATGATTCGAATCCGTTTTATCCATCGTTTTATCTCAAAAAGTATAAGCGAGAATTTTTATATATAGCCTACACTCCCACTATCGGTGATTAATCACATTGACCGTACTGTGGTCAAAAGCACTTACTTCCCTTTAGGCTATGGCGTTACTTCTTCCATAAAAATACATTCCTTTGCGATATAGGAAGTTAAGTTACTCCTCAATAATCCGGTAGAAATGCTGATCAATTTACCGTCATAGGATTCGAACAGGTAATGCGGATATCCTTTGGTTTCTATTGATAATTCGGTTTGTGAATCTATTTCATATATATAGGCTTTCTTCTCATGAGTATACATCCCTAACGGATCATTATTGGATCCCAGTAAACGATCTCCATCTTTCGAAATGGTATTAGGAACGGCCGGGTAAATATAGCTACCGACAGACTGATAGGTATCTCCATCCAGAATATTTTTGTTTTTCGAATTTATCAGTGTATTGGTTATGCTACTATATAAGGTGGTGGGTGTCTGCGTCGGTACGGTCGTATCAATTAAAGTGATCATCCCCTCGCTGTCGTAACTGAAAATATAGGAATATGGTTCATTTCGATGACCGATCATTATTCGATTATCCGTTAAACTTTTTAAATAGTAAAGTCCGGAACTCTGGTGCTTTTCAAAATGCGGTTGACGATCGATCAATTCCAGTACGTCTGTGTTTCTTTTATAGATGTTTACATAATCATGATCACTTACAACCCATAAGCCATTTTCTAATACGATATAGTCATCCAGTCCGAAATTTTCCTGTGGGGTTATTTTGTATTTTAAAGTTAAGCTAGTTCCGTCATACACGTAAAATTCACCAGCCTGCAATAAAACGATTTCTTCTCCATACGATGAGTTAAATACTTTCAGATCGGAATCGGTATAATACGGGGGCTTAACATCGGCAATGGCTTCCACGGTATTTGTACCGTAATTATACCGATGAATAGTACTTCCCTGCTCTCCGCTTACAGTACCATATAAATAGATCACTGATTCATTCTTCCCGGGTGCAAATTTTTCTAATCGTACAAAATCAGTTACTTCCTGTCTCTTAAAAACAAGTCCCTGAGCCTGTTTCCCCATAATTATGTTTGAAGATCGATTCCCAAAGATGTCGACGACGTATACCGTATAGATCGGATCTTTATAAAAAGGAGGATTCGTATCTGAAAAGGACGTGGTATTAATATCGTCTATTATAGCTACGGTACGCTCGTTATTTGAACTACCATAAAAATAACCTTCCGTCTCCTTGGTACTAATTTCATAATGAGAGAAATAATATCCGTCAAACTTTTCCCAGCTAAAATCTATCGTTTCTCCTGAAACCATTATCGAGCTTGAAGTCACCCCTGTTGACAATAATTCACCGGTGTCCACACTGTGCACCTCACTTTCAGCGATCTTTCCCTGATCCGTATATAATCGAAAAAAGTAAAACAATCGTTCCTCGGCCGGTGGATTTACATCAATAAAAAAATTGGTTCCTTGATCTCCAATGGAAGTAACCAGCACTGCATCGTCTTTATTATATCCATTTGTCCGGTATATTTCATAACGATTAAACACATTGAAACCCTTATAGGATTGCCAGTCAAAACGGATCTTGTCCTTATGTTCCTGATCAGAATTATGATAGAAGCTATCCGAATATATATCAAAATCATTTGGTGTATAAGGTTTTGCAATAAAGGTTATTATATCATCAATACCATCATCATCGATATCCAATTTTGCTCGGAAGGTCATCTGCTGGGTATTCAGTTGCGTCAAGACCATTTCATATCCCAGACCATAACCATTAGATATTGTTATTACCCCATCATCATAAGTCCATTCCCCCTCGATGGAATCATAGTTACACTGATAGGAATCTGAGAGTATAAACTCTTTATAACCGCCATCCCCATTGAAGACTATAAAATCTCTACCGCAATCATTGTCATTTTCAGGAACCTCAACGGTTATATCCTCATAAGAAGCCGCATATAACGACCAGGTTCCCGTTAGCAGTGATATATTGGCATTACTCAATTTATCCCGATAAAAGGCATCTTCCAACGAATCACCATCATCTTTGGAACAGCTAAAAAGGGTAATCCCAATAAAAAGAACCATCAGTGCTCGAGGAAATACAGATACAAGGGTAGATTTAGTCACAAGTAGCAAATTTATTAACGTAAGTAATTTTATATCAGCTAATATATACCAAAAATTCAGACGTTAAAACAGTTTTTATAGGATAATGATTACAGATAATCAGTGATGGAATCAACTCTTATGGTTAATCCTTACCCGGAAAATTGGATACAATAGTTTTATGACGTTCTGGTAGTGCTTAATCCTGATTTATTTATGCTGTTAAGAATTCCAAAGAAAGTAAATGTCCTTTTATCGATTTAATTATACACAGTTCAGATCAGGATGTATTTTCAAAACCGAAAAACCAGATTAACCACCTAACAACTAAAAACCAGCATGAAAAAATTCTTGATGACAGCATTACTGCTGTTGTTTACCAGCCAGATCTTCGCACAAACTGAGATTGACGACTATGAAAACCCAGTCTTGATCTTTCAAAATTTTGAATCTCTCGATAACTTCTTTCTGGATAATATGGAACTTAACGGTGAAGTATTTACCGCTCTCGATGTTCAGAAATTAAAATTTAAGAAAAGTGTCAATGAAAATGGAGAAACCAATTACTACATCGACATTCCATTTTATGTCAATAAACCTATTCCCGGATATAGTGATTTCGGGCTTGTGATGATCAACACCTTAACCTGGTCGGTATTGGATGAAAACAAAGTACCACGGGTAAAAAGCTTCAGAAAAATCATTAATGGCAGTACGGCAATTGGCATTGAACAGTATAACGAAAATTTATCCACCTCTATAACTACTCCCGGAAAATACTATCTGAAATTAATCACGAATACCCTACCGGAGGAATCATATTTTACCTATGTTTTTGTCGGAAGTATTGCAAATAGGGACGGATTCATCGGTGACATTTATAATACCGATACAGTTGATGAAGCAGCAGGAAACTCTCATGTGCGTGAGGTTATGCGCGAAATTGCAAAATGCCGAACCGAAATCGACAAATATGCGGGGAAGGATAAAAGTTTTTCCAAAAAATGTGTTTCCGGTGATTGTAGTAACGGCTTCGGAACCTATATCTGGAGTAACGGGGAAATTTATACCGGATACTGGGTGAACAATAAAAGAAATGGCGTCGGAATCAACCAATTCGCTAACGGTACTATCTATGAAGGAGAATGGCAAGATGACTTAAGACAAGGCTATGGCACCAATAAAAAGTCAAACGGTGAGGTTGAAAAAGGGAATTGGGAAAAGGATGTTTTTAAGGGAGAGTAAAAAATCGAATTTTGAACTATTCATTGGCCGTATGTGATATATACGGCCTCATATTTTGTGATTGGAATTATAGGCTGTTATCTTCTATGATCTTAACAATTCGGTTATACATGATCTCCGACAAACTCCAGTTATACCCTTCAAAATCGACCGTATTGGTGAATTGAATGACCACTGCATCCAGATCGCTGAAATATTTAGCGATCGTCTGATAGCCGGGAATGAGCCCTGTGTGCTCAAATCGATAGATCGAAGCATAGATCTCCTGCTCCTGTTTATCCGTGAATACCGAGCCATCGTTAAGTGCCCTTATAAACGTACCCAGATCTTCCGCTGTAGCCAGCATAACTCCGTTGTCATCCATTTTCAGATCCTGATCATAGCCGACATAATAACCGCTCATAACGTCTTCAGGATCTACATCCTGAATCGATCCAAATGTATTTTTAAGATGAAGCGGATCTAAAATTTCTGCTTTGATATACTGATATTTACTTCCTCCGGTAATCTTTTCGATCAGCATTGAGAGCAACAGATAATTCGTATTACTATAGGCATAGTCGGTATCCGGTTGAAAATTTGCCGGCTGATCAAGGATTAATGCCAATCGTTCGTCATCGCTTTGCTTGGGATGTGCCCAATACATTTCGGTATCGGTATAATTGGGAATCCCGCTTCGGTGCTGTACCATCATGCGAATGGTAATGTACTGAGCATTCTCGATTCGGACTGAGAGTTCCGGGAAATAATCTGCCAGGGACTTGTCTAACGATAAGCGACCATCTCGTACTAATTTAGCGATGGAAACCGCGGTATATAATTTACTGACACTGGCAATTTTAAATAAGGAATTTGGATCGGCGGGGATTTGATTTTCTCTATTCTTAACCCCTGAGACATAGCATACCGGACCCTCCCCATTTTTATCCACATACACGATGATGCCGTCAAAACCATAGTCATCGGCTTTATCCACCTGCTCCTGAACGGTTTCCGGTAAAGGCATTATCCAGGCTTTAACAATGGGCCAGGGTACAAAATATAAAGAGATCAGAGTTCCAACTAATAACAGGACCCTGAAGATAGACTTCGATGTTTTTTTAGTCATGAATGCTTTGTACTAATTTTAATACTAATCAAAATGTGAAGTTCAATATAGTAATAATGTAGTAATATAATATACCGGACCACAGACCACGTACTCCGAACTGTGATGTACCAACGGCACATGGGTCATCGAAATTGAATAACGGCTACCCTTGTGGTTTGCCTAATGGTATTCATCTAAAATATATAATCATTGACTCACATCGGCGGAGGAACCGCAAACTCATTAGGTTTTTTAATCCTTTTATAATTCTGGTGGTTCAAATATGCGATCATGGCCCCGGCACTTTTGAATACCTTTTCGATCTTCCCATCTTTCCCAACTACGATATGAGTTGGAAATTCACTTATCCCCAACTCTTCCCGGATCAATTTACTTTGCTCTGGAACGTTTGAATAATTTAATGATCTTCGTTCGAGAAATTCTTCCAGATCAGCTGCAGGATCCAGTACCAGGCTAATGAATTCCATATCATCATTCTGATGATTCCTTTCAACCAACGCATTCAATTCCGGGAACTCTTTGATACATGCTACACAATTCACAAACCAACATTTAATAATCAAGTTTTTTCCTTTTGTACCTGAAGAATTATAGACGACGCCGTTAATATCCCGAAATTCAAATTCAGGAAACTCTTTTCCTTCCATTTTGAAATTCCTATAATCAACTTCAGATATACTTCTGATCTGAGCGCTTATCGAACTACCAATCTTGGAATCTTTATTGATTCTGAATAATTTATAATACAATGAACTGTCAGGCATTTTGAGTTTAATCGGTATAAAATCACCCGTAAGAAGTTCTTTGAAATATTTATCCTTACTGATCCTGTTACTCCCTTCATCAACAGGAATAAAATCATTGGAAGCGGTAATGTTGAAATAAAAATAGTCATACCATTCAGGAAAATTATTCTCAAGTGTATGTATATCCACCTCAGGCTCACCCTGGATAGTTTGACTATCACAGCTTATCAAAACAAAAAACAAAAGGCCTAGTAAGATCTTTACTACTTTCATATATGCTAAATACACTAATTATTTCCCCTTAGATCCATATTTTGAACAAAATAAATGCCTCATGTAGTACCTAAAGAAAGGATTTTAAGATAATATAAGTATATTTTTTATATTGTGCGAAAATTCATCAGTATATATCACATAAATGAACGATTCCAAAACTTGCTTTTTTCAAGGTACTGCAGTACTATTTATACTTACTTTCTTTTTAAGTTGTCAAACTAAAACCAAAAAAACGGAAATTGGATCTGATAGTGATGTCGAAATAATCCAGACCCAACCGGTTGACCATTTATTAAATACTACCGAATCAAATACCGAAAACCCTCAAGAAATTAATAGTGAAAAATCAGAAATGAAAAGCTCTGGTAAAAAAATCTTTATCGATGAAATCGGATATTTTGAAGCTACCAATGATCCCTATGTATTTGTAGGATTTAAGAAAGGTTACAATTGGAAGGCCATAGATACGCTTAAGCAATACGCAGATTCGGTGATCTATGAAGCAGATATCGATTCAAGAATACGTTATCCGATGGAAAAAGCCAGAGAATTCCTTGATCTAGATCTGCTCGACGGAATCACCATTTTCAATACCGACAATGAATCACAAGGGGTTTCTCATATTAAACGAATTGAATTTTACACCCATACTATGGGAGAAGAGTTCATTTGTATTCTAGAGACACCAAATCCCTTAGAAGGAGCTGATTTTTATGGAATAAATGGCACTGATCAATTTATCGGATCCTTAAAAAGTCATACAATCAATGATACGAATTTAAAGGATTCGCTCCGTAATTCAATAAAGATTAAAACTCGTACTGAATGGGGACTAGAAATTAAAAAGATAGAACCATTCAATACATCCTACGCTTATTATTCATTTACTGATGAGAGTGAAGCAAAAAGGTCCTATTTATTTGAAGTAAATAAAGATCAAATCACTACAATGGCTGAGATCAATCAAGATTACTGCATTTTTGGCCTTACTCCCGTATCTCTTCAATTCAATGGAAAGCCTGTATTCATATTATTTGTGGGAGTTCCCGATTCTGATGTACAATGGAAAACACCGGCGATCTATAATGGTACCAAATATGAAATCACCAACAAACGAATTATAGACCTGTCTCAATATAAATCTGACAGTAATTCCTTTGCCTGTGATCTTACAACCTTAGCAGATGTTAATGATCAAATTAAAAATCTCAACAGGATCGATATCGATAAATTTCTAAAGACTTTTTCAGAAGACTATATTAATAATGTTGAATATTCGGAATGGAGTCATGAATTGCTGTTCGAAGTCCTTTACGAATATCCGGAAGAAACAATCGGACTACTAAATGACAGCGTTTATAAGCACACGGTGATCTATGATCAATTAAAAGAACCTATGGATGAAATTATCGACTCTAAATCGATCATTGAGCGCATAAAATCATTAAATATTAGGAATGAGCCCGCCAATACCATCATCAATACGCTACAAAACTATCATGCTAAAATATAACCTGGTAATTTGCGTCCCTACATCGCACGCTATACCGAACTGTGATGTACCAACGGCACATGGGTCATCGAAATTGAATAACGGCTACCCTTGTGGTTTGCCTAATGTACTCACTTAAAATACATTACACGCTTAACTAGCTGATTTTTAACATTATAAGCTACCCTAACTAAACTTAACCTTTGAATATTATAATTATTTTATCTTAGCAGTCCTTAAATCTTTTAGCTATGTACTCAATACAAGGATACCTTCCCGGCCCTGTACTTATTATTGCGGGCTTGTATTTCAAAAATTATGACAAGGATGGCACCTATTCCTTTCTCCGTAAATTTTGGCTTTTATTGGTGATTCTGGGAGTTTTATATTGCTTACTGATAGTGCTCCTTTTATTTGTTAAGCCGCGATAATCGTTGAAATCTTAACCCAAATTTATTTTTTCGATACATCGGATGTCATTTGATTCGGTTTAAAATAAATGCTGTTATAAGCATAGTAAGAAATAAGTAAGATCGCTAAGAAAATCAGTGGGAAGATCGATTGAAAATTCACGCCATCCACCTTGAAATGACTGATACTTGCAAAGATAAAATCAAAGATGAAGCCCGCATATGCCCATTCTTTGAGTCGTTTAGGAATCTTAGGAATGATCAGAATGAGCGCTCCTAAAACTTTAAATACCACCAGGGCGTTTCCGAAATATTCCGGATACCCCAAGTGTTTAATTCCTTCTTTAGCCAACTCAGTTTGCGAAGTTAAGGCCGGCATAACTCCTTCCATTAAAAATATAATAGAGGTGGTTATCCAATAAATGATCCGGGTTGTTTTTGTCGTTGTCATCACTTTGCTATTTAAGTCCTATTCAAAATTATAACATCAATCTTCGTTTAGTGGGGTGTGAAACCGACATTCCCAATGGGTGATCACGACATAAACCTACCAGGATTTATTATTTAGACGACATCACATTATAGGGAACTTAAGTTATGAGAAACTTACTACTAACTTAATGTTTCCATGTCGGCAGCTAACAGATAAAGCTATTCTATAACAAGTGCTTCTCATAGCTCCTTACAAGATGAATTCTATTCGTGCATCAATAATCTTATATTCGGGCAAAAAATCCCGGTTCTTCTTACAGAACTTCAATTCCTTTACGAAATGGTCTAAATAAGGCCATTCCATATGTCTTCATTTTATATTTTCCAAGGTAAGAGTAACCTACACTTTTTAATCAACTAACCCGAAGTTTTTATCTTAATTTTGACAAGGTATCCAAGAAAAACATTCAATGACGCATAAAGAGATCGCAATATCGTTTCTAAAACTCGCCGGAACCGGACAGGTAGATGAAGCTTTCGAAAGTTTCATCTCATCCAATTTCATCCACCATAATCAATATTTTCAGGGAACACGAGAAGCCCTGATGGCCGCGATGAAAGAAGCCCATGTACACAGTCCGAATAAATCAATTGAGGTAAAATTCTGCTATGAAGACGGTGCTTCCGTAATAACCCATACCCATGTGAAACAGGAACTCATGGAGATCGCCGTGGTACATATCTTTCGGTTTGAAGGGGATCACATTGCAGAACTTTGGGATATGGGTCAGCCTATAGAAAAAGAATCTCCGAATGAATATGGGTTGTTTTAGCTCGATAGATTATAAAAGATCGTTTTCCTCCAATGATTCCCGGAGTTTTTCCTGATTATCCCAGAATCGGTCTTCGATCTGTTTGATAGTGGTTTTATAGTCCGGATGTTGCATCAGTGGTCTTATCATAGGGTCTTTTTCCAGGAATAACAGGATCCAGTATTGAAAATGATCCTGGGTGGCAAATATTTTTAGTTGTTCGATCCCTTCTTCGATCTTTCCTTCATGGGCATATAACATCGCCATACTGGCGCTCTTATAGATCGATTCATCTTTTTGACAATAATCCCGGTAGTTCTGAAAAAACACTTCTGACTCAGCTTTTCTGCCCATTCTGGAATAGACTTCCCCTATCTTTAGATCCTCATGTGGATAAATATCCAGATTATACTTCCGTTTAGCGGTTACAAACTTTTCATAATACCGGAAGGCTCCTTCATAGTCCTCCTGAAAATAATGCAGCTTCGCAGTCTCCTGCAGGATATCCAGTCTGGTTGTATCCTTTTCCAGTTCTTTAATCAGGCCCTGTTTCGCCTTTTCCAGATCTTGATCCTTTGCATACTGAATATAAACCTTCAGAAAAGAAGCATATGGATTTGAGGGAGCATTGGCGATGCAAGCATCGATATAATACAAAGCTTCATCTGTAAATCCATTTTGTATCAACGCATTGCTCAGGTTCAAATAAATATATCCTCTTGCTACAGAATCATTCGCTGCGATATCCAATTGAATACCCTTCAAGGCATACTTCAGGTATTTGGCAGTATCCGGAATATAACTAGTGTATAAGTTACATAAAACCTGAACCACTGCATTCGAATTCGGGTTGTACTCCAAAGCTTTCTCCAGATGGGGTAATGCCAACCTGTATTCTTCAGTATGCATATAATATAAGGCCTTTGAAATAAGGCTTACATCCGATTTTGAATCATATAACAAAGCTTTATCTGCATAATTATTGATAAGCTCGGTATAGTGTTTTTGCTGCTGATGAAAATCGAGAAAATAATAGGATATCGCCAAGTTGGCATAAGCCATGGCAAACTGTGGATCCTCCTCCGTTGCTTTTTCAAACAAAGGAATCGCTTTTTGAAGTCCTTCTGGAGTACGGGAATAGAATGGGTCTAAAGCCTGAAGGAAATAATCGTATGCAACCATATTCTCGGTGGGGATCTTTTCTATCTGTGCTAACTCTGCAGGCGTCACAACGACCTTTATCGCCTCCGCTATTTTCCTTGCCACATCATTTTGCAGATCGAAGATATCCACGACTTCCTGATCGTATTGTTCCACCCAAATAGGTTTATCAGTAGCCGCTTCTATCAACTGTATATGCAGCACTACCCGATTCCCCACACGCTGTCCGCTTCCCTCCACCAGATAATTTACGTTGAGTTCTTCTGCAATCTGCGGAATGCTTTTAGCCGTGTTTCTATACGTTTCTGATGAAGTTCTGCTAACCACTCGCAGATCTCTGATCTTCTGCAAATTGCTCAAGGTAGATTCCATGAGTCCGTTCACAAAATAAAGATTGGTGGAATCGCTGCTTTCATTTTTGAATGGTAAGACCGCTATAGATTTTTCTATTAAGTCCGGCTCAGCAGGTACTTTAGGACCCGTGAAGAAATATACCGCTGCAATTATAAGTATAATTCCTCCGGCCAGATATAGCCACTGATACTTTCTTTTCCCTCCTTCTGATAGACTTTTTCCCCCATGTTCCACCGTATTTTTTCCTGCTTCACCCGGGGGAAAACCGTATTGCTCACGAAAGCATTTAATGAAGTAAGAAGTACTACCGAAACCCACATGAAAAGAGATCTCTGAAACAGACAATGACGAATCCTTCAACATTGTCATCGCTTCTTGGAGACGAATGTTACGAATAAACTGACTGGCGGAAAGTTCGGTCTCCTTTTTGATCTTACGAAGTAAATTTGACCGGCTCATGTGCAGCGACATGGCTAATTCCGAGACGCCGAAGTTTTCATCGGATATATTCTCCAGAACAATTGCTTCAGCCTGAACTAAAAATTCAGAACGGTTTTCAGATCGGTTTGACATCTTGTTGTTTAGTGGCTCTAAATTAGAAAAAAATAAAGATACGCATAGCCTGTAAAATCGGTTTTAAAATGCTCCTTGAAGCTTTTCTGCATCATAATTTATATTCCTGCGTCATAGTTTCTATCGACTCCTGAAACTTTACATCTTTCTCCGCATAGCTTTTAAACGTTGCTTCATGATCCGACAGACCTTTGTATCAAACAAAAATGAAATGTCCAATTTAAATTCAACAACAATGAAAACGCTTAAAAATTATTCAACAGTAAACATGATCATTATTTATGCCTTTATTCTCTTTATGATCCTCTCCTGCGGTCAATCCGTAAAGAGTCCCGAAGTAAAGGAAACCGCAAGTACCGAGACCAAAGCTAGTGTTAAAGCTCCTGAGGTGGATCTGCAGACCGCGATCATTACCGGAGATCTTGAGGCGGTACAAAAACATATTGCTGCAGGCAGTGATATCAACAAAAAAGATCCGATGAGTGGTTCTACCCCCCTGATCACCGCAGCCAGTTTTGACAAAACAAAGATCGCGGAAGCACTTATCAATGCCAGTGCCGACCTTACCCCTAAAAATAACGATGGATCAACTGCCTTACACGCAGCTGCCTTCTTCTGTAATGTTGAGATTGTACAGTTACTGATCGATGCCAAAGCCGATAAATCGGTTAAGAATAACTTCGGCGCCACTCCCCGCGAAACCGTTACCGGTCCTTTCGAGGCTGTAAAACCTGTATATGAGATGTTGCAACAACAATTAGGGCCTTTGGGACTCCAGATTGATCTTAAGGAAATTGAAAAAACACGTCCGGTAATCGCCATGATGTTACAGTAAAACCACCAAAAACATAACGTGATGAAAACTGAAAGAAGATATGACATAGACTGGCTACGTGTGATCGCTATAGGATTATTATTGATCTACCATATTGCCATCGTATTTCAGCCCTGGGCTCTGTTCGTCGGATTTGTAAAGAGCGATGAACCCATGAATGCATTGTGGAAGCCGATGACTCTGCTGAACGTATGGAGAATACCGTTTCTCTTCTATGTATCCGGTATGGGGGTATATTTCGCGCTAGGAAAAAGAAACTGGCAGCAACTAATTGGAGAAAGAGCCAAAAGGATCCTGCTACCCTTCTTATTTGGAATCATTGCGATTACCCCTTTGCATATGATCCTGTTTCAAAAATTCTATAAGATGCCGCTCAGTTATTATCCGCATATGGGTCATCTCTGGTTTCTGGGGAATATCTTCTGCTACGTACTTATCCTCTTACCGGTTTTCTATTATTTGAAGCACAGACCTGAAAGCGGATTTAAAATGATTGCGGCTAAGATCATGAGTAATCCATTAGGTCCGCTTTCGGTAACCCTGCTATTTGTTTTGGAAACTTTACTGGTAAAGCCTCAGATCTTTGCCATGTATGCCGAGACCTGGCATGGATTCTTTCTGGGACTCATCGCATTCGCCTGCGGATTCCTCCTGATGTATAGTGGAACCTCCTTCTGGCAAACCGTTTTGAAATGGAAATGGGGCTATTTCGGGTTAGCACTCGTGCTCTATTTAGTGCGATATTCCATCTTTAACCTGGAAGCTCCCGGGTATCTCATGGCGATAGAATCGAATTGCTGGATCTTCTGGATATTCGGACTCGGATACCAATTCCTTAACAAGCCGGGGAAACTATTAAGCTATCTCAGTAAAGCAGCCTATCCGGTATATATCATCCATATGTTTGTACTCTATGCCGGAGCCAACCTGATATTACCCTTGTCAATACCCGTAACACTTCAATTCATCGTATTAACGCTCTTTACCTTCATACTATGTTTTCTCCTTTATGAATTTATCATCAGAAGGATCAGGATTTTGCATCCTATATTCGGATTGAAATGGGAGTTTAGTAAAATAAATGAACAAATAGAAACGATAAGTGTACAGGAGTAATCCTCCATGGTTTAGCAGGGTATTGAGTACGGAAATCCGCTAGGCTTTTCGTACTCAAACTCTTGGTTGCATTAAGAGATATTTTAATGTAAAAAAAAAATTATATCAATCCATTAAGCCAAAAAATCACGGAGAAATAGATCCATAAGGCACTGAAATGAATATGAATCACAGATTCAAATAATTTACCTTTCCATAATTTAGAAGAATATCCAAAAAACTGAATCAATAAGCGTACAGTCCAGAAAATTCCAAATCCTATTGAAATAACTTTACCCAGGTCAGTGTCAATCAAGTCTTCGGTAGTATACAGGCATAGTAACCCCATCAGAAATACAGAAAGTGCAATAAAAAAGGTATGTATCGTCATCATTTGACGGTTGATAAGGCTTAAGGATCGCAACTCGGCTTTCCAATTAAAATACTTTGGAAAGATTCCATGGATCGATGCCAGTACTATCAGTAAAACTCCGATTATCCTGATATGAAGATAGAGATCGATCATGAAGCCTGACAATTAAAAATAGACATGAATGGCGTAAACTTCGTTTCCTCAAAAGTTGCAAAGCCTGCTTCCTGAAAAGCATTCCTCCAGGTTGTTTCTGAAAAAAAATGCGTGAAACCAAATGAAAAAGCCAGGAAATTGGGTAGATCCCGTAGATGTTCCACTGTAATAACACGCCCATTCGGTTTACAGATCCTTTTACATTCTTTTAAAAAAACTATCCTTTCCGTATGGGAACGAATTTCATGTGCTGCAGATAAGAGAAAGATAATATCTACCGTATTATCCTTTACCGGAATATAATTGGATTGAATCTCTGTAGTATTTGGATAAGTCATACTTATTTTTCTAGCCCTCACAATAGCCGGTTCCGTGTGCCTTACAGGGTTATAAAAATCAAATACCTGTAACTCCGAAGCTTTGAAATTATTTTTCAGTATATAACTGGTCTCATCAAAACCAGCATTGATATTTATAAGATTTAGTGTTTTTTCCCGAGAGAGCCCAAATTGCTGTAACCAATTAAAATCATAATAGCCGGAAAAATCATAAACGTAAGCCGAAATGATCAAAGGCATCAGCAATCCATAGATAAATGCCAGAGATATACTAAATATCCATAATAAAGGTGTTTTGAGAAGTATCAAAGTGATCAATATTGACGCCCATACCAAAATTCCTATAATATAAAAATGCCTGTTAAAACTCAATATATTCAGCACACTCTGAAATTTTCTTCTTTTTATTTCCATAGTTCTGTTTTTCCTTTTTTCCAGTAATAAGGAACATTTGAAACCATAAAAGCATTCGCCAAACGTATATTTTTAAATTCCTTATCCTTTAAGAACCCAACTTTTGCATGCTCCACTTCAACTGGCACAGGTTTCCAATTATCTCTTACTCCTTCAATGATCAATACCTTTTTTTTAATCCTGTTATAGGTAAATGTATAGGGTAACGGACCAGCGTAACGTCTGGCCTCCTTCCATTCACGAAAAGGTGAGCAATCGGGTAGCAAAACCTCCGACATATCCGTATTGATTCGAACATCGAGTGCTGAAGCAACAGACTTTATAGCTATATTTCCATTCACTACTTGCATGTTGATATCAGTCGTTTTATAATTATAATGAGTGAAAAGATTTCCAAAAAAAGACATTTTTGATTTATTGGTCTCCGATCCCAGAATATATAAGCCTCTTAAACGCTTACCTCGCAGATCTGTATACCTAACAAATACTCTGTATCCGATCAGGAAAAAATCATTCCCTAAAACTTTAGGAAACCCTTTGGGTCGTAATTTTCTGGTACTAACTATTGCTAAAGCTACAAAAGCCCACTTATCAGCAAAGGTGTCTAATTCTACACATTCCGGAATCAAGTCTTTTAATTCTTCTTTTGGTACCGCATACGTAAGAACAAGAGAACGCTCAAAGAAAGTCTCAACGGCAAAGGGATGACTTTTTAACAGTTCCATCATGCATTTAGGTATTTTAACCGTTTCGATAAAATAAACTCCTTATAATAAATCAGGGCTATAAATAGTATCGCAAAAAAGCTATTGAGCCTTCCCCATAATAACAACTCAGGAACCATGATAAATTCGATAATATTCATGATCGCGACGATTATCATCTGTGTTACCGAATTCCATTTACTCCTGAAACCGGAAAATATCCAAATAGCCATAATAATCTCCGAAAATCCTATAAGTATCGTATAAATTTCAGCATGCTCAGCTCCAATGATCCTATTTACGATCTCGCGATGACGTGGAACCA
This sequence comes from Robertkochia solimangrovi, assembly GCF_007279655.1. GTDB lineage: Bacteria > Bacteroidota > Bacteroidia > Flavobacteriales > Flavobacteriaceae > Robertkochia > Robertkochia solimangrovi. The sequence goes on along the minus strand of NZ_QKWN01000002.1, from coordinate 230,334 downwards.
GATTCAGTACCTTACAAAATAATCCATTGATCAACCAAACGAAGGCGGTTATAAGGTTTAGAATTATATAAAGGTATTTGGTTTCCAATTTTAAAAGAATCCTGTTTCAGGATAACAGATGGTCATAAATTATAGTTCTATAAAGGTACTGATTTTCTTAATAATATGTAACAGAAGTACGTTGAGTTTTAGGAGTGATTACCTACTTAATTAAAGTATAATTCTACAAACGGTTTTGTCTATTTTTACAGATGTTTATTTTGATAGACTGGCCGTTGTATTAATTGAGTATAGTATGGTTAAAAGCTTCTGGTCTTTTAGCGCTTGAACATACTTGCGCGACCGGTGATGAAAGTATTCATCGCAGGCTCATTATATTGTTCATTCTAGCTAGCTCAGAAATTTCAGCTTTTATTTTCGGCCGGAGATCAAACTATCTACTTCCAGAAACTTTTCCCTGATCAGGCTCAGGGCAAAAGCACCTCCAGCAGCGGCAAAGACAGAATAATCGAAGGCTCCCTTAATGCCTGATGCAAAAGTCATCGACAAACCGAAGATCAGCATCAGATATCCACTGAGCTTTGCAAATAGTTCTGTTTTGAAGCCGATGATCAAAAAGAATGCAAAGACGATCTCAGCTAAGGTGGCTACAATGGCAAGAACAGGAATTACTGCAGCAGGAAACCAGGGATTGATCATCGCTGTATATCCAACGAAGTTATCCCAGTTACCCCATACCGACACCTTCTCGTCCCACATTCCGAAACGATCGGCTACAGCGGACAGAAATCCGGCAGCAATGGCTAATCTTAAAAATAGTTTGACAAAATTTTTATACATCGTATTTAAATTGGCGGTTTATATTGAATGTAAAGATAGTCCTTCCCTGAATTAATCTTAGATTTTTCTATTCATTCCCTTCCTATTATCAATCAAATACCACTCCTTTTCAGGAAAATTCATTTTTTTTAGCACGTTTGAGAATTCACCGACGTAATTCTGACTTTTTTACTAAATTCAGTCCGTCTGATTTCATCGGACCACTTTTATCATATAGAATACAAATGCTGCCTATACCAACAGGTAGCTTAAATACTAATATTTCAAAAACCAAAAACCAATAATTATGCGTAAACCACTACTCCTGTTATTCCTTATCCCCTGGATAATGAATGCCCAGGTTGAAGAACCCGACACACTGGCACTTTCAAAGATCAAAAAAGAAGGACTTGAAAACTCGAAGGTTATGGATTTTGCCTTCCACCTAACCGATGTCTCAGGCCCGAGACTTACCGCATCTCCGGGATTCCTGAAAGCTGCAAACTGGTCAAAAACCCGATTAACTGAAATGGGATTAGAAAATGCTCAGCTTGAGTCCTGGGGAGATTTCGGAAAAGGCTGGGAACAGGAAAAATGTTATGTGGCAATGCGTACTCCCTATTATACGCCTTTAATTGCTCAACCCCTTGCCTGGACCGGTAGTACTCCGGGCCGTGGAGAAATTTCTAAAGAAGTGGTCCTGATCAAGGCAACCGATACTGTTGAACTCGAAAAGTATTTGGATAAGATCAAAGGAAATATCGTAATGCAATGGTCTGATGACGAATTATCTCCATCATTTGAACCTGACGGAGCCCGATTCACTGAGAGCGAGCTTTTCGAAATGGCCACCGCCTTTGCCGGAAACAGTGGTGGAAGATCCTGGGCTACTATGAGAGCCGCAGAGAGAGAACGTCGTATGCAACAATTCCGTCTGGCACGTCGTGTTCAGGAAATGATCAATGAGGCCAAGCCAGCTTTGGTATTAAAGATGAACGGAAGAGGTAACGACGGTACTATTTTCGCAAGCAGTGGCGGTAGCTATGACAAAGATGCAGATAATGCTCCTGCTTCAGTTATGTTATCCAGCGATGATTATCTCAGAATTCAACGTCTGATTAGCGCCGGAGAGAAAGTGACTATTGAAGCTAATGTTAAAACCAATTTCTATACTTCTGACCTTAAAGGATACAACGTGATCGCGGAGATTCCGGGTACCGATCCTGCACTTAAAGACGAGATCGTGATGCTTGGCGGACACCTGGACAGCTGGCATGCAGCTACTGGTGCGACCGATAATGCTGCCGGATGCGCGGTAATGATGGAAGCAGTTCGTATCATCAAAGAATCCGGACTACAACCAAAGCGTACCATTCGTATCGCTCTTTGGGGTGGTGAGGAACAAGGCCTCCATGGTTCCAGAAATTATGCAAAAATGCATTTTGCGGAAGCTATCGATGGTGAATGGGATATCAAACCCGAACAACAAAAAGTATCGGCCTACTATAACCTTGATAACGGGACCGGACGTATTCGCGGCGTTTATCTACAGGGTAACGAAGCTGTTCGACCAATCTTCAGCAAATGGCTGGAACCTTTTGCCGATATGGATGCTAAAACACTTACGATCAATAATACCGGAGGAACCGATCACCTGGCCTTCGATGCTGTGGGTATTCCTGGATTCCAGTTCATTCAGGACCGAATCGAATACAATACCCGTACACACCATACCAATATGGACACCTATGATCATCTCGTTGCCGATGACCTGAAACAAGCTGCTGTCATCGTAGCGACTTTCGTATACAACACCGCTCAACGCGAAGAACAAATACCACGTAAAGATATGCCTGTGCTTTCAGACAGCGCTAGCAGATAATTAAATAAAAAACTTTTACATTAAAAAAGTCCTCACCTGTTCGGGTGAGGACTTTTTATTTGAATTGATATTATACTGATTATCAATATTTGGTATACTGTACCACTGGTACGTATCCAGAGATTATTACTTGCTAACGATCGGTAATTTGATCGATGAGGGGTACTTCGAAGAATGATGTACTTTATTATGAGCAATCACTCCTTCCGCTTCATCATAGTTATTTCCTCCAGTATTCAAATTACGAGCGAAACGCGGGAAATTACTGCTGGATATTTCAATTCTGATTTTATGTCCCTTTTCAAAATAATTACTCGTTGACATCGGAGTCAGATCGATTTTATAAACCTGTCCGTCCTCCATAAATACTTCCTTATCATATCCTTCTCTGTATCTCACTCTCTGGATGGTTTCATCAAGATTGTAAGCACTGCCATCAGGATAAACATCGATGAGTTTGATCGTGAAATCGGTATCTTTTGCATCCGAAGAAACATAGAGCGTAGCTTCTATAAATCCGGAGATCTCTACTCCTTCTTTCAAGGCTTCAGAAGTATACACCAGAATATCATCTCTGGTTTCCATATTTTGTTGATCATAGGAACCTCCTTTAACCGCATTTCCGGTGCAACAAACGTTTCCACCGTACGATTCAACCGGATCCATCGGATCGTACGTAAACCCATCCGGATTATCTTTCCTGGCTTTTTTGGTCGATAGTAAGCCGTCTTCCATTGAAGTTCCGGCATTTCCAGTACTGTTCAGGTAAAAGGTCTTTAACCTGGCTGCTTCCGGTGGCCAGGTATCGGCACTTTGCCACTTATTAATTCCCATTGTGTAATACTGCACTCTAGGGGTCTTCTCTTTGAAATCATTTTGTTCGCCCTTAAGCCAAAGATCGAACCAGCCATAGATTTGCTCCTCATAATTGAGTCGGGCATCCCCGACACTTCTCTCCCCTACAATGGTATTCTCAGTTGCTCGCGTATAGGCACAGTGCAGGGTTGGTGCGATCACCAAATATTGATTCTCCCTTACGTCTGCATCGGATGCATTTTCTCTTACATGGTTAAAAAGCTTCAGGTTTGGTGTGATCGACACGTCATACCACGATGCAAACCAAAAACTCGGTACTCCGAAATCCATATCATCATGGTAGAGTCCGCCTTCATACCAGGCTGGATCATTGGGCTTACGACGGATCATCTTATCGAAGATCTCCTTTTTACCATTAACATTCTTTAAAATGTCCTGAATCGGTAAATGTCTTAATGCTTCTGCCATATCCACCGGTGGATTTTCCGGAGCCAGATCATAGAATCTTGAAATCCTGATCAGGTCTTCCTGGGTCGCACCTTCCGGAATACGAGGTTTAAACTTATCCTGCTCCACTCCGTATAACCAGGCAAAGAAAAGCATTTGTTCAGCGCCTCCACGGTACCAGTTTCCCTGCTCATTGACATCGCCTACACGGCCAACTCCAGCACCAAAGCCTTGAGGTACCATGGCTGCATGCGACGGATGATCCAGAGCAGCAACCGCCATTTGCCATTCGGCAGTAGATGAGCAACCAAGGGTCCCGATCTTTCCGTTTGACCATGGCTGATCCTTCATCCACGAGAAAGCGTCATAGCCGTCTGTTAATGGTACACCAAGAATATCCCATTCTCCTTCTGAAAAATATCTTCCTCTTTCATTCTGTACCACATAGGCATAGCCCCTTTTTACAGCCTCCAATGCTCTTTCGGCCGTACGGGTCTTTTGTTCTCCATCACCCCAGGAATTAAAATTATAGGGAGTACGGGAAAAAATGATCGGTACTTTCTCTTCCGTTTTCGGACGATAAATATCCGTTGCGAGGCGAATACCATCTCGCATCGGCATCATTACCTTTTGGTCGATAATGGCAATTTCTGCAAGTTCATCCAGCGGATTGCTTTGAGCCAATAGGTACTGACTACTTCCCAAAAGAGTGACTAACAGAAACGTAATTAAAATACAGCGTTGTTTCATATGTTGATTGGTTAGGGTTAGATAATTTCAAACTGATGATAACCTACTCAATCGTAGGTTAATAGATTGTAATATTCTCAAGTAAAAAATTGTTATCAGGAATTTCTTCTAAACTTTTCATCTGAATCGCTTAAAAATAGCACTTTTTTTGTTAAAAATTCCTTTTAGATTTTCCTCTGCATCACTATAGATTCCGGTTCGGAGGATATGCACATTGACTATGAGGGGGTTCTGAAATTTTAACAGTGCTATTATTACCCAATACTAATACTTTATTATCCCAAGAATTGTTGAATATAATTAAATCAAATAATTTAATACGTAATTACACCAAACCATTACACCTAAATTACCTTTCAAATTATGAAAATTCTACCTTTTAAGATCCCCAAACCAGAACAGGAGGCTCTTGTCTATCAGGAGGACTCCTGTTTTCATTTTTATGACAAATTACACCAGCATGACGACATTCAAATCAGTTACATTGTTTCCGGAGAAGGATCGCTTGTTGTTGGTGATACGATTACCGATTTTATGCCGAATGATATATTGGTCATCGGTGAAAATATCCCCCATGTGTTTAAAAGTCATCCGGAGTCTTCGTCGATTTCCGTGATGCAAAAACTCTTCTTTACCCGTGATTCATTTGGGAAGGACTTTTTTAACATTTCGGATATGGCAAGACTTCAAAGTCTTTTAAATGAATCCCGACATGGCATTAAGATCATCAGTGATCGTGATAAACTGATTCCCTTTTTCAATGAACTTAAAAATCAAAATCGTATTCAGCGTATTGCAAGCCTTTTGAATATCCTGAACATCATGATCTCAGCAGAAAAGCAACAGTTGTCAAAGTTTACCTACCGAAAAAAATATTCAGATGATGACGGAAATAGAATGAATGTGGTAATCGATTATACGTTGAAGAATTTTCAGGAACCATTTTCACTGGATAAAGTAGCGGAAAAGGCAAACATGAGTAAGAATGCCTTTTGCCGATACTTCAAAAGTAAGACAAACAAAACTTATTTTCAGTTTTTAATAGAAGTCAGGATCGAATATGCTTGTCGTCTTCTCTTTAAGACCAATGACCTGCCGATCTCGGAAATATCCGGACTTTGCGGTTTTCCGAACATCGCTAATTTCAATCGGAAATTCAAGGATCTGAAGGGTACCACTCCCTCGAACTACCGAAAATTCATGATCGCAAAATGGAATAATCAAAATTCCATTTCTGCCTGATCATTGGTTATAAAACTTCCAATGCGCCTTATAATCTTTTTGTAAGGCAGCATTGGTTAATATATTGCGAATCATTTCCACGGGCATGGCGTTCAATTTGATCGTTTTGTCATGGAATTCCTTTATTCCCATTTTACCACTGTCAACCAGTTCTTTTTTCAAAGCATAGAACTGTCTGCCTCCGGTAAGATAACCTACCTGATATAAAGGGTCACTATTACTCGATAAAGGTCCTCTGATCTCACTTTCTGCATTTTTATATTCATGCCCCACCTTCTCTACCAGAAAGTCGATACATTCCTGAGGGGTCCATTCTCCCATATGGAAATTAAACGAAAAAATGATCCGGGCACAACGGTGCATATGCCAGAATAACATTCCCACGCGCTCTTCCGGAGTCGATGGAAAATCCATATCCCAAAGCAAAAGTTCCCAGTACAATGCCCATCCTTCCATCCAGAAAGGAGAATCAAAATTCCTATAGGTACGCTCCCTCGCATTCATAAAGAATTCGAGGTTATGTCCTGGTATCAATTCATGATGTACGGTTGCAAAAGAAAAATTAGGATTATTACCCCGCATACTCATCATCTTAAACTCATGATCCATCGTATTGGTCGGATACGAGATAGTAATATCCCATCCTCCGGTAAAGAATGCATTGGTTCGCTGACGTTCCGGCGACATCATATACATCCCCCACACCTCCTCTGCCAGCGGAGGTATCGTTACCAGGTCATGTTTCTTCACAAAAGAAACAGAGGTTTTATATAGTTTTAATATCGCTTCCGGTTGCTCACCAGGTGGCACATAGGTGTTTTTTACGCTTTCAAGGGCTGCTTTCCAATCATTTCCATACCCCATTTCCCTGGAAGCTTTCAGCATTTCCTTTTCACACCACGCGAATTCCTCATTAGCGATAATGGTCAATTCTTCGGGAGTATATGGAATCATACGATATTCCAGCTGGCGCATCAATTCTTCCTTTCCTACAGGTTTACGGGATACGATACCATTTTTATCCGGAATTTGTTTTCCCTGAAACAATTCTGTATACTCCTTCAATGCTGTATCTGCTTTTGGAAAAACATCGGAAGTCCACCAGGTAAACATCGGGTCATAGCCTTTGTAAAATGTATTGATATCTGCAAGAACATCCCTAAGTCCATTTCCGGTTTCGGTGGCCTTTCGTATCACCAGTACACTCAATTCATTTTCGGTAGCTAATTCAGCTTTTAAGGAATCGATCTGGTCCAGAATCTCCGACATATCTTCAGCAACCTTTTGTGCATCCGGCTGTATTCCTCTTCTTCGTAAAGCAAAGATTTCATACACTCTAGCACTGAAAGGATACCACCTTGAAACACTGTCCAATTCCTGTCTTTCGACTTCCGATTGCCTGAGTGCCTCTTCCAGATCGCGTTTAAACAAAATATAATCGGCTTGGCATTCCTGAGTTAATCCTTCAAAATCAAGTGTCTCAAGCTTTTGTAAGTAATCGTAGCTCAAGCGGTCAATCCTTTCTGATTTCTCCGGATAGGAAACGGCAGATTGATTCCGCCACCGATTATCGGAGCGACCGGCAGGATTGTAGAAATTATTCAATACCTGCCTGTCGGCCTGATAGTTCTGTATTAAAAACGGCATTTCCTGACAAGGAACAAAAGTCTGTTCCCCGGATTCCTGTGCAACGAGAGTCCCTGAAAAGAAGAGCATACTGCACAGAAATGGAACCCATTGTAAAAATTCTATTTTTCGGTATCGTAGAATTTCCATTTCGTTTTATAATTTTTTCTGAGTTTCTGATCAGTCATTATCGCCCGGATCATTTCCACAGGCATGGCGTTTAACTGCATAATGGTATCATGGAACTCCTTATTGGTCATTTTTCCACTTTCCACCATCTCCTTATGAAGGGCATAAAACTGACGTCCGCCGGTAAGGTATGCCAGCTGGTATAATGGTGGATAGTTTCCAACAAAGGAACGTCTTACCTCACCTTCTGCATTCGCTCTTTCAAACCCAACACGGTCTACCAGAAAATCGATACATTCCTGTGGGGTCCATTTTCCCAAATGGTAATTCAGAGAAAAAATGATTCGGGCGCAACGATGCATATGCCAGAATAGCATTCCGATTCGATCTTCAGGTCCTTGTGGAAAATCCATATCCCACAACAGTAATTCCCAGTACAATGCCCAACCTTCGGTCCAGAATGGTGTTCTGTAATTTCTATACGTCCGGTATCGACTGTTCATAAAGCCCTGAAGATTATGACCTGCAATCAATTCATGATGTACGGTCGCTCTGGAAAAATGCGGGTTATTTCCACGCATACTCATCATACGTTGTTCATATTCCATATCGTCGGTCGGATAAGAAATACTGATAGAGGAGCCTCCGGTGAAGAACGGGTTCACCAACTGCCGCTCCGGAGTCATCATAATCATTCCCCATACCTCCTCTGCGAGCGGTGGAACGGTGATCAGATCATTTTTCTTAAGAAAATCAACCGATTCATTATAGAGTCTCAGGATCATTTCCGGTTGTTTTCCGGGCTCCACATAGGAATTCTTCACTTTTTCCTGTGCTGCTTTCCAATCATCACCGAAGCCCATTTCACGGGATGCTTTCAACAATTCTTCATCACACCAGGCAAACTCTTTGTTAGCGATCTCGATCAGCTGTTCCGGTGTATAGGGAATCATCTCATATTCCAATTGTTTCATTAATTCATCCCGACCTGCCGGAACGCCTACAATACCGCTTTCATCCACCGCCTTGCCTTTCTCAACCTTTTTTTCAAATGTCGCGGCATACTGATCCAATGATGCGGTCATAGCTTCGTATACCTTGGGCATCCACCAGGTGAACATCGGGTCGTAGCCATTATAAAAAGTATAAACATTCTCAGCAGAACTCTTCAGATCTCCGATGACCAATAAAGCCTCTGCAACCTCATCCTTATCCATTGATGCGGTGGCTTCCAGTTTCGTTTTCAATACTTCTATCTGAGTTACCACTTCATTCCATTCTTCAGCCATTTTAGTCGCATCCGGCTGATGCCCTCTTCTTCTGGCTTTCAAATAGGGATAGATCTTATCTGAAAAGGTGAACCAGGGTTTGATTTTCTGGTAAATCGCTTCTTTTTCAACTGCAGCTGCTACCTCCTTTTCGAGATCCCTTTTAAAAAGGATATAATCTACCTTACATTCCTGAGGAAGACCTTCAAAATCGATCTTTGAAAGTTTTGAGAGATAATCTTTTCGTAATTCACTCATTCTTATTCTTCGCTCCGGAGATCCCCCGGCATCAAAAGTTCTTCCGTAGTATCCCCTTGATGCCGGCGAATAAAAGCGCACCAAGGCATCATGATCAGCGTTGTATTTCGTCATCAGATCCGGCATCACCTGACAGGGTACAAAGGATGCATCCTGTTGTGCACTTATTTGACAAGTGACACAGAATACTCCCATAATCAAAAGGTTCTTTGAGATCCGTATTAAATTTATTTTTCCCATTTTTCTAATTAATTTTTAAAACATTTTCTAAGTTGAAATTGTTTGGCGTTGCTCCTATTCACGTAGCGTATAAATCTTATATAATTTTGAATGTAATTACTCCAATAGAAAAAGGGGCCTCATTTTTTGGCGGAATCGGCCCCTTTCTTTGAAAGCTAAATACTAAACAACTCAAACAAATATTAATCTTTATAGAAATCCCAAGATGTCTTATAGTTCTTATTCAGTGATTGATCTGTGAGAATCGCTCTGACCATTTCTACCGGCATACTATTCTCACGGAGCACAGCATCATGATATTCCTTATAACTCATTTTTCCGGTATCAACCAGTTCTTTTTTCAAAGCATAGAACTGCATACCTCCTACCATATACGCCAGTTGATACAGTGGTCCGTAACGGGCGGTGAATGATCTTCTCACTTCTCCTTCTGCATTGGCGCGTTCATGTCCGACTCTGTCTACCAGATAATCGATACATTCCTGTGGTGTCCATTTCCCCAGGTGATAGTTAAGTGAAAATATGATACGGGCACAACGATGCATTCTCCAGAAAAGCATACCGATACGATCCTCAGGTGATCTCGGAAAATCCATATCCCACAACACCAATTCCCAGTATAGTGCCCAACCTTCGGTCCAGAATGGGGTACGGAAATGACGATAAGGTTTAAAACGGCGATTCATGAATCCCTGAAGATGATGACCTGCGATCAATTCATGATGCACGGTAGCCCTGGAAAAATGTGGATTATTTCCACGCATACTCATCATTTTATCATCATGATCCATGGTATTTGTAGGATAGGAGATCTGTAAAACCTCACCTCCTAAAAAGAAAGGAGCTATTTTTTGTCTTTCCGGACTCATCATACTCATTCTCCAGGTCTCTTCAGCCATCGGTGGTATAGAGAGCAGATCGTTCTTCTTCAGAAAGTCTACCGATTGTTTATACAGCTCATACATCGCTTCCGGCTGGTAACCCTCCGGAACATAAGATTGCTTTACTTTTTCCTGTGCAGCTTTCCAGTCATCCCCGAAGCCCATCTCTCTGGAGGCTTTCAACAATTCCTTATCACACCAGGCGAACTCCTTATTGGCGATCGCCACTAATTCTTCAGCGCTATAAGGAATGAACTCCTCTTCGAGTAAATGTTTCAATTCCTTTGCTCCTATTGGATTGCCGATAATACCACTTCCATCATCTTTGGGTTGTGTACTTTTATCGATTTTGGTCATGACCAAGGCATCATATTCCTGGAGCTTTGCCGTGAGCTTTTCATAGGGTTTTTCCATCCACCAGGTAAATTCAGGATCATACCCGTAATAGAACTCATATACACTTTTCAATGCGGTTTGATGTCCCTTAATCACATCCTGAGCTCTTTCCGCAAGTCTGCGATCCAGAAAGGGCTCCTTCGCCCCCAATGCAATTGTTAGTTTATCCAATGCTTCCGAAATACTGTTTAATTCGGCCGCTACTTCAGAAGATTTAAGATGTGTTCCTCTCCTTCTCAATTTCTCGATCTGATAGATGGGATCCCCGTAAGAAACCCAATCTTCGATCGATGTGTATTCCTCCTTTTCATCGGTAAGCGTTCTCAACGCTCTCTCGATATCTCTTTTGGTCAGTAAATAATCGACCTGCCCTTCTACTGATAATTTATTGAAATTATAAGTGCCCAGACGGGACAAATAGTCTTGATAGAATTCCTGAAAGCGCGCTCTTTTCTCCGGAGAACTTTGTACAATGTAGAACCTTTCAAGGCTACCGTAGTCCGCAGCCATTTCATTCATAAGCTGATAAAGTTCGCTTACAGGAGATTCATTATTTTGTGCATCAGCATAAGCCCAGAAGATTAGGGTCAGAAATAATGCAAAAACCTGTCTTTTTAAATTAGTTTTCATAGTGAGTAGTTGATTTTTGTTGAAGATACATATAAAGGGGTCAATTTTTAACTGACCCCGTTATCAATCATGCAACTTAAACTATTTGGCATCCCATGTAGTTCCTTTGGCAAACCAGTCAGGCTGGCCAACAGCACTTACATTCGGATTTCTTTCCACCTCATTGAGGGGATACGGAAATCTTCTTGGATAAGTTTCCGTATTAAATACGTTCTGTAACATATAGTCGAAATCAAATTCCGGGTAACCGGTTCGCACGTAATCCAGATAGGTCTCTCCGGTTCTGAAAACATCAGCTATATACTTTTGTTCGATGATCAGTTTCTGAGCACCTTCTTCATCAGCGGGCATGTCGAGCGACGATTGTGCCAGATAAGTGGTTATATCCGCTTCAGCTACACCAATATATTCCATATCTGCTCTGGCTCCTGCTTTCATCGCTTCTTCTGCCATAGCCCAATCCCCTTTTAAAGCATAAGCCTCGGCCCGCAAAAACTGAGTTTCTGCATATAACATAACATGATCAGGATACGACATTGAAAGATACGTGAAACGATAATGGCTGGGTGTTTGTCCCGGTTGTACCACTGCACCTGATTGTAACCCGGCAAAACTGTCCGGAAATTCCTCAGAATTGGTGAACATGATAGGCCTTCTCGGATCGTTATAGGAATTCATAAGATCGATAAGAAAATTACCAGGTGTTAGTCCGAGTCCTCCTGAGTAGGCACGATTCATATAGGAATACAGAATATTAGCATTTGCCAGTTCATCGAGATGTTGCCATGCAACGTTATCATCATTGGAAGCTAAACCGTTCTCAAGATAGGAAAGTACCAGATCTGCCTGTTCGGTCTTGGAATAGCCGGGAGCATAGATGAGTCGCATCGCCTGTCTTGCTTTCAGCGAATAGGCAAATTTCACCCATTTATCCATATCCCCTCCAAGTATGTAATCATCGTTATCAGGTACGATCTCACCTTGATTTGGTGCATTTAACAGTTGGATCGCCTCATCCAGCAGGCTTATGGCATGTGCATAGAGTTCCTCCTGAGAGGCTAGTGTAGGCTGAAGATTATCAAGTCCCTGTATAGCATCTTCCAAAGGTGCCTGATCATATACATCAGCGATATAGAACCAATGATGAGCAGCGATGATCCCGGCTACCGCCTGATAGTGGGTATTGGAATTAGCCTGTGCCTTGTTATAGAGTTCAACAGCATGTTTTAAAGAATTGGAATAGGAATACCAAACCTCATTTCCATAACTCGCATTGATATCCATAGATTTTGAGGTTGACCCTTCTATTGAATGCCAGGATAACCATTGAACATTCCCTTCCCAGGTATCCATTTGATTGTTTGCAAATTCTACCCATTCTGCCTCTACTCCGATCAGCATCACATCTTCTGTAATCAGCGGACTATCAACGATGGCGTTAGGATTCTGGTCAATATCTGTCCAGCTTTCACAACCTGTAAGGACAGAAAGCAGGGTCACCATAACGAGAGAGCGTTTTATTGTATTTCGTTTCATAATAATCAAATTAAAATTTGGCAGTTAAGGTGAATGTATATGTTTTGGTAGACGGCATACTATACCCCATATAGGCATTACCGTTGCTGATACCATCAGTGTTAACTTCCGGATCAGGACCTTCAAATCCATCCTTGAACTTTCTCCAGAGATTTCTTCCTGAAAGAGAAACATCCAGAGCGGTCAGTCCGATATTGGATAGGAATTTCTTTGGGATCGAATACCCCAGATTTACCTCTCTCAACTTGATATAATCTCTAGGCATCACATTATCTTCCCAAACGGATTGTGCAACTGTCTGCCAGTATAAATCATATCGTGTAGCCTCCGGAGTTTCACTGGTCACCACCACCTGACCGGTACTATAATCATAATGTCCCATCACCCCATCAAATGTGGTCATATTGTCTTCCGGTCTGTTCTCCTGATGCGCTGCCATTCCATAATAGGTAAGGTAGTGATCGTTCAAACTATATACGTAACCTCCCACACTCATATCGAGTAATGCAGATAAGGTAATGTTCTTATATCTGAAAGAAGTTCTGAAACTCCCCAGCCAGTCTGGCGTAGTTTGTCCGAGTATCTGATTCTGAGTATTATCCGCCAGAGGTCTTCCATAACCGGCACCCGGATTATCATCCAGAACAAGACGACCCTGATCGTCACGAAGGAAACCAGGTCCGTAAATCACCGGATAAGGCTGACCCACAACAGCAGTACCGTAAGAACCAACACCGATCGGCTCATTGTTTGTTCCAAGGTTATCTACTTTAGATTCATCTTTTGAATAATTGATGTTCACATTCCATTCAAAATCTTCGGTTTTTACAGGAGTTGCTGTGATTGCCAGTTCCACACCCTTATGTGTGATTCCACCGATATTTACATTCCCATAGGTATATCCGGTAGAAGGCAGGAACTGTTCGCTCAAAATTTGGTTCTCACTCCAGTTGTGATAATAGGCAAAGTCGATTCCAAGTCGGTTATCCAGAAAATTAAGCTCTGCTCCGATCTCAATCTCACTCTTAAACTCATTGGTAAGTCCTTCATTAGGCATCTGCGTGGTGGAAAGGTAACTTCTTTGTCCGTTAAAAGGCCAGGTTACCCCTTCTCCTCCGGCATCACCAAGTACCACATTTCGCGAATATGCTCCTGCTGGCGCACCTACCTTCGCATAACTGGCTCTTAATTTACCGTAGTTGAAGATATTCGATTCCGGTAAAAGTTCACTGAAGACAAAACCTAAACTATGGCTTGGATAGAAAAAACTGTCAGCCACACTGGATGCCCAGTCATTACGGCCTGTTATGGTATAATATAAAAGGTTCTTATACCCGATCCTAGCTTGTCCGAAGAAGGAATACGTTCTGAATAAACTCAAATATTCATAGGCGGTATACCCACTGACATTGGTCGTATTATAGATTCCGGGTAAGATCAAACCATTTCCATTATAGACCAGCTGTCGACTTCTGTTCTCGGAAATGTTATGTCCGACTAACGCCATCACATCAAAATCTCCGAACTTATTATCATACGTAATGGTCTCGGTAGATTCTATACTTCGGTTGAATTGTTCATTCGTAGAATAACTTCCCTGTACGGATGCGTACCCACCTTTATTATAATGTGTATCCTGATGAATACTTGAAGTATTTATACCGGTGATGGATCTGAAACTAAGTTTTGGAACGATCTCATATTCTACTGTAACGGTCGCATTGAAACGATCACGGATATTATTACTACCTAAATTATCCATCACCCATAGATACGGATCTCTGGATCCTCCCCGGTACGATCTAAGATTTCCGTCTTCATCATACAGCGGATAAGGATTCCAGGTATTCGGTGTACCTAAAACCGTATTCATAAAAGCACTGTTAGAACTATCTTCTCCAAGCCTTGAATTCTTCTGAGTAGAATACATGATGTTAGTGGATACCGATAATTTTGGTGTGAACTTAAACGTGGTATTAGCATTAAGTGAATTTCTGCGATACTCAAGCGGTTCAAGAATACCATCATTCATCAAATTACTATAGCTTACAAAATAAGAGGCTTTGGAAGATCCTCCGGAAACACTTAACGTACTTTCATTGGTAAATCCTGTTTTAAAAATATCCCAACGATCATAATATTGTGCTCCGGGAACATCTGCAATCCGTGGTCCAAAGCTCGTAGACGTAAACGCGCTTTCACCGTCTACATAACTCCAGTCTGTACCATCCCAATATCCCTGAGACCAGGATTTCTGAAGTGGGATCTCATAGATCTCATCGAAACTGGAAGAGTTAGAGAAGGTGATCACAGGTTTCGCCTCGTAGGTTCCGGATTTAGTAGTGATCAGAATCACCCCGTTTGCTGCTCTACTCCCATAAAGTGCTGAAGCTGAAGCACCTTTCAGCACACTCAGACTTTCGATAGAATTAGGATCTATATCTCCTAATCCTGAAGACGAACTACTGTTGGAAGCATCAAACGGAACACCGTTAACAACGATCAATGGCTGGTTGTTACCTGTAATGGATGAACCTCCTCTGATCACAATCCGTGTACCACTACCCGGTTGACTCGAAGTGCTGGAGATCTGAACTCCGGCAACTTTACCACTCAAAGCACTTACAAAGTTGTTGGCAGCTTTTACATTACTGATATCATCGCCACCTACCTGAGCCGTAGCATATCCCAGTGCCCTTTTATCACTTTTAATACCAAGTGCCGTAACGACTACCTCTCCTAAAGCTTCGGCATTTTCCTGAAGAACCACATCAATAGTGGTCTTTCCTCCTACCGGAATCTCCTGGGTTATATATCCAATATAGGAAACAGAGATCACAGCATCCGGAGACGAAAGTTGAATTTGAAAATTACCATCAAAATCGGTCTGAACTCCATTCGAAGTTCCAACCTCCATAATATTTGCTCCCGGAAGCGGAGTTCCCGTAGCATCTACTACAGTACCACTGATGGTAAGTTGAGGTTCGTCGGTAACAGTATTTAGTTCGTTTAAATGAATACTGTTGTTCATTCCAGAATTCTCTACGGTCACAGGATTCCCTGTTTCAGCAGCAGACATGGAACAATAAAACACCCATATGCCAAAAATAAATGCCTTATTAAGCACTTGGGTGGGTAACTTTATCAAGTTTTTCATAATTTAATTTGATCAATTGGTTGTTGGTTTCTTTTTCTTTAAAGCCTTTCGTTTTTGAAGTTTCGAAAGTGATTTTTAAACTAAGGTGTTATTCATATCAATTTTTGGATTAAACATTATTCAGATCGTTAATAAATGAATTGATGACATAGTGAATTAGGCCCGGAAGATCCGTAAGGTCATTGCAGATCATAATATTCAGCGATTGAACAATTCTCAGCATTTGTTGGAAAACGCTAAATTATCCACAGCCTAAACACTATTTATCAAACATTATCTGTAGTGTTTTTGTAATTTTTTTACTGAAACTAAAAAAGAAAAAAGGAGGTAAAAAATAAGTGGTAATATAATATCGGTAATTGCTAATATCTAATATGTCTGCCTATCTAAGCAGGTAAAAATCACCCTTTTTACAGAGGTTCGTGGTGAATTGTACATTGTAATTCCATTCTCAATTCTCAATTCTCAATTCATAATTCTCAATCCTCAATTCTAAACACTCTATTAATTCATTATTTTTCAATACATTAGAGATCCTAACTAATGCAAATCACTGTAATTTTAAAAAAGGTTTTTTATGAAAAATTCGTTTTTAGCATTAGCCATATTTCTTGCTCTTTACGGCTGCAAAGAAGACCCCAAAAAAAATTCCTCCACTGAAAAAATGACTTCCACCGAAACTCACATGAAGGAAGAGGTGCCAACAAATTCTTTAAAAGAGGTGTATTGGGGTGACCAGCATTTACACACGGCTTGGTCTGCTGATGCAGGGGCTGCCGGTACCCGTCTGGAACCAGCGGATGCCCTCAGATTTGCCCGTGGAGAAGAAGTGACCACCGCGACCCATCAAAAGGCCAAGCTTAAACGGCCGTTGGATTGGTTAGCCATTGCAGATCATTCTGATGGTGCCGGAGTGATCATGGCAGTGATCAATGGAGATGAATCGGTGATGGGAGATCCTGTTGTTGCCCAGTATCATGAAGATATGCAAGCCGGAGGTGAAAAAGCTGCAGCGGTAATGATGGACCTGATCAACCGGCAATCAAATAATAATCTACCTCCCGTATTTACCGATCCTACCTTCGCTAAATCTGTCTGGCTGGATAATATTGAAATCGTTGAAAAATTCAACGATCCTGGAAAATTCACTGCTTTTATAGCCTATGAGTGGACCTCAAATTATGGGGGCGGAAACAACCTTCACAGAAATGTCATCTACAGAGATGGTGGTGATATCGCAAAACAAATGAGTCCGATGACCACCTTTGATTCAGAAAATCCTGAGGATCTTTGGAAATGGATGGCTAATTTCGAAGAGAAGACCGGAGGATCCCTACTGGCTATACCACACAACGGAAATCTTTCGAACGGCCTCATGTTTAAAACAACCGCTTTTGACGGCTCTCCGCTATCCAGTGAATTAGCCGCTTTACGAAATAAATATGAGGTCTTGTATGAAATTACCCAGGGTAAAGGTACCAGTGAGTCCCACCCTATTCTTTCACCAAACGATGAATTTATAAATTTTGAGCTCTGGGATCGTGGTAATCTGGTGATGGTACCGAAGACCAAGGAAATGCTGCAAACTGAATATGCGCGTAAAGCTTTAAAGGACGGACTAAAATTAGAAAGTGAACTCGGGGTGAATCCATTTAAATACGGATTTGTCGGCGGTACCGATGCCCATACTTCCTTATCTACCGCTGATGAAAATAACTATTGGGGAAAATATCCTTCCTCTGAACCCAGTCCGGAACGCTGGGAAGAAAAAGCACTTGATTTTCCATCCGGGTTCGTACGTGGCTGGGAATTAGGAGCTTCCGGTTATACTGGTGTTTGGGCTACTTCCAATACGAGAGAAGCCTTATGGGATGCCATGAAGCGTAAAGAGACCTATGCTTCCACCGGACCCCGAATCACAGTGAGATTCTTTGGTGGTTTTGACTATACGGAAGGTGATATAAATGCAAATAATAGTGTCGCCATAGGATATGACAAAGGGGTTCCTATGGGTGGTGACCTTACCACTGCTCCCGATGGAAAGTCCCCTGTATTTATGATCAGTGCCGTTAAAGATCCGGAAAGTGGTAATCTTGACAGAATACAGGTGATCAAGGGATGGTTAGATGCCAAAGGAGAAACTCATGAGAAAATCTACAATGTTGCATGGGGTAATGCCGATAAAAGAAATTTGGATGCTCAGGGTAATCTTCCTCCTGTAGGAAATACGGTAGACGTATCTAAAGCAACCTGGGAAAATACCATTGGTGACACAGCTCTTAAAACCTTTTGGAAAGATCCGGAATTTGACCCTACACTCAAGGCCTTCTATTATGTCAGGGTTCTGGAAATTCCTACGCCACGATGGACTACCTATGATGCCGCTAAATACAATATTAAAATGACCGATGAAGTGCCCAGAACAATTCAGGAAAGGGCCTATACTTCCCCGATCTGGTATAATCCAAACTAAGTACCATGAAAAAATTTTTAAAAGAGCCGCTATTACATTTCTTTGTGCTGGGTGCATTGTTCTTTCTCGTTTACGGTATGATCAACCGATCTGAAAATGAGGAAGAAATCATTGTAGACAATGCTGATATCGAGCATATGATCGAGATCTGGGAAATGCAGTGGCAAAGACCTCCTAGTTCAGAGGAATTACAGGGAATGATCACTAAATATGTCGACCAGGAAGTGATGTACCGGGAAGCTCTCCGCCTGAATCTGGATCACAATGATGAGATCGTAAAAAGAAGGCTGGCGCAAAAGATGGAATTTCTGGGAAATGATTTATCTGCTATGGTCGCTCCTCCTACCCATGAAAACCTCAGATTATATTATGATCAGCATCAGGAAAAGTATGCCACAGAATACGTATATACACTTCATCAGATCATCTTTACTGCCGATAAGAACGAAGACCCGATCAGGAAGGCACAATCGGTTTTAAAAGAATTGCAATTAGGTAATATCAAGGATCTGGTAACCGCAGGTGATAATTTCCCGCTTCCATATTTCATTGCGGAAGCAGATGAATTTAAGCTAAATCGTGAGTTCGGTGAAAAATTCACCGAACAACTAGCTGCTTTAGAGACCGGGAAATGGATCGGACCTGTCATATCGGGGTTCGGAGCACATCTCGTATACATCGAAAGTAGAAAGGATCCTGTAATACCGAAATTTTCACAAGTTGAAGAACAGGTAAAAAGAGATTTTGAATATGAAATGGTTAAGGAAAGTAAATCAGCCATCCTGAATGAATTAAAAAAGAGATATAACATTCGCATCGAAGCTGATAATATCGATCAGGAATTGAAAAAAGAATTCGCAACCAATCAAAACTGATGAAATTATTCAAACATATCATTATCGTATGTATTTTTCTCATTTCAGGAAATGTCGTTGCCCATGAAATCAGACCTGCATACCTACAGATTATACAGACAGATCATGAAAATTATGAGGTATTATGGCGCGTACCTGCCATGGGAACTATGATCTTGCAAATCTATCCGGAATTCGATCCGTCCTTTACGCTTACTGAAACCGGAATACCCAAACCAGTTTATGCTTCCGTGATCAATCGATTTACATTATCCGGACCGAATGAGCTTGCCGGAACGTACCTTAATATTGTCAATCTCAATAAAACGATGGTCGATGTTCTGGTTACGATTACATATCTCAATGGTGAAGAATCAACACTGATGCTTCAACCAGATTCTCCATCAGGATTACTTCCCGGAAAAACCGGTAAAGGGCAGGTGATACAAACCTATACCCGATTAGGAATTGAACATATTTGGCTGGGAATCGATCATTTGTTATTTGTGCTTGCACTGATCATCATTACTAAAGGCTTCAGAAAGATTGTAAAGACCATAACCGCTTTCACTTTAGCCCATAGTATAACCCTAAGCCTTGCTGTTCTCGGTTATGCTGATTTACCCGCACCTCCTGTGGAAGCAATGATCGCATTAAGTATCGTTTTTCTGGCATCAGAGATCTTAAAGATCGATCAGGGAAAACCCACCCTGACTTCGGAAAAACCATGGTTGGTCGCTTTTTCATTCGGACTCCTGCATGGTTTTGGCTTTGCCGGTGCACTTTCGGATATCGGACTCCCTTCAACTGAGATTCCCCTGGCACTGGCTTTTTTCAATATAGGCGTAGAAATCGGACAAATACTTTTTGTGATCCTGATTATCGGAATATTACGACTCATCAGCTTAAAAAAAGAATGGCCAACCTTTGCACGAAAAATTCCCGCCTATGCGATAGGTACGGTCGCAGCCTTCTGGACCATCGAAAGAGTGATCGGATTCTTCTAAGTAAATGAAAAGGATAGTGGTAAGCGGTAAATGGTAAATTGTAGATTTTAGGTTATAATTCAATTCTTAATTCTCAATTCTTAATTCTCAATTCTCCATTCTCCATTCTCCATTCTCAATTCTAAGAATGAACTCAAACCTTATAGTTATCCGGCCTTAACTTGCAAAATATTATGTGATTACCTGTTAAAATAGTACCATGATGGAGGATTTATTAATATATCAAATGATTAAATACTTTTTTTAACAAAAAATTATGCTATTTTTGATAATATCGTAAACCGATAAGCTAACACCGACAACACACTATGATCAAAAGATCCTCTTTGATTTTTTGCTTCCTGATAAGCTTTATGCTACAGGCACAGATTGAATCTCCAAAATTCAGTTTTGTGAGTGTGAATGATGACATGCCTAAAGCTGGTATCTATTCCATCAATCAGGATGATTACGGATTTATCTGGATGTCTACTAATGGATCGGGATTATTTCGTTATGATGGAATGGAGTATAAAGGCTATAATCATGTTCTTAATGATACCTCCTCTCTAAAAAGCAGTGTGGTTTACACTACCTTCCTGGACTCAAAGCAGCGCTTGTGGGTTGGTACAGAGAACGGACTTAATCTCTATGATCGGGACAATGATCATTTTATAGATATTCCGAATGGAAATTTTGGTGACTACCTCAATGATTATATCGCCATAAAAAGTATCACCGAAAGTACTACGGGAAAATTGCTCGTCGGGACCTATGACAATGGGATGTTTATGGTTGATCCGGATAATTTTTCGGTTAAGCCCGTTAAAACAATTACAGCTGAACCATTTGACAGAGTAAATGTGCTTGCCCTGACCCGTGATGAAACCGGAAAGATCTATGCAGCAACTACGCTTGGTCTGATGGAGTTTGATCCGAAGACCAACAGCATACAGCATTCCGTATTTGGAGATAAAAAAATTACGGAAGCCCTTGAATCTTTAAAATTCGATCCGTCAGGAAATCTATGGCTGGGCTCTTATCGTGCCGGTTTGATAAAAATAGCTGCAGAGACCGATTCGAGAAAATTTGGTGAAAAGATCATGGTCTCACCAATCTCAGACCATCCGATATTCTCCATACTACCTTTGGAAAACGGAGGTTTGTTATGTGGGACGGAAAATGACGGTCTTTATCATATCAATACTGATGGAGCGGTCATACATCATTACGTTACCAGCAAGCGGAATGAAAAAAGTTTATTATCAAATTCAATCTGGTCCCTTTTCAGAGATAAGGATGAAAAGATCTGGCTTGGATATTACAACAAGGGTGTTGCGATTCACGACGAGCTATACGACAAGTTCCAGGACATTGAAAGTCTGTATAACAATACGAATTCATTACAATCCGGATCAGTGAAGTCTATAGTTCAGGATAAAGAAGGTAGATTCTGGATTGCTATGGATGGTGGTGGGATCGATGTGGTCGACCTTGCTACTAATGAATTTCAACATATCAATTCATCTGACAAGCATAGTTACCAGGGTTTAACTTCTGATTATATACAATCATTATGCATCGATAAGAAAGGAAACATCTGGGCCGGTAGCTGGGATAATGGATTGTACTTCCTCAAAAAAGGAAGCCGAAAATTCATAAATTATAATACCGAAAATACAAATAACGCGCTAAGTTCAAACACTATTGTTAGTTTAGCAGAAGACACGGAAGGAACCATATGGATCGGTACCTTCAATAACGGAGTTTGCTCGATCACCCCTACTGATCATAAGATCACCAATCATAACGAAGCGATCTTTGAACAAAATCATATTTCCAGCAGTAATATCTGGAAAATTCTAACAGACCAAAAAAACAATATATGGATCGGTACAACCAAAGGACTTTATAAGATTCGAAAATTGACTGGGGAAGAATTTGAAGTAACATCCTTAAACAGGAAGTTATCTGAGAAATTCGGGAATCAGATCACTGCGAATCATGTCCTCTCACTATTTGAAAGCAGGGATCATGCGATTTGGGTAGGTACAAAAGGTGCCGGAATGTGCCGAGTGGATCCTAAAACCGGAGAAATCACCTGGTATAACCGACAAAACGGACTGATATTCGATAATATTTGCAGCATAATCGAAAGTAAGAACGGAAATATCTGGTTTTCAGGAAATGCGGGAATTGCAAAACTCGATATGTCCAATGGCAGTTTTTCCCATTACACAAAGAATGATGGGTTGATCTGCAATGATTTTAATTTAAACGCAGTCTTTGAATGTTCGAACGGTAATATATATTTCGGAAATTATCAGGGTGTGGATTACTTCGATCCAGACAGAATTCCAGTCAATAAGAATGAGAATTCACTTTACCTGACCGAATTCAAACTGTTCAACACCAAGGTTTCACCTTTCCAGAAGAATTCACCCTTGCAAAAGGTTATTACCGTTACCGATAGTATTTCCTTGAATGCCAGTCAATCGGTTTTCACTATAGAATATTCCGGGATCAATTTTACCCGTCCGGAAGAAAATGAGTTCGCTTATTATTTGGAAGGCTATGAGAATAGCTGGAATTATGTGGGAAATGTTAGGAATGCAACCTATACAAACCTGGACCCGGGAAACTACACCTTTAAATTAAAATCTTCCAATAATGATGGAGTGTGGAATGAAAACCCATTAGAACTGAAGATTACCGTACTTCCACCCTGGTGGAAAACCAATTTGGCGTTGCTGGCATATCTCCTACTCTTTATCTGTGGTGTGATTCTATTGAACAAATTAACGCAAAGCAGAATCAGAGAGAAGCAGCTTGCGGAGAACGAACGTGCAAAAAGGGCTCAGGAAAACGAATTGAACGAAAAGAAATTTCAGTTCTTTACCAATATATCACATGAATTCAGAACGCCGCTTACACTGATCATGAATCCCCTGGAAGATCTTCTGAATAATGAGGATATGTCTTTGAGTCAGCGCATTCGTGAAAAACATAAGATCATTTATAAGAATACCTACCGACTTCATCGTCTTATCAATGAATTGCTCGATTTTAGAAAATTGGAATACCGCAAATTAAGGGTCAAAGCACGTCAATTCAACCTGAGAGCACTGGCATCGGATGTTACGGAACATTTTAAGGATGAGGCTTATACCCGTAATATACATCTCGGCCTTATCACCAACACACAAGACCTGCGTATCTGGGGTGATGAAAATATGATTGAAAAGATCATGTTCAATTTACTATCTAATGCATTTAAATTTACACCGGATGGTGGTAAGATCAATATCGAACTCTTTGCAAAAGATGATCTATGTGCCTTTCCCGGAGTTGCTCCTGGTTTTGTGTCAAAATCAGTAGAAATCACGATCTCCGATACAGGGCCGGGTATTGCCAAAGAGGAGATTGATAAAATGTTCGAACGATTCTATCAGATAGAAAGCCTGAATAAAAATTACTATGGTGGTACCGGGATCGGACTGGAAGTTGTGAGAAGCTTTGTAGAACTGCACAAAGGAGAGATCAAAGTGGAAAGTGAACTCGGTCAGGGGACCACGATCAAGATCAGTATCCCAGCTGGAAAGGATCATTTCTCTGAAGAGGAGATCATCACCGAAATCAGCGAACAGACCAATCAGCGTAAAACCATACCCGGGACCGGAATCTCTGAAACGATGGAAGCTCAGAAAGCTGCCACGATAGCAAATTGTTCCCGAACCTTATTGATCGTAGAAGATAATGCTGATCTCAGAAACTATCTGAAGAATGAATTAAAGGAGCAATACAAGATCATTACGGCTAAGAATGGAAAGGAAGGACTGGATCTTGCCAATGAAAATCAACCGGACGTAATCCTTACTGACGTGCTTATGCCGGAAATGAATGGGTTTGAGTTCTGTAAGCAGGTCAAATCGGATATCAGAACCAGCCATATTCCAATTCTGATGCTAACCGCTAAAGCCACCATCAATGACCGAATCGAAGGGATTGAAATAGGTGCTGATGCTTATATGGTTAAACCGTTCAATCTAAAACTGCTAAAACTACGAATATCACAACTCATCACCAGTCGACAGCTGATCTTCAATAAATATTTCAGTATCATTTCTGATCTGCCACAAGATATGCAGACGAATTCTCTGGATAAAGAATTCATAGAAAAGGTGTTCTTCTATATCAATGAAAATATCAGTGATCCTGATATCAGTGTGGAATCTCTGGCCAATAAATTAAATCTGAGTCGCAGTCAGGTCTATCGTAAGATTAAATCGCTTACCGATCAGTCACCGAATGAATTCATCAGAAATGTTAGACTTCAAAAAGCCAGGCAAATTCTTGAATCCGGAAACACCAATATTGGAAACGTATGCTATGCTGTTGGCTTTGCCTCTCCCTCCTATTTTTCCAAGTGCTTTAAGCAGAACTTCGGTATTTTACCCACAGAAGTTCAACCCGTTAAGATTTAAATTGGAGTAACGATCCCGGTCTCGGCCTACGGTGAGACAGGTGTGTCGTCGTTATTTAATGCTTGTTGATTTTAAATGTAAGAGTGACCTGAGTTATTTATGCTTCGCAGGCTCAAGGTATCTTTAGCCTTCGGCTATCAGTTTTACCAACTTTGTGTATATATTATGTTGCTGAAGGCAACACTTTCAAAAAATCAAAACAACATTATAAATAGCGATCAAAGGATCGCCTATTATAATAAGCTCAAGTCATCATGTCCCTGTATTAATAATTGTGCGAAACAAAAAACGACACTCAAGCATCATCGTGCGTCAGCACTATGATTGCGGTGACACTCGACGAAACCTAAGGCAGGCTTGCCTGAATTAGGGATGAATCCCGATAATTGGGGAGACACTCCCCCCTCGCCACAGTTGTCCCGAAAAATCGGGAACGGGATCATCGCCGGGTTAGCCAATTACCCTTCGCTACTTTAACAACTTCAAAATTAACACATTAACACCTGATGCAACAAATGTAGCATCCAGCCGAAATAGATGTTGCATACTCGTAGTTTTTCTCAAAGATTGCATCATTTGTTGCAACGGTTGCTCAAATCCTCCTAACAATTATTTAAGATATTTTTCACATTTACATAATGACTAAGAGATTTTCAAAATTCCGATGGAAGTACCTGAGCGAAATATTACTGATGGCAGCGATCATCAGTTTACTCGCATTTATCATCTTTTACATCCTTTAGATGCATAGTTCAGGAACGAATATCGTAATAGAAAGCTCAACACTAACTTAATAACTTAAATGATTAATATGATGCTAAAGTTTAAATTCATGTTTATTGCTTTGGTCATGGTTTGTACGCAACAGGCGTTCTCACAGACCCGGACCATTTCAGGAAACGTTACTGACGCTACCAATATGCCACTGCCGGGTGTTTCGGTAATGGTTGAGGGTACGAATAACGGAACCATGACAGACTTTGACGGTAACTATACCATCAATAATGTCGGACCGAACGACTTTTTGATCTTTTCATATGTCGGGATGCAGGAGAAACGGATTGCGGTGGGTACGAATGCTACCATCAACGCGGTTCTGGAAGAATCTCTTGAATCTTTGGAAGAGGTTGTGGTTGTAGGATATGGTGTTCAGAAGAAAGCGCTGACAACCGGGGCCAATGTCAATGTAAAAGGAGAAGACATAGCCCGTCTGAACACGGCCACCGCAATGGAGGCACTGCAAGGGGTGACTCCTGGGGTAAGTATTACACGAAACAGTGGGCAACCCGGGGCAGGAACCAAGGTAACTATTCGAGGTCTGGGTACAACGGGAAGTTCTAACCCTCTCTATATTGTTGATGGTGTTGCCACAGGAAATATCGATTATCTGAGTTCCGGAGACATAGAAAGTATTGACGTTTTAAAGGATGCGGCGTCTGCAGCGATCTATGGTTCACGTGCGGCTAACGGGGTGGTACTGGTAACTACCCGAAAAGGTAGAAAAGGGCGTCAGGCTCAGGTACATTATGAAACTTATTATGGATTTCAAAACATCTATAAGAATTTAACGCCACTGAATGCCCAGGAATACATGTATATCATGGATGAAGGTCGAGTAAATGACGGCTTAGCGCCCTATGACTGGCAATCAAGAATTTTGAATAACAGCTGGCTGAATAACAACTTTTCAGGTGATCTGGGAACTCAGTTAGGTGAAGATGTTTGGGCCATGTTACAAAATGGCTGGGAAGGCACAAACTGGATTGATGAGATGACCACCAAAAACGCTCCGATCTCTAATCACTCTATCAATATCACCGGAGGAAGTGAAGATATCGTATATTCTTTTGGAGCTTCCTATTTCGACCAGACAGGGATGCTCGGAGGTGATCTTACGAATGCAGGATTCAAAAGACTTACTACCCGTATGAACACCGAGTTCGTACTTTTTAAGAATAACAGTCATTCAATCATAACAATGGGTGAGAATTTCACCTATACGAATTCAGAGAACCGAAGTGTAGCTACCGGAAATATTTATTGGAACGACCTTCATAATGCATTGATACAACATCCGTTAATGCCAGCATACTGGGATAAATCTCCAAACCAATTCGGATTTACCCCTACTATGGAAGGGATTTCCAATTTTCAACATAATCCATTGGCAATTATGTTCTATCGCCATAATTATGCGAACTTAGGGAACAAGTCAAATTCCATCGTTGGAAACGTCTATTTGCAGATCGAACCTATTAAGAACCTCAAATTCCGCTCTTCCTATGGTGTGGATGCCTGGTTCGGACATAGTAGATCCTGGACACCAACCTATGCACTTGGAGCGCTATATAACAACTCTGTCGACGGGGCTTCTCAAAGTCAGTATTTTGGAAATAACTGGACTTTTACGAATACGCTAACCTATGATTTTGAGCTTGGTGATCATAAATTCAATGCGATGATCGGTAACGAACTTTACAAGAATCAGATCAACAATGAAGTAGGTGGTAGTATGGCTAACACGCGTTTCGGATTACCTGACTATGCCTTCCTGAACAACGTTGACAAATCGGATATTGGATCGATCAATACCTGGGGAGCCGACTGGGCTGCCGGTGGTGGCGGACTCATGTCATATATTGCCAGGGTTCAGTATAACTATAAAGAAAAGTATCTTCTATCAGGTAGTATAAGAGCAGATGGCTCTTCTAACTTCGCTGAAGATTTTCGTTGGGGATATTTCCCTTCAGTTTCCGCTGGATGGGTTATCAGTAAAGAGGATTTTATGGGAGATTCCGGTACTTTTATCAAATTACGTGGAAGCTGGGGTCAAAATGGAAATCAATCCATTCCTAACTTCTATTATACGACTACACTATCCTATGTGAATCCAGGATATTTCTTCGGAGATACCAAACCTATTTCCGGGGCTACAGCAATCCCTGCACGGGTTTCTAATCCAGACATCGGTTGGGAAACCTCAGAGCAGCTGAACTTTGGTGTGGATATGCGATTCTTTGATTCCAGATTGACCTTCACTGCAGATTGGTATGACAAATCAACTAAAGACTGGCTTGTTTTGGCTCCGCTATTAGGTACCGCTGGTGCTGCAGCTCCATATATCAATGGAGGTGATGTAAAAAATACAGGATTTGAAGTGATGGTGGGATGGAATGACAATTCCGGAGATTTCAAATACGGAGTAACTGTAAGTGGTGCCTATAATAAGAATGAGGTAACCAAATTGAATAATGCTGAAGGAATCATTCAGGGGCCAAGTCATGTTTTATCTCAAGGAACTGCTCCGGTATCAAGAGTACAGGTAGGTTATCCGATTGGCTATTTCTATGGATTTGAAACCGACGGACTTTTACAAAATCAGGATGATGTGGATGCATGGGTAAAACCGACCGACGGTACACCTTACTTCAGTGACCAACGTCCGGGAGATGTGAAATTTGTAGATCAGAACCAGGATGGGGTAATCGACGAAGCAGATAAGGTGGAATTAGGTAGTCCATTACCAGATTTTGAACTAGGTATCCAGCTCAATGCGGAATATAAAGGATTTTACGCAAATGCAACAATGGCCGGTAAATTCGGAATGCAGGTAATGCAGTCTTATCGTTCATTTGCTGACTCCCCTACTCAAAACTATACCACTCAGATCTTTCAACGCTGGCATGGCGAAGGAACTTCAGACAGGATTCCACGACTTAGTTCCGTTTCGAACAGAAACACAAATTATGTATCAGACATCTATATGCATGATGCAGATTACTTAAGAATCAGTAACTTAACAGTAGGTTATAGTTTAAGGAATCAATTAAAGAATGTAAACTATATCTCAGATATCAAAGTTTATATGGCAGTGAACAACCTGTACACCTTTACAGGATATGACGGAATGGATCCCGAAGTTTCTTTCGGGCATGATGCCAGTTGGGCATCCGGAATTGACCTGGGATTATACCCGCTTCCAAGAACGGTAATGTTCGGACTGAATGTAGATTTTTAATTAAAAATTAGAAGAAAATGAAAAAACTAGTTTATATACTATCTATTGCAGCAGCGACCGTCTCTTCGAGTTGTAATAACGACTTTCTGGATACTGATAACTTATATGAAAAAAGTTATGAGAACTTCTATAGAACACCTAAAGATATCGATGAGGCTATGTCTGGTGTATATAACGCCCTTTATGTAGGGAATCCGCATAGTAATGAAAGTATTGCTGCCAACCTTCTTTCAGACCTAATGTTAGGTGGTGGTGGTCCTGATGATATTTCCGCCAAGAATGTGGATGCATTTATGGATCCAGCTGAAGACACTTATCGTGATCTTTGGATTGAAACCTATAACGGTGCGACCAGAGCAAATATCATTATTTCCAAAGTGGCAGAATCTGATTACTCTGAATTTTTTGAATCTGAACAGGAAGCTGAACAATTCAAAATGCAAACTTTAGGCGAAGCCTATTTTATGAGAGCATTCTTTTATTTCAGAGCAGCAAAGTTTTTTGGCGGTATGCCGTTGATCACTGAAGTGGAAGGCGCTAGAGATGTTGCACGATCCAGTTATACTGAAACCTTTGGACAGATCGCATCTGACCTTAAAATGGCTATAGAAACTATGCCTGCTATTCCATTTTCGCAAATTCCAACTTCCCAATACGGGCATGCTAATAAATGGGTGGCTGAAGCCTACATGGCACGGGTTTATTTATTCTATACGGGCTATATGACCAATATTGAAGGGCAGGCTACCAGTGAGATCCCTTTAGCGGGTGAGGCTGGAGGTTCGATCACCAAAGCGAATGTATTGTCTTATCTCGAAGATTGTATGAATAACAGTACTTATGCCTTGGCGGATGATTTTAGAAACATTTGGCCTTATTCCTATGTAAATCAAAGCGCAGGAACCACAGTGTTACCCTGGGCTGAAAATGAAGGTCTGGAATGGGTAGGCCAGGATGGACTAAGTCCGACCTTTGGAACCGGAAATCCAGAAAGTATGTTCGTACTTCGTTATTCCACTACTAACTGGGATTGGGGTCAGGAATATAACAACCGTACTCCGCTTTTCTTTGGTATCAGAGATAACTCCATGGTTCCCTTCGGTCAAGGATGGGGTTGGGGCCCTGTAAATCCGAAATTATGGAATTCCTGGGATGATGCAGATCCACGTAAAAAAGGTTCTATCTTACAAATGTGGGATGCAGAACAAGGAACTGGTGGATATCAACAGGATAAAGGAGATCATGAAACAGGGCTTTTCAATAAGAAATACACCACATTACAACATGATGACCCCGATGGAGAAGATGGGGTTAAAGGGATGTTCTACTTCCTGTATGACATGAATAACGGGGATCCGTTACAACTCTGGGCAGCACAGGATTTCATCTATATGCGTTATGCCGATGTGCTCTTAATGCATTCAGAGATCTCCGAAACTGCTGACGGAATGAATGCAGTACGTAACCGAGCCGGATTAAGTTCAATAGGGTATTCATTGGATGCCATCAAAGAAGAACGTATGCATGAATTCGCATTTGAAGGTTTACGCTGGTTCGACCTGGTACGCTGGGGAGATGTAAATAATGCTTTTGGTGATCAGATCAATGTAAGGAATTCAGGAGTAGATGCTGTTTACAGTGTTCAATACAGACCTGAAACTAAAGGACTCGTTCCTGTTCCTGAATCCGAGATCAGGTTATCAAACGGTGCTTATGAACAAAACCCTGGATGGTAAATTAATAATCCTTAAAATTTAAAAATTATGAAATTGCATAATATAAAAAGAATTTTGGGTGTAGGTCTGATAGTATTGGCGACCGCCTGTCAGCCTATTGAAGACCCAGATTATTTAGAGAACTCCACCGATGTAGATGGCGTGGAACTCGTCGCCACCCAAAGTACTCCAGGAGGTAATAAGATCCAATTAGAAATGGTTAGTCCGGGTATTACAGGTTATTGGGACTATAACATCGGACAAGCCCTGACGAACAGAGTGGAATTTGTTTATCCAATTCCGGGAACCTCTACCTTTACCTATGTAGGAACTCTTGGAAAGGAATTCTTCACCAAGACTATCGATGTACAGATCGACGTTCTCGACAGTCCGTTGGAACAGGATTGGTATGATCTGGTGAGTGAGAATACCTCGGAAGGAAAGACCTGGGTTTTTGCAGGGGGGCCCTCTCCTGATGGTCAACGTTGGTGGTATATGTCTCCGCCAAATGATCCATCTGCCTGGGAATCTGCCTGGTGGAATGCTGCCGGTGATTGTTGTCCACCACAGGATGCTGCGGGAAAAATGAAGTTCGATCTTGATGGTGCTGCCAATTTCACTTATTGGGCTAACGAAAGTGCTTCTCCTCAATTAGCAGGTTTTGCATTGGATACAGAGAATATGACATTACAAATTAACGGTGGAAATATCCTTGGATTTGAAGAACCCTGGGGTAATCCGAATGGATTGTATACCATCATCGAACTCACCGAAGAACGAATGATACTTTACAACCCAAGTAACTCAGGAGGAACCGGATGGACCTGGATATTCAAACCAGAATAGCAACCTAACCACTACCCTGATATGAAACTATATTTAAATTTTTGATTAATTAAGTTAGTTTATGTCGAGCCTCATTATCCTTTTGGATAGTGAGGTTTTTTTATGCCGTTTTACCACAACGAATTCATTATATATCCTTTTTTGCAGTAGTCAAACCTTCCAGGGATATCGGAACGCTAACACACCTCTATTCCGACAACTCCTATGATTTCAGGCATGAAAAACCCTCCGTATTTCAGGAGGGTTCTTAATACTAAAACTTAAAAAATAATAATTATAAATGAAACCCTTAGAAACTCTGGTTTACTGTCTTTAACGCCGTCTTTTGAGCAGCTTCTTCCGGCACAAAAATTATATCCAGAAGGTCAGCATTCTTCAGGAACCGGCGAGCTGATCTTTGTATGTCTTTCGTAGTAACCTTATCCAGAATCTCCTCCAGATAGGCCGTTTGTGTCATATCTTCTCCATTCTCATAATAACGTTCCAATGCATCCATCCAGAATTTATTACTATGCATTCTGTTGGCTGTGGTCTTCTTCAGGTTTTGAAGAACCTTTTCTAGGTCATTTTCACGGACTTCTGATTGAATGATCTCCAGTTCTTTATAAACGAGGTCTTTTAAATGATCTACTCTTTCCGGATCGCAGCTAAATGATATATCCAGGGAAAGTTCTTCTCTGGGAACTCTACTGGCAGATGCATTGACTCTTACTCCATAAGTTCCTCCTTCTTTTTCTCGAATATTTTCGGTAAACCGAAGGTTAAGAATATATCCCATTATCGAATGTTCGATTAATCGCTTACGGTTATATCGAAAATTATCCTTCATTTTCATCATATAGGTTGCCTTTGGATGTTCCATGGCAACGGTGATCTTATGATGGTTCTCCCCCTCTGGAAAATGATCCTCATAAGTGATATAGGCCTCTTTTGAACCCTTTCCATTAAGTGCCCCGATATATTTCTCAACCAAGGTGCGGATACGCTTCTCTTTTACATTCCCAACGATGAAGAACGTGAAATCTGATGCATCATCAAATCGCTCTTTATATATTTCAACCATGCGATCAAAATCTACCGACCTTAAAAAATTGATATCCGATCTGACATGTCTTGGATCATTACCCCTTAGAATAGCATCGACCGTATCTCTCATTACCGATTCTGCGGTCTCCGGATTACTTTCCATCGATACTATGCTTCGAGCCAATAAATTGTCAAATTTATCCTCATCAAATCTCGGTTCTTCGAAACGCATGTATACCAATTTCATCATGGTTTCCAAATCTTTCGGCTCTGCACTGGCTGTCACTGTTTCAGAGGTTTTTCCCATGTAAAAACTGCTTTTTGCAGAACTCCCTGTCATTATCTTTCCATAGCTCACCGCATCAAAAGATCCAATACCGAAGCCTCCGATCATTTTACCTGCACTGTTATACGAGGGGAGATCTTCGACAGGATATAATGAAGATCCTCCGTAACTAACCGCTTTCAGGGAAATATTCGATCTTTGAAAATTGCTGTATCTGTAAACTACCCTTGTTCCATTTGAAAGCTTCCATTCCACCGCTTTGAAATCGTCTAATCGTTTCTCCTCAAGTATCTTTCCTCCCTTTGGCTCATAGGACAGTAGCTTCATATCTTCCGGTACACTATCCTGATATGGTTCCAGATCTAATAATTCCACCTCCTGAATAGCTGCCTGAAGTTCATTCAGTTCCGGATAGGTAAAATCTTCAATTACGGGACCGGTTACCGTAAATACACGATTCATTTCAACTACATTTTCTTGTGCAAATGCCGTGATATCTTCCAGAGTGATCGAAGGGATCACCTCCTTAACAAAGTCATACTTAAACTGTGGATCAGAAACAGAATACCCTTCCAGGAATGCGGTCTTCAATGATTTACAATAATTCTCCGAAGGCATATGACCACTATTTCTGAACTGTTTCTCCGCGGCCGCGAGCATGTTCTTTTTCATTCGGTCCAGTTCTCCTTCGGTAAAACCATACTGCAAAACCCTTTCAAGTTCTGCATAAACCGACCTGAATGCCGGGAGCATTGCATCTTCTCTTGCTTTTGCAACAATATCCAATGAATTATAACCTTTTACCAAACTTTTATAGTATATGCTTCCCCCCAGGAAAGGTGCATCTCCATCCGCAACCAACTCACCCAAACGTTTTTTCATCAAGCCATTGAACATGTTCTTAACGTACATCTTTCGTAAAGAACCATAGGTATTCGTGGTTTCGTCTTTGTGGCGAATACTAAGCGTTATCGTCCCGTATTTTAATTCTGTATCTGTAGCCAGTGCGTACTGATCATCGATACTATCCGGAATTTCAATGCTATTACGCGGTTTCGCATTTTTCACGGCCGGAATAGCTGAAAAAAGTTCAATGACTCTTTTTTCCACCTTTTCTGCATCGATATCCCCCACAATGGCTACCGCCTGAAGATCAGTTCGATACCAGTCGTGATAGAATTGCCTTAATGTCTCAGGATCAAAGTTTTTTACGACATCCATATTCCCGATAACATTCCTTACTCCGTAAATCGTACCGTTGTATAAGGTTGGGTTTATTTTTTCTCCTAAACGATAACCTGCATTGTATCGGGAACGCCATTCTTCCGTAATCACTCCCCTTTCTGCATCAATCTCTTTGGTTTCCAACGTAAGTTCATTACACCAGTCTCTTAAGATATACAGACAGGAATCGATCAGTTTCTCATTTTCCGATGGAACACGACTAATGTTATATACCGTTTCGTTAAGAGCTGTATAGGCATTTACATCCTTCCCAAACTTAACACCATATCGTTCCAGCATATCCAGCATACTGTTTCCAGGATAGGTACTGGTACCATTGAAGGCCATATGTTCCAGAAAATGTGCTAAACCATCCTGATCATCATTCTCGAGAACAGCACCTACATTCTGATAAATATAATAACTCGCTTTACCCGCAGGATGCGGATTATTCATAACGTAATAGGTAATACCGTTGGGTAATACGCCTGTACGAATACGGCTGTCGAAAGGAATTTCCTGATCAAGGTTCGAAAATTGCTGTCCGAAAGCCATAGTCGTGCCGAACAGCAACAGTAATAAGCCTGTTAATTTTTTTGTCATTCCCTATAAATTTTAAAGTAAAAGCCCCCCATTTGTTTCGCTAAATCTAAAAATACCATCAAATTACTTGACAAATAAGTTTATCAGGGGGCTATATACGGTATGTATGTTTTAATTCAGACTAATACAATGTGATCTCATCACCTTCCTTCATCATCTCAAGATCGGCAAGGATTCCGGATGCTCTTTTCAGATCCTCCTTCTGTGCTAGTTCGAAGGCTTCCTCCTTAATTTCAAGTGCTTTATCCTTATCTCCATACATATACAAAACATTCGCATACGTACTCATTATGATCGGATCATAAGGGATGATATCATAGGCGACTTTCATCCAGCGTTGCACGTCCGCTTTATCCCTTTCCGTTTGTACGAATTTGGAGTAATCCTCCACCATTTGAGCTATCTGTGTACTCCAGCGTTCAGCGTATGGGTGGAGTCTAAGGGCTTCCGGATCTCCTTCAGCTTTTCGTTTCAGCCAATCCAGGTAAAATGATCTTGTATCTTCAACGTCGATACCATTGACAAAGGCTTCATGGTCTGGTCGAACCAGCGCTTTATATTTTTCACCTTGTCCTGATTTTAAATAGAAATAAATATAGCTTCGCTTTCGTTGTGCCTTATCTACATTAACCCCTATCTCCGCAGCCTTTTCCATCGTCAATTCAAGAATAGTGGAATCTTTCCTGGCAATTGCATATTCTGTTGTTGCCATCACCATACTCTTTGGAATTTTCTGGTAAATTTCACGAATATCTTTCCTAACATATTGGTTCCATGCATCCGAATAGAGGTTGTCATTAATGATCTTTTCAGCCTTACCCCCGAAAATGAGTAGCTGATAATGATCTGCCAATAACATTACCATTTCTTTGCTCTCCTCAGGAATCGATGTTTGAATAGCCAGAAAATGTTCTAGTATATCGTAATAATCCGTTGCATTGGCATCCTTCAACACCTTTAAATAGTTCTTTAGAAAGGATTCATTATCCTTTTCTGACTCATACTTTTCCGCCATTCTTCCCAAACTATTTGGAGAACTTGCAAAACCATGAGCCTTCTTGCACTCGTCAAGAAATTCTTCTGTTGACATCGACTCAGCAAAACGATACACCACTTCATCATTTCCATCGATGAACACATACCCCGGAAGACCCGTAATTCCATACTTTGATTTGATCTGAGGGCCTTCTCCTCTTTCCACATCAACTTTCAGGGCGATAAAATGTTCCCTGAAATAATCCCCTACCTCCTGCTCCTTAAACACAGTTTTTTCCATCAATTTACAAGGGCCACACCAGGTAGCATAACCATCGATGAATACTGTCTTGTCTTCCATTTTTGCCTTTTTCAAAGCTTCTTCAAGACTGAGGTCTTCAAAATGAATACCCTGAGCTATGATTGACACAGGAAATGCGAGAATAATTACCAGTACTATATTTTTAAACATTTTCATCTATTTATATCGTTTGGTTTTTCATGGTTTTCAATTCGTACGCAATACTTACTTTCTTTTTATCGCTGTCCGGCCAATTCTCTAATGCTTTTTCTTTAAGGGCAATTGCCTTTTCCGTCTTCCCTTGTTTCATTAAAAGTTTCGCCTTAAGATTATCCAGTATATACGAATCTGGAATTAACTCATATCCATATTCGATCCATTTATCCAAAGTCCTGAACTCCTTTCGCCCTTCATTTAAAACAAGATAACCCGAGCCCACTTTAGCTATATTTTCGATCATTTCGGTTGCCTGAACACCTTGCTTCAATTTGGTCAGAATCCCGGCACTATAATAACTGGGCATACCTTCATAGGCACTTCGTTTTTTCTCATAGGTCTCCAGATCTTCTTTCTTTATTTCGGCTATTGATTTTGCATTCATTCTGGACTCCATAAACGTTTCGGCCAATGCGGAATATGTTTTTGAATCTTTCTTCATTTGATAATATTCCATTTCATAGAAAGGTTCTCTTCCGCTTGTTTTCATTGCTATGGGTAACGCTTTATACGCATCAAGAAATAATTTCATTTTTGACACATCATTATTCCTGATCGCATTCTCTCTGGTATTCGCAAGCATATGAAGTTTGAATTTTTCAATACGCTGTGCTTCCATTCGGGTTGCGATATCCATATACTCCGCACGATTGTTTGCAAAAATTTTCGCTGCCATTCCTCCTACTTCCATATACGTGATATTTTCAAGATAAAATTCCATCATTCTCACATGATCATTGGGGAATTCCGTCTGATATTTTAACCACTGCTCTATCGCTTCGGTGGGCGACTGACCATATTCCTTAAGTTTTTTGATATAGATCTTCAGGAATGATTCATCCTCTGATTTCTCTGCATACATTGAATTAAGTTTTTCAAGACTATATTTATCATGTAGCGAAGCGATTACCTTCTCACCTAATTCAATAAAGTCGCTTTCTGGTTTAGAACCTGTATCGAGATAAACCACATCACCTTTGGGATTCAGGAATAAAAAAGTTGGGTAGGCTGAAATATTATATTTTCCGGCAGCTCCTTTACCCTCCTTTTCTGCATCCAGTTTAATACTTATGAAATTCTTATTGAAATAGTTTCCAACGCTCTCCAGAGGAAAGATATTTTTAGTCATCACCTTGCAGGGTGCACACCATTCTGTATAAAAGTCGATGAAAACCAACTTTTCTTCCTTAGCAGCCATTTGCAAAGCATCTTCCAGAGATATATGTTCGAATTCGATACCCTGAGCCTTTGAATTCCAAACCTGACCTAACAAGGACAAGAATAGTAGAATGATCAATCGTTTATTCATTATTTAAGTTTTCGAGTTAATAAATTATAAACCAATAGCTATTAGGTTTATCAATCTGTTATAAGGACGTTCAGAATGTTGAAGAGAGTGACATAACCCTAAAAAAAAAGGTGTTAAAATAATTAACACCTTTATTACTAATTTAAATTTTCCTTTTTATCGGGTCTTCGAATGATCAGAAAAGGATCTTCGGGATCGATAACCTTTTTCATGACCTGCCTTATTTCTTCCGAAGTCAGGTTTTCTATCATAGCCTGAATCTCATCATACGACCAGGCGTGTCCATAATCCTGAATCCATTTTAAATAGGGTTCACTCAAGCGATCTTCATCATAGAAATAGATCAGGTAAGGACTCCCGATCATGGCCTTAAAGGCTTCCATCTCTGAATCCTTAAGCATGCCCAGGCTCATAGGTTCAAATACCTCCTTCTTCATGATTTCAACAGAACGAGGTATATTCAACGGTTCGATCATATAGCGAATACTAACACCCCCGGCAGGTTCCGGGGTATTTCCGCTAAAAGCACTGGTTCCCATAGCATAGATAAGTCCATATTTCCTTCTGAGAATTTCAAAAAGTTTAAACCGTCCATATTGAGCCAATCCTTCCATTAGTAGCTGATCTTTCATGGTCAATTTTCTTTGCGGACGATATCGGAACATAAAATCGATCAATGCCAGATCTTGTTTTCCTTCAAATTCCCGAACTGCCGGTTCAAAAGATTCATTCAAATGCTTCTCAGTTTGTAATACCGGAGCTTTGCGCCGTGGAATTCCGCCTATATAGCGGGCAATAAGTGCATCTATATCCTCCGGAAGATCGCCACTGATATAGATTACCGATCCATCAGTAATACCACTGATCTTCTCTTCATGCTCTAAAATTCTTTGAATAGCTTCAATAGAAACCAGGGAATCTTCGGGTTTTGACAAATATGATCCGGCAATGCGTTTTCTGTAAATTTCGCGTTCCTGATCATAATCTTCCGCATGCGATCTGCCTTTAAAGGTATTATAATCAGCCATTATTACTTCAGCTGCATTCCTACGAGGTTTTGTAATGAATAAATTAAAGTTTTTCAATACATTTTCAACCCCGGACGAAGGACCTGTAGCCTCATATTCATAATCAAAATCACCGATATCTGTATTGTCGTGAACATTCATATTCCTTTGTAATTTATACAACTCTTTACTGTCATAATTACCAATGCCATCACTAAGGAAACGTTGTACATTTTCATAAAGAGCCCGATCTTGCTCTGCTACTGTATTGAGCCCATAATTCACCCTTAATTTGAGAAAGGCCTTTTCTTTACCGTTCTTGTTCACCAAAACCTTGTATCCGTTATCAAGATCAATCTCATGCAAGTAACTATCGATCTTTCGATAATTGATGATTCGTCCCTCACGCGAAAAATCACCATCCAGGGAGACTGAATCCACTACCCTGTTCATCTTAAATCGGTTAGTCTCTGACGGCTTTACATACTTAAAAGGTATATTTCCAGACGTATCGAAAATTGTCAATTTAGAACGGATCAACTCCTTATCAAATTCAGGGGAAAAGGATGCGGTGTTTTTATCAAAAATTACTGAATAATGTAATTTGAGCATATCCTCTAAACGTTTCCTAAGATCCTGCAGTTTCAATTCAGAAACTACTCTCTCAGCCATATGATTTTTGGTACTCGATGTAACAGGAACATCTCCGCTTAGAAAATAATGAATTACACTTCCGGTATTTACCTTTTCCGTTGCCAGACGTTCGTAACGTTCAAGGATCAATTTGGAAAAATAATCCTTTTCTTCTGCTAGAAATCCATATTGAAGAATTTGACCAATTACCTCATTGAATGTTTCAAGGCGATCTTTAAACAACAATTTGGTTGAACCCAGTAATCTGAAATTATACATATCGGTTCCGGGAATTATTTGTCCCATAGAAACCGTTGCATCTTTCAATGCTTTTTTTCTGTTTCTCAACCGATATTCAAGTATTGAACAAACCATCTGATCGATGAGGCTATTTTTAAAATCCTGGTAGGAATCTATAGCATTTGAAGGTGATTTGAAGGCTAAAATTAAGGTTGTATTCCCTCTTTTTTGTTCATCTTCATAGTCGTTAGCAATAATAGATTCACGAGTGAAATCCGGATAGATACGAAGGTCTTTTTGTTTTGCCTTAGGTAATTTACCAAAGGATTCCTTCATGAATTCATGCAATATTTCTTTTTGAACATCACCTACGACCACCAGTGCCATCTGTTCGACATCATAATGCTTTCTGTAATGGTCGATGAGTTTAAGTCTTGAAACAGCATTGATTTCATCAATGGTTCCCAAACCATTATTCGATTCGAGGTAGGTTCCTTTAAGATATAAGGGACCTTTATTATTCCTTTTTTTGATCTCCTCGATCACCACTTTCTTTTCGATTTCTAAAGCAGTTGAATCAAATTCAAGATCCCTCACCCAATCCTTCATCAGCATAAGCGATTTACGGAGCATTTCGTCATTATGTTCCGGAATGGTAAGTTCAAACTGGGTTTTGGTATCGTTCACAAAAGCATTGTATTCACCACCGATCCTCAAGCCCATCTGATCCAGTTCATAGATACAGGAGTCGCCTGGAAAGTTCTTACTCCCTTTAAAGGCCATATGTTCCAGAAAGTGGGTATAACCCCAATTATCAGAGGTTTCGGTAAGTGAACCCGCTTTAGCGACCAGCTTAAAAAAAATTTTACCTGGCTCCTCTGAAGGAACCAGGTAATATGAAAATCCATTTTTTAATTCAACGGCTACAACTTCATCTGGAATATTTAACTTTTGTGCCCTGCTTTCTTGAATAGAAATTATACCTGCGCACAATAAAATTATCATTCCAATTTTTTTCATCATAGATATAGCTCTTAATTATTGTTCTGCATTATAAAAGAAATTATACGTTGAGGTTTTTCCTTCGTAATTATACCCTCCAGACGTATTTATTCTGTTGATCACAGTAATATTTCCTGTATCATCTGTTTCATAGCTAAAGGCAGGCTCTCTCAGGTAGGTTGAGCTGTATGACGGATCAGATGGAACGGTTCTGGTCATCATATACTTATTCCAGAAAAGCTCACTATAAACATCCAGCATTGAACTGGTTGGAACAGCAAATGGAGGTAATCCTTCCATGAAGGTAGGGATTAATACAGGGTCGTAGTCTTCGCGATGCTGTCTGCGCTGTGTATTACTTCCAAAGTACGAAGTTGACTGAAAGTATTCTCCATAGATGGATTCACCCAAGTTAAAAGGATCGGAATAATAGATGTTACTCACCTTTGAATTTGTGTAGAACGAAAGCACATTTCCGTCTGTATCATATTCAAAATTGTAAGCTTCTACTTCCAGATCATCTTCAGTAACATTTCCATCATCATCGTAATCATAATATTTACTTTCAATGCTCTCCAGCTGCGTAGTACCCGGTAAGTAGTTAAAATACAGGTAGGATATCGAAGATAATAATCCGGAAGAATTATAATTAGAATACTTCAGGGTATCTACCATATTCAAGTCGTTATAACTAAACTCATTACGATAGTTTTGCCCATTCTCCCAAATATAATCAAATCCAATTATTTTTTCCTCTGCATCATATTCCAGATCGATCTTGATCAATGCATCCGAAGCGTTTAAATAATTGATACGGGTTGGTTTCTTGATCTCACTTCCTTTACTTACGTTAATCGTTGTCAGCGAGGATTGCCCTTTATCATCCTCTATAAAGATGTCCAGATCATAATTTATTCCTTCTTGTAATTCTCCGAGAAAAACAAGTTGCTTTAAAGACATCTGATGAAGCGTATCTGCTTCGGCTTCCGGTATATAGGCATATTGCTCTTCTCCATCAAAGCTTACCTTTACCGTCTTGATAGTATTTAATCCGGTAGTCACTAAACCTTTAACCACATATGCGGGTGCTACAGGAGCAATAGAAGTTCCTCCCACCAATTTTATCTCCGGATAGGAAAATCCCTTAACATCGATTCGGATACCCTGATTAAAACTACGTTCATCCTGATCGAGAACCTTGACGATATAGTTCAAAACCGTATCCTTTTCGAAAGGGGTAAGATCCACTTGATAATTGAACTGAAACTTTGTCTCTCGGTTATAGGATGTGATATTTTCAATAACAGAATAATCCATTCCATCCAGGATCGAAATATTCTGAACTTTATTAGGTACATCCATCTCCATAGAGATGGTATAGGAATCTGCTGTGTCCCGACGTACTTCCACTCGCTGATCAGTAATCTCGAAATTCGGATCCGGGAATGCAGGATCATTTTGGCAGGCCTGAAAGGTTACTAAACCTATGACCAGAACCACCATTTGATATAATATATTATTTTTCATGTATTTGAGTTTCATTTAGTCTAGTTAAGTACTTCCAAATCAGGATTCATCTCCAGGATGCTTACCCCCATTCCTTCGAAATAATCGATCAGAATTTTCATGTTCTCCTGAATATTTTCCGGGAATTCCAGAAGCTCATCAGCATCTCTGAACATCATTTCATTCAAATAACTTCTCACATCCATAAACTTGTCGGATACGAATTCATATCCTGGAACCAAGGCTTTCTCATGCTTGATATAGGATGGAAGTCTGTTACCGTCCTCATCATAGAATTGGTAAAAATTTCTCAGTCCGGATCCATAGAAATACTGTGCATCCACAAATCCTTTTTCATAGAACCAATCTTTTTCAAAGACATAAACATTCTTCTCTTCTTCGATATCCATCTCTTCCCGATAAATGATCTCCATATCCTGTCCGTAATAGGTAGCCTTTCCTGAAAAGAAAGTAGCTGGAATTTCATTATAAAGCTCATGCATACTGATGATTCGATTCAGAAAAATATAGAAGTTATCTTTGGTATAGCCTTCGATATCTCCTTCCACATTGTCTTTATTGAAAGTCATAACGATCGAATGTGGATTATAAACCACACGTAATCCATTCTTTGAAGTAGAACTATAGCGTTCCTCACTTTCAGTAAGAATAGTTCCGGCACCACCGGGAACATAGGATGGACTGAAGATCGATTCACTGATCAATACCTTATAAGGCATATATTCTGCTATCTTCCCATTCGGGTCAAAATATTTAAAAAGTGTAGTATCGTAGAATTTAACCGCTTCCA
Organism: Robertkochia solimangrovi; assembly: GCF_007279655.1. GTDB lineage: Bacteria > Bacteroidota > Bacteroidia > Flavobacteriales > Flavobacteriaceae > Robertkochia > Robertkochia solimangrovi. Next base: position 187,742 of record NZ_QKWN01000002.1, on the reverse strand, counting down.
GCAGATAATCCTCATACAGGGTTTCATTTCCGGGAATCATATTTCCCAGCGTATCTTCAAAAATGGTACGCATCATGGGAATCTCTACGGTTTCCCAGATTCTGGAGGCATCATCGGTGCTCGCCGCATAAGCGAAATCAAGTGTATCATGGTATTCGTATAATACACCCATATTAAATTCATTATACCATTTCTTTATTTCGGGTATAGAAAGATCTATCTGACCGGCCACACGATCCGTATCAGCATTCGAAGGTTCCAGAAAGTCTTCCTTTTCACAGGAAACCAGCAATACGAACATCAGACCCAGTACTTTAAAAAGTATATTTTTCATGGTCATTTTTTGGTTAATTGGTTGAACTTGATTTATCCAGAATGATCTCCTCATTCACTTCAGGAATCTTTTCATATCTTTCATTGTTCCTGATCAAAGGATTGTTTTGTCTTTCCTTAATAGGAATAGGTAACGTATAATTAAGATCATCCGGGAATAAGGTATAGGTTTCGGTTCCTAATTTAGTACCGTTCTCTTCCACCAGCGTATATACATGTTTGATCTCCGGACGATTCTTCATCCTTCTTAAATCAAACCAACGATGATGATCTTCAAAACACAATTCCCTTCTTCTTTCTTCTAAGACAAACGCCAAAGCATCTTCCTGCGATGTTGGGTATGTCTGAGATGAAGTATCGGATAACCGATAAGAATGCAAAGACTTAATGTCATTGATTCCATTGGTAACATCACCTTTTTGCACATATGCCTCAGCCCGATTCAGATACGCTTCTCCAACTCTGAAATTTGCAAATCCCAGAGATGTATACAGATCACGCTCGTATTTTTTGGTTCGATAATACTTTTTCCCGGTACCGTCATCGATCCCTAAAAAGAAGGCATCTTTTCTGCGATCTTTAGCGTCATATAATGCTATGAGTTTATTATCTACGCGATAGGATGCCTCTGTAAGTGTTGTACCATAATTAATAAGATTGAAAGCCGGACTCGTAGCATAGAACGAAAACAGGATTTCAGGATTATCTTCAGTAACAAAAGGAGTGCTCTCAGAAATACGCGAAAGCGGAGCCTTATTGATAACCATATCTGCATAGGTGATCACTTCATCCCATTGTTCCTGATACAGTTTAACTCTTGACATCAACAAGTAACATGTTTCGAGGTCTGGGTGCCACACACTTAGCGGACCTGAACTGTTGTCTATTAATTCAATAGCTGCTAAAAGGTCACTTTCGATCGCGGCATAACATTCTGCAACAGTATTGCGATTATAGGTAATTTCAACTCCTATATCCTCTCTTAATGGAACCCCCAGATCAACATTAGCAGTAGTTACGTCATAAGGTTGACCATAAAGATTAAGTAGATTAAAATAGGAAAAGGCCCGAATAAAATATGCTTCACCTTTTACATAATTATTATCCTGCTCTTCTCCCAGAGCATCATCCACCAGCTCTATCACATAATTAGCAACGGCAATATCTTCATACATATATTCCCAGGAATTATTTATCGAGCTGATATTTTTACCATTTTCATCGATCTCGATCTCACGCTGCCAGGTATACGTAGTCTTATTACTTAATTTTCTCGAATCCAACCCTGCCGGATCCTCGGTTACATTATCAGTCATATAATCAACTGTCTTAAACAACGGATAATTATAGTTGAATTCATTCAACAATAAGGCCGAATAATGATCTGTCTTTTCAGGTATAAGTTTATCCTGATCAACTTCATCCAGGAAGTTATTACAACTAAACAGCGTTGCAACTGTCAATATCAGTATTAATTTCTTCATGGTTATACTTTTAGAAGTTCATGTTTAAGTTCAAACTATACGTTGGTAAACTCGGCATTCCGATTCCGGAAACCTGATCAGGATCCTGTCCTTTCAGATCCTTATCAAACGCCCAGTAAGAAAGGTTACTCCCCTGAATACCAATATTCAATCGCTGAATCCCTAATGGGTTTATGATCTTTTCCGGAAGATTATATGAAAGCGATAGTGTCTGAAGTCTGATATGATCTGCACTTACTACACGGGTATCACTATTGTCATACATCCACCATAAAGTACTACCTATAGGAGCTACCGTTCCATAATTAGTCATATAGATTCGATCTATTCCATCAGCCTCAGTACTACTGGTTAACGCAAGTTTATTATTTGAGATGGCAGGTATGTTTGTATTGTCTTCATCTCCTGCAACTCTCCATCGATCGTTAAAATCTCCATGCATGTTCTCATAAGGCAATGGAAGGTTCTGCGTCCCGTTATACAGTTTTAATAATCTGGTTTTATACCCAAGTTTATAGGTGAAGTTTGCTGAGAAATTGAAATTACCGGCTTTTATCTGTGTACCGAAACCTCCGTAGTACATAGGCACTCTGCTTCCTTCATAAACCAACATCGCCTTCAACTGTTCTTCAGCTGATGCATCTTCCATAACAAGATTCTCAAAGTTTGGTAACCCTTGTTCAGTCAGACCATCGAACTTATAGGAGAAGAATCCGTTTGTCGGGAAACCTTCTCTGTAAATACTCCCTGCCAGATAATCATAAATGGTAAGGTTCTGTGAAGCTCCATCCTCAAATCCCTCCAGAACTCTGTCTTTGTCATAGGAAAAATTTAAATGTGTGCTCCAGGCAAAGTCCTTATTCTGTACATTGATGGTTCTTATTGCAAATTCATAGCTGCTTACATCCTTGCTACCAGAATTATATAACTGTACTGCGGTACCATTTACCAATGACACAGGGCGTTCCTGTAGCAAATCGGTACTCTTTGAATAGGCATAGTCTAATGCCCCACTAACTTTTCCACCAAAAAAGCTATAGTTCAATCCAAAGTTCATCGTCTCTGTCTTTTCCCATCTCAGATTCGCATTCGGAAATTGCGAAAGACTCGCCGTGTTTTCCGGATAATAAATCGCCTGATTTCTTCCGTAATTAGAAAGGATCAGATACGGACTAGCATTTGGCATCGTTCCTCTTATACCGTAAGAAGCTCTTAAGGCTAATTCATCGATGGATTGCGAATTTCTAAGGAAGCTTTCATTATGAATATTCCACCTTGCCGAAGCAGACCATGCCGGTTTAAACTTATAGCGCTCATACTGACCGAAAGTGTTTGAACCATCACTACGCATATTAAAGTTCAATACATAACGACTATCATAAACATAATTAAAGATTCCAAACCATGACATGGTATTCTGAACTCTATCGGTGACATTTGGATATACCGACATACCTCCGTCAGAAGTAAGCCAATCAAACATGGCTTCATAGTCATAATTCAAACCTCCTTCGATGTCCCCAACCGCGTAAGACGGAGAAGGTAATGCTATAAATCCTCTTCCCTGATAGTGATTGTATCCTGGTACCGTAAAACCAGTCGCTCCCCAATATTTAGCAGAACGCGCCTCCTGACCCAGGTTTAGGTTGAGCACATGTTTTGCACCGAATACCTTATTAAAGTTTAACTGGTTGATGACATCATACGTGTCCTGACTTACCATCCCTCCACTATATACACCTCCGAAAGGCAACATTGAACTCTTATCTACATTGCTTTCTACAAGATCTTCGAAAGCGTCATAAGTTCTGAGTTTAGCGGCATAATAAGTATCTTCTGTTATCCACTCTTCTGTCAGGTTTGTGGTATTTCTGTAACTAGCCTGACTTGTAAATCTGAAATTCTTAAGAAAATCCCATCTGAGGTTCGCTACGATAGTAAAATCTTTATTGGTAATATTATTTTCTGAATTATCCATTTCCTGCAGTGCATTGTACCCCGCATAGTAGTTAACACCACTCTCGGATAAGATCAGCTGACTTTGCTTAAAGTAATCACCATTATCTTGATAGATCGGTACGGTTCTACTGGTATAGTATGCCACATCAAACGGATTCACGGAACTGTGGTTATAAGTACCTTTCTGAACGGATCCATTCAACTTAAATGATAGTTTAAGGTTGTCTCTAAGATCAAGATCGAGATTCGACCTTGCTGTAATACGGTTAAGATCAACATTATTCTCTGCTCCGATCTGATTATCATACCCCATTGAGAAGTAATATTTTGAATTCTCTCCTCCTCCGGATGCACTGATCGAATGAAGCTGACTGAACGAATCACGATACAATGCATCAAACCAGTCTGAATTCATCGATTCCAAAGAACCAACCTGATCCTGAAACTGATTAAAAGTATAGGTGCCATCCCAAAGGTTCATCAAAGCACCTTCATAACCTAGTCGATCAACATTGTCATAATTAGTCGTATACCCCAGGTTCTTTTCATACATTTCACGAGAAACATCAATCCTTTCCTTAGAATTCATCAAATTAAAATCCGAATACCTTGGAGCACGAACAAAACTGAAAGCTCCGGAATAAGTAAGTCTTGGTTTCCCAACCTCTCCTCGCTTGGTAGTAATCACAATCACACCATTCGCAGCACGGGTACCATAGATAGCGGTAGCCGAAGCATCCTTTAAGATATCGATCTTAGCAATATCAGACGGATTGATACCCGAGATGGCATTTCCGATAATATTCACATTATCAAAACTATTGATCTCATCTGCACTAAGTGGAACGGGATCTTCATAGATCACCCCATCAACAACCCATAACGGGCTCTGATTTCCGGTAAAGGTACTCCCCCCACGAATTCTCACCTTGGCAGCAGCACCCGGTGTCGCACTTACATTCGAAATCATAAGTCCTGTTGCCTTACCTTCAAGCATACGGTCTACGCTGATTGCACTTACGATATCAAGGTCTTTCGCCTCTACAGAAGCGATCGAGCTGGTAAGTTCCCTTTTATCGATCACCTGATAACCGGTAACCACAACATCGCCAAGGTCAAGCACTGCTTCCTCAAGCAATATTTTAATTTCTTTATTCGCATCAACAGTAACTTCTTTGGTTTCATAACCTATATATGAAAAGACCAGAGTTCTTCTGCTATCAGGCACTCTTATTTCAAAATGCCCGTTAAAATCAGTAGAAGTACCTAAGCGACTGCCTTTTAACATTACTGTTACACCGGGAATCGGTGATTCTGTAGCCGCATCCAGTACGGTACCTTCGATTAAAGCCTGTTCATTACTTTTCTGTTCTCCTTCTTCCACGATAACAATAACCCCGTCTACTATAGTATAGGTCATCTTTGTACCCTTGAGTACTTTATCGAGAATTTCCGACACTAATGCATTATCCATCTTTATGGTAATACGATCCAGTGAAGCCATTTTTTCGTTGTTAAAGAAAAAACTGTAATCTGTCTGTTTACGAATTTCTTCGAACAATTCAGGTACACTCACATCGGTCAGATTCAGATTGATACGATCAGACTGTGAAAATTTCGCTGCTTTTACGGTGAATACCGAACAAAACAACAGAACAAATAATATCCTCATATTTTACACAATAGATTTTTCGTCCCTATTAGATCAGGGGTGGTTAATAGTTTTATTCTCATAATTGGTTAATTGGTTAGTGTTCTCTTGAACATCGTTTGAAATACAATACACTTAATATCCATTTTACACCGGTGTCTGTTTACTTGGATATATAGAGTATTCCGTCCTCTCCCATTTGAATATGCACAGACATATCAGCCTCAATGACTCTCAATATGCTGGTCATATCTTTATAACGTGGTAAGTCGCCGGTAAAGCGAATATTTTTAAGATCGTCATCTTTAATTACCACGTCTACGTCATACCATCTGGACAGTTTTGTAAAGAATGATTCCAGTTTTTCATTCTTAAAAATGAATCTGCCGTTTTTCCATGACGTATATAAATAGGATTGTACTTTATTTTTTTGAACGTTTCCACTGGCATTATCCAGCAAAAGCTGTTCATCCGGGAATAAATAGGACTCATGTTCATTTTTAGTCCCGGCTTCACTTTTTACTTTAACCTTTCCTTCCGCCAGGGTCGTTACGGTTGTTTTATCGGAAGGATATGCGGAGATATTGAATTTAGTTCCCAATACCTGAACTTCCTGACCACTGGACACCACTATAAAAGGCTTAGCTTTATTTTTAGAGACCTCAAAATAGGCTTCTCCTTTAAGATATACTCTGCGCTCATCTCCGTTAAAGGCCACAGGATAGACCAGTTCAGTCTCAGAGTTCAACCATACTCGTGAACTATCAGACAGTACGATCTGATACTCACCACCTCTTGGAATTCGCAATGAATTTTGATCGGTCTTTGCAGTACTTTCCTGATTTTTTTGCTGATAAGCCAGAATTCCTTCCGCATTGGTAATTGCAGCGGTACTTTCTTCAAGATTCATTTCTTCCGATTTACCCAGATGCACCACTTCTCCCGAAGAAAGTACAAGTTCTGCTTCAGAGGTTCCTGAAGAAATCGAAATCTCAGAAACAGAACGCATATTGTCTGCTTCTTCTGATCTGTAATTATAGGTAAGGAATAATGCCAAAATGGCGGCGGCGGCTGAAGGAATATAATACCTCCTCAATCTTCTCACTTTTGCCTGACGCCCCTGTTTGTTCATATTGTCAAGAAATAATTGCCATTGCTGATGCATGTCAATAGCATCTCTTTTATTTTTCCAGGCATTGAAATTTTCAGGATCAAGAATATCCTGATACAGGATGCGATCACGCTCCTCCTTCTCCAATTCGGAAAGGAATTCTTTATCTTCGGTATTCAAAGCATCCATGGCTTTTAATGCCAGAATTCGTGCTTTCTGAAACTGCTTCCTAATTTGTTTCATTCTAATTAATCAATTACACCTTTTATGAGGTGATTTATTAATAGGACGCAAGTTTTCGGAGTAAGGGTGACAGGAGTGTTAAAAAAAATTAAAAAAACTGGATAAAAACCGTCAATAGAATCTCAACGAAGTGATTTCCAAGCTTTTGTTTCAAGGCTTTATAGGCTCTTTTTTTTACTGTCTTGACTGTATTAACCGATATTCCAAGTTCAGCTCCGATCAATTCGTTGGAGTACCCTTTTAAAGTTAAGGTAACGACCTGTTCTGCCTGTGGTGAAAGCTCGCTGATCGCCTGATGTAATAAACGGTAAGTCTCTTCCCTTAATATCTGATTTAAATATTCCTGGTCGGTAATGTGAAGATTATCATGTAAAGCGGTATTATTAATACGCTTATCTTTTCTTAGCTGACTTATACATGCGTTTTTAACCAACACATACATATAGGCTCTTAATGCATTTTCATCGGTGAAATCCTGGTTATCCTTTTCCCACAGTTTTACAAATGCTTCCTGGGCGATATCTTTTCCCTTTTCATCATCATCCAGTATCCTCGTGGCAAGCATACATAAAGAGGGAAACAAGCGCTCAAAAAGACCCTTGAATTCCTGACTTTTGAATTGTATATCCTTACCCGATACTTTCATTAAATCAATACAAATTTACTTACAAACACTTTTTGAATTCACCCGATTAAAAATAGATGATCCGCGTGTTTCGCACGGTATTATATAGAGATTGCCAATTATAATGCGATGCAAGTTTAATGATTTTGCTATTAAAAACAGCACTGAAATAACTGATAATATAGAATTTATACTGCCGGACCACCCCTTAAATATATAACCTGCTGATATTCTTTAACTAAGAAGTTTTACTGAATTAGAAGCCATTCATTTCTAGCGACTTGGGATTTTAACACCTATGGTCTAGATTGAGAGGTAACCCCTTCATTGTAAGATTCATAATCAATGAATTAGGAGGGACACCAAACCCAAAAAGTCCACTCAACTATTATAACATATTTAAAGAGTTCTGTGCGTATTTTCTATATAATACCATCCTAACTCTTTACAGAAAATTCGGTTTAAAGACAGTAACGTTCATGAGAACTATGTATGGAGTTAAGAAGTTATATTTGAGGATGCAGCATGGTAAATTGAGACGCTTCATAATTATCCCCCTGTGAGATCACTCCCCACCGATCACTTGGGTCACAATGTTACCGTCGCACAGAATCAGCTCACTACTAACCCAGTGACGACCTCCTTTACTTCGCCTGCGAGAAATGTCGCCGCGATCATAGTGCTGACGCACGATGATGCTTGAGTGACGTTTTTTGTTTTTAAATTTATATGGGTTGGGACATGCTGACTAAGACTTATAGTCGGAGGCTAAAGACACCCTGAGCCTGCCTGCGGTAGACAGGATCGACACTCCTCCATCGCCGAGGTTGTCCCGAAAAATCGGGAGCTGGATCATCACTTCTCAGTGTGCTGGCAGACCCCAATGTTCGTAACACAATGGCAACTATTTTGAATAGCAAAGCAACGATAATAAATAACCGGAGATATTAGTACCACCAATATCTCCGGTTATTTAATACTTACTATTCGATCTCCGTATGCCAGAATCTAAAATCCTATTGATGACCTTTGCTCATCACCTGCTCGATGACATTCGACATATCAAAAGATTTACCACCCTGAACAGGCGGGTAATCCATAAGCGTTTTGAGGTGAATTTGCATTTGCTCACCCATTGGAGCCATAAGCCAGGATACTTTTTGCATTAAATGACCGTAAGCATCTTCAGAGGTGTAACTTTCAAAAGGATCCATCCTTAGGTTGAAAATATAAGGTGCTGTTCTGGGGATAGCATTGGAATAATAGGTTTCTTTCCAAATGAAATGAAACTTCCAGGGTCCCATTCTTACGGCATTCAATTTACTTTCATAATAATAAAAGAGTAAATTACGAGCCGACTCCTCCGTTTGACCTGTCCAATAAGGTACATTGTTCAAACCATCGATATACTGCTTCTTCTCTTTCATCATTTTATCGGCGACATCAGGAACCCCGGCAATGGCAGCCAGAGAGGTGAACATATCCATATGTGCTTGTATCCCGTTTAGGATCTGTCCGGGTTTAATTACCCCCGGATATTTCAGCATACTTACTACTCGTACCCCACCTTCGGTTGTCCCCATTTTTTCTCCTCTAAAGGGTGTAGTACCACCATGGGGCCAGGAAGCATGCTCCGGTCCGTTATCGGTACTATACCAGATCACCGTATTCTCATCAAGTCCGTTATCCTTTAAGAATTGCAGAACCACTCCGACATCGTGATCATGTTGCATCATTCCACTCCCATGAATATCGGCTTCAGAGCTGTACTTTTCAGCAGCATACCGCCATTCATCATTGAGTCGGGTATATAAGTGCATTCTACTGGTGTTTAGCCAAACAAAGAAAGGCTTACCATCATCTTTCGCTCTTTTCATGAAATCTTCTGCCATAGGAATTACTTCTCCGCCATCGAAGTTTTTCATTCTTTCCTGCGTTAAAGGCCCGGTATCTTCGATCCTTTGTTTGCCTACCTTACCAAACCTTGGGTCTTCCGTAGTATCTTCTTTATTTGTAGCGAAGGAATGAATCACTCCTCTCGTTCCGAATTTCTCTTCATAAGCTTCATAATCACCCCCTGTATATTGTCTGGCAAAGTTCTGATAATCTCTCTGTTCAGATTCTTCCTGAGTATTCAGGTGATAGAGATTTCCATAAAATTCGTCAAATCCATGTGCCGTTGGTAAATGTTCATTGCGGTCCCCTAGGTGATTTTTCCCAAAATGTCCGGTTGCGTATCCCTGTGCTTTCATAACTTCTGCCAGACAAGGCGAAGCTGCCTGAAGTCCAAGCGCATCTCCCGGCTGTCCCACAGTTGTCATGCCACTTCTTATCGGATATTGTCCGGTAATAAAACTAGCTCTTCCCGCAGTACAACTGGGTTGCGCATAATGATCCGTAAATCGGATACCTTCCAGACCAATCCGGTCTATATTGGGAGTCGTATATCCCATTGTCCCCATTCCATAGGCACTGACATTCTGCCATCCTATATCATCCCCCCATATTACCAGAATATTGGGCTTTTTCGTTTGTGCCAAACTTAAAACCGGCACGAGTAATACAAGTACTATTAACTTGTTAAACATTTGATTATTTTGCATTTGATATATAATTAAATTGATTGTTCAAAGGTCTGTTCTGCCAATAATCATCTGGATTTACTCCAAAATTTGATATACAGCAAAGCTCATAAACAACGGTTTATGAAATTTTAATTCAGTCTTAAGGTATCTCGGGTTAGGTATACAGGCAATAGTTGGAATGCCCTCTTCTATTGAAAAGTTTAAATTAAAAATTTTTTTTATAAAATAAAAATATAAATTATTGTATGTCAATTACTTAACGTGATCTTTATTCTGTTTTTAAACCGGGTAACCCCAACGATCTGTGTAATTAAAATCATTTGAAAGACCATTGAATCTAAAATGAAATTCATTCCTTTTCCACCTGAATAAATTTATAGACCAAACCAGCCAATACAGCACCAATGACCGGTGCCAACCAGAATAACCATAACTGGCCAATCGCCCAGTCACCTACAAACAAGGCCTGACTTGTACTGCGCGCAGGATTCACCGAGGTATTGGTTACCGGTATACTAATCAGATGTATCAGGGTTAGTCCGAGCCCGATAGCTAAACCAGCAAATCCGGCAGGAGCTTTTCCATGAGTTGCGCCTAAAATGATCATCAGAAACATAAAGGTCATTACGATCTCACATACCAATGCCGATACCATGGCATAACCGTCCGGAGAATGTTCTCCGTAACCATTTGCAGCAAAAGTTCCGATCTCGAACCCTGGTTTACCACTGGCGATCAGGTATAAGATACCTGCTCCGGTTATTCCGCCAAGTACTTGAGCAATGATGTACGGGATAAGATCTTTAAAATCAAACCTTCCTCCTACCCATAACCCCACGGAAACAGCAGGATTTAAATGACACCCGGAAATGTGTCCGATTGCATAGACCATGGTCAGAACCGTTAATCCAAATGCAAGAGCTACACCTGCAAATCCAATTCCAAGTTCGGGATACCCGGCGGCTAATACTGCACTTCCGCACCCTCCCAGTACCAACCAGGCGGTGCCGATAAATTCAGCGATAAGTTTTTTCATTTTAAAATGTGTGATTGATTAGAAAAAGAACATTCGAAAAAATAATTCAGAAAATTTACTACGGTTAATTTACACTTTTTCAATACTTTACACAATACACTAAGAAAATTATTAAAGATTTAAATTTCGGAATTATCAAAATTAACCCATTAAAATCACGAAAATGATATAAGTGATCCATTTGAAATGTTAAAGAGATTATAAAAGAAAATTAAGTGTCGATCCGGTCTACATTATTTCTATTTTTGAAAAAAAATTGCTTGTGCCAGACGAACTTTTAATTGCCGTACTCTGGAGTATCTCTCCATTTGGTGAAGCCAAGGTGGGGATTCCCTATGCTATATTCAACGAAGCCAATGTGTATATAACATTTCTGGTTTGTTTTCTGGCGAATGTACTGGTCTATCCCATCATGATTTTTTTTCTGGACTACCTGAATCAGCATTTTTTAAAATGGCGTTTCTATAAGAAAGGAGCCATAAAAGTTGCCAGAAGAGTGAAAACAGGAGCAGGATCCAATATTAGCAGATTTGGTTTTTGGGGAATTCTGATCTTTGTTATGCTACCGGTGCCGGGTACCGGGGTTTACGCAGGTACCATTGCTTCTTATCTATTTGGTATGCCTTACAACAAAGCTTTTCTGGCCAATAGTATCGGGATCTTCTTTTCCTGTATTATGGTCTGGGGTATGACTATGGCTACCTATCACGGAATTAACTGATTCCGCAGCTTTTCACGAATCTATAGCAGAAACTAAACCGACGATTTTTTCCGGCACCAAATTATTTAGACTAACGGCAACAGGCATTAAAATTTTAATGTTTTATTTTTACGTATACAACACCATCATCTATGTCTGATATGTCTGGAAATCGTAACCGTACCTTGAAAAACCCCTCTGTTTTCATCAGTAAACCAATACCGGAAGTAATAGTTTCATTACTAAAAGAGCATGGCTTCGAGGTTAAGGTGAACAATACTTCTCATAAACTTTCAAAGTCAGCGCTTATCGATGCCTGTCAACAAGCAGATTATCTGTTGAATGTGGGTATGTCGGCATTGGATAAAGAATTTCTGCAAGCCTGTAAACACCTGAAAGGTATTGCGCTGTGCAGTGTAGGTTTTGATCATATCGATCTGGAAACAGCCAGTCAATATAATATTCCGGTTTCGAATACACCGGATGTTCTTAGTAAAGCAACCGCTGATACAGCTTTCCTTTTGTTACTATCCGTTTCCAGAAAATCGTATTTCCGAAGTCGTGAGATCGAACGCGGAGAATGGAAGAATTTTGAATATATGCACCAACTCGGCAGAGATATTCAAGGTGATACCCTTGGAATCTTCGGACTGGGAAGAATCGGATTCGAAATGGCGAAAATGGCAAGGGCTGCCTACGGGATGCGAATTATCTATCATAACAGAAGTCGTAATCCGGAAGCAGAAGATAAATTGGAAGCTGAATATGTGAGCTTTGAAGAATTATTAAAACGAAGTGATGTGATATCGGTACATACCAATCTTACTCCGGACACGCAATATCGATTTGACAAAGTAGCTTTCAGCAAAATGAAGAAGAATGCCATCTTTATCAATACAGCACGTGGAAAAATACATAACGAAACCGATCTGACCAAAGCCTTGATCGATAAGGAGATATGGGGTGCCGGACTGGATGTTACCGATCCGGAACCAATGCTTCCGGACAACCCGCTATTACAGATGTCTAATGTATGTGTGTTACCGCATATCGGATCGGCGACTCTTGAAACCAGAACCGCCATGGCTGAAATGGCAGTAAGAAACTTAATAGCTGTGAGTAAAAATGAACAGATGCCGCAGATCATCAATAAGGAATTCTATTCAAAATCTGGAGCCCTTTAAACATTGTTGAATGCAGGATATAAAACGTTTTTTTACGGAATCTTCCATGATTATCTTCTCTTGATTTTTTAAAAAGATTCATTTTCACCACCTTTTTTTTAGTCTTTATTCTTTGTAAAGATACAACCAAACAACTGTTAATCAGTATTTTATTTTTACATCTAACATAGCTTCAACCTGGTTTTTTCAATTTATCTCAATTTTTTAAAACCCTGATTTATGTTTTTACGTAAATGTCCGTGTAAGACGTTTAATTTAAAACATGAATTATGAAAAACACCAAAAAATCACTCTGGTTAATCGCTCCCTTACTACTTGCAGGATTGTTGATCGCAGCCGATCATATCGACGCTCCTGCCGTGGAAGGAGGATCTAGCGACATTACCGATTTCTATGTATTTCAGGCGGCTGATCCGGATAATCTAGTCTTCACTGTCAATGTACAGGGACTTTTGAGTCCTACTGCTACCGGCATGGCAACTTTCGATGAACAGACGTTAATTGAATTCAACATTGACAATAACGGTGATAATGTTGAAGACCTGGTGATTCAGGCAATTCCACGAGATGGAACCATGTACTTTTTCGGTCCGATATCCCCAATGGAAACCGGATTGAACAGCACCATCATGACCGAGGCTGCTTCCGGCGCTGTTACGATCACTCCATACGGATCGAGCGCTATCACAGCTTCAAACGATGGGATGAGTTTCTTCGCAGGCCCCAGAGATGATCCATTCTTTATGGATTTTGCCAAATACTCCGATATCATCATGGGGAATGCCACTGGATTTGATAACCCGGGAACCGACACCTTTGCTGGAACGAATGTTATGTCCGTGGTAGTTGAAGTTCCAAAATCAATGTTAGGAGAAAGCGGATCTATAAATACCTGGGTTGAATCTAAAACCAAACAATAATCTTAAAATTTATGATCATGAAAAATAATTTATTTTCAATATTCACACTTTTATTATGCCTTTCGATACTACTTACTTCTTGTAGTAATGATGATGACAATAACGATTATATGATGCCTGCTGAACCCGATTTTTCCGGTTCATATACCCAGATGGATCAAATGGGTCGTCCGGCCGTTAATACCGTATTCGTAAGTTCAGACGCAAAAGATATGTTTAACGTTACAACACCTTCAGACCAGCAATCTGAATTTCAGTCTATGTTCGAATCAAATCTGACAGCTCTTAGTCCGGCATATGCAAACCCCGGTGATATGAATGCGCTCGGACAAGATGCTGCTGCATTTACAGGTTTACTGGCGACTGATGTGTTGAACGTTTCTCTGGAGGGTACAACAACTTTCTATGATGGTACTAATATACTTACTGGAAGGAACCTTTCGGATGATGTCATCACCGTTGAACTATTACTGATTTTTGGTGGAGAGGATTTTACTGAAAATCCGTCATTATCGGATGATCACGTTGATGCAAATGACAAGGATTTCCTTACCTCGTTCCCCTATTTGGCAGCTCCCTGGTAAACTAAGCCTACAAACGAGCACAGCCTTACGGGTTGTGCTCTCTTTCACTAATAAAACTTCATTATGAAAAATCTTCTTTTAATCGTATCGTTTATATTCCTCTTTGTTTCCTGCACCGAAAAGGAAAGTATTACAGATCCTAAGGAATACTCACAATTTCTCGAAAAAACAGACCATAAAAAGACTTCGTTCCTCCAGGAGGAAATTGAATTCTGGTCTTCCAAATTAAAAGAATCACCATCCCAACATCCTTACATCAGTAAACTAGCCGGTGCAGAAACTGCTATGTTCGAGGCTTCGGGAAAGATCGATCACCTGCATAAAGCAACAATGTTACTGGAAAAAGCAAATGAGCAAACGTGTTATGAAAACCCCGGATTCTTACGCGGACTTGCACGGAATTATATTTCCCAACATCGATTCAGAGATGCTCTTGAACTATTAAAAATTGCAGAAATAAATGGCGAACATCTGTATGATACCGAAAAGATGTTGTTCGATGTATACCTGGAATTAGGAAAGGATAAATTGGCAGAAATATACTTAGAAAAAATAAAGGATTTTCGAAAGTTCGATTATCTCATTCGACTTGCTAAATGGAGTGATCATCAGGGGAAACTAAACAGTGCTATAAAATATATGGAAAAGGCCCTGGTAAAGGCAAAAGCTTCAAAAAATGAATCCCTCATTCAATGGACCTATTCCAATCTGGCCGATTATTATGGCCATGACAATAGAATTAAAGATTCCTACCACTGTTATTTAAAGGCACTGGAATTAAATCCTGGAGATACACATTCAAAGAAAGGTATCGCATGGATAACCTATTCATATGAAAACAACCCCAAATTGGCATTATCCGTTTTGGATAAGATTACCGAAAAAGTACCCAATCCTGAATTCTTTCTTTTGAAAGCCGAGATCGCATCCTACAACGGGCAGCAGGAATTATCCAACATCTACAAACGCACCTATGCTCACTTTATCCGATCGAAAGACTATGGGAACATGTACAACAAATACAGTGTCGAGCTTTATACTTCAGAGAAAGATTCATTGGATCAGGCACTGGAAATTGCCCGAAAAGAAATTGAAGAACGCCCTACCGCTCAGTCATACGATCTTCTTGCGTGGACTTATTTCAGGCAAAATCGATTTAAGAAAGCTTATGAAATCGTAAAAAACGAACTGCATGGTAAGACTTCTGAGCCTCATATTCTTTACCATATGGCAGAAATATATAATGCGATGGGCTTATCGAAAGAGGTAAGTTCATTAAAAGAGCAGTTGGCAGAAAGTAGTTTTGAACTCGGACCCGTGATCTCTCGAAAAATCATGATGTTTTAGGTTTTTGGTTGTTTAGATTTCTTCTGAAAGATCCGGTTGCTGATAAAATACTTTAATCAGATCTGGTTCAAAACGGAAAGCCCGATTAATTTCGGGCTTTTTCATTTTACGTTATGAATATGCACACGATTACAGCTGAAATTAAAAGATTCTACAACCATAGAATTTGTCAGGGCTTATTCCCTAAATTTTGAATGAATCTGTGAAAAATATGCACCGGAAATAAGGCAGGAACCGTTTTAGTATATACTACGGATTAACCTTTTTTTAAAGATTAGCTTGCACTCACAACTCCAAGAGCATAGAGTTGATCCATCGTAGGAGTAGCACTTCCACCTTCCGGTTCCAGTGTAATTCCGAATGCTTGTGACTGGTTTGGATTGGCAAGAGCGAAAATTTTATTGTTATCGCTATCATATTGATCCAGTATTCCCATACTTGTTGGTGTTAATGGATCGAGTTTTAAAGACCATACCTGATAGACCTTTCCTTCCGGTGGCTCCGGTAAACCTGAAACATCCACATAGGCGATCTCGTCCTTTTTATTCCAGAAGACTCTTGCAAAAGACTCCGGAGCAATAGCCTGACCTCCTAATGTTATGGTAACGATATCCTTTTGTCTTAAAATTTCTATCAATTCCTCTGTTGCCTCCGCATCTTTCCTAACATCAGAGATCTGTTGTTCCAATTGTATATTCTGATCTCCTGCTCTCTTGATGTCCTGTTGTAAATTGTTGATACGATAATACATAAAGAACATACCTGAAGCCAGTACAATGGTAGCGGCCCAGCCGGTATAGGTGATCCATGAATAAGTCTTTTTACTTTGCAGTGAACGTACCGGAACTTGCTTTCCTGCTGTATGAGTTTTAATGAACTCAAATGAAGGCACAGTTCCCGGAGCCAAAGCCGCAGTATGTCGTACTATCGCTTTTTCGATTTGTTCAATTTCTTCTCTGACCTCCGGATGCTTCAGGATCATAGCATGAACATCACGGTTCTCTTCTTCAGAAAGAACTCCCGCAACGTATAATTCCAGTATTCCGGATGCTATGTACTCTTCAACATTCATCACGTTTGTATTAGTTTTCTAAGTTCAGAGATACAATTTCGATTGTTGGTTTTCACAGTCCCCAGGGGAATATCCAGTTCTTCTGATACTTCCTTTTGTGTAAAACCCTTAAAATACAGTAATTCGATCAACTTTACACATCTTTCTTTAAGCCTTCCCAACATCGATCTTATATAATTAACATCGATATCGATTTCTGTTTTATCCCTGGTTTCTAATATATCTACGTAAAAAGAACTGTCAGAGTTTTTATTTTTATTTTTAAATCCCTTTGATCGCGTCTTGTCAATTGCGCTATTTCGGGAAATATTCAAAAGCCATGTAAACAACCTGCCTTTTTCAGCGGAATAGGTTTCAGCCTTATCCCAGGCCTTAAAAAACACATCCTGAAGTACTTCTTCCGCTATTTCTCTATCCCTCACAATACCAAAGATCACACCGAACAAACTATCGCTGTAGTCACTGTAAATTCTTTCAAAGGCTTTGATATCCTTATTTCGAAATTTAGCTGCAAGTTCTGCCTGATCCATAGGTTCCTATTGTGAATCAATGATAATCAAAATAAATCGGATATACTAATTAAGATACCCATTACAATTCTTGTAATGCTTAACGCATAAAAATAAACGACTTTCTACGATATGCCTTCCAAAGTCAAATTGCCTGAATCAATCGGTATTATAAGGTTACATTTGCCTGATGAGTCTTCGAAATTCAGCATTACTGATTTTGAAAACAGTTCCATGCCGAATCCCTTTTGGAAAAAATACTTCATCAGAAATATCCTTCCAGGTTTTTAGATCATCAGAAGTTACGGCACCATACTTTTTATCGATGTACTTATCAAAGTATACAACCCAGGAACCATTTTTGGTTCGTAATGTTGTTGGACCTTCAGCCCAGTAATTACCGGTGATCGGATTCCCAGCATCTGAATAAGGACCTGTTAATTTTTCAGCAAAGGCAACCCTCAGATTTTTTTTAGCTACGGGGTCTCGGGTTTCATCTTTCAGAAACATCACATAGCGATCTTTATCCTTTATAATACTCGCATCGATCACATTGAAACCAGGCTCATACAATAGCGCTGTCGGAGAAAATTCTTTAAAATCCTTTGTGGTGGTATAGTACATCCTGTGGTTATATCCTGCTTCCTGCTCCGATTGTGTTTCCGGAAACTTACCGGTTATCGTCGTTGCCCAATAGATCATATACTCTTTTTTCGCCGGATCATAGGTTATCTCAGGTGCCCAGGAATTTCTGGCTCCCTCTTCATGCTCCATCACCGGAATGAATTTCTGATAACTCCAATGGATCAGGTCTTCTGAACTCGCATAACCAATCCCTTTGTCTGTCCACCCTGTGGTCCAAACCATATGAAATTTGCCATCACCACCTCTGATAATACAAGGATCTCGCATTAGCCTGTGTTGCCCGATCGCAGGAGTCAGAAAAGATTCATCATTCTTTAAAGCTTCCCAGGAAAGTCCATCTTCACTCCAGGCAAAATGCAATCCGTCCTCCCCGTTACCTTTGAAATAAGAAAACAGGTAAACTTCCTTCTCTTTTAAAATACCATTTTTATAGAACCATTTTTCACAAGCATCCGGCCATTGTTCCGTCATAGGATCTCTTCCCAGTCCGAAACCATGCCCTCCTTCCTGATAAATATGCATCTCCACCTTGCCGGTCTTTTTTTTCACCTCCCCGTAAAGTTCGATGCTATTCTCAACAGGAACAGCTCCATCATCGGTTGCATGTACTAAAAATACCGGTGGCGTATTTTCATCGATATGATAGTTTGCAGAATATTTTTTCATATCGCTTTTTGATGCAGATTTACCCAATAGATTTACCTGTGAACCCTTATGAGTATAGGTATTCTCCATGGAGATCACCGGATAGATCAAAACGGAAAAATCAGGTCTTGCACTATTTGCTGACTTCAATGGATAAACCGGTTCATCGTATTGTACCGTTAATGTAGATGCCAAGTGTCCGCCGGCAGAAAAACCAACGACACCAACCTTTTCTACATCGATATTCCATTCCTCAGCATTATCTCTGACCAACCTGATCGCTCTTTGGGCATCCTGAAGCGGACCAATTCGTTTATCCTTCATGGTTTCATCATTAGGCAACCGATTCTTGAGTACAAAAGCAGCCATCCCGATTGAGTTCAACCATTCCGCCACCATATACCCTTCTTTGTCGATGGACAGATAACTATAACCTCCACCAGGGCATATAACAGCTGCCGGAATTTTACCGGTAACATATTCAGAATCCGGTAAGAATACGGTCAGTGTCGGTTCCGTGATCTTAGAAACTTTAGTGGGGATACCCGCTTCATTCAATTCCACTTTTTCTGAATAAGTATCAGAATATTGAAACCCCGGAACCTCTTCCCAAAGTGGTAACTCCAGCGTTTCCTGAGCATTAGTGAAACTGATTACTGCGATCATGAACAATCCTGTTATATATTTCATGTTTATTATTATTAATAGATTATAGAGGAATTATAGACTCTTTTATAAACTAAATGGTACGAAGTTATTTGTTACGTTGTTACATGTGGCAGAAAGTAGTAACACAGTTAGTTGTAATGCAGTATACTGTTCTGCAATTTCTATAATCTGTTCATTTATCAATTACAATTTACCATCCACTTTGATGTAGCTTTCGGCACCTATAAATCTCCTTTGAAATGAAACCAGGACCGATAACTTAAAATTTATCATCGCGAATAATCATTCAACTTCCAATCGATACAATTCCGTTCCCGCCAATAAGAAGCAGCCTAAACCGTAATCTTCAAAGTCCGGAATCTTGTCATAAGATAATGGTTGTCCGTCCTTAGGTTCTTTTCCGGTCGATTGAACCCAACCGAGAAATCCACTTTCGTGAAGGCTATCTTCAATAACTGCATTCCATGCTTTTTTAATGACCGGAATAAAAGTTTCTCTATCCAGTATTCCCTGATTCACCCCATAGGCCATTCCATAGATGAACAAAACGGTTCCCGTGGTTTCCTTTCCTCCAAAATGCTTCGGATCATGAAGGCTGACATTCCAAAATCCATCCTTTCGCTGAATCGGCACCAGAGCTTTAGCCATGGTTTCCAGGTCAGAAACATATTGATCTCTATGCGGAGCATCATGAGGTATAATTGCCAGTACTCTTGCCAGAGCTGCGATCACCCATCCATTTCCTCTGCTCCAGTAACTATCCTCCCCATTGGGTTCTTTATAAGGAGGATCAAAATCTGCATCTCTCCACCATAACCCGTCTTCGGGATTGAAAAGTCCATTTTCACCCTCCTTATTTCGGGTAAACATATACATTTCATACATCTTCTCAAAATAACGGTCATCACCGGTCAGGACACCCATTTTGGCAAATACAGGCATCCCCATCTGGATGGCATCGATCCAGTCCCAGTCGTTATTTTGCGGGGTTGCCAACAACATATTCATGTTCGCTCTCGTATTCTTTAGTTTTTCCGATGAAGGATCGAGATTATATAGATCGATATAAGTCTGAGCAGCACAATAGTTATCAGCATTTCTGGTCGTATTACCATCCCGAAATCCCCACTGGTGAAAAATTGCCCAGTCTTCTACATATTTATAATAGCTTTCCTTTGGGTAGATCTCATGCAGTGCCATTAACCCTTCATAATACACACCTCGAGTCCATATATTACTGGGGCGTTCCTTATTGGTTATGATCGTCTTACCTACATCCGGCCATTTTTTCATAAAATATCCATTAGCGAGGACCATATCCTTTAAAATTTTATCTCTGTCATAAATATCCTGAGCATTTACCTGGCTCAGCATCATTATAATCCCTAATAAAAAGAGTTTCTTCATGTTATTTATTTAAGTTGGCAGTATTTAAATCAATAAGAGCGCTTTAATGGCTTTACCACCACAGGTCCCAGTAAGCCCGACGGGGTTAAATCCCAGGGAGCCGCATCGAACTTCTGATAATCTTTATTGACCATATTGATCTCATGGAAGATCTTCCATTCCTCACCCCTCAATTCCAGTGCTCTGATACGATTCGCAGGAAGGTTAACTATCTGAATCTTTACTTCATTCACCCCCTTTTTAAAGAGATCGGTCTTCAATCGGAAGGGTACAGACCAAAGCATACCCGCATATTTACCATTGATCCAGACCTTTGCACTTTCCCGAACTATTCCAAGATCAAGTTCCCATAATGGGGCTGATTCCGGTAAGTCTATCGTTGTGGTATATTCCACCATACCCGAAAAAGATTCAGCCTCTTTATTAACCAAAGTCCATGTTTTTAATGTGTCTAATTCAGCATTCGGCGGTAAATCAGGTCCGCCTGTTCTGAATTGAAGCTTCCAGGGACCATCCAGACTATAAAAATCATAATCATTCGCTTCCGCATAGGCCCAGGTCGCTGCGACCGGTCTTTCTGAAGTTTTCAGAAAATAACTCTCTCCGGGTGCAATATTCAATTTCAAAGTAGTTCCTCCCCCATTTTCAATGACCATGGCTTGTCCTTCTTTTCCGGTTAAAGGATCATAGATCGAAACATAGGATACCTTCTCTTTTAAAGTGACCTCCTCGACATTGATTCCTGTGTGATTAACGATAAAGTATATTTTTTCACCATCGAGATCCCTGCGTATGAATTTCAATCCTGACTGCACCATCGGTTCTCCGTAAATAGCATTGTTCTTTAAACTCGCAATAGGATCACCACTAACTTTAAGATCCTTCAACAGTTCTTTCAACTTTCCTTCTCTGACCTTGTAATCATGAAATCCGGGTACAGATCCGGGATAATCTTTAAAAATTATGCGCGCTCCCTGTGACTTAAGTTCCAGTAATTTCTGTAAGGTTTCCAAAGGAATGTATTGACACGCCGGTATCACCATAGCCTGATATTCACCTCCTGGTGTTAGGATACGATCATTCTCAAATCTCAACGTTTGCGTAAATCTGTCGGAGATAAAATCGACTCCATAACCTTCATCCATTAAAGCTCTATTGATCGTATAGAAAGAAGTATCCAACAACCATTCATCCAGCGAATGGATCTTAAATTGAAAGAAGGTATTTCCCTTTAAGAATGAGTTCCAGGTATCATATACCGGATAATATAACAATACTTCATTGTCAGGTGTTCCCTGCTGCAAATATTGCTGGCAATTCTCGATATAGGAAAAGAGTCCGTCAGCATGTTCCCATATCGAATTATTATAATTGAAATTCACCGAAGCATAGAACTTCCAACCCGGCCATTGAGCAGAAGGCGGTGAATAAGTGGATCCGTGTAGAAAAACATGATTTATCCCGTTGAGAAAAAGATCCTCGACTTCAGGTTTACATTGAGAAAGAGCAGTCATGAAGTGCTCTCGTAACCAGGTAAATGTTTCTGAGGAAACCAAAGGCTTTCCTGAAATATGTGCTGCAGAGGATGAGAATTTCAACATAGCAGGATCTGCATCTCCCGGTCTGATATTCGCTGCTTCGCGTCTTAACCCGGGGATATCATAAGGCATAGATCCAAAGGTTTCACACTCCGGGATATCTGCTGCGGCATAGAGGTCGATTAGATTTCCTGGTGATCCATGCGCCTGAAGCCTCGATTTCAATTGATGTTCGTTTGCCCAGGCGGTCCAGGGACGATCGAATTCCTCTAAAAGGAGATCGGATATGGTTTCCCGGTAATCCCCAAGAATCCTATTACTTTCAGGATCATCCCTTTTTTCAAATATGATGTTTAGGTGAGGTTTCAGATCATAACCCCGACGTTTTTCAAATTCAGTCAGGAAAAGCGGTGTAAAATCAGTTCCATAGACTTCATAGCTATCATTAAAAACACTACGCAGGCTACCGTCCAGTTTACTGAACGCTTCATCAAAAGGTTCTACATAATCTTCCAAAGCAGCTTTTGAATAGTGATCGACAGTGTAACCCTCACTTCCCGGGGCCGCACGTTTAACCTGCTGCCCTGTCAGGGCTTCATATACCTTATACAGCACATAAGCTTCCTTTTTTGCTTTGAACTTTAGTTTACTGTTTTTGATCTCGGATGTCAGATCGATATACGATCCTGATTTTCCATAAGCATAGATTCCCAATAATTTCATAGGCCTCCCCTTTTCCACCGAATCACCAACAGCTGCTTTAAAGCTTTGTCCTTTATCCAGTATGGTTTTGACACCGATCAGCTTTCGGGCTGCGAATTCCGGTTCCACCTGCGGACCACCATAAGGCCAGCCGGTTCCCAGCGTCATATCAACACCCATATGAAGACTATCGGCTATTTTTAGCGTGAAATTTAGCATGGCGATCCATTCATCAGATAAATAAGGTATGGTATTCCCTTCCTGCCCTTTAACTCCATAAATGGGAGTGATCTCCACTCCGCCTATCCCTGCTTTTGCAAGCATCTCCAGGTTATACCGAATGCCGATGGAATCAACTGCATTGCCCATCCACCACCATCGTGTCCAGGGTTTCCTGCTATTTGATTCATTTTCCACTGAATGCTGTGCACGGATACCACTTAAAGGTACACACATCATCAGTATTAAAAAGATTACTGTTATGGTATTAATCGATCGTTTTCCGGAGTTTAACCTCATAGATTTGGGATTTACCTTCAAAATTTGCCCTAAATATAATTGCTTTACCGTCTGGTGTAAAATGAACATTGGGTTCCAGATCGTAATTGTGATATTTCATATTCACCAGTTTTTCGGAGCGGAAACTGTTCCCATCAGGAACAAAATGATACAACCACATCCCATCCTTCGCATGAGCCACCTGAGTACTATCGCCTCCATCTCCTGCAAAACTTTGCCTATCAGGAGCCATGGCATAGTGAATTGACCATTCATTTCTTTTGAGTTCGTAGCGGGTTTCCGTAGAGTCCGTTAATTGACGACCTGCCAGATAAAAGGTTTCTCCTCTGGGAATCTGCAGATCGAACCAGATGTGTTCACCATCCGGACTGAAGAATTCATGACCGGCAATCTCCCTGTAGACCGATCGTTTATGCATAAGTTTCGATTTACCGGAATTCAGGTCCAATGTCCAGATTCGGTCAACCTTATGCCAAGGGCCTTCATGACAATACATCAGCAGATTAGGATCCGAAGGAGAAAATTGTAAATGGTTCAGCCAGGCATTCTCTGTATACACAATCCTGAGTGTACCGGATTCCGGGTCCAGCGTAAAAATATGTCGGAGAATCTTTGCCTCATAAATGTTATCAAAGTTTCTTCCTCCTTTCATGGTATCCAGTACCTTATGATCTGCTTTTAAGGCCATTACTCCAGCCAAAAGATTTTCGGTAGCATTTAAGGCAGCAACACTGGCATAGGTGCTATCCGGGAACGTATAGACTAATTTTTCTTCACCCGTATCTACCGAACTGGAAAACAACTTATTTCCTTTATGAAAATAAATTTTATGCGTCTTCTTTCCAAGAATCTCTCCGCGTATTTCACCTGGTGATCCGGTAATTTTACGGGTATCACCATTGGTAAGATTCACACTGAATAACTGTCGTCCATCAGCGGTATCTCCATAGAAGACCATCAGGGTATCCCCTTTGATTTTATCAAAATAGAAAGGATAATTATGAAAATAAAAACTACGGTTGTCACCTTGCCGGTTTGTTACTTTTCTAATCTCATGACCGGTATCGGCATCGATCCATATTTCGGGCATTTCAACCCCGGGAAAGCCTGTTTTCAAGACCGGTAACTCATTTTTAATTTCCGTTTTACAGGAAAACAGACAACCGATCAGGAATAAACCCAATACATTTTCAAAAAATTTCCTGAATTTTAATAGTACCATCATTTATCGGTATTAACGCTCACAGGGTTGGACTATTCCGCTCGTATATTCACCTTTTTAAGGGTAACTCCCTTAATCGCTTTTGTATTTTCTTCTGCACCCTTATCCGATTTCAGTGAAAGATCCTCGAAGTTAAAACCGGAAAGTCCATATTGATCGGAATCTACAATATTGAATACAATATCGCAGCTAAGCTCAAGATTCTTCATAGTGATATGAGCGGCTTCCGATTTTCGTATATCCTTTTCTCCTTTAAGATCGAAAAACTGAGTCCACGGTTTTATAAAGATCATACTCCCCGCATTACCGGTAATATTCTCCACGGTGATGTATTCATATTTCTGAGTGGTATCCGGACGCATTTTTAACCAAAGTACGCGGGTTGCATTCTTTACTTCAGACCTTCTGAAGAGTACATTATAATTATGGATAGATTCGCTTCCGCAGGTAAGTGCACTATGGCAAAAACCATAGGTATTGTCTTCAATGAGAATATTTCTGTTCTCCCCATTCGTCGGATCCTCATGGGCAAATGGTCCTTTACCACCTTTTAAAGATACCGCATCATCATTCACAGACATATAACAGCCTTTGATCAGGAAGTTGGTGCAGACATCGATATCCACTGCATCGGTACTGGGAGCCTTTACAGGTTCCGATGGTGAGGTAATCGTCAGATCCAGCAATTTAACATTTTCACATTTATAGAAATGTGTGGTCCAAAAGGGAGAGTCCTTTAAATGAACATCAGAAATCATGATATTCTTACTATTCGAAACAAATACCAGCCGAGGTCTCATTTCATCTTTATTGGTACATTCCGGATTCCACTGTCTGCGCAACCAGAAGGCCTTCCAGTAACGAAGTCCGTTACCATTGATCGTACCTTTACCGGAAATGGTAAATCCATCGAGTCCGTCAGCATTGATCACCGCTGGAAAATATTTTAGGGATTGTCCTTCAATACGGGTCATCAATACGGGAAAGTCACTGATGTCATCACTCCCTTTCAGTACTGCTCCCTCCTCCAGCCAGAGATGCGTATTTTGTTTAAAGAATAAAGCTCCTGTCATATAAACTCCTGGAGGTACCACGATAACACCTCCACCGGAAGCACTGGCTTTATCGATCACGCTCTGAATCTTTTCGGTCTGAACCAACGTACTGTCTTCCACTATTTCATAATCAGTCAGTCGGTATTGTTTACCAAGGGTGGAAAGATTCGGTTTAGAAATATCCCTGAACCAATCAGGAATCTTCTGTCCATCCGGAAATGTATCCTGTGCCAGAATATTACCCCCAAAGATTAAAAGCATTAACAATAGTATTCCTGAGGTTTTCACTCCTATCATCTTTCTCATTAAAGTTTGTATTAATTCGGTTGGTAAAAAGTAAAGATATTTTCTCAATACATGGTGTTCATCCTGTTCCATCCTGTTAAATCCAATTCGCGCTGAAATTTAACGACTCCGGTGAGCGTGATATGATTCTTATAAAATAAGACTCTTTAATTTATTAAATAATCAAATATGCCTCTCCAAAAAATATTTTCATCAGAAAAACCCCTTTGAAATTATCGAATTTAAATTCCATCCAAAATCGCTGTCAACCCTAATAAAATCTTGATAAACAAAGTATTAGATGGTACTTTTCGGGCAAACAAAAGCGTACAAATCACTATAAAACAACTTGTTAGCAGCATAGCACAGGATAGTATCGCAAGGTGATATAAATATTTTTGGAAAAGATTAACCAAACTAACTTTTATGAAAATCAAATTCATTCTTTGGCTAGGTACACTACTTTTAATCTTTTCATCAGGTATTCTGTATGCGCAAAATAAGAGCGTAACGGGTACTGTAACTGACGCTGACGGTGTTCCGATGCCGGGGGTAAATGTTCTGGTAAAAGGAACACAAAGAGGTACAAGTACCGACTTTGACGGCCAATACAGCATTAACGTTTCACCAGGTGAAGTGTTAGTTTTTACGTATGTAGGTTCTCAAACGATTGAGAAAACTATTGGACAGGCAGCTGTCTATGATGTCATAATGGAACCTGACAGCAACGAATTGGATGAGGTCGTTGTTATCGGATATGGAACCCAGAAAAAATCTGATGTTACCGGCTCTTTGGTGAGTGTCGGTGCTGAAGAACTGATGACCCAACCGGTAAACAATGCTTTTGAAGCATTACAAGGTAAGGCAGCCGGTGTGGATATCACAAGTAGCCAGCGTCCGGGTACTGTTGGTTCCATCAGAATTCGCGGTAACCGATCATTAACGGCAAGTAACTCGCCTTTATATGTTGTAGACGGTGTGCCATTGATGTCACCAAATGCTATTGAAACACTTAACCCAAGAGATATCGCTTCCATCGAAGTATTGAAAGATGCGTCGGCCACAGCCATTTATGGTTCCAGAGGGGCAAACGGGGTGATCATTGTTTCAACCAAGCAGGGAAGACCGGGAAGATTCACCCTTAACTACTCCGGAGTGGTAACCACTTCTGATATCGTTGACAGGGCTCCTTCCATGAGTGCTTCAGAATTTATCGAATTCCGTAGATGGGCCGCTTATAATCTGGATCCAAATACCTATGCGCACCCGGATTCACCGACTTATGACAATGACTTTATCATTTTTGACAGCGCACTGGATGGTCAGACTTCCCGTGACAATGTCCTCAGCGGATGGGAAGGTGGTAGCTGGGATCCTTCAAGAGTGGTGAACACCGACTGGACCGATTTCGTTACTCAGACCTCTGTCACCACTGAGCACAACATCAGTGCAAGCGGTGGTACCGATCGAATGAATGCTTATGCATCGTTTGGATATCTCGATAATGAAGGAACTCAAAAAGGTCAGTATTACGAAAGATATACCGCTAAATTAAGCACTGAAATTCGTCCTACGGACTGGTTCACGCTTAATGCTAATATGAATATCACCTGGAGTGAACAGGATTATGGAATGTCTACGTTGGGTGGACGAAGTGGTTCGGTACCGGATGCGATCTACGGAACTGCCAAGTCGATCTATAATATGGCCGTTCCTTATGATGCGAACGGAAATCTTGTGATCAATCCAGGGGGTGAAAACGGTGTGTACACCATCATGAACGAATGGGAAAAAAGTACACAACTTTCAGAAACCATGCGTGCAATGGGAAGTTTCTCTGCTACTTTTGATTTTGGAGAAATGGTAGATGTGCTGGACGGACTTACTTATAAATTCAGCTTCGGTCCGGATTTCAGACATTGGAGAGAAGGGGTTTATATCGACGGCCTCTCTTCCCACAGAATCAATTCAGACGGATCGCCAGGAGTGAATTATGCAAGATTGCGAAACCGTCGTGACCTTTCATGGACCCTTGACAATATCATCAATTATAATCACACCTTCGCCGAAAAACATAATGTTGGCGTAACTCTTTTACAAACCGCTTCTTCCTGGAATATTGAAGAATCTGCGATGAGTGCCAATAATATCCCGAAAGAATCCTTCCTTTGGAATAACTTCGGATCGATAGATATATCAGAACCTTCCAACAATGCATCCATGAGTTCAGGGATCAATGAACGTCAATTGAGTTCCTATATGGTACGTATGAACTATGGTTTTGATAACAGATACCTGCTAACCTTTTCAGGACGCTGGGATGGAGCTTCTCAGTTAGGAGAAGGAAGAAAATGGGATTTCTTTCCATCAGCAGCACTTGCCTGGAGAGTGAAGCAGGAAGCCTTTATGACCGATGTAGACTGGCTGACCGATCTAAAAGTACGTTTCGGTGTAGGAACAACTGGTAATTCTGCCGTATCTCCCTATGCGACAAAAGGAGATATCGCTCAGATTTTCCTTCCGTTCAACGGGATCAGCAATCAGGTTGGATATACCACGAATGAACCCTATTACTCAAGAGATCAGCTCACTATGGCAAATCCTAACCTGGGATGGGAGAAAACGACCCAGTACAACCTGGGAATTGATTTTGGATTCTTCAATAACCGAATCAATGGTAGCCTGGATATGTATAAATCCTATACAAAAGACCTGCTAATGCTGGTTAATATTCCAACGCTGACCGGTTTCCCGAATACCTATGCGAACATTGGAGAAACCAATAACCGTGGGGTGGAATTAACCTTAAATGTTACCCCTATCGAAACCGCAGGTGGATTCGCCTGGGACTCCAATATCAACGTGGCATGGCAGAAAGACGAGATCGATAAACTCGCTTATGGTGAAAACGATATGGTCGATAACGCCTGGTTTATCGGTCAATCGATCGCGGTTCAATATGGCTATGACAATGAAGGATTATGGCAGGATACTCCGGAAGACCAGGCTGAAATGGCACTTTGGAACGCCAACGGTTATTCCTTTACTCCTGGTAATGTGCGACCTAAAGACCAGAATGGAGATTATGTTATGAATGCGGATGACCGTGTAGTTCTCGGAAACAGTAACCCGAGATGGACCCTTGGATGGAACAACACTTTTACTTTTAAAGGACTTGAACTTTCGATCAACACGTACTCAAGACTGGGTTATATGGTGAATCTGGGTGGACAGGCCATGACGGCGCATGCCAATCAGATCGATGTGGATTACTGGACCCCGGAGAATACAGATGCTGAATTCCAGAAACCAATTCTCGGACAGGCAACATCAGGTTCTCAGGATGAGTTTTCCGGTATTCTCGGATTCAGAGATGCCTCTTTTGTTAAGATCAGAAATATCTCACTCGGATACAACCTCCCAGATGACCTTTGCAGCAAATACGGAATGAGTAATGTTAAAGTTTATGTTCAGGCTGTGAATCCCGGTAGTATCTATCAGTCGATCGACTGGTATGATCTCGACGTGAGTAACACGATATTCAACCGAAGCTTTTCACTTGGAATCGATATCGGAATATAAATGAAAGTTTCATCGAAAATAAAAGATACACTTTAAACTCATTGAATATGAAGTATATAAAACATATAGGAATTTCACTTGCACTCATTACAGGTATGTCGATTACCTCATGTAACAAGGATTTTCTCAACGAAGAATTAAGCAATCAGTATTCAACCGAATATTTTGATACTCCTGAAGGACTTGAAGACCTGGCCATTTCCCTATATGGGAACATTCGCTGGCATTTCGGATATGAATGGGCCTACGGAACCACACTGTATGGAACTGACGAGTTCACTAATGCAAACGACCTCACCAACGAGATGTGGAACACCTATGACAACCGTCTGGGTCCGATCGGAGCAACACCTTCCACAGGTGCTGCCAATAATAACGCAACCTCCCCTGCTGCCCTTTGGGATGAGATGTATTACGGAATCTCTTCCGCAAACATTATTATTTCGAAAGCAGAGGAAGTTATCGAAGATGTAAGCACCCGAAACCGAATTCTGGCGCATGCCTATTTCCTTCGCGGATACAATTACTATCGTCTTACCGCTCAATACGGCGGTGTGGTACTGCAAACAGAACCTGCAGTTGGTATCGTAAGAAATTTTGAGAGATCCACTGAAGAAGAATGCTGGGAACAAGTGATCTCAGACCTGAGAAATGCCTATGAGCACTTTGAAGGTGAAGTATATACCTATGGAAAAGGAATTACCTGGACCAAGGCTACCGCTGCACACTTTCTGGCAAAAGCATTGTTATTCCGCTCCTCTGAAAGAAATGACGACTGGAACAGTTCCTATGTACAGGGTGACCTCGAAGAAGCCATAGAAGCTTGTACCTATGCGATAAATGCCCGTGGAGGACTTACCGATAACTACAGTGATCTTTATGCGAACTGGACAGGGGTTGATAATGCGAACGAACAACTGGATGAGATTCTGATGGCCGCAGGTCATAACCTGGATGCCTCTACCACCGGACGCTTCGGTAACCGTACCTCCAGCTACTTTAACCCACAGTTTTCGAATTTCTCCGGAGGCTGGGTTCGAAGAGGTGCATGGATTGGCGGACTTGACTTTCAAAGATGTCGTCCTACGGAATACAGTTATGCGGTTTTCGACCACGTGAATGACGCCCGCATGTGGAAAACTTTCAGAACTGTTTACGGAACCAATAATATCCCTGCTGAAGACACCGGAATCGTTCTCGGGGATCCATCGATCGTGATGATCCTGAACACTCAGAATGATCATACCTATGATAGCTTTACTTTCGGAGCCTTTGTTCAGAATCCGGATTTCACCGATATCGAAGGACGCCTTCCTGAATGGAACTATGGTAATCGCCAGACTCCTAACGCCGGTAGTCTGACAAGTGAAGCCGGACAATGGATTCCGAATTCTCTGGTATTATATCAGAATGGTGAATATGTGGCACCCCAGTTCAAGAGCCAGCCTATCTGTAATTTCTTTGCCGGAATCAATAAAACCATGGACGGTTCACGTAATGGTGAACGCGGTGATGCACATCGTGATGTAACCATGGCTCGACTTGCGGAAACTTACCTGCTGAGAGCTGAATGTTATGTGCGATTAAACCAATATGGTAACGCCATGACCGATATCAATGTAGTAAGAAGAAGAGCACAATGGAAAGCGGGTGAGAACCGATCCTATTATACCGATGGGTCCATGGCATTTGAAAACAATCCGCTGAATATTGATTCTGCAGCTGATAATTATATCTACTGCAATCTGAATATGAATACGTATTACCTTTCAAACCCTGATGTTGAAGTAACGACCGATGAATCCAACCTGGAACTTACCTCCTTCCCGAATAACCTTCCGGCAGAAGACGAGGCGGTTCTTGCGAAGATCGGTGCAAGCAGTGAATACGATCGGGCATTGAACTTTATCCTGAATGAACGCACCCGTGAACTACTGGGTGAATGGCAACGTTGGGAAACACTCTCACGTACCGGAACCCTGGTATCCAGAGCCCGAGCCTTTAACCCAGAAGCTGCTCCGGGAATCACCGAGAACAAACACGAACTTCGTCCAATTCCACAATCCTTTATCGATGGATTACTGAATGAAGATGGTTCCAACCTCTCTGATTCACAAAAGTCAGCCTGGCAAAATCCGGGATATTAAAACTGAATATCTTTAGTTAATTTGATCCACAGAACTTTATAGTTCTTCATACTCAAAAAACGCTCCGTCCTGATTAGGCGGGGCGTTTTTTACATTCATTAGCAGCACCAGTGCCACTCATATCATCGGTGTCACCTCTATACCCTTTGTATCCTTAATGTCACCCATATCACCAGTGTCACTATTGTCACTTGTATCAGGTAAGTACAGGATATGGAGCCTGAATATTCTTAGTACTATTAAACATCTTTAAAACATATCATTAATGCTTAGATTCATTGTCAGTTTCACACTTCCTGCCTTACTCCTTTTCTCCTGTAATGAACAACCTTCAAAGGTGCATATATACGAGTATGATGTGGAATCACCTTTCGGGAATTTCGTTGTCAAAACTCCTGATTTTAGCGACGTTTCTTCTTTTAACATTACCGAATTCGGTGCCCTGAAAGATGATCAATTGGCCACTACAGAAGCCATAGCACTTTCTATTGAAAAGGCAGCAGCAGCAGGTGGCGGAAAAGTAATCATCCCTGAAGGAGAATGGCTTACCGGGAAGATTCACTTAAAGAGCAATGTTGACCTTCATCTGGAGCGTGGAGCAAAACTTATTTTCTCCGATAACCCGGAAGATTATCTCCCTCCTGTTCACACGACCTGGGAAGGACTCGAATGTTATAACTATTCGCCACTGATCTATGCCTATAATTGTCAAAACGTAGCTATTACGGGTGCGGGGGAACTTTACGCTAAGATGGATCATTGGAAGACGTGGTTTGGCAGGCCTCCGGGGCATATGAACAGTTTAAAACGACTCTATGAGCTGGCAGTAAAGGATAGCCTGGTTGAACATCGTCAAATGGTGAATGACTCCGCTCATTTTCGTCCACAATTCATACAATTTAATCGCTGTGAGAATGTGTTACTGGAAGACATCACCATTCGAAATAGTCCGTTTTGGGTGATCCATCCTTACCTTTCCAAAGATGTAACCATACGTAACGTGAATGTGCAGGCACATGGTCATAATAACGACGGGGTAGATCCCGAAATGAGCCAGCAGGTATTGATAGAAGACTGTCTGTTCGATCAGGGCGATGATGCGATTGCCGTTAAATCCGGAAGAAATCAGGATGCCTGGAGATTGAACACGCCTGCTAAAAACATCGTTATTCGTAATTGTAAAGTCTTGAACGGACATCAGCTTCTGGCAATTGGAAGTGAATTATCCGGTGGAATTGAAAATATCTCCATATCAGACTGTGAAGTCGCTCCGAACGCAAAACTCAATCACCTGCTTTTTATCAAGACCAATGAACGACGCGGAGGTTATGTAAAGCATATATTTATGAACAATATAAAGGCCGGATCGATCGCAGCCGGAATTCTGGGTATTGAAACCGATGTTTTGTATCAATGGCGTGATCTTGTACCAACCTACGAACGTCGACTAACACCAATCAGCAATGTCACCATGAAAGATATTAAGGCTACAAACGTAGATTTTATCTCCAGGGTATTAGGACAAGAGGATCTTCCGGTTAAAGATATCCAAATGGTCCGTATTTCTACTGATACCGTTAGAAGTGAAACACCGAACATACATGAAGCTCTTGAAAATTTTAAGACTGAATAACGATACAAATAACTGGTACAATTATGACAAAGCACGCATTCACCATGAAACTCAAGGCTGGATTTGAGGAAGAATACAAAAGAAGACATGATCAAATATGGCCCGAACTCAGTGCGTTACTTTCAGAACATGGTATTTCTGATTATACGATCTATCTCGACCCGGAGACTCTTATACTATTTGCGGTACAAAAACTATCATCGGACTTCGATCCGGCTGCAATACCCGATCATCCACTGGTGAAAAAATGGTGGGCTTATATGGCGGATATCATGGAAACGAATCCTGATCATTCTCCCATCGAAAAACCGCTAATCGAGGTGTTTCATATGGATTGATCTGATCCAGCAATCCTATGCTTATTTATGATTTGTTTCCGGCACTAAGGAGTACGGTACAGCCCCTTCGTCAGTCTGAATATAGATATAATCCAGAGCAACACCCGGATCGACCATATAGATTTTTAACCGATGTCTCAATTTCTTTGACAGATCAACTTCCAAGGTTACCGAAGCACTATTTCGCAATACATTCTGTTTCCATGTTTCACTTCTCCCCTGTGTTTCAAAATTCACAATCTGTATGGGCCCGTTATCCCATTGTACTGCTATCCTTACTTTATTCTTGTTCGTTACCGGATGCGTCGGCAAGCTAAACAAATGTAGATTTCCCTTCTGGTAAGCCGATTCTAACTGAACATCATATAGAAGTGTCGGTTGTTCTTC
Source organism: Robertkochia solimangrovi (assembly GCF_007279655.1). GTDB lineage: Bacteria > Bacteroidota > Bacteroidia > Flavobacteriales > Flavobacteriaceae > Robertkochia > Robertkochia solimangrovi. The sequence goes on along the minus strand of NZ_QKWN01000002.1, from coordinate 153,625 downwards.
AACATTTAAAGTATCAACTTCGGCCCAAGCCAAGGGAAACGCCTGTATTACAGAACCGCTATAACCAAGGTCATCGATACGTTTCCAGTATCTTTCTCCTTTTTGTGTATTACCGGTAAAATTTGTTGCGTGAATCGAAACCCAATGATTTTTTTCCAGAAAAACCCGATCAGTGGATTCGTAAAAATCGCTAACTTCCAATTCGATCATAGTGGAGGATTTCCCCAAGACCAATTTAAACGAAGTGGCTTCCGGCTTTCCAGATTGTTTCCATTTGTCCTCATCGATCGTAACAAGGATACGGTACTCCTTTTGATCCTTTTCCGGTTTCAAGGTTCCTGAGTCGGAAGACAATTTCACCCATTCCGGCAATCCTTTGACCTTCCACTTTACCAGGTCAGGTTTTACCAAATACAGATCGATAAAACTCCTGTCTCCATAACCTATATAAAATGTTGGTAGTTTTGAATCTTCCTCCCCTTCAATTTTAAATCCGTATGAAGACTCGCTTTTCTCCATCACTTCCTCAAACTGAGGTTGCCCATAGACCGGCAAATTTCTGGGGGAATAATCCATTATATAATTCCATTTCCCATCGGAGATACTATTGTTATACTGTGTTGTGATTTTTAGTATACTGTCATGATAAGCCATTGACCGATCCCTATGATCCTGAACAGATAATCTTCCCTGTCTGCTGTATTTGATCGCATAGTTACGATGTAATTGTTTTTGATTCATGAACATAGCGCCCTTGACCGGATAAGCCACAAGTTGAAAATATGCATCCCTGAGATCCCTGGAAAGTAACCTCCCGATACTGTCCGTTTTTCTTCCCAGATGCGTATATCGTACCATACGCCTGGCGATCTCATCTCCAAATTCAGAAACCTGATAATCTGATTCCTTTGTTTTAGTCGTTGGCTCAGTTTGACTCCAACCCATAAACTCGGGTTTACGTTCGAAGGCAAGGTCGAAATACTCTTTCCTCAATTCAGCTATAGTATTTCCTGCCGCTCCGAAAATTTCCGTATAAAACTTTTTGCCGTGTTTTCTAAGTACCTCAGGAGCCGTAAATTTCTCAGGATTGAAGGCCATATCCATGAACAATTGCATATTATATTCTGCAGGTTTAATATCCCCAACATTCAGGATCCAAAGATTACGGGCTTCCAGAGAATATGCCTTCATCATCTCTTCCCTGATCAGCGAGGGATGTGTCGTACTCAGCCATAAATAATCATGAGGACGCCCCCAATAGGAAGCATGGTAATACACCCCTGCTCCTCCAGACCGCATCCGTTCCTTCGAATTGCTCAACCTACGTATATAACCATAATTATCATCAGTCCATACCAGCGTGATATCTTCAGGAATTTCAAGTCCGTGATCATAAAGTGATAAGACTTCTTTATAAATGGTAAATGCCTGTGGCATTTCGGTAACCGCTTTGTCTGAATATCTGCTTAATAATGAACGTTGATCATCGATCACCTTATTCAATACGCCTGCAGCTTCGGCTACTGAATTCACTCCTTCCATACCGCTATCGTGTACACCACGCATACCCACAGTATAAATGGCATCCAGTGATACCGTTTCCTTTACTCGCTCTTCCCAGTACCGGTAAACACGCTCTGAATTTCCAACATAATCGAACTTACCGAACTCCTTTTTCCATTCGTCCACATTATTTCGCAACATAGGTTCTGCGTGAGAAGTCCCCACGACAATACCATAGGCTTTAGCCATTTCAGCATTTCCGGGATAATGAAAAAATGCACGGGTAACAGGATGCATGGCAGGCCAGATGGTATTTGCCTTTAAACGTAATAGCAATTCAAATACCTTTTCATAGGTTTTGGGTCCGATATCCCCAACTTCCTTTTCGAAATTCTTTGCTGCCCAGGGCTGTAAGCCCCAGTCTTCATCATTGATGAATATTCCTCTGTATTTGATTCCCGGAGATTCGCTGAAAAATTCAGCTGAGGGTATTCTAATCTCATTTCGGGGAGCCACAGGAACGTCAGCCCACCAGTACCAGGGAGAAACTCCGGTGTAAGCGGCAAGATCTGCAACACCATAGGTAGTACCTCTTGCATCCGTTCCTCCAATAATCAAAAGTGAATCAGAAACAGCTTTCCGGTAATAACTTTCCCATTGTGAAGTGAAGTTTTGTGGTAAATCCTGATCCAGAAATTTACGGATCAAACCTGAAGAAATACCTCCGATAAGAATCTGTTTTCCCTTCCCATAAGAGCGGTTTGATGGCGAAACACGAATACTACCCCCTAAAACCTTCTCGATATCCCTTGATAATAACTGGGCTGCTACTGAATCTGATCGTGGACCGTAAGCATCATATATGATCGCTACATCCTGATCTGCTCGATCCAACGAAAAGAAGGCATCCTTCTGCTCTTGTCCGGTAGCGTATAACATCCCGGCAAGAAAGATCAACAGCCACCCAATTTCCGTTTTCACCATATTACCTGTTATTGTTAAGCTTAATTTTCTAATGTAGATTCCTGAATTTTCCTGATCTGGTTATCACTGGTCACAAATTTTGCCAGCTCGAGTTCTGTATCCTGCTTGATACATGCTGCAACGATACCCGCATTAAAGATGGCTCCCATCCCATCGGTATGTGTATGGTCTTTTGGAAAGAAATTTGCGATCTTCTCAGGTCCGATCTTTTCATAGGCCACAGCTATACTGTCATTCAGATCGATGAAACAGGCACCTGCTTCCTCAGCAGCTAGCTTTGCCCATTTACCATAAGATTGATCTGCCCTTTCCACATGACCGTTCTCCCATTCATTTCTTGGAATATGACTAAAAACAACAGGAATAGCTCCCTTGTCTTTGGCCTCCCGAATAAAAGTTTTCATATACCATCCGTAAGAATGAACCTCCTCTTCAGTTCCATCTTCCTTTGTAACCACGATCGTTGAATCGCTTACGCCCTGGATGGAGCCTCTGTATTTGGGTTTATCGATATAGCCACCATCATTATGACCGAATTGTATAAAAACATAATCTCCTTTCTTTAACGAATCAGCAACCCCTTTCCATAAACCTTCATTAAAATACGTACGGGTACTCCTCCCTCCCCGGGCACGATTGATGACCTGTAACCGAAAGGTATCCACATACTTTGGCAAAGCCACGCCCCAACCCACAGCCAGTGAATCTCCATTGCGGGCGACTGTAGAATCACCCGTAAGAAATATCCGGGTCTTTTTTGGATAAACGATCTCAGGTTCTTCCAACAGGTATTTCTTAAGTGAACTATCGGACTGCTTAACAGATTCAGCAATAATGGTAGCCGCTACTATCGCACCTCCGGCACTGGTATGTGTATGATCTTTATGGTAGAAAAGTTTTCCATAGATATCCTTTTCACCAATGGCTTCCATCCTGTTTGCCATTTTATCATTAAGGTCGATAAACAAAGCCCCTTCCTGTTCGGCTATTTTCTTCGCCCAGAGTCCATAAGACTCATTATTCCTGGGCACTTTACCATTTTCCCATTTATTCCTTGGAATGGGTGACATGACGATAGGTATACCACCATTATCCAATGTTTCCCTGATGATCTTACGAATATACCATCCGTAGGTGTGTACTATTTCATGTTCCCCGGTAAGCATATTATCAATCTCTTCCGATTCCTCGCCAATACCTTTAATAGTACCCCTGGCTCTGAAATCATCATTGATCGGACCGTCATCATTATGTCCGAATTGTATCAATACATAATCACCGGGTTTAAGACTGTCACGAACCGGGTTCCATAATCCTTTTTGAATAAAAGTACGGCTGCTGGTACCTCCCAGCGCATGATTTTCAACATGAACTTTTGTGGTATCAAGAAACTGTCCGATAAAGTCACCCCATCCCCATAATCCTCCGGCCCCGTCACCGTGACCGTTCTTAACGGTGGAATCACCTACGGTATAGACCGTAGGAAGTAACTTAACCTCTTCACTGTTTCTGCATTGTATAAAAAACACACTTATAACTACAACTAACGCAACCGTACGTTTCATATCATTTATTTTAATTATCGGAAATCGAACCATAGTTTCATGGTTATACCATCATCTCCACTTTTAATTCGAATATTAGAAGGCTGACTATGCGGACCATGTTGCGATACCGGTTTAAAAGATTTCATAGCCGGTATTTCATACATAAAGGATATATCCCCTTCCGGAAAATCCGGATACGCATCTGCACCTTTAAGAGCATATTTTGGTTCATCCGGAGTAAGCAACCTCAGAAATACTTTTTCTGATTCACTGAATACTTTAAAACTATGAGTACCCGCTTCAATACTTGCGCCAATAAGATCGGCATGATACCCCTTAAACTCCGGATAGATCAGATTCTCGAAACTTTCCCCCGTAATAGTATTGTTATAATCTTTATACCACAGTCCGTAATCGGTTCCCCGGAGTCGGTTTTTCCATACCCGATAAGGACCTTTACCGAACCATTTCATTCCGGTTACACCATCTTCAGGATAGCTAAATGTGATACCGAACTTATCGATCTCCCCTTCAAAAAAAGCTCCGTCAAATCCGCTGTTTCTCCCGGCATTCTTTAGTGCGGTTAATTCCATTTTCAACCTTCCGTCCGGATACATCGTCCATAGTATTGTATCAATTCCTCCACTATAGTGCACCAGGCAATAGACAGCCTCTCCTTTTTTACCCGTCTCCACTGATTTGACCGCTGCCTTCATACCCACAGGCTTAGGCCCCTCGTTAAAAGGCACCAGGTCTCCATTTCTTTTGATAGCTGTGATCATACCGGTGGTTTTATCCAGACTCAGTACAATAGCTCCTCCTTTAAGCACAACCTGATTCAAGGTTTCTGCAACCTCAGCACCTGAAGCCTTATCTTTCAGCAAGAGCTTTTCTGTAAATACCTCAGGTGAATGGATCGGCCAGGTCCAGGTGTTTATCAATCTTCCCGAATGGTCAAAGGCAGTGATTTCAAGCCAGTCACCTTCAAAGAAATTTTGTGGAAGCTCCAGCGTGACCTTTTTGGTTTCACCCGGCGCAATGGAAGGAAGATCGATATTCCCAACTTTTAGGACAGACACATCCACCTGCGAATACAATGCATTCTCAGGGAGTTTAACCACTTTGTATTCCAAATTACAAGTAGAAATATCAGAATAGATATAATCATTCTTTATAAAAAGTGCTCCGTCATACTTTGGAGTTATACGAATAGGGTCTATCTGGATCGGCGACCAAATATCTTTTACCGCATAGAAACTTCCCTCCTTCTCTCGGTGAGGTCCGAGTATTCCATCCGGTGCCAGTGAACCTTTAGAATCGAACTTTCGGGGCCCGGTCCAATCGGTTCGTAATACCGCTTCATCTGAAAATGCCCACATGAATCCACCGGCAAAAAGGGGACTTTCCTTAAACCGATTCCAGAAATCTTCTAATCCGGAACCATGTCCGTTATCATAGGTCCCATGCATGAATTCCGTTGGAAAGAATACATTTTCGCCCCCGACAAAACGGTGAACTCCCGTCAGGTATGTAGGATAATGATGCGTATCCCAACCGTCATGATCTGCCCAGGGGTGGATCACGATTCTGTTTTGAATATCATATTGCGCAAAAACCGCATCGAGTTCATCTCTCCATCCGCCTTCATTCCCCTGATCCCAAATTATCACTGAAGGATGATTGGCATCTCTGAGCACCATTTCACGAATCAGTTTCTTACCGGTTTCCACGTCATAAGGATTCTGCCATCCAGCCAACTCATCAAGTACGAAAAGCCCGAGCGAATCACAGGCTTCCAGAAAATGAGAATCCGGTGGATAATGCATACGAACAGCATTCATATTCATGTCCTTCATCAGGTTCACATCCAGATCACTGATCTCCCTGTTTGTACTTCTTCCTGATTCCGGCCAAATGGTATGACGGTTGATACCTTTCATGATGATTTTTTTCCCGTTGACATAGATACCATCTTTGCGAATCGCCTCCACCGTTCTGAATCCGAATTTTACTCCCTGCTCATGCAATACCTCGTCATTCTTTTTTAACTGTAACTCCAAAACATAACGATTGGGATCCTCCGGATTCCAAAGTGCGATATCATCCCAGGATAAGGTGAATTCATTTTGTCCTTTGGCAAGTTCGATACGTTTATTTTCCGAAGGTCGGGACCCCGGTTCTATCTTTTTAATAGACGCATAGACAACTGCCTTAGAAGGTAGATTGCTCTCCATAAGCCTTACCTTCATATTTCCATCCATCCCGGCATCCACCAGAATCTTTCCCAGATTATATTTCGGTTTTATCGCTAACCATACCGGTCGATAAATCCCGCCAAACAACCACCAGTCTGCTTTTCGTTCTGCATTGTTCACATCTGCGTTGTCAGAATGCTTCTTTACATGAACTTCAAGCAGGTTCTTCTGACCATATTTCAACAGATCACCAACTTCATATTCAAACTGATAAAAACCTCCCTGATGTACAGGGCCTGCAGATCGTCCGTTGATCTTTACTTCTGTATCAGTCATGGCACCTCCAAATACGATAGAAACCTGTTGTCGGCTATATACTTCCGGAACTTCAAATTCATACTTATAAAAACCTTCTTCCTTACTGGGTTCTTCCTGATTGAGCTCCTTGTACCATCGCCCGTACGTATAGGTACCGAACCCCTGTAATTCCCATTGAGAAGGCACATCGATTGTGGTCCATTCACCACTGTTATTTCCATCCGTAACCATAAAATTCCAGGAGACCGGTTGTTTAAAATCCTTTCCGGATAAGTAAATTATTTGGGTTTCCTGAGCCTTTACGATCGTAGAACTAGCGACGATAATTATCAATAGTAATGGTAAGATCCTGAAATAGAGTTTCATTAGTTTCCTTCGGGTTTTTGTTGTTCGAAACGAAGACTTAAAGGTAAGGTCCAATTTTCAAAACGGTTAGGGGATTCTGGATTAAATTTTATGGGTTCTCTGTAATAGGTAACCAAAGAACTTTCCTCCTCCTGCAAATCATTTAAGATACATAAGGCTATTTCATTGGCGCCAAAATTGTTGAAATGCGTGTTGTCTTCAAGCGTCTCAGTTTGTCCCGGAAATGTTCCTGCCGGATACTGAACAAAGGCTTTTCGGGATGCATCATCCCCCCAGGCTTGATATACTACCGTTGTGATAGCTGTCAGATCCACCAAAGGAACACCGGCATCCTTCGCAACTTTACGCATGGCATCCGGATATTCCCCATGAGTATCCTTTAAGGTTCCATCTTCATTAAAAAAGCGTCTTTGTGTCGGAGTGATCAATATAGGATTTCCACCTTTTTCTTTAACCTGGGCTACGAATTCAATCAGCAAGTCCGAATAATTTTTCCAGGGACCGGCATCAGGTCCTTTTTGTTTTTCATCATTATGACCAAATTCAATCATCACATAATCTCCTGCATTAAGCGTTGAAATGATCTTTGCCCACCTTCTCCTTGCTTTAAAGGAACTTAGCGAAGCTCCGGAAGCTGCATAATTAGCCACGGCAATATTCGGATTCAGATAGCTGGTGATAAATTGTCCCCAGGATGCCCAGGGTTCCAGATCCTGATCGGTCACGGTAGAGTCTCCTGCAAGGAATAACGTAACCGATGATTCAGCCGGCTCTATCACCAATTTATTTAAAAGTGTACCTTTTGAAAATTCCAGTGTCAGTTTCTCATCATAATTAAGAGCTGACAACTCACGCTCTTTGAGATTTACGATTACCGAATCGTTGATTTTGGTTCCGTGAACATTAACCGTGAAAGTAAAGGATTGCACCGTGCCGGTCTTCAAAGCAGTTTCGTTAATCATGATCCGCTTGGATTCCGCTTTAATAACCGTTGGTGAATTGTGATCCGTATGAATTATATCAGCGGTAATCCGATAATTTCCTTCCGGAAGTGCTACAGAAAAATAGAAAGGATCACTTGAAAGTGCTCCTTTCTTTTCCAACATAACTGAAGCTCCTGTATTGAAATCAAAACCAAATTTACCTGGAGAATATTCAGTGGATGTATCGATATGATGAACTTTAGTTTCCTTAGTTCTTTCTTGGGCTGTTGTACCAAAATCGAAAACCATGGCACCTTCCTTGTACTGAGCTACAGGTTCAGAACAACCTGAGAACAGCATGATCATAAATAAAAGTGCTAAATTATAATTGAAAGTTCGAATCATCAGATAGTATATACATTTAAGGTCAACTAAATTATCGAACCCGAAAGTATATACCATCCTGTACTATGATGATAACGATGTCAGAGCGAGTTACGCTCGATATATCTGAAATTATTTCTTATTCTTTCTTTCTTGTTTTTCAACAACATATAGGCAGCTAGTTCACCCATTGCCTTAAAGTCGGTACTGATTACGGTAATCCCGAGAAGTTCCTTTAAGGGTGTGTCATTATAAGATATAATTCCTACGTCCTGCCCCAGTACCAAATTTTTTTTGCGTACCTGTCGGACCAGATTTACCAGATCCATTTCCTCAATGGTGATATAGATATCACGACTCTGAAATTCCATATCATCATAGATTTCATCAAGCACTTCAAAATCAAATTCGAATTCAACACAAAATTGTCTGAAGCCATGTAAAATTCGTTTTGGATATGGATGCGCCGATTTATCGGGATAAACCAATATGATCTTATCATACTTCTGAAGCCGGTCAAGACCCTCCTTGAGGGCGTTATAGATATCTTCCTGGAAATCCTGATAGATTGAACTGTAATTCCCATCCACAAAAGGTTTGGCATTATCAAGAACGATCAGTTTATCCTTTGGTATCTTTGAGATTACCTTCAATACCGCATCGGTATAACTCGCATGGCCCTGCTCTTCCGTTCTGAAATGCGGCATGATCACATAATTATCATAAGCACCAAGATTCTTCTCCAGGGTTCTTATGAAGAGTGACTCATCACAATGATAGATGAACATATTTACATGTGCATTCACCCCAAGGGCATTCACAAAGGAATTGTAGATCATCATTTTGTAGGAACTGGGTTTATTTACCAGGAAAAAAATATTCAGCTTAGAGATCAGGTCGGTCTTGGCCGTATAATATCCCTTACCCTTAACGGAAACGATTACCTTTTTTTCCTTGAGATGCTTATAAGCCTTTTCAACGGTATCCCGGGACAAGTAACAAGTTTCACTCAATTCATTGATCGATGGTATCTTCTGTCCTATTTGTAGTGTTCCATTGCTAATATCACCTATGATCGAATCGACAATCTGCTTATATTTCGGCACCCTCGAATTCTCATTAATCTGAATTGTAATTTCAGGTTGTTTCAAAGCATAATTCATTATTTAACAAATTTTCATCATTTTAAGTATTAAGTAGTGCGATAAAAATATAGAATTATTATCAAATTACTAATTTCACAAGAAACTCTTTTTTATTTTACAGCACACTACAGGATAGAATGGTTTTTTTTAACATATACATTTGATTCAGAAATTCAACAAAACCAAAAATGGATAAAACCTTTAAGTACGTAAATTACCTTTGGGATGAGAAAAAAGCTGCGGATTTGGCGAACGATGAAGTGGCCTTATTTTTATATCGTTCCAATATACTGGGAGCAGACTTGAGAATCACCAATTACGGGGGTGGTAACACCAGCTGTAAAACCATTGAAGCCGATCCTTTGACCAATGAAGATGTGGAAGTTATGTGGATTAAAGGTTCAGGTGGTGATATCGGTACACTTACCAGAGCAGGCATTGCAGGATTATATACGGAGCGTTTGAGAAATCTTAAGAACGTATATAAAGGACTTCATGACGAAGATCGTATGGTTGGTTTATTTAATCATTGTATCTATGATCTTGACAGCCGGGCTCCATCGATCGATACACCACTTCACGGTTTACTCCCCTTCAAACATATTGATCACCTTCATCCCGATGCACTTATCGCTGTAGCTGCAGCTGAGGACAGTGAAAAGATAACCAAGGAGATCTGGGGTGACACCATGGGCTGGGTACCCTGGCAAAGACCGGGATTTGATCTCGGACTCCAATTGGAAAAATGCTTACTTGAAAATCCCGGGATACGCGGAATCGTTCTGGGAAGTCATGGTCTCTTTACCTGGGGGGACACCTCCTATGAGTGCTATATGAATAGTCTTGAGGTAATCGAAATGGCCTCAGCATATATCGAGAAGAAAATCAAAGCAAACGGACAGGTATTTGGCGGTAAAAAAGTTAGTAGTTTAGCCCCTGCCCAACGCATTGAAAAAGCCGCTCAGATTATGCCGCTGTTACGCGGACTCTGTTCTTCGGAAAAGCCAATGATAGGACATTTTACCGATAGTGAAACCGTACTTGAATATATCAACAGCTATGATCTTATAAAGCTGGCCCCGATGGGAACTTCCTGTCCGGATCACTTTCTGCGTACAAAGATCCAGCCTTTAGTTCTGGAACTTGATAAATCAGAAGATTTGAGTGATGCAGATACAGTATTAAAGAAACTGGAACCTGCCTTTCTGCAATACCGCAAAGAATATGCAGATTATTATGAAAGCTGCAAACATGACAACAGCCCAGCAATAAGGGATCCTAATCCGGTAATCATCATCTTTCCCGGAATCGGAATGTTCTCCTTTGCAAAAAATAAACAGACCGCCAGAGTTGCCAGTGAGTTCTACGTGAATGCGATCAATGTAATGCGTGGAGCGGAAGCCATAACCGAGTACACCTCACTTCCTAGACAGGAAGCCTTCGATATTGAATACTGGTTACTGGAAGAGGCAAAACTTCAGCGCATGCCCGCAGAACAACCGTTATCACGAAAAGTGGCTGTCGTTACCGGAGCTGCCGGTGGGATCGGAAAGGCGATCGCTGATAAACTCGTAGCTGAAGGAGCTAATGTACTCCTTACGGATATAAGTGAAAATGCGTTAAACGACGCGCTTAAGACCTATAAGGCCGACCAGGTCGCTGGCGCTATCTGCGATGTCACTAAAGAAGAATCGATAGTGAAGGCCTATGCAGAAGCCGTGATGAATTTTGGAGGCGTTGATATCGTGATCCATTCCGCCGGACTCGCCATTTCAAAATCATTGGAAGATACTACTCTTGCCGATTGGAACCTTTTACAGGATGTATTGGTGAAAGGACAGTTTCTGATGGCGCAACACGGTGTTTCGATTATGAAAAAACAAGGACTTGGAGGAAATATCGTAAACATCGCCAGTAAGAACGGACTCGTTTCCGGTCCGAACAATGTTGGATATGGAACTGCGAAGGCAGCCCAGCAACATATGTCAAGGTTACTGGCAGCGGAGCTTGCGGATGCTAAGATCCGAGTAAATACCGTAAACCCTGACGGGGTTATTATAGGAAGTAAGATTTGGGAAGGCGAATGGGCAGAAGGCAGAGCCAAAGCCTATGGAATCAGTGTGGAAGAATTACCAGCACATTATGCCAAAAGAAACCTCCTGAATGAAATAATATATCCGGATGATATCGCTAATGGTGTCTTTGCACTGGTTGCGATCCTGGACAAATCCACCGGTAACATTATCAATGTTGACGGAGGAATGGCAAATGCATTTGTAAGATAGTGTAATGTTGTTAGGTAGTTAAGTTAAATCTTCCATAGGTTGTCTCAACCTATGGAGATTTGTTTTAAGTATATTTGACCACCTCTCGCCTTTACCAACCAAAAAATAACTATGAAGATCACTACTGAAAAACTACAACAAATTAACGCAATCGATAGAGATACCCATCAGGATCAGTATAATTTCCTGGCATCTGCCCTGAACAAAAAAGGGGTCGATTCGAATGAAATTATCAAAAAGCTATCCGATTTTCAGGTTGCGATTCCGAGTTGGGCCCTGGGTGCCGGGGGAACGCGTTTCGGACGTTTCTCATTCTTTGGAGAACCCTCATCCTTAACGGAAAAGATCGAAGATGTAGGGCTTATTCATGGTCTTACCAAAAGTGCCGGTGCAGTTTCACTTCATATTCCCTGGGATATACCGGAAGATTATAAAGCGATCCGTGAATTGGCCGCTAGTCTTGATATCAAATTTGATGCTGTAAATTCAAACACTTTTCAGGATCAGCCCGGAGCTAATCATACCTATAAATATGGATCCCTTTGTAATTCAGACAAAGAGGTTCGTGAGCAGGCAATTGCGCACAATAAAGAAGTGATCAGCATCGGAGAACAACTGGGTTCTAAGAGTATCACCGTCTGGTTAGCAGACGGAGCTTCGTTTCCAGGGCAATCCAATTTCCAGCGTTCACTGCAGCATACAGAGGATAGTCTTAAATCCATATACAGTGTTTTACCCGATGATTGGAAGATGTTCATTGAATACAAACCCTATGAACCCTCATTCTATAGTACTGTGATTCAGGACTGGGGCACCTCATTCATGCTGGCTAATGCCTGTGGTGAAAAGGCCTATACACTGGTTGATCTCGGACATCATTTGCCTAACACCAATATCGAACAGATCGTATCAACTTTAATGTGGAAAGGCAAACTCGGTGGCTTTCATTTTAATGACAGCAAATACGGAGATGACGATCTTACCGTTGGCTCCATCAAACCGTATGCATTGTTCCTGATTTTCAATGAACTGGTCTATGGAATGGAGCATAATCCTCAAAATCCGGAATTGTCCTGGATGATCGATGCCAGCCATAATCTTAAAGATCCGCTTGAAGACCTGATACAATCTCTGGAAGCCATTATCAGTACCTATGCCAAGGCGCTACTGATCGATCAGCATTTGCTTCGTGAAGCGCAACTTGCCCACGATGTGGTCAAATGCCAGGAAATTCTTCAGGATGCCTATAACACTGATGTCAGGCCTTTGGTAAAAGAAGCCAGAAGTAGAATGGGCGGGGCTTTAAATCCGTTATTTGCTTATCGTGAACTTAAGATCAGAGAACAGCTCATCGGTGAAAGAGGAAGAAACACAGTAGCTACGGGCTTATAAGATACAAGCATGAGAAAGGAAGTTACTGCAGTTTTCGATATCGGTAAAACCAATAAAAAATTCTTTCTGTTCGACAGTAATTTTCAGGAAGTATACAGAGAATATACAAAATTCGATCCTATTGTCGATGAAGACGGCCACCCCACTGAGGATTTGGATAATCTTCAGCAATGGCTAAAGGACCTGTTTCACGAAATCCTGGAAGCCAAAGAATATGAAATTAAAGCTATAAATTTTTCATCTTACGGAGCCAGTTTTGTTCATCTGGATGAGAATGGAGAAGCAATTACTCCCATTTATAATTACACGAAACCAATTCCAAAATGGGTAATTGAAAAGTTCTTTGAAAAATATGGTCCGGTTGATGATTTTTGCGCACGTACCGGTTCATCAAATGAAGGTATGCTCAATTCCGGAATACAATTATTCTGGCTCAAATACGCACAACCTGATGTCTTTAAAAGGATACGCTATTCACTGCATTTACCACAATATCTCAGTTTTATCTTTACAGGTATACCCCTCAGCGAATACACCAGTATCGGATGTCATACCTCCCTATGGGATTATGAAAAAAAAGATTACCACTCCTGGGTCTATCAGGAAGGCTTACATACGATTTTACCCCCGATAGTTTCTACGGAAACCAGTATCAATATGAACTACAATGGAAAAAGGATCAAGATCGGTGTGGGTATACATGACAGTTCTTCTGCCTTACTTCCCTATGTACGGAGTTTAAAGGAACCCTTTATTCTGGTATCAACGGGAACATGGAGCATTTCTCTGAATCCATTTGCAACTACGCCCCTATCTGAGGAGGATATCAAAAGTAATTGTATCTTTTATATGCGAATCAATGGAAAAGCAGTAAAAGCTTCACGATTATTTCTAGGCAATGAATATCAACTACAAGTCAGGAAACTCGATCAATTATACCATGTTTCTGAAGATTATCACCGTCAGATTCTCTTCGACGAAAATTTATTTCACAGGTTGAGTAAAGATCTTAAACCGATGTTCCGGTGGGAATATCTGGAGAATCAAACGGAAATGCCGTACCACACTATAAATTTTCCCACCTATGAGGAAGCTTACCATCAACTGATGATCGAACTGGTGCTGCTTCAGGTTAAGAGTATTACGATTGCCAGCGGAGGAATGCATTTTAAGAATCTTTATGTCGATGGCGGATTCACAAAGAACGACGTATATATCAATCTGCTTACCCACTATTTAAGAGATATGGAGCTTCGCACTACAGATGCTTCACTTGGCTCGGCACTGGGTGCCGCCATCTGTATTTCCGATACGGAACTGAATTCGAAATTTCTCAAAGAGAATTATGCATTAAAAAAACATGTACCGCTTATCATTAAATGATGACCTATGGCTTTACAATTCAATTATAAATATCCCTCTGTCGATGACCTGCGTATTCGGGCCAAGTCCAGAATACCACGCTTCGCCTTTGAATACCTTGACGGAGGATGTAATGAAGATGTCAATCTTTACCGCAATACCGCCGATATCAGAGAAATTCAATTGGAGCCGCGTTACCTGAAAAACTATAAGGATTCAACCACTCAGGTATCGCTATTCGGAAAGACCTATGATGCTCCCTTTGGTATCGCCCCGGTTGGACTTCAAGGACTTATGTGGCCCAATTCTCCGGAAATACTGGCGAAGGCAGCATTTAAACATAATATTCCATTCATTCTGAGTACCGTAACCACAAGTAATATTGAGCGCATAAGTGAACTTACCGAAGGAAATGCCTGGTTTCAGCTATATAATCCGTCAGAAGATCATATACGAAAGGATATTATCAATCGCGCAGCCATAGCAGGTTGTCCTGTACTGGTATTGCTTTGTGATGTACCCACTTTCGGCTACCGTCCCAGAGATTTCCGAAACGGATTAGCGCTACCACCAAAAATGACCCTACGAAATATTCTTCAGATTCTTGGAAAGCCCGGATGGGCAATAGAAACCCTGAAACACGGCCAACCTAACTTTGAGAATCTCGTACCCTATATGCCTGAAGGTCTCGACCTGCAGCAACTTGGTAAATTTATGGATCAGACGTTCTCCGGGCGATTGAATGCTGAAAGAATAAAACCGATACGGGATCAGTGGAAAGGAAAACTAGTATTAAAAGGGGTAGCCTCAGAAGCTGATGCCGCTATGGCTGTAGAACTCGGTTTCGACGGTATTATCGTATCGAACCATGGTGGCAGGCAGTTGGATGCCGGAGAGTCCTCCATCGCCTCTTTAAGCACTATCGCTGAAAAATATAAGAATCAACTCGAAATAATGATGGACAGTGGTTTACGCTCCGGTCCCGATATAGCAAGAGCATTAGCCAAAGGCGCCAAATTCACCTTTATGGGAAGATCCTTTATGTACGGGGTAGCTGCCATGGGTAATCAGGGCGGTGACCATACCATTTCCATGCTTAAGGTGCAATTGAAACAAGTATTAGACCAGCTGTGCTGCGAATCGCCCGAAGATCTTCCGGCCCATTTGATATAAACAAGACTTTAAACACCCTGAACGACTTATGACACAATATAACATTGACGAAGATATAGAACACATCGCAGGTGGAGAATTCGAACGCGAACCTGTACCCTCTTCCAACCTTAAAGGATGGAAAAGCTTTCTGGGTATGTATGCCGGAGAACATGCTGCAGGAACAGAATTTGTGATCGGCCCTTTATTTCTGACGGCTGGAGTGAGTGCTTTCGACCTCATAATCGGACTCCTCCTTGGAAACATTCTTGCAGTCTTAAGCTGGAGATTCCTGACGGCAGAGATCGCGGTTAAATATCGTTTAACCTTGTATTACCAACTGGAAAAGATCTGTGGTAAAAAACTGGTGACCGTTTATAATCTCGCTAATGGTGTGTTATTCTGTTTCCTTGCGGGTTCGATGATCACCGTTTCAGCAACTGCTGTAGGTATACCCTTTGATATGGAAATGCCGAAACTTACCGATACCATGCCAAATGGATTAACCTGGATCATTATCGTACTTATTATTGGGGCGATCATCTCAATCGTTGCAGCTAAGGGTTATGATACCGTATCAAAGGTTGCAAACTGGGTTTCACCCGTGATCGTACTGGCATTTCTCGTTTGTGGAATCGTTTCCTTACAACAACTCGATGTACATAGTTTTACGGATTTCTGGAATATCCTGGGGGAAGGATCAGATCCCTTTCCCGGACAGATAAAATTTACCTTCTGGCATGTGGTTATCTGGTCCTGGTTTGCAAATGCTGCCATGCATGTTGGTATGTCTGACCTCTCTGTATTCCGATTTGCAAAGAAAGCTTCCATCGGATGGACTTCTGCAGCCGGAATGTATGTGGGACATTTTATGGCATGGATAGCTGCAGCATTGCTTTACGCAGTATACTTGAAATCTCCGGAAGCCATGCAATTTCTGGCAAATGGAGAAGCACCTACCGTTGCGCCCGGACCACTGGCCTATAATGCTATCGGTGTCTTTGGAATCATCGCGGTGATCCTTGCCGGATGGACAACGGCTAATCCCACTATTTACAGAGCCGGACTTGCATTTCAGGCAATTATTCCGAAGGCTTCAACTTTCTGGGTTACTATCCTAGCCGGAACGGTGGCTACTATCGCAGGTTTATTCCCTGCATTTGCTATGAAACTCTTAGATTTTGTGGCCTTATACGGATTCATCCTCTCTCCTATCGGTGCAATTATCGTATTCGATCATTATTTTGCCGAAAAGACCGGAATCCATCCGTTCTACGCAGACAAGGCACAGCTCAGTTTCAATTTCGCAGTATTAGGTGCCTGGGCTTTGAGTTTCGGAATATTCTATTTCATCTCTGTTAAATTTGATATTTTTCTCTCGTTCGTCACCTTGCCCACCTGGCTATGTTGTGGGGCACTTTACCTCATCTTTAGCCGCTATTATCAACGCAAACTGATCTCGGTTAATCCCTGAATATTAAAAATCAAATAAAGCTTCTAACGGATGCAATAATTAAACACACTACAATTCTTAAGCACGCATTTTGAAAAGGATCGTTACAATCATCACTCTCAGCGCATTTTTCCTGACCACTTTTACAGTGAAAGGACAATCAAAAAGCGTATGGCATGATACGATCCGTGAGCTTCATTATGCTCCGCAAGGCAAAAGCTTTAAGCTGATTAAAGGCACTCGTAAATTTAATCGTGCCCTGTATGGTACAAATACCGGCTTTCGCGTGGAAGCCGGAGACCTCCCGGAATTTGCTATGTATATGCCGGGTATGGGTGGTAATTTAAAATTTGGAATAGCCATAGCCGACCGATCAAAATGGATCACTGCATGTGATTCTGTAGCCACACTTTATACCCCGGGTATGATGACCTATAAAATTTCGGATAGTCTCCTCGGCAAGGGTATGCTGTCTCTTACAGTTATCGCTTCTGCGGAAAAGGAAGGGTTGTTGGTCAAATTGGAAGGCAACGGACTTTCAGGAAAGGAAAAGATCTACTGGACCTATGGAGGAGCCTCCGGAAAAAAATTCCACAGGGATGGAGATATCGGTGCAGATCCGGAATCAGTCTTCTATCTGCAACCGGAATATTGTATCAACAATGAATTTGAAATCCAAAAAAATTATTTTACAGTTCATTACGGATCTGAATCTAATAAAAAGCAAACCGGGAATAATCGAAAAATCTATGGGACTTTTCCAGAGGGAAGCACGCATATTGGCTCTGCAAATGCTATCACAGATCCAATCATAGCTTTTAAGACTTCCAAAGATACTGTTCCGGTGATCACCGGAAGCGTTAAGACTACAAAAAATACTATGTATTGGGCATTCACCACAGATTCCGTTACTTATAAATCCCAGGAAGAAATAGCATTCGCATTTCAAAAGTCCGTTGGCCAGATTCAGAAGATCTCAGATCGGGTTATCCTGGATACACCGGATGACTATTTGAACACCCTGGGAGGTACACTTGCCCTTGCTGCAGACGCGATTTGGGAAGACCCTGCGTATCTTCATGGATCTGTAGCGTGGCGTATGCATCTGAATGCCTGGAGAGGAGCCTATGTTGCTGATCCTTTAGGATGGCATGAACGAGCAGAAACCCATTTTACCAGTTATGCCAATTCTCAGGTACTACAACCTGTGACAGGCCCGGTAGTTCCCGATCCTGCTAAAAATTTTGCCCGTCAGGAAGAGAAAATAGGAAATTCCATGTTCAGTTCCGGGTATATAAGTCGTCGTCCCAACAACAACTCCGTGGCCCATCATTATGATATGAACTCGGTGTTCTTCAATCAAATGTTACGGCATTATAAATGGACGGGAGACACCACCTTTATCAAAATAATGTGGCCCTACATAAAACGTCATATCAATTGGGAGAAACGAAACTTTGACTCAGATGACAATGCTTTATACGACGCCTATGCAACCATTTGGGCAAGCGATGCCTTACAATATTCCGGAGGTTCGGTTACCTATGCATCTGCATACAATTATTCAGCGAATTCGATGATGGCTGCGATCGGAGATCAACTAGGATTACCCGGAGCAGCAGCATTTTCCAATGAAGCTTCACGTATAAAAAAGGCTATCGAAAAGGAGCTCTGGATTCCTGAGCAAGGGATCTATGCAGAGTATAAAGACCTTCTAAATCACCAAAACTTACATAACGCTCCGGGTATCTGGACCATCTATCATGCTCTTGATGAAGGACTGCCGAATGACTTTCAGGCATACCAGCTTTTGCGCTATGTTGATAATGAAATCCCCCATATTCCGATTCAGGCAACCGGATTAAAAAGAAATGATCTCTTTTTGGTTTCGACTTCCAATTGGCAACCCTATACCTGGTCGGTGAACAATGTTGCTCTTGCGGAGAACCTGCATATGGCTCTTGCCTACTGGCAGGGAAACCGTCCTGAAAAAGCATTTCAACTTTGGGAAAGCAGTCTTATCGAAAGTATGTATTTAGGAGCTTCTCCCGGTGGCTTTCAGCAACTTTCCTTTTACGATGCCATGAGAGGTGAACTTTATCGGGATTTTGCAGATCCAATCGGTATGGCTGCAAGAAGTTTAGTGGAAGGTTTATTCGGAATTACGCCAGATGCGATTACACAGACACTGACGATCAGTCCAGGCTTCCCTTCATCCTGGGATCATGCTGCAATCACAATTCCTGATATTACGGTGAAGTACGAAAAAAAAGAAAAACTCACTTCCTTTTATATCAAAAATAATTTCTTGTCAGCTTTGAATTTGAATCTCGAATTGAATCCAGAACGCACAGAAGTTGAATTCATAAAGGTTAATGAAAAATATATAACCTCCTGGAAAATTGAAAAGGATGCCGTAGGAAAACCAAAACTAGTCTTATCAATACCCCATGAAAGAGAATATACTATAAACATCAAGTGGAAAGGTGATCGATTCAACCATAACGATCAAAACCTGAAATTATTTCCGGGTGCTGTCTTCACATTGCCTTCTGAAAACACATCTTTTCTTGAAGTTTTCGATCCACAACAGGTATTAGCCCACTTTCAACTGAACCATTCAAAATTTGAAGGGAAGCTTCGTAATGTAAACGGACATAAAACCTTTTTCCTGAAAGTCAGTCAAGGAAATTTCAGCTGGTGGCAACCTATAGACCTGGAAATATCCCCGATGCTGGAAATTCTCTCCACGGCTACAGATAATGAAAAAAACAGGATTCAGGTATTAAATAATGTAACGGAGCCGCTTGAGGCAACAGTAGTATTAAATCATAAATATCGGTTTAAACATGATTTTCCGCCTGGAAGGTCAGTCCTCAAATTAAATGACGATCAGGCTCTTTCCTTCGGAAACAACCTCCTTGAAGTTGAAATAAACGGACACGAAAATCAATTATATACCTTTAAAACACGAGAGGATTATAATACTGATAATCAAATATTTAAGAGTATTCATTTAGATAGCTACTTAAATTTAAATCTAGAAGACATTTTCAACCAGGAATATCTCGCACCACGACCTGAATCTCCCACCTTACAGTTACCGCTGCAAGGTATTGGGAATTGGTGTTATCCGTTGATCCAACCGAAGATCGATATTTCCGGTTTAAAGAAAAAAGCTTCTTTAAATGAAGATACTTTCTATGTAGAAAAGATTCCGTTTCATTTTAATTCTCAATCAGACAAAAACGTTGCACTCACCTCTTTATGGAATAATTTTCCGGATTCCCTGCAAATACCCTTATCCGGAAATGCCAGCCATATCTACTTGTTAATGACAGGTACGACAAACCCCATGCAGACCAGAATGGTTAACGGCATCATTAAAGTTACCTATACCGATGGCTCCACCGAAGTATTGGATTTGAAGAACCCGGAGAACTGGTGGCCCATTGAACAGGATTATTATATTGATGATTTTGCGTTCACGACTGGTGCAGAGAAGCCTGTAAGGATTCGAATGGCATCCGGTGAGCTGCAAACCGATCAGGAATATACCTACATCAAAGGATATACGGAATACGCTATTGAAGGGGGAGCAGCAACCTTGTTAGACCTCCCCTTACATCCTGATAAAACCCTTGAACATTTAACGATCACCCCGGTGGCTAATGATGTCATTATCGGACTCCTGAGTCTGACACTATTAAAATAAGTTTCTATGAAGACCGTTACATGCATTAAAAAATATACGATACTTTACTTATTTCTGATTCCTTTCATGAATCATGCTCAAGAGATCGACCGTAAAGCATTGGTTACCCGCCATCAAATTCATATTTCTTCTCCTGACACACTGGCATCGTTAACCGTGGGGAATGGCCATTTTGCATTTACTACCGATATTACCGGTTTGCAGACCTTTCCCGAATATTATCAGGGAGGCATTCCTTTAGGTACACAGTCTGATTGGGGTTGGGATCAAAAGCCCAATACGAGCAATTACAGATTCGATGAAACTCTGAGGGATTACGACCAACATGATCGTAGCGTTCCTTACGCCGTTCAGGTTAAAGATGATCCAAGAAAACGGGAAGCTTCCGATTGGTATCGGGAACAACCACATAGGGTTCATCTTGCTAATCTAGGTTTTGAAATCAATAAAGAGAATGGAGATCTTATCACTCCACAGGATCTGGAACACATCGATCAGTCATTAGACCTCTGGACGGGTACTATACGGAGCCAATTTAGTGTTGAAGAGGTCCCAACGGCAGTTGAAACGATTGCCGGTATGCAAGAGGACATCATAGGTATTAAGATCTCTTCTCCGTTGATCACAAAGAATCAGCTTCGTTTACGCCTGAGATTTCCATTCCCTTCAGGAACCTGGAAAGATACGGGAACTCAATGGACCGGTTCTGCAAATCATACTTCAGAACTGATAAAAATATCTTCTCAAAAATACCGGATAAGACGACACATGGACTCCCTGAGCTATGAGCTGACTGTAGCATGGAAGGGAACTGCAAAAATAAGGGAAAAAGAAGCTCATTATTTTGAGATCATCCCTCAAAGTAAGGATTTTGAATTGGTCTGCAGGTTTACTGATCGCAAAACGGAAGCGCCACTTCCAGACTTTACACAATTACATGAGAACAGTGCAAGAGAAAAAGAAAAGTTCTGGATGAATGGTGGAGCAGTCGATTTTTCCGATTGTACAGATCCAAGAGCTGCAGAACTGGAGAGACGCGTTGTCTTGTCTCAATACCTGACCTCCGTTCAGTGTGCCGGTAAGCAACCCCCTCAGGAAACCGGGCTCACTTTTAACAGTTGGTTTGGAAAACCTCATTTGGAAATGCATTGGTGGCATGGCGTACATTTCGCACTCTGGAATCGTCATAATCTTCTGCTACCTTCCCTGAAATGGTATGAACAAGTATCCGGAAATGCCCGTAAAATTGCACAGAGACAAGGTTACGAAGGCGTCCGATGGCAAAAGATGACCGATCCCCTCGGAAATGAAAGCCCCTCTTCGGTGGGAGCTTTTCTGATCTGGCAGCAACCACATTATATCACCTTTGCAGAATTGATGTACCGTAAGAATCAAGATCCGAAAATACTAAACCAGTTTCGGGACCTGGTCTATCAAACGGCAACTTTTATGGTATCCTATGCCTTTTATGATAAAAAGACCGGATATTACAATCTCGGTCCGGGGTTAATTCCAGCGCAGGAACGCTTTCCGGCAATCGAAACCTTCAACCCAACTTATGAACTTCAATATTGGGATTGGGCTTTACGTACCGCGATTGCATGGAAAAAAAGATCCGGTGAACATGTTCCGGAACAATGGCAGGAAGTAGTCAACAAACTAGCCCCATTACCTCAGCAGAATGGTGTTTACTTAGCGGCTGAGAGCGCACCGGACTCGTATACAAATCCACGATATATGACTGATCACCCTTCCGTTTTAGGGGCCTTCGGAATGCTTCCGGATTCGCAAAAACTCGATCATACTTTAATGGCTAAGACTTTTGAATTGATTTGGAATAACTGGTCCTGGGAAGAAACCTGGGGATGGGATTTTCCCATGACGGCGATGACCGCCACCCGATTAGGTAAACCTGAAAAAGCAATCGATGCGCTGTTGATGGATATCCAAACCAATACTTTTCTTCCTAACGGACATAATTTTCAGGATGAGCGTCTTACCTTATATCTCCCCGGAAATGGTGGCCTGTTAACCGCTATTGCCCTGATGTGTGCAGGGTGGGAAGACAACGATATTGAAAACCCGGGATTTCCAAAAGATGGTACATGGAATGTAAAATGGGAGAACCTTCAAAAAATGTTTTAAATGAAAATATTCAGATGTCTTTGCATTCTTTTATTCGTTCAACTGGTCTGGTCACAGAATGAAACCAATTTTGCTGATAAACCTGTATTCAGAGACCCGGTCTATGATGGCGCAGCAGATCCATGTATTGTTTGGAATCCTAATGATGAATTGTTATATATGTTCTATACCAACCGTCGAGCGAATCAGGACTCCATTCCTGGGGTGAGCTGGGTGCATGGAACGGATATCGGTATCGCTGTTTCAAAAGACGGGGGAAATCACTGGACCTATCAAGGCATCTGCAACATCGATTATAAACCGGATACATCGCCGACGTATTGGGCTCCGGAAGTTATTTTAAATGATGGAACCTTTCATATGTACCTCACTTATGTACCTGGAATTTTCACCGATTGGTATCATCCCAGACAGATTATTCATCTGACCAGCGACAATCTTACTGAGTGGACTTATCAAAGTACCCTGGAACTGGCTTCTGAACGATGTATCGATGCCGATGTAATTGCCTTACCGGAGGGAGGGTGGCGAATGTTCTATAATAATGAGAATGATGGAAAATCGATCTATTATACCGATAGTAATGACCTATACACTTGGAATAATAAAAGTAAAAAAGCGGTTGCCGAACGAGGCGAAGGTCCGGTGGTTTTTCATTGGAAAGGTAAATACCGAATGATCTGTGACAGCTGGAGAGGATTATCAGTGTACAGCAGTGATGATCTTTCAACCTGGTCAAAACAGGAAAATAACATTCTGAAAGAACCGGGTAAAGGTATCGATGATGGCGTAAAAGGTGGCCATCCGGATGTGTTGGTATTAGCAAATAAAGCTTATGTATTTTACTTCACACATCCGGGACGAATACCAGAAAATGAAGGTTTGGATATACCAGAAACACGTCGAAGCAGTATTCAGGTCGCCGAACTCGAACTGGATATGAATTCCGGGTTCATCACCTGTGATCGGGATAAAAGAATCCATTTAAAAGAATAATATACAGTGTACATTCATCAATATTTTTATAGACCATTGCTATTTACATTGATGATCCTTTCGTTATTCAGGTTACTTTCTCTGCTTCTACCATAGAGGCTCTGATCTTTTTATAGCCTTCCCAATCGAAATTCTTAATGAAATCCAATCCGCGTTTTGCTCCAAGGAAGAACAATTGTTGTTGACGTTCAGGCTTCATCCCGAAATTCAGCCAATTGAATTCTTCATCGGCATTGATACAACAGATCAAATGCTTGTAATCTGTGTTCTTTAGGATGAACTCGTAGTCATGGATTTGTCGCATCGTGCTGATCAGTGCCCCGCAAAAACCAGTCAGACGATGGGTATTATTACTGTAATTCTCACGATAGGTACTTAAACGTACTCCAAAGGTTGGCCGGGTCGGGATTCTGTTTACATGAAAGGTATTGATAGGAAAATTGGATAACATTCCTCCATCCACAAAACGAACGGTTTCCGGCACCTTACCGGTATAGCTGGCGAGCTTCTCCCATTGTTCATCATGTTTACCTGCATTCGGCATTTTTTGAACCTCATACGGATAGAAAAAGAAAGGGATAGACATGGAAGCCCTTATAAATCGGGAAGGACAAATATTTTCAGGATCTCTCCAGTACAACGGGGCCATCTCCGGAAAATCAACTTTGGTATGTGTAGTGATTTCAGACGTAATTATAGCCATTTTCGGGGGTGTTATACGATAATCCGGATCCAGCCTATGAAAGAGTCGGGGTATATCTTTTCGAAGCGTATTCAGATCCCGTAAGTTTTCTATGCTGTTTTGCTTTAGAATATCGCTTAACCAATCTTCAAAATGTTTCCCGGGATTTATCCCCAGTTTTAATCGAATCGAATCGTAAAGAATCTTCAGGTTAACTAATAAATACCACCACACTCCTTTTTTATTTTCGATCTTTCGCTGGATAAGTCGCTTCAATCCGGAAGGGCCATCCACAAAATCAAAGAAATTCTTATTGGAAACAATATCCAGGATCTTCAGAGACGAAACTTCTCCGGGCTTCGCCAATGCTGCCATTAAAAGCGTATTGATGGAACCCGCCGAAGTCCCTGCCAGGCTATAAAATCTTATTCCTGCCTGTTCAAGAATGTAGGTATAACCTGTAAGTGCAATACCCAGCATCCCTCCTCCTTCCTGAACGAGATCGACATATTGATTTCCTTCATCATCGTAGATATCCGAAACGATTCGTCCACTTTCTTTAAGTCTGACAGCTTCCGCTATCAACTCATCCATACCGGCTGTTTTTAAAAAGTCTGATTTCATATGATACGCTTTAATAATGAAATCACCACGCCTGCAAACCGCTCCCCATCTGCGACGATCTTATTGATCTTATTGTTATGCGAAGTGGCCGATTTCACGATCTTCATCAATGCAGCAAAATCCTTTTTATCTTCTGGCTCAGGAAATATTTCCTGAATCTCCTGCTGTGTGAGATGAATCATGGTCGACATTTCCCCTGCCAGATTTTCATTGGCTGTATTTGATGCGGATTCTGCAGCTTCCTTTACCTTCTTCTCAAATGCTGTCCAATCTATCTTATCTGCTTTCTTTGCACTCATTTCAATTCATTTAAAAGTTCATTGATCTTTTTCTCATACGACTTTATCAGCCCTTCAATATCATCAAGTCCGTTTTGTGCTCCCTCTGCCTGGTTTGCAATATCATTCGTGATCGTCTCTGTCTCGGAAATAATCCTGTAGATCTCATCCTGTTGTATTCCTGCCATATCGAGATAGCGTTGCCTGTTCTCATCGATTTTTGAAGCGGAATACAAATAGGAGGTTAAGGCATTATTCACCCCTTTTATTTCCGTATAGCGCTGAGAAATGGAGGTCTTCAGTTCAAGCTCCATCTTGTCCAAAGGTGCGGTAAGCCGCTCATACTGTTCATTGATCTTTACTTGCAACTGAGGTGCTGAATACAGTATGAAATTAACCTTATCCTCTTCCGAATCTGAAGTCACGACTTGATTCCAAACCTCCAGAATTTGTGGATCAGAGAAGAAATTTGTCGCAAATTCAGGCAACCATATCTCCCTCACAAATCGTTTGACCTCCTTTCGTTTCAATTCAAAATATATTTCCAACAGCGCCAGATGATCATTTTCCAGCTTCTGGATCTCATATCCTATTTCTGAAGACAGCTGTGGAGCCTCTTTCGGTATACTTGCACAGCTAATCCAAAACATGGTAAAAGCGATACAAACAATTAAAGTCACGAATCTTTTCATACTCCTGCATTTAATGGGTTAAACATTTTATACTACCAACTCAGGCTCGTTGCCCCCCTCTGGAGAGCATCGAACTTATAAAAGGTATGATCACTCCCAGTCCTCCCAAAGTACCGATTAAGGCCTCAAAATCTTTGATCAGATCAGGTTCTCCCAGTAATATGAACACCGAGACCGCAATGATGATCAGATAGATCACTATGCGCATGGTATTCCAGGTGTCTTTACCCTTGTTATTCTTAAATTGTAAGCGCATCGCCTCATTGATCGAAACCGAAGTAGCTACAAAATTTCTAAAGCTTCGGTTAAAGATCACCGGACGATCCTTCCAGACGATCAACCCTTTTTTCATGAGGGAAAATAAAGAATGGGAGTTCTTAGTATTTAAGAAATTATCCTTTGCCAGATCATACAACATATAGCGTTCCCGTGTTGGTAAGGAATTCCATATATCTGTATAATATCCATGAGCAAGATTCTGTGTATGTAAGATCATACGTTCTTCGTTCAAATAGAGTCGTCCGAACTTGACATAAAAAGTCTTCTCAAATACTGATATTGTGAGTCCCGGAAGAAAATTTCCATAATCCAGTTCTTTTCTGATCGTTTCGCGACATTCACTTATATCCCTTTCATAGTGCTTATTCTTAAGATCCAGACCCTGCTCAGTCCATTTAAGAGCTGATATAGCTTTAAACTCATCCACAGGAAGAAAATCCGCTGCCTTATTTTCCGTAATTCCTGCGATAAACTGTGGAAAGGCACCTAAAATATTTCTCCAGGTCTGGAAATCACTCGCCTGGTCAAACAGGTTATTGCTTTTAATGGTTTCCTTTACCACCACATCATCATCATAGAGATCCATAAGCTGACTGGGATACATCTCCGAGGTAATTATGATCTTCCTTTTTAAAGAAAGAAGATGAAGAATAACCTTGAGTTTAAACCGGTTGATCTCCGAGGAAAAGGAATTATATTCCAGATTTTGAAGAATATACGAGTCAAAATGAACCTGTGATTTTTCCAATTTAGGGCAATCTGCTGTTTTTATACGATCCAGTAGTGAATCGATATCTCGTACTTTCAAATCTTCATTCGATACCTTATAAAGGTTGAGGAAGGAGTAAATCCCCGGATTAGAACCAGTTGCTGCCAATACTTTTCGCGCAACTTCATTTTTATCGGTAAAGGGAGGCCCTACAATAATGGATCCTCCATTTTTGGTAAAGGGTTGTTTGATGATAGATACCAAGGCATTTTCTCTCGATTTTATGTTCATAGTCTCTGCAGGGTCACCGCGCTTCTTTTGCAATGAATCTGGTAGATGCTGGATCATACTGACGGGTTTCAGATACATAAAACGAATACCAAAGAATCGGTTCACATAAAATCCAATGAGGTTGTAGATTCCAAGCATCATCATGCCAAATATGAATAGTTCCCAAAGTATAAAGACCACCGAATTAATTCCTGGCCGCGTATCAGCCGCTGTTGCAAACACTTTGCCCTCGAGCACTCTTACGTATACTTCGCTTTTATTCCCCTTTGCCGTAGAAAACCAGATAGAATCTCCCGCTGTTTCATACGCAAAGGGTTTTACAGGATATTCCTTCTTATTGAATACGGGTTTATAATGCCAGAAAAGGTCATGAACTGTAATACCTGCATCTGAGCTTACGTTAGGAATAATTTCCTTGGTAAAATACTGCCGCTCCATAACCGTGTCATATATGATCTCTGAATTATCTGGCAGATACAATCCGGTTCGCATATGATAGTCCCGGAAATCATTATAAAAAATCAAATCATTCTGATAGGTGTCAGTATTTGAAACTCTCTGAGGAAGCTTAGTTGCAAAATCCTGATATTTGGCCAGATAGTTTTCTGCAGTGAAATATTGATTTGCCCTAATCCAGATTTTGTTATTCGTTTCCATATTCTTACTATGAATGACAAATGCAGGTACGATCACTCCTATCAGTAACCATGAAAACAGAAAAAGCTGGTATGCTGTCTGTAAGGAAATTGCATACCTTTTTATCAATTTAACACAAGATCGATTGCAGAAATCTCTTGGAAATGTATAATTAGAACATACATGATCGATCACTTTTTCATACCATTTCTTATGCTGAAGCCTATGACCTTCCTCTGATTCTGATGGCAATTCTTCATTAAAGCCATTGACCAGAATAAAAAAAACAAAGACCATTTGTAACAGGATAAGGCCCAGATAACCTAAAACTCCTTCTATGGTTGAACAGAGTAAAACATTCAAAAACAGTACAACAAGAAAAAAAATAATATGCACAAAGTTGTCTCCTTTGGATTGTTGCTGCATACTATGATATACGATTATATAGGACCAGGTAATTATTAAAACACTTGAAATAACTGTAGTATCAAATTCAAAATGAGCCATGAAATTAAGAAGCAGAATTATCAGGCTTATTATAAAGAAGAAAAAAGCGAGTTTTAAATATTTCGGATTACTGAATTCTCTTACTTCTTTATAATCTTCCTCTTCAGGTTTTTTCGGTACAAGGAATTCAAACCTGAAGTCGGTGAATTTACTCAGTTTTAATTTACGCTTCTTATTGCGAACGGTTATCATGGAAAGTATCGCAATAAATAAAAATATAACCAGGATCATCAGAAATGAAAAGGACAGGGATTCGGTAAGTTGAAATCGTAATAGATTCTGATCATACAAAGTGATCAGAGAGAGGTTGGTTCCCATTATTGGCGAAACATGATAGAAATAATTTCCATTTCTGTAATAGATCCGACCTCTTGTATCTATTCTTGAGTTTATGGCAGCCTTAAGATTGTCATTTTTCAGACTGGTGTCATAAAAGTTCTCCAGGGTAGACCGGTTCTTTTCCGAATGAAACCAAACTTCACCGGTAGGATCGATCACGGCGAACTGGTAACCTTGTGGTAGAATGGTATTTTGCAAGGATCCTAACTGAATACTTCCCACACGATAAACTGGCTCAGATTGCATTAATTCAAAATATTCAGGTTCTTCCTGAATGATGTATACAGCCTCTTCCCTGTTATCCTGCATAGAGACTACCGTGCGCATTACATAAGGTAACTTATCCTTAAATAACCATACATTTTTCTTAGGGGATAATACAAAATCCTGATAATAGGAACGGTTATTCAGTTTCCAGGGCTTGGCCATTGGTTTTCGAAGAACATTATAGCTTTTTTTTACCCAGGCACTATCGTCAATTATGGTTAAATACTTCATATTGTAACCAACTTTTAAACTATCGAGTCGCAAGGGAAGGTATAATCCTTGATAATCAATTTTATTAAACAAGGTGTTCTCTAATACATCTGAACTGTCTGACCGTAAAATATTGATGGGTAATTTAAGCTCATATAGCTTTTTAATAACATTCTCATTTTCGCGATTAAATCGATAACGAATCTCATTATTAAGATCGCCTAATTTTGAAGGTATCGTGTAATAATAGGCATATTGATACCGCAATAAAGTAATCGTAATAATGAACAACATAAACGCCCCTACCATGGTTGTGGCACCTGCCGCAACCACATCTTTACTGAAGATACGCTCATCTTCACTGATGTATCGAAGTTTAAAATATGGTAACCCTAACAAACATAAAATGAGTAACGCAGAGAGAAAGATCAATACCCATGGACTTAGCTTTCGGTTAGCCTCCAAAAATTTCTTATAGGGCATAAGTGCCGTAACTTCAATGTGGATCCGAAAGTCTTTCTGCAACTCAGATTCAAACAGGTATGTTTTTTGAAAAACCTGATAGACCGGGTCTTTAACTGGCCATTGTTGTACAATACCTAAATTCGAACTTAAAGTACTGTCATTTTCTTTTCTTAAAGTAATTTCTTCTCCCTGAATTCCTTCACTTATAATAAAGGGCTTAAAAAAAGCTTCATTATTAATTTTATTCAAAGAATCAGTTTCAAAAGTTAAGGTGATACAATATTTTTCAAATTCATCTTTTAAATAATCATTTATCATTGATTCTTTGAGATTATTTTTGATACTTAATACCATGGAATTTTTAAGTGAATCTTCTTTTATGTAAGTATCTTCCTTACCCTGCTGGATTGCTAAATCTTTTAAATAGGCTTTTTTATTAGTATCTAAATATTGTTTAATTGAATCCAGATTTTTTTTCATTTCAGAATAGCCTTCATACCAAAATGCTGAAAACAGTAACTTTTCATATTGAATTTGTTGAAACTGATTTTGCGATAGAAGTGCTTTAGATTTGGATTCCGGAGATTTATTAAGGGCCTTATGGATTAATATATCATTTTCAATTTTCATAGAGGCCATCTGAAAGTACGTGTCCAGTTGCTGAAATTTAAATTTCTTGAGATTTTCAGCATTCTGTTCGATGATGCTATAGTAATAGAATCCTAACATACCTATGACCACGAGCGCCAGGGTAATTACCTTCCATAGGCGCTTATTACCGGTAACCGGTTGTCTGATAGCTTCGATTATGGTTTGAATAGATGCCATACTAATACAATTACAATTATCAACAACATTGTATCATCAGGTTTTGAGGGACCCCGGCGTCATCATTTGACCGTAGCAGAAAAGAAGTGTTCAGGTGGTTAGTTGCAGGTCTTTCAGGAATTGATTGGAGAATACTTTTTGCATTTTAGGAGAAAGCAACGAATTTCGCTGTTGCTTCCATTCGGTTGCCTTGTTACCGAACATATAATTCACCAGGCCTGGAAATGCCCAATCGGAATTCTTTCCCCAGTGTATCGTAAAGGGTATATGATTCGCCTGTAAGGTTTCGATCATTTTAGTGCCGTATTCCCTGAGACTCAATAGTTTTTCCGATTTCTTCCACAATACCCCGTCAATCTCCAGCATACAGGTGATCGGAAACTTTGTGAATCCAAGGGTAGCTTCGGTTTGTTTCACGAATCTCATGGCAAATATTCCCGGAATCGGCCCCTCTTTTCTGGTCATCGCCTCCAGCAATTGATAGGCTTTCGAAGCATCTTTATGATCTACGCCAACGGAACAAGCAAAGGCAGGACCTTGATATGGCGCATCCCAAAAGGTCTCATAAAGAGTCCCTAAAGTTTCTTCATCGACATCCGGTAAGATGGATTTTTCCAATTTTTTGATGAACCATGGGATCGATTGTGGGAATTTTTCAGAGATTCTCACCAATAGATAAATAAGGTCTCGGTAGATCGATGTTTCAATAACGGGAAAAGGATCAGGATAAGCGGTACTATACGGTTTCTTATACATCAGTTCCACTACATATTGCTGGTCATCAATATAAGGATTCATGAAGACCTTATAATGATAAGGGATTAATGGTTTACCCACTGTACTGGTCTCTCCGGGAATTTTAAAGGAAGAATTGGTAAAATCCATAGTATCCGCCAGCTGTAGCGCAATGTTTTTATCGATTTTACGTACATATCTTTTTAAAAGAAACAGATTTTCGGCCTCAATCGCCACCCCATGAATAAATCCAAAAGCCCCCAGACCCACCAAAGCCGCATTGAACAAATCATCATCACGGATAATTCTTGAGTTGATGGTATCTGCAAATCCCTTATTCAATGCAGGGCGGCTGGATCTTTCAAGATAAACAATATCTCCGGGTTGATCACCGATGATCAGGTTGATCCCTACCACATAATCCTGCACCGCACCCACATCAAGAGCGGAGCCATGAACTCCGGTGGAAATACAACCGGCAATCGTTTGCCCGTTACTTGCTCCACTTGTTTTTAGAGACTTTCCGTGAGAGAATAAAACCTCCGATATTCTTTTTATCGTATTTCCACATTCGAAGAAGAAAAGATTTTCAGCTTTATACAATGAACCTGCTTCCATATTTTCAGGCAGAACGGGTATATGCAAATTCATCTTTCTATTATAGTGCATATGTTCCTTTTGATGTGCTATATAGGAAAGTGACCAGCGAGCGCCATATGCCCTGAAACCTTCATTTTGCGAGGCTGCTATGCCTATCAACCTTTGAACCTCGGTAGCTGCATCCTTATATCGGTCAAATTTTGAAGGCATATTCGTCGAGCCTTCTAATTGGGTTATATGAAGTTTCTTTAGAGGAAAAGGCCCATTGTTATGAAGGGTATCCCAGGTTTCTTTATCAAATGTGGTCGTGATAGCCATTTCATTTTCGTTAATTCTGTTCTTCCATACATACATATTTCACACGCACCTGCCGTTTTTTACCAAAGGTTACTGCACTTAAAAGTATTCCTCTAAAGGTATTTCTGTATTCCAGCGTATGAATACCTTGTCTGTTACAATTCTTAATGAGCAACGTAAAATCTTTATCAGTAGCCTTTATCGTTATGGTTGTATCCACTTCATGTACGTTCATATCCCGATAATAATCCATCCGTTCACCAATAGGATCCGGCTCTGGAGTACCGTAAACGCTTCTTACTCTCACCGTATAACAGGAAGAGAACAACAGGCTGAACACCGCTATAAGAACTATTATCAATATCAGAGATCTAATTTTCATCTTCAGAAGTTTATGGATTCCGAAATACTAAATACCACGGATTTCATCAAGTACATGAAAATTATAAATGGGGAGCTCGCAATCGTAACTTACTTCAACTCAATCCAAAAGTAGTTATTATCAAAAAGCAAAAAAAGGGGTTATTTCCCTGTTTTACAGGTCATTAAAACTATATTTCATAAAAATACCCCATAAAAAAACCGGATAACCATGGTTATCCGGCTAAAACCGGCCGCTGCCTCTTCCCTGACAATTTTTTCCCCCTCATGTCAGTTCAGAAAACAACGACCTTTGCGATATGTTTACTTCACTAAGTTCCGGTTCTTGATCGCTAAACCGGATTAGATCGCATGTACTGCTAAATATGTTAATCCCGGACAATTGATTTCAGCTCCCGTTTCTCTGAAGAAACGAGAATTTTGGATCAAACCGATAAAAAAGATTTTTTATGTCGGGGAAATACCGAGTGCAATTTTAATGTATAAAGTACATTTAAAAAAGTAAAAAACGGCTAAAAAAAAGCCATTAGCACTATCCTATACCTAACTGTCGTAGTTTTCAAACCGATAAACTTCGGTTATTTCTATAGGATTAATAGACTAACGTGATGATATATAAAAACTGCCCTACGACAAAAGTCGTAGGGCAGTTTTTCAATTTCTTGTTACCGTTTTACTATTAAAGCTCCTTATTTCCCTGAACTACAGGTAATGTTAGCGAAGTACCATCAAGATCGATGGTAAGTTCGGTTCCTGGTTCGGGATGTAACGTAAATTCTTTATCGGAAGAAAAGATCATGAGTCCGATCTTCTGACCTTTTGCTATAATCTGATCATCCGGCATCAGGTCGAAGGTTACTTCATAGAATTTCCCCGGTTTTAAAGGCTCACTCTTTGTAAGTGACTTATAATTTTGAGGATCTGCCCAACCTCTGGTTATGATATTATCGGTGATGACCGTTCTTCTTCCTTCAGTCCATGGCAAAGACACCAGCCAAACCGAAAGATTTGCCGCCGGCTTACTACTGGCAAGCTTTATCGTTACTTTCGGAACTCCGGAGATATGCATATCTTCAGAAAGTTCGGAGGTAACATATAACAAACGATGATCGGTGATTTCGGCTTTGGCTAACGATGAACCATCAAAAGAATAATTATCGATCAAAGTTTCCGTACCCTGTTTTGCAGGTTTGGTTGTAGAAAGTGATCCCAATTTCGGAGCTCCTTTACCTAAATAATACGTAACATCGGATGCATCAGGGTTGGGATAATTTTCATAGGCTGTAGGATTCTCACGATCATCATGCTCTCTCACGATCCACGCTTTAGCATCGTTCTCCACTCCATTATCGATACCGTGAAGATAATGTGTAAACCAACGGTTCATGATCTTCATCGGTGGTGGTCCTCCATGACCGTTCTGATGGTAATAGATCTGAACCGGCAATCCCATTTCTTCTGCTTTTTTGTAAATTCTATAACTGTGTTCCGGCATTACATTCCAATCGTTAAACCCATGTGACATGAGTAAGGCAGCTTTCATTGGTTTCATATCATTGAGATAATCCCGTCCAGCCCAGAAATCATTATAATCGCCGGTAACACGATCCATTCCATTCTTCATTTCCGTATCACGGATCATCTTATCACTATAGGCTCTTTTTGATTCATCCCCACTATGGATAAAATCATAAAGCACATCAATATCTTCTCCCAAATAACCACCCGGAGAACGAATAAGTCCGTTTGATCGATAATAGTGATAATAAGATGTATTGGGAGCTATCGGAATAATCGCTTCCAGACCTTTAACTCCGGTCGTTGCGGCTGCCAATGGCAGTGTACCGTTATAGGAAGTACCAGTCATACCTACCTTGCCGGTAGACCAATATGCTTTCACCTCTTCATTACCTGTTCTGGAAGTGTATCCTTTTGCTTTGCCGCAAAGCCATTCAATAACAGCCTTGGGAGCCAGTGATTCGTTATCACCTCCTACCGTAGGAGAACCATCGGATAATCCGGTACCCGGTGAGGAAGAATGCACCACGATATATCCTCGGGGAACCCAGGTCTTTATCTGAGAATTTGAAATAACCGGACGCTCTCCTACTCGCTTTACATCCGGATGTCTGTGCGGCTTTGGTGTAGCACCCACTTCCTGACGAACATCCCAGAATAAATCAGGATCGTTACCGCCAACACCCGCATAATACGGACTGGATTCATAAACTACAGGTAATTTTAAACCTTGAGTTTCTGTTTGTTCCGGACGGGTAACATCAACATGCATCCTATCCTTTTTACCATCACCATCGGTATCAAATTCGGTTTCTACCCACAGATCATGACGGATCCATTTTTCGGGGTCATTGAATGCATCAACAATCTGAGCCTCACCATCCTTAAAAACGGGACCCACTTCTTGTGCGAGTAAGATACTACCGTTACCAAGAGTCAGTAATAGTAGCAGGGCAAATTTCATAGTTTTTTTCATTGTAATTTTTTTCATCGTTACCCATCATTTACGGAAAACCGAAATTCTGAAATAACATTTAACATCGGTTGTTTACTTGATTGTCATCAAAAATAGCGGAATATTTTTAACCTTTTCCTGTATGAAAACATTCTTTGAATTTTAAGATATAGTTTAACATTCTTTTTAACAATCCTTCAACCTGTATAATTCGCACTTGCTATCACCCTGTTTTCAGAAAAACTTACCGAACCATGCGACAACACATACCATATTAAAGGCAGTTTTGACACCTAGGTTTAAGGGATTTCATTTTATGATTCGTTAATCATAAAACACATGCCTATATAATCACTAGTTAACTTTATGATCGATAGGTAATTAAATGCTCACCAAGTAAATGGCAGCTAAAGGATCATAAAGGTTTACATAATAAATTAAACAAAATTGATGGATACGAATCAGATATTAATTGCCGATGACCAATATTTGAGGCTTCTTGGACTTAGATCACTGCTATCTGAATGTGATGGTTTAGAAATAGTAGCAGAAGTACACAATGAAACATCTATTTTACAAGAGGCTTATAAGGCAAGCCTGATTTTACTGAATTTAGAGTTGCTGGAATTCCAGACCGAACAAATTGTTTTGAATCTTAAATCAGAATATCCTGACAAGAAGATCATTTTGCTGACTAACTTCAAGAATGTATCTCTATTGATTACTGCAAGAAAACTGAAGCCTCATGGACTTCTAAGTACCTGCAGTATCTTACCGGAATATAAAACCTGTATGGAAGAAGTGATCAGGGGTAATTATTATGAAGATCCTTCCATCAAATCTTTTTTAGAAAAAAACCAAGAGGAAATTGAATATGTTTCTCATTTACTGAACAATCTCGATAGTTTGACCAGAACTGAAAAAAAGGTTCTGAAACAACTCACCATGAATTTAAATAATTCAGAAATTTCCAGGACTTTGAATAAGAGTCCGAAAACCATTGAAAATCATCGGACAAATATTTCCAGAAAACTGGATATTTCAGGTTACAACAGCTTGACCTATGTAGCCCTGAAATTCAAGGATCTGATCACCGATTTAAGTTATGATCCTCATTGAAATTTTGAGTTTTAATTTCAAGAGGTGGTATCAATGAACACAAAACGATTAAACTTGTATAGATCACATTCAAAGTAGCATACTCAGTCATTGCCGGCTATTGATCACCACTGCTAATGACCCTGGATATTTCTGAAGTCGGGACATCACCAATTACTTCTGGAAAATCTCCTTGAGTTTTTTTTGCAACTCCTCCCCTCTTAGATTTTTAGCCAAAACCTTACCTTCCGGATCTAAAAGCACCATATATGGTATTCCGGAAAACGTATAATCACGCATTAATTGTTTTGAATCCTGAGCCAGTAATACAGTACCTTCTATTCCATCTGCTGCCACCGCTTCCCTCCATGCATCCTCTTTTTTATCGATAGACACACTGACAACTTCAAATCCATTTTCTTTATATAATCTGTACTGTTCCTGAACGTTAGGTGCTTCCTGACGGCATGGTCCGCACCAGGAAGCCCAAAAATCGATCAACACATATTTTCCACGAAATTCAGACAAAGTAATTTCCTTTCCATGAATGTCCGGAAAAGTAAAGTCGGGTGCTACTTTACCTTTATCCGTTCTGGAAGCATTATCAATTTTGGTCAATAATTCATTGTTTGCTTTTTGCACGAATTCAAGATCCGGATAGGCAGCAGCCACTGCTGCGTATTTTTCAGTCATATAATCCTGATGTTGTTTCCAGGAAAGACTACCTATTGCACGAACCACAGTAGGTTGGTCGATAAACATATCAATTATGTTCTTTAGTTCCCGGTCGTAAAAATTACCTAAATTATTCCAACCATCCGCTGTATGCTTTTCCCAGGCTTCACATCCAGACTGTGATGCCCGATATTGTTCCTGTCCCATAGCTATCATCTGCTGATAGTTCTGGTAATTGGCAAAGTGAATGGCATTCAATACATTATTTTTGTCTCCGCCTTCTATGTGCACATGTGGCGGGTTCTTAATTTTAATCTTTGCTGTATCCACCCCTCTGAAATTGATGATCAGATCTTCATCATCAGCATAAAACTCTACAGTTTGTTGTTGATAAACGTTTAACACATAAAAATCAGCAGTGTCAGTTTTTATTTGGAATTCATAATTACCCTGCTGATCGGGTTGGATCTGCTGAAGCTTTTCAAACGCCTGGGTATCCGGATCGTATCGGGTCAGATGAATTCCAAATTGATCCTGTGGATCGGTAAACATAATATTTCCTTTAACCATCACCGACTTACTGATTTCCGGGGGTTCACCATAATGTTTACAGGAAACCAGCCCTATACCTAAAACCAGTGTCAGCAGCAAAATAGTTCTCATAAGATTATATTTAGTTTTGATGATAAAAATAGGGCGTGCAACCCATTCGAATCTGAGGGATTTTCCTCATTTTTTGGGTATTATATGGGATCTTTTTTAAGGGTTGTGTTCATAGAATTTGAACACCTTCTTTATTGAAGAAATAATCATTTCAGAAACTAAAAATAAACCCCTACACTATACTTACACCTTTATATATTATGCATAAAAATAAAGGTTAACATAGTATTAGTATTGGTTAATATATGAACTTCAACTCAAAGTCATAATAGTAGTTTTATAAATGTGAAATCTACACTTAAAATTTAAGTGCTGGAATTCAACTGCTCAACTATCAAAAACATTTAAACAACTGTAAAACTAAAATTATGAATGTGTTAAAAATGTTCTACTCTGCAAGGAGCAATGGTATGTCTGAAAAGCGTACCGTTTTATTCCTTTTCCTTGCATTAACCTACGGGGCAATTATGGCCCAGCAAACGGTTACAGGAACCGTTAAAGATTCACAGGGCATCCCTATCGTCGGAGCTTCAGTGATGGAAAAGAACACGAGTAATGGAGTCGCAACCGATTTTGACGGAAACTTCTCGATTACCGTTCCAGGACCGGAATCGGTTTTGGTAGTCTCTTATATTGGATTTGAAGCTAAAGAAGTAACAGTAGGAAGTCAAACCAATCTTGATGTCACGCTTTCAGACAATCTGGAACAACTTTCGGAAGTAGTTGTCATTGGATACGGTACTCAGAAACGTGGGGATGTGACCAGTGCAGTAGCCACGGTTAAAGCTAAAGACTTTCAGCCGGGTAAAATACAGGATGCAGCTGAACTGGTTAAGGGTAAAGTTGCCGGTCTTGTCGTTACTAAGAGTTCCGGAGACCCGAATGCTTCCTCGACAATGATGCTTCGTGGTGTGACAACATTAAACGGTAGCATACGTCCATTAATACTTATCGATGGGGTACCGGGAGATCTAACCATGGTTGCACCGGAAAATATCGAATCCATCGATGTCTTAAAAGATGCCTCTGCTGCTGCGATCTATGGTACTAGAGGCGCCAATGGAGTTGTGATCATCACCACCAAATCAGGAAGAAGAGAACAATCAACAACGGTAAGCTATAGCGGATATGTAGCCGCTTCTGATTTTTACAAAGAGGCAGATTTCATGGATTCCTCTGATATTCGTCGCGGACTCACTTCTTTTGGTGACGATGGATGGGATACAGACTGGTTAAAAGCTGTTACAAGAACAGGGTTTACCCAGAATCATGCTTTGACCATCAGTGGTGGTAATAAGAAAACCACGTATTCAGGCGCACTTTCCTACCGATATGAAGAAGGAACCATTAAAAAATCGGACAACGATCAGTTACGTGCTCAGATTAATCTCGAGCATTATTTCCTAAACGATCTTTTTAAAGTAAATCTGAATATACTGAAGGAGCAACGTCAAAGTACTGCTAACAATGCCAGTGATGGCGGACTTACTAATATTTACCGTCAGGCTGTGATACATAACCCAACTTCTCCTATCTATGAAGAAGAAACCGGTGAATATTATGAAGAATTCAGCCGATATCAGTATTATAATCCGGTTGCAATGCTTAATGAACTCATCGGTAAGAATGAAACCGACCGTACGTATATGATCGGAAACCTTACTTTTGAACCGATCAAAAACTGGAAGACTAACCTGCTGATCTCAAGAAATACGATCAACAGTACATACTCCGGGTATACAACTTCTAAACATTATTCGGCAACCACTACAGGATTCTCCGGTGCTGCTTCCAAAAGTTATGGGAAATCGGAGAATGACCTTCTGGAACTCACGTCAAGCTATAATTTCTCCATAGCAGAAAAACATAATTTCAGCGTACTCACAGGATACAGTTATGCTTATTTTCTGGATGAAGGCTTCAGTGCCGGAAACCGCGACTTCCCAACCGATGCCTATACCTATAACAATCTCAATGTGGGTACCTTATTAAAAGAAGGACAAGCATCTATGGGTAGTTATAAATACGATTCCACACTGATCGGGTTTTTTGAAAGAATGAGCTATAGTTTCGATAATCGTTTCAACCTGTTAGCAAGTATCAGACGAGAAGGTTCTTCTCAATTTGGAGATAATTACAAATGGGGACTTTTCCCGGCGATCTCTGCAGGATGGACTATCAGCAATGAAAACTTCATGAGTAGTGCAACATGGATCGATAATCTTAAACTGAGAGTTGGTTATGGTGAAACCGGACAACGTCCGAATGCCAATTATTTGTCACTCACCACCTATAATTACGACAGTAGCTACGGAAACTTTCTCAATGAAGATGGAGAATGGGTAGCAGGATTAATGGTTACACAAAATCCGAATCCAGATCTGAAATGGGAAAGAACTTCAGAATACAATATCGGGGTTGATTTTTCCTTCTTCAAAAACCGTATAAGCGGATCAGTCGATCTATATGACAAGCAAACCGACGATCTACTTTATAGCTATAACGTACCCGTACCACCGAACCTCTATGGATCTACACTTGCAAACGTAGGTTCGATCTCCAACAGAGGTATTGAGATCATGGTGAATGCGACGCCTATTAGTTCGGAGGCTTTTCAATGGAATACCACTGTTACGGCTTCCCGTAACAAGAACAAATTGTTAAGTCTGTCAAACGACCTCTATGAAACTGAGAATTATCTGAATGTTGCCTATGCCGGAGATCCGATCTCAGTTCCTACACACCGCGTTGAAGTGGGAAGATCAATCGGAAATTACTGGGGATTGAAAGCGATAGGCATAACGGAAAATGGAATCTGGTTGATCGAAGACCCGACGACCGGAGAAGCCGTTGAATATTCTACCAGTCTCAACACCGATGCATACAGACAGTATCTGGGTAACGGATTCCCTAAATGGTATCTTGGCTGGAACAACACCTTCACCTATAAGAATTTCGATCTTACGACGCAGATCAGTGGCCAGTTCGGATTTAAGATACTGAACGAGCAACGTATGTATTACGAGAATAACTCGATCCAGTATAACCGACTTAAATCTGCTGCGGAGCCAATTTGGGGTATTTCCACACTATCAAATTCTCAGGCTCAGTCGTTCAACAGTTACTATCTTGAAGATGGAGATTTCGTAAAACTGGACAACGTAACCCTGGGTTATAACTTCCTTCCGGAAGCATGGTCTAATAACGTCTCGAACATCAGACTTTACTGCTCTGCACAAAACTTCCTAACCATCACTGGTTATAAAGGACTTGACCCAGAACTTTCCAATAGCGATTTCTTTGCAGCGGGTAATGATTTCAGAGATAAATATCCAACGATACGTTCACTGACATTGGGTCTAAACATAACTTTCAAATAAAAGCATCATGAAATTAGGTAAAAGAATCTCAATTATATGGATCGCGGCATCTCTCTTTACCCTGAGTGCCTGTACCGATCTTTCAGAAAATCTATATAGTACGCTGAGTGAAGATAATATCGATTTCACCAGTGAACAGGACATCTCCCGTTTAACCGGGTACGTTTACAACGAACTCCGGTATGTATACTGGGGTTGGAATGGTTATTTCGATATTATGGAGGAATCATCAGACCTTTTAATGACTCCGCTTCGTGTGGGAGTTGGATGGGGTGATCTTTATATCTCGATGCACAAACATGATTTCAACCCGTACATCGATCATTTCTGGACCATCTGGAACTACTCCTATGCTGGTATCGGTTACGCAAACAAATTGCTGGATATCGAACAAATTCAGGAAAACCCTTTCCAGAGTGCAAAGATAAGAACAATGAGAGCCCTTTATTACTATATTTTGTTCGATTGTTTCCGTAATATTCCTTTGGAAAAAACTCAGGAAGTCGAAGCGGGATATCTCCCATCTCAGGCTGATCCTCAGGAAGTATTTGACTTCATCGTAAGTGAATTACAAGCCGTTAAAGAAGATCTTGGAGAAGACAAGGTTTATGGGCATCCTAATAAGTTTGTAGCCGAAATGATTCTTGCTAAAATGTATCTCAATCATAATGCATGGTTTCCGGATAGTAGCAGTAATGAATATTATGAACTAGCCCTGACCGAGGTTAGTGATATTATAGACAATGGTGGTTATTCCCTAGCTGCCAATTATAAGGACAACTTTTTGGCAGACCTGAGTACAAATCCGGAGATCATTTATGGTATACCACTGGATTATACGTATGCTTCCCACAACTATCTGGTTAATAAAGCCCTTATCGGTGAAGGAGCGAAAGCTTTTGGCTATTCAGGTACACCCTGGAACGGAAGCGCTGCCATTCCTCAATTCATAGACACTTATCATCAAAACGACCTTCGTCTCGATGATACCTGGGCCAATGGTCAACAATACCATTACAGCACCGGAGAAAAACTCACTACCAATGCGGATGATCAGGGTAATGTTGACCTTGTTTATACGAAACGAGTTCACTCTATCGACAATCCCGGTGCCTATATGCTGGAGGGATATCGATTCATCAAAAATGAGATCGTGGAAGGCGTTGACGGAACCTATGGAGATGATGTACCTTTCTTTCGTCTGGCAGATGCTATGTTTATCAAAGCAGAATGTCTGCTACGTCTCGGCAGAAATCAGGCGGAAGCAGCCGACCTAATCTCTCAGGTAAGAATGCGTTCATTTGAAAGCAGTTCAGATGCTACCCGTAGTGTTGCAGACCTTACAGGAGGAAGTGTTTATGACTATGGTCATCGTGAATACACGAATGAAGGTGCTACCAATTATGACCCTGCAGCTCTTGTGGCTACCTATGAGGGAGGAAATGATATTGCATTCGGAGG
The DNA here is from genome assembly GCF_007279655.1 of Robertkochia solimangrovi. Taxonomy (GTDB): domain Bacteria; phylum Bacteroidota; class Bacteroidia; order Flavobacteriales; family Flavobacteriaceae; genus Robertkochia; species Robertkochia solimangrovi. The sequence continues at coordinate 111,190 of NZ_QKWN01000002.1, read as the reverse complement.
TTTACTCGATGATCTTGCATGGGAATTCGTTGGAGAACATCATCGCAGACAAGATCTCATCCGTTTTAAAACCGGATCCGGATTGAATGTTTACAACGGTAAATCATGGTTCTGTAAAGATGCTATTTCAGATCCTCAACTGGCAGAAGAGCACAATATCTTCCCGATCTACCAGGATTTCATCGATTCTAATATCAATATGGAACAAAATCCAGGATATTAATACATAACACAATAAGAAAAGCGATATGAGACCCCCGGTAACTGATATTTATGAGGGAACTAAATTGATGTTGGGGGTTCCATATAACTGTTCATTAACAATAAATATATATCTATGAAAAATATATTTCAATCACTTGTGATTACTGCTGTTATCCTGATCGGTTTCGCCTCTTGTGACGGAGATGATATCGCCAGCACCAAACACGAATATACACAGGAAGAACTTGATTTTATCGATTCACTTCAACGGGCCAGAAGCGGAGTTGATGCAGACGAGATATTCGAATTTAATATTACCATTCCGGTAGACACGGTAAATTATCGTGGTGTGACAGTGGAAACCGATATCGATGCCTTCATGGAAGAATTCGGATACAGTAGCCTTGAAGAACTTACCACTGCCCTTGGAACTGTTGAAAGTGGCAGTCAGACCGGTAATGAGATCACCTTTTTCGCAATCAATGTCTCAACGGGATATGACTATACCAGCAGCTTTACGGCAAATGGTTTAGGTCATTGGTTCGATGCCAATGGTGATGTGACCTCCTGGGGAGATACAGATGCTGTATTTTCGGAGTTCGATCCGGAAACTTTCACTTTCTTTATCGGACAACATCCAAAGAGATTGAATACCGGAGATCAATTCAGGATCATACAGGTATTTGAAAAAGATGATTACAGAGTTGCCTGTGTTTTCAATCTAACCGGTGGAGAATACTATGTTGAAGAACAAGCAGATTTAGAAATCGTTAACACCTATTCCCTTTCGGTTGAAGCTACTCCTGATTCCGAGTACATTACGACTCCTCTGGAATATGATTTTGAAGCTGTGGCTGCAGACCTGGGAGTCTCTGTGGAAGACCTTAGTAGTGCCAAAATATTCTACGGAATCAACTCAGATGGCACCACCAGCAGTGAATATACCGCTGATGCAGGATATTGGTTCAATACCTCTGGTGATATATGTGGCTGGGGTGATGACGGAGTAATCCTCTTTGTAAACTATGAAGATGGAGTTTTTCAGATCGGACAGTTTCCGGAAGCCGCAGTCGTTGGTGAATCCTATACCGTATCGGTAGGGATTGCCATCGATGATAAGATGGTAACCTACGATATATCCCTCACCATTACTGAATAACATCTATTATGATTTTTTCGAAATTAAATTTTAATAATAAATACAGTTTGAAATATCAGGCTCTGCCCTTCCTCCTCCTATTAATGGTCTTCCTCACCTTCGGATGTAAAAGTGACAATTTTGTGCCGGTTACAGAAGCTACAAATAATGGAAACGACGAGGAACAATCGGAAGAAGTAGCAGACACCGTTACTATATTGGATCCGGAAACGATTGATGCCAGTAAGATCTATGTACCGGAGGAATTCGGCACCATGGATCTTTATAAGAGTTCAAGTCAATGGTACTATGGCCGTAGTAAACAATCAGAACATTTCATAGTTTTCTGGGATACGGAATACGGAGAAATGGAACCGGGTGAAGCAGATGTTCCCGAAGCATACCGCGTGGATATCGATGATCTTCTGGAAAAAGCAGAAGCGTTCTATACCATGAATATAGAAGTGCTGAAATTCGCCGAAACGGGAGTAGGTAAATCGAAGCTTGATGATTATAAGATGATGATCTTTATATACTATCAGGATGAATGGCTTGCCACAGGCAGCGGGTACGACAATATGATCGGTGCCCTTTGGGTAAGTCCGAATACTTGCCAACCGGTAGGTTCAACAATAGCGCATGAAATCGGACATAGTTTCCAATACCAGGTCTATGCGGACCTTGGAGGAACTACAGGATATCGCTATGGTTTTGGTGGAAATGGAGGGAATGCATTTTGGGAGCAAACAGCCCAATGGCAGTCTTTTCAAAGTTATCCTGAGCAGATTTTCACCAGTTATGATTTTCCCGTTTACATTGAAAACTATCAACGTCATATCCATCATGAGATGTATCGATATGCCAGCTATTTCATTCATTACTACTGGGCAGACAAACATGGAATAGATATCATTGGAAAACTATGGAGAAATGCTGAAGAACCGGAAGATCCGATACAGACCTATATGCGTCTTACCGGTATCTCAATAGCCGAATTCAACGACGAGATCTATGATGCAGCAAGTAAGTTCGTAACGTGGGACCTTGATGCATTACGAACCTATGGAGCAGATTATGTGGGAGATCAGATCTTTAAAAATACAACACTTGAAGACGGGAGTTATATGGTTAGTTATGAAAGTTGCCCGGGGACTACCGGATATAATGTAATTCCGTTGAATGTGCCTGAAGCAGAAACTGTTATAAGTACTGAGTTTACAGGAGTGCCCAATGCCGAAGGATTTAACACTGTTGCGAATCCGGGTAGAGCCGGATGGAGATATGGTTATGTAGCGCTTAAAACAGACGGTACCCGTGTGTACGGGGATATGCATGAAGGACTCAACGAAACGGTTGAATTTAAGGTACCGGAAGGTTGTGATAAACTCTGGTTTGTAGTCACCGGTGCTCCAAATACGTATAAGTCGCATCCATGGGATGATGATGAATCAAATGATGATCAATGGCCGTATAAGGTGAAATTTGAAAACACCGATCTATTGGGAAATCTGAATTTTGATGAAAATGCCACTCCTGAGGATACTTCCATTACCTTCGATATTAGCTTTCCTTTCAGCGAGGAAAGTTATAACGGTACTACCGTAACTCTGTCAGGTAATACCTTAAGCCAACTCGCGCAGGCATTCGTAATACAACCCAGTGAGATCACTGCCGCAATGGATGACACCATTACATTCTATGCCGTTGAAAGTGACGGAAATCTTAATGAAGAGACCACAGCAAATGGTTATGGTCATTGGTTCGATGCCAATGGAGATGTAACTTCCTGGGGATCGGATGCAGTCTTGTTTTCGGAATTCTCAGCGTCATCATTTTCATTTACCATCGGACAATATCCGGGGCAGACTGAAAAAGATACTACCTACACGTTTAAACAAGCTTTGGTCTACGAGTATGAAAGCGGAAATACTGTAACCGCAACCTTTGTATTCAATGTAACCATAGAATGACCAAGCATATCTGGTATTTCGTACTATCAGATAACAAAAAATAGAATTGATTTCATTTATACTTACATGTTCTATTTTTGAGTTAGCCAAAAAGCGGAAAATATAATTTTCCGCTTTTTTTATTTGTCATTTCCTTCATTTCCTTAAACACTACCGAAATAAACAACATATGTACAAAACAATTGGACGTATTCGGTTTAATTTTATACCAGGAATATATAAATACAAAGATTATGGATCTGAAATTAAAACATAAGACAGCATTTATAAGTGGTTCAACAGCCGGAATCGGACTGGCAACTGCCAAGATCCTGGCTTCCGAAGGAGCTGATGTTATAGTAAATGGTCGCACAAAAAAAGCGGTAGACGAGGTGATCGCCGATCTCTCAGCGGAATTCCCCGATACCGGTATTTCAGGCTTCGCCTGTGACTTTTCGAAACCCGATGAGATAACAAATCTTCTGAAGGAATTACCCGAAATAGATATCCTTATCAATAATGTCGGGATTTTTGAGCCCAAAGCCTTTGAAGATATAGCCGATGAGGATTGGCATCGATTCTTCGATATAAATGTAATGAGCGGTGTTCGTCTTTCCAGGCATTTCTTACCCAAAATGCTTAAAAAGAATTGGGGTCGTATTATATTTATTTCCAGTGAATCTGCCATTTTTATCCCAGACGAAATGATTCATTATGGAATGACGAAAACAGCCCAGCTTGCTATCAGCCGCGGTCTGGCTGAATTAACAAAAGGAACAGATGTTACTGTTAATTCTGTGTTACCCGGCCCTACCCGATCCAGAGGCGTTGGGGATTTTGTAAAGGATATTGCAAACCAGGAAAACATCAGTTTTGAGCAAATGGAAGAACAATTTTTTCAACATATGAGACCCACTTCGTTGATTCAGCGCTTTGCAGAGCCTGAAGAAGTGGCTACTACCATCGCCTATTTGGTTAGTCCGCTCGCTTCAGCCACCAATGGTGCGGCGATACATGCAGAAGGAGGTTTGCTGAGAACCATTTTTTAATCGCCCGGATTCCTCTGGATCTTCATCTCACAAGATGAATGTAATTAAAGAAAAAGGTCATGTTTTCAGCTGGATTGTTTTCCTTAATTTTTCTATATAAATTAGATCAGTAAAAATATTAATCGTAATATTGCAATATACTTATATGCATATGGGAGTTACAAAATCAGATCTTTTTACAGATATCCAGAACGAAATTGCAGCCGCTGCCAAAGCTTTGGCTCACCCTGCACGAGTAGCGATCATTCAATACCTGTTAAAAACCAATGCCTGTATCAATGGAGACCTTGTACAGGAACTCGGATTAGCACAGGCAACGATCAGTCAGCATTTGCGTGAACTGAAAGAGATCGGTATAATTCAAGGTACCATTGATGGTGCCCGGGTCAACTACTGCATAAATCCTGGCCGATGGAAAGAAATACAGCAACAAATCGGAGGTCTGTTCGATCAATATCAAAAGAATGACCCGAATAGCTGTTGTTCATAGTTAAACAAATTACACTAAAATAAAATGAAAAGCGAAGCAGAAATAAAAAAAGAGGTTCAGGAGCGATACAGTAGTATTGCTACCCAGGATAAAGCCGTCAATGCAGCTTCTTGCTGTGGAGCAACTACCCCATCCAATAAGATCTATAATATCATGATGGATGATTATACTCAGACCGAAGGTTATGTGGAAGATGCGGATCTCGGACTCGGTTGTGGATTACCTGTGCAATTCGCACATATCAAGGAAGGAGATACCGTGATCGATCTTGGATCAGGAGCAGGAAATGATTGCTTTGTTGCCAGACATGAAACCGGGATCACCGGTAAAGTTATCGGAATTGACTTCACCCCTGCAATGATACAAAAGGCGCGTGCCAATGCAGAACAACTGGGATATAATAACGTGGAATTTCGAGAAGGAGATATCGATGATATGCCAGTGAATGACAATACTGCAGATGTTATCGTTAGTAACTGTGTATTGAATCTGGTACCCGATAAGCAAAAGGTAATCGGCGAGATATTCCGGGTACTTAAGCCCGGAGGGCACTTCAGTATCTCAGATATCGTACTGGTGGGCGAATTACCGGAATCATTGAAAGCGGATGCAGAAATGTACGCCGGGTGCGTAGCCGGTGCCATTCAAAAAGAGGATTATCTGGGTTATATTCGTGAAGCAGGATTTAAAGAAGTCACCCTCCAAAAGGAAAAACCGATTACGATACCTGAAGATATCCTCTCAAAATATTTAGTTCAGGATGAGATCGAAGCATTTAACAACGGAGGAACAGGAATATTCAGTGTTACCGTATTTGCCGCTAAACCGGGAGCCAAAACGGTGAAACCAAAGATCAAATTATCAGATCTGCAATCTGACTGCTGTTCTCCGGAATCCGGTTGTTGCTGATCGAAACCATATGACAACTTTTAAGATCCTTTTCACTACTTCTGAAGTATTGAAAAGGATTTTTTCTTTACTATACTATTGTCCAAATTCCTGAATCCCATGCTGCCTTCATAAAAAGTGAATCTCATGGAACTCCTTTATAACAAATATCGTTTAACTCTGTTTTTCAATGTTTTACATTCTATTTTTTAATATCTTTAATTCAGATTTTTCCTTTAAACAAATCGCCGCAAAGCTTTATATACACTCTTGAATATACCGATACCTAACTCATTGTGTTTTGGCCAGCTATTATTAAATCATATATAAATTGAAAAATATGTTTTTAAAACAATTCATCTTAGCACTTTTTCTTGTTTTCACATTAGGTTGTAAAGAGTCGGTGAAAACTGATACCATAGCACAGGAAACCCAGGGTCAGGAAATGGTTGATCCGCTACCCTCCTGGAATGAGGGAGCTGCAAAATCTGCCATTATTGATTTTGTGACAAAAACCACAACTAATGGAAGTTCCGATTTCGTACCTGAAAAGGATAGAATTGCCTGCTTTGACAATGACGGAACACTTTGGACGGAGCAACCCTTGTATTTTCAATTCATCTTTGCAATCGATCGTATAAAGGCAATGGCTCCTGATCACCCGGAATGGAAATCAGAACAACCTTTTAAAGCCATTATGGAAGGAGATATGGAAACGGTTTTAGCAGGAGGAATGAAAAGTGTCTTAAGTATACTGGGTACCACACATGCCGGAATGACCACTGACGAATTCAATAAAACAGTTGCCGACTGGATAGCTACGGCTACCCATCCCAAGACAGGAAAACATTATGATGAAATGATCTTTAAACCGATGCTGGAACTTCTGGATTATCTTCGGGATCACGGATATAAGACCTTTATAGTTTCCGGAGGAGGAATTGATTTTATTCGTGTTTGGGCAGAGGAAGCCTATGGTATTCCACCGGACCAGGTAGTAGGTAGTTCAGGGAAAGTAACTTATGAAGTAAAAGAGGATGGTACCCCGGTATTGATAAAACAACCCGAATTAAACTTTATTGACGACAAAGAAGGTAAACCGGTTGGCATCCATCAGTATATCGGGAAAAGACCCATATTTACTGCCGGAAATTCGGATGGTGACTACCAAATGTTACAATATACCTCAACGGCTACCGGTTATCCCAGATTCGGACTCATCGTTCATCATACCGACGGAGAACGGGAATATGCATATGACCGGGAATCACATATTGGCGAATTGGACCAAGCCCTGGATGACGCAGAAAAATACGGTTGGATAATCATCGATATGAAAAGTGATTGGAATACTATTTATCCATAATATTCCCTACTATAAAAACCGGGTGGATTTCACCCGGTTTTCCCATTAACCAATTACTAAGCAACTTTCAAAATGAAATGTGAAGTTGAAACAAATTTGTGTTTCGAAGCTTAACCTTTGAAGATCTCGTCTATGACATCAAAGACCTTTTTGCCGTCAGCAGATTTAGAATTGTATAGGATCTTACCTTCCGGGTCGATCAGAAATTTTGTCGGGAAGGCGTTAACATTGTAGGGAATCAACAGGTCATGCTCCGGTGTACTCCTGATATGTGTCCAGTTCAGCTGCCTGGACTCGATCATACTTCTCCAGTTTTCTTCCGTATCTCCTGAGTCTACACCGAGTACGACAAAATTCTTATCGGCATATTTTTCTACATATTCTTTTATTTTAGGCATCTCTCCCATACAAGGACCACACCATGTCCCCCAATAATCGATCAATACATAATTTCCTTTTAAACTTTCCAGATCGAACCCCTCTCCTTCCAATACATTTTTAGTCATCAAAGAAGGCGCTTTACTCCCCACTGCAGTAGATTCAATAGCATCAAGTCTGCCTCCCAATTCCTTATAGAAACTCAGATCCTTCAATTCTTCTTCGTTCATAGAAGTATAGTAATCCTTTGTGGTCTCCAGATCAAACTCCTTTCTGTTAAAGGCAGTCAGAAGCGTGTAAACCGCTGCCGGGGTATTCAGATTATCAGAGATAAACGCCTTCTTTATTTCAAAAACTTTAGAATTCAGTGCTTCCGATCTTCTATCCACTGAGTCATACGAAATTTCAATATCAGGATTTGCTCTGCTGTACTTAAAATGTTCCATGCGCATTGTTACATCTTCATTCAACAACGGGTAGATCTTTCGATTCAGATCAGCGTAGGTATCATTTATTCCTCCATCCGAGGGATAAGCATTGACAAAATCAGATATTTCACCCCTGACTGTGATCTCTGCACCGGGATATCCGAGGAATCTGATCTGGTTGACGATAGTAGGCAGACTTGCTCTTTCATCTATATATTTTGTAGCTTGCTTAACAAAGATCCGGTAATCCTTTACGCCATCAAGTGAATCCCTAAACTCAAATTTTCCATCAATAACTTTCAGGGTATCCATTCTGTACCCACCCGGATATAAATCATTCTTTTCGTAATAGACCAAATATGGCTCATTTAGGTTTTTGATTTCAGCACGCAAAACAAAAGTGTTTTCCGGTGTCTTTTCCCTGGGTCCGGCACATCCGGTCATCATTCCGCAAACAGCGGCAATAAATAAGTTCTTAAATCCGTTTTTCATGAGGTTGATTGTTTCAAATTACCCGGACCATAAGTTCAGTCCGGGTAATATTCCTATTTGAATAATTTATAACTGTAATAAAGGTTTGAGATGGCCTGGGTAACAGGAGATCTTTTTGCCTTCCTTAGGTAAACGAATAAAAATCACTTTACCCTTAAAACGATCCGGTAACTTCGTTCGAATTTTTTAAAAGATGATCCTGAAAATAAAGTTTGTTACGGAATAATTAACGCTAGATACGGTAATCAACAGTGGGGAAAATAATTATTCCATGAAAAAAGATTTCAAGCCGGAAAGAATACTCTGCACAGCATAGGCTGCCAGGATTAAACCCATAATCTTACTGATCACGGTGATCCCATAATTTCCGATGCGCTTTTGTACATGAGACGCTGCTTTAAGAAGTAACATCGTTAAAAATATTACCAGCATTACCAATATTGTAGTAATGATCTGTTGTTGGATCGTATACACATTATTATCAGTCAGAAGTACAACCGCCATGATCGCCCCCGGAGAGGCTATGGATGGTGTTGCAATAGGAAAGATTGTTACATGTTTATAATCATCGATGAGGTGCTTTTCAGATTCGGGTTTACCATCTCCGAAGATCATGGTCAGTGCAAACAAGAAAAGAATAACACCTCCGGAGATCTGAAACGCATTTAGGGAAACGGACATCCATTCAAGAATGATCTGACCGATTCCTATGAAAAACAGCAATATCAGGAAGGCTACAATAGATGCCTGAAAAGCGATCTTCTTCCGCACCTTATCATTGAACCGTTTAGTGGCTTCCAAAAAAACAGGAACTGATCCCAATGGATCGATTACCGCTATAAGAAAAAAGATTTTTGTGATCAATTCAGTCATTAGCGAACTCTTTTTCCTTGTGTCGTAAATGATAAACCTTGTTGTCCGTACGTAGAGAGCATTACGCATTCAAATAAAGGTTCAGAAGCTGTTTTGTCAGTTTTCCAGTCGAAAAGGAAATTTCCACCGGTTCCTCCCGCTCCTTCTTCTTCCGCAATTACGATCTCCAGTGTTTCCATAGGCCGGATAAATACAGGTTCATCAAAATAATTATGAATAAGTTTTCCTTCGGTATTGAAATATACGGCTTTGGTAAGGTAAATGGAATCCTTTGGATCTGTATTACGTAAACTGATCGTTGCAGTTAATTTATGTAGTCGATGTTCGGTTTCACTATAAATTTCTGCATATACCGAAAGATATGAGGTTCCGGAAACTAATGAATCACTCAATTTATACGGCAATGTACGTCCCTCCCAGTTTACTTTCCCATAAACATGCATGGGTTCTTCCTTTTTACATCCGGCTATTAAAAGAAACAGTATGGAAAGTGTCAGAAATCGCTTCATATGCAGCTAATTATTCTACACAAATCTAAGGAATTTCTTTGAAGGGGATAGTGATTACAGCACTTATAAAATGAATTATCTATTCTTTCTACCCCACCAGATAAGAAATCCGGATACCGGTAAACCCGCTATAAATAAACTGATAAAAAAAGCAACTATCTTTCCCGGAAGTCCGAAATATTGCCCGGTATGCAAACCATAATTCATTTCCTGGAGTTGTAAACCATTACTCTTGGAGTCATAGAGCTGTGTATGTAAGAGCGCACCGGTTCTCTGATCGAAATAAAAATTAGATTGATGATGAAATTCCAGAGGAAACGGATAGGCTCCTGTAAGCAACGGCAATGTTTCCCCTTGACGGAAAATGAAACTCATCCCACTCTCAGGCAACATTTCCAGAGTTCTTTTCCATGCGATATCAAGAGCAATATCTTCAGGCTTTGCTTTAGATACAACCGGAGAAAAGAAATCATTGGCTTCCCGCTGCCCTAAATTGCCAGCCGAATAAAATGCTTCATGCATCCATTCATAACTAAAGCTCAACCCCGTCAACGCCACAATCAGTGCCAGTAAACAGACATATATACCCGTGATGCGATGCCAGTCAAAGTTTATCCGTCTCCATCTCGCATTCCAGCGAATACGGAAGTAATCCCTTAAATGCTTCTTATTTCTGGGAAACCAAAGAAAAATTCCGGAGATCAGCATGAATAAAAATACGATGGTAGCGATCCCCACTACCTGCTTTCCTACAGCTTCCGGCAAATACAAAAATCGATGAATCTTTTCGATGATCAGAAAAAAATCGGTGTCCAAATTTCGTATAAATAATTCTTGGCCCGTATACGGATTATAATATATTTCGTGAGGTACCCCTTTTAGGGTCCCGTAAACATTGGCAGGTCTGTCTTCCGATTGATAAACCACCATGTCAAAGATCGCATCCTCATGATCCTGAACTGCTGCTCTAAGAAGTATTGACGGAGAAACAAAAGATTGTTCCCGGGGTGGAACTTTTCTATAAGAATAGATAAGATCGGCAATTTCATCATGAAAAGCGAAAATGCTTCCCGTGATCGCAACGATAAATACGATGCACCCGGAAGTTAAACCCAACCAACGGTGTACGATCCGAAACCACTTCCTGCTATCCCCTTTATTTTTTCCTTTTCTCACCTTCTTTCATAAACTCACAACACATCTTAACCACACCGGTTGTGATTCCGCCATTTTTCGCGCGCAAATATACATATATCTTTTGGGTGGCTTACCTGTATTCAGGATTTCATGTTTTTACCCCAGAAAACCCAGGAAATAATGAAAAAGCCAATACCGGTAAGTATAGGTGGTAACATAGCGTTTTGCACCCCAAGGTATAACATTGCAATACCTATTAAGATCAACAAAATGGAAGCTACTCTCTTCATGTCAGCAAGTTACGTTTTAATTGTAATATTTCCCCTTGATTTCCTTTGGTAAATTAAGAGGAATGCTTCCCTTTGTAATAAATAATGCTATACTCCTATGTTTTCCGGTAAAAATAAGGATACACTACTCTGGATCGGACTGATAATTACAGTTATCGGTATCGTAACCGGTAAATACCTCTTCTTTTTTCTGATCCTGCCTTTAGGATGGTTCGGTAAAAAAAAGAATAATAAAGGATTATGAATTATGGATTAAGAATTGAGAATGGAGAATTGAGAATGGAGAATGGAGAATTGAGGATTCTACAGAATACAGTTTACTGTGTTACTGCTTCACTACTTCACAAGGTAACATGTAACAGCGTAACTTAAACTAATTGAGAATTCTTAATCCCTATCCCTCTTCTTCCGCCACCAGAAGTAAAAGATCATAAACAGGATCGGAAGTAAGATATATAAAATTACTTCCGACCATGATGTAAGGTCTAATGGCGTATTATCTTCCGGAGATGGAAGATTTCCGGGTTGCTGAACCAGCAGTACAAAGACTTCATAAATCACGATCATCAATTTCATATGATGTAAGATACGAAATCTTACCTAGCTCCGGAAATCAATAAAGATCTACCTGGAACTTCTCATTTATTTTTTCGGAACCATCGCCTGCTTTTACTATCGGCTGCATAAGCATACACATACTTATTGTCATAATGGAAGTTTTCAGATTTCACATCATTAACCATCAGACAGAGGCCATTTAACTTATTCTCCTCATAGATCTCTTCCACATTCTGAAGCAGTTCCTTATCGGTATATTCAGCACGGGTAACATAAAGCGTACGATCACTGAACTTACCGATGAGCAATGTATCTGTGACCAGCATCGTTGGAGCTGTATCCACAATAATCACATCGTACATAGCTCTAACAGCTTCAAAGAGTTCATCCATACGTTTACTCATGAGCAATTCTGATGGATTTGGAGGAATGTTTCCTGACTGGATCACATCAAAGGTATCGAATGACAATACCGGTTTTATGACCTCATGCAGCGTTGTATGACCCGACAGAAAATCGGATAGCCCGCGCTTTTCTTTGCTTTTGATATACCCGTTTAAATTAGGTTTTCGGATATCAGCACCGATCAGCAATACTTTTTTATTGGCATAGGCATAAGTAGCTGCCAGGTTATAAGCGATAAATGATTTCCCTTCCCCATTGATGGTCGAGGTAATATAGACCACTTTACCGACATGAGAAGGAACGCCATTTAGAAAATCGATATTGGTGCGCAGGCTCCTGAACGATTCGGCCATTACAGTACGATCATTAAGATTGAGTTTACCCGATTCCTTTTTACCCATATCCGGTAATTGCCCGATGATAGGGATTCCTCTGATCAGCGCTTTGAGATCTTTCTTAGAATGAATCTTGGTATCGAAAAGATCTTTTATATAGATGTACAGGAACGGAATGGCCAGACCAAATATAAATGCCGACAACAAAATCGCCATCGTCTTTGGTGAGTCCGGGCGCTTAACATCGGTATAGGCATAATTAATAACCTCAGCATTCGGCGAAGTCGTTGCCATTGCTATAGCCGCTTCTTCCCGCTTTTGTAATAGATAAAGATAGATGGCCTCCTTAATATTTTGTTGCCGTTGAATATCTCTGTTTTGTCTTTCCTGACCGGGGACATTGGAGATTCTTGCATCCAGAATTTCTTCTTGAGATTTTAAATTATTATACTGAATATTCAGGGTGTTCTTTAAATTTCTCAAACTGCTTAACAAGGATTCCTTCAATCCATTCAACCGCGAATCCAATTGAACTACGATCGGGTTTTTCTCTCCTGAACTCCTCAATAAACGGCTTCGTTCCAAAATTAATTCATTGTACTTCGTTGAAATATTGGAAATATTAGGGTCTGATAGTCCGATATTAGCCGGTATTGAAGAAAATTCCTGTTGAGATTCCAGGTAATTGATCATATAGTTCACCGTATTTAACTGAGCACCCAAGGATAATAATTGTTCTTCATTTTTGGCATCAGCTTCGACAAAGAGCCCTGCTTCTGAGGTAACATTAGTCAATTTGTTACCAACCTTGAAGCGCTCGATGGTTTTATCAACCTCATCAAGTTCTGAAGATATCAGTTCAAGACGATCATTGATAAATTTATAGGTGACCTGAGATATATCACTTTTCCGTTGTACGGAATTCTGATTATATACCTCAATGAGACGATTCAGGTAACGCTCTGCCTTTTGTGGAACCTCATCGGTGATTTTGATCTTGATAAGATTCGAACGATTCACGCGGTCGTTTTCATTAGATACGAGTAATTTTCGCTTATAGCTTTCTGCGACTTGCCAGACAGGTTTCAATTTAAACAGGATGGTTCCTGAATTGATATACTTATCCAGGTAATCCGGAACCGGAGTAATTATGATATCTCCGATATAGGTTTTTATGGCCGTACCAAAACGTTGGCGGCTTTCAAGACCATATTCATCCACGTATACAAATGTTTCATCCGTGATCTGTTTAAGCGTAAATTCCAATGAAGAGTTATCCAATATTGAATCGTTCACTAAAAAATTCACCTTTATCGGATAATAAGGGTATAAAGGAATATTTTTAATTTTTCCCTGTGAATAAATAGAGATATTATAGTCGAGCTCCTTTACGACTTCTTTTTGTAATTCTCGGGATTTTATAATTTCTATTTCGTCTACGATCAGTTTATCCATCCCGGAAACCATACCTGAGGTACCCAGAAGCGCAGCTTCTGGTGTAGAACTTTTTTCCTGTAATAATCTGATACTCGCTTCCGATGAAAATACAGGAGTTGCATATCGTGTATATAATTTGGCCAGTACAACAAAAATTATGACACTGGCCAAAAATAATTTCCAATATTTAAGATATTTGAAAATGGTTCTTTTCAGATCCGATTTTTCAGAAAATCCAAATTTTGCCTTTGATTGTGAATTATCGTTTGAGTTTTCCATATCATCTGGTTAAAATAAGAACAGTTGAGGTTACAATGAGGGACAATAATGAAACATATACAGTAGTACGGGTATCGATAGTTGAAGTCTTTATTGCTGAATTATTCGGTTCAACATAAACAACATCATTTTGGGTGAGGTAATAAACAGGTGAATTGATGAATTCCTTAGACGTGAGATCAACACGGGTAAAGGTTTTCACTCCATTAAAATCCCTGATCACAAGAACATTATTTCGTTTTGCCTTGATATCTAAATCGCCGGCAAGACCTAATGCCTCTAGTAGTGTTACCCTTTCTGTAGGTACACTATATACGCCGGGGCGTTGTACCTGACCCAGTACAGTAACCCGGAAATTCTTAATTCTTATATTAACCACAGGATCTTTAAGGTATCCTACCAGTTCATTTTTGATCAACTCACGGGCTTCATCAGTGGTGAGCCCGCTCATTTTCAATTCTCCGATAACCGGGAATTCAATAGTTCCATTTTTACCAACTACATAATCTACTTCCTGATAATTCACCCCCTGCCCTTTGGTTAGGTTAAAAGGTGTACTTGCTTCTAAATCTGAAGTTGAAATATAGATACTTAACAAGTCATCTACTTTCAAACGTGGTTCAAAGGAATGCGTTTCAACAATGGTCTCGAATTCACGAGCATTTTGAAAATAAACTACCTCTTCCCTGGAAGCGCATGAAGTAATAAAAAGTCCTAATATTACTAAGAGGCAAAGATTTGTGACAGACGAAATTTTAATGAACATTATATTAGTTTAGGTTTAGCATATGTTATAATTCTACAGCAGGTTTCTACTGTTGAGGTTATCGAAATTAAGTGATTGTAAGATGTTGTAATTTGGCGTTTTAATGGTAACCCTTGAATCCAGTTTTTCAAAGGTTGAATTTTTAGATATGTATTCCGGAACGATCTCTTTTAATTTACTTACCAGAATATCCTTATCGTTAAAAAGATTGATAATACACAAGGCTTCAATTTTGGCTTTCAGGCTTTCATATTGCAATTCTTTAACCTTACTAATCATGATTTTTTCATGATATGTAGGCAATGTATTCTCGCCATTAGCCAATAGTTCTTCATATAATTTTTCTCCGGGTCTCAGACCGGTGATCTCAATATTGATATCTTCAGGATATCTCAAACCGGACAATTTTATCATATTCTTAGCCAGGTCGAAGATCTTCACAGATTCTCCCATGTCGAATATAAAGATCTCTCCACCCTGCCCCATGGTTCCGGCTTCCAATACGAGTTCGGAAGCTTCAGGAATAGTCATAAAGTATCGGGTAACATCCTGATGAGTAACAGTTAACGGTCCGCCTTTTTCAAGTTGTTTGCGGAATAATGGTATTACTGAACCATTAGAGCCAAGTACATTACCAAATCGTGTTGTGATGAACTTGGTGGTTCTGTTTTCTTTTTGAAGACTTCCGATATAGATCTCTGCAGCTCTTTTGGTAGCCCCCATCACATTTGTAGGATTAACCGCCTTATCCGTTGAGATGAATACGAACTTGCCAACCTTATTTCGAATTGCCGCATTAGCAAGATTTCTTGTCCCCATTATATTGATCTTAACGGCTTCATAAGGGTTATCTTCCATAAGCGGAACATGCTTATAGGCCGCAGCGTGAAATATGATATCCGGTTTATGTTGTTCGATAATATTATTGATGCTGAATTGATCACGGATATCAGATACTATAGCTTCAAAATTATTAATCCCAATTTGTTTCAACTCTTGCTGAAGATCATACAATGGAGATTCGGCAAGATCTATAAGTATCAGTCGCTTAAGTTTGAACTTGGATAATTGCCTGGTGATCTCACTACCGATAGATCCGGCAGCACCTGTAACCATGATCGTCTTCATATCGAATTCTCTCATCAGTTCCTTGTTGTTGATATTGATAGGTGTACGCTCCAGTAGATCTTCAAGCTGAACCTGTTTAATCTGATTGAGTTTGATCTCACCATTAATCCATTGATCAACCGGAGGAACGATATTCACTTTAGAGACGATATCCATCAATCGATCGATATTGGTTCTCAATTTTCCTGTACTGATATTCTGAATTGCGATGATGACCTCATTCACTTTATATTTTTCAACGAAACTCTCGTTGATGGACGATTGAGAAATAATAGGTGTTCCATTGATACTATTGCCAATTTTGACCTTATCATCATCGATAAAAGCGATCACTTTCACATTCTGCTTCATGGAATTGATAAGTGCGTTATGGGTCATGATCCCGGAATCACCGGCACCGTATATCAAAACCCTGCGACATTCACGAATGTCACTCGTAATATACTTATACATGGTTTTAAACAGAAGTCTTGTTCCCGCAAGGAAGACAAAGTTCATGAACGCATGCATAATCACGATAAATTTTGGAATGGTCAGACCCGGAAAGAATTCAAAATTCTTATTGAAGATCACTAAGGTTGACGTAATCACACTGATCAGTGCAACCGCAAGTGAAATGTTGACAAGATCCTTAAATCCGGTATAACGGATGATACCCTTGTGACTCCCCACTAGCAAAAAGCTAATGAGTCCGATACCACCGATAACAGGCAGTTCCAAAAGGAAAATATTGAAATTGAAATTTAGTGTAAAATCAAATCTTATGAAATAGACAAGGAAGAAGGTGAACATTACCGTCAGCACGTCTATTAGTAAAATCAGCCATTTAGAGGCGTATTTTAATTGAATTCCGGGGAGGTAATTATTTATCATCTAATGATTGATTTTCTGATTAAACCTGAAGTGATTATTAAGTCTTCATCAGTGAGATTCGAGCCACTTGGCAAACATAGTCCCCTGTTAAAAAGATCTTCCGATACCCCGTTCACATAACTGGGATAGCATTGAAATACCGGTTGTAAATGCATCGGTTTCCATATGGGTCTTGATTCGATATTATGAGCTTCAAGTTCAAGTCTTATCTTCTCTCTGGTCTCATAAGAATCTAGAAGTATACAGGTAAGCCACCTGTTTGATTTCACACCTTTCGGCTCATCCAGGAAAGAGATTCCTGGCAATCCGGAAAGTCGGGATTTGTAATATTCATAATTTCTGCGGCGGGCTTCTACCCTGTCATCAAGCACTTCCATTTGTCCGCGCCCGATACCGGCGACCACATTACTCATCCGATAATTATACCCGATTTGCGAATGTTGGTAGTGCGGAGCTTCATCCCTTGCCTGAGTTGCCAGAAAAACAGCCTTCTTTTTGGCTTCCTGGTCACGACAAACCAAAGCGCCACCTCCTGAAGTGGTTATGATCTTGTTTCCGTTAAATGAAAGAATGGAGAAGTCACCTAGGCTTCCACAACGCATTCCAAGGTATTCACTCCCAAGTGCTTCGGCACTGTCTTCTATGATCGGAATTTTATATTTACTGGAGATCCTGTTCAATGCGAGTACATCGCAGGGCATACCATAAAGATGAACCGCTATGATCGCCTTAGGCTTTTTACCCTGACTCAGACGATCTATAATAGCGTTTTCCAGAAGTTCCGGACTTATATTCCAGCTGGATTCTTCACTATCTACAAATATAGGCTGTGCGCCGAGATAGGAAATCGGATTAGCGGAGGCTGAAAAAGTCAGGCTTTGACATAAAACCTCATCTCCTCTTCCTACACCTAATAATATCAGCGCCAAATGTATTGCCGAAGTTCCGGAAGCCAAAGCCGCTACGTGACTTTCATTGGCCAGGTAATTCTCGAGATCACTTTCAAAACCCTGAACATTCGGCCCCAGTGGAGCGATCCAGTTAGTTTGAAAAGCGCTGTTAATATAATGCTGCTCACGACCTCCCATGTGAGGTGAAGACAGCCAAATACGTTCTTTAGTCATTATCATTGCGTACCTTATTTAAATAAGGGTAAAGCACAACCAAGATTGGGGATCTTATATAATGATTTTATAAAACCAAAGAACCGGATACTTTATAAAGAAATTGGGCATTAAGTATTCCTTTTAACTTCAGTATGAACAAATCAATTTTCTGCTATTAATCGACTTATCTCTGTGAGGTATCCGATGTAAAATTATTAAAGTAAAACCTATGAATTAATCTAATTCGGTGAAATTGGGTTTAAATTCGGTTAATGACTAAACCAAAAAATCAACGGTTAAAAAAAATCGACGAACTCCTTCTGCATCCTTGTAAATCAAAGGTTTAGAGGTTGTGGCGCATTTTGTTAGTTTACAGAGATTTTTGATACGCTCATCTATTTTAGTCATTTTAGGACCATAAAATTACCAGAAGGTTCTATATTTACGACACCAAAAAAATAGTATGAAAAAAATCACAAATATCTGTTGTATAGGTGCCGGATATGTAGGAGGCCCTACGATGTCAGTAATAGCAAATAAATGCCCCGAAATCAAGGTTACCGTTGTCGACATTAACCAAAAAAGAATCGATGCTTGGAATGATCAGGATCTCGATAAACTTCCGGTTTACGAACCCGGTTTAAAGGAGATCGTTGGTGAATCCCGAGGTAAGAATCTATTCTTTTCTACGGATGTTGATAATGCTATCGTCGAGGCGGATATGATTTTTATCTCAGTAAATACACCTACCAAAACCTATGGTAAGGGTAAAGGACAAGCTGCAGACCTTAAATATATAGAACTGTGTGCCCGAAATATCGCCAAGGTTGCCACTACCGATAAGATCGTTGTAGAAAAATCAACCTTACCGGTACGAACTGCTCAGGCTATTAAAAATATTCTTGACAATACCGGAAACGGGGTCAAATTCGAAATACTTTCTAATCCTGAGTTCCTGGCCGAAGGTACCGCTATCGAAGATCTGTTACAGGCAGATCGGGTACTTATCGGTGGTGAGAACACGCCAAGCGGACAAGAAGCTAAGGATGCCTTAAGTGCGGTTTACGAACATTGGTTGCCTAAGGCGAATGTCATCCAAACGAATCTCTGGTCTTCAGAACTTTCAAAATTGGTTGCGAACGCCTTCCTCGCTCAGCGAATCTCTTCGATAAACTCCATTTCTGCATTATGTGAAAAGACGGATGCCAACGTTGCCGAAGTAGCGAATGCCATCGGTCGTGATTCACGTATCGGACCAAAATTCCTGAACGCTTCCGTTGGTTTCGGAGGAAGTTGTTTCCAGAAAGACATCCTTAACCTGGTATATATCTGTAAGACATACGGACTCGACGAGGTTTCCAACTACTGGGAACAGGTGGTTTTGATGAACGATTACCAGAAAAGACGTTTTGCCGATAATATCATTTCAACACTTTATAATACCGTTTCCGGGAAAAAGATCGTATTCTACGGTTGGGCTTTCAAAAAGGACACCAATGATACCCGTGAATCCTCTGCGATCTATGTTGCCGATGCATTGTTGGATGAACAGGCTGAACTGGTTATCTACGATCCAAAAGTGACCGCTGAACAGGTTTATGCAGATCTGGATTATCTCAACACTCGTACAGAAGCTGAGAACAGAAAACTGGTAACGGTTGTCAATGACCCGATCGCTGCCACTGAAAATGCACATGCCATCGCCATTCTGACTGAATGGGATGAATTTAAAACCTATGACTGGGAAAAGATCTTCGATCTGATGCTCAAGCCTGCATGCGTTTTCGATGGTAGAAGAATTATGGAAAGTTCAAAACTGAAAAATATCGGTTTCCATTGCTATCGCATCGGAGAATCTTGTTAATCACAATGTGAGTTTTCTTAACGATTTAAATAGAAAGAGCCAGGCACTTAGTCTGGCTCTTTCTATTTAAACAGGTTTGAATTCAGCGTTGCTTTAAAATATATGAAGTCTGCTAGTCACTGAAAACTAGTTGACATCTCACCCATCACTTGGGTTACAATGTTACCCAAGTGATAGGTGATTGGTATGTTGATTCTGAACTTCTATATTTGCCCGATGGACTCTCCATATTCTAAAAACCTGGGTGAAGTTTTCTGCATTTTATAAAATGAATTTAGCAAGCGAGTAAAAATGAAGTCTGTTTCCTACAATATATAGCCGATACCGAAAGGTATTTAATCGGTTTTATGAGACTAATTACTATAGGTTAAAAACTATTTTCTACAGACTTCCTGAAAGTTGTTAATTTCTGTTAAAAAACGTTCGTTAATCGTCTAAAGCGTGCATTTCACCGTATATCCAATAGCGCCAAATCGAAGTATCAGAAGCTTATCTATGTCTTCACTACACAAAAAATGTGCAATTCATCGATTTTCCGAAGGTATTTAGTACAAGCGCATTGAAAATAAGTATTTTAGAGTACCCAAATTCTTAAAAACCCAAATTACCATGAACAGACTGATTAATGTCCGTACTATGTCTTTTTTTGTGCTTTTTTTACAACTTTTTATTTCCTGTGCACATGAGGAGGCAGACATTGTTGCCGCTATTGAGGGTGATCAAGTTGAAGTATTTATCCCAGCCACAATCTATTACGAGATCGGTGATACCAAAACTGCCATTGTTTACACCGAGGAAGGATACAAGAAAACATTTAAGAATGGAGCAAAAATAGACCAGGTTAAAGGAACCGCTCCTGACCCGCTGGTTCTTCCTGATGGAATTGATCCTGATTATCACGAATTACATGAGAATAATGCCTGGACAGACGCTGTTGCTATCGAATTGACTACTGTCGATGCAGAAGGTAACGAGCACCCTATTGCCGGAGCTTACTATGTTACCACAAGTGGAAATAGCAGTAATGATGGAAAGTCTGAGACTAAATCCTGGCCACTTGATTATGCATTGAAAACTGCAAAAGCCGGCGATGTAGTATACATCAAGTCCGGAAACTACGGTGCGGTTCAGGTAAAGGCAACCCAAAGTGGAACCATTAATGACCCGATCCGTTTTATCGGCTATAAATCGACCCCCGGTGATGTAGCTAGTTCCGAAGGCTCTACTTTCCAATACAATGAAACTGTATCTGCCAGTAAAATGCCTTTGATCAGTATGGGTTCAGATGATGGAATTCCTATGGAAATTGTCGGTGACTATGTAACCGTTGAAAACATTCAAATATACCGAGGAAAGATCGGATTCCTGGTAAATGGAACCAATGCTACCCTTAAGAATGTTATTTGTATAGACCAGGGAAGCCAAACCAATTCAAGTGCATACAGTGGATTCGGTATCAGAGTAGTTGGTGATAATGCCACATTGCTGAACTGTTTCGTAGAAGATGCTAACGCTGAAGCTGTAAATATTAAAGGCTCTGATAATACCCTGATCAGCTATTGTAAGGTTCATGCCAAAAATTCTGTAAACCCGATCGACTACTTCTTCCTTTTAGGTACCGGAACGTATAATACGATTATCGAGCACAGTGAAGCCAAAAGAGAATTGGGACTATCGCATGGCGGACATGGATTTATGATCAAAGATCTGGCTGAGAATAATATCATCAGAAATTGTGTCGCTTTTGATACCAGTTTTGAGATTGGTTTCTCCGGTGTGAAGAATAACCTGTTTACCGATTGTAAGATTATCGGGAGTGGTACAGATGGTGAATTCTGGCCTGCAGTTATCAAAATTAAAAACGGAGCAAACAACAATACCTTTAAGAATTTCTATATAGAAAACGTTTGGACCGCTATTGCCTTTTCAGATGATGATGATGGATTTGTAGGGCCTGGTGGAGATCGTGACCTTGAAAACTGTGGATTCGACAATACCTTCGTAAATATAGTGATCAATACAGCCTATCGTTTGGTAACTTTCGGAAGTGGTGCAAAAACCAGTCCTGTTCACGGAAACAAATTTTATAACTGTACTTTCTATAACTACCAGAATGCTGCAACATTCTATAATGAGAACTACGGAAACGGATTCTACAATAGTACATTCGAAAAAGGAACTTCAATCTATAATTTTAATGCGGCAAACAGCATGTCAATTAATATGACGGTAGATCATTGTAATTTCTATGATATGAAGGGTTCTGTTCCATCCGGAACCAGTGTTACTCAGGTAAGTAGTGGCTTCAAAAATGCAAGTGGTGGTGATTTCTCCTTGAATTCTTCAAGCAACCTAATTGATAAAGGTACTTCCAATGAATTCAAAACAGATTTCAATAATAAATCCCGCCCAAAAGGGGGAGCCTTTGACATCGGAGCTTACGAATATTAAAAGCTAAATACACCTAATAATATAATTATTCACAGGCTGCCGGGCTTAATCGGCAGCCTGTATTTTTTTGTCTTGATTACCTTTTGAAACCGAAGCCTTTTTTAGCAAAACTTCTTCTAAAATAAAATTTAATCACTTCTGTCAAACGTCCTTAAAAGTCTATCAAATCCTTATTAACCAGCCTTTTCTTATAAAATCATTCATCCAATACCTCTTATAACACACTTATAATCAGCAAAAAACACTTATTATCATAAACTTTTGTTAATGAAAGTTTAAAGGCATCTAAAAAAACGCTCTCACCGTATATCTATGTAATAGAATCACATAGGAGAGCTTCCCAGATCATCTCTTTGTGAACATCCTACCTAGTGCGCCAAATATTTTTACCCCGGGTAAAGACAACTGATGACGCAATATTCACATTTATATATCACCAATCACTTAAAACTTCATTATTATGAACAGATTCTTATTTATAGGGGTATGCATGATATTCCTTTTCCTGAATTCATGTCAGGATGAAATCCTGGATGATCTACAAGCTGACGCAGTCAATGCAGAATCCATCTATTACGAAGTCGGACGCGATAAATACGCTGAAGTCTTAACACAGGATGGCTATAGGCGTTCGTTTAAAAATGGTACCTTGATGGAGGTTCATTTCGACGAAAACATCAAAACCCTTAACCTGCCGGAAGATACTGAAGTAGATTATTACGAAAAGTTTTCAAATACAATACTGGAAGACTCTACAGCTATTGAGCTCACAACGCTTTCCAAAAATGAGATCAGTAACAGAGTAACAACCATTTATTATGTAAGCACCGATGGTAAAGCTTCGAACAGCGGTACTTCACTGAGCAGTCCATGGAATTTGGAGCAGGCCTTAAAGATGGCAAAAGCAGGAGCTTTGGTAAATGTAAAAGCCGGAGACTATGGCAATCCAAGTTTAATACAATGGCCAGATGGTGTTGCCGGAAGTCCTATCCACTTCCGCGGGTATAAATCAGTACCGGGAGATATTCAGACGTCTCAAAGTTCTACTTTTGATTATGATGATACCGTTAGTGCAAGTAACATGCCTTTAATACGAGGACGAAGTGATCGAAGTTACTCCATTCGCATTATGGGAGACTATGTGACTTTTGAAAACATTCAATTCTATGGCGGCAGAACTGCTATCGTTGCTTTAGGAAGAGGCGCACATCTAAAAAATATTATCTGTGTAGATCAGGGAGACCAGTCATCTTCTAAAAGCTATCCCGGACGTGCCCTTAAAATTTTCGCCCGCGACTGTCTTGTTGAAAATAGTTTCGTGGAAGATGCAACCGCAGAAGGGATCAACTTACAAAACGCTCATAATACAATCGTACGATACACCAAGATCTATGGTAAAAATAATAACAACCCTATAAATTACTACCTGGTAATGACCAGTACCAATAACGCCATAGTTGAACACTGTGAGGCCTACAGAAGTCCATATCTCGATCATGGAGGACATGGATTCACGATGAAAGACCTTGCTGAGAACAACGTTGTGCGTTATTGTAAATCCTACAATACCAATTTCGAAGTTGGCTTTTCCGGTGTGAAAAACAATCTTTTTACAGATAACGAAATCATCGGAAACGGAACCAGTGGTACGAACTGGCCTTCGAATATCAGAATAAAGAATGGAGCCAATAATAATACTTTCAGGAACTTCTATATCCGCGATGTCTGGTGTGCTATTTCGTTTTCTGATGACAACGATGGTTATGTTGGTCCGGGCGGTGACAGAGATCTGGAAAACTGTGGGTTCTCCAATAATTTTGTAAACATAATCGTCGAAAATGCCTATCGAATAGTGACCTTTGGTAGCGGTAAGAATACAAGTCCGGTAAATAATAATAAATTTTACAATTGTACTTTCTATAACTACCAGAATGCAGCGACGATCTACAATGACAATACGGGTAATGCATTTTATAATTGTGCATTTGAAAAATTAACGACACGTCATAATTTTAATACCTCGAACCGCAAACCGATGAATATCACTTTTGATCATTGTAATTTTTACGATCAACAAGGCTCCATTCCCAGCGGTAATTCAATCACGCGATATAATAGTGGATTTGTCAATGCAAGCGGTGGAGACTTTTATCTGACCCGCAGTAGCCGACTGATCAATTTAGGTGCCCCCACCTCCTATCGCATGGACTATAAAAACAAGAACAGACCCAGAGGTGTTGGATTTGATGTCGGTGCTTATGAATATCAATTCGATAATTAAAAATAAAAACATAATCAATATGTATAAACCATTCCCTACAAGGAATGGTTTATATTTTCAGTAATATGCGGAAAGTACCGGAAACAGTTTAATCGATAGAACATCGCATATCAACTTAATATTTATTCAATTAATTATTATTAGCTGATCTTTGATAGGAACAAATGAACTTATTTGCACTTCAATGCGAAAGTGCTGTTTATAAAGTACCTTAATCCATGAACCTAGGCAATAAGATTTTTTCCGGAGTTATTTGGAATGGCCTCGATAAAATCTCAATTCAAATTGTCCAATTTGTTGTAGGAGTGGTTCTTGCAAGACTACTCACTCCAAATGATTATGGTATTGTAAGCATACTACTGGTCTTTATTGCATTTTCCCAGATTTTTATAGAGAGTGGATTCCCAAAGGCGTTGATCCATAAACAGGAACGCACCAATCTTGATCTTTCCTCGGTATTTTACTTTAATATGCTGATCAGTCTCGTTTGCTATGTCACCATTTGGATTCTGGCACCTTTCATTGCTTCCTACTATGAGAATCAGGAGATTCAACCCTTGATGCGGGTATTAGGCCTTACCATAGTAATAAATGCCGTAAACGCCGTGCCCCTTACCCTCATTTATATTCAACTTGATTTTAGAAAACTTTTCAAGGTAAATCTTGCGCTTGCGCTTTTGAGTGGTGCAGTCGGTATTTATTTTGCCTATAAAGGATATGGAGCCTGGGCGTTGATTTATCAAAGTCTTTCCCGATCAGTACTATCCCTGTTTATTCTTCGATTAATCATAAAGTGGTTACCCGAATGGTCATTTTCAATGGCATCAATAAGAAAACTCTATAAATATGGAATGCATATTATGTTTTCTTCACTGTTGAATAATATGGTCAATAAATTTTATCACCTGTTTATTCCGAAAATACTAAACGCTGCTCAATTAGGTATTTATACCCGGGGAGGACAATTTGCAGATGTGCTTTATAACAGTATTAGTTCAGTAAGTGATAGTGTCCTCTTCCCTACTTTATCAACTATTCAGGACGATAAGGAAAAACTGATCGTATACACCAGGAAGATCATCAGAATGATGTCTATTCTCGTTTTCCCTATATTCATGGGTCTTGCCCTTTTAGCGGAACCATTGATTCGTATTTTGCTTACGGATAAATGGATAGAGGCAGTTCCCATCCTTCAAATCATATGTGCAGGTCGTATTATTACTATCATTGCCGGTGTAAGTGTAAATCTACTATATGTAATAGGCAGACCGGATCTGGCGCTCAGACAACAATACTGGAAACTGGGAATCAGAATTATACTGATTTATGCAGCTCTTAAATATGGTATTATATGGATTGCGATCGCTGAATTGATCTCAACGATAATTCATTTTTTCATCAATACCTACTATCCTGGAAAATATATGAAATATGGGGCATTCAAGCAGCTTAAAGACATCTTTCCCATTTTAATTCTGTCATCGGTCATGATTGCCTTGCTATGGGTAATCAAACAGTTCATTCCGGGAGATCTCCTTCAGTTGATCATTATTCCGGTTATCGGAGCCGCCATGTATCTGGGAGCCATATATCTGTTAAAATTCCCGGAAATACAGTTTTTTAAAGAGAAAATCGAACATTTAAAAAATAAAAAAGCTTCCGCATCCAATGGGCGTAAATGAAATCCATAAGATCTCTCTTTTCGAATGTATTGGCAGAGACGTAACATTATCAGAAATCAAAGTCGTTCAACAAATATTTAATTTAAAAGTCGGGAAATTATTTTATATTCAGATTTACAGTGGTTTACTCGACAAACCTAACCTTAAACCAGAAACCGATGCCTGAAAAACTATGCTGTATCTTTAATGTTGCTCCACATTATCGGGAAGCTGTTTATTTGAAAATGGATAACGATCCGGATATTCAATGTGATTTTTATCTGGGTGACAGAACAGACCAGCCTCTGGAATTAATGGATTACCAAAAATTAAAGGGATACCGGAAAACGCTTTCCAATCATTTTTTCCAAAACCGGGGAATGATGTGGCAAAAAGGAGCTGTTTCACTGATCTTCAGGAACTATAAGTATTATCTCATCACAGGTTCTCCGGCTTGCCTTTCCAATTGGGCACTACTCTTCCTGGCGAAAATATCAGGTAAGAAAGTATTCGCCTGGACACACGGCTTAAAATCTTACAGTAGTCAAAAAGATAAATGGTTTCAGCAAAGTTTTTACAGACTATGTGACAAAATTCTTCTATACGGTGAGTTTTCAAGAGATAAAATGATCACCATGGGTTTTAAACCGGAAAAATTGATTCCGATTTATAATTCACTCGACTATGATAAACAAAAAGCGATTCGAGAATCAATAACCAAAACAGATGTGGTCAGTTCGCATTTTAAAAATGACTATCCTACGATCATCTATGTCGGGAGAATTCAACAAGCAAAAAAAATAGATCTTTTGATCAAAGTATATAATAACCTCCGTGAAAAAGGTGTATTATGCAATTTACTCATCGTTGGTAAAAGTATTCCCGGTGATCAATCTTTGACGGAAATCAGAAATTCCCCCTTTGTACAGGACATATGGGAATACGGTGAATGTTACGATGAGACGAAACTGGCTGCGCTTATCTATCATAGTACCCTGATGGTTTGTCCGGGCTTTATAGGACTTAGCGCTATACATGCATTGACCTATGGTCTTCCCGTGTTGACCAATGATCGGTTTGAATATCAAAATCCCGAATTTGAGGCCATTATTCCTGGTCTTACCGGTGATTTTTTCCAGTATGATAATATGGATGATCTTAGCGACAAAACAGCTGCATGGCTCGTCAAATCGGGAGAAAACCGCAATGAAATCCGAAGAAATGCATACAGGGTTATCGAAGACCGGTACAATGCAACCTCCCAATGGAAGATCATCAAAAAATTATTACAAAATAAAAATGACCTCGAATTTAAGCAGGTATGAATATGAAAGTACTATGGATTACTAATACTATATTTCCGGATTTCGCGGAAGCACTGCATATCCATAAACCTGTAGTTGGCGGGTGGATGTACGGACTAGCCGATGCTCTTGCTTCCTGTAAAAATCTTAAATTACATGTTGCCACTATTGATACACAATTACCACCATGCAGTAAGTCGATACGTAACATTGATTTTCACTTACTAAAAACCTCCTCAAGATTTCATTATGATCAGCAACTTGAGTCTCAATGGAAAAAACTGGTCGATGATATTCAGCCTGACCTCATTCATATACATGGTACAGAATATCCTCACGGACTTGCATGTATGCAGGCAAATAATAATCAAAAATATGTGATCTCCATTCAGGGTCTGATCAGTGTCTATTCCAGATATTATCTGGGAGGATTATCTTCAGGAGAGATTTTAAGAAGCATGACACTTCGCGATGTCCTAAAACAGGATGGAATTTTCAGATCCGCTGCCAAATTCAAAGACAGAGGTAAACATGAAATTGAATATATACGTAAAACCAGGCATGTGATCGGGCGTACAACCTGGGATAAATCGCATTCCTATGCAATAAATCCAGAAGTGAATTATCATTTTTGTAATGAAGCTTTACGTAATAAATTTTATGAAGCTCCGTCATGGAAACTGGAAAGTGCCGAACCGCATACGATTTTTGTGAGCCAGTCTGCGAGTCCCTTGAAAGGTTTGCAACAGGTTATTAAAGCACTTCCGATCATAAAACACGCTTTTCCGAACGTCAAAATAAAAATTGCCGGGCCTGACAAATTCAGACAACCCGGATTTAAAGAACAGTTGAAAAAAGATGGATATGGCAATTACCTTCAAAAATTAGCGCGCGACCTTTCTGTTATGGACAGCATCGAATTTTTAGGAATGCTGTCGGAAGAGGAAATGATCTCTCAATTCCAAAGATCCCATGTATTTGTATGTCCGTCCAGTATTGAGAACAGCCCAAATTCACTAGGAGAAGCCCAATTGATAGGTACACCGGTAATAGCCAGCTATACCGGAGGAATACCGGATATGGTGGAGCATGAGCAGTCGGGTCTCCTGTATCGATTCGAGGAGTATGAAATGCTGGCCTATTTTATAAAAATGGTTTTTTCCAATGATGAGCTGGCCCATAAACTCTCTGATTGTGGTATATCAGCTGCGCATAAGAGACACGATAGAACGGTAATCCGTGAATCTACCATTCAGATCTATAAGGAAATTGTTACTTCAAATTAACGGTATGATTAAAAAAATAGTTACCTCTTTATATTTAGGATTTAACCGCATTATTAACCGGACCTATAATGGTATTATCCTGGGAATGAAAAATGTTCAATTCGATGAATTTCCAATCATCAATGGTCGAATAATCATATTTGGAACCGGTAAGCTGCAATTGAGCGGGCTGGTTAAAATCAATTCTAGTCTAAATGCAAATCCAATCGGAGGTGATCAAAGAACGATCTTTAGAATATTACCGGGTGCTGAACTTTCCATCGGAGATCAGACTGGCATATCAAATTCAACGTTTGTTTGTCAGGATAAAATCACCATCGGTAAAAATGTAAGAATCGGTGGCGGAACTAAAATCTATGATACGGATTTCCACTCCCTGGATGCATCTCTAAGAAGCAATCCTAAAACGGATATTCCAAAAACCAGACCGGTTCTCATTCAGGATGGCGCTTTTATAGGTGGTCACAGCATTATACTCAAAGGAAGTAATATTGGAAAAAACGCCATTATCGGTGCAGGTTCCGTGGTGACCGGAACGATTCCTGATAATGAAATTTGGGGGGGGAATCCGGTAAAATTTATTCGTAAAGCTGATCCCGAAAAATCATGAGTACTATCGAAAAAATATATTTCTGGGGACTGGCTCTTCTATTTTTACTATGCCTTCTGGATCCTTTAGGTAAAGGATTTGCTTTCGGATATCTTTTGGCTATTGGTATACTCGTCAATCCCAGTACTTATTTCCGCTACATCGACAAATCTGCTTTGTTACTCGGAGCTGCCACCATTGCATACGCCTTGTTCTATTCACTCACACCTCAAAAAGGAACTCAATTCATTCTGATTTACGCTTTATTTCCGGTATCCTTTTATTTATATGCTCGATATCTGGCTACCAAAAAATATAAAGAATGGTTACTGTATGCATTCTTTTTTACGTTTTTCATCTTTTCACTGATACCCTTGGTAACCGTATTAGAAAATATCAGAACCGGAGGGTACTTGCAATTAGAAAGAAACCTTCCACTTTTAGGAACCGGAATAATCGTTTCCGCTACAAAAATGGGATCGTTCTTCACCATGCATATGTGTATTCCTGCGGTAATTCTTATCTATAGGTTTCATATTAAAAAATGGATGCTTTTTTTGCTCATCGGTCTTTATGTTCTTTCTCTATTGTGCATACTACGAATAGGCAGCAGAACACAGTTACTGATTACAGCCATCACGATTTTCATTGCATTGG
Source organism: Robertkochia solimangrovi (assembly GCF_007279655.1). Classification (GTDB taxonomy): domain Bacteria; phylum Bacteroidota; class Bacteroidia; order Flavobacteriales; family Flavobacteriaceae; genus Robertkochia; species Robertkochia solimangrovi. The sequence continues at coordinate 81,019 of NZ_QKWN01000002.1, read as the reverse complement.
GCTATATATTTCCTAAGATCAAAAGCTCACAACGAATTGGAATAATCGGCTTTCTGGGAGTCATCATTGCAGTAATTATAACCCAGATTAACTTCAGTATGGATGCCACATGGATGACAGCATTCAGCGACCGAATGGAAGGAAGCACAAATGATATGTATACGGCAGGAAGCCGAACCGAACGGTGGTCAAGATCATTTGAATACCTCTTCTCCCACCCTTTTGGATGGAGTGTTGATGAATTTGGGTTCTCCCATAATCTATGGCTTGATGTACTGCGAGAAGGAGGTGTGATCTGTTTTTTCCTTTTGGTTATTTATTCACTGGCATCCCTAAAGAACATCTATAATTTTTTGATCAAAAAAAATATAGACTTCCGGTTCAGAGCACTGTTAGCCATTTATTTAAGTGGATTCTACCTTGTCTTTATGGTGGAACCAATTTTTGAGGGGATGTTCACATTTTTTTCTTTATCCTGCTTTGTTCAGGGTATTGTGAACACATATCAGAAAAACGAAGAGTTTAATCGAAATTAGTAATGTTGGAATTAATATATACGTAGTTTTATAATGAAATTATAATTACCTCCTGTAATGCAAAATATTGCAGTATTATTAACTTGCTTCAATAGAAAGGATAAAACCTTAAAATGTCTTAATTCACTTTATAAGGCCTTAGAAGAATCACAAAACTATTCTCCTGAAATTTCCATATATCTCACAGACGATGGAAGTTCTGATGGCACAGGTGATGCTGTAAGAAAAAACTATCCGGATGTACAGGTTCTTGAAGGCACAGGTTCGCTGTTTTGGGCTGGTGGGATGAGATTTGCATGGAAGGAAGCGATCAAGCATAACTATGATGGATATTTACTGATTAATGATGACACCATATTAGAGGAATTTCTATTCGACCGACTTTATGATACGCATTGTTACAGTATTCAAAATTTTAAAAAGCCGGGTATTTATATCGGATCTACCTACAATTCAGAAACAGGTGTGTTAACCTATGGCGGTTGGGAAATAAAAAATGGCTTTATGGGGTTAAGCGAGCGTATTCAACCCGCTGATGCTCCTCAACTCTGTGATCTGGGTAATGCGAACATCATGATGGTACCCTCTGAAGTGGTCGATTCAATCGGAATTATTTCTGAAGGATACCGTCACGGAATAGCTGATTTCGATCTTACTCTAAAAGCCAAAAAGAAAGGCTTTCCCAACTTGTTGGTTCCCGGGTTCGTGGGTAAATGCGTATTTGACCATAGTTCCCCTTATCCCAAATTCAAAGAAATGAAATTCAAAGAGCGCATCAAGACATTGTATAGTCCGATCGGACTCGATTTTAGTTCACATCTGACCTTTATGAGAAGACATTTTCCACTCCGATTGCCCTTCGTATATTTTTCTGGATGGCTTAAAGTATTGTTTCCGGGAATCTATATTTCTATTTCAAAATTAAGAGGTTAACAGAAATCAAATTAAAAAAAAGTAAATAACCCTTACCTATCCTGATTCATATATACCGGTATAAAAATTCTCAATAGAGAATTGAACGCTAAAATGAATTGTTAATCGAGAAAAATTCCAATCGTTCTTTTTTGATATTAATTTAACGTCATTATTAAGGATTTACCTTTCAGAAATATGCGCTACGCACAGTCTGACCTAAAAAAATGAATGCTCAAAAATTCATAAAAACCTTACCCTTGCGAATTGACAAACAGATCAACCTGGCGATTATTTATCACTATTTTGCACATTACAGACTCCCTGTTCTTGAGGAGTTATCACATGCTGAAATGCTAAATATCACGTTATTAGGAGATCAGAAATCGGATACCGATATACCCACGATCGACCCGGATGGCGAACTATCACATTTACATTGGTATTCATTAAAAAACCACTGGCTTCTCGGAGGTAAGTTACTTTGGCAGGGTAATTTGCTTCGCTATTGTATTTCGAGTAAGGATGACATATTCATATTTTTAGGAAGTGCCTATTACATCACCACATGGTTAGCTATGTTCATCCTCAAAATAAGGAGAAAACCGGTTTTATTGTGGACACATGGAGTAACCAATGATCAAGACGGCTTTAACTGGAAACTTCGATCCTTCTTTTATGGTATTTCCAACGGTGTTCTTTTATATGGTAATAAGGCAAAGGAGGTCATGGCCGGCAAAGGTTATCCTACCTCTGAACTGCATGTTATTTATAATTCCGTAGACCATAAAAAACAAGTTGAATACAGAAATCGATATAATCCTTCTGTCACTAAAGCAATAAGAGCAGAATTTTTCGAAAACCCTGGAGATCCATTGTTGATTTTCATCGGAAGACTTACACCTCAAAAAAAGTTACAGATGCTCCCTGAAGTTATCAGGAAACTTAAAGATCAGGGAGAATCCTTCAATCTTCTGTTGGTAGGTGACGGACCTGAACGATCGAATCTGACTGAACAAGTCGATGCTTTAGATCTTAGTGCTCAAATCAAATTTTATGGTGCTTGCTATGATGAAATTCGTGTAAGCGAATTGGTACAAGCAGCAGATATGTGTATATCACCGGGTGAAGTGGGACTTACCGCTATTACCGCTCTTGGATATGGTACACCGGTAATTACACATGATGATTTTAATCATCAGATGCCGGAATATGAAGCGATTGTATCCGGTTATAATGGTATGTTTTTCGAAAGAGATAATATGACAGCATTGGCTGATCAACTTATAACCTGGAAGGATATAACCAAAGATATGTCAAAGGATGAGATCAGAACGCGATGCTTCAACCGTATCGACAAATATTATAATCCGTCTTATCAGGCAACGACAATTACCGAAATAATACAGAGCCAACTTAAAAACAACGCATGAATACATTGAGTCCCCGTTTTATTTACAGAAAATTAAAAATGCGGTATTACCGGTTCAAATACGGACTGAAAAATGTAGACAAAACCTTTTTCATGGCCGGCCCCGGCACCATAAGTGAAGATCTGATTGCCGACAAATACGCATATCTGGGAGCTGGTTGTACGGTGCCTCCAAAGGTTAAAATCGGGAAATATACAATGCTCGCGCCTTATGTAAGTATCCATGGTGGGGATCACATATATGATAATCCGGAAAGGCCAATAATTTTTTCAGGCCGCCCGGAGACCCCAGCAACCACCATTGGAGCCGATGTCTGGATCGGAGCTGGTTCGGTGATCATTGCAGGAATTACGATCGGTGACGGAGCAATCGTAGCCGCCGGAGCCGTGGTGACCAAAGATGTAGAACCCTATGCGATTGTCGGCGGAAATCCTGCACGCTTTATAAAAATGCGTTTTAACGAAAAAGAACGTAAGGTGCACCAACAAATGCTTAATTTAAAGACTGTTACCATAAATTACACCCACAAAAAAAAATAATCATGTTTGAAGGTAAAACACTTTTGATTACCGGTGGAACCGGCTCTTTCGGAAATGCCGTACTCAACCGTTTTCTTGATACTGATATTAAAGAGATCCGAATCTTTAGCCGTGACGAGAAAAAACAGGATGATATGAGAAATCGTCTTAAGAATCCTAAAGTCAAATTCTATATCGGTGATGTTCGCGACTTTAACAGTATCGACCGGGCTATGAACGGTGTTGATTATATATTTCACGCTGCGGCGCTTAAGCAGGTACCTTCGTGTGAATTTTTCCCGATCGAGGCCGCTAAGACCAATGTTTTCGGAACACAGAACACCATAGACGCAGCTATAAAAAATAAAGTAGAAAAGATCATCTGTTTAAGTACTGATAAGGCCGCATATCCCATCAATGCGATGGGGATCAGTAAGGCACTTATGGAAAAAGTAGCTATTGCAGCATCGAGAAACATCCCGGATAATACCACTACCGTATGTCTTACCCGATATGGAAATGTAATGGCATCAAGGGGTTCGGTGATCCCTCTATTTGTTGATCAAATCAAATCTGGGAAACCGATTACGGTGACCGACCCTCATATGACACGTTTCCTCATGTCACTTGAAGACGCAGTGGATCTGGTAATATTTGCATTTAAGAACGGTCACCAGGGAGATCTCTTTGTTAATAAAGCTCCGGCAAGTACGATCGGTAATCTGGCTGAAGCTATAAAGACCATATTCAATTCCGATAGTGAGGTGAAAATCATCGGGACACGTCATGGCGAAAAACTCTATGAAACGCTTTGCACCAGGGAAGAGATGTTGAAAGCAGAAGATCTCGGTGAATTCTACCGAATTCCAGCAGATAACCGTGATCTGAATTACAGCCGATATTTTACAGAGGGAATGGAAGATATCAGTATGATCGAAGATTACCATTCTCATAATACAAAACGACTAAGCAATTCTCATCTTGTGGAACTTTTAATGTCACTCAAATTTATTAAAGAACAACTTGGGGTTACTGCAGTAAATGAATAGTATAAAAGGTAAAATACATACGGATGATCGAGGCACACTTCGATTCTTCAATGATTTTCCGTTAGACCATATCGTACGAATGTATGAGATCGAACCGGCTAATACAGAAGATTTCAGAGGATGGCAAGGACATTTGAAAGAACAAAAATGGATGTATTGTACTTCCGGAAAATTCACCATAAAAGTAGTGGGCATAACCGGAAATGATCTTAAAGATTATACGATACCAGAAACGTTCGAACTACAGGCGACAACTCCGGTAGTATTACATATCCCTGGTGGAAATGCAACAGCGATCAGGGCTGAAAGCCCGGGTTCCCGATTATTAATATTTTCCGATTTTTCATTAGAAGAATCCAAAGAAGATGATTATCGGTACGACATTAACAACTGGAAAACAACATAAAATATGAGTAAGATCGGTATTACCGGACAAAACGGGTTTATCGGATACCATTTGTATCATTTTTTAAAATATGGGTCTGACCATGAATTGGTGGAATTCGAGCGATCGACCTTCGAAGATCCCGCAGCACTTCAGGAATTTGTAAATTCCTGTGACATTATTGTCCACCTTGCTGCGATGAACCGTCATCCCGACCCTCAAATTATCTATGATACAAATGTTGCATTGGTGGATCAGCTTTGTCAGGCTCTCGAAAATGCACCATCCTCCAAAAAGGTGATCTTCTCTTCTTCCGCACAGGAAGAACAGGACAATCTGTACGGTAAATCAAAAAGGGATGCACGTGAACGATTTAAAAACCTTGCAGACTCCTCCGCGCATCAATGTATTTCTCTAACCATACCAAATGTTTTCGGACCTTTTTGTAAGCCGAATTATAACTCATTCATCGCCACATTTTGTCATAAACTTACACATGATGAAAAACCCGTGGTCATGAAAGATAACGAGGTAGAACTAATCTATGTTCAGGAATTAGTTGAGGATATTATCAATAGTATTGAAGATGATACTACTGCTGCTTTTATTCATAAAAAAGTAGCGGCTACGGCAAAACGATACGTAACGGAGGTCTTACAACTTCTGGAATATTATACAGACACCTATTTCGTAGCAGGTAAAATGCCGGATCTGGAAAAAGATTTTGAAAAGAATCTGTTCAATACTTTCAGAACCTATATACCATCAGACCATTATCCGGTTTCCTATACATGCCATAGTGATCCAAGGGGAACCTTTGTAGAAATAATGAGAGCTGATGGAAGCGGACAATTCTCTTTTTCAACCACCGTCCCCGGAATCACGAGAGGGAATCATTTCCATACCAGAAAAGCTGAACGATTCGCAGTGATCAAAGGCAAAGCCAGAATTCAATTACGCAAGATCGGTACTGATGAAGTGATCGATTATGATCTGGATGGAGAAACTCCCGCCTTTGTCGATATGCCGGTCTGGTATACGCATAATATCACAAATACCGGTTCGGAAGAATTACTGACATTATTCTGGATCAACGAACCCTATAACCCTGAAAATGCAGACACCTATTTCGAAGAAGTAGCTCCTGCCACTACCCTAAACCATTAAACTTTACTATGAAGAAATTGAAAGTCGTAACCGTAGTGGGAACCCGTCCTGAGATCATCAGACTCAGTTGTGTACTGAATGCTCTTGATGCCCACGAGGCAATCGAACATACTTTGATCCATACCGGACAGAATTATGATTATGAGTTAAACGAAATCTTCTTTGAGGATCTCGGGATACGAAAACCCGATCATTTTCTGAATGCTGCCGGTAAAAATGCAACGGAAACTGTAGGACATATTCTGATAAAAATCGATCCTTTACTGGAGCGTATCGCACCGGATGCCTTTATGGTTTTGGGTGATACCAATTCCTGTCTATGTGCCATTCCTGCAAAAAAGAGGAAGATTCCGATCTTTCATATGGAAGCAGGAAATCGATGTTTTGATCAACGCGTACCTGAAGAAACCAACAGAAAGATCGTGGATCATATTTCGGATATAAACCTGACTTATAGCGCTATCGCCAGAGAATATTTGTTACGGGAAGGCCTGTCACCCGATAGAGTGATCAAAACGGGAAGTCCGATGTATGAAGTACTTCACACCTTTATGGACAAGATCGATGCTTCAGAAGTATTGAGTGATCTGGAGTTGACCCAGGGAGCCTATTTCGTCGTTTCCTCTCATCGCGAAGAGAATATCAATAACCCAAATAATTTTAAAGGCCTTATCGACAGTCTCAATCTCATCGCTGAGACTTATAAGTTTCCTATAATTGTATCCACACATCCAAGAACAAGGATAAAACTCGAAAAGGAGAAAGTGGAAACTCATGAACTGATTCGGTTTATGAAACCATTAGGGTTCTCAGATTATAATGCGCTCCAAAAAAATGCATTTGCAGTATTATCCGATAGCGGCACGATCTCGGAAGAATCAAGTATTCTGAATTTCAGGGCACTTAATATTCGTGAGGCGCATGAAAGGCCTGAAGCCATGGAAGAGGCCTCGGTGATGATGACCGGTCTGAAGCCGGAACGCATCCTTCAGGGACTAAAAATATTAGAATCACAAAAGACCGGTAACGATCGTAATTTCAGGGAGGTCTATGATTATTCCATGCCTAATGTAAGTGAAAAAGTGGTGAGAATCATACTTTCCTACACCGATTATATCAACAGAGTGGTTTGGTCTAAATCATCTGAAACCAATACACAATAAAGGAGCGCTTATGAAAAAGGTATTATTCATAGTACTCGGATTTGAACACACGGAAGATGGAGGACTCTATTCAGACCTTATTAAAGAATTCAGAGATCATGGGCATCAGGTAACTGTTCTTGCACCGTCAATAGATGATGAACAAAATGTTGTTGAGCAGAACAATATCAAAGTAATTCGTACCAAAACACCCAAATTGTTCAACATTGGGAAATTCGCAAAAGGTATTTCCAATATACTACTGCCACACTTATACAAAAGAGCTTTAAAATTATCCGGTGTTCCGTTGGATTTCGATCTTATTCTCATGCCAACACCCACCATTACTCAGGAACCATTGGTAAGATGGATTAAAAACAAGTCCGGCGCTAAATTCTGTTTGATACTGCGTGATATCTTTCCTCAAAACGCCATCGACCTCGGGATGATGAAGGAAGGTAGTTTAACACATCGGTATTTCAGAAATCTCGAACATAAACTTTATGCTATTTCAGATCATATTGGGTGTATGTCTCAAGCGAACATTGATTATGTAATAAAACATAATCCAGAGGTAGCGACCGAAAAATTATTCCTACTCCCCAACTGGATGCGTAAGGTTAAAAATGAAGCACCGGTTGATCTAAAAGAAATCCGAAAAAAATACGCACTCGAGGATAAATTTGTTTTGATATTCGGAGGTAATCTTGGAGAACCACAAAAAGTGGATTACCTCGTCGAGGCTGCCGCTTCTATGCAGGAATTCAGGGATATCGTATTTCTGGTTATCGGTACCGGTACAGAAAAAGAAAGGATCAGTAAAATGTCGGAGGAAATGAAATTGGAGAATTTCATAATGATGGATAAATTACCAAGACCCGACTATCTGGCCTTACTCGAAACTGCAGATATCGGACTCATTTCATTAAATAAGTGTTTCACGATACCTAATTTTCCATCCAGACTCTGTGCCTATTTCGCAACCGGAATACCGGTGATCGCAACTACCGACATAAACACCGATATTGGAGTATTTGTTGAGGACGTTGAAGCAGGAGCCTGGTCAGAAGGGGGTGATACGGAAGCTTTAAAAACCAACATTCTAAAATATTACAATCATCCGGACCTATTACGAAAGCACGGTGCTAACGGATATGACTACTATATGAACAATCTGTTACCCGGCCACACCTATGAACGAATAATGAATCGTGTAAACGATAAACCTCTACAAAAGAATCATGTATCGAAAGTTCATTAAACGAATTATAGACCTTACTGCATCAGGATTTGGATTATTGATCCTTTCGCCATTGATCGTCACTATAGCGGTTCTATTATATTTCTTTAATGATGGTAAACCATTTTTCACTCAGATTCGTCCTGGTAAGGATGGAAAATTGTTCAGGATCATAAAGTTTCGTTCTATGAATGAAAAGAAAGATAAACATGGAGAACTACTTCCGGATGCTGACAGACTGACCGCTGTTGGTAAGTTTATACGGAAGACCTCTCTTGATGAAATACCACAGCTGATCAATGTTTTTATCGGAGATATGAGCCTGATCGGCCCAAGACCCTTGCTTACCTCCTACCTCGATCTGTACAGTGAATATCAAATGCGAAGGCATGAAGTACGTCCGGGAATTACAGGATGGGCACAGGTAAATGGAAGAAATGCAATAAGCTGGAAAGAAAAGTTCGATTTAGATATATACTATGTTGATCATTGTTCCGCCAGCCTTGATCTGAAGATCATATGGTTAACATTCAAAAAAGTACTAAAACAAGAAGATATCTCTTCGGCAACACATGCAACGATGGAATTCTTTAACGGAAATAATTAAAGTATTATATGTCAAGCGTGTATTGAAGGCTTTTTTAGAAATACGTTGCTATAACCGGTAACCTAAAAAGAAGTAACAGTGTAACATTAAAATGAAGCGTTATGTTAGTAAGTATCGTTATTCCGCTTTACAATATGGAGAAGTATGTTGGGGAATGTTTGCAGAGTTTACTGGATCAGCCTTCTCTAAAAGGAGATTACGAGATTATCGTTGTCAATGATGGTTCTCAGGATAACAGTTTGAAAATAGTTGAAGAATACCAAAGTATAAATCCTGTTATCAAAATTATTAATAAAGAGAATGCCGGAGTCGGTGCTGCGAGAAATGACGGAATGATGGCTGCAAAAGGAACGTTTATTCAGTTCGTTGATCCCGATGATCGTATGAGAACTGATTCACTGTTTGAAGTATATAAAATAGCAAGTGCCAATAAATTGGAGATTCTCACTTACGTTTCTCATGATTTTAAAAACGGAGAACCTTTACAGACACCTTCTGTGCCTGCAAATGAATTTTTAAATCCTGAGGTCCTTCCAGGAAATCGATACATTTCAAAATATCGCTACAAAAATGAAATATGGTGGTATCTGATCGAACGAAAATTCCTGATCGAATCCAATGTTAAATTCATAGAAGGCAAATGGATGGAAGATGCCATCTTCACCCCACAGTTATTTTTAAAATCCGAGCGGATGGCACATATCGACTATGATATTTATGAACACAGAGTGATTCCTACATCGGCCATGCAAAACCGTTCTACTGAGCACTACAACAAAGTGATCTATGATAATCAAAATGCCACTTATGTTTTTAAAGAGATCATCGCTTCTCTGGAGGGTACTGATAAATTCGATCAGGAGTGTTGTGAACGACTTAAAATCAGACAAGAATCATTCATATTCTTTCTAACCATGCGACTCATTCAATCGAATCTCCCCCTGGAAGAACTCCGAAAAATGTTTGACGGATTCCGGGAGATCAAAGTATATCCTTTGCGTCATTTTCCCGGAAAAGATTACAAAGGTTTCTCATACAAAGTATTAACACCCCTGGTAAACAACCCAAAACTATTGATCCCCGTTGCCAAAATGTTTAGAAAAGTAACCGTTTCCTAAACACTCCCAGTATGTAAATTGCTATATATTATAATTTTACGTACATTTCACTGTTTCTTTTTCCCTAAGCAAAGAAATATTTTTAAATACATTACCGTCATAACTTTCCTGCAATCTGTGAAAAAATGTATTTATGAGACTAAGTATTATCATACCGGTCAAAAATGTCGCTTCCTATATCGACAATTGCATTCGAAGTATTTACGCTCAGAAAATAGCACCAGAAAACTTTGAAGTGATACTTATTGATGATGGATCTGTGGATCAAACCTTAAACCTGTGCAAAAGCTACGCTAAAATCCATTCCAATATCATGGTTATAACCCAGTCGGAATCGGGTGTCGGATTAGCTAGAAATAAAGGACTAGACCATGCCAGTGGAAGGTATATATATTTTATGGACGGCGATGACTACCTTGCGAGAAACACCTTAGGAGCGGTGTTAAAAGCGGCAGAGGAGAGTCATGCGGATATCGCTGGTTTTAGAACAATTCAGACCTCCAAAGCTAATCTATTCGAAGAAAACAGCACAAAGATAAAAGGAGAGAAATTTTCGGGTAATGGTATTTACCATTTAGCTGAAAACCCCAATTACAGAGTAGAAATCTGGTGGTATATTATTCGGAAGGAATTTCTTATAAATACAGGGTTACGGTTTGAAGAGCGAAGGTTTGTTAATGATTCCTATTTTACACCCAAACTATTCCTCCAGGCAGAAAATATGATCTTTTTAAACAAAGATGTACATCGTTATCTGATACGAGGAGGTTCTACGACTAAATCTAACCGGGAAAGCCATTTAAAGCGACACATCAACGATTCGCTTTATGCAATTGAGCAGATGAACAGACTTATGGCAGAATTGGAAAAAGAAGAAGATGCTGAAGTACGTCTCGTAGCACTGGAACGTATCAATTCCAAGCGAATGAGTTATGCATTCTTCACATTGATAAGATTTTGTAAATCCAATGGTTCAATCCTGCATCTGAACCGATTACTCGTACAATTAAAGCAGTTAGAGGCATACCCTATTACTGGTATGGATTCATCCGAACATCAAGGAATTAAATACAAAGTGCTCACCAATATAATGAATAACAAATTCCTGTTAAATGGATTCATCAAGGGCCTTCGACCCGCGCTTAGAATCATCAACAGGAATTGATAGATTAAAAAAAACCGGAGATTACAATCATCACCACGTTTCTTTTATTTTAGATTACTTTCGAAAAATACTCGATTGTTTTTGTAAGTCCTTCTTTCAATTGAATATTAGGTTCCCATCCTCCCAATTTCTCTTTAGCCAGAGAAATATCCGGACGACGCTGCTTCGGATCATCCTTGGGCAATGGCAGATGAATTATTTTCGATTTTGTCCCGGTCAATTCGATAATGTTCTCTGCTAGTTCAAGCATCGTAAACTCATTTGGATTTCCAAGATTCACCGGTCCGATGAAATTGTCAGTATTCATCATACGTATCGTTCCTTCCACCAAATCATCCACATATTGAAAAGAACGGGTTTGCGTACCATCACCATAGATAGTAATATCTTCACCTTTTAGCGCTTGTACTATGAAATTTGAGACTACTCTTCCATCATCCGGGTTCATATTAGGTCCGTAGGTATTGAATATTCTGATAATACGAATATCGACTTTATTGGAAGTATGATAATCCATAAATAAGGTTTCTGCACAACGCTTGCCTTCATCATAACAGGAACGTAGTCCGATCGGATTCACATTTCCCCAATAACTTTCCGGCTGCGGATGTACATGTGGATCTCCATAAACTTCGGAGGTACTTGCCTGCAATACACGGGCTTTTACACGCTTTGCTAACCCCAGCATATTGATAGCCCCCATCACTGAAGTTTTTACCGTTTTGATAGGGTTATACTGATAATGTACCGGAGATGCAGGGCAAGCCATATTATAGATCTGATCTACTTCTGCAAAATACGGGTGTGTAACATCATGACGTACCAATTCAAAATACGGATTATCAAGGAGATCCACGATATTGGATTTACTTCCAGTGAAGTAATTATCCATACATATCACTTCATTCCCTTCATTTAATAAGCGTTTACAAAGATGACTTCCGATGAATCCGGCTCCACCGGTAACGAGAATACGTTTTTTCATTATAAGTTGGATTGGTATTTATGATGAAACTTTTGAATGCTATTCAGTGATAAAGATAGTAGTATAATTGATTTTAGAAAGTGTAAATATTTAAAAAAGAAGAAAAATAAGTTATTAGAATTTAACAATTGGTTAAATAAAATATGTTCGATTCTGTAATAACTCAATTAAAACTTCCTCTTCAATTGTTTCCCATAATTCAAAATTTGAGTCAAAAAACTTATTTTTAATTCTTCAGCTTCATCAGAGGAATTCTTTTTAAAAGAAATAGCCGTATTTAAAAATGGAAATTCAACTTCTGGAATATCTTTATCCAAAAATTCACATAGCTTCTGCCAATTATTACCTTCATTTAAGGAAATAACTAATAATTTATTTGGATCAACGGAGTTAAAAAATTCAATAACATTCTTATTATGTTGGTTATAAAAATCTAAATGCTGTTTCATATATTCCTGTGGCATTTCATGACCATAAATTAATTTTCTGAATTTTGTCGGTCCTGTACGAATAGCATGCTTACATAAACTATTATACCATTCTTCCGGCGAAGATCTTATTGTCAAAATAAACTTTGCATCATCAAATTCTTTATAAAGCTCTTTATAAATTAATGGCCATGGCCAATCTTCAAAATTGTTATGTTTATGAGCTACCTCTAATATTGGAAGCAAATTACCCTCTGACCAATTTTCTGTTAATTCTAAATTACAGCTGATATGTTTCGAATACCCTAAGATTTCCAAAGCTTTTCCCAAAGATGTTGTGCCGGTTTTGTTTAACCCTATTCCAAATACTTTCATTTATTTTAATTTACTAATTAGTATTTATAATCAAAATTCCAGTTAATTTTGAATTAGAAAAATTAGTTCAACTCATTTAAATTTACCATTATTCAATTTATTAACCTTAAATAAACTTCAATAATGCCATTTAAAATATGAAAAAATTTTTAATAAAAAACTTAACTTTCGTTTCCATATTTATTATAATTTTTTACTTGAAACCATGTTACTTATTATTTTCAAATAATTTTAAAAATACGGTTGCTGGTAATGAAGTTTATATTTCTTTGGACAAAAGCAAAGATTCATCAAATTGTAAGATCCTAATTCTAGGAGATAGTGTAGGTAATCAAATATTTAGTAATACTTGTGAAAATGACACCATAAATTCACTCGCTTGCAATCAGGCAATTGGTATCGTAGGACATTACTTATTATTAAATAATTATATAAACACTGGTAATACTCCGGAATCTGTATTCTTAGTATATACTCCTTTTAGTTTTTTAAATAATCTTAATCAAAAATATACATTTCACTATTTTCTAAAACCATTCAATACCAACGAATATAGTGATCTTTTTACGCAAACAGTTCACGATCAAATTACAAAGATTCCTTATTTTTGGTTAAGTCAAGAACCATATATTTTAACATCGAATTGGTCTCCGAATTATGAGTCCGATAAGGAAATAAACTATACATTTCTATCTCCTATTTCTAAAGAATACATAACTAAAATGAAGCAACTTTGCTTAGAAAATAAAATTGATTTTCATATTATCCCTACTCCTACAAGGATTTCTAATAAAAAAAGGGTGTTGAATTTAGACAAGGATGAATTTCAAGGCCTAAATATTGAATATGAATTAAATCAATATTTAAATAGTATAGTGTATAAAGATGATAGCCTTTATATCGATGATGTTCATTTAAAGTATCCACAGAAATTTAAATCTCCTCTACTCAATTTAATGAATCAATTTTCCTCATTCGATAATTCCATTCAATAATTTCTTAGACGTTAGCTAATTTAGATAATTTACTTTTCACAAAACTCTTATAATAATTTTTTCTATTCAAAAATTTAAGTTTCATCAAATCAAAATTAAACGAATCTGTTGCTTTAATCTTATTGGATAATTCAGCCTTCATTAAATTGTATAATTCAATATCACCCTTATTCATATCTCTTATAACCTCTAAAGTCTGAGTGTCTAACATTTCTATTTTCGGACGATGCTTGGTTTCATTCAAAATTTTATAAGTGGGTGTATTCCAACCATACATATTTTGTAGCAATATTAAAGATTCATCGAATTTCTCCACTATTCCAACAAATGAAAAGTTACTATAAATATTCTCGAGTGCCCTTTCAAGCATTATATTCGGACTATCAACAATTCCACTTATAAATCGAATTTGACCATTATGTATATCCCCTTCGGTGCTGTTAATAACAAAATCATATAAGGAGGTTTCTTTTGAGAAAAGTTTATTTTGATATAATCTGTGTTCAGGTGTTCTCTTTACATAATAATAAAAAGATACTATTCTTTCTACAGGATCCCTCAGAAAGGTAATATAATCATAGCTATTTGTAAAATACTTATGAATACCGAAATGAATATGCCCCGTTAAGAGATTTAACTCATCCCTTTGACTTTGATTTAGCCCAGTAAAATCATCTATATTAAGTCTAACATTCTCAATTACCTTCACATTAAAGGTATTTTCCTTTTGATAAAACCTATTTAGAATAGTGCTCATAGTTGAACCACCACATTTCGGTAAATGCATAAAAATTATCCTATTATTCATCATATAGGTTTTATGACTTTGAGAAAAAAATTTTTATGTAAAAATAATCTAAGAAATTAACTATTATGAAGCATTACGATTGAACAAACTTGGAGTAAAAATCTGCCACTCTTCTAATTTGTAGATACTCTTCAGGCGCTTACGCATCGCCATACGCTTCTTCAGCCCTCCAAACCCATAGATCATTTGATAGTTGATCAAAGCAATAGTTAGTATACAACACAAAAACACTACGAATAATACGGAAAGTGATTCAATTACGGTACTTAAATAATAGATAGTTCCTGTAAAAATAATAGTGATCATACTCAGTACTGCGCTTGCTCTTCGATGTGAAAAATGCAACATATCCACCAGAATATGATGTACATGAGAACGATCTGCCTTGAACGGAGAAACTCCCTTTTTAAGTCGAATAAAGAATACACGTGCGGTATCGTATAGGGGTATGAACAGAACACTCATGGCAATGATCGAGGTATATTCAGGATCAAAAGGAAGTAAGGTAATATTCGTACTCTCAATCGCCAGTAAACGTATTGTGAAGATTCCAATGATAAAACCAAGAATCATAGATCCGGTATCTCCCATAAAAATCTTTTGTGTCTTGGACAGATTAAAACAAAGAAATGCTGCGAGACAACCTATCATGGCTAATCCCAGATAAAAATAGAACATCTGATCTGCCATAAAGAAAAGACCGGAAAAAATTCCCAGAATTACAATTCCCTGCATACCCGCAAGTCCGTCGATACCATCGATGAGATTCACAGCATTGATAATTACGATCATCGTGGATACAGAAAGGGCTAACTGTAAAAAATACGGAATTTCATAGATTCCCATAAACCCATACAGGGAATGAATTGTAAAAGCCGGATTCAGCAGCAAAAATGCCATTGCTCCCAACTGGCCCAGTAACTTGACCCGAGGTCCCAATACCACAAGATCATCTTTAAGTCCCATGATAAATAACAGGGTAAGCGCAGGAATAAAATTAAATGCCTCATTGTAATGATCTTCCGAACGTAAAAAGAACAACGCTCCGATCAATGTGATAAAGAAAGTAATTCCACCTAAAGTCGGGGTAACAAAACTGTGTGAACTACGGACTCCCGGTACATCGGTGAAATTTTTAAATTTCACCACCTGGAGTATTTTTGGCATGAGGTAATATGTAATCAGGAATCCTCCCGCCAACATTCCGAAAGTGTAAATTAATACCATATAATGCTAATTAATACGTTGTTACTAAACAATTCATACAAATCACACAGGTAATAGTCAGGTCGTAAGTTTATTATAATCAATTACTTAACGGGTCAAATGTAGATATAAAAAAATTACATCACAAGAATTTATAAGCATGTTAATACACAATTATGAATTCTAAATTATTCTTTAATATTTTCTATGGTTTTGACAAAATCTTTTGGAGTTCCTTAACAAAATCACCAATTCATCATTCCAAAATATCTTACAAAGATATCATTTATCATGTTAAACGAAAATAAGGCAATTCTTATTATCTAATGGTTTTCTTAATATCAAGTAATTGAAAAATCTCATTTTTTCTCATGGTACAGCGTTACCTGTGACTTATTAAATTGTAACTCAGCAACATTTAAAAATTCTCAATTCTCAATTCTGAATCTAGTCCAATTCTTTACCCCAACACTAAAGGGTGGAATTGGAAGTAAACTCCTTTGAAAATAATGCTTGCTGATCCCTCAATTCTCAATTCTCAATTCTCAATTCTCAATTCTTAATTCTAAACTCTTATCTCCTTAATGGTTTCACTTAAAAAACTGTGTTATTTTTGAAAAGTTCTTATGAAAAAGAACACGCCATGGATTTTTTATACCATTGGTTCGCATCGCTTTCAGGTCTTCCTTAGATTTCTGAAGTATATTCTTCAAAGATCTGTTCGATGCGCCTCCGACTCTCATTTTCGTAATAACTTCGGGTATATACCTGAACTGCAGCTTAGGATCAGTAAAAATCCTTAAAACAAATTCATAATCGGCAGCAATGGAATAATCGGTATTAAACATACCATGTTTCTCATAGACACCCTTTCTCAGGAAAAGTGTAGGATGGGGTGGCATCCAGCCTTTTTTAATCAGATCAACGGTAAAAGGACTACTCTTCCAATTGCGGATGATCTTTTCAGGGTTTGTTTTATCCACATAATGCAGATCTCCGTAAACACCGTCTATATTCGGGTCTTCCAGTTCCTTTTCGATTCGATTGAATATAGCGTTCGAGGCAGGCAGATCATCAGAATGCATAAATCCGATCACTTCTCCGGTAGCAATTGCTAAACCTTTGTTCAACGCATCATAGATACCATCATCTTTTTCCGATATCGTCGAGGTAATGATATCCCGGTTATGTGCGATGATTTCCAGCGTACCATCCGTAGATCCTCCATCGATCACGATATATTCCAGATCTTCAAACTGCAATTTTCTAATTGCCTCAATGCAAATTTGCAAGGTAGCCTCGCTATTAAAAGTAGCGGTAATTAGTGATATCTTCATATTTAAGACTCGAACTTCCGTTCTTTAATGAATGTAGCAGGATTACCGCGGTAGATGCCAAATGGAAACAGGTCATGGCTCGCAACAGAACCTACCGTTAATACTGAATTCGTACCGGTCTTTACTCCTGGGCAAACAATAGATCTCGCTCCTATCCAGCTTCCGTCTTCCAATACAATAGGTTTAGTGATAAGATCAAAAGCTTCCTTTTTAAAGTCATGATTTCCGCAAAGCAGGTAGGCATCCTGGGAGACACAAACATTAGCACCTATGGTAACATCGTCAAGATTATCAATCCAGACCCCTTCCCCTATCCAGGAATGATCTCCGATAAACAATCGCCATGGATATTTAATATTTATGCGAGGTTTGAGGACCACTTCCTTACCGATCTCTCCTCCAAACCAACGTAAAATCATACATTTAAGAGCGGATGGAAATGGAATTGGAGTTCTGAAAACACAATGATTTACGAAATACCATATTCCTCTTTTTATAAATCCACCTCCTGGAATATACCAGGAATTATCAAATTTGGATAATTCTACTTTCATAATTTATCCTTGAACAAATTTTTATACTTGGATTTAATAGTATTCTTATCAGAAAGGGAAATACTATAATTATAGCTGGAATGGGACCATTCATTAAATTCTTGTTGCTTCATTCCAGCAAAGTTTATGATCGCTTTTATAAACTTTCTGCCCTTGATTAACGGTAATTCATAACCAAGTTTATGCTCGTGTAAATTCTTCCAGGGAGTCTGATCAGAAATTATTACCGGACAACCATTTTGCCAGGACTCTACTATTACATGACCGTAATTTTCACTCCTTGTTGGTAATAATAATACATGCTGTTCATGAAGTAAACTAGCTATACGATCATTGGCTACTGGGCCAATAAAATTACATCTAATATGTGCAGGCAATTGTTCTATTTGAGTTTTACAGGATTTCCAATATTCGGATTCCTCGATCGGACCTATAATTGTAAATTTTACCGAATATGATTCCGGTATGTACTTAAGATATCCTATGGCATCCAGTAAATTCTTTTTAAAACTGATTCTGGAAAGAAAAAACAAATTCAGATCATTCTTAACTTTTATTTTGGATAAATAATCTTGTGAAGCAGCAGAAACATTAGAGATTATATGTGTATGAACTTTTCCAAAAATCTTTTGAATTTCATGGTATTCCGTATCTGCAGTCGCATGCCAGACCAATTTTTTATGCCAGCCTAAAGCTTTAAAAGCGGAAAGATATACCATTTTTTTGAACGATTTAATTTCCAGAGCTCCCGCTCCTAACATACCTCTGGGTGCCAGAATTACCGATTTATTCGTACTTATAGCAGCGTATAGAGGTTTGATCGAAAATCCTGGAGAGAACATAGAGTTTATATAAATATTTTCAAAATCATGCTCTGATATCAGCTTTTTAAAATAAGATACATGCTGCATCGAATCGTCGAGATATTGTATCCAATATCCTTCCTTTTCATACCAAATACCGGGAATTATTCCCTCATAGGCCAAAGTTTCTCCTTCATCCTTATTTGAGGTCACCAAATAAAAATTATAGTCCTTCTTTAAAAGATCAATAAGATTTTTAACGGATTGAATTGGCCCCCCTGCTTTATACCCGGGTAAGAACCAATCGATAAAAACTAATATTTCAGCCTTGTTCTCCACCTAATGAATAATATATTTTTAGATATTCGTCCGCTATATTTTCGATTTGAAATCTCTTTACATTGTTCATTCCTTCCCGAACCAATTCATTTCTGTAAACGCTGTCATTGATCAATCTAAGGTATCCGCTTCTCATATCAGCCACATTATGTGGATCTACGAAACAAGCACCGCTACCAGCGACTTCGGGTATAGAAGCCATAGGAGAAGTAATCACGGGCCTTCCGACCTGTTGTGCTTCAATAACTGGCATCCCAAATCCTTCATAAAAAGAAATAAAAGAGACCAAATCACATTGCTCATAGAGCCCTTTAACCTTATCAAAAGGTAAATTTTGATAATTTTGATAATCTATTTGGTGCTGTTGCAACAGCACACGCTGTTCATCACTTAATTTACCAATAATTAAAAGTTTACACGCAATTCCATCCAGTGCTCTTATCGTATTTTCTAGATTCTTATTCGATTTTGTACCTACATGAAGAATACTTGGCCTTTCGGCATTAAACTCTGAAATTTTAAATTTTAGATCAGGATTCACCGGATTATAAATAACCTGTAATTTTGATGAGACCCAAGGGTATTTGAGAAGTAATTCTTTCTTAGAAAAATCTGAAATTACAGTGACCACTTTTGCTTTTCGAAGTGGAACTATTAAAAATAAAAATTCAAGAACAGATTGTTTAACTATGTTACCTTTAAAAAGAGATCCTATATCATGTATGGTAAGAATGGAGTTCTTACCACAAAAAGGAATTAGATAATTTACATGTCCGGTTATATGATTGATCGCTTTTTTATTCCTATTGATAAACTTTATATTCCTAATAAAAGTTACTAAACCAACCCCTTCCTCTGGCACCTCAAGCTTTTCCACTTCCATCTTATTCCTGATGTAAGGCAAAAGACTTTCAAATAATACTTCAATGCTATGAAAGGTCGGGCTCTTTTTCCTAAAAATTAATGCCAGCATTTAACTCAATTTAGATTTCCCATTTCAGCGCCTTGGTTGCAAACCAATAGAACATCAAAAGAACTATACAAGATTTTATAAGGTGATTTAACACTGTTGCAAACTCAGTTTCTGCCTTAACTACCTGTAAAAATAACATAGGTAAAAAGAATAAGATCAGTGGATGTTTAATAAACATTTTTATTAAAAACTTCCAGATTACCAATAAGAATAGGCCCCAGAATCCCATAAAGATGATACCTCCAATTACACCATAATTAGCATAGGCTTCACCGATGATACTAATGCCCATCGAGGTCCCTTTATCAATTGGCAAACCAGTAAATCTTTCAAAATTCTCCTGCCCCCCTGCTTCTTTCTTATTTGGAAACAAAAATCTCGGAAGTAAACTTGCACTTATAGCAGTGGTTATCGTTTCACCATTTGCATAGGGTTCATATTCTGGAGTATAATCCATTATTGCCGATATGATCCAGCCCTGATTAAGTCTAACATTCACCATTTGTTCCTCTTCTTCCTTTTCAATATCATCATAGGAACTTTTACTCCATTCATCTGATAATAAACTAAACATCAAGGCAATTTTATTGCTATTCTCATTATCTTTAATAGCATCCCTATATGCAGATTTAACGGATTGCAGACCAATTAACCCAATAATTCCAATTCCAATAGTTAAAAAAATGGTCCGATTACTTGGTTTATTTCTTAATGCCCAAATAAGATACATAAATGCCGACCATAAAATGAGTTCATGAAATAATGCCTGATTTAATGATCTAAACACAAGATATCCTATACCACCAATAAAATAATACCGGTCGATCTTATTCGTTGAAAATAATAGAATACCAGCGCCAACAAACTTAAACTGACTTACGATGAAGAAAAAGAAAAGTAGAGATGGAGGCGCAAAAATCGATGCAATATCCGATAAAATACCTACAAGAAGTATATATTTACCCTTATCCGAAAATAATGTGAAAACTTTATCATTAACCGTTATATTAGGCTTCTTATATAATAAAGCTAAACAAAAAATAGATAGGCCAGGTACCACAAAGCTCATATATTCCTCTTCTGGCACATACATATAATATCTATAGTGCTGATAATCAGAACTATAGCTTATAACAGGACCAATAATCCATTGTAAACTGGCTATAAGGGCCATCATTTCCAATAAAGGTAATTCCTTTCCTAATCTGGAAAAAAATTGAATAAACAGTATAATTACCAATATTACACCAATTATCGACCAGACATTCATTTATCCCTATACTTTAACAGCGTTTATCAATTCTTTCAATGCAGTTTCAGCACTATATTTACTATTTAATATCATATTCTTCCTATCCTGAACGAAGATAAGTTCTTTTAGGTGAGGTAAATTATTAAAATTTAAATATTCCAGGTTTAATTCCTCTTCCGAAATTATATTTTTTAACCCTATCATATCTTCCGAACACCATACTTTTAATCCACAACGATAATATTCAAATAATTTATTAGGGGCATTAAACTTAAAGTTTAGATCGTCAGCTTTATATAAAATCAAGCCGACAGAATATTTCGGTAGAATTTTCGGTAGATCGTCATAAGCTATTCCTTTATAATAAAATTTTATATAATCCTTCTTTAAATTAGTTAAGTAACTGTAAGTTTCCTTATCGTAATTATTGGAATATATATCTAATGTCATCAGAGATTCACTTTTATCAACCCACTCACAAACTTCCTTAATATATGTATTCCTTAAAGATATAGCACCTACATAAACCAGCTTTAATATATTATCATTATTAGATACTTTAACAACCATATCCTTCCAGATAAGTGGTGGATAATTAGGAACAACATGTAACTTACTTTTATCAACTAAGGGATTTTGCTCTAAAAAAAGCCTTACTCTTTCTTCATTTGTTTGTGATATCCAATCAACTTTTCTATAGATATAAGATTTCTCCCAATTATGAAAAAGTCTGACCATTAACATCGCCTTTTTATACCATTCCGATGTAAATAACTCATGGTAATGCCCCAATACTATTGAATTTGGGTTAAAGTATTTACTATAAAGATAAATCGGCCCGATGGAGAATGGATCATAATAAAGTATCAGGTCAGGTCGGTAAGCGATCAAACCGCGCAATGTTTTCCATATAAAATTAATATAATAAAGAGATCTTACTATCCTATTTGACTTCAGAGTAGGTAATTTTGATCTTTGAATTTCCACATTTTTAAGAGTTGGACTCTCAACTTTTTTAAATTTTTGAGTAGAATAAGCCTTTGTGATAATTTCCGGATCATCATCCAGTATAGCTAATAAATTTAAAATTGGAGGATAGTCTTCCAGAGGTAGAAAGTGAATGACCGCTAATTTTTTCAATATCCAATTTTTTTCAAAATCTCCTTCATAACCGATTCATAATCCCGCTGATCCTTCACTACCCTTTCCGCACCTTTTTTAGTCAATTCGATTAATCGAGGAGGGGCACTTAGATAATAACTTAATTGCTCCAATAAATCCTTGGCTTCTGAATAGAACAAAACTTCATCACTTTCAAAATATTTTTCAGTTTGTTCTGTACTTTCAGTTATTAAAGCAGTGCCACAGGCAGGAATTTCAAAGGTTCTTGTCGTATGTAATTCAGGAAATTTTTTAGAAAGCAAGCCAAGTCCGAATTTACACTCTGATATTAATTTAGCGTAATTTTCTCCAAAAAGTCCTTTCCCTTTATAATGAACTCTCGGGTTATTTGCATTACGACTCATAAATTCAGTCCAACCATTCCCCGCGAATGCAATAGAATAACCATTATCGATCAATACCTGAAGAATTTCCGCTCTATGCTTTTCATAAAGCCCAACAAAACCTATATCATATTTTTTCTCCTCAAAACTATTATAAGGATGATGTATTGATCTGCTATAACCTTGAGTACTCAAAACAATTTTTTCATCAGAAATATATTCTTTATAAAAATTCACTTCTGGTTCTTTTGTGGTAATCACATAATCATATAAATGTAACGATCTATAGAACTTTTTTGATCGGTTATCGAAAAAAGCCATGTCTGGAGTAAAGTGAATAATTTTATCACTTTTCCCCTTTAAAAGTTTAATTATTTCCGGTTTGATAAAAATTCCCTTATCGACCCAAACAAGATCTAAACGCCCATCAATTCTACTAACCTCATCGACTATAAAATTATTGATCTTGGAAATTAAAGGTCCTTTTTTAAATCGAAACCCGATACTCCTTAAAAAAGGATGTAACATGAAATAAGGAACTCTAGTATCTGTAACGATAAAGTCTTTCGGATTTAGAATATCCTTGAGAACCTCCCCTCGCATTCTGCTGGTGGTACCATACCCGTATTGTCCTATATATAATATCTTCATTTATTCGGAGATCGCATCGGTAATGGCGGTCACGATTGCTCCGAAATTCCAATTCTCTATTCTATTTCTTGCAATTTGCCCCATTTCGAATAATTGTTGTTTGCTTAAATTCGTAACAATAGTCTCCAATGCTTTAATATTACCTGCTGGAAAAATCCAACCTGTTTCGCCGGATACAACAAGGTCAGGAGCGCATCCAACTTTATCAGTAACAATAACAGGACGACTACTTGCCATTGACTCATTTACCGCCAGGCCCCAAGTCTCTCCGGGACCTTTAGATGGTAAGATAGTTATATTACCTAAACGGTAGACCAATGGCATTTTCGACTGATTTTGAAAAGATACAAAAATGATCCTGTTATCCGCGATTGATCGTTGCTTTAACTTATCTTCCATAGGACCGTTTCCTACCAATACCAAACGTATTTTTGGATTTTGCAATCGTTCCATCAATTCCACTAGTATTTCCGGGTCTTTTTTTGACTCCAATTTTCCAGCAAAGAGTAAAACCAATTCATCATCCTCAATACCCAATTCATGTCTCCAAATTAACGACTGCTCTTCAAAATCTAAAACTTCATTCCCTGAAAACCTAAAATTATCGATAGCGTGTGGGGCAACACGTAATTTACTTAAGGGAACGCCATGTTTAATATAATAATCTTTATTATTCTGACCTACATAAAAAGCAATATCAAAATGCTTATACAACCAGGTTAGCCAAATTCTTCTAAGTATTTGTTTCAAACCTGCCTTTTCATCCAACAAAGTGGAATCACCTCTGGTAACAAGTTTTACTTTGCCTTTAAAATGACGTATCACTTTTAAATGGCTTTTGAAATTCCAACCCATAACCAGAATCACATCTGGATTCCAACATTCCAGATCATGGATCAATGTCGGATTATATATTCCTTTAAAATGATGTGAACCTGGTTCAGATGATTGATTTTTAACGAACTCGTAATCATAACCCTCTAATAAAGGTATATCCCAGGTGATAACCTTTCCGAATTTATGATCTACCACTTGTTTTTTAGACTGCGACCAAGTATAAAAAACCTTTAATGCTACATTTTCCTGATCAGATAACTTCGAGAACCAGGGCGCGTAATATTGAATGGGATGTGTTGTGACAATTGCAAGTTTCGTCATAATTTAATCATAGGTTCTAATTCTTGTGAGTAAACATTGAAATCCATTGCCTTAAAGATCTTCAATCCACTTTCTTGTTCATTTATAGGAACGTCTTTTTGCCATTTTGCTAATTGTGTATAGACATTTTTACTGGTGTGACCAGCTTTGGAACTAAAACTGGCTTTTCTCATCTGATTTTGAAACTCCGTATTCAATTTCAAGTTTAAGCACGACTGTATTTTATTTGCTACAGCTAGGGGATTAATCAGACATTCTTCATAGAAAACAACAACAGAATTTTCAGGTAACCTATTTTCTAATACAAATTTATATTGCAAAACTATCTGATATACCAATAAGGTAAAAGGGGAATTGATAAGTTCAATATGGTCATTATAACTCTCTAGAGATTTGTCATCAAAAGGAGAATTAACTTTAAATTTCCAAGTAGAAAAATTTGATTTATGCCAATCAAAGTTTTTTCCAAAATTCAAGGATGACGCAGCAATTGCAAACGGATGCCTCAATAATATAATTGATTTTTGTTGAAATTTTTTTTGAAGATATGCATAAGCAAAATTGGCAAAGCAAAATTTAATCACTGTAAATTTTGCTTTTGAAAAATCATTGCCCTTTGAATAACGGAAGAACCTAATATTTCTAACCTTAAGATTGAATAAATCTTTAAAAAAAGAATAGACTTCTCTATTCTTCAAATTTTCCGGCAGATATGGTGTCCAACCTAGATTTAAATCAGAATATTTCTGAACCGAATATGGATTGATCCAATTGAAAGATACCTTCTTATACCTAAAAAGTGGCTCCCAAATCAATCGGGCATTTAAACCCTTTTCAATAGCTTGAGCCAACATCGTTGTTCCTCCTCTGGAAATCCCATAAATTAAAATATTTTCATTCTGCTTAATTTTTGCAAAACGAACATATCTATAAAAAATTATACATTCCTTAATCTTATCAATGGTTAATTTAATCTCCATTTTAAATTAATTATAATATAGAATGAATTGCAATTGAAAGTTTTTTAGCTGATTCATAGGAGGTAAATTCTTCCAATGGCAATAAATTATAAGCCACCTCATCGATATGTTGAAGATCAGATAATTTATCTTCAATCATCATATTCAAGCCTTCTGTATTTAAATTTTCAGTATAGTTCACTAAATAATTATTGGCTTGACATTTCTTCAAGATACCGGTAGCTGAACTTAATTCATGAAGTATCGCTAAAATTGGTCTTTTACTTAAAATACATTGAAATGTCTTAGAGGCCGTATAGTGTTTCTCCGTACTACCAATCAACATGACTTTGTCAGCTTTACTCAGATAATTCAGTATATGTAGAAAAGGATGACGCTCTCTATCTTCTATAACAATATCCTCAATTCCATGATCGGCCGCATATGCCGTGATTCTTTTTGCAGGATAAGGTCCTGTTCCTATAAAAAACAGTCGTATAGCCGGATCCCATAGGTCTCTCTTTTTTAATGATGCTATCGATTGAAAAAGACTATCCACAAATAGATGAGAATTAGGCAAAAAAGCACCGGCATATATCCAGGGTTTACATTCCGGAATTTCACTCCACGGCAACTTTAAACCTTCTATTTCAACAGCATGATCATTCGGGTCAAACCCATATGGCATAGCAACCTGTACCAGGTTTTCATTTGTATTTGGATTCCGAAATAACGTTTTTAACCTTCCATTCTTTTCATAAATATCAGGGAAATTTCTTTCCAATGCGGGAGTATAGTAAGGGGCAGATACACCACTGATCAAGGACGCTTTTTTAATTGAAATAGGTTCAAGAAATCGTGCAAACCACTGACTAACCTTAGCTCGTAAATTATTTTGATTGCTAATATCTCTAACCCAAGGATCTATATAATCTACTCCATAAGGTACCCTAGTCTTTTCATAGAGTAACCTACCGAGTAAGGCATTATAAAATGAAGGGATCGGTAACCACATAAAATCGATGGATTCTGATTTTAAAACCTTGAGTCCTTCCTTATATAACTGATAAAATGCCCTTAATCCAATATCACCGATAACTCTGGGGTTAGTCACAGGAAATGCATCTACTCGGGTGGTGTCAAAATGAGAAGCAAATAATTTTTCAAAATCCGGATCTGGTTTCTCTTCAAAATATGTTTCTTTTACCGTTAAAACCCTGACATTCCATCCCAGTTCTGGTAAATAATTACCGATCAGCCGTGGTCTTTGGACACCGGCAAGATTAGCTGGAAACCAATGTGGGTAAATAATCAATAAGGTTTTATTTTGTTCCATCTAAAATTTCTTTCCATAATGCAATGATCTTAACAGACTCGTTATCCCAACTAAACTGACTTCCAATACGAAATCTTTCCGATCTATTTGCTCTAATACTTTCTATTTCTTCTATGATCTTTAAAATCGTATTCTTCAGATCACTGATATTCTGGCCTGTTAAACAACCTAAATCATTAAATTCTTTAATAAATGATTTTTGAGCAGGTGTATCCGTTGCGAGAATATAAATCCCGGATTGTGCATATGCCAAAATTTTATTGGTAATACATAGTTGTCTGTTAAGATCGGTCGTGTTAAATTCCAGTGCCAAACCAATATCAAATTCTCTAAGCATACGATGCAAAACAGCCTGAGCCATCGGCTCAAGACATTTTATATCTATAGAACTATTCGCAATAGTTTCGACAAAAGGCTGTAAGACTTCCTGATTAAATCCTGTTTCTAATTCTCCTATCAGATAAATTTCACAAGCAGCTTCCGAAAAGTCCGCGACCTGTTTGAAGGCTTCAAATAATTCCTCAAGCCCGCGTCCCCGTCCTATTTTTTGAGAAAACCAGATAAACCTTGGAAGGTTCTGTCTATTTTCGAATGGTGACTCAAATTCATATTCATTGAAACCATTTAATACAACCGTTGATTTTGATATTTTCCCTGTCAATTCAAGAGTAGTGCTTTCAATGAGTGGACTTGCATGGGTTACTGCGGTAGCTTCTGGTATCAAATCACGCATTAATCTCTCTCGCCGTAAACGTTCATTACTACGGTCAAAGGAAATGTCTTCACCTGGATGGTAATCTTCAACATCAAAGGTGAAAGGAATTTGATGCTTTTTTGAAAATTGAAATGCAGGATATAAGGCGGCCAGGTTATGCGCGATGATTAAATTTGGTATATGCTTTAATTCTCGCATTTTCCGATACAACTGAACAGACCTTCTCGAAGATGCAAGTGCAGTAATCAAAGTGCTTTTTTTAAATAACCTGTAAGTCTTCCTGCATAACTTTTCAAGACTTCCCCATAATAAATAATCCAGTTTATTTTCTGCTGTTGCTTTTAAAGTAATAAAATCAATGCTTTGTGGAAAATCTACTAATAATTTTCCCTTTATAATTTCCGTATTTTCATCGCTCCAATTTCCAAGTTTAAATTGTATTAAAGTGACATTATAACCAGCAATCAATGCGGATGTAATTTCTTTGTATAGCCTTGGATTCGAGGCAAGATTCGCCGAAGTAATAAATAAGAAGGACTCCAAGTGAACTTAATTTATCTATTTAAAATATTATGAAGGTGATAACGCGCTGATCGTGCAACTTTCCATCCAAAAAGACTATTTAAAGTCTCGATGAATCTTCCTCCCAATAAAGGTATATATGAACTACCTCCCAAAGCCTTAGCCTTTTGGATAGATCGATTACTTAGTTCCTTAAATTGTGGATACGTATTGACGGCTAAGCGTTTATATTGAAGCGCCATTGCTTTTCGGTATTTCTCCTGATGCGAGGTATGCTGCAAAATGTTTTCCTTTGACTGTATTGCATCAAATTCACTTTGATAAAATGACATTAATTTTGCTGATGTAATATTTGACCCCAATCTGTATTTTCGATAGTAATTTACGGGACCTTCAACATATTGTACCCCCTTAGCCTTTGACAATACCCTGCAAAAGAATTCCCCATCCTGATCTCTCAATAGATTTTCATCCCAAGGACCTGCTTTCTCTATCAATGCTCGAGGAGTTAACCAGGCCGAAGTTTGAATCATATGTGGATTTCCTTCCGCTCCATAAAGATTCAATAAAAATTCATCAACATCATTCGTTGTATATAAATATGATGTATCGGTGATCTTACCAGATTCGGGATCATCGAAAAAGACAGCTGTATTACAAACGGCAATATGTTCCGGATTTTCTCGTAAGATAGCTACCTGTTTTTGTAACTTGTCATTACTAAGGAGATCATCGGCGTCCAAATATTGAATATAATCCCCCGTTGAGAGACTAAAACCATAATTTCTGGCAGCGCACGCACCACTTTTTAAATTTTTAAATATCCTAACCTGCTCTGATCTGAATTCTTGAATAATCTCAAATGAATTATCTGTTGAATTATCATCGATCATAATAATTTCAAAATTCTGTAATTCCTGGCTGAATACGGAATTTAGAGTTTGAATTATATAATTCTCAGAATTAAAAATTGGTATTATGATTGAAACTTTAGACACAATGATAAAAAAACTGTTTGAAATTTACCCGATTTTCTTTAATACCCTACTAACAAACAACTTAAGCGCATTGCTTTTGAAAAAGGTATAGTTAAAGTTTTTGATATCTTCCCTATAGATTTTACTGATCAGAAAAATATTTCTAATGTCCAAAAAATAAAAAACATAAGGTATAGCTTTTCCTTGATTACTATTGGTTAAGCTAACTTCTTCCATTTTATGTTGTGTCATAATAAAGTTTATATCCTTTTCTAAACTTTCATATTTCCCTATGAAGTCAACTCCTTTAACTCCTTCAGAATCATAAATATACCAGGATTGGGGTACGTAATGACAATTTGTATAATTTATGGTTCGATTCTTTTCATATTGCTGGGTTATATTCAAAGCTTCCTTTAGATATGCTCTGAATTTAAAATTTTTATTTCTTACAGATCTATGCCATTTAAAATCTGAAACAGCTCTATCCCAAGGATTTCTTACAAAACAAAAAGAATAAAATTTCTTTAACTTATCACCCTGAAGTATACCCAATTTTTCTAATTGAAAAATGCTTATATGCTGTAAAGCATAAGTTTCATTTTCATGGCTATATTGACCAAATGCATTCTCGAAACTACTATTAAAGTGATCTCCATACATATTGAATGCTTTTTCTATACTGGTACCGGCAACTTTAGGTATATGAACAAATATTAACTGCTTTTCTCTATCTATTGGCATAAGTAGATTTAATCTTATGTTTAATTTTTCTAATTACTTTGGTATATAGGGATACATTCAATCCTTTGTTATGTAAAATCTTTATATTTTGGAATTCACCGGCTTCTTTCATCGGTTTCCAGCACCATGGCCTAGCATTGTATATTTTGTTTGGAAGAATTACATATTTTATACCTAAACTTTCCAATAAATTCTCTTTGAATATAAGGTTATTGAGTGGAATTTGGTCGCCGGTTGGAGATCCTGGTCGAATCTCATCATCCTTATTTCTATTCATGATTTTCGACCATTGAGAAAGAAATTCTGTGGTCTCTTTGGTTTTATTAAATAATAAAAAACCCCCGTTATAACACTCTTTATCTATATAATCGATGAAAATTATTTTTTTTGGATTATCAAAATTACAATAAACCCTATTCGTTAACCCCATATCATAGATCAAAAGAAAATCGAATAATTCTGCGATACTTGCAGTGATTTCTGTATCGGAATCTATATATAAAGTATGATCATATGGTGAATTAACCATATTTTCAATTTTATATTTTTGTGGATGCTTGTTATTAGGCTGAACAATAACATTGTCAAAGTATTTACTCTTCACATCCTGATCACAAGTAAATAATGTAACCTTTAAATCCTTATTATATTTCTTTATGGATTTAGCGGAATGAATAGCTTCTTTAACATATTTTTTACCGCTGGCTGTATAAATTACGCCTTTATTCTGCATATTTTATATGGTCTTTATTGGCTTCGCCGGAACACCTCCGACAATCGTTTCTTTTATAACATCTTTTGTTACTACACTTCCGGCAGCTACTACACATCTCTCTCCAATACATACTCCGGGTAAAATAGTTACATTACTGCCTATCCATGCACCATCCGCTATTTTCACGGGCTTTGTAATAACGCCTCCCTGCCAGGCCGGCAGCTTCTTATTCGTATAATCATGGTCATGAGAATAAATGGTACAATTAGGCCCGATTGCAACATTGTCTCCAATGGTAATATTATCACAAACATCAATAATTGTATAGTCACCAATATGGGTACCCTGACCGATGGTTAATTTACCAAAATAACCACTTTCCCTTGAAAAGATATCACAATGGGTTTCAATATGTACATTATTCTGAATTTCCCAGTCCTGCTGTACAAATAACCTCGTACTTTTTCCTAATTTAAAAGCATCACCTGCCAAAAGATTACAATCCTTGGAAATACGAATTATAGACTCTTTTTGAATTTCTCCATTGGACACAATATGAAGTTTTGCACCCTCACCCACTCCTAATTCAACATTACGACCAATTTTAGTGTTGGCACCTAACCTAATTCTTCCCTTTCCTTCAACGATAATTGGAAATGCAATCGATACTGTGCTAGCGATATCTGCATTTAAAAGACGAAAGATCCAATAAATATTTCTTAAAACACGATCCATAAAGAAACGTATTAAATTTATTAGTACTCTCATAAAGATCAGTTTAAAAATTTATTGACAATTAATTGAGTATAATTTAATTTAGCGAGTTTACGGATTTCATTTCCTGTTTTAATTCCCCATTTTCTGTAACCAAAAATAACTGCTGATGCAATAAGTTTTTCATACTGCTTCTTTACCTGTATTCTTTCCTCCCCTTTCAGAGGAAAATCCTCTTTCAATACGTAATTCTCAGCAGCCTGAAAAGTCATTACCGGAAGTAAAGGTTTCGCCCTTCTTTTGGCTGCTTCCTGATTTGCACTAACACGATACCAAACAATACCATGTGGCATTAAGACAAGTGGATACCTCATGGATAATTTATGCCACATCTCAAAATCACCAAAATGTCTTACCTCTGAAAATCCTCCAACCTGATCAAACGCATCCTTTCTAATAATACTCGACAATGGCGCTTTATGGAAAATAGATTTACCTTCAATATAATTTCTTCTGAAAGTCTCTTCCGAATTTAAACAAAAAGGATAAATCCGGTTTGAATCCTGCTCTAGCGAGCACAACCCATAGCCAGCTTCCGGAAATTGATCCATGTAAAATACCAGTTGCTCAAGACCATATGGGTATATTAAATCATCGGCATCCACATATTTCAAATATTTACCCTTGGCATAGGAAGCTGCTTTATTCCTGTTGGGATAATCCCCTAAATTTACTTCGTTCATGTAAACATGAATCCGGGAATCCGTTTTTGCATATTTATTAGCAATTTCCAAAGAGCTATCGGTACTACCATCATCAACTATAATCAATTCCCAACTATTAAAGGTTGAATTTAAAACACTTTCAATAGCCTGAGCAATATACTCCTCACGGTTATATACCGTCATTAAAACAGAAACTAAAGGGCTCATTACTTTAATCTTTTATAAATCGACAAAATGTATTTAAACTTTATTGTAAGCTTAAAGTTTTCAATTTTTCTTCTTAACTCGCCAAAACTAAACCTGGAATAGTATTCTTTTTGATAAAACTCTATAACATCCCTGCGATTCAATTGTTCCATAAATCTAAAGCCACCCGCCCAATGAATTAATTTCGGATATCCCTCTTTCCTTTGAATAATCTTTAGATCGATAGTATTAACTTCAGGACTATTCCCCCAAATCTTAAATGAAGACTTTGCAATTTTCAAATTACCCTGCTGTTCAAGGTAAGGAAGATAATAATTAAGAATTCCCTGATCTGCACAAGCAAAAATTTCAGGCTGTTTCACTTTTGGAGGTGTCGACCATTCAATTGCAAAATCAAAATCGGAACGACTTAATAGATTTGTATCAACTACCAATTGACCAGTGTTAAAGGTAAAACCAGGATATTTAAAATCCGGATCTATTTTGCTATTAATTTGATGTAGATCATAATAAGTTCGCTTAAACCAAGCCGAGGTTTCATCCTTAATTCCATCCGATGACACGACGATTGTTTCCTCGTATATGTTTAAATAATCGATCACTTTTCCAAGAAAAACAATATCGGAGTCCAATATTAAGCATCTCACCTTTTCTTCGATAAAATAGGGTTCTAATTTTGAAACACCCCAGCCAAATTTATCTATTGGGAACTTTGCTATATCAACATTAAACTTATACTCCAAGAATGAGGTATCGAATTGCCCACTGCTCAGATCCTTTATCAAAAAAATTGGAATTTGCGGATACCAATACCGAATAGAGGCCACACAAATCTTAGTTTGCCAAAAATCACCTTTGTGACAAGATATATAAATTCTTTCAATACTTTTATCCACAGAAAAATACAGTTTTATTCTTCAAAATGAAGAATTAAGATCTTTTATAATTTACTATTCAATTTTAGACGCCTGATTACTTTTACAAAAAAATTAGGCATGAAAGGTTTATTCAAAAATCCTCCTTCATTGATCTTATTATAGACCTTTATTTTTTTACCACTTGTACCTAAAATAGTTTTCTCATATTTTTTAGCATTTTCGAAAGGCTCAAACATATCGTTCATTTTTGAACTGGTACGAACAGAAATGTCTTCTCTGATATTCTGATTTAAAAGTAAACTCTCTGCATAAGCAGAAAATTCATCTATTGCTCCAATATTAACAATGTATCCGGTAACACCATGGTCTATAAGATCATGTACCCCACTGGGTAAGTCATGACTAATCGGTACACATCCTGCCTTCATAGCTTCAACGAGTACATTTGGCAGTCCTTCCGATAAGGACGGAAACAAAAGTACTTTTGACATTTTCATTATTTCAATGACTTTATCATTCGATAACAATCCATGGAATACAACGCTCTTTTCATTTCTGAAAGCATCAAAAAGTTCCTTTTCAAGTTCTCCACCTCCAACAAGATGTAGATTAAAATGAACATTTTCAGACCGTAACTTTTGATATATCTGAAGGAGATACTGAACGCCTTTCCTTTTAACAAAGGTACCCACAAACAGTAAATCAATTGATCTTTCAAAATCTTTTTTAATTTCGATTTCTGGTACTGGATAATAATTCAATTCAACCTCAATGGAGAAGTTCAGATCTGCAACCAGTTTATTTACCTTTACCTCTATCTCACTGCTGTAGGCAATAATTTTGTCAATGATTCCTCCATACTTCCTGATTAAACCATAATAATATTCAAAGTCTCCATGAATAATATAAACAACTCGATTTTTTATCCCCAACGCATTGATCATGCGTAATTCAAGACCATCATTTGCCACAATAATATCCTCTGGTGATTGGATTTCCCTTTTTAATCGATTAAAAACTGCATATAAGTTCTCATATTTACTATAGGTTAACACGTGCTGTTCATCAGCATCTAATTTATAGTCTACATGATTTGAGTTTCTCTCTATTTCTCTGGTTAATATCACTTTGTAGTTTATTCCTGCAGTTTTATCTCGAAACTTTAATAGGTTTCTTACAATAGAGGTAACACCTGCATCTACATCCGGTAATATATATATTACTTTTGTCATGCCCACTTAGAGGGATATTTTATTATTTTAGTGAGATTTATATTGAACTTAGTATTTTTTATTATACCTGTTCTCAAGAATAGAGAAAGATCTAGTAAAGAATACGTTGTATAAAGTAAAATAAGATCTTCCGGGTTGGTCAATTTAATATTTTCAGAATAATGCAACTTGCTCTTAGAGAAGGAAAGTTTTTTCTTAAACGGTAACTTATGAAATTCTATCATTAAAGATTCATCAGCAAAGTCACGATCATCCATCTTAAATATAAATTTTTTAGAATCGGCAGGCATTCTGGATATTCGCCTCTTCCATTTTTGTATCGCTTCATTCTCATTATTATAATGCAAAAAATGTATCTCTATCTCTTCATTCAATAATCCAACGGGATAGGTTATATTCTTTATATCGTATTTCGAATATTTGATAAACCTCAATTCACAATTCAAATAAAAATCCAGATTTTTAATTAATTTCAAATAGCAAGGGGCATTTATAAATAATCCTATAAACGGAGTATTATATTCCCTTTTAAAAGCCTCATATACATCTCCTCCCCAACAATTATTCGATATAATACAGAATTCAGGGTTCTTGCTTCTTTTAACCAGAATATTATTTAGCAAAGTCCTTTTTAGATTGGCTGAAGAACTCTTTAAATTCAGATACATCCTTTTTGCAAGACCCTTAGAAATTCTTTTCATGAAAGTTATATCAAAACTTCTATGGGTAAAAAACAACATTTCAAATTCTTTGATCATGCCAAAATCCAGGAAGTTATGCTTAGTTCTTACCAAAATCCATTTCTTTAAAGCATCAACCTTTAATATTTTCTTTTCTTCATCACTTATATTCTCAACCGCAATCGGTAATTTATTTTGGTTTTTATCATGCCAAGCTTTTGATTGAAGAAGCCAATTTTTATCAAATTTTCCTTCTGACAAATGTTGTACAATAATCTTATTGGCAACTATTGTTTTTAACCCTATTTCAGCTACTTTCAAAGATAGCTCCATATCATATAAATGAAATCCGGATAAGTCCTTATCAATGTTTAAATCACTCCAAGTCTCCTTCCGAATTCCCATAAACATTCCATCAATACAAGCAACCACGGAATATTCGTCTTTGTAATTTTCTTTATTTAATGTGCTTGCATCCTTAAAAAAGGCACTACTCCTGTAATAGATTGGATCAACAGATACCCATGAAGTTGAAAATTCAGATTTATAAGTTGCTCCGGAAACCCCAACAAGCCCGATCTCAGCTTTGCTCAATAAATTAACAACTTCCTTCCCCCAATCCTCGCAATGAAATATGATATCGTCGTGACAAAATACTATATTATCATATATCGCTGATTTTATGGTAGCATCAAAAATCTGTATGATACCCAATCCATCAGAAATATTATTATAATGAATTAACTGGAATGGAACACCAATAGTCTTTTCAATACTTTCCTTAGTCCTATGCAAATTATCTGGAATTCTGGATGGAATTATAATCGATATCATAAGGAAATAATTTCTTTTGCAATTTTACCTACCTGTTCGTCTACTAAAAATTCCTTAATCACGCCCTGCTTACCTTTCCTCCCATATTCTTTAAGTAAATCTCCATCTCCATACAAATTGAGAATAAATTTTTCGAATGCTTCAAAATCATTCATTTCAATCACAGACCCACATTTAAATTTATTAATAAATAGAGGAAGATCTCCATCTATATTAAAACTTATCAAGGGGACACCTGCATATGCATTTTCCAGAGCAACCAAACCAAATGCTTCTTCTCTTGAGGAAAGAAAGAATGTACTTAGTAAAGTGAAATGTTCTTCAGGATTAGTAACTTTTCCCGTGAAAAAAATTCGATCTGTCAGTCCTTCAGCTTTCAACTTATTTTTTAAAATTTCATATAAAGAGGAACTGTTATTGCCGATCCAAATAAAATCGATAGGTAAATTAGTATGCAACTTTAAAAATCGAATTGCAAAATCTATAAAAATATCGGTTCCTTTACGTTTTTCAACCGGTCCTGAACCACCAATGACAAATCTGGCCTTTTCCTTTCCCTTTTCAAAACCATCAATTTTTAGTTGCATTATAGGATTTAGGAAAACATTATTCTCTATGAGCTTTTTAGGATCAATCTCATAAGTGGTTAAAAGCATCTTTGAAATACATCGCTGACTGGATATAATTCTATCACTTTCCCTCAGCATAGTCTCTATTGAAGCCTGATCGAAACCTTTTATCACCATTTCCAATTCATGCACATGAACTATTTTCTTAGATTCTAATTTCTTTAAAAGATTGAAAGTGCGAAAAGAAGCAAGAGAGTTGAAATATATGATATCAAAATTTTGATTATCAATGTTTTTAACCAAATTCTTCTGATACAGTTTTAATGTTCTATTTCTGCCCAAAATCTTTAGAAGGGTTCTAATAACAATACTTTTTGATCTTAAGAAATCTGGAATATACTTATATATAGAAGCGTACTTTGAAAAATCCTCTTCAAGCTCCCCATTACTTTGAATCAATACTGATATTTCAAATTTATCAAATTTCACGAACTCAGAAATAAGTCCATACAGGTACAAGGGAGCACCAGATCGTTTGGCTTCGTGTGTAACAAATAGAATCTTTTTCATAGAAAATCCTACCAATAACAGTTATCTAAAATGGGTCTTTGTTCTGTACAATACATGCCCTATAAAAAATCTTATAAATTCCTTATAAGTACGAGGAGATATCTTTCCCAGATGATGAAAAATTGATAACTTCTCAGGATAAGTAAACTTTTTATTATAAAAAATATCATGTTTATAAACCGTATAATAAAAAGCTACGATCTCTTGCCGCTCCTTCCATGAGACATTAAAAGTATTAAATACCGAAGTATATAATCTACTCAACTCCTCAAAGGAAACCCTCGTGTTAGTCGCTGAAAGTTTATCATCATGATATCTCGTATAGTTGAGGCTTTTGTGAAGAAATGCAACATCAAAATTATTGAACATCCTAAAATATAGTTCAAAATCTCCTATTCTTGAGTAATCAATATTCAAACCTCCTGAATCCAGGTAACATTGCTTCCGAAAAAGTACGCCACTAATATTGGGTATCAAACATCGCTTAATCAGCAAATGCCTGATAAAATATTCCCCCTTAAATATTTTCACTTCATCCTTAACAGGATAAATATCATTTGCATAGGGTTTTACTACAGGATGAATTTCACTGATAATTCGATCATCCTGATCAATGGCCTGAGAAATACAGGAAACCAATCCAATATCACTGTCATTCTCGAGCACAGAAGTCATTTCTTCCAGGAAATTATTATCTGCAAGATCATCACTTTCGGCTATCCATATAAACTCTCCCACTGCCAGTTCAATTCCTTTATTCCATTGATGAAAAGGGGAACCTGAATTATTGGAATTAGGAAAATATTTAATCAACTCAGGATTCTTATTTACATATTTTTCAATGATTTGCGAACTATTGTCAGTTGACTGATCATCTAATATTATCAATTCATAATCTTTGTAAGTCTGGCCTAAAACGGAGTCAATTCTCCTTTCTAAAAACTTTTCATGATTATAATTTGGAATAACAACAGATACCTTAGGCATAACGATTATTTAAAAAAAATCTAGAAATCAATCTTACGAACTTCGTATGTCTGTATTTGAAAAAGACTCTGATCCAATAAGGCATTCTTTTTCTCAACTGCTGTCTCCTATGAACGATATCATCTTCCGTATTTGAACTTGTTCCTGTTTCATTGAACTCTGAGATCACAATTGGAATATATTTTTTTCGTATAGTAGGATCTAAAAAGCATTTCAAATTAAATTCCCAATCTGCGTTAACACGCAAATCAATATCAAAAGTATTTCCTTTAGCAAATAATCTATTATGATAAAAAATCGCCTGGTGACAAATGTTCTTAAAATTCAATTTAAATAAATTGAATCGTCCATCATATATTTTAGTAGAACCTTGTAACACTACATCCCCATAGACAAAGTCAAAATTGTTAGACTTTATCATTCTATAAACCGTTTCCAAAGTATGCTTTGAATAAAGTTTATCATCAGCTCCAAGAAACAAAATCCAATCTCCTTCTGCCATTGAAACCCCTTTATTCATCGCATCATATATCCCTGAATCCGGTTCTGACAAAACCCTCACGAAAGAATATTTATTTGCATATTCATTTAAAACTTCAACCGTTCCATCAACAGATGCACCATCAACACAAACTATTTCATAATTTGAAAAAGTTTGAAGTACAACAGAATTTATTGCATCAGAAATTACTTTTTTGCAATTATAAGTTGGTATAATTATGGTAAAGGAGAGGCTATTTTCATTCATATAATAGGCTCAAATTCAGTGGTACAAAAGAACTTTTTTCTATAATTAGTACGTGTTTTTCCCCAAACTAGTTTATGTGTTAATCTGTAACTCAATTTCTTTAGAATGCTATAATTAGAATAGATCTGAATGATTGTGTTTAATTTAAGCCAAAGACAAAAAGGTTTCGTTAACAATTGATTTTCTCCCATAAAATCAACAATTTTAAAGGTTTCTTTGTTCTCCTTTAAAAGAATCATGTTATCAAAGTAGGGTCTGCAAAATTTTATTAATGAGATCTT
The DNA here is from genome assembly GCF_007279655.1 of Robertkochia solimangrovi. Taxonomy (GTDB): domain Bacteria; phylum Bacteroidota; class Bacteroidia; order Flavobacteriales; family Flavobacteriaceae; genus Robertkochia; species Robertkochia solimangrovi. Next base: position 41,985 of record NZ_QKWN01000002.1, on the reverse strand, counting down.
CTCCCGGCGACCAAATCTTTTTAATTCTTTTAAATATGTAATTAAATTAACGATGAACTTATTATTACTTTCAAAAAAATTGAGTTTTGTAAGACTCAACCCCATCTTATCTTCATTTTCTACACGCCAAAAGCAATCTGGTAAGGACTTATCAAAAATTTTAAATTTTAAATTCTTAGAAATACAATTCATATGAAAATCAATATCCTGATAGCCTTTCAGGTCTTCATCCCATTTTATATGATTTATCCGTAGCGATTCTATTCTGTAAATTGGATTCAGCGTTATCCAGGGAATATCTAAATTAATAAATGATAAAATCGGGTCGATGTCTTTACTTTCAAATGAAGATATCAATACATTTTTATCTCCCATATGCTGAGCAAACAACATTCCCCTAAAAACTCCAAAATCCATTTCTTTAGAACAATCCATTAATTTGATTCGAGTGGGTAAACAATCGCTTGCCAGTAAATCATCACTATCTAAAAATATCACATATTTACCATTAGCCATATCCAACCCTATATTCCTGCATGTTGGAGCTCCTTTAGGCAATTGCTTTCGATGAACTAATTGAAAACGCGAATCCTCCTTACAGAACGATTCAATAATCTTAATTGAATTATCTGTCGATCCATCATCAACCACAATACATTCCCAATAATCATAATTCTGATCAAGAACTGAGCGTAGTGTATATTCAATATATTTTTCTCGATTAAATACCGGAATTATAATGGAAATCATGTAGCAATATTATGCAAATGCATCTAAAATTAATTTTTATCTATAATAAATCCTGGATAACTTTAATGTGTCTTTCAATGGTATAATTCTCCAAAATATTAGTTCGGGCATTACTACCCATCTTTTTTGACATCTCAATATCATCAAGAAGTTGATTCATATATTTTGCCATACTTTCAATATCATGCTCACTGACTAAAAAGCCATGTTTTCCATGCTCTATGACATCAGGAATTCCTGCATGGTAGGTAGCTATTACCGGTAACCCTGCAGCAGATGCTTCTAAAATAGCAACCGGCGTACCTTCCATATCTCCATCCTCAGCAATTATTGAATGTTGGACAAATGCTATTGAGTCGGTTAACAGATCGATAAAATTCTCTCTAAGTAAGACCCCCGGAAGAAGTACAGAGGATTCCATATCTAAAAATCTAACTAAGTTTCTGCATGAATTAAGCAATGGCCCATCTCCTCCAATAGTCAATTTGGCTTCGGGATGCTCTTTAAGAACTTCTCTAAATGCCAATATCGTATAATAAGGAGCTTTTTTGTCAACAAATCTTCCTAATCCTATAAAATGTTTTTGTACGTTCGTCCTTTCTATTGAAAAGAATTCATTTCTGGGTCCATAGGTATTTTTAATAATTTTTTTGGGTGGACAACCTAATCCCTTTATTTGCTCAAACATTTTATCAGAAACCACTATTATTGTTTTAGCGGTGTTAAACATTATTCTGTACGCATTTTCATTTGCTTCTAATACCTCATATTTCGATGCATCATATCCATGAAAATGCACAATTAAATCAATGTTTAGTTCTTCACACACAGCTGCTATCTTGGCACCGGTTGTCCCATATTCAGCTAATACCGATTTGATCCTTTCGTTCTTTAGATAGAAACGCAAATAATCTATCTCTTTTTTTGGCTTGATTATACGATTATAAATAAAAACAGGCAGTAATTTAGCGATCTTTTCTTTAGAGTTGTTTCTGAAGTAATATTGCTTTAATGAGCCTTTCAAATCAGAAAAACCGGGAATCAAATCACCATATAAATAATGCTTCTCACCGATTAAAAAATTCTTATGAGCCTCTATAAATGATTCTGAATAAATATTCTTGTTGGGAGAAACAATCGCAATCTTTTTTTTCATCATTTCAATTTTCTTTGAGAAGAATACTGGTACAAAGTATCCAATAGAACATAATTATATTTTGAAAAGAACATATTCCAAAATAGAGGTTTCGTAAGAAATACTTTGTAACCACACAATTCGAAATAGCTTAGAAGATTTCTTTTGACCTCAGCAATAAATGCATCATTTTTGGGATTATATAATTTTACAATCAATAGGCTTACTAGTAATCCTTCTTCGAGCCTACGAATTCTTTTCTTGATCGTATTATGAACTCTGGTTGAAGTTTGCGTTTCTCTGAAAAAATTAAGAGGTTCAGCTATAAATGCAAGATTTGTATTCCCAAGGATTGAAACCCAAAAATACCAATCACCTGTCATTTTCATTTCGACCGGTAATGGACTATTGATAATAGCTTTTTTTCTAAAAATAACCGCGCTGGCATTTGGGATTGTATTCTTAAAGCACAGATAATTCAGACATTCATCCTTTCCGGAGTTTTTAAAATCTTCCTTCCAATGTATCTCAGATAAATCGTTTGTCCATTCGATCTTATTGTAAAGAATCTCAGAATTCTCATCAATAACTAGACTTTGAGAATAAACTAAGCCTAAACTATTATCACGGTCCAAAACCGGAACCAGTTTTTCAAGAAAATGAGGGGAAGCTTCATCGTCACTTTCAGCTATCCATATAAATTTACCCTGAGCTAAATCAATTCCTTTTTTCCATTGGATAAAAGTACTACCACTATTTTTCTCATTTAAAACAATATGGGTGACTTTTGGGTGGTTTGAATATTTCTTTAAAATTTGTACGCTATCATCTTTGCTACAATCATCCAGAACAATTAATTCAAAGTCCTGATATGTCTGATTTAAAATAGTATGAATGCGACGCTCAAGAAATTTTTCATGGTTATAATTGGGAAGAATAACGGAGACGTTAACCATTTAATATTTTCTTTATTCTGGAAAAGGGATTAAGAATTGCATTTCCGAGTTTATACGAATTCGAACTTTTCACTTTCTCCGCTCTTTCCAATGCATTTAAATATTGATTATATAGTTGTACTGACTCTTTATTAGAGGTAAGTCTTTTAATAATATCAAGTGTTTTAAACCCATTTTTTTCATCTGGTTCCAGGTGACATCCTTCAGCCCATTCATTCCATGCATTGACAAATAAAAATTGTTCATTTTTATTTAATTTCAAGGTATTTTGGATAGTACATTTAAGAAAATATTCAAAGATATCATTATTTGCACCAAGAAAAATAGTTGCATTCTCCCCTCTTCGTGCAGTGTTATCCCATCCGGGAAAGACGGATCGATAGACCTTATAATCATATTTTTTCAATAGCATATTGAATACTGTAAGAGCATAATCTCTCGATTTTAAATTTTGATGCTCAGTGCTTGGTTGCACACTATTCCAGTCAGGTGCAAATTCCATTGCAGCATCAAATTCTATAGAAGAAGGATCGGTCCTTGAAATACTTTCTACTCTGACCAAATACAGATCTTTGAACCCATGCTCTTTTGCAGTCTTTCTCCAAACATCAACCGTTTTTTTTATGTCTGGAAACAATTCAGTCTTGTAAATTATAAATACCGGTTTATCATCCACACAAATATATCTCTCATCGTTGAACACATTATTACATAAAAATTCCATATGTTCTTTATCATCCTCCAGTGAGTAATCCTGCTTCATAATCACTTCTTCATCCTTACCATCCCATCGTTTGGTCCAATTTTCATTTGCCCATATCAAACAAAATGGAAAATCAGGCTTTTTTTGTGATAACATATTATCTATAGGAAGATTCAACAATCTTTTACCATTGAACCAATAATGATAATAAGCAAAACCATATATGCCATATTCTCTAGCTAATTTAGCTTGTTCAACAAGGGTATTTGGATCCTCTAAATCATAATAGCCAATAGAACTATGAGGTACATGAGGTTGATAATGACCATCAAATAATGGTTTAGATTTCTTTACATTCGTCCATTCTGTAAAACCTTCACCCCATGCTTTATCATTTTCTGGTATTGGATGAAATTGAGGAAGATATATTGATAATAACTTAAGGTTATCCATTGAATCTATTTATTACTTTATGAATTTCAGTTGCAATAATGCTAATATCGTGGTCATTTTTTATAACCTCTATAGCATTTTCTTTATATCGATTATAAGTCATGTCATCAATTAAAAGTGACCTGATGCCATCGGCAAATTTCTTTAAGTTCCCATAAGGAACTGTGATTCCAATTCCCTTATCCACTAACTCCCGAGTGCCTCCATTCTTATCAAACGTGATAATAGGTACTCCTTGAGCTGCAGCTTCTAAATTTACCAGTGGAAATGGATCTTCCCTCGATAACATTGCAAAAATTTTAAAATCACCAAAATAGGTACTGGCTTCAGGCAAATGTTTTATAAAATGTACTCTATCTTTCAATCCGCTCATCCTTAAATCAAAATTTAAACTCTCATTTAAGGATCCACCGATCCATACAAAATGGACCCTGTGGTCGTTCACATCACTCAACAAATCTATTGCAACCGGAATAAACCAATCTTTACCTTTTCTCCATATCTCCGCTCCACAAGCTCCAATAATAATGGTATCATTCGGTAGTTTAAGCAAGGATTTAAGGGAATTAATTCCTTTATTTTTTTGAATTTGTTCAAAGTTTACAAAACCGTAAATGACTTCAACAGATTCAGGATTTACATCATATTCATTTACTAAGCAATTTTTAACTGCATTGGAAACCGCTATAAATAAATTTGTATTTTCTTTGATGAAGGTTAAATTTTTTTTACCACTTTTCTCAATCCAATGCTGCATCTCATGAACATGTGTAAGCACTGGTTTTTTTAAAAAGCTCAATTCATTTATCAATGCACCATTAGTTATGGTATTATTATATATAAGAGAAAAGTCTGCACCCGCGAGATAAGCCTTCAATTCCTCCCTCGCTCTCGCTCTTTTTCTGCTGTCAATTTTTGACCTAAGAAATGATGATCTGTTAGATACATGTTTTATATTCCAATAATGACAATCAGCTAGAGATCTATATTCATCAAGAAGATCTCCATCTGCATTTCTTAATAGTATTTCAAATTTCAAATTAAACTGAAACTTTAAATATTGCATTAATTGCAGAATAAAAATTTGAGCTCCAGAACGGTTTGCATCATGTAATACAAATAATACCTTACTCATTCTTATAAATTAGTTTTCAGGATTATAATTGGCCAATTCATTCAAACTTTTATAGATATGAGCAATTTTCCTGGAAATTGTCCTTGTTGAGGATTTAGTTCTACTTATATGTTTTTCCGCAAAATCGGCATTTACATTTACCAGAATTAATTCTTCAATATTTTGAATAGTCTCCCTTTCAAATGTTTGATTATAATGAATAAACATCCATCTACTTTTATCATTAGATTGATTGTATGTTTTAAGCAGAAATTCATACATACATTTCCATGTATTTAAAGCAGAGTCATAGGTCATTTTAAGTTTTTCCTGTATCGCTGGATTCTCATTACATTCCCTAACAATACTTTCTGCTGTTTTCCAAGGTTCTCTGTATATCACTAAATAAACGGTATCCTCATTCAGAAACTTATCCCAAACTGGCAATGTATAAGAAAATCTAGGGTCCTTATAACAGAAAGGTTTATTATTTACAACATCCTTTATTCTGGCATCCAGTGCATTGTTAGATTTAAATTTTATAAATGACGGAATTTGAGCTAACCAGCGTGCCCGATAAAATGTAAAGGATCTAAAAAATCTCATCCTAATATTTTCAGGAATATTAATGATGTTTAAAGCAATGAGATCTTCATTTATAGTATTGACTTCATAATCTTCAAAAAAACCTTTAGGGTTAGCTTTATTGATTCCTAAATAATCACTTCTATCCCCTAAATGATATCCTGAGTCTGCCAAAATACCCGTCAACATACTTGTTCCACTCCTTCCGGAACCTAAAATTAAAACATTCTTCATTTTACTCTAAAACTTGACTGGAGCCCAAGTAGCATTAATTCCACGAATATTTAAATTGATATAATTTTTTTCAAATCGATATACCTTACCTCGAACGTTCTCTAATTGTTCAAAAATTTCAAAATTCAAAGAATAATTATTATTTGCCAGTAGCAAATTTCCGATTTCAAGCCTGAGTCTATTTTCCTTCCCAGGATAAACAGTGATATCTTCAACGGATGATTCTGCACAAGCCTTTTGTTCGATGTCAAAAAATACTACTCTAAGGGACACAAGTACCTCTTTGTTTAATTTAGAATATAGATTAGCTTCAAAAACAAAGTTATCCCTATAATTCATTTGAATATTATCCCCTACCTCAACGATATTACCATTAATACTAATAGAATTATAATCAAAATCCTCATCAATGGAAGATTCATTTACCCCACTTTCAAACTTCTGGTAATATTTATTCACAAGTTCCGGAACATTATCACCTATATAATCGATCTTTCCCGAACTTAATAAAATGCCATGTGTAGAAATTCGAGCAATTTGTGGCATCGAATGACTCACAAATATAATTGCAGTCTTCTTTATCAATTGGGAAATTCTATTCAAACATTTAATTCTGAAACCCAAATCACCAACAGCCAAGACTTCATCTATTATTAGAATGTCCGTTTCTAATTGGGCTGCTACAGCAAAACCTAATCTGACTTTCATACCGGAACTATAATTTTGAACCGGTGAATCTATGAATTCACCTATTTCTGAGAAATTTACTATATCATCATATTTTTCATCGATTTCCTTTCTGCTGAAACCAAGCACCATCCCATTGTTGTAAATATTTTCCCTCCCTGTCAATATTGGGTTAAATCCAGCACCCAACTCAATTAGGGCTCCAATTTTACCCACCATTGTAATAGTACCTTCATCTGGGCGTATTAACCCGTTTATCATTTTTAATAAGGTCGATTTACCAGCTCCATTATGACCAATCAATCCCAAACATTCCCCTCGTTTCAATTCAAAAGAAACATTTCTAACCGCCCAAAACTCTCCATCTCGTAATTTCAATTCATTATTCCTATTAGACAGTAAGGCTGAAGACATATCTTTTACTCCATACCATAAAGATTTTTTTAAATCCCTACAGAACTTTTTAGAAACATTGTCAACTTTAATTAAAACTTCAGACATAATTATTTTTTAAAATATTGAAAACACCAAGTATATAAATCTAAACCTAAGAACCAACTCTTTCAATAATCACAGGCATAATAAATCTAAAAATTATTACACCTATTATTAAAATTATAAATGAAATAATCAAAACAATTCCGGTCTGTAATAAGTAATCTACGGTTTGTCCGGTTAAGATATTCCTACTTGTTTCTATAAGAAATCTAAATGGATTTATTTTATTAAAAATTGCAAAGACTCCCTCATCAGGAATTGGATAAATTACTGGTGATATATACATAAAGAATTGCATCATAAAAGGAATAAACCTTGCAATATCACCATACATCATTCCAATTGGAAGAGATATAAGACCTATTGAAAACCCAGTTACCATCAATCCAAAAAACAATGGAATAAATCCAAGAACCTGCCAACCCGGATTAATTTGAAAAACAATTAATACAGCTATTATTATTAATACTCTTAAACTAGAGTTGAACAATAATGAATATAAACCATGAACTAACAATGACTCCCTGGGGAAATTAAGTTTTGCTAAAATACTCTTACCTGACTTAACACTTTTAAGAGGTTGTCCTACAGATTCTGCAAGAATTTGCCAAAGCAATGTACCCGTTAACACAAAGACCGGATAAGGTATTGGTGTTTCTTGTATTTTAATTGTGTTAGAACTGTTAAGGAATATCCAGATTAAAGACGTAACAATCGGAGGAATAAACGCCCATACAACACCTAGTACGGATTGTCTATAGGCAGCCTTTACATCACGCTTAGCTAATTGAAAACCCAATTCATTAGCTGGCTTTAAATCCTTAATAATTTCATTAAATAATTTAATAAATGAAAGATTCGGTTGTGGTTGATAAATGGTAATTTTTTTAGTGGATTTAAAATCTTGTGACATATGAAACTAATTAAATCAGTGATCTATTTTTATATTTCTTAATTTTAAATATTTCTATTCTGGATTATTATAACTTACTCTTAATTCATCCTTAACTGATAATTCTAGATTAACGCCTCCTAATAATCTTTCCTTGTCAGTAATTTCATGAATAATCTTACTCTTACGATTAATTGACTCAGCCATCATTTTTAATTCTTTTACATCAAGATCAAGCTCAAGAAAATCAAATATCATTTTTAGCTGAAATTCAGGATTATCTATAAAGGATTTATAAGATAATCTATGCAAATTAGCAGGGTTACTAGACTCAAAAAACATTTCAGAACGCTCCAGAGAAAATCTCCATTCAAGTAGTCCTTTTTCGAAATTATCTAATTTAAAATCTTGAAATTCTTCATTATTCTTGATTAAATCATTCAATAACTTCCATTTTGAAGAATTTTCACCATACCAATTTCCTGCATTAGCTAACTTCTCAATTGAAGTTGCCACTTCTAATCCATTTCTATGTAAATAAATGTATTTTGCATCAGGAAAAGCCTCATTTAAAAACTCAAGCCTGAAGTTATTTATTGGCAGTTTTTCCAATAATACTTTACATCGATCCTTCACTTGTTCTTTATGAAACAGGAACTGAAGTAAATCAGTTTTTGCATTTATATGATCCTTTTTCTCTGCAATTAGCTTTGGATTTTCAACATTATCGGACCATATATCGAACTCAGGATAAGCCTGATGCCAAAGATCCCGTCTTTCATTTAAATAAGAAATGTCAGAATGTTTCCCTAAAGTTTCACCAAGAATAGTTGTTCCAGATCTACCACATCCAATTAAGAATACAGGATAAAATTCATATTTAGATCTATTTAATTTATAATCTAATTGCGATTTTAAATCCTTAACCATCTTTATAAAAGATTTATTCATACTTTCTAAAACATTCAATTCCCATTAAATTATTATTTTAATGAGTTTATATTTAGCGATAGACTATTTATCCAATCAGAAATTTTTAAATCATAATCCGAGGTTAAACCTACACAAGACATTACACTGTATTTAGGCCGTTTTGCCTTTGTGGGAAACTTATCAGAAGTTACAGGAGATAGATTTACTTCAATTGCTGCTAATTCAAAGATCTTTGCAGCAAATCCATACCAGGTACAGGTTCCTGTATTTGAAAAATGATATGTCCGACTCCCTGAATGTGATAATTTAGGTAGAATTTCCATGATGGCATTTGCAAGATCTGCAGCATTCGTCGGACTCCCAAGCTGATCGTCAACGACCTTCAGGTCCTTACCTTCTTTACCTAAGCGAATCATGGTCTTTACAAAATTATTTCCATAAACCGAATATAACCAGGAGGTTCGTATGATCACTGAATTATCCGGTGCCAACTTCTTTATTTCTTCCTCCCCGGCAAGCTTCGTCTTTCCATAAACTCCCTGCGGACTTGTAGGATCATTCGGTTTATAAGGTTCTGTAGCCATTCCATCAAAAACGTAATCAGTGGATATGTGAACCAATTTTGAACCATTTTCTTTGGCGGCTTCTGCCAAATAGGAAACTGCCAGGTGATTTACTTTATCGGCATTCTCCTCATCCTCTTCTGCCTTATCCACAGCTGTATAAGCAGCAGCATTGATTATTGCGTAAGGTTTGAGCCCTGTCACAAAATTCAGAACAAGATCACGATTGGTGATATCCAACTCTTCCCGATCGGTAAATTTGAATGTGTAATCGTAATTATCGGCTATGGCCTGGAGTTCCATACCTAACTGGCCGTTGGAACCGGTTACTAATATTATTTTATCTTTCGCTTTATACCCCATTTAATAAAATTTGAACTTAAAATATTATTTATGTTCATTTTGTCTTGACACAAAACGAACCAAAAAGTCAAGTCTTAATCATTCGGCGATCCAATAATTTCTCAAAAACTAAATAAAATTAACTCACTTTACCCTTCGGGATAAAGTTCAAACAGAATTTTATTTAACGCTTTTTCGAAATGTGGATTCCTCGCCTGCCATGATATAGGACAAAAAAATTTTAAGAAATAGATCTCTCAAGTAAAATAATCTGCTTCTTTGAAGGAAGGCGCTATTTGATCTTTTGGGGATACCTGGATGTCTTTTGTTTCGATCTTCCAGTCGATATTGAGCTCCGAATCATTATAAATGATACCTCTTTCGCTTTCTGGGCTGTAATAATTATCAACCTTATACGAAAAGATAGCCGCTTCACTTAGAACCACAAAACCATGTGCAAATCCTCTGGGAACAAGCAATTGTCTTTTATCAGTTTCAGAAAGTTCCACACTAACGTGTTTTCCAAAAGTCGGAGATCCTTTGCGAATATCCACTGCTACATCCAGCACTTTCCCTTTGATCACCCTAACGAGTTTTGTTTGTGCAAAGGGAGGCAACTGATAGTGCAACCCTCTTAAGACTCCAAAGCTCGATTTACTTTCATTATCCTGACAAAAGTTATAGGTATTGCCAGTGAATGCTTCTAATTGATCCAAACGAAAGGTCTCTGCAAAGTAGCCTCGTTCATCTTCAAAAACCATAGGTTCCGCTATGATCACATCTGGAATTTCCGTTCTGGTAAATTTCATTTAATACTTATAAATTTATGTAATTGAGAATTGATAATTGAGAATTGATTGGAATAATTCATAATCCATAATTCTTAATTCTTCATTCTTCATTCTTAATTCTTCATTCTAAATTCTTAATTCCTACTGGCCCGTTTGATCAGGTACTGACCGTAATTATTCTTTTTCAGCGGTTCAGCTAACGCTAAAAGATTTTCTTTGCTTATATATCCCATTTCATAAGCGATCTCTTCTATACAGGCAATCTTCAAGCCCTGACGTTTTTCGATGGTATAGATGTAATTGGAAGCATCGAGCAGACTTTCATGAGTCCCGGTATCTAACCATGCATATCCTCTTCCCATTAATTCCACCATGAGTGAACCTTTTTCCAGGTATTCCTGATTTACGGAAGTGATCTCCAGTTCGCCACGAGCACTTGGTTTTACATTTTTAGCAATTTCGATAACCGAATTTGGATAAAAGTAAAGTCCGGTCACTGCATAATTACTTTTAGGTTCCAATGGTTTTTCCTCGATACTTATCGCATTGCGATCTTTATCAAACTCCACTACTCCATATCGATTCGGATCATTCACATAATATCCAAATACAGTAGCCTTACTTTCCTCTGCTACACGCTTTACCGCATTACGAAGCATATTCGGAAGGCCATGTCCATAAAAAATATTATCTCCCAAAACCATACAAACATCCTGATCTCCGATAAAATCCTCACCCAAAATAAACGCCTGAGCAAGTCCGTCTGGTGAAGGTTGCACTTTGTATTGCAGGTTTAAACCTAACGTACTACCATTACCTAGTAAGCTTTCAAATCTGGGCAGATCTTCCGGAGTGGATATAATCAGGATCTCACGTATACCTGACAACATCAAAACCGATAATGGATAATAGATCATAGGTTTATCATAGATCGGAAGTAATTGCTTAGAGGTACTTTGCGTTATGGGATAAAGTCTGGTACCGGAGCCACCGGCGAGGATAATGCCGCGCATATTTGAATTAAGGATTAAGGATTAAGGATTAAGAATTATGGATTATGAGTTAAGAAATAAACCACTTACTCTAATTCAGAATTATATTGTTTGTCGTAATATTCACGGTAGGATCCTGATGTTACATGTTCTAACCAGGATTTGTTATTCAAGAACCAATCTACCGTTGCATCCAGGCCTTCCTCGAACGTTACACTGGGCTCCCAGCCAAGTTCTTTGTTAATCTTCGTCGCATCAATCGCGTAACGAAGGTCATGTCCGGGTCTGTCTTTAACATAGGTAATCAGTTGTTCTGAACTTCCTGCTTCACGATCCAGTTTTTTATCCATGATCGCGCACAATAGTTTTACCAGATCTATATTCTTCCATTCATTAAAACCACCAATATTATATGTTTCAGCATTCACTCCATTATGAAAGACAAGATCGATAGCCCGTGCATGATCGATGACATAAAGCCAATCTCTGGTATAATTTCCATCCCCATAGACCGGTAATGGTTTATGGTTAATGATATTATTTATAAATAAAGGAATCAGCTTTTCTGGAAAATGATTCGGACCATAATTATTGGAACAGTTCGTCAACACATATGGGAGGCCGTAGGTCTCGCCATAAGCCCTAACAAAATGATCGGAACTGGCTTTGGATGCAGAATAGGGTGAATTAGGATCATAGGCAGTCGTTTCTGTAAAGAGGCCGTCTTCACCAAGACTTCCATAAACCTCATCAGTACTTACATGATAGAAACGTTTCCCTTCCCAATTCCCTTCCCAGGAATTTTTAAAAGCATTTAAAAGGATCATGGTACCCAGAATGTTCGTCTTAGCAAAAGCAAGCGGATCTGTAATCGAGCGATCCACATGCGATTCCGCAGCCAGATGTACTACGCCCTCAAAACGGTACTTCGTGAACAATTCATCAATAAATATCGCATCGGTAATATCCCCTTTCACAAAGGTATAATTGGGAGCTCCCTCAATATCTCTTAGATTCTCCAAATTACCGGCATAGGTTAATGCATCCAGATTAAAAATTTGATAATCCGGATATTCCTTAACGAACCTTCTTACCACGTGACTTCCGATGAACCCAGCTCCTCCGGTAACTAATACTGACTTTATAAATTGACCTTTAACTTCCATAAAGAAATTGATTTTTCTATAAAAATTGTTTTTTGAATTATGGATTAAGAATTAAGGATTAATTGGTTTTTGATTCTTAATGATCGGCAATTATCCTCTTTGAAATAACATCCTTAAAGCTTTTTGAATTAAGAATTATGGATTAAGGATTAATTGGTTTTTTGATTCTTAATGATCGGTATTTTCCCTTTTTGATTCAACAAACTTAAAGCTTTTTGAATTATGCATTATGGATTAAGGATTAATTGTTTTTTATTTTGTAGAAAATTTTCTATATTCATAGTTTCCAATAACCTATATCATTATGAATGCTATTAGAGAACAAAGTTTTGATTTTGCTGTTAAGATTTATCATTGCTGTAAAAAATTACAAAAGGAGAATAAAGAGTTTATAATCAGTAATCAACTTTTACGATCAGGTACCGCCGTTGCTGCCTTATATGCTGAGGCTACTTATGCCCAATCAACAAAAGATTTCATACATAAACTATCGATAGCATTAAAAGAATGTAATGAATCCATATATTGGCTTAAGCTCTTAAAAACCACAGGCGAATTAACTCCGTCACATCTAACTCCACTAGAGAAACAATCAAAAAGATTAAAAAAAATTCTAATATCAATCATATTAACCACAAAAAACAACAACAGAGATATACATAATCCATAATCCTTAATTCTTAATCCATAATTCTTAATTCTAAATTCTTAATCCATAATCCATAACCCATAATCCTTAATCCTTAATTCTTAATTCATAACTCTTAATCCATAATCCGCCCCACGGCTTCGCCGTATCCGGTCACATTTTATGCCGGATAGATGGGTTGGGATTTATAACAAAGAGAACAAAAAATTCCCGTTTTAACTAACTCTTAACCTTAAAAATAGGACAACTTTTCCACAATTAAATGTTAGCTAATTATTCATTCAATTAAACGACAATATCATAAATTATTGCTGTGAAATCCGAATAATTATTAGAATTAAAAAGAGTGATTTTAATTGTGATTTTTACAGATAATCAATATATTAACGCGAAATACCTACGTCCTGTAGTCGGAGACGAACTACGCAATTAAGCTGAGGCAAAGCAAGCTTAACCCGATTACCTCCAGCTTCTACCACAATGGCAGATTGCCCTTTAAAAACACCACCGGAAACTTCCAGTGATACTCCAGGTTCAAGATTGGAATATTGCACTTCAGAATAGATCTTATCGTCAAGCCAAGCTCGTAGAAGTTGAATTTCTTTATCCCGGACCATCGCAGGTTTGCCCTGCCAGAAAAGATAACGCTGCACCCCTGGAATATCAAAAATTAAATTTCTATTCTTATCTGCAATTCGTATAAAAATATATGAGGGAATTAAAGGGGATTTGACTTTTTTTTTACGATCGCTCCATTGCCGGATTTCCGTTATCATAGGACAATAGACTTCGATACCAAGATCAGATAATCCTTTTGCTACTTTCTTCTCCCATCTTGACTTTGTACAGACAACTTGCCAATTACCTTCGCCCATATTCTATCTTAAATCAAAAATGCAAACACCTACTTTTATTTGGTTAATCTCAAATTTTAATTTTTTATTATTTGAAATTTAAAAGGCGCTTTCCATTTACATTAACTTTTCTGAAACATATTTTTTATTCGTGCTCTCAATCCATGTTTTTCCCCGCCATAGGTATAGCCATACTTATTGCCATACCCAAAATTATTCATGGAAACATCATTTAAAACAATGGATACATTCTTTAATTTTTTATTACGCATGGCATCATCCAGAAAATCTGTAAAATGTAATTCACTGTACTCCGATCGCATCACATAAAGCGTTACATCCGCAAAGGGTTCTACAATAAAGGTATCAGCTACCAAAAGTAGAGGTGCGGTATCAATTATTATATAATCGAATTTCTTACGCAACAAATCAAATAATTCGCCTAATCTTCTGCTTAACAATAATTCTGCCGGATTTGGAGGAATTACACCTGATGTAATCAAATACAAATAATCATTGATACCAGACTCTTTCAAAATATCGTCCATTGATATATTGGTATCATATAATAAATTGGAAAGACCATTATCTTCTTTATGAAGTTTAAAGTATTTGGACAATTGAGGATTCCTCATATCAGCCCCCAACAATACCGTTCTTTTTCTGGTATTAGCTAAGGTTAAAGCAAGATTTGCTGATGTAAAAGATTTTCCTTCACCTTTGGTCGTTGAAGTCACCAATATCACTTTACCTTGCTCCCGGTCTTCCATACGCACAAACATATATTGTAAATTGGTACGCATAATCCGGAAAGCTTCCGCTAAAATTGACCGGTCATCAGCACTGACATACTCTTCCACCTTACCGGTCATTCTTGGAACTTCTCCTAATATACTTATATTTCGAAGTCGACTTTCTATATCTCTTCGATCCACAATTTTACTATTCAACAAGTCACGTAAATAGACTATTAATATCGGTAAAAGCAATCCCAATAAAACCGCTCCCCCCAATATCTTTTCTCTTTGAGGTGTTACTGGCGTATAGGAACTTTTTGCATAATCAACAATCTTAGCCTTAGGAGCCGTTATAGCCATGGAAATCGAAGCTTCCTCTCTTTTTTGCAATAGAAATAAATAAAGTGCTTCCTTAATTCCCTGCTGCCGCTCAATACCTCTGAATTCCTTTTCCTTTAATGGCACCTGGGAAAGCTCTGAATTCATAACATCTTCTCTAGCCCTTAAATCAGACAAAACAATTTCTATGGAAGACATCTCAGCTTTTAGGCTTTCCATTATAATCCCTCGCAACTCATCGATTTGAGCATCTAAATTTCTAACTATTGGGTTCTTTTCTGTAGTTGACTCTCTTAGCTCCTTTCTCTCTACCACTAACTTATTATACTCTCCAATTTGACCTATTGAACTTCCTTCAATAGCCCCCAAATTGGTCGGCAACATTTTAGAATTATCTTGTTGATCCAGATAATCCATTATGCTTTTTATAATCTCTATTCTCGTGAGATAATTAAGTTGAGATTGACTATATTGATTTGCCGTTGAAACATAATACCCTGCTTTGGCACCGATGTCTGTTATTTTGTTAGAAGACTTAAATTCAACTTTATTTGTTTCAACAGAATCTAATTCAGTAGAAATAATGCGCAAACGGTCATCGATAAAATCAGCAGTATTTTTGGCGATTAAATTATTATCGGTGATAGCATCACGGTTATATTGATCCACCAACTCGTTTAATAAATCCTCAGCTTTACTCCTTACTGGGTATAATAAGGAAATATTAATTACAGAACTACCTCGATTTGATGGATTTACATTAATTCCTCTTGCTAATCCGGAAGCAATACTTTCAGGCTTTGAAATCTTTACATGATATGCGAGCTTACGTCCTAACAACCTAACTTTCCGTTCATTAGAATTAGGCAGCACCATAATGGTTCCAAAAGGCAATACTATGGAAGTCCCCATTTCATACACCTTTCCATTGAGTTCATCTCCAATACGAATTTCTTCGCTATTGATCATATTGAAATCCAGAAAATCTCCCGGTGGATTCACGTCCTCATCAAAACTGATAACCCGAATAACAAATGGAGTATTGCCATAAACTTCCCTAAGATTAAATCCATCGTCGATATAGTATTGAATATTCAAAGAAAGATTTTCCACCACCGGCAACATCAATCGTTCTGATCGCAACACCTCGATCTCATTCTCCAGGCTATTAGAAGTCAAACTACTTAATACACCAAGCTTTTGCAGCGCTGTAATTTCTGATGCTTCACCCCCGCTATTGCCTCCACGTATTATAATACGTGAACTCGTTTGATATATTGGAGTTTCGTATCGAAGATAGAACATTGCTACCGCTAAACTAATGACCGTCGATGCCAAGATCCATGGCCAGTATCTTAAATATCGGATGATAATTTCTTTAATATGCGGATCCTTATCTTTTCCGTTTCCCTTATTATCCTGAATGACTGCTTCTTGCATAAACTCCTATCTTGTTAATAAAGCAATTAAACCTATGACAAATGAGGTAACTGCCGTAAAAAAGCCAAAACTACCACGAAATGGTGTCTGAATTTTAAAGTTATTTGGTTCAACATATACTATGTCATTTCGTTTAAGATAATAACCGGGTGAATTCATAAACTCAGCTTTAGTGACATCAACTCTGAAATACTTTTTGACTCCATCTTCTTCTCTAATCACAAGGATATTCTGCCGCTTGGAATTAATGGTTAAATCCCCTGCTTTCCCTAAAGCCTGAACTATAGTCAATCTTTCCGCATCGATACTAACCGGTCCGGGGTGTGCTACTTCCCCTAATATCATAACCTCATGGTTTTGAACCAGAACCACTACAACCGGATCGACTACATATTCACTGATTTTTTCTTTAAGAACAGCGGTTAACTCTTTTCGTGTCATCCCAGAAACCTTTAAAGCTCCCAAATAAGGATAATCGATATAACCGTCTTCATCAACCAAAAATGTATTGGCCTGACGTGAACCACCTCCATTATTTCCACCTCCGGAACTACCATTATTGCCCGTGCCCATATTGAAAGGTTGAACTGCTTCATTATCCAATGCAGAAACTCGAATCTGAAGCATATCACTCGGTTGAATCTTTGATGTATAGGATTCGGTGATTACCTCTTCAGGCAAATCCTCAATCCCTTGAAAATAAAGCACCTTCTTTTTAGAAACACAGGAAGACAAACATGAAATAATGATTAAGGCCATCATCATCAGCCTGATGCGGGAGGTTATATTCATAGATTGGTAATGTTATTTTGAGTCAAATATAAATAATTATAGTTGTAAGTTATTAGTGGTAAGTTATAAGTATTTTTTTTAAACATATTTTAAATCAGTCTCTAGTGTAATTTGTAAATGTTAAATTATAATTTTACATATTCATTTCCATCAATACTCAATATTCATAACTATGGTATTCTCTATTAATTATATTTTCATATGTTAAAATATCGGTTTTGATATCCATAATATCTAAGTAAAACTATCCCAGACTTTTTTAAAATTCATTAGAATTAACTTGTTACCTGCAATTTTATTTGAGTTCCACCTGACAGTTATATCTGAAACTAATTCTAAGCCTTATTTTTCTTGAATGTTATAAAAGACCTAAGTTTCGAATTTGCAATTGAAATTCTTCATTATTATCAAATCCTACAAAAGAAACATCATGAATTTCTTTTAAGTAAACAAATTTTTCGTTCAGGAACAGCAATAGGTACTCTTTACAGAGAAGCCGAATATGCTGAATCCAAAGCTGATTTTATTCATAAATCAGCTATTGCCAAAAGGAATGCAATGAAACCATATATTGGCTTGCGATTTTGGAAAAAACATCCTTTGTTGATCACATAAAAATTAAAGAGCTTAATGAAAAATGTATGAGTATCATGAAAATATTAACCAAAATAATAATCTCAACAAAAGAAAATTCAAAACACTAAAATTTATAATCTATAATTTCAAAGTCCTGCATCAGCCTTTTCTCCGAGTACACCTTTTACATCATAAACCAAACAATTTTCCTTCTTTAGTACTTCCAGATTCAAATCCATAAATTCTTTATGAGCAACGGTTAGGACTATTGCATCATATTTTTTCTCCGGCAGTGATGTCACGATTTCTATACCATATTCCTCTTTGACTTCTCTTGGATTTGCCCAGGTATCCCAAACGGTGATATTCGGTTGATAATCCGAAAGGTTCTGAATAACATCGATCACCCTGGTATTTCTTACATCCGGACAATTTTCCTTAAAAGTCATTCCTAAAACAAGAATTTCCGCTTCTTTCACCCGAATATCCCTTAAGACCATATGACGAATCACTTCCTTAGCTACATAAGATCCCATACCGTCATTTAATCGTCTTCCTGTTAAGATGATCTCCGGATAATACCCAACTTCCTGAGCTTTTTGCGCCAGATAATATGGATCTACCCCAATGCAATGTCCTCCCACCAATCCCGGAGTAAACCTGAGAAAATTCCATTTTGTTCCTGCGGCTTCCAGAACATCCTTGGTTTTTATTCCCAAAAGATTAAATATCTTAGATAACTCATTCATAAAAGCAATATTGATATCTCTTTGCGAGTTCTCAATAACTTTAGCAGCCTCTGCTACTTTTATGGATGGAGCTTTATGAGTCCCTGCCTTTATAATAGAAGCATACAATGCATCCACCTTATCCGCAATTTCCGGAGTTGAACCTGATGTAATCTTTAAAATTTTTTCAATTGTTCTTTCTTTATCGCCTGGATTGATCCGTTCAGGAGAATATCCTGCAAAAAAATCCTGATTAAATTTGAGTCCGCTCACCCTCTCCAAAACCGGCACACATACATCTTCAGTAACACCGGGATTGACCGTTGATTCATAGATCACAATATCACCTTGCTTCAATACACTTCCTACAGTTTCACTACTTTTAACCAAGGGGGTTAATACAGGTTGGTTATTCTTATCAACCGGAGTAGGAACCGTCACGATAAATATATTGCAACTCTTCAGGTCGGAAAGATCAGAAGAACAGAATAATCCATGGATATCTGAGTCAGGTACTTTCTTTAACAGAACTTCCTTTAAAAGATCTTCTTCAACTTCCAACGTATGATCCTTGCCATTATTTATTTCGGAAACCCTCGATTCATTAATATCGAAACCGATAACAGGATATTTCGTGGCAAAGAGTCTGGCAAGCGGTAATCCCACATAGCCGAGCCCGATAACTGCAATTTTATCTGGCATAATCTAATTTCATGTTTTTATGCGAATATAGGGAAACACCTTATCAATCCGGAACTAAGAATTAAGAATTATTGATATATGTTAAGAGAGAATTGAAAATTGAGAATTGAGAATTGATTATAGTTAGACTAACTATAACTTTCTCTACCCTTAAGCCTTTAAATTAACGAACTCAGAAATTGATCCAATGCTTTTTTGTTTTCCTCCTTCAGGGTTTCATCGGTGATAATCCCTTTCTTCTCCGAGAAATTCTTACTGTAATTTGGTAAAGAAAAGGTTGAAACAATCTCTGCACCAAATCGCGGCAAGGTCTCCGAAGCGATTTTCAAGGACCGTGAGCCACCAAAATCACCATCCGATGTACTGGTCAGCATAACTGGTTTTTTATCCAAAAATTTCCTGTCTAATCGGGATAACCAATCGATCAGATTTTTAAAATATGCCGATAGATTTCTGTTATGCTCGTTTACCCCAATGATAATTCCATCTGCTTCGATAATATCTTCCCGGAGCTCGATCAAAGAATTTTTAAACCCTTCTGCCTTTTCCATATCTGCACTATACAGCGGAAAGGGCATTTTAGACATATTCAGTAACTGTATCTCGTAATCATCGATCAAGGATACGGTATATGATACTAACTCATAGTTGATAGAGGTGGAAGAATTACTTCCTGCGAAAGCCAAAATTCGTTTCACTATGCTAAAGTTTTGGTAATGGTTAAATTTTATTGTCTTTTAGTAATTTAAGTAGTAGTTACTATCGAATATAGGTGGTTTATTTTGAATAATAATCAACCTATTTCACTGAAAGACAATTTTTAAGAAATCCTTAATTTATACAAACAAATACTGATAAAAATTTAGGGACACTGGTGATGCTAGGGACAATAGTGACACTGGTGATACTAGGGACAATAGCGACAATATTGACACTGGTGAAATTGCCTTTTTGGTGTTTTAAGGAAAATATTTATTAGGGATTATAATTTGAAATTTTTAAATTATATAGGTTATTTTCTATAAGTTTAAAATCAAATAAACAAAATATGGGCGCCATTTCAGATATAAGTTTTCAATTCGCTAAGGACATAATAGAAATTTGTAAATCACTTAACAAAAATGACCGTGATCAAATTATTGGTTAACAACTTTTACGTTCGGGAGTAGCTGTAGGTGCTTTGTACCGGAAAGCGGAATATGCTGAATCCAGAAAGGACTTCATTCATAAAATGGCCATTGCACAAAAAGAATGTAACGAATCCATCTACTGGATAGCACTCCTCTGCTCAACAAAGCAAATATCGAAAAAAGACTTTGACCCTCTCTACTATCAGTCTAAACAGCTAATGAAGCTCTTATCAAAGGCAATCTATACAGCAAAGGTAAATATGCAAGATAAAGATTCGGAATAACCAATATCACCAGTGTCACTTCATAATATTTATAAATGAAAAAAGCGCCGATAATATGGCGCTTTTTTCATTTATAAATATTGTTACACGTGCAGCGCTCGGTCATCCGTAGCGGCCAATGCGGCTTCCTTAACCGCTTCCGCATAGGTAGGATGGGCATGACTCATTCTTGAGATATCTTCGGCACTGGCACGGAATTCCATTGCGGTTACCGCTTCTGCGATCAGGTCAGCTACCCTGGCTCCGATCATATGAACTCCAAGTACTTCATCGGTTTCTGCATCCGCAAGAATCTTTACAAAACCATCGATATCCATACTGGCTCTTGCTCTACCTAAAGCTCTCATCGGGAATTGACCGGTCTTATAGTTAACACCAGCTTCCTTTAATTGCTCCTCCGTTTTACCAACTGCAGCAACTTCAGGCCAGGTATAGACCACCCCCGGGATTAAATTATAATCGATATGTGGCTTTTGTCCTGCCATAAATTCTGCAACCAACGTACCTTCTTCCTCGGCTTTATGCGCTAGCATTGCTCCTTTAATCACATCGCCGATGGCATAAATATTTTCTGATGAGGTTTGCAGATGATCATTTACCTCGATCTGACCTCTTTCATTTAATTTTACTCCGGCATTCTCTGGCTTTAATCCGTCAGTGTAAGGACGACGCCCTACACAAACCAGACAATAATCTCCTTTGAACTCCACTTCATTGCCTTTCTTATCATCCGCTTTCACAATCACTTCATCACCGGTTCGGGTAACTTCTTTCACCTTGTGAGAGGTATAGAACTTAAATCCGGATTTTTTTAGCGTTCGTGTCAATTCTTTCGACAAACCGCCATCCATAGTTGGTATGATACGATCCATATATTCCACTACGGAAACTTCAGCTCCCAAGCGGCGATATACCTGTCCGAGTTCTAATCCGATAACTCCTCCACCGATAATTACCAGATGCTTTGGGATCTCCTTGAGCTTTAAAGCTTCAGTAGAGGTAATCACGCGCTCCTTATCTATGTTGATAAATGGTAATGTCGAAGGCTTAGAACCTGTTGCAATGATCGATTTTACAGCTTCAATCGTTTCAATACTTCCGTCTTCCTTGGTAATATCGATTTTGGTTTTATCTTTGAAACTACCGATCCCCTGATAAACATCGATCTTATTCTTGCTCATCAGAAACTCAATTCCCTTCGTGGTCTGATCAACAACGCCTTGCTTTCTGGAGATCATCTGCTCAAGATTCACCTTCACTTCTCCGGGAATCTCAATTCCATGTTCCTCAAAATGTTTGATCGCATCTTCATAATGGTGTGATGAGTCTAATAATGCTTTTGATGGAATACATCCCACATTTAAACAGGTTCCACCTAAGGTGCTATATTTTTCAATGATTGCAGTTTTCATACCCAGTTGGGCACAACGGATCGCTGCAACATACCCACCGGGTCCGGAGCCGATAACGGCTACATCGTATGAATTCATATGTAGACTTTAATTCAATTTTTTATACGAATAACAAAAATACAAATGTTCTTTTATATAGGACACAGATTGTCTGGATTGTTTTGGATTTCACGGATTAATGATGACTTGTAACTTTTAAGAGTTTATGATTTACAAAAATTTACCTGACTAATATTAAATATTAGAGAATTTTAATGCTTTTTCTTTAATCGATTATATTTCCCTCAAATAATCTTTTAGATTTGTTTCTGAATTTATTAGCTCAACCAAAAATGTTATTCAATTCCCTGGATTTTGCCATATTCCTGCCGATTGTATTTATTATCTATTGGTTTGTATTCCCCAACAACCTGAAATTGCAGAACCTTATAATCGTTTTTGCCAGTTATATCTTTTATGGCTGGTGGGACTGGCGCTTTCTGTCTCTCATCTTATTTAGTACAGTCATTGATTATTTGATAGGTCGCACCTTAGATCAGACGGATCATACCGGTAAAAGAAAGTTCCTGTTATGGTGTAGTATTCTGATCAATTTAGGATTTCTGGGGTTCTTTAAATATTACAATTTCTTCCTGGATAATTTCATTACCGCATTTTCCTTTTTAGGCATGCCGATCAATGCGAATTCTTTAAATATTATCCTTCCAGTGGGAATTAGCTTCTATACCTTTCAAACCCTTAGCTATACCATCGATGTATACAAAAAGAAACTTGAACCCACCAAAGACTTTATCGCCTTCACTGCCTTTGTGAGCTTCTTTCCGCAATTAGTAGCCGGACCTATTGAAAGGGCCGTACATCTGTTACCCCAATTCTATAAAAAACGTCGATTTGAATATGCCCTGGCCGTAGATGGTATGCGACAGATACTATGGGGGTTGTTTAAAAAAGTGGTCATTGCCGACAATTGTGCCGAAATCGCCAATCAGATCTTCAATAATAGTGATCAATACTCAGGAAGTACGCTGGCATTAGGGGCCATATTCTTTACTTTTCAGATCTACGGTGACTTTTCCGGATATTCCGACATTGCCATTGGAGTTTCCCGTTTATTTGGCTTTGATCTGATGAAGAATTTTGCCTTCCCCTATTTTTCCAGAGATATCGCTGAATTCTGGAGACGCTGGCATATCTCACTTAGTACTTGGTTCAGAGATTACTTATACATTCCATTGGGAGGAAGTCGCGGAAGTAACAGTATGAAGATTAGAAACACCTTTATAATTTTTATTGTTAGCGGCTTCTGGCATGGTGCTAACTGGACCTTTATTGTTTGGGGTGCACTAAATGCTATTTATTTTCTTCCACTGTTAATAACCAAAAATAACAGGAACCATATAGATATTGTTGCACACAGTAAACCATTACCTTCCTTAAAAGAGTTATCAATGATGCTGATAACATTTGGACTAACCGTAATTGCCTGGATATTTTTCAGAGCCGAAAATGTATCCCATGCCATTCAATATATCTTTGATATGTTTCACCACCCTGGTTCCTATATTTTGTTAAGTTCCTATTGGAAATACAAAACAATTCTAGCTTTATTAACCATTTTCATCTTTATTGAATGGAAAGGCAGAACAGGAGAATATGCCTTGGAAAAATTTGGTTTAGAATGGAAACGCCCCATAAAATGGGCATTTTATTACTTAATTCTTTTTGCAATTTTCTATGGCTCCGGTAAGCAACAGGAATTTATTTATTTCCAATTTTGACATGAAAAAGTTCATTAAAAAATTATCACTATTTTTTATTCCAATTTTAATATACTTTGGGACGAATATTATTTTAAATTACCATGCTTACAACGACGTAGACCTTAATTTAAAAAAGTTTGATATTTTAATTGATGGAGATTCACACACTCACAGAGGAATAAATCCAGACAAGTTCAATAATGCTTTAAACATTTCTCAAAATGGCGAACCCTACGTCATTAGTTTTTGGAAAATCAAAAAAGTTTTCAAAAAAAATATTCCAGACACGTTAATATTAGGTTTTGCACCACATAACATTTCGGCATTTAATGACTTAAAATTCTCAAACGAGAAATGGGCTTACGAAATGTTTAAAAGGAGTTATCCGATACAGGATTATTACAACCTCAATAAAAAAATAAAATTAAATTATTATATCCTTTTCAAAACATGGATGAAATTTAATGCATTGAAAATTTGGGAAGATCATATTCAATACATTGGTCACTATGAAAATTCAAATCTTAATGATCCAAGTGATTGGGAATCCTCCATTAAGAGACATTATTATGAAGATGATAATTTAGTAGGAAATTCAGAAACCGCTATTTCCTATTTAGATTCGATAGTTAATTTATGTATTTCAAAAAATGTAAAGCTCATATTGGTTAGCCATCCAGTTCATAAAACCTATCAAACGCATATTCCCGAAATTAATTTAAATAGATTTAATAAATTAAAGCGAAAATTAGAAAAAAACAATACCATAATAGATCTCACCTTCAAAAAATATCCGGACAGTTTATTTTACAACTCGGATCATTTAAACACTGATGGAGCAGAAAGATATACAAATGAATTGATAGGCATTTTGAAAGGGATGCAGGATACTTTATTTGTAGCTAATTTTAGGTAAAAATTAGAATCAATATACTTATTTAAATGAATTTCATTACTCCTTAATCCCCCCAATCATAAAAACAGAATGGGTATTTCCAATATGCGGTAATCCGGTGAGCTTTTCTACCATGAACTGGCGATAGGCCGGCATGTCCGCTACAAAGATCTTTAACATGTAATCGTAATCACCACTTACATGATAACATTCAGCTACTTCCGTCAACCTAACTACTGCCCTTTCAAACTCCTTTACATTATCTGCGGTATGACGTGCTAAACGGACATGACAGAAGGCTACAAATGATTTCCCTAATTTTTCCCGGTCTAATAAAGCGGTATACCCGGTAATCACGCCTTCTCTTTCCAATTTTCGAACCCGTTCATACACTGCTGTATTTGATAATTCAAGCTGTAATGCCAATTGTTTTGTAGTCTGTTTGGCGTCTTTCTGAACTAATGAGATCAGTTTCAGGTCAGTATTATCCAGTTGCATCATGAATATTTTTCAGGGTAAATCTACTTTCTATTCAAAAATATGAAAATTAATCTAAATTTATTTCCATAAATAGAATTATAATCTATAAAATAATTTATTTATTGATTTTTAAACTGCTACTATAGAAATTTGTATAAAATCTTAATCCAAAACATCATGAAATTCAATCCGGCTGACAAAATACAGGACCTGCAATATTTTGGCGAATTCGGGGGTGTCAATCCTTCGATCTCCGATTCATCCACGTATACTTTTTTATCTGCAAAAACGATGTTCGATACCTTCGAAGGAAATACGGAAGGCTGTTACCTCTATTCACGCCATTCATCTCCATCCAATCTTTACCTGGGTGAAGCCTTGGCTGCCATGGAAGGAACTGAATCAGCCAATGTGACTGCCAGCGGTATGGGCGCGATCACCGCGGTACTTCTACAACTTTGTGGCACCGGCGATCATATTGTTTCCAGCAGAACGATCTATGGAGGTACCTATGCCTTCATGAAAAATTTCCTTCCCCGTTTTGAGATAGGTACATCATTCGTCGATATTACCGATCCTGAAAAAGTCGAAGCTGCCATCACCCCTGAAACCAAGGTGATATTTTGTGAAGCTGTGAGCAATCCGCTTCTTGAAGTTGCCGATATAAAAGAACTTTCCCGCATCTGCCGTAAACATGGAATCAAACTGGTAGTTGATAACACCTTTTCACCTCTCAATATTGCACCAGCCAAAATGGGAGCTGATGTGGTGATCCATAGTCTGACCAAATTCATCAATGGAGCATCCGACTGTGTCGGTGGTGTTGTCTGTGGTTCCACAGAATTCTGTCTCGCCCTAAAGGATGTCAATGATGGTGCTGGAATGCTTTTAGGAAGTACAATGGACAGTCTACGTGCTGCTTCGATTTTGAAAAACCTGAGAACGCTGCATATCCGCATGAAAAAACACAGTGAAAATGCACTATACCTGGCCCAACAATTTGAAAAAGACGGATTTAAAGTGGTTTATCCCGGTTTACCTTCTCATAAAGGTCATTTATTGTTTAAGAATCAAATGAATTCCGAATATGGTTATGGTGGTATGCTTACAATTGACGTTGGCTCACTGGAACGCGCTAATGAACTTATGGAAATGATGCAGGAAAGAAATCTCGGTTATCTTGCCGTATCACTAGGGTTCTATAAAACACTATTCAGCGCTCCCGGGACGTCCACTTCCTCTGAAATACCATTAGAGGAGCAAGAAGAAATGGGATTAAGTGACGGATTAATTCGTTTTTCAATCGGACTCGACAATGATATCGAGCGAAC
Organism: Robertkochia solimangrovi; assembly: GCF_007279655.1. Lineage (GTDB taxonomy): Bacteria > Bacteroidota > Bacteroidia > Flavobacteriales > Flavobacteriaceae > Robertkochia > Robertkochia solimangrovi. Next base: position 15,082 of record NZ_QKWN01000002.1, on the reverse strand, counting down.
CTATTCAGAAATGAAAAAATGCTTTCAAACTGCACATGTTGCTTCAAACTAAATATAACTTTATTACAATCGCAGCGGAGATTACTATCTCCGTTTTGCGATGTAATGATCACCAAGTTCAAGGACACCGGTTTCTTTTGGTTAACGGAGAAACAGGAAATTAAAATATTCAGCTAATTGATCGTAACAAAAACCTCGCTGCTTACAATAGCGAGCACAATATCTCTTTAGCTTGCCTGATTTTTAGCAGAACTTTCCGTAATATCCTCATCAAATAATTTTTCGATAAAATCTGAAACCTCCGGAGGTAATTTAAAACTATTTCGAAGTCTGTTCGAATGAGGAAGTTCTACCGGCACTACCGATCTCAGATTTAAAAATGACTTCAATCCTTTTAAATATTTCTCCTGCTTCATTTTATCGGTTATATCGATTTCATATAATCGATCTTTACCATTTTCCTCAAAGAACTCACGTATGGATCGTTCATAATTACTTTTGTGCTCGACATATTTCTGAATATGTAAGAGTGTCTTCCCCCTCCAGTTTTCCTGACTTATTTTTGCGATATCATCAGGTTCCGGACAAGTCTCTTCATTCCAACCCGCATGCCTCAATTTAGACATTAACCATTTACGGGTATCCCGTGTCTGAAGAATAAACAACGCATCGGGGTATTCATAGAAGAGCCACTTATAATCGATTTCATTCATCCCATCAAAATGACTTCCACCATCGGAGAAAAAATCATACTTACTGATCTTAGACGGATTATCGATCCAATCAACAGAATGAGTTACTTTCAAACCAAAACACTCCACAAAATGAGCGAGTGTCGACGTACCGGTTTTATGAAGTCCGATACAAAAAATCTTTCCACCTTCATAAGAACCATTATACAACCGATTCACAATTTTTAAGGTATTCCTTTTCCCCCGGCTCTGAATCGCATTATAAATTCGGGTCACATCCATGCTATCACAATTTGCATTCAAAGTCAAAAGTTATGTCAAATAAATGAATTAGAAAAACACGTAAATAGCTTATTATCAATAATATATAGCGATTTTTCTTTCTTTTTGACACCAGAGTTTAAACAGAGAAGGCTCTAACGCACTTTACTGATTATCAGTGTATTCGATGAAACCACCAAAATAATCGATTGCTTTCTTACAACAGAAAGCATTAAAATTTAACGGATAATATGGACCTGTAGTTCTATACTTATAAGAGTATAATTATAATCCGTAAAAGACTAAATTGTATTATGTAATCTGGTCCCCGTTTTTTAACTTTTGTTAATTTATCGAATAGTTCAGCATAAATCTTCTTTCAAAGTTTGTACAGGATTTTAGGAATATTTAAAATTAGTTTTCAGAGATCAGGGAGTCGCAAATCATAGATCTGATTACGCTTACTTCACACTGGATGATCTTATGGGTTTGGTATCCTGTTGCACTTTGAAGTAATTTCAAATAGATCTCTAACTCATTCAACAGGGACACTGTAATTTTTAAATAGGTTTGATAACTTTCCGGATTTTGCAAACTCGCACCATAAATCAATACCGATGGTATCCTGATAGCAAGTCTGCGGATGTTCGCTGTTATCTTAAATTGATCGGGATAATTTAAATTTCTGGTGATCTTATGTAATAAAACACTTAGATGCAGACATCGTTTCCATATAGTCAATCCGGGATCATTCATAATCTTTTTCTTACAAATATAGTAAATTTTCTATATAGATTTAATTTGATGTTTTCAAAAGCAAAAACGGCAGTCAATGCGCCAGCGAAAAAACAATGCGCCAGTAAAATAAGGCGATGCGACAGCGAGAGAAAACAATGCGCCAGTAAAATAAAGCGATGCGACAGCGAGAGAAAACAATGCGACAGCGAGAGAAAACAATGCGCCAGTAAAATAAAACAATGCGCCAGCGAGAAAACAATGCGACAGCGAGAGAAAACAATGCGACAGCGAGAGAAAACAATGCGCCAGCGAGAAAACAATGCGCCAGCGAGAAAACAATGCGACAGTAAAATAGAGCGATGCGACAGCGAGCAGTAAAGACACTCAAGGGAGTTTTGCGCCAGCAAAACAACCCGCGACACTAGAGAATTGATTGCGTCAGCAATCAAGATCGACACTAAGCACCGTCAGGTGCACGTCACTGGGTTAGTGCAAATCTTCATCCAATGGTACCTACCACTGGATAAAGGTTTGGAAAATGTCACAGTAAATCGTAACATTACAACTAATTTTTAAAAAACTCCCTAAAAGCCCACTTCATGGAAGACGAAAAGATCATCGAAAACAAAGAATTGAGTATTTGGGAAGCGTTGCTTCCTATTGTTATTTTAGTGGGCCTGCTGGCTTTTAATGTTTTTGTTTATGGTGATGATGCACTCAGTGGAAGTAATCAGTTCATTCTGCTTATTGGAGGTGCGGTTGCGGCATTGGTAGGTTTATGGAACAAAGTGAGTTTTGATACCATGATGGAAGAGGTCGCTCATAATATTAAATCGACCTCCGGTGCCATCCTCATTCTGCTTTTTGTAGGTGCTTTAGCGGGAACATGGTTAATCAGTGGCGTAATCCCTGCCATGATCTATTACGGCTTACAAATTTTGAATCCAACCTTCTTTTTGGCTGCCAGTGTAGTGATCTGTGCTATTATTTCTATCGCTACCGGAAGTAGCTGGACCACTTCTGCTACCGTTGGTATTGCACTGGTGGGAATTGGTAATGCATTGGGAATCCCTTCAGGAATGACGGCTGGTGCTGTTATATCCGGAGCTTATTTCGGAGATAAAATGTCCCCGATGAGTGATACCACCAACCTTGCCCCTGCAATGGCGGGTACTGACCTGTTCACCCATATTCGTTATATGGCGATTACCACGGTACCTACGATTATTATTACACTTATTATTTTCACAATTATAGGATTAACTTTAGATACATCTGCAGCCCCTGATACTTCGGGAATGCTTGCATCGATCGATGAAGCTTTTAATATTACGCCTTGGTTGTTTCTGGTACCTGTTGCCGTGATCAGTCTGATCGTTATGAAAACGCCTCCACTTCCTGCCCTGCTGGTAGGTACGCTTTTAGGAGGAATCTTTGCGTTGATCTTTCAACCGGATATCGTTCTGGCAGTATCCGGGGCAGACAATCTGAATTTTATCTCTGGTTATAAAGGACTAATGAATGCGATCACCGTGGATACTGCGGTTGAAACTACTAACGCTACTCTTAATGATCTTTTCACTTCCGGAGGAATGCAGGGAATGCTCGGGACTATCTGGCTTATACTTTGTGCCATGGTCTTTGGTGGTATCATGGATGGTATTGGTGCCTTATCCAGAATCAGTGGTGCCTTACTAAAAGCATTTCATACGGTATTCGGATTATTCGCCAGTACTGTAGGAAGTTGCGTGATTCTGAATGCTACTGCATCAGACCAGTATCTCGCTATCGTAGTACCTGGCAAAATGTATGCAAAGGCCTTTAGGGATAAAGGTCTCGCGCCGGAAAATCTAAGTCGTACTCTGGAGGATTCAGGTACAGTTACTTCGGTTCTTGTTCCCTGGAATACCTGTGGTGCCTATCAAAGTGGCGTACTTGGGGTAGATACGGTTTCTTATATGGGGTATGCGTTTTTCAATTATTTGAGTCCGTTTATGACCTTATTGTTTGCGGCGTTGAATATTAAGATCAGGAGGTTGGTTAAGAAATAATAATTTGTACTAACCCAGTGACGTGCACCTGACGGTGCTTAGTGTCGATCTTGATTGCTGACGCAATCAATTCTCTAGTGTCGCGGGTTGTTTTGCTGGCGCAAAACTCCCTTGAGTGTCCTTACGGCTCGCTTCGCATTGCCTTATTTTATTGTCGCATTGCCTTTTGGGGCTCGCTCCGCATTGCTTTCATCGCGGGCTCAGGTTTTCTTCTTCGCAGGCTCATTTTTCTTCCTTTTTGTCCGACTTATTGGACTTGGCGGTTATGATGGATCTTTTTATAAGTTGCATCAGGTTCATGGATTGGGTGGTAAGAGTTTCATAATCTTTCTGGTCGATAAGTTCTGCCAAGCGCAAGAGTTCGATCCAGTATATAGATTCACTGCATTCCTTCTGAGCAATGGAAAGTTTATGGATAAAATCCAATCTCGTTTCCGCATATTCTGCTTCGCGATACAATGCACCGATCGCTGTTCCTGAGCGAAGAAGTTGCTTACTCATAACAAACTCCTTCTTTTCTAAATTTAATTGTTTAAAAACATCAACCACATTCAAGGCAAATTGAAAACTCTTATCTGATATTACTCCCATAATAATTTAGTTTAGAAATCTATATTATAGAATTTTTTCTACACATAAAAGATTGAAATATGGAAAATCCTTTAAATGACATTTATGTCAAGTACATGATCAATAAATACGATCCGGTACAAAAAGCAATGCGAAGCGAGCCCAAAAAAGCAATGCGAAGCGAGCCCCAAAAAAGCAATGCGAAGCGAGCCCAAAAAAGCAATGCGAAGCGAGCCCAAAAAAGCAATGCGAAGCGAGCCCAAAAAGGCGATGCGCAGCGAACCCAAAAAGGCAATGCGAAGCGAGCCGTAAGGACACTCAAGGGAGTTTTGCGCCAGCAAAACAACCCGCGACACTAGAGAATTGATTGCGTCAGCAATCAAGATCGACACTAAGCACCGTCAGGTGCACGTCACTGGGTTAGTACAAATTCATATTTAAAAACCCCAAAACATTCTAACGTTTTCGTTACGAAGTACACAATTTCCTCCCCCAAAAATTAAGGATTAATCATAATTCGCCCCTCTTTTTTACGCCCATTAGAGAAGCCTATTTTATCATAAGTTAATATAATCTAAAAGGCAGTTACACCCTGAGCTGAAGTCGTATTTTTGCGGTAAAGTTTAACACATTAATACAAAAATTTAAATGGCTTTAGTAGGTAAAAAATTTCCAAATATTGCAGTTGATGCAATGAATGAAATGGGAGACACTTTTAAGATCAATGTTCTTGAAGAGGCGATCAAGAATAAAAAGAAAGTAATCCTGTTCTGGTATCCAAAGGATTTCACCTTTGTTTGTCCTACAGAGTTACATGCTTTCCAGGCAGCTCTTCCTGAATTTGAAAAAAGAAATACCCTAGTGATCGGTGCTTCATGCGATACTGCTGAAGTTCACTTCGCTTGGTTGAATACTGCAAAAGATAATGGTGGAATCGAAGGAGTAACTTATCCACTGATAGCAGATAGCAACAGAAACCTTGCTAATATGCTTCGTATCCTTGATCTTTCTTCTGAAACCTATAACGAAGAAACTGATTCCTATGTTTACGAAGGTGATAACGTTACGTATCGTGCAACCTACCTGATCGATGAAGACGGTTTAGTATTTCATGAAGGTGTTAACCATATGCCAGTGGGAAGAAACGTAAACGAATTCCTTCGTTTGATCGATGCTTATGCACACGTTCAGAAGAATGGTGAAGTTTGTCCTGCAAACTGGGAAGAAGGAAAACAGGCAATGTCTGCAAACAGAACCGGAGTTGCTGAATATTTAAGCGTAAACTAAGCATATAATGTTAGTAGAATTAGCACAAGATAATTTAACTGAACTGGTAAAGGAGAACGAAACTGTATTTGTACAGTATTCAGCCGGATGGTGTGGTAATTGCCGCATCATGAAGCCTAAGTTCAAGAAGTTCTCTCAGGAGCACGAGAATGCAACTTTTGCGATCGTGGATGCTGAGAAATATCCTGAATCAAGGAAACTGGCTAACGTTGATAACCTTCCTACGTTCGCCGTTTTTAAGAACGGAACTGTAGCGAACCAGGTTCAGACCAATAAAACTGATGTCCTAAAATCTTTTATAGATGAAGCTGCCGGTAATTAAACAACTATCGAAGTTCATCGCTGAGAACGACCAGGATTATGTTATTGAAACCATTGAAACACTGGAAGCAATAACGGAAGTACCTTCATTAAAAGATGAAGAATTGGATGTGATAGGAGAATTGCTTTCCAATATGTATGGAGCCCTGGAGGTCAATAAAATGATTCGCGAGGACGGATTAGACGAAAAAAAGGCACTCAATGCCTTTATGCAAAGGGTTCTTGGTTCTATCGATAAATAGTTCCTCCCCTCCCGATGGGAAAAATTGAAAAAGAAAAAGAAAAAAAGGCTGCCTTTCAGGTAGCCTTTTTTTTATATCGTTGGGTTAAAAGCTTTTCGTCTGCTGGCGCACTGTAAAGTGTCGTCGCTATTTGTGGGCCTTTAGCCCAAAATACCAGAGTGACCTGAGTTACTTGCTACATGTTACTTTGTGAAACAGTGAAGCAGTAACGCAGTTAATAATCCATAATTCTTAATTCTTAATTCTTAATTCTTAACTCTTACTGTCTTGTAAGCGTAAAGTGGATCTCTGGAAGTTCACGTTGTTCCCAGGTGATACTCGGTTCGTAAACATCACAGACACGTAACTTATAAAGCGTATGTGGTTTCAGATTTTCAGGTTGATAAAGCAACGGATCATTTGACTGTTCTCTGCTAAAAATCTTCATTTCAGGATTCGTCGCAGAAGAATGCAACAAGGCCAAATAGTATGCTCCATAATCTACTGACCATAAGGGAAACTCATCATAGGCAGAGCCTTCCTCACTATATAAAAAATATGGAAAGATGGAACTACCGTTATTCGTGTAAGCGCGTAATTCCTTCTTATGTGTAAATATAGCGGCATATTCGCTGTATACATCCAGTTCTACTGTATTATTGCTTGCCAGATCTACAGCGGTGTCTCCTCCGGTTAAAGGAAGATTTAAAGTCGTCATCTCAGGAATCATCGAATTCCCGGACTTTTCCGAAAACTGACTTTCAATCCGGATATCATAAACCCCTCCTCTTATTTCGACGGTATGATCGCCTGCGGTGAGATCCGTGAGACTTTTAACCAAGGTTTCATCTTCGTAGAAGTTAACGGTAAAAGTATCCGGAAGAAGTTTCAATAATTTCTGAATTTCTGGTAGATCGCAATCTGGTGTATAATCACATACTTCTATTGAGACTCCATTTGGTGATGCCGTGGCAAGGTCACTCAAAACAGTACCATATTCCGTTTCATATTTTAAATACATTGCATTAGAAACTTCAGGCACCGTAAACCAATGACGATTAAATCCTTCTAGTTGGTCTACCGTGTAGATAACACCGAGATCCGGTGATACCACCTCAATATTTGATATCTGCCCCGTAACATAGCTCGGTACTCCAAAAGTTATATATAAACGATGACCGATGATTTCATCGTTATCGGTAAGGGCGTTCACATAATAGAGACCGGATTCATTATTACTGTAATACTCTTCCGTAAATGAGAATTCGCCACATTCGAAGTACATCTCAACATCTCCGGTTTGCGTACGCGCAGAAGATTTTAATAAATTGGTGGAGGATGTGAGTTCATCAACATCCGGAATGTGAAGCGTAAAAGTTTTAACAGTATCCGTGTCATTGTCCGGATCCAACACATCGATAACATCATGGGAGCAGGCTGTCAATAATAAGCCCATCACTCCTGTACACAAGATCCCTCTCATAGTCATAAATTTTACAGGTTAAAGCTTTGGACATAAGTAAAGAAAGTCACAGACATGATTCAGGGCAAACCGGGTCAAAACTTATATAAGTCCTTCACCACCTATACTACAACAAGTACAGAAAGGGCATTCACTATTTTGTAAACACAGGGTGAAAGTACCATGTATTCAACTCACCTTCAAGTGAAAGGGTCAAACAGCATGATTTTTCGGTTATTCGTAATTATTAACATTTAAACATAGAAAATAAGCAATAATTAGTGACAATAGTGGCATTGGTGGCAATTGTGTAGTGAGCTGTAGGCTTTTTACCTTATCCTCAATTTTCAATTCTAAATTCTCAATTCGATTTAGTTACGATGTTACATGTTACCTTGTGAAGCGGTGAAACAGAAACGCAGTAAATAATTCATAATCCATAATTCTTAACTCTTAATGCTTAATTCATAACTCATAATTTGTAATTTTACGATATAACTTAAATATACATAATGGCAACAGTAACATTAAAAGGTAATGAAATTCATACTTCCGGTACACTTCCGGAAACAGGTAGTAAAGCTCCGGACTTCACGCTTTGTGCTACGGATCTTTCCGGAAAAACTTTAAATGACTTTGAGGGTTCCCGAGTGATCCTGAATATATTCCCAAGTGTTGATACCGGTACCTGTGCTGCTTCGGTACGCGAATTCAATAAGAGTGCGTCGTCTTTGGAAAATACCAAGGTGCTGTGTATCTCCAAAGACCTTCCATTCGCTCAGGCAAGGTTTTGCGGCGCTGAAGGATTGGAGAATGTCGTCAATCTATCGGATTTCCGCGATGGTAAGTTTGGAGAAGATTACGGTCTTGTTTTTACAGACGGGCCTTTACAAGGGTTATTAAGTCGCGTTGTGATCGTACTGGATGAATCTGGAAAAGTGCTTTATTCAGAGCAAGTTCCTGAAATTGTGGATGAGCCGGATTACAAGGCAGCACTTGCCGTATTATAAAACGATGAATTCCTTTATAAAAAACAGACTTAAAAGTATCGGGTACGCTTCGAAAGGAGCGTACCTTTTAATTACAACCGAACCCAGCATTCAGGTTCAAACAACCATTGCCATTCTGGTATGTATTGCCGGATTCATCTTTGATATTTCCGCTACGGAATGGTGTATACAACTCATAACCATAGCGGTTATTCTGGGAGCAGAAGGTTTAAATACCGCCATCGAAAAGCTCTCCGATTTTGTGCATCCCGATTATCATAAGGTTATCGGCAGCGTCAAGGATCTGGCCGCTGGAGCTGTTTTCCTGACTGCGATTATCGCCATTATCATCGGATTGATCATTTACATTCCCAAAATATTTTAAAAATATAAATGCAAACTGTACGTTTGTAATTAGTACTTTTGTTTTAAACCTATAGTTGCTAATGGCCAGGAAAAAGACCAAAAAAAATAATTCATCCTCAACTAAAAAACTACCAAAATTTCAACTTTCTCATCAACAAAAGATCATTCTTGGTAGTTTACTGATGCTGTTTAGCATCGGATGCTTTATTGCCTTTATTTCCTTCTTCTCCACCTGGCAGGAAGATCAGAGTTTACTAAAAGAATTCGGAGATCGTCAAGTAGAAGCTGAGAATTGGCTCAATAAATTTGGAGCAGGAATTTCCCACTTTTTTATCTATAAAGGTTTCGGGATCGCTTCCTTTATATTTCTGATCCTTCTATTTCAAACCGGATTATTCCTTTTCCTGAATATCGACACTAAAAAACTAACCAATCGATGGTTTTGGGGTGTCATTATCATTATTTGGTTATCGATATTTTTAGGTTTTTTCGCTTCCCGTGCTCCGCTTCTCGGCGGAACTATAGGATTTGAAATGAACGATTTCATGCGGGCCTATATCGGGAATATCGGCATCGCCCTGCTCCTGTTCTTTATGCTGATCACCTATTCCGTCTTACGCCTGAAACTTACCCCTCAAAAGATCGGGGATGCTTTCCGGGTTACAAGAAGTGAGATCGAAGCGACTTTCGCAACAAAACCGGAAAAATCGATCAATACAGAGAACGTTACGCAAAGCGATATAGAAGAGCATACGCCACAGGTTATCAACAGTGATCAATTCACGGATCCGGATAAAACTTCCGATGTTGATATCGAAAATTCTTTTGAGGTCAGAGTCGCTGATGATGAGGAAGATGTACCCGAACCCGTTCTGAAGCATAGTATTAATGATATGTATTCTAAACCATCGGTTGCGAAGAATACCGCCGACAGTGATACAGAACTTCAAATGGAAGTTGAAGTTCATGAGGAAAAAGAGGAATCTGAAGTTCGCGCTGAAAAACTGGTCAGTGATTTCGGCGAATTTGACCCGAAACTGGAACTAAGCAATTATAAATTCCCTCCATTAGACCTGTTGAATGATTACGGTGCCGGTAGCATAACTATCGACCAGGAGGAACTGGAAGAAAATAAGAACCGTATTGTAGATACGCTTAAAAACTATAAGATCGATATCAGTCAGATCAAAGCTACTATCGGTCCTACCGTAACTTTATATGAGATCGTCCCAGCTGCCGGAGTTCGTATATCCAAAATCAAGAACCTTGAAGATGATATAGCACTTTCCCTTTCAGCTCTGGGTATCCGTATTATTGCTCCGATACCAGGGAAAGGTACCATCGGTATCGAAGTACCGAACAAAAAGGCTTCCACCGTATCGATGCGCTCTGTAATCGCTTCCAAGAAATTCCACAATGCGGAAATGGAACTACCGATCGCTTTCGGGAAGACCATCAGTAATGAAACCTTCGTCGTCGATCTGGCTAAAATGCCTCACCTGTTAATGGCAGGAGCTACCGGTCAGGGTAAGTCGGTCGGACTCAATGCTATGCTCACCTCACTTTTATACAAGAAACACCCTGCAGAGGTTAAATTCGTGCTGGTGGATCCTAAAAAGGTGGAACTAACGCTTTTCAATAAGATCGAAAGGCATTTCCTTGCAAAGCTACCGGATAGTGAAGATGCGATCATTACCGATAATACCAAGGTGATCAATACCCTAAACTCCCTGTGTATCGAAATGGACAATCGCTATGAGCTTTTGAAAAATGCGATGGTTCGAAATATCAAGGAATACAACACAAAATTCAAGGCTCGTAAACTGAACCCAAATGACGGACACCAGTTTCTTCCTTATATCGTTCTTGTGATAGATGAGTTTGCAGATCTCATCATGACTGCAGGAAAAGAAGTTGAGACACCTATCGCTCGTCTGGCACAGTTGGCAAGGGCGATCGGAATTCACCTCATCATAGCAACACAACGTCCTTCGGTGAACGTGATCACCGGTATTATAAAAGCAAACTTCCCTGCGCGGGTTGCTTTCCGGGTAACCTCCAAGATCGACTCAAGAACGATTCTGGATTCACCCGGAGCAGATCAACTTATCGGCCGTGGAGATATGTTATATACCCAGGGTAATGACCTGACACGATTACAGTGTGCCTTCGTTGATACGCCTGAAGTATCCAAGATCACTGACTATATTGGCGGACAACGCGCTTATCCTGATGCACACCTCCTTCCGGAATATGTCGGTGAGGATTCTGGCACGGCACTTGATATAGATGTATCAGACAGAGATGCATTATTCCGTGAAGCGGCTGAAGTGATCGTTATCGCTCAGCAAGGATCGGCATCCCTGTTACAAAGAAAATTAAAACTGGGGTATAACCGTGCCGGCCGATTGATCGATCAGCTCGAAGCTGCCGGAATCGTCGGTCCGTTCGAAGGAAGCAAGGCACGTCAGGTACTCATACCGGATATGGTTGCCCTGGATCAATTATTAAACAACGAAAATTAAGCTTAAAATGAAGAGATTTGCCTTTTTACTCCTGATGATCTGTACGTTCGTAAACGCACAAAGTGATCCTAAAGCGAAGGCCCTGCTTGATGAAGTATATGGAAAAGCTACAAGCTACGATAACATTTATATCGAATTCAAATATGCACTGGATAACAACCAGGAGAATATCCATCAGGAAACCCGTGGTGACGTAACTCTCCAGGGAGATAAGTACCTGTTTAATTATCTCGGAGCCACTAAAATATTCGATGGTGAGAAGACATATACCATCATTCCTGAGAATGAAGAAGTAGTGATCGATGGGAAAGGCGCAGAAGATGAAGAGGGTACCATAACCCCCTCTGAAATGCTGACCTTCTATAAAAAAGGGTATAATTATAAAATGGATATCCTACAGAACGTTAAAGGCCGACAGATCCAATACGTAGCACTCGTACCTATCGATAGCAAATCGGAGATCAAACAGATTCTATTGGGGATTGACAAACAGACCAAGCACATTTATAACCTGATCGAAACCGGTAAAAACGGGACCAAAACAACGATCACAGTTAATTCTTTTAAAACAGACCAGCCTATTTCAAAATCCTTGTTTACTTTTGACGAGGAAAAATATTCCGACCAGGGTTACTATATCATAAGAAATTAGGCAGTGAAATTAATAGACCGGTACATTCTATCCAGATTTTTGTACAATTTTATCAGCTCTTTCGTCATATTGATGCTGATTTTTGTATTCCAATCTATATGGTTCTTTATCGATGAATGGGCAGGAAAAGGAATCGATATGCTGATCGTCGGCAGGTTCCTATTCTATTATTCACCGAACCTGATCCCAATGGTGCTGCCCCTTACCGTACTCCTGGCTTCCATCATGACTTTTGGAAGTTTTGCGGAGAACTATGAGTTTGCAGCGATGAAATCTTCGGGTATATCCCTATTCAGAGCGATGAGAGGGGTCATTGTTTTCATAACTATCCTCAGTATCGGAACTTTCCTGTTTGCAAACTACGTAATGCCAGCTGCGGAATTCGAATCCTATAATCTGCGCAGGAACATTGCAAACCTGAAACCAGCCATGGTTATCAGTGAAGGAATCTTCAACAATATACCTGAAACCGAACTCAATATAAAGGTTGAAAAAAAGACCGGGGATAACGATCAGATCCTGAACAATGTTGTAATTCACAAACTGGCCAATAATAGTAAGAATAATCAGGTGATCAAATCAGTAAGCGGTGAATTGGTAAACTCCAAAGGATCTAATTACATGCAACTGGTACTGAAGGATGGTCATTACTATGAGGATATCCTCACTAAAACCATCAAACAAAGACAAAAATATCCATTTGCCAAAGGGTTATTCGAGACTTATACGATGAACATCGACCTTAGCCAACTCAACAACCAGGATTTGGATGAAAAAGACATCAGTAACACGCATAAGATGCTGAATGCAAAAGAACTGCTACGGGCTATCGACACCAATTTCCTGGATAACCGAAAGTACTTCAGCAATTTCGGAGAGAATCTCTATCGTCGCAGTGGAGCACTGGAACTGAAGATGAATATCCGAAAGAACGAAGTACTCGAATCAGCAGACCTCAGCACCCTGACGACAGATGATATTCTCGGATATTTTGAAACCTGGAGACGTTCACAATTACTTGATATGGCAAAGAACGATATTGCCAACAGCTTAAAGACCATTCAGGATAACCGAAGAAAAGGAAGTAATATTCAGATACGTATCAAAAGAATTAATGTCCATTACCTGGCACTGCATAACAAGTTCGCCCTACCAGTAGCTTGTTTCATTCTGTTCTTCGTAGGGGCTCCCTTGGGCGCCATCATTCGAAAAGGAGGACTTGGTCTGCCTATGGTATTGGCGATCAGCCTGTTTTTGGTATATCTTTTCGTTGGAATGTTCGCTACCAATTTTGCAGAAGACGGTAGTATGGAACCGGCACTGGCTGCATGGATCTCTACCCTGGTAATGCTTCCATTGGGAATATTTCTTACCAAAAGAGCAACTGCAGACAAGGCCATTTTTGATTCAGGTGCAGTAATCGAACGGTTCATGAAACTCTTTAGTTTTCTCAAGAAAAAGGACGAGACTGAGTCAAAATAAGTATCTTTGACGAAAATATAGCAATGATCACGACTGCGGAAATGTCTGAGAAAAAAATTCAGCTCAACACTATAGAAGAAGCCATTTCAGATATAAGAAATGGGAAGGTTATTATCGTCGTTGATGATGAAAACCGTGAAAATGAAGGTGATTTTGTAGCAGCCTCTGAACGTGTAACCCCTGAAATGATCAATTTCATGGCATCGCACGGGAAAGGACTTATATGTGCACCCCTCACTGAAAAACGTTGTAAAGAACTCGAACTGCATCCAATGGTTGGGAATAATACCGATCCTATGGAAACTGCCTTCACCGTATCCATCGACCTTCGGGGGAATGGAGTTACCACGGGTATATCAGCCAGTGACAGGGCTAAAACCGTACTTGCCTTAACCGATAAGAACACGAGACCTTTCGATCTGGCCAGACCAGGACATATTTTTCCATTGGCAGCTAAGGAAGGTGGCGTACTCAGAAGAACCGGGCATACTGAAGCAGCTATAGACTTTGCAAGACTTGCCGGATTATATCCAGCAGGGGTTATTGTAGAGATCATGAATGAAGACGGAAGTATGGCGCGTTTACCCCAACTTATGAAGGTAGCCAAAAAATTCGACCTCAAGATCGTTTCCATCGAAGATCTGGTTGCCTACAGAATGCAGCACGACAGCCTTATCGAAAAGAAAGAGGATTTCGATATTCAGACCCGTTTTGGAGAATTCAGATTACGGGCCTATAAACAAACCACAAACGAACAGATCCATATTGCCCTAACCAAAGGCAGCTGGAAAAAAGATGAACCCGTGCTTACCCGGATCAACTCAACGCTGGTTAATAATGACATCCTGGGTACTTTAACCAACGATGCCGATAAAAAGCTCGATTATATGTTCAGAGCGATCAATGAGGAAGGTAAAGGTGCTATCGTTTTCATCAATCAGGAATCTTCTTCACTAAACCTTTTAAACCGTCTCAGCGAGCTTAAAAAGTTACAACAGGAAGGTGAGATCAAAGCTCCTAAGATCGTGATGGATTCAAAAGATTTTGGAATTGGGGCTCAGATCCTCCATGATCTCGATATTTCGAAGATCAAACTTCTATCCAATTCCTCCCAGACAAAAAGGGTTGGAATTATCGGATACGGACTTGAAATCATAGAATACGTACAATATTAGTGATACTGGTGACACTGGTGACACTGGTGATATTAGGGAGATTGATGGTAAATTTTTAAGAAGTTTACTTCTGTTACCTGTTATTTGCCCTATTGTTACACAAGCTATAACTCATAACTCAACATTAGTTACATTATTAAAGTGGGGTTGTAAACAGTAATGCAGAAAACAGTAATGCAGTAATGAAGTAAACTGTTTTCCGTTTTCTTTTACAAGGTTACTGAGTTACTGGGTTACCTGTTACGGAGTCACATCGTAACACAGTGAAGCAGTAAACTGTTTTCCGTTTT
>NZ_QKWN01000023.1 GCF_007279655.1 Robertkochia solimangrovi | reverse complement strand
GTCCGCAAGGTGTTCAGGGTGAAACTGGAGCTCAAGGTCCACAAGGAATTCAAGGAGAAAAAGGTGACCAGGGAGATCAAGGTCCGACTGGTGCAACCGGAGCTCAGGGTCCACAAGGAATTCAAGGAGAAAAAGGAGATAAAGGTGACCAAGGTGAAGTAGGTCCACAGGGTGTTCAGGGAGAAACCGGAGCCCAAGGTCCTCAGGGAGAAACTGGTGCCACTGGTGCTCAAGGAGAAAAAGGAGATAAAGGTGACCAAGGAGAAGTTGGTCCACAGGGTCCTCAGGGAGAAACAGGTCCACAGGGTGTTCAGGGAGAAACCGGAGCCCAAGGTCCTCAGGGTGAAACTGGAGCACAGGGTCCTCAGGGAGAGCAAGGTGTTCAAGGTGAAACTGGAGCACAGGGTCCTCAGGGAGAGCAAGGTGTTCAAGGTGAAACTGGAGCACAAGGTCCTCAAGGCGAAGTAGGTCCGCAAGGTGTTCAGGGTGAAACTGGAGCACAAGGTATTCAAGGAGAGCAAGGAATTCAAGGAGAAAAAGGAGATAAAGGTGACCAAGGCGAAGTAGGTCCACAGGGTATTCAGGGTGAAACCGGAGCCCAAGGTCCTCAAGGAGAAGTTGGTCCACAGGGTGTTCAGGGAGAAACCGGAGCCCAAGGTCCTCAGGGAGAAACTGGTGCCACTGGTGCTCAAGGAGAAAAAGGAGATAAAGGTGACCAAGGCGAAGTTGGTCCACAGGGTCCTCAGGGAGAAACAGGTCCACAGGGTGTTCAGGGTGAAACTGGAGC
>NZ_QKWN01000022.1 GCF_007279655.1 Robertkochia solimangrovi | reverse complement strand
ATCGCTGTAAGTTGCGTGATCGCCACATTGGTAATCACCGGTAAAGGCTCGATCGTCACAGAAGCCGCTCCAAAACATCCGTTCGCATCACGAACATCGATATTGATCGACTGAGCTACACCCGTGTCGGATACCATAAAGATATTTGACTCCTGATAGTTTGTACCATCAATACTGTACATATAAGGCGCCGTTCCTCCACTGGCCGTAACCGTGATGGTTGACTGATTCACCCCATTGCTCGCATCACAGGCAAATTCCGTAGCTTCTACCGAGGCCGATACAGGATCCGGTTCTAAGATCGTCTGCGTTTTCACATCTGTACATTCACGGTCTGAAGTTACCGTAATGGTATACGCTCCAGCTGCAAGGCCTGTGAAGATCGGTGAGGTTTGCACCACCGGTGCATTAACTCCATCTTCCAGGGTATACGTGTACGGTGGATTCGTATTTGAAGCATCCATCACTACCGTGATCGATCCATCCAATCCGCCGTTACAACTTACATTCGCAGCATCCAATTCAAATACTACCGGCGCAGGCTCTTCAAGAGTGATCGTTGCCGAAGCAGTACATCCGGTGTTCGTATCACGAACCCATACCGTATGCGGTCCGGAACTCAAGCCTGGGAATGTATTGGTAGCTACATAAGTAGTTCCACCGTCTATGCTGTATTCAAACGAGTCGGTTCCGCCGGCTCCGGTGGCAGTAATACTACCATCATCATCCGAACAAGAAGGTTGTGCTACTACTTCCAACGCTACAGTTAACGGTGGATAGATCGTAACATCATCCGTAGCAATACATCCATTGGCGTCTCTTACCGTCACTGTATAAGTGCCCGGAGCACTTACTGTAAAGGTATTACTGCTCTGGAAGCTACCACCAATGCTGTAGGAAAGCGGAGCAATTCCGGTTCCATTCGCTACAACGGTATAAGCCGTTCCGTTTGAGGTACACTGATCAGCTACCGGTTCGATCGTAACCGTTGGTGCAATATCCATATCCACTTCAACGGTGATCATATCACCACAAGATCCGCTGCTATCCAATACATAGATATCAAACTGTGCAGGATAACTCGCCGCTGTCAGGGTAAAGGTCGATGCAGCACTGTAATCACCCGTTGCAGGAGCCGAAGCGCCACTGGCAACATAAGCATAGGTATATCCCGGTCTTCCGCCACTGGCTTTAACCGTTACCTGTGCTCCCTCATTACAGTTCGCATTGATATTTTCTATTTCTACAAGGCTTACCGCTGCATCCGGCCCGGTGATCGAGATCACACTGGTGGTCGCAGGACAATACGGATAATCCGTCGCCTCGATCGTTACATAATAATTTCCTACGGAAAGTCCGCTTACAGGTACCGTCTCCGGTGAAGT
>NZ_QKWN01000001.1 GCF_007279655.1 Robertkochia solimangrovi | reverse complement strand
GCCCGAAAGGAATCCCGAAAAGGCAATGCGACCCAAAGGGAAGCGGGCCCGAAAGGAATCCCGAAAAGGCAATGCGACCCAAAGGGAAGCGAGCAGTAAGGTCACTTAAGGGAGTTTTGCGCCAGCAAAACAAACCGCGACACTAGAGAACTGATCGCGCCAGCGATCAGGATCGACACTAAGCACCGCCAGGTACACGTCACTAAATAATTTATTCTTTCTCGCTTCTTCTTCTCACTCCAAATTCACTATTTTTGTGGCTTGATTAAAAATGAGCTAAACTCCTATAAAATGAGCGAAAACAAGCAAGGTTCACAACGATATACCATTACTGCAGCACTTCCCTACACCAACGGTCCGATTCATATCGGCCATCTTGCGGGAGTGTACGTTCCTGCTGACATCTATGCACGTTACCTTCGAATGAAAGGAAATGACGTTGCATTTATCTGCGGAAGTGATGAACACGGTGTGGCTATACCGATGAAGGCAAAGAAAGAAGGAGTTTCGCCCCAGGAGATCATCGATAAATATCATCATATAATTAAGGATTCCTTTGCGGAATTCGGTATTTCATTCGATAATTATTCACGGACTTCAGCAGCGATCCATCATAAAACTGCATCTGATTTTTTCGCCACATTGTATAAAGAAGATAAGTTTATCGAAGAGGTAACTGAACAATTGTATGATGAGGAGGCTAAACAATTCCTTGCCGATCGGTTTGTGATCGGTACCTGTCCGAAATGTGGCAATGAAGAAGCTTATGGAGATCAATGTGAAAAATGTGGTAGTTCCTTAAATGCCACCGACCTCATCAATCCTGTTTCAACCATTACCGGATCCAAGCCAGTACTAAAAGAGACCAAACACTGGTTTCTTCCATTAGATCGATATGAGGACTTCCTCAGGGAATGGATCCTTAAAGGACATAAAGCAGACTGGAAACCCAATGTATACGGACAAGTAAAGAGCTGGATCGACGACGGATTAAAGCCACGTGCCGTTACCCGGGATCTTGACTGGGGTATTCCTGTTCCTGTTAAAGGAGCAGAAGGAAAAGTGCTATATGTATGGTTCGATGCACCAATAGGTTATATCTCTTCGACCAAAGAATGGGCAGAGCGAGAAGGTAAAGACTGGGAGCCATACTGGAAGGATGAAAACACAAAACTGGTTCATTTCATCGGAAAAGATAATATCGTATTCCATTGCATCATTTTCCCAAGTATGCTTAAAGCTCATGGTGAATATATACTTCCGGAAAATGTACCTGCCAATGAATTCCTGAATCTGGAAGGCAATAAATTATCGACCTCCAAGAACTGGGCGGTTTGGCTTCATGAATATCTGCAGGATTTCCCGGAAATGCAGGATGTACTTCGATACACACTTACCGCGAACGCACCGGAGACGAAGGATAACGATTTCACCTGGAAAGATTTTCAGGCGCGTAATAACAATGAACTGGTCGCCATTCTCGGAAATTTCATCAACAGGGTGATCGTGTTAACCTCAAAATATTATGAGGGTGGAGTTCCCACTCCTTCAACCTTCACCGATATAGATACAAACACACTGAATGAACTCAAAAAGTACCCTGAGATCATCGGTAGTTCTATCGAAAGATACCGATTCCGCGAGGCCTCTCAGGAATTGATGAATTTAGCCAGGCTAGGAAATAAATACCTGGCTGATGAGGAACCATGGAAGGTGATCAAAAACGATCCGGAAAGAGTCCAGACCATCATGTACATAGCCTTACAGATCGCAAGTGCGTTGGGTGTATTAAGTGAACCTTTCCTGCCTTACACTGCATCTAAATTAAAAGAGATGCTCGGTCAAGAGAACAGCGCTCCAACCTGGGATGAAGTATCCACGAAGGAAATCCTTCTTCCCGCAGGAAGCACTACCGGAAAATCGCAACTATTATTCTCCAAAATAGAGGATGATAAGATCGATGCACAACTGGAACGTCTTGAAAACACCAAGAAGGCAAATGAAAATGCCGCTAAAAAAGCTGAACCTCAAAAGGAAACCATCACATACGATGATTTCATCAAACTGGATATGCGTACCGGTACCATTCTGGAAGCTGAAAAAATGCCGAAAGCTAATAAATTACTGGTGCTTAAGGTTGATACCGGCATCGATACCCGTACGATTGTTTCAGGTATCGCTGATAGTTTTAAACCTGAAGAGATCATTGGAAAAAGAGTCACTGTACTAGTGAACCTGGCTCCAAGAAAATTAAGAGGAGTTGAGAGTCAGGGTATGATCCTGATGACAGAAAATAAAGACGGTAAGATCGTATTTGTCAATCCGGATGAAACCGATGTAGCCAACGGTTCCGAAATTCGTTAATCGTTTCCAAAGCATACATGTTAAAGATCGCCTGGCATCCTGTTTATAAACATCCCTTACCGGAAGGTCACAGGTTTCCCATGATCAAATATGAATTACTTCCGCAACAGCTCTTACACGAGGGCTGTTGTACGGAAGCCAATTTTTTTACCGCGGAACCAGCCGCTGATGAAGATATTCTGAGAGTTCACACCGCTGAATATTATAATGATCTTCAAAACCTTTCCTTAAATGCCCGTGCGTCCCGAAAGACAGGATTCCCCTTATCCGCGGAACTCGTGGAACGCGAAATCACCATTGCCGGTGGCACCATAAAAGGATGCGAGTACGCTCTGGAATATGGCATTGCCATGAATATCGCCGGAGGAACACACCATGCATATTCAGATCACGGAGAGGCCTTTTGTCTATTAAACGATCAGGCGATCGCAGCCGCTTATTTGTTACATCACAAAAAGGCAAACCGAATTCTGATTATCGATCTTGATGTACATCAGGGAAACGGTACCGCAGAGATCTTTACTGACGAACCGGATGTTTTTACGTTCTCGATGCACGGCAAGAACAACTACCCGTTTAAGAAAGAACAGAGTGATCTCGACATAGAGCTAAGTGATAACACCGGGGATGAAGAATACCTGAAGATACTGCAAAGTATCTTACCCGGCTTACTGGAGACAATAGAGCCCGATTTTATATTTTATCTTTGTGGAGTTGATGTCATCGCATCCGACAAACTGGGAAAACTGGGATTGAGTATAGATGGATGTCGACAGCGAGACGCATATGTTCTGGAAACTTGCAGAGATTATGGTATTCCTGTTCAATGTAGTATGGGAGGAGGTTATTCACCGGACATAAAAGTGATCATAGAAGCACATTCCAATACATTCCGTCTTGCGCAAAGCCTTTATTTTTAAAAGATACAACCCTACTTATAAACGTTGAAATTCAAATGGAAATCACCGCCTATATTGAAAAGCATTCCGGACTGGCATCTAAAAAGATAGCCAATACTGTAAATCTGCTGAATGAAGACTGTACGATCCCGTTTATCGCAAGATACCGTAAGGAAGCTACCGGAAATCTGGATGAAACCGAGATCGAACTGATCGCAAAACTTAAAAAATCTTATGAAGATCTGGAGAAAAGACGTGAATCCATTCTGAACAGCCTGGAAGAACAACAGGTATTAACAGAAGCGCTGAAAGTACAAATTATTGAAGCTGAAGACCTGATTCGTCTGGAAGATCTTTACTTACCTTATAAACGGTCGAAAAAAAGTAAGGCTGCTGTTGCAAGAGACTTCGGACTCGAACCACTGGCAAAGATCATTATGTCTCAGAACAGTCGTGATCCTGAAGAAGCGGCCTCTCGATTTCTGAATAAAGATATCGACAGTACAGAAGCTGCTCTTGAAGGAGCAAGGCATATCATTGCAGAATGGATCAGTGAACGTATCGATATAAGGAACTATCTTCGAAATACCTTTGAAAGATCTGCGGTGGTCACTACAAAGGTTATAAAAACAAAAGCTGAAGAGGAAGGCGCCGCCAACTACAGGGATTACTTCGATTGGTCGGAACCCTTAAAACGTTGTCCTTCACACCGATTATTGGCAATGCTAAGGGCAGTAAGAGAAGGTTACCTCAGAATGAAAGTGGAGATCGATACCGATCGTGCCCTCCAGTATATCGAAGACAGGGTCCTCAGGTCAGACAATGCCTGTGCGGAACAGATCATTCTGGCTGTGGCTGATAGTTATAAAAGATTACTGGCTCCGGCGATCTCGAATGAAACGCTAGCGAACGCCCGATCTCAGGCAGATGAAATTGCGATCGGGGTTTTTGCCAAAAACCTGCGACAGTTACTGCTGAGTCCTCCTCTCGGTGAAAAGCGAATTCTCGCAATTGATCCCGGGTTCAGAACCGGTTGTAAGATCGTGTGCCTGGATGCACAGGGTGAATTACTGCATAATGAAACGATCTATCCGCATCCACCTGCCAATAAATCTGCAGAAGCCATCAAAAAGATCAACACCTTGGTCAATGCCTATAAGATAGAAGCGATTTCGATCGGGAACGGAACGGCCTCAAGGGAAACTGAACAACTCATTAAACGCATACGTTTCGAAAAGGATGTTGAAGTATTTATGGTAAGTGAGGCCGGTGCCTCGGTATATTCAGCCTCGCCGATCGCCAGACAGGAATTCCCAAATTATGATGTAACTGTCAGAGGTGCGGTTTCTATCGGAAGACGCTTATCGGATCCGCTGGCAGAATTGGTAAAAATAGATCCCAAATCAATAGGCGTAGGCCAGTATCAGCATGATGTAGATCAGTCGAAATTAAAACAGGAACTCGACACCGTGGTAGCCAGTTGTGTTAATAAGGTGGGA
Organism: Robertkochia solimangrovi; assembly: GCF_007279655.1. GTDB lineage: Bacteria > Bacteroidota > Bacteroidia > Flavobacteriales > Flavobacteriaceae > Robertkochia > Robertkochia solimangrovi. The sequence goes on along the minus strand of NZ_QKWN01000001.1, from coordinate 928,752 downwards.
GTAAACGTTAATACGGCCAGTGAAGCTTTGCTTAGCTATGTTTCCGGTATCGGACCTAAACTGGCAGAGAATATCGTGGAATACCGAAATGAGCACGGAGCTTTTAAGGATCGCGAATCCATAAAGCAAGTAAAAAGATTAGGAAACAAAGCCTACGAACAGGCGGCGGCCTTTCTTCGTATCAAGAATCCATTAAATCCTCTGGATGATTCTGCGGTGCACCCCGAAAGTTATTCAATCGTAAATCAGATCACAAAGGATCTGGGCACAAGCATCGATAAGCTCATAGGCAATAAAGAAGTGCTTCAAAAGATAGACCCTGAAAGATACAGTTCCGGAAAAGCCGGAGTTTACACTCTGAAAGATATCCTGAAAGAACTTGAAAAACCCGGATTAGACCCGCGCCAGAAAGCAAAGGTCTTTGAATTTGCCCCGGATATCCGTACGATTAATGACCTTCGTATCGGACAGGTTCTTCCTGGCATTGTAAACAATATTACCAATTTCGGATGCTTTGTCGATATCGGTATTAAGGAAAGCGGACTGGTACATATATCAAAACTCACGGATGGATATGTAAGTGATGTCAATGAAGTTGTTGGTTTACAACAACAGGTACGCGTCAGGGTTGAAGAGGTAGACCTTGATCGCAAGCGAATACAATTATCTATGAATTTTTAACTAATGGAACCTCCTGCTATGAATAAAAGAACGATCACTCTTGTCCTGATGTTGGTACTAACAGGACTATCATACGGACAACTCGACAAATACAAACGCATCACTCCTGATGCCACCCGATGGCAAATGCTCACATATGATGCCGAGAATATCTTCAAAGGAATCCTTTTCTCCTATTCCAGACCATTTCATTGGGAACAACAACAATGGCTGACTTTTGGAGGGGTAGCTGCCGGTGCAGGTATACTATACACATTCGACGAACATTCCCGAGAGTTCTTCCTAAATCATGCTGAAGATGTCCCGGAAGTGATCAAGAATTATGGATGGTATTACGGGAGTCCACAAAACAACTTCATGCTTACGGGAGCTGTTTATATCACCGGTCTTGCATTGAAAAATGAAAAATTACGCAGAACCGGAGTTTTATTGATCACGTCTGCATCTGCTGCGGGTTTTCTTCAGCAATTGAGTAAAACAGCCTTCGGAAGAGCCAGACCGTCATCCGGAAAGGATAAGAATGATTTCTATCCTTTTTCCTCCTATGCTGGCTATCATTCTTTCCCGTCGGGACATACCGTACTGGCATTCACCAATGCCTATGCAATTGCAAAACAATTCAGCAATCCATGGGTTAAAGCCGGAATCTATACAATAGGCCTGGTACCAGGGGTATCCAGATTATGGGCTGATGCACACTGGCTGACCGATGTTGCATTAGGTGTTGCTTTGAGCATTGCTACCGTGGAGGCCGTTGATAAATATCTAGACAGTAAATATGAAGAAAAGTACAACGACCGCAGAAATCAGGTAAGTTGGAATTTCAAAGCCGGACCTGGAACGATCGGTGTCGCACTTATTTTCTAAGAATAGACTGATTTTAAATTAGTGTCTCCTCGACATTGACATTGGATTTTACAGGGTTTAATTTTAACTTTAGTAAAAAACAACAACTATGCTTAGCAAAAAGATAGAAGACGCACTTAACAATCAGGTAAAAGTAGAAGCGGAATCTTCCCAGATCTACCTTGCCATGGCCTGCTGGGCCGAAGTAAAAGGTTTAGAGGGAGTTGCGGATTTCATGTATGCTCAATCTGATGAAGAAAGAGAACACATGCTTAAACTCGTCAAGTTCATCAATGAAAGAGGCGGACATGCTCAGATCTCGGCACTCAAAGCTCCCGGAGTAACTTTTAACTCCTTTCAGGAAATGTTCCAGTTACTTCATGATCATGAGGTTTTTGTATCAGGCAGTATAAACGATCTCGTTCATATTACGCTGGAAGAAAAAGATTATGCGACTCATAATTTCCTTCAGTGGTATGTTGCAGAGCAGATCGAAGAAGAAGCAATGGCTAAAACTATTCTCGATAAGATCAATTTGATCGGGGATGACAAAGGCGGACTCTACCTCTTTGACCGCGATATTCAACAGATCACCACAAGAGCTTCTGCAAGTGCTTCCGTGGCTCCTGCAAAGGACTGAATTTATTGATGTTAAAATTTATTTAGATTTAATATAAATAAATATATTTGCCGTGCACTTAAAAAATCACGGCACCTTGGGCAAGAAGAAAAAGGAAAAGAAAGAAAAGGAGAAGCTGTTACAAGCTACCCGACTGGAAGACCTCAGGGAAATTAAGTCTGTAAAATCCAAATGTTGTAAGAAATACAAAAAAGGAGAGAACAAGCGCTGTAAAAAATGCCCTTGTTTTGATCTTCTCAAAAAGCATGCGGCTTAAAAAGAAAGCCGGGATGACCGGCAAATGCCAGCCTGTGATCCCGGCCTTTCAGCGACTACGAACTAGGATTTTTTAAGCATCAATAATTCATTGCAGCTTATTTCGGTCACATACCTGCGTACGCCATCCTTACCGTCATAGCTACGTGATCTTAATTTACCTTCGACTGCAACTTCATACCCTTTTGCCAGATGTTTTTCGATGATTCCAGCCAATTTTCCGAAAGCAACCACGGTATGCCACTGGGTTTCACTGACCCATTCACCGTCGGAATTCTTATGACGTTCGTTGGTGGCCATATTGAACTTTGCCATTTTACCACCCCCGTCAATGTTAAAAATTTCAGGATTTGAACCCAGATTTCCGATTAACTGCACTCTATTTCTTAAAGCATTCATAATAAATTGATTAAATATTGATAATTGATTTTTCTTTTTTTAACTTCGGCTCACAATCTATTCCAACACAAAGATTGTTCAAGCCACAACATTTATCCGGTTATTAGTCGGCTACTTTCGTTTACACCCGTTTGTAGTCGTTTGCTGTCGTTTGTATACGACTAATTTTCAATGCAATGGATGATTAGAAATATGGAAGTGATCAATAAAATAGAATTGCGAAATCTACATATCGAAGACTATCTTGAACTAAAGAAGTCGATGATAGAAGCCTATAGCGAGCTTGATGAAATGTATTGGGAGGAGCACCAGATTCAGCGTCTTCTCAGCATATTTCCCGAAGGTCAGCTAGTGGTCGTGGTCGATGGAAAAGTCGTGGGTTCTGCACTGTCTCTAATGCTTGATGAAAGAGATATCGGTGAACACCACACGTATGAGGAGATCACCGGTAATGACACCTTTTCCACTCATAATCCTGCCGGTAATGTTTTATATGGTATCGATGTTTTCATCCATCCAAATTATCGCGGATTAAGACTTGGAAGAAGGCTCTATGATAAAAGAAAGGAATTCTGTGAACAAAAGAATCTTAAATCGATCATGTTTGCAGGAAGAATTCCGCATTACAGCAAATATGCTTCGGAGATTACTCCGAAACAATACATCGAAAAGGTTCGAATGAAAGAATTATTCGATCCTGTACTCGCCTTTCAACTGAGTAATGACTTTCATGTTGAGAAGATCATGAAAAATTATTTGGAAGGAGATACAAGTTCTCAGGAATATGCCGTTTTAATGGAGTGGAACAACATCTACTACGAAGCAAGTCCGAAATTCATCAATTCGAAGAAATCGGTAGTACGACTAGGACTTATTCAATGGCAGATGCGACCATTGGCAGATCTGGATGCCCTTTTTGAACAAGCGGAATTCTTTATCGATGCCGTATCGGGATATGAAAGTGATTTTGCACTCTTCCCGGAGCTTTTCACAGCTCCGCTGATGGCCGATTACAATCATTTAAATGAAGCTGATGCGATCAGGGAATTATCGAAATATACCGATCCAATACGTCAAAAATTTCAGGAATTTGCCATTTCGTATAACATAAACATCATTACCGGAAGTATGCCTTGGCTGGAAGATGGAAAGTTACTGAACGTTGGCTTTCTCTGCAAAAGAGATGGAACTTCAGAAATGTACACAAAAATACATATTACTCCTAATGAAATTGCCCATTGGGGTATGACAGGTGGTGATCATATTCGAGCATTCGATACGGATTGCGGAAAGATCGGAATTGCCATATGTTATGATGTTGAATTTCCGGAGCATTCAAGGATTCTTGCTGAACAGGGAATGCAGCTCCTTTTCGTACCTTTCCTAACCGACACGCAGAATGGGTATACCAGAGTAAGAAGATGTGCACAGGCAAGAGCCATTGAAAACGAATGCTATGTCGCTATAGCGGGTTGTGTCGGGAATTTACCCAGGGTAAACAACATGGACATCCAATATGCTCAGGCTGCAGTATTTACTCCATCCGACTTTGCATTTCCGAATAATGGGATCAAAGCAGAGGCAACACCCAATACAGAAATGACGTTAATAGTAGACGCCGATCTCGACCTTCTCAAGGAGTTACATGAGCACGGCAGTGTGAGAACATTAAAAGACAGAAGAAAAGACTTATATCAAATAAAACTTGTAAATTAGATTTTTTAATCCCCCTTAGAACCTATAAAATGATAATCAATTTAAAGAATGAAGTCTGGAAAGACCTTCATAGAGAGAACTGGCGATCAAACGAAAAGTACAAGATTTCCAATTATGGCAGAGTAATCAGTTTCAAATACAATGAAAAAGGCGAGTTGATCGAGCCTGGATCTGTAGGAGGCTACTCTGTGATCACTGCGATCAAGCAAGACAAAAAGAACGATCTTGTGTATATACATAGAGCCGTTGCTGAACTCTTCCTTGAAAACCCCGAAGAAAAGAGCTTTGTATTTCACAAAGACTATGACAAAAAGAACAATGTGATCTCCAACCTGGGTTGGGCCACACGTTCAGAACTTACCGCGCATAACAGCAATAACCCGAAGGTTATTGAGGCTAAGGAAAAGAAGAAAACGCATCGTAGTTATGCCAAACTTACCGAAGCCAAGGTAAAGCTGATCAAAAGAAAGATCAACGATCCGAACCGAAGAACGCGTATGAAAATGATCGCTAAACAGTTCGGCATCTCTGAAATGCAGTTATACCGTATTAAATCAGGAGAAAACTGGGGAAATGTAAAACCCTAATGAATCCGGTGTAAACCGGGTGATTTCGAAATTTGGCAGGGAAAGCGGGTGTAGCTCGGACATTGACTATAAACTGGTCATAATAATCTGAAAATATCACAGCTAACATGTGCAAACCCAAGTCATATGGATAAATTATGCCCGGAATGTGGCGAAAAAGTCATTGGTCGCGCAGATAAAAAATTCTGTTGCGACCAATGTCGTAACGCCTATAATAATAAATTGAATAAAGACAGTAGTAATCTTATACGTAATACCAATAACCGGTTGCGTAAGAACTACAGGATACTTACAGAGCTCAATCCGGACGGTAAATCTAAAGCCAGTAAGATCAAAATGTTCGACAAAGGATTCGATTTTGAGGTCTTTACCAGCATCTATACCACAAAAAAAGGCAGTACCTACTATTTCGTCTATGACCTCGGTTATCTGCCTTTGGAAAATGACTATTTTATGTTGGTCAGGAAGTCTTCATCTTAGCTCAATTTCCCCAATTCTGAGCATTGAGCTTTAATGCGGCTACCAGAATATCCTTTCTGCTGATCTGCCCTACCAATCTACCCTCTTCCAATACCGGTATTCTTCGACGATTGTTTTTGTAGAACTGTGATGCTGCATCAAATATATTCATATCATGACGGATGGTCTCTACCTCCGTCGTCATAAATCTGGAAACACTTTTATCCAGTATCGGCATATTGAAATACCTGCTTTCCGATATGGATTTCATACAATCTGCCTCTGAGATCATGCCCACTAAATGGCCATTGTCATTACATACAGGCCCACCGGAAATTCTGTGTTTGATAAAAAGTTCCATTACTTCCAATACCGACTGATTCGGGTGGAAGATCACGAGGTTTTTCGTCATGTAATCCTCTACTAAAATAGGTGCTTTATACTCTTTTTTCACCTCTTCTCTCGCGCCTTGAAAACTTTTAATTCCCATGTTCTAAAATTTTTAATTGGTATTGGTTGCTTATAAAGTTAGTTAATATTTACCAATTAAAATACAAAATTCTTAATGTAATTGCCTAATTTAGAGAATAATTCAACGTTTTAGGATTTATCAAAATGAAGCGTACTCCCGTTTCCACTTCGAAAACTAAGTCCTATATTTACTACACCGTTCAAAACTTACGTTACCAACTATGAGAAATATCTACGTTTTTCTAACAGCCATCTTCATGATCGCAGCCATCCTCTGGCGTTATCAGACCATGACCCCTTCCTATTCCCCAACAGATACAGACTTTTCTTCAACTACCTTTAATCTGGACAATGCACTGAAGCATGTGGCCTTCATGGCAAAGCAACCTCATTACCCGGGCACCGAATCCCACACTGCCGTCAGAGACTATATCGTACAAACGCTCAAAGATGCCGGACTTTCTCCGGAGGTACAATCGGGTTATACAGGCGGTGACTGGGGTAATCTTAGCAAAGCTGAAAATGTTGTAGCGAGAATTCCTGGAAAGAACCCGGGAAGTGCATTAATGCTGATGTCACACTATGACAGCAATCCGCATTCCGCATTAGGAGCGAGTGATGCCGCAAGCGGAGTAGCCGTGATCCTGGAAGCAACCCGAAGTATAATGGCTTCAGAAGAACAACCTGAAAATGATATCATTATTTTAATTACGGATGGTGAAGAACTGGGACTCAACGGAGCCCAATTATTTGTAGATAAAAGTCCGCTAAAAAAAGAGGTCGGACTCATCCTGAACTTTGAAGCACGAGGCAGTGGTGGTCCGAGCTATACCTTATTAGAAACAAATTCAGGAAATGAGAAACTGATCAAAGCCTTTGCGGCGGCAGGAGTCAAATATCCGGTAGCCAATTCTCTTTTCTACAGCATTTATAAAATTCTCCCCAACGATACCGATCTAACTGTTTTCAGGGAAGATGCAGACATCAACGGGTTCAATTTCGCCTTCATAGGTGATCATTTTGATTACCATACCGCCATGGATAATTACGACCGGATGGATCGCCGATCGATAGCACATCAGGCCTCCTATCTCGTTCCTCTGATGAATTACTTCAGCAAACACCCCCTGAAACTTAAAAGCCAGGAGGATCTGGTCTATTTTGACTTTCCCTTTGCCGGGCTTATTTATTATCCCTTCGAATGGAACCTACCGCTTTTCATTTTACTTTGCTTTAGCTTCATCGGAGTGATCTTCTATGGATTTAAAAAAGGAAGAATAAATGGCAAAGGTACCGGAAAAGGATTTCAGTATTTCCTGTTTGCCTTAGTACTGAATGGAGCTATCGGATACTTTTCCTGGCCTGCCTTAAAATCCGTATATCCCGCTTACCAGGATATCCTCCATGGGTTCACCTATAATGGTTACTGGTATATTGCAACGCTTGTGGCATTAAACACCGCATTGTGTTTCATGATTTACAGAAAAGCTGATAAAGAAGAAATTCCTTCCCTGCTGATCGCACCGATACTATTCTGGATCCTGTTAAGTGGTGCAATGGTGTTCTATCTTGAAGGAGCCTCTTTCTTTATGATCCCCGTATTTTTCATCATCCTCTGCATGACCATACTTATTCGTCAGAAGTTGCCTTCACCGATATTGATGCTTTTACTTTGCCTTCCGGCATTATGGATATTCACCCCTTTCATCAAGATGTTCCCGGTAGGACTCGGACTAAAAATGCTGGTTAGTTCAAGTCTCTTTACGGTGTTATTATTTGGTCTTCTTCTACCGGTTACTATGGCCTTCAAAGCGAAAAGAGCGCTGGGTATTTCAGGGTTTTTAGCATTCTTAATCTGCTTTTTTATCGCACATGCAAAATCGGATTTCACCCCCGAAAGGCCCTTCCCCAACAGCCTGATCTTTTTACAGGATACGGATCAGAACAAAGCCTGGTGGGCCACTTACAATACCTATGAAGATTCCTGGGTAAGTAACTATGTGGATCAGTCCCTTACAAATGAAGACTCCGATGTCTCTGACTTCAGCAGTAAATACAAGACCAGTCTCAGTTATATGACTGCTACAGAAACCAAAGACATACCTCAGACCGGCATACAGACGCTTAAGGATACGATTATTGGAGAAGTTCGAACCCTGGAACTATGTGTGATCCCTCATAGAAATGTCAACAGACTAGAAGTGATTACCGATTCCAAAAATATTTCTGCCTGCACTGTTAATGGCGTACGTTATAATGCAGACTATCTCAAGTTTCGTGGTTCAAGACTCTTCACACATTTCATTTCTGATAATGCAACCACTACGATCGAAATCTCTTTCCCAAGCTCTGAACATCCGGAATTACAATTCTATGAAGCATCCTTCGACCTGTTGACAAATCCATTGTTTACGGTCCCTCCAAGACCTGAAAACACCATACCAATGCCTTTTGTTCTCAATGATGCTATTATACTTAAAAAAACATTACAGCTTTGAGCAGATCCGGAAACATAGGAATTTTAGGGTGTGGATGGTTAGGATTACCATTGGGAGCACAGTTGGTAAACAAAGGTTATACGGTGAAAGGCAGTACTACTTCAGAGGTTAAATCCGGCGTATTGAAGGCATCGGGTATCGACCCCAGATTACTTACCCTTCAAGAAAAGGAAATCGTCGGTGATCTGGATGAATTCCTAAATGAAATTGAAACACTCGTGATTGCGATTCCACCAGGGCTTCGTAGTGATCCTGATAAGAATTTCACCACACAAATTGGCCAGATCATCCCCTATCTGAACACCCATAAGGTCGCTCCGGTACTATTCATCAGTAGTACCTCGGTTTTTGCCAATGACCACGGTACCTATGACGAGCATTCAACACCAAACCCTGAAACCGAAAGTGGAAAACAACTGGCCACAACGGAAAGATTACTTCTGGAACAGTTACCGGTAAGCACCCGAATACTAAGACTTGGCGGCCTGATCGCAGCTGACCGTCATCCGGTGACAAGGCTATCTGGAAGAACTGAAATACCCGATGGTCTGGCGCCGGTTAATTTGATCCATCGTCAGGATGCCATCCGGTTGATCTGCAAACTGATTCATGATCCCGGAAAAGAATCTATCTATCACGGGGTTCATCCCTATCATCCTTCCCGAATGGAATACTACAGAGATGTTGCAAAAAAAATGGAGCTTCCTCTTCCGGAATTCAAATCAGGTGCGGATTTTAAAGGAAAAACCATCATTACTACTTATACCGATAAAGTCACTGGTTTTTCTTACGAAGTACCACTGGTATGATCCTACAAGTTAAATTCCTTAACAGTTTAATAAACAGCTAGTTAAATTCTGGTTAAAGTAAACACCTAAATTTGCTTTCAAATATCATTGATAGCTAGATTTATAATGGAAAAGGAAAAAAACCATATGCAGGAAACCCAAATACCCACCGCTGTGCTGATCGATGAAATGACTGAAATTGTACGCTACTATTGCGGGGAAATTCAGGAATACACCGAGATCTCAGAATTTGACAATGTTGCAACAGCGGTAATCAAAAAATACTTCAATGCCAGAGAAGTGTTTTTTGACCACCGGAATAAAAAGATAATTCTCAGAGTCAATGTTACGGTGGAAAAGAATCCGATGATCAAATCGGCTTTTTCAAGAGTTACTCTTGATTATGAAAATCTTGACGATTTTGTGATTTCGTTGCTCGAAACGGATCAGGAAAGTTTACAATATTACAGAAATCTGCTAAAATTCAGAAGGATCGGCAAATCCTAGACAGATTTCTTAAGAGCCAATATTTAGTTAGTTGGTTAGGTTTGGTTAGTTGAAAGAAAAGAGTATCATTTGAGGTACTCTTTTCTTTTTTTAGATCAAAAATTCTTTTTAAATATTCAAACGTATTTACGAAATTTATAATTCAACTAACCATTAGCAAATGATGAATAACACGAACATTCTTGAATCCCTTAACAGGCTGCTACAACGTCAGATGGAAGCTGAAAAAGAATATCTCGAAGGATTGAACCGGGTTATACATGCGGGCCTCAAGCGCTTCCTGTTTACTCAGGCCCAATCCAAAAATACATTCATTCATCAGATTTCCAGTGAAATCCAGCATCTCGGTGGGGAGATCGCTTCCTCCGAAATGCAAAATCCACGTTATATCGACTGGGATGCTATCCTTAAAAAGGATGTTCCTACCATCTACCGTCAATGCATTATGGCAGAAGAGAACATGCTTCAGGAATATGAAAATCTAATCCGCAACAGCTGGTGGGGAGAAACTACGTTAAACCTCCTACGGATCCAGCATTCGGAAATTCTGAAATCTTTGGAACAAAAGATGGAAATGGAAGAATCCTTAAAACAACCCTTTTAACTTCAGGAATTACATCATAACCAAGATTTTCCCATAATTATCCGCTAATACAACAATACTTTAGCAGGGTTTTGGCATTTTAATTGAAATATTTTAATAGTTTTGGCCAAATCGCAAAACAGATACCGCCTGAATATTGATGCTTTTCAAAGCGCTGCATTCAGCCCGGGTCATATAACTGAAACTATTATGAAGAAGAGCTTAGTCATTCTTGCAATGATCCTTACCGGAGGTGCTTTTGCACAGTCGGATGCCGTGCTCACCAAGCACTATGAGGCGTTCTATAAACAAATGAAAAAACAAGGAGACATCCGAGGTGCAATCGATGCGCTTACCCACCTCAATGTGATCGCTCCCGATGCGGCCAGAACAGATACGCTGGCCTATTATTATTCGAATACAAACCAACATGTTCAGGCCATAAACCTTTTAGGAACTGAAAAGGACACTCAGGCATCAGACCTTGCCGTGGAAGTGAAAGCGATTTCACTAAAGTCCTTGAACCAGCCGCAACTTGCCGTACAGCAATTCGACATTTTGTTCAGCAGAACGCCTGATGTGTATCTTGCCTACGAACTCGTTGACCTGAATCTTCAGATAGGAAAAACAGTAGAAGCAGAAACCTATATAAAATATGGGTTGGAAAATGCTAAGGATGATCAAATGCTTCCTTTTTATGACAGCAAACCACCTTACCAGGTACCGATCAAGGCTGCTTTTAAATATCAGGAAGGATTGCTTCATTACAACAAGGATAAAACCGACATAGATACCGCTGTAAAATATATCGATGAAGCTATCGCAATAGCTCCAAATTATCTTACCGCAAAACATATACGAGATCTGCTCCTGAAACAAAAGGAAGCGGCAGCTAACCCTGCAGCAACAGAGAATAAGAATTAAAAAAAAGGCTGATTGAATGATCAGCCTTTTTTATTCTATAGGATTGCATTTAATCCTTTAATTTTCCTGTAATTGTTCTCTTGACTTAGGATCGGGAATCCTTGTGGCTGTGCTATCAGGAATTTCTCCGACTTCGAGAAAGTCCTCATAAACTTTATCAGTAAGTACATCAGCGATCTGATAACGGAGTCCGTTATACGCCTCCATAAGTTTTTCACGTGTATTATCGATATCCTTAGCTCTGGTATTCCCTCCCAATTGCGCATCGAGTTTATGGATGAAAGTACTGATGACGATCAATCGGCTTTTGATGGCCCGATTATCGAATTTTGGAGGGATGGTATCCTTCTGAAGCAAGGTGTCGATAACCAGTAACTGCTCCGTACTAAAGCTAAGATCTCCACTGGTCTTCACACGAAAGGTTTCCATTTCTTTCTCGAATTCTCTGAAGCGTTTCCAGGTGTCGATCTCTTTCCGGGAAACATCCGAAAGATTAAAAGTGTCTGGAAGTTGTGTAAAGGACGATACGGCTTGCTTTATTTCTTCAGGCACCTCCTTTTTCTCACCGTCTCCACAGGAAGCATTTGCCAGTAGCAATAATATCAAACCGGATCGCAGAACGATTGTGGATAACCAGAACCTGGTGGATCTATTACTGAATTTTCCGGATCTTAAATACATGCTGTTTTATTATCAGTTTATATCAAAGTCTCTTATGAGAATACACTCAAGTTCTGACTTTCCTGGTTAAGATATGTAGCCCCGCCAGGACTCGAACCTGGATCTAAAGTTTAGGAAACTTCTATTCTATCCCTTGAACTACGGGGCCAAAACTTAACTTCACGTGCAAAAATAAAAGGATTTTATTAGCAATTACCAAATTGAATTAAAAAAGGAATACTATTCAAAAATAGGCCGTTAACCTTTTTAAAAAACTTTACAAGTCTCAGCTCTTCCCTTCAATTATTCATCGTTTTGAAGGCAGCAGGACTAACCATCCTGATCCTTTCATGAGCATTGATATATTGCCTTAGAATCCTGTAAATATCACTATTGTTATAACGTCGCTCCAAAAAATCTTTAAATTCCTCAAAATGGTTGATCTGAATCTCGTCAGGTAAAAAGCCATATCCCAGATAAACGCCATCCTCCACCATCACGAAAGCTTCTTCTCCTTCTTTTCTACCCTTTTCGATAAGAATATAACTCTCCACCTCATCCCTTACGGAATTTATCGCCTGCCGAACCCTTTCATTATAGGCATCGATATCCTCTTCGTCTCTGCAGATCCCTTGACAGGAATTAAGTTTATAATGATTACACACATTTCCAGAAGGTTGTAATTGCATAAACTTCGGACAAAGGTTATACGTTTCACAGAGGTTCTCCAGGAATGCGATACATTCTGTTTGGTTATAACACACATAAAGAGGCTGTGACACCAGTTTTAAAGGATTGAACCCCATTTGGAGTATTCCGTTACGGTTCTTATAATACAGTATCCCAAACCCTTTATTGGTATGCTTCTGAGCGCGGTTATATTTAGGATAATGATGTTTTATAGCTTCAGACTCCATCAGCAATGCTATTAGTTCTGAGCCACTGAGTTCAAAATCAATATCAGCGGTATCCCTGCACATAGCAACCTCTCTGGCGGTTTTATCATAAAAATGCCCCAACACCCTTTTCCGAAGGCTTTTGGCCTTACCTACATAGATGATCTTCCCGTTGGCATCCTTAAAATAATAAACGCCATGAGCATCTGGTATCCCGTCAAAAACCGACTTTGGCAATAGGGAAGGCAAACTTGATTCTCCGGTTCTTGGATTGAGTTGCTTTTTGATCTCACCTTTTGAATCGGCCTCCAGAAGTTTTTCGAACAACAAAACTGTAGCATTGGTATCACCCATTGCACGATGGCGATCATTTAAAGGAATTTCCAAAGTACTACATAATCTGCCAAGGCTGTAAGACCGGAATCCCGGAAAGATCTTTCTGGATAAGCGTACGGTACAAAGTTTCTTCCGGGTATAATCAATCTGTATTCTTTGGAATTCACTTCTGATCACGTTATAATCAAAGTTAACATTATGAGCGACGAAAATACATTCCTTCGTCAATGACTGGATCTCCGCTGCGATATCCTCGAATAAAGGCGCACCGTTAACCATATCATTATCAATTCCTGTGAGTCGAACTACATAGGGAGAAATCGCGGTTTGAGGATCGACCAGGGTATGAAACCGATCCAATACCTTTTCTCCATCATGAATAACGATGGCGATCTCGGTGATGCGGTTACCCATACTGCTCATTCCGGTTGTTTCAACATCGATAATGGCAAATTTCATACGTATCTACTTGAATTTTCAGGAATTCCGTAACTACAAAAATAACCGATTAATCGTGCACAAACCTTTAGGATCTTCTTAAAATTCAAATTTTAACTGCACGGAAACACTTTCCTTCTGTGATTCCTTGTTAACTGGCTTTTCATTGTTCAAATTAGAAAGTGTGATACCGAGCAAGCGAACGGAGTCTTCCAGTTTTTCCTGATACAAAAGCGAATTGGCTGTATCGATTATCAGGCTTTTATCCGAAATGAAATAGTCGAGCGTTCTGCTTCGTGTCTGTAACCTGAAATTGCTGTACTTGATCTTTAGCGTTACCGTTTTTCCGGCTACTCCGGATTTTTTCAAACGCCGGTCCAATTCCTCGGCGATCGCCTTTAATCTGTCGGCCATGAATATCTCACTGCTCAGGTTATCATCAAAAGTTCGTTCAGCCCCTATAGACTTAGGAATACGATGCGGTTTTACCGAACTGTTATGGATTCCCCTGACCACCTGATAATAGTGCTTGCCGGATTTTCCAAATTCCTGTTCAAGGAACTCCAGGGTACGATTTTTAAGATCCCTTCCTGTGAAGATTCCCAAACGATACATTTTATCTGCAGTAACTTTACCGACTCCGTAGAACTTCCGTATCTCCAGGTCTTCAAGAAAGGATACCACCTCCTCCGGATTGACGGTTTTTTGTCCGTTTGGTTTATTGATATCACTGGCGATTTTCGCTATGAATTTGTTGATAGAGATTCCTGCAGAGGATGTAAGCCCGGTCTCTTTTAAGATTCGTTCCCGGATCTCGGTGGCTATCATAGTTGCAGAGGGATTTCCTTTCTTATTCCGGGTTACATCCAGATAGGCTTCATCCAGCGATAGTGGTTCTACCAGATCGGTATAATCAAAGAATATTTTACGGATCCTGTGTGAGATCTCCTTATAACGTTCAAATCTCGGCCTCACAAAAATCAGATCCGGGCATTTTTTACGCGCCATAACTCCCGACATAGCACTTCTGACCCCATACTTTCGGGCCTCATAATTTGCAGTGGAAACCACCCCTCTTTTCTCACTTCCTCCAACGGCTACCGGTTTTCCAACCAAAGACGGATCGTCCAATTCCTCTACAGAAGCATAAAATGCATCCATATCGATATGAATTATTTTTCTTAACAATGGATCTTCGGTCATACCACAAAATTAACTTAAATTAGAGCAAGACTTATCGAATTTTTTATTTCAGGAAAGTTTAGGGAGCACATGAACCACGAAGGGGATACACATAAAAAAACCGCTATAATACTAGGGGCTACCGGCCTCACCGGACAAGAACTCCTCCATTTATTACTCAAAGATGATCGCTATGAAAAGTTGATTTTGTTTTCAAGAAAGTCAATAGGGCTCAGGTACCCGAAGATCGAAGAATATCTTATCGATCTTTTCAAGCTTAACCTTTATCGCGACCATTTTAAGGCTGATGAAGTTTTTTGTTGTATTGGTACAACTCGAAAAAAAACTCCTGATCTTGACCTCTACCGAAAGATCGATCTCGGGATTCCCTTTGCTGCCGCAAGATTGAGTAAAAGCAATGAGATTCCCGTCTTTTCTGTGATCTCTGCTATCGGTGCAAATACGGAAAGTAGGATTTTTTATAATCGTATTAAGGGTGAAATGGAAAAGAAAGTGATCTCAATGCAAATACCCCATACGTTCATCCTCAGACCTTCCCTGATCACCGGGAACCGAAAGGAAGTGAGAACTGCGGAATGGATCTCAAAACTCGCCATGAGCCTGCTTAATCCACTCATGGCAGGACCTTTAAAAAAGTATCGTTCCGTTTCACCTGAAGCCATCGCACGAACTATGATATCCCTGTCGAACGATCCGATTGACAAACAGATCATAGAGAACGATGAGATTCTCCAAATCGGTAAAATTAATTAGCTTTACCGCTATGAAGGAGATCGAAAGAAAATTTCTGGTTACAGGTAACGAATACCGCCGAATGGCTAAAACCCAAAGAAGAATCGCTCAGGGTTATCTGAATACGCACCCCGAACGTACCGTTAGAGTACGCATTGCTGATGACCTGGCATATATGACCGTAAAAGGCTTATCTAATGATACTGGAACAACACGGTTTGAATGGGAAAAGGAAATCCCGAAAAATGAAGCCGAAGCCCTTCTTGAACTTAGTGAAACTGCCGTCATCGATAAAACGAGATATGAAGTGGACTTTAAAGGTCATGTGTTTGAAGTCGATGAATTCTATGGTGAGAATGAAGGACTGGTAATCGCAGAGATCGAACTTAATGATGAGTCGGAATCATTCGAAAAACCAGACTGGCTTGGGCTGGAAGTGACCGGAGATAAACGCTATTACAATGCCTGCCTGAGTTCCGCTCCCTATACTACGTGGTAATATTAAACTTAAATAGAGATGCGAATATTGTATGCTTTTATGATTTCGATTCTTTGCGCCTGTAATGGTGTACAGGTAAAGGGCGAATCAACTGAATTACCCGTAAAAGATTCCGTCGATAAACCCACTATCGCCTCGGTCAAAAAGCGTCTTACCGATCAGGGGTATCAGATCTTTGATTACGTTGATGAACAAACAGGAGATACGATCCTGATGCAGCAATACTTCATTGCTTTTCTAAAATCAGGTCCAAACCGTTCTCAATCCAAGGAAGTTGCAGACAGCTTACAACGACTGCATCTCGCCCATCTTGGACGAATGTACGAAGCAGGGTATGCAGACATTTCAGGACCGTTTGGTGATGACGGAGAAATACGCGGAATTACCATTTATAATGTCCCCACTCAGAAGATGGCAGATAGTCTTGCGGGATTAGACCCTATGGTACGTTCCGGAAGGTTAGTGATCGAAATCCACCCATGGTGGGCGGCAAAGGGATTTCCTTTACGTTAGCAGTCACATAAAGTTATCTGCCTTACGATACGCCTCAATAACTTTACGTTCGCCTTCTGCTCCTGACAAGGAATTTCCATGCTCCATCCCAAGCACACCGTCAAATCCTCGGCTGTATATGTATTTAAAAACGTTCTGATAATTGATCTCACCGGTATACGGTTCCTTCCTACCCGGATTATCTCCCATCTGGAAATACGCGATCTCATCCCAGCAAGCTTCGATATTCGGTATCAGGTTACCTTCCTGGATCTGTTGATGATAGACATCAAACAGGATCTTACAAGCCGAAGAATCAACGGCTTTACAAATCTCATAGGCCTGATCGGAACGATTTAAGAACATCCCCGGGTGATCACGAAAATTCAGTGGCTCCAGTACCATAATCAACCCATGGGGTTCCAACAGGGCTGCGGCCTGTTTCAAACTCTCAATAACATTAGCGGTCTGATAACCGACACTCAACCTCGGGTCAACATGACCGGGTACCACCGTCATCCACCGCGCCTTTACTCTCTTGGCTACTGTCACTGAATCCTCAATCTCCTGTAGAAATTTATCCCTGAGACCGGAATCACCATTGGCGAGGTTCGGTTTATCCCAATAGATCTCGTGCGCCACAAAAACACCCATCTGCATTTTGAGAGAAGCCATTGTTTCAGCCATCTGCTCTTGTTCCGCAATAGGTCGGTTACGCATTTCATTATCTTCAAAAGCACGGAATCCACTGGCGGCCATAAATCTTAACTGATCGACCACACTTTTGCCTCCCAGTTCCTTAAACATACCTATATGTGGTGCATAATTAAGTCGGAAGGATGTTTTCTGCTCCTGAAAGGAAGTGATATTAAATGCCGAAGCTCCGGTTGATATAACCGAAGCCCCCATTGTTGCTATTGAATTGCGAATAAATTTTCGTCTTTGCATGGTTGGCTGATTGAATTTTCAGCCTTTAAGATAAGTAATCTGTCTGAAATTCTGGTAGAAACTCAGTCTCTTGATATTTCCAGGATCTCAAATTTCAAAGTTCCGTTAGGCACATTTACCTCAGCGATCTCTCCGACCTTTTTCCCTAGCAGTCCTTTTCCGATAGGTGAACTCACAGATATCTTCCCGGTTTTAAGATCAGCTTCGCTTTCTGCTACCAGTTTGTATTTCATTTCCATTCCATTTGCCTGATTCTTGATCTTTACATTGGAATGAACAAGAACTTTTGAAGTATCCAGCGATGACTCATCGATTACCCTTGCATTTGCCAATGTTTCTTCAAGCTTGGAAATTCGCATTTCCAGCAATCCCTGTGCTTCTTTGGCAGCATCATATTCAGCATTCTCAGAAAGATCTCCTTTATCACGTGCATCCGCGATAGCCTGCGATGCTTTCGGACGCTCAATACTCTTTAATTGATCCAACTCCTCCCTGAGTTTTTTTATACCTGCTTCTGTATAATAAGATACTTTACTCATAACTTCTTCGTTAATAAATACAAAAAATCCCCTTTCTCAAAGAGGATTTATACAAATATACAAAATTTTAATCAACTGTAATTTTATTGTAAATTGCCACACAACATTTTTTATGCGACATAAATTCCTCCTACTGCTGACTATTTTCCTCGCACTTTCATGCGACAATTCCACTTCTGACCGGAACCCTTATTTGGTCGAACCAAAGTTCTCTTATGATATAAATCTCAACCTGCCTCAATATGGAAATCTGAACACTCCGGGCAGTGCTATTTATATCGGCGGGACGAATGTCGGTATCAAAGGGATCATCGTGATCAATCAGGGATTTGGGAATTTTCTCGCATGGGAAGCCAGTTGCCCGAACCATACACCGAGTGCCTGTTCTACGATGAAGATCGAAGGCGGTGTAAATTGCCGATGTAGTTGTGATGATTACCTATACAGTCTGGTGAATGGAGCCATACTCAGTGAATTACCTGAGGGAGAAAGGGCCTACGGCCTCCTGAATTATCAGGTGACCGGTAGCGGCACTATTCTCCGTGTTTCAAATTAAACTGTAGGACGCCCACAGTCTCTTATTTTCGTATTACTTTAAAATTTAAAAGTAGCCCCAACCAGGAAGTTAATTCCTGCCTGTGGATAGTACCCGACACCGTCATAAGTGGTTACGGAATCATCTGCTTCAGGAACATCATAAGTATAATAATATCCATTGGAAATATATTTTTCGTCAAAGATATTATTCACGAGTCCGCTTAGGATGATCGAATCGAATACCCATTGTGGCTTCCATTCATACTGCAAGTTCAGATCATTCACAAAATAAGCATCAAGCTTTGAGGAGTTAGTATCGATATTCCCGAGATACTGACTGGAAACATATTTGCTCAGGAAGCTCATCTGAAGACCGGTTACAGGCATCCAGGTAATCATATTTCCGGCAACGATTCCGGGAGAATAAGAGATATGGGTATTACCCAGGTCTGTCAGTATTCCATTTCTTTCAAAATAGAAATCAAGATTTCGGTTTTCACTGAGCGCTACATTAGGGCGCCATACAAAATGATCACTGAGCATTACCATAGCATCTACTTCAAGACCCAGTCGGTAGCTGTCTCCAACATTTTCCCGAAGCGGTGCACCGACATCATTCAACTCACCTGTTAAAACAAGCTGATCTTTATACCTCATATAATAGACATTGGTATTGATGCGCATCCCTGAAGTATTAAAACGCCATCCCAATTCAAAATCATTCAGTTTTTCCGGATTCGGACTACCGCCTTCATAATCATTTCGGTTCGGTTCACGATGAGCCCGGGCATAGGAAAGATACAAGTGATTTGTATCATTGAGTGTATAGGTCACCCCGAATTTAGGATTAAAGAAATCAAAGGTATCATCCACGATTCCCGTTTCAGCTCCGTTTGCCGTATAATGCACGGTACGATACTGCAGATCCCCGAAAAGACTCCATGCCTCACTGATCTTCACATCAGCCTTAGCATATAGGTTAAAATCAGTTTTCAGAGAATTATCATCATAATATCGGTCATGATAATCACTATCAGAAGCATATCTCGCCCAGATAATTTCTCCAAAATGATCCCCCTCATACTTATTCCAGGCTCCGCCTAAGATCAGGTTGAACGCACTATTATCAGCATAGGTCGCCGAAAAGGTTGTTCCATAAAAATCATTGTCCAACCAGCGCCTTCTGATAAGATCGGTAGTATTGAGGAGTTGTCCGTCGACCATGATCGGGGTCAATCCATAAGTTTCAAAATCATCATCCTGTCTGTACTGTTCGAAGAACCCTCTGCCACGGGTATAATGAAATGCCAGATTCGTACTCCAGTTACTGTTCCAGGCTTGTCCCCAATGCAATTGAAAATGGTCTTGTTTGTAATCGTCGACCTCGTTATCATAATAATCAACGATATTCCCTTCTTCATCATAGATCGCTCCTGCACTATTAAAGGTACGGTGCGTTTCCAGTAAGGCCGGATCCTCAACTCCATTCCAGGACTGATAGGTGATTTCATGGCCACCAAATAGCAAAGCCTTGATCAGGGTATTCTTATCGACATAAGCCGCCTGCAGAAAATAGGATTCCAGATCGGAGGAAGCCCGATCGACATAGCCGTCTGATTTGATTCTTGAAAGCCTTCCGGATACTTCGATATGATCGTTCATCAATCCGGTGCTGAACTTGATATTGTTTCTAAAGGTATTAAAACTACCTGCTCCAGTGGAAATCTCCGCAAAGGCTTCTTCAGAGACCTTATCTGTAAGCAGGTTTAAACTGGCTCCGAAAGCTCCGGAACCATTGGTGGAGGTTCCTACCCCTCGCTGCAATTGCAGATCCTGAACAGAAGATGCAAAATCAGGCATATTCACCCAGAAGGTCCCATGTGATTCCGCATCGTTATACGGAATTCCATTGATCGTAACATTGACTCTGGTAGCATCACTACCACGCACCCGAATCCCTGTATAACCTACACCCGCACCGGCATCTGAGGTTGTGACAACCGAAGGCATATAGTTCATGAGCACCGGTATATCCTGTCCAAGGTTTCTGGGTTGGATCTCATCGGCAGTAAGATTTGAATAGGTTACAGGCGCTTGTCCACTAACCCGAATGGCCGATACCAGCACCTCATCCAGCATGATATCATCCTCATTCAAGTGTATATTCAATTCCGTATTCTTTGACACCTTTAACCTTCTTTTTAAAGGCTCTGATGTGAAATAACTGAAAACAAAAGTGTGCTCTCCTGCAGGAACCCACAACTCATAATAACCCGAGCTGTCAGTAACCGTGCCCATTGTCGAATCTTCCAGGGTGACACTGACGCCAGCCATCGGTACTTGTTGCGGATCCTTAAAGGTTCCAAAAACTTTATATTCCTGTGCGGTTATTGCCGACAAGGAGAGTAAAAGAAAAAATAAGGTAGCGAATAAACTTTTCATTCGTAATATTTCAATACGAATAAAAGGGGTCATTATTCTTTGATTAAACTAATTATGTGATTATATACTTTACACCGTTCAACAATGTAAAATACGTTTCCCTAAACAGCATTACCTGTTCCAGGTTCTACGGGTATGATCTCAGCCTGAATGTAAGGCACCCCTTTGAGACGGCGCAAAATTATGAATAGTATAACAATATAACGACAGATTTTCATTTAATTTTAATAACTTATGTTAATGCCTGGGTAAGTGAGCTCTTATGAATAACTCGAAAAGGAGAATAACGGTAAAGGTACTGATCAGCTATATCGCACTCGCCTTACTGGTTGTGGTTGTTGGGAAGATCGTCTATAATGAGATCAATTCATTTACCCGCGCTCAGGAGGATGATACGCTGGAAAAGAATAAGATCATAAGGATTGGCAAATTACTGAACCTGCTTTATGAGAGTGAAAGCTTTGCCAGGTCTGCGATTCAGTCAAATCGGGAAGAGCCCTTCGAGAATTACCTCAATAAGAATGAATCGATCATCGTTGAGATCGACTCCCTACAAAAAATGGTCATCAATGATCATCAGCAAAAACTTCTCGACAGTGTTAAACTGCTCATCCGCCAGAAAGTGAACAACATAAGGGATCTCCGTCAGATCAGACATAGTGATAATGCCGAAAAGGCTTTGGAAAAGGCCATCGCTAAATTCTCCAATATTGAAGAAACCCTTGGAAGACTTTCCTTAACCGATTTTGTTGCCAGTCCTTCCACTATACCTCTTGAACGCAGGCAGCAATTACAGGAATGGATCAATATCCTAAATCGCAACATCCCCCGTGACTCCACCAATACTGTAGACGAAAAAACACTGGACTCGCTGGTGATCGCCTCCAGAGCTATGCTGGAAGACATTCGTGAAGAAGTTTCGCAACAGAAACTAACACTCACCATAAAAGAAAATCAATTATTACAGAATGACCTTACCACCTCCCAGCAGCTTCGGGAGATTCTTTCAGCCTTCGAAAATGAATTCCTGAACATATCCCGGGAAGAGAATCTGAAACGGGAAAAAGTACTTAGAAGAAGTTTGAATGTGATCACTGTATCGGCGATCATCGCAGCGATTCTGGTGATTATCTTTTCAATTCTAATTCTCAACGATTTTTGGAAAACACAGAAATACCGGGAGCAGATCGAAGCTTCCAATGAATTTACCAAATCACTATTAAAAAGCAGGGAACAATTGATCTCGATGGTTAGTCATGACATGAGAACACCATTGAGTACCATTCTTGGATATACCGAACTGTTAAAGGAAGGGAATCTCAGTAACCGTGAAAGGTACTATACCGACCGTATCCGGAATTCGTCTTCTTTCATGACCAAACTGGTGGATGACCTTCTTGATTTCACAAAACTCGAAGCAGGTAAGATTCCGGTTGAACACATTCCGTTTGACCTGGAAAGATTGATAAGAGATACTGCAGACGGGATCAGCTCCTTGTATTCTGACAAACCAATTCGTTTAAAGATTCATATCGACAAGGCCTTCACCAAACCTTTGCTCGGCGATCCTTTCCGTATAAAACAGATCCTTTCCAACTTATTGGGTAATGCCTATAAATTCACCGAGGAAGGAAGTATTCTGATCGCTGCTCAAATTAGTGATTACAGCCCCGACATCATGACCATCACGGTAACCGATACCGGTATTGGTATTCGACCTGAAAAGCAACAGGCCATCTTTGAGGAGTTCACTCAGGCAGAGGAAACCATAGAGAAACAATACGGAGGTACGGGACTAGGACTCACCATCTCAAAAAAGCTGGCGGGCTTACTCGGCGGAGACTTATCGCTGGAATCTGAAGCGGGCAAAGGCAGCTCCTTCACCTTAGCCCTGCCTTTGGCATATTCAGACAAGCCGATAAAAACGGAAGAAAAAGAGGCTAACGGTGTACTTCACAATTTAAGTGCCATCATTATCGATGATGACCAAACCTTGCTGCAAATGATTACGGAGGTGCTGCGTTCCAAAGGCTTCACCATCCACAGTTATGATGATGCAGCAACCGCTCTTTCAGAGATTCCTAACATACATTACGACCTGATCATTACCGACATACAACTACCCGGCATGAACGGCTTTCATTTTGCCGAAAACCTGCGGGCAGATCCAAAATTCAATTATAAAGACCAGCCGATCATTGCAGTTACGGGTAGAAAAGACCTCAATAAAAGTAGTTATCTGGATTCCGGATTTGCCGGATTTCTTTTTAAACCCTATTCACCGGAAAACCTTTTAAAAACGATAGACCAGGCCTTAGGCAACGAAGAAATGTTGCAGGAGATACCTGAAACGAATCAGGCAACCAAAGATTCCGCACCTGATTTCGACCTGAGTCCATTGCGCTCTTTTCTATCTGATGATGACTCCATGATCGAATTGCTGGAACTGTTCATCGCCAATTCCAAACAAGACCTTATCAGGATCAAAGACTTTGCTGATGCATCGGATTACAATGGCGTTAAGAATCTTGCCCATAAGATGCAAACCATGTTTCGTCAAATCAAAGCCGGAAAGGTCACCGGGATCCTTGACGAACTGGAATATGTTGAAATTAATGATGCGAAGATTTTAACAGAAAAGACCCGGAAGCTTGAACATGCGATAGAACAGACCTTCGACGGAATCATGCTAACGATTAAAAGTAAGGCGTAGGCACCTGGAGTCAGGGCTCAATATTATATTCCTTTAATTTATTGTAAAGTGTTTTTCGTGTGATATTTAGTAATCGTGCAGCTTTTGATTTATTATTATCCACCTCTGCAAGGGCATTTACGATCAGATCTTTTTCATTCTCCTTGGTAGAAAATGAACGTCGAACAGTTGACTGCTCAGGTTTTGGGTTTACAAGTTCCGCCGGTAACGCATCTTTAGAGATCAACTCCCCATGCGTAAGCAATGCCGACCTTTTAATGACATTCGACATTTCCCTGAGATTTCCCGGCCATTTATAACTCTGAAAAAGAGCGATAACCTCATCCGAAAACCCCACTACCTCTTTATCCAATTGTTCATTCGCAAGTTTAAGAAAATGATCTGCGAAGATCATGAGATCTTCCTTACGGTCATGTAACGAAGGTACCTTTATAGAGAACTCATTCAATCGATGATAAAGATCTTCTCGAAAAGTTCCATTTTCAACCGCCTTTACAAGATCTTCATTAGTGGCCGTTATGAGGCGTATATCAACATCGATCTCTTTGTTGCTTCCGATAGGCTTGATCTTCCTTTCCTGCAATGCCCGCAATAACTGAATCTGGTTTTCATAGGAGAGATTTCCGACTTCATCTAAAAAAATAGTTCCCTTATTCGCAGCCTCAAAGTGTCCTTTCTTATCATTTACGGCCCCTGTAAACGACCCTTTGATATGACCGAAGAATTCACTGGCAGCGATCTCTTTGGGGATTGCACCGCAATCCACCGCTACAAAATTAAAATCCTTTCGTTTACTATTGTCATGGATAGCTTTGGCTACCACTTCTTTTCCTGTACCACTGTCACCTATGATCAATACAGACATATCAGTTGGTGCAACCAGATTGATGTATTCATTCAGTTTAGAGGAGGCATTGCTAATTCCTTTCACACGCTGCCTTGCAGATCTGGATCCTGACCCCTTCCCCGGTTTTTCATCAGGGGCAGCAACGCCTGGTTTTTCCTTAGGGACCTTGACATCAGTACGTAACGCGTTCTTAATAACCAACAGTACTTCATCCTGATTAAAGGGTTTTGAAATATAATCAAAAGCTCCTTTCTTCATAGCTTCAACTGCCGTATTAACCTCTGCATAAGAGGTCATCAGGATCACTGGCAGTCCCGGAAATTTAGCCTTCACTTTTGAAAGAACAGCAATCCCATCGTCATCCGGAAGCCGAAGGTCTGTAAAAACAAGATCGAAAGAATGCTCACTTAACTTTTCCAAAGCGTCAGCGGAGGAATAACTAGTAATAACTTCGAAGTGGTTCTTGTTTAAAAATCGCTCGAGCATTGCGGAAAATGCAACATCATCCTCAATTAGAAGTATATTTGGCATATTATGGCGCTACTTTTCACAAAAGTAGCAAGTTATAAAGCGCTTAAGATTAAAAAAATCATAAAAAAAACCCCGTGACTGCATCACGGGGTTTCCAAATTATGACTGGGTCCTATTTCTGGATCCACTCACCACTTTCATTTGCATATAAGGTTGCTGTTTCTTCTCCCATTGTAACTTCAAGCTTGTATTCTTTAGCTTCATTAACATAGGCTTTAGCTATTTCTGCTCCCGGAAAATCATTAGCCAAAGCATCCTGAACTGCCTGAGGAACTTCCTCAACTTTAATTTCTTTAAACTCTTCCTGGAATGAGATCACCTCTTCATATATATCCTCAGCGATTCCGTCATGAAAAATAACCGGAGTTGCAGCGAATGAGGTAAACCCTCCTAATGCCAATGCTGATACTAAAACTAAATTTCTCATATTCATTTGATTTATAATTCTTATTTATATAATGAAATTATCATACCATACAGTCAGAATGCCAAAACAACATTCTAAAAGCCTTTTATATCAAGCATTTACAGATAATCCAAGTATTTCAACCTATTTGAAATATGTATAGCAAAGTGTATACATAGCCAAAAAGTGTGTAAAAAAGATACAACCCTGATACGTGATAATGGTGACATTGGTGACAATAATGATACTGGTGATAATAGTGATTTTGGGTGGAGAAACGTGCAGACGTAATGTTACTAGCTATCGCTAATAAAAAAAGCCTTTCCCGTTGCCGGGAAAGGCTTTCTTCGTTAATGAAAACAAATGAAGCTATTACTCTTTAATCCATTCACCATTCTCATTAGCGTAGAGGGTGGCAGTCTCTTCGCCCATTGTAACCTCCAGCTTATATTTGGTTTTATCCTCATTTACATAAGCCTTGGATAATGTTGCCTCAGGGTAATCGGCCTTAAGGGCATCGGTTACTGCTGCAGGCAAATCGGAGGCATCGATTTCAACGAAATCTCCTAAATAAATTACTTTATTTACATCATTGCTGATTACAGGAGTACCTGCAAAGGCGGTGAATCCACCAAAAACTAAAGCTGCTGCTAAAACTAACTTTTTCATAATATACTGTGTTTTCTAAGTTGTTACTTTATTTCAAGTTATCTATTAACTACTGGTATATATGAAAATACCGTTCCACAACGGGAACTCCTGGGCTTAATATCAGAAAACCCCTTGATTTACAAGGGGTTCACGGTTTATGATGTTTTTATTGATTTAACAATAAGTGTGTAATATTGTGTGTAATTATTGTGAAGTGTGTAAAAAATACATACTTTTTTCAGATTTCCTTAACCTGGTGCGCTGACTTTAGAAGATCAACAACCGTCTTAACCGGATTAAAAGTACTCAAAGGAACTTCCACGAAAACAGTATTCCAAAAAGCCATCCCACCATTCCAGAGTCCTGGAAGTTCCAGTGCTTTGACAGAGCGCCCTTCTTTGGTCTTAAGAGTTATAAAAGCCTGTTTTGGGTCTACAAATTCGGTAAGATCATACTTTTCTCCTTTATAGTTCTTTGTACTGCATACGATATCGACAGGATTAAAATGAGTGGAGTTCTTCAGAATGTCCTTTTGAAACTTATTATTCATATCGATCTGTGCCGATTCAATGATCTGCAGTGATATATTTCCATCCTCATCTTTTATCCAGAAGGGTCCACCCCCAGGTTCTCCTTCGTTCTTCACCATACCACAGATACGTATTGGAGCAGCGAGTTTTTCCTTTAGGAATTCGATCTGAAACTCCTCTTTATATTTATCCACATCCGGCTTAACATGAACATTGAGTTGTTTGCTTAAAAACTCCTTGATCTCGTCAATTCGAGCCTGACCTGGTACAGACTCATCTAATTCACGGGCATATTCAAATACTTTTGACTGAAGTTCCAGTAATTTTCCCGCCAGTACTTTCTTGTAAGCGGCAAGGTTGTGTTTGAACTTATAAACCACTACATTATCTATATTTTTGATAAAGATAATGTCGGCATCCTGCTCATTCAGATTTTCGATCAAAGCTCCGTGTCCTCCCGGTCTGAAAAGCAATGTCCCGTCATTGAGACGGAAAGGCACATCCTCTTCCGTTACTGCGATGGTATCAGTAGATTCCTTCTGATAGGAGAATGATATATCGAAGGTCACTCCTGTTTTGTTCTCCACATTGTTCTTAATACGATTAAACTCTTCATCGAACTTATGTGAATGCTCTTCAGAAATGGTAAAATGCAACTTCGCCTTACCTTTTGATTCATCATACAAAGCTGCCTCGTATAAATGTTCTTCAAAGGCAGTGGCAGGATGGGTCTTATATTTATGAAATGGCAGCAACCCTTTTGGGAAGGCTCCATAATCAAACCCTTCTTCCGAAAGCATCAACTTTACGAGGTAATATTTCTGGTAATGCCAGGGAAGATTTTCAAAGTTCTCATACTTCTGCTGTAGTTCTTCCAGAACGAGTTTATAGAACGGGAATTTTTCCACGCCGATAAAAAATGCCCTTAATGTCTCCGCATCGGTTCTGTTGATATATGCATTAACCGTTTCCTTTTCCGGATTATAATCATTCAAAAATTCGAACAGCGCCTTGAACATTCGGGTCGCTGCACCGGAAGCCGGGACGAATTTCAGCAATGATAAATTATCTTTTTCAGCTTCAAATCTGCTGATAAATTCCTCTTTCTTGGCATCACCGATCTTACAGATTCCGTTGCCAACCGTAGCAGGTGCAATAAGGTTCGCAAAAGGGATTCCCCGTTTAAAAGTTTCGATCTGACTTTCAATTTTCTCCACAGATATTCCTTTCTTCCGGAACATTTTCAGATCAGCTTCTGTTATGGTCATCATGTGCTTTAAGTATGTTGTTTATATGATTAATTGCAGTGTTCAGTCGCTCATCCGCATCACCCTTTAAAATCACATAAGGCTTGTTATACCGGTCCAGAGAATTCCGGAAAGCCTCAAACATTTCTTCTCTCTCTTCGGGCTTATCTCTAAGGTCATCGGCGACCCAGGGAACGTCAATGTAAGTTAAGAAATAAATATCGTATTCATTGAGAATAGCATACTTTTCGAGCAGTGGATCACAATATCCGTCATAGTAAACTTCCGAATAAACCTTGGTTACCAAGAGATTAGTATCACATATAAGCACACGGCTCGCAGATTCGGAAAGTTCATTTTCCAGTTTCATCTGGCCCCTGGCAATCGGTAGTATATCAACGGGTTCACAGATCCTTTTTTCCCGATCCCATTTTTCCTGTAGATATTCCCGGGCATATTCCGGCACCCATTCAGTATGGTAATGCGTCGCCAAATCTTTAGCCAGGGTAGTCTTACCGGTAGATTCCGGTCCGTAAAGCACTACCCTAACAAGGTTTCCGGACCTTTGTTTAAGTGTTTCTTCCATGCCTGATAGCCATAAATAGCAATAATTGTAAATAAAAGGTATTGAATACTGGTGAAAATTAGTCCTTTGTACCAATACAAGGGTACTGAAATGACATCACCGATGATCCAATAAATCCAGTTTTCCAGTTTTTTTCTGGCCATAAGCCACATCCCTACAAAGAATATGGAAGTTGTGATAATATCTGTATATGAAGTCCAACTATCCCAGCGATCGTTCAACTCATACACCAGAGCAACAAAAACCGCCGTTCCGATAAACAACAATACTGACCAGAAATTTTCGCGACTACTCGTGGTGGTAACCGGCGTAAAATGATCCTCATCCACCTTTTGTGTCCATACATACCAACCGTAGATACTCATTAGAAAATAGTAAGCATTGATCAACATATCGCCGAGTAAACCATAGAAAAGGAGAATATAAACGAAAAGCGCGGTACTGATGATCCCGGTAGGATACACCAGTATATTCTCCCTTTTCGAGTACCATACGCTTAAAAACCCAAAAATGACTCCGATAATCTCGAGTATGATCAGGTGCGTAGGAATACCATCGTATTGGGAAAAAATACTATCAAAAATGTGGTTCATAGTCGTGTCGGTCACTTTTTACCACCTTCATGTACAGGAGTCCCTTATCGATCATTTCAAAAGCTTCCTTGATCTCAGCTGTAAGTATTCCCATAACCTTATCGTAGTCACCATAGACCTGAGTGCTGAGGGGGTTTTCAAGAACCGTCAGACCACTATCGCGGAGTTTCTTGATGAAATGTATAATCGATGGTTCAAAATCATCCTGTAATGGGGTAAGTGTTAGTTCAACAGATATTTTCATAGTTTACATTTTATTTTTCTAAAGCATAGGCACAGGTAAAACCTTCAAATTCCAGGTAACTGACCTCATACGCCTGTAATCGGTTTCTGAATTGAACCCATCCCGTGGTTTGAGAATCATCCAAGTCAAAGGGGATCACCCTGGCATGCTGCTTAAAGCTCATGCCTTCCGTAGCAAATACCTTGTAAAGGCTCTCTTTGATACACCAGACTACGGTAAGACGTCGAACATCGGAATCATCCAGATAGTTATACTCGTAATCCACAAACTTATGTGCGATCACACTGATCTTTTCCCGTTGCTTTTCAATATCGATACCGGAAGGTACTTTACTGATAATGATCCCGGAAAAAATAAAGGAGTGCGTGATTGAAATATAACGATCATCTGTGAGATGGGGTTTTCCTGAACTATCATAGTACAGATCATCAGGACTATACCCTGCTGCTTTTAATAAGTGCCTCACACTCAAAAATCCGCGCTGATGTAACTCCGATTTCATATGACTGAGTCGAACCCGGCAGTGATCGGTAAGAGAAACGTCTTCGTATAGGGCTTCCACCGACTCTTCTATCTTCCAGATCAGCACTTTAGTATCCGGATTTACCGTTATAGTTTTATAAAGAGGCATTTAATATAAAAGTTATTGCGTAACTTTGCAGCCGTAAAATTCGGCGTGTACGCAGGGGTTTTACCATTGTTTATGTAAAACGAACGTAAAAATAGCAAAGTAATATGAGTACTAAAACAATTCCTTACATCCCTTACAAAGTTAAAGATATTAGTCTGGCTGAATGGGGCCGTAAGGAAATAGAACTTGCCGAAGCGGAAATGCCAGGGTTGATGGCACTCAGAGAAGAATATAAAGAAGCACAACCGCTGAAAGGCGCACGTATCGCCGGATGTCTTCACATGACTATCCAGACTGCTGTTCTGATCGAAACCCTTGTAGCTCTTGGCGCTGATGTTACCTGGAGTTCCTGTAACATTTTCTCTACCCAGGATCATGCTGCCGCCGCTATCGCTGCTGCGGGAATTCCGGTATATGCATGGAAAGGAATGACCGAAGAGGAATTCAACTGGTGTATCGAGCAAACACTGTTCTTTGGAGAAGAGAGAACACCATTGAACATGATACTCGATGATGGAGGTGATCTCACCAATATGGTACTCGACGATTATCCTGAACTGGCTGCCGGAATTAAAGGTCTTTCAGAAGAAACCACAACAGGAGTTCATCGTTTATACGAAAGAATGAAGAACGGAACGTTACCGATGCCTGCGATCAATGTCAATGACTCGGTTACCAAATCCAAATTCGACAATAAATTCGGATGTAGAGAAAGTGCCGTTGATGCCATCAGAAGAGCAACCGATGTAATGCTTGCCGGTAAACGTGTGATTGTATGCGGATACGGTGACGTTGGAAAAGGTACCGCAGCTTCTTTCCGTGGAGCAGGAGCTATCGTTACGGTAACAGAAATCGATCCTATCTGTGCTCTTCAGGCTGCCATGGACGGTTACGAAGTTAAAAAACTGGAAACCGTTGTTGGTAAAGCAGATATCGTAATCACTACTACCGGTAATAAAGACATTGTTAGAAGTGAGCACTTTGAGGCAATGAAGGATAAGACTATCGTTTGTAACATCGGTCATTTCGATAACGAAATTGATGTTGCCTGGCTAAAGCAAAATCATGGTAGCACACATATCAACATCAAACCTCAGGTGGATAAATACACCGTAAACGGAAACGATATCATACTTCTTGCTGAAGGCCGACTTGTAAACCTGGGTTGCGCAACAGGACACCCTAGCTTTGTAATGAGTAATTCCTTTACAAACCAGACCCTCGCACAAATCGAGTTATGGGTCAACACCGATCAGTACGAAAACAAAGTATACATGCTTCCAAAGCATCTTGATGAAAAAGTAGCTAAACTACACCTGGAAAAGATCGGGGTAGAGCTTACAGAGCTTCGTCAGGATCAGGCAGCTTATATCGGAGTAGAAGTAGAAGGTCCGTTTAAGCCTGAATACTACCGGTACTAGTATCTAGTATATAAATTTATAAAAAAGCGCATAGGATCGATCCTATGCGCTTTTTTTATGAGATATCAATATCCCGGTAAGCCCTATAACCTGTCCAATACTAGGTTTCCAATACCACAATACCAGTGTGTAGCCCGGGGAGAATTATAATGTTCATAGGGAGTATTAAATCAAATACCCTTGTCCTTCGTCTAATGGGCAGTCAATACCACCCTGTATCAAAATAAGAGGAATCTAAACTTTATAAGGCTTAGGCTTACTTAGGAAGCAAAAAAAACCCGATGCATTCACATCGGGTTTTCACTATTTTAGTGATTCATTTCTTCTTCATTTTCCTGAAGTGGAACCGTTTGAGGAACGAAATCCTGACCCGGGATCACATAGTCACCATTCTCATTGGTCTTACTATAATCGTAAGCCCATCTGTGAACCTCCGGAATAGCACCTGGCCAGTTTCCGTGAATATGTTCAACCGGAGTAGTCCATTCAAGTGTGTTGGACTTCCAAGGGTTCTGAGTTGCTTTCTTACCGTAGAAGATACTGTGGATAAAGTTCCATGCAAAGATCAACTGAGCCGCACCTGCAATCAGTGCGAAAACAGTCATCACTACCTGAATATCGGTAAGGTCATCAAACATCGGGAAATTCGTGTTGGTATAATAACGTCGTGGTACACCTGCCATCCCTACGAAGTGCATTGGAAAGAATACTCCATAAGCACAGATCGCAGTGATCCAGAAGTGAACATAACCTAAGTTCTTGTTCATCATTTTACCGAACATTTTAGGGAACCAGTGATAGATTCCTGCAAACATTCCGTAAAGAGCAGAAATACCCATTACCAGGTGGAAGTGAGCTACCACGAAATACGTATCGTGTACATTGATGTCAAGCGCACTATCACCGAGGATGATACCTGTAAGACCCCCAGTAATGAATGTAGATACCAATCCTATAGAGAACAGCATCGCCGGGTTCATCTGAAGGTTACCCTTCCAGAGCGTTGTAATATAGTTAAATGCTTTTACCGCAGATGGAATCGCGATAAGCAGCGTTGTAAAAGTAAATACTGAACCTAAGAACGGATTCATACCAGAGATGAACATATGGTGACCCCATACGATCGTTGAAAGGAATGCAATTGCAAGGATCGATGCAACCATTGCACGATATCCAAAAATAGGTTTACGTGAGTTTGTAGCGATGACCTCTGAAGTGATCCCTAATGCAGGTAACAATACGATATATACTTCAGGGTGTCCGAGGAACCAAAAAAGGTGTTCGAACAATACCGGTGAACCACCCTGGTAATGTAATACTTCTCCCTGAATGAAAATATCCGACAGGAAGAAAGAAGTACCGAAACTTCTATCCATGATTAGCAATAATGCAGCAGAAAGAAGAACAGGAAAGGAAACAATACCGATGATAGCAGTTACGAAGAAAGCCCAGATCGTAAGCGGAAGTCTGGTCATAGACATTCCTTTAGTACGAAGGTTAATAACGGTAACCACATAGTTAAGAGAACCTAATAATGATGAAGCGATGAAGATCGCCATAGATACCAACCAAAGTGTCATACCAAGTCCTGAACCTCCCATCGCCTGTGGCAAAGCACTAAGCGGAGGATAGATCGTCCAACCTGCAGCAGCTGGTCCTGCTTCCGCAAAAAGAGAGATCACCATGATAACACTTGACAGGAAGAACATCCAGTACGATAGCATGTTCATAAATCCTGAAGCCATATCACGCGCTCCGATCTGCAACGGAATCAATAAGTTTGAGAAAGTACCACTCAGACCCTGAGTAAGTACAAAAAATACCATGATCGTACCATGAATGGTAACGAGAGCCAGATAGATGTTCGGATCCATGATCCCGTCAGGAGCCCATTTACCAAGCAGCACCTCAAAGATACCGAAAGACTCTCCTGGCCATGCGATCTGCATACGGAACAACAATGACATCGTAATACCGATAACACCCATGATAAGACCGGTGATAAGGTATTGCTTAGAGATCATTTTGTGATCCTGGCTAAAAATATATTTTGTTATAAACGTTTCTTTATGATGATGCCCGTGATCGTGTGCGTGATCATCTGCGTGTACGTTTACTGCTGTAGCTGACATAATCTTCCTTCTTTTGTATTATTTACTTTAAGTATCCCAATTAATTAGTTGGCAGCGGCCATTTCTTCACCAAAGGTCTTTTGCTGTTCCATCCATGCGTTGAATTCATCTTCTTCTTCAACAACGATCTTCATTTGCATGTTATAGTGTGAAGAACCACAGATCTTGTTACAAAGCAGAATATAATCGAATTCCCATGGCTCTGCATCCTCTCCATTTGCTCTGCGGTCTGCTCTAAGCTCATTGATATGCTTCACTTTATCCTGAATACCCTGATCTGCTCTCATCTCCTGAGTGGTTACTGTAGGTGTGAAAGAGAATTGGGTGATCATCCCGGGCACACAGTTCATCTGTGCTCTGAAGTGCGGCATATAAGCAGAATGCAGTACATCCTGAGAACGCATCTTAAAGATCACTTTACGATTAACCGGCAAGTGAAGTTCAGATTGAGATACCACATCGTCTTTTCCATAAGGATCAGACTCATCAATACCAATCACATTATTCTTATCGATCTCAATCAATCGAACATTAGCTTCTCCAAGCACATTATCCTGACCTGCATAACGTGCTTTCCAGTTGAATTGCTGTGCATAAAGTTCGATCACGATAGGATCATCCTCATCATTGATATCCATAAGGTTGGTCCAGGTATAAAGTCCGTAAAGGATCAATCCGGCAAGCGTGATTACAGGAATGATAGTCCAGATAAATTCCAGTTTATCATTATCTGCATAGAAAAGTGCCTTTTGCCCTTTCTTACCATGATATTTGAATGCGAAATAATGCAATAACGCCTGGGTGATGATCTGTACAAAAAAGATCAACGCCATAGAGATAAACATCAGGTTGTCATAATCAGAACCGTGCTCTGAAGCCGGAGTTCCAAGTACAACATTACCCCATTTCCAGAAACTGAAAATCGTTAGCAGGTATATAAAAATCAGGAAGGCAAACATCAGATATCCGTTCAAACGGTTATCCTTATCATTAGCTACCTGAGAATTGTCAGCTTTTACCTGAGACAATTCAAACATCTTCGTCATTTGCCAGATTGCAATGGCAACAAGTATCAGAACTATTATCGTTAATAATGCAGTCATTTTATCTAATCCCGTTTACTTAGTTTAGTGATTAATTAATAGTGAAAGTGTTTACTTTCTTCAATAAATGGATTTCTCTTCGCCAACAATGGTGCTTTTGTAAGTGAACTGAACACTACAAAGATAAACAACCCGGCAAAGAAAAGTATACCTCCGATTTCTGCAGCTCCGATAAACCACTGATCTCCTACTGTTGCAGGCATGACCATGTTGTAGATATCCATATAGTGACCTAAAAGGATCACGATACCAGCCATTACAACAAACCAGTTTACACGCTTGTAATCACTGTTCATAAGTATTAACAGCGGGAACACAAAGTTCATAACCAGCATTCCAAAGAAAGGTAATTTATAATCTTCGATTCTGGTTACGAAGTAGGTTACTTCTTCAGGGATATCTGAATACCAGTATAGCATGAATTGAGAGAACCAAAGATAGGTCCAGAAGATGCTAATACCGAACATGAATTTGGCCAAATCGTGAAGATGACTGTCATTTACATGCTCAAGATATCCTTTAGATTTAAGGTATATGGTAATCAATGCGATCACAGTGATTCCTGAAACAAACATACTTGCGAATACATACCATCCAAATAGCGTAGAGAACCAGTGTGGATCCACACTCATGATCCAATCCCAAGACATCATAGATTCTGATACCAGGAAGAACACAAGGAAAGCGGCAGATATTCTGAAGTTCTTTTTAAAGTTACTGTCGTCATCAGCAGTATCCTGCGCGATTGAAAATTTACGAGAGAAAAAACGATATGCACTCCATCCTGCGATATAGATGAAAGCGCGTAACAGGAAGAATGGTACATTTAAGAAACCTGTCTTACCCTGAATAAGTTCATCATGCGCTACTACTTCCGGATCCATCCAAACGAACAGGTGGTTCATATGGAACCCTGAAAGTGCAAGTAGGAGGAATACGATTAGTGCACCCGGCAACAAATATCCTGTGATACCTTCCATAACACGAAACAATACCGGTGACCATCCTGCCTGTGCAGCTCTTTGGATTGCATAAAAGGCAAGAACACCCAATGAAATCATCATAAAAAAGAAAGCGGCCACATAAAGTGCAGCCCATGGCTTATTCTGTAATTGATGCAACAAATGTTCTCCGTGTTCGTCACCATGGCTTTCTTCACCATGAGCATCTCCGTGAGCTTGCTCTCCATGACCGGCAGCTGGTTCAGCATGAGCCTCAGCGGCATCATGACCTTCATCATGATGAGCTCCTGCCACCATCTCCTGGGCTTCGGCTACCGTAGAAGGCGCTGATAAAAAACCGTACACCAATCCAAGAGCACCAACTATCATTAGTACAAAAGCTGCTGTTCTTAATTTATTTGAAAACGTATACATATCCTGAAATCTTCTTATTGATAGTTGATTGAATTATTTTTGTAAATCCTGCTTGAGTTTCAACACGTATTCAGCTACCTGCCAACGCTCTTTTTCATTGAGCTGATTTGCATAAGAACCCATTGAGTTCAAACCGTAATGAATAACATGATAAACACTTCCAACGGTGATCGCCCTTCCGGCATCATCATAACGAGGAACCCCAAGGATCTTTTCACGTTTTACCAATACTCCTTGTCCGTCTCCCTTGGTTCCGTGGCAAACAGCACAGTAAATATCGAAAAGTTCTTTCCCTGTCTTCAGGTTCTTTTCAGAATCCAATGAATCCAGAGGGCTGTTAAGATTGGCCTTGGCCATTGCATACCCGTCGAGGGTGTTCTCGTAATCATATTTTACAAAACCTCTTGGAATGGTCCCTTCAACCGGAAGCTGCCCTTCTTTACCATTGGCAAAGGCTGCAGATTCCTGATAAGTTTCATATCCAACCGATTCATACATGTTCGGCATGAACTCGTAGTTTCG
Source organism: Robertkochia solimangrovi (assembly GCF_007279655.1). Classification (GTDB taxonomy): domain Bacteria; phylum Bacteroidota; class Bacteroidia; order Flavobacteriales; family Flavobacteriaceae; genus Robertkochia; species Robertkochia solimangrovi. The sequence goes on along the minus strand of NZ_QKWN01000001.1, from coordinate 892,143 downwards.
AGTCGATTTGTTACTGTTACAAGCAGCCAGAAGTCCAACTACACTTACAACAATCGTTATTTTGCTAAAAATTCTCATTACGACTTATTAATGCTTTTCTGAAAGTTTTATTTCAACGGCTCCGGTCTCAACCAAAAGAGCTCTAATTTCTTCTTCGTTACCTTCGTATGCAACTTCCATAAGGAAATGGTCATCGGTAGTTCTTACATCAGGATTCTCAGCCTGTTTAAAAGGCCACAATTTACTGCGCAGATAAAACGTGATTACCATAAGGTGAGCAGCAAAGAAAACCGTTAATTCGAACATGATCGGAACGAAAGCCGGCATGTTCTCGATGAAACTGAAACTTGGTTTACCACCGATATTCTGTGGCCAGTCTTCGATCATGATGAAGTTCATCATGGTCACTGCCACTGTTAATCCAACACACCCGTAAAGGAAAGAAGCGATAGCTATCCTCGTCGGCGCTAATCCCATGGCTTTATCCAGTCCGTGTACAGGGAATGGGGAATAGATCTCCTCGATGTGATGATGCGCAGCTCTTACACGTTTAACGGCTGACATTAAAACATCATCATCATTGTATAACGCTTGTATTACTTTAGAAGCCATAGATTATTTTATTAAGTTTTTTGCTTGTCCGGCCCAGTCATCACGTTGTGCTCTACCTGGGAATGCACCGGTCATTGCATCCAATAATTCGTACTCTCTGTCTGTCATCTTACTTACCTGCTCATAAGTATAGATACCGATAATGTTCAGGTCTTTCTCCATTACAGGTCCGATTCCTTTGATCTTTTTGAGATCATCAGCCTGATGAACATCTGCATCAAAACTACCTATGTTAGCAAGTAGTTCAGATTGCTTATCCGCATCCAGTTGTAGTTTGGAAACATCTTCAGCTTTAGCAGCAGCAACATATTTAGATGTTCTATCATCACTTCCTGTACCTACAAGTGTCTTACCAGCTTCTCTAAGATTCTTGTAACGCTCACCTGATGATTTAAGGATTGTTTTAACCTCTGCCTGCGCAATTACAGGGAATGTTCTCGAATAAAGCAGGAACAATACGAAGAAGAACCCAATAGTTCCCACGAAAATTCCGATATCCACAAAAGTAGGGGAGAACATCGTCCATGAAGATGGAAGGTAATCACGGTGAAGCGAAGTCACGATGATCACGAAACGTTCAAACCACATCCCGATGTTAACCACGATCGAGATAAAGAAAGAGAACATGATACTGGTACGTAGTTTCTTGAACCACATGAACTGTGGCGAGAAAACGTTACATGTCATCATACTCCAGTATGCCCACCAGTAAGGTCCGGTTGCTCTGTTAAGGAATGCATACTGTTCGTATTCCACTCCTGAGTACCATGCGATAAACAACTCAGTGATATAGGCACATCCTACGATAGAACCTGTGATCATGATTACGATGTTCATCAATTCGATATGTTGTACTGTGATATAATCTTCTAGATTACACACTTTTCTCATGATAATAAGAAGTGTGTTTACCATCGCAAATCCTGAGAAGATCGCCCCGGCAACGAAATATGGAGGGAAGATCGTGGTGTGCCATCCCGGAATAACCGAAGTAGCAAAGTCAAAAGATACGATCGTGTGTACAGAAAGTACAAGTGGGGTAGCAAGACCCGCTAATACAAGTGATACTTCTTCAAAACGCTGCCAGTCTTTCGCACGTCCACTCCATCCGAAACTCACCAGGCTATAGATCTTTTTCTGGAAAGGCTTCACCGCACGGTCTCTGATCATCGCAAAGTCAGGCAACAGACCAGTCCACCAGAAAACAAGGGAAACCGAAAGATAGGTAGAGATCGCAAATACGTCCCATAACAGCGGAGAGTTAAAGTTCACCCAAAGCGATCCGAACTGGTTCGGGATAGGGAGTACCCAATAACCCAACCATGGACGACCCATGTGAATGATCGGGAAAAGTCCTGCCTGAACAACCGAGAAAATCGTCATTGCCTCCGCAGAACGGTTAATAGCCATTCTCCATTTTTGACGGAACAGTAATAATACCGCTGAAATCAGTGTACCGGCGTGACCGATACCTACCCACCATACGAAGTTGGTAATATCCCAGGCCCATCCTACTGTTTTGTTAAGTCCCCAGGTTCCGATACCTGTGGATACCGTATATAAAATACAACCTAATCCCCACAGAAAGGCAACAAGAGAGATCGAAAAAACGATCCACCATTGCTTGTTAGCCCGTCCTTCTACCGGTGCTGCAACATCTACCGATACATCGTGATAAGACTTTTCACCGGTTACAAGAGGTTTACGTATAGGTGCTTCGTAATGCGACGCCATATCCTTATATAATTGATTCTAATGTTATTAATTGTTATGCTTCTTGGGTATTTCTCACTTTCACATGATAGAACACGTTTGGCTTGGTTCCGATATGCTCAAGTAAGTGATACACACGGTCGCTTTCTTTAAGTTCAGCAACCTGACTTTCCTTATTATTGATGTCACCAAATACGATGGCTCCACTGCCACATGCAGCTGAACAAGCGGTCTGGAACTCTTCATCCTTCACAGGACGTCCTTCACGTTTCGCATCAAGGATGCTCTTCTGAGTCATCTGCATACAAAGTGAACATTTCTCCATTACCCCACGTGATCTAACAGTCACATCCGGATTAAGAACCATTTTACCTAAGTCGTCATTCATATGGAAATCGAACTCATCATTATTGTTGTAGAGGAACCAGTTGAAACGACGTACCTTGTAAGGACAGTTGTTCGCACAATATCTGGTACCTACACAACGGTTATATGCCATGTGGTTCTGACCCTGACGACCGTGTGAAGTTGCCGCTACAGGACAAACAGTTTCACAAGGTGCATGATTACAGTGTTGACACATTACCGGCTGGAATGCCACCTGAGGGTTCTCAGATGCATGCTCCATCTCACCGAAAGTGCTCAATGAATCGCCAAGACCTGAAATCCCTTCTACAGTCTCAAGATCCCCTTCGAATGTCTCATCAGAAGAATAGTAACGGTCGATACGCAACCAGTGCATATCACGTGATTTTCTTACCTCTGCTTTACCAACAACAGGTACGTTGTTCTCTGCATGACAAGCGATTACACAAGCACCACATCCGGTACATGCATTAAGGTCGATTGAGAGATTGAAGTGATGCCCGATACTTCTGTCGAATTCATTCCACAAATCAACGGTTGAAGCATCTACTTCATTATGGTTCAAAGATACCTGAGGCAACTTGTTCCATTCTCTTGAATTTTTAGTATTGAAAATCTCAAGGGAAGTTTCTTTCAGAATATCTCCTCTACCCATCAGCGTATTATGCAACTGGATACAAGCGAATTCGTGATCATCCCCTCCTGCTTTCTCTATTGTAACGGTTTGCACCGGATTAAAACCTCCGTAGAACAGGTAAGCATTCTTACCCGTTTGCATTTCATGCTTAAGTCCGGCCTTACGCCCGTAACCAAAAGAAAGACCGACACTGCCTTTAGCCTGACCAGGCTGAATAAGAACCGGCACATTTTTAATGGTCACTCCATTAACGGTAACATTAGCATAACTACCATTAAGTCCTCCATTAGCCACATGATAATTTTCAAGACCACGCTCTTCAGCATCAGCCTTAGAAACTGTCAGGTAGTTATCCCAGGACACTCTGGAAATTGGATCAGGGAACTCCTGAAGCCATGGGTTATTAGCCTGCTGACCATCCCCCATACCAACTTTAGGATATAAGGTGAGTTCCATTCCGTCAGCAGTGGCTTTCGAAAGCTTAGAAACTGCTCCGGCAACAGAAACCGGCACTAATTGATCAACTTCTTCTGAAGCTGCTTCATCGATTACCGAAACTCCTGTGAACACACCATCGTGAAGCGCCTGGTTCCAGGATGACCCTCCAAGGATACTTCCCTCCCAATACGACTTCATATAATCATGATAATTCATACCGATTCCGGTCCAACCAAGAAGCGCTTCCTGGAACTGCTTTGTATTGAAAAGCGGACGGATAGTCGGCTGAATAAGTCCGAAGAAGCCTTTCTTCATCTCTACATCACCCCATGACTCCAGATAATGTGGAGCAGCAGCGATATAGGTAGTCTGAACTGAAGTCTCATCCTCCTTCATAGAGAAAGCAACAGAAAGTCCGACATTTTTAAGAGCTTCATCAAATTCTGCTGCATTTGGCAATGTATAAGCAGGATTCACCCCGCTTGTAATCAACACACCAACATTACCTGCAGCCATATCTTTAACCAGTTGTGAAACAGCTTTGACATCACCTTTTCTTACGAGCTTAGGTGCCTTAACATCCATCACCACACTGGAGATCATTTCATTGATTGCAAGAACCACAGTCTGAGCATCCTCATCCTGAATTCCGGTTACAACAACCGCGTTCTTACCTGCGCGAGCTACTTGTGCAGCCGCATTTTTAACAGCCTGATCAACCGCTTCCGGAAGATCACCTGAGGCACCCTGTCCACTCAAATAACCGTAAAACTTTGCCAGAGCAACTTTTTGTTGCGCCGGAGTAAGCGGCACACGCTTATCCGCATTTGAACCGGTAAGGCTCATATTGGATTCGAACTGAATATGACGCGACATCTTTCCTTTAGCAGGAACACGGCTTTTCGCATACCCGGAATCAAATCCACCACCTTGCCAGTCGGTAAGGAAGTCAGCACCAAAGGATACGATCACTTCAGCTTTTGAAAAATCGTAATCAGCCAATGCACGAACCCCGTACTTCGCCTCAAACGCATTTAAAGCAGCATCTTCTGAAATGGCATCATAAACAACATGCTCAACAGTACCGTATTTAGCTTTGAATTCAGAGATCAGCTTTGTCGTAGACGGACTGGCAAAAGTCTGCGTCAACAGAACGATCTTCTTTCCGGCATTTTGAGCAGTATTCAATCCTGCAACAACCGCCTTATCAAGATCCTCCCAGGAAACGAACTCACCATTATGCTTAGGCCCCTGAACTCTCAAACTATCATAAAGTCCGAGTACCGAAGCTTGAACTCTCGCATTAGCTCCGCTTCCGAAACGCGCGTCTTTGTTGTTCTCAACTTTGATCGGCCTTCCTTCACGGGTCTTGATGAGTATATTGGCAAAATCATATCCATCTGCTATAGTAGTAGCATAATAGTTTGCCACACCCGGAATGATCATCTCCGGCTGTACTACGTAGGGGATAGACTTCTTCACAGGGCCCTCACAGGCAGCGAGTGAAGCAGCAGCTGTACTGAATCCAACATATTTAAGGAAATCCCTTCTGGTAGTTGAAGAAGAGCTCAATGTATCTTTATCTCCTAAGAACTCATCTACGGGAATTTCTTCAACAAACTCATTCTGTTTAAGCGTTTCAACTATGGAGCTGTTCGGGTTTAGCTCCTCAACACTTTTCCAGTATTTTTTGTTTGATGCCATGTTATATTTAACTGTTTTAATTTGACCTGTAAAAAACAGATCCGGTATATTCTGTTCCTTTAAAAACCCTCAGCAAACAAGGGAATACTCATATAAAAAACCTTTAGTCAACAATCGCCAACTAAAGGCTAACTTATTAATAGTGGCATTTACCGCATTCGAGTCCGCCCATCTGAGCGATCGTCAGCTTATCAACACCATATTTCTTAGACAATTCTTCGTGAATCTTTTCGTAATACTCATTACCCTCCATCTTAACATCTGTCTCTCTGTGACAGTTGATACACCATCCCATGGTAAGCGGAGCATATTGATACATTACCTCCATCTCCTCAACAGGACCGTGACATTTCTGACAAGCAACACCGGCAACGGTTACGTGCTGAGAGTGGTTGAAGTAAGCGAAGTCAGGAAGATTATGGATACGAACCCATTTCACAGGCTCGGTCTTACCGGTATATTCCTGGTTATCCACATCCCATCCAACAGCCTTATAAAGCTTTTGAATCTCTCCATCATAAAATTCCTTAGAATGCTCGGCAGTCGCAGTTTCAGGAGCAACCTCCATCACACTCTTATGACAGTTCATACACACATTCAGCGAAGGGATACCTGAAGTTTTGGAAACTCTTGCTGAAGAGTGACAATATTTACAATCGATCTGATTATCTCCTGCGTGGATTCTGTGTGAATAATGGATCGGCTGAACCGGCATATACCCCTGATCAACACCCACCTGCATCATATATCCATAAGCGAAGTACGCACCCCCTAATAAAAGGAAGACTACAGAAACCAATACAAGGAATTGATTCTTAACGAACGCTTTCCAGATCGGCATGCGTTTTTCAGATTCCGCATAAGCGAATTCAACACCGTTAGCTTCAGCGATCCTCCTCAAGGTCTTATTCACCAGATAAAGCATCACCACCAGAAGTCCGAACACAAGAATCAGCGCAGCAAGGATCACGTTATTTCCGATACCTGACTGACCTCCTCCTGTTGCTCCACCAACAACTCCGGGAACTTCCGCAGTTTTTGGCTCTTCTTTAGGTTGCATCGTATAAGCGATGATGTTATCGATATCCGCCTCGCTCAACTGAGGAAAAGCAGTCATCACCGCAGGCTGATACTCAGCCCAGATCGCCGCCGCATCCGCATCACCGGACTTGATCAGCGCCTGACTGTTATGAACCCAGTCATAAAGCCACTGACGCTCATATTTGTCACCGACACCGCGCAACGCCGGACCAGTCATTTTCCTGTCCAGGTTGTGACATGCGGCACAATATGTATTAAACAAAGATTTCCCAGCGGCTGGATCTCCATCCTGTGCTAGAAGAGAAGTTGAAAATGAAAGCAGAAAAGCTACTCCAATAACTACTATACGCAAAACTGAATTACGGCGTATTACCTTTTTCATATGGCAATATGTATTTTCTATCTTAATTTGGCACGATTTTTACAACAAACATGTAACAAACCGTATTCTAAAATCCGTGCACAAAAATACGATATCAAGTGGATTTCGGAAATGTTAGTGAAGTGTTAACTGTTAATTTATATCAATTCTAAATAAAGAAATTTCCGAGAAAATAATAATATCGTTTACATTTGCACAAAACCCCGTTCATTATGAGATTATTACCATCAAAGCACCTTTTATCAGCTTGCGCATTCACCTTGTTATTTTGCGGGTTTGCTCTTGCACAGGAAGGTGAGAAAAAAGCTGCTAAAGCAGGAAAGATTACTATCGATCAGGATCCTCGCATAGAAAAACTTCTGGCAGCCAAAACCGACCTGAATAAATCAGACCTATCCAAACCGTTCAGAATTCAGATCTACAACGGCAATCTGAAGGATGCTGATGAGATCAAGAAGGAATTCCAGGAGAAATTCAAAGATATGCCCGTAGTCCGCATTTTTGAGCGTCAGTATTACAAGATATGGGCAGGTAAGTTCAGTGATCGTCTGGAAGCCGACAGAAACCTTATGGAAGTACGTAAGGAATTTCCAGCGGCCTTCATACTCGAGCTAAAATAGCGATAATAATAGTAGTAGTATTAGTGACATTGGTTACACTAGTATCACCAGTGTCACCAATGTCACCAATAAATAAAAAAGCCTTTCCGAATCGGAAAGGCTTTTTTATTACGTATACATTTCGAACTATTATTTCAGTTTCTTTTTCACAGCTACTTCCTGGAATCCTTCGATGATATCACCTTCTTTGATGTCATTATAATTCTTCACCTGCACACCACAGTCATATCCTTTGGAAACCTCCTTAACATCGTCTTTGAAGCGTTTCAGCGAGGAAAGCTCCCCGGTGTAGATTACCACACCATCACGAATCAGTCGGATACTAGAGTTTCTAAAGATCTTACCATCGGTAACCATACAACCTGCGATCGTACCCACCTTAGAAATCTTAAAGGTTTCACGGATCTCGGCAGTACCGGTGATCTCTTCCTTCATTTCAGGAGAAAGCATACCTTCCATCGCATCTTTCAGATCATTGATCGCATCATAGATAATACTATAGGTTCTGATATCGATCTCTTCTTTATCTGCTACCAATCTTGCATTACCCATTGGCCTTACGTTAAATCCGATGATGATCGCATCTGAAGCAGTTGCCAGCAATACATCAGACTCGGTAATAGGACCTACAGCCTTATGAATGATATTGATATGAATTTCTTCGGTAGACAATTTCTGGAATGAATCCGTAAGCGCCTCCACAGAACCATCCACATCCCCTTTAAGGATAATGTTAAGCTCTTTAAAGTCACCAAGTGCGATCCTTCTTCCGATCTCATCGAGTGTGATGTGACGTTGCGTTCTTACCGACTGCTCACGCATCAATTGTGTACGTTTCGCAGCGATCTGTTTCGCTTCTCTTTCATCTTCGAAAACATGGAACTTATCACCTGCCTGAGGAGCCCCGTCTAATCCGAGTATCGAAATAGGCGTAGATGGACCAGCTTCCTTCACTACATTTCCTCGCTCATCATGCATCGCCTTGATCTTACCACTATGGGTACCTGCCAACAGATAATCTCCGATCTTAAGAGTACCACCCTGAACGAGTACTGTAGCGATATAACCACGACCCTTATCTAGGAATGCTTCCACAACCGTACCATTACCCAGTTTATCAGGATTCGCCTGTAATTCCAGCAATTCGGCTTCAAGCAATACTTTTTCGAGTAATTCCTTAACCCCTTGCCCGGTCTTAGCTGAGATATCCTGTGACTGGATCTTACCACCCCAATCTTCAACAAGAAGGTTCATGTTCGCAAGACCTTCTTTGATCTTATCAGGATTTGCGGTAGGCTTATCCACCTTGTTGATCGCAAATACGATCGGAACACCAGCGGCCTGTGCGTGACTGATCGCCTCTTTTGTCTGAGGCATTACATCATCATCAGCAGCAACCACAATGATCGCAAGGTCAGTAACCTGAGCACCTCTGGCACGCATCGCGGTAAACGCCTCGTGACCCGGTGTATCCAGGAATGTTATTTTTTGTCCGTCAGAAAGCTCAACACCATAAGCTCCGATGTGCTGGGTGATACCACCACTCTCTCCTGCGATCACATTCTCTTTTCGAATGTAATCCAGCAAGGATGTTTTACCGTGGTCAACGTGACCCATTACGGTTACAATCGGCGCACGTGGCTTGAGATCTTCTGGTTTATCTTCTTCTTCAGTGATCGCTTCTTCGATATCTGCCGTGATAAATTCCACTTCAAATCCGAATTCTTCAGCGATAATTGAAAGGGTCTCTGCATCCAGACGCTGGTTCATCGTAACCATCATACCCAGTGACATACAGGCTGAAATGATCTGAGTTACCGAAACATCCATCAGTGTAGCAAGCTCATTAACTGTAACGAACTCCGTTACTTTCAATACCTTGCTTTCTGCTTCTTGTTGTGCCAGCTCATCTTCCGTCTTCTGACGGTGGATATCCCTTTTCTCTCTACGGTATTTAGCTCCTTTAGACTTCGTAGCTTTACCCTGAAGTTTTTCCAGGGTTTCCCGTACTTGTTTTTGTACTTCTTCTTCAGTAGGCTCAACCTTTTCTACCTGAGGGCGACGACCTTTACCGCGTTGGTTCTTATCCTTATTGAATCTACCTCCACCGCCTTGGTTCGGACCTCCTCCTTTGCTGTCCTTACTGATTCTTCTTCGACGTTTTTTCTTATCGTCTGCGCTTCCCTGACCCTGAGTTTGCTTTTTATCTTTATCTCCAGCCTGGTCTTTTGGCGCTTCTTTCTTTTTCTTAGGCTTATTAAACTGAGAAAGATCGATCTTCTCTCCTGTAAAATTAGGACCGGAAAGTTTGGTATAGTTCGTTTCCAGTTTTTCGGTCGACACTTCTTCGTCGTCCACGATCACTTTTTTGAAAACCGGCTTCTTAACCGGCTGTTCTGGTTTTTTCTCCACGGGTTTCTCAGCAACAGGTTTAACAGGTTCCGCCGGAGGCACCGGCTTTTCCTCAGCTTTCTTCTCAACCGGAGTTTCCGCAACTTTTTCCTCTGGTTTCGTTTCTGCTTCAGGAGCAACGGCTTCTGTCTTTTCTTCAACAGCTTCCGGTTCTTGAGGCTTTTCTTCCTCCTGCTTGGGTTCCAGGTCTATTTTACCCACAGTTTTTGGGCCCGAAAGATTGGCTTTGGCACGTACCACTTCCTGTTCTTCCTGCTTTTTGCGGCGAAGTTCAAGCTCCTTCTCCTGCTCCTGTCTGATCGCTTCCTTCTCCTTACGTTTTTCCTCACCAACTTCTTTGGAAGCAACCTTTTTACTTTTGTCTGTTTGAAATTCGTCCAAAAGAACATTGTACACTTCACCTGTGATCTTGGTAGTAGGCCTTGCTTCCACATCTATACCTTTGGAAGCGAGGTATTCCACTGCCCTGTCAAGCGAAATGTTCAATTCCCTCAGAACTTTGTTAAGCCTCAATGTTGCGTTTTCAGCCATAAATTATTTGTTATTCCAGATTTTTTTTATGCTTGGTCTAATCCTCGAACTCTTCTTTAAGGATCTTAACCACTTCTATAATTGTTTCTTCTTCAAGATCGGTACGTTTTACCAGGTCATCTATATCCTGATCAAGAACACTTTTCGCCGTGTCAAGTCCGATCTTTCTGAATTCCTGAATGATCCATGCTTCGATCTCATCTGAGAATTCAGTTAGCTCTACATCTTCTTCCGCACCTTCGCGCAGCACATCGATCTCATAACCGGTCAATTGCCCTGCAAGTCGGATATTGAAACCTCCTTTTCCGATAGCCTTGGAAACTTCCTCAGGCTTCAGCAATACTTCAGCATGCATGGTCTCATCATTAAGACTTACCGAAGTTACTTTAGCCGGACTTAGCGCCCTGCTGATGAAAAGCTGCGGGTTGTTGGTAAAATTGATCACATCGATATTCTCGTTTCCAAGTTCTCTTACGATACCGTGAATTCTGGATCCTTTCATACCCACACAAGCTCCGACAGGATCGATTCTGTCATCATAAGAATCTACTGCCACTTTGGCTTTCTCACCAGGAATACGAACTACTCGCTTCACCGTGATGAGTCCGTCAAACACCTCAGGAATCTCCTGTTCGAATAATTTCTCCAGGAATTCCGGTGCGGTACGCGACATCAGGATCATCGGTTTATTACCTTTCAGCTCTACACTTTCGATGATACCCCTTACATTTTCTCCTTTTCTGAAAAAATCAGAAGGGATCTGTTTTTCTTTTGGCAGAATAATCTCATTACCTTCATCATCAAGCAAAATTACGGCCTTATGACGAATATGATGCACTTCTGCTGTATATATCTCACCTATAAGATCTTTAAACTGCTTATAGATCGTTGTATTATCATGCTCATGGATCTTCGAAATCAGATTCTGACGCAGTGCAAGAATCGATCTCCTTCCAAGGTCGATCAGCTTCACCTCCTCAGATACATCCTCACCTACTTCAAAATCGGGCTCGATCTTTCTTGCTTCGCTCAATGAGATCTCCTGATTGTCGTCTTCGACGTCATCGTCAGCAACCACAACCCTGTTTCTCCAGATCTCAAGGTCACCCTTATCTGGATTGATAATAATATCAAAATTATCATCAGACCCAAACTTTTTCTTAAGCGCATTTCTGAAAACATCCTCCAAAATGGCCATTAACGTCACACGATCAATGAGTTTATCATCTTTAAACTCCGAAAATGAATCGATCAATGCAAGATTTTCCATGTCAATTTCTTAATTAAAACGTTATCACAACTTTAGCTTCAACAATATCCCCATAGGAGACTTCTTTTTCTTTCAGTACCGTATGCTTGCCCTTACCGACCGGTTTAGGCTCTCTGGCTTTCCACTCCAACTTCAATCCGGAAGCATCCGAAGATACCAGCTTCCCTTCAAATTCGCCTTCAGCAGTAGATACTTTAAGTGTTCTGCCAATATTCTTTAAATACTGTCTTTGATGCTGAAGCGGCTCTGTAGCACCCGGAGAACTCACTTCCAGAGAAAAATCTTCTTCCTCTCTGTCCAGGTTATGCTCCACCTGTCTGCTTACGAAGATACAATCATTCAGCGAAACACCCGTATCTCCATCGATGATTACTCGAATTTTGTTATCCGGGGTAATGCTGAAATCGATCAGAAAGAGATCTTCTCTCTCCTCAAATGCACGATCCAACAATTCAATAACCTTATCCTTCAACATCAGTATTTAGTATAAAAAGAGGGGACTTTTTGTCCCCTCTGAATTCAAATCTTCACTTTCAACGGCGCAAATATACAAATAATTCCGCTAAAATAAAGTTTCACAGCTTTTAATTTTCCCTGAACGAAGACTTTACATCCGCAAAAAGAATCACATTCAGTCGTTGCAAAACATCCGCTAAAAAAACACGCTTACCGAACCAAGCCAGTAACGATTATTCACCTGAAAAATCTCCTGAAGAAACATCCGGAGAACTTAGGGACATCACCGGAAATTAAAAGCCTGAATATCAGAGGCTATAAGACAAAAAAAGCTTCCCGAGTGGGAAGCTTTTTCCGTTGGCCTACAAGGACTCGAACCTTGAACGACTGAACCAAAATCAGCTGTGTTACCAATTACACCATAGGCCAATATCTGATGCTTTTTTTGACCTGATCTCTAAAAGCAGGTGCAAATTTATAACAAAGTTTCATATGCGCAAATATTTTTAAAAATTATTTGAATTTATTTTTCAAACGTATTGTTAACGTACTCGAATTCTTGACTTCAATAGTATAATTATTACTAAATTCGCCACCGACATCGAAAATCTTTTACATGACTGCTAAGCAATTTAAAAAGTGGGATACTATTCTCGGATGGGTAGTTTTCGCCATTGCATTACTCACCTACCATCTCACAGTAGAACCTACTTCCAGCTTCTGGGATGCGGGTGAATATATTTCCACCTCGGCTAAACTTCAGGTTGGCCATCCTCCGGGAGCTCCGTTCTTCCAGATGATGGGTGCCTTCTTCGCTATGTTTGCAGGAAACGATGAACTGGTAGCAGTCACCGTAAATCACATGTCTGTTTTCTCCAGTGCATTTACTATCCTATTTATGTTCTGGTGTATCACTAACATCACTAAGAAACTGGCTGCCAAATCAGGAGAACTGAATACAGCTTCCTATATAGCCATACTCGGTAGTGGTGTGGTCGGCTCACTGGCTTTCACCTATACCGACAGTTTTTGGTTCAATGCTGTAGAGGCTGAAGTTTATGCCATGGCCACTCTCCTCATGTCGCTGATGTTCTGGCTGGGTCTTCGCTGGGCTGACGAATTACATGAACCCCGCGGTAACCGCTGGCTTGTATTGATCTCTCTTGTTATAGGACTCTCATTTGGGGTTCACTTTATGGCATTACTGACCATTCCGGCCATCGGAATGATCTACTACTTCAAGACCACTGAAAAATTCACCTTCAAGTCCTTTATTATAGCTAACGTAATTTCGATAGCCATACTTTTGTTCATTTTCAAACTTCTTTTACCGAACGTGATGAAACTTTTCGGGTATCTGGAAGTTTTCTTTGTGAACAGTATCGGACTCCCATTCAACTCAGGAACTATCATCGCTGCGTTACTGATCATCGCGTTCTTCTATTTCACACTACAATACACCTTTAAGAATAATCAGAAGATCATGAACAGTATCGTACTGAGTATCATGTTCATTCTGATCGGTTTCTCAACCTGGCTCATGGTTCCGATTCGCGCCAATGCCGGCACCGTAATCAATGAAAATAGTCCGACCGATGCCAGACAGTTACTCGCGTATTACAATCTCGAACAATATCCGGAGACGCACCTTTTTTACGGTCCGATGTTTACAGATGCCTATGCTGGACAAAATTCCGACCCGGAAAAGCAATACATGGATGACAAACCGAAATACGAGCGCGACCACAAGACCGGAAAATATGTTATCGTAAACAAATACAAGAACGCTCGTGTAGCCCCAAATATTGAACAGGAAGGACTCTTTCCCAGATTGTGGAGTACTGAACACGCTGCTAATTATATGAGGATTACAGGTCCGATAGACGTCAATGTTAAACCTGAATACAGAGGACAAACACAATTGGTCGACGCTGTTTCACAGATGAAACGTGACCTGGCCTCCGGAAAAATCGATTACAACCAGTATGTGAGCTTTATTTCTGAGTTCAAGGACGCCCTTCAAATTGAAAAACCAACGATCTGGCAAAACCTGAATTACCTGTTTGAATTTCAGATGAACTATATGTATCTGCGTTATTTTATGTGGAATTTCGTAGGACGTCAGGATGATATTCAGGGAAAACTCGACAATCACGGCAACTGGTTGAGCGGAATTGATTTTGTAGACTCCAACAGACTGGGGTCTCAGGATAATCTGCCATCAGATGTACTAAATAATAAAGCTCGTAATACCTATTATTTTCTGCCATTCCTTCTTGGAATCATAGGTTTCCTGTTCCTGCTGAAAGTAAGCAAAGAATACACCTGGGTTCTTTTTGTGCTATTCATGTTTACCGGACTTGCCTTAAAGATCTATCTGAACGAAAGACCGTTCGAACCTCGTGAGAGAGACTATGCTCTTGTAGGTTCCTTCTATGTTTTCTCTATCTGGATCGGTATGGGCGTATTCGCATTGTTCGACGAGCTCAAGAAATTTATTAGTCCGAAGATACTGGCTCCGGCGATCTCTGTAATCTGTTTGATCGCAGTACCCGGAATTCTGGCCTCTCAAAACTGGGACGATCACGACCGTTCTAACCGATTCACCGCTCAATCAATGGCGAAGTCTTACCTTGACTCCATTGAAGAGGATGCCGGGAGCATGCTATTCACCATCGGTGATAACGATACCTTCTCGCTCTGGTATGCCCAGGAGATCGAAGGATACCGTACCGATGTTCGTACCATCAACACCAGTCTCTTCGCAACAGACTGGTACATCGATCAGATGAAACGCGCTGCTTACGAAAGTAAACCGATTCCTTCTCAGCTCACCCATGACAAATACGCTTATGGAGTAAGAGATGCGGTTTATTACCAGCCACTGACCAATGAGCGATGGGATATCAAGCGCTTTATGAACTGGATCGCAAATGATGACAATACTATTGAGAACCTTGTTAAAAAACAAGGCAAAGACATTAGCGGTTATCCGGAAAGTTACCTGAACCTGCACTTCTACCCAACCAATAAGATCAGAGTTCCGGTAAATAAAGAAATGGTCCTGAAGACCGGACTGGTGAAAGAAAAAGACTCCGCTCAGATCGTTGATTATATCGACATCGACCTGCCGGAAAGTGCACTTACCAAGAACAGAATACTTATGCTGGATATTCTGGCGAACAATAACTGGGAACGTCCGATCTATTTCACTGGCGGAAGCTTCGACAAAGCTGAGTACATGTGGATGAAAGATTACTTGCAGTTAGACGGCCTCGTTTACAAGCTCGTTCCTGTCAAAACTGAGATCGACAAAAGAAACCCTTATGAAATGGGCCGTATCGATGAAGATCTGATGTACGACATCATCATGAAATGGGATTGGGGGAATTCGGAATCTCCGGATATCTATCATGATCCGGAAACGCGCAAGAACAGCATCTCATACCGTGGAAACCTGGCACGCCTTTCCGAAAAACTGATCGCTACAGGTAAAACGCAGAAAGCAAAGGATGTACTCGATCTGGCTATGGAAAAAATGCCTTTCGGATACTTTGGATACTATGTGTTCCTCGAACCGTATATCGACGGATATTACAAGGTTGGAGAACAGGAAAAAGCAAGAGATCTCTACAAGAAAGTGGCACGCAAATACCAGGAATACCTGGAATACTACAGCAGCCTGGATGTTGAAAGCCAATACATGTTAGGAGACGATATTATCACAAATGTTGAGCGTTACCGAAGCCTGATCGATATTATCATTACCAATGGAGACAAGGAACTAGGCATGGAAGAGGCTTCCAAATTCAACGAATACATGGAATCTATAGCAATACTCAAGTCTTCAGCATTACCTGCTAAGACACCTTCCTCTGACATACCTGCAGACGCACAACAGGCTGTACCATTGGATACTGCCACGATCGACAGTGCGGAATAAGCATGACAGGAGAACGATGAAGAATTATTTTATTAAAACTCCCAGAACGGTTAAATGGCTGATGCCAAAACTGGTCTGGGATCTTCCCGCAGATGAAAAGGAGGTATACCTCACCTTTGATGATGGCCCCACACCCGGAGTCACCGATTTTGTATTGAATGAACTGGACAAGGTGAATGCCAAAGCCACCTTTTTCTGTATCGGAAGAAATATAAAAGAATACCCGGAATTGTTCCGGGAGATCATTGACCGAGGCCACCACATCGGAAACCACACCTATCATCATGAAAATGCACTTAAAAGCGATCATAAATCCTACATGGACAGTGTTCGTAAAACCGGAGATATCATCAGTGAATATACCGGAAAGGATGCAAACACCAAACTATTCAGACCCCCTTACGGAAAGATCACCACAGGCATTACCAATCAACTGATCGCCGATAATTATTCCATAATCATGTTCGATGTACTAAGCGCTGATTTCGATCAGAAGATCGATCCGGAAAAATGCTATATGAATGTGATGCGAAATACAGCAAAGGGAAGTATTATCGTCTTTCATGACAGCCTTAAAGCTGCTGACAGACTAAAACCTTCATTACCGAGAATACTCAACGACCTCAGGGAAGAAGGCTACCGGTTTATGGCGATTTGAATCAGGTAAATTAAAGACACAAAGAGCTTTTCGAAAAGATAAGGGATCGATCGATTCAAATGCGTAACGTAACTTGCGGAGCTTCCATCAGGAAACGTATTCCTGCAGCAATCCGATAAGCGTATTGGCATCCTGCTCTCCACTCTGTCTCCAAACCATCTCGCCGCTTTTATAGATCATCAATGTAGGCAAACCCTTCACACGAAGTGCATCTGCCAGTTCCTGATTCTTATCAACGTCGATTTTAATGACTCTGGCTTTATCACCTAAAGCTGCCGCTACATCCCTAAGCACAGGATGCATAGCAGTGGAAGATTCATTCCATTCGGTGTAAAAATCCAGAAGAACTGGTATGTTAACATCAATTAGTTCGCCAAATTTTGACATATACATTTGAATTTTAACAACTTGATAGATCAAATGTAATAAAAAAACTAATAAAACCGCATTAACACTGACATTTAGGGTAAGAGGTGACTTTAGGCAAGGGTGTTTTTTCGCTTTAATTCGATGACGGTAATCTCAGGCCAGATACCCACTCTTCCGGGATAACCAATATAGCCGAGTCCGCGATTCACATTGATATACTGTCCGAGTTGTTCATAGATTCCCGCCCATTGTTTATAGCGGTATTTCGCCGGACTCCATTTGATCCAACCAGGTATCTCTACTCCAAATTGCATCCCATGGGTATGCCCGCTCAACGTGAGATGGAAATGATAATCATGCGGCAGTACTTCAAATTCCCAATGGGTAGGATCATGACTCATCAGCACCTTAAAATCTTCTCCTGAAATTCCGGAAACAGCCTTATTAAGATCCCCGGCTTTCTTAAAGCCTCCGGCTCCCCAATTCTCAACACCAACCAGGGCGATTCTGTCGTTTCCACGCTCTAAATACCGGCTTTCATTCAGCAAAAGATCAAAGCCCATCTCCTTCTGTAGTTCTTTCAGCTCATCCAGATTTGCTGCTTTGTCTTCCTCGGTAGGCCATTCCGCATAATCACCATAATCATGATTCCCTAAAACTGAAAAGACTCCATCTTTTGCCTTCAGTCTGGAGAACGTTTCTTTCCAGGGATAGAGTTCCCGAGCCACACTATTTACGATATCACCAGTAAAGAGAAGTACATCTGACTCCTGTTTGTTAATGAGATCAACCGCATATTCCACCATCTTATGATTATCGAAACTACCACTGTGAATATCGGATATCTGAGTGATCCTGTACCCGTCAAAGGCTTCGGGAAGATCATCGAATTCCAGGGTATATTTCATCACCTGAAAATCATATTTCCCTTTATACATTCCATAAAGAAGTGACGTGAAGGGTATTGCCGCTATCCCCAGTGCGATCTGACTGACAAATTTTCGTCGGGACGGAAAGGAAACCACTGTATCATTTCCGGATCCGGTACCTGTTTTAGAGATCACCCAACTGAAGCCACGGATCACATCTTCGATCAGCATAAAGATCCCGGAACAAAAACCAAGTGCCATAAACGCCAGAAACAACCCTACCGAAATTCCCATCGAAGGAGACATTCCCTGAGAGCGGTCAAAATTGCTGAATTGAAAATAAACATTAGCCAGCACCGCCAGGAAAATAAGAATATAGAAAACCTGTATATATGGATTACGAACCAGTGTCCGGAAGGCCTGGAATCCATAAAATGTTCCTATGAGATATAGTATACCGAGAAAAATAAAAAATCGGGACATATAGGTTTGATCGTTTTAACACAAAAGTATCCTTATCCGGCTGCAAGACCTACCATTTAAAGATTATTTAACTAAGTTTACCATTCTTTTAATCTTCTCTTTATCAGAAAAATAAAATGTCTGGTCATCAGGGAGACTTTGCGGCATAAAGGAAATTGCCGGCTTCGCCTCGTCTGAACGATGCATCACGGAGGCCGAAAAATGTATCTCCCTAAATCCAGCTTTTTTAAAAGCTCCGATATTGCGTTCATTAATCCCCCCTCCAGGCATTATCGTCAGTGTATCCATAAAAATACGATCCAGGAAAATCAGCCTATCAATTCCTTCATGTGCAGAAGGCATACCGCCACTACTCAAAACCCGCTTGCAGCCAATGTTCACAAGTCTTGTTGCAGCATCCTTCTGGTCGGGTGTCCAGTCGAATCCCCGATGAAAGGTAAAATCCATTTCGCCGGCAGCTTCCATCAATCCGGCAGTAGCCACTGAATCTATGGTATGATCTTTTTTAAGGACACCGCTCACCACACCCTTACAACCCAGTTCAGCACACATTCGAATATCATTTCTCATGATTTCGAGTTCTTCCGCCGTGTAGGTGAAATTTCCGCTTCTGGGCCTGATCAAAACATAAACCGGTATATCGATCTTACGAACCACTTCCCGGATCATCCCGTAAGAAGGTGTTACACCTCCAAGTAAAAGTTCACTGCATAGTTCGATCCGATCGGCTCCGGCCTCAGCCGCATTGATTGCCGAACGAAGCGAAGATGCACAAATTTCTGTTCTCATATAATTTAGCTTTAAAGAGGCACTCCCCTTAAAAATACGCAATTTATTTGCCTTGAAATTACACCCTATTCGTTAAAAACTTCCTTATTTTTACCGAAATAAATTTGTTGCAAAATCATGTCTGAACAAAAACGACTATTCTTACTTGACGCTTACGCGCTGATATTCAGAGGCTATTACGCATTCATAAAAAATCCAAGGATCAATTCAAAAGGAATGGACACCTCGGCGGTAATGGGCTTTATGAATTCCTTGCTCGATGTGATCAAAAGGGAAAAGCCGGATCATCTTGCAGTCGCATTTGACAAAGGTGGAAGCGAATTTCGTTCAGAGATGTTCGAAGCCTATAAGGCAAACCGTGATGAAACGCCCGAAGCGATACGTATCGCCGTACCTATCATTCAGGAGATCTTAAAGGCCATGCATATTCCGGTGATTGAAAAATCCGGATTTGAAGCAGACGACATCATCGGTACATTAGCAAAGCAGGCTGAAACAGCAGGGTACAAAACCTTCATGGTTACTCCGGATAAGGATTTCGCTCAACTGGTTTCAGACAATATATTCATGTATCGCCCTGCCCGTATGGGAAATGGAATCGAGATATGGGGTATCCCGGAGGTATGCGAGAAATTCGAAGTAGAGCGCCCGGAGCAGGTAATCGATTTCCTGGGCATGATGGGTGATGCAGTGGACAATATCCCGGGGTTACCGGGAGTTGGAGAAAAAACAGCGAAAAAATTCCTTAAAGAGTTTGGAAGCATGGAAGCCCTACTTGAGAATACCTCAAAATTAAAGGGTAAAATGAAGGAGAAAGTTGCGGAAAATGCCGAACTGGGGATCCTTTCCAAAAAGCTCGCAAGAATCTTAACCGATGTTCCGGTTACTTTCCACGAAGAGGATTTCGAATTGAACACTCCCGATTTCGATAAGGTGAAAGAGATCTTTCAGGAACTCGAATTCAGACGCCTCGCAGAAAATCTAATGCGAACCTTCAATTATTCTCCCGAAGGAAGCGTTGAGGAAAACACGGCTTCACAGGCGGTAAATGACGATCTCAACGTACAGTACGACCTTTTCGGAAGCGGCGCTACCGAATCAGGCCCTGTAACAGATACCGGAGGCTTTAAAAACATTTCCGAAATAGCGCATTCTTATCAGCTCGTCGATTCCGCACTGAGCAGAAAACTACTGTTGGGTAAATTGATGGAGCAAACCAGCGTTTGCTTTGACACCGAGACCACCAGTATTAAGGCACTGGAAGCTGAGATAGTAGGTTGTGCGTTTTCATGGGAACCCGGAAAGGGTTATTACCTGGCATTCCCGGAAGATAATGAGGAGACACAACAGATACTGGAAGAGTTCAGACCCTTCTTTGAATCGGAGCAAATCGAAAAGACCGGTCAGAATCTGAAATACGACATCAAAGTCTTATCCAATTATAACATCAAGGTAAACGGTCCGGTTTTCGACACGATGATCGCCCACTACCTTATCAATCCGGATATGCGCCATAATATGGATGTACTGGCCGAAACCTATCTGAATTATAGTCCGGTACCCATAGAAAAGCTGATCGGTAAAAAAGGGAAGAACCAGCGATCCATGAGAAGTGTTCCACTTGCCGAACAAACTGAATATGCTGTAGAAGATGCTGACATTACGCTACAGCTTAAGAATCTTTTTGAGGCAGAACTCCCGAAACGCAATGCTGAGAAACTATTCCGGGAAACAGAATCACCCTTGGTCAAAGTTCTCGCTGCCATGGAGATCGAAGGGATAAATCTTGATGCAGCTTACTTAAAAACCTTGTCAGAGGTTTTGAAAAAAGACATTTCCCGACTTGAGGCTTCGATCTATGAACAGGCTGGAGAAGAATTCAACCTGGCCTCACCCAAGCAGCTCGGACCGATTCTTTTCGATAAATTAAACCTGGTTGACAAGCCCAAAAAGACCAAAACAGGACAATATTCAACTGCAGAAGATGTCTTGTCTTATTTAGCAAAGGATCACCAGATCGTGGCAGACATCCTGGAATGGCGCCAGTTGAACAAATTATTAAGCACCTATGTAGATGCCTTACCGAACGAGATCAATAAAAAGACGCATCGTATCCATACGGTGTATGCTCAGGCAGTGGCCGCCACAGGAAGATTAAGTTCTAATAATCCTAACCTGCAGAATATTCCGATACGAACTGAGAGAGGTCGCCAGGTACGAAAAGCATTTATACCCAGAAATGAAGATTACATCCTGCTCGCTGCCGATTATTCTCAAATCGAACTTCGGATCATTGCAGCCCTGAGTGAGGAAGAGAATATGATACAGGCTTTCCGAGACGGAGCAGACATTCACGCTGCTACAGCAGCAAGGGTTTTCAAGGTGCCACTGGAAGAAGTGACACGCGAACAAAGAAGCAACGCAAAAACCGTAAATTTCGGTATCATATACGGAGTGTCGGCCTTCGGACTCAGCAATCAAACGGATCTGAACCGAACAGAAGCCAAGGAGCTGATCGACACTTATTATGAGAACTACCCGAAATTAAAGGAGTATATAAACAAGCAGATAGCTTTTGCCCGCGAGCATGGCTATGTAGAAACGATCCTGGGCAGACGACGTTATCTCAATGACATCAATTCCCGCAATCAGGTTGTAAAAGGTGCAGCAGAGCGAAATGCTGTAAATGCCCCGATTCAGGGAAGTGCAGCAGACATCATAAAAATCGCAATGATAAATATCTACAACAAACTTGAACAGGAAAACTACAAGACTAAAATGCTGCTTCAGGTACATGATGAATTGGTATTCGACGTATACAAACCAGAGTTAGATCAGGTAAGATCAATGATCGTTTCAGAAATGGAGAACGCATGGAAACTACAGGTTCCACTAAAGGTCGAGGCTGGTACAGGATCTAACTGGCTCGAAGCACATTAAGAAAAACACTACGGTTATAGCAGTCAGATAAAGCCGTGTATACAGGCAAATAAGCGAATTTCCATGGTAATCGCATTAACCTGCTATAACCCAATATGTTTTACTGCACGAATAATATTGATTCAGGTATTTGTTATTTTCTTGAATAATTGTACATTTGCACCCCTGTAAATCCGATCTATCGCAAATCGGACAGGAATGGAATGTTTAATTATTAAAGAAATTAGTGTGGATACATTAAGCTACAAAACAATTTCAGCGAACAAAGCAACTGTAGACAAGCAGTGGGTTTTAGTTGACGCTGAAGGTCAGTCGCTGGGACGTCTTTCATCTAAAGTAGCAAAATTGCTAAGAGGAAAGTACAAGCCCAATTACACCCCGCACGTTGACTGTGGAGATAATGTTGTAATTATCAATGCTGAGAAAGTCAACTTGACCGGTAACAAATGGGAGGCAAAACAATACGTTCGCCATACCGGATACCCAGGGGGTCAGAGAGTTCAAACTGCAACCGAGCTATTCAGCAAGGATCCTGCACGTTTGATTGAAAAATCAGTTAAAGGTATGTTACCTAAGAACAAACTTGGTGCAGCCCTTTTCCGTAATTTAAAAGTGTATGCTGGTACTGAGCACAATCAGGAAGCTCAGAAGCCAACTGCAATTAATTTAAACGATCTTAAATAATGGAAGTAGTTCACAAAATCGGCAGAAGAAAAACTGCAGTTGCAAGAGTGTATGTTTCTGAAGGAAAAGGAGACATCACCATCAACAAAAAAGATTTATCGCAGTACTTCGGAACTGCAACACTTCAGTACAAGGTTAAGCAACCTTTTACACTTACAGACAACGAAGAAGCATTTGACGTTAAAGTTAATGTTTACGGTGGTGGTGTAACTGGTCAGGCTGAGGCGATCCGTCTAGCGATCTCCAGAGCGCTTTGCGAGATCGATGCTGAAAACAGAGGTTCTCTTAAACCAGAAGGTCTTCTAACCAGAGATCCTAGAATGGTTGAACGTAAGAAATTCGGTCAGAAGAAAGCTCGTAAGAAATTCCAGTTCTCTAAACGTTAATACGTTATCAGAACTATACAGAACAATTGTTCATTCTTTATTGAAAAAAATTAATGTCGTTGATCCGCTTCAGGCGGAGATTAGTTTAGCATCCAAATGCTGATGGCGATCTGAAAAGTGACCACTTCAACATTGCTAAATTTTCCAACGGAACGTAAACTATTAAGAAAAATGGCAAATAACATAGAAGTTAAAGATTTACTGGAAGCAGGTGTACACTTCGGACACCTTACCAGAAAGTGGAATCCAAACATGGCTCCTTACATCTACATGGAGCGTAACGGGATCCACGTAATCAATTTATACAAAACTGCTGCCAAACTTGAAGAGGCGAATGAAGCCCTTAAGAAGATCGCAGCTTCTGGTAGAAAGATTCTTTTCGTAGCTACCAAAAAACAAGCTAAGGATATCGTTGCTGAAAAAGCAGGAGGTGTAAACATGCCTTACATCACTGAGCGTTGGCCAGGTGGTATGCTTACCAACTTCGTTACTATCAGAAAAGCAGTTAAGAAAATGGCTGCTATCGACAGAATGAAGAAGGACGGTACTTTTGATACCCTTTCTAAAAAAGAAAAATTACAAGTTGATCGTTTAAGAGCCAAGCTTGAAAAAAACCTTGGTTCAATTTCAGACATGACCCGTTTACCTGGTGCGATCTTTATCGTTGACACCATGCGTGAGCACATAGCTGTTAAAGAAGCACAAAAATTAAACATTCCAATCTTTGCGATGGTGGATACGAACTCAGACCCAAGAGAGGTTGATTACGTGATCCCATCAAATGACGATGCTTCAAAATCGATCGAAAAGATCCTTACTCATGTAACCGCTGCTGTTTCTGAAGGACTTGTTGAAAGAAAAGCTGATAAAGATGCTGAAAAAGCTGACAAAGAAGCTGCTGAACAAGAAGAAATGCAAGCAGAAATAGCTGCTAAGGAGAAAAAGGCTAAAGCCTTAGAGTCATCAGACGACAACGATTAATTAACAATTTCATAAAGCCGTTGACCGAATTCAAAAATATCTTTGTATTCGGTTAACTGCTTATAGTAACCTAAAAAGTTAAATCAAATGGCAAATATCACAGCCGCTGAAGTAAACAAGCTCAGAAAATCTACCGGTGCCGGTATGATGGATTGTAAAAATGCATTGGTTGAGGCAGAAGGAGATTTCGAAAAAGCTGTCGAAATACTACGTAAAAAAGGTCAAAAAGTTGCTGCTAAGAGAGCAGACAGAGAATCTTCTGAAGGTGCAGTTATCGCTAAGGTGAACGCTGACACAAACAAAGGAGTAATCGTGTCCCTTAACTGTGAAACTGACTTCGTTGCTAAAAATGACGGTTTCGTAGCCCTTGCAGAAGGAATTGCTGAACTGGCACTGAACTTCGATTCTAAAGAAGCGCTACTTGATGCAGCATACAACGGGATGAAAGTTGCTGACAAATTGATCGAACAAACCGGTGTTATCGGTGAGAAGATCGAGATCGGTGATTTCAGAATTCTTGAAGCTCCTTTCGTAGGTTCTTATATCCATGCAGGAAACAAGATCGCTACCCTTGTAGGACTTTCTGCTAATGTAGATGGTGCTGATGTTGCTGCCAAAGACGTAGCAATGCAAGCTGCTGCAATGAATCCTGTAGCTCTTGATGAGCAAGGTGTTGATCAATCTGTTATCGACAAAGAGATCGAGATCGCTAAAGAACAACTCAGAGCTGAAGGTAAGCCTGAAGCTATGCTTGATAATATCGCTAAAGGTAAACTTAACCGTTTCTTTAAAGACAATACACTGGTTAACCAGGATTTCATCAAAGACAGCAAACAAAGTGTTGCTCAGTATGTGAAATCAGTGAACGGTGACCTTACCGTTACCGCTTTCGAACGTGTTGCTCTTGCATAAACGCTGATATAAAGCAAAAACATAAAAAAAGCTCCTGTCAAAATTGACAGGAGCTTTTTTTATTACAGACCTTAATTGCTTCAGCGCACTTAATATTTTTGCTTATTTTTGCTCCAATCTAATTTTCAGATAAGAAATCATATCAAAATCCATTTATAATTCCATGCAGTACAAACGCATCCTTCTTAAACTCAGTGGAGAAGCCCTGATGGGCGAACGTCAATACGGAATCGATCCTAACCGACTAAAGGAATATGCTGAAGAAATCCATAAAATTGTAGAAAAAGGCGTTGAAGTTGCAATCGTAATTGGCGGAGGAAATATCTTCCGTGGACTGGCAGGAGCCAGCAATGGTATGGACAGGGTCCAGGGTGACCACATGGGAATGTTAGCCACTGTTATTAACGGACTCGCCCTGCAAAGTGCTCTTGAAGATGAAGGTATAGAGACCCGATTACAATCTGCCATCAAGATCAATGAAGTAGCAGAACCTTTCATTCGAAGAAGAGCGATGCGTCATCTTGAAAAAGGACGCGTAGTGATCTTTGGAGGCGGTACAGGGAATCCATATTTCACAACAGATTCTGCAGCTGTACTCAGAGCTATTGAAATAGACGCCGACGTAATTCTTAAAGGAACACGCGTTGATGGTATCTATTCCGCCGATCCGGAAAAACATAAAGACGCCACTAAATTTGACTTTATCTCTTTTGAAGATGTGATCAAAAAAGGCCTCAAAGTAATGGACACTACCGCTTTTACACTAAGCCAGGAAAACAACTTACCGATCATCGTTTTTGACATGAATAAGGAAGGTAACCTGCTTAAAGTGGTATCCGGAGAAAATATCGGAACCAAGGTAAATCTATAACAACAATAAAAAGAACACGACGTTAATTAATACAATAGTTATGAACGAAGAAGTTGACTTTATTCTGGACAGTACCAAAGAATCTATGGAAGGTTCCCTGAAACACCTTGAGAAAGAGCTGATAAATATCCGTGCAGGAAAAGCCAGCCCATCCATGGTAGGTAGTGTTATGGTCGATTACTACGGTTCACAAACTCCGCTGAATCAGATTGCTAATGTCAACACGCCGGATGCAAGAACCATAGCTATTCAACCATGGGAAAAATCAATGATCACCGAAATCGAAAGAGGTATCATGCTTGCTAATCTTGGCTTTAACCCCATGAATAACGGAGAAATGGTCATTATAAATGTACCACCCCTGACCGAAGAACGACGTCGGGATCTGGTTAAACAAGCCAAAGGCGAAGCTGAAGACGCTAAGGTCTCCATTAGAAATGTACGTCAGGATGCCAACAAAGACATCAAAAAACTCGACGTTTCCGACGACCTGAAGTCTAACGCTGAAGTCGATGTACAGGAACTAACCGATTTCTATATCAAAAAAGTGGACGAGATCCTGGCCATCAAAGAGAAAGAGATCATGACCGTATAACAGATCAAAACATCAGAGCAAAAGCGACTTTTCCGAAAGTCGCTTTTGTTTGTTTTATAAATGAGGACAAGGGGCACCCGAAATTATGAACAGCATCAAACTACTTTTCTTTCTTCTGTTTACCAACGCATTGTTCTCACAGCAATTGCTAACGGGGACTATTTCCGCAAACCCTGACCATAAACCTCTTCCTTTCGCAACGATAATAGCAGATAACGGCACTGCTACCATCACCGACATCGAAGGAAACTTCAAAATCGAATATACTACCGACATACACAGCCTGACCATTAGTTATATCGGATATCAAACACAAACGATACCTGTTTCGTCTGATAAAAAAATTACGATACAACTCTACCCTCATACCAAAGAACTTTCACAGGTAGAAATTACCGCCTCCAAAGATCAAGCCGATGACATTATTCGGAAAGCTATCGCGTTTAAAAAACAGAATGACCCAAAAACAGCTCTGAATTCCTATTCCTTCAAAAGCTACCGAAGAGCAGTCGTAACCGCTAACCCTGAAGACCTCAAAGGCGAAGTTGATTCCATTTTCACCACCAGAGAGGGTGAACTTTCATTTGTATCCGCCGATTCAACGGCCTATTCGATGAAAAAACAAATGGAACGATCACATTTATACATCACAGAAACACTCTCCAATACGGCTTTTCAAAAGGAACTTGGACAGCAGGAAACCATAATGGCGAACCGAATGGCCGGATTGGAAGAACCTGTTTACCGCCTGCTGAGCTTTAAGCTGCAGTCTTTCTCATTCTATCAGGAAGCCTACGAACTCTTTGGCACCAAATACAAAAGTCCGCTTAGTCACAACCCATTCAACACTTATAATTTTCGTATTCTCGATACGGTTTCACAATATGGAAGAGATGCGTATATGATCTATTATTACCCTGCCAATGAACACAAGACCGCACGTTTACAAGGCGTCCTTTACATCGATAAAGAAAGCTATGCCCTTCAAAAGGGGATCGCTCAGCTAAAAGGCACCCTTGATATCGACGTAACGCAGGAGTACTTTTACATCGAAGATTCAAACCTGTGGTTTCCCTCCTTAACCGATATTGTCGTTGGCGAAGGTTCTGAAGATCTTCCGGTGAAGTTGTTTGGAAAAGTAGACATTAAAAAACAACCGGAAATAAACGATACCCTGGAGTATCATACCAACAGGGAAAAGGTTTCTTCCTTTATTAAATTCTATTCCAGAGAGACGGCCTTTGATTTTTCTTTTAATCAAAAGGTGAATATCGAAGAAAAAGGTTTAGCGGTAAAAGTAGCAGACAGCGCATCAATACGTCCTGAGTCTTACTGGAATGAATTCCGCAGTGACAGCATCACCCTTCGCGACCAGGAAACTTATGTCGTACTCGACAGCATTGCCACCGCCAACAAGCTTAATGAAAAAATAGGATTCTGGAAGAAGCTTTTCACAGGCTACCTGACCACAAAATATATAGATTTCGACCTGAAATACCTGATCAAATACAACAACTACGAAGCATTTCGTACAGGAATGGGAGCAATTACCAATGATCGCTTCTCTAAAAATGCAAGACTGAGTGCCTATACTGCCTATGGTACACGAGATAAAGACCTGAAGTATGGTTTTGGAGGCGCCTATCGGTACGACAAGGCGTCGGATTCCTGGCTTGGTTTTAATTACGTAGATGATCTCGTTGAAACGGGAAGTTCTAAGTTCATTACCGAAGGGAGAAAATTCTATGTTTTTGAACCGAGGCTTTTCAATATTACGTCATTCCAGAGAAACCGTATGATCAGTACTCATATCGCCTATAATTTCAACCCGAAATTAAAGGCAAAACTGCAATTCGACCATACGGATACAGCACCGACCTATTATTATGTATATCTGAGGGATGGAGAAGTACCTTTTACGCATTATCAGACCAGCACCGCCACTGTTGCATTCCACTGGGATCCTTTCTCAGAATACATCAGGACGGCCGACGAAGTGTTGCCATACAAAACCGGATTCCCGCAATTTACCGTTCAGGCAACTCAGGGATTCAAGGATACTTTCAAAAGTGACTTCAGTTTTACAAAGTTCCAGGCGATGATCGTACACGAAATTGAACTATTTGACGAGAGTAAATTCACCTTTAATTTCAGAGGCGGTATCGCTTTCGGTGAACTTCCTATAACCGAACTTTATCACGCCTCTCCAAACCAACCAAAAAAGGACGCACTGCTACAACGTTTCTCAGTAGCCGGTCGCGACAGTTTTGAAACCATGTATTTCGACGAATTCTATTCTGATCGTTACATGAGTCTACAGTCAAAATATTTTTTCAAGCCCTGGAACATTTCAAAGATCATAAATCCGGAACTCGTGCTTATATCCAGATTCGCAATAGGTGACGTGAACGACCTGCAAAACCATGTGGGCGTACCCTTTACTTCACTGGAAAATGGATTCATGGAAAGTGGATTTGAGATCAACAACATTCTGTCCGGATTCGGACTGAATCTGATGTATCGATACGGCGCTTATCATTTGCCGATATTTGAAGATAATCTTTCGTTTAAATTCACCTTTTATTTATCACTTGGAATTTAGGCGCTATCATATGAGTTTTCTAACTTTGCACGGAAATTTTTTTCAATGACGAACTGGATCACGAAAGGCTTTTGGGAGCGTGTAGCAAGAATTATCCTTAGAAACAGGATTCTCATCCTGGTACTATTAACAGCGTGTACGGTTTTCCTTGCGATGCAATGGAAATACATGCGTTTCACCTTCACGGAAGCAAACCTGCTCCCCGATCATCATCCGGTCAACATTGAATACAATCATTTTCTGGATGTTTTTGGAGAAGAAGGTAACCTGATCGTCATCGCGGTAAAAGACAGTTCGCTTTTTACTCCGAGAAAACTCAACGAATGGAACCGACTGAGCAAGCAATTGATGTCGATGCCTGAGGTTTCCCTGGTAATCTCAACCGATAATCTACAAACCCTCGTAAAGAATACCGAAAAGCAGGAATTTGAGCTAAAGCCCCTGATCGGCGGAAATATCGAAAGACAAAAGGACGTAGACTCTATCAAGCAGGAGATATTTCACAAACTGCCTTTTTATGACCACCTTCTTTACAACAAAGAGACACAAACGGTACGAACCGCCATATACCTTGACAAGGAGATCGTCAATACGCCTGTCCGAAAAGATTTCGTCTTCAACGATTTCGAACCACTGATCAAGGAATTTGAAGAAAGAACCGGAATGGATGTCAGAGTTTCTGGTATGCCTTATATCAGAACCCTGAATGCTCAAAGTATCATCGATGAGATCAGTCTGTTCATCGGTGCAGCCTTGCTTGTCACTTCCCTGATCTTCTTTTTCTTTTTTCGATCGGTAAGAGCAACCATCATATCGATGGTAGTCGTTATGATCGGAGTGATGTGGGCTTTCGGAATACTGGGCTTATTGAGGTACGAGATCACCGTCTTAACTGCGATTATTCCACCACTGATCATTGTGATCGGAATCCCGAACTGTATTTTCCTGATCAATAAATACCAGCAGGAAGTAAAGAAGCACGGAAACCAGGCTAAATCTTTACAACGGGTGATATCCCGTGTTGGGAATGCCACCCTGATGACCAATGTTACGACGGCAGCAGGATTTGCCACTTTCATTATCACTGAAAGTAAATTATTAAAAGAATTCGGTATCGTTGCCTCCCTGAACATCTTTGTGATCTTTATACTATCACTGCTGATCATACCCATCATATACAGTTTTCTCCCCCTTCCAAAGACCAAACACCTGAAGCACCTGAACAAAAGATGGATTGGAACTTTTGTAGGATGGATGGAAAAAACGGTACGCGAACACCGCATCGCTGTATTTATCGTTTCTTTGATCGCACTGATCGTAAGTATCATCGGTATCTACCAAATCAGAATCTCCGGTAGCCTGATCGAAGATATGCCTAAAGGCGCTCCCTTCTTTAAGGACATCCGATTCTTTGAAAAGGAATTTGACGGAGTGCTTCCCGTAGAGATCATGGTTGATACCAAACGGAGAAACGGAGTCATGAAGCTATCTACCCTTCGCAGAATGGATGAACTTGAAGAACTGATCAGAGAGATTCCTGAGCTTTCAGATCCGATCTCTGTCACCAATCTTGTAAAATATTCGAAGCAGGCCTATTATAACGGAAATCCTAACTATTATCAGCTTCCTAACAATCAGGAGAACACGTTCATCCTAAGTTATGCCAAAAAATCATCAGGCAACTCAAATCTTCTGCACAGTTTTGTTGATTCAACAGGTCAGATCGCAAGGATCACTACCTTCATGCAGGATATCGGCACAGACAAAATGGAAGGCATCGAAAACGAATTGGAAAAACGAATACACAAGGTTTTACCGGAAGACCGTTACGATGTTACAGTTACCGGAAAAGCGCTGGTTTTCATGAAAGGAACCAAATACCTCGTTAAGAATCTGGTGATGTCTCTCGCCCTGGCGATCGTGCTCATTTCGCTTTTCATGGCTTATATGTTCCGGTCGTTCAAAATGATACTCATTTCCTTACTCCCGAATATACTACCACTGATCATCACCGCAGGAATGATGGGCTTCCTTGGAATTCCTATCAAACCGTCAACAATCCTGGTGTTCAGTATCGCTTTCGGTATCTCTGTCGATGACACCATACATTTTCTGGCCAAATACAGACAGGAATTAACCGCCAACCACTGGCATATCAGAAAATCGGTATACAATGCCTTAAGGGAGACCGGGGTAAGCATGTTCTATACTTCTATCGTGCTTTTCTTTGGATTCTCCGTATTTATGATCAGTGAATTCGGCGGAACCAAGGCATTGGGAGGATTGGTATCCTTCACCCTTTTATTTGCCATGCTGGCCAACCTGATTCTGCTGCCGTCACTCTTACTGGCACTGGAAAGAAACATTGCCAACAAGCAAGTTCTGAAAGAACCCCATATCAATGTATTGGATGATGAGGCTGATGAAGATGAAATAAAATAAAAAAAGTCTGCCGAAAAAATTTCCGAACAGACTTTAAGGTTCCCCCAAACCTACATTTTATATATTTTAATACAGAGAAGTATCTTTTCCTATTAACAATACAAATATACCTTTTGTATACGTTACGGCACAGGGGGAAAATCCCCTTTTTTAAATTCATCTTTATATTTTACCGGTTTCCATGTCGATTAGTTCAATACTAGAGTTAATTATTTTATCTTTGGACTCCTAAAATTTGAATAGCATTTGAAATGAAAATACAAAGTGTTAAAGCGCTTTTAGCCGGAGAAAGCCTCCTACAGGAAATCCATGTCAAAGGCTGGATACGAACTTTCAGAAGTAACAGATTCATCGCTCTTAACGACGGATCGACTATAAATAACATTCAGTGTGTCGTTGATTTTGAAAATACCGATGAAGCGACGTTACGAAGAATCACTACCGGAGCTGCTGTTTCTATCAAAGGAACCCTTGTGGAAAGCCAGGGTCGGGGACAAAGTTATGAGGTACAGGTAAAACATATCGAGATCCTTGGTGACTCAGATCCGGAAGAATATCCGATACAGCCCAAAAAACATTCTTTGGAATTCCTTAGAGAAAAGGCGCATCTTCGCGTACGCACCAGCACCTTTAGTGCAATCATGCGTGTACGCTCAACACTGGCATTTGCCATTCATAATTATTTCCGTCAGACCGGGTTTAACTATGTACACACCCCTGTAATTACAGGGTCAGATGCAGAAGGAGCGGGAGAAATGTTCCGTGTTTCCACACTGGATCCTAAAAACCCACCATTAACCGAGAATGGACAGGTGGATTATTCTGAGGATTTCTTTGGAAAAGAGACCAACCTTACCGTTTCCGGGCAGCTGGAAGCAGAGACCTATGCGATGGGGCTTGGAAAAGTGTATACTTTTGGACCTACTTTCCGCGCAGAGAATTCCAATACTTCCAGACACCTTGCCGAATTCTGGATGATCGAACCAGAAGTGGCATTTCTAGATCTTGACGGAAATATGGATCTCGCAGAGGATTTTATCAAGAATGTATTGAGTTATGTGCTGGAACATTGTGAAGATGATCTGAAATTCCTTGAAGACAGACTTAAGGATGAAGAAAAAACAAAACCGGCAGCGGAAAGAAGCGAAATGAGTCTTACCGAAAAACTTCGCTTTGTGATCGACAATAACTTCAAGCGTGTTAGCTACACTGAGGCCATTGAGATCCTGAAGCAATCTAAACCGAACAAAAAGAAAAAATTCCAGTATATCATCGAAGAATGGGGAGCAGATCTTCAAAGTGAACACGAACGTTATCTGGTAGAGAAACATTTCAATGCACCGGTGATCCTTTTCGATTATCCGGCAAAGATCAAAGCATTCTACATGAGGCTTAACGAAGATGGTAATACTGTTCGAGCGATGGACATCCTTTTCCCGGGTATCGGTGAGATCGTAGGTGGTTCACAACGTGAGGAACGATATGATGTACTTCGTCAGAAAGTGGCCGATATGGGAATCGATGAAAAAGAACTCTGGTGGTATCTCGAACTGAGAAAATTCGGAACGGCTGTTCACAGTGGTTTCGGACTCGGATTTGAGCGTCTGGTCTTGTTTGTGACCGGAATGACGAACATCCGGGATGTTATCCCTTTCCCAAGAACGCCGCAAAACGCTGAATTCTAATTGGAATTTAACAAAATATTCTTAACCAAACTAGCTTTCGAAATTCATTCGAATAGCTAGTTTTTTTTATTTTTATACAAAGCTTCGTCAAAGATGTTAAAGCAGCAATTACAATTTAAATTATCGCAGAAACTTTCTCCGCAACAGATACAGTTAATGAAACTGATCCAGTTGCCTACGCAGGCTTTTGAGCAACGTTTAAAGCAGGAGCTCGAAGAGAATCCCGCTCTGGAAAGTGGAAAGGAGTCCAATGACGAAGCCGGACTTGACGATTTTGACAATACTTACGAAGACGATTACGAAAATGAAAGCATCGGAGCTGAGGATATCAATGTCGATGAATACCTGAGTGATGATGAAATTCCGGAATATCGCTTACAATCGAATAATTACAGTGCCGACGATGAGGATAAATCGGTGCCCTATGCAGCCGGAACCTCCTTCCATCAGTATTTACTAAATCAACTCAATACTTTCATCATGGATGAGAACGATCGGGAGATCGCAGAATTTCTGGTAGGAAGTATCGATGAGAGCGGCTATCTGAGAAGGGACTTGAGTGATATTGTCGATGATCTCGCCTTTACTCAAAACACCTACACCGATGAAGAGAAGCTCCAGGAGGTACTGAAAGTCGTTCAGGAGATGGACCCGGCCGGTGTGGGTGCAAGAAATCTGCAAGAATGCCTCACCATTCAGTTACACCGAAAACAACCTACCCCGGCGGTAGATCTGGCCATCGACCTCATGGAACGTTCTTTTGAACAGTTCACCAAAAAACATTACCAGAAATTACTACAACGTCATGAGATCACTGAAGATGAACTCAGGGATGCTATCCATGAAATCGAACGCCTCACTCCGAAACCGGGAGGCGCTTATTCAGGAAATAGTAAGATGGTTGAACATGTCGTTCCTGATTTTTCCATCCGCATCAATGACGGCGAACTGGAACTTACACTTAACGGCCGAAATGCTCCGGAACTTCATGTATCCAGAGAATACAACAATATGCTTAAAGGCTACAAAGATTCCCGGGAGAAAAGCAAATCCCAAAAAGATGCTGTGATGTTCATCAAACAGAAACTTGATGCTGCTAAATGGTTTATCGATGCGATACGTCAAAGACAGGAAACACTTTGGGTAACCATGAACGCGATCATGCATCATCAGGAGGAATATTTCCTTACCGGAGATGAACGAAAACTGAAACCGATGATCTTAAAAGACATCGCAGACAAGATCGGTATGGATGTATCAACTGTTTCAAGAGTCGCTAACAGCAAATATGTCGACACCCCCTACGGCACGAAACTGATCAAAGAACTTTTCTCAGAAGCGATGAAAAATGAGGAGGGTGAAGATGTATCAACCAGAGAAATTAAAAAGATCCTCGAAAACCTGATCGAGGATGAAGATAAAACCAAACCACTGACCGACGACAAACTTGCCAGCTTACTTAAGGAAGAGGGATATCCCATCGCCCGAAGAACGGTAGCCAAGTACCGGGAACAATTGAATATTCCCGTAGCGCGTCTCCGTAAAGAAATATGATGCGAACATTCTCCCAAATCACCAGCCACCTTTTCAACCCACTTTTCATGCCTTTGGCTGGAACTGTAGCCTATTATCTGGTTTCACCCAAATACAACGCCCCAGAGGTCAAAAAAAGCATCATATTTGCAATTCTAATCGTTACCATTGCTATACCGATTCTATTTTTCTTCCTACTGAAGAATCTGGGTTGGGTGTCTGACTCGGATCTGAGCAAAACCAAAGAACGCAGATTACCATTACTGATCTTCATTATTCTGAACTATATCACAATTATTAAAATATTACCGAACAGCGCTTCATCTGAACTGAACTTCTTCTTTGTAGGCATCATAGGGGCTCTTATAGCCTGCCTGATCATGGTTTTTCTAAAATTCAAGGCATCTATGCATATGATTGGAATAAGCGGCCTGACGACCTTTATATTCGGCCTGGCTGTTCACTATGAAATAAACATCACGCTCGCACTCGCCGGACTCGTTCTGGTCAGTGGTGCTATTGCAACTTCCAGACTTTACCTGAAGAACCACGATGGTCCGGAGATTATCGCTGGGATCCTTTTAGGCGCCCTACCACAATTCATCACGTTTACATATTGGTTGTAAATCTGAAATCAGCTCAGAAAATATGAATGTAGCAGCAAATGCTTACGTTAACGGATACCGATCAGGTAGCACCAAGATGACAGCCTAAAGATCACAGTTTTAAAGTAAAACTGGTACATCAAGTAAAAAATTTCCGGTATACTTAGATTATAGAATTACCGAAGTACGGGAAGAACCGCGAAAACATTAAATTTCATTCATAAAGTCAGTTAGCAGATACCTAATTCAATAAAGACCGAAAGCATAGCTCTAGTATTCAAACCAAAGAATTACAAATTAAAAACTGAGCCTGTGAAACCAAGAAAACTGAGCGGGCAGACAAAAAGGTTTAAATAGGAAAGCAATAGACTATAAAATATAGAAAATCAATCCTACGTTAAGAGTTCGCATATTCAAGGCTTCACCGTCGACGGTCTGTGTACCGTCTTTGAGCAGGGTATTTAACTGATAATAGGTGTAGAAATTCCAGGTGTTGTATCCAAAGCTGAAATAAACTCCATATTGCAGATCTTCAATATCCGGATTCTTAAATTTCACCACTTGATCCGTCACGAACTTCGAACGTCCATACAACAAATAACCTAATTTAACGCCTCCGTAGATACGCCAGAATTGATAGCGCGTTGCAGTAGAGGTGCGCCAACGGAATTCTATTGGAAATTCTACCAAAAAGGAAGACATATTATTTCTGCGATAATCGGTATCATCATCGATCTTATGATAGGTCACGGTACCATCGGATTGCAGATCTGCCTGAAGTTCGCTGTAAATCACATTCAATGCCAATCCGGCCCCGATACCAAACCCAATATTACGGCGTCTGTTTAGTGGTATATCTTTAATAAAACCTCCCTGAACCCCATAAGAAAGGTTATTTTGCTTAACATCGGTAGGCGGGTTCAGCAACACATCATATGAGAGACCGTAATAGAACTGATCTTCAAAATATTTATCATCGACAACTCCTCCTAATCCGAGGGTATCAGACTGGCTGTAAATCACACCTGTGGCGGTGAGCAGCAATAGGGTAAGAAGCCTTTTGGTCATGGATGAAAGTATACTGTAAAAATAAAAAACGCTTCCGAACAATAACGTTCGGAAGCGTTTTTTTATAACTAAACAAATAGTTTATCGAAGATTATTTCTGCATGTTTCTGAATGCATCACCTTTCTTAGTGGTGTAATTGATCTTCAATGCATTCACTTTTCGCAGTTCTTGTTTTATATCGGAAACAAGCCCCATATTCGTTTCTTCATCAACTTTTAAAGCTGTAGTTAAAACGTTTTGAAGCTCCTCTCTTTTCTTCGCTCTTTCAGCCAGGATATAATTTGCAACGTCGGAAACATCCGCAAACTTATCATTCAGCTGAATTTTGGCTGAGGTTCCATAAGTAGACTGATAACGCTCGCTAGGTTTTCCCGCATAGATATAGATCACACGGTCTTTCTTATCGAGTTTTTGTATCTGGTCTGCATAAGGAAGCTCATTCTGAACCATAAGCGAACTATCTTTCATTACTGTTACAGTCATGAAGAAAAAGAGTAACATGAATACGATATCAGGCAAGGATGCTGTTGAAATCGCTGGCAAGTCTCCGCTTTTTTTCTTATTAAATTTTGACATAATGAAATTAGTTTTTCTTAGGTTCCGCTTCTGAAAGTTTCTGAGGATACATCTCCTGAATTCTTTCAATCTTAGGCTTTAACTCATCCTTTACCGCATCTGACGTTTTTGGATCATTAAAGTCCGCTTCCATGGTCGTGAAATCCGTGCCGTATAAACGTTCTGCCTCACGATTTCTAAGCTCATTATATGCAGCTACCAATTCATTCTGAACTGCGATATAAGTACTATACTTTGTAAGACGGTCATTTACAAGGGAGATAACTGCTTTATTCGGGTGGTCAGAAGATTCAGGATCTCTAGCCCCTTTACAGTAATCACATTTTTCACCTTTTTCTCCGGTACCTCCTCCATTGTCAAGAAACTTTACTGCAGCTGCTCTCAAATCCTTCAGCTCCATCAATTCGTTCTCAACCAGGAGTTGGTTATCCTTATTTACCTCTACGGTAAATATGTTCTTTTGTTTGATAACTACATTATCCTTTGGCGGCTCGTCAGGCGGCAACTTACGATCAAGTCCTGCATCAGTTTCAATGGTTGTTGTAACCAGGAAAAAGATAAGCAACAAGAACGCGATGTCTGCCATCGAACCAGCATTTACTTCCGGTGCTCCTCCTCTTCTCGCCATAGTATTATTTACTTAAAGGTTTTTTAAATCCTGAGATAACCATTGCCAATACCGCGATACCAGCAAGTAAATAGAAAGCCCAAAGACCGGCACCAACCCACTTAGAGGTTGCTTCAGTAACTTCGATACCTTTTCTGGACAGACCTGCAAAATCAAGATCAGATCCTGTTGAAAGCACGAAGTAACTTATTACGATCACCAAAATGAAGGCTCCAGCAGAAATAAGTGCTTTTTTAAGTTTCTCCGGATGTGTCAGTAACTGGAAGAATGACAATACGATCGTTACAAGTGCAAGAATCACGGTCATCCAAATACCCAGATTTAACATAAAGTCAACCACACTTGAAGTCTCAACTTCTCCTTCTCCGAGACGCATAAGCATCAACCAGAGGACAAGTCCGATAACTCCCAGTACGATCGCTATTATTTTAGCTATTTTGTACATAATTAATTTTATTAGGTCTTTAAACTATTATTTTTTGTGATCTACAAGAAGGTCTACCAATAAGATAGATGCATCTTCCATTTCATTTACTATACTATCGATCTTAGCGATGATATAGTTGTAGAATATCTGAAGAATAATAGCCACGATAAGACCGAATACAGTTGTCAAAAGCGCTACTTTAATATCTCCTGCAATAAGTGAAGCATCAAGTCCACCAGCAGCAGAGATCTTATCGAACGCCTGAATCATACCGATTACCGTACCCATGAACCCAAGCATAGGAGCAATCGCGATAAACAGAGACAACCAAGAAACGTTTTTCTCTAACTGACCCATTTGTACACCACCGTAAGCCACAACAGCTTTTTCAGCAGCGTCAACACCTTCGTCTACACGATCAAGACCCTGATAGTAGATAGAAGCTACAGGCCCTTTGGTGTTTCTACAAACTTCTTTAGCAGCTTCAACTCCTCCACTGTTTAGTGCATCTTCCACTTTTTGTGCAAGCTTCTTAGTGTTGGTTGTAGCCATGTTAAGATAAATAATTCTTTCGATAGCCACTGCAAGTCCGAGG
Source organism: Robertkochia solimangrovi (assembly GCF_007279655.1). GTDB lineage: Bacteria > Bacteroidota > Bacteroidia > Flavobacteriales > Flavobacteriaceae > Robertkochia > Robertkochia solimangrovi. The sequence goes on along the minus strand of NZ_QKWN01000001.1, from coordinate 853,319 downwards.
ATCAAACACAGTAATACGATTCCCATGAAGCCGGCACCCCCCTCGATGAAACGGGTTTTTAATTCCTGATGGAAACTTACTGATTCGGTTGCGGCAGGCTCAGCCTCATCCTGTAATGCTACTGCATCGTCAGCAGACATCATTTCTGTTGATGTTGCAGAAATCGCTGAATTTGCAACCATCGCGTTGGCAGTTGTCGTATTAAAAGCCAATAATCCAGCAATAGCCAGAATAGAGAATAGTCTTTTCATTTCTTCTAAACTTAATTTTGTTAGTTAATAGGGTTAAAGATAAAAAAAAATTGTTATTAAACGTTAAAACTACAGCAGAGAGGAAGGGATTCGAACCCTCGATACGGTTTTGCCGTATACACACTTTCCAGGCGTGCGCCTTCGACCACTCGGCCACCTCTCTTTAGCTTTAGAGCGGCAAATAACGAATTTTTTTTTAGTTGTTAAAATTTATGTAGTTAATTTTAATCCATTTCACCACGCAGTGAAGTTTCGAATATGGTTCTGAACACTTTAGGTCCGACACCACTTCCTAAAAGATACATCAATTTCGTTAAAGCAGCTTCTGTTGTAATATTTTTCCCACTGATTACACCCGCTTTTTTAAGATGTGAACTCGTCTCATAATGACCCATCATCACGCTTCCTCCGGAACATTGCGTAACATTAACCAAAAACTTCCCTGACGAAACCGCCTCTTTCACCAAATCGCTGAACCATTGGTCGGTGGGTGCATTACCGGCTCCATAGGTCTCGATGACCACCGCTTTAATATCATCGGTCATCACCATTGCTCTGACCGCCGTTTTGTTGATTCCGGGAAATAACTTCACCAATGCGATCGAAGGATCGAGATCGCGGTGTACTTTAAACTTTTTACGCCCTGACCTTAGCAGTTGATCTTCATTTACTTTCAGATGTACCCCGCTTTCAGCAAGGGGTGGAAAATTAAGGGAAGCAAATGCCTGGAAGTGATCCGCACTGATCTTTGTGGTGCGGTTTCCGCGGTATAGTTTATATTCGAAATAAAGACAAACCTCCTGGATCACAGGACGTCCGTTCTTTCTTAAAGAAGCAATTTCAATCGACGTTATCAGATTCTCCTTGGCATCGGTCCTGATATCTCCGATAGGTAATTGTGAGCCGGTAAAGATCACAGGCTTACCAAGATTTTCCAGCATAAAGCTCATCGCAGAAGCCGTATAACTCATCGTATCACTGCCATGCAATACCACAAATCCATCAAAATCTGAATAGGAATCCTCTATGATATCGGCGATACGAATCCAGTGCTCCGGATTCATATTTGATGAATCCATGGGAGTTTCAAAAGAAACGGTCTGAATCTCACAATCTAAATGTGATAATTCAGGAATACGATTGAGCAATTCATCAAAATTAAACGCCTTAAGGGCTCCCGTTTCATAATCCTTGATCATTCCGATAGTACCACCGGTATAGACAAGGAGTATCTTACTTCTGTACTTGTTCATCACTAAACTTGTTGATCACCGGATTGGCATACATCAACAGAAAATTCTTAAGCTCGATCTCATGATCATCCTCAACTCTTCTCTTGATCCGTCTTTCAAATTGGCGCTGTTCCTTTTCGTCATATTCTGCCTCAAATTCTTTAGTACCATTCAACAGGTCATAAGCGAAATAATTTGAAGGCCATAACTTATAGTTCTTATGTATGATGTGATCGATTTCTTCCGCCAGCATTTGAAACTGCCGGTTCACAGGCTCTCCGGAATCACGGATCACATCGAGTTCCGCATCAAGCACATCACCGGCACTCATATGTATTCTACGCTTCCTTCCGGTGGCTCCCTTCAATATTGTATTAAAATCTTCATTATTAGACTTCACATATTCCACATCATAATGCTTCGCCATCAACTCTGGCATCTTCAACACATCGGTCGGATCAAATTCATAGGAAATAGATACCGGTACGATCTTTAATTTTTTAAAATAATCCATCACCTCTTCATCTCTACCCTTTGCCAACGCGATCATTTTAAGCACCCCTTGCTGGGTTCGGTCATTACCATCTTTAGTTCGCCCTTCACGCTGAGCGATCCAGACAGATCTGGAACGATTCAGAATGAGATCTCCGATATAAGACGATACCAGCTTTGAACTTTGCAACATCTCCCGCGGACCCAAATTGCGCAGAATTAAAAAATTCCTGTTTAATTTGGATAATGCGAGCAAAAAAGGCTTCCCGACAAGATTGTCACCGATAGCCGAAGCAGTCATGATAAGATCATGGTCATAAAGCGCAACATTCAGCAAGGAGGTATCTAATATAATATCCCGGTGATTGGAGATAAAAAGATAAGGCACTCCCGGCTCGAGCTTTTCAAATCCACTGGTTGTAAATCCTTCCGAACTCCTTTCGAGAACCATTTGAACACTTTTATAGATCACTCTGGTCTGAAAGTCCCTGATCGAATGACAAGACTCAACGATCTTTTTGATCTCTGCCATCGGTTTATCCGGGAAGGTAAACTGTAGAAGCGCCATGATCATGGGATGTCGGCTGATTGCCTGCAGGGCATCATTTACCTCATCATCATGATAGGGCCTTATATCGTCTATTTGTATCAATGATTAAGTTATTTAAGTACAAAAGAACAAAAAAACACTTAGTTTCACATTAAATTATCTTAAACCCCGAAAACTAACCGTGAATTTTCTGTGGTAATCGCCGCGAGTTCTTCCGGAGTTAATTGATAGATTCCTGCCAATTTATCCAGCACATAGGTCAAATACGCCGTTTCATTTCGCTTTCCTCTAAATGGTGCCGGAGCCAGATAAGGAGAATCTGTTTCAAGCACAATATGCTTCGTATCTATATTTCCGAGGAATTGATCGATCTTTCCATTTTTAAAGGTAACCACCCCACCAATACCCAGCAACATATTGTAGGAGATCGCCCGATGCGCCTGCTCCTCATTACCTGTAAAACAATGGAATATCCCCCTTAACTTAGCATCCTTTTCAGACTCCAGAATGTCAAATACCTCTTCAAAAGCGTCCCGACAGTGAATAACGATCGGGAGGTCATACGATTTAGCTATTCGTATCTGCTCACGAAAAGCCTCCTGCTGTTCTTTCAAAAAGGTCTTATCCCAGTAGAGATCGATCCCGATCTCACCTATCGCCACAAACTTACGCGTCTCAAGCTGCTTCCTGATTAGATCGAGCTCCTCCCGATAGTTTTCCTTTACATGAGTCGGATGCAAACCCGCCATAAGGAATACATGCTCCGGATAGGCTTCTTCCAATGCATACATCGATGCCACATAAGTAGAGTCGATCGCCGGAATAAAAAATCGTTTTATATTCAGATCCAGTGCACGTTGTATCATCGTGTCACGATCTTCCTCAAATGCCTCACTATATAAATGTGTATGGGTATCAGTTAAAATCATGGCACAAAAATAAGGGTTAATCAGCTATATTTGCCAAAACATATAAGTGAACATGCAAAGTCTGAAGAAACTCCTGAAATCGAAAGGTTATGAATCCACGCCACTCACGCTTACCAAAACGAATCATTTCGAAGTTCGTGGTAGCATCAACGGGATCGAAGGCAGGTTTATTCTCGATACCGGCGCATCGAGCACTTGTATCGGACTTGACTGTATAGATCATTTCAATCTCACATCGGAAGATTCAGAGATCAAAGCCACAGGAGCAGGCGCCTCCAATATGCTTACTCAGGTTTCGAAAAAGAATATGATCGAGATCGGCAACTGGTCGGTCAAAAAGATCAAGCTGGTTTTGTTCGACCTTACCCACGTCAATGCCGCGCTTACTGAACACGACGCACTACCTGTTCATGGTATCATCGGTGCAGATATATTACGAAAAGGAAAAGCGGTAATCGACTATAACAAAAAGATGCTTCATCTTAAAGGTTAATTATACGATCACCTGCTATTTGGTTTAGAATTACCGGTGTCGATTAATCTTCTGGTCCACTGGCGCACTGGAATCCCGATAGCTATCCGGGAGACGATCCTGCTCCCGAATTATCAGGACAACTTCGGTGAAGGAGGAGTGTTTCACGAGAAATCGGCAGCCCTACCTTGAAGCAACAGCTAACATCATTACCAAACTGAAAACAGATAACCGCCATACAGCTTTACGATGTCACCGTATACGAGCTCACTATTCCTTACACCGATTACTCTAAAAAGGGTCTTTTTCCCCTAACACAACCATTAAGGTTTTAGGAAATTTACAATCCATTTATAAAACCCAATCAGATGAGATCTTCTACAGAACAGGATATTAAGAACAAAGATTATTTTGGTTTAGCGGCTCTGATTATCACTCTTGCTCTTTTCACAATATTACTGAATCTCTTTCTAGTCATTCGACTGTAAGTCCCCAGGATCTCATGAACAACCAAAAAGCCCGAAGTCCATTACTGTCCTTCGGGCTTTTTATTATGCTATGTTCTCGTTAATCAGAGCTCTAGCGCCTTTTTAACATCATAATTCATCAATAATTCAGCTGGATTCTCCAAAGCCTCTTTAACAGCCACCAGGAATCCTACCGACTCTCTACCATCGATAATTCGGTGGTCATAAGAAAGGGCCACATACATCACAGGTCTGATTTCCACTTTCCCATTTACGGCTACCGGACGCTCAACAATGTTGTGCATTCCGAGAATTGCGCTTTGAGGAGGGTTGATTATAGGCGTAGAAAGCATCGATCCGAAAACACCTCCATTGGTGATCGTGAACGTACCACCTGTCATTTCATCTACTGTGATCTCACCTTCACGAGCTCTTATCGCCAGCCTCTTGATCTCCGCTTCAACACCACGGAAACTCAGATTCTCAGCATTACGCACTACAGGAACCATAAGTCCTTTTGGCCCGGAAACTGCAATACTGATATCACAGTAATCGAAAGAGATCATTTCTTTCTCGTCGATCATTGAGTTCACTGCAGGATAAAGCTCCAATGCTCTTGTTACCGCTTTGGTAAAGAAACTCATAAACCCGAGTCCTACCCCATGTTTCGCTTTGAACTGATCTTTATACTGATTTCTTAATTCGAAGATCGGACTCATATCTACTTCGTTAAAAGTAGTTAGCATCGCTGTCTCATTCTTTACACTTACAAGACGCTCAGCAACCTTTCTTCGCAACATGGAAAGCTTAGAACGCGATTCACCACGAGCACCTCCACTTGGAGTACCCATTGAAGGAACAGCCTTAACAGCATCCTCCTTAGTGATTCTTCCGTCTTTCCCGGTTCCTTTGACCTGATTGGTTTCCATTCCTTTTTCAGCAAGTATCTTTTTCGCTGCAGGACTGGCCGCACCACTGGCATAGGTTTCTTTAGCCGGCGCAGGAGCTTCCGCTTTTGCCGGTTTAGCTTCAGGAGCCGGAGCTTCCGATTTTTCTTCAGTTTTTGCTGATGCCCCCTCTGGTTTGGCAGCGCTGGTATCGATCAGACAAACCACCTCACCAACAGCAACAGCATCTCCAACCTCCGCCTTCAGGGTAATGATACCACTGGCTTCTGCAGGAAGTTCTAGTGTTGCCTTATCAGAATCAACTTCAGCGATAGCCTGATCCTTTTCTACATAATCTCCGTCTTCAACAAGCCATTCTGCTATTTCAACTTCGGTAATGGATTCTCCCGGTGAGGGAACTTTCATTTCTAAAACCATTGTATGTATATTTATTCTTTTTTATTATTTGGTTGTAAGGAAAACAGTTACAAATATATCTATATTCCTATTTGGATTTACGTTGCATATTATCTTTTGTCTTATCAAAGACATATTCAATCACCTGTTCATGGCGACGTTTAGATCTTGTCGAACTACCTGCAGCTGGGGCAGCATAAAATCTTCTCGATGCCACACGGAACGTACGCGCCTCTTCAAGATGCAACAGGAAGTGACTCCATGCACCCATATTGCGCGGCTCTTCCTGCGCCCAGACTACTTCTTCAGCATTGCTGTATTTAGCGATCACCTCTCTGATCTCTTTGGCAGGTATCGGGAATAATTGCTCAATACGTACCAACGCCACATCATCACGACCTTTATCTTCCTTAGCAGCCAGAAGATCATAGTAGAACTTACCGGTACAGAAAACCAACGACTTCACCTTCTTAACATCTGCTTCAGCATCATCGATCACACGCTGGAAACTACCCTCTGCCAAATCTGCAACTGTAGAAACCACCTTCGGATGCCTCAACAAACTTTTTGGTGTAAAGATCACCATAGGTTTACGGTAATCAGCCTTCATCTGCCTTCTTAACAAATGATAAAGGTTAGCCGGAGTGGTACAATCCGCCACGAACATATTATCCTTTGCACAAAGTTGAAGGTATCGCTCCATTCTTGCTGAGGAATGCTCTGCACCCTGACCTTCGTAACCATGAGGCAACAACATCACGAGTCCGTTCTGCAATTTCCACTTGTCTTCTGCCGCGGAAATATACTGATCGATCATGATCTGCGCTCCGTTACTGAAATCTCCAAACTGTGCTTCCCATATCGTGAGCGTATTCGGACTTGCCATGGCATAGCCATAATCGAATCCTACGACACCGTACTCGGAGAGCAGCGAGTTATAAATATCAAAATGGCCGTTTTGATTTTCGCCTAGTTCATTAAGCAGCACCACTTCTTCTTCCGAATCTTCAACTTTAATCACCGCATGACGGTGGGAGAAAGTACCGCGTTCAACATCCTGACCAGACATACGCACGTTATAACCCTCGGCAAGCAAAGAACCATAAGCAAGTAACTCACCCATCGCCCAATCCAGTTTATCGGTCTCGAAGAACATTTTATTACGTTCCCCGATCAATCTTTCGATCTTGCGAAGGAATTTTTTACCCTCCGGAAGTTCAGTGATGGATTTCGCGATCTCCGTAAGTTTATCTTTCTCAAAAGTAGTATCGATATCTTCCAGCATCTTATCTTCCAGAGCTGGTGTAAACCCACTCCACTCATCCTTCATGAAGGGAGTAATCACCGTTGTCTCTTCTTTCCTGGAATCTTCCAGTTCCTCTTCAAGAGTAGCCTTATAATCATCTTCAAGTTGTTTCACATAACTCTCATCGATCACGCCTTCACCGATCAGTTTTTCCGCATAGATATCGCGCGGACTCTTATGTTTAGCGATGGCTTTGTAGAGTTTAGGCTGGGTAAACCTTGGCTCATCCCCTTCGTTATGTCCGTATTTACGATAACCCAGCAGGTCGATAAATACATCGCGCTGGAAACGCATACGATATTCGAGTGCAAACAGCGAAGCATGAACTACCGCCTCTGCATCATCAGCATTTACATGAAGTACCGGAGAAAGGGTTACTTTCCCAACGTCGGTACAATAGGTTGAAGAACGTGCATCCAGATAGTTTGTAGTAAATCCGATTTGGTTATTCACCACGATATGGATGGTTCCACCGGTTCTGTAACCGTCCAGTCTGGCCATTTGCACCACTTCGTAAGCGATACCCTGACCCGCGATTGCTGCATCTCCATGAACAACGATAGGCAACACCTTCGAAAAATCGTCACCATAGTGCCTGTCTTGTTTCGCACGGGTAATTCCTTCCACAACCGCACCCACTGTTTCCAGGTGGGATGGGTTAGGAGCGATATTCATGTTGATCTTATTCCCGTTGTCGGTAACACGATCACTGGTCCAACCAAGGTGATATTTAACGTCACCATCGAAGATATCCATCTCATAATCCTTACCATCGAATTCACTGAAGATATCTTTGGCACTCTTTCCAAAAATATTGGTAAGTACGTTAAGACGTCCACGGTGAGCCATTCCCATCACGAACTGTTGCACACCCTTTCCGGCTGCATGTTCAACGATAGCGTCAAGCGCCGGGATCAGTGATTCATTACCTTCAAGAGAGAATCGTTTTTGACCTACGTATTTCGTATGAAGAAAGGTTTCAAAGGAAATAGCCTCATTCAGCTTCTTAAGAATATGCTTCTTGTGAGGCACATCAAAACGAGGGTGATTATCATTTACGTTCAGCCAATCCTGAATCCAGTTTACCTTTTCAGGGTCTCTGATATACATATATTCCACACCGATCGAATCACAATAAATAGACTCGAGGTGTTTCACGATCTCGGTAAGTGTAGAAGGTCCTATCCCAAGGATCTCACCCGCATTGAATACGGTTTCAAGGTCTCCTTTGTTCAGACCGAAGTTTTCCAACGCCAGCGTAGGCGAGTACTGTCTTCTTTCCCTAACGGGATTCGTTTTTGTGAAAAGGTGCCCACGACTTCTGTATCCGTCGATGAGTCGTACCACCTGAAATTCCTTGTGCACATCCTGAGAGATCTCGATCTTTTCTCCTGTAGCAGGCACCTCTACTGTAAAGGTTCCATTCTCAGAAGGCTGGTGAAAATCACCATCAGCTGCGCTTTCCATTCCAAAATCAAAACCCTGAAAAAAAGCTCTCCAGCTTGGTTCCACACTATCAGGATTGATTAGGTATTGGTCATATAACTCCGCAAAAAAAGCGGTGTGGGCCGCATTTAAAAAGGAATATTTATCCATGTTATTATTTCAGTGCCTTTAGGGGGCAAAATTTTAATACAAAAGTACAATAAATAAGAAAATTGCTAGCTGATTTTAGTATATTTATAAGTTAAAACCATCACTTATGAAGATTTACAACATAACTTTCTTAAAATGGTATCTTCCTCTCATTTTATTTTTTTCTACCACGTTTTTTTTACAAGCCCAAAATTATGCACCTCAGCCATCCCGTATTCATTTCGGAGGTAATATCGGGTTGGGTTTTGGTGATGGCTTTTTCAGTGGCACAATCGCTCCTAGTGCTATTTATCAATTCAACCCCCAGTTTGCAGCAGGAGCCGGACTGAATTTCACCTGGGCTAACCAACGTGACTTCTATAAATCCACCATTATGGGTGGGAGTCTGATCGGGATCTACACCCCGATACGGGAACTGCAATTATCGGGTGAATTCGAAGAGCTGTATGTACAGCGAAATTACGATTCACAATTCTTTGCCGATGAAGATTACTGGTATCCGGCTTTGTTTCTGGGCGCAGGTTATAACACCGGACCCATCACGGTAGGAATACGCTATGATGTGCTTTATGATGAAGACAAAAGCATCTATGGTAATGCCTGGATGCCGTTCATTAGAGTTTACTTCTGATCACTGATATTTATAACGAAACCAAACCTTTTGCCACTCACGTTTGAGAATCAGCAATACCACTGCCTCAGAGAGTTTCAGGATATCAGACCCGTCGAGTTCCTTCACCTTAGCTTCAGAGACATCGATGATATAGAGAAGATTCAGATAATCAGCAAATCTTTGATTGATGAGATTGAACACGGTTTCATGCAATAATTGCTTGAGTGTTACCGGATGAATATCCTCTTCATAATCTGCTTCAAGATTCGCAAATTTAAAATCTTTGTTTAATTGGCGTATCAGATCACGGTAGAGTTTCTTTTCCTCTGCCAGTGATAATAATTCATAGATACCGGTCACCTCTTCCATTGACTTATAAAGACTTCCGCCCATTATTTTAACTTTATCCGAGATTCGTTCTGCTTGACGAACGCCTCCCAGCCTGTGTATTGTTTTCCCATTTCGGGCTTTCCGCTATTATAGTGATGGCAAACCGCTACCGCCAACCCGTCGGTAGCATCAAGATTCTTAGGAATCTCCTTTAGTCCGACCAGACTTTGCAACATTTTTGCAACCTGCTCCTTGCTCGCACTTCCCTTACCTGTAATTGCCATCTTGATCTTTCTGGGAGAATATTCAGTAATGGGGATATCCCGTGACAATCCCGCTGCCATTGCCACTCCCTGTGCCCGGCCCAGTTTCAACATCGACTGAACATTTTTTCCGAAAAAAGGAGCCTCAATCGCAATCTCATCCGGATGATAACTATCGATAAGTCCAATCGTGTGCTCAAAGATCTTACGAAGCTTCACATAATGATCAATATACTTCTTCAGGATCAGCTCATCCAATTGAATGAGTTGCATTTTCTGACCAACGCAACGGATGAGTCCGAACCCCATGATGGTAGTTCCCGGATCGATCCCTAAGATTATCTTCTCCTGTTTCAAAGGCAAGGTATTTATTCTGATAAGGCAATAGTGCAAATCTACATATTAATTGAGAATTGTGAATTATGGCCATTCTGTTAAAATCTTCAATGTTACTGGCACAGGAAGATACAAGAATGGTCCCAAACCTAAGTAAACATTGCTGCCTCAGGTTTATTCTGGAGAATTCAAAGGTTCTGTTTCCACCCTGAGCACCAGTGGAAGTACTACTCTTGTATTAACGGGAATATCTCTTTTCAAGGCGGGATAAACCTTAGGAAGTTTAGCTATAGTTCTTTTTACAATGGAGTCAAGATCAGGTATAACCCGGGCAACATATTCATTTTTCACCACAGCTACCATACTGATCGTACCGGTTCGTTCGATCAGCAATTGCACCCTTACCGTATCATTGATCGGCTTATGAGCTACGCTGAGCTCATCTTTAAGGATCGAAAAGAATTTTTGAGAGAACTCAGACTGAAAGCAACGCCGCTGTTCATATTTCGTAGCCGTCTCATCACAATCATCAAATAACGGATACCGATCGATATCATCCCAATTGATACTTTGGATCTCCTTACGCACGATCTCTTCCTTCGAAACCTTATTCGAGGAAAAGTACTCACAAGAGACCAAGGTTAATAGGATAAGAAAAAGCCCCGTTTTATGCATGAAAGTTCTTTAGTACCCGAAAATACGATTTTTTCAATAACGGGAAACTATCATTTGTCATCCTTTGAGTTCAGCGATGCGATCTTCCACTTTTTTTCGAAACACCGTCATATAAACCGAGTCGGAATATTCATTCAAAAATTTTTCATAATAACGAAGCTTAACCTGTTTATCTGCATATAATTTATCGATGATCTCACAGACATTATAATAGATCAGGGCATTATCCGGATCCTCATCGGCCGCCATCTTGTAATATGTCAATGCAGAATTCAGATCCTCTTTCGCTCTGTAGATACTGGCTATAGAAACATATTCATTACTGAGATCGGTATTATTGATCGCTATTACCTTTTTAAAACAAACCATTGCAGAATCCAATTGTTTGTGTTTAAAATATATTTTCCCCATGGCATTGTACGCATCTGCCTGATCAGCGTCGACTTTAACCACTTCCTTATACAGCTTCAAAGCCTTTTGTGGCTCCCAGGTCTCAGCATAAGAATGCGCGAGTCGCATAAGAATATATTGATCGCGATAATTATTAGCCATCAGTTTTTCAAAATAGGGCACTGCCTCCTTAAACCGGTAATTATTAAACCAGGCAAGCGCTTTAATATTCAGCAATTTTGCATGTTCCGGTGCTATGGTTAGCCCGCGGTCTGCATAAAAATGCACGGTATCATACTTCCGGTATTTCAGATAATGCTCACCCAGAGCGATCGCACTCTTGACATGATTTGTATCCAGTTCGAAAGCACGTTGAAAATAACGAATTGCGATCGAATCCTTATTCCAGGCATAAAACACCTGACCTTGCTTATAGTTCAATTCCGGATTAAGGGAATCGATGCTGAGCAATGACTCATAGGTAGCCGCTGCAGATTCAAACTTCCGGGTTCTGAATAACAAGGCTCCTAAATCTCTTTTTAATTGAAGGTCTTCGGGGTACTTTGTTACCAGATATTCATATTGTAGTACTGATTTTCCATAATTCCCCAATTGGTCATAGGCTTTGGCAATTTGGACATCGGCATGACGGGTATTGACCCCCGAATAGGTATTGATCGCTTCGGTGAACTTCCCCGCTGCGAATAAGCTATCGGCAACGGACAAGGAGTCTTGTGCATAAGCACAGACTCCCTTCGCTAAACCTAAAAGCAGTAGGCTAAAAGCCAATAACTTTTTATTCATAGAAAAGATTTACATACGTATGTCCATATAGTTGTCATACTTAAAAATTTCAGATAAGTCCATTTTGTAAGTCCCATGATCTAAATGCTGAAAAACAACAATGTCACCAACTTTTGCTGAAATTCTGAAATTACCATCGAAATCAGTTACCACGCCTGAATTCTGCCCTTCTATGGTAATATTCACCCCGGGCAGACCTTTTCCTTCCAGATCTTTAATATTACCACCGATGACTCCTTTAGGAATTCCATTCCTTTCCGATATTTCCGCTCCCATTCCATGTTGATTCGGGACAGTTATTTTAGAACCATCCTTGTTATACCCCACCAATATTGGCTCTCCATCTAAATCGGCACTATCACCCTTATTCGTATTCAGTTTGAAAACGACCGGATAGGCATAAGAAACAGCCACAGCGTTACCATCAGCATCTCTCCCCGGATTCATTTTAGGCAAGGCATTCATAATTCTTCTTACTTCCTCACTCAGAAGCGTGCTAGGACTTCTCATTTTTTCCAGTGCGATACTTCCGTCAGGTTTGATCTGGAATTGCACATAAACCCTTCCCTGAATTCCCTGCTCCTGTGCTTCTTTCGGATATCTGAAATTCTTAATAACATGCTTATCCAAATTGGATTTAAAGCAATCTATAGCACTAAGCCCATCGTCACATGCTCCCGGAAAGCTCGGTTTTTCCGCCACTACAGTAAGCGGGATCGTTTTATCTGAAGTACCTGCTACACCACCGCTTAATTTAAAGACGATCGGATAGGCGAAGGTTACGGGATATAGTTTCCCTTCCACATCACTCCCAGGATTGAAAGATGGCAATGCCTCGATAATTCTCCTGGCTTCCTGATCCAGCGATTCATCAGGGGCTCGGGTATTCAGTATAGTCACAGAACCATCGGTATTGATTCGGAAATTGACATATACTCTACCTTGAGCTCCGGCTTCTTGCGCTTCTACCGGATATTTAAAAGTGGATCTCACATGCGCATCCAACTGCTCCTTAAAACAATCGAAATCACTCATCCCTTCACCGCAATCAGTTTTGAAACTAGGTTTTACAGCAATGGTAGTAAAAGGCACATCACCTCCGGAACCAGCAGTCAAATTACCATTGGAGTCAAAGCTGAAATAAGGCATACTACGCAATTTCAATTGCATCTGTCCTTCTTCTGTTTTAGTCCAGGCCAGATAATCCTCATAGGTTCGCGTTGCAATCGCGCTGATCTCTTTGTTGAGTCCGTCTGATAATCCTACTGTCTCATTAAAATGCTCCTGTCGTAAAAGAAAATAGGCACTACTACGATAATAAGCTTCCTCTGTAGAAACCTCACCCACCGGTGTCAGCTCGAGAATTTCAGAATAGATAACATTGGCTTCTTCGCCCTTATCGATCCTGCTCTTATATTCTTTGTAATACTTATCCAGGGTTGGATTCGTGAGTTGCTCTTCTACGCCTACTACGGTATCGACTTCCCGTTCACAGGAAGTATATAATAAGATCCCTAGCATTAGCGGAGCCATTAATAGATACTTGAACTTTTTGATCGTGCTCGATCGGTCTTTGTTTAACATAACTATTCGTTTTTTGATTAGTGAATGATTAAAGAATGCGTTGATGAATGAGATCTTTTGAGTCTGGAAGACCTGCTCCAGTAGATTTTGATAAGTTTCATCGCGATGATCTTTGGCGGTAATGGAATCGGCGATGTATTCATGCAGCTCAGTTATACGAGCCTGGTAAACATAGATCAGCGGATTGAACCACATGAGTATGCGAAATATTTCGAAATAGATCAGATCCCAGGAATGCCGTTCACGAATATGCACCAGCTCGTGAGCAATGATATGATCGTGCTCGCGTTCCACCAGGCGTTTTCCTAAAAATATCTGCCTGAAGAAAGAGAAGGCTACTTCACTGTCACGTACTTCAATCTGGAGGTATTCAGCATAACGATGCAGCTCTCCGGATCTGCGAAGGCGTATGATCTGTAGCAATTTGAACAGGAACAGGAAAAAGGCAATGATAGCGCCACAGACTCCGATCCATTCCCATAAATTCAGCGTCACTACAGGTTCGACCGCTTGTTCCGCCAGTACTACCGGAGGAGCAGCTTCACCCAGTAAGATCACAGGGATGTTTCCCGCTAACTCCTGAGGCACGGTCGTCTTCAGTATTTCCAGCCTGATGAGCGGTAATACCATAGCCAACAAAGGAGTGATGATCAGATAGGTTCTGTTCCAGTTAAAGAAGGTTTCTTTCTTTAAGAACAGATCGTATACCAGCAGAAATAAGAGCTGGAAACTAATACTTTCGATCAGGTATTGTAACATAATCAGTCTTTTTTATCGTTGAGTTCTTTCATGATGGCTTCCATGTCATGAAGGCTGATATCATTCTTCTTTACAAAGAAAGACACCATACTTTTAAAAGACCCCTGGAAGTAGTTATCCACCAGCTTCGTGATCGACTGGTTGCTGTATTCCGATTGGGCAATAAGCGGAAAATACAGGTAGCCTTTTCCTTCCTGCTCGTGATCCACAAAACCTTTGCTCTCGAGTATACGCACGATGGTCGACACCGTATTATAGGCTGGCTTTGGCTCAGGAAGCTCATTAATAATCGCAGCTACATTGGCTTTTTTTAATTGCCAGAGGATCTGCATTACTTCTTCTTCGGCTTTTGTTAATTGTTTCATTTTTTCAACTAATTGTTTAGTTCAATAATTCAAATATAACTAAATATTTAGTTTAAACTAACTTTTTAGTTGAAAAAAATGAAATAAAATGATTTACCCTACCGAATGACGTGCACCGGGCGGTGATGAGTGTCGATCCTGATCGTTCACGCGATCAGTTCTCCAGTGTCGCGGTTTCTTTTGCTGACGCAAAACTCCCTTGAGTGACCTTACGGCTCGCTCCCCTTCGGGTCGCATTTCCGTATGCCTCCTCTTTTGCCTTTAGCCACTACTAGCGACGACACTCGACACAGCCAAAGGCTGTAGTCTGCCTGCGATAGACAGGAGGGTCACTGGGAATGTCCCAGTATTAAGTTTCATGTAACAAACAATACCTATCTTCGTCAAACCTCTTAAAACCATATCATGGATATACTGCTTTTTGTTATTGGCTTTCTTTTAATGTTCGTCGGAGTATTGGGGAGTTTTCTCCCAGTGATTCCAGGTCCGCCATTGAGTTGGCTGGGACTTCTTTGTCTGTATTTTACCAAAGCGGTACCGGATAATTGGTGGCTGCTAGGCATCACTTTGGCCATTGCTATCATTGTTGTGATCATGGACTATATCATTCCGGCTGCAGGAACCAAACGTTTCGGAGGGAGCAAATATGGCATCTGGGGCACAACGATCGGACTCATACTAGCCTTGGTCTTTCCGATCTTTGGCGTCTTTGGCATTATCATCTGGCCCTTTATCGGAGCGTTTGTTGGAGAGATGATCAATAAGGTGGAACACAAGCAAGCCCTAAAAGCGGCCTTTGGTTCTTTTCTTGGGTTCCTGACGGGTACTTTTCTCAAATTTGTTATCGCCGTTGTTTATTTTGGGATTTTTATTTCAAAAGCGTGGACATTTAGGGGAGAGATTTTTCAGTTTTAATGTTTTATTCTAACCCAGTGACGTGCACTTGGCGGTGCTGAGTGTCGATCCTGATCGCTCATGCGATCAGTTCTCCAGTGTCGCGGTTTCTTTTGCTGACGCAAAACTCCCTTGAGTGACCTTACGGCTCGCTCCCCTACGGGTCGCATTGCCTTCGGGGCGCATTGCCTTCGGGGCGCATTGCCTTCGGGGCGCATTGCCTTTGGCAAAGTCGGGCGACGACGTTGTCATTTATACCTGGGATCTTCAATGTAAGCTTCCTTCCTCATTTTGATCACTTCAATGCTGAGATAACCGTTTCGGTCATTCTCGGGATCACTCACTACTTTGCCATAAAGGCGATAGATTCCTTTGCCGCGGAAATAATATTGTTTGACCACAGGCGGAAAATGCACTCCATCGAAAACTTCTCCCTGCTGATCGATGAAGGTGGAGAAATTCATCTCTTCCCCATGCTGGGTTTTGGTGCGTTTTACAGAGACCAGATACCCATAGATATCGATGTGTCTGCCAAGGTAACCGGGCAGACCCCTGGCTCCATGGGCATTGACGGGCTCCTCCTTTAATAATTCAAACGGACTACAAAGACAGTAGCCCAGCAATTCAAGCTGGTCAAATCCGGCTTCCAAAGAAGTCGTCTCCAGCACCGGGATCTCGAAGTTCCTGTGGGGTGGCTTGAAAAGGCGCTGCTGTATCTCGCTGCGTACCTGGTGCCCGAGTTTAAAATGTGCATGCCAAAGCAACTCATACTTATCGGTTTCCGCAAAACGGAAGGCATCGATACGAATCAGAATACTGAGTTGTTCGATACTGATCACCACCCGGTCTATAAAATCATCCAGAGACAAAAAATCACCATTGAGAAATCGCTCTTTCAGAATCCGGGCAGTTACCCGGTCTTCAAGCTCCCTCAATGCCGAGAGTCCGATGAACAGGTCCCTACCCTTAATAGTGTGCTGTGCAAAACTCCGGTTGATACAGGGAGCATGGATCACTGCCCCAAGCATTCGGGCTTCATGCATATAGATCTCTGTACGATAATAACCCCCTCCGTTATTGAGTACTGCAACCATGAACTCAAGAGGAAAATAGGCTTTGAGAAACAGACTCTGATAGCTTTCCACCGCATAGGAAGCCGAATGCCCTTTGGCAAAGGCATATCCTGCAAAACTGGCCACCTGATGCCAGATCTCACCGATCAGTTTTTCGGGATAACCCTTCTCCCGGCAGTTGCTGATAAAGCGGTCTTCCACCCGCTTGAACTCCTCCCGCGACCGGTACTTCCCGCTCATTCCCCTTCGCAACACATCCGCCTCTCCCAGAGTGAGTCCGGCAAAATGGTGCGCAACCTTGATCACATCTTCCTGATACACCATAACTCCGTAAGTATCCGGCATGATTTGCATCATGACCGGATGCGCCTCCTTACGCCGTTCCGGATTCCGGTGCCTCAGAATATATTCCCGCATCATTCCGCTTTGTGAAACCCCGGGTCGAATAATAGAGCTCGCTGCTACGAGGCCGAGATAGTTATCCACCTCCAGCTTCTTAAGCAACATCCGCATGGCAGGGGATTCCACATAGAAACACCCCATACACTGTGCCTGCCTGATCATGGTATTGATCGTGACATCCTGCTTCAGTTTCCGTATATCATGAATATCAAAGGGAGAGGCATCTGGCTGATTTTCCGCTACGATCTCCATCGCTTCCTTAATCTTTGCGAGTCCGCGTTGCCCCAGAATATCGAATTTATAGAGTCCGACATCCTCTGCGATATGCATATCGAACTGCACCGTCGGAAAGCCTTTGGGAGGCATATTGGTAGCCGAGAACCAGGTCAGCGGTTTCTCACTGATCAGGATACCACTGGAATGAATACTGATATAGTTAGGCATGCCGTGAATGAGCTTCCCATACTTCATCACCAGCTGAGCGGTCTGATCCATTTCTTTGATCAGGAGATGTTCATCCGAAAGCTTATCGATCTCCTCTTTCGGGAGTCCGAACACCTTCCCCAGTTCCCTGACCACCCCCCGATACTGAAAAGTAACATAGGCGCCGAGCAATGCCACATTGGGAAAACGCTCGAAGATATACCGGGTCACATCTTCCCGGTCACGCCAGGAAAAATCGATATCGAAATCGGGCGGACTCGTACGATAAAGGTTGATGAAACGTTCGAAATACAGATCGAGCTCCAACGGATCGACATCGGTGATCCCCAGCAAATAAGCCACCACACTATTGGCACCACTTCCGCGCCCCACATGGAAATACCCCTTTCGCTTTGCATAGGATACGATATCATGATTGATCAGAAAGTAGGCTACGAAGTTCATCTTTTTGATCACTCCCAACTCCATCTCCATCCGCTTAAGCACTGCCTCTCCTCCTTCAGGATACCGATAGGGGAGTCCTTTTTCACATAATTCCAGCAACAAGGCATCATCTTCATCAGGATCTCCGGTATAGGTATGCTGATTCTGCACCTCCTTTTCCGGAGAGAAATCAAACCCGATCGTGCAGGACCCTAAAAGGGCGGCAGTATTCTCGAGGATGAAGGCATATTCAGAAAAAGCTGCTGCCAGATTCGTGACGGGATACATACGTTCATTCTCCGAAGCCTCCTCCTCTCTGGGAAGCTTGCTCAACAGGATATTCTTATCGATGGATCTCAGCAGGCGATGTGCATTGAAATCCCTTTTATTGCGAAAGGTCACCGGCTGCATCACCACAAGCTTATCCCGATAACTGATATAGCGGGTAAAAGGAAGTTTGCGAAGATCATCCACCGATACCCCGATATACTCGTTCTCTTCAAAACGATCCTTCTCTGTATGCAATACCTTTTCAAAGGGATAGATCACGAATACCTGTCGGAAGGAAGGTGCGGTATGATGGAAAGGCAATTCATGATGCAAGTGATCGGTCAAAAAGGTATTGAGCTCAAAAAAGCCATCATTGTTTCGGGCGATCCCGACGAACTGCTGATCGATCCCATTACGAAAGTCGATCCCTACCACCGGTTGAACTCCGAAATCAGGGGCTTTGCGGATGAAGTTCAGGCATGCCGAGGTATTGTTGATATCGGTAAGAGCAAGCTTCCCCACCCCGTTCTCCACGGCAAGCTTCAAAAGATCGATCTCCGAGAACGTCCCGAAACGCATGCTGTAATAGGTATGGCAATTGAGATACATGAGACAGTTGTAAATTGTGAGTATGAGTTGTAAGTTTAATTCCGGTGACACTAGTGTCACTAATATCACCAGTGTCACTATTATCACTAACCTTCATTGTTTCCGATGTGCCAGTACCGGTGGTGGTTGCCCGTTAAAGGGGTTATACATCCTTCCGATGGTACGGGCATCCATGGCTGAGGCCCGGAGGACACTGCGTTCACCGAAACGGTTCCGGATATGATCCATGGCACTGTACAGGCGAAGCTGCTCTTCGGTATCATCGAAGAGATCGATCTGATAGTTTCCGCCCACAAGGTGACTGAACCGCACCCCGATGAGGCGAACCAGAAGTCTTCGGTTATAGAGCTTCTCAAACAATTCCATAATGGTAGGGATCAGAACATGGTCGGCACTGGTATAAGGAATCCGCATTTGCTTTGAATACGTATTGAAATCGGAATAGCGGATCTTTACCGCTACACAGGCAGTAAGCTTATTTCCTCTTCGCAGCTGGTAGGCCAGATTCTCGGTCATGGCCGTCAAAATTCCCTTAAGCTTTATGACATCGATGGTATCCTTATCAAAGGTGCGTTCAGTGGAAATGGATTTCCGTTCATTAAAAGGGATCACGGGAGAGGTATCGATACCATTGGCCCGCTCCCAAATGGTGAGTCCGTTCATCCCGAGTACCGTATGCATCATCTCCCTTGGCATCTCCTGAATGGTACGCACCTGTTTGAGTCCGAGATTACGCAGCGTCTGATAGGTCTTATCGCCCACCATGGGAATCTTTTTGACAGACAGCGGAGCGAGAAACGCTTTCTCATAGCCGAGATCGATACGCAGCTGGTTATTGGGCTTCGCCTCATTGGTAGCCACCTTGGAAACCACCTTATTCACGGAGAGCCCAAACGAGATCGGGAGTCCGCTTTCTCTGATAATATTCTGTCGAAGTTCGGAGGCATATTTATAGCATCCAAAGAAGCGGTCCATTCCGGAGAGATCAGCATAGAATTCATCGATACTTGATTTTTCGAAAAGGGGAACCCGTTCTTTGATGATATCGGTGACCTGATCGGAATATTTGCTATACACACCCGCATTTCCCCGGATGACCACAGCTTCCGGGCAAAGCTCTTTCGCCATGCGCATCGGCATTCCGGAATGTACGCCAAAAGCTCTGGTTTCGTAGCTGCAAGCCGCCACCACCCCTCTGTCGCTCGTACCTCCCACGAGCAGGGGGCGTTTCAGCAGCCGACTGTCGATAAGTCGCTCTACCGACACATAGAAAGTGTCGAGATCGAGATGAAGAATGGTTCGGTTCATCAAATTGGAATTTTTCCCAAAATTAGGAATTTTTCCAATTGATACGAGATTTTCCAAGTTAAAGTTTTTAACCGAAATTGAGATAGATTCCCTAATAAAATAACATTCATAAACATTGAAAATGATTCAAATGTGGTGTATATTTACATCAGAACTGAATAATTATGGCACGACAAAGTATTTCCCTGACCGATCCAAATGACGAATGGTTGAAAGCTCAGGTTGATAAAAAGGAGTATTCAAGCAAAAGTGAATTGGTTAATGATCTGATCCGGCAAGCTAGAAAACAACAGATTCAAATTGATTGGATCAATAAAAAATTAGAAAATGCTGAGAAAAGTGGTTTTACTACCGATAGCAAAGAGGACATTCTTAAACAATCCAAAGCATTATTGAATGGCTAAGTACAAGCTAAGCCTTGTAGCAAAAGAAGATTTAATTCGTATTCATCAGTTTGGGGTTCATAAATTCGGAGAACGCCAGGCAGATCTATATTTTACAACGCTTTTTAAACATTTTGAATTGATCGCTGAACAACCCTTCTCATTAGAATCTGTAGAACATCTGCGCACAGGATACAGAAGATGTGTTTGCGGTGCCGACACTATCTATTACAGAATCAATAATGACCACGTTGAAATTATGGCCATAATTGGCAAACAAGATGCGAACCTTATTATTTAACGAGCCCAAGAACTGAATTCTTCATTTTTCAAGATTATTGACAAACTACTTCCCGAAGCAGATTAAGATCTTTAAATAAACTTAATTTTGCATCCAACCCTTAGAAAGGAATCATAAACTAACCTATCCCTAATACTTCGTATAGGATTAGGGATCACAACCTGAATAAAGGTTTAAGAAATATTTCTTAAATTAGACAATACCTTAAACAAGGTACCCGCCATCCCCCATACCTGAACCCCTAAAAAGACAACCTCCCCCGAATCTTTACAGATGATTCATAGTAGTTTATTTTTAGCGTATGACCTTAATCGATCAGACTAAAAATATCCGTATTTACAACATAATTCCCCTTTATCTCATCCGGCTCCCCTATTCCTCCGTGAAAAATTAACCGATTGCGAAAGCGATCACTAAAACAATACACTATGTCCGGGAAAAGCAAAAAATTAACGAGACGAAAATTCATCGACCTCGGAATTCAGGGATATGCCGGGCTGCAATTAGCTTCACTCGCTCCGGGAACATTGTTGTCGCTTTCTGGATGTACGCTGGGTGAAGCAAAAACTTTCCATGGTGTCTGTTATCATGATTGTCCGGATTCCTGTAGCTGGAAAGTAACTGTAAAACATGGAGTCATCACAGCGTTTGCAGCCGATAAGAATAACCCGTTCACCGCAGGGAAACTCTGTGGTAAAATGGAAACCTTCCCACAGGATATCGCCTTTCACCCCGACCGTATCGTAACACCCCTTAAACGTGTCGGTGAGAAAGGGCAAGGGAAATTCGAAGAGATCAGCTGGATGCAGGCCATCAGGGAAGTCGCAGAAAAACTGACCGCTTCTGTTGAAGAATATGGGAGTGAATCGGTACTCCCCTTCGGTTATATGGGAACGCAGAGCCTGATCCAAAAAAGTGCGATGAGCAAACGTTTCTTTACAAAGCTGGGGGCTTCCAATTTATCCGAAACCATTTGTGGGGCTCCCGCGGTTACCGGAAATCTTCTTGCTAACGGACAAACGACCGGGGTACTACCCGAAGATATTGTAAACAGTCGCTATATCATTCTTTGGGGTACCAATACCAAAAAATCAAATATCCACCTTTGGCCATTTATCTTGAAAGCCAGGGAACAAGGTGCTAAACTTGTCGTGATCGACCCGTTCAAGTCAGTTACCGCCATGGAAGCGGACCTCCATATTCAACCTATGCCCGATACTGATGTTGCTCTTGCCCTGGGGATGATGCATATCATCATCAATGAAGGACTCACCGACAATGATTATATCGAAAGATACACCCTTGGTTTTGAGGCTTTAAAAGCCCACGTTCAAAATTATGACCCTGCTTCCGTAGCTGCGATCTGCGGATTGGAAGAATCTCAGATCATCGATCTTGCCCATGAATATGCGAAGGCCAAACCTTCCCTGATCCGCTACCTTATCGGGATGGAACATTCTCATAACGGCGGTGATGCCTTCCGGGCTATCGGTATGCTACCTTCTCTTACGGGAGCCTGGCGTGAACACGGTGGCGGATTGATGCATTTCACCTATGAATTATTCGGCAAGGCATTGAATTGGGAACGACTGGACATGCACTCAACACTGGCAGAAAAAGAAACACGCTTTATCAATATGGTACAACTCGGTCGTGTGTTGAACAACCGCAGACTCAGACCAGCGATAAAAACTTTATTCGTCTTTAATGCCAATCCGGTTGTTTCAATCCCTAATCAGAATCTGATTCGAAAAGGACTGGAACGAGAAGACTTGTTCACAGTGGTCGTCGAACACTTTATCACCGATACCGCAAAATATGCCGACTATATCTTTCCGGCCACCACACAGCTGGAACATTGGGACATTGCCGACTCCTGGGGTCAGGTGTATATCAATCTGAATCAGCCCGCTATCGAACCGATCGGGGAAGCAAAACCAAACAGTGAATTTTTCAGATTGCTGGCTAAGGAAATGGGGTTCACCGATCCGTGCTTTGAAGAATCCGATCTGGATTTGGTAAAGTCCGTTGTCGATTCAGACCACCCCTATCTGGAAGGAATCACCTTCGACTACCTGATGGAACACGGATGGGCAAAATTAAAAATACCCGAACCCTTTATGCCTCATGCACAAGGTGGTTTCGGAACCGAATCCGGTAAATGTGAATTTTATGCAACCTCCCTTAAGAATAACGGACACGCCTTACCAAAATACAGGGCCGTTCGGTATAGAAATTCCAGGGACTACCCACTACAGTTAATGACCGTAAAGGCTACCAAAAATTTCCATAACTCTTCGCATGCCAATGTCCGCCATCTAATCGAAACCGAGGGAGCTCCAACACTTGAGATCCATAGTAAAGATGCACTGAGTCGAAATATTAGTAATGGCGACCTGATCAGGGTGGAAAACAGAAATGGTTCGGTCATTATCAAGGCCAGATTAAAAAACCGGATACGACCCGGTGTAGTTCTCATGCCCAGTGGTTTCTGGCCTTCCCACATTAAAGGAAGTAGTACTGCCAATGCACTGACCAATGATCGTCTTACCGACCTCGGGGGTGGTGCAGCAATTCAAAACTGCAGGGTACAGGTCATCAAATATGAACCTGAAGCATCCGTCAGCGAAACGACGGATACGCATGTGAAATATACCTGATCACCATAAATTAAAATCAATTTCTTTTGAAAATGAAAAAATATATCCTCCTTTCATCTCTGGCTTTATTCGTCTTACTGTTATACAATTGCACCAATCCAAAGCCCATTGATGATTTGACTGGAACTGAGTACTCAAAGCAGGTGAAAACGATCATCGACAATAAGAATAAACAAATTCAGCAATGGTATGCAACAGGAATGATCGATTCTGTGGCCATGTATTTTACCGAAGACTGTATTCAATTACCTCCGAATCAACCTCCACTGGTTGGCCGTGATAACCTGATAAAAGGCTGGAAACAGAATATACAATTCGGGAAATGGATATTTGACCTTAGGGTTCAGGAAGTGAAGGCCAGCGGTGACCTGGCCACTGAACTCGGACAGTATACACTTACTTTCGAACCTTATGAAAACGCACCGATACCAGCCATGTCCGATAAAGGAAAATATGTCGTACTTTGGGAAAAGACTGAAGGTGACTGGAAGATCGTTTGGGACGCCCCGGTAAGTGAATTACCCTTACCGATACCTGGCTCTGAGCCGGGCTCAACTGATGAATCCAGTCAGGAATAAAATTCTGTCTTTCGGCACTAAACAGTAAAAATCAATGACTTACAGCATTTACAGCCTTGACATAAACTGACCTATGAAAAAACTACTAATACTGTTACTGGTTAGTTTTGGTATAATTTCATGCCAACAAAAATCTGAACCGGAAAAGAAAAGCATTTCGATCCATTCCGAAATTCTAAATGAAGAGAGAATTTGTCTGATCGACCTTCCCGATTCTTACAATGACCCTGATGAACCCGGCCACAGCTATCCCGTATTGATCCTGCTTGATGGGGAAACCTTTTTTAAAACTACCTCTGGTATCGTGCATTTCATGAGTTCCGGTACGAATCGAAACTACTTTATGCCGGAAACGATCATTGTTGCCATTGAAAATGTTGACAGGGAACGGGACTTCACCATTACCAAAATAAAGACCACAAGGCCCAACACGATGGGAGGGGGTAAGCATTTTTTGAAATTTATCGAAAATGAACTTCTTCCGTACCTCGATAAGAATTACAGAACACAAGCATCACGTACGCTAGTCGGACACTCGTTGGGAGGGCTCCTTACCGTCAATGCCTACCTGGATGAAAACAGTATGTTCGACAATTTTTTGGCCATTGACCCTAGTCTCTGGTGGGATGAAGCCACCATGCTTGAAAAGATCGAGAACACAGATCCACGATGCTTTGAAAAACGGCTCTATATAGCAACTGCAAATCAGGGCGAAAAAAATGAAGGAAAAAATAAATTACGTCATGAACGATTTTATAAAGGAATTCTCGCTACTGGAAATTCCATGAATATAACACATAACTATTGGGAAAATGAAGATCATCGCTCCGTTCCATTACCTGCGATTTATGAAGGACTCAGGTATTTGAATGCCGAGTAAGCAGAATTGACGACGAGCAACAGTTAAGTATGTCTATTGAAAAAAGTGCTGTGAAATTTAGATGAAGCCGTTATGCAAGTAAAATACAACATCCTGATACTATTCGCAACGCTCTTACCGCTGTCATTGGGATTCCTTTCCTTTAGTTCTGAACAGAAATCCAGCACTATGGTATCGATCAAAGGAGAGCAATTCTACATCAATGACCAGCTTACTTATAAAGGACGATACTGGAATGATCATAAGATCGAAGGCCTCCTTTTCAATTCAAGAATGGTACAGGGTATCTTTGACGACTCAAACCCCACTACAAAAAAAAGATTCGTCTATCCGGATACTCAGGAATGGGATCCATCCAGAAACACCGGGGAGTTCGTCGCAGCGATGGAAAGCTGGAGGTCTTATGGCCTACTGGCATTCACTTTGAATTTACAGGGCGGAAGTCCTACCGGTTATGGCAATCAAGGTTGGAGAAACTCAGCCTTTGAGAAAGATGGAAGCCTGAACTCAGAATATTTAAATCGATTAAAAATGATTCTGGACAAGGCTGATGAATTACACATGGTGGTGATCCTGGGCTATTTCTATTTTGGTCAGGATGAATATCTGACTGATGAAAATGCTGTGATCAATGCCGTGGACCATATCACGAAATGGATTCTGGATGAGGGATATCGTAATATCATTGTAGAGATCAATAATGAATGTAACATCCACTATGATCATGATATCCTCAAACCGGGTCGTGTAAATGAACTTATCAACCGGGTAAAAAACATCAGCAAAAACGAACTATTGGTCAGTACTAGCTATAGTGGGAAAAGTATTCCTTCAGAGGAAATTATCAAAAATTCCGACTTCATTTTGCTTCATGGCAATGGTGCCAATCCACAGGATATTGAAGCTATGGTGAAAAAAGTTAGAAATTCAGTTGCTTACACCCCAAAACCCATCGTGTTCAATGAAGACGACCATTATGATTTTGATAAAGAATCTTATAACCTTTTATCCGCTATTGAAAACTATGCTTCCTGGGGTTATTTCGATTACAGACGAAAAGATGAAGGTTATGAATCCGGGTTTCAAAGTATACCGGCTGATTGGAAGATCCGTTCAGCACGAAAGAAAGATTTCTTTCAAACCTTAAAAGCCATAACCGGATATTAACTACAAACACCTTACTAACACAATCCAGTCAGCAAATGAATTTAAATAGGTTAACCTTGCTTTTCATGATGATCCTGCTCAATCATCATATATCTTCCGGACAGACGGAAGAGGCTCACTTTAAAAGTAAGTTCATTGAAGTAAATGGCTTAAATACACATTACCTCGATTTTGGTGGTCAAGGTATCCCGCTTATTCTGGTACATTCCGAAGCATGGGACGCATATACCTACAAGAACTTTGGCCCGTTTTTTACCGGGAACAACAGAGTCATGGCAATTACCAGACCCGGATACGGTGGCTCTGCTGAAGGATCTTACAAGGTAGAAAATCAAGCAAATCACCTAATCTCATTTATTGATGCTTTCGGATTTGACAAAGCCATATTCATGGGGAATTCTTCCGTAACGGCAGAACTTACCTGTCTCGCTGAAAATTACCCCGATAGGATTGCGGGTCTCGTATATTTAAATGGATTGGGAGTTCCCTGGCTCGATGTTCATTTAAATGACCCTCTCGATTCTTATGAAATGTATAGCAGAGCAAGCCCCGGGGCAAATTCAGAAAAGAACGACAGAAACAAGATTACTTCAGCCAGAAAGCAATACATACCTAAACTCGCAATTACTGAATCCTTCAAAATTAAAATTAAGGCACTTGCCATTGTCGCTGAAAACGGAAGACAAGGCTATGAAGCATATTCACCGGCACTTTTATTTGTCGGATCTCCATTGCTGGATGAACTAAGAAGCAACATTCCACCCTCCCCAACAAGAGATTTTATGGATCGATTTGCAGAAGACACCCTCTTCCGTGATCAATGGATCAACAGCATTCAGGATACAACCGCTCGTTCCTTTTTTAACCTGCTAAAGAAGGATACTACGCTTCAAAATGAAATACACAGCTTCTATTCCGAAATAGTATATCCCGAAACCATTGCAGCAGAAGACCGGTTTATCAAGGCGTTTGGGAAAAATCTTAAATTCACCCGAATTAAGAATCCTATGGTCTCTGGTTATGAATACCGGGATTCACCAGAGCTCATCATTGAAGCGATCCTCCAATTCCTAAATGAATTGGATTAATATTATGAACACCCTCAAAATGAAAGCCAGCAAAACCTATTTAAAGGGGAAATCCGTTTTTAACGTTTCCCTGATCGTAATCGGAATTACAATTTTAACAGTATATCTAACCGGAATCAATATTCAACGAAGTCTGACCTCCAACTCCTATTTCTCCCTTGGAATCATTGCAACCGCACTCTTCTTTTTTATGAGCTATGGTCTGTATACGGGTATTGGGCTCATCGATGATTACCCAAGTTTCCAAAATCTTAAAAAAGGCTTTATAACCGGAGATGCTATTCCAGATGTTAAATTACCGGAAGTATCGATCGGTGAAGGTATTGGCGGACTGGTTTTATCCATTCTGGTATGGATTGGGATATCGATGCTCATCATCGTATTGATGATTGTATTGGAGGCAGCGCTATGGTTTTCAATTTTCATCTTATTGGCAATACTTTACTGGATATTTTTCAGAGCTTTAAAAATGGTATTCATCAGATCGAAAACCACGCAGGGAAATATCGTGAAATCAACAATGTATGCTCTGGGATATACTTTGCTCTATACAGGCTGGATCTTTGCATTGATCTATATTACAGCACAATTCTAAGGGAACTAAAACCTGATCATATCCCGGAACCGCTATTTACAGAAGTAAAACAACGATTCCTGAAATCTCCATACCCTCCGGATAACGTAAAAATTCTTTTCTTACATTTAACAGTTATTTTCCGCCAACCATCGACTTTTTATAAAACTAAACTAAACCGTAATGACATCAACCTTGAAGTATTTATGCCTCATCGTACTCTGTGGACTTCCTGCCTTTACCTCAGCACAGAAGGTGCCTCTGAATCAGGAAGAACTCGTTTCCTATTTAGATCAGGAACTATCGGGAGAATCTGCAAAGCGAAATCTCGAATACATCACAAGGTTACATCGTATGCGTGGGTCTGATGATTACAATAAAGCGATCGCATTTATTTCTGAAAAACTTACGGAATATAATTTAGAAGGGGTAGCGGTAATAAAGATACCTGCCGATGGTAAGTTGATGTATGGCACCCATAAGACCCGTCCGGCCTGGAATGTAAAATTTGCAGAGCTATGGGAACAGCAGAATGAAGGGGGTGTCTGGACTAACAAAAGTAAGATCGCCGATTATGAATCGATCCCTATGGTTGTGGCACAAGATAGTAAAAGTGGTGAAGTAGCTACTGAACTGGTCGATATAGGCTCCGGCAGCAGTGAATCTGATTATGAAAATAAGAACATCGAAGGAAAGCTGGTACTAACCTCTTCACAACCCGGGAGCATTGCAGATCTCGCTATCAATAAATATAAGGCTGCGGGTATTATCAGCTATGCTCAGAACCAGCCTTCCGCATGGCATGGGGAAGATGAGAACCTTATACGATGGGGACATTTCGATTATTTCGCCGACATAAATTCTTTTGCATTCATGGTTTCCCTGAAGCAGGCAAGAGCTTTTCAAAACCGACTTAACAAAGGGGAACAGATCCGATTATTCGCATATGTGGAAACTGAAACCAAACCAACGGATTGGGATCTCCTGACCGCGGTTATCAAAGGAACCGATGAAGGGAAGGAAGAAATCCTGCTCACCTGTCATCTCGACCACCCCAGACCCGGGGCCAATGATAATGCCAGCGGATGCGCTGCTATTCTTGAGGTTGCCAGAAGTCTGAAAAAACTCATCGACGAGGAAAGGATCGAAAGACCCAAAAGGACCATACGTTTTCTCTGGTCTCCGGAGATTGAAGGCACCAAGATCCTGTTGAATTACGATCCAGAGTTTGCAAAAAGAACGAAGTTCAATATCCATATGGACATGGTGGGCGGCGGACTCGAAACCAAAGGGGTTTATCAGGTTTCCCGAGGTCCGATGAGCCTCCCAAGCTTTATCAATGATATCGGGGAATCCTTTGGTATGTTCCTCAACTATTCCAGCCTTGCCTATGCTAGTGGTTCAAAAACCGAATATCCCATGGTTTCAAAAGAAGGTGGAAAGGAACCCCTTCAGGCTATCATCGGGAATTTCAGTATGGGAAGTGATTTTGAAGTTTTTACCGAGGCCTCCTTCCAAATCCCTTCCATTTATTTACATCAGTATCCCGACCGCTATATTCATACCAATTACGATGCACCCGGAAATATCGATCCGACCATCCTGAAACGTTCTGCGTTCATCGGGGCGGCATCAGCCTATTATCTGGCTGATTTCAATAGTAAGGATGTCCCTGCCCTCCTGGAACAAATGAAGCAGGATCTTATCAGGCGCTCCTATGAAATGTTAGGCTTCAGCAGTGCCTTAAATGCGGAGGAACAAGCGAATTGTAAATATTATTTCTGGGAACAAGAACTTCAGGCATTTAATTCGATCAAGCCCTATGCAGTGATCCCCTCCAAAATTGAAAAAGAATACAAAACCTTCCTCAAAGATTTAATGACCACCATAGGAGCAGGTAAACCCCTGCAGCATATTGAGAATACTAATCTTAAGATCTACAGTCGTAAAGAAGGTCTGAAGGGTGGGATGTTATCGTTCGGATACGATTATTTCAAGGACCACTATGGTAAAAACAAGCCCGCACCCAAGATCTTTTCATACCATGCAATTCGTGGAAGTGGCTCAGAGTACGGTTATGAGATCCTGAACAGGGTGAATGGCAAAAATTCTGTCTCCGATATCAGAAATATGGTCTCCGCCGAATTCGGTCCGATCCCTATGACATTGGTCAGTGAATATCTGGAAGCGCTGGAAAGTATAGGTGTGGTTTATGTAACGAAGAAATAATTCATGTATAGTAACAAATTGTTATTATCGCTCAGCTTAAAACGGCAATCCGTAAATATTGATTCTCTTACCTGTAGCATTGACAAGGATAAGAAAATGAAAGGGTATCATTTCAAAATTTTATTTTTTATTGGGTACACTCTCGTACCTATTATGCTTTTCTCCCAGATAAGGGAGAAAGAAGTTGATCAATACCTGGAAAACTGTATTAATACCTATTATAATTACGATGAGAACACATCCCATAAGCTAACTGCCATGGAATTGCACCTGGATTTTGAAAATCATCTGTTGAAAAATGGTATTCTAACTGGCAGAACAAAAAAGGATTACCTGATTCTATTCAAGAAGATAGAAGAAAATGAATTTCAGCAAGAAGATATTTTAACTATTTATCATAAGCTTAACTTTGATCTCAACTCACATATCCGAAGATCGTTAATGTTGGATAAGCTTTGTTTCGTTGAAGCTTACGAATCTGATTTGTACAACAGTGAAAACTGGCGATACAAATACATGTCTGAAGTGTTCAAAATAAATGAAGAGGGAAATTCAGGTCCCCTGAATGATTTTAAAAAAATACTGGCTCCAATACCCGAAGACCAATTCCAAAAAGCTGTATATCGTTATTTCACAATTACGATCGCAATGAAACTAATCGATGAGAAGGCTTTCCTGAATGAGAATTAGAGTAATCCCGATCAAATACCTGAAATTGAATTTTAATTGAGTCATGAAAAAATTACTATTCCTGACGCATATATTGCATTCAATTAAATTGAGGATTTTTATTTGATACCGATATTATCCGGAACACCCTTTTCAGATGGAATTTATAAACTTTTTTCAGGGATCAGAAAAGCAAAAGGAACGCCAACGGTGAAAATTGCTACGAATATCAACTCAAATTATGGTATCCACAAAAGCAGCCTAAGGTCGGCATAGTATTTGTTTCTAAAACGGAAACAATAATCCTTTGAATATCCAATGAAACACACCTTTACCTTTCTTGTACTTCCCCTTTTATTTCTGCTTATGAGCTGTGAAAGCAGTGTTGAGAGCGGTGAGAATACCTTTGCCGAAAAAATATCCGAAGATGTCATCGGAGAGAATAATTTCGAAATAGCATCGCGTAAACTGATCAGGGAGGGCCGCATCGAATTTGAGACCGACGACCTTGGTGTCACCCGAAAAATAATTCTTGAAGCCGTTGCAAAACATAAAGCTTATGTTTCTTCAGATCTGGAAGACAATTACGCAGAGCGCATCCGCAATACGCTCATCATTCGTGTTCCGGCCGAAAATTTCGAAGCTTTATACAACGATGCAACGGTAGGGGTCGGGGAGTTCGACAATAAGGAAATTAACGTTAAGGATGTTACTGCAGAGTACCTGGATATCGAAGTGAGGATGACGACTAAAAAACAACTGGAAAAAAGATATACAGAGCTTTTATCTCAGGCAAAGAATGTTACTGAAATACTGGAGATCGAGAATGAGCTCGGAAAGTTACGTGCTGATATAGAATCGACAGAAGGCCGTTTAAAATACCTCAAAGACCGTATTTCCTTTTCGACCCTTACCATCAGCTTTTACGAAAGCAATCCTGTTCAAACCGCATTCGGAGGAAAATTCAAAAGTGGATTTAGAAATGGCTGGGAGAATCTCATCTGGTTTTTTGTCGCTTTGATCAATATCTGGCCATTTATACTGTTTGCCTTCGGAATAGTATTCGGGATCCGATATTATCGTAGAAAGAAAAGATAGTTTCCTGATCACTCCTCTTTGAATATAATACTAATTTACAGTGGGTTATCATGAATTCTATTGTTAAATTCATAACTATCAAGACTTAGATTTCCCAAAAAAATCCTTAGATTAGAGCTTCATATACAGAAATTCCCAGGTTGTCATTCTTTTCCTTTATGTTCAGGAAATCCCCGAACGCAATTACCGCGATTCTCAATCCTGCTTTAATTTGAAATACTAACCATCAACCAAAATTAAAGCATATGAAAACCTTCCAAATTCAAAAAAGGATTCCCTCGATCTTCTGTATTCTTCTTTTATTGCCGTTAATTTTTATGCTGACTCATTCCTGTAAAACGGAAAAGAAAGAGATTCCTGCTGAACCTGAAAAGGAAGTGGTCAAGAACAACTATGAGGTGGATATCACTACTGAGAATATGGAATTCTTTGCTCCTGACACCATTCCCTCCGGATGGACAACCTGGACCTACCACAACAAATCCACCCAACCACACTTCATCCTGATCGACGATTATATTGACACCATTACGATGAAGGAATTCAAGGAACAACTACTCCCCCCTTTTGGAGAAGGGATCTCCAAAATGTATGAGGGTAAAAATGAGGAGGCCTTTGCGGCCTTTGATAAGATCCCGGAATGGTATGCCAGTACAACCTGGCCCGGAGGTGTCGGATTAATTTCTCCCGGAAAAACTGCCGTAACCACGTTATTTCTGGATCCCGGTTTCTACATTTTCGAATGTTATGTAAAAATGAGCAATGGGATGTTCCATACCAATATGGGAATGTATAAAGCACTTATCGTTTCTGAAGAAAAATCCACCCTTTCGGAACCTACGGCCGATTATGAAATAAGCATTTCAAGTGAGGCAGGTATCACAGGTACACTTCCGGATAAACCCGGCACCTATGTACTATCAGTAAGCTATATCGATCAGAAAAAATATGATAATTTTCAGGGGCATGATGTAAATCTCGTAAAGATTGCTGAAGATACAGAGCTTGCGGTTCTAGAGAACTGGATGAACTGGCTTAATCTTGACGGACTCATCGATCCGGTTCCGGAGGGCTTTACCTTTCTGGGTGGCGTGAACGATATGCCTGCCGGACACAAAGGATATTTCAAAGTTACGCTCGATCCCGGCAAGTATGCACTGATCTCTGAAGTTCCTAAACCTTCAGAAATGAACTTGCTCAAGACTTTTGAAATCTCTGAATAGAATATGAATTAAATCATATATTAGTATCATCCAACCAAATACAAAATATATGAAAAGAACATTTCTGCTGTACCTCGCCGTTATTTTACTTTCGGGAACAGCCTATTGCCAGGATCAGTATATCTTCCCGTTCGGAAGTGGTCCAAACAAATTATTCATGAAGGAGATTATACAATTAACCGGCAAGGAACGCCCTAAAATCTGTTATCTGCCAACGGCGTCAGGAGATAGTGAACGAGGGATCATCCGCTGGTATGAGCTTGTAAATGACCTTCCGGTAGAACCTTATGTACAGGGAGTATGGATAAGTTCCTATCGCCAGAAACAAACCTTTGAAGAGGTATTACTCAGTATGGACGCCATCGTAGTCGGCGGAGGAAACACGCTTAACATGATCGCCATCTGGAAGGCACAGGGTATCGACAAAGTACTTAAGAAAGCACTGGAAAAAGGTATCGTACTTGCCGGTGGAAGTGCCGGATCCCTTTGTTGGTTCGACAATGGTACTACCGATTCCCGCCCGATCGAATTAAGTGTTGTAGAAGGATTAGGATTCCTGCCCTATAGCCATAGTCCGCATTATGATGGTGAAGAATTCCGCAGACCGGTGTATCATGAAAATATTAAAAAAGGGGTTTTCAAAGCAGGATATGCAATGGATAACAATGCTGGGATCATCTTTAAGAACGGTAAACCTTTTAAAGTAGTTTCCATCGATGAGAAATATAACTGCTACTTCGTTTCCTTAAAAGACGGAGAAGTGGTTGAAGAAAAGCTGGACCATATAATCCTTCAGTAAACCTTTTTTAAAAATCTGATGACAAGAATCTATCGAAAACTGCTAGTCTGTTCTTGTGGTATTGTACTGTCTCAGATCTTTATAAAGTGTAACCGTGTAGCAGCCGCCACTGACCCGGAAAGATTCTGAGGTCAGTGGGCGCTCTATGGAATTCAGGAATTCTATTCTCTGAATAACATCTGGCATGACACTTCCGGTTCCAATGAGAATCGTAAAGGGTGCATACGCTACGATGGCTTAGGTGGTATGGGTGTACACCATACGTCTCAAGATTATGGAAATTACATTTTCGTTTGGATACGAATCGGCGAAATTCAAAATCAATAAGTTGTCCGCTGCTATAAAATGCCCCATTTAAACCTTCATTTCCCCAAACGATATCGGCTACAACCTATATGTTTAAAACAAGTGAAATGAAAAATATAATCTGTACTGCAATACTGCTTTTCCTCTCCTGCAAATCAGAAACCAGGGAAATTGTTGCTTCTGAATCAAAGGAACTTAAAGAACTTCAATCCAAACTTGATGCATTGTTCAATGATCAGATCGACCCCGATGAACCCGGTGCAGCACTACTGGTAGCTTATGACGGAGAAATGCTGATCGGTAAAGGGTATGGCTTACGTGATGTATCCGCCAACCAACCCATCACTAAAAGTACAAATCTGAGAATGGGCTCGATCAGTAAACAATTCACCGCCCTGAGTATCCTCCAGTTGGTAGATGCAGGCAAGATAAATCTGAACGATTCCGTTTACTCGTTTTTTCCTGTGGAATCCTTTAAAGATGGTACTACCCTGGAAGAACTTCTCAATCATACTTCAGGTAAACAAGATGCCGAGGAAGCCTTCTTTACCGAATGGGATTCGACTAAGGTAGCGGAGAATAAAGATATACTCGCCTGGTATCAACATCAGAACAGAACTATAACGCCTCATGGAGAAGAATTCCAGTACAATAACGGTATCTATGAGCTTATTCCTTGTATCGTTGAGAAGGTCAGCGGACAAAAGTTTGCTGAATATGCCAAAACCTATGTTTTCGATAAAGCGGGAATGGAAGGAACGAATTTCTTCGATCTGGCTCATCCTATCGACATTCAGGAAAGAGCATATTGCTATGAAGAAGACGCTCAGGGAAATTGGAAAAAGGTCGACGGTCATTTTCTGAATGGACTCCTTGGAGCGGGTGGGGTCTACACAAGTGTAAATGACTATTTTCGCTATGATCAGGCATTGAGAAACGGGATGCTACTTTCGGATGCCACTGCAGAACTGATCTTTAAACCCAGCTCGCAATTCACTATGAACGATAAGGAAATGCATTATGCCATGGGATGGATGGTAACCGACAGTACGGCTATGCATACCGGAGGATGGTTCGGTACAAATACCTTTACGAAGCGATATCTGAACAAACCCCTGACCATCGCCATTTTCATGAACAGAAACACCCTTTTCGATGATGACCTCGTAGAAAAAACCGATTCATTGGTACTGGCTTATATCAAACTTCTCGAGGAAAAATAATGAGACATTCACTAATGAAAAATAAGTAATTGGATCTGAAAAAGAAATTAAGATGGAACCTCGAAAATTAATCGTTTACATTGCCTGTTCACTGGATGGCTACATTGCAAAACCGAACGATGACCTAAGTTTTCTGGACCGGGTTCAAAAGGAAGGAGAAGATTATGGTTATCATGATTTTATAGCAAACGTGGATACGGTCATCATAGGAAGAAGAACCTATGACTGGGTGGTAAAGCAAGTCGGTTTTTTTCCACATTCCGACAAGGAAACCTATATCATTACCCGAACTTCGAAACCTGCACAGGATACAATAAACTTTTACTCGGGTTCCTTAACAGAACTCATTTTTTCTTTAAAAAGCAAAAAAGGTAAAAACATATTTTGTGATGGAGGTGCAGCCATTGTAAACGCTTTGCTTAAAGAAAACCTCATCGATGAATTTATCATTTCTGTGATTCCCGTCCTGACTGGAGATGGTATACGACTTTTTCAAAACGGCAGACCGGAACAGGCATTAAGACTGATCTCTGCAAAAAGCTTCGAAACAGGACTCGTACAGCTCCATTATCAAAAGTTTAGTGAATAAATGTGCAATACTACATTCCCGCATTGCTACATACACAAGGTACTAATATGATAATAATTCATAATTTACCCCTATGAAACTGATGACCAGCCGACTTTTAATACGTCCGATAGCACACGATGACAGCGAATCTGTTTTTGCCTACCGGAAAAATAAGGAAGTCAATAAATATCAAGGCTGGATACCGGAATCCCTGCCGGAGGTAACCGAATTCATCAACAAGACCGCCCGTGAACCAGATCTACCGGAAACATGGTTTCAGCTTGTCATTATTGAAAATGCTTCTGGAAGACTCATGGGCGATATCGGACTCCATTTCTTTGGAATCCGTAATGAACAGGTAGAGATCGGTTGTACTCTTCATCAGGATTTCCAGGGAAAGGGATTTGCCACAGAAGCTTTAGAAAGTATCATTACATTTTTATTCACCGAGTTGAATAAGCATCGTATCATCGCCTCCATCGATCCGGAAAACCTATCGGTAATTCGACTGCTCGAACGTACCGGATTTCAAAAAGAAGCACATTTCAGGAAAAGTCTTTTCCTAAACGATCAATGGGTGGACGATGTCATTTTCGCCATGCTTCGAACCGACTGGAAAAACAGTTCGAATTTCTAAAATTCAAAGAGATATCACTAACTTTAACAGGATCATTATCAATATCTGATGAGAAAAATAACGGTTTTAGCGATGATAACCCTGGATGGAGTCATACAGGCTCCGGGTGGACCCGAAGAAGACCTTTCAGGTAATTTTGAATATGGTGGCTGGACCAAACCCTTTGGTGATGAAACCTATGGTAAGGTGGTCAAGGAGGAACTGGATTTTTCCGATTACCTTCTGGGCAGAAAGACCTTCGACATCTGGGCCGATTACTGGCCTCACCATGGTGAATTCTGGCCGGGAATCAATGCAGGAAACAAATACATCTTCAGCAATTCCCTGTCAGATACCGATCCAAGGGTAATCGGCTGGAACAATACCAAAATTATTCGGGATATTGAGGAAGTCAAAAAAATCAAAGCCTCTGCTGGTGCTCCTATTCAGGTTTGGGGAAGTAGCGAACTTGTACCACTGCTGCTAAATCATGATCTGGTAGATGAATTACGCCTTAAAATCCATCCGTTACTTTTAGGGAATGGAAAAAAACTTTTTACGAACGGTGTTATTCCCGCTGCGTTTTCTTTACAGGAACATACCGTTACTTCTACCGGTGTGATCATTGCAAGCTTTAAACGAGAAGGTGAAGTGGCTACAGGCTCCTATTAAAATACCTTCATTTTACTGATAACGTCATTGAATATGCCGCATTATTCCTATATTTCTAAACGATATGAGAAAAAATGATCGTCACGTATTCCGTACCCTTGTAATCCTGTTGATCTCCCTGACCATCACAGGTTGTACCAAAGAAAAATCAACAATCGATAAAATAGACCTGTCTGGTCAATGGAACTTTAAACTTGACCGGAACAATATCGGCAAGGAAGCGCAGTGGTTTAATGAAACCTTCGAAGAGCTGGTTGAACTTCCTGGAACTACTGATGAGAATCTGAAAGGGACTGAGAATGACGCAGTGGAAGTCAATTATCT
This sequence comes from Robertkochia solimangrovi, assembly GCF_007279655.1. Classification (GTDB taxonomy): domain Bacteria; phylum Bacteroidota; class Bacteroidia; order Flavobacteriales; family Flavobacteriaceae; genus Robertkochia; species Robertkochia solimangrovi. The sequence continues at coordinate 815,817 of NZ_QKWN01000001.1, read as the reverse complement.
GACTCGAAAATTCATCTATGAAGGCAAAGCCTGGTATCAGCGTGAAATTTCAATTCCGACTGATTGGGAAGGAAAATATATTGAATTATTCCTCGAACGTACCAAAGCCACCGAAGTATGGGTAGACGATCAGTATTTTCCACTTCGAAAAAGTCTCATTGCTCCTCATACTTATGACCTTTCTTCGGCTTTGAAACCTGGAAATCATAGACTCACCATTTCAGTAGACAATTCCAAAGACCTTTTTCCGGTCGGCGGATCCCATGCATTGGCGAGCCATACGCAGACCAATTGGAATGGTATCATCGGAAAAATCGAACTTCGTGCCTCTGAAAGTGTACATTTGAAATCGGTTAAACTCTTTCCCGATGTAAAAAATAAAGCGGTGAAAGCGGTGGTCCAAATTACCAATCCCAACAATTATAAATTGGAAGGGTCTCTGGTGTTACAGGCCAAATCTTTAACCGGAACTCAGGCACCAATTTCCACCCAAACTTTTGAATTTGCAGCAGAAGAAAACCTGATAACCCTCACGAAATTCTATGAGATGGGGGATGATTTTATGACCTGGGATGAATTCGAACCCGGACTGTATAACCTTTCTGTTCGTTTAAAGACCTCAACCAACAAGGATCTAAGTTTTGAAGATGATGGGACGTATACCTTTGGCATGTTGGATTTCAAAACCAAAGGCACCCAATTCACCGCCAATGATAAGACCATTTTACTCCGTGGAAAGCATGACGCCTGTGTCTTTCCCTTGACAGGTTACCCTCCAATGACCAAGGATGAATGGCTGCGTTACATGAAGATCTGCAAGGAATACGGACTTAATCATGTGCGCTTTCATAGCTGGACCCCTCCGGAGGCAGCTTTCGAGGCTGCCGACATCGTTGGAATCTACCTGCAGGCAGAATTGCCGAATTGGCGCTACTTCGAAAAAAATGATACCGCGCACTACAACTTTCAATTACAGGAAGGAAAGAATATTCTGGAAGCCTACTCCAACCACCCCAGCTTTGTTATGTTAGCATTGGGTAATGAACTAGGCGGAGACCGGGAACGTACTGCTTCGGTGGTTGACTCGCTGAAATCTTATGATAGCAGTATTCTTTATGCACAGGGCTCAAATAACTTTTTTTGGGATCCGGAGGTACAACCCAATGAAGATTTCTTTGTTTCTGCAAGAACCAAACAGCGGGAAGAAAACTTCGTAAATGATATAAGGGCTTCCTTTGCCTATATCGATGATCCGGATGGAGGAATGCTCAACGGTCAGTTTCCAAATACCACCCGAAATTTCCACAATGCCCTGAAATATTGTGAAGTTCCGGCTATCGGTCATGAGACTGGTCAGTATCAGGTAATGCCAGATTTTGATGAACCCGACAAATATACCGGGGTACTGGAAGCCCGGAATTTTGAAGTATTTCGTCAGCGCATGATCGAACGAAATATGTATCCCTATTGGAAAGAACTCTTTATGGCTTCAGGAAAACATGCCGCTATGTGCTATCAGGATGATAACGAGATCTCCATGCGTACCCCTGGATTTGGAGGGTTTCAAATCCTGGATCTTCAGGATTTCCCGGGACAGGGAACCGCCCTGGTAGGTATGCTTGACGCCTTTATGGATTCCAAAGGAATCATAACCCCCGAAAAATGGCGCCAATCCTGTGCACCACAAACCATTCAGGCTGAAATGCCAAAACGTATCTGGCAAAATGATGAAGTATTTATCGCCGACCTAATCGCCATAAATTATGGAGCCGACGATCTAAAGGACGAAGCTATTTCATGGAAGCTAAAGATCGCTGATGGCCCTATCATTACAGAAGGAAAAACTGAGAGCTTTACCTATAATCAGGGAAAAATAACCGAAGCCGGAAGTATTCAGATTCCACTGAATACTGTTACAGCTGCAAAGAAATTAGTGCTTACATTGTCAACGATAGCCAGTGACATAACCAACGATTATGAAATATGGGTGTATCCGCCGACCACGTCTATTCAGAAACCAGAATCGGTCATGATCACTACCATACTTGATGCATCTGTTATCAAACAGCTGAATGACGGAAAGAACATACTTTTGATTCCGGATCCTGAAAGTATTGCACAGAACTCCACCGGAGGATTGTTCATGAGTGATTACTGGTGTTACCCCATGTTCAAACAGATCTGCGAGAATAATAATAAGCCGGTTTCACCGGGGACTCTTGGTCTTCTGATCGATAATACCCATCCCGTTTTTAATAACTTCCCTACCGAAGATCATTCAAACTGGCAATGGTGGTCACTGATGAAAAAGTCCCACCCGATTATGATCGATAATACTGATCCCGGTTATAGACCGATCGTGCAGGCGGTAGATAATTTTGAGAGGAGTTCGAAGCTTGGAGTTCTCTTTGAATTCAAGGTTGGAAAAGGCAAACTGTTCATTTGTTCTACCGATCTCAGTGACCGCGAAGATGTCACTGCAAATACATTATTGAAATCGATCCTTTCATATATGGGATCCGATGAATTTGTACCGAAAAACGAGATCGCCAGCGATAACCTTTTAAAGGTGATCTATGGGGAGGGTGTAAAACAATTAAAAACCAGAAAGACGAATGACGACAGTAATACCAGTGGCTATGATCTGGTAGAATGAGTAACCGGTAAAAAAATGGTTTTTACCAGGTTTAAGAAAATTTAAAATGTTTAATTTAAAGCTACAAAAGATTATTTAATATGACTACAACGAGCAAACATGATGAACGTATCGCTAAAATGACATTTTCATCCGTATATCCCCATTATATCACCAAGGTTGAAAAGAAAGGCAGAACTCTTGAAGAACTCCAGGAAGTCATCCAATGGCTAACCGGATATGATCCGCAACAACTACAGGGTTTGATAGACGAAAAGGCCACCTTTGAAACTTTCTTCGAAAGAGCCACCTTAAATCCGAATGCCCAACTCATCACCGGCGTGATCTGTGGCTACCGTATTGAAGAAATAGAAACTCCCCTGACGAAACAAGTAAGATATCTCGATAAGTTGGTCGATGAACTGGCAAAAGGACGTAAAATGGAGAAGATCCTTAGAGAAGGTTAACGATATGCGCTTTAGATCCTTGAAACTTATATGGATGGTGTTACTGACACTGGCAATTACTGATGCTAAAGCTCAGGAGCTACCTGGCCGTGATTTCAGGATCAGAACTATTACTGCAGGTGTGAATTTAAACAGTCTTTCAGACACCTTATCCATAAAGCATGCCATCGATTTTCTGAAAAGTTCAAAACAGCGCTATGAAGAAAACGGCTATGTGGTTCAAACCCTGAGAATCACTACACAGGATCTTTATTTATTAATGTCTGACTCACCGGATGAACAAACCTTATCAGACTTAATAATGATCGACAATCTTCTACTTAAAAATGAAGTAGCACTTTCTGTTGGTCAACTGGTGAAGGGAAACCGGTATAAAGAGGATATGGCTGATTGGGTCGTCAAACTGGTGAATCATACTGAAAACATCAGCTTCAATGTTTCCATAGCTTCGGAAGAGTACGGAATTCATTACAATACAATTCGAACGGCTGCCGCTATTTGCAAAGCCCTTGCGGATAATAGTGTGGATGGTGAAGCGAATTTCAGATTCACCGCCTCTGCAAACTGCCCTGCAAACATTCCTTTCTTTCCCGCTGCTACCCATCAGGGAGATAATCGCTTTGCGATCGGGCTTGAATATCCGAATCTTATTACCAGGGTTTTTGATAATTCTGACTGGATGAATGCTGAAGAAAATCTCCGAACTGAACTCAACAGAGAGTTCCTCCCCATTGAACGCATTGCGCTATACCTGGAATCTGATACCTGGCACTATGACGGTATCGATACCTCCCCGGCTCCCGGACTCGATGCCAGTATCGGGAAGGCCATCGAAGCACTCACAGGAGTACCCTTTGGGAATACTTCCACTCTAAGTGCATGTGCGATCATTACAAAAGTGATCAAAAGTCTTAAAGTAAGATCATGTGGATATTCAGGATTAATGCTTCCGGTTATAGAAGATCCGGTACTCGCTAAAAGAGCGATGGAAGAAAGATATACAGTCGAAGAATTACTGCTATTTTCCTCCGTATCCGGCACCGGCCTGGACGTAGTGCCCCTGGGAGGAGACATTTCCATCGAAACCCTTGAAAACACTTACCTGGATGTGGCCACGCTATCCTTAAAATATTTTAACAAAGCCCTTTCTGCGCGTCTCTTTCCGGTACCGGGAAAAAAACCGGGCGATGCAGTGGATTTCAACAATCCTCATTTGACCGCTGCCACCATCATGAAGCTTAGGTAATAGCCTCTAAGATTAAAATTTTGTAAGATTCTTACCCCCTGATTTCTGAATCTTTTTATTTTTACCCCATAATATTATATTCCCCGCAAGCCCCAATACTAATTTTTGTCCGTTACCTATGACCAATCCACACAAAAAGTATTTCCTAAGAAGAATAATTGCCGGTATTATAGATTACCTGATCATTTTTCTATGCACTTGTATCTATGCCATTCTTATGGGAGAACAGGACTTTTCAGGAGGATACCATTTGGGGACTTTAAAATCCATGGGGGTTATAGGCATTTGGGGCATCTTCACAATTGGCATTGAGCAACTACACGGCAGAACCCTTGGAAATTCATTGATGGAACTCCGCCCGAGATCTGTCAGCGGCCTCTCAGATGACCTTTTCTTTGGCCAATCTTTAAAAAGACATTTACTGGACCCTGTCGATATGTGGTTTTTCGGATTAGTGGGTATGATCATTATCGCAACCTCTGAAAAGCACCAAAGGCTTGGCGACATGTGGGCTCAGACCATCGTGGAAAGTACCAACAAAAAAGATAAATCCGATTTTCAGTAATAAAATATAAAGTCTTAACATTCGATCATAGTAATCACTGTGAGCCATTTCGCATAATTTCCCTACTTTAGGTAACGCAAAACTAGTGAACCATGCGAAAAATATTATTTCTTTTTCTTGTTATTCCTTTTCTAAGTACAGCACAAAACAAAGTCAGTTCGGCTTTTATCGATTCCCTTATTGAAGTTTCGATGTCCCGATTTCCCCAGGCCGGTATTGGGGTTGCCGTCATTCAGAATGGAGAAGTGACCCATTTGAAAGGTTATGGAATTACTTCAGTAAAAAAAGAAACCAAGGTAGATGAGAACACCTTATTCGCGATAGCATCGAACAGCAAGGCATTTACAACCACTGCTTTGGGAATCCTTGTTGACGAGGGCAAACTGAATTGGACCGACAAGGTAATAGATCATATCCCGGAATTCAGAATGTATGCTCCTTATGTTACCGAGAACTTTATGATCACAGACCTGCTAACACATCGCAGTGGACTCGGTTTAGGGGCAGGCGACCTGATGTTTTTTCCTGATGGAGCAGATTTTACAGTGGAGGATGTGATCAAAAGTTTTCAATATCAAACTCCCGTATCTGCGTTCAGGACAAAATATGATTATGATAATCTCCTCTATGTCGTAGCAGGAGAAGTAGTAAAGCGAGTAAGTGGTATGCCCTGGGATAAATTCGTTCAGGAAAGAATCATGAAACCCCTGAACATGAAGAATTCTGTAGGAATATTTCAAAATATCGACGGGTACACCAACATAGCCTATCCGCATAAGACCGAGGAAGGTAAATTAAAAGAAATACCTACTTATACCAAAGCTGATGGCTCGCTGGGTGCTGCCGGTGGGATCTATGCCAGCGTTAACGACCTGAGTAAATGGGTAACTATGCACCTTAACGAAGGCCTTTATGGCCAGGAGAAATCGGACACCCTGATCTCCCGTCGAAACCATCGTGAACTGTGGCGTATCCATACGAATATGAACTATAATGCTATGGGCGGAGGCATCTATAACAATCATTATCAGGGATACGGACTCGGATTCAGCCTTAGAGATGAAAACGGATATACCATTGTTCAACATTCCGGAGGATTACCAGGAATGCTTTCGATGATCACCATGATACCTGAGCTTAATGCCGGGATCATCATCCTTACCAATTCCGACCCTGGGGGTTACAGCCTGTTAACACTTACCAACGAAATCAAGGATGAATTAATAAATGTTGAAGGATTAAACTGGTTAGACTGGGCCGAAAATGCCTTATCACAAAGAGCCACAGAAGCAGATTCTGTAGTTACCGCCGTATGGAACAAAGTGGATAAAATGAAAAAGTCTAAGATCAACACAGAACGCTTTACAGGCACCTATAAAGATGACTGGTTTGGTGAAGTAGTGGTCTACCAAAAAAATGATGAACTCTGGATGCGATCAAAACGTTCACCTAAACTCAACGGGCGTATGTATTACTATAATGCCAACACCTTTGCCGTGTCATGGGAGTACAGAGATATGGAATGTGATGCCTTCGCTACCTTTCAGGTCGACGAAAATGATAATGCCACCTTGATCACCATGAAAGGGATCTCTCCTGATATCGATTTTAGCTTTGACTTTCAGGACCTGAAGTTAAAAAGGACTGAATAACCGGGAACGATAAGACCTCCTCATACTGTCATTATCAAATCTTCAGGCACCAACCCTTGTTGCATACTGATTCTTAATTCCTTACATTTAGCAGACAAGGATGTTTTATCTTAATCCCGATGCTATGAAAAGAAAAGATTTCCTGAAACAAACCGGATTGGCGGGTGCCTCGGTACTCTTGCTCAATCGATGCCAGTTGTTCACCCCGGCCGGATCCTCAAAGAACTCAGCACCATCGAAAGTATTCATCGAACCCCTGAAAGGTGAAGATCTTTTTTCCTACCTCGATCGCACCAACGGTTCTTTTAATATGCTTCAATATAAGCAACTTCTGGGAGCAGCCAATGAATTCAAGGAAGGTGATCAGACCCTTCAGGTCGCGGCTTTAAATGAATCTTCAAGATCATTTGCCAGGGAACTACTCGGAAATACTAAAATAAAGGATCTCGATTTACACCCGGTATATAAAGATGAGCTGCTGAATTTTATCCATACTTCTACCGCTAATAATGAGGAGGTAGGTACATGGACTATGAATGAACTGAAGCGGTTCATCCTGTCACAACCCGAGTATGAAATCAAATCGATCATGCCGGCACTTTCCAGCGATGTGATCGCTTGCCTGGTGAAATTGATGTCCAACGAAGAACTCATCACTATCGGTCAAAAAGTATTTAATCCGTTGCCAGATTCAAATATCGGCAGTAAAGGATATATGGGAGCAAGGGTACAACCCAATTCACCCACCGACAATGTTGAAGATATCAGCTGGCAGGTTTTTAATGCCTGGTCCTACGCTGTAGGCGATGTGGTCTTAGGTACAAACCCGGTGTCCAGCGATCCTGAATCCGTTGCAGCGATCGAAAAAGAACTATTTAAGATCATTTCAGACTTCGGACTTGAAAAGACGCTTCCAAACTGTGTACTCTCACATGTGGATATTCAGGCCGAAGTTGAAAAAGAGCATCCTGGTACTACAGGTATCTGGTTCCAGAGTATTGCAGGAACAGTTAACGCTAACAAGACCTTTGACGTCACTATCGATAAAATGCTTAAATATGCTTCCCTCAGAGACGGACAATTCGGATTCTATGCCGAAACCGGGCAGGGTGCAGACTTTACCAATGGTCACGGAGAAGGATTTGATATGGTGATGCATGAATCCAGAAAGTATGGTTTTCTGAGAGGACTTAAATATCGCATCAACGACTTAAAACAGGATAATAATTCGTGGGTGCATGTAAACGATGTGGCAGGATTCATTGGTCCTGAAGTATTCAAATCAAAAGAACAATTGGTGCGTTGCTGTCTGGAAGATATCGCAATGGGTAAACTCCACGGACTCACTATCGGGCTTGATATTTGCTCTACCTTGCATATGGATATAAATCTGGAAGACCTGGATTGGTGTATCACCGAGATCATGCCAGCTAATCCGGCATATCTTATGGCCTTACCCACCAAGAACGACCCTATGCTAAGCTATCTCACCACGGCCTTCAGCGACCATGTCAGGATCCGTCATCAGTTCGGATATAAGGTCAATGATGCTATGTGGGAATTCTTTAAAAAACTTGAAGTAATAGATGCCCAGGGTAATCCTACAGCGCATTTTGGTGATCCTATATGGGTATACTATAAATATCGATTGAAAACCGGTGACCAAAGACCCCTGTCGGAAATCTATGAAGAAGGAAAGAATTTCATCGCCAGAATAGAAGGTCGTGGTGTACCGATATCTCAGGGATATGGAAGCAATCACTGGGACCCGGAGCCATCTCTCAATGAACAAATACATCGTCTGTATGACGATGCGAAGATCAGTCTATGGACTGAAACCGATCCTGAATTCGTCAAACAAATACCAGCCGTTGCCGTGATCTCCACGGCTTCCAAAGACCGGAAAGATTATGTTTACCACCCTGAGTCCGGTGAAGCACTTACAGAGCAAGCCATAAAACAGGTACATTCCATAAAGTCGAACTGGAATACGATATTTCCGGATATTCAGATCATCATATCAGACGGACTTAATGCCAGGGCGCTGATGGACAATGGCCACCTCCTTCCATACCTTAACATATTGCGGAAAGAGCTCAAGGAAAAAGGCTTTACGATCAGTGAAGACCACATCTTCATAACCAATGGTCGTGTAAGAGCCGGTTATGCTTGTGGCGAATTGTTATTTGGCAACGATTCAGAGAAAGATGCCTCTTATGGTATCGTGCACATCATAGGGGAAAGACCCGGTTCAGGACATCATAATTTTTCAGCCTATCTAAGTGTCGCAACGGCGGGTGAATGGAGTAAAAAAGGAACCGTTGATCACAATATATCCAGAGTGGTCTCGGGTATTTCAGATACTGCACTGATCCCTGAAAATGCTGCAATGGCTACCATCAGAGAACTCGAAAAACTATTCATTAGTCAAAATGTTTAGATTCGGCTGCCGTGCATCCATGCGAAATCAATAAATATTACTAAACCTAAGATTCCATAAATTACCCTATCTTTTACCTATGAAAATCAAAGTTGTGGTATGAACCCAAAAGTAGATCAGTTTCTGGAAAATGCCCGTACCTGGCAGAATGAAATGCGTATGCTAAGAGCCATTATTCTCGAATGCGGACTCACCGAAGAATACAAATGGATGCATCCCTGTTACACTTTTCGGGATAGTAATGTAGTGCTGATACATCAATTCAAAGAATACTGTGCTTTGCTTTTTCATAAAGGCGTCCTGCTGAAGGATACGGAAGGTATTTTAATTCAGCAAACCAAAAATGTTCAGGCAGCCCGGCAAATACGATTTACCGATATCAGTGAGATTGAAACTTTAAAACCGGTGGTCAAAGCCTATATATTTGAAGCTGTAGAAGTTGAAAAAGCCGGTTTAAACGTCAGGATGAAAAAGACCTCGGAATATGAGGTGCCGGAAGAACTGACCCGTGCTTTTGATAAAAATTCCGGACTTAAAACTGCTTTCTATGCACTTACTCCCGGCCGTCAGCGAGCCTATTTATTGTACTTTTCACAGGCAAAACAAGAAAAGACACGAGTTTCCAGAATTGAAAAATATATTCCTGACATTCTGATAGGAAAGGGAATAAACGACAAATAGATCACCTGAAGAAAATCTGACACCATTAAATGGCCAGTCCGCCAGGGAATTCATAAATTTAGGATTCTATAAAAAATCAATTCCTATGAAATCAGAAAAGGAAAAAATGTTTGCCGGTGAACCCTATGATGCCCATTCCGCAGAAATGATCGCCATTCGTACCCGGGTAAAGCATATCCTGCACAAATTAAACGTTACGGAATACTATACCGATAAATTTCAGGCCACCATAAACGAACTCTGTCCCAATGCTGCGAAAGACCTTCATTTGGAACCTCCCTTCTATTGTGATTATGGAGACCATATCTATGCCGGTGAAGGGGTTTTTATCAACTTTGGCGCAGTGATTTTGGACGGAGCTAAAGTCACCATCGGTAGAAAAACACTGATAGCACCCGGAGTCCATATCTATACTGCCAGACATCCGCTGGGTATAGAAGAACGAAGGATATGGGAAGATTGTAAACCCGTAACCATTGGAGAGGAATGTTGGATAGGTGGGCATGCTACTATTTGCCCCGGAGTAACCATAGGAGACCGAGCCGTAATAGGGGCAGGTTCCGTGGTCACCAAAGATATACCAGCCGACACCCTTGCCGTTGGTAATCCTGCAAAGGTGGTAAAGAAACTCAATGAATAAGGCTGCAACCATGCGCCAGGTTCATGGGTATATTCAAGTAAAGATCAGAAAATGAAAAATAGAAAATGAAGGCATTTTCTGACCGATTTGGCCATTTTGACGGTTAATACATACAATTACAGAATTTTAGAAGGAAAATTCAACTCACTTTATTATCTTCACAGCTTAGGGTAAAAACGAACAAACCCTGAAACTGCTCCCAATTCTTTTGATTGAAATTACCAGGACGACCTACGTAATATTCGTTAAAAGAAAATGAGAATAAAAATACTTTTACTACTTGTCCTGAGCAGTTCCCTTATGCAAGCTCAAAAACTTATGTCTGACGATGCGATCGAGATCTCGAAAGGTTATCTCTATGAATATGTCGGGCCAGATTTGATTAGATTCTTTGATTTTGCAATTCCGAACAGTTCCTATTATGTTTTTGATCGAAACCAACCACTCACACCCTTCGAACCGGATAAAAAATTAAAAAAGAACTTCTCTGAGATCTGGATACAATGGAACTTCAGCTACCCTGAATTCGGAGATTCAAGTCTTTGGGTAAAACTGAACGCCGATCTTGAATTACTGGAGTCCATCGATCTTGATTTTATCCCGGAATATGTCTGGAAAAATGAATCCGATGAATTCATTTCAGTAGCTGAAGCGGAAGCGATAGGAGATTCCATTCTCAAAAAGACTGAATTCGGAAGGTCAGAACCCAGGCTTACATTTGATAAAGAAAAATACAAGTATATCTATACTATCGAAAACAGGCTTTCCAATAAGACCGATATTTTCGGTAAGGACCGGGCTATGGTGGAGATCCTTGAGATCGATGCGGTAACGGGTGAACCGTTTGAACTGATCAAAAGTGAAGATAAACTAATCATGCGCTATAACAAGCGTTAACCTGTCCTTTACCTAAATCATGAATTATTAAATTGAAGAATAATTCATTAAATTTGAAGTATATAATCTTCGAACTTTTTAGCATTCTTTTAAACGAATGCTATATATCTACCCCAGGAGGATTAAATACGATCAATCGTGCAGCAACTTTTCAAAATATTCAAGTTCACTACTGAAGATGCAAAAGCATTGGAGGGAAAGGAAATCATTCCACACGAACATGATTTTGAAGAATTGATTGTCGGTGTTGAAGGAAAAGTAAGCCATTTTATAGATTTTGGAGATGCTACCATCTATGCCCCATTTGTCAGTTTTGTAACTCAGGGAAAAATCCATCGGTTGCATCCGCAAACCCATAATGGAATTTGTAATTTCTGGGTCATTAGATTCAGAAGCGAATTCATATCTGAGTCCTTATTTCGGCTATATGCCTTTTTCCATAATCGTGCAAATATCTCGTTGGCAAGTAAACGCTGCTTTACCCGTTATTCGACATTGTGTGATATGATGTTTGATGAATACAGACAGGAGCGCCCTGATCTGGCTATTCTAAAGCAATTGCTTACCACACTCATCACCATGCTTTATGGTGAATCATCAATGTCTGATAATGATGAAAAGCAGTTAAGTGCCAATATGGAAACCTATGCAAATTTTTTACTAATCCTTGAAGATAATTATAAAAGAGCGGAAAAGGTTTCCTTCTATGCTGAAAAACTATTCATGACCGAACGAAATCTGAATCGAATCTGTCAGGAGGTGATCCACCAAAGCGTTTCCGAAATTATCGAGAACCGTAAACTGACGGAAGCCAAAAATTTACTGATCGGAACTTCCAGAACGGTTGCTGAGATCGGATATGAACTCGGGTATAATGAAAAAGCCTATTTTTCCAAGGTCTTCAAGCGTAGAACCGGACAAACCCCTACCGAATTCAGAAGGGAAATGAAAAAGCTCATTTCCTAAAAGTACAACGCTTCTTCCTGATCGTATTACCCAACAACTATTTAATTGTCAGACATTTGTACCAACAATAGTTCTTAAAAACCAGGTTGCCCCAAACCTGCAGGCCATGATTATTTTATAACATAAAAAATCAAATCATATGTCAGCAACAGCTGCGATCTGGAATTCAGATCCTACACACAGTGAAGTAACATTCAAAGTAAAACACCTGATGATCTCTAACGTAAAAGGAGAGTTCACAAGTTTTAGTGCTCAAATAGACGGCGAAAATTTTGAATCCGCAACGATATCAGCCAAAATCGATGCCGCATCGGTTTATACGAATAACAATGATCGAGATACCCATTTAAAAAGTGCAGATTTCTTTGAGGTGGAAAAATATCCGGAACTGTCTTTCGTAAGCACCGGAATCAAGAAGATCGATGATGAGGAGTATAAACTTACCGGAGATCTTACTATTAAAGGAATTACGAAACCAATAACTCTTGATGTCGAATTCGGAGGATATATGAAAGATCCATATGGCAATGAAAAAGCTGGTTTTTCATTATCTGGAAAACTCAACCGTAAAGATTACGGATTGAACTGGAATGCCGCTCTTGAAACCGGAGGTGTCCTGGTAAGTGATGAAGTTAAACTGGCTGCAGAGGTACAGTTTGTTAAAGCCTGATTAAAAGGCAACATTATTACGTGAACAGAAAAGAATTCATAGCTACGATCAGCTTATTACCCTTTGCCGGAAACACGATGAACCTAAACTCGCTCTACAAATTTCAACAGGACCTACCTGAAACGGACAAGATGCCGGTCCTCTTTCTGGGACATGGAAGTCCGATGAATGCCATAGAGGAAAACGAATTCGTTTCTCAATTCAGAAAACGAGGGAAGGAGTTAAGGAAACCAAAAGCGATATTATGTATCTCGGCACACTGGGAAACCAGAGGGACAAAGGTTACAGCCATGAATCACCCGAGAACAATCCACGACTTTGGAGGTTTCCCCCAAGCCTTGTTTGATGTGGAATATCCTGCTCCAGGCAGCCCTCAATTAGCTGCTGAGACTATTAAATTGATCACAAAAGCCCCTGTGGAAGCAGATGACCATTGGGGGCTTGATCATGGAGCTTGGAGTGTTATAAAACATATGTATCCTAATGCGGATATCCCTGTAGTTCAGCTAAGTCTGGATTATACAAAACCGGTTAAATACCATTATGAATTGGCACAACAACTGGCAGGATTACGCAACAAAGGCGTCCTGATCATCGGAAGTGGCAATGTGGTTCATAATCTAAGAAAAGTTGCCTGGCAACAACTGAATGAACCCTTCGGATGGGACTGGGCAATGGAAGCGAATGATAAGATCAGAAGTCTTATCCTGAACGGCGATCATAAATCCCTGATCGATTATTCGAACCTGGGAAGAAGCCTTCAGCTTTCAATTCCAACACCAGAACATTATTTACCATTGCTATATGCATTAGCATTACAAGGAAAAAATGAAGAGGCTGAGTTGTTCAACGATACAACTGTAGGTGGCTCAATAAGCATGTTATCGCTTCAAATTGCATGAGAGATTACCTGCGCTATGATGATTGATTGATAAATTTTCCTGAAAGGGGATTGCATGGATTTTAAGGTTCCCCCCCCTAAACCCTTGTTTCCTAAGATCCCCTTATTAAAACTGATCTGTATTTCGATCGCTTTCCTTATCTTTAACCATAAAGGTAAAGCGGTCATTTTCGCTGTACAATTTCCTTTTTCAATTAAAATCGAATTAAAATGGCGAAAATAATATCCATTATACTTTTTCTCTTTATTCTGGGTAGCTCCAAGGCACAAAACACCGCTGATTACACGACCAACCTGAATCATATCGCATTATCGGTTACTGATGTGAACCAGGCTGCAAACTTCTATAAGAAGATTCTAAACCTGAAAGAGATCACCAACAGAACAGAAGTGGAAGGCATACGATGGTTCTCTTTTGGTGAAGAAAAAGAGCTCCACCTCATCTCAACACTAAAAGGAAAAGTGATCACCAACAGAGCGGTACATTTTGCCTTATCAACTTCAGATTTTGATGCATTTCTTCAAAAGTTAAAATCATTTAATATCGAATACTCCGACTGGCCAGGAACTAAAGGAAAGATTCAGATCAGGGCCGACGGCGCCCGACAGGTGTATTTTCAGGATCCTGACGGTTACTGGATCGAAATGAATAGTATTGAAAATTCCGGCACGAAATCCTAAAACAGAGTAAGGCAGAGATAGAGGATAAAATGTATAGGTTAGTTCACGGATCGCCCCCTGTCAAATACCCTTTAATTCATCATTCATACGTTCAATTTTTGTACTTTTAATATCCTGACTAATTTTCATTAATAATGAAATCGATATTTTCCATAATAGGTACAAGTCTTATCTTTCTTGGTTTAAATGTCTCTTGTGATCAATTTTCAAAAGACACCAAAGAGTCTATCAATAAAGGGGGTGAAGTGGTCGGACAGACTGCAACGGAATTCTTTGAAGGGGTGACTAAAGGAGTGAATAAAACCCTTGAATGCAAGATCGAACTATCGGAAGTTCTTAAGTCTGAAGGTTTGCAAACCGGAGCATTTTCCATAGAAAACAGAACCGATGGCGGTGAAAATAATTTGCTAACCCTTTATCTGATCTTCGATAAGGATTTTAAAGGAGAACTTATTGCTAAGGCCTATAACAAGAATGACATGGAAATCGGAAGATCATCCATCGAGGTTCGGGGTGAAGCCGGAGGCGCACAATATGTGGATTTCAATTTTGATAAACGCACCTATATCGGGGTACGTAATAAAATTATAATCGAATAAATTAAGCAAACATGCCAGCTGTAAATTCACACATAAACTACATTGAGTTCAAAGCAAGAGACTTAATAAAAATAAAAGCTTTTTATACGAAAGCATTTGACTGGTCTTTTACCGATTACGGTCCAGATTATACCGCATTTGCGAACAGTGGGATCGAAGGTGGATTCATGAGAACGGATGAGATCATTACCCATGGTGCACTGGTTGTACTATACCATGACGATCTTGAAGGTATGCTCGAAAAAGTTAAAGAAAGTGGCGGAACCATCGCCAAAGAAATATTCTCCTTCCCGGGAGGACGCAGGTTTCATTTCCACGATCCTTCGGGAAACGAATTAGCGATCTGGAGTGACCACTAATAGTTTATAGTAGTGACAATAGTGTACATATATAACCATGAACACTATTATCACTAACATCATTATTTAAAGGCCTGTATTCCTGTGATATCTGCTCCGGTAATCAGCAGGTGAATATCATGTGTTCCTTCGTAGGTGATTACACTTTCCAGATTCATCATATGACGCATAATACTGTACTCTCCTGTAATTCCCATTGCGCCTAACACCTGACGTGCTTCGCGTGCGATTTTCAACGCCATATCGACGTTATTGCGCTTAGCCATTGAAATCTGGGCAGAAGTAGCCTTACCTTCATTTCGCAATTGTCCGAGACGGAAAGCAAGTAATTGGGCTTTTGTGATCTCAGTAACCATTTCAGCCAATTTTTTCTGTTGCAATTGAAACGAGGCGATCGGTTTACCGAATTGCATACGTTCTCCGGCATACTTCAAAGCCGTATGATAGCAATCCATCGCAGCCCCGATCACACCCCAGGCAATACCGTATCGTGCAGAATCAAGACATCCTAAAGGAGCTCCGAGTCCACTTTTTCCAGGTAAAAGATTACCTTTCGGCACTTTAACATCCGCAAAGATCAATTCACCCGTAGCTGAAGCCCTGAGCGACCATTTATTATGGGTTTCCGGAGTCGAAAATCCTTCCATCCCTCGCTCCACGATAAGTCCGTGAATTCTACCTTCCTCGTTCTTAGCCCAAACCACTGCGATATCAGCAAAAGGTGCATTTGAGATCCAAAGTTTGGCTCCATTGAGAAGATAGTGGTCTCCTTCATCAGAGAACTTTGTATCCATTCCGCCCGGGTTCGATCCATGATCAGGTTCGGTAAGTCCGAAACATCCGATCAACTCTCCGCTGGCAAGTTTTGGCAGAAACTTTCGTTTTTGTTCTTCACTACCATACGCAAAGATCGGATACATCACCAGAGAAGATTGTACGGAAGCGGTGGATCGAATGCCACTATCACCACGCTCGATCTCCTGCATGATGAGTCCGTAGCTTATCTGATCGAGACCTGCGCCGCCATAATCCTCTGGAATATAAGGTCCAAAAGCCCCGATCTCAGCGAGTCCGTTCAATAACTGTCTTGGAAATTCTGCCTTTTGGGCATAGTCTTCGATGATCGGACTCAGGTCACGTTTTACCCATTGTCTTGTTGCATCCCTTACCAGCAACTGCTCTTCAGTAAGCAGATCATCGATATTATAATAATCAGGGGATTCAAAATTATCTTTTTTCATATGTCATAAAATTGACCGTTAAAGGCCATAAGGGGCTCCAAACTTTCATACCGGTTAACCTTCCGGATTATAATTATCCCAGTTAGCCACTTCATTTCGCTCTTCAGGTTTTATACTTTCACTAAGGATCCTTTCATCATAGGCTACTCCATGCGCTTTTAATACATCATCCGGCACACCATCCCAGACATTGGGAACATTCCCCATATATCCGATATCCTTAATACCAATCTCACTGGTAAAGAAACCGGTACATACCAGATTTCGGATCGTTGCAAAGGATCGTGCACCCTGTTCAAGTTCAGGTTTCACCTCTTCCGGGTAGGCAATATCCTCGATGATCTCCAGTCTTTGTTCTTCACTGGCTTCTTTGAACTCTGTTGAAAAACGCTTCTTGCTTTCATAGTCAAGCCATCGGAGTCCTCCGCGAACGGGAGTTTGATAGTGCGGCATATCTTTTACGATGAACTCAATGAATTCAGGCACTTTAGCATCGGTAGCCGACCCTGAAGTTTCATCTGCCGGAATAATAATATCGGCAACGATAGCCAGCGTAATCATTTCATGCTCATTAAAGAAGGTGGTACTCATCAGATCCTTATCACGAGCAGCTTCTTCCGGAGTTCTTCCATAACCGGAAGCTTCTTCAGAATCACCGGCAACAGGAGTTGTAGTCTCAGCCGATTTCTCAGTATCGGTCAGGCAGGATGTAAACATAAATCCGGACGTTACCGTACCGGCGAACATTGCTTTTAAACTTTTTCTTCTGTCCATGATCAGATCTTTAAATATTCATTTTTTTCATTTCATCGATAAGGTAATCGGAAGCTCTCCAGGCTAAAGCCAGAATGGTCCAGGTCGGATTTTTGTCTGCCTGTGACACAAAAGGCCCCCCATCCACCACAAAAAGGTTTGGAACATCATGGGCCTGGTTAAACCTGTTTACTACTGAAGTCTTCGGATCATCTCCCATACGGGTAGTACCCACTTCATGTATAATCCTACCAGGTGCTTCGAGTCCGTAATCAGTATCCGCACCGGGCTTATCCCCCAGAAAAATACCGCCCATATTGGTCAGCAACTCTTCAAAGGTATCCTGCATATGCTTAGCTTGTTTAACCTCATCATCTGTCCATTTGTAATGGAAACGCAAGACTGGAATACCGAATTTATCTACCACGTTCGGATCGATCTCACAATAGTTATTGAATTGTGGAATACTCTCTCCTCTTCCGGACATACCAACGGTTGCCCCATAAAAACGACGTACATCATTTTTAAGTCCGGCACCAAACCCTCCGGCTCTTTTCATTTGACCATCAGCTCCCGGTACAAGACCATTCAGATGCTCCATACCCATTCCGGTTCCATAGGATGGCATTCCCATACCTCCCCAGAACTCTATATGATATCCACGGGAAAACCCGAGATTCTTAGTATCATTTTGCCACCATGGTACATACAGGTGCATTCCACCAACTCCATCTTCATTATATCGCTTACGATCCATGAGTGAAGGTATAAGCGCCATTCTTGAAGATCCGGTGGAATCATGCAGATAACGCCCCACTACACCACTCGAATTCGCAAGTCCGTTAGGATATTTGGAAGATTTTGAGTTCAGCAGAATTCTTGCAGAACCACAGGCACTGGCAGCGAGTATCACAACCTTAGCCTTGATCTCATAATCTTTCATATCGGCCTTATTAACGAATGCCACTCCGGAAGCTTTACCACTCTCATCGGTTAGTACTTCACGAACCATCGCATTAACATAAAGATCGATATTCTCATACTCCAATGCCGGTTTAACCAAAACCGAGGAGGAAGAAAAATCTCCATAGATACTACAGGAACGCGAACACTGGCTACAATAAAAACAAGCACCGCGACGATTATCGATACGCTTTGTAAGAATGGATAACCTTGCCGGAATCACTGGCAACCCCATCTTCTCTCCATGCTTTTTAAGATACATCTCATGGAGACGGGGTTTTGGAGGTGGCAGAAAAAATCCGTTGGGTTCGTTCGGCAAATTCTCCTTGGTTCCGAACACTCCTATCAGCTTATCTACTTTGTCATAATAGGGTTTGACATCCTCATAACCTATTGGCCAGTTATCTCCTTTACCATCATGATCCTTTCTTTTGAAATCCAGCGGACCAAATCGAAGAGAAATTCTGCCCCAGTGATTGGTTCTCCCTCCCAGCATACGGGAACGAAACCAGTCGAACTTAGTACCATCTTTGGTAGTATAAGGTTCTCCATCGATATCCCAGCCTCCATATGCCATATCGAAATCACCGAATGCACGGGTGGTGCCGGCACCTCTTCGAGGTGATTCATAGGGCCATTTAAATTGAGTTTGTTGTTCTGGATTCGCCGGATCAAAGTTGGGTCCGGCTTCCATTAAGGCAATGCTGAAGCCTGCTTCAGCCAATACCTTAGCAGCCATTCCTCCTCCGGCTCCGGAGCCCACGATACATACATCGTAAACTTTTGAGGTCTTTTTTATCTGAAAGGACATACTTTAAGTTATCAGGTTGATTTTTGATTTATACGCAAATAAAAATAGGATTTTTAAAGATATATTAAAATAAAAGGAAAAAGATATTGAAAATTAATAATGAAACTAAATAAGATTTACCCTCGAAACCTCATTAAATACAGGGACTATAAGATGCTCAGAACACCTGAAACCCCAATGCATCCTATAACTTATTTAAAGAATTTTTTTCCTCCGGCATAGCCAGAGCATATCGGCAATGTAGAAGTACCGACCATGTTGCAGTTAAAAACGGGTATCAACTATTAGTGATTCAGGAGTAACCCCATCACATCTTTAGGTAGAAATCCTTTGTTAGAGAGATATAGTCTTCGGTAAATTCATGGCGTTCTTCTTCGATAATCAAAGACGTATACACCGGTGTTTTATCCACAAAAGAAAATTCCATCAGACTTCTTTTAACCGGAGCCTCGGGATTTCCCTTTACGCGACAAATACGGGAAGGGAAGAGTCCGCATTGAGAAGCAAGTCCTGTAATGTTTTCTTCCTCCTTAAAAGGAATGATGATATTCAATCTACCTGCTTCGGTAAGCAATCGGGCAGCACCTCCTATCAATAAAGGAAAGGGTAGTGAGGCATTAGCCCGGGCAAGATCTCGTACCTTATCGGAAGCACTTACATTCTCGGCATAGAATGGTGGGTTTGAAATTATCAGATCATAAGGCTCATCCATCTCCATCACAAATTCATCGAATCCGGCATGGTAACAGAAAAGTCTGTCACCCCAGTCAGAAGCCTCAAAATTCTCTACGCACTGCTCATAGGCATTAGGATCGATCTCAAGAGCGTCGATCAGCTCCGCACCACAACGCTGAGCCATCATTAGTGAGACCAGACCCGTTCCTGCTCCAATATCCAAAATACTCAGAGGCTCAAACGAGAGATCAGCCCATGCGCCCAGCAGCACCCCATCGGTACCGACTTTCATAGCACAGCGATCCTGTTTGATCGTAAATTGTTTAAATTGGAAAGGTTTTAAACCCATTCTCAGAGTTTTTCAAATTATCAGGATCCCAGATACAGATCTATAAGTCCTTCAGGAGTCTCTACTAAAATCTTCTTTGCTTTTCGATCGACCTTGATGATAAGTTCATCATTGAGTGGAATCAGAATTTCTTTTCCTTCACTTTCGACTTCGAACAAAGGCTGAGAAGCAGCATCATTGATCCCTTTAATAATACCTACTTTACCATAATTGACATCTTCCATTTCAAACCCGATCACTTCATGATAATAGAATTGATCACCTTTGAGCTCAGGAAGCATTTCAAGCGGCAGATAAAGTTCTGATTGTAATAAGGCGTCGGCATCAGCCTCGGAATCTACATCCTCGAGTTTAAGCCTTAGTAAAGAAGATTTATGCAGCGAAGAGGTATCTATAAAAAAAGGAACCAGGTTATTGCCCAAGGCAATAAACACTGATTCCAGATTTTCGTAGAGTTCGGGTTCATCAGTATCCAGTTTAACCAGCACCTCACCCTTAAAGCTGTATTTCTTTACAATTTTACCGAGATAGAAGCAATCTTCTTTTCTCATAAAAAAAATTAAGCTTCAGCCTCTTTATTGTCTTCTGCTTCCTCTGCAGGAGCTTCAGCAGTTGCCTCTTCAGTTTCAGCAACAGTTTCCTCTGCAGCCTCTTCAGCATCAGCTTCCTGAGCAGCAGCTTTACGTTTCTCGTTGATTTCCTTCTCAGCCTCAAGAGCTTTTGCCTTAGCGTCAGCATCTGCTTTAGCAAGACCCTCTTTCTTAGCATCTACCTTTCCGGTTTTTTCTTCAACCCAGGCATCGAATTTCTTCAGAGCTTCTTCTTCGGTTAACGCACCTTTAGCAACACCACCAAGTAAATGATGCTTTAAGAGAACACCTTTATAAGAAAGGATTCTTCTTGCAGTATCTGTTGGTTGTGCACCATTTTTCAACCACTGTACAGCACTGTCTACATCTAGATCGATCTGTGCAGGGTTAGTGTTTGGATTGTAAGTTCCAATCTTTTCAAGGAATTTACCATCTCTTTTTGCGCGGGCATCCGCAGCAACAACCCAGTAGAAAGGTTTTCCTTTCTTACCGTGTCTTTGTAATCTGATTTTTACTGGCATAATACATTAATTAGCGGGGTTCTCGACCCCTATTATTAATTTTGAGGGTGCAAATATAAGTTATTTTCCGATTTTAACATACCAACTCTATTTTTATTTTACTGAAACAGAAGCAATTTCAACCTCTACACTGGATTTCACCGCTTTAAAGGCAGGTGCTTATATTATTATGAAGGTTTAACAGGCCTTAACAATTGAGGTTAAATTCATGATAAAGAGTCGCTTATTCTTGAAATTCCCCTAGCATAACCTTAGTTTGAACATAGAATTATCGAAAGACGATGATCGAATAACCGTTAAACACCTTAATTATGAAGTTTACTGAAAAAATGTCGGAACGTCTGAATACACTACTGGAAAAAACTTATGATAGTGAAAAAGGATACTTGCAGGCAATGAACAAGGTAGATAATACTGAGATAAAAATGTTCTTTAAACAAACCGCCGATCGCCGGAGTGATTTTGCGCGAGACTTAAGAAGAGAAATCCTGAGTTACGGTGAGATCCCGGAAGAAAGCGGAACATTAAAAGGAGATACCCAGCGGTTTTGGACCAATATCAAAACCCTCCTTTCCGGAAACAAGGAAGAAGCCGTTCTGAAAGAATGCCTGAAATATGAAAAAGAAAGTATGGAAGAATATGATAATTTCCTAAAAGATCAGGCGACACTCCCCCCAACCACTATCGCGCTTCTTACCCAGCACCGAAACGCTATTCAAAAAGCGATAAATCGTGCCATGGTATACGAAGAAAGCGTATCCTGATCCGAATTCAAAAGCCGTCGTACGACGGCTTTTTTTTATCGCTCCTACACAATTTTTAAATTCAGAACCCTACTGTTCAGGTCATAAAAATTAATTAATTTCAGATCTAAAATTCAAACACTTTCCATGACCCGGGAATCACTGCTGGAAAAGGCCGAAGAATGGTTCAGCTCACAAAATTGGAAACCTCACTCCTTTCAAACAGAATGCTGGCATGCAGTTCTTTCCGGAAAGAATGGTCTGTTAAACGCTCCCACCGGAAGTGGAAAGACCTATGCGCTATGGATCGGGATAGCGTTGATGAACTTACTTAAAACTGGAAACAAAAAACCTGCAGGAGGACTTAAAGCCATTTGGATCACTCCGCTTCGGGCACTTTCTCATGAAATACTACAGGCGGTAGATCGATTCAATTCAGAGTTTGGTACCGGCCTTACGGTAGGGATCAGAACAGGTGACAGTAGCCAGAAAGAAAGAGCCGCACAAAAAAGAAAAATGCCTGACCTACTGATCACAACCCCTGAGAGCCTTCATTTACTGCTATCTTCCAAAGGATACAAAAACACCTTCAAAGACTGCAATGCAGTGGTTGTTGATGAATGGCATGAACTTCTCGGTTCTAAAAGAGGGGTTCAAACCGAACTGGCGCTTTCCCGAATCAGAAAACTCGGTGACGAGGTTTGCATCTGGGGAATCTCAGCCACCATCGGTAATCTGAAACAGGCCAGAGAAGTATTACTCGGACCCGGAACTGCAGAATTCAATAATTCCATATTGATCCGTGCCGCACTAAAAAAACAAATACATGTCCATTCACTATTACCGGAAACAATGGAAAGATTTCCATGGAGAGGTCACCTGGGACTGCACCTTTTAGAACAAATCATTCCGGTAATTCAGAACAGTAAGACCACTTTGGTATTTACCAATACCCGCTCGCAATGCGAAATCTGGTATCAGTCAATTCTTTCTGCTTGTCCGGATCTGGCAGGAGAAATCGCAATGCACCACGGAAGTATTGACAAGGCATCCCGGATATGGGTCGAAGAAGCGATTCGCTCAGAAAGGTTAAAGGCCGTTATCTGTACCTCAAGCCTGGACCTCGGTGTTGATTTCGCACCTGTGGAAACGATTATTCAAATCGGCGGCCCTAAAGGCGTTGCCAGATTCGTGCAAAGAGCCGGACGTAGTAAACACCGTCCGGGAGAAGAAAGCATTATCTATTTCCTGCCCACTCATGCCATGGAGCTAGTGGAGGCTTCTGCCCTTAAAAAAGCGGTTAACAGTGGCAAAACGGAGAAAAGAATACCCTACCTACTTTGCTATGATGTATTGATACAATACCTCATCACACTTGCTGTTTCCGATGGTTTCAAGCCTGAAGTAGTGCTCGCTGAGATACGCCATACCTATTGCTACAGAGATCTTACCGATGATGAATGGCAATGGATATTAAACTTTATCACGCTGGGAAGTCAGTCTTTGCGCAGTTATGACGAATACCATAAAGTTATTATCGATGAAGAAGGTCGCTATCGGGTCACCAGCAGAAAGATCGCCATGCGCCACCGATTATCGATCGGAACCATTGTCAGTGACGCAATGCTTAAAGTTCGTTATATGAAAGGGGGACATATAGGCATGATCGAAGAATGGTTTATCTCCCGGTTGAAACCTGGAGATGTGTTCACCTTCGCCGGCAGGAATCTGGAACTTTATAAGATCAAGGATATGGAGGTTCTTGTAAAACGCTCAACTGCTAAAAGCAGTAAGATACCGAGCTGGCTCGGAGGCAGGATGAGCTTTTCTTCTCAAATGAGCGAACTCCTCAGGAGAGAATTATATCTGGTCGCCAAAAATGAGGAAGATACCCAGGAACTCAAAGCACTTAAACCTGTTTTTGAGCAACAACAGAAAGAATCCATAATTCCGGGAGACGAAGAATTTCTGATCGAAACCTTTCAAACCAGAGAAGGCTATCACCTGCTCTGCTACCCGTTCGAAGGTCGTTTTGTTCACGAGGCTATGGCAAGTCTTCTTGCCTACAGGATAAGCCTGCTGAAACCCATCAGCTTTTCCATTGCTTTCAATGATTACGGATTTGAATTACTATCCGATCAGGAAGTCGATGTACAGGAGATTATCGATAATGAACTTTTCTCCAACCAATATGTGCACAGCGATTTGGAATCGAGCCTCAATGCCACTGAAATGTCCAGAAGAAAGTTCCGTGATATTGCCGTCATTGCCGGACTCGTATTCCAGGGGTTTCCCGAAAAACAATTGAAAAGCAAGCATCTGCAAAGCAGTACTCAATTACTCTTTGATGTTTTCAGAGACTATGAAGACAACAACCTCCTTTACCTACAGGCATACCGCGAAACTTTTGAATACTCCCTGGAGGAAGGAAGACTACAAAAAGCTCTGGAAAGAATCTCCGGACAAAAACTGGTTTGGAAGCACTGCTCAAAACCCACGCCCTTCTCCTTCCCGGTAATCACAGATCGCTTACGCGAAAAATTATCCTCCGAAAAACTGGCAGACAGAATTCGTAAAATGCAGATTCAATTCGGCAAGTAGGTTAATTTCCACTAATTTTGTCTAAATCATCCTGATTCAGTAATTACTCTCTATGGATGTGTTACCCGCTGATGAACCCATCGGTCATCACAATGAACCGCCAAAATTCGCTTCATGAAAACGCGTAAAAAAAGAGACATATCGCTTACCGGCAACCTGGATTTCACCGGAATTAAGATCACCGAGCCCTCAGATTATGCGGCAGGATTCAAAGCTGTGACCGTAGCCATGGAACACGGCATGAAAGAAATGGGCATATTCCGGGCGTTAGGAACCCTGGCTCATATGAACCAGAAAGACGGTTTCGACTGCCCCGGTTGTGCATGGCCTGATCCTGAGCATCGGTCTAAGCTTGGGGAATACTGTGAAAATGGCGCTAAGGCGCTTGCAGAGGAAGCCACCACCAAAAGGGTAGACGCCGATTTCTTTCGCAAACATAGTGTGGAAGAACTCTCCCGCTGGTCCGATTTTCATATTGGAAAAAGCGGCAGGATCACGCAACCTTTTATTCTGCATCCAGACAGCGATCACTATACTCCTCTTTCCTGGAAAGAAGCATTCGAAACCATCGGAAACACCCTCAATGAACTCGATGATCCGGACGAAGCAGTTTTCTATACCTCCGGAAGATCTAGCAATGAAGCAGCATTTTTGTATGGATTGTTCGCGAGAGCCTTCGGTACCAATAATTTACCAGACTGCTCCAATATGTGTCATGAATCCAGCGGAGTGGCACTCAGCGAGACTTTAGGTATTGGAAAGGGATCGGTTAAACTTGAAGATTTTGACAAAGCCGATGTGATCATGGTCATCGGTCAAAATCCAGGTACAAATCATCCCAGAATGCTATCTGCCCTTGAAAAGTGCAAAAGAAATGGCGGACACATCATAAGTATCAACCCTCTGGAGGAAGCCGGACTGGTACGATTTAAAAATCCACAGGAAGTAAACGGCATGCTCTTTTCCGGGGTTAAGCTTACGGACATTCACCTTCCTGTTAAGATCAATCAGGACGTACCGCTTTTGAAACTTATAATTAAAAAGTTGCTAAAAAAGGCAAAAGTTAACCCTGAGGTTATCGACCAAAAATTTATTGAAACTTATACCACTGGATTTGAGGCTATGGTTTCCGATCTTGAAAGGTATGAAGAAGCCGACCTTTTGGAAAATTGTGGCGTTGCAGCGTCTTTAGTCGATGAGGCAACAGAATTACTCGCAAAAAAGGAACGCATCATCATATGCTGGGCCATGGGTCTCACCCAACATAAAAACGGTGTCGAGAACATCAAGGAATGTGTAAATCTTTTACTGATGAAAGGCAGCCTGGGTAAGCCCGGTGCAGGAACCTGCCCTGTCAGAGGACATAGCAATGTACAGGGAGATCGTTCCGTAGGCATCATGCACTATGTGATCCCTAAATTCAATGCCTCTTTAAAATCCGTTTTTGGGTTCGATCCTCCGGAAAAGGAGGGGTACGATGTTGTTCATGCCATAGAAGCGATGCACCGGAAAAAGGCGAAGGTATTCATAGCACTTGGAGGGAATTTTGTCTCTGCCGCTTCAGATACCACCTATACGGCGGAAGCCCTTCAAAACTGTAAGCTCACTGTTCATATCAGCACCAAACTCAATCGGTCACACCTGGTTCCAGGCGAAACCGCTCTCATACTGCCAACTCTCGGAAGATCAGAAAAAGATTTTAAGGATGGCGAACAGCGTTTTCTCACCGTTGAAAACAGCATGGGTAAAGTTCACAGGACCAAAGGTCTTCTTCCACCTGCCTCCGATGACCTGCACAGCGAACCGGAGATCATTGCTGGTATTGCAAATTCAGTCTTTGGAAATAAGTATGCGAATAAGATCGAATGGAATCTCCTGGGCAAGGACTACAACCTGCTAAGACAAAAGTTAGGTGATGTTATAGACGGTTTTCGCGATGTAAGTACGAAAAGTGAAAAAGGAGGATATTACCTGCCAAATAATGTCAGAGAGCTTGATTTTTCAAAACTACCGGATGGAAAAGCACGATTCACCAATTGTGAACTCCCTGTACATGATCTTGAGCAAGATGAATTTCTGATGATGACCATTCGTTCACATGACCAGTTCAACACGACCATTTACGGCCTCAACGACCGCTACCGGGGTATTCATCAGGAAAGAAGGGTAGTCTTCATGAACCCGGAGGATATGAAGGAGCATAAACTGACAACTGGAGAAAAAGTCGATCTCACCAGCACCTATGACGGAGAAACCCGAACAGCATTGGGATTTCTGGTAGTGCCCTATTCCATCCCGAAGGGGAACCTTGCATCCTACTTTCCGGAAACCAACATTCTCGTACCCTACAATCATTTTGCAGATAAAAGCAACACTCCGATCAGCAAATCGATTCGGGTGAGAGTGCTAAAAGCAATGCCCTGACCTATGACCAAAGCACATAGCATACAAGGTGAACATTTTCAATTTCATACATCAGGAGGTGTCTTCTGGGAAGAGGAAAATATGCTACTGATCGCAGATGTACATTTGGGAAAAGCTGCACATTTCAGAAAGAATGGTATGGCAGTTCCAGACAAAATAAATCAAACTTCGCTTAATCGACTGGAAGGTCTGTGCCAAACCTTTAAGGCCGCTACCATCTGTTTTCTAGGAGATCTGTTTCACAGCGAGTTCAATCATGAATGGGAGGCCTTTAAAAAATGGGCCGAAACCTGTAACAGAAAGCTGATATTAATAAAAGGGAATCACGACATCCTCCCGGCAGAACATTTTGAATTGATGAAAATGAAAGTATTAGAAAGTTTAAGTATCCGGAACTTTTATTTAACACATCATCCTGAAGAACATAAAGAAAAATTTAATATCTGCGGTCATATTCACCCGGGCATCCGTCTAAAGGGACCGGCACGTCAGACTCTTAAACTCGCCTGTTTTTTCCAGGAAACGAGGCGATTAATATTACCATCTTTCGGTGAATTCACCGGCAATTTTACCATAAAGCCCGGGAAGAATGATCAGGTGTTTGCAATTACCCCCGACGAGGTGATTCTCGTTAGTTAGTGATACCTTTGCATCATGGCTGGTATTTATATCCATATTCCTTTTTGCAGGCAGGCTTGTCATTATTGTGATTTTCACTTTTCGACATCCCTTTCGAAAAAGCAACCTTTTATCACCGCACTCTTAAAAGAATTGGAACTTCGCAGTAAAGATTGGCGTACTGAAAAGGTGGAAACCATTTATTTCGGAGGAGGAACTCCTAGTATTCTGGACACCGGAGAGCTGAACCAAATCTTAGAACAGGTGCACAGCTTCTATCATGTTTCAAAAGAACCTGAGATCACCCTCGAAGCAAATCCGGACGACCTCAAAACCGAACAAAAATATCTGGATCTTAAAAATGCCGGAGTTAACCGTTTAAGTATGGGTATTCAATCATTCTTTGACCGGGATCTCAAATTGATGAATCGTTCCCATGATGCCGGAGAGGCTCAATACGCTATTGAGCTCGCCACTAAGCATTTTGAGAATGTAACCATCGATCTGATCTACGGAACTCCCGGCCTGTCTGATCTGGACTGGATCAGAAACATAGAATTGGCACTGGGGTATGGGGTGCCGCATATTTCGAGCTATGCACTAACTGTTGAACCCAAAACCGCCCTGGAAAAATTCATAGAAAGAGGTGCTGTTTCCCCCGTTGATGAAGAACAGGCCGAACGTCAGTTCAGGATCCTTACTGACAAGCTGAATACCGCCGGCTATATTCATTACGAACTCTCCAATTTTGGCAAACCCGGATTCTTCAGCAAGGCGAATACAGGATACTGGCTTGGGAAAAAATATGGTGGTTTCGGACCTTCTGCTCACAGTTATGACGGAACGCGCAGAAGTTGGAATATCGCCAGTAATCCTGTTTATATCAAAAAATTATTGAATGACGAGTTGCCCTCAGAAAGTGAAGTACTCACCGTTATTGACCGTTATAACGAATATATAATGACCGGTTTACGTACGATCTGGGGAGTAGACCTTGAACGGATCAAAAAAGATTATGGTGTTGAATACCTGGAATACCTCAAAAAAGAATCGAGTTCACAGCTGGAAAACGGCTTACTTGAACTTCAGGAAATCGAAGGTAGATCAGTATTAAGAACCACCTCCAAAGGCAGGTTTTTGGCAGACGGGATCGCCTCTTCGCTTTTCTTCATCAACTAAAACAAATATTTTTAACATCTTATTTATCAACTTATTAAATACGACTTCACCTTCAAAATCATCTTATTAAAACAATTATATCTTATATTTGAGTAACGGAGGCTCCGGCATTTTAGCCATGATGTACCGACTTCTGTAATTTATGACATAACATGCATTGCCGGAATTGATTTATTATGAATGACATCTTAGAAATTGTTATCGGTCTACTTCTCGGAGCTTTAGGAATGTACTGGCTTTTTGGGATACTTTTGAAGAAAAGGAAAAAGGACTCCACTGAACACCAGTCCGTTATATTGTTGGAAAAAGTCAGAAATGTTTGTAAATTAGTTACTGTTGAAGGTGAATTTGCCGAAATATACCAATACGAAAATGTCAAGGAACGCTTTTTACGTCTGATCAGCAGCAAGAAAAAAGCACTGATCGTGATCAATGCCAAGGTTCACATCGGATTCGATCTAAAAAAGATGGAGATAAGAGCCGACAGTGATCGTAAAAAGATAATAATGTCGACTTTCCCTCAGCCGGAAGTGATCAGTATTGAACCCGATGTCAAATATTACGACATCAAAGAAGGTCTATTTAACTGGTTCAAAACCGACGACCTTTCCGCATTGCATCAGGAAGCCAAGGAACATATCCTTACAAAAATTCCCGAAAGCGGGCTGATGGACAACGCCAAAAAAGAAGCGTTGGACGCTATCCTGATGATCGAGAATATGGTGCAGGCAATTGGTTGGAAACTGGATTATTCTGCTTTGAAGATCGAAACCGCAGAAAAGCCCCTGTTAAAAGACAAATAACAGACTTTGTAGCATACTATATTATAATCATTAATACTACCGCCAACATGAATATTGATGATATCAGGAGTTACTGCATTGGAAAAAAAGGTGTCACAGAAGAATTTCCATTTGACGAAGACACTTTGGTTTTCAAGGTTAAGGGTAAAATGTTTGCCCTCACTCCACTTGATAAATGGGAAGCCGGTGAGCCTTCCGTAAATTTAAAATGCAATCCGGATCGTAATGATGAATTACGCGACGAATATCAGGGAATCTATCCGGGTTACCATATGAACAAAACTCATTGGAATACCGTTGAAATAGGAAAGGATGTACCAGACCACCTAATCTTCGACCTCATCGATCAATCCTACCGACTCGTTGTTCAGAAACTCCCGAAAAGACTTCGCCAACAAATCGAATAAACAAAGCGTCAGCTGCAAATGAGCCTGCTTTGCTCCAAAAATCCTGAGCCTGGAACGAACACTTTCACCATGGGTCATTAAGCGTCATAGCGTGCCAGTACCAGGATAACCACCGCCGCAGGCATCGCGGTTACGAGAGTGGTATAATCACTATTTAGTGCTCAGCAGGCGAAAAGTTTTAACCCGGCAACAATAGTAAAAAATTAACCAAATCCGCCTTCAACGAACCCCGACGCTATCAATCTTCTTACACCGCTGATATTTACACGTTTGCTAAATTACATGCTACTACCCCCTCTAAACAGATATTAATACTGTTCATTTATCAAATCGACATTCAACTTCATCAAGGCTAATATTTGTTATAAAAACCGTTCTATTTGCAGATATTATTTAAGATATTGCACATCTTCGTTTTACTATGGTAACATAGTATTGAAATAAGATAATTTTTGTTAATCATCCTCTGCAAAGTAGAAATACATTTGTAATAAATTAAAAAGTTCGCATATGAATATCGATTGGAAGGGCGTTATGCCAGCTGTAACCACCAAATTTACCTCCGATGACCGTTTGGATTTGGAGATGTTCAATAAAAATATACAAGCTCAGCTGGAGGCTGGAGTACACGGAATAATTCTGGGAGGAACACTTGGAGAAGCCAGTACACTTACTGAAGATGAAAAATTCCAGCTTATTGAAAATGCGCTGAATCAAACCAAAGGAAATGTACCTGTCATCGTAAACATTGCGGAACAAAGTACCTCTGAAGCGGTTAGAATAGCTCAAAAAATTGAAAAAGCCGGTGCTAACGGGCTCATGCTTCTACCGCCGATGCGCTACAAAGCAACCGACAGAGAGACCGTCGCTTATTTTAAGACGATCGCTCAAAGCGTATCACTGCCTATTATGATCTATAACAACCCTGTTGATTATAAGATCGAAGTAACTCTTGACATGTTCGAAGAACTTTTGAAAGAAGACAACATTCAGGCTGTAAAGGAATCAACCCGGGACATTTCAAATGTAACGAGAATTAAAAATCGTTTCGGTGACAGATTAAAAACTCTTTGTGGAGTAGACACCCTTGCCCTGGAAAGCATGTTACTCGGTGCTGAAGGTTGGGTTGCAGGACTTGTTTGTGCGTATCCGCGTGAAACCGTTGCGATCTATGAACTTGCTAAAGCGGGTAGATTAGAAGAAGCGATCAGTATCTATCGCTGGTTCCTACCACTGCTCGAACTGGATATCAGTCCGCAACTCGTACAAAATATCAAACTTGCTGAAGTAGCCACAGGTATCGGTACTAAATATGTTAGAGCACCCAGATTATTACTGGAAGGAGAAGAATTGGCAAAAGTTGAAAAAGTAATTTCAGATGCCATGGCAATCCGGCCGGAATTACCGGAATATCAGAATTTAATTGCAAAATAAAAT
This sequence comes from Robertkochia solimangrovi, assembly GCF_007279655.1. Taxonomy (GTDB): domain Bacteria; phylum Bacteroidota; class Bacteroidia; order Flavobacteriales; family Flavobacteriaceae; genus Robertkochia; species Robertkochia solimangrovi. Next base: position 784,303 of record NZ_QKWN01000001.1, on the reverse strand, counting down.
AATATGCAGATAGTTAACCAGATTGGATTTAAGAAGAGTGCGCAAGAAGGGAAAGTATTTAAAACCTACAATCCCGTTGCAGACCGCGAAAATGAATGGGAAATTATCGAAGCAACTACCACAGAAGTAGACGAGGCTGTATCCAAAGCGATCACAGCCTTTGCTGATTTTAGTACCAGGACAGGCGAAGAAAAAGCCAAATTCCTGGAAGCCATTGCAGAAGCGATCGAAGCTATCGGTGAGGAACTCATCGAAACCTATATGGCAGAATCCGGATTACCCCGTGGAAGAGCGGAAGGAGAACGCGGACGAACCATAGGACAACTCAAGGCATTTGCCGCACAACAACGCGAAGGATCGTGGGTTGAAGCGATTATCGACAAAGGAAACCCGGATCGAAAACCTATGCCAAAACCGGATCTGAGAAAGATGCTGGTTCCTATGGGACCCGTAGCGGTTTTCGGAGCAAGTAATTTCCCATTTGCTTTCTCAACCGCAGGTGGCGATACTGCAAGTGCCCTCGCAGCCGGATGCCCGGTAGTGGTTAAAAGCCACCCGATGCATGCCGCTACTGCAGGTCTTGTATCAGGAGCCATCGCTTCCGCAGCCAAAGCTACCGGAATGCCTGATGGTGTCTTTTCAAATCTTAACAGTAAAGACCATACCGTCGGAGAAGCGCTGGTAATGCATCCGGGCATTAAAGCCGTAGGGTTCACCGGAAGTTTCCGTGGGGGTATGGCACTCTATAAACTAGCAGCTAATCGCGAAGAACCGATTCCTGTATTTGCAGAAATGGGAAGTATAAATCCGGTTTTATTGCTGCCTTCAGTAATCGGAGATCCTACTCCGGAGAACTGGGCAGGTCAAATAGCAGGATCCGTAAATCTCGGCGCAGGACAGTTCTGCACGAACCCAGGACTACTGATCGGGATCAAAGGTGAAGGTTGGGATGATTTTTCCGCTGCATTAACTGAAGCTATATCAGCGCAGCAATCGCAATGCATGTTGCATCCGGCGATCTGGAATTCATTTAAAGATGGTAAATCGACAATAGCCGGACACGAACATGTAAAGCTGCTTGCAGCTAGTTCCTCAGAAACGAAAGCGAATTTTGGTGAAGTAGGACTCTATACTATAAACGCTTCAGATTTTCTTAGCGACCATTCCTTGCAAACTGAAGTATTCGGACCTTTTTCATTACTGGTTGCCTGTGAAAATGCAGCCGAGATGAAAACCGTGATCGAAGCTCTTGAGGGGCAACTTACCGGTTCAGTACTGGGTAATCCGGCAGAACTCAACACGTTCGCTCCTCAGGTTAAAGCTCTCGAATCGAAGGTTGGCCGCTTGAACTTCAACAGTCTCCCTACCGGAGTTGAGGTTTGTGAGTCGATGAATCATGGTGGGCCATTTCCGGCAACTACCGATAGTAGATTTACGTCTGTCGGGCTGTCAGCCATCAAAAGATGGGTGCGACCTGTTTCTTTTCAGAACTGGCCACAAGAAGCTTTACCCGACGCATTAAAAGATGAAAATCCGTTGCAAATTCAGCGAAAGATGAATTAAATTTATATCCGGAATGCCATCAAAACACCAACCTATGAAACGCTTGCTGGGCTATACCGTTCTTTCACTGGGTATGTTCCTTTCTTCCTGCGGAAATACTACTTTTAAAAGTAATTCCGAACGTCTGAATGAGGTCATTCAGACCGTTGATGAATTTCGTTCCTACGATCGAAGTGAACACCCACTGGGAAGATTTGAAGATTCGTTGAGAAAGAAAGAATCCGATTTTGCCCAGAAACAGATCACGGTCTTAAAGACCATAGATGCTGAACAACTAAGCGAAACCGAACAGATATCGTTGGAGTTGCTGAAATTTAAGCTTCAGGATCGGATCGATGCCTATAATTTCAAAATGCATCACAATACCATTCAGGCTGATCAGGGATTCCATCTCGACCTGAATTATCAGGTTCATGCATTGCTCAGCTATCAGGATGCGAGACATTATCTGGATGTTTTGAATGATATTCCACATTTTACCGAACAGCAGATCGATATGCTGCGCCTTGGAATAAAAGAAGGTATCGCACAACCGAAGGCGATCTTCAAAGGTTACGAGAACTCCTACGATCTTCATATCACAGGAGACGCTGAATCAAACTTTTTCTTCGGACCCTTTAAGGACCTACCGTCGAATCTGACCGAAGATCAGAAGGATTCCATTCTTAATGCTGCAGAAGAGGCGATCACGAAAAGTGTGATACCTTCCTTTAAAAGGATTAAAAAATTCTTTGAGGAAGAATATTATCCAAATGCCCGGGAAGAAATCGGTGTTTCCTCTACCCCCGGAGGAAAAGAATTCTATCAGAACCGGATAAATTTTTATACCACGACTGATGAATATACCGCTGAAGATATCCATAATTTAGGATTGAAAGAAGTGGCACGCATTCGCAAAGAAATGGACATGATCATCGATGAGATAGGGTTTAAAGGAACCTTCGAAGAATTTCTTCAATTTCTGAGAACGGATAAACAGTTCTATGCAACAACCGGTGACAACCTGCTCAAGGAAGCGCGTAATATTGCAAAGAAGATCGACGCTCAGCTCCCGAAGTTCTTCAAGACCTTGCCGAGAAAACCTTATGGAGTGATCAAAGTTCCTGATGCGTTAGCTCCGAAATATACCGGAGGGCGATATTCTGGGTCATCCAGTAATACTGAACCGGGATATTATTTGGTCAATACCTATAAACTCGATAGCAGACCCTTGTATATCCTACCTGCCCTAACCGCTCATGAGGCCGTTCCGGGACATCATATTCAGGGTTCCCTAAATCAGGAATTAGGTGACAGTATTCCGGAATTCAGAAAACAATATTATCTTTCCGCCTATGGAGAAGGCTGGGCATTATATACCGAATATCTGGCTGACGAAATGGGAATTTATGAAACACCCTACGAAAAGTTCGGACAGCTCACCTATGAGATGTGGCGTGCATGCCGTCTGGTAGTGGATACCGGAATTCACGCAATGGGTTGGACGCGTCAGGAAGCCGTAACATATCTCGCTTCCAATACCGCACTTTCCATCCATGAGGTGAACACGGAAACAGACCGATATATAGGTTGGCCGGGACAGGCGATATCTTATAAGATCGGAGAACTTAAAATAAGAGAATTAAGAAGAAAGGCCGAGAAAGCACTTGGTCAGGATTTCAATATCAGAGAATTTCACGAAATTATTCTGGAACAGGGGACCGTAACCCTGCCGATACTGGAAAGACGCGTTAACGAATATATCGCAAAAACGCTCGATGAGCGTTCAACCACTTAGTTTGTGAATGAAAAAAAAATCATTTTTTTGTATTGACGCCCATACCTGCGGGAATCCGGTAAGGGTAGTATCAGGAGGAGCTCCGAATCTAACCGGAGCGAACATGAGTGAAAAACGCCAGCATTTCATGAAAGAATATGACTGGATAAGAAAAGGGCTGATGTATGAACCACGCGGCCACGATATGATGAGTGGAAGCATGCTATATCCACCAACAGATCCCGAAAATGATTGTGGTATCCTTTTTATAGAAACAAGCGGATGTCTACCGATGTGTGGACATGGAACCATAGGCACCATCACCGTTGCCATTGAAGAAGGTCTGATCGATCCAAAAACACCGGGAGTTGTGAGACTCGAAGTACCGGCAGGTTTGGTCATCGCTGAGTACGGTATGGAAAAAGAACGGGTGGCTTGGGTAAAAATAACCAATGTTCCTTCCTATCTTGCAGCTTCGGAAATGAAGATAGAAAGTTCATTCCTCGGTGAATTGACCTTTGATGTTGCTTATGGAGGAAATTTTTATGCGATTGTAGATCCGCAGGAAAACTTCGAAGGGGTACAGGCGTATTCCGCGGCACAACTGATACAATTCAGTCAGGAATTGAGAAACAAGATCAATGAAGTATACCCGGGTCAGTTCATTCATCCTATGAACGACACCATTAGAAATGTATCTCATATTTTATGGACAGGAGAGACCATAGACCCTGAATCCACCGCAAGAAATGCCGTATTTTATGGCGATAAAGCCATTGATCGGTCACCATGCGGCACAGGAACCTCAGCCAGAATGGCGCAATGGTATGCTAAGGGACTCCTAAAACCAGGTGATGAATTTATACATGAAAGTTATATCGGAAGTAAATTCATCGGAACGATCGAAAAGGAAACAAATGTTATGGATAAACCCGCTATCATCCCGGGAATTCAGGGATGGGCGAGGATCACCGGATACAATCAAATTATTATTGATCAGGAAGACCCCTATGCGGAAGGCTTCCAGGTAATTTAAGGTCATATGAAAAAGAAAGTCGTTATCATTGGTGGAGGAATCATCGGTCTTTCCTCCGCATATTATTTACATAAATCGGGACATCAAGTAACCGTTGTTGATAAAAGCAACTTCGACAGTGGTGCCTCGTATGTGAATGCAGGTTATGTAACTCCTAGCCATTTTATCCCGCTTGCAGCTCCGGGAATGATCTCGAAAGGGATCAAATGGATGTTCAATTCATCCAGTCCGTTCTACATGAAACCACAATGGGATACAGAATTCTTTAAATGGGCCTGGAGTTTCCATCGCTCTTCCACGGAGGCCAAAGTTAAAAAAGCTACTCCGGTACTCAAAGATTTCAACATTCTGAGTCGGGATCTTTTCGAAGAATTACAACGATCAGAGGATTTGGGTAAATTCCACTATGAAAGAAGTGGATTGCTTATGGCCTATAAAACAGAAAAAGGTGCAGAAAGTGAGATCGAAGTAGCCGAGATTGCTAAAAAGGAAGGGCTTGATGTTGTCGTTCTTTCCCAAAGTGAGCTTCAGGCATTGCAGCCAGACGCCGCTATCGATGCAATGGGTGCTGCCTATTACCGTTGTGACGGACATTCAACACCGATGCAGATCATGGCAAAATTATATGACTATCTCAAAGCCAGTGGTGTTGAGATCCTTAAGAATACTGAGGTAACTGATATCGACTATACCAACGGGATCATTAAGAGTATTACGACTTCCTCCGGAAAGATCGAGGCTGACGAATTTGTAATCGCTTCCGGCTCCTGGTCGCCACTTTTACTTAAAAAGCTCGGTGTTAATTTAAAGGTACAACCCGGAAAAGGATATCGTATCGATGTAAAACGCCCAACCGGAATCACAATCCCGGCAATCCTTCATGAAGCCAAGATCGCAATCACCCCGATGGACGGGTATACCAGATTCGCTGGAACTATGGAATTCTCTGGTTTGAACCATGTCATACGAAAAGAAAGAGTGAATGCCATTGCCGATGCAGCGAAATCATTCTACACAAAAATGGAATTCCAGGAAAGTGAACTGGAAAAGGCGCAATGCGGACTCAGACCGGTATCACCCGACGGGCTGCCTTTCATAGGCCGAACCGCTGCGTTAAAGAACTGTGTGATCGGTACTGGGCATGCTATGATGGGATGGAGTCTCGGACCGGCAACAGGTAAACTTATCACCGAGGTGATCGACGGAACCAAAACTTCCATGGCCATCGATGCCTTCGATCCTGACCGAAAATTCAGCTAATGTAAATAATTGTTTTTCAATTAGTTATTTAATTTGTATCTTAGGTAGTGACTTTCCCCGGGTCACTACCCAGATTTTCTTTCCCCTAACGTAACGAGCTCCAGATTTTTTAGTTAAGAACAACTTTACATTCAATAAATACTAACTAAAAACCCGGATTATGAAAATCACGATCAAATTAGCTGCCCTGCTCCTTATTTTCACCTCTTTTCTAACTACCGAAACAACTGCTCAGGAAAACGAACCCTTTATTACCGTGACCACCCGACACTGGAATATGGATCTGAAAGATTTCGACCGCGATGAATGGCTCAGTATGGAGAAACAATTTCAGGAAAATGTCATTGATAAGAATGAATTGATCATGGGAGGTGCCGTATATACGCACAGATACACTCCCGACAATACAGAGATCGTCTTTGTAAATGTGTACAGAACCTGGGAAGATATCGAAAAAGCAGATGCCAGAAATTCTGAACTCATCAAAGCTGCCTGGCCAGACGAGACCCAGAGAAAAGCATTCTTTGAAAAACTCGCTAAATATTACAGTGTCGATCATAGTGACGAGATTTACTCCATGTTACCCGGAGCAAAGATGCTACCACAAAAACCAACAGATCCGCAGATTCTGTATGTACAGATACACGAAATGGCCTATCCTGAAGAAGGATCTGAAAAAGAGTTTATGGATATGTATACTTCCTTTACCGATGCTATCAAAGAAGCCGGTAAAATTAAAGCCTTTTATCCTCACCGTCACCGATGGGGTGCAGACAGCAGAGAATTTGTTGAAGCGTATCTATTCGACTCAATGGATGATCTGGACAACTTTGGAGAAGACCTCGACAAAATGTTTGAAGCCAAATATCCGGATGAAGCAGAACGCAAAAAAATGGGAGAAGCCATGGGTAAATATTTTACCGGAAAACATCGTGATTACATCTATACACAGGTTCCTGAACTCACCAAAGTAAGCATGGCTAATTCCCAATAAAGCCTGAAAGCAATTTTAAGTTCATTTAACTCATTTACAACCACTTAAAAGGTTGTGTCGGGAAGATTTTGACTTTTTTAACAGTGTTTTACGATTATTTTTTTATAATGTAGAAAATAACTTTAAAACAATTTTATGTTAAAAACAGTAGTCAAAGAAGGTGAGAGTATTGAAAGAGCCCTTAAACGTTTCAAAAGAAAATACAAAAAAACGAAAGTGCTTCAGGAACTCAGAAACCGTAAACAATACACAAAACCTTCTGCAGCCAGAAGAGTAATAAAGCAAAAAGCTGAATACAAACAGGAATACCTTCGAAATCTCGAAGATTAATTCGGTCTTCATAAGCGAGAAATTCTTTAGATTTACGGACTAACGAGAATGTTATGTCCAGACCTGAAGAATTCTATGCCAATCGGCTGGATCTGCTGAATGAACAATATACTGCAGTCCGGAAGAAATTAAGAAATCTTAGTTTGTTCCGGCTGTTTGTATTTTTAGCCGGTTGCTTTTTAATCTATTATAATTGGGGTAATACCCGAATCGTCCTTCCAGTGGTTCTGATTACATTTGCGATCTTTCTGTTTATGATCCGTAAATACTCAGATATATCCTATTCGAAAAACTTCTACAAAAAACTGATTCATATTAATGCTACGGAAACGGAAGTATTAATTGGCAAATTCGATGTACTTCCAACGGGCGCAGAATTCTCAGACCCCATGCACGACTTTAGTCATGACATCGATCTGTTCGGTCGTGGTTCGTTCTTTCAATACCTGAATCGCACAGCGACCTCAGAAGGGAAAAACTACCTGGCCGCCCTTCTGAAAGGGAATGACACTGAAAATATCAAAAGAAAACAACAAGCCATTCACGAACTTGCCGAAATACCGGAATGGCGACAGGAATTTCAGGCACATGCTGCACTTCTTGAAACCGAAGTAAGTGCCGAAATGGTCGGAGACTGGATCCTGAACCATACGATTAGCCTGGCTTCTTTTACAAAATGGATCCCCGTTATTTTCAGCATATTTTCGTTCGGGATCATCACCGCTGTTATACTTGATATACTTTCTGTAAATTACTTTACCTATTGGTTCATAGGCGGTCTACTACTTGCAGGTTTATTTGTAAAGCGGGTTAACAAGCTTAGTCAATTTGCATCAAAGGCCCAAAGCACCTTACAACAATACAGCAAACTCATTCAAATGATCGAAAACCGATCATTCTCCACTCCACTCCTTCAGGAGCTGCAGCACCAATTGAAAAACGATCAAACTTCTGCATATAATTCGCTGAACACTCTTTCTAAACGAGTCGATGCACTCGACCAGCGAAACAACCTGATCGTGGCCATATTGGGCAATTCACTACTTCAACTCGACCTTTTTAATGCCTACCGACTTGAAAGATGGATCGAAAGCAACCGTATTCATATAAAAGATTGGTTCGACACCATCGCTTTCTTTGATGCCTATGCCAGCTTTGGCAATTACACTTTTAACCATCCTGAACATCATTTTCCCGAAATCACTGAAACAGAGACAATCCAGGCTGTTGGACTCGGTCATCCTCTGATAGCGACATCAAAACTTGTAAAAAATGATCTTACGATCCATACTGGAGAATTTATGGTGATCACCGGGGCGAACATGGCAGGCAAAAGTACGTTCCTGAGAACTGTTTCACTTTTTATCGTCATGGCGAATAACGGACTACCCGTATGTGCCGAAAAAAGCGTTTACAAGCCTATTAAGCTGATCACAAGTATGAGAACAGCTGATTCTTTAAACGAAGATGCTTCGTATTTCTATGCCGAATTAAAACGTCTGAAACATATCGTCTCCAACATGGAAGACCATGAATACTTTATCATCCTGGATGAAATCCTGAAAGGAACGAACAGCAAGGATAAAGCTATAGGGTCCCGTAAATTTGTAGAGAAACTCACAAGGTCAGGTTCCACAGGAATCATTGCCACGCACGACCTCAGCCTGTGTGAAATCGCCGACGAATATGAACAGGTCAACAATTACTTCTTCGATGCAGTCATCAAAGAAGACGAATTGTTTTTCGACTACCGTTTACGACCAGGTATCTGCACCAATATGAATGCCTCCTTCCTGCTCAGAAAAATGGGTATCGTTTGATCAGTTTACCTTCAGTACGAAATAGTTCTTTTTACCGCGTTGCAAAAGAATGAACTTATCATTGATCAGATCTTTGGCAGTGATCACATAGTCTTCTCCTACCTTATCCTTATTTAAAGAAATGGAATTTTCTTTCAAGGCCCTTCTCGCTTCCCCGTTAGATTTAAGGAAATTGGTTTGTGCCGAAAGTGCACCGATAAGGTCCAGGCCTTCATCGATGATATTCCGGCTGATCTCAGCTTGCGGAACTCCTTCGAAAACATCCATAAAGGTTTTTTCGTTCAAGGCTCTAAGGTCATCAGCACTAGAGTTACCAAAAAGAATTTCGGAGGCTTTCAGCGCACTCTCTAATTCTTCTTCCGAATGCACAAAAGTAGTTACCTCAGCAGCAAGACGCTTTTGAAGCAATCTTAGATGGGGTGCTTCCTTATGTTCTTCAATAAGAGTATCGATGGTCTCCTTGTCCAGGAAAGTGAATATCTTGATGTATTTTTCAGCGTCCTCATCCGAGGTATTCAACCAGAACTGGTAGAATTTATACGGAGATGTCTTGTCAGCATCCAACCATACATTTCCTCCTTCCGATTTACCGAATTTAGAGCCATCGGCCTTGGTGATAAGCGGACAGGTCATCGCGAAAGCTTTCGCTACTTCTTCATTTCCGTCACCGGCATACATACGTCGGATGAGTTCCGTACCTGTGGTGATATTACCCCACTGATCACTTCCCCCCATCTGAAGTTTACACCCCAGTGTTTTGTACAGGTGGTAAAAATCATACCCCTGAATCAACTGGTAGGTGAACTCCGTAAAGGACATACCCACTCCGGAGTCGGCACTCAAACGCTTCTTCACAGAATCCTTTGACATCATGTAATTCACGGTGATACGCTTTCCGATATCTCTGGCAAAATCGATAAAACTGAAATCCTTCATCCAGTCATAATTATTCACCAGCACCGGTGCATTCACCGCGGTAGAGTTAAAATCCAGAAATCGTGAAAGCACTCCTTTGATCCCGGCAACGTTCTTGGCAAGCGTCGCTTCATCAAGTAGGTTTCGTTCATCAGATTTACCTGAAGGATCTCCGATCATTCCTGTTGCGCCTCCTACGAGTGCAACCGGTTTATGTCCGGATCGATAGAGATGAACCAGAAGTATGATCGGCACAAGACTACCGATATGCAGTGAGTCGGAAGTAGGATCGAAACCGATATAGCAGCTGGTCATTTCCTTTTCCAATTGTTCTTCCGTACCTGGCATGATATCGTGTACCATACCCCTCCATCGCAGTTCTTCAACTAAATTTACTGGCATAATCTGAATTTTAAAATCTGGGCAAAGATAAAAGAATCGATCGTAATTTTCAGGGTATCGGATGCTTAGATTCAATGAAAGGATTCGGAACTGCTGTATTTCAAAAATTTGTAATTTGGTCTCATGATTCTAGTTACCGGAGGAACTGGTTTGGTGGGCGCTCAGCTCCTTGTTCAACTTCTTGAAAAAGAAGATGCTATTCGCGCCACTTACCGTTCAGAAGAAAAATTGGAGGAAACGCTTTCGCTTTTCTCACAAATGGGCGTCGATAAAAGACTTTCGGCCAAGATTGAATGGATACAAGCGAACCTCAACGACATCCCCTCTTTACAAAAGGCATTTATAAATGTAATGGAAGTATACCATTGTGCTGCCTTGGTGAGTTTCGACCCATCCCGTTATCATGAACTCAGGCGAACCAATATCGACGGTACTGCCAATGTGATCAATTGTGCGATCCACTCATCCGTAAGGAAGCTTTGCTATGTAAGCTCAGTAGCAACCCTCGATAAGGCTTTAGGTGAAACAGAGATCAACGAAGAATCGCACTGGAATCCCGAAGAAGACCACAATGTATATGCCATCACCAAATACGGTGCAGAGATGGAAGTTTGGCGTGGGTCTCAGGAAGGATTACAGGTACTGATTTTCAATCCGGGAATTGTGCTGGGCGAAGCTACCGGAATCAACAGTAGTAACCGATTCTTTGATCGCATCAAATCAGGCCTTAATTTTTATCCACCGGGTGGAACCGGATGGGTAGATGCAAGGGATATTGCGAAAGTGATGATCGCCGGTATGAAATCAAATCTGTCCAATAAAAGATTTATCCTTGTAAGTGAAAACCGCAGTTATTATTCGGTACTTAAAAGCATCGCTGACTCACTCGGCAAAAGGGTGCCTGCAAACCAACTCACACCATTTATGCTACACATCCTTCGTCGATTGGACTGGCTTAGATCCAGATTTTCAAATAGTGAAAGAATGCTCACCAGACACATGGTAAGATCCGCTAAAAACAATTCTATCTATTCAGGCAGGCTGGTTACAACAGCCCTGCCCTTCGAATACACCAAACTGGATGACACCATTAATAGAGTAGCTGAATTCCATACAGACTGATCAGTACCAGCTTTTAAAAGAACAGTCTGAAACCATTATTGTTTTGTCTCCTCGTCTCTTTTCGGGGGCACAGGATGACTATCCTCTTTACGCGTATTGGCCTGCTTGAGTGAATCCTCAGCTATTTGCTTCATTGCCAACAGGCGTTCTTCTACTCTGGCATATATCTGCTCACAAATCGCAGGCTTGGAGACGTAGTAAACAGTACTTTCAGCAAGTTGCAGGCTATCGATATCATATTTCTGATAGATGTATTTATCGGGTTCGATATTATGCTCTTCCAGTATCTTCAATCCTGTGCTTTTAGCAGCTTTAAGAATAGACACATCGTAATAGATATCCACCATCCTATCTTCCGGAATGAGATTGGCCGGTTTCTCCAGTATCGGTCTCGAACAGGAGAAGATGAACAAAACGACCATTATAAAACCTGTAAATCTGAAATTCATCACTGTTTATAATTTAGCGGTCAAAGGTAAGTCTTTTTACATTTCTTCCCGGATCTACCTTCCCTTTTGAGTAAGCGAGATGTCCGTTCACAAAGGTATGGCTGATCGCTGACGAAAAGGTAGTGCCTTCGAACGGACTCCAGCCACATTTATAAAGGATATTCTCACCACTTACCGTCCAAGGATCATTCAGATCGACCAATACAAGATCAGCGAAGTACCCTTCCCTGATATAGCCTCGCTTATGTATATTGAAAAGAATCGCCGGGTTATGACACATTTTCTGAACAAGCTTTTCCAGTGAGATCTTTCCTTCCTTATGCTTCTCGAGAAGTGCAGGCAAAGTATGTTGAACAAGCGGCCCTCCAGAAGGTGCCTGCAGATACTTATTTTGTTTTTCTTCGAGTGTATGTGGAGCGTGATCGGTTGCCAGAATATCGATACGATCATCCAGCAAAGCTTCCCATAGCCCTTCACGATCAGCTTCGGTCTTCACAGCTGGATTCCATTTGATAAGGGTTCCTTTTTCTTCATAATCCTTATCGGAGAACCATAAATGGTGTGTACAGACTTCTGCGGTGATTTTCTTTTTCTCCAGCGGAATATCGTTTCGGAAGAGTTTGGTCTCCAAAGCAGTTGAAACATGGAAGACATGTAGTCGGGCACCTGTTTTTTCCGCCAGCTTTATAGCCTTGGAAGAGGACAGGTAACAAGCTGCCTCACTTCGAATCAGCGGATGTGCGCTAATCGGTATATCTTCGCCGTACTTTGCTTTGAATTGCTCCAGATTTGTGCGGATCGTCCCCTCATCTTCACAATGCGTAGAGATCACCATATCGGTATTTGAAAATATCTTTTCTAAAACTGCCTCATTATCAACCAGCATATTTCCGGTCGATGACCCAAGAAACAACTTTACACCTGCACAGGCATTTCGGTCCAGTTTCTTTAATTCTTCCAGATTATCATTGGTTCCACCAAACATAAAAGAATAGTTCGCATAAGAAGAATTGGCAGCGATCATCATCTTTTCTTCAAGTCGGTCGATCGTTACGGTCTGCGGATTCGTATTCGGTTGCTCTATGAACGTAGTAACTCCTCCGGCTATGGCAGCGCGACTTTCACTTTCAATATTTCCTTTATGGGTGAGCCCCGGCTCACGAAAATGCACCTGATCATCGATCACACCCGGCATTAAGATCTTTCCTCCTGCATCGATCACCAGATTTGCTTTTTCAGGATTGATGGAAGCACCTATTTCAAGAATAATCTCATCCTGAATAAGGACATCTCCTTCAAATTTTTCAGATTCATTAACTATTGTAGCGTTCTTTATAAGCGTTCTGTTCATTTCTTATCTTTTTTTTCCTGAATAAGCTTTTTAATTTCATGGATATTACCCCGATAACCGCCTCATGGATAATCTTGCTACTCATCTTGGATTTACCTCGAACACGATCCTTAAATATGATCGGAACTTCGACCAATTTAAATTTCTCCAGGTATGCCTTAAACTTCATCTCGATCTGGAAAGCATATCCAACAAATTGTATGGCATCCAGGTCGATGGTTTCAATCACCTCGCGTTTATAGCAAACAAAACCTGCGGTTGGATCGTGAATACGCATTCCTGTGATCATCTTCACATAGAAAGAAGCTCCATAAGACATCAGGACCCGATTCAATGGCCAGTTTACTACGTTAACCCCATTGATATAGCGAGATCCGATAGCCATATCGGCTCCTCTTAATTTACATGCAGAATATAGTCTGGTAAGATCTTTAGGATTATGAGAAAAATCTGCATCCATCTCAAAGATATATCCATAATCACGCTGCAGGGACCATTTGAAACCGTCGATATAGGCACGTCCCAAACCCTCCTTTTCAGCGCGCACCAGCAGGTGCAGTTCCTCAGGAAAGATTTCCTGTAATTCCCGAACCTTATCGGCGGTTCCGTCAGGTGAACTGTCATCCACGATGAGAATATGAAATGATTTTCCCAGGCGAAATACCGCCTTGATGATCACTTCTACATTTTCGATCTCATTATAGGTCGGTATAATGACTATACTATCTGATCGCATTCCATTGATTAATTGTAAACAAAAATAATATTATTAATACGTAATGTGGCTACCTCAGGTTTTTTTAAGTGATTTTTAAGTTTTATGTCCCTTCTAAAAAGATTAAATTTACGATAAACTTAAGGAGCTCACTTGGATAAAAAGTCAAACAGACTGCTTTATATTTTCCTGACCATACTTACGCTTATCAACCTTATTCAGTCAGGCATAACGGAGCTTATTTTCGACGAAGCTTATTACTGGTACCTTTCGACGGAAATAGACTGGGGCTTCTTTGACCACCCGCCATTCATCCCTGCAATGATCCATTTAGGTGTGCAATTATTTGATTCAGAACTCGGCGTCAGATTCTTTGCCCCCTTTATGCATAGCGCTTCGATTCTGCTGTTATGGCATTTGATCGATCATCCGAAAAAACATCGCTATCTGGCTCACTTCATTATTTTGGTGAGTAGTATCGGACTATTCAGTGCTTATGGTTTTCTGATGCTTCCGGATACCGGCCTATTATTCTTTGCAATATTGTACCTGTACGCGTACCGAAAATTCACCATGTCTCCGAATCTTATAGCAATGCTCTTACTAGCCATAAGTATGACCGGCATACTGTACAGTAAATATCATGGAGTACTTTTTATAACGCTGACGATCTTTGCCAACCTGCGAATTCTTAAACATTACAGATTCTGGCTGGCCTGCGGGATCGCTTTGGCACTTTGCACCCCACATCTTATGTGGCTTATAAATAATGACTTCGTTTCCGTAAAATACCATCTCATCGACAGAGCCAACAGTCATTATCGTATCAGTTTTACACTCAACTATCTGTTGAATGCATTGGCCGTTGCCGGACTGGCTTTCCCTTTGCTATATTATGCCTTTATAAAAGGACGAATGAGAACACCACTGGAAAGAGCGCTGAAATGGATCGGTTATGGATTTCTGATCTTTTTCCTGCTTTCAAGCTTCAATAGAAAGACCCAGGCGCAGTGGTTATCACTAATCATTCCTTCATTGCTCTATTTTGGATTTATCTTTCTAACCTACGATGAAAAATTCAGGAAATGGCTTTTCAAGCTCAATATCGCCGCAGTTGTCATCTTATGCTATGCGAGACTGGCTCTTTTTATTCCAACTTTATCTCCTATCCCGTATGAATCACATGGAAATAAAGCCTGGGTTAAGAATTTGAGTGAACAGGCCGGGGAACTTCCTGTGGTATTTCATAATTCCTATCGCGATGCAGCAATGTATGCATTCTATAGCAGAAACAAGGTTTTTTCAATGAACGATGTAGGCTTCCGTCAGAATCAGTTCGATTTTAACCATGCTGCCGATAGTTTACGACATCACAGGGTAGTGATCATGACAGAGACCGATCTTCAGCACTATGATATCACCTATCATCGTCCGTTTAAAAACGCCACCTGGAAAGGATGGATCACGGATGATTTCCAGTATTATGGTGACCTGAAAATAAAAGTTGATGAAAATGATTTTACTGAGGGTATCCCTGAAAATTTCAGTGTAAGCATATTCAATCCCTATCCTGAAGATATTCCCCTGAAAAAATTAAAAATTCAGGGGGTGACCTTTGACAGCAACAGAAAAATTATGGATACATTTGCTCTGAAAAATAAGGTTGAAAGAGAATTCATACCCCGGACTGATAGTATTGTAATAAAAATACGCACAAAAGCGTCAAACTTTTCTCCCGAGGTGAATTATTTCAGACCGGGATTAGTACATTACAATTTCAATTCCGGCTTTGAGGGCAACCTTGTAAAGGTGAACACGTTTGAATGAGATAGTCAGAAATACCGAGCTCCACACTTACGAAACCCTGCTTATGATGTTGGGACTCATTTTTATCACTGCGGCCAAACTTATTGACGAACACCGGTTTAACTCCTTTATGATCCTTTTTGTAAACAATCGCTATTTCAAGATTTACAAGAAAGAAGGCAATCAGACACAAAGCAGATTCAACCTGTTGTTGTTCGCCACACAAATGATCAGTTACGGACTTGCAATTCAGCTATGTATCAAATACTTCGATATTGCATTATCGCAGAATATTCTAGTTATCATCGCCTTTCTGGCACTATTTATCGTATTTAAATATTATTTGGAAAAAATCATCGCAGCGATCTTTGACATTCCTGAATTTGCAGAGGATTTTCAATTCAACAAGCTTACCTATCATAATTTAAGCGCTTTGATACTCATTCCTTTTATAGCATTCTTTATTTACACTGATTATTTTAAAAATATTTTAATCTATACGATTTTAGGGCTGTTTATTTTTCTAAATCTTATCTCCCTGATACTCACACTTCGAAATCATCAAAAATTGATATCCAAATATTTGTTTTATTTTATTTTGTATCTTTGCGCGCTAGAAATAGCCCCTTATTTAATAGTGATCAGACTATTTTTCACAGATAAGGCTTAAACTAAAAATAACCTATGAAAGTTAAAACAATATTAGTTTCCCAGCCCGAGCCTAAAGTAGAGAACTCACCCTATTTAAGGCTAGTCGAAAAACAAAAGATCAAAGTAGATTTCAGACCATTCATCCATGTCGAAGGGGTTAATGCCAAGGATGTACGTCAACAGAAAATTGACCTGTCGCAATTCACAGCGATCATTCTGACCAGCCGAAACTCAGTAGATCACTTCTTTCGTATCGCGAAAGAGATGAGATTTACAGTTCCGGACAGCATGAAGTATTTCTGTCAGTCGGAAGCAGTGGCTTACTATCTTCAAAAGTATGTGGTTTACAGAAAACGAAAGATCTATGTCGGGAAAAGAACTTTTCAGGAACTCGCTCCGATCATCAAGAAGTACAAGGACGAAAAATTCATGTTACCATCTTCGGATGTACTGAAGCCGATCGTACCGGAAACTTTGGATGAGTTGAAGGTAGACTGGAAAAGAGCAATTCTTTACAAGACAGTGATCAGTGATCTTTCAGACTTAAGGGACGTGTATTATGACATTCTTGTATTCTTCAGTCCTTCAGGTATCGAATCCCTGATGAAGAACTTCCCGGACTTCAAACAGAACAATACCCGTATTGCGGTATTTGGAAACACAACACAAAAGGCTGCAAACGAAGCAGGATTGAGAATTGACATTGAGGCACCGACACCGGATACGCCTTCCATGACTATGGCGCTTGAGAAGTACATCGCCAAAGTCAACAAAAAATAAGCTAACGAGAAAACAAAATTTAAAAACCTCTGACCATAACGATCAGAGGTTTTTTTAACTAACTATTTGGCAAGCTTAGGATCATTTCTAACCCTGTAACGGTGTCAGACCAAGGGCCCGCCGGCTTTGGTCTCTTCACTGGCGCCAGACTCGAACTTTGTGAAGTTCTTTTTAAAGGCATCAGCGAGCTGATGAGCCTTTTCGTAATACCCCGTATCGTTGTTCCAGGTCTTTCTGGAACTCAGGATATCCGCAGGAACTCCAGGACAGGATCTTGGTTGAGCCAATCCGAACACCGAGTGAATATGGTAGTTTTCATAATTGATTTCTCCTAATTTTCCTTCCAGAGCTGCATTGATCATTGCTCTGGTATATTTTAATTTCATACGGGAACCAACCCCGTAAGGACCTCCGGTCCAACCGGTATTGATCAGCCATACACTAACCCCTGCCTCTTTCATCTTCTCGCTTAACATTTCAGCATAAGCTACGGGATGCAAGGGCATGAAGGGCGCTCCGAAACAAGCAGAAAAAGAAGGAACGGGCTCATTGACACCAGCCTCTGTTCCGGCAACTTTTGCTGTATATCCGGAAATAAAATGGTAAGCTGCCTGACCTGGGGTCAGCTTTGAAATTGGAGGTAATACCCCAAAAGCATCTGCAGTCAGAAAGAATATGTTCTTAGGGTTAGCCCCTATCGAAGGTCTCTGAATATTCCTGATATGATCGATCGGATAACTCACACGTGTATTCTGAGTAATCGACGTATCACTATAGTCTACAACGCCATTGTCATCCATGATAACATTTTCCAGTAATGCTCCCTGACGAATTGCATTATAGATATCGGGTTCATTCTCTTCAGAAAGATTGATCACTTTGGCATAACAACCTCCTTCGAAATTAAAAACCGTATTTCTCGAGGTCCACCCGTGCTCATCATCTCCGATCAACCTGCGGTCAGGATCCGCAGATAATGTCGTCTTACCGGTACCGGACAGGCCGAAAAAGATCGCAGTATCGCCAGCTTCACCAACATTCGCACTACAATGCATCGGAAGTGTATTCTTAAAGACCGGAAGAATAAAGTTCAAAGCAGAGAATATTCCCTTCTTAATCTCACCGGTATATCCTGTACCTCCGATCAAAGCGATCTTTCTACTGAAATTCAGAATGGCAAAATTATGTTGCCTTGTATTATGAACAGCAGGATCGGCATAGAAACCGGGAGCATTCACCACGATCCATTCCGGGTCGAAATCAAGAAGATCGTCGGTGTCAGGCCTTAAGAACATATTGTAAGCAAAGAGATTGCTCCAGGGAAATTCATTGATCACCCGGATATTCATACGATATTCAGGATCGGCACAAGCAAAAGCATCACGTGCATAGACCTCCTTATCCGAAAGATAGGCCGTTACATCATTATATAATCTGTCAAAATCGGATGGAGCAAAAGGTATATTGATGTCACCCCACCAAACCTTATCTCTTGTGATATCATCTTTAACAATGAATCGGTCTTTAGGAGATCGACCGGTAAATTCTCCGGTATTGATCGCTAACGCACCCGAAGATGCTGTTTTTCCCATTCCCTTTTTTACACAAATTTCCTGAAGTTCTTCAGGATCCAACTGATAATTTACCTTATCACTGAGAATTCCGTACGATTTTAACGAAATCGTTTTCGTAAACAAGGTTTTTTCCACCATAATTTTCTTATTTACAGAAGTTAGCATGGACAAATGTATCTAAAATTTAGTCTACTACAACGTTTGAGGAGAAGTTTTTATTCCATACCTTGCCAGCCGGGCACAAATGTAATTATCCCGGCATCCTTCTGAATTTCAGTAAAATAACGACCTACTTCAGCCGCAGGAAATTATAGACCAGAACTCCCCATCCTGCGATCAGTAAAGTTCCCCCGATTGGAGTGATGAAACCAATCTTGCGGAAGTCGAAGGAAGTCTGAGCATTGGTAGCTAATAAATAGATACTTCCCGAAAATAACAATACTCCTGCCAGAACCAGGTAGAAAATCAGATTTCTGGATGAATTGGAAATAATCTGTGTACTACCCACAAACAATAATAACAAAGCATGATACATCTGGTATTTTACTCCTGTTTCAAAGGTTTTTACCGCTTCCGCATCCACCAGTCTTTTTAACGCATGAGCACCAAAAGCTCCAAGTATCACCGCGGTAAGTCCGAGTATAGCTGCAACGGTCAAAATTGTTTTATTCATAACTTTATGAGGTGTTTGTATGTAATTTTATAACATTTTTATACATTAGTGAGATATTCCTAACCTTTATGAACAGAATTCTGCTTTTTGGCGCCGGCAAATCGACCGCATACCTCATCAAATATCTTCTGGATCACAGAAGATCGTTAAATATAGCACTTACTATTGCCGATCTTAATCCCGATCGTATTCAAAATGAACTCAGGGATCCTCAGGAAATCACCTTTGTAAAATTAGATATTTTCAGGGAAGAAGAACGGAAGAACATCATAAAAAAACACGATCTCATCATCTCCATGCTACCCGCACATCTGCATATGAATATTGCGACTGACTGCCTTTCATTCGGAAAGAATCTGGTCACTGCTTCTTATGTGAGTAAGGAAATGGAAAAACTCGATAGAGAAGTACAGGAGAAAGGACTTCTGTTTCTCAATGAGGTCGGACTTGACCCGGGAATCGATCATATGAGTGCCATGGATGTCATCGACAGAATTCGAAAAGAAGGAGGGAATATGATCCTTTTTGAATCATTTACAGGTGGGCTGGTGGCCCCGGAGAGCGATAACAATCTATGGAATTATAAATTCACCTGGAACCCCAGAAATGTCGTTATAGCCGGTCAGGGAGGAGCCGCTAAATTTATTCAGGAAGGTAAATATAAATACATACCCTATCATAAATTATTCCGTCGCACCGAATTTATCGATGTCCCCGGTTACGGAAGATTCGAAGTGTATGCCAATCGCGATTCTTTGAAATACCGAAATGCATACGGACTCAGCGATGTACTCACACTTTACAGAGGAACTATGAGAAGAGTAGGTTTCTCTAAAGCATGGAACATCTTCGTACAACTAGGATTGACCGATGACAGCTTTATTTTGGAAAATTCGGAACAGATGAGCTACCGGGACTTCATTAACACTTTCCTACCCTATTCCCCGAGCGATAGCGTGGAATTAAAACTTCGCCATTACATGAAGATCGATCAGGATGATATACTATGGGATAAACTCGTGGAACTCGACCTCTTCAATCCGAAAAAATTCATTGAAATCACCAATGCAACACCGGCAATGGCCCTTCAAAAAATTCTGGAAGAGCACTGGACGCTAAGTGAAGACGACAAAGATATGATCGTTATGTATCATAAATTCGGTTATGAATCAGAAGGCAAACGAAAGCAGATCGATGCCCATATGGTAGTCACAGGAGAAGACCGAAAATTTACAGCAATGGCGAAAACTGTTGGTTTACCGGTCGCTATAGCAGCCTCCAATATTCTGAAAGGAGAGATTCAAAGCAAAGGGGTACGTATACCCATCGAAAAAGATATCTATGCCCCGATACTAAAGGAACTCATACCCTATGGTGTAGAATTCACAGAACGCGAGATCCCTTATATGGGTTACAATCCCGAAAATGTTATCGGCTAATGTTACCGATTACTACTCATTCACGGAATAAATGTTTAAATTTGAAAGCACATAATAATTTTTAGCTGCAAATTATAATGAAAATTACGGATAAAACTGTTGAAATTGACGGAATAGATAAGGAGATTCTCCGAAGTCTTATGGAAGATGCACGAAAACCGATCCTGGAGATCGCGCGAAAACTTGGTATTTCGGGAGCTGCCATACATCAGCGACTAAGAAAGCTCGAAGCATCCGGACTTATTACCGGTTCGAAGTTCATTATAAACCCTAGAATTCTCGGATACACCACGATGGCCTTCATAGGAATTTACCTTGATAAAGCCATGCGAAACCCGGAAGCCGTAAAACAACTGAAAGAAATACCGGAAGTACTGGAATGTCATTACACCACTGGAAACTGGTCGATCCTGATCAAACTTCTTTGTCGGGACAACGAACATCTTATGACATTGCTGAATCATAAGATTCAAACTATCGAAGGAGTTTCAAGAACAGAAACCTTCATATCCCTTAACCAACAACTGGACCGACAGATCTCTATTTAGGTGCCACTGGAAACTGGCGATATCGGTGACAATGGTGACAATGGTGATATTCAAGGACATTAGTGCCACTTGTCTCATTAATGCCACTTAAGCCACTTATTATGATCAGTCTCTTCCTCCGAAGATTTGCAAGGCAAAATACAGCAAGGTCGCCAAAGATCCTACCGCAGCTACCACATACGTTCTGGCGGCCCATTTAAGGGCATCCTCAGCGCCACTGAATTCCTGCTGTGTGACCATATGTTTACTCTGAAGCCATGCTAAAGCTCTTTTACTGGCATCGTATTCAACAGGCAACGTAATAAAGCTGAACAAGGTCCCCAATGCATACATCGCGAGTCCGATCACGGCGATCGTAAATCCGAATTGGGTGGAAGCTGCCAATACGATTCCTCCAAAAATTACCCAAACCGACATCCCAGAAGCGACACTGACAACGGGTACTAATTTAGAACGGAGTTGCAACCATTCATAACCTTTTGCATGTTGTACTGCATGGCCGCATTCATGAGCCGCAACCGCAGCTGCTGCTGCATTACGCTGATTATAGACTCCTTCACTCAGATTGACCGTCTTTTTTTGTGGATTATAGTGATCGGTAAGCATACCGGGAGTTGAAATTACCTCCACATCAAAGATTCCATTATCCTGGAGCATTTTCCTTGCGATCTCCGCGCCGCTCATTCCGTTTTGTAAATGAACCTTTGAATAATGTTTAAACTTACTTTTTAACTTTGAGCTCACTAGCATACTCACGAGCCCGATTAAACCTATTAAAATATAATATCCCATCTTTCTGTCCTTTAAAACTTAAAATTACGATATAAAAGACAAAAACCCCGCCAATTTTAGCGAGGTTTTAACAACATGACTTTTAGTCCTATTTTTTAAGATATCAGGATAATTGGGTCTCCCAGCCGAAGGCTTCGGTAATCCCCTGATATACGATCTCTCCTTTTATGATATTCAATCCTTTTGCCAGACTTTTATCCGCTGCACATGCCTTTTCCCATCCCAAATCAGCAAGCTTCAACACATAGGGCAGCGTTACGTTGGTAAGAGCGACAGTAGAGGTATACGGTACAGCTCCCGGCATATTCGCTACACAATAATGTACGACATCATCAATAATATAGGTAGGGTCTTCATGCGTGGTTGCTCTGGTAGTTTCCACACAACCTCCCTGATCGACGGCAACATCTACGATAACCGTACCCGGACGCATAAGCTTCAGCATATCGCGGGTGATCAGGCTCGGCGCTTTTGCACCTGGAATCAATACACCTCCTACGATAAGATCGTGGTTCTGTATATGCTTTCGTATATTATATTCACTTGAAAACTCGGTAACGACATGGCTTGGCATAATATCATTCACATATCGCAGCCTTTTCATATTGATATCAAGAATTGTTACATGAGCCCCAAGACCCGCTGCCATTTTAGCAGCCTGAATACCAACGGTTCCGGCCCCAAGTACCAAAACCTTTCCAGGTGGTACTCCGGGAACTCCACCCAGTAATACCCCTCTTCCTTTAATCGGCTTTTCCAGATACTTAGCTCCCTGCTGTACCGCCATTCTTCCAGCTACCTCAGACATAGGAGTCAGCAAGGGAAGGCTCCCGTCTGTATCTTCCACAGTCTCATAAGCGATACAAACCGATTTGCTACCCATCATAGCACGTGTCAGCTTTTCACTGGAAGCAAAATGAAAATACGTAAACAGAACCTGATCTTTTCTGACCAAGGGGTACTCAGCCTGAATCGGCTCCTTAACTTTTACGATCATCTCACTTTTTTCATAGACTCCGGCGAGAGAACCTATGATCTCAGCACCTACATCCTCATAATCCTGATCAGAAAACCCGCTTCCTATTCCAGCGCCACTCTGGACAAGTACCCGATGCCCTCGTTTAGCAAGTTCATAAACTCCGGCGGGAATCATCCCGACGCGGTTCTCATTGTTCTTAATTTCCTTTGGAATACCGATTATCATGATCAGAAGATTTTGTTTTTCCAAAAATTAGCTTTTTGTTCCATGTAAAAAAATTAATCCGCATAAAAATTAAAACTTATCGATTAATCACCATAAAAACAAAACCCTGCACAAGTGCAGGGTTTTACGATTTATAAAAAGATACCTTCTAACTTCAATATTCATTTTCTGTGTTGGAGACCATATCTGATCCTTAAGATAAGAATGATCAGTACCAGTAGTCCGGTTATGGAATTTGCCAGGATTACCGATAAACTATTTATGACGATCCCATACAGCAACCAAAGAACAACTCCTATAAAAAGAACGAAATACATAATCAGGGAAATTCCGGCTACATTCCGGGTTTTCCATGTTTTATAAACCTGGGGAACGAAAGAGGATGTCGTACATGCAGCAGCGATCAGTCCTAATATTTCCGCAGATTCTAACATATATTATCCAACAACATTCACGATCTTTCCTGGAACCACGATCACCTTCTTAGGCGCTCTGCCTTCGAGCTGAGCCTGTGTTTTTTCGTGCTCCAATACGATCTTTTCAATTTCTTCCTTACCCATATCTGCAGGAAGATCGAGTGTAAACCTCATTTTACCGTTAAAGGAGATCGGATAGGTCTTTGTACTTTCCACAAGATATTTGGCTTCAAATACCGGGAAAGGCGCTGTGGCTATCGACTCATTATGCCCTAACAACTGCCATAACTCTTCAGCGATATGCGGAGCATAAGGAGATATCAGTACGGCCAATGGCTCGAGAATCGCTCTGGAATTACATTTCTGAGCAGTGAGTTCATTAACACAAATCATAAACGTAGATACTGAGGTATTAAAAGAGAAATTATCGATATCCTCTTCAACCTTTCTAATGGTCTTATGTAATGACTTCAGACTCTCCGAAGATGGTTTTGCATCAGACACCTCAAAATCATCTCCATTATGATATAATTTCCATAATTTCTTCAGGAAAGAATACACGCCGGTGATCCCGGCAGTGTTCCATGGTTTAGCCTGTTCGAGCGGACCCAGAAACATCTCATACATTCTCAGGGTATCCGCACCATATTCTTTACAGATGTCGTCAGGACTTACCACATTATATTTCGACTTCGACATCTTCTCTACTTCCCGGCCCACGATATATTTCCCGCCTTCCAGCTGAAATTCTGCATCGGAATATTCGGGACGCCAGTTTCTGAAAGCTTCCACATCCAGTTCATCGGAAGCATTGACCATTGAGACATCCGCATGGATTGGCTGAACAGACCTACCTTCGATCAATCCTTTAGAGACAAAGGTGTTGGTATTCTCCAATCGATACACGAAAGCGCTCGTACCCAGAATCATTCCCTGGTTGATCAGCTTTTTAGCAAATTCCTCAACAGGCACCAATCCTTTATCGAAGAGGAACTTTTGCCAGAATCGGCTGTAAAGCAAATGTCCGGTAGCATGCTCACTACCTCCTATATAAAGATCTACATCCTTCCAGTATTCCAATGCACGCTGCGCTACGAATTCCGAATCATTTCCGGCATCCATATAACGATTAAAGTACCAGGAGCTTCCAGCCCAACCAGGCATTGTATTGAGCTCTAAAGGAAATACGGTTTCGTTATCGATCATTTCATTCGACACTACCTTATTCTCATTCGTATCCCAGGCCCAAACCCTGGCATTACCCAGCGGTGGTTCTCCGGTCTCGGTCGGCAAATATTTTTCCACTTCAGGAAGAATGATCGGAAGATGCTCTTTTTCGATCATCTTTGGCATACCGTTCACATAATATACTGGAAACGGTTCACCCCAATATCGTTGCCTTGAAAAAACTGCATCACGAAGACGGTAATTGATCTTACCTGCTCCCTGCCCGATACTTTCGAGTTCAGCGATCGCTTTAGCTGTAGCTTTTTTATAATCGAGGCCATTGAGAAAATCCGAATTATCGATCACGGTATTTTCCTTATCAGCGAATGCCTGTTCGGTAATATCGGTATCCTTGAAAATATTAGGAATCGGCAATTCAAAATGTTTGGCAAAATCAAAATCACGTTGATCACCACATGGTACTGCCATCACCGCACCTGTACCGTAACCGGCCAGCACGTAATCTCCGATCCATACTGGAATCGGTTCCTTTGTAAAAGGGTGTTCTGCAAAGGCACCGGTAAACACCCCACTGATGGTTTTCACATCCGCCATTCTTTCGCGTTCACTTCGCTTGGCAGTTGCTTCAACATAAGCCGCAACTGCTTCCTTTTGCGCTTCCGTTGTGATCTTACCCACCAGTTCATGTTCCGGAGCAAGGGTCATAAAAGATACTCCGAAAATAGTATCAGGACGCGTCGTAAATACCGGAATCTCCGCATCATGATCCATAAGCTTGAATCGCACCTGAGCACCTACGCTCTTCCCGATCCAGTTACGTTGAATATCCTTCAATGGCTCCGGCCAGTCTACTTGTGTAAGCCCTTGCAGCAAACGCTCCGCATAAGCAGCGATTCGCATACTCCATTGGGTCATCTTTTTACGCACCACAGGATATCCTCCACGCTCAGAAACTCCATTGACAATCTCATCGTTGGCAAGTACGGTTCCGAGTGCCGGACACCAGTTTACTTCGGTGTCAGCCAGGTATGTCAATCGATATTTTAAGAGAATAGATTCTTTTTCCGCTGTGGTAAATCCATTCCATTCCGCTGCGGTAAATGCAGGGGTATCTTCATCGCATACCGCCACAATACCATTATTTCCATTCTTTTGGAAGGCTTCGATCAGTACCGTAACATCTTTTGCTTTTTCTTCAGACTTATCATACCAGGAGTTAAATAACTGAATAAAGATCCATTGTGTCCATTTGTAGAAATCAGGGTTTGAGGTTCTCACCTCTCTGCTCCAGTCAAATGAAAATCCGATCTTATCCAGCTGCTCCCGATATCGGTTGATATTGGTTTCAGTAGTAACCGCCGGATGCTGACCGGTTTGTATCGCGTATTGTTCCGCCGGGAGTCCAAAACTGTCATACCCCATTGGATGCAAGACATTAAATCCTTTATGACGCTTATAACGTGCATAGATATCGGATGCGATATATCCGAGGGGGTGCCCTACGTGTAATCCAGCTCCCGATGGATAAGGAAACATATCCAGTGCGTAGAACTTTGGTTTATCTGAATTATTCTCTGCTTTGAAAGTCTGATTTTCAGACCAGTATTTTTGCCATTTGGCTTCAATTTCATTGAAATTGTACTTCATCGTTTTCTGCTTTAAAACCGAAAGCGACCGGGAGGATGTTCCTTCCCTTCGCTTCCAATAATGATCTCTTTAGCTGTGAAGCGCAAAAATACGTGTTTTAATGATTAATGCTCAATGTTTCAGGAGTTATGATCATGATATTTCCAAAAAGCATCAATCCTGCTAAAAAGCAGGATTGATCGAGCATATCACATTTTAAAATATTATAAGGACCAGGCTTTACCTCCGGTAAGCTTTTGCAGGTCATCACATCCAATATAGGCTCCAGGCACAGGATCATAGGCCAATACCTGTTCCCCCACCATCTCACTATTTTTATAGGCAAAGATCACCATATCCCTGATATCATGAAGGGCAGTAAAAGACACTACCAGCGGTTCAGATTCGATATCTTCCCCTTTCATGATCGCATCGGTATAACTATCAAATTTACCAAAAAGCTCATACGCCCCTTTCGAAGCTTCTTTCAGGTTTTTGGTCAGGAATTCGGTATACTCTTCATCAGTGATCTTTGACGGATCTTCATTATAGGCAGCCTTTAATTGATCGGTCAAACCTTTTATTTTCCATCGAACGATGATCTGATCATTCTCATTGATCGCATCCCCGATATACTTATCCATAAATTCAGGAACATTCACTTCCGAAGCTGAAGGTGAATCGGTTTTAGGAATGATGATATCCACCACCCTTTTAAGCATTTTCCCTTCATCTTCACTAAGATTGGCTGGAATCCATGATGCCTGTTCTGTGGTACAACTTTGCAGGATACTCAAAACTGTTGGAGTTGCCACCATGAATCCGGCACTATATCCGATATGTCTTAAAGCTTTTCTTCTATCCATTTCTTAGGAGATTTACAGGTTCATTTTTTTGAGTTCTTCTACGGCGTGATTCGCTGCTCTGGCCGTGAATGCCATGTAAGAAAGCGATGGATTCTGACAGGCAGACGAGGTCATAAAAGCACCGTCTGTAACATAAACGTTCTTAACCGCATGAAGCTGATTGTACTTATTGAGTACGGAAGTTTTCGGATCACGACCCATGCGGGCTGTCCCCATTTCATGGATTCCCAGTCCCATTCCTCCGATATCATCATAGGTACGTACATTTTTAAATCCGGCTGCCTCGAGCATTTCCGCTGCCTGCACCTTCATATCTTCACGCATGGCTATTTCATTGGCTCCGAAATCTGCATCGAAGGTCACCGTAGGCAGACCCCACTCATCCTTCTTGTCATAATCCAGATACATTCTATTATTATGGTCAGGAAGTGTTTCTCCAAAAGCGGTCATTCCCATATTCCAGTCACCTGGAGCGAGAATCGCCTCTTTGAGTTCCTTTCCAAATCCTAACTCACTAACGGACTCAGCCCAATTACTTCGGCTGGCACCACCCTGGTAACCATATCCTCGTATAAAATCTTTATGGTCGGTATCGCCACCGAGATTTCTAAACCTCGGAATATAGATACCATTGGCCCGACGTCCTTTAAAATAGCTGTCTTTATAACCATCATGATCTCCGCTTGCTCCGGCTCTGAAATGATGATCCATCAGATTGTGTCCCAATTCTCCGGAATCATTCCCCATTCCATCAGGAAATCGCTCTGATCTAGATTGCATCAAAATCGATGCAGAAGCGATGGCAGAAGCGCAAAGGAAGATCACCTTGGCCTTGAATTCGATGGTTTCTTTGGTAAGTGCATCGATCACTCTGACTCCGGTCGCTTTTTGCGTAACATCATCATAGATCACTTCATGCACAATTGAATTAGGTCTGAGCGTCATATTTCCGGTCGCATCGGCTGCCGGAAGCGTGGAGGAATTACTGCTGAAATAGGCTCCGTAAGGACAACCTCTCATACAACGATTCCGGTATTGGCAATTCGTTCTTCCCAGTCCGGGCTTTGTTCCCTGAGTTATATGTGCCGCTCTTCCGATCATCAGCATTCGGTCACTGTATTTCTCAGAAATGGATTTTTGTAAATGCTGTTCCACACAATTCAACTCCATAGGCGGAAGGAAAATTCCATCCGGCAATTGTGGAAGTCCGGCATTAACACCACTTACTCCTATATATTCCTCTACTTTATCATACCATGGCTTAAGTTCTGCATAACGAACCGGCCAGTCCACGGCTATTCCATCCTTGAGATTTGCTTCATAATCGACATCACCCATCCGATAGCTTTGACGTCCCCACATTATAGAACGACCACCCACGTGGTAACCACGCATCCAGTCGAAACGACGGTCTTCATTATAAGGGTGTTTTATATCATCGACAAAAAAATGCTGATTTGCCTCATTGGTGGTATAACCGGTACGGTGTTGTTTGAACTTGCGTTCCCGTGTTTCCTTAGTAGGATTACCGGCATTGGGGAGATCCCAGGGATCGAGATGAGCAGTGGTATAATCTTTAACATGCTCAACCATCCGACCTCTTTCAAGAACCAGAGTTTTCAATCCGTTTTCACATAATTCTTTTGCTGCCCAACCACCGGAAATTCCGGTTCCGACTACGATGGCATCGTACTCTTCCTGCGGGGGGTTATAGTAGAAAGTCTTCATTTAAAATACTGTTAGTTTTAATGTAGCCTTTCAAATATAGAAATTAATTTTTTACATTAGATGAATCTTTTAATTGTTAAGAATTAAATTAACTTACTGTTTAATTGATAATATGTTAAAATAATTGCCAACAAACTACTTTTATGAATAGACGAAAATTTTTGATGAATAGCGGTAGCGCAGGTGTAGCTGTCTCATTATTAGGTTTATACGCATGCAAACAGAAAACCGAAAAACCCTCAGATCTGCCTGAAGCAATGGCTTCAGCAGACCCTTTCTTTAAACTCTCTCTGGCTCAGTGGTCTATTCACAGAATGATATGGGACGGAAGCGTGAGCCCTATGGATTTTGCAGCGAAAGCAAGTGGATGGGGATTTGAAGGCCTCGAGTATGTTTCTCAGTTATATGCAAAAGAACTGGAAAAATATTCCGGTGCTGCCAATCCAATGGAACAACTTGTGAAGGAATTGAAAAAACGCAGCGATGACCACGGGATGAAGAATCAGATCATGATGGTCGACCTACCGGAAGAAGAAGGTGTGATGGCCACCCCTGATCAGACGCTTAGAAAAGCTGGTGTTGAGAATCATTTTAAATGGGTTGATGCAACTGCTGGACTAGGATGCCATTCGATGCGGGTAAACCTTTTCGGCTCAAAGGATCCTGAAGTTTGGAAAGAGAATTCTATCGCTTCGCTTACAGAACTCTCAGAATATGCCGCTAAACAAAACGTAAACGTAATCGTAGAGAATCATGGCTGGCTTTCTTCAGATGCTGCCTTACTTGCGGAAGTACTTACCGCCGTTGGAATGGACAATTGCGGAACTTTACCCGATTTCGGAAACTTCTGTGTAAAACGTGATGGAGAAGGAAACTGGGGTGGTGATTGCGTGGAAGAATATGACATGTACCAGGGTGTAGGTGAACTGATGCCCTTTGCAAAGGGCGTAAGTGCAAAATCCTATGATTTTAATGCTAAAGGAAATGAAACCAAAATCGATTATCTGAAAATGATGAAGATCGTTAAGGACGCAGGTTATACAGGCTATGTAGGAGTGGAGTATGAAGGAGACCGACTCTCTGAAGAGGAAGGTATTCTCGCAACCAAGGCACTGCTTCTGAAAGTTGCTGGCGAACTTGCCTAGCGCGTATTTATTCGACTGTCAAATATCTGAAAATTCATAAACCCCTGTTGATTACCTTTAAAACACAGGGGTTACCTATGACCCGTTAAATACCTTATCTAAAACCATATGAAAAGTAAAATACAATTTCAACTTTCCCTGATGATGTTTCTCGAATTCTTCATCTGGGGCGGTTGGTTCGTAACGCTGGGAACCTTTCTCGGTAATAACCTGAATGCTACAGGCGCACAGACCGCAATGGCATTCTCTACACAATCCTGGGGAGCGATCATCGCTCCTTTTATTATCGGACTCATCGCAGACCGGTATTTCAATGCTGAAAGAATACTTGGTATTCTCCACCTTGTCGGTGCCATATTGATGTATATGATGTATCAGAGTACCGACTTCGGAAGTTTTTACCCGCTGGTATTGAGCTATATGATCTTGTATATGCCTACCCTCGCACTGGTGAATTCCATCTCCTTCAACCAAATGACCGACCCGGCGAAACAATTTTCCTTCGTGCGGGTATTCGGCACCATCGGTTGGATCGTGGCAGGACTCCTGATCAGTTATGTCTTCTTTTGGGATTCTGCCGAAGGCCGTGCTGAAGGAATGCTAAAGAACACCTTCCTTATGGTAGCTATCGCTTCCGCTTTCCTAGGAATATTCAGCTTTACGCTCCCTAAGACACCGCCGAAGGTCGATAAAAGTAAAAAAGTGAGCCTGTCTGATATACTAGGACTTGAAGCGCTTGGGTTACTGAAGAACAAGAACTTTCTTTTCTTCTTTGTCGCCTCCATACTTATATGCATACCGTTGGCTTTCTACTATCAGAATGCAAACCCTTTTCTTGCGGAGATCGGAGTGGAAAACCCAACCGGAAAAATGACCATCGGGCAAATCTCGGAAGTACTCTTCATGTTACTACTTCCCTTTTTCTTTAAAAGATTCGGATTTAAAAAGACTATACTCGCAGGTATGCTGGCCTGGACGCTTCGTTACCTGCTATTCGCCTATGGAAATTCAGGAGAACTGGCATTCATGCTTATCATCGGGATCGCTTTACACGGTATTTGTTACGACTTCTTCTTTGTTTCAGGACAGATCTATACTGACAGCAAAGCAGGACCTAAGGTAAAGAGTGCCGCACAGGGATTGATTACACTTGCAACTTATGGAGTAGGGATGCTGATCGGTTTTTGGGTAGCCGGTAAGATCACGGATACATTCCTGCTGGAAAACGGCACCCACATCTGGGAAAAAATCTGGATATATCCTGCCGGATTTGCTTTTGTAGTCCTGATATTATTTGCTATTTTATTCCGAAATGAAAAAGTTGAATACAAAGCACAATAAATGAGAAAAATAAGAATGGGAATGGTTGGTGGAGGAATCGGTTCTTTCATCGGTGATGTTCACAGAAAGGCTTCCATGATGGATGGCCTGATCGAACTGGTATGCGGCGCTTTTAGCAGTACTCCGGAGAAATCGAAAAAGTCAGGAAAAGCACTTTTTCTTCCGGAAGACCGTTGCTATGCCAGTTTTGAAGAAATGATCCTCAAGGAAAAGGAACTTCCGAAAGGAGAACGCATGGATTTTATAGCGATCGTCACGCCCAATCACATGCATTTCGGGCCTGCAAAGTTGGCATTGGAAAATGGCTTTCATGTGGTTTGTGACAAACCCATGACCCTCACAATAGAAGAATCTGAAACACTGGTTTCCCTGGTAGAAAACACCGGACTTCATTTTGCCCTCACTCACAATTACACCGGTTATCCGATGGTGAAGCAGGCAAAGACTATGATCCAAAAAGGAGACCTGGGAAAGATACGTAAAGTCCAGGTTCAATATCTTCAAGGCTGGATGGCCACCGATGTGGAAAATACCGATAACAAACAAGCTTCCTGGCGTGTAGACCCATCGAAATCGGGTATTGGAGGAGCTTTGGGCGACATTGGAACCCATGCGGAAAATCTACTGGAATATATTACCGGCCTCAAGATCGCTGAACTTGCTGCAGACCTGGGTCGTTTCGGAAAAGGACGTATCCTCGATGATGACGGAAATATCCTGGTACGACTCGACAACGGCGCCAAAGGAACCATGTCGTTCTCGCAGATCGCTACCGGAGAAGAGAACAATCTCGCGATCAGAGTCTATGGAGAAAAAGGAAGCCTGGAATGGGGTCAGGAAGAACCAAACAAATTACTAACGCGCTGGCTGGACAAACCTCTTAAGGTATTTACGCCGGGGGGTAACGACCTGTATGAGGAAGCTCAGACCAACAGGGTGCCATCAGGACATCCGGAAGGGTATCTGGAAGCCTTCGCGACGATTTACAGAAACTTCGCCATCAACCTCATGGCAGAACTGAACGGAGAACCCTCTCCGCAGAAAGAATATCCTACTGTAAAAGACGGCCTGCGTGGAGTTAAATTCATGTACGCAGCTGTACAAAGTGACAAGAATAATACTGCATGGACTCCTTTGTCCTGAATGAAATAAAAAAAGAGAAAAAGACTTATGAAAACAATCAAAGGACCAGCCGTTTTCCTCGCCCAGTTCGTAGATGACAAAGCTCCTTTCAATTCGCTTGACGGCATTTGTAAATGGGCCGCCGATCTTGGGTACAAGGGAATTCAGATTCCTACCTGGGTTGATTTTCTTATCGACCTCGACAAGGCAGCAGAAAGCAAGACCTATTGTGATGAACTAAAAGGAAAGATCAACAGTTATGGACTGGAGATCACGGAACTCTCTACCCACCTTCAGGGACAACTTGTTGCGGTAAATCCTGCTTATGATATCATGTTCGATAATTTCGCTCCCGATGCTGTTAAGAATAATCCAAAGGCAAGGACTGCCTGGGCCGTCGATACCGTAAAGAAGGCTGCCAAAGCAAGTCATCACCTAGGACTCAAGGTTCATGCGACCTTTTCCGGAGCTTTGTTATGGCATACCTTCCACCCATGGCCACAACGACCACCTGGATTGGTGGAAATGGGATTTGAAGAACTGGCAAAACGCTGGATGCCTATCCTTAACGAATATGACAATTATGGCGTTGATGTATGCTACGAAGTACATCCGGGAGAAGATATTCATGACGGAGACACTTTCGAAAGATTTCTGGAGGCCACCGGAAATCATAAGCGCGTTAACATCTTATACGATCCTTCGCATTTTGTTTTACAACAATTAGATTATATCGAATACATCGATCACTACCACGAATTCATAAAATCATTTCATGTAAAGGATTCAGAATTTAACCCTACCGGAAAAAAAGGTGCATTCGGAGGCTACAATAACTGGGGTGACCGGGCTGGAAGGTATCGTTCTCTGGGTGATGGCCAGATCGACTTTAAGCGCATCTTCTCCAAATTGACCCAGTATGGTTGTGATGTATGGGCCGTGATGGAATGGGAATGTTGTATCAAAAGTCCGGAACAGGGTGCACGGGAAGGTGCTCCTTTTATTCAAAGACATATCATAGAAGCAACGGAAAAAGCATTTGATGATTTTGCCGGTGCTGAGATCGATGAAAATAAACTGAAAAGAATCTTAAATCTATAAATCCATGATCAAACAAAGTATAACCGCGGTTGCGCTACTTCTTTTATTTGCCTGCAAGGAAAACAAACCGA
This sequence comes from Robertkochia solimangrovi, assembly GCF_007279655.1. Classification (GTDB taxonomy): domain Bacteria; phylum Bacteroidota; class Bacteroidia; order Flavobacteriales; family Flavobacteriaceae; genus Robertkochia; species Robertkochia solimangrovi. Next base: position 750,519 of record NZ_QKWN01000001.1, on the reverse strand, counting down.
AAGAAGAACCCGCTACAATGACTGAAAAGGAAACACCCGCTATGACTGAAACCAAGGATAACTGGGAAGTACTTTTTGATGGCACCAATACGGATGCCTGGCACACTTACGGTGAGGCTGATGATGTTATGCCGGAGCAATGGAAGATCGAAGGCGGCGTGCTGATCTTCAAGCCTGATGGAAGTTCCGGTCACAATATCGTTACCGACGAGACTTTTACCAATTTTGAACTTACTCTGGACTGGAATATTTCTGAAGGAGGCAACAGCGGAATTATGTGGGCGGTTCAGGAATTACCGGAATACGAAGAACCGTATATGAGTGGCCCTGAAATTCAGGTTCTCGATAATGAAAGACATCCCGATGCCAAAGCAGGGAAAACTCATCAGGCCGGCGCACTTTATGACCTTGTAGCTCCAGCTTTCGACGATGCGGTAAATCCAGCCGGGGAATGGAATCACTTTGTGATCCGCATCGATCATAATGAGAATAAAGGAAGTGTAGATCTCAACGGAAAGCGTGTTGTTGAATTTCCGGTTCATGGAGAGGAGTGGGACAACATGGTTGCAAATTCCAAATTCAAAGCTTGGGAAGCTTTCGGAAAAAGTGAATCCGGAAAGATCTGTCTGCAGGACCACGGTAATGAAGTTGCCTTCAAAAATATTAAAATCAAACGCCTTTAATCTTGAGAACTTTAAATCTGTTATTTGTTTCCAGCTTCCTTATCATCTCCTGTAATGAGACCAAGGAGGAAGCTCCGGTAACCATGCAAAAAGAGTCAAATCCGGGAGTTGTTTCCGCCTATACGGCTGAAAAGTATTCCGGTCCGTCTCCAACTACTCCGGAAGACACTGAATATTATGAACCCGTACCGGCTAAGGTTACGCCTGTGAGTGCAGAAAACAATGTTCCGAGCGATGCAGAGATCCTTTTCGACGGATCCAATCTGGACGCATGGAAAAGTGTGGACAACGGAGAGGCAGCCAAATGGATCATCAATCCCGATGGAAGTATGACCGTTAAAGATGGAGCTGGTGATATCGAGACCAAAGAGCGTTTCGGCGATATACAATTACACATAGAATGGAAAAACCCTGAAACACCTCGCGGAGAAGGTCAACATCGTGGCAACAGCGGCATTTTCCTCCAGGGAAAATACGAACTACAAGTGTTGGATAATTACGACAATCCAACCTATGTGAACGGGCAAGCAGGTTCTTTATACAAACAATACCCTCCCCTGGTAAATGCTGCCAACCCTTCCGGCGAATGGCAGAAATATGATATTATCTATCATGCTCCGCAGTGGGATAAGGACGGTAATAAGACCAAAGCAGCCACCATCACGGTTTTACTGAACGGTGTGCTTGTACAAGACCATACAGTGCTTTATGGAACCACCGAATACATCGGATGGCCAAAAGATGAAAAGCATGGTGACGGACCGTTAAAATTACAGGATCATCATGATAATAGCGGTGTAAGCTTCAGAAATATCTGGGTTCGTAAACTATAATGAACACTTTTTTAAATACGCTATAAACAAAAGAGGTTGTCAAAATTGACAACCTCTTTTTATATAATGATATTTTAATTCTTTATCAGATCTCGGTAACTCTAAGCGTATTCACCATACCTTTTTCTTTGATCGGCATCGCTGCAAGACTGATCATCATATCACCTTTTTCAAGGAATCCTTTGTCACAAGCGATCTGGTTTACATCTTCTATGGTTTGATCAGTACTTACGAACTTATCATAATAGAATGCCTTAACTCCCCAAAGCATACTAAGCTGGGTAAGGATTCGCTTATTCGAAGTAAATACAAGAATATAAGATTTCGGTCTCCATGCAGAGATCTGGAATGCAGTATACCCACTATTGGTAAGTGTAGAAATAACTTTTGCATTGATCTCATTTGCCATAGAGGCAGCATGATAACAAACAGATTTCGTAATGTAACGTTTGGTTTTGATATGTGGTGGTTCCTGAGGCACTTTGATCAGCGGAGAATGTTCCACACTGGTAAGGATACTCGACATCTTTTCGATCACCTGTACAGGATAAGCTCCTACGGAGGTTTCACCGGATAACATCACAGCATCTGCACCGTCCATAACCGAGTTAGCAACATCATTTACCTCAGCTCTGGTAGGTGTAAGGCTACTGATCATAGTCTCCATCATCTGTGTAGCGATGATTACTGGTATTCTGGCCTTTTTAGCTCTAAGTACCAACTGCTTCTGTACCAATGGCACTTCATGTGCAGGAATCTCCACACCGAGGTCACCACGCGCAACCATAAGCCCGTCACAATAAGCAACGATCTTATCGATATTCTCAACGGCTTCAGGCTTCTCGATCTTGGCAACAATCGGAATTTTATAATCAGAATGTTCTGCGATCAGCTTCTGAAGATCCATCAGGTCGGAACCATGACGAACAAATGAAAGAGCAATCCAGTCAACTTCCAGTTCACATGCAAAAATTGCATCTTTAATATCCTTCTTTGTAAGGGCCGGAAGAGAAATATTTGTATTTGGCAGGTTCACCCCTTTTTTGGAACGTAGCGGACCACCCTGAATAACTTTAGCTTGTACTTTGGCTTTTTTATCGGTAGCGACAACCTCAAAGATGAGCTTACCATCATCGAGAAGGATACGTTCACCAGGATTAACATCCCTTGGAAACTCCTTATAATTCATGTAGACTCTTTCAGCATTCCCTTCAAATGGGGTTCCGGTTTCAAAAGTGATCTCATCACCCGGACTTACCACTACGTCTTCCTTCATAACCCCTACACGTAATTTAGGCCCCTGAAGGTCGGCGAGTATAGCGGTGTTATAGTGGTATTCGTCGTTTAAAGAGCGAATAATTTGGATGCGCTCTTTAACATCTTCGTAATCGGCATGAGAAAAATTGATGCGGAAAACATTCACTCCCGCTTCTATCATTTGTTTTATAACTTCCTTAGTGCTAGTTGCGGGACCAAGTGTTGCTACAATTTTTGTTTTCTTATTAATAGGCATCAGTCAGGAAAATTAAGTTGTTTTTTGATTTTAATTGTTTGGGTTCTATTTCATAGGCGGTTATCACCTGCGGTATATCCTTAATTCGTTGGGTAAGCACCGCTGTATAAGGGTATTTACCTTCATTATCGATTTTAAGGAAAAAATCCACTTTGGGATATTCCGGAATCAGACAGGTGGTTTTATAGGCGCTTTTGCCTTCGAACATACTAGTTTGTTTTATCGTTTGCTCATATTGCATTCTAGATCGATTTTTTACGAGGTTCCAATGAACTTCTTTCATCTCATCATACCATTCAAACACAGGATACCTTTCATCCCCATTGACAAGCAGGTCATTTTTAAGCCGTTGAAGCTTTAAACCAGCGGTAGCATTAAGGAAATAGGCTAACCTGAAATCTTCCAGGGATCCGTGAATGGCGATCAGGGAGAAAGCGTGTTCGTAAAAATCATCCAATAGTTTGTAGACAGCCATATGTGCTTTTACAAGGAAATGTAAAGATATAATTCTGACACCGACTTAGCAACTTTTGAAACGTCCTTAGTATCAAAATTTTAACGAAAACGTTATAGTATCTTCAAATTATCTCGTCAATTTTGGCTTGAAGTGCATAATACGTGCGTTTTGCCGCAATCTCTTCTGCCTTCTTTTTTGACGTAGCACGCCCTTTGGCGATCAGCTTATTATTGATATAGAGTTTTACTCCAAAATGTTTAATATCTTCATTTCCATCATCTTCATAGACATCGAAAAAGAACTTCTTTTTCTCCTTCTGACAGTACTCGATAATGAGACTTTTATAACTGATGATCTTGCCTTCGAGTTGTTCGATATCGACATAGGGATCGATCACTCTTTTCTGGATAAAACGTTCACAAAAATGATAACCTCTGTCCAGATATATCGCTCCGACGAGGGCCTCAAATACATTTCCGTGAATATTCTCTCCGAAATTATCTTTAGGAATCTTGCTACGGACGAAATTGATTAGCCCGAGATCCTTACCGAGTTCATTGAGGTGTTCTCTGGAAACCACCTTGGAACGCATTTTGGTAAGATATCCTTCATCTCCGGAGGGGACCTCATTGAAAAGGTAATGGGAAATAATGGCACTCAGCATGGAATCACCAAGAAATTCCAGCCGTTCATAGTTGATCGGATTTCCTTCATCGTCCTTTTTATTAACGGAACGGTGGGTAAACGCTTTCCGATAAAATTCGAGGTCTTTGGGCTTAAACCCGAGAATTTTTGTCAATTCTAAAAAAAAATCCCCGTCCTGGTCGGATCGGGAATTTAATATTTTGCGAATGAACTTCATTCAAATGGGTTATGACTAATTTAGTTTTTTAAAGATCACACAAGCATTGTGACCACCAAATCCGAAGGTATTACTCATCGCGTATTTCACATCGCGTGCCTGAGCTTTATTGAGGGTCAGGTTCAATTCGGGATCAATGTTCTCATCAACTGTCTCATGGTTGATCGTTGGTGGCACCAGGCTGTGTTCCATCGCAAGGATGGAAGCGATAGCCTCTACAGCCCCGGCAGCTCCGAGTAAGTGACCGGTCATCGATTTCGTAGAGTTGATATTGATGTTTTTAGCATGATCACCGAAAACCTTACCGATAGCCTTCAGTTCGGCAACATCTCCAAGAGGAGTCGAGGTACCGTGCGTATTGATCGCATCGATATCTTCCGGTTTAATTCCGGCATTTTCAAGGCAGTTTTTCATAACTGCCACCACTCCGATCCCTTCCGGGTGAGGAGCTGTCATATGATACGCATCTGACGAGAGTCCGCCACCTACAACTTCAGCGTAGATTTTGGCACCCCTGGCCACTGCGTGTTCGTATTCTTCCAGAACAAGGGCTCCGGAACCTTCTCCAAGAACGAATCCATCCCTGTTTGCATCGAACGGTCTGGACGCAGTTTTTGGATCGTCGTTTCTGGTACTCATGGCATGCATGGCATTGAACCCACCCATTCCTGCAGCTGTAACAGCTGCCTCAGACCCACCGGTTATCACTACATCAGTGTGACCGAGTCTGATTGAATTAAGCGCATCAATGATTGAATTCGCAGACGAGGCACAGGCTGAGACCGTAGTATAGTTAGGTCCCATAAATCCATATTTAATAGAAATTAATCCCGGCGCGATATCAGCGATCATTTTAGGAATAAAGAACGGATTGAATCTTGGTGTTCCGTCACCGAGAGCATAATTGGTAACTTCCTCCTGGAAGGTCTCCAATCCTCCGATACCGGCTCCCCAGATCACTCCGACACGATATTTATTCACCGCTTCCAGATCAAGTCCGGAATCCAAAAGAGCTTCGTCAGCTGTAACCATTGCATATTGAGCAAATCGATCGGTTCTGCGAACTTCTCTTCTGTCGATAAAATCGGCAGGGTTAAAATTCTTTACCTCACAAGCGAATTGAGTTTTGAATTTTGAAGCATCAAAATGAGTCACCGGTGCAGCACCGCTAACCCCGTTCTTGAGACTCTCCCAATATTCTTTTATGTTATTACCAATTGGCGTTAAGGCACCAAGTCCTGTAACTACAACCCGCTTCAGTTCCATCTGAATAAATTTTGAATTCTTAAAGAAGATAATCTACCAAAAAAATTTATTCACACAAAATTGCATGAATAAATTCCTTGGTAGTAACTTTATTGAAAATCTTATTTTGCTTCTTCTATGTATTTGATCGCCTGACCAACAGTAGCAATATTTTCGGCTTGATCATCAGGGATCTGGATATCAAATTCCTTTTCAAACTCCATGATCAATTCTACAGTGTCTAATGAGTCTGCGCCTAAATCGTTAGTGAAGCTTGCTTCCGGCACAACTTCGTTTTCATCTACACCTAATTTGTCTACGATAATCGCTTTTACTCTTGATGCAATGTCTGACATAATTTTTTGTTTTAAAATTTAATTGTTGGCAAAAATAAAAAACTTTGCTTTAAAAAAACGTTTTGACGATAAAATGTGCTTTTAAAGTTAGCAATTTTAAACCAACTATTTAGATTTTACCCTCTGATTGTTAATTTTTATTCTTTTTTTTGTCAGATCAATAAATGTCGTGTTTTCTCATGAAAAGAATTGTCATTTTCGCATCCGGCTCAGGTTCCAACGCAGAGAATATAATCAACTACTTCAAAGATCATAATTCAGTAACTGTCAGCTTGTTATTATCCAACAAGAAGGAGGCCGCCGTACTCGATCGCGCCAATCGATTAAAGGTGCCTGCCATGAGTTTTAACCGCAAGGCATTTGAGGCCGGAATCGTCACTTCACTCCTTCAAAACCTGTCTCCGGACCTTATTGTTCTGGCAGGCTTTTTATGGAAGGTTCCGGAGGATATGGTAAAGGCTTTTCCTGGTAAAATCGTCAATATTCACCCTGCTTTACTCCCAAAATTCGGCGGAAAAGGAATGTATGGCATGTTCGTACATCAAGCAGTTATCGAAAATAAGGAGAAGGAATCCGGCATAACGATACACTATGTGAATGAGCATTATGATGAAGGTGCTGTGATCTTTCAGCAAAGCACCCCCGTAGCTGAAACCGATACCGCCGAAGATGTAGCCGCCAAGGTTCACGAACTGGAATATGCACATTTCCCGGTAATCATAGATCAATTGTTACATGCAGAATAAAGCTGAAGTACATATATATACAGATGGTTCTTCCCGTGGCAACCCTGGTCCCGGCGGTTATGGTATTATAATGGAGTGGGTAGGCAAACCTTACCGTAAAGAGTTTTCGCAAGGATTTCGTAAAACCACCAATAACCGGATGGAACTACTGGCCGTGATCGAAGCACTCCGCAAACTAAAAAAACCCAATACAACCGTCCTGGTATTCTCCGATTCCAAATACGTGATCGATTCAGTTACAAAAGGCTGGGTATTCGGTTGGGAAAAGAAAAACTACAGCGGTAAGAAAAATGCTGATCTCTGGATGGCATTTTTAAGAGAATACCGCAAACATAAAGTCGACTTTATCTGGGTTAAAGGCCACAACAATCACCCACAGAACGAACGCTGTGATTTCCTGGCAGTGGAAGCTTCCAAGAATTCAAAATTACTTATTGACACAGGATTTGAGGAATAGTGACGATCCTGCCGCCAGGCACCTTACAATCTTCAGACACGGATACTCAGTCGTAATAGTTTTCAGATGAAAAGATTTAGTATATTAGTTATATGTGTGTCACAACCTGCTGAAAGCCAAGAACGAGCGATCAAATTCTCATGAGTATCGTCACTGATCCTCAATCTTTTGCCAAACAGAAAAGGTATACTGAAAAGTTAGCTTATATTTGCAAAAAAAATAACTGCATGAGTAAATTACTAATTGTAGGTACGGTAGCCTTTGATGCTATAGAGACCCCTTTTGGTAAAACTGACAAGATTCTGGGCGGTGCCGGTACTTTTATCGGACTTGCCGCTTCTCAGTTCAGAATAGATGCTGCGATCGTATCTGTTGTCGGTGAAGACTTTCCGAGCCAATATTTCGAATTATTAAAAACACATGGTATCAATACTGACGGTATTGAGATCGTACCTGGAGGAAAAACTTTTTTCTGGAAAGGAAAATACATGAACGACCTCAATGTGAGAGAAACCCTGGACACCCAGCTTAATGTTCTCGCTGATTTTCAGCCGGTCGTTCCTGAAGGATTTAAAAATTCGGAAGTACTGATGTTAGGAAATCTACATCCCTCCGTCCAAATGAGCGTAATCGATCAGATGGAAACAAAACCTAAAATGACGGTACTGGACACTATGAACTTCTGGATGAATCATACTCCAAAAGAATTAGAAGAGGTGATCGCCAAAGTAGATGTTATTACGATCAATGATGAAGAGGCAAGACAGCTCTCCGGAGAATACTCGTTGGTAACTGCAGCTGAAAAGATCCATGAAATGGGTCCGAAATATGTAGTGATCAAAAAAGGAGAACACGGTGCTTTACTATTTAATGGTGAAAATGTATTCTTTGCACCTGCCTTACCGTTACGCGATGTGTTCGACCCCACGGGTGCCGGCGACACCTTTGCCGGAGGATTTGCAGGATACCTCGCCCTTACCGAAGATTATTCTTTTGAAAATATGAAGAATGCCGTGATCTACGGATCCAACCTCGCCTCTTTCTGTGTGGAGAAGTTTGGAACCGAAAGAATGCAGGGCTTAGATAAAAAAGAAGTTTTTGAACGCCTGGAGCAGTTCAGAAACCTGACACAATTTGATATCAACTTAGCATAACAACCGTTGCGGTTTTTAAATATTTACAATGAGTGACGCTATTAAACACGAATGTGGGATCGCCCTCGTAAGGCTCCGTAAACCTTTGGAGTATTACAAAGAAAAATATGGCACTGCTTTTTACGGCATCAATAAGATGTACCTTATGATGGAAAAGCAGCATAACAGAGGGCAGGATGGAGCAGGATTTGCGAGCATTAAAATGAATATGAAACCCGGCGAAAGATATATGAGCCGAGTTCGCTCCAATCAGAGTCAGCCTATTCAGGATATCTTCAATCAGATCAACAGCAGAATCAATGAAGAGCTTATCGCGAATCCTGAGTATCAGAATGACATGAACCTGATGAAAAAAGAGGTTCCTTATGTTGGGGAGTTGATGCTCGGACATGTTAGATATGGTACTTTCGGAAAGAACAGTATCGAGAGTGTTCACCCATTCCTTAGACAAAACAACTGGATGCATCGTAACCTGATCGTAGCCGGTAACTTTAATATGACCAATGTAAACGAGCTCTTCAGCAACCTGATCAGACTCGGGCAACATCCAAAGGAAAAAGCAGATACCATTACCGTAATGGAAAAGATCGGTCATTTCCTGGATGATGCAGTAGCCAAACTCTACAAAGAGGTCAAAAAAGAAGGTTTCAATAAAATGGAAGCTTCACCGATCATTGCCGACAGACTCAATGTTGCCAAGATCCTTAGAAAAGCTGCCAAAAACTGGGATGGTGGTTATGCCATGGCCGGACTTATCGGACATGGTGATGCTTTCGTACTTCGTGATCCGGCAGGTATTCGCCCGGCTTACTTTTATCAGGATGATGAAGTGGTTGTAGTGGCATCTGAACGTCCGGTGATACAAACCGTATTCGATGTTGAATTCGAAGACATCGAAGAACTGCCACCGGGAAAAGCTATCATCATTAAGAAAAGTGGAGAAACCAAACTGAAAAAAATACTGGAACCTCTTGAACGCAAGGCATGTTCCTTCGAACGTATCTATTTCTCAAGAGGATCCGATGCAGAGATCTACAAGGAACGTAAGAAACTCGGCAGTCTTTTACTTCCCAAGATCATAGAAGAGGTTGACGGAGATCTGCAGAATTCCGTTTTCTCCTATATTCCAAACACGGCGGAAACTTCCTTCTTCGGACTCGTCAAAGAAGCACAGAATTATCTGAATTTAAGAAAGGAGCAGCTGATCCTGGAAGCAGGCAAAGACCTGAGCAGAGAAAAGCTACATAAGATACTATCGCTCAGACCAAGGATCGAAAAGATCGCGATCAAGGATGCTAAACTGAGAACATTTATCACAGAAGACAGCAGCCGTGATGATCTTGTTGCACATGTCTATGATATCACTTATGGTTCGGTTAAAAAAACTGACAACCTTGTTATTATCGATGACAGTATCGTACGTGGAACTACTCTAAAGAAAAGTATCCTTCGAATACTGGACCGCCTGAATCCTAAGAAGATCGTTGTGGTATCCTCGGCACCACAAATTCGATATCCAGATTGTTATGGTATCGACATGGCGCGCCTGGAAGACCTTGTTGCTTTCCGAGCTGCATTGGCGCTTCACGAAGAACGCGACACCTATTATATAGTAGAAGAAGTATACGATAGCTGTAAGTCTCAGGTTGATCTTGACGACAAGGAGGTAGTCAATGCGGTACAACGCATCTATGAACCTTTTACAGATGAAGAGATATCTGCTAAGATCTCAGAAATTCTGAGTCCGGAGGGCATCAATGCGGAAGTAAGTATCATTTACCAAACGGTTGATAATCTACATATCGCTTGTCCTAAAAATCTAGGTGACTGGTATTTCACCGGAGATTACCCAACTCCGGGTGGTAACCGTGTGGTTAACAGAGCTTTCATCAATTTTTACGAAGGAATAAAGGAGAGAGCTTATTAATAATATTTGGATTTTATCGAAGATAATGTGCATTTCATCGGTATTTTGTGCATTTTAACCGATAATTAACATTAAACAAAAACTTACCGCTTATCTTTATGTCACCATAGCATAAGTAGGTTAAGTTCATGGTAAGATTTGGGGCAAAAAAGGTGGATTAATTTCCACCTTTTTTATTTTACACAATCTTCATTTCACCCCACATCTTTTTAATATTTTCTCATTTTCAGCCTTTTATATTCATTAAATCAGAAGTGAAAACTTCCTGGCTTGGATACGCAAATCTTTCAAAAGGATTTTTCATAATACGATACCTTAGAAAAAATCAGAGCAGCTCATTGTTAACACCAACACCTCAAATATCGATTTATTAACAATAAAAAAACCATTTGGTATACTGATTTTCAACACTTAAGAAACATGCCATTAATCGAAAAACGTTCCTTTAATCTAAAAGAAAGGCTTTTAAACCTATTCTTTTTGACATAGAAATCCATCCGCATACTTTTAGATCACCATAGCATAAGTAGGTTAAGTTCATGGTAAGATTTGGGGCAAAAAGGGCAGACTAACGTCTGCCCTTTTTATTTATATACCAAACCAACAAACCTTCTGTACAGCTAACGCCATTAACCACCATTAAACCTGACCTTCTGAAGAGCGCTAAGAAGAATTAAACTTACCCAATAACTTCCACGTCAAGTCGATTTAGACTTTAGGCCTCATGGACCTAAATAATGACAACAATTCAGGAAGCGCAAACAGGCCTTCCAAATTCTGTGAGAAGACGTAACAGCTTCACCAAAGGTCCGTCCGATGTCTTGCCTGCCTCCGGCAAACAAGATCGTCACGGAACTATGATCTGGTACTATTAAAAGAACCCACCCAACAGGCAGTCCTCTCCAAAAATCTCAAAACTTTTATCGACGTTAGGTAATACGTATAAAGTATTAGTCTATAAGAATGAAGCATTTCGTCAGAAATAACGTTGTAGTTTGTCGGATTTCATTCCATTTATCTAAAAGAAAGGACTTTAAACTTATTCTTTTTGAGATTGAAGTACATCCGTATACTTTTACTTCACCATAGCATAAGTAGGTTAAGTTCATGGTAAGATTTGGGGCAAAAAGGGCAGACTAACGTCTGCCCTTTTTATTTATATACCGAACCACAGACCTCCCACAAAGGAACCTTCAATAACCACTCTAAACTGTGTCCGTGAAATCACTTCGTAAATATTGCCACAAGTCATTATAGCAGCCTCATTTGAAAGCACTACGATAGCAACGCCACTCGATGAAATCTTAAACAAATAGAGGAAGGCTGCCTGTCGCATACAGGATCACACCTCGACTTCACCGAAGTTGGCCCGAGTCATCAGGAAAAGGATGGTCACCGATTTAGAACGGATTATAGATTAAAAACCTAAAAATTCATAAAACCATAATCATCCCTATGAAATACGTAATAAGTATTAGTATATAAGAATTAGGTAGTTCATCAGAAATAACGTTGTAGTTCATCGGATTTCATTCCATTAATCTAAAAGAAAAGACTTTAAACTTATTCTTTTTGAGATTGAAGCACATCCGTATACTTTTACTTCACCATAGCATAAGTAGGTTAAGTTCATGGTAAGATTTGGGGCAAAAAAGGTGGATTAATTTCCACCTTTTTTATTTTGTATAAATAAAGTCCTACACGTTTTGTATCTGTTTAAATCACACTTCTAACTTACTGATTTACTGTTTTTTATACCCATCAGTTTTTTATAGCCCGTCTCAGGTATTTCATCTAAAAAAGCATACGTTAATCAGATTTATTTAACAGTATTCAAACCCAAATATATCTTTACATCACCATAGCATAAGTAGGTTAAGTTCATGGTAAGATTTGGGGCAAGAAAAGGGTGGACGTTAGTCCACCCTTTTCATTTTTATACTATCCCAAACAGACGCTGAGCATCTAAATTCCACATCCAATCAACTGAGCCAGCGAAGAACACTTTCACCACAGGTCAGTATAGCATTTTGGGCTAAAGGCCCACAAATAGCGACGACACTTCACGCAGCGCAAGCAGTGAATCGACACTTGACGAATGCGAGGCAAAGGAAATCGTCACTATTCAATGTGCCATCAGACCGATAGTTTCCAACATTAACTCAGCTTCCAGCCATCACGGTATTCTCCCTTAACCCAATCATTGGCTTCTTTAAAGTTGGTCACCTCCATACGTTCACCATCCCATAGAAGTTTTTTTCTACCCGGATAATTATACGGTTCCCAGTCACCTGGGGATTTCCCGTTCTTTAATTCTTTCATCTGATAAGCTCTTATCGCGAGATTACCCATCAATACAGCTTCAGTAAGTTTACCGGCGTAAGAGAAAGGTGAAGAAGTCTCTGTCCCGTTTAAACATCCGTTAACGAAATTATCAGCATGTCCTTTCTTAACCCTTTGCAAGGTTTCTTTCGGAAAATCTCCTACGCTATCCTTATAATGTTTCAGGATACGAGGGTTAGCAGAATAAGTATCGGTAACCAGGATTCCTCTCTCCCCATAGAAAATACTTCCTCCACCGGTATCACCGATGGTTTCCCCCTTTTGAAGTTGCTCCGGTATATCCGGCATAATTCCACCATCGTACCAGTTCAGAGAAACATCGCCATGTGTATCATTTTTAAATTTCAATCGCACGACAGATGAAGGCGGACAAGCACTCGCATAATTCGCCTCTACAAAATCTCCCGACCAAACCGTAGTACAACTCGCTTCGGCTTCATACGGATATCCTAGACCTAAGGCTTTAAAAGGAGTTTCCATGATATGGCAACCCATATCTCCGAGTGCCCCGGTGCCAAAATCCCACCAACCCCGCCATTTGAACGGCAGATAGGCATCATTGTACGGTCTCATGGCTGCGGGTCCGAGCCACTGATCCCAATCGAGTTCTGCGGGAACCGGTTGCCCCGGCAACTCACTTTTCATACCCTGTGGCCATACTGGCCTGTTCGTCCAGCAATCCACACGATTTACTTTCCCAATAACACCGGCATCGATCCATTCCTGAGCGGTACGGATACCGTCTGATGAACTCCCCTGATTTCCCATTTGGGTTACGATACCATTTTCAGCGGCAACTTTTGACATCAATCGCGCTTCCATGATGTTATGGGTTAACGGTTTTTCAACATAAGCATGCTTTTTAGCACGCATAAAAGGTATCGCAATCGTAGCATGATTATGATCGGGTGTTGCTACCATCACCGCATCGATCTCTTTCAGATGGGCATCATAAACCTTTCTGAAGTCTTTATATTTGGCGGTTTTATCGAATTTCTTATAAGTCCCGGCAGCGCTTCTGTCATCGACATCACAAAATGCGACGAACTTCACTTTTCCGGTTTGATGCAGTTCTCCAACCACACCTCCACCACGTCCACCGACACCGAAACCGGCCATATAGAGTGTATCACTCGGAGGAACATGTTTGCCACCCAAAACATGGGAAGGCACAATGTAAAATGCGCTACCGGCCATCGCGGCACGCTTAATGAACTTTCTGCGTTTCATAGTTTGTTTGCTATTAAAAGTTTAATGGTTTATCATTGAAAAAGTTACAAAAAATAATCAGATCAATTTTCTTTCTTTTAAATGGATTATTTCCTTAAATTTGGACTATGTCCAATAGATCGATCATAAAAGGAAGAGGTGCTCAGACCCATATCAGCAACAGATTTGACAGGTTTACCCATGAATCTGACCCTGAATTCCTGGAATTCTGCAGGCTGGAAGGCGAAGAAGCGGAAACCGGAAAAACAAAATTCCTCGAAGTCTTCCCCAAATCGATCGTAAACAAGGTTGATAGTCCGGATGTAGGTATGGAGTATTCCATGAACCCCTATCAGGGATGTGAACACGGTTGTGTATACTGCTACGCCCGGAATACACATGAATACTGGGGATACAATCCAGGATTGGATTTCGAGAAGAACATATTAATAAAAAAGAATGCGGCCCTACTTCTGGAAGAAAAACTCAAAAGCCGTTCCTGGAAAGGGAATACCATTGTACTCTCGGGAAACACCGATTGCTATCAACCTGCCGAACAGAAATACAGACTTACGCGGGAATGCCTGAAGGTCTTTTTAAAATACCGGCATTGCACCGGTATCATCACCAAAAATGCCTTTCTCTTACGAGACCTGGATCTCCTTACCGAGTTGAATCACCATCGGTTGATCGGAATTAATATTTCTATTACAACACTGGATGAGAACCTAAGACGAATGTTAGAGCCGCGAACCGCAAGCATAGCAAAACGCTTGCAAACCGTAAAAATACTAACGGATGCAGGAATCCCAGTAAATGTGATGATCGCTCCGATAATTCCGGCACTTAACAGCCAGGAGATCCTGCCGCTAGCAGAAGCAGCAGCAGATCATGGGGCTAGCTCCATTGGGTTTACGGTAGTCAGGCTAAATGGGGCCATTGGAAGGATATTTACCGAATGGGCACACACAACCATTCCGGATCGGGCAGAACGAGTCCTGAATCAGATTAAAGCGTGTCATGGCGGACAACTGAACGATAGTAGATTCGGCGTGAGATCCAAAGGAGAAGGAGAAGTGGCCAGACAACTGCATCAACTCATCGCTTTGGCAAAAAGAAAATACTTCAGGAACCAAAAATTTAAACCCCTCAACCATGAATTATACACAGAGTTCAAAACTTTGAATAAGAATCCAGACCAATTGCGACTTTTCCAATAAAAAAGGCCGGACTTGAATCCGGCCTTAATTTTATTTACTGAACACTTCTTCAGGTTCATTCTGTTCCTTTGCTTTACGTTTGCGTTCTTTCTTCTCTTCACGTTCCACGCTTTTTCCATAGAAAAACCGCTTCATTTTATAAGTGATCAGGAAGAGTGTCGGCACAATGATCAAGGTCAGGAAGGTCGCAATAAAGAGTCCGAAGATCACTGTCCAAGCAAGTGGTCCCCAGAAAATTTTATTATCACCCCCTACATAAACATCCGGATTAAAGTTTGTAAATAATCCAAAGAAATCGATATTCAATCCGATCGCTAACGGAATCAGTCCGAGAATAGTCGTGATCGCAGTCAGTAATACCGGACGTAAACGAGCACGTCCACCTTCAATGATCGCATCCTTAACATCCTTATCATCAAGATAAGCGCCATCCGGCAGGCCGAGTTTGATGAGTTTACGATCGATCAGGATCTGCGTATAATCCAGTAATACCACTCCATTATTCACCACGATACCCGCCAGGGAAATAATACCCATCATGGTCATCATGATCACGAACGGCCAACCGGTGATCATCAATCCACCAAACACGCCGATAAAACTCAGGAAGATCGCGATCATAATGATCGTTGGTTTGGAGATCGAACTGAACTGGAATACCAGCAGGAACATGATCAGACCGAGTCCGGCAAAGAAGGCCCCCATCAGGAACTTCATTTGTTTTTGCTGCTCCTCCAACTGTCCGGTGAAATCGATTTCAACACCCGAGGGCATTTCGAAATCTACCATTTCCTTTTGTATTTGCTCTACAATAGCGTTTGCATCGGTAAATCCGGGCTGTAATCCAGAATACACAGTAACTACCCTTTTGGTCTCTTTATGCTTGATCGCACTAAAGGCAGAGGTATTTCTTTGTCTTGCCACCGCTGAAACCGGTATCTCCTTGATCTGACCACTGGCCTGATCCCTGAAGATTATATTCTGTTCAAAAATGGCATTCTTATTATAACGTTGTTCTTCATTGAAGCGTACATAGATATCATAATCATCTCCGCTCTCCTTATAAACTCCGGCCTTCTCGCCAAAAATAGAACGTCTTAACTGATTTCCTACCTGTCCGACGGCAACTCCGAGTTCTCCTGCCTTTTCACGGTCAACCTCCACGATCATCGAGGGTTTACCTTTGTTCACATCTACCTTCAATTCTTCAATACCGGCAATATTCTTACGGTTGATGAAATCAAGCATATTCTCTGCTGTAAGAATTAGTTCGTCATAGTTCTCCCCTGTAAGTTCGATATTGATCGGGTATCCTACCGGAGGACCAACGGCATCCTTTTCCACAGAAATTGCGAGTCCGGGATAAACGCCTTTTAAGGTCTCCTGAACTTTCTGACGCAATATTTCGCTGTCTTTACCTCTTCGGAATTTAAACTCTCTGAGGGTTGCCGTAATTTTGGCACGGTGTGGCATTTCTGCAGAAGACCCCATACTGGTCATCGGGTTACCGGAACCTTCCCCAACCTGAGAAACCGCAGATTCGGTCATGAAATTATAGTCGCCATCCATGTATTCACTGTCATTGATGACATTGTATACCCGGCCTTCGATATCTTTGGTGATCGCATTGGTCTTTTCAATATCGGTTCCCTGAGGATACTCGATGTAGACATTGATCTGATTTGGTTTGTTATCGGGAAAGAACTCAACTTTGGTTCGGTGGCTTTGTAACGAACCTGCAAATAACACGAACGTGATGATCAGAAGAAGAAATATCCCTCCTGAAAAAAGATAGGGACGGAACCCTTTAAGTGCAAATCCAACCGTTTTCTTATATCCATTCTCCAGGGAAACCAACACCTTATTCTGAAACCATTCCGCTGAACCTTTCAGCCAGTATCGATAGATCCAGAACATCGCAGCAGTAACGATCATCAATGATCCAAAACCTCTCATTTCCCCTCCGAAGATCAGGATAAGAACACCCGGGGTACAAAGGAACAGGCTTAGACGGATCAATTGCTTACGGGTCAATTTCTTTTCGCCCGTGTCCATATATCTTGAAACCAGCATGGAATTCATAAATATTGCCACAAAGAGGGAAGAACCCAATACAACGGAAAGCGTGATCGGGAAGAAGATCATAAATTCACCCATGATCCCGGGCCACATTCCAAGCGGCACAAATGCGGCAACCGTAGTGGCGGTAGATATGATGATCGGCACCGCGATCTCACCAATACCTTTCTTGGCTGCTTCCATTCTACTCATCCCTTCCTCATCCATGAGTCGGTAAACGTTCTCAACAACCACGATACCATTATCCACGAGCATCCCCAGCCCCATGATGAGTCCGAACAGGATCATGGTATTCAAGGTATAGCCCAGTGCCTGCAGGATCATCAGCGACATAAACATCGACATCGGGATCGCAAACCCTACAAAGAGTGCATTACGGAACCCAAGGAAGAACATCAGGATCCACACCACGAGGATCACCCCGAAAATGATATTGTTCACCAGGTCATTCACCTGATTCAGCGTTTTGGTCGACTGATCATTAGCCATGGAGACATACAGATCTTTTGGAAAATAGTCTGTTTCCGCCTCTTTTATGATCTCACGGATCTCATCTGCCGCCTCGATCATATTTTTACCGCCACGTTTCTTAACATCGAGCATCACCACGTTTTCTCCAAATTCACGGGCATAGGTGGTTTTATCTTTATCTCTGAAAGTCACTTTGGCAACATCACGCAGATATACGGCTCCGTCATGAGACTTAACGACGAAATTATTCAATTCCACCGGCCGTTCGATCTCTCCGAGAATTCGGATCGTTCTTCTTTGTCCGCTGGTGATCATATTTCCGGCAGACATGGTCACATTTCCGTTTCTGATCGCATTCAGGATATCGTCAAAGCTCACTTTGGCTGCCATCATCTTATAGACATCCACAGCAACCTCCACTTCTTTATCCTGAGCACCACGGATATCTGCCTGTTTGATCGCATCCAGATCTTCGATACGATCTTCGAGGTATTCCGCATATTCCTTCAGTTTATCTACGGGATAATTTCCGCTGATATTAACATTAAGAATCGGGATCTCTTCAGAGAGTACCAGATCAAATACGTTGGGTTCCACTTTAGCATTGTTGAACAAAGGCCAGTCTTCACTGGCTTTTTTAGAGTCCACCTCATCCTTGACCAATTGTTTCGCTGCTTCCACGGTAATATTCTCATCGAATTCCACCGTTATAATTGAATAATCCTCCTGAGAAGTAGAAGTGATCTCTACCACATTACTCAGGTTTTTGAGTTCATCCTCAAGCGGATCTGTAATAAGTCGTTCAATATCTTCTGAGGTATTCCCGGGATAGGGAGTACTCACATAGATTTTGGTTTCACTTACCTCAGGAAAACTTTCTCTTGGCATTCCATAATAGGCGGAAATACCCATCACCAGAAACAGACCGATAAGCACGAATATCGTGGTGCTATTTTCGATTGCCCAGGAAGAAAGACCGAATTCCTTTTCTGTATTTTTTTGAATCTTACTCATTTAAGGCTAGTTGTTTTTGATTTGTACCTTTTGTCCAGGAAGTAAACTTCTGGCTCCTTCACTGATGATCTCATCTCCGGGTTCGATACCCTCAAGTACTTCAACCAGATCTCCCTGAGTTTTGCCGGTCGTGATGATCGTTTGCTGAACCTCAGTCTCAATTCCTCCTTCGGCTTTTACAGTCGTATACACATACTGATCACCGTCAGCATTTTCAGTAATGATACTTTGTGGGATCAGCATGGCTTTCTCACTGGTATAATCATTGATCTTCACTCTTGCGGTCAGGTTAGGTTTTATAAGTCCGTTATCATTAGGTACTGCGAATTCCACACGGAAAGTACGATTGGCAGGGTTGATGAAGTTACTTACCTGGCGAACTTTAGTGGTATATTCTTTGCCGAGAACCGGGAAATAGGCTTTCACTTCGGTTCCTTTGGAAATACTGGGTATATAGATCTCAGGAACCTCGATCTCGATATACATATCACCGAGGCTTACGATACGAAGCACAGGGGAACCTGGAGCGAGATTGGATCCGGGATCTGCAATAATTTCATCGATGGAACCGGTGAAGGGTGCTGTAACTCTGGTTTTTCCAAGCTGACTTTCGAGTTGGGCAACAGCGTTCTGATTCGCTTCGAATTGAGTCTTAGCCTGCAGGTACTGCATTTCAGAACCGATATTCTGTTCCCAAAGACGTTTTTGACGTTCAAAAGTGGTCTTGGCCAGTTCCGTTTGAACCTGTAACTGTGCCAGCTGAGCAGAAAGTCCTCCGTCATCGATACGAGCGAGAAGCTGACCTTTTTTCACCTGTTGACCTTCCTTCACTAAAACCTCTTTAAGGATTCCTGAATATTCAGAATTCATGACGATATTTTGTTTGGTACTAACATTTCCCTGGAGCTGCACATAATGCTGGAACAGGGTATCACTGATCTTCAGTGAAGATACCAAAGCGAGTTTCTTTACTGTATCGAGTTTGGATATCGCCTCATCGAGTTTAGCCAGTTCAGCAGCGATCACGTCGAATTCTTCGGTAAGGCTTTCCTTCTTAGCTCTGATCGTTGTGAGATCACCGGATTCGATAACGCTATCTACTGATTTTTTTGATTCGCCACCACAGGAAGCGATCAACATGGGTATAATTAAAATTCCTAAAAACCTTTTCATTTTTGCTTGTTTATATGCTGGTGTGTGTTATTATTCTTTATTCAATCCGAGATCCGGTGTATTCAATACCGTTTCGAGAGCTGCTTTCGCATTGATCACATCTACCATGGATTGAATATAAGCCTGTTGAGCGTTGTAAAGCTGCGTTTGTGCCTGCCTTAAGTCAAAACTACTGGCGATCCCTTCACGAAACTTGACCTGATTCTTTCCTTCCACCCTTTCGGAAAGCCGAAGGTTCTGCGTAGCTGCATCATATTTTGCTACGGCATATTCAAAATTGCTCATCGAACGATGGTATTCCAGTTCGATCTGCTGTATGGTTTCCTGCAATTGGGTTTGTGACTGATCCAGAGCGATTTTAGCCTGCTGTGTTCTGGCACTTCTCAAAAGCGAACTAAAGATTGGAATGTTCATGCTCACTCCTAGAATCGAACTCTGATACCAGGGTGTTTCACTTTTAAAGAACACGAAATCCTGATTGAATGCTGTGGTACCATAATTCACAAAACCGTTAAGCGATGGTAATGCCTTACTCTTTTCGAGCTTTAACTCCAACTCTCTCTGAGAGGTCAGATTATTAGCGATCTTAAAATCAACATTCTCATCCATAATAAATGCTTCCTCGGCGATACCTGATCCGATCTCCTTCATGGTAAGTGTACTGAGGTTATCTTCGAGGTTTACTGCGGCATCTACAGAAATACCCAAAGCCAGATTCAGCATCTGACGTGAGATCTCATTCATACGAATGGCATTTCTCAAATCATTTTCGATCTGCAGTAATGTAATCTGAAGTTGTTCCACGTCTTCTTCTTCTGCAAAACCACTTTCAAAGGTAGCCCGAGTCTCTCTCAGATTCTCACTGAGCGTCTGGCGGTTCTTCTCGAGTATATCGATACCTTCCTCAGCAAGAAGCACACCTCCATAGGCATTGATCACTCCTTTTCTAACCTCCAGTAAGGTCTTTTCGTTGGCATTATCGTTATATTCCACGAAGACCTTTGCGGCTTGTAATCCAACCAGATAAGAACCATCAAAGATCAACTGGCGCAGGGTTGCGGTAAGCGACATTTGCTGTTTCACTCCAAAAATTACAGGAACAAAGGTTCCGGGATCTTGTCCGACAAGTTCACCGGGAAGGGGAGTAACAGGTTGTTTTAACTGATTCTGATAATCAACGGCTCCGTCGATCTGCGGTAAACCACTCGCGGTGGTCTCCCATTTCTTTTTAAGCGCTTTGGCTATTTCTCGCCGCGAATTGATCGCGGTATAACTGCTGTCCAGTGCGAACTGTATGGCTTCATCCAGGCTAAAACTATATTGCTTTGCTTGTTGGGCCTCGGCAGATAATGCCAATAACAGCGATACGACTAATACTAGTCTCTTCATTGCTTTTTTTGTTTATCTATATTATTAAATTGGTCGAGGGTCTCTAATCCTTTAGGCGTTACGATCGCCCGTAAATGATAATCGAGAAAAAGATCTGCTAAGTGATCCTTAGGATAGATATCCAGCGGAAAAACCTCTTCATCTTTGGTAGAGATCATACCGGCGAAGTACATCCTTCCTGTAAAGTCAACATCGAGTTCTTTTCGAAATAATCCCATCTCAATACCTTTAGTGATATTCTCCACCACGCATTCCAGCATATAGCCTTTCTGCCGGTTTCGAAAGCATTTAAAGGTTTTGGGATAATATTTCTTTAATTGGAAATAAGGAGAATTGGCTTCATTCTTAAGTTGTTGCCTGATCACCCATTTAATACGAAATAATTCTTCGATAGGATTCTCAGATTCTTCCTTTATCGACTCAAGACTACAAGTAATACGATCGAAAAGGTGAAATACGCAGGCTTCCACCAATTCATTTTTATTACTGAAATGCTGATAAATGGTCTTCTTTGAAATTCCAATGGAGTTGGCTATATCATCCAGTGTAACACTCTTGAAACCAAGATGCAGAAACATTTCAGCACTCTTATCTAAAATCTTTTCTTTCATAAGAGCGCAAATTTATAGCGGGAAACTTTAAAAACCAAAAAAGTTTCCACAGGTTTACAATTTATTAACGTTATTTCCAGCTTTGCGATCGTTTGAAATATGGTATTTTAGCAAAAATTTTTTTTGATGTTCAGCACTGAAGCCTATCGTGATCTGCTTACCGCACATTTACAGGAGAAAATAAAGACAGAGGAACCTAAAAATCTCTATGAACCCATGGTTTATATACTCAACCTGGGAGGAAAACGACTGAGACCGGTTCTCACTTTACTGGCTACGGATCTCTTTGGCGGAGACCACAAGCTGGCTCTAGATGCGGCTTTGGCTGTGGAGATCTTCCATAATTTTTCACTGGTTCACGATGACATCATGGATGATGCCCCTATCAGACGCGGCAAACCTACGGTACATGAACTCTGGGATGTGAATACCGGAATTTTATCCGGAGATGTGATGCTGATCATCGCCTATCAGTTATTCGAGAATTACGAACCGAAAACTTTCCGTGATCTCGCCACTTTATTCAGCCATACCGCTGTAAAGGTCTGTGAGGGTCAGCAATACGATGTCGATTTCGAAAATCGTGACGATGTCAGTATTTCTGAATACCTTACGATGATCACCTACAAGACCGCCGTTCTACTTGGAGCTGCGCTACAGATGGGCGCAATTATCGGGAATGCTACGGAGGAACAACAACATCAGATCTACGATATCGGGATCAATCTCGGAATCGCTTTTCAATTGATGGATGACTATCTCGATGCCTTCGGAGATGAGAAAACCTTTGGTAAAAAGACCGGAGGAGATATCATCGAGAATAAAAAGACCTTTCTTTATCTTAAAACCCTTGACAATCTTGACACCGGGGATGCTGCACAATTGAGACATTTATACTCGGTTTCTCCGGAAGACCCGGAAAGCAAAATTGTGATGGTCAAGGAGCTGATGCAAGAAAGTGGTGCAGTTGACGAAACAGTGAATGCTATTTCGGAATACACCCAAAAAGCGATGGATCTGCTTGACAGACTAGAAGTCCCTGAAGAGGGGAAAGATATGCTGAGAAAACTCGCTTCCGGACTCATGCGTCGTAAGGTCTAATCGATAAAACATCGCAGCCCTGCGAAAACTCTGACACCCTGATTCGGGGCGTACACATAGGAAGGATCGAAGGTCAGTGCATAGGGATTATCAGGCGTTGACATAACGTTCCCGTCGTTATCATATTCGACATTCTTATCGAACGGATCTTCTGCCCTGGCGATCAAAAAGGGATTTCCTTTATCCGGCGTCCAGTCCAGCAGATTCTTGACGCCTCCGTAGAATTCAAACTTCTTAGATCTTATATAGGTAAACTGGATGTTTTGTATACTCCAAACTGGTGAATCGGGATTCCTCGGATCGAGATCTCCAGCCAGCGGTAAACGCATCGGACCGTACAGGTTTCCGGTGTAATCGATCTTCAGATTCCAGGGTATTATGGTATAGGAAATGCCCCAGGTACTACTGAAACGTTCGGTTAAAACCGGCCTTATCGTTTCTCCTCCGTCATTCTTTTTTACATCCATCAGGGTACCACCAAAGGAAAATTTCAATCCGTTCGCCAAATGATAATCCAGATTAACACTAAAACCTGTGGTGGTGGCGTATCCATCGAGATTTCGATACAGGATCTGATCCGGATCGGTATCATAGTCTGGTAATATGATGTTATTAAAATATGTATACCAGGCCGACATTTCCATCTCCAGATAATTACCACTGCCGGAATAAACCTTTTTAAGGTAATTAAGATTTATGTTCCAGGATCGTTCCGGTTTTAACGATTCTTCAATTACCACTTCCCTGGCTCCGGTAAGCGCTGCATGGTCTTCCGTAAACAGATTCACGACCCGGAAGCCTGTACCGGCATTCAACCGTAAAATATCAGTATCGGTCAGCTTCCATTTAAAAGCAAGTCTTGGTGTAAAGATATTTCCATGGCGTTTATCATAATCATACCGAAAGCCAGTAAGCAAACTACGTTTTTCATCGAATCTCCATTCATCCTGCACAAATACCCCAGGTATCATTACTTCATCCGGCAAATTTCCATGAGCATTCTCGGTAGCGGGCGTATTATCATCATAAAAATTATAACGTCCGGAAATACCTGAGAGCAGACTATGAGAACCCAACTCCTGATCCCAGGTTAACCGGGCAAACCCGATACGTTGCACTGCCATAAAGGGCGTATTTCCATACCAGGAATTCTGATCGTGATCGGTATAGGAAAAGGTGAACATCAAATCCGGATCCACCGGAAGCTGGTATTCCCCGAGGACCTCCCAACGCTTGGTATAGATACTCTCTCCATAGACCTCATCACCTCCCCGATATTCGGAAGTCCATTGCATCTCTCCACCCCAACGATCTTCATAAAAGAATCTTCCAGCAAGTCGGAAGACACGATTTTCCGGTCGGCGAAAGGAGAATTTATCAAATACAGAAATCCTGTGTTGCAGGGTAACATCAGTAAAATTATCTTGATTATTATCTACAGGATGGTCATAGTTAAAGTAATTTACTCCCAGCAGCGTGGTTGCAATTTCACCTACTGACATCTTAAAACCCAGATCCAGATTATACGCTCCATACCCTGTCAGATAAGAATCGGCAGTGAAGGTACCCGACAATTCAGGATCCTTGGTAATAATATTGATGAGTCCCCCTACGGCTTCACTTCCATACAGGGAAGATGCCGGACCTTTCACGATCTCAACTCTTTCGATCAAAGAGTTCGGAATTCCAGACAGACCATACACCGTGGAAAGTCCGCTAACGATCGGCATTCCGTCAATCAGAACCATGGTATACGGACCTTCGAGCCCGTTGATATGAATATCCCCGGTATTACAGACATTACAATTTATCTGCGGTCGCACCCCATTCACCTGTTGCAAGGCTTCAAAGACATTTGAAGAAGGGTTCTTCTGAAAGAATGCCGGTTTATAAACTTCAACGGGTACGGGAGTTTCCATTCGACTGACGGGTTTCAGAGTTCCGGAAACCACTACCTCATCAAGCTCATCATCCGGCAGCAGTTCCACCTTAATAAAAACATCCTTTTCACTCAAGACTACCTTACGATAAACTGTGACAAATCCGGTATAGGAGATCTCTAGTTGATACTTCCCCGGTAAAAGATCCCTGATCTCAAAGATCCCTTCGTCATTCGCAACTGCCCCATAAGCAGTCCCTCGCACTGCAATATTGGCAAATGGCAATACACTTCCATCGGCATGCACCTCTCCTTTGATACGCTGTGCCTGAAGCTGGCAGAGGACCAACAAAAATATAATCATCAAGAGAAGTATTCGATTTTGAAACATTAAAATATATTTTTAGACAAAGCTAAAAATTTGTTTTTGCAAATAAAAATGTATTTTTGTCAAAACTGAGAACATGACCTTATCTGAAGAAGACTACCTCAAAGCCATCTATCATCTATCACGGGATCAGAAACAGGTTTCGACCAATGCTATAGCCGGTAAAATGGACACCAAAGCATCCTCTGTTACCGACATGCTAAAAAAACTTTCGGAAAAGGATCTGGTAAATTATAAGAAGTATCAGGGAGTACGATTGACTGAAACCGGAAGAAAACAGGCGGCCATGATCGTTCGTAAACATCGTCTATGGGAGGTATTCCTTGTGGAAAAACTGCATTTTTCCTGGGATCAGGTTCATGACATCGCCGAAGAACTGGAACATATCAAAAGTCTGTCGCTCATCGAAAAACTGGATACGTTTCTTGACCATCCCCGTTTTGATCCGCATGGTGACCCTATACCGGATAAGGATGGAAATATTCATTCGATGGATAAAGTTTTGATCGCATCTGCAGTCAAAGAAAGTATGGGTATTGTAGTAGGAGTGAAAAAACTCAACTTCAGAATTTCTGCAATATCTCGATAAACTGAATATCTCTTTAGGAGATAAAGTAAAGGTATTGCATAAGGAACCTTTTGACAACTCCATGCTGATTACGGTCAATGGCATTGAGACTCATATTTCCTCATTAACCGCCAACAACATTTACATTAAAATAAACTGATATGTTTGAATATATACTTCAATTTTTTGAAAGTATCGACCCGGTATGGGGTGCTCTAATCGCTACTACCTTCACCTGGTTTCTCACCGCACTCGGAGCTTCTGTAGTTTTCTTTTTTAAGAATATGAAAAGAAGTGTCCTGGACGGAATGCTCGGATTTACCGGAGGGGTAATGGTAGCTGCCAGTTTCTGGAGTTTACTTGCACCAGCTATTGAAATGAGTTCGGGAGAAGGATTTGCCAAGGTATTACCGGCTGCGGTCGGGTTCGGGCTGGGCGCTTTATTCCTGTTCGGACTCGACAAATATCTGCCGCATTTACATATCAACTTTAAACCCAGTGAAAGCGAAGGTGTGGACACCAAACTTCACCGAACAACCTTACTGGTACTAGCGATTACACTGCACAATATTCCTGAAGGACTTGCCGTAGGAGTATTGTTCGGAGGGGTTGCTGCCGGCATTCCGGAAGCATCTATTGCGGGAGCTGTAATTCTGGCGATAGGGATCGGAATTCAGAACTTCCCGGAGGGTATCGCCGTATCTATGCCTCTAAGAAGACAAGGAGTGAGCCGTAGAAAGAGTTTCTGGTATGGACAGCTTTCAGCGATCGTTGAACCCGTTGCAGGAGTCATCGGTGCCCTTGCCGTAACCTTCTTCACTCCGGTATTACCCTATGCTCTTGCCTTTGCAGCAGGCGCAATGATATTTGTAGTCGTTGAAGAGGTGATTCCGGAAACACAGCAGGATAAATATACCGATATTGCCACACTGGGATTTATGGGTGGATTTATTGTAATGATGTCATTGGATGTGGCATTAGGATAAAAAAATTGCCCCAACAGATTTCCATGTGGTTAATTAGAGATCGCTAAATCAAATTAATTAAAAATACCCCTGAAACGGGAATATAAAACCATAAGAACAGAAATCTTATTGCGGCAATTCTGATTTTAAAAGAACTTAGTTCCCCCCTTCCTTGATATAGCCCCAGCCTTCGCTTTGACGCTGTACCAATTCCAGTATGCCATCTGGTACGGTCAAAATTCCAGGCACCAATGCCGTAGCATCAATATTGTGACGCTTCATCGTGCCTTCACAGACTTTAAAAGCTACGTTCTTGGATTTTGACAGCTCCTGAATATCTTTGGAAACCGTTGATTTATCTGCAAGAGCCATATCGATTGACCCCCCATACATCACTACTTCGAACTGAGAATCAGGATAGGCCTGAGACATCATCTTTACATGACGA
Source organism: Robertkochia solimangrovi (assembly GCF_007279655.1). Taxonomy (GTDB): domain Bacteria; phylum Bacteroidota; class Bacteroidia; order Flavobacteriales; family Flavobacteriaceae; genus Robertkochia; species Robertkochia solimangrovi. The sequence goes on along the minus strand of NZ_QKWN01000001.1, from coordinate 723,428 downwards.
ATAGCCGATTCCTGAGTCTTCGGATTATTGCTGGTCACATCAAACACGATCTTCACAGGTTTCTCCTGTGCAAAGACCGCGATACTCAGCAGCAACCCCAATAACAGGCTGATATACTTTTTCATCTTTTCTACATTTATTCTCCTGCGAAAATATATCCGCAATTATGCTCCTGAGCTCTTCCCAATGCCAGTACTCCCGAAGGTACTATCTGGATTCCGGGAAGAATCCCACTTTTCCATTCATCGTATACCTTAGCGGCATCCATGCCAAGTTTAGCAGCTGTAAAACCACTATAAACTTTTAAAGCCAGATCGCATACACAGAACATAGCTCCACGCTCCTGAAGTTTTTTGATACCATCTACCCCAGGCACCGGAAAATCGCTATCCGTTGGCTCATACACCACATTGCGCATAGCAGGCTTACCGGTAGACATATCATTAATCTCAAAGGCCTCACCCAGCTTATACTGAGACCAGAGTCCGTCGTCCATGGCAAATGGAATCGCATTATGACGTAACACACATACAGCCGTCATATCTTCATCAGGTGTACCATTTGCGTTATTGGTTGCATAGAACGCAAAGGTCCAAAGCACAGGAAAACCTTTATGCGGCATGGAACCATCGAACACTGCGCGATGCGTTCCTTTAACCTGTTTGAACCATTCATCGACATCAGACATAGAAACATCTGAGTCTAACTTTGCAAAGTTCGACGCATACACCGGATTAGACAACATACTTAAACTTCCTGCTGCTGCTCCCATCACCAGGGCACTCATAAAATTTCTTCTTGAATTGTTTTGATCGGAATTCATCATAATCTATATTTAGTTAAGGTTGTTACTAACTGATAATAGGTATGGGGACTCCGAAAAGTAGGGGGTAGTACAAAGGGAAAAGTAGATAAATGTAAGAATAAAAAACAAAATAATCAATTATATTTTCCTGTTTTTCAGTGCTTTAAATAGTCATTTAGATTTTTTCATTCCATATTCCTTCTGATAATATTCCATGATGGGTTGAAAGGGTCCTAATTGATGCTGGGTCACATCAAATGGATCTGCAAACGGTGGATAAGGTGTTGATACAGGCTTCTTCTTCAAATCAGGAAAGTCTGCTTCAAGATTCGTTTTAACGGGACGTAGTTGCACATTTATATACCCGGCCACATCATAGCATTCTTCATCTGTCAGATAAGGAGCATTATAGGATGTCCCAAAGGGCATATTCGCTTTGATGAATTCGGCAGCAGTGATCACCCGGGTCATCCCGGCCCCATTATTATACGTATCCACACCCCACAAGGGTGGATACAGAAATCCGGTACTATCTTTTTTAACGACCCCACTGCCATCAGGCTGATGACATACAGAACAATGCCTGTCAAAAAGCTCCTTTCCTTTAACGGTATCAACGGCTCTTTCCGGCAATTGCACATTCAGGTATCCGGTTCCTTCGGGAGGCTCACCATCGATCTTATATTTATCCAGCCAGCGAAAATAGGCAACAAAAGCCAGCATTTCCCTTGACCCCTTCTCCATGAGCCTGCCATTCATACTTCGTTCCATACATCCATTGATACGATCTTCTATCGTTCCGATCTGATCTTCACGACCACGATACTGAGGATAGCGATCCAAAACACCGATCATGGGTGCAGCGTAAGGTTTGGTACCAGCAAACAAATGACAATTTCCACAAGACAAGGTATTCCCGGCGAAATGCATTAGGGTATCTCTACTCCTCTTACCGATATAGGCAGGGGTCTTTTGAAAAAGGTCATACCCATATAAGATCATCTCATTTTCCGCCGTACTGTCGAGCATTGCAATATCCCGGTATATATTCAACGGATCAGAATACTCCGAGGCTATACCCATTCCAAACCTTGGAAACAACTCATAATAAATGACCAGCAGGATTACCACCGCTATTGCCAGAAAGCAGCAATACCGTTTGATAAGACCTCTGAGATCCCTGAATTGTTTTCGTAATTTCTTTTTTCCCATATGCTGCGCGCTATTATTTTCGGGGCAAGAGGGAAACATTAGTGCCAGTTGAAGTGCCGCACTATTTATCTAAAATACAAATATTTAAGAGAATTAAAAATCTTATTTATCAGCGGAAGAGGTATGATCGCTAATGATCACCCATTGGTCGCCGAACTTTCTCCAGATCAGTGTGAAATAACCGCTAAGATCTCCTATTGTTCGTGTCAAATGGAATTCACCGATCAGTTGAATAACTACCGGACTCACTTGTTGAATTCGATTGACCGTAAAGGAAAGTTTGCCCATCGCGGTGGTATTCGGATACGACTTAAAATAACGATCCTTGGTCGCCTTCCACCCGAAAACAGGTCCGCCGGAACCTACAAAGGCGAGGCTGTCGGATTTCCAGTAACCCTCCATAAATTCGGTGATATCCCCTTTATTCCAGGCATCTTCCTGAAGTTGGAGAACTTCGAGCACCGCATTCTTATCAGATTCCACAAGGGTTTGCTGGGCGGAAAGACCGATAGTTAGGAACAGCAATACAAGGGAAAAGAGCTTACTTTTCATAAACTAAAGTATTTGATCAATTGGTTAGTGAAGTAAATATAAGATTAATCAAGTAAATCGAGGGTACGCTCCATACTATACATGAACATCCATTGTTGCTCTTTTGCTTCTTCATAGACATCGAGGATACGTTTCTTAAACTGATCGAGGAGTCCATGCACCAATACATACTTGACCGCCTCATCAAAGGAACGCACTACACTCTTGTAGAAAGCTTCCTGATTCAGTTTTTTTTCCCGGTTATAGGTTTGAGTGATCTCGATATTAAACCACATTACATCAGCGATCAACATCGGCTCTACACCAAGACTTAAGAAATGTTTGATATATTTCTGTGCCACAGAACGTCTGGCTCTCGCCTTTTTCCGTTTTACCGGAAAGTATTCATTGGCGATCTTCTCCTTGCATTCTGCGATGAGTTTATCTTCATTCGGATTAAAAGCGAAATCATAATATACCTTGACATCCCTGAAGGAAGTATATAAGTGCAATAACTGCTCTTTTAACTGTTCTTCATTAAGGGAATCCAGGTATTTTTTCAGCGCTCTTTTCGACATAGAAAGGGAATTACCTGCAATCGCAACCGGATTTACCGCAGGCTCCTGAAGCAGATTTTTTAGATTTTCCAAAAGAAAATACGGAAGCAGGAATCAAAAATTTATTTACGAGATAACCCACTGCGACGATCAAAATCAGATATGTTATTATTTCCTGTACCATTATATTCCAATCCTTTTTCAAAGTTAATCAATTAATCAAAGAACAATTCCTATGAAAAGGTTAATTGACGTGTTGTTATTTTAAAACCTGATAAGCGATCAGGGCTACCACATAGGCAAAGATGGTCATAGTAACCAACTGTCCGATCGGCCATTTCCAGGAATTCGTTTCCCGCTTTACAATAGCAATTGTACTCATACATTGCATGGCAAAGGCATAGAATAGCAACAAGGATACTCCTGAAGGCAAGGTGAACAATTTTTCTCCAGTAGAGGCATTGATCTCACTCTCCATACGATTCTTGATCGTCTCTTCTTTATCACTTCCTACGCTATAAATGGTCGCCAACGTTCCCACGAATACTTCCCTTGCAGCGAACGAACTAATGATCGCGATTCCGATCTTCCAATCATACCCAAGCGGTGCAATAACAGGCTCAATAGCTCTTCCCATAATTCCGATATAGGAATGCTGTAATTTATAAGAAGCTATCTTTTCAGCAAGATGTTCCGGAAGTTCTTGTGTGTTTGAAGCCTCAGCCGTTACTATTTCAGAGGCACGATCGAAATCATCCCCTGGTCCGTTAGAGGCCAGGAACCAAAGTACGATCGAAATGGCAAGAATAATCTTACCGGCTCCGAAAACAAAGCTTTTTGTCTTTTCAACCACTGTGATCAGCACATTCTTAACAAGCGGTAATTTATAGTTCGGCATCTCCACCACAAAGAAGGTCTTGCTTTTGATCTGTAATACTTTATTCAGTACCCAGGCTGAAAACACCGCCACCCCAAATCCTAATAAATATAAGCCCATCAGGGTGAGTCCTTGCACATTCATTCCCATAAAACGGGTATTCGGTATCACCAGTGCAATAATGATCAGGTATACCGGTAAACGCGCAGAACAGGTGGTAAAGGGTGTTACCAGTATGGTGATCAAACGCTCTTTCCAGTTTTCAATATTTCTCGTGGCCATGATGGCAGGAATGGCACAGGCCGTTCCGGAAATCAAAGGCACCACACTTTTTCCACTGAGTCCGAAGCGTCTCATCACACGATCCATCAGGAATACTACCCGACTCATATAACCTGTTTCCTCTAAAATTGAGATGAAAAGGAAAAGGAATGCGATCTGCGGAATAAAGATGACAATCCCACCTAATCCGGGAATAATCCCTTCGGAAAGCAGATCGGTCAGTGATCCCGGTGGAAGATTTTGCCCAACCCATTCACCGAGGTCGGCAAAGGTCGCATCGATAAAATCCATCGGATAACTACTCCAGTCGTATATCGCCTGGAAAATGAGCAACATGATCATAAAGAAGATCAAATACCCCCAGACTTTATGCGTCAGAACACGGTCAAGGGTGGCACGGAAACCTTTGGCAGCATTCACATCTACCTGGTAACCTTCTTTCAACACCCCGTTGATGAACTGATATCGTAATATTGTCTCTTTTTGTTGTAATCGTTTCAGGTCAGATTTCGAACGGGTTGTAAATCCAGCGGTATCCGGAACTAAATTCCGATCGAGATTCACAAAGTTGACATCCTGTGTGATCACCAGCCAAAGTTTATAGAGCTCCTGTTTTGGAAAGGTAGCCCTCAGGTCTGCAAAATATTCCGGATCGATACAGGAAATATCGACACAGGGCTCGGTAGAGATCTGTCGGCACTCGAGTATCAGTTTTTTCAATTCTTCGATCCCGGTTTTTTTCCGGGTACTCACTACAGCGATCTTCGTGTTCAATCGCTCTTCCAGAAGGGGAACATCCAGGGAGATTCCACGCCGACTCATACGGTCAGCCATGTTGATCACCAGGATGGTCGGGATACGCAGGTCTTTGATCTGCGTAAAGAGGAGGAGATTACGTTTGAGGTTTTCCACATCAGTTACCACAACGGCAACATCCGGATAATCCTTATCATTTTTATTGAGAAGCAGTTCGATCACCACGTTCTCATCGAGTGAGTTTGCGTTAAGACTATAGGTTCCGGGGAGGTCGAGAATATGGGCTTTCACACCTCTGGGAAGTTTACATACTCCCTCTTTCTTTTCCACCGTGATCCCGGGATAATTTCCAACTTTTTGATTGAGCCCGGTAAGCTGGTTAAAAACTGAAGTCTTTCCGGTATTAGGGTTCCCGATCAGGGCTACATTCAACTGCCTGCTCATAGCACTGCTTTTTCTTCCAGTAATTCAATTTCGATATGACGGGCGGTCTCTTCGCGGATTGCGAGATAAGACCCATTGATATTCAGATAGAGTGGGTCTCTAAACGGCGCGAACTGGATCAATTCTACCGTATTTCCCGGCAGACATCCCATTTCCAGTAATTTTATAGGTATATGATTTGAAGTTACTTCCTTGATTATCCCGCGCTCGCCCCGCTTTAATTCTGCTACCGTCAACGTAAACTTTATTTAGATTCATTTTAAGTAAGCAAAAATAGAACAAAAAAAGGGTTTAAAGAAATTATTAACTACTTAGTATCAAAAGGGATATTTGCTGCGCAAGTTACAATGGTGACAATGGTTTAATAAAAATATTAGTGCCCCTAGTGTCACTAGTATCTCTGGTATCAATAATACTACTTACCCTAAGGTTGGTCTTCCTGTTGGAGCACCTCGATATCGTGTAGCACTTTTTCGATCCCCTCCTCAGAGGTACCGTCATAGAACCCGCGTATTTGCCCTTGTTTATCTACCAGGACGAAATTCTCGGTATGGATCATATCGAAAGGCCCGCCATCGCCGGTAGTTTCCACAGCGAGATAGCTTTTACGCGCCAGTTCGTAGATCTGCTTCTTATCACCGGTGACAAGATTCCATTTACTATCGTCCACGCCTTTTTTCAGTGCATATTTTTTCAGCACCGGAACCGAATCGATCTCTGGTGTCACCGAGTGTGATAACAACATCACCTCCGGATCTTTCTTGATCCTGCGCTGAATACGCACCATATTATCGGTCATGATCGGACAAATGGTCGGACAGGTGGTAAAGAAGAAGTCCGCCACATAGATCTTTCCTTTATAATCCGCTTCTGTAATGGTATCGCCATTCTGATTGATCAGTTGAAATGGAGCGATGTGATGATATTTTCGCTGATACTGAATACTCTCATCGACGAGGGTAGCATTCACCATATTCGGCTGATAAACAGGCAGCACCTCTTTAGGCTTCAGCGCATCATAGAAAAGTGAGATGATAACGGCGGAAACGAGAAAAAGAGTGATGAAGAATATCTTGTATTTGCTAAAGAACCGGAGCATGGTACTGATGTGTTTAGGCTGCAAAAATACGGAACGTTTTTTAGTTAGTACGCTTGAGACAGGTAAGAGTTTTGAATTACCAGTTATGCGTTACCTAATAATGGATATTGTTGAAATGAACTGTGATGTTCGGGATTGGAGGTTAAAATTTAAGCCGATTCTTTACTGGAAGGGATTAACTTGATGTAGTTCGAAGGAAATTTTGCATAAATAAAAAAGCCAACCTTACGGCTGGCTTTTACTTTGCTCCCCCTCTTGGGCTCGAACCAAGGACCCTCTGATTAACAGTCAGATGCTCTAACCAACTGAGCTAAGGAGGAGTGTAATTTTCATTACTTTCGTTACTTTTTTCCTCTTGCGAGGCCCGCTGTAACAGGTGTTATCCCTTTTTTGCGGTTGCAAATATATACGTTTTTTTATTTACACCAAACAAAAAAATAATTTTTTCTGTTATTCGAAAATGGCACGGTATATATCGTTACCATTTGCGTACAAAAGTAAGGCAATTAAAATAAAGAATCCTATAATTTGTGCATATTCTAAAAACTTTTCACTCGGCTTTCTACCACTGATGATCTCGTATAACAAAAACATCACGTGACCACCATCCAGTGCCGGAATAGGCAAGATGTTCATAAAAGCCAGAATGATCGAAATAAGCGCCGTACTCATCCAGAATCCCTGCCAATCCCAGGTTGATGGGAAAAGTTTGGCGATGGTTCCGAAACCGCCTATTTCAGTTGCTCCTTTTTTCGTAAACAGAAATTTCAAGGAAGACACATAATCTCTGAGTGTCCAGTATCCATAACTTATGCCGGCAGGAATCGCTTCTCCTAAAGTGTACTGTCTGTCGATGATCTTGGTTCTATCAAAATCAAAGTCCACGTATATCCCCAGGGCATTATCTTTACTAGCAATACTGATGGTATCATTAGCGCCGTTACGCTCATAGATCATTTCCATGGGAGCTCCTTCGCTTGACTTCACTGTGTTTTTAAACTCATCCCAATATAAAGCTGAAGTTCCGTTCAGGGAAAGGATCTTATCTCCTGGTTGAAGACCTGCGTCGACTGCCGGAGATCCTGGATTCAGACTATCTACCACCGAATAAACTCTTGGAACGAATGGCTGGGTAGCGCCTGATTTGTATAAATAGGTACCAAGGCTATCCGGTAAACTGATCATTTCAGTTTGACCGTTGTTATGACGTACCGTTATACTTTCGAGTCCGCGTACCACCATCAGGCGATTTACGTCCAGAATATTATCCGGTTCTGTTCCGTTAACTTCTAAAATTTGGTCACCATCGCTGAAACCGTATTGCTGTAGTTCGGTGGCTACTGAGAATCCGTTTGGAAAGGCATCTGCCTTGATTTCCTGTTTACCCCAAACGAACAGGATCATGATATAGATGAAATAACCGAGTAAAAGGTTAACTGTCACTCCACCCAGCATAATGATCAGTCGTTGCCAGGCCGGCTTGGAACGGAACTCCCAAGGCTGTGGTGGTAAGGCCATTTGCTCCTTGTCCATACTTTCATCGATCATCCCGGAGATCTTCACATAACCTCCTAAAGGAAGCCATCCGATACCATAGACGGTCTCACCGATCTTTTTCTTAAATAAGGCATATTTTACATCGAAGAATAAAAAGAATTTCTCAACACGGGTCTTAAAAAGCTTCGCTGGAATGAAGTGTCCGAGTTCGTGTAAAATGATCAATATAGATAAACTCATAAAGAGTTGTATGGTCTTCACCAAAATTGGGCTCATAGTATTTTTTTCAAATGAAATCGCACAAAAATAACTGTTTCAATCAGATTCACACAATCTAATTGCCGAAACACGGAATTTTAACCTCTCTTTTACTTTTGGCTCTACCGTTATGCGCATTTAAATATAATATATTAAAGGCCGATAAAAAATGAAAGGTTCAACCTTATTCCCTATGGTTGTTTACTCCTACAAAAGATTCTCCATTCTCATTTTTCAAATAACAGGTAGCCGGTATTTCTGAGTAATGTTCTTTCGTTCATTACGCACCTACTTTTAAATTAAGACAACTATTCCTCATCATTTATGTTCAATAACTTACTGCTATTTCATGAATCTATTCAAATAAATATTTTTCCCTATTTTAACATTCAAATGTAAATTACACATTCTGAACTGGAAATGAACATACTGAATCCAATCTTTGTGATACTTCTGTTATTGATAAGCGTATCCCGATCAGAGGCTCAGGAGATTGTTCTAAAACCGGGACAGAAATTATCGAAATCAGAAAAAGGAACCTATTACAGATTTCCTCCGAAGATCCTAAATAAATTTATCGGAACCTGGGAATTCAAGGATGCCGATGCGATATTCAGAATTAAAATTGAGGCTAAAAAAACCTTTGTTGAAGGCTCTGATGTCTATATAGATGTATTGTCGGGTAATTATTGCACTAGTAAACCGGAAGCAGGTGACTTTGATGATGCATCCAAAAATATTCACGGACTGAATAATACCTTGAAAGTTTTAAATGACGATCACGCATATTTCAGAATCTATGATTCCGATTACAAAAAGTTCGGAGTATTAACACTGGAAATACTCCCAAATGATAAGGCTAAATGCAAAATCCAAAATTATGGTATGCAAATCAATCAAAAGGTAAAAGGATTTTCGATGCCAACCGATATGATACTGACTAAAATACTTTAAACTAATACCAACCAACCATGAACCTAAAAAATTCCTGCTACTCTTTTGTATTTCTTTGTCTAGGGTGCTTCACTGCCGTTATTGCTCAGGAAAAACATTATTATCAAACCGATTTTCCTCCGGAGGAATTTCAAGCGCGCAGAAACCGCATTTTTGACGAGATCGGTGATAATGCAATCGCCCTGATTCAAAGCGCTCCCACAGTAGCCGGATTTAAGGTCTTCCGTCAATCCAACACCTTTTATTATCTGTGTGGTATCGAAGAAGGACACGCCTATTTATTACTAAACGGGAAGAACCGAACCACCACCCTTTACTTACCTCATCGGGATGAAGGGCGAGAACGCAGCCAGGGGAAGATCCTTTCAGCTGAAGATACGGAACTCGTGAGTACACTAACGGGAATCGACCGGTTACGTCCCGTGGAATATCTCGGAAATGATCTCGTAGGTACCGGACTCATCAAAGGTTCCACACCTGTATTATACACTCCTTTGAGTCCTGCAGAAACCGGAAATGATAGTCGGGATGAGATTCTTGGCGGACATGCACGGGCCGCCGCCGATCCATGGGATTCTCAGATCACCAGAGAGGCCCAATTCAAACAACTTCTGAATGAACGTTTTCCGGAATTTGAAATAAAAGACCTCTCACCGCTATTAGATTCCATGCGCCTGATCAAGAGCCAAAGAGAAATTGAAGTCATTCGAAAGGCCACCCAAATTGCAGGTCTGGCGATCATCGAGGCTATGCGTTCCACCAAACCCGGCATCTATGAATATCAGCTGGATGCAGCCGCGAAATTCATCTTCTATCAACACGGTGCCCAGGGCGACGGTTATCCGGCCATCATCGGTGGCGGTGCGAATGCATTTATGGGACATTATTTCAGAAAAACCGATGCACTAAAAAATGGTGATCTGGTCATTATGGATTATGCTCCGGATTATCATAATTATACCAGCGATGTAACCCGTATCTGGCCGGTAAATGGTACATTCAATAAGGAACAAACCGCACTCTACAATTTTATCGTTGCCTACCGGGATGCCCTTTTCAGATACCTCAAACCCGGAGTAACCTCAGATGAAGTACTGGATAGTGCAGCAGCCGATATGGAAAAATACCTGGAAGGCAAAGAATTTAAAAATCCGAATCACCTGAAAGCCGTACGGGAAGGCATCAAATTTCGAGGACACTTTCAGCATCCGGTTGGTATGGCTGTTCATGATGTCGGGCAGGTACGAAGGGTTCCTCTTGAACCCGGAATGGTCTTCACCATCGATCCTATGATCTGGATTCCTGAAGAACGCCTTTATATCCGCATAGAAGATGTTGCCGTTATCACGGAGACCGGCGTAGAAAACCTCAGTGCTTTTGTTCCTTCCTCCATCGAACAGGTACAGAGCACGATCAAGGAAAAAGGACTCACCGAATTCCGCCCGGCCGAGACATTACCGCTCAAAAAACCATAGTCAGACAATCATTAGTGTCCGTTTATAATCTTCTGGTCTGCTGGCGCATTGGACAGTGACGATCCCACTCCCGATAGGTTCCTGGCTCTATCGAATGGAGTACGGTTTTTGGATTTTATTCATGGACAGACTAGGGCATACCAGTAACTTTAATGGACCGTTTGATTATTTTTGGTTAATGCTTTTCTAATTCCAGGCACTTATTTTTTTACCAGGGAGTATTGGGGACCGGCACTACTGGAAGTTGCTTTTGACACCTAATATCGGAAGAAGGCAATAAAAGGAAACCGACCATTTGAAAATCAAAATCGCCACAGCTTTTTCGAATAGCTCATATTCCTATTGTTTGGAGAAATCCGAGTAGTTACTTCTATATGTTTTCCTTAAGTGCAAATAATCAACCTTATAACCCAAGACTTTTAATATACGCCTCATTGTTTGTCGGTCTCCCTAAAAACTCCTCCACAACCTCATCAACGTCTCGTTGAGAGCCATTGCTCAGAATGAGCTTTCTGTACCGCATTCCGGTTTCAGCATCCAACAATCCGTTCTTCTCAAATTCGGTAAACATATCTTCGGCATAAACGTTAGACCATAGATAGCCATAGACATATACCGGATGGGTATTGAAATGGATAATGCTGGCCTGACGGTGCGTACCTTCCATATAGTAAGGCATTATACCCATATCCGTTTCGATGTCCTTCCACAATTGATCGGTATTCAAAGGATGTTCCGGATCATATTTATCATAGAGATTAATATCGTATAAGGCAATGCGAAGCATTCCATAAAGACTCAGTCCTGAAGCAGCCTCTTTTGCTCGTTTTATATTATCGAACAGTTCTCTTGGAAAAACCTCCCCTGTTTCATAATGATGGGCAAAGGAACTGAGAACATCATAATCTTCTATCCAGTTTTCAAAGATCTGAGACATCGACTCTACAAAATCAGCTTTGGTTTCTGCAAGTGTAAAATACTTCCCTTCATAAGACATTAGGTTCATAATATGTCCGAATTCATGAAACAGGGTATTTAACTCTCGTAAACTAAGCAATGACGGTAATTGATCGGTAGGTTTGGTGAAATTTCCCAACAGCATGCCTTGTGGAATTTCATAACCTGCCTCCGTTTGCCTGCCCATAACCAGGGGTTGTGCATGAAACCAGGTATTTTTATTCGCTCTGGGATACAGATCGAGATAGAATCTTCCTCGGAGCTCATCTCCATCATAGACCTCATACATCTCAACATCATCCGCCCAAACCGAAGCCTCTTCCACTTTTTTAAAGGTAAAGCCCAAAAGTTGCTGATAGATGGTAAACATACCTTGCATACATGATTCCATAGGAAGATACTCCCGAATCTTTTCGTTGTCTACATTAAATTTTGCTTTCAATAAGCGGGTTTGGTAATACGATATATCCCACGGATCGATCGGGTCCTTGCCCCCATTGTTATCGGCAGGCAAGTTCAATTCAGTATTTCGTATGCTTATCAATCCGGCAGCATCCTTAAGTGCTTTTTCCTTCGACGCTTCCGTTAATCCATTCAGAAATTCCCAAACCCGTTTTGGGGTCTTCGCCATTCTGCGTTCCAGGTTATATCCGGCAAACGATTCATATCCCATTAACCTTCCTAATTGATAGCGCTTCTTTAAAAGGGAGTCGAGTAGGGCCAGATTCCCATCAGCTCCGATATTGTAAAATTTCATCGCATATGCTTTTCGAATATCACTGGAACTCGCATTGCTTAACACCGGATCACTGGTAGCGTTGTTAACCGGAATCTTATAGCCCCCTTCCTCAAGTTTATATTGTATTTTAAAATTTTCAGGCAAACCATCAGCCTGCTCTTCATCAAGTTCAATAAAATCATCATACGCACTCATGTTGGTACTGAACGCTGTACTTAAAGCAGTAATTTCACTATTAAGCTTTTTATAAGTTTTCTGATCCTGCGGACTCAGATCAACGCCTGACCGTTTCAACTCTTTAATAATTTGACTGATTAACCTTTCCTCAGCCCCTTGCAATTCCTTCCCGCTTTCTGAAGTCGCAAAAGCATTCAGCTTTTCAAAAAGTTCTTTATCAGAAGTAATACTCGTAAACATGGAATCTATTCGTTGATATCCTTTACTAGCCTTTATTCGTGTCAGGGAATCGGTCGAAACATCATACATCATACTGGCATTGGTATAGCATATAACCATGTCATCCATAATTACATCCATAATGCCGAAGGTATTGTCAAAAGTCAGTTGTTCTTCAGCTTTAATCCCATCGAGTTTGCTGTTCGTCTGATCTATGGTAACAGTGACATATTCATCGATATCGGCGGGTGTTAAAGCACTGTATTGTATGGGTTCATTTAATTCTACATGAAAGGGATTGTCTGGTGACATTTCAGAAACGGGTTCCGCTGTTTGATCAGCGCATCCCAGAAGGATCAAAAAGACAAAAAGGGAGATCGCAGTTAGTATTCTTCTCATTATGTTGGTGGTTTTAATACGGGAAGATCCCGTACAGGTTTATATATGCGCTTCTTACGAATTACTAAGATGATTTGGAAGGCAAGTTCCGGGATTGGCGATATTGGAGGAAAGAAAAAATTTATCGTCCCTGATTCTCCGGATCGATCCCAAGATAATTAAATAATGTATTAATCCACAGCTAATTGGAGGGAAATTTTATACCATGTGCAAAATATGGAGATCTGTAGACACACTTCAAAGTGACGATGCGACTTAACTGACCTATGGTGAAAGTGATCAAGTGTTTTTTAAAATTATAAGCTAACACTTACATTTGAAAACGTACTACTTTCCACCATTTCCCCGGGTTTAACTCCCATTACTAAACCCCCGAGGGTACGTCTGTAGATTTCTAATCAAGAGAGAATCGTTGAAATATAACCTACCATTAATCGACTAATCCCTGTTTTCTGTATTACTGTACGCTATATGTTGAAATACAACTTTTTATACTATATTGAGAAATAATTAAACCTAAAGTAATAATATCTCTATGGCGCGTCATTTACTACTATTCCTCAGTTGCCTTTTATCCTTTATCGCGAATGCTCAATCGAACGAATCCCTGCATGATCAGGGCCAGTTCGATCAACTCATTATACGCGGTGTAACCCTGATCAATGGGAATGGTGCTCCGCCTATGGGACCCGTAGATATCGTCATCGAAAAAAATACCATCACCGGTATTCATAATGTGGGATATCCGGGCGTAGCCATTGATGATGAGAGACGTCCCAAACTCAAAGCGGGAGGTAAGGAACTCGATTGTGAAGGCATGTATCTAATGCCTGGATTTATCGATATGCACGGACATATCGGTGGGGAAGCTCAGGGTGCCGACTGGGAATATGTGTTTAAACTTTGGATGGCTCATGGGGTGACCACGGTAAGGGAACCCGGAGGTAGAGGACTCGACTGGACGCTTGATCTTAAAAAGAAAAGTGAAAAGAACAGTATCATTGCCCCCAGAATATTTGCCTATACTTTTTTCGGACAAGGCAGTAAATCTCCCATCAACACTCCGGAAATGGCACGGGAATGGGTACGGGATAATGCCAAAAAAGGTGCGGACGGCGTGAAGTTCTTCGGGGCTGAACCCGATATTATGGAAGCTGCTCTCCAGGAAAATAAAGCGTTAGGGCTCGGGTCTGCGTGTCATCACGCCCAGTTGAATGTGGCCGGATGGAATGTTTTACATTCTGCCCGTGCCGGACTCACCAGTATGGAACACTGGTACGGCCTCCCCGAAGCCTTGTTTACCGATAGAACGGTACAGAACTACCCTTTAGATTATAATTATCAGAATGAGCAACACCGTTTTGAGGAAGCTGGAAAGTTATGGCAACAGGCTGCACCGCCCTATTCCGATCATTGGAATGCGGTGATGAACGAACTACTGGAACTGGACTTTACCCTGGATCCAACTTTTAACATCTATGAAGCCAGTCGTGATCTGCAAAGGGCCAGAAGAGCAGAATGGCATGAGGAATATACGCTACCTTCCCTTTGGAAATTCTATCAACCCAGCAAAGTATCCCACGGATCTTACTGGCACTACTGGGGTACCGAGCAAGAGGTAGCCTGGAAAAAGAACTATACCTTATGGATGACTTTTATCAACGAATATAAGAACAGAGGCGGAAGAGTGACCGTAGGTTCCGACTCCGGATTTATTTTTCAACTATACGGTTTCGCCTATATCCGGGAATTGGAATTGATGCGGGAAGCCGGCTTCCACCCACTGGAGATTATCAAAGCAGCAACTTTAAGCGGTGCTGAAGCTTTAAAAATGGATGACAAGATCGGATCGGTCAGTATCGGAAAACTCGCAGACCTCGTGATCGTAGAAGAGAACCCATTGCAGAACCTAAAAGTCCTTTACGGTACCGGAGCCATCAAACTCACTGAAGACAATGAAGTCGTACGTGTTGGAGGTGTTAAATATACGATCAAAGATGGTGTGGTATACGATGCCGGAAAACTACTGGCTGATGTTCGGGAAATGGTTGCCAAAGCCAAAGAAGCCGAAGGATTTGAAATTATTCAGCCGGGGGTTAAAAAAGGAGAGTGATTATTATTTAAAATAACTCATAGTCTTACTTTTCATTCCACCACAGGGTGATTTCCCCCTAAATCACCCTGTGGCAACTATTACCCCCAACCGAAACCATTATTTCGCTATCTTAGTGAGGTTCAATCCCCCCGGAAGGAATCACTGCCCATCTTTACTTCCATTATTCGGTTATTCCCCACATCTGCTTCTTAACATTCATGTGATGAATACCAACCATTAATATCAAACATATGGAAGCTAACACCAACCCAACACCTGCCCCGGTCAAAGACAAAGATCGTATCCATGTTCTTGATGCAATTCGCGGGATTGCCTTACTCGGAATCCTGCTGATGAACATCTATATCGGCGGGAATTATTACGATCTGGAATTTACCCAGGCTCTGATCGCCGATACCGGGAGTCCTAATTTCATCACTGCCGTTATCATTACTATTTTCTTTGAGGGAAAAATGCGAGCGCTGTTCTGTATGCTGTTCGGAGCCGGACTCATGCTTTACTTAATCCAAAAGAAACGTCCTGATAATCCGAAAGGGATCTGGAAACTCTATTATTCCCGAATGTTCTGGTTACTACTTTTCGGATTCTTTAATGCTTATGTCCTTTTATTCTATTATGACATCCTGTACTTCTATGCTATTGCCGGGATGATCGTATTTCTGCTACGAAATATGAAGCCTCGCTATAAAACGATGATCCTGCCGGTCATCGTTCTTTTAGGGGTAGTCTTTCACAATCTCAAATACGGAAGCGACCGCGCCACCCGCCTGGCTTATCTCGAGGCCATGAGTGCTAAAGAACAAGGCGCGGAACTCTCCGAAGAACAGAATGAATCGGTTGCTGCCTGGGATAAGCTCTATGCGGAAATGGACTTCTCCGGGGAGAACCTGAAAGAGGACACCGAGAAAATGAAAGGTGATTTCAGCAGCGTGGCTTCCGTTACCTATAAAAAATCCAGAGAAGGCCAATTCGAATACCTGCCCCTGGCCCTGGCAGATCAGATCCCACTGATGCTGCTGGGAATGGCTCTCCTGCAATGGGGCTTCTTCACCGGACGCTGGAAGAAAAAATGGTATCTCTATACCCTGATCGTTGGATATGCCATTGGATTCCCGATGGCGATCTACGAATTCTATCAACGTTATTTCGTATGGTCCTCTGCCGATGCCATCCTCAATTATATCGACAACAATCCCTATGTATTTTTCTTTTTAAGCGATCAGATCCAACGGATTTTCCTGGTCATGGGACACGTTTCACTGATCGTTTTACTACATAAAGCGGGTGCTTTTACCTCGCTTTTTCGAAGGTTTGAAGCGGTCGGACAAATGGCGCTTACCAATTATCTTATGCAATCGGTGATGGTAACACTGTTTTTCTTTGGATACGGACTGAACTTCTTCAATGAATTACAGTTATATCAACTCTATTTTGTCGTCTTTGCGATCTGGATCCTGCAGTTGATCTGGAGTCCGATCTGGCTAAAATATTACAAGTTCGGTCCCTGTGAATGGCTGTGGCGGACCCTCACCTATCGAAAACGAATGCCGTTTAAACGATATGTTCCGGGTGAAGAAAATCTGGTTGCAGAAAAGATAAGCGTTGAGTGATGTTCCCGTTTCCAGGTATTGATGCAGAAGCTTGCCATCCTACAATCCTGTAGGTCGTTGATTCAAGTTTTTTTCCGATAGACCAGCGCTCTGTTTTGCAGGTGCTCAAGAGAAAACATTATATAAAAAGAGAGGTTGCAGACACCTCTCTTTTTCATTCCATTAAACTATTGATTATTCTATGGTTATATATTCATAAACCGCAGTGTCACCCTCCGGATCATTATCGGTATTCCAGGAAAGTATATTTCCATTTTCATCATATTCATAGATATTCCTAAAATGATTACCATAGTTTGTACTAACTTCAATGGGATTATTCTTGCTAACTTTTAAACCAAATAAAGAAAAGAAATGATTGTAATCGAATTCCATACCCCCACCAAATGCATCCAGATTCTCTGACGTATCATGGTCGGTGATCGTACATATATAATCGTCATCCCAGGCATAATAGATCATTTGATCTTCTTCATTGCGCTTATAAATCTGATACCAATCTGCCGGATATTCCTCATCCTGATTCGTATAGCGAATTGAATCAATATATATTCCTTCGTAATAGATCTTTAAGGAACTCACCGGGCTTACACCTGTCAATTCGATCATTCCTTCCGAATAGCTTACCAGAATATTGTCCTCGTTCATCAATTCTGTTCCTTCATATTCCTTATCAATCATTTCCGAAATTTTTCCATCAGCATATTTGATGCTCGTTTCGTAAGATGAATTATCATCCAGATATAACTCCTTTAATAATATCGCTCTGTTATCATCATCATATTCCACCTCATAACGATAGATTTCCTCTCCTTCAAAAAGATGCGAATAATTCTTTAAAAAAGACCCCTTCGTAGTTTCAGGGGTTTCAGGAGTTTCTCCGGTTTCCTCGTCGTTATCTATACTTTCTGAGGTACAGGAAAATACGAATGGAGCAAGCATAATAAGCAGTAGCCATCTGGCTGAAAGCAGGTTCTTCATAGATAAAAGTGTTATTAATTTAGAGGACAAGTATAGCAATTCATTGAGATTATTTGAAGGAATTTTCTGTATATTTTTGAATACTTTGTTCGGAGTCATAAAATAAAATTACAACTCCCTCGTTTCCAGTTAAGAAAAGAAAATCTTACAAAATTGGCACAGGTTTTGTACTTTCACATTCCACAAATCGTTTAAAACTTAGACCACTTATGAAAATTAAAATGATCATCGCAGCCTTTATGTTCCTGATAGCGGGACAGGCTTTTGCACAGGGAAAAGGCAACAGTCCGAAAGCGAGACAACAAAAGGAGCAATCCAAAAAAGCCGCTGCTCATCACAGAGCCCTGGCTAAGGAGGAACGCGAATTCCACAGAGAACTTCGCAAAGAACACCTTAAACATTTAAAGAAATGCCATTCCTGTAATGTCGCTTTCTATCACAACACTAAAGATTATTACTATAAAGACGATGTTTATTACGCTAAAAAAGATGATGAGCCTATCCATATAGATGCCGAGGTATTCTTTAAGTTCGGATCTATCAAGGTTTCACTATAAATTACTGTTCATTTAATTTAAAAACCCCTGCTGGTATATACCAGCAGGGGTTTTTCATGTTCAAAAGTCAGCTAATACAGTTCCTTTAATTGCGCCAAAAACTCTTCCTTCCTCCTGGTGGATACTTCTATGATAGATTTGTCTTCCATGATCACATAACCTCCCTTTCCTTTTACATACTTTTTGATCTTTTTCAAATTGATAAGATGTGAATAATGGACTCTGAAGAATTGTTCATCCACCAGCATTTCTTCAAAACTCTTAAGAGTCTTCGATACCGTGATCTTCTTTCCGGAGTCGAGGTAGATATCCGTATAGTTCACATCTGCCTGACAACGGATGATCCCACTGATTTCAACAAATTCATACCCCTCGGAAGTAGGTATCGTTATTCTCTTATTTGAGTTAACCCGGGTTAAATTGTGCATGAGAATGTCTAACTTCTGTTCGAGGTATTTTGAAGAAATTTCCCTCTCGTGTTTATCCAGTGCTCTTTTTAAACTTTCAGTTTCGATAGGCTTAAGCAGATAATCCAGTGCACTGAACCTGAATGCCTGTAATGCATAGGTATCATAAGCCGTCGTAAAGATGACATTCATGGATCCCAAAGAAACCCTTTCAATCAGCTCGAATCCGGTGCTGTCACCTATCTGAATATCCAGAAAGATCAGGTCGGGTTGAACTTTTCCGATTAAATCAATCCCTTCCCCTACGGTTTGTGCAAACCCTGCCACCTGTACCGTATTACCAAAAGACTTCAATAATAACTGAAGTTCCTCTATACAATGAATTTCATCATCAATGATCAAAGCTTTTATCATTTCAAAACGCTAAAGTTAGTGGCAATTCGATCTCTACGCGGAGTCCTTCTTCTTTATCGATCACCTTTACCCCTCCATTAGACTCGGTAGCATTTATAATAGCTATCCTGTTAGTGGCGATCTGCATCCCCATCGATCGGTTCATTTCCTTTCTCTTTTCAGGCTTTCTACCCACTCCATTATCATCAACTACATATAACAACGTGTCTTTTCTCTTCCGAACCTCGATGGCGATAACTCCTTTATCCTTTTTATTAGCAATCCCGTGCCAGATACTATTCTCGATGAATGGTTGTAAGATAAGTGGTGGTACCAGCGTATTTTCCGTATCGATCGATTCATCAATGATAAAAATGTGGTCGAATTTATCGGGTAATCGCCTGGATTCGATCTCAAAATAAGTGTTCAGGAGCTCCAGATCCTCCTTCAGGGGAATCAGTTTCTTTTCCGAATTTTCAAGGATCTTTCGGATAAGGCCGGCAAACTTCTTCAGGTAATCACTGGCAGCCTCCCGATTATTTTTAATAAAAAAAGAATTAATAGAATTTAAGGTGTTGAATATAAAATGAGGATTCATCTGAGCCCGAAGCGCCTTCAATTCAGTATCTGCAACCTTTGCCTTAAATTCAGCCTTCTCCTTTTCAGAGATCGCATGAAGCCGGCGTCTGTAAAAAAACATAGCCATGCCTGCCATAAAGAGTAAACTACCCCCTCCGAGTATGGACGCATTCCTTATCGTCTTTTGGCGTTCTATTTCCGCCTTATATAATGCCTGATCCTTCTCTTTTTCAAAGATCAGATCCTTCTTGATCAGCTCCGCTTTTTTCTCCTCATTGATGATACTATCCCTTAATCTAATGTGCTTTCGAAATGCATCCAAAGCCAGTTCGGCCTTGTTCTGCTGTTCATAAACACTACTTAAGGTCTCCCAAGCCAATGATTCCCATTCAACACTTCCATTTTCCTGTGAAAGTTCAATACTTCTGATCAGGGAAAGTTCTGCCTGCTCAAACTGATTTGCATCTCGTAAAAGTTCACCTTTATTTCGTAAAAGTGTACTGAGAATATAACGATTATCGCTTTCTTCCGCAACAGCGATCCCCTGATCCAAATACTGTAAAGCTTGTTCATCCTCATGCATATACTGATAGGTTCGCGCGATATTGTTATAGATAGCTGGAAGATGTTGCGTTATGCTGGCTTTCTCCGCAAGATCAAGGCTTGAAAAGAAGTTTTGTAGCGATCGATCATAATCACCCAGCTCGGTATAGATCGTGGCGATATTGAATAATGCTATAAGTTCATCCTTTTCCGAATTAGCCTCCCTTGCCACTTTCAACAATCGATCATAATACACAAGTGCTTTGTCAAATTCCTTTAGATCTGCATAAATATTTGCTATGTTATTGTAGATACTGGCTTTCAGCAACGCATTCTTTGAACGTTCGCTATACGTAAGTGCCAGGTGCAAGTGATTCAGCGCTTTATCATAGTTTGGCTTATAGTATTCGATGATTCCAGCCTGCCGGTAAGACCTGGCCAAACCTTCATTCCAGTTCAGTGCCTCCGATCGCTCAATAGCTTCCATAGCCAGACTTAAGGAATTATCCAGATCTTTGTAGGCAAGATCCTCCGATAACAACAGTAATGTATTGATTCGAACGGTATCGATGATCTGTCCATTATTCAGAATACGGCGCAGAGAATCAGTGTTTTGCGTTTGCGCAAAGTTGCACGTACAATACCAATAAAACATAAATGCTAAAACCGCTTTCATATCAGAATCGTTAAAAGGCAAAAGCAGGTATTTGCGACCAGATCAAGGTAATTTATTTACCACACTTTTCAAAGACCTTGACACAGAGAATAAATCAACTCCAGCAGTTACTGGTTTCACCTTCCACACCTTCCAAACACTTGTTAATTTTAGGTATAAATCAAATAACATACCTGATCATGAAAACATTTCAGAATCTCGCTATCGCTTCCCTCTTGCTACTGTTAACCGGTTGCTTTGCCGGAATAAAAGATTCCAGTTTTGAAGGCACCTGGAAATGTACTGAAGACACCCATGAGGTTATGAAAATAACCAATATTGGCAAAAACACTTATGAGCTTGATTTTGGAAAGGATGTGGCCTTTTCCGGTGAAGTAAATGATGACGGAGTACTGGTCGTTGAAATGATGGGCAATATTTCCCGCCTTTCGATCGATGGTTCCGGCTTGCATTTTTCCGGAATCCTTGCTCCGTGTAAAGATTATATAAAAGAGTAGAAACCTTTTTAGGTGACCCTGGTGACACTGGTGATACGGGTGACACTGGCGATTTAAAATAGTAATCAATTAAAATAAAAAGTTATGGGATTCATTCTATTAATTATGGGAATTGCTTTGATGGCATTTGGTTTTAAATACAAACCCTTTCCCGCCGGAACAAAAATGAAAGATCTGGAGCCAACCGCTCCCATCAAGATGTGGCTCAAATATGCTTCGATCTTTGCCGGATTAACTTTTGCGGTCTTTGGAACCTTCCTCTCCTGCGCAGGCTGTTCCTAATCGCTCTAATAACCGACTAAAATTTATTACCATGAACGAAATAAGCAATTTTAGACGTGGAATGATGGGCCTTCCCAGAGACCCGAACCAAAGTGCGATCGAATATATAAATGGCAGGAATATCACTGAAAAACCGAATGGTTCCGGAGGACCCGCATTCCTGTTGATCGCAATCTTTATTATTGTTTCACTGGTTCCTTACGCCATTATTTCGCTGATTCCTGCATTGATCATCTTTTTAGTACTTAAAAATAAATTCTGTCTGAAATTTACAGAGACCTATTTAGGGACCTTCTTTTCCACACTAACTTTCAACCTGGGTGTGACCATTACTTTCATCCTTTGCCTCAAACTATTTATAGATCCAGAGGCAAAGGAAACTCCTGCATTAATACCGCCACTAATTTTCATGATCCTGGGCATAACAGGCACTGTCCTCCTGATGGCTTTGATCCTGCATAAAATAATCAGAATAAAGTTCACTCTTGCGTTACGGTACTCGATCTTCCTTGTAATTCCGACCACTATTCTTTATTACACACTCTCTTCGCTTCTTTCAGTGTATCTGTATTTCAAACAGAACCATATTGAACCGCCCTCTCTCAACGAAATAACAGAAATCCTGAAGCAGGTATATTCCTCTTTCTAATGAAGCTTAAAAAACCCTTTACAATACCAGGTCTTCGAAAAGTCGTTCCAGAGTAGCGTCCAGATCATCACTGAACCCCGAATGAGGGCGGGACGTCTGAATACAGGAACTGCGAACTGCCGTCAGCCATCGGAATCGTTCGGCAAGGTCCATCGTTCCTACCCGGCCTCCCTCTTTCTTCCCTTCGGCAATAGATTGAAATGACTGTAAATTTTTTTCCAGTTCCTCCAGCTCGAGTTCCGTGGTAAAGACCCTGATCTTTTCCGGATCAATAAAATACTTTACCTTCAGATATTTCTGCTGTTTACAGTACATCAGAATACCGAGGTTGATGAATTCCTCTCTTTCCACTTTGGGTACCAGCCGAATGACGGCATAATCATATAAGTGCTTTCCGTGCATTTTGGGCTTCGTTTATGAATAATTCTGTATGTGCAAGTCTGATCTTTAAAAACTGAAAATAGACTTCCCTGATCTCCTGAGGTTCCAGTTCAGTCTCCTGCCATTGCAACCAATCATCAGGAATCAATGCCGTGAGTTCGCGCAATACCTCATCGGTGAGTATCTCCTTAAATTTTTGATCTGAATCTGCCAACTTCGATGCTTTTGGCAATAAAACATGATCTTTGATGATGGGAAACGGGGTTGTTGCCTGTTTTTCCCAATTCCCGAAATTATGATGAAAATAAAAGGAAGCGCCATGATCGATGAGCCAGAGTTCCTTGTGCCACATCAGCATATTCGTATTTCGAAAGGAACGATCTACATTGGTGATCAAAGCATCCAGCCATACAATATCCGAAGCCAGGTCCGCATCCACCTCCATGACCAGCGGGTCATAATTAACCGCACCAGACAAAAAATGCAACCCAAGGTTGAGTCCCTCACTGAATTTCAACAGGTCCTGTATCTCTTCATCGCCTTCTGTTCTCCCAAAGGCTTCATCTAAATGCACAAATACCAGTTCAGGCAATTTAAATCCGAGTACACGGGCGATCTCTCCTCCCAGTAATTCTGAGATCAATGCTTTCACCCCGTGACCGGCTCCCCGGAATTTCACCACATATTTAAAATCATCATCAGCCTCTGCCAAAGCCGGCAGCGAACCTCCCTCCCGCAAAGGCAAAATGTAACGCATCACATTCACGGTTCGTAATTCAGGTATACTTCTCATCGAATATTTTCAATAGGAACAAAGATAGAGAATTCAGTGTTGAGTTATAAGTTGTGAGTTGGGGTTTAAGTATTGAACCAGTTTATTCATTCTACAGAGATCACGTCTGCTGGCCCACTTGAAAGTGACGTGCACCTGGCGGTGCTTAGTGTCGATTCTGATCGCTATCGCGAACAGTTCTCCAGTATCGTGGATTGTTTTGCGGGTGCAAAACTCCCTTGAGTGTCCTTATTGCTCGCTATCGCCTGGCTCAACCTATTTAGGTTCGGGCTCGCTTCGCATTATTTTGTTGATGCTTGCGCCACAAATAGAGATAGCCCTAAGTATCATGTTTTCATTAAAATACACTCATGACACCGCTATCAAATACAATTTTGTTACTTTTGCCCGGTTCAAAAAAAGCAAGTTAAATTCAGGGTTGTATCTTTCATACATCGGTTATACGGGTTTTCTTATGGTTTTAAGATCTCGTATACATCCTGATACAAAGCGATGAAGAAATTACTGATATTAATAGTGTTGGTCGGATTTTCGGGAATGGGGCAAACTAAAAAAGCTTCCCCTGCCGATAGTATATACTATACAGAGTTATATCATAAAGCACTGAGTTTTCAGGAAAGCAATCTCGACTCTTCGCTCTATTACTACAATGAACTGAACAAATTCCTAACGGATAAAAAATACAATCAACGGCGTTATCGTATCCTGCTGGAAATCGGGAACCTCTATATCAACAAAGGTCTCATCGACCGCGCTATGGACACCTATCTGAAGATTCTGGAAGAAGCGGAAAAAGCAGATGATCTTCTTTATAAACTCTATGCAGAGATCAGCATTGCAGGGATTTATCTGGAAAGTAAGGATTATCAGAAAGCCCTGGATCAATACCAAACGATTCAGGAAGGACATCCGATCCTCGATTCCACCGACCAAACATTGCGCCCATTTTGTGTGATATACAATAACGTGGGGATCGCCAATGAAAACCTGGGAAATTATGAAGAAGCGGAAAAGTTCTATCGTGAAAGTATTGCGCTGTCTAACAAGGTCTCAGAACAATACCTGATGGCCAACGCCATCAGCAATATGGGGTCACTGAGAATGAAGATGGGCGACTACGATCAGGCATTGATATGGCATGAGAAGGCGCTGGAACTTCGTGAAAAGGCTAATCTGGCTTCCGGGATCTGTCAATCTCTTTCTCATATCGGAACCACCTATCTCGCGTTAAATAATACCGCCAAAGCTGAAGAATATCTGGTTAAGGCCCTGCATTTATCAGAAGAGCTGGGTTCTGCCAAACAAACCCTGGATGCATCCATCGCATTGAAAGGGATCTATCAGGAAAACGAAGCATTCAGGGAAGCCTTCGAAATGCAGGAAAAAGAAATGGCTGCACGAAATGAACTTTTGAACGAAGAAAGTGTCAAGAACCAGGAACGACTAAAAGCGAACTATGAATATGAACTGGAAAAGAAGATCGAGGAAGAAGATCAGAAATTCAGGGAAACCGTTTACCAGTTTGCCTTTGCTTCTCTTGCACTATTGCTGATTATCGCATTTACCTTGTTCCTGCTTCAAAAAAGTAAGACGCGCCAAACTCAACTTCTTAACGAGAACATTCAAAAAGAGAAGAAACTTCTGCACAAGGAACTCGATTATAAGAATAAGAAACTGATGTCGAATCTGATGTTCCTTCTGGAAAAGAACGAACTCATTTCCAGCCTCACCAAAAGTCTTCGCAAAACAAGAACGATGACTAAGGTGCAAAGCGATAAGCTGATCGCCGACACCCTGAGCAATCTCAACCATCACCTGAATCATCAGACCTGGGAAGAGTTCGATCTGTACTTTCAGGAAGTCCATTCTGAATTCTACTCCAAGCTCGCGGCAGACTATCAGCTTACCCCCAATGAACTGAAATTAGCGGCCTTTACAAAATTGAATCTATCCTCCAAGGAGATCTCCTCACTGACCGGTCAAAGTGTTCGTACTATTGACGTAGGAAGGTATCGTTTACGTAAGAAACTCAACATCACCAACTCCGAGATCAACCTCACCACCTTCTTAAACAGCTTTTAAACCAAGTAACTGTTTTTTAGCATTTTAATCTTAATTGTATAGATATAGTAACGGCCTCAAAAGCCGATGTATAGTTTTTGTGACCTCATATTTAATGATAAAGCAACAATAAGATCTTTTTTTGGCAACACTAATAACAGGTCTTCGTTGTTGGGGGCCAAAAACTGTAATCCAATGAAAAAACTATTACTAATGTTCTTCCTGCTGCCGTTGGCTATTTCCATCGGTCATGCTCAGGAAGAATCCGGGGTGCAAACCACAGCTGCCCCTTTTCTTCTGATCATTCCGGATGCGCGTAGTGCGGGGATGGGTGATCTGGGAGTTGCCACCTCTACCGATGCGAATTCGCAATTCTACAATGCAGCAAAATATGCATTCATGGAAGGAGATATGTCGATCGGACTTAATTACACTCCCTGGATGAGAAGTCTGTCCAAGGACGTATTTATGGGGAGTTTATCTTTCGCTAAAAGGATCAACCACAGAAGTACCTGGGGAGTTGGTTTGCGATATTTCTCTATGGGATCGATCAATCTTTACGATGCCGGAGGGAACAGCATGGGAAGTGAAAACCCATATGAACTTGCTTTAGACGGATCCTATTCGCTTAAACTCAGCGAACATTTCGCTATGGCAGTTTCCGGAAGATATGTTCGTTCCGACTATGCGATCAGCCAGGAAAATTCAAACATCAAAACCATCAACACTTTTGTAGTGGATGTGGGAGCATTCTATCAATCGGATACGCAGGTAATTGGTGACATGATGGGAATCTGGCGTGCCGGTATATCGCTTAGCAATATCGGTTCCAATGTTGAGATCGTAGAAGGTTCTGAAAAAATACAGATGCCTACCAACCTTAAACTGGGAACCGGATATGAATTCCTGCTCAATGCAGATAATTCTGTTACCGCTAATGCAGAGATCAGTTCCATACTCGTTTCCAACAATGATTTTGGAAGCCTTATCTATGCGGTAGGTGCTGAATACAAATACAGAAATGTTTTCGCTCTGCGTACCGGTTATTTTCATGAAGATGAAGATTATGGTAACAGGCAATATGCAACTGTTGGTGGAGGAATCTCTTTCAGGAACGCAAATCTCGATCTGTCTTACCTGATCAATACCTCGAATGTGAATAGTCCACTGGAAAACACCCTGCGCTTTTCACTGACCTTCGAGTTCGGAAACACCCCCAACACTCCTGTCATAGAAAGCACTACTGCTTCAAAATAAACAATGGGAAAGGTGAGAAAGGACAATGTTGATAATTGGCTGGAGAAGAACGCTTCTCAGCGTAAGGCACTGAAGTCGATGCTAAAATCACTTCAGCAAAATGAAACACCACCAGAAACTACCGAATTGAATAATGAAACCAGAAATACAAAAACAAATAAATTTATGACGAAAATTACTCAGCTATTTAAAAAACTGGGCGTCCTGACCCTACTTCTGTGGTTGGCCGGTTCTTTAAATATAATGGCTCAGGAATTCGTTCCCGGCAAGATTCGGGTTAAGGTTAAACCGAATTCCGTCGAATTAGTAGCCAACGGCTTAAAAAAATCGAAAAAGGGAGGTCAGTTGAAGACCAGCCTTACCAGCTTAGACCTGGTGAATGCTAAATTCTCCGCTACGGAAATGCATCGTGTATTCCCACATGCCGGAAGGAATGAAGCTAAACATATGCAATACGGACTCCATCTTTGGTATGAGATCGACGTAACCAGTGAAGCCGATGTTCAGGCTGTTGCGCGTGAATATCACAATAACGAATACATCGATATGTCGGAACCCATACGAACCAAGATATTAGACTATGACGGAGTTGAAGAAGCTAAATTGCCTGCTGCAAGTGCACTTCCGATGACTACGAATGACCCGTATCTTGCCGATCAGTGGCACCTGAAAAATGACGGAACACTGCCAAACTCGGTAGCAGGTTCAGATATCAACGTTTTTCCGGCATGGGATATTACTGCAGGTACACCAAACGTTGTCGTGGCAATTGTAGACGGTGGTATCGATACCAAACACGAAGATCTTATCCCTTCACTATGGGTAAATGATGCGGAATTGAACGGTGAACCCGGAGTGGATGATGATTTCAACGGATATATCGATGACATCCATGGCTATAATTTCGCAGAACAAAAAGGAGAAATCACCGCACATGATCACGGTACTCACGTTGCCGGAACTGTTGCAGCCGCCAATAATAATGGAAAAGGAGTTGCCGGAGTTGCCGGTGGTACCGGAAACGGTGACGGAGCACGCTTGTTATCTGCCCAGGTTTTCAGTAATAACGGATCAGGTAATTTTGCAGCTGCTATCGTATACGGTGCAGATAACGGTGCGGTGATCTCCCAAAACTCCTGGGGATATCAATCAGCAGGTTATTATGAGCAATCAGTACTTGACGCGATCGATTACTTTATCGCAGAAGCAGGTAATTATCCCGGAAGCCCGATGAAAGGTGGGGTGGTATTCTTCGCAGCCGGAAACAACGGTAATGACAGTATGCATTATCCAGGATATTATGAGGCACCTATCACCATTGCCTCCACGGGAGCTGCATATAAAAAAGCGGTTTATTCGAATTATGGTACCTGGGTTGATCTTAGTACAACCGGAGGTAATGCCGCAGAAGGATCAAAAAATCAGGTATTGAGTACTATGCCGGGTAACCGTTATGGATATATGCAGGGTACCTCTATGGCAACTCCACATGCATCTGGTGTAGCAGCATTGATCGTTTCCAAATACGGTTCTTCTACTTTTACCAATGAAGACCTGAAAAGAAGAATCCTTTCCGGAGTAAGAAATATCGATATACACAATCCAACTTATGAAGGTAAGATGGGAGTTGGTTTTATGGATGCCTATCTTGCATTAAAACCCAATGATAATACCGCTCCGAACACCATTAACGACCTGGCACTGTTGGGTGCATCACAGGATTTTGCAACCCTTAGTTTTAGTGTTCCGGCGGATAGCGGGGATGATACTCCTTATGAATACAAATTATCATGGTCAGTGAATGCAGATCTGTCTGCTCCACAATCTATGTCCTTTAAGAATGGTTTCATGGCTGCCGGAGAGCACGAAGAAATCACCATTGAGGGACTGGAATTTGAAACGACCTATTTCTTCACGATTATTGCTGTTGACCGATGGGGAAATGAATCCGCAGTGTCGAATATTGTGGAAGCAACAACTAACAGTGGTCCGGACATCACCGCCGATAAGAACAGTATTTCTGTTTCAATGGATGTGGCAACTTCCACTGAAGCTATGGAATCACTAAAGATCATCAACCAGGATACCGGTATTCTTAATTGGAAAACAGAGACCAGAGAAGTGTCTGCTTCTGCTTCTGCCACCAGTATAGCACTTCCTGCTGCTGGAACCATCAAATCTGTATCTCAGCTAAAAGTTGAAAAGCAAAATATTGAACTGGCTGAAAAATTCGCCACTTCTGGTGCAGCACCCAATGCATGGGAAGCTTCCGAAAAAAGTCATTATTACGTAGGAACGACCTATGTCATCGGTGAGGTGGATACCACCATGACCAATTCCTCTGCAACCAAATTTGTAGTGGATGATCCGGAAGGATTTAATCTTACTTATGTTAATGCGTTTATGAATCTGGATCAGGAAGACGGTCCTGCCGTTCTTGAGATCTACAAGGGTGAAAAGATCACCAAAGAGAACCTGATCTATACCGATAATAGATTCAATGCCTATTCTGAGAATGACACCAGAAACTATTCGGTTAACTTACTGGAACACCTGTTCTTCAAAAAAGGTGAATCTTTCTGGGTAGTATTCCACACCCCTGCCGGAAACTTATATCCACTGGGGATGTCTTATGAGAACAGTCCGGAAGGATCAGATTATTGTATGATGAGCTTTGACCTGGGTAAGACCTGGGTGCCACTTGCCGGTGCTGTAGAAAATGAAAACTTTGCATGGAATGTTAAAGTAGCCAGTAAGGTGAGTCCGATGCACGAGTATATGACACTTTCTCCTTCAGAAGGAAGTATCTACGGATTGGGTGAAACAGACGTTGACATCGCAGTTGACGGAAGTGAACTCATCAACGGAACCTATAAATCAAATATCGTAATCAGTTCGAATGATGCGGATACACCGTTATACAGGGTTCCGGCTACGGTAACCGTTTCCGGACATAAACCAGAGATCACCACTAATAGTATTCTGGATTTCGGAAGCGTATTCAACGGATTAACCTCGACTAAGGAAATGACGATCTATAATACTGGTTACGGAAGATTCCGTACCAAAACGATCGTCTCTTCAGATCCTCAATTCACAGTGAACACTTCCGTTTACTCCCTGAACGTGGCAGCTAAATCGGAATCTGCGATTTCCCTGACCTTCACCCCTGACGGAACCGGAAATAAAAATGCGGTGATCACCATGACCAGCTATAACGGAGATGTTCATAAATTTAATGTATTTGGTGTAGGTACTGAAGCTGCGGAGATCGCAGTTGCCCCAACCGTGGTAAACTTTGAAAACATAATGGTTGGAGATAATGCAGAAGCCAGTG
Organism: Robertkochia solimangrovi; assembly: GCF_007279655.1. Classification (GTDB taxonomy): domain Bacteria; phylum Bacteroidota; class Bacteroidia; order Flavobacteriales; family Flavobacteriaceae; genus Robertkochia; species Robertkochia solimangrovi. The sequence continues at coordinate 693,071 of NZ_QKWN01000001.1, read as the reverse complement.
TTACTATCACCAATAACGGGCAATACCCATTACAATATGGTTTCCCTGCGTATACGAATGACGTTAGTCATATAGAAAACTTGCCAGCCAATGTGCAGCGTTTCCCGTATACCATGGAATCAATGCCTTATGATACCTATGTATTCCAGGATATCACCGCCGATGGTACTGATATTACCGAATTCTTCAAATCCTCTACATTGAACGAATTCTATAATGTGGATCTTGGTTTTGATTTCCCGTTTTATGGGAAATCCGTTAACGCTATCAATATTACCAAAAGAGGATTACTGACCTTAGGAGAGGATGGCAGCTTTAATTCAACTTCCACCTACCATGGAAGTCATATGCCGGATGGTTATATCGCAGCCATGATCAAGGAATTTGCATTTTCACTGGGTGGAAGTGTTCATTTCAAAAGAGAATTGGGTAAACTGATCGTTCAGTACACCGGAGTTCGCCATGCCAATGACAACCAAAGTGTAAGTATGACCTTCCAGATCGAGATCTATAGCAATGGAGATATCAAATTCATCTATGATAAGTTCGATGGAATGTATGCATATCAATTGAATTCTATTTACAGCGCCATTGAAAATGAAGCGAAGAATGACGGCGTACTTGTAAATTCGAACTATGATAAGGTGTATCTTCCAATGGCTGCTAAACAGATCGTACATATTCACAGTCCGGGTCTTGGACTGATCAAAGAAGTAGTGGATGCCAAAGGAATGATCCAGCCAGGAGAATCAAAAGATATCATGATCAGCCTGGATGGTGAAAAGTTAATTGAAGGTACCCACAAGGAATACCTTTCCGTACTTTCCAATGATCCATTCAACAGCTCACTGCCCATAGAGATTAATATCGATGTTGTAGGAGGTGGAGTTTCTGAACTGGTTTTAAGTGAAAAAGCAGTAGACCTGGGTGAAGTATTCCAAATGGCAACTGTAAAAGGAATCGTAGGTCTTAAGAATAATGGTTCAAAACAGATCGATCTTAGCGATGTTAGCTTTACCAATGGTCAGCTTACTCACACTGCAGAAACAAGTCTGACTCTTGAGCCCAATCAAACCCTTTTCATTCCGTATACACTTAATACAGAAAATACAGGTTCTATATCCGATATCCTTGTGATTACAGATGGTGAAGGAGGTACCTATGAAGTGAATTTTACCGGAACGATCATCGATGCTCCGGCTATCGAAGTAGTTGAGACATCTTATAGCGAGTCTATGGAACCCGGTCAGCAGATCGTTAAACCATTTGAAGTACACAATACAGGTAAAGCAACGCTGGAATATGCGATCGCTGCCACTGAACACGTGACTATTGGTGAACCGGCTACCACTGCTTCCGTGGAAGATTTCACCTATGTTTACAGGTCAACCTATGATGATACGATGAAACCATCACACCAATGGATCAAACTTACTGAAGAAGACAAGGTTGAATTCCATTTGGCAGACGGTATAAACTGGGAGGTGATCGAACTTCCGTTCGAATTCGAGTTCTACCAGGAAAAATACAGCAAGCTTTGGATGGGTACACAGGGCGTTTTGAGTTTTGATGAGATCGAAGACAAATCGCTTTCTTTCTTTGTGCCACCGATGGTTCCACAAGAGGATACCTTCAATAACTTCATCGCACCTTATTTTGCTGCCGGTGGACCGCTTACCAGCAACCCTGAAGATACCTGGGGACGTTATATGAAAGCGTTCGACGATAAGGTAGTATTTGAATGGAGAGGTTATATCAACATTTTCGGAATTGGTGGGGTATACAGTGCTCAGGCCATCCTGTATAAGAACGGAAAGATCAAGTTTCAGTATAAAAATGATCCGAGCCAACCGATCCGAGCCTTCTACGGACTCGTAGGGATTGAGAACAAAGAAGGAACCGAAGGTCTTCAGATCGCTCATTATCAGGAATACATCAATAACGGTGTCGCTATTGATATCTATCCGGCGAAAAAGGAAACCCTGGAACCTGGAGAATCCAGAAGTTATGACCTTACTTTTAACACAGAAGGCGTGAATTCAGGAGTATATGAAGAATCTTTAAAGGTTTTCAATAATTCTCCATTAACTCCTGAAGTGATCGTGCCAATCGATCTTGAGGTTACCGGTGAGCCTGCCCTAACTTTCAACCCTGAGGTTATCGAACTTGGCGAGAAAATAGTAGAACCCGGTGCGTCTTATGCTACTGAATTTTCATTCATCAACAGTGGAACCAAAACAATGACGGTTCAGAATCTGAGAATGGAAGATGGAAGTACTGCAGTGATCGAACATTTAGTCTATAACTTCCGATGGGGGTGGCAATGGACAACAATTCGTTCGACTGACAGCTTTATCGTAGAACCAGGATTTGAATCTAAATCATTCCGACTAACGATCACTCCTGCAGAAGCGAATGAAGCGTATGTAAATAAGGTGCTTGCAGATACTGATTTCGGAACCACTGAAGAACTACTGATCAATGCGGTCTTCAAATTACCGCCATCGTTCACTGTGAACGAGGAAGAAATCTTCCATTTGGCATTCAATAATGACCTTTATGCTCATACACTAAATCTGGGTAATCTCGAAGGAGAATCTCCTTTACAATATGCGATCAGCATGAATTATCTACGTGAAGACGTAGTACCTGCAGCCGTACCAAATAGTGCAAAAGGAGCATCCGTTCTTTTAAAACAGCAATTGAATGTTGCTCCGAATCTGGGAGTTGCACCATTCAACACCGATTTTGCAAACGTACTGTCACATGACAATGCGGTTACCCCATATACATCGGTAGGGTACAATGGTCAGGATGAACTGATCACTGCAACAGAATTCATCGCCCCTGAAAGTGGTTTCAACCTTTCACATGTACAAACCTGGTATGTTTCAGGATCCTGGCTGAACTCAGATATCAATATTGAAATTCGTGTTGGTGACAATGTAGAAAATGCTGATGTGCTGTATTCCGAAACGCTTAATTACACGATTCAAAGCGAGATTCAGGGAGGAGAACTCATTACCCTGGAGCTCAGCGAAACCGTAGAATTACAGCCTTATGAGCGCTTTTACGTGGTGATCACGCATCCACTGGGTGCGACGTTCCCTCAGGGGGTAGCTAAAGTTGATGAGCACATACTGAACAGATTTAAATTCCTTTCTGGCGGACTTTGGTTCGATATTAAGGACGCTGGAATGTCTGAATACGGTTGGATGGTTCGTGCAGCAGAAGTAACCGCTGCAGAAAAGAACTGGATCTCCATCGACGGTGGATATGAAGGAGAAATCGCAGTGGCGGGCACGCTGGATCTGGATGTTATTTTGAATCCGGCAAGAGCTTCCATGCCTACTAACAAAGGAAACATTATCATTTCTACGAATGACCCTTACAATGCTCTTGTAAGTATTCCGGTAACCCTGGAGATCAATCAGGCACCGGTATTGGAAAAAGAGCATCTTTATACAGTAAATGAAGCAGAAACGCTGAACATTTCTATTATGACCAGCGATCATGAAGCCGATATGGTAACCGGAGCAACTTTGATCTCAGAGGACGAAAAAGCCAGCCTGAGCTTTGATAACGGGGTAGTCAACTTTATCTATACACCGGATTACGAAGACAGCGGCATCCATAGCTTTGATATATCTCTTGAAGATGAATATGGAATTGAAGGTGTATCGACCATAACAGTAGAGGTGATCGATGTGAACAGAGCTCCGGAAGTAATGGAGATCGAAACGCAGTATCTAAACCTTTATACCGGTTCATATAATCTGATCTGGGAAGATGTATTCAGCGATCCTGATGGAGATCAGGTAAAGTACGCTGCTTCCGTATCTGAGAATGGTGTAACCAGTCTGTTTTTCAATGAAAACTCCATGCTGGTGAAACCGATGTCGCTAGGTGAATCAACCGTTACGATCACCGGTACCGATGCCAGAGGAGGATCAATTACTACTTCTTTCAATGTGGTTGTAATCGGTATTGTAAGCAGTGATGACGAATTGGATAGCAGCTGGCAGGTTCATCCGAACCCTGTTGAAGACATCATGTACCTGAAAATGTACAATCCAGTTCTTGAAAAGATAAACATCAAGATCTATAATTCTCTGGGAGTACTTGTTAAAGTAGCTCAGTCAGAAGGCTCCGACAATATGATCGAAGTCCCTGTTTCTGAAGTGAATCCTGGTGTTTACTATGTGGAATTAACCACGGCCAATGCTAAATCGGTTAAGAAGATCATCAAGAAATAAGTATTTCTAACCCTAATTTTCAAACCCCCGGCTCGGAAGAGTCGGGGGTTTTTATTTTCATCCTTTACAGGGATTTTCCCTATAGAAATCAGAAGCCAGACCCGATCATAACTATTGTAAATTTAAAATTATTGTAATATCTTCATTACCTGATAGTTCCACTTCCCCCCATTGCCTCCAAACGATTAAATTAAAGTGATCAGATACCCCTTTATCTGTTTTTGCAGCATTTAATTTTAAACAACCTAACCCTTGAATTATATGAAACGTTTACTGTTAAGTTTACCAATGATTGCCCTTACCCTTTTGTTTTATCAGTGTAAAGAAGCCAAAGGAAAGGAGAGCACCGATGCACTGGAGGCTTCCGTGATCAGTAATGAGGCACTTATTAAAAAAGGTGAATACCTGGTGACGAGCATTGGTTGCGCCGATTGTCACACCCCCAAAAAAATGACCGATCATGGTCCGGAACCGGATATGGATCGCTGGATGATGGGATACCCTTCCGGTGACAGTCTTCCCAAGATTGATAAAGACGAAATTACTCCTGGAAAATGGTTGCTGTTCAACAACGACCTAACCGCTGCAGTGGGTCCGTGGGGAATCTCCTTTGCAGCGAATCTTACTCCCGATGAGACCGGACTCAAATACTGGAAATTCGAAAACTTCAAAAGAGCGATTCGCGAAGGCAAGTTTAAAGGACTGGAAAACAGCCGACCGCTGCTACCTCCGATGCCCTGGGAAAACTACCGAAACCTCAACGACGATGATCTTCTGGCGATGTTCACCTATCTCCAAAGCATTAAACCGATTGACAATATCGTACCGAACTTTGTACCCGCAGCGGAGATAAAATAAATCATAATTAAGGGGCGTTTTAAAACGCCCTTCACTTTTCCTAACTCTTAAAAAGCTCTAAATTTCGAGTTCTAAGTCGATCATAGATGATATTTCCTATTTTTGAGTTACCTAAACTTTATAATCCATGAACTTCAGCGCCCGCCTGCTTCTGATTTTCCTTTGGATAGCCTTCGGCTGCCAACGACAGCAGGAAGAACCTATCCATAGCCAATCAAAAGAATATTTACTCAGTCAGTATTATTTTCAACAGGCAGACTCTCTTAAAAAACATAAAAACTGGCGGGAAGCTCTGGAGCAAAATACCATGGCGTTAAGCCTGTCTATACCTGATACGTCAAAACCTGACATTCTGATGCAACGCATGGCTTTACAGAATAAAATGTATCCCAGAGATTCAGCGATAGCTACTGCACACACCATGGAAGAACTGGCAATTTCCATAATGGATACAAATGCATATATGGAGTCGTGTTACCGACTTTCATACTATTATCAAAAACTCGGTAATAATAACGAAGCGCTGAAATACGGAATTGAAGGCATCCGCAAAGCGGAAGAAATTAAAGACAGTTTAAAAATTGCGAAGTTCTCATTAAATCTCGGAAATCTTTTGAATGATCTCTCGAATTATCCTGAAGCCGAAAAAGTAGCTATAACCGCCTTGCCTTATACCACTAACGATAGAACCAAAGCAGCCTTCTACAATATTCTGGCCAATTCAAGCAGTGAGCAGGAAGATTACCGGGAAAAAATATATTGGTTGCAACAAGCCAAAAATTTAGAAATAAAATCTTTTGACGAAGTTATTCTCCGCAATAATTGGGCAATGGGACAATGGAGACTGGGTAATAAACAAAAGGCACTCGATGAACTCAGTGAATTGGTGGAAACCACCGATTGGAAAAGTAATGACTTTGATAACACTTCTGCTTCCAAAGTTCTGGAAGAAAAAGCAAGAATACTTGCCAACCTCGGACTCATACGAATGGAAACAGGAATGGGTGGCGCCCTTCCTTTATATCAACAGGCACAACATATTTTTGATTCTCTAAAGAGCAAAGGAAACCTCAGCTGGATCAATCTTAGAATGGCCAATTATTATAGGAACAATCCCTCCAGAGCAATGAATCTTGGAAAGAATGCCCTGTCATACGCCGAAGCCACCGGAAATATCAATGAACAATTGAACGCACTGAAATTCCTGACGGAAATTGCAAATGATCCCCGTACCTATGCGCTCCGTCATCAAAAACTATCTGATAGTATCAATAAGGTACAATTACTCGCTCGTAACGCCTATGCTCGTTATATTTTCGAGGTGAATCAGACTCGTGAAAAGAATCAGGTGTTACTGGCAGAAACCGAACTGCAAAAAACAGAACTGCAACGCAGCAGACTTCAGAAAATAAGCCTGACCATTATAATTTTTCTGCTGCTCTCCGGGAGTTTTATGGGCTACCGTCTCCAGAAAACCCGTAATCTCATCGAAAAGATCCGAGAGGTTAATTCTACGGAAAACAAGATCGCAAAACGCATACACGACGAACTGGCTAATGACCTCTACAAGGTGATGGTGGCTACCGAAACAAGCCACTGGGAGGTAACCAGCGATAAAGAAAAATTATTAAATAATCTGGAAGACCTCTATCAACGTACCCGTAAAATCTCAAAGGATAATGCCTCCATACCAACGGGCACAAACTTCTTACCTGCCTTAAAAGAACTATTACAGGAATTTAATGGTAACACGATTCGTATTCTTGTTAAAGGGTTGCATCAAACCACCATCCCTGTGGAGGAGGACAAGCAGATATGCCTGTACCGTGTGCTGCAGGAATTGCTGGTAAACACCATGAAACACAGCAAGGCATCACTGGTTATGATCGATTTTAAACGGGAAGGCAAAACCATTACTATACAATACCATGATAATGGCAAAGGCGCTGACATGAGTGCTGTTTCAAAAGGAAGTGGTATTTCAAATACGGAAACCCGTATAAAAGCAATCAAAGGATCCATTAGTTTTGAATCTAAAACCGGCAAAGGATTTCATACACAGATCAAAATACCGATATAAGATTTAAGAATATGAGTAAAAAAATACTAATCGCTGAAGATATTGACAGTATAGGGGAAGGGATCGCGTTGCTATTGGAAAAAGAACTGCAAGCTGAGATTCATCAGGCTCGCTATTGTGAAGAGGCTTATCTAAAGATCCGGCGTGCTATGTTAGAAGAGCAACCCTTCGATTTGCTCATTACCGATCTATCCTTTAAAAAAGATCAGCGCACGAGTGACCTGCAAAACGGAAACGACCTGCTTGCAAAATTAAAGAGTGAAAACATCACTTTAAATTCAATCATGTATTCTATTGAAGATCGCCCTGTAAAGATCCGTTCCTTCTTCAATGACCTTGACCTGGATGGGTATGTGATCAAAGGCAGAAGAAGTGTAAAGCAGTTGATGGAAGCAGTAGCGCAGGTATACCAAGGTGATAAAGTTTATCCGGCAGGCATTCATCCCGAAGCAACGGACAACAAACTACTCGAAATAGACGAATATGATATTGCTCTGCTCTCTGAACTCGCCAATGGATTTTCTCAGGAAGAGATCGCTGAAAAATTCAAAAACCAGGGAATCCGCCCTGCCAGTCTCAGCAGTATTGAAAAAAGACTCAATCATCTTAAGATCTTTTTTAATGTTCGAAACACCATCCAGCTAATTGCAAATGCAAAGGATTTGGGGATCGTATAATTTATTCGGGTTCGTTCAAGATATACTTTTCTATAATATAGGGAGTGATTGCCTTTAAACTCTTTTGCGTTTCCGGGTGCAGTCCATACGTCGTAAAATACTCATAGTTCCCACCTATTCCTTTACCATACCAAATAATTGGTTTCTTCTTTTCATCAAAGAATACCGTAGTAGCATCAGCTTCAATTTTTTTCATATGGTTGAATAAAAAATCCCTGTAGGGGATAATTTTATTTGCCAAATCAGGATGTAAACTGAGATCACAATCTATAAGCTCATATTGTGTTACATTCCAGTACATACAGTCAGTTTCGTTAGATCCACTCTTAACTATACTAATCCCAAGGGCACCCAATAAAATCAAACTAATAACCGAAAAAAGCATTCGTTCCAAAGTGCGATTGCCAGTGTGCTTTATATCTTCATACTCGACCGGGTTAATTTGATTGATACTTTCTTTGGATCCAACAAAAGCCTCATAATTTTCATAGCCCAGGTATTGGGAAAGCACATTCAGTAATTCACTTTTCGGTGAATTTGCAGCTGCTTCTTTTCCTAAAATGTATTGATCGTGATATCGAACCAGCGTTTTCTGGGTTACCGGATAATTTAACTCCTCTTCCAAATAATCACAAACGATTCCAGACAAACCATTCTTGGTATCCTTCCCGGAATCCTCTCTAGCTTTTTTAAAAACTTCCTCGAACAACTCTTTGATCATATTCGTAATAGTTAGGTCCTTAAAAGTAACACTTCTACCCTGATAGACAAAAGTTTCCACGATACAGACATTCTTTTCCAGGGTTTGTCTATGTATGTCCATGAGTTCATGCCTTGATTTGCCATGACTTTAAACGATAAGTCAAAACGATACATGTATTGCAGGCTTGAGAATATCCGGAATACCGGGAAGTAATTTCCGGATAGTACTCAGCCAAAACACTTCCTGCAAGAGCTCAACATGCTCTACCTGCATTATGCGGTGAAAACCACCGCCAGGAATTTTCATACTAAAACATCAACAAATGAAAAAGTTAATTTTTGTATTCGTTTTAATGGCTTCGTTCAACTCTTTAACTTCCTGTACTACAGAATCTGTAAGCGAACAGGATGCATTGTACAACGCCCAGGCAGATGGCGATAGCGGTGAGAATGGAACTTTGGAATCAGACCCCGATGAGGACGATGGGAATTGATTCGATTCCGTATTCGTTAAACTTAAAAGCCGGGTTTGCCCGGCTTTTCTTTTTTATAAAAATTCCATGAGGGTATCCGTAAATAATTCTTTCGAAAGAATTGTATATTTAAACCCACTCAAACAGCAATAAAAAAAGTGTTATAGTTAATAATAGTCGTAGAAATTGAAAATTTCAATATTGATGAACAAAGCTTTCCTGCTACTAATTTCCTCCCTACTTGCCCTTAGTTATAGCGGTAATTTCTATTCTATTACTACGGCAAACAATAATACCGTTACCCAGCATAAACCTACTAAATATCTATATGAATATTTCCCGATTAAAAAATTTGTAGATGGCGACACATTTTGGATCGACAACGGAACCGAAAAAGGAGAAAAGATTCGTCTCATCGGAATCGATGCCCCTGAATCCCGAAATATGTTTAACATCAAAAAAGAGGCTTTTGGCACGGAAGCTTCCGAATACATAAAACAACTCTTACAAGGTAAAAAAGTCAGACTGGAATATGATGTTGATAAATATGATCGCTACGGTCGTACCCTTGCCTATGCTTATCTGGAGGATGGAACCTTTCTTAATGCACATTTAGTTGAAAACGGATATGCGATGGCATATACGGTACCTCCGAATGTGAAATATGCAGCGTTGTTTATTGAAATGCAAAGAAATGCTCGAGAAAATAAAGCCGGGCTTTGGTCTGGTAACTAAGTTATCAATTTTCTTCCCTTTCCAGACCTATGCTTTTAATACCCTAAAAGAATTTCGATGTAACCCTATGCAAATAATTATTCCACTTCCAACTTCCCTTTGATCGAAATCAATAAAAGCCATACCCAAAAAGCTTATTATCAACTTTTTATAGTATATTTAAAATTCTCCCCCTCCTACATTCCAACCACTAATACCTGACTGCGATGAAAAAATTTATCTGTTTTATCTTGCTCGCCATTGTTTTGGCTTCCTGTAAGAATGAATCTGCACCCTCAATTTCTTCTCAAAATGAACGTTTTGCTCTACTTCGCGATACTACCGTTAAAGTCTATGACTCCTTGCTCGTGATGAAACTCCCTATCGATAAAGGAGTGAAAATCTGGAACCCTGGAGTGCTTACCAACGGACCTGATAACCGTATCTTTGGAGCTAACCTAACCGGCGAGATTTATAGTCTTGAAGATACAGATGGTGACGGAATCGAGGATAAGGCATTGCTTTTTTGTAATGTTGCAGCAGATGGATTTCGAACTCCCGCAGGTATGGTCTTTAAAGATCATGATCTCTATGTCGGACTCTCTTCCCAGATCCGGGTCTACCGGGATACCGACCGGGACTTCGTAGCTGACACCAGTTTTGTATTCTTTGATCAGATTCCCTATAGTGATCATCCCTATGAATGGACCTCCGGACTTTGTTTCGATCAGGAGGGTTGGCTCTATTTTGTACTGACCACCGACTCCTGGAATCCCGGGGCTAGTCCAGATCCCGAGAAGGTCAGAGGAAGCCTGATGCGCATCTCACCGGATGGGAAAACCTTTGAACGTCTGGCTACAGGCCTGCGTTCCGCACATGGTATGGGCTTTAATAAAGCCGGTGAACTTTATTTCGTGGATAATCAGGGAGGACAAAATCCGGGAGAAGAGCTGAACCGATATGTCAAAGACGGATTCTATGGACATAACACCACAAAATATGGTGAACAGGAAGTCATACCGGTAGTAAGTTATCTCGAAACGGAGGTTGCTCCTTCAGATCTGATCTTCAGAAATGAAAATGAACAGGAATCCCTTTATGTCGCTTTTTACGGCCCGGGGGAATACTGGGAAAGAGGAGGTATTGCCCGCGTCGAAATCAACACTGGTGATGACGGTAAGGAAACAGTTTCCGAATACTTACTCACCGACCTGCCTAAAGTATCAAACATCGCATTTTCCCAGGAAGGTCATTTATATGCTTCGCGGGTAGGGGTTACCGATTACTGGTATCAAAAGACCGATACAGCTGATGGTGCTATCTATAAGATCATCAAAGCCCCATGGATCACTCCTGATATTCCCGAAAATAAAAGGCTCGCCGCAGCCCTCGATAACAACCGCATTGAAGTAGGAAGAAAATTATTCAATACCCGCGCTTGTTTTGCCTGTCATTCTCTCGATGGAACTACAGAAATGCTGGGTCCTGATTTGAAGAATATCGGACTTTTCTACAACCGTGAGGAATTACTGGAAGAGATCAAATTCCCTTCCAAACGTATTAAACCCGGTTCTTTTGCCTCAAAGATCACCATGGAGAACGGAGAAGTGCAATTAGGAAGAGTCATAACTCAAAATGAGGAGGAGCTACAACTAATGCTGGTGGGAAACCAGATCAAGAAGATTCCCGTCAATGAAATCGAATCGACCGAGTTATATTCGGAATCAATGATGTATACCGGACTCCTGGAAGATCTTACGGAGGAAGAAATCAATTCCCTGCTGGATTTTCTGATCTCAAATTCCAAATAACGCATCCTCAACAAGAATTCGAAGAGAGAGAAACCAACGTTAGCAAAAACAGATGAAAGGTGACCATTTTTAAGTATATTGTCACGGTAAATCCGACCTATGAAACGAGTGCTTGTCAGGTACCGAAACAGTGCATTACGGAAATTTATTCGAAAACACGAGAAATACGCTCCGATACTCTTCTTCATCGGGGGATTCATCTTTGATTCGCTGACCTTGGGAAGAATTGATCGCACCTATGATCTGGTCATGCTTTCCATTCATATGTCATTGCTGAGTATAACACTCTATCTGTATAACCGCGCTGATGACGGTCGCTGGAACGGAACGATCCTGGAACGCCCTCAGGAATATTTCCCCCTCGCCATCCAGTTCTTTTTCGGAGGACTTTCAAGTGCCTATGTGATCTATTTTTCACGTAGTGTATCACTCTCTAAGACAGCCGCCTTCTTTGTAATACTTGTCGGCTTATTTCTGGCGAATGAATTTCTTAAGAAAAGAATCTCCAATAAATATTTACAGTTCAGTATCTATTCCTTTATAAGTTTCACCTTCTTTACGTTCATGATCCCGGTATTTATCAAACAGATGAATGCAACTATCTTTTTAATATCCGGGGCCGTGAGTTTGTTATGCACCATGGTTTTAATCCTATGTGTTTACGGGATGAGTCCGAGTACCCGGGCTGAAATTCATCTGGGAAAGCTACTCGGATTGGTGATCTCTATCTATCTCGTTATATTTGGCTTCTACCATTTAAAGCTAATCCCTCCTGTTCCTTTGGCACTGGATACCGGACTCGCTGCACATAATATCACCGTTGAAAACGGCAAATACCTCGTCACCTATGAACGAGACGAACCCTATGTTTTCTGGAGAGATCATCGATCACAATTTATATACAAACCGGGAGAGAGTGTTTATGTTTTCTCCTCAGTATTCGCTCCCACCGCTTTAAAGAAATCTATCAAGCATCGCTGGCAATGGGAAAATGAAAAAACCGGAGAATGGGAAGTGCTGGATGAGATCAGCTTTGATATCACCGGGGGAAGAGATCATGGCTATCGTGGTTACACCCTGAAAAACAACGTTAGAACCGGTAAATGGAAAGTCGATGTACTCACCGATGATGAATTGATACTCGGGAGTATTAAATTTGAGATCATCCTCGATCCTTCAAAACAACCCAAGCGACTTACTACCAGAAAGATATAAACTCTCATAACGCTTTCATCTATATTGATCGTTTCGTTAACGGGAAATTTATTGGCAGGTATACAGAAAAATCCTTCTTCATCGCTTTTGTTTTTTACATATTTGTAGCCCTAAACGAAAATCCAAATCCATGAATACGAAATCTATGCTGAGAAATTCAGTTTTCTCGCTATGTTTTATGATTATAACTTTCACTTCTTTTGCCCAATCCGATTATGCGCCCGGCTATGTAATCTTCAATGATGGTAGTAAACAGGATTGTCTGATCAAGGATAGCGAATGGAAGTATAATCCTGCAAGTTTTAAATATAAACCCGATGAGCGATATAATCCAATCACCGGAAATCTTGATAATGTACAGGAATTTGGGATCCCCGGTAAATTCAAATATCAAAGAGCTTCAATAGATCTGGATGTGTCTTCCGATGAAATCGAAGCGCTCAGCTATTCCAAATTACCCGAATATAAATACAGCACGGTCTTTCTCAAGGTGAATATCGAAGGGAAAGCCACACTCTACTCATACCGAACCGGTAAGTATCTTCGTTTCTTCTTCAATTCCGATAATGGAGAAATTCAACCTTTGGTTTACAAAAAATACAAGGTAACGAACAGCACTCTAGGTGAAAATATACAATTCAGACAACAACTCCTGAATACACTGCAATGCGAATCACTGAAAAAATCAACCCTTGAAAATGTTACGTACGCAGAACGATCTTTGGAGAAAGTCTTTCAAAAATACAATGCGTGCAACGGTGTTACCTATACCGATTACTCTGAATCCAGAAAATCCGGAGAATTCCATCTTTCAGTACTGGCTAATGCAAACCTTACCGGGTTAAAGGTGAACAGAGGTTTCCAAACTCAGAATACCACCACTGAACTGGACAACACTATCACTCCTTCATTAGGTGTAGAGCTTGAATACGCAGTTCCTTTTAATAATTACAGATGGGCTATTAATTTTAGACCTTCCCTTAACTTTTACAAAGGGAAACGGACTATGGAAGAAAGTCAAAATCTTTATGGAGATCTGAATGCAGAATTCACCTATATAGAATGGGTGATAGCCCTTAAGTATTATTTTATGAGAAAGGAAAAATTTCAATTATACGCAATGGCAGGAGGTTCCATGGATTCCTATTTAAAGGCAGACGTATCCTATTATTCAGGCCCGGAGCCAAATCCTAATCCATGGTTTAGTAAAGAAAATCTGGAGATTATATCCTCTCTAAACTTTGCAGTTGGCTTTAATTACAGGGATTTTCTTTTCAGTATTATGATAAGACCGAAAAAAGCGATCAACGGAAACAACGAGATACCCAGAGACTTTCTATTGAACTGGGAAGGTGAAAAAACTATGACTACCTTCTCTGTGGGATATCGATTCTTTTAGTTTTAAAAAATTCCCGAATCAGTGTTATACGCAATATGAGAATGATTTCAGGCGTTCTCAATCAATGATTTAACATCTGATTCGGGTTCTTACACAACATTTTAGAGATCGCAGACAACAGAAGTCTTCAGAATTAAGGGTTCTACACCTGTTGCTTGTTAAAATTTCTTAATTTTACCCCAACCCAAAACCATTAACTTAATGAAAAAGGCAATTATATTAGCTGTTCTATCGATAGTAACCTTTTCATGCAGCAGTGTAAAAAAGACGCAGGTCGCTCTGAATTCAGGAAATTATGAACAGGCGATCAATATTGCGCTCGATAAATTGAGAGACAATAAAGCAAAAAAAGGTAATCAGCCGTATGTCCTTATGCTGGAAGATGCGTATTCCAAAGCGAATTCACGTGATCTGGAGCGTATCACCTTCCTAAAGAAAGATGCGAATCCGGCTAATCTGGAGGAGGTTTATCAAACGTATCTGAAGATCAATGAACGTCAGGAAAGGGTACGCCCGTTACTTCCATTAGAAGTTTATGATCAATCCCGTCTTGCTGACATCAGAATTCAGGACCTTTCCGATAAGATCATCAACAGTAAGGATCAGCTTTCAGCTTATCTCTATGACAATTCAGCCAGATTGATGAAAGAAGCGCGCTCGAAACAAGACTTCAGAGCTGCATATAATGATCTGAGTTACCTGAATGAGATCTCCCCTAACTACAGAAATGTCTATGAAATGATGGAAACTGCCCTGATGAATGGGGTTGATTTTGTAAAGGTTTCGATCAGTAATACCAGCGACAAAGTACTTCCGAAACGTCTGGAAGAAGAGTTGCTGAACTTTAACACTTATGGCATTGACAATCTATGGACCGTTTATCATACCGTTCCCCAGGAAAATATCAATTATGACTATCAAATGGATCTTTCCTTCAAAGAGATCAATATCGGGCCTGAACAAGTTCAGGAAAAGATCGTAATCAAGGAAAAGGAAGTTAAAGACGGACAAAAATATGTACTGGATGCTAACGGAAATGTAGCCAAGGATAGTCTCGGAAATGATATCAAAGTAGATAATTTTGTAAAGGTTCAAACCAAATTCCAACAATTCACGCAGCAAAAAGCGGTAGAAGTGGTGGGTAAGATCACTGTTACTGATCTGCATTCACATCAGTTGGTAAACGGATACCCGCTGGCATCATCCTGGATGTTCCAGCATTATTATGCCCGTCATGACGGCGATAAAAGAGCACTCACTGACAGTGATCTGGTCATGCTGAATGCAGGGGTCGTTCCCTTCCCTTCTTCAGAAGAAATGATCTATAATGCAGGCGAGGATATAAAAAATCAGCTAAAGAACATTATCAGCAATCAAGCCTACAACTAAAAATACTCCACCGGCGTCAATTACTTTCAATGGCGCCGGTTTTTTCCTTAAATAAGCTTACTTCTCCATCCAGAACAACACCAAGAACGGTATAGTTCTCATCGATCACATTTTCAGGAATATCGATATAAGTGACTCCCGGATAGGCATTCCAGTAAACTTTGTAATAGTTCTTATACGTAAGCAAGGTTCCATCACCCACCACATAAACGCGATGAATCTTATTCGTAATACCCTTTAAAAAGATCTTTCCGTCTTTAGGAACATCTCGTACGAAAACATAAAGCGTTCTGTGATCTTTCGATAAGGTAGTCGGTCCGTTAAAATGTTCATACGCGATTCCTGCATCGGTTTTGAATATTGCCTCTTCATGCTTCTTCGTCCATCGCCCGAGATCTTTCAGAATCCTTTCCTGCTCATCAGGGATGCTCCCATCTGCTTTCGGTCCAATATCCAGAAGTAAATTTCCTCCCTTGCTGATACAATCTGTGAACAGATCGATGATCTGCTGTGAACTTTTATAGTTTTTGTCATTCTGCTGGAATCCCCAGGAATCGTTCATAGTCACACAAAGCTCCCAGTATTTCGCCTGAGGTTTATAGACAGGAATTCCTATTTCAGGTGTTTCATAATCGCCATTCCCATTCAGTCGTGAATTGAAAATAACATCAGGCCTATTATCGGTAAGCAAGTCTTTAATTCCATTTACATCCCATTCCTCTGCCGTATGCTCCCAGTCTCCATCAAACCACCAAAGATCCGGATCGAACTCTTTTTTTAACTCCTGCATCTGTCCGAAACTATATTTTTGAAACTTTCTCCAACGTTCCGGCTCCCCGGCGATCTTATAACGCTTCTCCATTTTGGTTTTATCGGTATAATCTGCATACGACCAATCAGGCAATGAATAGTACAATCCCACTTTGAGATTCCGTTTCCTTAGGGCATTCACGAATGGGGCGATTAAATCCTTTTTTGCCGGACTGTTCTTTGCGGCATTGAATACCCCATCCTTGCTATCCCAGAGAGCAAATCCGTCATGATGCTTAGTGGTAATCACCGAATATCGCGCACCACTTTCAGCAATAAGATCAGCCCAGGCTTGCGGATCGTAGTTTCGGGCAGTGAAATTATCTGCCTGTCTCAGGTAATCTTCATGGGAAATAGTTCCGTTATAAAACGACCAGGATTCCGGTATTCCATTCACGGCATAAATACCCCAATGGATGAAAATCCCAAGCTTGGCTTCCTTAAACCATTGCATTTTCGGTACCTCAGCATTATGCGTGACGTTACTATCCTGCTGTGCATATATGGATACAGAAAAAAGCAGGTAGAGGAGAAGTAATTTTTTCATAGGTATTGGTATCAGTTAATCTGGATCAGAGACGGGTTCATGAATACACGATACCGTCTTCATCATGTTTAAAAATAGGAATTTTTCCCGTTTTAATAGATTGGCGAATTTTCTTAATAAAATATGAGCCTCATAATTTACCCCAATATTTGCATAGCATATTTCAAATATGTTCAAAATTTTAAGAAAAAAATTATATAGTTCTGATTTACAATAACTTAAAGTCGTATCTTTAATAGAATATAAACCAACAAACAATGTCATGAGAAAACTAATTTGCATTTTCGGCGCCCTGATCTTGATGACATCCTCTTATGCACAGGTTATTTATATGCAGTACCGTGTTGTTCCGGCTGATAAGGAACAGGAATTCGTTCAAAGGGAGACGAAATACTGGTCGAAGGTCGCAAAGGCAGCCATCGACAATGGTAATTTACAAGGCTGGTCCTTATGGCATAAAGTAGGGGTTACCAATACTGATGCACCTAACTATGTATTTCTCAACATTTATGAAAGTGTTGATAAAATGAAACCGGAGTTGGTATTCTCTGAGGATAATATGAAAAATCTGGGAGTACCCATGTCTCAGGCAGAGACAAATTCCTTCACCACTGTTCCTTTTGATTATATTATGCAATTGGAAGATATGGTACCTGGCGAAAACCAATTCGTTTTGGTCAATTATGCCATGCCAAAGGATTTCAATGGATTTATCACTGAGAATAAAGACCTGTGGAAACCTTTTCATGAAAAGAATATCCAGGCCAAGACCATGGGGATGAGCTCCTGGGGAATGATGTCGGTAATTTATCCGCAGGGAATGCAGGCACGTTTCTCCGTATTGACCTGGGATGGCTTCAATGATCTTACCAGCGTGATGAACTATCTGCGATATGAACCAGACGCTGAGGTTCCGCAAGAATGGCAGGCCATTTTTGATAAGACCAAGATGGGAGAGATCATCCCTGAAGGATTTGAATGGCGCATTATCTATGAAAAAGTGATGAGCCTTTCAGCCGATGACTGATCGCATCTTAAATGATTTCCCTTACCTGTAAAAAAGCACCCGGTTCTAAAATCAGAACCGGGTGCTTTTTTATTTGAACCCGAAAACATTGTTATTGATCCATTTAAATGTTAATATTCAATTAATTGAGTAATCAGGTTGTAGGTTTTTCATTTAATTAGGAAATCTAAAATCCTAAAACTATGATGCAAAAGTTACACTGGAACCTTACAGAAAAGATTCTTTTTAGATTCTCCTTTATCTATTTTTTATTGTATTGCCTCCCTTTTCCTCTCAACCGTATACCGCTTCTGAATAAATTAGGAAATGTATACGTTCATTTCAAAGAGGAATTTGTTTCACTTTTCAGCAACCTTTTCTTCAGCAGGGAAATTACCAATGTATTAAACGGTAGCGGAGATACCAGTTTTGATTACCTTTCGGTCTTTGTGTTGCTAGGCGTTTCCGTTATTATTGCGATTCTCTGGAGCATTATGGATCGGAAACGGCCTTCTTATAATACCCTGTTCACCTGGCAGCACGTCTATCTGCGATTCTATCTCGCCCTGGTTCTTTTTGGCTACGGTATCACGAAACTTTTTATCAATCAATTCTCCGAACTTTCCTTGCTTGATCTTATCAAAACCTATGGCGAATCGACTCCAATGGGACTGGCATGGAATTTTATGGAATATTCCGACAGCTATACATTCTTTTCCGGATTGATGGAAACGATCGCAGGATTATTACTTTGTTTCCGAAAGACCACCAAGCTGGGGGCCATTTGCAGTTTCGGTGTTATGCTCAATGTGTTTATGATGAATATGAGCTTTGATATTCCCGTAAAATTATATTCCGGGCATTTGATGATCATTTCGCTTTACCTGTTGATCCCTTACAGTAAACAACTCTTACAATTCTTTATTCTTAACAAGCCAACCACAGCACCAGCCATCCTCCCGTATTTCAAGAAAAAATGGGTGAATATCACTACTATCTCCTTTAAATTTCTCGCCTTGATCATTATCCTGTATTCAACTTTCGATTCTGGTTCCTACAGCCGAAAGACCTATGGGAAGGATGCTCCAAAACCAGTACTATATGGTATTTATGATCTTATCAATGATACAGAGGATTCAACGCAGGATCATAGCTGGAACAAACTCGTCATCGATAAGTATTATACGATCGTGATCGATCCCGAAAATAAAAAGAAGAATTACCGAACCACCATTGACACAACTGACCACGCAATTTATCTTAAAGATTATTATTCCACAGATTCCCTGCAGTTCAGATATACAATCAAGGATAGCATATTACAATTCACGGGAATTGACAACGACAGTTTACGCTTAAGATTCAGGCAGTTCGATCACAATTCAATGCCCTTATTAAAGACCGGCTTTAACTGGATCAATGAATATCCGAACAACCGCTGATAAATAAGAAAGTCCGGACTGATTGTCCGGACTTCCCTAATTAACAACAACATAATTAAAGAACTGAAAAGAAAGCCATCCCTAAGAGGGGGATTTCAGAGGACGACTTTCATTCAAGAACCGGTCATGGCTTTATAATAACCGGCTTTATGATCAAAACATAGTCATAAGGGCTTAATTCCAGCCGCCACCTAACGCTTTGTACATGGAAACAAATGCATTCATCTGCTGCATTTTGGTCTCTACCAGTTCAAATCTGGATTCCAGGGCATCGCGTTGTGTTAACAGCACTTCCATGTAGTCGGCCCGAGCCGATCTGAACAGCGTACTGGATATATCTATAGATTGTGTTAAAGCGTCAACTTCCTTGGATTTAAGTTCATAGCTCTTTTCGAGATTGCCGATCCGTGATAATTGATTCGCCACTTCCACATAAGCATTTAAAATAGTCTGCTCATAGTTATAAACCGCCTGAACCTGTTTCGCATTCGCACTGATATAGGTCGCCTTGATCTCATTTCTGTTGATCAGCGGCGCCGTAAGATCACCCGCTATGGAATACAATAATGATTCCGGTGTATTCAACAGATACTTCGGATTAAACGCCTGGTAGCCGATACCGGCAGAAATACCCAGAGAAGGATAGAACCTTGCTTTGGCAACTTTAACATCGAGCTTCGATGCAGCCAATTCGAGTTCTGCCTGTCTGATATCCGGACGATTCTCCAACAATTGGGAAGGAATACCCGTCTGGATCTTTTCCGGAATGAGTGTGCTGAACGCATGATGATCACGGGAGATAGGTTGAGGGAACCTGCCAACCAAAAAGTTAATTCTGTTTTCCGTCTCTGTTATCTTCTGCTGAACGTCATATTGCAGACTTCGGGTCTTAAATACCTCAGCCTCAAATTTACGCACTGCCAGTTCGGTTACTCGTGCGGCTTCCTTCTGAAGCTTAACAATTCTCAACGCATTAGATTGAATCTCGATATTCTGATTTACAATCTCCAGCTGATTATCCAGTGCCAAAAGTTCATAATACGAATTAGCGATCTCCGCGATAAGATTGGTCACAAGGAAATTCTTTCCTTCTACACTGGACAGATATCTGCTTAAAGCTGCCTTTTTAGCATTATGAAGTTTATTCCAGATATCGATCTCCCAGGAAGCAGTCGCTCCCACGAAGAAATCCGGTAAAGGTTCCGGCATCTCTTCTCCGGGTCTGATATCGGTGGTAGCTTCCATAGCTCCCTGGCTTGTATACCGGGCCTTTTTATCAACCCCTGCACCTGCTCCGATATCGATAAAAGGAAGGTACTCTCCTTTTCTGGCCTTTACCTCACTTCGGGCGATCGCTATCTCCTGCATGGTGATATTCAACTCCTGATTATTCTCAAGAGCAGTATCGATCAGTGAATCCAGATATGGGTCAGTAAAATAATCCTGCCAACGAATCTTTGCCGAATTAACGGTGTCCTGAACAGCGTTCGCATACTGTTCAGGAACCGTTGTGTCTTCGGTCTTAGTGGCTACTTCTGGGAGTTTACAGGAAGTGACATTCAGCAGCAATCCTGCAACTCCGGCATATATATATAGTTTACTCTTAAACATTGTGATCTATTTCTTCGGTTAACGAAACTTCCTCATCATCATCTTCCTCGATAAGGGGGTGATTATGTTCGTACTCTTCGCTTAATGGCACTTCGTCTTCATCTTTGATCAAATGACGACCGTCTGCAAGTGTGCCGAAGATGTAATAAAGTCCTGGTACAATGATCACACCGAACACCGTTCCAAACAACATTCCTCCGGCTGCTGAAGCCCCGATGGTACGGTTACCCAGTGCACCTGGACCGGTAGCCATCAATAACGGGATCAAACCTGCGATAAATGCAAAGGAAGTCATAAGGATCGGACGGAAACGCACCTTCGATCCTTCGATCGCAGCCTCCAGTACAGTCATTCCCTGCTGATGCTTCTGAACCGCAAATTCCACGATCAATACCGCATTCTTACCAAGGAGTCCGACCAGCATTACGAGTCCGACCTGTGCATAAATGTCGTTGGAAAGTCCCATTAACTTCAATAACATAAAGGCTCCGAATACCCCCATCGGCAACGAAAGAATCACCGAAAGCGGAAGTATAAAACTTTCATATTGTGCTGCTAATACGATATAAACGAACGCAAGAACGATCAGGAAGATATAAAGTGCTTCGTTACCACGCGTAGCCTCATCTTTCGAAAGTCCGAGCCAGTCGATATCATACCCCCTTGGAAGGGTACTTGCAGCAACTTCCTGAATAACCTTGATAGCCTGTCCACTACTGTAACCTGATGCCGGAGCACCATTGATAGCGGAAGAAGTATACATATTATATCGCGTGATCTCATTCAGACCCTGAGTTTTCTTGATCTTCATAAATGCAGAATAAGGCACCATCTCTCCGGCATCATTCTTCACATACAATTTCATAAGATCTTCAGGGAGTCTTCGGTATTCCGGAGCAGACTGAACATAAACTTTATAATAACTTCCGAAACGGATAAATCCTTGTTCATAAGTACTACCGATAAGAATCGACAGGTTTTCCATGGCTTTTCCGATAGATACTCCTTTCTGCATCGCTGCCTTATTATCTACCTGCAATTCGTACTGCGGATAATCGGCTGCGAAGAAGGTAAACAGACCCGTAAGTTCTTTTCTGTCCTTCAAAGCAGCCATGAACTCGTCATTGACTTTTTCGAAAGTCTTATAGTCACCACTGTTTGTTTTGTCAAGAAGACGGAGAGAGAAGCCACCCGCTGCACCATAACCGGGAATGGCCGGCGGTTGGAAGAACTCTATGGTTGCACCCGGAATCTCTTTTGCCTTTTCCTCCAGCTCTTCGATGATCTCTTCCGCAGAATGATCACGATCAGACCAGTTTTCAAGGTTGATCAGACAGGTACCCGCATTCGATCCACGTCCCTCCGTCAATACTTCATATCCTGCCAGTGCGGACACCGACTGAATTCCATCCACATGTTCTGCTATCTCCTGTAGTTCACGGGCAATATCATTCGTACGTTCCAGAGTCGATCCCGGAGGAGTTTGTATGATCGCATAGATCATCCCCTGGTCTTCATTAGGTATAAACCCTGAAGGTAATTGATTGTTCAGAAAATAAATTCCTACTCCACAGGCAATCAGAATACCGAAGGTAACCATTCTGCGACTTGCGATCCGGGTCAGCAGGTTGCTATATCGCCCGGTCAGTTTTTCAAACCAACGGTTAAATACATCCAGTGCCCGATCGATAGGCGTTTTCTTTTTCCCATGCGGATTCTTAAGGATCATGGCACAAAGCACCGGAGTAAGCGTCAAAGCGATAAGTCCGGAAAGAATAATGGACGTTGCCATGGTGATAGAGAACTGACGATAGAAGATACCCACGGGTCCGGTCATGAACGCTACCGGGATAAATACCGCCGCCATCACAAAGGTGATCGCGATAATCGCTCCGCTGATCTCATGAAGTACCCGAACCGTAGCCTTATACGGCGACAGGTGTTCCTCTTCCATCTTGGCGTGCACAGCCTCGACGACGACAATGGCATTATCCACCACGATACCGATCGCAAGTACCAGCGCAAAAAGCGTGATCAGGTTAATGGTAAGTCCGAAGAACTGCATGAAGATAAACGTACCGATCAGTGAAACCGGAACGGCAAGAGTTGGAATCAGTGTGGATCGCCAGTCTCCCAGGAAGATGAATACCACCAGTGCCACCAGTACGAAAGCCTCACCAAGCGTATGGATTACTTTCTCCATGGAAGCATCCAGGAAGTTAGATACATCGTAACTGATCTTATAATCCATACCCGGAGGAAAGGAGGTGTCCTTGATCTCATCCAGTTTGGCCTTAACTTCTTCGATTACATCGGTTGCATTACTACCGTAGGTTTGCTTCAGTGTGATCGCTGCCGACGGGTGGTTATCCAGATTGGAATAGATATCATAGAATTCACTACCTAATTCCACATCGGCTACATCTTTCAGGTGTAGAATCTCTCCGTCAGGTGTAGCCTTCAGGATGATATCCTTATACTGATCAGGTTCGTTGTAACGCCCCTGATAGGTAAGTACGTATTCCAGCGATTGAGATTTCTTACCGGAACTACGCCCCAGACGACCCGGCGACCCGATGATACTCTGTTCTGCAAGGGCATCCATCACCTCATCTGTTGAGATGTTATAGGCACGCATACGATCTGGTTTTAACCAGATACGCATTGCATACTGGCGGCTACCGAGGATCTTCGCACTACCAACCCCATTCAGACGTTTCAGTTCGGGAAGAATATTTACGTTCGCAAAGTTGTACAGAAATTTTTGGTCCGATTTTTTGTCATTACTGTAAAGGTTGACATACATCAGCATGTTCGGCTGTACCCGGTTCACGATTACCCCTTCAAGTTGCACCAGAGGTGGAAGTTTGTTAGTCACCTGTTCGATCCGGTTCTTAACGTTTACTACCGCCTGGTTGGGGTCTGTCCCCAGATTGAAGACGACCTGAATCGTTGCCTCACCGGCACTGGTCGCATCAGATGTCATATATTTCATACCGGGAACTCCGTTGATCGCCTTCTCCATCGGGATAAGGGTTGAATTTACCAGTACATCTGCACTCGCTCCCGGATAAGCCACCGATACCACAACCATTGGAGGTGCTATCGAAGGATACTGAGAGATAGGCAGGGATTTTATGGCCAGCATTCCCATAAACACGATCACAAGAGAGATCGCGATCGCGAGGACCGGCCTGTGTATAAATTTGTTAAACATGGTCTTTCTTTTTTAAAACTTCATTTATTCAGCAGGCAGTTTCAATTGAGCGATCACTTGTACAGGTTTTGCATACTCATAAGCGATCTTGTCATTGTCTCGTACCTTACGAATTCCTTCGAGTAATATCTTTTCGTTCTCTTTGAGTCCGTCAGTAACAACAAAGAGATCTTCCAGATCCTGTCCTACGGTTATTTCACGGGTCTTAACAATATCATCGTCGCCCACTACATACACGTATTTCTTGTCAAGAATCTCGAAGGTTGCCTTTTGAGGAACGATAAGTGCATCCTGTAGTGGCACTCCCATATGGATATTTCCGGTTTCTCCATGTCTCAGGAGTCCGTCAGGATTTGGAAAAGTCGCTCTAAAAGGAATATTACCCGTTTCGTTATTGAAGTCGGCTTCTATTGTCTCGACCACGCCGGGATATTTAAACATTTGATTATTGGCCATCTGTAGTTCTACCTGAGCCTTTTCATCACTGGTTACCTTGGATTTATAATCGAGGTATTCCGCTTCAGGCACATTATAGTATACCCACATTTTGCTGTTATCGGACAGATTGGAAAGCAATTCACCTTCGTCTACAAAGCTTCCCTCCCGTACATGGAATCTATCGATGATCCCATCGAAAGGTGCACGTATCTCAGTGAATTGAAGATGTACCTGAGCCAGGGAAAGTTCTGCTTTAGCCTTGTCAAATTTCGCCTTAGCCATCGCCAGCTCATTTGGGGCTACTACATCCCCATCAGCCAGGGTTTTGGTATTCTGATATTCGATCTCGGCAAAATTAGCTTCAGCTTTGGCACGTTCCATTTCCGCTTCATACATCTTGGGCATGATCTGGAACAGCAATTGACCTTTTTTTACAGACTGGCCTTCGTCAACATAGATCTTCTGAATATAGCCACGCTCCTGTGCGCGGAGTTCGATATGCCTGATCGAATGGATCTGGCAAACATAATCTTTGGTGAATAAGGTGTCTTTTCTAACCGGATTAGTAACCAGGAACCTGGTCTCCTCGCTTTTTGCCTCTTCTTTTTTAGTTGTGCAACTCATGTTCCACAACAAGGCACAAGTGCCTGCAAGCATGAGAATCTTCTTCATCATGTAACTTTTTTACGATACTGTTGTTAATTAAATTAAATAGGGATAGTACAACATCAGTTGCTGTTACGGGGATCATGAAATAAGATCATGTCGCAACCTGCAACCATGTTACGTTTAGGGAATCATGAATGATTTCATGATATCCAGGGCTAAAGAATCATAATCTGAATACCCGGAAACGGATAAACAGCGCCCTTAGTGTTGTTGAATGAGAAAAGTGTTTACCGATCGATAAACGCTCCTTGATATCGTGGAAAATTGTTACGGGGAGGGTCAGAGACAGATCTGCGAGAAAATTGTAACGGTCAATGTACTTTTGGGAAGCGTCCATTTCATTGAACTCTTCTTCATTGACGTTCTCATGAATCAGGTTCTTTTCCCTTTCCGATCCCGATGAAGTTGTTTTTATGAATAAATCCTGAAAGGAAGTGTCGGAGAAATTATTGTAATGTACCGCACGTTCAGGAAAGACTTTTGATGAAATTCCGTCAATAGCATTACCCTCATTCCCATAAAGATAAACTACCCCACTCAGGATGAGTATGGCAAGGGTAAGCAGGTATTTAAATAAACGTTTAATCATCAGGGGATAAAACTACATCATGTTCAATAGATTGTCAAGGCATATAATCTTAAAAATTTGTATAAATAATTATTGAAACAACAAATTACACCCCTTCAAATTTATAATTATCTGATTGTGTAGTTTTTACAACCAACCACAAAAGGTAAAATTCATCAGAATCACGCCAAATCAACAGTACCCCATGGCTTTACTACAACGTTGTAATTATTTTTTTATGTACAGAATTAACACGTGCAACCATGCAGGACCGTATGATTTCTGCGTAAGAGTACTAAAAACATCCCATTTTTTGAATATTTCACTTCCTTAACTCAATCTCAGAATATTTGGTTTTGTATCTAATGACATTTCGATCCTTTAATAATACCTCCTGCTAATATTGTGTATTACCTAACGGAACAAATAGCTAAGACAAATGTATTTAACCGGGCACCATTGATTTTTAATTTACAACTTAACATAACTCCATTTTTTGGAACAATAATTGATACCTGAAAAGGCAGTATCTCCCCCCTTGATAATTTTATAGTAACACACTTAAAACCACCGACATGAAAACACTATGCATCACCTTTTGCTGGCTTCTGTTTACCGGCCTTTTACCAACAACTATGCTTAATGCACAAACCGTTACCGGTATCGTTACTGCTGCATCCGACGGAAACCCATTACCCGGGGCAGTGGTCCTGGAGATCGGTACCAACAATTCCGTTCAAACCGATTTCGACGGAAAATATTCAATCATACTTACTTCAAAAAATCCGAAGCTATCATTCTCATATCTTGGATTTCAGCAACAAACCGTAAAAGTCAAGGATCTTAAGGTCATCAATATCATACTTCAGGAAGATACGCAGGCATTGCGCGAAGTAGTGGTTTTAGGATATACTACGCAAAAGAAGATTGCAATTACCGGAAGTGTCACTATGGTTGATTCGCAAAATCTATCCATACGACCACCTTCGGATTATTATAATACGGAGGGTTATACCACTATACAGGAAAACGACTTCAGGGAGGTATCCAAAAACCCGCTTTCTACTTTTTCAGTGGATGTTGACCGAGCTGCCTATAGTAATATCAGAAGATTTATCAATGGTGGAGATCTGCCGCCTATCGATGCTGTAAGAATCGAAGAAATGATCAATTATTTTTCCTATGACTATAAGGAACCTTCCCGTGACGAGCCCTTCAGCATCAATACGGAGCTTTCAGAATGTCCCTGGAATACGAAAAACATGCTTTTACACATCGGATTACAAGGCAAAAAGATAGAAACAGAAGATCTGCCTCCTTCCAATATCGTATTCCTGATCGATGTATCCGGATCCATGGAAAGCCCGAATAAACTCCCGCTACTGAAATCTTCCTTCAAATTACTGATCGAAACCCTGAGACCTCAGGACAAGGTTGCCATGGTGGTCTATGCCGGTAATTCCGGACTCGTCTTACCCGCTACACCCTGTAATGAAAAGAGAACCATACTTGACGCTCTTGACGCCTTGAACGCTGGTGGTTCTACTGCCGGTGGGGCCGGACTCGAACTGGCGTATAAGGTGGCCGGTGAAAATTTCATCAAAGGTGGAAACAACCGGATCATCCTTGCTACCGACGGGGATTTCAATGTGGGACCCAGCAGTAATGCAGCCATGGAAAGACTGGTGGAATCAAATCGCGATAAAGGCATCGCTATTTCCGTTCTTGGATTTGGCATGGGAAATTATAAGGATGACAAGGCCGAGATCATCGCAGACAAAGGAAATGGGAATTACGCCTATATAGACAATCTGCTGGAAGCCAAAAAAGTATTGGTGAGCGAATTCGGGGGTACGCTATTCACGATAGCCAAGGACGTTAAGTTTCAATTGGAATTCAACCCAGCTGTGGTTTCCGGTTATCGCCTGATCGGTTATGAAAATCGTTTGTTGAATGAAGAAGATTTTGATGATGATACCAAAGATGCAGGGGAGATCGGTGCCGGTCATACCGTTACCGCCTTATATGAGATCATTCCGGGACCTGCTCAGGGGAAGTCGGATCTGAAATATCAGCAATCAGACCTTACTGCAAACGCCTTAAAAGGTAAGGAGATCGTAACCCTGAAATTACGCTACAAAGAACCGGATGGAAACAAAAGTAAACTGCTTGAAGAAGTGGTAAAGAACGATCCGGAATCACTGAAAAAGACAT
The DNA here is from genome assembly GCF_007279655.1 of Robertkochia solimangrovi. Lineage (GTDB taxonomy): Bacteria > Bacteroidota > Bacteroidia > Flavobacteriales > Flavobacteriaceae > Robertkochia > Robertkochia solimangrovi. The sequence continues at coordinate 664,975 of NZ_QKWN01000001.1, read as the reverse complement.
CGGATAATTTCCGTTTTTCTGCAGGGGTAGCTTCCTTTGGAATGTTGCTTCGCTCTTCAAAATATCTCGAGGATCTCACATGGGAAAAAGCGATTCAATTGGCCTCAGACTCGAAAGGAGAAGATGAAGATGGTTATAAAGGAGAAATGATCAGACTGATGAAAAGCGCTTCCTTACTACAACTAACCGCTTCAAACGAATAACTCACTTAAACAATCCGGGATGCACAGCTTCTCCCATACGTTTGTACCCAAGCTCATTGGGATGAAGCCAGTCGCCGGAATGTACCTCAGTCAGTAATCTTAAGGGATCATTCGGATCCTGCATCACACTGTCAAAATCAATGATACCGTCAAAGACCCCGCTTTCCCGGATCCAGGTATTCACATGCTGACGTGCAGCTTCCCGAAAATCGGTATAATAGAAAGAATCCTTGAATGGAAGTAAAGTAGCACCAAACACCTTGATCTTTCTTTGATGTGCGGTCGTAATGATCTGTTCATAGGCATCGATAAGGCTCTTCGCTATCTCATCGGCAGTTCTGGCATCTTCCGCCTGTCCGATATCATTGATCCCTTCCATCAGGATCAACCAGCGAACCCCTGGCTGTTCCAATACATCTCGATGATATCTGGATAATGCTGAAGGTCCCAGACAAGATCTCAACACACAATTCCCTCCAATACCCTGATTTAAAACACCGATATTCGAGGTCGAATCATCTTTCATCAATGCTTCAGACATCCTATCAGGCCATCTGTTCTGTGCGTTTGTTCCCGAACCCCGACCATCGGTGATAGAATTGCCAAGAATGGCCACTGCACCTGCAGCTGGTTTAGCCCTGACCGATATACCACTGATCGTATACCAATGGTCCATAGTCACCGGTTTTTCAAATTCTACAACTTCACTCTGTTCACCCCGAGCCAGCCAGGAAGTAGTTCTCGATCCTGGGTGACCTGTAATATATTCCGGTGCTTCAGCGTATTCGATGGTAATCGCCAGGTCTGATCTGGATCTGACAAAAAAGGCAAGGGCGTCTGAAACAATATTCTCTCCAGGATTCATGACTACATTCGGTTGTCCTGAAAATTGGAGAACCTGCAATGCATCGGTATCGATTCTGCTTCCATTTAGTGACGGAGCAATGGTCACCTTCTTTATCGAAAGCGGACGATCGCTGTAAGCATTAGACAGGTGAAGTCGGAGTGTATCTCCTCCAATGGAGATTCGAATGATCTGACGTAGGGTGTTACCGGTAAGTCCCGGTTCCGGAGGGTTATTTTGTGGTTCCACCAGTTGTGGAGCTGTGCTCCAGGTACCGACCCATATATTTCGCTTTGGTGCCTTCTCCGATGTACAATTACTGCAGATAAAAAGTATGACCATTGCGATGGTCAACACCGGTAATCGTTTTAAACTATACATCATCAAGGTTTTAAATTCAAGCTTTGATTCTTTTTTTATTCAAGAGACCAAGGATCAGATTCAATGGAAATAGAAATTGTGCCAGCAGCATTATGACAGCCACCAGAAACATCACCTTTTCGATTTTATAATTCCATCGTATGTCTGCCATATAATCCGAGAAAGCTGCTCCCGGTTTATCGGTCGTATTTACAAAGAAAAAAGAAAGCGCCAGCAATAAAAGGACGGCTATTGAAGTAATGCCTATATGCCATTTTACCAACCTTTGTGAAATATTTTTACCGTAACGCGATAGCATCCAATACGCTATCCCTATTATTAATGCAAACCCCGAAATCAGGACAGCCAATGAAAATTGATCGATCACAAAATACGTATCATGAATATTGAGTTGCATAGTGCGGAATCTTACAAGAAACCCAAGGATCAAAATCAAAGGAATACTTCCCCAATAGATCAGATATGGTTTTCTAAATAAATTCATTTTAATTTTGATCTTAACTTTGTATTTATTCGCCTTCTTCCACGCAATTTTCACGGAAAAGGGTAGCGGTTTTTACATAACCTTCCCTACCGGCAAATTTCTTGCACATAATACCATCGATAAAAACGCAATCCCCATCACCGGTATTCACATAGTGTTCTACACATTCATAGTCGTCCCTGCCCAATTCGAGATAGGTATAACAATCATCGGTTTCATCCACCGGGTCACAGTCACAGTCATCGAGTATATAAACATAGTACAACTCACAAAGCGGGGCTTCTGCATCATCATCTTCACTGCGGCATGAAACGCTTATGATCATGGTAAAAAACAAGCCTATACTAAAAAAACGAAACAAACGATTGGAACTTTTTGCCGACATACAGCTTCTTATAATTGGGTTGATTAACAGCCTGAAGATAAGGATTCCTGACGAAAATAACCTCTGTATTTTCAATTTTTGAATTTCCGCAATATTCTCGGTGAGATTTATTACTTTCATACCTACTATAACGCATAATCGGTGTTACGGTGTTACGGTGTTACAAGGTTACGGGTTACAAAGTCACAGGTAACGTGTTATACTTTTACAGGTTACAATTCAAAAGAATTTAGCTAAAAACAGTTTTTTTTCTGACTATCTGAACAGTATTCTAAAATCAAAACTTTTCAATGGAAGTAAATATTTATGGCCCGTCGGATGATGCAGGACAAATTATAGGATTCACAGTTGTTGTCGATGTATTCAGGGCATTTTCGATGTCATACTATATCGATGAACGTAAGCCTGAACAGTATATAATCGCTGAAAGTATCGAACATGCAATGGCGTTAAGACAGGTTTATAAAAATGCTGTCCTGATAGGAGAAAGGCAAGGAATAATGATCGATGGCTTCGATCTCGGCAATTCTCCAACCGAAATTAAGGATCTCGATCTTCGTGGTAAGAAGGTGGTTCATACCACGACATCCGGCACCAAAGGTTTACTGGCTCAGCCTGAACAGAATGAAGTAGTAACGGGGAGTTTTGTCAATCTTGGAGCTTTATTAACTTATATCACTCAAAAGAAAATCGAACGAGTCAACATCTATTGTACCGCCGAGGAGCAGCTGGAATATGGGAGGGAAGATTATATCTTTGCAGACTATATGAAGAACCGCCTCCTGGAACTTCCCTGTGATTACGAAAAAACGATGTCGCAACTCAGGGCGTTGAGTGCGCCTTATTTATCTGATCGTGGATTTGCCCCTTATTCCGATTTTCTTTACTGTATGGATATCAATCGTTTCAACGCAATCCTGAAACGTAAATACTCAAATAAGAATACTCACAAGCTCGAACTTGAACGTATATACCTGACCTGACAAGCGTCCGCACAGGCCCATTATGCCCATATAATTTTTGTACACCGTATGGTAATCTTCATCGTTTAACGAATGGCGATCAAATTGACGCACCCGCTTTATCAAGGCAGAAGGAGCCTATTAAAACTATACCGTCCCTACATGAGCATGCTTCTCATTCTTCACAGAAGGTAGAAATACTAGAGACATTCCTGATATAATATTTTTAAAAAATGTAAATAACACTTGACATTTTAAAAATAACATTTATCTTTGTGTAAAGTTTACTTAACATTTTATCTAATAACATTTACAATGAAAAATCAAAATTCAGCAAAAGAAAGGATTGTAAGATCCACGAAGGTGCTTGCCTTATGGACCTTCTCCTGGGTTGCGTCAGTAGCATTAGCATCATTTGGTCCAAAATTTTTATGGAATGGCAATAAAATAATTACAGCTCTTGCCATAATCATCAACCTCATCTTGGGTGTAATGATGGTTATTGCACACAGAAATCATCTTAGTCATCTCGATGAACTCCAAAGAAAATTACATATGGATGCCATGGGTATTTCACTGGGTGTTGCCGTTGTTGGCGGACTCGCCTATTCTCTGATGGACACCTCGAATCTCATTCCCGGAGATGCCGAAATTTCAACAGTAGTAATGTTGGTGGGAATATCCTATCTCGTAACCCTCGTGATCAATCAAAAACGGTATTCATGAAAAACAGACTAAAGGTATTACGCGCTGAACGGGATTTTACGCAGAATGATCTCGCGGAGGCTCTCGGGGTATCCAGACAAACTGTGAATGCGATTGAAAAAGGAAAGTTCGATCCAAGTTTACCCCTGGCATTTAAGATCTCGAACTTATTCAACCAACCCATCGAAGATATATTTGAATACACTGAGGAACAGGAATAGCTTGAAAAGCATGATACAAATACTTCTTAAACTTCTGGAATTAATTATTGGAATCTGTCTCTGAAAGAATTACCGGATCATACCTTAACCCGGGTAGCCGACTTCAAAGGTACATGGACTCTTTCAGGGGATTCCAAAAAAGTCAATGAACCAAGTATCTCCACTTTTTCTGATTGAATGGAAGAAGGATTAGGATAGATCTTCCAACCCCAGATTCGACCATTATAAGAACGAATCGTCATCTCGTAGATCTCCTCCTCTACACGGAATTGTGCCACACAAAGCTTTACATCCCCTTTGTTCTCATATCTAAAATCATCCGGCAGAGGTGATTCATGATCCCCGAAAAGTTCAAGAATCATATGATCTTCATAATATTCACGCCATTTTTTACGCTCCTCAAAATAACTCAATTGGCCGGCAATCAACTCACGGGAGCGTTCTGAAACATTCTGGAGAATCTGCAAAAAAACAGATCTTTCAAGATTGGTAAATCCTGAATAAAGGAATGTTACCTGCTTACCTGTACATGCAAGACTGGATCTCCAGGCAAATAACAGGGCACTCATAACAAATACGAAACCGAGCAATAAATACAGGTTACTCATAGCAAATGAGATTTTGGGAACTACAATATAGTAATAAATTACTTACAAATTGCAGTAACCAACATTAGGTTTACAATTACGACTTCAATTTCGATCGATTTTCGTATCACTTTCATTTAAAAGCGTTTACAAAACATCAATCTTCACCTGCATTTTCGGTTTGGAGGAAAGAATTTGATAGCAAAAATTAAAAATAATTACGAAATTAAAAAATAAACTAGCTTATTTAAGATAATTTTTTAAGCTTAACTCCGATTCCTTTAATTTTTTAACAACTAATCCGGCAATTTCACGGGCACCGGTAACCGATAAATGTGTATCATCACTTTTTCCATTCGGATAATAGTCGGTTTCGCCTGGTTCAAAATGTAAATGAAGTTTAGCAGATCCTTCCGGACCGTATTTAATCTCCAGTTTTTCAGTAAGATACTGAAGATCGATGAATAATACATCCATTTCCTGTGCCAGTAAACGCATCTCCATAGGGTAATCTCCATGAGTGTCGATCAATACACCCTTTTCGTTAAAGTTCCTTCTGACGATGGAAGATAACAGAACAGGAGTGGCTCCCTTTTCCCGGGTCTCTTCAACCATCTTTCTAAGGTTGTAACGATACGCCGTATGGGGATTAGTATAGCGTTTTGGATCCTGATCCTTCTGATCATTATGACCGAATTGTATGAAAACATAATCGCCCTTTTTTAACATATTGTACACTTTTTCCCATCGGCCTTCATCGATAAAACTCCGGGTACTCCTTCCGTTAACCGCATGATTCTCTATCCGTATCCTGTCTGAAAAAAACTCGGGAAGCAGTTGTCCCCAGCCTTTTTCAGGGTTTATCTCTGGCTTAGATTTATCTGCCATCGTAGAATCACCACAGGTATATAAGGTTACTTCCTGTGCCCGCAGGACCGTACATGATATTAATACCATTAAAAGGAGTATTGTTTGCTTCCTGATTCTGATCATTTGACTCATATTAAAGTTCTTCGAACCAAAGTGCCTTCAATGGATTACTTCGATCCTTTAAAATATTCACCTTACTAAAATGTTGGCGGGTAAGCGTCGTATCTACCGGCAGGTGAATCCATTCCGGTCGTTGCCCGATATTCGCTCCCGGACCATAATTTTCAAATTCCAGATATTCCGACTGGACATGAGCATCCTGATTATTCCAATCATTCCATCCGGTCACAGCGATCTCTTTTGGCAATTCACAATATAAAAAGGCGGTTTTAGCAAAGGTCCTCCAGGGTCTTCCCAATACGATCTTTTCAACCCCTTCACCAGCTTTCAATTGACAATCTTTGAACACAAAACCATACGCTGTTCCTTCTGGGGTAGAGGCTGCAGTAACATATGAGTCGGCCTTAATCACTAAGACACAATCTTCGAATAAAACCGTTGCATTACCGAAAATAAAATCGGTGGTTCCGGAAATGCGGCAATTTTTGAAATACTGACGATGATTCTCACCGGTCAGATAAACAGTATCCTGATTTCCGAGCATACTGCAATTCTCCAGAAAACAGCGATTTCCACTTACCGTTAAAGCGATCGCCTGTCCGACCGGCCCTGCCGTATTTTCTATAGTGAGGTTCTTCAATACACAATCATCGCCTTCCAGTGAAAGGGTTGCAGTCATGAAGGTGCTGTTTCTTCCCCGGTCCACCTGATCAAAAAAATCACCCCAGACGATACGTGTCTTTTCCCGATCTTCACCGATAAGACTTACCATCGGGTTCCAATCCGGAATCCTTACTTTTTCCTTATAGACTCCTGATTTCACATAAATACGCATTCGTTTAGGCGGGAATGCTTTTGTGGCATCAATCGCTCCCTGAATAGTCGTATAATCACCACTGCCATCCGCTGCAACGATCAGATCGTAGTTTGCATATTTATTTTTCCATTCCGGATAATTTTGCAGCAATTGTACCGCAGCATCGCTATACCAACCATAGCCTGTTCTTCTTTCAATTCCGATATCGGCCAGATTCTTACGTCGAATCCCATCCCTGTCGCAGAAAAAAGGTGCATCGGTTTCCAGATCCATAAACCTTGCCCATAAGGCTCCGCTCAAAGGATCCTTAACCACTTTACGGTCTCTAACGCCATCCGTATTCACCCATTCCTGACGAATTCCTGTGATCTTCGTTTTTTCGAACCAACGCACTGCGGCTTCAACGCTTCTTATCACCCCTTCCGAGGGATCATCGATCGACATCAACAACCTTGTAATACCTACAGACTCACTTCCGCTTAAGGAAGGTAATTCATAGGCTCTGGCCTGTGCAGGAAGCAGATCGGTAGCATCATGCTGTGCACACCAGGCAGTGAGTTCTCCATTACGTACATATTGTGTGTTTAAGATACAGATCACGCCTTTTTGAAAGGCCAGTCTGCTTCGGTATACCCTATCTTCCGGTATGGGAACACCGAAATAGGATTTTGTATCCATCACTTCCTTTAAAACCTTCATGACATTTACCATGGCGTTGTCATTATAGGTAATATGCGAGTAATAGCCTTTTATCAGTGGATAGAACTGCGGCCAACCTCCATTTTCGTATTGCGCTTCCAGCAGATAATCCAGTGCTTTAATCAGTGCCTCGCGATATGTTTCCTGAGGTTGGGACTTGTATAGTCGAGCAAGAAAGTACATTTCCGTCGTCGTAGCACCATTATCGATGGTACTCCCAACGGGATCTTTCTTTTTTTTCAGCAATTCTTCCTTCTTTCCTTCAGGCAATGGTTCCTGAAAGGGAATGTTCTTTGGCCAACCACCGATATCCCGTTGATATAACAACAGGTTCGAAGCCACTGTTGCAGCTTCCGAGGTAGCAAACCAGGTCGCATCCTTTTTAAAGACCAGTGCCTTCCAGGTGTATTCAGGATCCTGAGCTCCTACCCGGAAAAAGGTAAAACAAAGGATCAAAAGAATCCTTAAAAAATGCTTCCCTGCCATAACCAAGTATTAACGGTTTAGTTCCAGAGCCGCCATTATAAACGGACCTGTTCCTTTGGGGTCATTATCTTTCTTTCTTTCGTTCACATAGTATTCGTAGGATCCGTCACGGTAGGGATTTCCACCCAGTCCCGCTACGGCACAAACTTCGGTGAGATGTATCTCTCCATCCGGATCAACCTTGATCAATTCCTGTGTGAGTCCGTCAAAAGCCTTATTGGCGACGTCTTTGAACTTCTCCGGTAAATAACCCTTATTGGCACCTTTAGCAAGTGCATAAGCAAACATTGAAGAACCTGAAGCTTCAAGATAGTTTCCTTCACGATCTCCCATATCCGTCACCTGATACCAGAGTCCGCTTTCATCTTGAAAAGGTAGCAAGGCTTCTGCAAGTTCATTGAGATAACCGATCAATTCTTTCTTCTTACGATGATTATCCGGATAATAATCCAGAACATCTACCAAAGCCATAGCATACCACCCCAGTGATCGCGACCAGAAATTAGGAGAGGTACCCGTTACCTTATCGGCCCATTCCATCTCGCGGGATTCATCCCATCCATGATACAACAAACCTGTCTTCGGGTCTCTGGCATTCTTTTGAATCAGTTCAAATTGTTTGGCGATATCATTGAGTTTATCGCCCCCTTCAAATCGAGTGTTATAAGCGGCATAGAAAGGCGCTCCCATATAAAGGCCATCCAACCACATCTGATTCGGATATCGCTTCTTATGCCAAAAACCACCGGAAGCGGTTCTCGGCTGACCATCGATCTGCTTTCGTAACGTATCCATCGCAGTCTTGTACCGATGATCATCGGTAAGATCATAAAGATCGAACAAGATCTTTCCTGCATTGATCATATCGATATTGTAATCTTTAAGTTTATATCGAATGATCACTCCCGAGCTGTCGATAAGTTCATCAGCATATCCCTTGACATAATCAAAATATGCCTTCTCATGATTCGTTTCATAAAGCTTTTCAAAAGCAAGCATCACCAACCCGTGTACATAATCCCACTTAGGATCTTCACGAAGATCGATCATCCAGGCTTCCTTGTTTCTTTTCATTATGGACATGGCCATCCGGTCTGACCATTTCTGATCGACAGGAACGGCAAGTGCCACGTCCTCCGAATTTTCTACGGTTTCTTTTTTCTCCTGTTTACAGGAAATGAATAGTGTAGTTAGTAGTAGTCCGAGTACAAAAGTTTTCTTCAAAGTTTTACACTTTTAAGTTTATATCATTTTGAAAGTTCGCTGAGCGTTTCATTCAGCCAGGTATCAAATTCTTCAGCAGAAGTAATTCCACCCGGTTCTTTTTCCCAGGCTCCTGCCAGATAATACGTAATAGGTTCAGTAGTGGGCTTAAAGATGATAAGGTGATCAAATTCTGAATCTTGGATGCGGTCAACTTCATCGGTCTGATAGAAGACAACCATCCCCAATTTATCCGGCACCAGAGATTGTTCTCCCCAGGTAGCTATACATGCCCATTTACCATCTTCACTTTGTTTTTTAATAAGATCGATTCCTTCAAATTTCACGATACCTGTACAAAGTCCTTCAACAGGTTCAGAGGTTACAAAATGATGTTTGGTAAGTCGTGAATCAGGTTTGATCGAAAGTTCGGAGGAAAGATCTGTTTTCACTTCGGGGGTCTGCCATCCGTAATAGGCAATATCCACGGCAGAGTGATCAGCATAATTGGCGACCTTTGCTTTGGTGGAATCCACTTCGTTAAAATGAACTGTGGCTCCCTCATAAAATCGGGCCAGGGATCCTACTCCGAGTGATTTTCCTGCCTTCAGAATATCTGCTCCCCAATCACTCATTTCATGATAAGAATCAAAATTATCCTGTCCTACCTGATCCAGAATCATATCTTCCTTTAACTTCCCGAAAATATCGATGGCATTTCTCCAGTCGAGATAGAGACGATATCCTATTTTATTGCTCTCCCATCCGGGACCTTCATAGCGTATATAGTAAGAGTGATCGGTATGGCTTGCAGGGACGGTAAGGGAATCGACATTCACGAATTTATCTCCACCTTCATACTTACGTCCTACCCATTCACCTCCCTCTTTGATAGAGATCTCGGCATAGGTTTTCGGCAAATCTGCCGTGGTTTCCGCCATCATTTCGGTAACTGTCTCCGAACTATTATCTGCAGAAGCTTTTGGCTCTTGTTTACAAGCCACCAACCCTAATAATCCAACAGCTGTTATAATTTGTAACTTTTTCATGTAAATGGATTTTTATTTTATTATTGAATTTTGAATTTAATCATATTTCACTAAATGATAAACTTGGCGGAAAAAATTCCGCCAAGTTCTGAATAGCTAACTAACTCCAAATAACATCCGGTATTTCTAACCCGGAACTCTAAGAACAAACATTTAATTGTATGCAGGATTTTGTGGAAAATCCTGGTTTTGGTTCAGATCGATCGCTGATTGTGGGATCGGTCTTAATATTTTCTTTTCTCCGTTGGCACCGTCAAAATTCGAAGCCTGGATCAGGTAATGGTACATCGAAGCCCTGTCGATCAGGGTTCCCGTACGTTTCAGGTCAAACCATCGGTGATATTCTCCCAGGAGCTCCCTGGCTCTTTCATCAAGAATATATCCGATACTCATATCCCCTGTGGTAGCTGGAGTTGCATTGGCACGCTCCCTGACTACGTTCAACCGGTTTAAGGCTGTGGCAACATCGCCGGATTGAAAATAGGCTTCCGCAGCGATAAGGTAGGTATCTCCCAATCGGGAAAGTACTACATCCCGGGTACTAACCCCTCCGGAACCGAAAGGCGAGGAAGGGTCATCAAACTTCTTCACAGGAATGGTTCCGTAGTTTTCGGTGGAATCATCGGCACCATAAGTTCCGTATTCATGATAGGTCACATCGGGATGTGCCGCGATATAGGCCGTTTTATCCAGCTCTGTAAACCATTTCGGTTCATAAAAATCCACTACGGTCAATGACGAATGGTCATCAACATCGAAATAATCATAATATCGGGTAAACACTTCAGTCATAAAAGTGGCCTCCCAACGCTCATCCCCCTGCTCATATAGCTCAAGAGTATAATCGGTCGGACAAAGGTTAAAGCTTCGGTATGGTGCATCACCGGCAACTTCAGAACCTCCCAGATAAGAACTGAAATAGAACGACTGCTGATTTCCGAGATTGAACGGATCGGCACTAACGGAGCCGGCATCATACTGCACTGAGAACAATACTTCTTCATTCAATTCATTCCCGGGGCTCCAGAGATCCTGAAATGAAAGATTCAGTCCCTGACCCGCTATGGCTTCATCGGCATATTGAGCGGCCATTTGAAAGTCAGATGAAGATCCGAAGCTCTCATAAGCCCTGGCCAGATAGACCTTAGCCAGTAAATGGTCTACAGCTCTTTTCGTAACACGGCCTGAAAAAGCTCCACTACTTACCTTGTTCATCGCTGACTGGAGGTCGGCGATCACAAGGTCGTATACTTCCTGTGCGGTATTCCTGTCAAAACTCAGTACCGGACTATCGATATAGTCTGTAACGATTCCTACGCCTCCATAGGTCTGAACCAACAAAAAATAAGCATTGGCCCGCATGTATTCAACTTCTCCAACATATTGATTCAATTGATCGAAAGACTCTGTCAGTTCACTGTAATACAGTGCCATATTCGCGATCTGAATGGCGCGGTAACAAGTACTGTATAATTGACCTACCCCTTCAGAGGCCGAATTGAGTTGTAAATACTGACTCAACCCTACGGGCTCCTGATCCCTGCCTTCCGCATACATATCGGTACCGGCACAGAACAACCAGGGTTCATCTCCATATATTTCTCTCAACTGAGAGTAGTTAGCGGTAACCAGACTTTCAAATCCTTCAGCAGTAGTATAGAAGTTTTCAGCGGTTTCCGTGGAAAGGTTCTCTTCCTCCAGAAAATCATCACACGATGTCAATGAAATTCCAAGGATTGCTGTTGCGAATAATATTTTTTTCATTTTCATCTTTGATTAAAATTTTAAGTTAATCCCTAATTGATAGGTCACCGAACTGACACGTCCGATCCCGAGGCCTGCTGAAGCCCATTCAGGATCATAACCATCATAGTCGGTAAAGACGAACGGATTCAAAACATTTGCATAGATCCTGCAATGCTTGATCTTTAATTTATCGAGCACTGCCGGACTAAGTGTATATCCGAGTGCTATATTTTTGATCTTGACGAAAGATGCATCTCTGTAATAACCCACCCCTTCATTTCGCCAGTAGGTCCCCATATTTCTTGGCTGGGGATAATTGTTCGAATACTGAGGCTCCACACCCGCAGTGTTGTCTGGAACATACCAGTCGATATCCAGTTTCTGTCGTCCGCGATCACGTGTATCGGTGAAATTTGAATGAAACGGACTATAAACAAAAACTCCCTGATTTGTGATCAATGAGGCTGAAAGGTCAAATCCACCAAAGGTCACTTTGGTAAATAAACTTCCCGTCCAGTCTGGATCTGCAGAACCGAGGATCACCCGGTCATCATCCGGATCGATTACGCCATCACCGTTGATATCCTTCACTTTGGCCTGTCCTTCAGACTGACCATACGATTCTGCTTCCGTTCTTTCATTTGCCTGCCAGATCCCATCAAATACATAGTTATATTGTGAATCGATAGACTCTCCAATAAACCATCCGTTACCCACATCATCGATTTCATCCTGTCCATAGATCTCTTCAATGCTGTTATTGTTAGCGGTAAAGGTTCCACTTAGTTCCCAGGAAACTTTATCGGTATTGATAATTCTTCCGGTCAATGCTACTTCCACCCCTTTATTGCTCACTGAGCCCACATTGGCATTGATGGTAGACCATCCTGATTCTACCGGCAACGATTGCTCGAGCAGGAGGTCATCAGATAATCGGTCATAAATGTCGATCGATCCGAACAGGCGATTGCTCATAAAACCGAAATCGAGTCCGAAGTTGAATTCACGGGTCTTTTCCCATCCCAATTCACTGTTCGCCAGATCGGAGGGTAACCAACCATTGACCACGGAACCTCCAAAATCATAATAGGTTTGCTGATCGAGTCCGTTTAACGTAGAATATGGAGAGATCACATTATTTCCAGTATATCCGTAACTCACTCTGAGCTTTAAATTTGAAATAGCTTCAGAACCCTGAAGGAAAGATTCTTCACTGACTCTCCAGGCAAGTGCTCCTGAAGGAAAGGAATCCCATCGGTTCTTTTTAGAAAGTAACGATGACCCATCCCATCGATTCGAGAGCGTGATCAGATATTTTCCTTTATAGGAATAATTGAGACGAAGGGCATAAGAGCTCAACGTTGATTTCACATAGTTAGATCCCAGATTGAAAGTACTCTGCTCACCGGAACCGATATTATAGAATCCCGTATCAAAGGGCTGATTTCTTGAACTTAAGAAGGATGATTCTGAGCGGGTGTAATACACACTCTGAAGCCCCAGAAAATTAAAGGTATGAGCATCGTTCAGTGTATAATTCACATTGAACTGATTATCCCATGTATAATTGAAATTTTCATAATTATCCAAAGAAGAAGAAGGCAGATCATTGTTATTCACTCCCTGGTTCGTCATGGCGCCCCAGGCTCTTCCTCTGCGTCGGTGATCATATCCTGCAGAATAGGTCGACTTCAGTGTCAACCATTCCAAAGGTTTATATTCGAGATAGATGTTTCCGATTATATTCCATCTTCTGGTTTCATCGGAAGTATTGGCGATCTCAAGCAATGGATTATAGGTACTGGTCTTATTGATCAGGTAATCACCATTCTCATCCACCAGTTTACCCGGTAACGGAAATAATTCCCCGTCTAATCCATAAGGTGTCAGGAAAGGATTCAAGCGAAATGCTTCACGCATCGCGACATCACTACCATCCTGCTGTTGTGTCATCGTAAGTGTAAAGTTTGCTCCCGTGGAGATTTTTTCGCTCAATTGATGATCGATACCTGCTTTAAAGGAATATTTCTTCAAAGATTCGTTCTCAACATTACCAGTCTCGTCCTGATAACCGAGCCCTAGATTATAACCGAGTCCGTTTTCAGCACGACCGGCGATATTTACATAATTATTGGTCTGAAGTCCGGTTTTAAGCACGGCATCATACCAATCGAAAGTATCATTATTTAGCGCTCTTTCTTCCAGTAAGGAATTGGCAGATCCGATGACTGCATCATGTAATTCCTCGGGTGTGGTGTTCATGGCATCCCCGCCATTGGTGGTAGCCAGGTAAGCCGATTGATGATAGTACCACCAGGTGGGTCCATCCATCATTTTTGGTAGTCGAGCCACCTCACGGATCCCCATATAACTATCGAGGGAAACGGTTAATCCGGATTTAGCGCCTGCACCACTCTTGGTGGTTACGATGACAACACCATTGGAACCTCTGGAACCATAAATCGCCGTGGAAGACGCATCCTTTAATACATCAAGTCTTTCGATATCCTGAGGATTCAGGAATTCAATTCCATCGGTAGGAACTCCGTCTACAATATATAAAGGATCTCCACTGCCATTCAATGAGTTGTTACCACGGATTACGATGTCAAAACCATCACCGATTCTACCGGTAGACTGATTGATCTGCACACCGGGAAGATTTCCCTGAATAGCTTCCAGCGGGTTATTGAAACTTCTTTCGGTAAGCGCTTCAGAATCCATACTGGAAACCGCTCCGGTAAGGTCAGATTTTTTCTGTGTACCGTATCCTACTACGACCACTTCATCCAACGATTGTGCATCTTCTTCCAGCTGCAAGGTGATAACGGTTCTTCCATCCAGAAATACTTCCTGAGATTTAAATCCCAGATAACTGATCAGCAGGGTAGCACCAGTGTCGGCCACGGTCAGTGTAAAATTACCGTCGAAGTCTGTTGTAGTACCATTCGATGTTCCTTTTTCAATCACGTTAACCCCGGGCAACGGAGTATTCGTAGCGGCATCATTGATGGTTCCGGTAACCACTGTTCCCTGTTGCGCATTTATGGCATTTGCCAGCAACAAGGCAAAAAGCAGAAAGGATTTTGGAATCCTCCTTTCCCATCTTTTAAGTAACTTTTTAATTTTCATAATCAGATAGTTAATTTGAGTGTTTAAGATTAGGTAGTAGTATTAGTTGTATTTATTATCGATAGAAATAGACGACATTGTTACTGCTGATAACCGGTACTGGTGCTATTCCACACCAATGAAACGGGTATTTTAAAATCTTCTCAAACGATTTCGAAAAAATGTTATAAAAAAAACGGGGGAAGGTTGCCGATAAAGGCGAATTGATCATAACCGATATATAGTTGGAGTTTTGGCTCACCAACATCGTGGCAATTAAAATCATTTGAAAAAAATGGCAGCTGTGTACCAATTCAGGATCGGTCATTTTAACAGTGACCGGAATAGTTGAAAACCCTTCTAAAAATTGGTTTGACAGTGTTGGTTGATTCATGTCTGTTGGTTGTAATATACTCCCTTTTTTAGTGTAATCGATTGCACGAAACTAAACAATAAGTGTCAAAATTCAAATTTTTATCGTAAAAAAATGATATTTCATCAATTCATAAGTGTCTTTTTTAACATTATCATATTATATTTACAGGAAATGTGGTAAGAAAATATTACATTTAACTGCGCAAAACATTGATTTTATTGACTTTCGAGCCATTTTGAGATAATTGCGTAATCGATAACATCAATTTTTAATATTTTAGCACGCGAGAAAAATCTCCTGTATATTAGCCAAGTATATGAACGAGAAGGTTACCATCTACGATATCGCCAAAAAGCTGAACATTACGGCAGCAACGGTTTCAAGAGCTTTGAACAACAACCCAAAGATCAGTGAAAGCACCCGAAAACTGGTAATGGAGACTGCGGCGGCAATGAACTACAAACAAAATAAACTTGCAGTTGCTTTAAAAAGTGGTAAGAGTAATACCGTAGGTGTCATTGTACCCTATATCGATCGTAATTTCTTTGCTTCTATCATCCGCGGGATCGAAGAGGAACTGGACCCAATGGGTTACCATACCATTATTTGTCAGACGCACGAAGATGAACAAAAGGAAAAGGATACCATCAATGCTCTTTTGAACACCCAGATCGATGGTATATTGATGTCGATCACCAAGGTAACTCAGAGCACCTCCCACTTCAGGAATGTTTTGAACAAGCAGATCCCCTTGATCTTTTTTGACCGTAAAAAGAATATTCCGGGGGTCAGTACCGTAACCATCAATGACTTTGATGGCGGATATCAGGCCACAAAACATCTTATAGAGCAAGGCTGTAAGCGAATCGCTCATACTTCCGGTGATTTTGCATTGGAGATCTATAAAGATCGTTTCGAAGGTTACAAAGAAGCCTTATCGGAATACGGAATCCCTTTTAAAAAGGAATATGTCATGCAGACCCGAAGTGATACAGATGCGGGAAAAGATGCGATCACAAAATTTATGAAATTACCGAATCCACCGGATGCTTTATTTTCTTCCAGTGATTACGTAGCCCTGGGAGCGATCCAAAAACTAAAAGAACTAGGGGTGAACATCCCGGAAGATTTCAGTGTGGTAGGATTCAGTAACGAACCTTTCACTAAATTTATGGAACTCTCTATTTCCTCTGTAGATCAGAACCCGATGGAAATGGGCAAAATGGCTGCCCGTGTATTTTTGGAACAAATGAATGATTCTGGCGTGAAGATCGAGAAGAAGGTTATACTTTCCCCAAGTCTGATGATACGAAAATCCTCGACCAAAAACGATTAGGAGACAAACGTTCGGGAATATAACTATCCCCGAAACGGTTCATCTGCCAGAAACTACATCAAAATTTATAGCGATACCCCACGTTTCCACGGGATAAAATCATGCTGATCAAGCTGCATAGCCTTAGACTCAATTATTCCGCTGGCTACAGCAATTATATATTCAAGTAATTCATCTGCCATTTCCTGGATGCTCTTCTCTCCGGTGATCACAGCGCCAGTATCTACATCGATAATATCAGGCATTCTTTCCGCCAGTGCAGAATTAGAGGATACTTTGACCACAGGGGAAACAGGATTTCCCGTTGGAGTCCCCAGGCCGGTAGTAAAAAGAATAACATTGGCCCCTGCCCCTGCCATAGCTGTGGTACTTTCCACATCATTTCCTGGCGTACAGAGCAGATTTAATCCGGGTTTATTCACATATTCGCCGTAATCAACGACATCGACCACCGGTGATGTGCCTCCTTTTTTTGCGGCTCCTGCCGATTTCATCGCATCGGTAATAAGTCCGTCCTTGATATTTCCCGGAGATGGATTCATATCAAATCCAGAACCGGCATTGACCACAGATCGCTCAAAATCCTGCATCAACTGAAGGAAACGCTCTGCTTTCTCATTATCCACACAACGATTCACCAATTCCTGTTCCACTCCACAGAGCTCGGGAAATTCAGATAAGATCGCAGTTCCGTTCAGGGCTACCAGCATATCTGAAACCTGTCCAAGTACAGGATTTGCTGAAATTCCGGAGAAACCGTCAGATCCCCCGCATTCCAGACCTATCTTTAATTTAGACAATGGCGCAGGTTCTCTTACATACTGATCCGCTTTCTTGATCTCGGCATACGAATCCTTAATGATCCGCGAAATCATCCCGTCAACCGTACCTTCCTGTTG
Source organism: Robertkochia solimangrovi (assembly GCF_007279655.1). Taxonomy (GTDB): domain Bacteria; phylum Bacteroidota; class Bacteroidia; order Flavobacteriales; family Flavobacteriaceae; genus Robertkochia; species Robertkochia solimangrovi. Next base: position 647,491 of record NZ_QKWN01000001.1, on the reverse strand, counting down.
TTGTTCGTAGATAAGTATAGGCTTTTGAAAATCGGGATTGATCGTTTTTAAAGCGCTTTTAAATATATCCACCTGTAAATTCTGACATCCCAGACTGAGAACGGTTGCCCCTGCAACATTCGGATTGTTAAGATATCCGGATAATAATCTGGCAAGACTAACCGCATCCTGACGAATTCCTCCGCAACCTCCCTGATGGGTAATAAAACGCACTTTAATATTTTCAAAAACAGGCGTGGTTTCCGGTTCAGGCTGATCTTCCAATTCATTTCCTCCGTTATGGATCAATGATCGTAATAACAGGCGATGACGGTCTGCTTGTTTATGCAACAATTCCTTTTCGAAAACCTCCTTTAATACCTCGATGTTTCTGTTCTCACAGAATACAAGAGGAAAGAACAACCAAACATTATCGGTTCCTACCTGTCCATCCAGCCTGTGATATCCATTAAAAGTGCGATCCTCCCATTTTGAGACATCCGGAGCATCCCAGATGAAATCAGCTGTTTTTCCTGATACCTTAGCACTCTGGTGTTTTACATTATGAATGGTCAGGGCAGCGCCCTTAGGTATATCCGATTCGGCTTTTCCTACCAGCACGCCATACATAAAGATTTCATCACCTGCGTTCAGGTCGGTCAGAGCGATCTTATGCTTGGCATCTGCATCGGTGGCAAAGATCACTTCTGATCCATCCAGTTCTGCACGGTCTCCTGTTTTATGATCGCTTAATACCACGGCCACATTATCATCAGGATGTACTTTTATCAATGTTCTGCGCATACGTTACTTTTTAATTGAATCATTTCACGAAAGACTGGTATCCTCCTTCTATCCCTTTGGTATCGATAAGCTCCAGCGCTTTTGCCACAGCTTCCGTCAGGTCTGGTCTCATGGAGAGATCCTCATCCCAAAAGGAAGCATTCTTCAATACTTTCTCTGTAATTATAAGATAATCATTTTCCTTCCAAACCTCATTAAAAAAGGCGACTATTTCCGCATTATCATTAACAGGAAGCGTCTCACCCTGCCATTCTCCTTTATAGAAACGGATCAACGCTGCAAAGGAAAAACACAAATTTAAGGGTAATCGATTACATTTATCGATATAATTTAAAAGACTCGGTAGTACCCTAACCTTAAATTTAGAGATCGAATTCAGAGCAATACTGGCGAGTAAGTGCTTTATAAAAGGGTTTCTGAACCGATCGAAAACCTCTTCTGCAAACGTAACCAATTCCTTCCTTTCCAGATCAAGGGTAGGAATGATTTCCTCGAATACCGTATCATGAAGGTATTTACCGGTGAATGCATTATCTACAGACTCCTTTACGGTAACATTCCCATAAAGTATCGACATAGGCACCAGTGCAGTATGTGCCCCATTCAGAATACGTACCTTACGGGTGCGGTAAGGTTGCATATTATTTACGAATAGAACATTTAGATCTGTTCGGTCGAATGGAAGTTTCTTCATTAATTCCTCATCCCCCTCGATCACCCAAAGAAAGAATGCCTCTGCGGTTACGATCAGATTATCTTTATAATCAAGTTGACTGTTATAGGCTTCTATTTCATCTTTAGGATACCCAGGCACGATACGGTCTACCAATGTATTGTGAAAGCTGTTCGATTGGATGATCCACTTCCTGAATCCTTCTTCGAGCCTCCAAAGATCACTGTATTGCAGAATGATATCTTTTAAGGTATCTGAATTATAATTGATGAGTTCACACGGAATGATTGTTAAACCTTTATCGGCTGCCCCTTCAAAATGGCGATAGCGTTCTAACAGGAACCTGGTAAGTTTAGCCGGATATGAATTTGGCGGTGTCATCTCCGGGGTATCCTTTTCGTCAAAGGAAATTCCGGCTTCTGTAGTGTTGGAAAAGACAAAATCCAGAGTGTCCAGCCTTGCCAGTTCAAGATAAGATTCATAGGATGTATATGGATCGATACCCTTAACGATTGATGAAACCAGTTTTTTATCTTCGATGACCTTTCCTTTGGATACGCCTTTCATAAACAAGGTGTAGAGTCCGTCCTGATCGTTAAGCATATTAACGAGTCCGCGGTCGATCGGCTGAACGACAGCCACGCCTCCGTTAAAACCAGCATGTTCGTTGAGTTCCTGGATGGCATAATCCACGAAGGCTCTCAGGAAATTACCTTCCCCGAACTGCAAAACCCTGATCGGTAAATTTTCTTCCAATCCGGCTTCTTTTCTGTTCAATGCTTTCATTTGATTGTTATTTAGTTGTCTTTAGCGAACTTGTCGCCGTGTTCACAGAACACGTAATATTATTTATATATTTTGTTTTATAAATCGAATAATTCCGGCAACCACATGGTGAGCTGTGGCACATAGGTTACGAGGAACAAGGCTACGATCATCGCCAGAAACAGGGGAATCAATGGTTTTATCACCTTTTCAATGGAGGTCTGTGCGACCCCGACTCCAACAAACAATACCGAGCCAACAGGTGGTGTACATAGACCTATACAAAGATTCAGTACCATAATGATCCCGAAATGTACCGGATCCATCCCCAATTTGGTCACTACCGGCAAGAAGATCGGTGTAAAGATCAGTACAGCCGGAGTCATATCCATAAAGATTCCTACGAACAGCAGGATCAGGTTAATGATCAAAAGTATCACTACCTTATTATCACTTATTCCCAAAAGCGCATCACTGATACTCTGAGGAATATTCTCATAAGACATTACCCATGACATACTCATGGATGCTCCGATCAGCAGCATTACGATCGCTGTGGTTGCCGAAGAATCCAACAGAATTTGTGGCAGGTCTTTTATCTTAACTTCCCGATAGATAAAACCGAGGATGAGCGTATACAGTACAGCGATGGCAGAGGCCTCTGTTGCAGTGAATATTCCGGTTACGATTCCGCCGATCACAACGACCAGCAGCATAAGACTTGGAAATGCGTCTACAAAGGTTCTGACTACTCTTTTCAGAGAACTCCGTTTACCTGTTTTATATTTCTTCTTCTTAGCCCAGAACATCGCTACCAGCATTAAAAAAAGTCCGGTAAGGATTCCTGGAATATACCCGGCCAGAAACAAGGCTGCAATGGAGGCACCTCCACTGGCAAGTGAATACACGATCAACACGTTACTCGGCGGTATCACTAATCCGGTCGTTGCCGAAGTGATATTCACCGCAGCACCGAACTCCTTCGAATATCCTTCCTTTTCCATCTCCGGTCCGAGAATACTTCCCATCGCAGAGGCAGAAGCCATAGCCGATCCGGCGATTGCTCCCATGAGCATGGCTGCAATGATATTGATCAAAGCAAGTCCGCCCGGAAGTGCTCCTACGAGCGTCTTAGCAAATTCTATCAATCTTTGGGCGATCCCTCCCTTGTTCATCAATTGTCCGGAAAGAATGAAAAAGGGGATAGCCAGCAATGCAAAACTGTCCAGTCCTGCGCCGATCCGTTGTGCTACTGTGGTGTAGGCGGGTAATGCCGGAATCGATACCAGCATCGTCAGTAATGATGAGATGGCAATACTCCAGGCCACGGGTGTTCCGATAGCGAGCAAGACCAGAAAACTGACCACCAAAACGATAATTGGGATAAATTCCATCATGATATTTCGGGGTTTAGAAGGTCAGTACTTTTGTAAAAAATAATAAGCAGTCCGCTCAACGGTAAAACAACGTAAACCAGTGCCAGCGGTATTTGCAGGGCAGGAGATTGTTGTCCGAGTATATAGGTGATATACACCAGTCTTGCGCCACCTACCACAAAGCCAAAGAAGGCAAAAAGAATAATGAGAATATTCACAAGCACCTTCAATCGCTTTTGCGTTCTGTCTCCTGCCTTAGCGGGTAATACATCGATTGCGACATGCATTCTGCGTCCGGATACATAAGCTGCACCGAGTATCCCGAGCCAGATCATTAAATACCGAGCCAGTTCATCCGTAAAGGAACTGGGTATACCTACGACGTACCGGGTGAATACCTGCCAAAGTACGTTGATCACCATGACTCCCATGATCACCACCAATACCTTTCCCAGGATCGTGTCTATTGATTTTCGTAACGTGTTCATTGTTTCCTGTTGGTTAATTTGTAAAGTCTGTTAAAGTTCTAGCGGGTGTTTTTGATGGATTCGATCAATTGGTTCATTTCGGCATCTTCCTTATAAGCTTCAAAGATCGGGGCTACTTTTTCAGCGAAGGGTTCTTTATCAGGCCGTATAACCTCAACCCCGGCTGCCTGAACAGCTTCAAGTGCTTCTTTTTCTGATTCGGCCCAAAGTTTCCGCTGATAGCTCACTGAACGATTCACTGCCTCACTCAGCCATTTTCGTTGTTGTTCACTAAGGCTTTCCCACAGCTGAGTTCCAGCGACCAGAACATCCGGAAGCATGGTGTGCTCATCGAGTGAATAGTATTTACATACTTCATAGTGTCTCGAAAGATAGAAGCTGGGAGGATTATTCTCTGCACCGTCAACCACGCCTTGTTGCAAAGCGGTATAGAGTTCACCCCAGGAGATCGGTGTCGGTGATCCTCCAAAATTACGTACCATATCCATCGCAGTCACACTTTCCATAACACGGATCTTCATCCCGTTCAGGTCCTCCGGTGTATTCACCGGTTTGGTCATCGTATAAAAGCTGCGACTTCCGGCATCATAATAACCGAGTCCTTTTAACCAGTATTTTTCGCCTTCATTCAACAGTTGCTGTCCTATGGGGCCGTCCAGTACTTTAAAACAATGTTCTTTATCCCGAAAAAGGAATGGGAGTCCCAGCACTCTCAGCTTGGGCGCAAAATTTTCAAGTACCCCAACAGAAACCTTTGTCATGTCGAGGCTCCCGATCTGAAGGAGTTCAAGACATTCTCTTTCCGTTCCCAGTTGCTGGCTTGGATAGATCTCAAGTGTGAGTTCCCCTCCGGAGATCTCTTCGAGGTCTTCTCCCATCTTCACCATCGCCTTATGAACTGAATGGTTTACATCCAGCCCGTGACCTAATTTGATCACGCGATGTTGTTTTCCCTGGGAGCACCCCACAAGAGCCCCTGTTACCAACAAGGATAACAAGATTAGTAGTTTGTTTTTCATTATGTAAAGTCTAAGTCTAAGTCAGTTGGTGTTTCCCTATAGCCGAAATTCATACGGATATAGGCTGGTGATTCGTATTACCGCAATCCGGCAATGGTCTTCAGCACCTGATGCACCTGTTGTTCCAGCACATCGTAATCTCCGTTCTCAATGATTTCGGAGGTAATCAATTGTGAGCCCATACCCACACAGGTAACTCCTGCATTGAACCAGCCTTTCAGATTATCAGGGTCTGGTGTAACCCCGCCTGTTGGCATGATGCTGGTCCATGGGCAAGGACCCTTGATCGCTTTCACGAAGGATGGTCCGTAAACAGAACCTGGAAAGAGCTTTACGATCTCACAGCCAAACTCCTCTGCCTTTGCGATCTCGGTCAGGGTTCCACAACCCGGAGACCACAAGACCTTTCTTCGGTTACAGACGACCGCAATATCCTCTCTGAAAACCGGCGTGATCACAAAGGATGCTCCCAGATTCATGTACAAAGATGCGGCAGCCGCATCGGTCACAGAACCTACTCCAAGCATCATTTCCGGACATTCTCTGGCTGTAAACTTCTTGAGTTCAGCGAAAATCTCATGAGCGAAGGCTCCCCGACTGGTAAACTCAAAGACGCGGGCTCCCCCGCGATAACAAGCCTGAACGACATTTTGCATCACCTCGCTATCCGGATGATAAAACAGGGGTACGAGTCCGGTATCGGTCATGGTACGTATCACGTCTATTCTGCTAAATTCACTCATAGAATCTATTCTTTTATCGATTAACTCTCCCGGAAGTATCTCCTCCCATCAACGCCTCAACTTCCTGATGCGTGACAAGATTTACATCTCCATAGATCGTGTGTTTTAAAGTTGATGCAGCCACTGCAAATTCAATGGCCTTTTGCGGATCGAAATGGTTAAGCCCGTAAATCAGTGCTCCCATAAAACTGTCGCCGGCTCCAATCCTGTCTACGATATGTGTTATATCATAAGTACTGGAAGCATATCGCATACCTTCAACATCGATCACCGCAGACCAGGTATTGTGCAACGCACTGATATTCCCACGCGTGGTAATAGCGATCGATTTCAAAGCCGGAAATCTTTTACGAAGTTGGTCACAAAGCGACATCTGTCGTTCACCTTCATCCTTTCCGGAAACTTCGATTCCGAAATACTGACTGGCAGCGTAGTCACCCGCAAGAACAACATCGCAAAGTCCGACCATCTCTTCCATGATCTCAGAAGGAGATTTACCATAATTCCAGAGATTAGCGCGATAATTAAAATCGGTAGATATAGTAAGTCCCATCTCCCGAGCCGCCTTCAATCCTTCCAGACATACATCCGCTGCACCCTGAGAAACGCCTGGGGTTATTCCTGACCAATGAAACCAGGTCGCACCCTCAAAGGTCTTCTCCCAGTCGATCATCCCTTTTTCAAGGCTTGCAAATCCGGAATTCTTACGATCGTAAATGATCTTACTTCCTCTGATAGAAGCCCCTTTTTCAAGAAAATAAATTCCCATTCTGTCTCCTCCGAAAACAACATTATCGGTATCTACGTTGAATCGGTTCATTTCCATGAGGGCACATTTCCCTATATCATTATCCGGCAAACGGGTTACAAAACCGGCCTTCATTCCGAAATTGGCCGCCGAAGCAACCACATTGAATTCACTTCCGCCGAAATCGGCATTGAACTCACCTGCCTGAGCGAATTTCAGGAAATCCTTGGTGGATAAACGAAGTAGAACTTCTCCTAAAGCAACAACTTTCTTCAAAAGTATATCGGTGTTTATTTCTTAATAGTTGGGTAATTAAAATAGTTTCGGGCATTGTTATAGCAGATGTCCTGAATGATCTTACCGATCCAGGGTAAATCTTCCGGTAATTCTCCGCTTGCGATCTCTTTTCCGAACAGGTTACACAGCACTCTTCTGAAATACTCATGACGCGGATACGAGAGAAAACTCCTTGAATCGGTGAGCATTCCAATAAAGGTACTAACGACTCCCATATTGGAAAGTGCATTCAATTGTTCTATAATCCCTTGTTTCTGGTCTAAAAACCACCAACCGGAACCGAACTGCACCTTTCCTCGAACCGAGCCATCGTTAAAATTACCGATCATGGTAGCCATCACTTCATTATCGGCGGGATTCAGGTTGTATAATATGGTTTTGGTAAGTGTATCCTTCCCATCAAGTTCATTCAGGAATGCAGACAGATTGCTTGCCTGAGCAAAATCTCCTATAGAATCCCAGCCTGTATCGGGCCCCAGCTTACTCAGCATTCTTCGGTTATTATTCCGAAGAGCTCCAAGGTGAAATTGTTGTACCCAGCCCAGTTTATGATATTGTTCTGAAAGGAACAATAGGATACCCGTCTGGAACTTATGAGATTCCTCCATGGTCAGCGCTCCTCCCTTTCTTCTCTTTGCAAAAATATCGACCAACTCCTTTTCACTACCTTTTGAAAACGGCAGGTAATCGAGGCCGTGATCAGAAAGCTTGCAGCCGTTATCATGGAAATAGGCAATACGACTTTCAAGGGCATCCAGAAGATCCTTATACGTATTAATACTTTTCCCTGAGGCCTTTTCAAGCTGATTGAGGTAATCATTATATCCTTCCGAATGAATCAGAATCGCCTTATCCGGACGAAAAGCTGTGCTTACGTGGATCTCCAATCCGGATCCCTCCAGTTGCTGATGGTATTCAAGCGTATCAATCGGATCTTCTGTTGTACAAACCACCTCAACATTCATTTTTCTCAAAAGATTTCGGCAACTGTATTCCGAAGTATTCAGGAGGCCACTGGCTTTCTCATAGATAGCAGGAGCAGAATCTGCATTGAGCAGATCCGTGATTCCGAAATACCTTGCTAACTCCAGATGCGTCCAATGATACAGTGGGTTTCGCATGGTATAGGGTACAGATTCACCCCATTTCTGGAATTTTTCTGCATCGGTAGCATCTCCGGTAATAAATTTTTCATTTACGCCCAGGGCACGCATGGCTCTCCATTTATAGTGATCTCCATAGATCCAAACATGGGTAAGGTTCTTAAAGACCTCATCTTCCGCGATCGATTTTGGAGACAGGTGACAATGATAATCGATGATCGGCATCGCAGATGCATAGTCATGATATAATTGCTGTGCGTATGTATTCTCCAGCAGGAAATTATCGTGTATAAACGATGGGTTATTTTTCATCGGTCGGATACTTAGTTTTCATTGGCGGGTTTACCGATAGTGGCCAGAATTCCACCATCTACATATATAATTTGTCCGTTTACAAAATCGCTGGCTTTAGAGGCCAGAAAGACGGTTGTCCCAGCTAGATCTTCTGGGTTCCCCCATCTACCTGCAGGGGTTCTACCTACGATAAAATCATTAAACGGATGACCATCCACTCGAATGGGTTCAGTCTGTGAAGTTGCAAAATAACCGGGACCTATCCCGTTTACCTGAATATTGTGTTTCGCCCATTCTGTAGCGAGACTTCGGGTCAGCATCTTCAGTCCGCCCTTTGCTGCTGCATAGGCCGAGACACTGTTCCTTCCCAGTTCGCTCATCATGGAACAGATATTTATAATCTTTCCACCCCCTCTTTCGATCATTCGTTTTGAAAACAGCTGCGACATGATAAAGGCTCCGGTCAGATCAACATCGATAACCCTGCGAAAATCTGCGATTTCCATATCGGTGGCCATCACTCTTTTTATGATTCCGGCGTTATTTACCAAAATGTCTACCGGACCTTCAGTTTCCTCCATCAGAGCAACTTGTTTCGCTGCCTCCTTTTCATCCGTAATATCGAAAAGATACCCCGATGCTTTGTAACCAAGGCTCGAGTAATGCGCAAGTGCATCCTTTAATTTGGCTGGAGTAGTGCTACTGATGATCAGTTCTGCTCCGGCTGCAGCGAGACCTTCCGCCATCGCCATTCCCAGTCCGTGAGTTCCTCCTGTGATAAGTGCGCGCTTACCTGTTAAATCAAATAGATCCATATCGGTTATTTTAATTCGTCAGGTGAACACATATCCATATCTCCATAATCGAGATTCTCTCCTGCCATTCCCCAGATAAAGGAATAGTTTGAAGTACCTGATCCGCTATGGATCGACCACTCCGGTGATAATACTGCCTGATTGGACTGCAGGAAAATATGTCTGGTGTGCTGTGGTTCTCCCATCAAATGACAAATGGTTTGCCCTTCTTCAAGATCGAAATAGAAATATGCCTCCATTCTTCTGGCATGGGTATGTGCCGGCATGGTATTCCATACGTTTCCGGGAAGCAATTCAGTAAGTCCCATCTGCAATTGACAGGTTTCAACAATACTGTTTACGATCAGTTTATTCAGAATACGCTTATTAGCATATTTTTCATCCCCGAGCTGAATCACCTCAGCGTCTTCCTTACCTACCTTCTTGGTTGGAAATGCCATATGTGCTGGTGCCGAGTTTATGTAGAATAAAGCCTGCTGGCCATCAGCCGATTCAAAGATCACTTCTTTATTATCCTTTCCCACATAAAGTGCTTCTTTCTTTTTGAGTTCGAAAGTTTCTCCGTCAACGGTAACCTTTCCATCACCACCAACATTAATAATTCCGAGTTCTCTTCTATCAAGAAAGTTTTCAGATTTCAATTCATCAATCGTTTCAAGTTTCAGCGCTTTTGATACCGGCATCACCCCACCTACGATATAACGATCGTACATAGAATATGTCAGCTGAATACTGTCAGCTTTAAATAAGGATTCAATCAGAAAGTGTGAGCGAATAGCTTCTGTATCATAACTCCTGGCATCTACCGGATTTGAAGCGTATCTGAAATCTACTTTAGTCATAGTTCAATTTTTAATGTAATCGATTACACAAATATATATTAATTTTTTAATCCACCATAAATCAGCTATGAAAATGTCATATTTTACCTATATTTTTAGCATAAATTTCATTTTACATACTGATAATATAAGAATTTCTCAATTTAATAACCTTTCTAAACCGGCTTTCACTTTTGTTACACAAATTAATAAACCGGAGACAGGTTGCTTATTTTCAATTCATATACCCTTCATACTTCGGAAGCATTTTCTCGTTCTTAGCCCGATATTCTTCCATTTCCGTCAGGATCTGATCCAGTAATTGTATGGCATTATTGATGTAGGTTCCTTTATTCAGCATCACACATTCGGATTTCAGGGAAGCGGTTGCATCTGTGATCTCCGACCTGGACGGGAGTCCTTTTTTAGCCAGGTTTTCCAGCACCTGAGTCGCCCAGATAACGGGAATATGTGCTGCACCGCACACTGCCAGGATCTCTTCCTGCACCAGTCCCATATGTCCCCAGCCGGTTTCAACCGCAAGATCACCTCTGGCGATCATGACACCCACATCACAGGTCTGCATCGCGGTCAGAAGTATAGTACGCAATCGGTCAACAGCAGGTTTTGTTTCAATCTTCAGAATCACCCCGATCTTTTGCATAGCATCATATTCTTTAAGTTTTGCAAAAAGATCTTCGACATCCTGCTTACTGCTCACAAAAGAGAAATTAACGATATCGGCGTGTTTCACTACAAAAGCAAGGTCTTCCACATCATCATCCGTCAGTCCTCTTATTCCAAGATCCGATTGTGGAAAATTAATCCCCTTTTCCGCTTTCAACTGGGCACCTCCAATGCGTGCACGGGTTATTTCTACGTCGAAATGATTCGCTGTTGATTCACGTACATGTCCTTCAATCTTCCCATCATCAAAGTGTACGGGTTCATCCAGCTTTACCTTTCCGAAAATTTCCGGCATCTGGCAGGATATATGAGCAGGAGCCAACAGATTACCCTGATCATCAAATTTTGCATTTTCGCCGGGTGTTACTGCTTTTGTAATGCGAAGTATATCTCCTTCCTTGAGTTTTAGTGATTGTTCCAGTGCCGGTATCTCACCTATAACTGTGGTCTGGAATGAATTACCATTTCGTTTTAATCGTATTCCGGATTCTAAATACGACTGCTTTTTACAATCGGCTATGGCCTTTCCATCCTGAACTTTGAGAACGGTAAGTTTTCTCTTTTTACCGCGGGTATCTCTGAAATTGATCTTGTCACCTTTCCTGAGTTTCTTTAACCAGCTTCCGTCAACGGGCAGGAATGCAGTAGACGAATCATGATGTTCTTCAGCCACGAAGGTGAATCTTGCAGGAACGAGTAACTGGCCCCTTTTATCCAGCTTTGGACCAATCTTAATAACCCGCGGACCGGGAGTGACTATTCCGGTTCGTATCTTTGGACCAGCCAGATCCATAGCGATCTTAACCGTTCTACCAGCCTCTTCTGCAGCTTTTTTTACATTTCCAATGATCTTTTCCCAGATCTCAGGCCCATCATGTGCACAGTTGATCCGTGCACAATCCATTCCATTCTCCACCATCGAATGTACCAATTCATAATCAAAGGCAGATTCTGTGGGTTGCGTCACCATGATCCGCACCCTGCGTCCCCCTCTTCTGGAGCCGAACAATGATAGGGTGTGGTCGGTGAGTAATTCATGTGCCTTATCAACATTTACACGGGTTTCGGGCTCACTTCCTGTACCGTTAAGGAAACGTTCCAGAATAAATCGTGCTCGCACGAGGCTCCATTTGATATGACCTTCTGCATGGGAAAACCCGGTAAGTCCGAGTTTGCGAAGTCCGCGTTGAAGTTCCGTGATATCATGTTTTCTCAGTGTCGTATAATGAACCAGATTCAATGCACTTTTCCTGTGGCAGGGAGCCACAGAATCTATACTTTCTCTGAAGGAAGGTTCCTCGGTTTCCAGATCCTGAATTATCCAATCCAGTCTGGATAACAATTGCTCAATATTATCTTTGTTGTATCCCACTTTTCAGCATGCTTAAATACGTAACAGATTGGTTCTTCCGGAAGGTCATCGCTTGGGAATTATGAACTGTTCTACGAATTTAAGACATATATACTACAATGCGAAGCACATTGAATGTTAACTATAACTCATGATGAATTCCAAAAATAACCACTGGGCTACAGCAACAACATCTACGTATCAATCTTATATTTCCATCTTGAAATCATACTGATGTGAATACCGGCTTCAATAGTAACCTGTTTTTCCTCAATTTTTCGTAACTTCATGATTACCTTTAACTTACCTGCGAATGATCACATTGCAGGTAAGTGATTTATTAACCTAAAACCACACATTATGTTACGCTGGACGATCATTTTTATCATCTTGGCTATCGTAGCCGCAATTTTCGGTTTCGGAGGCATTTCAGAAAGTTTTGCCGGTATAGCCAAAATTCTGTTCTTTATCTTTCTGGTACTTTTTATCGTTTCTCTGGTTACCGGTAAGAAACGTGTATAAATTTGAGTTATGTATTATCTCCCGGTAGCCTGTACCGGTTAATGACAAATAAAATTCTATGGAAAAACTAATCAGAGCTATTCTTGCAGGGTGGGGAGCTAAGAAAATCGGAGGCGGCCGCTGCGGCTGTATTGGTACCATTGTGGTATTCATTATTTTATATTGGCTTTTAGGATACGTGTTTAAAGTTTTCTAGCCCATATTTCTCTCCATCCTGACAATTGTCATTTGTTATACTTTCACAACGGCATAGATTTGTTTTTTAAATCAACACATTATGCCAAACAACGAGTTATTGCGAAAGTACAATGTCCCAGGTCCGCGTTACACAAGCTACCCTACGGTACCGTACTGGGATGAATCGACTTTTGATTCGAATTTGTGGGAAACAAATTTCCAAAGATCACTCCGCTCCTCAGATGCTGAGGAAGGCATAAGTATTTATATACATTTACCGTATTGCGAAAGCCTGTGCACCTTTTGTGGTTGCCATAAGCATATTACAAAGCAACATACCGTTGAAACACCCTATATCGATGCCCTGATCAGGGAATGGGAACTCTATACAGAATTATTTGATAAACGTCCTTTAATACGCGAGATTCATCTCGGCGGAGGCACACCTACTTTCTTTGCCCCGGAGCAGATTTCCAGATTGATCAACGGTATTCTGGCGCTTGCAGACAGACATCCTCAATATGAGTTCAGTTTTGAAGGGCATCCTAATAACACCACAAGAGATCACCTTCAGGCTTTATATGATGTTGGATTTCGAAGGGTTTCCTTCGGTGTTCAGGACTATTCCCCGATCGTACAAAAAGCGATCAACCGGGTACAGACCTTTGAAACCGTAAAGAATGCTACTCTCACCGCAAGAGAGATCGGATACACCTCAGTTAATCATGATCTGGTATATGGACTTCCTTTTCAGACCAAGGGTGATATCATCGACACTATGAATCTTACTATTCCGCTTATGCCGGAACGTATCGCCTTTTATTCCTATGCACATGTACCCTGGATCAAAGGCAACGGACAAAGAGGTTTTGATGAAAATGATATTCCTTCCGGACCCGAAAAACGCATATTATATGAAACCGGTAAGATTCTACTGGAAGAACTCAATTATAAGGAGATCGGAATGGATCATTTTGCCCTACCCGAAGATGCACTGTATGGCGCCATGAAAAACGGAGTACTCCACAGAAACTTCATGGGTTATACACCCTCTAAGACAGGGATCCTAATAGGATTAGGAGCTTCGAGTATCAGCGATTGCTGGAATGGTTTCGCGCAAAATGTTAAAGGCATCAATGAATATAAAGAACTGGTGTCCAGAAGTAAAATTCCGGTTTATCGGGGTCACATGCTTCTTGAAGAAGATCTGAAGATCCGCAGACATATACTCAATCTGATGTGTGCGATGAAAACCTCCTGGAAAACCAAAGCCGAACAATTTCCTGAACTTCCTTCTGTACTTTCAAAACTTAAAGAAATGCAGCAAGACGGACTCATCGAGATCTCAGAAAACGAATTGACCATAACCGATATCGGAAAAGCCTTTGTCCGCAACATTTGTATGGCTTTCGACCTTCGTCTGCAGCGAAACAAACCCGATACACAGCTATTTTCTATGACCGTCTGATCGGAATTTTCAATATTATAAACATACGATTAAAGAAAAAGAATCCTGATCAGGGTATCAGGGAACGATACATTCGGGATTTGCTTTCACCATAAGGTTCATATCGGCCGGTGAAAGATAGGGAATTCCAAGCCCTAGCCCGCGAAGTATAAAAACGAGTCCGATCAGAACTACGAAGACGGGTATGAGTTTTTGCAATCGTTGTCTGGTTTTTACCGAAATAAAATTCCCCAGATAGACCGCTGCACTCATCATGGGAATGGTGCCGATTCCAAACAGAATCATATAGATTCCGCTAATACCCGGGTCATGTACGGCAAGTGCACCGAACAACGCCATATACACCAATCCGCAAGGCAGGAATCCGTTGAGGATACCCATGGTAAAAAGTGCCTGAAATCGTTTCTTCCTGATGGTTTTACCCATCTGAGATTTCAGGGAACTGATAATACGACTCAAAGGATTGCTTAACCTGTTACCAAAGATGCGACGCAATGGTAAAAGTATGGTCAGGATCATCAGAACACCTATCACAATTGAAAGTCGCTGTTGCATTCCACTCATAAAAAATCCCTTTCCGACAAATCCGAACAACACGCCCAGAAATCCATAGCTTAACAGTCGCCCAAAATGATAGGTGAACATCTGAATGAACTTTCTGACCGGCTGATCATGATCGAGCGGCAGCATAAAGGCAATAGGTCCACACATTCCTATACAGTGCATGCTCCCTAAAAAACCAAATATGACCGCAGACCACAACATCAGTATCGTATTTCTTCAGTGGTCAGGTATTCAGCTCCTTCATATTGCCAGTCCACCGTTATATTCCAACGCCCTTCAACCAGTTTATCTCCGGGAACCAATACAGTGCTACCCTGAACTGCAAGAGGCACTTCAAAGTCCAGTTTCTTATTGGATGGGCGGTAGAAATAAATTTTTCCGGTTACTCCGGCCGGAACGACCTTGTCAGGGAATCGTAATAAGATTCCTTCCTCTGCCTTGTTCCAGGTGACCTCCATCCCTTCTTTCTGTGCTCGCTTTTCTTTTTCCATCATATGTTGAAAATCGAGTTCTTTCTTGTAATATTCCTCAGTAACCAGATCGTGATCATAACTGCTGTCGGTGTTGACCAATACCACAAAGTACATGATAAAGCCAATAAAAAGGACAAAGGCTATAACGATCCCGGTTCCCCAATTAATTCTGAATTTCATAACATAAAATTTTAATTCTTCCAACCACTGTTAACGGTAACTACGGGGTCCGAGAAAAGTGGTTGTAGTTGTTTCTATAAGTTTATCTCCGCTATACACGCCCAGTTTGAGCTTGGTATTATCTCCATCCAGCAAGGCCTTATCGATCTCAATGAAAAGTGTGCCCTGGGCCATACCCTGTTCTGGCACGGTCATACTATGTCCGGAAACCATTTTAACATCTCCCTCAGGTTCGATAAGCTTCAGGGTTACGTCATCGATCTCCTCGATCGTCTTATTGATGATTTTAAAGGTATAGACATTACTGATGATATGCTCTCCTTTATGCTCATATAATTGTCCGGGAAGCCGTAATACCGTGGCTTCAACATCATTTCTGAGGAATAGCATACCGGTCAGTAACCCGATTAGAATTACCAGAACCGCTGTATACCCTTTCAATCTGGCTGTAAAACGAAATCCTTTTTTCTTCTCGATATTATCTTCACTTGCATATCGAATCAGACCTTTGGGTAAATTCACCTTTTCCATGATGCTGTCACAAGCGTCGATACAAGCGGTACAATTCACACATTCCAGTTGTGTACCATTTCTGATATCGATTCCGGTCGGACAAACATGCACACATTGTGAACAGTCGATACAATCGCCGAAACCTAATTGTTCACGATCTTCTCCTTTTCTATACTTTTTACGTCCGTTCTCTGCTTCACCACGCTTGTGATCGTAGGCCACCACGATCGATTTATTATCGAGGAGCACCCCTTGTAATCTTCCGTAAGGACAAGCGATGATACATACCTGTTCGCGAAACCATGCAAAAATGAAATAGAATACCGCGGTAAAGATCAAAAGTGAAACAATGGTTGTAGCATGTGCTCCCGGGCCATCCTTCATATAGGCCAGTAACTGGTCGCCACCGATCAGGTAAGCGAGGAAAATGTTCGCGATCACAAAGGAAATAATAAAAAAAATCGTCCATTTAATCGTTCTTTTCCTGATCTTCTCTGCATTCCATTCCTGTCTGGCCAGTCGCATCTGCGCGCCACGATCACCATCTATCCAGTATTCAATGCGCCTGAACACCATCTCCAGAAAGATTGTCTGCGGACAGATCCATCCACAGAATATCCTTCCAAATGCTACCGTAAATAAGGTGATGAACACCACCCCGATGATCATAGAGATTACAAAGAGATAGAAATCCTGTGGCCAGAAAGGGAATCCAAAGATATTGAAACGGCGGTCTACAACGTTAAACAACAGAAACTGGTTACCGTTGATCTTAACGAATGGAGCCAATACAAGAAAGGCGATCAGAAAATAACTGACCCACTTCCTGTAATCATAGAATTTCCCACTCGGTTTTTTAGGATAGACCCAGGCACGTTTTCCTTCGCTGGTAACCGTACCTAGTGAATCCCTGAAATGTTCCTGATCTTGTTGTTCAGTCATGGCAATTAACTTCGCAGCCTTATGATTTGTTGCTAATTAGACTCCACCGAAACACTATCTGTAACCGTGGTTTCCGGTTCTTCAGCAGCTGTTTCTCCTTCCACTGTTACTGCAGGTGCATCCGGATCTTCCCATATATCCCCTTGCGGTTCCTTCGGATTAGCCGGAGTGGTTCCCTGAAGTGACAGCACATAGCTTGCTACCTGCGCGATCTCCGAGGGTTTCAGCGTCGCTTTCCAGGCGATCATACCTTTCCCGTCACGTCCGCCTTCAGAAATGGTGTGAAATACATTTTTAATTCCACCGCCCAGGATCCAGTAGGCATCGGTTAGGTTCGGACCAATTCCTCCTCCACCATCCTGCATATGACAGGCGATACAATTAGTCTGAAATATGGTTTCCCCCTTAGACAGGTCGGAAGCGTCGGTCAAAAGCGTTACGGTATTCACATCTACCAGATCCTTTGCGGTTTTCTTATACTCTTCTATGGCAATTTTAGCGTTTGCCATTTCTGTATCATACTCCTCAAATTGATTTTGGCCTCCCATGATCTCAAAGCGTACCAGGTAAATGGCTGCAAAGAGTATACTCACATAGAAACCATAGAGCCACCAGGGTGGCAAGGAATTATCGAGTTCCCTGATCCCGTCATAATTGTGATCGAGAATGATTTCACCCTCTTCTTCTATAGGAGTAGAAGCCGTCATTTTGCGATACAGCTTCTTATACCATACATTAGCACTTTTAGCTTTCTTACGGGCTTCCCAGATCGCCTTTTGTTCTTCCGTCATCATCGCTTCGGAAATATTGTTCATGGCATTCAACATAACCTCGATCCCGATCAGGGTGATTGTGAACAATACGATAAAAAGCAATACTTCAGGATATTCTATAAATGCAGGTTTATTCCCTGAATCGATCAAATATTCGGCACCGATCACTACCAGTCCGACAATTAACATTACTCTTAAATAGGATGAGAAATCTTTCATGGCTTATTCGTATTCCTGGTTATCTAATGGAAAATTGCTCACTTCGCTTATATAATCCTTTTTTGCGGTGAATACCCACCAAAAAAGCACCAGAAAGAACAGGAAGAATATCAACAGGGATATCATCGGATATATCTCAATACCGTCGATCGTGGCCATGTGGTCTTTTACAAACTTAAACATGATTATTTATTTTGAGCGGTTAGTTCTGTTTCACTGTTATCCTTGATCTTGATATCGGTGCCAAGTCGCTGCAAATAAGCGATCAATGCCACGATCTCACGATCTTTCATTTCTATAAAGTCCTCACCTTTAACCCCGGCGGCACGTTTATCCTCATCATAGGTCTTTTTGAAATCCGGATCGGTATAAAGGTTCTGTTCGATCTTAAGTCCCTGATCGTCCATTTGCTGCTGGGCACTGGCGATGTCTTCATCGGTATATGGAACCCCTAGTTTCACCATGGCCTCCATTTTTGCTTCTGTTTGCGACTTATCCAGTTCGCTCCTCAGCAGCCATTTATAGGAAGGCATGATACTTCCGAAAGATGTACTCTGTGGATCATACATATGGTTCAAATGCCAGTTATCTGAATATTTTCCACCAACACGTAACAGATCGGGCCCGGTTCGTTTACTTCCCCAGAGGAACGGATGATCATAGACATATTCTCCGGCTTTTGAATACTCTCCGTATCGTTCGGTCTCACTTCGGAACGGACGGATCATCTGTGAATGACAGCTTACACATCCTTCCCTGATATAGATATCACGACCTTCGAGCTCCAGGGGTGTATAAGGTTTTACACTACTGATCGTCGGGATGTTCGATTTCACCATAATGGTGGGGACGATCTGAATTACCCCTCCGATCAGGATGGCGATGGTAGCAAGAATTGTAAGTTGCACCGGACGTCTTTCCAACCAGGTATGGAAAGTTTCTCCGGCTAGTCTGCCTTTACGGATTCTGGTGAGTGCAGGTGCTTCGGCCAGTTCATCCTGAACCTTTGACCCTTGTCTGATGGTCATGATCGCATTATAGATACCTACCAGTACCCCGATCAGGAAGAAGGTTCCTCCAATGGCACGCATCCAGTACATAGGCATGATCTGAGCGACTGTTTCGAGGAAATTTCCATAAACCAGGGATCCATCCGGGTTGAACTGTTTCCACATGGAAGCCTGAGTAAATCCGGCCACATACATAGGCAATGCATATAAAATGATCCCCAGTGTACCGATCCAGAAATGGAAGTTAGCCAGTGGAAGAGAATATAATTTTGTTTTGAACATCTTCGGAATCAGGTAATAGATCATACCGAAGGTCATAAAACCATTCCAGGCCAGTGCACCTACGTGAACGTGTGCGATCACCCAGTCACTGAAGTGAGCAATGGCATTGATATTTTTCAATGAAAGCATAGGCCCTTCAAAAGTGGCCATCCCATATCCCGTGATCGCTACGACCATGAACTTAAGAACCGGATCGGTACGTACTTTATCCCATGCACCTCGTAAGGTAAGGAGTCCGTTGATCATCCCTCCCCAGGAAGGAGCGATCAGCATAATAGAGAATACTACCCCAAGATTCTGCGCCCAACCCGGAAGTGCGGAATACAGCAAGTGGTGAGGCCCGGCCCAGATATAGATAAATATAAGTGACCAGAAATGTACGATCGATAATCGATAGGAGTATACGGGACGATTAGCAGCCTTAGGAACGAAATAATACATGAGTCCTAAGAACGGGGTGGTCAGAAAGAATGCTACCGCATTATGTCCGTACCACCACTGTACGAGTGCATCCTGAACACCGGCATAAACAGAGTAGCTCTTCAAGGCATTCACCGGTAATTCCAATGAGTTAAAAATATGTAAGACCGCTACTGTAACGAAAGTCGCCAGATAGAACCAGACCGCCACATAGAGATGTCGCTGACGTCTTTTGAGAATGGTGCCGATCATATTGACACCAAATGCCACCCAGATAACCGCGATAGCGATATCTATCGGCCATTCGAGTTCTGCATATTCTTTGGATGTGGTGAAACCTAATGGCAATGAAATTGCTGCAGCCACAATGATCAACTGCCAGCCCCAGAAATTAAGGTTACTCAGAAAATCACTATACATCCGTGCTTTCAACAAGCGTTGCAGAGAGTAATAAACCCCTGCAAAGATCGCATTCCCAACAAATGCGAAGATCACTGCATTCGTATGCAGTGGGCGTAATCGGCCGAAACTCAACCATGGGATTCCATCGGTCAGGTTCGGAAAAATAAACATAAAGGCCAGTAATAGGCCCACCAACATTCCAACGGCGCCCCATAACATGGTTGCATAAAGGAATTTCTTAACGATCTTGTTATCGTAATAAAACTGCTGTACCTCCATTTGAATTATTTATTATTTGTTTGGTCAGAATTCTTTTCTTCATCCACGAGTTCATCCTCGAACAGCATGCGCACCGAAGGTGTATAACTATCGTCGTATTGTCCGCTTTTAACAGCGGTCACAAATGCGACAAAGAATACGATGGCAACGACAAGACTTACTGTGATCAATATGTAGATGACACTCATGTGGTTAGTTTATGTGAACGAAAATATAGGTACTGCCTCAATAAAAAGATGATAAATGTCATATCCCCATTTCTATTTCAGCTTTCTCCCGATCAAATTAGTTGTTAAGTTAGTGAAAATCACCACACTAACAGAACTCAAAGGCATTAAAATTGCCGCGATAACCGGAGACAATTTTCCGGTTACTGCGAAATATAATCCCACTGCATTATAGAGGAATGAAAGCAGGAAACTGATCTTAATAATATTCACAGCTTTTTTTGAGGCTTTCAGATAGGCTCCCAGATTGTCGAGTTTGGTGGCATCCAGAATGGCATCACAGGCCGGTGAAAAAACATTGACATTTTCAGAAATCGCCACACCAACATTACTTTGTCGCAGCGCTCCTGCATCGTTCAGACCATCACCTACCATCATTACATCAGCGCCTTCTTGCTGATGAAATTTTATGTAGTTCAACTTTTCATCAGGACTCTGATCAAAGAACAACTTGGTCTTTGAAGGTAAAAGTTTGGAAAGATTTTCACGTTCACTCGCATTATCACCGGATAGAACCGCCAGCTCATAGTTCCTGCTCAGGGATCTGAACAAAGCGGCCACCCCCGATCTGTACCGATTGAAGAAGGTATATTTCCCTTTATAATGATTGTTGATTCCGATATGAACCGAAGTCTTTAAGGCGGAGGTCACCTGACTGCTTCCTACAAAATTTCCACTACCCACTTTCACTTCCTGGTCACCGGATCGACCTTCGATTCCAAGTCCGGTATGTTCAGTAAAACTATCCAGAGGTCTGATACCATATTCACTTAACATATCATACAACTGCCTGCTAAGTGGGTGGTTTGAATTTCGCAACGTAGCACTTAACAATTGTTTCTCTTCTGCACTGAGGTCATTCCCCTCCCATAAGATATCGTTCTTATCACCGGAAGTTATGGTACCGGTCTTATCGAATACGATCGAATTGATCTTTGCCAGCCTTTCAATAACCTGAGCATTTTTGAGATAAAATCCGGATCTTCCGAAGATCCGAAGCATGTTACCCAGTGTAAAAGGAGCAGACAAGGCAAGGGCACAGGGACAAGCGATGATGAGAATGGCCGTAAAAACATTCAGTGCCTTACCCGGGTCGATCATCAACCAGAAGCCGGCGGCAAAGATCGCGATGCCAATGATCACGATGGTAAAGTATTTACTGATACGATCGGTTATTCCCTGAAATCCTTCTTCCTTCTCTTTTTCAAAGATCTCATTTCCCCAAAGTTGAACGAGATAACTTTGTGAGACCGATTTTAGCGCTTCTATCTCTAAAGCCCGACCGGTTTGCTTTCCTCCGGCCATCAGTTTTTCACCGCTCTCCACACGTACGGCTTCCGACTCTCCGGTAACGAAACTATAGTCGATCTTCCCTCCTCCTTTTATAAGAATGGAATCGACTGGAATAAGTTCAGCATTCCGGATCAGCAACCGATCCCGTTCCTTAATATCATAAAGTTGCACCTGTTCTTCAGTACCATCATTGAGGATGCGGGTAACACCAATCGGAAAATAACTTCTGAAATCTCTTTCGAATGAAAGGAAGTTATAGGTTTTTTGTTGAAAGAAACGC
Organism: Robertkochia solimangrovi; assembly: GCF_007279655.1. Classification (GTDB taxonomy): domain Bacteria; phylum Bacteroidota; class Bacteroidia; order Flavobacteriales; family Flavobacteriaceae; genus Robertkochia; species Robertkochia solimangrovi. The sequence continues at coordinate 625,504 of NZ_QKWN01000001.1, read as the reverse complement.
CCCAATAATAAAAAGAAGACTAGCCCGGTAAGACTATCGAAGAAGCCTTGTCCCAGATCGAAGATGATCTCCGCCAGGCTTCGGATGAATAATACCAGAATTCCCAATGCTATAGGCACATCGATGTTCAGTATCCTGCTTCTTATACCCTTCCAGGCCGAAATAAAATAATCGGAAGCGGCATAGAATACGACAGGCAAAGACATGGCGAACATGATATATCTGAAGAAAGGCTTATAGTGGTTAAGCCAAAACTCGTCGATTTCGAAATATTCGGGAAATGATAATAACATCACATTTCCAAAGGCAAATCCGGCTACTCCCAATTTATAGATGATAGAACGCTCAGGATCACGCTGTGGTTTTTCATAATCTTCAAGACTGATATAGGGCTCATAACCGATAGACGTTAAGAGGATCGCCAGGGATTTCAGATCGAGTTCATTTTTATTGAAAGTGATTCGCACGGACTTCTTTGGAAAATTCACTTGAGAAGCGGTAATTCCACGACTTAAGCGATTTAGGTTTTCAAGGATCCAAATACAGGAACTACAATGGATATGCGGAATATAAAAATTCACGACAGCTGTAGTCCCGTTATCGAATTCCAGTAATTTCTCCTGAATGGAAGGATTGTCGAGCGGTGCATAGGTCGTATAATCCGATTTTGGAGTTTTCCCGGCATTTTTTTCAAACTCATAGTAGGAGGTAAGGTCATTTTCGGCAAAGATCTCATACACTGTTCGGCATCCCTGACAACAGAAGTATTTTTCGTCAAAGATCACAGGATCATTATCGCAGTTCGTACCACAATGAAAACATGCTTGTTCCATAGAATTGGTTTATCCTATACAAAAATGCCTATCCAAGTTATTAAAAAATATGATAATTGTCATCTAATTCGTATTTTAGCGTGCTCATTAAACCACTTCGTACTTCTATGGGTAAATGCGATCAGTGCATCATACGACAACTAAGCTCCCTGGATCTTCTGACAAAGGAAGAACGCCTTCGTATTTCGGATCACAAAAGCGCTATTCAAATCAAGAAAGGTGAAACCATCTTTCAGGAAGGCGATCACATCGACGGGGTTTACTGTGTAAAATCTGGTATCTGTAAACTGACCAAACTCAGTGATAACGGAAGAGATCAAATCATCAAGTTCATCAAAAGAGGAGATCTTCTCGGACAACGAAGTGTCATCAGTAATGATGTGGTAAATCTTACCGCTACGGCAATTGAAGACATGGAGGTTTGTTTCATCCCAAAGAAAGATATACAGCAATCCTTTATGGACAATCAAAAATTCTCCGGTGATATGATCCGGGTGATCTGTACAGACCTTAGAAATGCTGATAATACGATCGTCAACATGGCCCAAAAACCGGTAAAGGAACGCTTAGCATCCTGTTTACTGGGTTTTGAAAAGGATTTTGGAAAAGATAAGGAAGGCTTTTTGGGAGTTCAATTGTCCCGGGAGGAGATTGCGGGGATGGTAGGTACCGCAACAGAATCGCTCATCAGAACACTTTCTGATTTCTCAAAAAAGGGTATGATCGAAACCAAAGGCAAAAGAATTAGAATTTTAAATACCCCGGCTCTGGAGCGTATTGCAGAAGGATTTTAGATCGACAATATCCACAGTTAGTTTTTGCTTATTTTCGTGAATACTCCCTTTTTCAGCTACCCCTTATTATATATATAGGAGTACAAACTTCTCCTGATACACCTCGAATCAGATAACTTTCCAAGAATTATTTTGCAATAAAATGAATAATTTCCATCTGGAATTTTCCCTGAAAAATCTTCAAAAGTCCTGTTTTAAGATTTTTTTAAGAAATATTTAAGAATTAGGTGGTACTCATCTTATTTTTGCACCCTTTTAACCTATAACGCCCTAATCTCAAACCTTTTCGCCCCTGACTCTCTTAACATTTTTAACAGGGATTCGCTTTATTAATTGCGCTTGATTTGCTACTTAACAGAATTTGCCTTACATATTTTTTCAAAAAAAATGTGGTGTTTACGTTGTATATACGCAAAGAAAAAAACTATTTAACACTGTGATTTACAAAGTATTATGTAGTTTTATAAGAACCTTAATCCATGTATTTTTCGAAATACTGACAAATGTCATGGTTTAAGATTGCATTAACGATAATCTTTGTAGTGTAATTAAAAACAAGCATCATGGTTAACAAAACAAAAATCGTAACAAGAACAATCTGGGTATTGTTCCTCACTGTGTTCGCAGGAATAAGTACTATGCAAGCACAGAAATTTACCCTGAACAACGGTTCTTCTGAATTAACCATATTCGGTACATCTAATGTACACGATTGGGAAGAGACGGCTGAAAAACAATCCGGAAGTATCACGTTAAGCGGAGAAGACAGCAAAACGATCGATGCAATGGAAATTGCTGTAGAAGCAGAAAGTCTCAAAAGCGGAAAGAGCGGAATGGACAATAATACTTATAAGGCATTAAACACCGATAAGTACAAAACGATAAACTTCAAGCTTACTGAAGTAAGCAGTATGGAAAAGCAGAGTGACGGATCTTACAGCGTTAAAGCCAAAGGTGACCTTACCCTTTCAGGAGTTACCAAGAATATCGATCTGAACTTCAAGCTTACCAACAGCGGGAATTCAGTAACGCTAACCGGTGAAAAGGAAATTAACATGACCCACTACAAGATCGATCCTCCAAGAGCTTTGATGGGTGCTATTAAGACCGGAGAATCAGTAACACTCAAATTTAAAACTGTTCTTAATCAGTAAAATTCAGACAAACAATCAATTTTTCCCAAAACATTTTTATTAAATCAGTTCATTATGAAATCACAAATTACAACTGTTTTAACGGCTATACTGGTATGTTTATGCCTAAGTTCATATGCTCAACAAAGAGATATTGATAACTTTAGAAAACCAGACCAACGCGGTATCTATGAATTCGAAGCACCCAAAGACAGTGTTTCAACCTTTGACGGCGTTAAAGTAAGAATCGGTGGAGCTTCCACTATTCAATTCCAGGCATTGGATCACGAAAACTCAGGAGCGGTTGAACTTATCGAGATCGGTAACAACTTTAACCTTGCTACTGCGAACCTTGACCTTGATGTAGTATTACACAAAGGACTAAGAATGCACTTGAGAACTTATCTTTCTTCTCGTCACCACCCGGAACCTTATGTAAAAGGAGGATATTTTCAAATTGACGCGTTAGACTTCATTCAGGAAGGCTTCCTTGAAGAGTTCATGAAATATACGACTATCAAAATCGGTCACATGGAGCAAAACTACGGGGATGCTCACTTCAGAAGATCTGATAATGCCCAGGCACTTCACAACCCATTCGTTGGAAACCTGATCATGGACGGATTCACTACTGAGGTTGGTGCAGAACTTTACTACCGAAGAAACGGATTTATCAGTATGATCGGTATCTCTAACGGTAAATTGAATCAGGCCGTTAGCAATCCTGATGGAAACGGAGCTTCCTTCCTTGCCAAACTCGGATACGACAATGTATTCAGCAACGGAACACGTTTCAGATTAACAGGATCTATCTATACCACAGGACAAGTACCAAACGCTTATCTGTACAGTGGTGACCGTGCAGGATCAAGATACTATCTTGTTCTCGAACCAACTGATGCCTCATCAAGCAGCAATTTCAGATCTGGTCGCTATAACCCTAACTTCAGAAACTCAATCACTGCTTTAATGTTCAACCCTTATGTAAAATTTGGCGGACTTGAACTTTTTGGAACCCTGGAGTTCGTAAGCGGTAGAGCAAATAGTGAAACAGACAGAAGAAATGCAACTCAGTTCGCGGGTGAGGCAATCTACAGATTCGGTAACAATGAAGATTTCTACGTAGGTGGTCGTTACAACGTGGTAAACAATGAAGAAGCAAGTGGTGATGATATCGACATCAACAGATTCCAACTGGCAGCGGGATGGTTCATGACTAAAAACGTACTGATGAAAGTGGAATACGTAACTCAGAAATATGACGGATTCAACAGCTCCAGCATCTTTGACGACGGTAAATTCAACGGTCTGATGGCTGAGGCGGTAATCGCATTCTAAACGAAAAAAGAATCTATTTTAATTTGACATGGTGAAGAAGACAGGCCCGGTATCTTAATGATAATCAGGCTTGTCTTTTTCTTTTTGAATTTGTAAATTCTATAAAAATTTCAAAGATGAAAAGGCTCTTAGTTCTTCTGGTTTCATTAACATTATTGTCATTCGGATCTGACACTGTAAATACGGTAGTGGTAGGGATCACCTCCAAAAGTACCCTTAGGATCGTCGGAAAGACCAACGTGAATACCTTCACCTGTGATTATGACATCGCTGATCTCAGCGATCCACACCGGATAGCATATCACGGACATGGAAAACATGTGAAATTCGATGCGGCCACCCTGATCCTGAACAATAAGAACTTTGATTGTGGAGGTAAGGCCATCAACAAGGACTTTCATAAATTACTACGAACAGAAGAGCATCCGTATATCACACTTGAACTTAAAAAGCTGGATGGAGATCAGGCTACTCCCAACGATTTCACCGCAACCGTAGAGATCGAGATCGTAGATAAATCGAATACGTATGAGATCCCGGTTAAGGTCGATAAGCAAGCTGATTATCACGTAACCGGTAGTCTGATGGTTGACCTCAATGATTACGGAATCGAACCTCCGACCAAGGTAATGGGTATGATCAAGGTGAAAGATGAGATCGATATTCAGTTCGATCTCTATCTGCAACACCTGAACAAACCAAATCGTTAAATAACGATAATTCGTTTTCTTCAGAGGGGTCTAATTAAAATAATGAAATTATACCCAGAAGAAAACCTCCTTAAACAATAAACACAAAAAAAGGCGCCAAATGGCGCCTTTTTCATTGCGTTTTTTACAACTATCTCTTATTTATTCGCTGCATAAAGTTCAGCAACCTTACTCCAGTTTATAACATTGAAGAATGATTCGATATAATCAGGTCTTCTGTTCTGGTAGTTTAGATAATACGCGTGTTCCCAAACATCAATTCCGAGAACAGGAAAACCTTCACACCCAACTCCGGGCATTAAGGGGTTATCCTGATTTGGTGTAGAGCAAACTTCAAGTTTACCTCCTTTATGAACACACAACCAAGCCCATCCGGAACCGAATCGGGTTGCAGCTGCGTTAGAAAATTCTGTTTTAAAACTATCGAATGATCCGAAAGCAGCATCGATCGCTTCTGCCAGTTCACCCGATGGCTTACCTCCTCCATCAGGAGACATCACCTCCCAGAAAAGGTTATGGTTATAATATCCGCCTCCATTATTACGAACGGCTCCATTGCTCATATCAAGTCCTTTCAGGATCTCTTCGATACTTTTACCAGCCAGATCAGTTCCTTCAACCGCTCCATTGAGTTTTGTAGTATATCCGCTGTGGTGTTTAGTATGGTGGATCTCCATAGTACGGGCGTCGATATTCGGCTCCAGCGCATCATATGCATATGGAAGTTTTGGTAATTCAAATGCCATTTTGTATTAATTTTTTGGTTAATAAAATCTGTTACTCAAATTTACACATAAACTTAAACAAATCATGATAATAATTTGTTAAGAACTGGATATTACATGGGCTACGGAAAATGGATTATGGATTAAGGATTTATGTTACAGGGTGACACGTTACAAGGTAACAGGTAACAGAAAACAGCATACAGCTTAAAGCTTACTGCTTCACTATTTACTGCTTCACTGTATACTGCATTGCTGTCCGGGGAAAATTCCATAATTCTAAAAGCAGACCCTCACTTTTTATACTACGAGAATACATTCAATAACTGAGCCTAAGAAGACATTTTCACCACAGCTCACGCTAGCATTATGGGCTAAAGTCCATAAATAGTGTCGATCCCGCCTTTGGCCTGCGGTAGTCAGGATCGACACTTTCCTGTACGCCAGCAGACCAGAATATTTTAACCGGACACCCATGAAAAACTAAACGAGAATTATTACTTTGCAGTAAAACGAAAAGCATTGAATAAACCAGCTTTCAAGATCTACAACGCCTCGGCCGGAGCAGGAAAGACATACACTCTGGTAAAGCAGTATCTGTCGCTGCTACTTGCCTCTTCCTATACCGATCAGTTCAAACAAATACTCGCGATCACCTTCACGAACAAAGCCGTAACGGAAATGAAGGAACGTGTGTTGAAAAATCTAAGCAATTTCGCTACTCCCGGAATCCTTGAAAGTGAAGACCCGATGTTCATCCAGTTAAGTGAAGAACTGGCAGTAAGCAAGGAAACACTACACCTTCGCTCACAGAATGTCCTGCATCGCATTTTACACAATTATGCCTTCTTCGATATCGTTACCATCGATAAGTTCAATCATCGGTTGTTGCGAACATTTGCACATGACCTTAAATTACCTTCAAATTTCGAAGTGGTTCTCGATACAGAAAGTTTATTGAATGAAGCCATCGATAATCTGATCTACAGAACCGGAGAAGACGAGTTCATCAGTAATGCTCTCATCGAATATTCACTGGAAAAGGCTGATGAAGACAAAAGCTGGGATGTATCCGGTGACCTTCGAAAGATCGGACAACTTCTGATACGGGAAACCGATACCGAAATTCTTAAAGAACTTCAGGAAACCGATTCAGACCATTTGATAGCATTGAAAAAAAAGCTCCTCAATTCGGTCAAAGACATTGAATCCATGATCTCCGGTGCGGCTCAGGGTCTTCTTGAGAAATTTGTTGAGAACGGACTTGAATTCACTGATTTTACCCGGAGTACGCTTCCCAATTATTTCAGGAAAATAGCCGATGGAGACATGAATGCGACCAGTTCGGCGGCATGGGTTGGGGACCCGGAAAATGCGTCGATATACAATAAGACGCTGGCTCCTGATAAAGCTGCCACCATCGACGGTTTACGTCCGGCAATTGCCGAATGCCTGCAATTGGTTCAACAAGGAATGGCACAACGAAAATTTTCGGTCAATTTCTACAGGAACCTTACGCCGCTGGCTCTTTTAGGAGCTATGCAAAAAGAAATTGAAATGATCAAAGAAGACCGGAGTCAGGTGTTGATCTCAGACTTCAACAAGCTTATCAGTGAAGCGATCGCCGATCAACCCGCCCCCTTTATATATGAACGTCTCGGAGAAAAATACAGAAACTATTTTATCGATGAATTTCAGGACACTTCGGCCATGCAATGGCAAAATATGCAACCCTTGATTTCGAATGCACTGGAAACAGAAGCTGTTGGAGGAAAACAGGGTAGTCTGTTGATCGTTGGAGATGCCAAACAAGCCATATATCGCTGGAGAGGCGGGAAGGCTGAACAATTCATAGACCTCTACCAAAAAAAGAGTCCGTTTCAACTCCTGCCAGAGGTAGCCAACCTCCCTGTAAACTACCGAAGTCATGATACTATCGTTAATTTCAATAATGGCTTCTTTGTTCACGCTTCGCAATTTATTACTAACGATTCCTATCGGGAACTTTTTCATCGTTATAGTTCACAGGAAACCAATGAAAAACCAGGTGGATTTATCAGCATGACGTTTCTTGAAAAAGATGCCAGTACCACCGAAGATTTTTGCATGCGAACCACCGATATAATCAATGACCTTAAAGCTCAGGGATACCCTTATGGTGATATCTGTATTCTTTGCAGAACCAATCAACAAGGGGTTAGTCTGGCTACACACCTGAATAATGAATCTATTCCGGTGATTTCTGCAGAGTCGTTGTTATTAAAGCATAACCCGGCCGTGAATTTCCTGACAGATCTGATCCGTTATTTTGTAAACCCGGAAGATCGGGAAAACAGGTTTCGCCTTGCATGGTACGCCGCCTCAAAAGAGGATGCTCAGGACCGGCACATGTACCTGAAGGATCGCACTGAACATCCGCAGAAGATCTTTGAACCCTATGGATTCGAGACAGGAACTTTTGTGCAGCTACCTTTTTACAATGCACTGGAATATGCAGTCGACAGCTTTCAGTTGCAAAACGAATCCGGAGCCTATCTTCAGACTTTTCTAGACAAGGCTCTCGAATTCACGGAATCTGACAATAGTGACCTAAGCAATTTTATCGATCATTGGGAACAGCATAATAACAAATGGAGTATCAACCCACCGCAGCATAGTGGAGCGGTTCAGATCATGACGATCCATAAGTCAAAAGGACTGGAATTTCCAATAGTGATCTATCCGTTTGCCAACAATGATATTTACCATGATAAAGCCTCATTGACCTGGTTTCCCGTAAATAAAGAAGCCTATGGGATATCGAATGCCCTGATCAGCCTGAACAAGGATCTTGAAAATCTTAACGCGTATGGAGCGGCACTTTATACATCACATCGCGAACATCTGGAACTGGATAGTTTCAATATTTTCTATGTGGCGCTCACAAGACCTGTTGAACGGCTGTATATACTTGGAAATCTTGATCTGGATACAAAGGGAATTGAAAGAACCAATACCTATTCCGGGCTTCTCATCAATTATCTTAAAAGCATTTCCCTTTGGGAAGAGGGAAAACTCACCTATGAGATCGGAGTACCTAAAGTCAGCGCAGATCACCTCAACAGAAAGGTAGCAGTTCCTCCTGCCGGAATCCCTTTTATAAGCAATGCCGGACTTCATCATCGTTTCGAAATGGTCACAAGAGCTGGTTCATTATGGGGAAGTGTACAACAAAGTGCGATCGACAAAGGTTTACTCTACCACCAGCTGCTTTCCGGAATTCACAGACCGGAAGACATCGATATGATCGTGGAAGAGGCGCTTCACAGTGGAAAGATCAGATCGGATGAGATGGAAGAGACCATCGAATTCCTCACAGGAGTACTCAATCACCCTAAGTTAAAACATCTTTATAACAGCGACGTAAAAAGTTATAACGAAAGAGAGTTGATCAGCAAAGAAGGTCAGATCCTGATCCCGGATCGATTTGTCATCGCAAAAGGGCGCGTAAGCATCATCGATTACAAAACCGGATCTCCTCATACAAATCATCACTTGCAAGTCAGCCGTTATGCGGAAACCCTAAAAAGCATGGGGTATGAGATCGCAGACAAACTTTTGGTTTATATCGACACGGAAATTTCAGTTCAGGAATGCCTGTAGTTTTATGTTTATTACCTTTGTAAAAAAACATTTATGTACGGTAATATCAAGCAACATCTGGAAAAAGAACTCCAGGAAATAAAAGAAGCAGGTCTTTACAAGAAAGAAAGGATCATCACTTCTCCACAAGGTGCCGAAATAACAATCTCAACCGGCGAAAGAGTGATCAATTTCTGTGCGAATAACTACCTCGGACTTTCCTCTCATCCGGAAGTGATACAGGCAGCCAAGGATGCCATGGACACACATGGATTCGGAATGTCTTCGGTACGCTTTATATGTGGAACTCAAGATATTCACAAGGAACTTGAGCAAAAGATTGCAGACTTTTACGGGACCGAAGATACGATTCTATATGCGGCGGCATTCGACGCTAACGGAGGTGTATTTGAACCCCTTTTAACCGCTGAGGATGCGATCATTTCGGACTCGCTCAATCATGCCTCAATTATCGACGGAGTTCGCCTTTGTAAAGCAAAAAGATACCGTTATGAGAACAGCAACATGGAAGATCTTGAAGCTCAGTTAAAACAAGCGAATGCTGACGGGGCAAGATTCAAGATCATCGTTACAGATGGGGTATTTTCGATGGATGGTCTGGTTGCTCCGCTGGATAAGATCTGTGACCTCGCCGATCAATATGATGCAATGGTTATGATCGATGAGTGCCATGCAGCTGGTTTTATAGGCGAAACCGGTAGAGGGACATTAGAGGAAAAAGACGTGATGGGCCGAATTGACATCATTACCGGTACTCTTGGAAAAGCTCTTGGCGGAGCGATGGGAGGTTATACGACCGGTAAAAAAGAGATCATCGAAATCTTAAGACAACGTTCACGACCCTATTTGTTTTCGAACTCATTAGCTCCCGCAATCGTCGGTGCATCGATTAAAGTTTTCGATATGCTGTCAGAAGATACATCGTTACGAGACAAACTTGAATGGAATACCGAATATTTCAAAAAAGGCATGAAAAGTGCTGGTTTTGAGATAATTGACGGTGATTCGGCGATTGTACCGGTTATGCTCTATGATGCCAAACTTTCACAAATAATGGCTGACAAATTGTTGAAAAAAGGTATCTATGTGATAGGGTTTTTCTACCCGGTAGTTCCGAAAAACAAAGCGCGCATTCGAGTACAATTATCCGCAGCCCACACACAGCAACACCTTGATAAAGCGATAGTTGCATTTACAGAAGTTGGAAGGGAACTCGGACTTGTTTAACCCATATATATTTCTGAAATTACCAAAAAATTATACAATTGTTTTTGTTAATAAGTTGTAACGACTTACATTTGTTATTAAATTAACACTTAAAATTAAATAATTGAACATGAAACATCTCAGCAAATTATTAGTTGCTTGTCTGCTGTTTACCGGACTAAGCAGCATAAATGCTCAGGACAAGAACAATCCCTGGCAAGTGAGTTTCGGAGCGAACGCAATCGACGTTTATCCAACTAATTCAGACAAGTCATATGCCGGAACATGGTTTGATGAGTATTTTAACGTAAGTGACCACTGGAACATTCTTCCATCTATTTCAACAGTAGCGGTTTCTCGTTACGTTGGAGACGGTTTTTCTGTTGGAATCAGAGGATCACTAAACAAAATTGACAAGTTAGGTGATATGGATGCTGATGATCTGTCGCACTATGCAGTAGACGGTACCATCAAGTATACCTTTGTTCAGGGTACTACTATTGAGCCTTATATCGAGATCGGTGGTGGTTATACCTGGATCGATGAAATCGGTGCCGGAACTCTTAACGGAGGTCTTGGTTTCAATTTCTGGTTTACTGAAAATCTTGGTCTTAACATCCAGTCTACTTACAAGCATGCTTTTGAAGATTATGGTGTACCACACTTCCAGCATCTTGCAGGTCTTTCTATCCGTTTCGGAGGAACTGACACTGACGGTGACGGAATCTATGACAAAGATGATGCTTGTCCAGAAGTAGCAGGACTTGCAGCTTTCAACGGTTGTCCTGATTCAGATGGTGACGGTATCGAAGATTCTAAAGATGCTTGTCCTAACGAAGCAGGTCCGCTTGAGTTCAATGGTTGTCCTGATTCAGACGGTGACGGAGTTCCAGATAACTTAGACGATTGTCCTGAAGTTCCTGGTCTTAAAGAATTCAACGGATGTCCTGATTCAGATGGTGACGGAGTTCCAGATAACAAAGACGAATGTCCTAACGAAGCAGGACCAGCTGAAAACAATGGTTGTCCTTGGCCAGACAGAGACGGTGACGGAATTCCAGATAAAGATGATCTTTGTCCGGACAAAGTAGGAACTGTAGCCAACAACGGATGTCCTGAAGTAACTGAGGAAGTTCAGAAAGCCCTTAACGAATATGCGAAAACCATCCTGTTCGATATAGGTAAGTCATCTATCAAAGCTGACTCTGAAAAAGTTCTTGGTGATATCATCGCTATCCTTACTCAGTATCCAAACTCTAAGTTCCACATCGAAGGTCACACTGACAGTTCAGGATCTGATGCTCTTAACATGAGACTCTCTAAAGAAAGAGCTAATGCAGTTGAAGCATACCTTGAATCTCACGGAATCGCATCTGACAGATTAACTTCTGAAGGATACGGTGAGACTAAACCAATCGCTTCTAATGCTACCAGAGATGGTAGACGTCAAAACAGACGTGTAGAGATCAACCTCGTTAAAGAATAATTTTAAGAGGTCAAATCATATAGAAAACGCTCCGGAAATCCGGAGCGTTTTTTTTATTTTTAAGCACTGCTTATAATTACGACCTCATGAAATCATTCCTTGCTGAAGTTATAGAAGAGATCTATCAAAATCACCCCGATAACCTCGGCGATATTATCCTTATAGTTCCCAGTAAAAGATCAGGAGCCTTCCTGAAACATGAACTGCAGCAAATCCTCACCAAAGCAAGCTTCGCACCGAAGCTTTTCAGCATTGAAGAATTCATCGAGGAGATCTCCACCCTTAAAAGCATTAATAATGTCCGCCTGCTATTTGAATTCTACGAAGCATACAGATCTATAACCCCTAAAGAGGAGCAAGATGATCTCTTTGTTTTTAGTACCTGGGCCCAAACCATGATACAGGATTTCAATGAGATCGACAGATACCTCGTAGACCCGGACACCCTATTCGATCATCTATTCCAGATCAAGGAGATCGATCAGTTCCATTGGGCAAGCTCCCCGGAAAAAACACCCCTGCAATTAAATTATCTCGCTTTCTGGAAAAGATTAAAGGAACTCTACTTCCTCCTCAACGAACACTTGCAAGCCAAAGGACTTGGCTATCAGGGTATGCTTTACCGCGAAGCAACGATACAACTCGAATTCTACCTCCAGGCGCATGGAGACACACCTCATTATTTTATCGGCTTTAATGCACTGAATAATGCAGAAAGTCTTATCATTGAAGAAATTCTATCCACAACCCAATCCAAAGCCTACTGGGACACCGATTCTTTTTTCATCAATGATAAGGAACATGACGCCGGATTATTTCTACGAAAAATACGCTCAGGATGGAAATACTTTCAGGGACAGCCGTTTAATTATGTACTCGATAATTTCAGTAAGCCAAAGCAAATTAAAATTACTGGTATTCCGGGAACTGTCCCACAAGCGAAGTATATAGGAGAATTGCTTTCTGGTCTACCTTCCGGCAGTGTTAATGACATTGCGGTTATTATGGGTAATGAACAAATTCGAACGCCATTACTCAACGCCATACCCGACCAGATAGAAAAGGTAAATGTCACCGGTGGATTCCCGCTTAATCTCACTCCGTTCGCATCGCATTTTGGTAATTTGATCGAAGCATGGACCAAACCCAATGATGGATCCTGGAATCACAGAGATGTGATGACCATCATCACCAACCCCATAGTTCAATTCGCTTTTAAGGATTCAGGCATATTAAACGACATCACAGTTCATCTGCAAAAAAATAACCTGTTATTCCTGAAACAAAATGAACTGTTGCAGTTCTCTAAAGAAGAAACCTTTACCGAATACCTGAATCTGCTCTTTCCGGATCATTACAAAATCAATCCTACAGCGTTGATCATGAATTGCCTTACATGGACTTTAAAGCTAAAATACCTGTATGGTATGGAGGAAACACGGAATCCGGTCTTTCTGGAATATTTATTCCGATTCTACGAACTGTTCAATCAATTACTGACCTACCAGCAACAATACAACAGCATTTCTTCAGTAAAGACCTTAAAAAAACTTTTCCATGATCTGATGAGCAGAGAAACAGTAGATTTCAAAGGTGAGCCCCTGGAGGGACTTCAACTAATGGGTATGCTCGAAAGTAGAAATCTGGACTTCGATACTGTGATCATCAGTTCTGTGAACGAGGGCATTTTACCGGCAGGTAAATCAAATAATTCGTTTATCCCTTTTGATATCAAGGTTGCCTACGGACTACCAACGTATAAAGAAAAGGATGCGGTATACACCTACCATTTCTACCGACTATTACAACGTGCCTCCACGATTTATCTTTTATACAATACGGAAGTTAATACACTGGATGGAGGGGAAAAAAGTCGTTTCATCCAGCAAATCTTAGCCAGACATCCCGAAACACATACGATCACCGAGATGGTCGCGGCTCCGGAAATCTATCCTGAAGAAGCGGTACCGGAGCATATTTCCAAATCTAACACCCTCATGGAGGCATTACGCGCCCTGGCAAACAGAGGTTTCTCACCATCTTCATTAAGTAATTTTGTGAGAAATCCCATGGATTTCTATCGACAAAGTATCCTGAAAATCAATGAGGCCGAGGCGGTTGAAGAATCGATCGCCGCCAACACTATGGGAACGATAGTTCATGATACTCTTGAACTTCTGTATAAGCCGATTACGGGACGCTTACTGATCGCTGAGGATATTCAGAAAATGAGAGCCGATATGATTCAGATCCTCCAGGAACAATTCTTTAAAACCTATATAGACCCCTCTCAATTACGAGGTAAGAATCTGATCAGTTTCCATGTTTGCCGTCGTTATGTTGAGAACTTTCTGGATATGGAATCCAACCGGCTGAAAGAAGGAAAACAAATACGCATTCTCGAAATAGAAACCGATATGAAAGTACCCCTAAACGTACCCGGACTTGATTTCCCTGTGGTACTAAGAGGCAAGGTAGATCGTGTCGAGGAAGAAGACGGGGTTATTCGTATCATCGATTATAAAACCGGAAAGGTAAATCCGTCAGACGTTCATATCCATGATTGGAATGAACTCATTGAAGATTATAAATACAGTAAAGCTTTTCAGGTATTGTGCTATGCTTATATGAGAAAAGAAATGGTTCTCAAATATCCAGAAGTTAGAGGCGGCATCATTTCATTTAAGAATCTGAGTAGTGGTTTCATGCAATTCGGCTTAAAGCCAGCTCCACGATCGCAAAAGAATGATCCCGCCATCAACCGTGAAGTACTCGAACTTTTCGAGGAAAAACTATTCGAACTGATTCGTGAAATTTGCGATCCGCATCGTAACTTTGAAGCTAAAATCATTGCATAGTATGGAAATAATCAGAAATCATCTGCTGAATGCAAAGGAGCAAAGACCGGTTTCAGCTGATATTTATTGTGATCCGTCTAAAGAAAATCAACCCATCGTCATTTTCTGTCATGGATACAAAGGATTTAAAGACTGGGGTTACTGGGACATGGCTGCACGTCAATTCGCTGAGTGTGGTATCTGTTTCGTCAAATTCGACTTTTCCCACAATGGTTTTATTCCGGGAAGTTCTGAAGATTTTCCCGATACAGAAGGATTCGGACTTAATAATTTCAGCAGGGAACTGAACGATCTTGCAATGGTCACTGACTGGGTTCATAGTGAGGAATTTCCACTTCGCCCAAATACCGACCTTTCCAATATAAACCTTATCGGACATTCGAGAGGAGGTGGTATTACCCTCATCGGTGCTTCTGAAGATTCCAGAATCCGTAAAGTAATCACCTGGGCAAGTGTTTGTGACTTTAAATCAAGATTTGCCGATGAGAAGGCCCTGGCTTACTGGAAGGCGAATGGAGTCATCCATATTGAGAATACACGAACCCGGCAACAATTACCTCACTTTTACCAGTTTTACGAAGATTTCATTGCAAATGAAGCTCGATTCAGTATTGAAGCCGCTACAAAAAATCTGAATATTCCGGTTTTGGTAGTCCATGGAGATGCCGATCCAACGGTCAACATTACCGAAGCACATAAACTTGAAGAATGGCTGAAGGATGGCCGTTTACTAACCATTTCCGGAGGAGATCATGTTTTCGGAGGAATACATCCATGGGAAGAAAAAAAGCTTCCGGACGATTTCACAAAGGTCGCAGAAGCTTCGATCTCTTTTATACTGGAGAAATAATAAGCATCACTATTTTTTATCTGGTCGCGTAGGCCGAACTTCTATCTTGCTGGGCAGTGTTCGAGGATGCATGTTGAGCAAGTCCAGAACCAATTCCCCGATATCTTCAGGCTGAATCTTCCAGGCATCATCATCAGAAGGTGTATGATCATTAAAATGCGAAGCCACCGATCCGGGCATGATTGTACTCACTTTGATGTCGTACTGACGAAGATCGAGCATTGCAGCTTGTGTAAACCCGACAACCCCAAACTTGGTGGCATTATAACCTGATGCTGTTGGAAAAAAATTCGTTCCAGCAAGACTGGCAAGTGTGATATAGTACCCTTTAGAATCTTTCAACGCATCCACTGATGCTTTCAGCGTATGGAAAACTCCATTGAGGTTCGTATCGATCATCTGATGCCATTTTTCAGGTTCCAATTGATCAACCGGAGCAAAATGTCCTAGTCCGGCATTTGCCAGCACAACATCAAGCCTTCCCCATTTTGCCAAAATCGATGCCACCGCAGCCTCCTCATCTTTGAGGTTTGTAACATCTGATCCAAGACCCAGAACCCTGTCAGCGTCATTATTCAGATCCAATGCAGCTTTTTCGGCCGTGGTTTTATCCCTACCACTGATCGCTACATTATAACCTGCCTCCAGGAGTACTTTTGCTACTCCATATCCAATTCCTTTGGTGCCTCCTGTAATATAGGCCACCTTATTTTGATCTGTCATTGTTGATTTTTTACTTAAAGATAACGGGGATACAGAGAAAGGAAAAGTAAGTTTCGTTATTATTTTCTTAAAATAAAAGAGTCGATTACACGACTCTTTTATGCAGGAAAGCGGGGACCGTCATAACATAAAGCATTCACTGCTTTCCTGCTTAAAAAATGTACGAATCATTGGGATAATATCAAAATAAATTAATATTTATTAACTTGTATATCAACTATTTAACACTTCTTTGATGAAAGAACCCACCAAATTACAGATGTTTACAGTGATCGCGATTCTGGGCTATTTGGTTTGGGAGATCGCGGTTCAATACTGGGAGGCAGGTTTGCCCGCATCAGATCCGGTGTTAAGGATCGACAGATTCATTATATATCCCATTCTGATACTGATGATCCTTCTAAGTATCAATCAATATCGAAAAAATCAGTAGCATAATTACTCCTCCAACTGTCCTGTAACTCTTCTTTTAAGCTCGGAGAACGTTGCAGGGTCCAATATTTGCTTCGTATGCTTCACCTCATCATTCATGGAGTTGATAATATATTCAGCGCGCTCTTTAAGTTCAGGATGGGTACTTACCCATGACTTCAGGATATTCCCATTCCCGGGATAATCAGCAAGTTTGTATAAAAAATTAGCAAGGCCTTCGGGAGATATTTCTGCTTCGGTTAAATACGTAACTGCAGTAAGATCTGCTTCCTTCTCCATGGTCCTGTCAAAAGCAGAAGACGAAAGGATCTTTCCGGACTGTACCAACACATCGTTTCCAGCTCCTCCGGTTGTCAACCCCACAATTACCGATAATCCCATTTCCTTGATCAGTTTATGCATCACATGATTAAGCTGGATATGCCCGAGTTCATGGCAGATCACTCCGGCGAGTTCATCTTCCTGCTCTACCCGAGCTATCAACCCGGAATTGATGACCAGGTTTCCATCTGGTAACGCATAGGCATTCACTTCACTGGTTTTTACAACATAAACCTTCACGGAGGCCGAATCAATATGGTTTACCCGACAAAGTTCATAAACGAGTGAATCGACTGACCGAACAACAAATTGTTCTTCTTCGATTTCATATTTATCGCGAATGTCATCGATCATCATTTTGCCCAAACGCACTTCCGTGGCATTCCTGTTCTCTTCAACACTGAAAATTTCTGTCCATGACACTGCAGAAAGCAGCAACCATACTATAAAAAAGGAGCTAATACTTATAATCCCCTGGATAAATACTTTGTTCATGATCTCGGTTTGATTAATTGATTGGCAAGGCTCCCATAAAAGAACCACTCTACGTGCACTCCTTTTCTCGTCTTGATCGCCGTGTAAATCGTTGCGATAAATTCCATCAGATTAAAGAGGAATAACGCTATCATGTAAGCGATATAGCGATCACTTATTTCCTCTTTCCCAAAGATGAGTCCCATAGTCCACCAAAACCCGAAACTATTGATAAACAACAAAGAGAACTGAGACAAAAGTGCCTGCATACAATGCCAGCGCACAAAATATGTACTTTTACGATTCCCCATAAAAAAGATTAAAGTGGCGAAAAGATTAACTATTGGCAAAGGTAAACCTGCAATCAGTGCCACCAACGACATCAGATAGCTATTCGAAGCTTTTTCCGCTTCGTGCTCACCCGGGACATATTCAAAGGTTCTGAGATGTATCATACGTTCTTGTATAGGTTCCACCCCCAATTCAACAAAACGAGAATGATCAGGAAGATGGCTATTTTTCGATTTTTAAGTTTAAACTCGATCTTTTCATAAAATCGCAGGAAACTACTGCCGTTTGAAAAAAGATCCACCAGGACCCAAACAGGCAACACGATCATCAGGCCTGCAACAATGATCCCGAAAGGATTCATCAAAATAGAATTCAAAGGCTCTCCATCCTGTAATAACTGAACAGCTCTTGTCGTTCCACAGGAAGGACAAGGATAAGAAGTGATCTTTTTGAAGATGCATCCCGGAAACAGAAGACCATCGGATTCCGGACTTCTATGGTTAAAATATAACCATGCAAAGCCTCCCGAACAGGCTAAAAGAACAGTCGCGTATAATCCTGTTCGGGAAAGACTCATCAGGCGATGGCCAATTGCAATTTTTCGAAATTGCGCTCACGAGTTGCTCCCATAATCATGAACCAATCGATAATGGCCCACAGACCAAAACCACCACAGGTAAGTAATTTACCAATCCCCAGACCGGTATCCCCGATCATAAAACGATCGATGCCTAAATTTCCTGCAAACAGGGAAACGATCAAACTTGTAGTCGGATCTTTAAACTGTTGTGTTTGTAAAATCGGCCATTTGCTTTCATCCATTCCAAGAAGTTGTTCACGTATGCCGGCTACCTGATGACTTTCAAAATACTTATTATTCGACATGATAAACATGTCCACTTTACTTGATTCCATACGGTATTATCTATATTTAGGGTTATTTAATATTCAATTTTGACGATCACCGAAAAAATACCAACAAATTTTGATTTTTTTTGGTCAGCCGAAGATAATTAAACAGAAATTTACTTACAAAAATATTTACATATTCTCCACTTACACAGAATACGCTTCTGATTTTTATTGCTGTTTAACGCTTTGATCAATATCATTCTTATTTTTCTGAGCATAGATTTCCATCAATTCTATTACAGGCAAAAACAACTTGTTAATTCTCTAAGTACCTAAATTTTGCTTTCGTAAAAAGCTTAAATTTGGCGGTTTATAAAAACAGCAAGAAATCCCGCTACTATGATGTATAATGCTATTAAATCTGATAAAGCATTCGACCTTTCACAATTTCCAAAGGGAAAGGTTTCCAAATTCTGGTTACACATCATCAATAACGGTATCGGCGAACCGATACGTATTCCCATGCTTATTGCAAGAGGAACCGAAGACGGACCCGTACTGGGTTTAAATGCAGCCTTACATGGTAACGAATTGAACGGGATCAACGTGATCCAGAAATTATTTCGTGAAATCGGTGAAGCACCACAGATCAATGGGACTGTGATCGGTATTCTGGTCGCCAATGTTCCCGGTGTCTTATTAGGTCAGCGTCGTTTCAATGATGATTTCGATCTCAATCGTCAGGCCCCGGGTTCTGAAACTGGAATTCCGAGCAGTATCTATGTCAACCGCCTTATCGAAAGGGTGGTTAAACATTTCGATTACTTTCTCGATTTACACACCACAGGTTTTGGCAAAGAGAATTGCTGGCATATACGTGCCGATATCAATGATAGTGTCACCCGCCAACTCGCAGTACTGCAAAGTCCGGAGGCGATTCTTCACAGCACACCAGACGAGCAAAGTCTGAGAGGCCACGCTTCCTCTCTGGGAATAAAATCACTGACGCTCGAGATCAAGGATCCCATGAGATTCCAGCCTGAGGTAGTTAAAGATGCCATCGCCGGGATTCATAACCTGATGTCTTTCATCGGGATGACCGAATATGTCCCAACGTGTCCGCTGGATTATACCTGGCTATGTAAAAGTTCTCAATGGGTACGCTCTAATGAAGGAGGTATTTTAACCGTATTCCCTGAACTTATGCAAACGGTTGCCAAAGGCGAAAAGATCGCAGAAGTCAGAAATATCTTCGGCGAAAAAACCAAAGAGTTCTTTGCTCCTGAAAATGGGATCGTGATCGCAAAAAACATTAACCCTATTGCACAAACCGGGTCAGGAATCCTTAATCTTGGCACCAAAATCGAAAAGATCCCCTGCACTATGGAAAAATTATAAAACCCGGACCAAGGTTTTTTCGTATATATTGAAAAGAACACCTAAATAACGTTTCTTTGGTATTTATAAAAAGCAATATTTTAACACCTCTCGCCCGCCTTTTGGTGATCTGTTGGAGCATGATCTACATACTTCTTCCGAACGGTCATCTTGCTGGTGAAATATTGCATGAAATTTCTCATATACTGAGCAGAAACTTCAATTCAGGTCACCATTTCACAGACCATGAACACTCTGCAGGCAATGAAACGCATCATCATGCTGAATCTCAGGAACATGATCATCATGACACTCATGCCCACCAACCTTCGCACGATCATGAATTGCTTAAAGCACTGACTGATTCATTGGAGTCTGAGACTCCCGACACTCCATTAAAGAAAGAGTCTTCTAATATTCTGGACAAGCATTTGCTTCCGGAGACTTCTATAATCTTGACGCTCATCAGAAAACAGGGTCCTGAAAACTTTGGCCCTCATAACATGAGTCCATTGAATGTAAATAATACCCTGCTCAAACCCCCGATCTTCTTCACAAACTCATAAAGACTTATAATTTTTTTCCAGGTAACCACGCAAACAATTCATTTTATTGCTGCGGGTTGCATGGCTACACCCTAAAATAAAACGAAATGACAAGATTGATCATTAGTCTGGTTATGCTCTGCTGTGCCCTCCACTTACAGGCACACGAGCTAACCGGAGTTGTAAAGAATTTGCAAGGTAAACCTCTTGAAGGGGTAAGCATTATCAATACCCAAAGCGGCACTTATGCCTATACCAACGCCAGCGGATTCTTTACCTTAAAAAAAACCAGCGTGAACGATGTGCTCCGCATTCATAACCTCGGTTACGAACCCATGCAGTACAATGTAACCGAAAAGGACCTTGAAACGTCCGTTACTCTTCAATTGACCGAATCTGATATCGCCTTAGATCAGATCGTATTAACTTCTAAGGTTAATGAACTCAGTTCCCTGACCAACATCGATGTACAACTGAATCCGGTAAGATCTTCCCAAGAGATCCTGAGAAAGGTTCCGGGCCTTATCATAGGGCAACATGCCGGTGGTGGAAAAGCCGAACAAATATTCCTGAGAGGCTTCGATATCGATCATGGAACTGATATCAACCTAAGTGTTGACGGATTGCCGGTGAACATGGTATCACATGCACACGGGCAGGGATATTCAGACCTTCACTTTATAATACCGGAAACTATTGAAGATTTGGATTATGGAAAAGGCAGCTATTATACGGATAAAGGTAATTTTACCACAGCCGGATATGTAAATATGAACCTCAAAAAGTCGATCGAGGCGAATCGAATAAGTGTAGAAACCGGAATGTTCAACACCTATCGACTGGTTGGCATGACCCGGTTACTGGATGAAGACAAGCATAAAGCATACTTTGCAGGCGAGCTGTTGCTAACCGATGGCTACTTCGATTCTCCACAAAATTTCAACAGGATAAATATGATGAGTCGTTATACGTTCAACGATCATAACGGGCAGGAGCTCATGCTAACACTATCCCACTTTCAAAGCAAATGGGACGCCAGCGGACAAATCCCGCAACGAGCAGTGGAGAATGGTAGTATAAGCAGGTTTGGCGCTATCGATGATACCGAAGGGGGAGAAACAAGCCGCCAAAATATACTGGTCAATCACCGTAAAGAATTCGATGATTACAGTAGCCTTACTTCAAAGGCATTTGTGACAGCATACGATTTTGATCTGTATTCAAATTTCACATTCTTTCTGGAAGATCCGGTAAACGGAGACCAGATAAAACAACGAGAAGATCGATTATTGATGGGCATGGAAAGTAGATATGACGAGATCATCAATTTAAAGAATTCCGACAATCAGTTAAAATATCATGCAGGGATAGGATTTCGGTATGATGATGTAAATGAAGTGGAACTTTCCCATACCAGAAACAGAACCGAGCTTCTGGAGCGGATGGCTTATGGAAATATCGATGAGTTCAATGCGTATGGTTTTGGCGGTATTGGCTATATCACTGGTAAATTCACCTTTGATGCAGGAATCAGACTTGATTATTTCAATTTTAATTATGACGATCTTCTTACGGAAGCTTATGATCCCGCTTCTGAAATTGCAGCAAAGGTGAGTCCGAAATTCAGCATCATTTACCGATCTAATGAAGATCTTCAGGTTTATCTGAAATCCGGAATTGGTTTCCATTCGAATGACTCCAGAGTAGTTACGACTACCGACCGGGAAATCTTACCCACTGCTTATGGTGCGGATCTTGGAACGATCTTTAAACCAGGAAAGAATTGGGTGATCAATGCTGCGCTTTGGAGCCTCTTTCTTGATCAGGAATTCGTGTATGTAGGCGACGCTGGTATCGTTGAACCGGGGGGCAAAACCCGAAGATACGGACTGGATCTCGGTCTTAAATATCAGGCAACGGACTGGCTATTTCTGAATGCGGACGTTAACTATGCGCATGCCAGAGCGATCGATGAGCCTTCCGGAGAAGACTTTATTCCACTGGCGCCGGAATTAACTTCCACAGGAGGAATCTCGGTCATGAATCTGGGTGATTTTTCCGGCAATATCAATTACCGGTATGTAAAAGACAGACCTGCAAATGAAGATAATTCCATTAAAGCGGCAGGGTATTTCGTGACCGATTTGAATATTGGGTACCAGCTTAGAAAATGGAATTTCGGTATTATTGTGGAAAACCTTTTTGATACGGAATGGAAAGAAACGCAATTTGCGACTGAAACTCGATTATGGAATGAAACGGAACCCGTGGACGAGATTCACTTTATCCCGGGAACTCCCTTTTCGATCCGGGGAAGGATCACCATACAGTTGTAATGAAAAGGCTGCCCGTTTGGGCAGCCTTTTATTTAATAATTTAATGTAGCAGGAATAGGTTGGTTCCCACGAGAATAATCAAGCCGGGCGTTCAATCCGGCCAAGTCATAGCCTAAATATTCGGTTTTACCCGAATTCTAATAAGCATCCCAAAGATGCCCAAGAAAACCCATAGAAACAATACGCTTTTATGCGTAATTTCCCTCGGATTCGAAATAATTAACATATTCTTGGTGCACTTCTGACACCTTTTTTTATACCTTCACCGTCAACCTAACTAAGCTTTTACTAAACACTATGGTGGATCATATTTCCGACATAGAGTATGTCCTGAAATCGGGATATTCTGATCGTATTGCAGAATTTTTGCCATTTAGCGAAAAACCTCTCTTAGCTAAGATGGCAGATCTCTTTACCCCTAATTCTGCTTACTTCTATGTAGTTAATCTCTATGACCTCCGGATCGAATTCATTTCTCCTGCCGTGACCTCACTTTTCAACGTTTCAACCAAAGACATCACCTTAAAGAAACTTCTGGAACTACACAGTGAGGAGGATCTCGAAATACTCAAACTCAAGGAGGCCGTAAAGCAGGATTTCCTATGCAATTTTTTGCAACCATCGCAACGACTTCATTATAAAGCCATTTACACTTTCCAGATCATTGACGGTAATAACAATTTAAGGCTTATGTTGCATACGACTTCTGGTCTGACTCTTAATGAAGATGGTTTTATTCGACATGCCTTTATCAGTAATAGTGATATCGGACATTTACATCCGATACATAAGAATACCATTTCTTTTATAAGTCTAACCGGAGAACCATCCTATCTCAATGTAGACGTATCTTCCGGAAAATTCGATCCCCGGTTAAGCAGGGAACGTAAGCAGGAGAATACTACCGCAATGCTGTCAAAACGGGAAAAGGAGATCATTAAATTATTAGCTAAAGGATTAAAAGCAGAGGAGATAGCCAATCAGCTGAACCTTTCTTACAATACTATCCGAACGCATCGTTATAATATGTTGAACAAAACCGGTTCTTCCAATACGACAGAACTTGTGGTGAAATGTCTCATGGACGGACTCATATAATTATATTCCAAACCGTTAATTTTCAGATCCCGGATTCAAAAAATAGTTCTCGGGGATAATAGCATTTCATGTCATCGCAAGGCTGAAAATTCAGTTTGCCATGAACTGTTTCCGGATAATCAACTGAACCTGAACTCACAAGTCGGATCACCACTTCCAGTTCATTGGAAAATACATATAAAGGCTCGGAGGTACCGGCAAGTAAAAATTCTTCTGCATCCGGAAAATCGATTCTCTGAATATAGATACCCTCAGGAAGATCGAGTTCTACAGACGTAGGAATAAGGCCAGGATTCGGAGGGCGATCGGATTGAAGATGAAAGCCCGGAGCAATAGAAAATCGTAAATATACAAGGACTCCATCACCATTGGACTCTGATTCCGCCGAAGAAAAGGAAACAGGCTGTAGTGTTTGCTGAAACGAGATCAGCAGAAAAAAAATAATTAACCATTTATTCATCATCATTCAACAACAATTCAAGTTTTTCCTGCAGATCAACAAGTTTTGCATCAAAGTTTTTAGAATCGAGCAATGACATATACTGAATCCTGCCCTCAGGATCAATAAGTAGATTGGAAGCCAGCATCACTTCATCTCTGGCCAGATCGGGTAAAACGTTATCAGGTGCAAAACTCGCTGCAACACTTCCATCCTCATCCAGTAATAAAGGAAAACTGAAATTGAAACGTTGCTGCAATCTTTCCACAACCAACGCTTTCGGTTCCTTTACATCAATGATGAGCGCCTCAACATTCCGATCCCTATATTTTTGAAATAATCCCTCCAGATAAGGTGCCTCCGCATTACAAAAGGGACACCAGGTAGTAGCGATATGGATCACTAGGTACTTGCCTGCATAATCAGACAGACTTACTTGGTTTCCTTTAAGATCGGAAAGCGTAAAATCCGGGGCTTTAACCGACATATCTGCCGCAACCCTATTCTGAGCAGCCAGATCCCAACTTCCCATCAAGAGCAGGAAGATGCCTAAAACTACGCTTTTCATCAGAAACTTAATTAGTTAGACTAATCTCTAAAGATACTGTATGTCAGCGACTTATGCTATTTAAATCTCTAAATTAACAAACGATACCCATCATCCGATTTTATATTCGTATGAACTGATTTAATTTGACATCAAATTAAAATTCAATAAATTACTGTAAAGTCAGATGTTAAATTCGATAGCCTAAATGATGAAAGTAGTCCTCCCTCTTTTGTGCTGGCTGTTCCTTACAGCTTGCAATCAAAATTCAAAAACACACCAGGGTTCTAATACGGTTGGACCCGAGGCCTCTACCTCAGCAAAATATGTCGACCTTTCGCATTCATTCTCATCTGAAACCGTGTACTGGGTGACCGCAGAAGAGTTTCACCTGGACTCTGTTTTCAAGGGAATGACCGAAAAGGGGTATTATTATGCTGCCAACAATTTCAGTGCTGCGGAACATGGGGGTACGCATCTTGATGCTCCCATTCATTTTTCTGAATCGGGACAATCCACCGATGAGATCCCACTTGATCATCTGATCGGGCCGGCCATAAAGATCGACGTTACTGCAGCGGCGGCGGATGATCCAGATTATTTGATCAGTGAGGATGACCTCAGATCCTGGGAGGTTAAAAACGGGATTCAAATTCCACAGCATAGTATCGTACTCTTACAAACCGGACATTCAAAATATTATCCTGACCCTAAAAAATATCTCGGCACCGCTGCGAAAGGACCTGACGCTGTCAAAGATTTGCATTTTCCCGGATTGTCTCCGGAAGCGGCAATCTGGCTTATTCAAAATCGAAATGTTAAAGCAGTGGGCATCGATACACCGAGTATTGACTACGGGCAATCTGAATATTTCAAAACCCACGTGATCCTGCTGGGCGCCAATATTCCAGTCTTTGAAAACCTAACCAGGCTTGAAGATATTCCCGACACGAATTTTGAGGTATTTGCGCTACCGATGAAGATCAAAGGAGGCAGTGGCGGCCCCTTGCGAATTATAGCCCTGATAAAATGATCAGGAACGCTAATTTTCCAAAAGCCTTTGAAAATCTTCCGGAGTATCGAGATACCCTTCCAGGATTTTTCCTTCTTTATCGATGACCATATACCTGGGAATAGTACTAACCGAATAATTTTCACCAAAATCAAGATCCATTCCGTTCTCAATCAGGATCTCATAATCAGGATTGACCGAATTGTTTTCTAAGAAATTCTCCCAATTCTCCTTTTTAGCGTCAAGAGAGATCGTTATCACAGCGACATCGGGATCATCTTTGTAAGTATTGGCAAGTTCCAAAACATTCGGTCTTTCCCGGAGACAAGGAGCACACCAGGTAGCCCAGAGATCGATCAACAGAATTTTGCCTTTAAGATCCTTTAATTGAATGGTATCACCATGGCGATCAACCCCTTTAAAATTTCTTGCAACAGCCCCTGCCTCTAATTTCTTAAAACGAAAATAGGCATCCAGCATAGTATTGTAATACGGGTTATCTACTTCCGTTCGCATGATTCCATGAAATACTCCCGAAGTCAGCATCACATTTTCCTCAGGCCATACCTCCGGATGCTTAACGATCTCCTCAATGGCGATGGCCTTCATAAAATCGTTTTCCGATCGATCCTTTCCAAGCCTCCCCACATAATCAAGAAAAGAACCCACATCTACGATCTTTCCAAACTGACGTACATACCTGATCTTATAAGCTATAAGTGTAAGCACCGGTAGCGAACGTATCCCGGGACCATATTCAGGGATATCACGAATCATGTCGAAATAGGGATCTGACGGATCCAAATTCCTGACCGCCATCCCCATATGCAGTATCATAAAAGTGTATATACGATAATGATTATAATAGCTTAGCATTTTAAATTCATCAGCTGAGATCCTTCCTGAATACGTTTCAAGATCCTGATCGCGTTCCTCTATGAATTCATCCATGAAGCGCTTAAGTGAGTCCGCCGACTTAAAACCTCTTAAAGTACCATAGTGTTGATTCAGAAATTTTAAGGTTCCATTATCCAAAGCATTGAGCAAAGAGTCGGCAATGTTTTCGGTATGTACTAAAGAATCCTTCCCGATCCCGATTTTTTTATCCACCCCGGGAACGTTTAACGCAAAATATCCAGGACCGCCATTAAAAGCATGTATTGTAATAAATTCAGGAATACTGTCTTCAAAGATGGCCTCTGAATTAACCGGAAGCACCCTGATCAAGTCACCATTCATTGCATAGATTCGCAAACTGTCAGAAACTGAAATGTCTGGAATATGGTATTTGGAATATAAAGGGGCGGATCGCTGGCAGGATATTAATAGCAAACCGGTCAATACAAATCCAAGGCTTAGTTTATAAAGAAGACGATTCAATGGAATATCGATTAAATATTAGCAGTACAAAGTAAGGAAATATTAGGTGATGTTTATGCTGTGATCGAAGGGATACATGCATTTCAAAGTTATTTTCTAAATTAGAGGAAATCAAGACTATTCCTACATTTTATGAAAAAAACAATAATCACCCTTGCGCTGATCTTACAGGTTAGCTTTATGCTTGCAAAACCTTTCCAGGAAAAGAACTTTATCGATGAGAATTATATCGAGGTCACCGGAACTTCAGAGATGGAGATCATTCCTGATGAGATCTTTCTCAAAGTCATTATAGACGAAGAAGAGCGTAAAGGAAAACAATCGCTTCAGGAATCAGAACGTTATTTGGTCAATGTGCTGCAAAATCTGGAAATAGATGTTGACGAAGCGCTCAGTATCAAGGACATCAATAGTAACTTCAAGAACTATTGGATCGGAAAATCGGACGTATTCACACAAAAAGAATATGAAATAGAGGTTAAGGACGCAGCAACCGCCGGGGAGATCATCAAGGCGTTGTCTGAAAATAACATCTCTAATTGTACCGTTTCAAGAATCTCCCATTCCGAAATTGAAAAATTCCGTGAAGAAGTGAAGATCGAAGCGATAAAAGCCGCTAAGAATAAAGCGGAAAAGCTTACTTCCGCAATCGGACAAAAGACCGGAAAGGCGATCTTCATCCGGGAGAATGGTGATACCAATGTGTATGAGGGAAATATGATGGGTATCTCGAATGCCATTACCATAAGAGGTAATGCTGCCATTTATGGAAGTCGGGCGTCACAGCCTTTGATTGAATTCGGAAAAATCAAAATGGAATATAAAATACTGGTGCGGTTCAAACTGGAAGATCTATAAAGCCCTGAATCCCATAACAACAAAACCAAAAACACGGAAAGCATGATATACTTTTATCTAATTATTTACCTTTTCAGGATCATAAATATCACAGAACCGCAACCTGAAATCACGATTACTGCAGCGCCCGATTATATAGAATATACCCGGATCATCAATAAAGCCGAAAGCAGTATACTAAACGAAAAGATCGGAGAGGCACAGCATTATTATGACGAAGCCTTTAAACTCACCAAAAGGCCACTCACCAATCATTGTTATACCTCCCTTCAGGTTTCCGCCATGTTAAAAGACCCTTTGCATTTCAAAGATCTTTCAGGAATCGCCTTCCGATCCGGATTAAAACCTGAATACCTGGAAAAGGATTCGCTGTTGAATTCATTTATACAAGAAGAGCACCTTTATGAATATCTCGAACAGACCTATCTGGAAAACAAAGATGCCTATGCTGCACAGATCGATAAATTCTTATATGACACTATAGGTAAAATTGCTATTAAAGATCAAAAATGGAAGGTATATTATTTAGAAACCATGCCGAAAAAACACCCGGAACGAGAAAAAGAATATGAGCAGATCTATGACAGTATTGTAAGCCATCTCGTAGAAGAACAACTCATGCCTCTAATAGAACAATACGGATATCCGGGAGAACGCAAATTAGGATCTGATCCGGTTGGATATGTTCCCAATGATGCTTTCCGATGGGCATTCGTAAATAATACCGCTAAGCTTGTTCTGTTGCATTATTATTCCCGGCCAAAAACGGAACGATACAATGCCCTGTTAAACAAAGAAGTTAAAAAAGGAAACCTTGTACCTGAACATTACGCCTCTATTATGGACTTCCAGGCACAATATGGATCCCATAAGACTGGTGAAGAGAAATTCTACAATCAATGGATGTACTCGAAAGATTCCACGCAGTTCGAAGCTATCAACCGTCGCAGGGCTGAAATAGGACTACCTACATTCCAGGAGAAAGAGAAAAAAGACGAAAGGGGTCATGAGAAATGTGCCGGGTTAAAGCAAGGCCAATATCACTACATCAAATTATTTCACTGGTGTGGTTAAACTAAAATATTTTCCTACATTTAACCACTCCCCCGAACATTAAAAAATAACAATGTTCAATCTAATTTATCATGTGTAAATACATATTAATACTACTTTGCTGCTTCCTTTTTACCGGAATGACAGCACAAAATTTCGAGATCATTCAGGACATAAAATTCAACTCAGCCGAAAGCTATAACGACAATAGCGACCTCGTTCTGGAATGTGCCAATTTTCTCTTTAAAAACCCCGCCGATTACAAAAAGGCCAATCGCTACAGAGCCGTTAGTTTTATAATCAACTGGATGCAGGGCACTCCGGATTATACCTTCGATATCAGCAAAGATGCCATGGATCTCACCAAAGGAAATGATGAACTGCTCGGTTTGTATATGGCGGCCATGACCAAGACTGTTTTAGATAATCCGGATCTCGAACTATCAGGTAAAGAAATCTATAAGAGATCTGAAAAATTACTGGTCGATTACTGTGCCGATCCAAAGAATAACATCAACCCTTCACGATCTATCAAAAAAATCCTGAAAAACCGTAAATCCTAATTTTTACCACTATACTATGCAAATACCTGAACTACCGCAGGAAGAAACAGTTTCTCGTCAATTTACCGAGGAACAGATCAAGATCGAACAAGCAAACTTTATGTCACGGGTTTATGCCTGGATGTCAGGTGCGTTATTACTCACCGGGAGCATTGCCTATGGTGTTTCCATAACTCCGGAGATAGTTGAATTTATCTTTGGAAACAGAATCGTCTTTTACGCACTCCTGTTTGCAGAAATCCTATGTGTTGGATTCATTGCTGCCCGTATCAACAAGATATCAGCAGATACCGCTATTATCATGTTTATGGGATATGCTGCACTAAACGGTTTAACCCTTTCAGTAATTTTCTTAGTTTTCACCAGTGCTTCGCTAACCACAACCTTTGCGGTCACAGCCGGTACGTTCGGAGTCATGAGCATATACGGTTATTACACCAAAACAGACCTTACCACTATCGGCAACTTAGCCTTTATGGGATTGATCGGACTCATCATCGCGTCGGTGGTCAATTTTTTCTTTCAGAATGAAATGTTGTACTGGATCACTACCTATGCAGGCGTACTGATATTCGTAGCATTGATAGCCTATGACACCCAGAAGATCAAGAATATGAATATCATTGGTAACGAAGGAACTGATGAAGATAAAAAGGAATCTATTTTAGGAGCCCTTACACTTTATCTGGATTTCATCAACCTCTTCCTCTACCTACTCCGTTTATTCGGAAGAAGAAAATAAACCGTGAACAGAAAAGCAGTAGACTGTTCTCCGTTTACTGCTTTTCTGTCTTCCTACTTCCCTGCTTCTCTTACTTGGCTCAAGCTCTAAAGGAAGCCGAGGCAAACATTGCACCCTTCTAAAATTATCCAATTCCACCCTTTTGGGTCGGGGTAATGAATTGGAATTGGAAAATACAAATCACATCGCCCTTTCCCCTCGCTTGACCCCAGCCCTAAAGGGAGCCGAGGGAAAGACTTTTTCCCTTTTCAAAACCTCCAATCCCACCCTTTAGGGTCGGGGTAATGAATTGGAATTGGAAAGGAGAACCAAAATGAAGAATTTTAACTTCATGATCATTATTTTATTAAGTACCTTAGAGTCATTAATGGAATGAAGACCATGTTTACGTTGGATGAGATCACCGCTGCACTTGCCAAAGTTCGTTCTGGTAAAGATTTTCCTGAATATATCAGGGAAATCCGGAAAATAGGGGTTATCGCCTTTGAAACCCGGGTTAAAGACAACCAGACCATCTATTACGGTTCAGATCATTATGAACTTTTTAGTCCGCCCCTGCATGAAGATCTCCATATCGCTGCAGAATCCAATAAAGAAAGTTTCCTGAATAACCTGAAGGCACATCAATCCGGGGAAACAGATTATTTCCGATTTTGCAAGGACTGTGCCCGATCGGGGATCGAAAAATGGGTCGTCGAACTTCGACAACTTACCTGCACTTATTATGACAGCGATGGGAATGCGATCTTCTGCGAGTCGATCCCGGAATAACGCTTTCCTCCCACAACGCTTGTTCTTCATTTTCATCCGATAAAAATGACATATTATGATAGGACAATTGCAAACTTTTAAAGGAAATACGCTAGCCATCGAAGTGATAGACGGCTTTACAGAAAATGATGAGAAACTGGCACAGAAATTCTTCCATGCTAAACTGGAAGAAGGTTTTGATCAGGTAAATGTCCTGGTAAAACTCGATGAGCTAAAAATAAGCCATTCCAGTACCAAAGCATTTATGGAAGACATTTTATGGAGTCTCAGGAATTACAAAAAAATGGGACATCTCGCGATCGTTGCCCATTCCAATATTATTAAAGCATTGGTGCCTATCGACAACTTGTTCTTTGCCCGTGCCAGTGAAGGTCGGTACGAGCGATATTTCGATGTCTCTCAAATGAAAGAGGCTATGGAGTTTGTTTCATGAAAAACGAACTGAAACTAGGCAATTTGAGTTTCACGCATATAACGAACGGCCGGTAAAGACAACAAAGGAATCTTAGCTCCTGCTGCCATGATCTTCGTTTTACTGCGATGCACCAATGAATCCCAGAAACCATATTTCAATGGGATCATTATGAGCAAGTCTGAATTGCTTTCCCGTATCTCCTCACGAATAGCTTTTACGATCTCCGGAGATTCGATATTTTTATAGAAATAGGAAACATCGTTCATTTCCTCCTCGATCAGTTCTCTGCCGATCCGGGACTCTTGAATCTTCCTGATCTCTTCCTTGACATGGAAAACTTCTACGACAGCGCCAAAATCCTTCGCGACTTCTCTGATTCGATTAAGCGCACGTTTATGAAGACAGCGAAATACATCGACAGTAAAGAGAATGTTCTTAATTCCTTGATATTTTGCGGTTACTGGTATCGCAAGTAACGGAACTTTTAACCTTTTAATGGCGGCTGTGGTAGTATTTCCTAAAATGTCCTGTTCGATAGATTTCTGCGCCATTCCCATTACGACAAGATCTGCATCAAAAGCATTGATACATAACTCTAGTTCTTCAAAAAAATCACCGGTAGCAAAATGCGTTTGCAACCGGACATTATACATTTCGATAATCTCTTTTCCCAAAGCGATCAGCTTTTCTTCATTATGGGAGAACAATCGTTCCATGGAGCTCATGGAAATCCTTGCATTAATCGCATGGATGGAAGGATTGTAAAGATAAAAAAGGATCAATTCATAATTCTGCTCCTGTGCTAAACCGGCTGCATAATGAAGTGCATTAATAGATTCCGGCATAAAATTCGTTGCGACAATTACCTTCTTCATGACTCGTATAATTTACTCCGTAATTTACGAAATACAGCCACTTAAAACAAGTATGTAACTGGTAATATGTCACCGTTTTCATACTAAAAGTCTCAATATTTAAGATCAATTTCCATATCTCAAAAAGATATAAGGAGACGGGAAAGGCGGACTTTTCCACATTGCAAAACCCGATTACACCCTACTATTAGGTCGCCAATCATCAACAGAAGGAGAAGATCCGGTCATCTATCTTACCGATGACAAAGGGGTCAGTCCCTACCGTTCCGTAAATGACGGGAACAACATCAGTAATTGTTCCGGTGGCTGCGCGGAAGTATGGCCACCCCTAAAAGCATCGATGAGCCTGGCTCTGCCTTCTTCTTTGGATCCAGAAGATTTCAGCTACCTGAAAAGAGAAAACAATCTGGGTCCACAACTTTCATTCTTAGGGAGTCCTATCTATTTCTTTACTCCCGATGACAATACCAGAGGCAATGTTAACGGAGAAGGAGGTGCTGGAGAAACCTTCTTTTCGGTGAAACCACAATAAATTTTCTTCAGTTAACTACCTTACCCTGTAGCCGTGCTTATTTGGAGAAGTACGGCTACCTGGTGGTGACAGAAGAACTAAATACCTGCACTTTTCACAGAAAACGGAGAACAGAAGACAGAAGACAGAGAACTGTTTACTATATCACTTCTTCACTGCTTTACTGTTTCACTGCATCCCCATTTAAGAGTGCAACCTGTAGCCCGTGACCAAACCTAAATTAGGAAGCTTGAACTTTTGATGTATTCATTGATTACAGAAAACTGCTTTCCGTTGACTGAGTTCTACAATTTTTAGGGTATCTTGATCTCAGTACGTTAAATCTAAGACGATTGCGATGGAATCAAAATCCCTGACAAAAGAAGAGACTACCAACCTCCTGCATATCCTGGAAAAACGGTTTTATGAAAATACCTTCCGGCACCCGGAACTTTCATGGAACGAGATCGAAGTTCGACTACTTCAAAATCCAGAAAAATTATGGTCGCTTAATGAAATGGAAAGCAGCGGTGGAGAACCGGATGTAACGGGATATGAAAAAGAAACGAATCGATACATCTATACCGATTGTTCCCGGGAGAGTCCGTCAGGAAGACGAAGCCTTTGTTACGACCGAAAAGCGTTGGAATCCCGAAAGGCTCATAAACCTCAGAACAGTGTTCAGGATATGGCCGCTACAATGGGAATCCAGGTATTGACCGAAAAGCAATACTTTAAACTACAAACTTTAGAAACCTTTGACCTTAAAACGTCGAGTTGGCTGGAAACACCCGAATCGGTCAGATCCCGTGGTGGGGCTGTTTTTGGCGACCGAAGATATAACCGCGTTTTCATCTATCACAATGGCGCCGATTCTTACTATGCGGCGAGAGGATTTAGAGGACGACTTGAGCTTTGAAATTCTTTAGTGATTAAGTCTGCTTACGCAATATAAAGTGACAATCCTGCTCCCGATAGGTGACGGGACTCCTGACTGCGGCAACGTCGAGTGATGGTGCTATTAATACGGATAATCAGTGATCTTTCTTCTTAAAAAGCTTTTTCACCAGGCTGATTAGAAGAAACACTATAAAACCAATTACGAGTCCGAGCATGAACTCCACGATGAATGCGGGAATACTTTCAAACAGTCCGTGGAGGAAATGAATATTGTGTGAGAATATCCCTCCGGACACCAATAATAAAGCGATCGTTCCAATAATTGAAAGTGCTTTGATCACTTTGGGAAGGGCTTTTACCAATATGCGTCCAACCTTGTCAGAAAAGCTATTTGTTTCCTCGTTCAGATCGATCAAAGCTTTTCCGAATTCGTCCATACGAACGATCAGTGCCACGATTCCGTATACCCCAACCGTTGCTACCAGTGCAATAAGAGAAACCACAATGATCTGGTTCAATAAGGGCTCTCCGGTCACCGTACCCAAAGCGATGATAACAATCTCGATGGAAAGAATAAAATCGGTTACAATCGCAGCTTTCACTTTTTCTTTTTCATGTTTCAAAATTGCCTCCTCACTGAGATCCTTAATGGATATTTTTTCAGTCTTATGAGCGTGAGGCACAAAGAACTCATAGATCTTTTCCGCCCCCTCATACGCAAGATAGAGTCCGCCCAATATCAAAATAAATGTGATCACAGCAGGAACAAAAGCACTCAGGAGGAAGGCTATAGGCAGAATGATCAATTTATTAAGAAGAGATCCTTTGGTTATCGCCCATAGTACTGGTATTTCACGCGACGACATAAATCCGGAGGCTTTTTCTGCATTGACCGCGAGGTCATCACCCAATATTCCGGCGGTTTTCTTGCCGGCCACTTTTCCCAAGACCGCAACATCATCCATTAGGGATGCAATATCATCGAGTAACGCAAAAAATCCTGATGCCATAGAATCGTATAAAAATTTAACGGCAAGATAAGTTCGATTTTCATGAAACGAAATGAAAAATTAAAAATTATCACCTGTTTTTCTGTAACCCCAATAAAAATCTGAGTTCGCGAAGTCCCAAAAAACCTGAGCCCGCGAAGAACACTTTCACCACAGGTCACTCGAGCATCTTCGTGCGCCAGCAGACCTAGATAAATTAATTTCTACCCGACTTTCCATTATCCGAATTTTATTACATTTATAGCAAAGTTTCCTCCCCCCTTCAATTTTAACTCAAAACATTGACTATGAAAAAATGGATCTTATTTTTATGGTTGCTGACTGGTTGCACTCAGGAGAAAGATCGGGAGGAACCATTATTCGCCTCCCTATCGGAAGAGGAGACTGTTTTTATTTCTTTAGAAGAATACGGATTAACTGCTGTGCCGAAGGAAATAACTCAATTGAAAAAAATTAAAAAACTCAGTATAAGCGCCATAGGAAGCAGTAAAGGATGGTCGATCTATCCGCCTCATCATGTATTGATCGAACGGATGAAATCACAGCCGACACAGGAACTTCCCGATGAAATCACACAACTGACTTTACTGGAAGATCTTGCACTGGAGCTACTGAATTTAAAAACGCTGCCGGAAGACTTCGATAAACTCTCAAATCTGGAGTCGTTGGATCTCGGCTCAAACCAATTGATCCTATCGGAAGAAGTAGATAAACTAACGCAGTTAAATAAACTGCGTTTTCTGACCGTTGAAGGCAATACGGTAACGGAAGCAGACCTGGCTACCTTGAAGCAGGCACTCCCCGAACTGACGATCAATCCTGAAAAACCCAATGAATATATTGCACCATGAATGATAAAATAGTAATCCCCTTGAGCAGGAACAAAATTTTACTGCAAATACTCGGCTGTATCCTATTTGTAAGCCTTGGCATCCATTTCATACTCAATCCCGAAGTTTATATGCGTGGTATTCTGGGGAAAAAGCCTGTGATCATAACTGCAGGTATTGCCGCTGTTTTATTCTTCGGACTCTGTCTGATATTTATTGTCAAGAAACTTTTTGATAAAAATGCAGGACTTATCATCGATGAAAAAGGGATCACGGATAATTCTAATGCCACGAGTGTCGGACTCATAGCCTGGGAAGATATCACCGAAATACATACCCTGGAAATCGTCAAGACCCGAATGTTGATCCTGGAAACAGATAAACCCGAGAAATATATAGAACGCGCAAAGGGTATGGTTGCCAAACGAGCGATGAAGACCAATTACGAATCCTATGGATCTCCAATTTCTATTATTTCCACGACCCTAAAGATCAACTTTAGGGACCTTGAAAAGACGGTCTTGGAGGCTTATAATCAGCATAAACAATTAAAATTTTGAGATTTGTTACCCGCTATGTACTATTCACGATAATATTGATAACATTCTTAAATTGTATTTTTTGAATCCTCTCGAGTTTATCCGGACTTATAAGACTATCCTATGACAAAAAAAGACTTCTTTCGAATCCTTATTAAACTATTTGGACTTTACGCATTAATATTTACTGCTTTTGTCTTTGTCCCAGCCAATATGGGATACATATTTATAGATTTTAAACCGGTTTCATTATTGTGGATATTCGGTATTATAATATTCCTTGTTCTCATATTTACATTCCTGATCCAAAAATCTGATCGTATCATCAATGCCTTGAAACTCGATCAGGGATTTGACGATAACCGAATAGAATTAGGAAATTTCAACAAAGAAAATATACTCCAATTAGCTCTGATACTCATTGGGGGATTCCTGATCATTGACTATGCTCCTGTATTTCTGCATTTTTGCTTCCTTGCCTTTAAAAGTAAGGTCTCTAGGGATAGTAGTAATCTGATGAATGAACTATTCTTTGGCCGAACTCAGGATTATTTTAATTGGACCATTGCCGGACTCAACATAATTCTGGGATATCTGCTTCTTACAAACACCACAATCATCATAAAATGGTTGACCAGAAAAGAGAAGAAAAAGATTCAGGAAAGCATCAATACCAATTTAAAGCATTAAATTGTTGATATACTTCAGTTGCACCTGTATTATAAATCAAAATTATGGACAAAGCACTTCAAACTATGATCGAAAATATGCCAGCAAAGACCGGCAAATCCTTAGAAGAATGGAAGTCGATCCTAAAGAATAAGTCCTTTGCAAAGCACTCTGAAGGTGTCAGCTATCTCAAATCGGAACATGGGGTGACACACGGGTTCGCCAATATGATCGTAACCCTTTCTAAGGAAGAAGATCACTCTTCGGAAGATTTGGTGGAGGCACAATATAAGGGAAAAGAAGCACTGATACCGATCTATCAAAAGCTGATAGAAATTGTCAAGGCTCTGGGGACTGATGTGACCATAACACCTAAAAAAGGAAGTGTCAGTATTATCCGGAAAAGACAATTCCTGTTGATCAAACCCGCTACTAAATCCAGGATCGATCTCGGCTTTAAGCTCAAGGACAAACCCACGACTGCAAGACTTGAAAATTCTGGTCCGTTCGGCACCATGTGTACACATAGAGTACAGGTAACAGACCTCAGTGAAATCGACCCGGAATTAAAGGCCTGGATCCTTGAGGCGTATCAGGCATCGATTTAATTTTTAATTATACCTGTTATAATCTATATTTAAATGAATAGTCTACAGATACGAAAGGAATTTTGAGATAACTACTAGCAAAAATAATTTAATCAACAGGTTTAATGTGAATTAATTAAGGTTAATCAAAAACTTTTACCAATAATAACATCCGAAAATTCTAATGGTTCATTTTCAATAGTAGAAATTTGAAGCAAATTGGTTTCAGGAGCTACAAATGCATTTAATTCTATCTGTTGATCATCATTATCCAATTGTTGTCCGTTATCACCCTGGACACAACTACCCATAACAATAATCGTTAGTAAAAAAATAGAGGAAATAAATCTTGATTTCATGTCAACGTGTATTTTAGTGAAAGTATGATTTTTATTACGATCGATCCGTTAACACTATACTAATGTATAATGAGTTATATTTTCTGAGCGCTCTCACGTTTACGATATAACTTCACGTTCTGAAATTTGTTATTTACAAATTACAATCATCATTTGAAGACTAATACTTACCTATACACCATAAGTTTCTGAAATTCAAACATGCATTCCCCTTTTCAAACCAAACTAATCAGAAAGATCAATTAAAGGCTTTACCAATTAACTATAAAGTGATCGGAATGGGTACAATGGGATACAGAGCGAGTGTGAGAGCGGTTGGTTAGTACTTAATAAGTCAAACGGCACTTTGAACTGAGCACTTCGCTCACAAAACTGCATAAAAAAAGTGCGGACTTAATACCCGCACTTTGCTCTCTTAACTGTAAGTTGTGGAGAAGATGGGACTATCCAAAATCTGATTTTTTGAGCCTTTAAAGGCCCTCCCAAGGATCCCAAATTCAAAGCCCCCCGCATAGCCCCCTTTTTAACATTTTTTAACGTTTAAACAGCTCTTCCCCTTCAATGAAATCCGAAAAATCATTAAATACTGACCTTAAACAGTAAGTCGACAGGCATAAATATTTTAATCTTTTAAAATGGTAAATCAATTCCGGATTGATTATCACTCTTACTTTTAGGATCGAAAATTCGAGGTTTTAAGCAAACTTCAATGGGAATACCTATGCAACGTGATATGGTTGGCTTATCCGGTACAGTAATTTTAACTAATTCGTCTTTCATATATATTGGATTTGGATTCTAAGAAATTATTTGATATTACTATCATGGTCAATTTGATTATTTTCTTCCGAAATCATCTTTGCCCGCTCAGCGGCAGCTTTTAGTATCGGTTCCCATTTTGCCCTGAATTCAGGAGAACGTTTAAACGTCTTCATAATTTGAGATTTTTCATAAAGAGTAAGTTTCCTGCCAGGTGTATTATCACTCATCAGATTTACAATTAAAGATTAATGTTTCAGAAAATAAACCCAATAAATTTAAATAAAAATATTTTTAAATATTTACGGGAATCCTCACTTTTCAATATATTTTAAACCCCGGAATTGAACTCGATAATCTTCCACAGATCTTAACAAATCCGCTTTTTAGTTTTAATTCCCAGATTTTATATTTATCAACCATTTTGACAAAAAAAATTGATCTGATTATTATATCTTAACTTCAGATCAAGATAGAACAGATACTTACCTAAACCGACTCCAAATGCCTTATATAAAGGAAGCTGATTTCAAATTCATTTTTAAATACTCTTCCCGCAAACATTTTAATTATCCAAACTTTCACTATTATAAAAACCATATCCCCATACTTGAGGAAAATAATATCGAAAACTGTCTAAAATGGAAATATCTGCTATTGAACACCCGTTTTTATTATTCATATTATTATAGTCCTGAAGTGCATGATCTTCAGTCTCCGTGTATAATTGAGGATGAAAAAAAGCTTCTTTTTCATACCGATAAAAATTGTGAGATTCTGAATTTCAAATTACCTCTGATTGGTGTTCCGGATACTATAAAATTTTCATATCCTACCGATAGAAACAAAACTCTTAGTTGTGAGCAGAAACTTATAAAACAAAGAAGACAAGTCAGGCTGTTTAAATTGTGGTTTAAAGAATATTATGACCTTTACTTTAACAATACTGAAGAATTTCAGAGACTGCTTAAGGATGACTGGGAAATCACCCAAAAATTAAAGGTATTTGTAAAACCGATGTATACCTACGCAACATATGAAAATATTACGTCCATTGCCGAAGTGGATAAAGCAATAAAAAAACTGGTAAAAGAAGGTCAAAAATTTATTGATAAATATCCGGATGACAACAAATTCTGGGAAAATAGCCGTAGAAATGATTTACGAGGTATTAAAATAATTTACGCTCGAGATTATAAAATCCCAAATCACCTGAGTAATTTCTTATTTAGAAAATCAGACGATTATTTAGAACCGATTACGGATTTGATCTTCCAGTATCATCGATTATGTTACAATCCGGAATTAAGCCTGGATTTGGAACTTCTGGAGAAATTAAACTTTCACCCTTGTCCCGTTTGCGACGGTTCGGCTACCAGAAGTGATCTCATTGACCTCATGCTAACGGATGATATCGAAGACCCTACTGATCACCTCCCGTTTTAAAATAATATTTATCAATTAATCTACTGATTAGGTCTTAGAAATTATATCGAATTCCTTTTAAGACATTTTTCGGTATTCCCTTT
The DNA here is from genome assembly GCF_007279655.1 of Robertkochia solimangrovi. Lineage (GTDB taxonomy): Bacteria > Bacteroidota > Bacteroidia > Flavobacteriales > Flavobacteriaceae > Robertkochia > Robertkochia solimangrovi. The sequence goes on along the minus strand of NZ_QKWN01000001.1, from coordinate 585,132 downwards.
AATGGGCAATAGTTTAGCCATGGAACCGTCAAATGTTATCGACTCTGAGGTTGTGGACATTAATTATGATAATATACACTTGGTTATGGTAAATCTACTAATAGTTCTTTGGTTGATTTCGTCCGTTTTTTCATCAATAAAATTTTCATATATAATATCATAAATACTATTCAATAATGACATCAACTACATTTTCGAAAATATCTTTATCAATATAGATCCCCATAGAAGGATCGGGACAGAACAACACCCGATACATAACAGCAGGTTCTAAGTCTTCTAAGGTATACCTTCTGTCAACACCATCATAATCAGTAAATGAAATCAACATGCTTCCTACCCTCCCATTAATGTCACCAACATATAAACCAACATATTCTTCTTCATACATTTCTAAATCTTTAAAAACTCCAACTGTTAAAACATCTCCATTGGTATCAAATAAATCAAAAGTAGGACCTCCAGCAAGATTATTTTTTGCAACCACCACCAGAGATTGAAACGGTTTTACTGTCAATCCCAAAAAGGTTTCCTTACTAAAGTCATGAGTTGTCTTCGTATAAAAATACATTGAAGAACTTGTATATTCAGGTAAACCCACGGGTTCGGTCTGAATTATAATTTCATACTCGCGCAAAACAACCTGAAAAGTATTCAGTCTAAAAGATTCAAAACCTGTAAACTCATAAGCCGGTTCACTCTCTCCTGGAATAAAAAATTGAACATTGAAAACTTCGGGAACCACTACAGTTGGTGGATCCGGAAATGAACAGTCCAAAGCATATGCCATTCCCTTTGTTGCTTTGGTGGACCAGGGCGATGCTTGGGAAACAATCTCAAGTTTTAAATCTAAAGTAATTGTACCTACTAAAAGATCTTCAGATGGATTCGGTAATTCATCCTGACATGATAAAAATAACACATAAAATAGGGCAAGAACTGAAAATTTTTCAACTCCTTTCATTTTTCAAGTATTTAAATAATTAAGTTCTATTTGTTGGTCAACAAATCTTAAACACAAAAATACTAAACTATAATGTATATTATTGATTTTCAGTGCGTTTATTTAGCTGTGATTTAATAAATACAAAGCAAAGCAAACAGCCTTTATTACATATATTGATATAAATGTTAAGTCTATGAGCAGTAAAAAATCAACCCAAAACTGAATTAATATAACAAGGTCTGAAATTCCTCAATTAAGTGGGATATACCTTATTTTATAAAATTTGACACCAATTTTCAATACTCTCAAAAATCCTTAACTGCCATTTCTTAATACACACATCAACTCCGATAGAAATTACAGCACACTCTTCCTCCCCTAATTCATTTGATTTAATTCTATTATGGTCATAGTAAAAACCTGAATTTGAAGTATTCTCTGTTCCGGGATATAATAGAGCAACCCGCTTTGCTTTATAATACTTTAGGTAAACAAACATCTGCCTGAGGTCTTCCGGAGAAGGATTATATCCGCTTAAATTTTTCCATTTTGTATCTAAAACAATGCAATTGTCGGAATCTTTATTAATAACAATATCGGGCTTCATTTTACTATGGTATCCTAATAGAGGTTTCCAAAAATTCCTGGTGTTTTGAGCAGCAATACTGGTGGTACTTGCCTTATGCTTTCGTAAGCTTATAAAAACAAATTGCTCCCACAGCATGTTCATATCGAACATCAATGCCAATACATTGTTGGTGCCCCGGTTTACATCCGGATGGTAATTTAGAAGAAGTAGCTTTGCAATTTCCAATGCATTTCTGTACGGTTCTGCTTTACGATCAAATGCTATTCTATCAAAAACCGATTCAGTTATTTTGATATCATTCTGCTCCGGAAAGTTCAATAATGATGCTCCTAATCTACTTTTCAGATGTATATTGGTATTGATGTAGCTCAATAACTTCAAAGCTTTAAAAAGAATAGCGTGAATAACATGCTCCTTATCGTAGGTAGAGTGTTTTACATAAAACCGTTCTTGACGAACCAGGTTTTGGTTTAAGTGTTTTGCAAATTGAATACTTCCCTTTAATGCGTTTCTATTTCCTTCCGTTTTTCGGTACTTTTTTATGAGTCCACGATGTTGTAAATATTCTACTTCACGAATGTAGAGTTCAAAGTAGAGATCTAGGATAGAATTTTGCCGTAAGTTTAAATTACTGTTGCTAGGGGCGTGTATATCTAAGATTCCCACAGCATGGAGCATGGAAATCAGCACATTTCTCCAGGAAAATTTAACCCTCTCATCGTTCGGATTCGACTTATCCGCTTTTGGAAGGACTTCAATGACTAAATTACCTAATTGAATTACACCAACATATTCATTGAAGCGGACACCATGGTGGATTAGTGAATAGTAGGGGACTCCATTTTCGCCATAGAACAATTGTAAAGCCTCTAACTGTACTTTTGTGAGACGTTGATCACCGCGGTCAATTCGCAAAGTCTCATGCTCAAAAACGGTAATATGTTCCGGGTTCTGTTTCAATTAAATATCTTTCCCTTGTAATAGATTCAAAGCCTCAACAAAATTTTGATCGCTCATTTGAATGATATTTTTAAGTCTATACACTTTTCTTGAATTTAACATACTTACATCGTAATCATCGAAATGAGCAAATATGTTCTCTTCATCTTGCTCATTTCGGATGTCGAAGAATCCGGATCCTATTACCAAACCAATTTTACCATAATCTCCAAAAAAGTATTCTTGAAGTAAGGGAAGAATCTTGTTTTGGAATGCCAATTTTAAGCTTTCCAGATTATTTACGGTTAGAAAATAGCTATGTCCGATCATATGATCTTTATCTAACAGCTTTTCTATACGATTGTTGATCGTTTCTAAAAGTGTCGTAAGATCAATATTGTGATCAGGGATGATTCCGTTAGGAACCTTTCCTTCGATTCTAATTAAATCCGGAATGGGTGGCATTTCAATAAAACTGAATCTTCTTCTTAAGGCAGTGTCTAAGGCTTCAACGCTTCGATCTGCCGTATTCATGGTTCCAATTATATATACATTGGGAGGAACACCGAACATTTCTTTACTGTAGGGAAGCTGTACTTGAATAGCTTCAGGATTACCCAAACGTTTATCTTCTTCTATAAGGGTGATCAATTCTCCAAAGATTTGGGAGACATTCCCACGGTTTATTTCGTCAATGATTATTACAAAAGGTTCCCCGTTTTTTCCTTTAAAGTCGACCTTTTTTAACGAATTAACGACTTCAATTTTATCTTCCCATTTATATTCCTGATCCGTTTTTTTATTATTATTAATCGCATTACTATTTCGTATAGCGTTCAGAACCGCCCAGTTTGCAGTTGAATTACTTCCACCAATTACTGACCGGAATTGCTGATCAATATTATTTATTTCATTCAGGTCAGGGAATGCAGCATGTATTTTAGACAATCGCTGTTTGGATACGGGATAAGTATTATCTTTTCCGGGATGTTTGATAAGGATGTTATCTTGTTGGGAGATTCCATCAACAATTACCTTCCCTCCGTTTTTAGTTTCCAGTTCCACTTCCTCATTAGTAGATAGTCTATCCTGAATCGTAGCAACAAATTCGTCGAAAGCTAGAGAAAAGTCCAAGACTTTCTCAGTGGTAACTGACTCATTTTCCTTGGCTAATGAAAATGTAGCTTCAACACATAGTTTTTGAAAGATTCCTTGTTCAATTTTATATATAACCGGATCTCCTTCCTTTTGTGGCTCCACAGGTTTTATGCCTTCTACAAAATCTTCATAGGTCATACTTTGATGAAAGGTTGTGAAGACGATCCTGTTTTGGGATATCTTTTCTTCGAATTTCGCTTTTATATCCGCCCGACTTAGTCCGGTTAAATCTTCATCGAAAAGTTCTAATGTCTTATTGATAGTATTGTAGGTCTTACCTGTGCCTGGAGGGCCATACAAAATTGAATTTAAAGGAGATTTATTCATTCTGGGGATCTTAATTTTCACATGTTTATCATCTTCTATTCCGATGATGCTTTTAATTCTGTCGATAGTTTCAGGATACCGTGTATAATCAGTTAAGGTTTTTACAATAATATCTGTATTTTCTTCGGTCCAAATTCCCTTTTTTATCCAATTTACTTTTCTTAACGATTTATGATCTTTTGAAGTTTCATCATAATAATAGTCTGAAGTAACGTACCCATATCCTAAGTATTCTTTTCGGCCTTTCTTTGCAATAACAACATCTCCAACAGACATATTTTTTAAGAAATCAAAATTTGCCGCCGCATCATTTTTTTTAGAACTATCCGTTTGCTGCAGCTCCTGTAGTTTGGAAACAATATCTTCCTTGGAATTATACCTTCTAAGATCTCCCAATTCATTCCATCCCAACCCCATAATACCATCATTGTAATACTTATCCCAAAACCTGGCCTTTCGACCTGGAGAGTATAACCAATATTTCCGTTGTGTTTTATTGTTTTCCGGATATTGAGAGTTTAAATCATTTTCCCTGGCATACGTATTCCATATTCTATTTGAATAGTCGTAAATAGATTCGTTATATCCTTTCTGAGTGATTAATGCGGTATGTAATTCCCCAAGTGATGCATCGGTTGAGAGTCCATTTCTTTCGGCTTCTCGTATAAGTGCTTCCTTTTTATAGATAGGTATGATCTGCTCATTGGAATATAAAAATGCAATCTTCCATTTAAAGGCATCTCCTAAATCTATGGTATCAATTTCTTTAATGGATCCCTGCGTAGCAAATTCTGCAATTTGAATAATGTAATGTTTTATAGTGTTAAAAGCATCCTTACTATTCTGACCATATTTTCCTACCCATGAATATTCCCCATCTGTTAAATAACCCCTTCTACTATCATTTTTTGAGCCTTGTCGTTTATAAATCCCAAATTTATAAGAAGAACCTCCCCAAATACTTCCCAGATCTTCGGTTTCAGCTTCTACCCAATAACAAAAAGAGTTTTTATCGAGATTTGTATACTCTTCGAGTGTCATATCCGGCAATTTCTCCAAGGGCCACTTTTCTAAAAACTGTTCAAGAACATTTGAATTATTATGCATTTTGAAAATAATTTTTAATAATATCTACAAATTGAACTATTCCAAAATTCAGACAAAGCCTCAGCCTGTTGGAGAACAGTTTTCTGTAGCTAATTTTTGTAGATTTGGGTAGGGGAGTCTTAATGTCTTACAGCAAATATATATAACCTAACGCATTCCTCCATTTCTCTTTTATTAATTTTAGAGTTTCTAAGTGGTATACATAAAATTTTTTGTTCGCTTACAACAAACGCTGCCCTATTGAATTCTCTTGAGTTTATACTTATAGACATGGCTTCAACTTGGTAGGTGACTTGGTCGGTAATGTTGACTTGTTCTGTCGTTGGGGTTCCATTTATCAGGCTCCACATACTTTCCAGTACTGAATTCAGATCGTCTCCCGTCATAGGTAATTCTACATATAACCAGACACAGCCCCTTGGAATTTATCCGGGCTCTTTTAATGTAAAATATTACTGATATAACATTACTCATAGAATTGCACCCTTTATGTGCCCCTTAAAAATATAAAAATCAGCGTTAACAAATGTTAAAGGATTTCTGTGAGAGCCAATAAAATCAGGGGTTTTCGCATTTCGAGTGGGCGATTTTTAAGAAAATAAAAAGGGTACCGAATATGCCCCTTTTTATTTGATATTATTTGGTATTATTTGATATCCTAAAAAATAAAAATCCCGTAAATACTGGAGGTTTGCGGGATTTTGGTTTGTTTTGGTATCCTATTCGTGGAGAAGATGGGAGTCGAACCCACGACCTCTTGCATGCCATGCAAGCGCTCTAGCCAGCTGAGCTACATCCCCAAAATGACCGCGGTCATCAGTACTTCTTAACGCTTAAAACCAATAGTGGTATCGAACATCTGAATTCGCGCTTCAAAATTATATTTTTTTCCCAAAGTTTCGCAAAAAATCCGCGTTTTCTTCTGAAGACTACCAAAATTTCCGGATTGTGCTGCTGGAAGTGTTCCAATACCCCCTCAAACGTGGTCGTGTTCTCCGTGATCTGTATATTTGAACTCAGGTCCATCAATGCCGGATCTACCCTCAGGTCATTTTGAGAATAGTTCGGTGTCTTCACCAACAATAAGTTCAAGGTCAGTCCGAACATCTCCTTCATATCTCTTAACGGATTCAATAAGGTTTTGTTTCGCACGATTCCAGACTTGAAGGCTACCAATGCCGACTTATAATTTTTAAATGTATTCCCTTCCGGTACGATAAGTGCCGGAATGTTGGTTCTCTTGACGATGCTGCCCGAAGTACTTCCGAGAAATACCTCCTCCCGGATATCATTACTCTTCGGTTCCAGCACGATCAGGTCGATTCCGAATTCCTTATCGATCGCTTTAACGCCATCTACCGGACTCCCGTTATACGTAGCAACCTTAATCTTCACACCCTTTCGGTCTACCCCCGCAATCACCTCTTCCAGTTGCCGGTGACTGGTCTCCACCACTTTTTGCTCGATACTGGCCATGGAACCAGCCTTTGAGATCAACGTGAATGCCTGCATTACATAGATATCTGAACCGAACTTACTGGCTAGATCTACAGCATATTGCAGTGTGTTCACAGAATTTTTTGATGTGCCAATGGGAACCAGAATGTGCTTCATAATTTACTTCGTCTTATTTTTACGAAATAAAAGTAATGAAAAAGTTTTACTACAAATGATAGTACGTATTGCATTAACGAAAGAAATCGACCGACTCCTGGAGATCGCCCGGGCCTGCGACCGTCATATGCGGACTAAAGGAATCATTCAATGGACCGATAATTACCCGTCAAAAGAGGCCTTCCTCAAAGATATCGAGCGAGAAGAACTCTATGTTCTGGAAGATAACAATATCATTATCGGCTGTGTGGTCATCTCAAAACTCAAAGATGAATTCTATAATGAGATCGAATGGCTGACACCCGATAAAAACAATTATTATATCCACCGACTTGCGGTCCATCCTGATTTTCAGAAAATGGGACATGCCCAACGCATGATGTCCTTTGCCGAAAGCCTGGCTAGGGAAAACGACGCAGCGTCTGTAAGACTCGATACTTTTTCTAAAAATCAGGGAAATATGCGATTCTATGAACAAAGGGGATATCAACGACTGGCGCCAGTTTATTTTCCGCAGCAAAGCGAACACCCGTTCCATTGTTATGAATTAGTTTTGCAATCCTCTGAATAATTTCAAAAATCACATTCCGGTTTGATGAAGCAACAGACAAAAGTTTCCTTCCTTGAAATAAATAAGCTCGCCATACCTGCTATTATCGCGGGCATCGCCGAACCCCTCATCTCCCTAACCGATATCGCTGTGATCGGCAATGTAGATGATCATCCGGTGGAAGCATTGGCTGCGGCGGGTATCGTTGGATCCTTTCTCTCGGCCATCATCTGGATCATCGCACAGACCAAAACCGCAATCTCCTCCATTGTATCTCAACATTTGGGAGCTAACCGGCTATATGCAGTCAAAACACTGGTTCCTCAGGCGCTGCTGTTTAACTTCCTGTTAAGTCTTGTCATCTATTTCTCGACGGCCTTTGCCGCAGCACAGATCTTCCGCCTCTATAATGCCGAGGGGATCATTCTGAACTACACCGAGGAATATTACCGGATACGAGCGCTGGGATACCCCTTAACCCTTGTCACTTTTGCGATCTTTGGTGTCTTTCGCGGCATGCAAAATACCCTTTGGGCCATGCTGTGTAGCCTTTCCGGAGCAGTGGTCAATGTGATCCTCGATTATCTCCTGGTTTATGGCTATAGTGACCTAATTCCTGCCATGCATTTAAAAGGAGCTGCATGGGCGAGTGTTTCCGCTCAGGTGATCATGCTGATGATGGCCTTGTACTTCTATATCACCCGAACACCGTTTGGCTTTCATATCCGAAAAAAGATCAATCCGAGAATGAAAGACCTGCTTTTGATGAGTCTCAATCTCTTCATTCGAACTGCAGCCCTGAATTTTGCGATCTACCTCGCCAACGCCTATGCTACAGGATACGGCAAGAACTTTATCGCCGCTCAGAGCATCCTGATGAACATCTGGCTATTCTTTTCTTTCTTTATCGACGGTTATGCCAATGCTGGAAATGCGATCTCGGGACGTTTACTCGGTGCGAAAGATTACAAAAGGCTCTGGCTTTTGAGTGTAGATATCAGCAAATACTCCATCATTATCGCTCTGATACTTGCAGCGGTCTGCGGTATTTTCTATCGCGATATCGGTTGGCTCTTTAATAAAGATACCGCTGTACTGGCATTGTTCAGTTCCGTCTTCTGGATCGTATTGATCATGCAACCCGTGAATGCCATTGCATTTATGTTCGACGGTATTTTTAAAGGCCTTGGAGAAGCGAAATATCTGAGAAATGTCCTGCTAGCAGCCACCTTCCTCGGATTCACGCCGACCCTACTGTTCTTCGACAGTATCGGATTCCAACTTTACGCGATCTGGATCGCTTTCTTCGTCTGGATGCTGATCCGCGGAGGAGCCCTCGTATTCAAATTCCGGCAGAAATATTTACAAGGATCTAACCGCTAAATCGTAACTTGTATCCTTATAATAAATTCTAAATTCTAAATTCTAAATTCTAAATTCTAAATTCTAAATTCTAAATTCTAAATTCCCATGAGCAACGGCAGTCTCTACACTCATATTGAAAATCGGATCGCAACCCTGGAATTCGGACACCCGGCCAGTAATTCTTTTCCGGCAGAACTCTTGAAGCGACTCGAAAAGGAGATCCATAAATGCTCGGATAATCCGGAGGTTTCAGTCATGGTACTGAAAAGCGAAGGGGAAAAAGCATTTTGTGCCGGAGCTTCCTTTGATGAATTACTGGCCGTGAGTAATGAAGCGGAAGGCAAATTATTTTTTGAAGGCTTTGCCGGTGTACTCAATGCGATGAGAGTTTGTAAGAAACCCATTATCGGAAGGGTTCAGGGGAAGACCGTTGGCGGTGGTGTCGGACTCGCAGCGGCCTGTGATTATGTAATGGCTACGGAAGCAGCTTCGATCAAACTCTCAGAACTGTCTATCGGAATCGGTCCTTTTGTAATCGCTCCGGCGGTGGAGCGAAAGATCGGAGTTTCAGGACTGGCGGAATTAAGTCTGGCACCTACTGAATGGAAAACGGCGTATTGGGCTCAGGAAAAGGGTCTATATGCAAAAGTATTTCCAACACTTACCGAAATGGATAAGGAATTGGAAATACTTTCATCAAATTTAGCTTCCTACAATCCTGATGCCCTATTGCAGATGAAAAAGATAATGTGGGTCGGCACCGAAAATTGGTCGGATTTGCTCTCCGAAAGAGCTGCGATCTCAGGAAAGCTGGTTCTCTCGGAATTTACATTAAATGCGTTGAAAAAATTTAGAAACTGATCTCTCCGGTTTCCATTGCTTTATCGTAATGAACTTTTACGCTTTTATATTTATTAAAGAATTTGTTTCCGTTCTTACGCTCAACAGTTAGTACGGTACCGTTATCGGTAGTCTGTACATCCGTTACCCTTACAGTTTCTCCATGGAGTCCGCTAAAAGTTGGAATAGCTCCCGCCTTTAACATCAGGTTGCGTTTTGGAAATTTGATATGTTGAAATTCAACAGAAGAAGGAGTGTTAATCGTTACCTCATCTCCTACAGTAACAACTGGCAAGTCCGGATTGGTATTCATAGCAAACATCGGAATTGCAAACATTGCGATAATCGCAAACATCGACACTTTTTTTACCATAATATTGCGGTTTTAATAATATCAATTAATTTCATTGCAAATATACTATGTTTCAGTATTTTGGATTATAAATTTAACACCCCCTTAATACACATTTTTACTGACAGATATTTTTTATCAGAATTTTGATCTTTTTATACAGAATTGCGTTAAATTTTGCCAATTTCAATCCATATTTCTTTAGGGAATGTTAATCAATTTGTACCCTCTGCATTATATCTTTTTATTTACGATTCAAACTGTAACCGACTATTATCGAAACCTCTGTATCAAAATACACCAGACTTCTGTCTATACAGAACAAAACCGGTCGTCTTTCTGCACGATGGTTGTTCCTATTGTTCATATCCGTATCCGGTTATGCCCAACAACGCGACAGTCTGCAGCTAAAAATGTACCGGGATGGTGACCCTTTCGATCATTTCGAAGCCGCCAATATGACCACGTCCACCCCTTCTTTTAATGTAGATGGTAAATGGTTCATCCTCGCCGCTTATGGCGATGAACTCATGATCGCCGCCAGAGGAGAAAAACCCTTTACCTATAAAGTAGGTGCCTACGAACTTAAAACGGGGGTGCTTGAATTCGATTTTAATAAAGATGCCATCGATCTTGAAGCCGTTACGGTGGTCAAAGACACTACCGGAGTTGCCGGATTTATGAATAAACATGCCAAAATACGGACCCCGGCCGAAAGAAAGGTTTATCAGGAAACCTTCGAAGGAAGGAACGCACTACAGGTCGCTACCGGGATTATCAGTGGCGCCTCGCTCGATCCGATCATCAATTTGATCAGTGGCCGCTCCAAAACACTCAAAAAAGAACTGAAGGCTGAACGCCAACTGAATACTGCCTCCATGCTTGAAGAAGATTATGGGAATTTCATTCTGGAAACCCTGCAGGTACCGGAAGATAAATTCGGACTCTTCATTTTCTATGTAGCGGAAAAGAACCGCATGTTGTATGCCAATACAGACAGGGCGCAGGTAGAACGCATGTTACGAAACTACTATATGCAATATTTAAATATGCTTATAGAAGATCAGGACTGATCTACCTTGTCTTCATCCAACCGGTAATGCTTAATCGTTCAGACGCCAGTACGGTACGAACCTCATGTTCCAGCAACTGACTTTCAAAGATCACCACACGGCCAGGCATCGGACAAATATCAGTGAAAGATTCTTTGCCGTTCTCCTCAAAGAAAATGCGCAATTCCCCTCCATTCTCCAGCTTCCAGTCATGATCGTTCAGATAACAGACCATGGACAGTTTTCGTCGGTCATCGTTCTGAAAGGTATCCAGATGCCGCTTATAGAAAGTACCTTCAGGATATAACGCATAGTGAAATTCCTTTTGAAGTATTCCCATAAAACAGGTTCGGTTCAGATAGGAAACCATATGATTGATACGATCGAAGAATCGCTTTTCAGCCGCACTGGCTTCTTGTTCATTTATCCAAAGAATAAAATCTCCGCGAATACCCGCTTTGATCTGTTCATGGAAGTGATCACCAATTGCTGATTTCTTAAATCGGTCTTCTTCATATTTCGAAAGGAGACTCGTCCTGAAAAGTGCGATCTCTTCCTCCGAAAAGAAATCATCGATGATACTATAGTGGTATTCTGAAATATCAGAAATCATCTTCTCCAGCAAAGGATCTTCCCGGAAGTCCATTTGCTCAAACAACGCTTCGGCTGTCATTAATTTTCAAAAAGTGCGCAAATATAGAATAGAAACCGGAATAATTTCAGAAAATCATTCACCTGGTAATACATTTTAAACACACCTCCTAACCACTTAAAATATACTATTTTACAACCACCTCATCTCCATCATTATGAATGGCCTCGTTAAACAGACCACCATCATTAAATCGCTTTTTACCTATATTTACACCCAAATTCAATTGAATGGAGATACCGGAAGGAAAGAAGATCTATTTTGCTTCAGACAATCACCTGGGTGCACCTACCCGTAAAGAGAGTGCGGAGAGGGAAAAAAAATTCGTTACCTGGCTCGACGAAATAAAATCGGACGCAGCTGCGATCTTTCTTTTAGGAGACCTTTTCGATTTTTGGTTCGAATATAAAACGGTTGTCCCCAAGGGATTTACCCGAACCCTGGGAAAACTTGCCGAGATCACCGATTCGGGAATTCCGGTCTACTATTTCGTCGGTAATCATGACCTTTGGATGGAAGGTTATTTCGAAGAGGAATTCAATATTCCGGTCTTTCATAAACCTCAGGAATTTGAATTTAATGGTAAGTCTTTCTTCATCGGACACGGAGACGGACTCGGTCCCGGTGACAAGGGTTATAAACGCATGAAGAAACTCTTTACCAATCCGGTGGCTAAATGGTTCTTCCGCTGGCTTCATCCCGATCTGGGGGTACGTCTGGCTCAGTATCTTTCCGTAAAGAACAAATTGATCTCAGGTGATGAGGACATCAAATTTCTGGGAGAGGAAGCGGAATGGCTCGTTCAGTATTGCAAACGTAAACTGGAAACAAAACATCGCGATTATTTCGTATTCGGACACCGCCACCTCCCTCTGGATATATCGCTGGAAAACGATTCAAGGTACATCAACCTGGGTGACTGGATCCATTATTATACCTACGGAGTCTTCGACGGTACCCAAATGGAATTACTGGAATACAAAAAATAAATTCCCAACTCGATCACCTTTTCAGTAGTACACCTACCGCACATGAATTTATTAATATCGGAAGACAACCCTTTTTGATTATTACTTCATTATAGGGTACATTTTAAATTAAGATGCAATCGATAATGGATAATTGAAAATTGAAGGGTGCTTCGCTGCTGTCTTTCCGATAACATTGTAATGAAACTAACGGCACATAATTTATCCATCGCCAAAGGTGTCCCGAGAAATCAGGAGCGGGATCGTCACTTCCGAGTGTACAAGCAAACAAAAAGGATATTACATATTATCAGAAGCATACCATTCCGCAAAGGAAGTATCCGTCTCCTGTAATTTAAGCGAATGTAGTTGAATGTTTTCAGGTAGGCGTTCGATGATCTTTCCGGAGAAATCGATCACCATATTCTCGCTGGTCGGCTGATATTCTACCAGGATTACATTATGGCCACGATCAGAAAGTTCCTTTGCAAGTTCAACATGAGGTGTGTTCTTATTGAATACGGTGGCATGGTCAAACTTATCCACGATCTCTTCCTTAACGATCCGCTTAAGATCACCAAAATCGATCACCATACCGTATTTTACATTGGAAGTATCCATAATGGGAGTCCCGATCACTGTCACTGAAAGTTTATAGCTATGCCCGTGAACATTACGACATTTCCCATCATAACCATATAAAGCATGACCGGTTTCAAAATTGAACTGCTTGGTGATACGGATCTTATCCATCGAATTAAAATTTTTCGCAAAGATAGTTAATAATACTCCCATTGCTGCAAATCGATGAATCCTTCTTTTTATATAACCGTTCAGAGTTATTGAATAAGAACCGATTGAAAATTGAGAATTGAGAATTGATTGAATTCATAGCCTATTACCCAGAGCCGGCGATGTCAGGAAGGCAGGTGATCGTTACTCCTTTTTTATACTTATCGCAGCACCTCCGCCGGGCGCCAACTTCAAATCAAGTACGGTTTCACTGTTCACTTTCTGCTGGGTGATCTTATAAGCGGTTGGATTATTATCCCAATGAGCATCTTCCGCATCGGCATAGATAATCGCTTCATAGGATTCGTCTTTATCCAGAAAATCGAGTTTTACAGATATTTCACGGGCATTCTCATCGGTGATACTTCCCATGAACCAATGCTCAGTGCCTTTTTCCTTCCTTGCGATCGTTACAAAATCTCCAGGTTCTCCATTGATGACCACCGTTTTCTGCCAATCTACTCCCACATCCCTGATAAATTCGAAAGCGGGGTTTCCTTCGTAATTCTCCGGAAGATCAGCTGCCATTTGAATCGGACTATAAATTACGACATATAAGGCAAGTTGTTGAGCCAGCGTGGTGTTGACCTGGCTCGTAGGTTTATATGGACTCAGCTTAATATTAAAGATCCCGGGAGTATAATCGATAGGTCCCGCCAGCATTCTTGTAAAAGCTACAATAGGCAGGTGCTCCGGCGGATTACCACCATCGGAAGACCAGGCATTGAATTCCTGTCCACGCAACCCTTCCCGCGATATGATATTCGGATACGTTCTTCTCAATCCGGTAGCTTTTATCGGTTCATGAGCATTTACGGCGATTTGATAATCGGCAGCTTTGAAAGCCGCATTATTATAATGATTGACCATCCATTGGCCGTGATGATATTCTCCCTTGGGAATGATTTTCCCCACATATCCAGACTTTACCGAATGAATTCCGAGCTTTTGCATGAGTGCATAGGCAGTATCTAATTGTTTCTCATAAGTTCTCGGTGCTGCTGATGTTTCATGATGCATAATGATCTGAACCCCTTTTTCTTTGGCATAGCGCACTACCTCCTCAAGATCATAATCCGGATAGGGAGTAACAAAATCGAATACCCCTTCCCGATCTTCAAAACCGATCCAATGTTCCCAACCGGTATTCCAGCCTTCCACTAATACCCCTCCAATATTATTCTTCGCGGAGAAATCGATATAATGTTTGGTATTCTCTGTCGTGGCTCCATGAGTACCGGAAGCATCTTCCATGCTGAAAGTTTGCCCTGCAACCTGTGTACGGGCAAAGTCCCAGGAAGATTTCCCCAAATGCATTTCCCACCAGATTCCGGTATACTTCATCGGAGTGAACCATGGAATATCACCCAGTTTATTGGGTTCGTTCAGGTTCACAATGAGCTTGGAATCGATGAGTTCTGTAGCCTTGTCGGCTATCTGAATGGTACGCCAGGGGGTATGAAAAGGCAAACTTCTTTTTACCTTATATCCTGTGATATCACTCCCTACCAATTCGCTTTCCAGGTTCAGTGTTTCATTATTCACCTTAAGCGTCATCCCTGCATAATCGAGCAATTCCGCTTCATGAAAACTCAGGTAATAGGGCTGTTCTCCAGGTGAACGCATAGTCACTGGTGTGTTGACCGCATTTTCCGGAATATAGGTCTGGGCCAGATCCGGATGATTCCTTTTGCTGATCGCATTGATCTCAGAAACCCGGGTAGTATTATACAAGTGTTCGTAGATATCCCAGTCTCCCGGAATCCACCATGCCGTATGATCGACGGTGAGCTGGAAGTTCGTAAGTTCATCAGTGATGATTACCTCGTTCATTTGTGCCTGTTCCGGAAATTCATACCGGAATCCGATTCCATCATCATACACCCGGAAGACGAGATTTAATTTTCTTGCATTTTCAAGGGTCTCTTCCAGATCGACCTTCAGTTCGTTATAATGGTTTCGCACCTCCGACTGTTCACCCCATGGCATTTTCCAGGCTTCATCAGTACTTCCGGAATCGATCGAAACGATACGAAAATCTCCTTTAAAAGCAGGTATATCCTTGAATTCAAATCCCAGGGATGAAGTATCGATAACGGTTGTCCCTTTATGGATTACCCGGTATTTAGGCACCCCTGAGGCATCGATAAAGAATTCAACAGTATTTATATTTCCGGGGGAGTTGATTGAGGTTTCTTTTAGTTCCTCTTGTTGAGTACAGGAAACTAGTAAGAATAACGAAATGGCAACCAAGAAAAATCGCATAATCAAAAATTTTTATACTATAAATGTAAAGATAATGTATTGTGTGTCAGAAATCTAGACGAACATCCTTTAATTTAAGCTGTAAACTCACGCGACCTTGCCATTCATTCTCATCGAGTGCGTATGCCGCTGCAAACACATTCCTGCCTGTGATATCGGGTAGCTTATCACCGAGTCCGAAACCAATGCCGTCTATAGCTGTGGATCCGTTTTGTGTAACTTTGATCTTAAGGTGTTTCCCGTCCTGACCGACTCCTTTTGCATAACCGGTATCACGTAATCCTGTGGTCATAAAAACCGGCGAAGGATTTCCGGGTCCGAAAGGGGCAAATTGTTTAAGTATCCTATAGAATTTAGGGGTGATTTCTTCAAAATCGATCACGGTATCTATAGAGAGTTCCGGGGTCAGCAAGCGTTTATCGATAGTTTCCGCTACGACTTCTTCAAACTTCTTCTTAAAAGCCTCGTATTGTTGTTCCAGCAGGGTAAGACCTGCCGCGTATTTATGTCCGCCGAATTGTTCTATAAAATCTTCGCAAGCCTGCAGTGCGTTATAGACATCGAAATCCTTTACCGATCGTGCCGAAGCGGCGAGTTTATCCCCACTTTTGGTAAAAACCAGGGTTGGCCGGTAATAGGTTTCCGTAAGCCTGGAAGCGACAATCCCGATGACTCCTTTATGCCAGAGTTCATTATAGACCACCGTCGTATAGCGCTCTTCCTCACTTTTTTCACGGATCTGTTCCAAAGCTTCCAGTGTGATCTTTTCATCGAGATCCTTTCGGTCAGCATTGTATTGCTCAATTTCAGCAGCGAACTGCATTGCCTGATCAAGATCCTGCTCTATCATCAGGTTGACCGCGTGTAAACCATGTTTCATCCTACCGGCAGCATTGATTCTCGGAGCGATGATAAAAACCACATCAGTCATCGTGAATTCCCGTTGCATCTGATTGGTCAGGGCTTTGATACCCGGTCTTGGAGACGAATTGATTATTCGGAGTCCGTACCATGCCAATACGCGGTTCTCCCCGGTAATGGGAACGATATCGGCAGCGATTGCGGTAGCGACCAGATCGAGATAGGGCATAAGGTCTTCAATACCCAGTCCTAATTTCCCGCCTAATCCCTGTACGATCTTAAAGGCAACGCCACAACCACATAGTTCATCATATGGATAATTACAATCCTCGCGTTTCGGATCCAGAACGGCAACCGCATCCGGAAGTTGATCTCCCGGCCGGTGATGGTCTCCAATTATAAAGTCGATCCCTTTTTCTTTGGCATAGGCCACTTTATCGATAGCCTTGATCCCGCAATCCAGGGCGATGATCAGAGAAATATCATTATCGGCGGCAAAATCGATCCCCTGAATGGAAACGCCATATCCTTCTTCATAACGATCGGGAATATAACAGGCAACATTGGGATAGATACTACTCAGGAATGAATATAAAAGTGATACCGCAGTAGTACCGTCGACATCATAATCTCCGAATACCAGAATATTCTCCTCATTACGAATCGCCTCTTCGATACGCACTATGGCTTTATCCATATCTTTCATGAGAAATGGGTCGTGTAACTGATCGAGCGAAGGCCTGAAGAAACGACGTGCTTCCTCAAAGGTCGTTATTCCCCTTTGCACCAAAAGCCTGGACACAAGCTCCCCTGCACCGAGTTCGGCATTGAGCGTATCGACAAGGTTTTGATCGGGAACAGGTTTAACAGTCCATCGCATAGCACTTCGGTTATCGATTAATGAGGTGTTTAGAGAATGACCTGATTTATGAGTGATGGAACTGTACAGCAATATCCATCTCGGCGAATTTGCGAAACATTTCCATGACCCCACAATAAGTATTTACCGAAAGGTCAACAGCACGCTGTAACTTATTCTCATTCAATTGTGAACCATAAAAATGGTATTCTACTCTTACCTTATGATAATATTTTGGATGCTCATCGGTGAGCTCAGCAATGATCTCGATCTTGAAATTATCGACTTCGAGTTTCATCTTTTTGATGAGGGATGCAACATCCAGCCCGGAACATCCGGCGAGAGATGACAGCATCAACGCCTTAGGCCTGAGTCCGTTTCCTTCTCCTCCGTCATCCGGCCCAGCATCGATATAGAGTTCACCGGCGGGATTGGTAGAATGAAATCGCATGTTCTTTTCCCAGGTAGTCGTTACTTTGTTTGTCATAGAATCCGAATTTTACCCCACAAAAATACGCAATCTTTTTCAGTGGTATCTCCAGTTCTGATTATGAAAAAAGGATTTAAAAAGGAAAGTTAAAGATCAGGGCAACGAGCGAATTCACTCGGTATATGAATTCGCTCAGGTTTATTTCCGAACAATACCTATAAAGGCTCCCCCCGCCGGAGATAAACACGCGAAACATTTAATAACGTCTCCTCCTCCCTGATACATAAGCTATGCCAACGGCATGACTCCGCGCTAAAATAACGGTTAGCTAAATAGCTAACAATACCCCATTTGGGGTATTTTACAATAAGGAACTGGCATTGGAGAAGTTAAAGGTTTAAGTACGCTTGTGCACAAAAAAGTGACGAAACTCCCTTACGCAGGGTATTATGGCGAAGTTGTTTCATTTATCAAAACACGTTTTACGCGTTGAGATATCGCAGTCAGTAGTTCGTAGCTGATTGTGCCGGCTCTTTCCGCAAACTCTGCTGCGGTTGGACTTTCTCCAAATATGATGACTTCATCACCTTCCGAACACGGAATATCTGTGATATCGACCATCAGCATATCCATACAGACATTTCCAATGATAGGAGCTTTCTTCCCATGAATACTCAGTTCGCCCTTTCGGTTTCCGTAGATTCGGGTAATGCCGTCGGCATGCCCAACCGGAATGGTGGCAGTTCTTCGGTAACTGTCGGCGATAAATGATCGGTTGTACCCTACACTTTCACCGGGTTCAATATCATGTATCTGAGAAATAACACTTTTAAGACTTACAACAGGTTTTAGTTCCTGATCATATTTCGCTTCGTTACCGAATCCGTAAAGTCCGATACCACTTCTTACCATATCGAATTCTGCCTCATGGGTATAATTGAGAATACCTGAGGTATTCAGCTGATGTAACAAAGGTTTATAGCCGAGTTTTTTGATCAGACGTGCAGCCGTATTTTTAAAACTGTTTATTTGTCCGAGAGTGAATTCTCTTTCATTCTTATCTTCAGATGCCGCCAAATGCGAGAAGATGGAACGAATCTTAAGTTCAGGAGCATGCTCCAGTTCTTCCGTAATCAGGTCAGTGTCATTCTCCCAGAATCCGAGTCGGTTTAATCCGGTATTGATCTTGATATGCACGGGATACTCACTGCAATGTAATTTTCTGGCAGACCTGATGAATTCATTGAGCACATATTTATTATATAAGCTAGGCTCAAGGTTATACCGAATGATATCTTCGAAATGTGCCGGCAAGGGATGCAGTACCAGTATCGGCCTGGTAATACCTGCTTCTCTGAGAGTGATTCCTTCGGAGGTATAGGCAACGGCGAAATAGTCGGTTCCCAGTGCTTCCAGTCTCTTGGCCACTCCCTGAACTTCACTTCCGTAGGCATAGGCTTTAACCACCGAAAGAAAACGGGTTTCGGAATTGAGTTTCGATCGGAGGTATTTGTAATTATGTTCCAGTGCTCCAAGATCGATCTCGAGCACGGTTTCCCTGGCCTTATTCATCGTTGTGTTTCGTCTGGTCCTTGGTTGAAACCTCTTTGGGTTCATTGACTTCCATCTTGTTCACCTTTTCTCTTAACATGGCTTTGTAAAAAGCTGCACGGCTCAGTGGCTCATATTCTTCCGTTTCTCCCAGCATTACGAGCTTCTCGTTATTCGATTTTCTGAAGCTATAATTAGCGAGGTTTCCGGTACGGGTACAAACCGCATGAACTTTGGTTACATATTCTGCGGTGGCCATCAAAGCCGGCATGGGACCAAAGGGATTCCCTTTAAAATCCATGTCGAGTCCTGCAACGATCACGCGAATCCCTTTATTGGCGAGGTCATTACAAACCGAAATAATTTCATCATCGAAGAATTGTGCTTCATCGATTCCGATCACATCGCATCCGTCTGCCAGAAGTCGGATATTAGCCGCTGCAGGTACTGGTGTGGATCGGATCTCATTGGAGTCGTGCGATACCACCATCTCATCATCATAGCGAATATCGATGGCCGGTTTGAAGATCTCAACTTTTTGTCTTGCAAACTGTGCACGTCTCAAACGGCGGATCAATTCCTCGGTCTTTCCCGAGAACATCGAACCACATATTACTTCAATCCACCCAAACTGCTCTTTATGATTTACCGTATTTTCGAGAAACATGCTTTTTCGGCCTGTGTAACAATTAATTAAATCTTCCGTTATGAATTTAACAAACTTAAGCAATAAATTCTGGTCGGTGTAAATGAATTCCGAATTAAATTACACCATGGAAATAACGGATTTGGAACTAAGGAGAGTTCCCCGTATTTTCACATCTTTAATCTCAGGAACTTTACCTGTTTAAAGATTATTTTTTATCTTATATCTCGTTTTAGGACCAAAAAATTGCTCCGGAAAGTGACCGGACTTAAATAAAAGTAATCATGAGAAAGAAACTTGAAGCAGATCTGAAGCGACTGGCACAGAAAATTGTGCAAATGGATGGCACCGATGATCTTGCCCAAATGCAACTTGAAGCCAGAAAGCTTTACGAGAACCTCACACTTCTTAAATTCGTGGAAGGTCAGTTTGGAGAGCTGATCATGCCTTCCGCTCCGGAAAAAAGTGAAGTTGGGGAACGTTTTGAAGAGTTGGCGAATTCCGTACTGAGCGGAAACAGTGATATCCCGGAGAATAATCCGCATGAGGATAACCTGATCACTCCGGTGATGGATACCATTAAAGATATGATCAGTGAAATGCCGGAAGAAGAAGCAGAAGAATCACTGGATGATATTTTGGCTGATTTTACAACAGAGCCCACCTTTGTTAAACGTGACATGGATACGGTAACCCCTGATATGACTTCTCTTTCCGGAAATAACGTTGCAGAGAAGATACGTTCCCTGAACGATCGGTTAAATCCGGGTCTTCATATCGGACTCAATGATAAGATCGCTTTCATCAAGCATCTGTTCGACGGAAATGCCGATGATTATACCCGTGTGATCTCGCAGATCAATACGATGGAGGATTATTCCGAAGCGGATGCATTCATTCGTGATATGGTACGCCCTGACCATAATGGCTGGGAAGGCAAAGAAGATTATGAGGTGCGCTTCATGCAGATCGTAGAAAAGAAGTTTTCCTAAAAATCTTTCGCCCCGCTGTCGGATGATATTATTTTTGCAGCATGTCTAAATTATTTGTCGTACCCACACCCATCGGAAACTTAGAAGATATCACCCTCAGAGCGATCCGTATCCTGAAGGAAGCCGATCTGATCTTAGCAGAAGATACGCGCAACAGCGGAAAGTTGCTAAAACATCTGGAGATATCTACTCCGATGCAGAGTCATCATATGCATAACGAACATCGAACGGTGGAGCAGATCGTCAGAAGAATCCAGGAAGGTACCACCGTTGCCCTGATTAGTGATGCGGGTACTCCTGCTATTTCTGATCCCGGCTTTCTGTTGGTTCGCGCATGTGTGGAAGCGGGTGTTGATGTAGAGTGCCTTCCGGGTGCCACGGCATTTGTGCCTGCCCTGGTGAACAGCGGACTCCCCAATGATCGATTTCTCTTTGAAGGATTTCTTCCCGTCAAAAAAGGGAGGCAAACGCGGCTTACTGAGCTTGCTGATGAGGCTAGGACAATGATTTTTTATGAATCTCCCCACAAACTGTTGAAGACCCTGGAAAACTTTATCACTTATTTCGGATCTGAACGACCGGTGAGCGTTTCCCGTGAACTGTCCAAATTACATGAAGAAACCGTCAGAGGAAGTCTTCAGGAAGTGTTGGATCACTTCACTCACCACGCTCCCAGAGGTGAATTTGTGGTAGTTATCGGCGGAAAACCCGCGGTTAAAAAGGAAAAAAATAATTTCCTATAAATTAACCTGACAGAATGCCAAACGGAAACTTATTCCGCCATTGCCGAAGGTGTCCCGAGAAATCTGGAGCAGTATCATCACTTCCCTATGCATCAGCAGATAAAATTTTACCTATCTTTATACCATCCCAGAATAGGGATCCAAAACGAAATAAAATTATTCAAGATATTTTCTGAGCGTCAGAACATCCGCTACACGAAATGTTTAACTAAACCACCCCGAAAAGGTGGTTCTTTTTTTAATATAAGTAACAGCCTGTAACTTTTACAGGAACCAGTAACCGAGCATAATAACCCCAATAATTTAAGTTTGACATTCATCAATTCTAAATGTATCGGAATATCCCTCCCAGAATCCACAATCGGAGAATAAACGACACAATAGTATATTTTCACACAAGTTGTTATATTTATAACATTGTGTTATTTTTTAATTAATAAATATCTTTTTTATTGACAGACTTAAGGAAAAGCTTAATTTTGCGGGAGTTTTAAAATTTAGAATATGAGAGTAGCCGTAGTTGGAGCAACCGGAATGGTTGGCGAGGTAATGAGAAAAGTACTTGCGGAAAGAAATTTCCCTGTAACCGAATTAATTCCTGTAGCCTCTGAGCGATCAGTAGGAAAGGAGATCGAATTTAACGGAAGCACCTATAAGGTGATCGGTCTTGAAGCTGCAGTTGCGGCGAAACCAGACATTGCCCTGTTTTCAGCAGGTGGAGGTACTTCCCTGGAATGGGCACCAAAATTTGCTGCAGCAGGAACCACTGTAATCGACAATTCTTCTGCCTGGAGAATGGATCCCGATAAAAAACTGGTAGTTCCTGAGATCAACGCTGATCAGCTGACCGCTGACGATAAGATCATCGCAAACCCGAACTGTTCAACCATTCAAATGGTACTGGCTCTGGCTCCTTTACACAAAAGATATGGGGTTGAGCGCGTTGTCGTATCGACTTACCAGTCGATCACCGGAACCGGTGTTAAAGCGGTGACCCAACTGGAAAATGAATATACCGGAACTCAGGGTGAAATGGCCTATCCTTATCAGATCCACAGAAATGCGTTACCGCATTGTGATGTGTTCGAAGAAAACGGATATACCAAAGAGGAAATGAAACTGGTTAAAGAAACCAAGAAGATCGTAGATCCAGCGATTCAGGTAACTGCAACTGCCGTACGTATACCAGTAGTTGGTGGACATAGTGAATCGATCAACGTACAGTTTAGTGAAGATTTCGATCTGAACGAAGTTCGAAGCATTCTTAATCAAACCCCGGGGGTTACGGTTCAGGACAATCCGGAGACCAATACCTATCCGATGCCGATTTATGCAGAAGGGAAGAACGATGTTTTTGTAGGTCGTATCAGAAGAGACGAATCACAACCAAACACACTGAATATGTGGGTTGTAGCTGATAACTTAAGAAAAGGTGCTGCTACTAACGCGATTCAGATCGCAGAATATCTTGTAGCCAACGAATTGGTTTAGATCTGTTAGTTATATATATAAGCAAAGGGGACCATCGGGTCCCCTTTGCTATTTTATAACAGATCAATGAACGATGATCAGATCGGGATTACCATCAGGGTCACCGGAAACCGTCCCGTCAGTTCCGGGATTTCCCAATAACAGCACTCCAGCAGCATGTGGAGTAGCCATTGAGGTTCCACTGATAGTAATCCCAGTCATTTCAAACCTCACCGTATTCGCATTGAATTTCCACTAATTTTATATGCTTCAAAGTGTAAAATCATCACATCTTCTTCTATAATACGCTGATTTGTCAGTTTTAACGTTACTCTAACATTCTAATCCTTATTTTTAAGCAAAAATCAACCATGAAAACTAAACTAATGGGACTTTCGGGGCTTTGCCTGATCATCACCGCTTGTAATTCCGAAACCAATAAAGATTCCATTACCTTGAACTATCCTACCACTAAAAAAGCCGATAGTGTCAATACCTATTTTGACACCGAAGTAAAAGATCCGTATCGCTGGCTGGAAGACGATATGTCTGAAGAAACTGCTGAATGGGTTAAAGAAGAGAATGCTGTTACCTTCAATTATCTTGAAAAGATACCCTTCAGACAACAGCTGGAAGACCGCTTAAAACAAATATGGAACTATGAAAAGATCACCGCCCCAAGAAAGGAAGGTGACTTCTATTATTACAGCAAGAACAACGGACTTCAAAATCAATATGTCGTATACAGAAAGGATGCTGAAGGAATAGAGGAAGTGTTTCTTGACCCCAACAAGTTTTCCGATGACGGTACCACCTCCCTTTCTGGCATGAGCTTTACCAATAGCGGTAAACTCGTTGCTTATTCCATTTCTGAAGGCGGAAGTGACTGGCGTAAGATCATTATCATGGACGCTGTTAAAAAGGAGATCATTGAAGATACTATCGTGGATGCTAAGTTTAGCGGAGTTTCATGGAAAGGAGAGGAAGGTCTCTACTATAGTAGCTACGACAAGCCTGAAGGCAGCCAGTTATCGGCAAAAACCGATCAACATAAACTCTATTACCATAAACTGGGCACACCACAAAGCGAAGACAAAGTGGTCTTTGGCGGAACACCGGAAGAAAAACACAGATATGTACGTGGATATGTAACGAATGATGATCGCTATCTGGTGATCACAGCGTCGATCTCCACTACCGGAAACAAGCTATTCATAAAGGATCTGACTCAGGAAAATGCACCTCTGATCACTATTGTTGGTGACACAGACAGCGACACTTCTATTCTTGAAAATGTGGGAAGTAAATTATATATCCTCACCAATCTGGATGCACCGAATAAAAAGATCGTGACCGTTGATGCCGCAGATCCGTCACCGGAAAACTGGGTAGATTTCATCCCTGAAACCGAAAATGTATTACTTCCCTCCAAGGGTGGCGGGTATTTCTTTACGGAATATATGGTCGACGCTATATCCAAAGTTTACCAATATGATTACGACGGGAATAAGATCCGTGAGATCGAACTACCAGGAGCTGGAAGTGCAGGCAGTATAAACGGTAAAAAGGAAGACACAGAACTCTATTATTCCTTTACCAATTACCACAATCCGGGAAGTATTTATACGTACGACCCTGAAACCGGAACTTCTGCTGTGTATTATACGCCGGATATCGATTTCAATAGTGAAGACTATGTTTCTGAACAGGTGTTCTACAACTCTAAAGACGGTACGAAAGTACCGATGATCATCACGTATAAAAAAGGAATTGAACGCAACGGAATGAATCCGACCATCCTTTACGGTTACGGCGGATTCAACATCAGCCTCACCCCTTCCTTCAGTACGGCTATGGCTGTCTGGATGGAGCAGGGAGGAATCTATGCGGTCCCGAATCTGCGTGGAGGTGGTGAATATGGACAAGAGTGGCATATCGCAGGAACTAAGATGCAAAAACAAAACGTATTCGATGATTTCATCGCTGCAGGAGAATACCTGATTAAGGAAAACTATACCAATCCGGAACATCTGGCCATCAGAGGTGGTTCAAATGGCGGATTATTGGTAGGTGCGACGATGACACAACGTCCGGACCTGATGAAAGTTGCCCTACCTGCTGTTGGCGTCATGGATATGCTGCGTTATCATACCTTTACCGCTGGTGCGGGCTGGGCCTACGATTACGGAACTGCAGAAGACAGCAAGGAAATGTTCGAATATCTGAAAGGATATTCACCGGTGCATAATGTTAAAGCAGGAACCGTATATCCTGCAACCCTGGTGACCACCGGTGACCATGATGATCGTGTAGTACCGGCGCACAGCTTTAAATTTGCAGCAGAACTTCAGGAAAAACAAGCAGGTGATAACCCTGTACTTATCAGAATTGAAACAAATGCCGGTCATGGTGCGGGAACTCCCGTAAGCAAGACCATAGAGCAATATGCCGATATCTTCGGATTTACCTTTTACAATATGGGTTATACTGAACTTCCTAATAAGGCAGTTCTGAATAAGCTGAAAGGGTAGAACCGATGGTTTACTTAAATATGCGCAAGCCGCCTGATGATCAGGCGGCTTTTTAATTTAAAGAGAATCCGGAGAATAATTTTAGCCGTGTTTTACTGCTGAAGGAATCCTGTTTGTTCATAATTATATTAGTAATATTGCATCTATTCTACAAGATATGCTGAAAGTTTCCAATCTGAGTTTTAGTTATGATGACCGCAGAGTGTTGCACAAGATCAACTTCGAACTAACGGCGGGAGAACAGCTCTCGATCATCGGTGAAAGCGGATCCGGTAAAAGCACCTTACTTAAAATCATCTATGGATTACTTCATGTGGATCAAGGTGAACTAACCTGGAACGGTGAGAAACTTCTGGGTCCGCTATACCATCTGGTTCCGGGAGAAGACTTTATGAAATATCAGGCTCAGGATTTTGACCTGCAGCATACATTGACCATTGAAGAACATATCGGCAAATACCTCTCCAACTTCTATCTAAAAAAGAAAAAGGCGCGTATACAGGAACTTCTGGAGTTGGTGGACATGCAGGATCATACCGGCAAAAAACCAAATGAACTAAGCGGCGGTCAACAACAACGTATCGCCCTGGCCAGAGTGTTAGCCAAAGAACCAAAACTGTTATTGCTCGATGAACCATTCAGCAATATCGATAATAATAAAAAGAACAAACTCAGAAGGCAATTGTTCAGTTATCTGAGGGAAAATAAGATCAGTTGTATCGTTGCAACCCATGAAAACACCGATAGCTTATCCTACTCAGACCGCACCCTTGTACTTAAAAAAGGCCAGCCCGTAGCGCTGGACACTCCTTATAACCTGTATCAGTTTCCGAAGAATAAATATGTGGCCGGACTTTTCGGTGAAGTCAATGATATTTCCATGAAATATTTTGAAGGAGATCCTAAAGATAAGGTACTCTTATATCCAGAAGAGCTTTTTGCTGTGAAGAACGGCGGAGTCCCCGTAACTATACGCCAGTCCTTTTACGAAGGTAATGGTTACCTTACGGAAGCAAATTGTGGCCGAAAAAAGATATTGTTCAAAACAAAAGCTCCGGTTGAGCCTGGCTCCCGATTACAATTGTCGGCTAATGCGTCCCTGATCAAAAGCCGTCTTAATCAACCGAAATGATCCGGTAAATAGTTTCCCGAAAATCTAAATGATCACCAGCCCCTCTCCCCATGAATGCTATAGCTAAGGGAGAACCCGGAGAGATCGCAAATACGTGAACATCATCTATATTCAGTTTCCCCAAGGGAGGTCCGATAAAAAAATAGCCTTTGTCGGTACAAACCAGTTTCCCAGGCCGTATGTACAACTCCTTCGGATCGGATCCATACAATAATCGTTCGAATTCTTGTTGTGCTTTCTCTGCTTTGAGTAGCCTTTCCCCTAATTGTTCACGATCTAACTGAAGCATAGCCCTTCCCGTTTCATGCTTGTCACCGGCCGTACTTTTTGTCTCACCCGAAAGTGCTTCCTCTATGTCCAGCAATTGCGTTCTTATCCCGGAGATATCCCTGGCCAGCTGTTCACGGCAAAACAGGATGATGGTAGCTTTTGATACTTCTGAATTCTTCATTTTTAAATGCGAAAAGGACTTCCCGAATTTACGAAAAGTCCCTTTTAATACCGATAAATCTAAATGTTTAACCTCTGAACCTTAGTATCGGGTATACGTATACGTGATCGTTGTTTCCACAACTACATTCTGAACGTCTCTGATTCGGTTCACCTCGGAGATGGTGAAGGCAGTATCACTATCGTTAAGCGTGATTACCATATTTCCAAAGGAACATCCGGAACGGATACTCAACACTCCTGCTTCATATTTCCAGGTACCGGCAATACCATCACGACTACTTTCGCATTCGGTATTATTATACCCGATCAGATACGTAAAATCACGGTCGCTCTCGAAGTTATATGCTATATCCCGCTGACATTCCTCAAATTGTATGAAAAGATCGGTCGTTGGATTCTCTTCACCATCATCGGTAAGATCGATCTCATCCTCAGCTGTTGCAGAGGTTAGACGCCACTCTCCTACCAAATCCTGTTCCTCCGTTTGCAGTGCACCGGTAAAGTTCTGATCGCATTCATTGGTATCATCATTATTACACCCCAAAGCAAATATTGCCATACACGTGATGGCAGAAGTTCTGAAAAAATTCATTTTCATCATATTCAAGTTTAAGTTCTTTTCTAGTAAATGCAGAAAACCACAAAAGGTTGCTTGATAATTCTGTTAATTTTTAAAAACGAATTCACTCTAGTAGAGGACCGATTATACAATTGATGAATACCCCAGCGAATCTCATTTCATATAACATTGTATATCAGCGCTTAACATACTTAAAAATACATTCTGAAAAAATCGACCAAAAAACTTATCTTTAAGTATTACGAATTCCCCCAACTGTAAAAATTCACCGATTTAGACCTTAAAGGAGGCTTCGTATGACATTATTTAAAGCAAATTATATGCTACGAATGAAAACAACCATAAAAAACATTCCCTCTGAGCCAGGATCGCACAGAGGGGTAGGGTAACCACGAACTATCCTGGTGGGAACTCAAAACGTATCTCAGTAAGGTCGATCATGTAGTCCTGGGAGCGGGCATTGTAGGACTCAATTGTGCACTTGCGCTGCGCAAGCGTGAGCCTAAAGCCAAGATCGTGGTATTGGAACGCGGCCTATTACCTAAAGGGGCCAGTACAAAGAATGCAGGTTTCGCTTGTTTTGGCAGCGCTTCAGAGCTGCTAAGTGATATGAACCAGCATACTGAAGATGAAATGCGGAGCCTTGTCGAAATGCGTTATAAAGGCATTCAGCTCTTACGTCAGAACCTTGGCGATAAAAATATTGGCTATAAGAACTATGGCGGCTACGAACTCTTTATAAAGGGAGATCCTGAATTTTTCGAAGCCTGCCTGGAGAACCGGAAACGTCTCAATAAGATCCTGAAGCCTGTCTTTGGAAAAAAGGTATTCGAGGTTAAGGAGAATAAGTTCGGATTCCGACGTATTCAGGATCATATGCTTTACAGTGCCTATGAAGGCCAGATCGATACTGGAATGATGATGAGCCAACTGCATCGTAAATGCATCAGTGAATCGATCCATATACTTTATGGGGTAACCCTGCATACCTTCGAAGAGCTGAACAACCAGGTTCACCTTGAGACTGATCTCGGTGGTTTCCAGTCCGGAAAACTTTTCGTTGCGACCAATGGCTTCGCCAGGAACCTGCTCGATGACGAGATCAAACCGGCGAGAGCACAAGTATTGATCACCTCAGTAATTCCCAAACTCAAATTCAAAGGCACCTTTCATATCGATCAGGGATACTATTATTTCAGGAATATAAATGGTCGTGTTTTGTTCGGCGGAGGTAGGAATCTGGATATTGGAGGAGAACAAACCGAAGAATTCGGGGAAACACCTTTGATTCAAAACAAACTGGAAACGCTCTTGAGAGAGGTGATCCTTCCGGAGACCGATTTCACCATCGATCATCGCTGGAGCGGTATCATGGGGGTCGGAGAATCCAAACTGCCGATCTTACGGCAACTCTCCGAAAATGTATATTGCGGCGTTCGCCTCAGCGGCATGGGTATTGCGTTGGGCAGTCATACGGGCCGTAAGCTGGCACGGCTTTCTGAATAAAAAAAGGCAGGTTAGCGCATGCTAACCTGCCAAATATATATAACTTTCAATTTAAATCTTACACTCAATGAATGCCTCAGGCTTCTTCTGAAGGAGGATTCATTTTAAAAGTTTCCATAAACTTGGTGGTATAATTTCCTGCGATATAATCAGGCTCATCCATCAATTGTCTGTGAAAAGGAATAGTCGTTTTAATACCTTCAATTACGAATTCATCAAGAGCGCGTTTCATTTTATTGATCGCTTCCTCACGGGTTTGTGCGGTAGTGATCAGTTTAGCGATCATCGAATCGTAATTCGGCGGAATCACATAACCACCATAAACGTGTGTATCGAGACGTACTCCATGCCCTCCCGGAGCATGTAGGGTAGTAATTCTTCCCGGAGACGGGCGGAAGTCATTATAAGGATCTTCCGCATTGATACGGCACTCGATAGAATGTAATTTTGGAATGTAGTTCTTACCAGAGATCGGTACTCCGGCAGCTACCATGATCTGTTCACGGATCAGGTCATAATCGATCACCTGTTCTGTGATCGGGTGTTCTACCTGAATACGTGTATTCATTTCCATGAAATAGAAATTCCTGTGTTTATCTACCAGGAATTCAACAGTACCGGCACCTTCATATTTGATGAATTCCGCAGCTTTAACGGCTGCCTTACCCATTTGATCACGAAGTTCATCGGTCATAAAAGGAGAAGGTGTTTCCTCAGTCAGTTTCTGATGACGACGTTGTACGGAACAATCTCTTTCAGAAAGGTGACATGCTTTTCCATACTGATCACCTACTACCTGAATCTCGATATGGCGAGGTTCTTCGATGAGTTTTTCCATGTACATACCATCGTTTCCGAAGGCTGCACCGGCTTCTTGTTGTGCACTGGCAAGTGCTTTCTGCAGGTCTTCTTCCTTCCATACTGCACGCATTCCTTTACCACCACCTCCGGCAGTAGCTTTCAGCATAACAGGATATCCCATTTCACGGGCTACTTTTATAGCCTCCTCATAAGATTCAAGGATTCCATCTGAACCGGGAACGGTAGGTACTTTAGCAGCTTTCATGGTCGCCTTGGCCGAAGCCTTATCTCCCATCTTTTCGATCATTTCAGGAGATGCACCGATAAATTTAATACCGTGTTCCTTACAAATTCTTGAAAAATTAGCATTTTCAGAAAGGAAGCCATATCCAGGATGGATAGCATCTGCATTCGTGATCTCTGCTGCAGCGATTATATTGGAAATTTTCAGATAAGAGTCTTTCGACGGGGGCGGACCTATACATACAGCCTCATCTGCGAAACGCACATGAAGGCTTTCCTCATCGGCTTTGGAATAAACCGCAACGGTTTTGATCCCCATCTCCTTGCAGGTTCTGATCACACGTAGTGCGATCTCACCTCTGTTTGCAATTAGAATTTTTTTAAACATATCACGCAATTTTCATATCTCAAAAAACAAACACATCCGGGGGATGATTTGGAGCTTGGATAATATGATTAAACTTATGAGGGATCTACCAAAAATAAAGGCTGATCGAATTCAACAGGTGAAGATTCCTCAGCCAAAATTTTAACAACCTTTCCGGAAATTTCCGATTCGATCTCATTAAATAACTTCATCGCTTCAATAATACACAGAACGTCACCCTGAGATATGGTATCACCAACTTCTACAAAGTTAGGTTTATCCGGAGAAGGTCTGCGATAGAACGTACCGATGATCGGAGATTTGATCGTGATATATTTACTGTTTTCCTCTGTTGCGGCAGGAGCCGGAGTTTCAGCGGCAGGGGCCGGAGCTGAAGTTTGAGGTAGCATCTGAGGCTGTGGCATAGCCTGATTAACGGGGATCTGTTGAACATAGGTGGTTGTTTCACCTCTTTTCTCATCATCTCCGCCGGTTTTAATGGTGATCTTTACATCTTCCATTTCAAGCTTTACTTCGCTTGCGCCGGATCTAGCCACGAATTTGATTAAACTTTGAATTTCTTTTAAATCCATGATTCCTCTATTAGTTTTAGTGTATTTGTTTTTAAGAGTTATAAGCCCACTTCAGGTAAATAGACCCCCAGGTAAATCCTCCTCCAAAAGCGGCAAAGATAAGATTGTCACCTTTTTTCAATTGTTTCTCATAATCATTGAGCAACAAGGGAAGGGTTGCGGAAGTCGTATTTCCATACTTATGAATATTGATCATTACCTTTTCAGCATCCAAATTAACGCGATTGGCTGTTGCATCGATGATCCTCTTATTTGCCTGGTGAGGTACCAGCCATTGAACGTCATCCCTGGTAAGATTGTTGCGTACCATGATCTTTTCGGCAACATCAGCCATATTGGAAACCGCGAATTTAAATACGGTCTTTCCATCCTGGTGAACGAAATGCCTTCCTTCCTGAACAGTTTGCGCTGTTGTCGGTAAAATAGATCCTCCGGCTTCGATATTCAAAAACTCTCTTCCATGTCCGTCACTTCTGAGATATTCATCCTGAAGTCCGAGTCCTTCGGTGTTCGGTTCGAAAAGAACAGCCCCGGCACCGTCACCAAAAATAATACAGGTCGTACGGTCAGTATAGTCAATGATTGACGACATCTTATCCGCACCGATCAGTAATACTTTGGTATATCTTCCTGATTCGATATAAGCTGCTGCTGTAGACATTCCGTATAAAAAACTGGAACATGCAGCCTGCAGGTCATAAGCGAATGCATTCGTTGCTCCGATTTCAGAAGCGACATAAGCTGCGGTTGCAGCAACGGGAAGATCGGGCGTAGCTGTAGCTACGATTACCATATCTATTTCTTTAGGATCAAGTCCGCTTTTATTAAGTAGGTCTTCTGCGGCTTTAATAGCAAGGAAAGAAGTTCCCTTACCTTCTTCTTTTAATATGTGACGTTGTTTAATGCCGGTTCTGGAAGTGATCCATTCATCATTGGTCTCCACCATGCTCTCCAACATCTGATTCGTCAACACAAATTCGGGAACGTAAGCTCCCACAGCCGAGATAGCGGCTTTTAGTTCACTCATAATTCGCTAAGTTTTGGACAAAAACGTGCAAAATTCGATAAAAATTAGTCGAAATTACTAATTTTTATCCGAATAATGGCGCAAAATAAATTGTTTTTGACGGATACAAAAGTTTTGTATAAAAAAACTCTCACCACCGTGAGAGTTTTAACTTTTTATCTTCTGATATCGTTACGCTACTTCTTCTGTAGTGTTATCGATGAGTACCTGACCTCTGTAGTAAAGCTTACCTTCATGCCAGTGTGCTCTGTGATAAACGTGCGATTCACCTGTAGTAGGGTCAGTAGCAATTTGAGGCATCGACGCCTTATAGTGCGTTCTTCTTTTATCTCTCCTTGTACTGGACTGTCTTCTCTTAGGATGTGCCATTTTAAATCTTATTTATCCGTTAATAGTTTCTTCAATGTGTCCCAACGAGGATCTGTATCCCCGTCATATTTTTTATTATCTTCCTTCGGTTGAAACTCTTCGAGCTTTTGTAATATTTCCGTTGACAAAGTTCCGTCTTTGATACCGGGATGAACCCGTTTCGCAGGAACCGATAATACGATCAGTTCATAAACATACTGCGCGACGTTAATCTGATGTTCTCCGAACGGAATGATGAGCAACTCCTCATTTTCATCATTGTATTCTTCACCAAACTTAACCACCAGATGAAGTTTTCCCTTCACCTTCTGGTCAAATGGCTCATTGGAAAGATCACAGTTAACATTAACTGAACCCTTCGCCTTAAAGAACAGCTCCAGCATCGTGCTCCCTTTTTGTAGCTCAATCTCAACTTCTACTTTCGCATCGTTGAACTCGGTATACTCAAAAGCAGCAAAGAACGACTTGTCAATTTGATACTCAAACTGGTGTTTACCTTGTTTCAATCCTACAAAAGGAATATCGAACTCCTTTAGCTTCATCATTTTAAACAACAGTTTTAATTGCCATCTCCTTAGAGATAAGGCGGGTGCAAAGATATAAAATTTTATAAATCATAGTAATGTTATCAACTTTTTTTTGTTTATAACTTTACAGATAGCTTTTTCAAAGGATTTTCGGTCAATTCCGCGTATTCTTCTCTGTTTCTGAAAATACTAATCGCAGTAAAAACCGCCTCCTCGAAAGAATGGTGATCTGCCTCGCCTTTTCCGGCGATCTCATAAGCAGTACCATGGTCTGGTGACGTCCTCACTTTCCTGAGTCCGGCCGTATAGTTTACCCCTCTCCCGAAAGAAAGGGTCTTAAATGGAATGAGTCCCTGATCGTGATATGCAGCCAGTACAGCATCGAATTTCTTATAATTTCCTGTTCCAAAGAAACTATCGGCAGAATATGGCCCGTAAACCAACATACCCTCTTCATTCATCTTTGTGATTACCGGTCTCAACACCTCATCATCCTCTTTTCCGATCACTCCGTTATCTCCAGAATGTGGATTGATCCCTAAAACGGCGATCTTCGGTCTGCGGATTCCGAAATCGGTGATCAGTGATGCATTGATCAGCTGTAATTTTTTACGGATAAGTTTCGCATTAATCACCTTGCTAACATCCTTAACCGGCACATGATCGGTCATCAATCCTACCTTAAGATCATCGGTAACCATAAACATAAGGGATTCCCCTTCCAGTTCTTTGGCCAGATAATCGGTATGTCCCGGAAATTTGAATTTATCCGATTGAATATTATGCTTATTGATCGGTGCGGTCACCAATACATCGATCTGATCCTTTTTCAGTGCTTCGGTAGCCGCCTTCAATGAAAGAAATGCGTACTTACCTCCTTCCGAAGTTTCTTTTCCCGGCTCTATATTCGGTGTCTCCTTCCAGACATTAACTATATTGATCTTACCATCCACTATGTTCTCCGATTTATCCACTCCATGATAGGCCATATTGATATTCAGCAATTTTCGCTGATATGACATTACCTTGGTGGAAGCGAAGATCACCGGTGTACAAAAATCAAGCATGCGGTTATCCTCAAAGGTCTTCAGGATGATCTCACAACCGATCCCGTTCAGGTCGCCTACAGAGATCCCTACTCTGATAGGTTCATCATTTTTCATATGCAATGCTTTTATTCTATTAAATTGCCTTTTTACAGGGCAAAGCTTTCCGTATCTTTATACCCTCATAAATTGCTGCTGCAATTACGCAAATTTAACTAATAAAATAGAATGTTTACCGGAATAATAGAAGAGTTAGGTGAGATCATATCACTGGAAAAGGAACAGGAGAACCTCCATATTACGATTAAGAGCAATATCACCCATGAACTAAAGATCGATCAAAGTGTCTCCCATAACGGGGTTTGCCTTACAGTCGTAGCTATCGAAGGTGATACCTATCGCGTTACCGCTATACAGGAAACCCTTAACAAAACGGCACTCGGATCTCTTAAAGCCGGACAAAAAGTAAATCTGGAAAGAGCTATGAAACTCGGAGATCGTCTCGACGGACATATCGTACAGGGACATGTTGACCAAACCGGGATCTGTACAGCGATCGCTAATGAAGAAGGTAGCTGGAGATTTACGTTCACCTATGACCCGTCAAAAAGTAATATGACCATTGAAAAAGGTTCGATCACTATTGACGGAACCAGCCTTACAGTTGTTGATTCCAACAAAGACAGCTTTAGTGTTGCCATCATTCCTTACACTTATGATCATACGATCTTCAATCAATATACAATAGGAACCGAAGTCAATCTGGAATTTGATGTAGTGGGTAAATATGTGGCCCGCCTGATGGAACTTCGCTCTTAAAAGCCGATCAGCCTCCGTTTCCGTTCATGGTTTCGGAGGTCTGTCGATACAGTTGAAATTCTGACCTCCTGTTCTCACGATGACTCGCAGCAGAACATTTCACCCCATCTCCACATTCGTTGATTAGTTCTTTCTCACCCATCCCAATCGCTTCGATACGATCTTTTGAGATACCATTCGCAACCAGATAATCACGGGTAGCCTGCGCCCTGCGTTCGGATAATTTCAGATTATAAGCAGCCGCTCCTCTGCTATCCGTATGAGAAGTGATGTTCAGCACCAACCCATCATTTTCTTTCATATAAGCAACAAGCTTATCGAGTTCCGAAGCAGAAGATGCATTGATATCTGACCGGTCGAAAGCAAAATAGATAGCATCGAAATCTAAAAGCTCTTCCAGAGTTGCAGAAGCATTCACCGGATTGAGATTGGCATCAAATCTTTTATCATTGCCTTCAGGTACCTGAATTTCCTTTAATTCATATTCTTTCTGATCAACACGGATCACATACTCCGAATCCTCCTTTAGATCCGGAAAGCTATATGCACCCAGGCTGTCGGTTACCACGCTATATAACAGGCTGTCTTTAGACCGTAACTCAACCGGTATCCCGGCAATAGGTACCCGCGCAGTACTATCCTGTAAAACTCCTTTCAGGTCACGAAGTTTCTCAACTTTCACCAGGGAATAAATATCATCGCTTCCTTTTCCTCCTTCCCGGTTACTTGCAAAAAATCCTTCTCGCGAACCCGGGTTAAGTGAAACCGAAAAATCATCCCACCGACTGTTCACAGGCGCCCCGATATTAGTAACATGAACAGCATACATATCATCGTTGAGTTCGGCAGTAAAGATATCATACCCTCCCAGACCAGGATGTCCGTCACTGGCAAAATACAGTTGTCCGTCATCCCCTATAAAGGGAAATGATTCACGTCCTCCGGTATTAACCGCTCCCTTCAGTGGCTTTACTTCTCCAAACTCATCATCACCGAGAATTGCCGCATAGAAAATATCTGATTGCCCAAGGGATCCGGATCTGTCGGATGCAAAGAACAGATACTTTTCGTCCGGACTTAACGCTGGATGAGCCGTAGAATATCCTTTTTCACAAATGGAGATCGGGTGTACATCAACCCACTCTCCTTTATCATCCAGTTTAGCCGTATAGATCATCAGGCGTGTAATCCCGGCATCATCGCGACCTGCACGTCTTCCTTCGTAGTAATTTCGGGTATAGAACATGCGTTTACCATCCCTGGTAAAAATAGCATTGCTTTCATGGAACCGATTGTTGAGTTCCTTCGATAACTTTGCAGGAACCCCGAAATGTCCTTTTCCGTCGGAAGGTATACTGTAGAGATCAAGAAAAGTGCGATAGTCCCAACTATGTCTTTTCTTTGCGAGGAACCCTGTATCTCTGGCCGAAGTAAAAATCACACGGTCCTTTTTATAGATTGCTCCAAAATCAGAGTATTCGGAATTGAAAGGAAGATTGGTAACCGCATAGCGTCCGGAAACCCTGCGAATCCTTTCACGGTAATCTCCGGTAATTGCGGAAGAATCTACTGCTACTGCACTATTTTTTTGATAATAATCCTGCATTACTGAATCTGCAGCCTGATAACGTCCTGAAGATCTCAAGGATTGCGCATATCTGAAATAATAATCGGATTTCAGTTCCCGGGACATTCCGAAAAGGAGACGGTAAGTCTTTGCAGCTTCTTCATAAGAAGAAGTATAATAATAGGAATTACCAAGATTTTCGTAGATGGTTTCAGAACGATATCCTTTATGCAACAGACGTTCATAAAGACGGATCGCCTTTATAAAATCGAGCTGCTCATATGTTTCGTCGGCTCTCCTCAAACGATGATCCTGGGAATAACCGAAGTTGAACAGCCAAGGAAGTAATAGAAGAAGAACCCGCAGTCGCGATACGTTCATTACAAAAGGAATATTAGTAGTACTTTACTGATTATTCGATATTTAGCGCTATCATCAGCAAAAATTGAATATTCCTACCATATTTGTGTCAGCCGCCTGATAAAATACACAAAAACAAGGATAAACTACACGTTATATTACGATAATATACCGATGATTATGGTTTTCCTACAAGATTCGACAACCAGTATATAGCATTTAACCAATTTCAGCAGAACTTCAGACCGCATAACAGCACCCTCTTCGGTATCAGTGCCTCGGGTCTGAAATAAAATATGACCTAACAGGAATGGATCTTCACCTAAGAAACTCCTGTTTAACCACCGCAATTTCTTCTTAAAATCAGATTTTGGATCTTCCGAAAATACTTTTTCGGGTAAGTTTTCAAAAAAAAATCCATACTAAAATGCCTTTTCAGGTGGTTATTTGGTCGATATAGACATGCATTTCGTCGATAAAACATAGAAAATATTTTACTTCATACTCAAAACTGTGAGTTTTTTCCTAATTACTGTCATATTTAAGAGTCATTTGCGTAGAAAATTAGCTTATTAGACTGATTTAACGTAACTTACAACTGCAAATGTTAAAGTTAGAATTATTGAGATCCGAAAATAGTTTTTGCCCGTAAAACTATTAATGTCGATTGCAGAAGTGCAATTTTAAGGAAGCCCCGATTAATAAATTTAACTAAAGAAAAATTTATGAAATTTAACCTACTGAGAGGCATGGCCCTATTCTCAATTATTGCCTCAATTTTTGTTTCGTGTGAAACCGAAGATTTTGAAGATCTGATTAAACCTTCAGATAAAGAAGCCCCAAGCGCAGTTTTCGGTCTCATCGCTACACAGATAACTACCAATTCTGTTACTCTTTCATGGGATGCTTCAACGGATAATGTTGAAGTGACGAATTATGAAGTATATAAGGATGGAGAGAGCATTGGATATTCCGATGGAGAAACTACCTATAAGGTATCCGACCTGGAAAGCAGCACAAAATATCAATTTACAGTTTTGGCTAAAGACAGCGCAGGCAATTTCTCTGATGAAGGTGAATTGCTCAACGTTACCACGGCTGCTGAAAAAGATACTGAAGCTCCTTCCGCCCCTACGGCACTTAAAGCGAGTAATATTACCGCAAATTCAGTAAAACTGAGCTGGACTGCCGCTGAAGACAATGTCGGCGTAAATACGTATGATATATTACAGGATGATAAAGTCGTTAAAACTGTTGAAGGTGACGTAACCACGATTTCTATCGACGGACTTGAGTCGGTGACGGAATACAAGTTCAAGGTTATTGCTAAAGATGCTGCCGATAATGCATCTGAAGCCAGTAACATTGTTACTGTAAAAACCAATGAATTAAAAGATACTGAAGCGCCAACAGCTCCTTCGAACCTCACAGCCAGTGAGATCACTGCAACGTCAGTGAAGCTAACCTGGAAAGCATCCGAAGATAATGTAGCGGTATTTGCTTATGATATCTATCAAAACGGTACTATCGTCAAAACTCTTGAGGATGCAACGGCTACTACAATAGTTATAAACGCACTGGAATCAGGAAAAGAGTATAAATTCAAAGTAGTTGCCAGAGATGCTGCCAAGAATGCTTCTGAGGCGAGTAATGTGGTAACTGTACAGACAAAGGTAAGTGCAGATACTGAGGCCCCAACGGCTCCTGCGAACCTTGCAGCTTCAAACATCACAGAAACAGAAGTGACGTTGACCTGGAATGCATCTGAGGATAATGTAGCGGTGACCGCTTACGATATCTATCAGAATGGTACACTCGTTAAAACGGTGACTGCAGATAAGAACACCGTTGTGATCAGCGGTCTCGAGTCAGGTACTAAATACAACTTCAAAGTCGTAGCTAAAGATGAAGCTGGCAATAACTCAGACGCGAGTAATGTAGTATCTCCTACCACAAAGGCCGGAGAAGATAAAGAAGTGCCAACAGCACCCGCAAACCTGACTGCATCAAATATCACTGAAAGTGCTGTAACCTTAACCTGGAAAGCATCCGAAGACAATGTTGGTGTAACAGCATACGACATATACCAGAATGGTGCCGTGGTTAAAACCGTGACTGGTGATAAAGTTACCGTTACGATTACCGGACTTGATGCGGATACAAAATACAATTTCAAAGTCGTAGCTAAAGATGCTGCTGATAATGCATCTGAGGCAAGTAACATCGTATCTGCTACTACTAAGGCCGGAGAAGATAAAGAGGCACCAACGGCTCCTGCAAACCTCGCTGCATCAAACATCACTGAAAGCGCGGTAACCTTAACCTGGAAGGCATCCGAAGACAATGTTGGTGTAACAGCATACGATGTTTACCAGAATGGTGCTGTGGTTAAAACCGTGACCGGTGACAAAGTTACCGTTACGATCACTGAACTTGAAGGTGCTACCAAATACACATTCAAAGTTGTCGCTAAAGATGCTGCAGGTAATGCCTCTGAAGCCAGTAACATTGTGTCTCCTACCACAAAAGCTGTAGAGGATACGGAGGCGCCATCCAAGGTAACCGGATTGCAAGCAGTAACCATCACTGAAAACAGTATCACGATCAAATGGACTGCGGCAACCGACAATATCGGTATCGCATCTTACGATGTACTTGTAAACGGTGCCGTAAAAGGAAATGTGACTGAGGGAACTGCCTTTACACTGGATGGATTGAACGGTGGAACTGTGTACCAGATCACCGTAAGAGCTAAGGATGCAGCAGGAAACCAAGGTGCAGTAAGCGACGTACTTGAGGTGACAACAAAAGAAGCTGCGGATACAGAAGCTCCGACAGCCGTTAGCGGCCTAAAGGCCAGCAACATTAAGGAATCATCATTGACCCTTAACTGGAATGCTGCTACCGATAACAAAGCTGTAACAGGATATGAGATCCATCAGAATGGATCTAAGGTAGGAACAACCACCGGTAACACGTACTTCAATGTAACAGGGTTAACGGCTGGAACAAACTATAACTTTGTAGTGTACGCCTTTGACGAAGCCGGAAACATGTCTTCTCAAAGCAATCAGGTAACAGTAACCACACTTACTGAAGCTCCTACAAAGAAATTGAGTGAGTTAATCGAAGAGCGTCCGGAACTATCTAAACTCGAAGAGTTCCTGACCACTCTTGAAGTAGATCGCACCCTTGAGGAAGATGGTCCTTATACAGTGTTTGCCCCGAACAACGCTGCATTTGATAGCTACGGTCCGCTTCCGGAAGGGTCTGAATTGACCTACTTAATCATCGATCACGTGGCGGGTGGTGCGTTCACAGCTGAACAACTTGTCGAAAAAGGCACTATTCAGGCCGGAGTCGACAACCAAATCACTATCACCAAGAATGCCAATGGTGAATATATCATCAACGGTTCTGCCAAGATTGTTACAAAAGACATTCAGGCAACCAACGGTGTGTTACACATCATTGACAAGATCATCCCATTTAATTAGATCTAAGGCAGGTCGAATAAATAATAGTAGCTATGGAAAAGCCACCTCAAATGAGGTGGCTTTTTATTTTTACGGTCATATGAATGAATCTTTAACGGTTCGATAAGTTGCATTCAGAATCACTGATGTAATAATCCATTCAAAACTTCCCAAACATTACCAGCGACGATCTTCTGTCCTTCAGCAGTCGGATGGATCCCATCATTCTGATTCAACTCCGGAATAGCAGCCACATCCTTTAATAAGAATGGAATCAGTTTCACCTCGTTTTTCACTGCCAACTCCGGAAATATATTTTTAAACTCTTCGGTATATTCAACACCCAGATTGGGAGGTAATTGCATACCGGCCAGTATAATGTCAGTATTTTCGCTTTTGGCACGCACCTTATCGATGATTTCCTGAAGATTCGCACGCGTTTCGGATAAAGGAATCCCCCGGAGTCCGTCATTAGCTCCCAGTTCCAATACAAAAACAGCCACGGGTTGGTCCAGCACCCAGTCAAGCCGGTTCTTCCCGGCTGCCGTGGTTTCACCACTAAGACCGGCATTCACCACCGTATAGGGTAAATCTAATGAATCTATCTTCTTTTGAATAAGCGCAGGAAATGATTCTTCGGGAGCCAAACCCATACCCGCTGTAAGGCTATTTCCAAAAAACAGGATGGTGCCTTTTTTTGCTTCTACCTCCGATATTATCGCATCTTCCTGCTTTTCTAATGTATTCTCCACAGAACTTTCTGTGCTGTTTTCCTTTTTTTCTGAATCCTTACAGGCAGTCAGGGCACATAAAAACATCCCGGAAACCACCATTAACATTCTATAAACCGATCTATTCAAAATCATTTCCTTAATTTGTTTAACCAATGCATATCCCGCAAATTACAAAAGATGGATAAAATTTTAACGATCGATAACCTGAGTAAATCGTATGCCAACGGAAACAACAGGTTAAAAGTACTTGATAACATCAGCTTTGAAATCAAAAAAGGAGAGACATTCTCTATCGTAGGCCCCTCTGGAAGCGGAAAGACCACCTTGTTAGGATTATGTGCCGGACTCGATTATGCCGATGATGGAAAGATCGTTCTCTGTGGAGAGGATCTGACAAAAATGAATGAGAACGAAAGAGCAATGCTTCGTAACCAAAAGGTTGGCTTCGTGTTTCAGGATTTTCAATTATTCCCCACTCTCACAGCATTAGAAAACATCATTATTCCTCTTGAACTTCTCGGTGATAAGAACGCAAGATCAAAAGGTCTTGAACTCCTTGAGAAGGTCGGATTATCGGATCGCGGACACCATTACCCTTCACAATTATCAGGAGGTGAACAACAACGAATTGCATTAGCCCGTGCTTTTGCCAATGATCCGGAAATACTATTCTCCGATGAACCTACCGGAAATCTGGATTCCGATACCGGAATCCGGATTATCGAGCTGCTATTTGACCTAAACAACCAGGCGGGAACCACACTGGTCATCGTTACTCATGATATGGAACTCGCACAAAAGACCGATCATATTCTGAGGATACGGGGAGGAAAGATCGCTGACGAAATTTCGGTTGCTCATGGGTAAAAAGCACTCTAAACCCGGATTAGCATGGATTTTTAAAATGGCCTGGCGGGATGGCAGATCAGGTGTTAGCAAGATTGCACTGTTCATGGCTTCCATCGTTCTTGGAATCGCTGCACTGGTTTCCATTCAATCTTTCGGTGACAACCTGAACAATAATATTGCACTACAATCAAAAGCATTGATGGGTGCCGACTATACTATCGATAGTGATAATTATCCGAATGAAAAGGTCAGACATATTATAGACTCTCTGAATCCCCAGGCTGAGGAGACAAGCTTTTCTTCCATGGCGGCATTTTCTTCTACATCCTCCACAAAACTAGTTGAGGTCAGAGGTTTCTCAGGACAATTCCCGGTTTATGGTAAACTGGAAACCGATCCGGCAGCAGCAGCAGAATCCTACCAAGAGGATAATACAGCACTCGTAGATGCGACGCTGATGTTACAATTCGGACTAAAGCCGGGAGACAGCATCAAACTCGGAAGAAGTAAATTAAGAATAGCCGGATCCCTTATTTCCGTACCGGGAAGTTCAACCTTTTTTGGAGCCATTGCCCCACCTGTCATCATCCCTCTGAAAGCAGCCGAAGAAAGCGGACTTATTCAATTGGGCAGCCGTGTGAACTATGAATTTTATTTTAAATCCGGCCCCGATACAGATCTGGAGGAACTGGATAAGAAGATCGACCCGGTATTGGATGCCGAAGATGCCGATCTTGACACACATAATTCTACCAGCCAACGACTTGGAAGACGCTATGAAAATTTTGGTAAATTCCTGAATCTGGTAGCATTTATAGCCTTACTCCTCGGATGTGTAGGGGTGGCCAGTTCGATCCAATTGTATATAAGAGAAAAACTTCCCTCTATTGCTATGCTCAAATGTATCGGCGCCAGCAAGGAGCAGAGCTTTATGATCTATCTGATCCAGGTTGGATTCATCGGACTCTGCGGTGGTATTATAGGAAGTGCTATAGGAGTGATGCTTCAGTATCTTTTTCCATACCTGTTGCATGACCTCATCCCGGTTGACCTGGTGATCTCCATTTCTCCCCGTGCCATTCTAACCGGTATTTTACTTGGTATGCTGATGGCGATACTCTTTGCACTACATCCCTTGATTAGTACATGGCAGGTATCTCCACTTCAGGTGCTGAGGGTCAGTGATGAGAACACCAAAGGAGCCGGTCGCACCGGATTTTATGTGATCGCCAGTATCGTAATTACACTACTGCTCATATGTTACTGGCTGTTGGGAAGCTGGAAATATGCCCTGTCATTTATCGCCGGTGTTGCAGTCACTTTTGGAATCCTGAGTGGAATCGGAAGAATTTTTATCAAACTTGTGAAACGTTTTTTCCCCTCTCAATGGAGTTTCGAAGCCCGGCAGAGTTTGCTCAATTTGTTCAGACCACAAAACCAGACCCTTATACTCATACTGGCCATCGGAACCGGTACTTTCCTGATAAGTACCCTTTATTTTTCAGGTGACCTGCTGCTTGCCGAGGCTTCCATAAAGAATGATTCAGCCAGTCCGAACATTGTACTTCTCGATGTACAATCGAACCAGTCAGAAGCGGTTGTTAACACCATTGAGGAAACGGGAAATCCGGTACTTGACAATATACCGATCATCACCATGCGCGTAGCCGAGCTCCATGGCAAACCCGCTGATCTTATACGGAAGGATACCACTTCCCATATTAATCGCTGGATCCTTAATCACGAATTCAGGGTAACCTATCGCGATCACATGATAGATACAGAAGTACTGGAAGAAGGTGAATTCGTCCCTGCTGTTTCCTCACGGGAAATGATTCCGGTAACGGTAAGCCGAAATTTTGCGGAAAGTGCGATGGTCAACGTCGGGGATACCGTGAAGTTCAATGTGCAGGGATTGATGATGAATACCCGGATCGCCGGAATAAGAAAAGTTGACTGGAGTAGGATGCAGCCCAATTTTTCGATCGTATTCCCGGTCGGTGTACTTGAAAATGCCCCACAATTTCGTGTGATCACCAGCAAATCTGCCACTCCGGAAAGTGCCGCGAACCTGCAAAAGAAACTAGTTTCAGCCTATCCAAATATCTCTATTCTGGATCTGAGACAGGTCGTCTCTGTAATCGAGGATCTGCTAGACAAGATCTCCTGGATCATCAAGTTCATGGCTTCTTTCAGTATCATCACCGGAATTATCGTATTGTTGGGATCCATCAGAAGCAGTAAATATCAAAGGATCAAAGAAAGTGTTCTCCTCAGAACTATAGGTGCACGAGGTAAACAGATACTTTCCATTGTTGCACTTGAATATCTTTATCTGGGATTATTAGGTGCATTATCCGGAATCCTACTCTCCCTTCTCGCAAGTCAGTTACTGGCGGTGTATATGTTCGAAACTACCTTTACCCCCTCATTATTCCCGTTTGTCGTTTTGCTGCCTACCGTTACACTTTTAATACTCCTTATCGGTGTTACGAACAGCAGAAGCGTAATTACTAGTCCGCCATTACAGATTTTAAAAAAATGATCAACTACCAAAACCATCCATATGAAACATTTATTTTCCCTCGCTCTTCTGTTTGCTATTTGCAATTTTTCCGTTGCTCAGGAAAAGCCAGCTGATCCGTTGGCCCATACTTTTTCAATTGTCGCCCGCGACGCCCGTACCGGCGAAATGGCGGTGGCGGTTCAAAGTCACTGGTTCGCAGTGGGAACTTCCGTTGCCTGGGGAGAAGCGGGTGTTGGCGTTATCGCTACACAGTCATTTATAAACAAATCCTTTGGTCCGCGTGGCCTAACACTTTTGAAGCAAGGAAAA
The DNA here is from genome assembly GCF_007279655.1 of Robertkochia solimangrovi. Classification (GTDB taxonomy): domain Bacteria; phylum Bacteroidota; class Bacteroidia; order Flavobacteriales; family Flavobacteriaceae; genus Robertkochia; species Robertkochia solimangrovi. Next base: position 540,248 of record NZ_QKWN01000001.1, on the reverse strand, counting down.
TCTCCGGAGGACGCCGTGAAGGCTTTGCTCGCTACCGACGAAGGAAGGGAATTCCGGCAATTGGCAATACTCGACACCCATGGCAGGACTGCGGTGCATACCGGTAAAAGTTGTATCAAAGATGCCGGTGACAGCCATGGGGAAAATTTCTCAGTTCAGGCCAACATGATGCTTAATAACAAGGTGGTACCTGCCATGGTGAAAGCATGGAATGAAAGTGAAACCATGCCCCTCGCCGAACGTATGGTATACGTATTAAAAGCAGCGCAGAACGCGGGAGGAGATATCAGAGGAAAACAATCTGCTGCTCTTTTAGTCGTACCGGGAAAAGCGAGTGAAGAACCCTGGAATGATCGATTGGTAGATCTTCGGGTAGATGATCATACCAACCCCATCGCAGAGCTCGAAAGATTGCTGAAAGTCCACAGAGCCTATGAACATATGAATAAAGGAGACCTCTATGTGGAAAAACTTCAGATGGATAAAGCCATGACAGAATATAATGCGGCTATGGAGATGTTTCCCGACAATCTCGAAATGCAGTACTGGACAGCGATTACACTTGCAAATGATGGCAAGACCGACGATGCACTCCCGATGCTAAAGAAGATCTATGCAGAAGATACAAACTGGCGCGAGCTCACCAAAAGATTGCCGGCCGCAGGACTCCTAACTGTTTCTAAGTCGGATCTTCTACGGTTGCTGGAGTAAGATTTAAATAATAGTGTTTTTTCAGTATTCATAGGTCAAACATCGAAACTTATCCTTAATAATAGGTTTAAAGCGGGTATTTCTTTAATTTAATTGATTCAATAGCAATTTCTGATGAAGATACAATTACTCAGGCTTTTAGTTTTTGCCCTCGCTTTCAGTGGAGGGTATTTGATCATGACGGCGAATCCATCAACCTTCCAAACCTTTGAACAATTCATGAGAGGCAGACCCGTGATCGATGTCCATATGCATCTGACCAAAGGATATGAAGGAAATGAAGCCTATAATCCTCAAGGTTTGACAGAAGGTGATTCCCTTGATCAATTGAAATTAAAATGGACTCAGCAGGAAATGGAACAGAACAATGTAGTGCTCGCCCTTGCTGGCGGGACTGCCAAGTATGCCGGACTCTATGCTGAAGCAGACGAAGATTTCTGGGGCGGACTCCAATTCCCATGCAGTAAACTGGTTGAAATGGAATCACCCTGTGAAAAAGAATTTTTTACCTACGACGAATTAAAAGAACTCTATGAAAAATATGAGCTGAAAATTCTCGGAGAATCCGTATACAATTATTATGGAATCCCCCCCACGGATATAAGACTGGAACCCTATTGGAAGTTTGCTGCAGATATGGATCTGCCAGTTGGAGTACACAGCGATACAGGCCCACCGAAAGTCGATGAAAAGGAGCGACCAAACTACAGTCCGCAATTCGCGAATCCTGAACTACTGGCACCCATTCTTGAAAAATATCCGAATCTAAGGATTATCCTTATGCATTACGGAGGGGGTTATACCGAAGAAGCTATCGCCTTAATGAAGAAATATCCACAGGTGTATTGCGATTTTTCAGCTATCTGTATTATGATGCCTAAACAAATATGGGAACCTAATCTTCGTTTACTTTACGAGGAAGGTCTCGGAGACCGATTGATGTTCGGGTCTGATTACACGGGCACGATAGAACAAAACCTTAGGGTGGTCTATGATATCGGATGGCTGGACAATGAGGAGAAATATAATATCTTGTATCATAATGCTGCGCGTTTCCTCCGCCTTAAAGAAGAGCAGATCATTTCGCATTACCGCGAAGTCAGTACAATGTACCGCAAACGATCACAACGTTAAATTAACAACAGATATTTCTTAAAACTTAGGTAATATTGACTTAACCCAAAGCTTAAGTCACAGCAGTATTTTTGATGATTAGCGGATAGGCGCTCCTTAACACTTAGCTATCCGGATTACAGAAATGCTTATGAAGAAGATTTTTACCCTGCTTTGCATACTCTTACTAACCAATAGTTGTGAAAAAGACGAAACCTGTGATTGCAGGTATTATACAGAAGTCGGTCAATATCTAAAACAACCGTACACGCCACAGGATGTAGATGACAACCCTGATAAATATACCCGTGCATATCTCGATAAAATGAATGCTGAGTGTCAGCAAACCTGTGATTGATCGAGGTAGTTTCACAGACCTGATTTTTCTGAACCACTAAACCGCTGTAATGCACACTTCAGCAAATGTAACATACGTTGATCTGTAAGGATACTTCAGGATCCCCGACCCAATTAAAGTAACCAATACACCAACCCTATGAGATCTTTGCTTTTATTGCTGGTTATTTTATATGCCATCACCATCTCCTGTAGCAGCTCTGATGATAGTTCTCCTGTTAATAATCCCACGGTAAACACTCCGGATGAAATGGCCATGGATGAGGAGGATGATTCCATGACAGAAGATGATTCCCTACTTATGGGTGATTTTATCAGCGTGGCTCACGACACGGAAGGAAAAGCGAGTGTCAACAATGAAATGACTGAAATTTCGCTTTCTGATTTCAAATCTGATGATGGCCCCCTACTGGAGCTGTATCTGGCCACCGATGAAAATGCAACTGATTATATCACACTGGGGGAATTAAAAGGACTCGAAGGAAATTACACGTATGACATCCCTGAAAATGTCAATTTCGAAACTCACAAATATCTCATCGTTTGGTGTGTTGAATTTTCGGTGAATTTTGGATATGCCGTTTTGGAATAATCAAACTTTCCTTTCATAATGTCGATGATCTGAAGTGGAGGTTGATATGTTTAAAAAATTTTCAACACATATATGTTGTGTTTTGACATCTTTTTCATACATTAGCCATCAATAAATCCTTGATCATGATAAAGCACCTGAAAGGTAAATACCTTACTCAGGGGTTCCTTATTGTTGCTTCGGTATTTCTATTTTCCTTCGGAAGTAGTGAAACCAAGGTATATATTTGCAAAGGCCCTTCCAGTAAGAAATACCATTTAACACCGAAATGCCGTGGGCTTAGTAATTGTTCCACAAAGGTCTATGAAACAACCCTTAAGGAAGCCCGTGAACTTAAACGCACACTTTGCGGATGGGAAGACTAATTTTAAAAAAGAATCTCTTTTAACGAATAAATCTGAATTTAGACTTTTTATTTTCTTCTCATACGGAAAACCGTAATGACCTTCAGCATAATTATATTTAATTTAAATTCATAACACTACACTGTAATGAATTTAAAAGAAATGATTAAGATCCGGTTCGGAAAGGACCTTCCTATTGACGGTGGTGATGGAAGTTCCCCTGAGAACGCCATTATTATTACCGATGACTTTTATGGTGCCCACGAGGTGGAATATATCACTATAAAATACATAGCCCTCCTGAATAATATGGTATTACAACATTTAGGCCATAAGCTAATCCGAATAAACGGAAAACCTATGGATGTTATTCATATGCTTTCTGCCATTGACGGCGACGTTAGTGAGGTTGATTTTTACTTCGACATCACAGTTTGCATGAAATGAGCCTTTAAATGAACCCAAGATCCTTAAAGATCGCCACCAGGTGAATCGCATTGTTCGCTTTAAACTGAATCTTCAGTTTATTGATACGCTTTTCAATAGAACTAAGACTGCTTGGGGATATATGATGCGCTCTGAATAATTTGCTGATATCATCCTGAGAAAGCCCAAGTGAAAGTTGTTTGATCAGTTCGACATCGAATTCTTCCACCTCGAGATCAGACCTCGGATGAAGGGCTTGAGAAACTTCAGGCGACAAATAGTTCTGAGCATCATAGACTGCACCGATAGCCATCTCCAATTCCTGTAAACCACGTCTTCCCTTACATACATATCCGTCAAGTCCGAAATTATTACAAAGTATTCTGATTCTTTGTAAACGATCTTCCATGGAATAGGCGATCACTTTTAATTCAGGAAAATATTGCTTTGCTTCAGCAATAAGATCATCGCCGCTATGGAGGCGTTGTTCTCTATGGTCTGATTTAAATGAAAGATCCGTGATCAGAAGATCGTATGGGGCCCCGTCAGTTACTCCCTTTTTCAGCTTTAACCAGGCATCATCACAATATTGTACCTGATCGACTTCTGCAATCCCCAAAGATTCGGCGACAGACCTTACCCCAGCATTTATACTTCCGAGATCATCTGCGATTAAAACTTTTCTAAACATTTAAAACGTAATTTTTGTACTAAACCCGGCATCTACTGCCGATTCAAAACTAATATTTACTCCTGCGATATTTATACGGTTTTCCGTATCGTAGGGTAGATCTCCTCAGATCACTACCTATCTGAAAGCAATGACGACCGTATTATCATTTTGTTCTGCCAGAAGGTTCTAACGCTTTGAAATATATAGAACCATCATTATCAGACCCTGCCAACTCAGCTATACCACTTGAAGCAGCTAAACACTGTACAACTGGCATTTCCATTACCTCCGGAAGCCTGATGTACGCCGCCAGGCTACCTGCTTTTTACCCATACGTTTCGGTTATGAAAATAGTATAAGAAGCCATATAAAATTAGTAACAGCAGTAGCTGATATAAAGAGGTCCATATCTCAAATATAGATGCATTTTTCAAACCGAACAATGATATAGGTTATGAAACGGAGGTGAAAAATGCCGTTTAACAACGTTAAAACAACATTTAAACACATATAATGGTTATACTGGCAGCCCTAACTTTTTGGCTATTACCGGAATACTGCTTTCACTTTCCAAAGGATAATTTAATAGCCTCTTTGAACACATTTAACACAATTTTATCTATTAAAAGATAGTTGGATAGCTATAAAACTGACCATCTGATATCGCTACGACTATGTCAGGCAATTTTCAGGTGTGCTATACACTTTTGAATGAGATGAAGACTTCATACGATGAATACACATCCCTATTTTCTTTTAAAGATCGAAAGAAACCAAAGCGCAACCTATTCCGCTAAGATGGTGGCCTATTCTGTAAAGTAAGGCCGATTAAAATTAGCTGACCTATCATGATAAACAATTCACTATCTTTAACTTACAAGACCAACCTATCCGATCTAATAATGGCAGAAAAGAGACAACTGGCCGCCATAATGTTCACCGACATTGAAGGGTATACCAAATTAATGCATCAGAATGAAAGCGAAGCGGTTCTGATCCGCGAAAAACACAGAGAGATCTTTAATACCCTGACAGGGAAGTATAACGGAAAGATCATCCAGTATTTCGGCGATGGTACGCTAAGCATATTCCGAAGCAGTGTAGAAGCCGTAGCCTGTGCCATTGAAATGCAACAAGCCTTTCAGGAATCACCGGTCATCCCTGTTCGGATCGGTATCCACGTAGGGGATATTATCACTTCCAAAGATGATATAATCGGAAATGCCGTTAATATTGCCTCCAGAATTGAATCCTGTGCCATTCCCGGCAGTGTACTGATTTCTGATAAGGTCCATGACCAAACCCGAAATCACGAACAATTCGAATTCAAATTCCTGGATGCCTATGAGCTGAAAAATGTGGAGGGCACCATGCCGATCTTCGCTTTGGCCAATAAAGGTCTGACTATTCCGGATGCCAAAAAAATCAAGGGAAAACTGAGATCAGGAAGCATCCGTTCGGGAAGACCTAAGAAACTTTCCAGAGGAGGACTCATCCTGATCATTTCATTACTTATAGCATTGGCTTCGATCATTTATGTAGAATATTTGAGACCGGCAGCCCGGGAAGGAGACTTTTCCATCGCCGTGCTTCCTTTCAAGAACCTCAGCAATCAGCTGGAAAACGACATTTTTTCCGATGGAATCACAGAGGACATCCTTACGCAGTTGTCAAAGCTAAAAGATATTCACGTGATCTCAAGAACATCGGTGATGCATTATAAGAACTCTTCCAAGACCATCCCCGAAATCGCGAAAGAACTGGGTGTTAATTATGTGCTTGACGGAAGTCTTCGAAAATTCGGAAATGACATCCGGGTTTCGGCTCAACTTATCGATGCCAGAAACGATGAGCATATCTGGGCTGATAATTACGACCGGACCCTGGTTAATATACTTTCAGTACAGGCCGAGGTTGCGCAAAAGATCGCCATGGCACTGGAACTGAACATCAGTAATGAGGATATTGAAAATCTTGCTACGATCCCCACAGAAAACATTCAGGCTTATGAATTCTTTCTCAAAGGCAGAAATGAAGCTGATAAAAGAACCCGCGAAAGTATCGCCAAGAGCATTGAATATTACGAAAAGGCTATCGCCATCGATACAAACTATGCGGAAGCCTATGCTGAGATCGCGAATTCCACATTTCTTCAAACGTATTACGGAGGTGCTGATCCAGAAGAAGCAACAGAAAAAGCGGAGATCTACCTGCGGAAAGCCGAAAAACTTAATAATAAACTTACCCGAATCTATACGGTAAAAGGATTATTACTTAATCATCAGAAACAATACGAAGCCGCCAAAGAGGCTTTTGAAAAAGCGATCAGCCTATCGCCGAACGATGTTACCGCCAGATATCAATACGCCACATTTTTCTACTACACAGATCAGTATGAGCGTCAATTGGAACAAGCTGAGATTGCATATAAGCTCGATCCACTTTCGTTTGCTGCCGCTACCAATTATTTTAGCGCCCTTATATTCAATGCAAAGTATAAGGATGCTGAAGACCTTATCGGAAAGATTGAAAATGAATATGAAGAAGCCGACAGGTTTACGATGAACAGGTTGTATATGCGCCTTTATATGTCAAAACCTGATTATAAGAAAGCGATTCCCGTATTAACCGAACTGGCCGAAGATGACCCTGCCTATTTCCGCTTTCTCGGTTATTCCTATGGTCAGACTGGCGACACGTTGAGTGCGTTAAAGACTATAAAGGAGATCAAAGCGAAGGATGGCAGCAGATTGGAAAACCATCGAATCGCAGTAGTCTTCGCCGGAATCGAACTCAACGACAGTGTTTATTATTATTTAGATACAACCAGAAATAAAACGACACTTTTTAATGACGATCATCTGTACTTCTTTAATTATTTGAAAGGAACAGAACGCTATAATCAACTATTAAAAGAACATGGCATTAGCGAACCATGATGAATATTCAGGCGAAAGCAACCAACATTCAAGAAAAGCGGATTATTTCTATCTTTATAAAAATGGTACTTCATCCTTTCTGTTATCATGGCCGATAAACAAGTAAATGATATCTGTAGCTTTCTTTCTAAAACTTCATTGTTTGCAGAAGTGGCTCATGATTCCCTGTTTCGCTTTTGTGAAATGGCCTCGATCATCACTGTAGATAAAGGCGATGTCATCTTTGAAAAAGGAGATGAAGGCGATACCCTCTATGTTATTCTGGAAGGCAAAGTCATGATTCATGACAACACCCATATTTATGGATATCTGGAATCCGGGGAGTGTTTCGGAGAATATGCCATGATCGACAGACAACGCAGATCTACCACCGTAAGTGCAGCGGGAGACAGCAAATTTATGACTGCCACACGCGAAATATTTATGGAATTGATGGCTTCCGATCAGGGATTTTCACAAGGCATTCTATCGGTACTCATCAAAAGACACCGTGATCTCGATATTATTCAGGAACAACTGGCAACCTCCGGGAAAGCCCTTGAAAATGCCAACCTGCGTATGAATACACTGATCAATGGCGCCATGGATGCCATTCTTATGTTCGATAAGAATTTCAGGATTGTTCATACCAACCATGCCGCAGAATCAATACTGGAAAATAGCGATGTCTTGCAACGAAATATTCTTTACTTCTTCGATGAAACTTCCTCCACCGTACTAGAAGAACAGATCCGTGACAAATTTGAAAAAGTAGCTGCCAGCGACAGCATTTTTTTCAAATTCCCGCTTAAGGTGATCGGCTCCAACGACACTACCGCTCTCTGTGAAGCTACGCTCAGCAAAAGTGGCACCGATTCGGAAACGTTTTATATCCTGATCCTGAGAAGTATTGAAGAGAGACTCAAGAATGAAGATAATATACGTCTCCTCACTTCACAGACGCAATATCTGGAAAATGAAATACGTGAACTCACCAACAATCATGGCATCATTGGAGAAGCTCCTTCAATGAAAGAGGTCATTAAAATGATCGGTAAGGTAGCCAGAACCGATGCCAATGTATTGATCACAGGAGAAACGGGTACCGGAAAAGAATTGGTTGCACGAGCCATACACCATGAAAGCCATAGAAATGCACACCCCCTTATACGGATCAATTGCGGTGCTATTCCGGAGAATCTCATAGAAAGCGAATTGTTCGGACATGAAAAAGGTGCTTTTACAGGAGCCGTGAGTAGTAGAAAAGGTAGGTTTCAGCTGGCCGACAAAGGCACCATCTTCCTGGATGAGATCGGTGAACTTCCTTTGAATCTTCAACCCAAACTATTAAGAGTGATTCAGGAACGGGAATTTGAACCGGTAGGAAGTTCTGAAACCATCAAGATAGATGTTCGTATCATCGCCGCAACTCACCGTGATCTGCTCGAACGTTCCCGTCAGCATGAGTTCAGGGAAGATCTTTACTATCGTCTCAATGTTTTTCCGATTAAAGTACCCCCACTCCGCGACCGTGGTAACGATATTTGTTTGATCGCAAACACGATGATAGCTCATTATACTGCTAAGATGAATATCCCGACATTCAGCTTATCGGAAACCGACAGGGAACAATTACTCGCCTATTCATGGCCGGGAAATGTCAGGGAATTACAAAACCTGGTAGAAAGAGCAGTAATACTGGCTGGCTCAGGAAAAGTGCACTGGCATACCATACTTCCGGGTGCTTCCAAACCATCGGATTCTGTTGCTCCCGCCGAAGATACAATACTTACCGCTGAAGAAATGCAGGCATTGGAAATTAAGAATATCCGAAAAGCCTTAAAGCGAACATCCTGGAGAATATCCGGCAAGAACGGAGCAGCTGCGTTACTGAATATTCCTCCCACCACACTTTCGTCCCGAATGAAAGCACTTGGGATCTCAAGACCCCTTTAATTTCACGAGATCTCATAAATAATCTCACGAAAATTCGTGAATACACGAGATTACGTGAGTTCTTCAAATCTATAAAAACCTTCGAAACCCCTTTATTTACTGGGTTTTATCATTTTTGGCACGCAAATGGTTTTATGAGTTGCAACAAAATTGTTCAACTTTAAATTTAATCAAAATGATTGCATCAAAAAATGTTAAAAACGGAGTAAACGTAGATCAACTGGTAGAAACCATCGGACACATTCAGGAACAGCCAGAACTGGCTAAGTTCGAATTCAGAGCAAAAAATAACTGGATCGATGGCGGACATTGTGTTAGTAGTGTAAAAGGGTTCTATGGAGCCGGACAAGAAGACACTACCCGCAAGGAAGTGTTCACCATGGAATGTGACCACCCGAACGTATTACTTGGAAATGACCTTGCGGCCACACCTGCCGAAGTAGTTATGCATGCTTTAGCTTCCTGTTTAACCGGAGCGATGACCTATCATGCTGCTGCCAATGGAATCGAAATCGAAAGTGCTGAGTCCAGCCTGACTGCAGGATGTGACCTGCACGGATTCCTGGGACTCGATCCGGAGGTGCGAAAAGGTTTTGACGGTATCACCGTAAAACTTAAAGTGAAATCTGACGCCACTACCGAACAACTTGAAAATCTTGCCAGATTTTCACCGGTACTCGACATCATTACAAATCCGACACCGGTAAAGATCGAGATCGTTAAGTAAGCTTACAGTAAAAAATGGTCGCCCGTAAGCGACCATTTTTTCTTTCCCCTCCCATCCTTTAGCACTAAAAACATGAAAACAACAAAATATACCGTTACCAGCGCAAATCATGCGGTTGCCCGAATCGCCTATCAAACCAATGAGATCATGCCGGTTTATCCGATCACACCGGCCACACCCATGGCTGAGATAGCAGAAGAATGGTATGCCGATAAAACACAGAACTGCTTTGGAAACGTTCCTGAGGTCATCAGCATGCAAAGTGAAGGCGGAGTAGCAGGTACGTTACACGGAGCCTTGCAAACGGGATCCCTGGCCACAACTTTCACCGCTTCGCAGGGGTTATTATTAATGTTACCCAATATGTACAAAATCGCCGGAGAACTCACTCCCAATGTTATTCATGTAGCGACAAGAACTATCGCCACCCATGCACTCTCAGTGTTCGGAGATCATTCTGATATCATGGCTATTCGTCAATCGGGATATGCAATATTAGGCTCATCCGGTGTTCAGGAAGCCCAGGATATGGCCCTGATCGCACAGGCAGCCACCCTACGGTCACGGGTGCCATTCGTGCATTTCTTTGACGGCTTTCGCACCTCTCATGAATTCAATAAGATTGAAGTGGCCGATAATAAAATTATACGAGCTATGATAGACTCAAGTGACATCACAGCACACAGGAATCGTGCGCTCTCTCCGGAAAATCCAGTGATCAGAGGTACCGCACAAGGCCCTGAAAGCTATTTTCAAGGTCGTGAAGCCGCTACAAAATATTATGATTTATGTGCAGGCATCGTTCAGGAAACCATGGATTCCTTTAATAAACTTACAGGAAGAGCATATCAGATCTTTGAATACCTCGGTCATCCAAAAGCAGAAAACCTTATCATTTCCATGGGGTCTTCTACTGAGACTATAGCAGCAACCATCGCTCATTTGAATCAAAACGGATCACGATATGGTATGATAAGAGTAAGGCTCTACCGTCCTTTTAGCGCTGAGCATTTCCTGAAAGCTATTCCGGCAACCTGTAAAAATATTGCAGTACTTGACAGAACGAAAGAATCGGGATCCACCGGAGAACCGCTTTATCTGGATGTCGTACAAACACTTACCCATGCCTTTCAGGAAGGCAATCAAAAGACCCTTCCCCGTATTATCGGAGGCAGATACGGACTCTCCTCCAAAGAGTTCACCCCTGGAATGGTAGCTGCGATCTTTGATTCTTTAAATTCCGGTGAAATTAAGAATGGCTTTACCATAGGAATTGACGATGATCAGCATCAAAGCCATATTTCAGAAAAGCCTATACCAAACCTCCATACCGGTAATGATGAAATAATATTACTTCATGGCAGAAAAGAAGGTGATCTGAAAGGACTACAGTATCTCACACAAAAATTAGGAACCAACAGGTACGTACAGCGTTATACCGAATGCGATTACATCAAATCATTTCCAGTGCTAACTTCCCATATACGAATTGCCAAAGAACCGGTTAAGGCACCCTATCTCATCGAGGAAGCTAAGTTCATTCTCTGTAGTGAACTGCATTACTCTCAGATAAAAACACTACCGGGACGCATGCGCGAAGGAGGCGTTTTGATCATCAATGAAGCATTAAAATCAGAATTCAAGAAGGGATGCTCCCAGGAAGTTCTTTATGAATTCAATAAAAAACATGTGCGCCTTTACAGTATCGGTCAAAAGAATGCTAGTTTAAATGCGTTGTTCCTTGCCGTATTGGAACTGATCGATAATGATACAGTTCCCACATCCCTTAACAAGCTAGTGCTTACAGACCCTGGTCAGCAACAAGAAAGAAAAAACAATACACCGGTTACGAGTCCCCGAACCTTGATGGAAATACTACTGGCGGGAGAAGGAAATAAAGCTCCTGTCGGTATGTTTCCGGTTGACGGAACCTATATAACAGACAATACCATTGCATCCCTGACTTGTAATAATGGAATGATCCCCGATTGGGATCCAGAGGCCTGTATCCAATGCGGCGCCTGTACGCTGGCATGTCCACAAGGCAGTATCCGGGTTAAGGTATTTGATCAGGATTCTGTAAAAACACCCGTTGGATGGAAATCAGCTCCGGTCAATAAAAATTATGCAATGACCGGTTATGACCAGATGACCATACAGGTAAATCCAGATCAGTGTACAGGATGCGGTAACTGTGAAAATGCATGTCCTGCAAAGGCTTTGATGATGACCGCTAGAAAAGGTGATCAGGAAGAACAAATGGAAAATTGGAAACACTTCGAACAGTTACCCGAAATTGACAGGACCGAGATCGAGGCGACCTATCTACCCCTACAGCAATTACAGGAACCCTTATTCCGCTATCCGAAATGTGACCCCGGTTGCGGTGAATCACCATATATAAAATTGCTGACACAAATGTTCGGGGATCGGCTTCTTATCGCCAATGCTACCGGATCGAGCTCAATTTTCGGAGGAATCCCATCAGCGTTGCCATGGCGCAGTAATAAAGAGGGTAAAGGGCCGGCATGGTCAAATTCATTATTCGAGGATAATGCTGAATTCGGACTCGGCTTCAGATTATCTGCGAATTCCAGGGAAAGAGCTGCACGAAATCTGTTGTTACAAATGCTACCGTTTCTGGATTTCGATAGGGTCTTCGATCTGTTGGAAGCGGACCAATCAACGGAAGAAGGTATACGCCAGCAGCGAGCTCGCGTGGAGCGACTGAAAATAGCATTAAAGGATAGTGACCACCCCCAGGCAGGAAATTTACTTAGCCAGGCAGATGCGCTGATAAAGAAAAGTATCTGGATCGTTGGTGGTGATGGTTGGGCTTATGATATCGGCTTTGGCGGACTCGATCACGTTCTGGCTTCTGGAGCGAATGTTAATATCCTGGTGCTGGACAATGAAGTTTACGATAATACGGGAGGGCAAGCCTCCAAAGCAACTCCTGCAGGTGCAAAGGCACGCCTGGCTTCCAAAGGGAAAAAACAGGCAAAAAAAAATCTGGGTGCCATGGCGATGCAATACGACCATGTTTATGTAGCCTCAGTATCTATGGGTGCCGATCCGGATCAAATGTTAAAAGCATTTACTGAGGCTGAGGCTTATGACGGACCTTCGATCATCATTGCTTATTGCCATAGTCAGGCTCATGGCATCGATATGAGTGATCCATGGCCCTACCATAAAGAAGCAGTTCGTTCGGGTCGCTGGGAATTATTCATCTCAACCCCACAAGAAAGCAGTGCCAAAAGAGTAAAATTTAGTGGGCGAAATGAACTTTTAGAAAAAAAAGAGAAAAATTTTTATAGATCTGAAAAAAGATTCAGACATAATGAAAGGTCGGTGGCATCCTATTTGAACCTTTCTGAATAGCACCTTAGTAGTCTGATAGTAAAACGAATATGCTTATAATAATCGTTCCCTAACTTTTAAAGATATCTTATCAATTTCGAATATTATATGAATAAATATTAAATTTATTGTGAAATTATCTGTTATTTACGGAATTCCGTAACGAAAAACGCGTAATCTTTTTAATATTTGTTAGTATCAAATTTGATTTTAAAATAAACACTGCGTTTAGTGCAATTACTAGACGAGGTTTGGGGGATGAAACTCCCGGTGTAAGCCGGGAGTTTCTAATTTATAAGTTGTATGAAATGATCGAATGTTAATCGATCTCTACAAAGAATTCATCTTTAGGCGTACGAACTTTTTTCATATTCACCAACCAGTCGTTGTCCGCATCACGGTAACCAAGGGTAAGCAAAAGCGTACTTTTAAGTCCGTATTTATCCAGTTCAAGGATTTTATCCAATTCCTCCGGAAGGAATCCTTCCATTGGAGTAGCATCAACTTTTTGTTCAGCCGCAGCAGCGATCGCCATAGCGAAAGCTATATAACTCTGCTTTGCAGCATGCGTTGCCTGCCATTCTTTCCCAAGGGGTTTATAGAGACCCATCAAACGCTCCTTATACTCATCCATAGTGCTATGTGGAAGTCCTCGCTCATCCATGGTATAGTTGAATACGGAAGAAACACGCTCTTCGCTGTAACCATCCCATGCTGCAAAGACTAACAGATGAGAACAATCGGTTACCTGGCTTTGATCCCAGGCTATTCCTCTGATCTTTTCCAGTAATTCAGGATTGGAGATCACAAAAACCTTGTAGGGTTGCAATCCGGATGATGAGGGAGATAAGCGGGTAGCCTCCAGGATATAATCAAGTTTTTCCTGAGGTATCTTTTCCCCGTTCATCTTCTTAGCGGCATAGCGCCATTTCAAATTATCTATAAGACTCATGATTCAGGTTTTTAATTCGGGTGCAAAATTAACTCCTTTTAAGGATAGAAATCAGAAATTTACGTTAAGAAAGGACTATAATGAACTATACCTTATGATAGTAACTATGAATCAATTGTGGTGTTAGTAGTGCTTATAGAACTAAACATCAAGCAACACCGCTATCGTTTAAAGCTATGAGTATAATAAAAAAGTCCGGAAACAATTATCCGGACTTTATAAAATGTTATATTAGTTTTAACCCGTATAAGGTATACGTCTGGTTACTTTTCGCATCAGGACATTGATCATGTCTTCAGAACTGGAACCCAGGCTACCTGATACTTTCTTATTATAATTCACCACCAGCGTTTCATCAGCGGTATGAACGATATCGAGATTAATTACGCCTTTGTTGGTAGAACCAAAAAAGCCAAATAATGCTCCAACAACAATGCTGGCACCGTCAGACATTGGTTTAGAGGTTTCAAGGTCTCCCATAACCAGAGCATCTACACCTAGCATTGCCCCCAATTCACCGGGCAAATATTTATCTAAATTATGAAGATCAACCCCATTTCTCTGTAGAATCGCATTTGTCTTTTGCGGTGACAATACTTCAATACGCATATCACCTCTTTTCTTGCGTTTTAGAAACCATGAATACATAGCCCTTTGAACGTCCAGGCCTTCGGCTTTTTCCATTTCTACCAATTGTTCAGCGGTAAGTTTCTTCATGGCATTTGGACGTAACTTAACTTCCACATCAAAAGGTAAAATTGCGATAATGTTAGTTTCTGCTACATAATGTTCAGCATCTTCATGAACATACAAATGGGTCTGACTGTATCCATATTGCAATACGAATACAGAGAAAAGAAGTAAAAATTTTCTCATTTTTAGGTATTTATTTATTGAATTCAGGCTAAATATAAAGCATCATGAACTACTTTCGTAAATATTTTCTTACTCTGCAATAAAGACTTATTAACAATTCTGATTTCATGAAAAGTGTAAAATTTGCTATGTGATTGATTTAAAGCAGGTAATCAATAGAAATATCCTTAATATTGGTTATCCGTTAGTTTTACAATTTTCTTAGATTCGCAATAATTTTTAAAAGATCATTTTAATTAAAACCTTGCAGTAGTTTAAAAATAGTAGTAATATTGCATCCGCTTTTCTCCTTCACTCCGGTTAAGGAGTCAAATAGCAAAAGTTCTTAAATAACGATATTTATTGGTCCTATAGCTCAGTTGGTTAGAGCACCTGACTCATAATCAGGTGGTCCCTGGTTCGAGCCCAGGTGGGACCACCAGTAAAATCAAGCCTTCCCGAATGGGAGGGCTTTTTTGTTGGGGTTCATCTGATTTTGTAAAAAATCATCTTTTCATTATCTACCCTAAGGAAATCACACTCAAAACTTTCCATTATACATTTCAAATTACTTAAGAATTTCCCTTCCGGATCTTTTACGCTTATGACTGGTCATTAGAACAATAAGTCTAAAAACATTTGTGAATTAATCTGAATTCTTTTATGTATTTTTATAGGTAATCAACTATATTTCAGTATACAATGAAACAATTTACAGTCTTTTTCGGAACCTTATTTTTACTTTTCATAAACATAAATATCTATGCGCAAGAGAATGTAGACAAGGTCTATATGTTAAACGGTGATGTCAACGAAGGAACGGTAAAAGCCATCGAAGCCAGCTCGATCACGTTTATTTATAAAGGGGAGACTTTAGAGTACACCTTTGAAAAAGCTAAGATCAGTAAGATCGTCTTTGCCAGTGGCAGAACTCAGGTGATCAATGAAGCGGCCCCGGCAGCTGCTACCACAACGGCACCTATGGGCGATTCAAGAAATAAACTGGCGGTCATACCCTATGTTATGATCTCAAATGAAGGATCTTTGACCACGCGGGAAATGAGTGAAGATATTCAGCATACCACGGTAAACTCCTTTAAAGAGAATACCCGTGGAATCCTTATCATGGATCCCATGACCACCAATGCTTTGTTATTGAGGAATAATCTGAATGCGGAAACTATCAAAACAAAACTGCCTCAGGAAGTTGCAAAACTTTTAGGTGTGGAATTCGTAGTGTATGGAACTGCGAATATCAACTTTGAAGGCACTTCTACTTTCGGGAGCACCAGCACGACCTATAAAGACAAAGAAAAAAAAGAGGATAAAGAGAAAAAGAGTTCCGGTAAAGAATTCAGTAGTACCAGCACCTCAACGCTTACAAAATATGATACCACGATCGAAATGAACATCTTCAATGATCAGGGTCAGAACCTTTACAATGTGAAACGAAACGGATTTGGTTCGTCCCTTGACCAGTATCAAAGTACGATCAACTATCTGGTTAAACGCTGCCCTTGGGGAACCAAAAACAAGTGAGAACCAAATAACTTTATAAGTTTAACTGTTAGATTCAGAATCTAAAAGAAGTTCCAATCCTCTTAGTCTTGCCTTAGGTTCGGAGGTGATTTACAACGCCTTTAATTAAAATCACGCCCGTATTGATTTATATCAATTTACATCCGGTTTTTATTGAGTTACTTTAAAATAAAAATGAAAGTTTTAATAGTATATGGCACCTCAGAAGGACAAACCCGCAAGATCGCAAGATTTATGGGAAACATCCTGGAACAAAAAGGTCATAGTGTTGAGATCTGCGATGCGACCATGGACCCGCCGTCGGCAGATGACTTCGAAGCTGTGCTCATTGGAGCCTCTATTCATATCGGACATTATCAAAGTGGTGTAACCCATTATATCAAAAAGCATGTTACTGCGCTAAACAAAATGCCCGGAGCATTCTTTTCTGTTTGTCTTGCTATTGTTTCAACACTGGAAGAAGAGCACAAGGAGGCAGTACGAATCGCCAATGAATATTTGAAAGATACCGGATGGAACCCAATGCTGGTTGAACATATTGCCGGCGCATTAAAATATACAGAATACAATTACTTTAAAAAGCTCATCATGAAGATGATCTCTAAAAAAGAAGGTCGTCCTACCGATACCAGTCATGATTTCGAATACACCGATTGGGATCGGGTAATGGAATTCTTAAACGAATTTATCGATAAGAGTGAACGGTATAGTATCAAACAAAACGTAACTGAAATAGAAAACTAAGAGTGAAATGGAATGCACCTTTCTTCAAAGAAACCTGCATTCACTTTTAGCATAATCAATCATCATCTCCACCTTTCTTGCCCCAGATCTCTACCTTGGCTCGCTTGTTGGTCACAATACTTCCCTTGGAATCATATTCCAATTCGATATATTTGATCTTTTCATCCTTATCGGGAACACTGTAATTCAGGGAAGACATCCCTTTAGTCATTACTCCAATACCCTTAGCATCGTATTCCTTTTCCTTTCCATTGGCCATTACGATCTTTATACTTTTGATCTGTACCGTTCCCTGTACGCAGGTAATCTTGATCTTGTCTACCGATTTTTCCTTCCCGGAAACAGAAACTTTATCCTTTTCAGTTTTAAAAGCGACATACTTATCCGCCAGTTTGATCCAATTATCTCCCTGGGTATAACTCACGAAAGTGGTGATCAAAAAAAGTGAAACAACTAAGAGTGTCTTCATGATATAAAAATTTGATTATCAGATTAATACGTAAATCAAATTTAAAGAAAATATTTTCACCAAAAAACACTTAAAGAACTGTATTTCAACCTACAATGGATTATACCCAGGCTTTTTATAAAGGCTGTCCATTTTAGGGAGAATCTCCTCGCGATATACTTCCTTCCATTGTTCCGGTTCCACTTCCTCAAAGGCAACGGATACTGAAGCCTCCGAATTTCCCATGATCTCCATGATATCGGAAACGATCGCCTTTGATAGTGATTCTTTTTGTTCCTCCGTTTTACCAGGATATAATTTAATCGTGATATGTGGCATTCTATATAATTTTAATTCTTGTAAATGTATTTATTCGTGTCCGCGCTGATCAGAATTCTTTCCTATCCAGCCCAGGTGGGTGTGATGAAAGCTATCGTTATACTTTAAGCCATAACCAAAGATCCGGTCAAATGCTGAGTGCGCCAGAAAAATCAAAGCTGTTTCCAAAATTATGTCGGATGTCGTCAGAATTCCAAGGCCTAATACGATCCCCAGCAAACCCTGATGATGCAAAATATTATACGTAACTGCACCGATCTTCGGATTGATCAGGTAACCTAAGAATCCAAGGTCAGGCACGAAAAATAACAAGGCAAAATATCCCCAGGAAAAATCTAAAAAATAGTACGTTACCACATAGAGGATCAAAAGCCCCACCCCTTCCAGCTTCAATAATGATTTCATGATTTTATAAGATTGATTTCTAACCATGAAGATACCCAAAAAAACCTGAGCCTGCGAAGAACACTACCACCACAGGTCACTCCAGCATTTAGGGCTAAAGGACTTAAATAGCGACGACACTCGACGCCGCCGAAGGCAGGAGATCGTCACTTTCAGTGCGCAGCAGACCAAAAGATTAAAACCCTACAACCCATTCTTAATAAACTTAAGCAATATCGGAAATGCCGGATAGGTCATTCCATGGTCATAGCCTTGCATCTCCATAATATCCACCTCCGGATGCCCAACCACCTTAAGCATACGATAGAAATAGGCATTCTCTTCATAACGTCCCAACATTTCCAGTTCCCGGTCGCCGGTGATCAAAAGGGTCGGTGGGGCATCTTTACGCACATGATACAAAGGCGCAAGGGAATCAACGATCGCCTGAGTGCCGGGAATTCCTCGTTTTTCACGCTCTGTAAAATGTGTGATGGTATGTCCGCTGAAAGGAATAAGCCCTGCCAATTGATCTGCCTGTACTCCATATTTTTGCAGCCAAGATCTGTCAAAACCGATCATGCTTACCAGATAACCTCCGGCACTATGCCCGCTGACAAAGACTTTATTTGGATCTCCATTATATTTTGAAATATTTTTTATCACCCAGGCAACCGCTGCAGCCGCATCATCGATACAGTCAACCACCTCGACCCTGGGTGAAAGTCGGTAGCCAACGCCAACAACGACAACCCCTTTTTTGGTAAGCACCTCGGGCACTTCCCGGTGTCCTCCGGTGAGTCCGCCACCGTGAAACCAAACAACGACAGGAGCATCCTCGACAGCTACGGGATAACTGATATCGAGCAGACATTGTTGTTTCGAATAATCATCTCCATCCTGACGATAAGACAATTCATGAACTTCTTTGTATTCGGTATTTTGTGAAAGAACGGGAGTTATAATAACTATAAAACAGAAAAGAAGGGTACCCTTGATAATTTTTAACATTACTTATTTTTTTAAACTGACGTAATTTACGAAAAGACTTTGTTGATGTCCTAAAAATGATTTGTATCACTAAAAAGCCCTGTTAAAACGGATACCAACAAAATGCAATCTGCGATACTTATCCTCTGAAAACTCCAAAAATGATTTTCAAAACCTGAGCCTTCCCGTCACTTGTTTATCGTTCTAGTTTTCTGTAAATTATGATGTGAAATTCTGATTCTATGGAAACCATTGAAATTAAGGTAAACGGTGAGACACATACCATCACCGCTGACCCCAATACGCCTTTACTCTACGTTTTACGAAACGAACTTGAATTGAACGGACCCAAATTCGGGTGCGGACTCCAGCAATGTGGTGCCTGCATGGTGCTTATCGGCAGTCAGGCACAACCTTCCTGTATGCTACCTGTATCTGCGGTTTCTGGAAAGGATATACGAACACTTGAGGGTTTGGTTTCAAAAAATGGTGACCTGCATAAAGTTCAGCAAGCCTTTATCGACGAACAAGCGGCTCAATGTGGCTATTGCATGAACGGTATGATCATGCAGGGGGTTTCTATTTCAGAGCAAGAGCCCGAGGCCGATGAGCGACGAATCAGAGAACGATTACAGATCAATATCTGTCGTTGTGGTACACACTGTCGTATTCTAAAAGCCATTAAAAAATCTATAGCCCCATGAAGTATTCGAATAAGCCGGGACGCAGGAATTTCATGAAACAACTGGGCAGTGTAAGTATTGGATTTTCACTATTTGGAAGCCTTAGTTGCTTAACTGAAAACGAAAAGGAGCTGGCAATGGTGTTCGAACATACTCCAAAAAACGAACGTATCGATTCCTGGTTGCAGGTGCTGGAAGATGGTAGTATCGAAATCTACACGGGTAAGATGGAGCTCGGACAAGGCATTTCTATTGCGATCATGCAGGTCGCTGCAGAAGAGTTGAACATTCCTGTTTCAAGGATTGCGATTCATCTGGCAGAAACAGGGATCACTCCGGATGAAGGGATCACAGCAGGAAGTCGTTCCATTGAAACTTCCGCCATGTCGGTCAGGCAGGCGGCAGCCTGTGCCAGAGAGATTCTGATGGAGATCGCAGGAACGTCTATGAAATTACCCGTAAATGAATTGGTATTAGAAGACGGACAAATACGCGGACGAGAAGAAGTTAAAAATTTTCATGAACTGTTACAGGGAAATCAGATAGAACGCGCTGCCTATGAACCAAAAGAATATTATGGCAAAACCCAACGGAATATTGTAGGTAAACCGGTAAAAAGACCGGATCTTGAAAAGATGGTCAGGGGTGAAACCTTTTACATACATGATATGCGATTCCCGGAAATGGTCCATGCCCGGGTTGTGCGTCCTCCGGTTTACGGAGCCGTTTTGCAAAGCATTCGGCAAGAAGAGCTCGACCTGGAACCGGGATTTTTAAAACTGGTACGATCAGGAAGTTTCCTGGGTATAATCACCGAGGGTGAATACCAGGCAGTACAACTCCAGCAGAAAATGACCGATCGCTGTAAATGGTATGTCACCAAAGAACTGCCGCAATACGAAAACCTTACTAATTACATTAAATCCTTACCGGCAGACACACAAACCGATGTAGAAAACGGCAACTTAGCCGAGGCACAGCAAAATGCTCAGATCACACATAAGGCCGTCTATTCCAAGCCCTGGATCATGCATGGTTCGAATGGCCCCTCTTGTGCGATCGCTTTATTTGACAAAGAAAAATTGCATATCTGGTGTCATAGTCAGGGTGTTTATCCATTGAGAGAGACCATTGCAAAAATGCTGAATATTCCAGTCACCGATATACACATCAAAGGCGTACCCGGCTCCGGATGTTATGGTCATAATCCAGCCGATGACGTGGCTGCTGAGGCTGCGATCATGGCTATGGAGTTTCCCGGCAGACACATACGTCTGCAATGGATGCGACAGGAAGAACATGCCTGGGAACCTTATGGTACTGCCATGCTAATGGAACATAAAGCGACCCTGGATTCCACCGGAAAGATCACTTCCTGGAACTATGAGCTTTGGAGTGACACACACAGTACAAGGCCCGCGAACGGCGATCCTGCCAATCTCCTGCCGGGCAGGTATCTTGACAAAGGTTTTGAAGCTCCACAAGGCGGCGGATGGAGAGGCGGAACCATCAGAAATGCAGAACCCTTATATAGTCTCGACAACTTTAAACTTACTTCTCATAGTTTCAGTGGTCCGCTCCGGGTATCGGCATTACGAAGCCTGGGTGCCTATGCGAATATATACGGAATCGAATGTTTTATGAATGAACTGGCCGCAAAAGCAAAAGCCGATCCGTTTGAATTCAGAATACGACATCTTAACGATGAACGGGCGATCAACTGCCTGAAGGAATTACAAAGGATGACGACTGCCGTAAACCCCGAATCTGGCGAAGGTTTTGGAATTGGTTTTGCGAGATATAAGAATAGCGCATCCTATTGTGCCGTTGCTGCTTTGGTGGGGTTCTCCGAAAACAAACCCGCGATCAAACACATGTGGGGCGTCATCGAAGCCGGAGAATGTATCAATTCGGACGGCCTGAAGAATCAGACCGAGGGCGGTATGATCCAATCCGCCAGCTGGACGTTGATGGAACAGGTCACCTTTGATCGTGAGCATATTACCTCAACCGACTGGTATTCTTACCCAATGTTGCGGTATCCGGAAATACCAAAGATCGAAGTTACAGTGATCGACCGCCCGGATCTACCCCCCTCGGGCGCAGGTGAATCGGCACAGGGTCCCACTGCCGCCGCTGTAACAAATGCGCTGTTTAAAGCTACAGGATCAAGAATTCGGGATCTCCCATTATCCAAATGATCCCTTATATATAATTCTTCCTCCCTAATCACTCCATTTGATGCTATAATTTCCCATCATCCGCCAAGGCAATTTGAAAAGATGAGCCATGGCAGAAAAAATTTTAAGCGAAAAGGTACGGATATGGTTGGAAAAGGATGTTATCTACGTCGTCTTCTGCGAGTTTGTTACTATTGATTATATCCTGGCAAGCCAAATAGTATCCTATCGTATGATACTTCAAAACGGCCAGACCTACCCTATGATCTGTGATCTCAGTAGTGTAAAAGGAATCACACTAAAAGCGAGGAGATTTTTACGAAGGGAAGGACTTTACGGTATATCTGCAATGATATTTATCGCTCCTTCTCCATTAGCCCTGGTATACTACCTGCAGTTTATGTATGAACCACCCCCTTTTACAGTAATTCTTTTACGCTCATTTCAGGAGGTACGATCAGCGCTTTATCAATTAAATCAACTGTGATTTCTAAATGGTATGGGTAATCCATTCATATATCTTTTTTACACTTTTGGAATACACTTCTCTTCGACCATCCTTCTATTTTGCAAAAGCCAAATCTTTTCAGAAATCAATAAGTATGCGATATGGAAGCAGAGGAATCGAAGCGATTAAAAAGTGTATTTCGTCAATTACTGGAAATGGCACAGGGCAATCTGGCATCAAGAATAGAACGAAGTGACAAGAACGATGATCTGGAAGCACTTTCAGCGTTGGTAAATATGGCGGCTGAAGAGATCCAGGACGCTTTTTTGCATGAAGGATTCGTGAATAACCGAAATCCGCGTCATTACCTGGTGCAATTTTTAATAGTTCTGGACGAAAAAGGTGAGATCCTGACCTTAAGTGATGCCAGTGCTGCCTTTCTGAGATTCGAAAGACGTGAATTGACAGGGCGCCATATTCTTTCCATACTTATGCCGGAATGTACTGATCAGTGGGTAAAGATCAGCGGGCGACTGAGGTCGGGCCGGGGATTATCCGAACGGTCGATGTCTTTGATATTCAGAAGCCGTAACGGACTCAATCTCCCGGTCCGTTGTCGCCTGATCTATTTCAGAAACGGCAGTCAATACACCGGTAATCTTGTAATAACAGCCTTTGAGGCTTCCCCTTCCATACCTAAGACCGCCAGGGCCATCTCAGGGAATACTAATAAAGGAATAGTGATCCGGATACGAAGAGAGGATATTGCAAAATATCGCTCGATCAGTGATCGGATTCGCAAAAATCCTGAAATCCCCCTGCCTTCCCTGAGAACATTGGCTCATGAATACGGGACCAACGAATTTAAATTAAAACATGGATTTAAACGCATGTTCGGAATTACCGTATTTCAATATTTAAAACAAGAACGACTCCGGAAAGCCTATGCCTTGGTGGCTTATTCCGAAACCCCTTTCAAACAGATTTCAAAAATGACCGGCTTTCGCTATACTTCCCACTTTTCGAAAGAATTCAAAAGATTCTACGGTTTTACTCCCAGAGAGATCCGTCAGAATAATTCATGAGCAACGATCGCCTACCTTGTTAATCCGTCTCGTATAAATCTTGCTCCATAAACAATATGTTTCCTCTGGTACTTTTAACATTATAAAAGCAACTGCCTATGGAAACATTTCAACATATTAAGTTACGGAATTTGATCTTCGAAGTATCTTGTATGATCTTCATTCTGCTTTTCGCATATGCGGCAGTCAGTAAATTGCTGGAGTTTGATAAGTTCCGAATACAACTTACACAATCACCCGTACTTACAAGTCTGGCCGATATCTTGGTTTGGGTTATCCCCATTCTTGAAATATTAATAGCCTTAGCTCTTTTTACAACACATTATCGGCTAATAGCGATGTATCTATCATTTAGTCTGATGTTAATGTTTACCGCATACATCCTTATCATTTTGAACCTTAGTCCGTATATCCCTTGTTCCTGTGGAGGTATTCTTGAAAAGTTGAATTGGAAAGCACATCTTGTATTCAATATGATCCTGCTAATGATCAGCATATTATCGATTCTCATCTATCCAAAATTCCACCCCCCGATAAGCCGAAATCAAAATAAACCAAAATATTATCGCGATGAGGAAGGGGATACCGAAAACCTTGAAAAGAGTAGGTACAATTGATTAAATACTTGAATTATGAAAAATCTTAAAGTTTTAATGAGTAGTAGTGTATTACTCCTTGCTGTACTGGCAGCCTTTGCCGGGAAAAATTCCGCAACGGAAAATATGCAGGAGCAATATTACAAACAAGAGGGATCTGCGTGTATTGTTACCGATTGTGATCCGTTAAATACGGGTGACATCTGTACGTTCACCGTGTATGAGCAAAAACAAAATGCAAGTACCTGTAATACGCCGGTAGTACTTTCTTATCGGCCTTGATTAAATCACTCAGGAACTGAAGGCAGTTCCTGAGTTTTAATTCCATAAAAATGAGAAACAGAATATTCTACTTGATCATTACAGCAGTGCTTAGCCTGATTATGGTAATGGGTATTTATGAGTTTTCAAAGAGTCCCAAACTACCTGAAAACGGATTTGTTCGCATTTTTCCGCCGCACGTATTATCGGAATTCAAGATCATGCCGATTACAAACAATACGAACCTGATTGGTTATGTCGGTGATGATATCTATATGCATAATGCTGGAATTTCAATGGCATATTCGGTTTATTCAACAACAGATCATGAAACCAGGTCGATCCCGATAAACCTTTTGTATAAAGGAAAAATTGCCTGGAAATTATTAAAAATGAAGGTCTGCGACTCCGGTATTTTCATGGCTGAAGGAATTTCTCCCAATATTTTCTTCACTCCATTCTCTTCACAATCACTCAAACGAATCGCAGGAGTATATCCCGGTTTCATGAATTTATATCCTATCGACAGCACCTGTGTAATTCTTAAAACCTATGATCCTGAGAAGCAACAAAGCATTCTTCTAAAGTATAATTTGCATAGCAACAAGGTAATAAACAGCCCTGGATTATTAAAAAAGCAGGTAGACGGCATATTTTGTACGGAAGGAGATTTAGTTTATGATCCGATGTATAAACGATTTATATATCTGTATCGGTATCGTAATGAATTTTTTACCATGAATACAGATCTACAGCTTTTAGGAACGGGTCATACCATAGATAACATTCAAAATGTCCGAATCGCTGTTGGGAGTTACAAAAGAAATAATCAGGTTAAAACGACGCTTTCCTCTCCGAACAAAGTTGTAAATGTAAGAGGACAAGTTAGTAGAAACAACTTATTTGTTCAGTCAGCGATCCGAGCTTCCAATGAAATGCCGCGAACATTTCAGAACAATACTGTAGTGGATATTTATTCGCTCCAATCCAATACATATCTATACAGTTTTTATATTCCGGAATATAAAGATCAAAATGTTCGCGACTTCATTATTATCGCTGATTATCTGGTTGTCTTATATGAAGATCATCTGATTCGCTATTCGATGAATCTGCTTTGAGTGGTTCAAAATTTATCGCTTCCATGAGCAACTCCTCTAATGCATCCATTTTACC
This sequence comes from Robertkochia solimangrovi, assembly GCF_007279655.1. Classification (GTDB taxonomy): domain Bacteria; phylum Bacteroidota; class Bacteroidia; order Flavobacteriales; family Flavobacteriaceae; genus Robertkochia; species Robertkochia solimangrovi. Next base: position 514,388 of record NZ_QKWN01000001.1, on the reverse strand, counting down.
GTGCTTTGGTGGTCTACTCGAAAAAATATTTCCTTGTTTATCAAAGACCATTGTGGTCGGTGCAGCTGCTACATTATAATAGTTAGCAAAAGGATGTTTTAGTCCTGATCCTTCCGTATAGAGGTTTACAAAATCGGGCGAAGAATATCGTTCGGTAGCTAAGCTGTGCAGCCATTTTTGTTTGTCCTTATCCACACAAACTGTAACAAAAACAATCTCTTTATTATTGCGAAACCGGGGATAAAGCTTTTCCTTGATTTCCTTGGTCAATGCAATACAGCCTGAACATCCGGTAAACCATATTTCCAGATATACCACTTTCCCTTTGAAATCATGAAGATCAACGTAAACCCCTTGCGCATCAGGAAGGGAAAAGTCATAACCTTTGGATCCTTTTATCTGATGATTGTTCAACTTTTCAAATATCGATTTCAATGGTTCAGATTGTATAAACGATACACTATTAATGGCACAGTTATTCCATCCGGTGGTGTCCCCTGTAAAATTATTCAAAAGATAATTCATGATCAGCATCTCCCTCAATGGCCCGTCATAATGCGTTTGCAATAAATTACAGATTTCGGCATATTTCCGATTAAATATATTCTGAAAATATAAATCTTCATCCTTTGGGTTATCCAGCAATGCCCCCATGATCTCATAATAAATTAAATAATTCACCATTTCCATGGATTGAGCCATTGTTTCATTACTCATCGCTTCGGTGGATATGGATGCATACAGTTTTCGCAAAATCATAAGGTTCTCCGGAGTAAGGTAACTGTTCCTGACAAACCAAAAATTCTTATAAAAGAAATTGAGCTTGCCGGTAAAATCTGCCTGGACAACTTCAAAGGTCTGGGGTGAAAGTCGGTCTCTGTATCTATTCAATCTATGTTGAAAACATGAAGTTAGGGAATCCCCGGTACGAAATAAGTTTTGATAATATTCTACCCAAGAATTCACCGGTTCCTGCTTATTCAAAAATGTTTTTTTAGAAGTATGATAGAACACCTGAAATTCCCATTTCACTTCAAATTTAGCTGCTCCTTTTCCAGAAAACTCCCAAACCAATAAATCATTATTCAGGTTTATGTTAATAAAGATACTGTCTCCTGGCTCCACGAGATAATTTCGTAGTGAATTTGTATAATTAGCATTTCCCGGATGCATATCAGCAGCACTTGGAATGATATTGATACGTGTGGGTCTATCGATTGGAGCGGATTTAAAATAAAAGTCCCCTCCTTTTGAAATACTAAGCATGGTGTCGATCGCATTTATTTTTGGATTGACCATAAACAGATGACCGAAATTGATCTTAATATTCTTAAATTTCTTAGCATCGCCTTCAACGCGACCTTTAATGACTACGCAATTCTTGTCCGATTCATTTCGTTCCCTAACATTTCTTGCACAAGAAATGAAACTGAACTGAAGAACCAGTAATATCAATATTCTAAGTTTCATCTTCAATGATTTTTATAGCGCTAATTTCAATAACCTGGATTCTGAGATATATTGGAGTTTCTGGTAATTTCATCCAATGGAATTGGATACAATTGCCTGGATTCATTCCAGTTTGGTCTGCTTCCAAGCACTTCTTCAGCCCTTCCGGTTCTTTTGAGGTCGAACCAGCGATGTCCCCATTCAGCAAAGAGTTCCAATTCCCGTTCCTTATAGATATCCTGCAACAGTGCTTCAGATGTGCTAAATTCCAATGCTGATAAGCCAGCCCTGTCCCTAATTATATTTACATCGGAAAGTGACTCTTGAAATTTTCCCGTTTGAGCCCTGGCTTCCGCCCTTATAAGCAAGAGTTCTGCTAGTCTTATCACAACCGAATACTCTGATACGATAGCTCCGGAACGTATCTTGTATTTGTATGGATACGACCATGAAAATTGACCATTGTCTGCAGTATTGATCCAGTCATCTACCCGTTTATCCCCCGATTCGAATGCCATTAATAGTTCATCGCTTATTTCAGCCGAGACCGCAAAATTTCCGGGGGGAATGAACCAGAACCCTTCGAAAGTATTCAATCCGGACCTGACAGGTTTCAGCTGCCAAATCGCCTCTTTGCTATCCTTTAAAAATACCTGGTTCAGATCTTCTGTAAGTGCATAGATTCCATCCATTCTAATCACTTCATCCGCCAATCGCTCTGCCTCATTCCAGTTTTCAGTATAAAGATACACCCTGGAAAGAAAGGCTTTGGCAACCGCAGTTGTCGGACGGATCCTTTCACCTCCATAGATCGTATAATCTTCCGGGAGGTACGCAACCGCAATGAGAAGATCTTTTATGATCTGATCATAGATCACTTTAGTGTCAGTCCGGGACGCGGTTGAATTCTTTTGATAATCGGTAGTCAGATGTAAAGGCACATCTCCGAACATATTAATGAGATAAAAATAGCAGAATGCACGAATAAAATGTGCCTCTCCACTGATTCTGTTCCTATTCTCAGCAGTACTATGATTATCATTTTCCACTGCCTCCAAAACATTGTTAACCGTATAGATATAGCTATAGGGTTCGTTCCATAGATAATTGCTAATAGAAGTATCATCAGAAGTAAGGGTAAAATCCTGAAAGGCATTAGGTGGCCTCAGACTCATCAATTCTCCTGAAGACAAACCTGCCTGATTTGTTATACTATAGAAATATCCACCTGCGAATCCCAAAGAACTGATCATCCGACTATAAATGCCGGAGATCACAGCTTCAGTTGATTTTTCATCAGTAAAAACACTTTCAGTACTCATCTCTGTACGCGGGAGTTCAGTCTCCGTAAAATTTTCACAACCCACAGTTATCAATAAGATTCCGAATACCACAGGAGTCAATTTTTGGAAATATATTTTTTGAACAATATTTTTCATATTCAATTATCGATTTTAAATTAAAGGTTAGATTTTGATCTCAATTCCAAATACAAAGCGACGCAAGGGAGGAAGTCTAAAACCTTGATTTTCCGGGTCCAACCCTTTATATTTCGTTATTGTCAGCAAATTTTGACCCTGAAAATAAAGCCGTATGTCACTTATCTTTGCTCCCTTAACAGATAGTCGGTATGATAGATTTACATTCTTCCATCGAATGAATGAGGCATCCTCATAGATATAATCACTTTGAACCTGGGCTGTACTATATGCATAACCCGCATCCGTATAAGATTGTGTAAATCGTTGAACTTCTGTTACATCCCCGGAATGTTGCCAACGATCCAAAACAAAGGACGGTTGATTGTATAGGAATCCCGGAGCGAGATAATGTGCGTATTTTACACCCGTTTGCTTTACAAACTGAAATAACAGGTCCAGGTTCCAGTTACCCCATTGAAAACTATTTGCGAATCCGCCATAGTAATCCTGAGACAGTTCATATATAGATTGAAGATCATTAGGAGCGAAGATCATACCATCTCCATCTACATCTTCAAAATCATAAACTCCGGTTTCCGGATTTACGCCTGTCAGGTGAATTTTCCTCTTTATATATAACGATTGTCCTTCTTCATAAATATTTGCGAAGGAGGAAGATTCCAATCCCGGATATTTCAATAATTCCGTCTTCGGAAAACTGATGTTAAAACCAGAATTCCAATAGAACTTACCCCCATGCAATAGCGTGACCTTAAGATCGAATTCAAGTCCGGTATTTTCAATTTCAGCAGGTAAATTAGCTCTGATCGTTGAAAAACCAGTACTTCCCGGAAGTGGAATACCTACTAATTGATTGTCAGAACGATTCCGGTAATAGGCGCTGTTCAATAAAATACGATCCTCTAAAAATCCCAATTCCAGAGCCACCTCCAACTTTCGATTCCTTTCCCAGCCATAAACTGGATTAAACAACCTGGAAGGGTAGAGTCCGCTAATACCATTATATGCATACGTAGTCGGAGAATAGCTGTCGAGATATTCATAATCTCCGATCTGATCATTGCCGGTCACCCCAAAACTACCTCTGAGTTTCCCAAAGCTTATAAAATCAAGATTCTCGTTCAGAAAAGATTCCTTACTGAAGATCCAGGCCATTCCGACCGCACCGAAATTGGCAAATTGCTTGTCGGGACCAAACCTACTACTACCGTCTCTTCTCCCGGTAATATTCAGCAGATACCGATCTCTCCATTTAAAATTTATCCTCCCGAACAAAGCGGTATAACGGTATTGATTATGATCGTAGTTGCTAATACTCAACTCAGCGGCGGCAGATGGATTATTAAGAAAATGATCATTACTAAAACCTGTTGCCTGAAGCTCTTGCAGTTCATTGGTTCTTTCCTGGAAGGTCGACCCGAGCAGAAGATCTAATCTGAGTGATTGAAATTCCTTCACGAACTGTAACTGTGGTTCAAAAATCCAACTTTCGGAAGTTACTTTTCCAAATCTGGAAGAGGGTTGAGTAGTTGAGGAGGGATCAATTGTTGACCCTGGTCGACTTTGGATCTCATCTCTGTTCAATAGATTATATCCTATTCCGGTCTTAAGCGAGAGTCCGGGTAGCAATTCGTAGGAGACCTGACTGTTCAATAGCAAATTTTTTGTAATGCTCTTATACGGCTGCTTCAGATACACAAAAGGATTGGATACATCAGTATAGAAGTTCAGGGTACCATCTTCATTCAGAAAATCAGGAGCATTCGGAGGTAACGTAAGTGCTTCTCTGGTAACATCGATATAAGGTAAGGTATTGGTTTCTCTGGAAAATAGTGAAGAAGCTGAAAATTGAAATCTGTTATCGTCCGATCTGTGATTGATAGCCGAATTCACAGACCAGCGATCATACCCTTTCTCTCCCGGATATACTGTGGATTCATCATAATAATTTCCTCTTACGGAAAACTGTGAATTCTTGTTCCCTCCTGAAATAGATGTTCTTATATCATGGGTATAAGCATTACCGCCAAGTAACTTTTCTTGCCAGTCGATATCCTTTTCCTGATCCCATAGCGTTAGATCAGGAGCATTTATTCCATCAGGTACCACACCATCATTCTCAAAGGCTTCACGTCTCATTTCAATATATTGTGATGTAGTGAGCAGTGACACCTTGCGTGGTACATTTCCAATTCCGGTCATAGATCTAACCTCGAAATGAACCCCATCGGTACGCCCTTTTTTAGTAGTGATCAGAATAACTCCGTTCGCACCTCGCGACCCGTATATAGCGGTTGCATCCGCATCCTTCAAAACCTCAATACTTTCGATATCATCCGGATGAATTGTACTCAGAGGATTTGCACCTGAGATGACTTCATTTCCCAGTAAGATTATCGATTCTGAAATGAAGGGAACTCCATCGATAATATAAAATGGATCATTACCACTGGATATACTGTTGAGCCCTCGGATATTTACCAAATACCCTCCCCCCGGCACACCGGTATTTTGTGTGATATTGATTCCGGGTAAACGGCCCTGCAAGGCTTGTAAGGCATTTGAAACAGGCTGCTTTTCTATCTCCCGTGAAGTTATACTGGAAATATTTCCGGTTCTTTCTCTTTCAGAAACCTTATAATATCCGGCATTTACAGTAACCGCATCAAGGTCCGTGACTGATTCTTTCAGTTGTACATTCACCAAGGTTTGATCGATGATCTTAATGATCTGGGATTGAAACCCAAGATAAGCGTACTCCAGCGATTCACCAGATTGAACAGTTATCGTATACGACCCATCCTGATCGGTTAAAGTACCTTTGGAGTAACCGGATATCTTAACGGTCACTCCTGGTATTGGAATTCCCGCATCAGAGGTCACAGTTCCGGAGATGGACAATTCCTGATAGAAGCTACTATTGATTAATTCAGTAGTATGATCAGCACCAAATAGTGCTTTCGAATAAATTGAAAGAGCGAGAATAATGCATATGAAAAGCACCCTTTCCCTCTTTACACAGTTTTTTTGCATAATTTTGAATGGTTAGATGAAACGTAGTTTTATTTAATTACGGCCTTCCTGTACCCGACCAAAAGCATTCAGGAAGGCTTTTCTATTATTATTATTTATAGCATAGGCTTTTGTATTTGATTTAATTCGTTTTAATCCTTCTTCCATAACAGCCTTTTCCATGAAAGGCAAGGGAAAGCAATAATGGTCGCGTATGTACACCATCTTATTAGTCCTGTAATTTTTCTCCGGAAACAGGATGCAAGGATCCACAGCACAATACCCATTGTTCGGCCTGCAGAAATAAACGCCAGGTATCACATTCACAAATATAGAAAATAATTTTAATTAACACATATATGTGTTTAATTTCATCCTTTTTTTATAAATAATCAATAATGCTTCTAACAATTACACACTGCAAGCCAACTCGTTACATGCCGCCAACCTTACCTTTTTTCGAATTTTACCTTTTAACCGATTTTATTTTATAATATTACGATATATTAATTATTATATCATATTTTTTATATATTTGATAATATAAACTAGGGTATTATTGACAATATAATAATCATGGGAGCTTCCAATCTTAACAAAATATCGATACCAACACCCACTTCTGACAAACTGATGGTACTACATCTGATCTCCGGAAATGAAAGGGCATTCCGATATCTGTATGATAAATACAGACCACAGATCTATGCCTTCTCCTTCAGTCTGTTGAAAAATGAAGTTTTGGCAGAAGAGGTCGTTCAGGAAGTTTTCCTAAGAATCTGGTTACACCGCGAAAATCTTGATCCGAACTCCTCCTTTAAGGCCTTTGTGTTTACCATTTCCAGAAATCTTGCCTTCAACATGCTTTCCAGAGCATCAAGAAGTTCAAAAATGAAAGAAAAGATCTTTTATCACACACCTGTATATTCTCCGGCTGCCGACCGACACCTGGAAGAACAGGATTGTAAAAGATTACATCAGGCCATCATACAGAAACTACCGCCAAAAAGAAAAACAATTTTCACACTTTCACGGGAAGAACAAAAAACCTACGAAGAGATCAGTCACATCTTAGGCATTTCAATTTCGACCGTAAAAAATCAGATGAGTAAAGCGCTTTTTACGCTTCGCGGACTCCTGCGGCTTCAGGATAGTATACTCTAAATTAATTTCTGATTTTCACCGTGATTTTAAATCCTTTTTTTATATACATTTGCTGCGATATCTATAACAGTTGATTTTATGTGATCTGCTATCCCTGAGTATGTTACAGCAGTTGCCAATAACCACTCTTACCTGATCTGGAAAAACATTTTTCCGATTTCCCTTTACTGATTTCCTTTATGGTCTTTTATGGAGTTTACCGCATGTTAGTGTCGGTAATGAGCCTGCTCCGGCACTTGTTGAATCATGATCAATGCTGTTGCCATACAAATTGCTGGCAGTATTCAAATTAGAAATTGTCGATCCTTATTCGGACTCAAGCCTATTGATGCCGATGGTGACAAACTTTTCTTTCATACCGGAGATAACCGGTATTTCTATATTTTCAAATATGGTGTTCTCGGCTTTTTTAATATGACTCCCGAAGATCAGTTCCATATCACTCAGAAGGTAATCCCTTTTGCCAAAGACCTGCGTGAGGATCCGATTTCCGAAGAGATCCTTGTTGAAATACATCCGCACCTTAACAAAGTTACTTTCGATTGTATCCATACCACCACACTTTCCGGTGATACGGTCAGGGTAATACTACTCAATCTGGCTTCCTCTGTAGTGCTGGATAGATTCACCGTAACGGTGGAAACCATCCTCGAAGACACAAAGGTTCACACTGCGTATCTCGAAGAAAAAGGCAGGCTGAGCATTCGTGGCAACCGCCTGATACGTTATATCGCAAGGGTACTCAATGTCAAGAATTCGGTAGCTGAGAACCTTTACATCCTTGATAATTCTGATCTGACATGGGAAGATGAAGGCCTAACCAAACTTGATTCTGAACTCAAAGTGAATTTTGATATCAATGAACGCCAGCATTATCTCGAAGATCAACTCGGAGTGATCAGTGAAAATCTCGGTCTCTTTAAAGATATCATGCAACATCGCGAAAGCACCCTCTTGGAATGGATCATCATTATACTAATTCTCATTGAAGTGTTAGACGCATTTATCAATAAATTCTATTAAACCATTGTCCCCAATGACAAGAAAGAACAATAAAAAACAGGAACCCCACATAAAACGTAAATTCCTTTTCGTATCGCGATGGGGAGAATCTCTCGATATCGCCTATGCCGTACAACAGGAAGGCCATACCGTAAAAATGTATACCGAAGCCCGAAGTTGCAGAGAGATCGGACTCGGCTTCATTCCTCGCACCACTGATTGGAAGAAACATATCGAATGGGCAGATATCATAATATTCGACTATACCGGTCATGGTGCTGAAGCAGAAGAACTCCGTGCTTCCGGTAAGATCGTATTCGGCGGAAGTCGTTATACCGATCTGCTCGAACTCGACCGTGATTTCGGACAACAGGAACTTAAGAAACTTAAGATCAAGATCCTTCCTTCCAAAGAGTTTGAAAACTTCGAGGATGCGGTTCGCTACATAGAAAAACATCCGGATGCCTATGTGGTCAAGCCTTGTGGGGAGACACAGGAATATAAACAATTGCTTTTCGTGGGTCAGGATGATGAAGGCGCTGATGTGATTCGCATTCTTCGCGCCTATGAGCGTTCATGGGGCAATGATTTTGGCAACTTTCAGCTACAAAAGAAAGTTAAGGGTGTCGAAGTCTCCGCCTCCGGATTCTTTAACGGAAAAGAATTTCTGAGTCCGGTGAACATTACCTTCGAACATAAAAAGCTCTTTCCAAAAGAATTGGGAGTTTCAACTGGTGAGATGGGATCGAGCATGCTTTGGTCCAAAGATTCACCAATCTTTGAAGCTACTCTGAAAAAATTCGAAACGACACTTAGAAAGCAGAATTTTGTAGGTCATATCGATCTCAATTGTATCGTCAACGGGAATGGTATATATCCGCTGGAGTTTACTTCCCGGTTCGGATTTCCTCAGATTTATATACAGCGTGCAGGTATTACTGAACCTATTGGTCACATGCTTTATAAGGTTGCCACCGGAGAAAATTTCACAATCCAGGTCAAAAAAGGATTCCAGGTGGGTTCCTTTATCGTAGTACCTCCTTTCCCCTATGAGGATAAAAAGACCTTCGAGCTCTTTTCAAAAGATGCCGTGATCGTGTTTAAGAAAGAAATGAAAGAAGGCATACATCCGATGCATGTCAAACGCATCAATGATGAATGGCTGATCACTGGTGATACCGGTATTGCATTACTGGTTACCGGCACAGGAGTTACGATGAAGGATGCCCAGAAAATGATGCATAACCGTATATCAAATATTATCGTGAACAATGGATATTACCGCAATGATATTGGCGACCGATGGCTTGAAGATTCGGATCGCCTGTGGTCATGGGGACTCCTGTAATCCTTACAGCAATGAAGATCATTAAATTCTATCAGGCCGATCAACGAATTGAGGAATTCTTTGCTATGCTCCCGGCAGATTGGCAGGAATCGATCGTTCCAGACTGGGATCTCTATAAAAAAGACACCTCCCTGTTTATCGGAGATGAAAACGGGAGGATTGTTGCGGGCGGTCTATTGTTTACCAAAAGTGCTCCTGAAATGGAATCCTTTGCCAATACCGCCTCGGAACTGTTTCTTCATGGAGCCGTTTATCTCGGATACATCTGGGTTCCGGAAACTGAAAGAGGGAAAGGACTGGGTTCTGCATGGCTTCAGCATGTGCAGCATATTTTTCCACAAAAGACTTTCTGGTTGACGATAGAAGATGAATCGCTAATTGCATTCTATGAACGAAACGGATACCGGCTTATAAAAGAAAACAGACTGACGGGGGAATGGTTACTGATTCATTCCGTATAAATTTTAAGCAGGAATAGTACAATATCGTATTTCAGTTGTATTATACATATAGAACTAACATGAATTCATCGTATGGAACAGGAATTTCAAATTAGTATTTTACTTCGGAAATATATCAAAGGATTATGCTCTTCGGAAGAAACGGAACAGGTGATCGCCTATTTCAGAGCTCAGCGAATTACTGATGCTTTTCCGGAAATTGAAGAGATCGAAGCGCTGCTTCAGGAACTTCCGAAAATGAAAAGGGAAAGTGCCGACCGAATTTTTGATACAATCCTATGTGAGGCCTCAACCGCTGAACCAACTAATCATAAACTCCGGCGCTTTCCTACTTTAAACTCAGCCTACCTTATAAGTATGCTCATAATTATGATTCTGGTGATTGCCCTATTCATTTATTTATAAGGTTACCACTGCTATACCCCTTAAGGAATTCCTGGTCATTAAAACCAGAGTCAAGCAGATGTTAGTATCTTTACCGTGGAAAGCAAAATGAATGTTCAACAGCGTCAGGTCAATAGTAATACGATACCTGATGTCAATGCTTTCCAGTAGAAATAACTTATTTAACAATAAAGAATGAAGCGATTCAAATTGCAGTGGATACTGCTGTTACTTTTTATTTCCGGAGCAACCTTAAGCGCTCAGACAATTTCCTCTCCGGATAAGGATTTTCAAATGACCTTTTCAGTCAATGATAAAGGTGAAGCCTGGTATGAATTAAGTTTTAAAAACCAACCCGTAATTAGACCCAGTCGCCTCGGACTTGAATTAAAGAACACGGAAGGAATGATGGATGGTTTTACGGTCTCCGATACAGAAACAACCTCCGTCGATGAAACCTGGGAACCCGTATTAGGTGAATACAAAGAGATCCGAGACAACTATAATGAACTTTTGGTAACACTGAAACAGGAGAAAGCAAATAACCGTATAATCCAGATACGTTTCAGATTGTTTGATGACGGACTCGGGTTCAGATACGAGTTTCCCCAGCAGTCGCAATTAAATTATTTTGTGATTAGTGAAGAAATGACGGAATTCCGTCTTGCCGGAGACCATAAGATCTTTTTTATCCCGGGTGATTACGACACCAATGAATATCCATACACCACGACAACTATTTCTGAATTACCTGCAGTGATGGATAAGGCTACTATTCAGATCACCGCCCAAAGTCCGATCAGGAATCTGGCGGTTCAAACCCCTTCCATGATGGTCAGTAATGATGGTCTCTATATCAATATTCATGAAGCAGCCTTGGTTGATTATCCCGCAATGGACCTCAATGTGGATGCCGATAATTTCATCATGAGCACCCATCTTGTTCCGGATGCGGTAGGGAATAAAGGATATATGCAAACCGAATCACAAACTCCATGGAGAACCATTATAGTCAGTGATGATGCAAGAGATATTCTGGCTTCTAACCTTATTCTGAATCTAAATGAACCCACCGATTATGAAGATACCAGCTGGATCAAGCCTGTAAAGTATATCGGAGTTTGGTGGGAATATTTTATCCGGGGCAAGAGTACCTGGGCATACAGCACGGCGACCAATGTGAAGCTCACGGATGACTTCTCAAAATTTACTCCAAACGGACATCACGGAGCAACAACGGAACATGTAAAAGAATATCTGGATTTTGCCGCAGCACATGGCTTTGATGCAGTTTTGGTAGAAGGCTGGAATATCGGATGGGAAGATTGGATCGGCAACTGGAAAGAAAATGTATTCGATTTTGTAACACCCTATCCGGATTTCGATGTAGATGCATTACGCGAATATGCAAAATCTAAAGGAGTACGCTTGATGATGCACCACGAAACCTCAGCCTCAGCGACTAATTATGAAAGAAGACTGGACAGAGCGTTTCAGTTTATGCAGGACAACAACTATAATTCGGTGAAAACCGGATACGTAGGGCAGATCATACCACGCAGGGAGCATCACGACGGACAAAGTATGGTGAATCATTATATTCACGTGGCCAGAAGAGCCGCAGATTACGGGATTATGGTAAATAGTCATGAAGCGGTAAGACCGACCGGATTAAACCGAACCTATCCGAACTGGATTGCTCAGGAATCTGCCCGGGGAACTGAGTTCGAAGCAATGGGTGGACTCCCTCCGGAGCACACCACAATACTTCCGTTCACCCGATTGATGGGCGGACCTATGGATTATACCCCGGGGATCTTTCAAACCCTGCTTTCAAAAGATGAAAATGGCGAACAACGGGTAAATACCACTTTGGTAAAACAACTGGCCTATTACGTTACCATGTACAGTCCGCTACAGATGGCTGCAGACCTTCCGGAAAACTATATGCGCTTTCCGGATGCCTTTCAATTCATTAAAGATGTTGCGGTAGACTGGGATGATACCTGGGTACTTGAAGCAGAACCCGGTGACTATATCACCATCGCGAGAAAGGCGAAAGGAAAAGATGAATGGTATATCGGTGGGGTAACGGATGAGAGTGGAAGGACTGCCAGAATCGACCTTAGCTTTTTACCTGAAGGTAAGTTCGAGGCTACGATCTACGCAGATGGAAAAGATGCTAGTTGGAATGAGAATCCGCAATCGTATACCGTGAAATCGAAAAAAGTTACTTCGAAAACGCAACTCAAACAAGATCTTGCACCGGGTGGTGGTGTAGCGATCAGCATCAAGAGGATCTGAAAATAAGAAAGACTTTATCGTCATGATGCGGGAGTGAATTTACTATTCACTCCCGCATTTTTTTTACCCGTATACCATCAGGGTAGATTATTAGGCATTCACGTTCAGTGTATACTTTTTTTATACTTCTTGAATACTTCTATCCTGAAACGAGAATCTAAATTGCAGTATCTCTTTCAGTAAGTTTTAAAAGTTTTTCTGAATTCTGAAAGGAAGAATCAAAGTCATAGGCAGTAGAAAAAGTGTTGAATGCTGGCGGTGAACATAACTCGCTTAATTCAAACATAAAACCGGAGCCGCTTTGAATCTGATCTTAAACGCCTTCCCTGACCAGGTGTTCGATGACTCAGATCTTAAGGAAGACACTTTTTCTCACTATGGCCGATCACTTTAGCTTTTGTAACATAACCATTAAATCTTTTATTATGAAAACAATCACCATGATCACTTCAGCATTAATAACCCTCTTAGTGATGAGTTCCTGCACACATCCGGAAATGAATGCTCAAGAAGATATTTTATCAAACATTCAGGCAACCGGGGATGATAGTAGTGTACGAATCGACAATGACAGAGATGATGAATAAACAGTTTTGGTGTATGATTTGATTTAAATAAAGCCTTTATGCTACATTGTTAAAGGCTTTTATTACATTAGTACTCTATCGTAATATGCCCAACTCTGTTTGCCATTCATACTATTTAATTATTCTTCTATTTATAATAGTCAGTTGTGATAACAATAATTTTACTGAAAAATTCATTTCAAAAAATCATCATGCAAAAATTATTCAATTAATTTCTGATTCTAAATACGATAGTCTGAATCTATTAGAAAAGCATCAAAAGCTATTTTTAGCATACACACTTTTAACAAAATATCCTCCAGATTCATTTAAATCTAAATACCTCGAAATTCTAACATACAATGCTTATCTAACAAAAGATAGCTTATTATTCAAGCAAGCAATTAAGGGGGCCTCGACAACAGCTACTAAAATTTATGATTCATTAACTCTGGCTAAATCACATTGGAATTATGGAGCTTACTATTTAGATCTTAATATATACGATAGTTCTTATTACCATTATAGAAAGGCGCATACCATTTTTAAAAATATAAATCATAAATACTATGAAGCCAAAATGAGCTACAATATGGCAATAATTTTGAGTCGTCAATTTGATTATATGAAGGCAGAAATATTGCTATTCAAAGCCATTAAAATATTTGAGACAAAATCCAAAGAACAACAATTGTATTATTGTTATAATCTTTTAGGGGTTATATATCTAGAATTAGAAGAATTTCAAAAATCCCTGAATTATCATAAAAAAGCACAAAAATACATTGACAATAAGTTCAATAATTCTAAATTAAAAATTTACAACTACAATAATATTGGTTTACTATATCAGAAACTCGGTGATCATGAGAATGCCCTGACCTATTTTAATCATGCATTGAATGTGGATAATCAGCAGCGTGCGGATTCCGCGCTTTATGCACGTTTACTGGACAACCGGGCCTATTCCAGAATGCATATTTCTAACTCCGGTCTTTATCACGAAGATCAGCTAAAAGCACTGGAAATACGCAAACGTATAGCTAACCTACCCGGAATCATCATGAGTCAGCTACATCTGGCCGAACATTATTTAAAATGTAAGGATACGGGTACTGCCGTTCAGTATGCCCGAAAAAGCTATGCGCTTGCCAATTCCATTTCACTTAATCGCGAGATATTGGATGCAGCGGCTTTCCTGGCCAAACATGATTCCCGGAACAGACAGCAATACCTTGAAAGATTTATTTCGTTAACCACAGAATTAAAGGCACAGGAAAGAAATACCCGGAATAAATTCACCCGAATCCGATTTGAAACAGATCGATATATCGAAGAGAACCGGATGTTGAGTTATGGAATGTTTGGAACGGTAGCGAGCAGCGCAATCATTCTGATCGTTCTAGGCCTCCTCTACCTGTTATTTCGTCAACGATCAAGAAACCGGGTATTGGCACTTGAATCGGATCGTCAACAGGCCAATGAACAGATATATCGCATGACCACTGAACTCCAGGAAAGATTACAACAAGGCAGGAATCAGGAACGGAAGAGAATCTCAGAGGTGATGCATGATAGTATTCTCGGTGATCTTTTTGCGCTACGTTTACATTGGGGATTTCTGAATTTTACCGGTTCTGAGGAAGATGCCAGTACCCACAATCTATATCTGATCGAATTACAACGAATCGAAAATGATATTCGTGAACTCTCCCATGATCTCGAACATTTGCAGACGGAATATCCACTGGAATTCGAACATATTGTGGAACGTCTGATCAAAAAAAGAAGTGCTGTCGGACTTTTCAATTATATACTGGAGATCGATGAAAGGATAGATTGGAACCTACCAGATAACCTGATTAAACTGAATTTGTATCGAATTCTTGGAGAAGCCTTACAAAACGTAATCAAACATGCCGACGCGGCTAACGTTGAAGTACATTTTAAAATGATGAATAAAATGTTGGAAATGAAGATTTCGGATAATGGTAAAGGGATGTCTATGAAAAGTGAAAAAGGTATAGGATTAAAGAATATCCGAAACCGGGTCAGACGTCTGAAAGGAAACCTGCAATTGAAATCAAAAGAAAATTTCGGCACCACACTTATAATCACGATACCTTTAAAAAACTACCAATATGAAAAAGTCCCCTTTCAGAATATTGTTGATAGATGATCATCCACTCATCACGGAGGCCTATCGCTATGCTGTTGAAACTACAGAAATATTCCCAAAAGACACGCTGCAATTCGACAGCGCCCATGATATAGCTACTGCCGTTCATTTTATGAATTCCTATATGTATAATTTGATCTTTCTGGATATTCAGTTACCACCACTACCTGAAGAAAAGCTATACTCCGGAGAGGATCTCGGTTTAAGGATTCGCAAAGCACATCCGGAAACGAAAATAATGATGATCACCACCTATAATGATCATTACAGAATTCAGAATATTATCAAGCAGGTCGATCCTGACGGATTCATAGTCAAGAACGATTTGAGTGCAGAGGAACTACGAAATGGCATTAAAAAAGTGCTTACATCACCTCCCTTCTATAGCCATCGGGTGTTACATTCGTTCCGAAAATTCTTTTCCAACGACTTCATCATTGACAAACCCGATCGTCAACTCCTTTTTTATCTGGACCAGGGTGCCACCTTGGGCGAAATATCATCACTCCTTTCACTATCCAGAGCCGCGATTGTAAAACGAAAGCAACGACTGATCGATATCTTCGATACAGCCAAGGGTGATGACAGACAGCTTTTACAGGCAGCCCGTGAAAAAGGCTTTATATAATCTGCTTTCAGGTAAAGACCTGCGGCATTCCAACATTGCTGAAATAACCGCAGGGTAGACAGGTTAGGGCCAGTCCAATACGGAAACGGATAAAAACACCAGACACAAATAAAGGATGAACAGTACTACAGCGATGAGTTTATCCCTGTTGCTTTTTCTCATTTCCTGTAAACTTTCAATTTTTCTATAGCATAAAATTCTTTATAACAATAGGGTATATGATATAACATCACCGTTAAAAAAATGGCATCTGAACTGAAATTCATCGGTTATTAATTATTAGCTGGTTTAAATAATTATTATATTTATATAATTGTTTTTCAAAGACTTATAAAATTTTCTATTGCATTTTAGGTTAGATTACCTTCATAAAAAGGCATAGCAAAACCCGGCTCCACAATCGCGACTTTGCAGAGAAATATTTTTCATGCCATACCACGCTAAATCAAATTAACAACGATAAACTTAATTCACTACACCTGTTAACCTACCCCGCAACTTTATTGTGGAATACTTATGGCTACATTTTGAATTTTCAGCTCCGTGCAGTGCCCGGGTTCACTACCGGAATTACATATCGGTCAGAAATTCCGTTTGTAGAATTTTTCTGTAAATAAATACAGATAAAACAGGCGTATTACATGAATTAGCTTCGCTTTTATATGTAATCCGCTTACAAATATAGAAAATAATTTTAATCAACACATATATGTGTTGATGTTTTTTTCAAAATATCACAACTTTTATAGTATGGAAATGGACGGGTTAGATAAGTTGTATGTGACCATCGGTGATAAGATCAAAAAACTTAGAACTGAGGAAGGTATCTCCCAACTGGATTTGGGAAACTGGGTCGGAAAATCCGCCAATCAGATCGGTCGTATCGAAAGAGCTGAAGGCAATCCGACCGTAAAAACTCTCTACGCCATCGCCCAGCACTACAAGATCGATATATGCGAATTCTTCAAACCCGAAGAAAACGAATAATTCCACCGATATTTAATAAGTCAATCTAATTATTCTTAACAGCTACCATTAGCGAGCTTCATTTTTGACCAGAGACAATGAATGACAAGAAATGCTGAGCTAGCGAAGCCAAAAAAACTGAGCCCGCTCCCCTTTCTCGGGAAACACTCCGGCTTCGCCGAAGGTCCGTGGCCGGGCCTGCTTACGGTGGGCAGAATCGTAACTTCCCCAAGCGTCAGCATACCAAAATATTGTAACCCTTTCCCAATTAATCCATAATTCTTAATTCTTAATCTTTAATCAGTACTTTTGTACCATGGAAACACAAAGACAGAAGAAAATCGCAGGTGTCTTACAGAAAGATCTGGCCGAGATACTGCAAAGAGCGGCTAAGGATGGTGGAATGACAGGAACGCTGATCTCTGTCACAAAAGTTAATGTGACCACCGACCTTTCGATCGCAAAAGTTTATGTAAGCATTTTTCCACATGACAACGGAAAGGAATTGCTGGAGGGTATGCGCTCCAATCAGCCTCTTATTAAGCATCAGCTTGCATTGCGTACTAAGAATCAACTGAGAAGAGTTCCCGAATTGGAATTCCATATTGACGATTCCCTGGAATATATCGACCGTATCGAGAATTCCCTCAAAGGCAATGACAATCCTATTCAAAACCCGGATCTCCTCGATAAAAGAAAGAAGTCGTAAGCATTGAATATTGCCCTGTACATAGCTAAGCGATACCTGGTATCCAAAAGCAGCCAGAATGCCGTCAATATCATTAACCTGGTTACTTTTCTCGTTATTGTTATTGGGGCTGCTGCCTTATTCATTGTACTTTCTGCTTTTGCCGGACTTAAAACCTTTAGTCTGTCTTTTTCCAACACCTTTGATCCCGATCTAAAAGCCGTTACTACCGAAGGCAAATATTTTACTTTCGACGAAAACACGGCAGAACAGATAAAAGCAATTGAAGGTATTGCTTATTATTCCACAGAAATTGAGGAAAGGATCTTTCTAACTCACAACCAAAAGAATCATGTTGCATGGGTAAAAGCCGTTGATGAAAATTACCCTCTGGTGACCGATACCGACAGTATCCTTTACTTCGGTTCCTGGATGGATAAGGATCCGTATCAGGTGGTTACAGGAATTGGAGTCGCGAACCTGTTAGGACTCGGAATCAACGACTACCGCAGTCCGCTCAAAATCCTCGCTCCGAAACCGGGGACCGGCGGGATCACCTCTCAGAAAAAGCCTTATAACGAATTATCCGTAACAGTTTCCGGCGTCTATGCCGTAAATGAGGATCTTGATAAGAAATACGTCTTTGCCAAACTGGCTACCATTCAGCCGCTATTGGAAAAAGACAGCACCCAGATCACCGGCATCAATTTTAAGCTCAAACAGGGTATTGTTCCTGAATCATTGATTCCGGAAATAAGCAAATTATTACCCGATACAGTAGCATTGAAAACCCGAGCACAATTGAATGATGCACTCTATAAGATGCTAAATACTGAGAATCTGGCTATCTATCTCATCTTTACACTGGTACTTATCATTGCTTTATTCAATGTGGTAGGAGCCATCATTATGATGGTTCTGGACAAAAAGGCCAATCTCAAAACCCTTTTCAGTCTGGGAGTACCTGTTAGGCAACTCCGCCGTATCTACTTCCTTCAGGGCCTTCTCGTCTCTTCCGTCGGGGGTATTATCGGTATTGTACTCGCTGGAATACTGGTATGGACACAAACCACATTTGCCTGGATCAAACTGACACCCTCACTCCCTTATCCGGTAGAATTCAGTGTTTTTAACGTGTTCATCGTTTTTACCACTATCTTTATTCTTGGTTTTTTCGCTGCAAAGATCGCTTCCTCAAGGATCAATGCTAAGTTGATCCAGTTATAATAGCATTTAACCGCATAAAAAATGCTCCCCTGTATTTTCAAAAATACGGAAGAGCATTGATTTTATAATGAACAGAACAGTACTGTTTCTATACTATCGTATTAGTCATTGAGTTTTAATACAGCCATAAATGCCTGTTGCGGAATCTCCACATTACCCACCTGACGCATACGCTTTTTACCCTTTTTCTGCTTTTCAAGAAGCTTTCTCTTACGGGAAATATCACCTCCGTAACATTTGGCGGTTACGTCTTTTCGGAGTGCCTTTATCGTTTCTCTGGAAATGATCTTCGCACCGATAGCTGCCTGAATAGGAATATCGAACTGCTGTCTTGGGATCAGTTCTCTGAGCTTTTCACACATTTTCTTTCCGATCGTGTATGCATTATCGGCATGGATCAAAGCAGAAAGCGCATCAACAGAGTTACCATTGATAAGTACATCTACCTTAACAAGTTTTGATTCCCTCAATCCTATCGGCGAATAATCAAAGGAAGCATACCCCTTGGACACCGTCTTAAGTCGGTCATAAAAATCGAATACGATCTCAGCCAGTGGCATATCGAAAGTGAGTTCCACTCTTTCAGGAGTAAGATACGTTTGATTGGTGATCACACCGCGCTTCTCAATACAAAGTGACATTACCGCCCCGATGAAGTCAGATTGCGTGATGATGGTAGCTTTGATATAAGGCTCTTCTACCCTGTCGAGTTTCGAAGGTTCCGGAAGATCGGAAGGGTTATTAACAATGATCAGCGTATCCGGCTCCTTTTTGGAAAAAGCATGATAACTAACGTTAGGTACCGTAGTGATCACCGTCATGTCAAATTCACGTTCCAAACGTTCCTGTATGATCTCCAGGTGTAACATTCCAAGGAATCCACAACGGAATCCAAATCCGAGTGCTGCTGAACTTTCCGGTGTATAGACCAGTGAAGCATCGTTGAGCTGTAATTTATCCATCGCTCCGCGAAGCTCCTCATAATCTTCCGTATCTACCGGATAGATTCCGGCGAAGACCATCGGTTTAACATTTTCGAATCCTTCGATCATACGAGTTGTAGGATTCGCAGCATCGGTGATCGTATCCCCTACTTTCACTTCACGTGCTTCTTTAATCCCGGTGATCAGATAACCCACATCTCCTGTCTTGATAACCTCCTTCGGATGCTGAACAAGTTTTAAAGTTCCTACCTCATCTGCGAAGTAGGTCTTCTTCGTCGCCATGAATTTGATCTTCTGACCCTTTCTGATCTCACCGTTCATCACACGGAAATAAGTTTCTACACCGCGAAATGGATTATAAACAGAATCGAAGATCAGTGCCTGCAGCGGTTCATCAGGTTCCCCTTTTGGCGGTGGTACCCTCTCAATAATTGCTGAAAGGATCTCCTCAATTCCAATTCCGGTCTTTGCACTTGCAGGGATCACATCTGAAGGATCGCAACCTAAAAGGTCTACGATATCATCTGTCACTTCTTCAGGATTTGCAGAAGGCAGATCAACCTTGTTCAACACAGGAATGATCTCCAGATCATTTTCCAGGGCTAAATATAGGTTTGATATTGTTTGGGCCTGAATACTCTGAGCAGCATCAACTACCAGTAGTGCACCTTCACAGGCCGCTATGGATCGTGATACTTCATACGAGAAATCCACGTGACCGGGTGTATCGATCAGGTTTAATATGTAGTGTTCCCCCTTATATTCATATTCCATTTGGATCGCGTGGCTCTTAATGGTGATACCACGTTCTCTCTCAAGGTCCATATTGTCGAGCAACTGGTCTTGTTTCTCACGCTCGGTAACCGAACCCGTAAAGTCCAATAGCCTGTCGGCTAATGTACTCTTTCCGTGGTCGATATGCGCGATGATACAAAAGTTTCTAATGTGCTTCATAGCAATTTCTAAACATCATATTGGTTTGCAAATATAAGTTATTTTAATACGTGCAGGCACCAATTAAATCGGTTTCGCCAATCTATTCGTATTCATGATGATAGGGGTTTTTTTAACGGAACACTTTGTTATCGTAAATAAATAATTATTTTTAACGAAAATACCTAAGCTAACCATCTTTAATGAATCATCGTTGCCCTGCGTTTACTTATCTGCTGCTGCTGTTTACGATTATGCTCAGTGCCCAGGAATATAAGCTTTCAGGTACCGTCCTGAACGAAGCTGATAATCCTTTGCCCTTCGTAAACCTTCTGCTCACCGATAGATCCGCAGGTACCATAATCATGGGGGTTAGTTCCGAAGAGAATGGAAATTTTCTGTTCGATGGGATCACTGCTGGAAAGTATGTTTTAAAAGTGAGTTATATGGGATATCAGGATCTGGATATGGATATAGATCTTGATAAGGACTTTCACCTGTCTTCCCTTTACTTAAAGCAAGCTACGATGGAACTCGATGAAGTAAGCGTATCTTACCGACAACCGAGTCTTGAGAAGAAAGCAGACCGAATAATCTTTAAAGTAGAGAATTCTACTTTATCCGGCTTGAACGCCTATGATATCCTGAAACGTACCCCCGGGGTTCTGATCATCGACGGGAAATTTCAGGTACGTGGATCTGTACCTACTATCTATCTGAACGGAAACCGTGTTTACATCAGTAATGATGAATTACAAGACTTGCTGCAAGGCTATTCCGGAGCTAATATTAAAGAAATAGAAGTTATTACAAATCCTTCTTCCCGCTATGATGCTGAAGGAGGTATCGTATTGAACATCGTCACCAGCGCCAATATTTCAATAGGTTATAAAGGATCTGTGAATGCAGGTATGAAAAATGCAGTTTTTCCTAAATATAACTTTGGAACCCAGCATTTTTATAAAACGAAAAATCTTAACCTTTTCGCCAGTTACCAGTATAATCCTCAAAAGGAATATAAGCACGACCTTTCCTATATCAATTTTGCAGATCCATCTATTCCTTCAGAAGATTGGAATACCGATTTCACCAGGGTAACGCGTTCTTATGCACATAATATTCATACCATAGCAGATATCGATCTGTCAGAGTCGAGTAAATTGAGCTTTATCGCCAATCTGCAGCTATCTCCCGGAACCACTTATGAAAATGATGCCATTACAAGAATTTATAACGATGCCAATGATCTGAACTCGTACTTTACGACCGATAGTTATCTGGAAAGAGACCGAAATAATTATAATTTCGGTGCAGAGTTCAGCACCGCACTGAATGATAAGGGTGGTACCTGGGAAACTTCCCTTAATTACGTGTACTACACCCATGAACAGACGCAGGATATGTTGACCCTTTATTTTGACAGCAATGATGACCCTGTACAGGAAAATCTTTTCTACACCGATGCCTGGCAACAAAACAACATCGTGATCGCTCAGTCTGACATATCCACTTCTGTTGGGGAAATTTCTGCTGAAGCCGGAGGTAAATTCTCTTCCATTAACAGCGACAGTACAATGGACTTCGGTGGACCTGCAGTGCCGGATGGTGCTTTTGACGACGATTTTAATTATGATGAGAACATCTATGCCGCATATATGAGCGGTACAAAGGGCTGGGAATCCTGGTCGTTACGACTGGGGATAAGAGGAGAATATACCGATGTTAAGGCAAACTCTCTCACCTTGGGTGAGATAAACACTCAGGAATATTTTGAAATTTTTCCTGACCTGAGTCTTGAATATACCCTTTCTCCGAAACATGTGTTGGTACTCAATTACGATCGCTCCATAGAACGGCCAAGATACCGCAGTCTGAATCCATTTCGTTACTACATGAATGAATCTCAGTTCAAAGTTGGAAACCCCTATCTGACGCGATCCATACAGAACAAGATTGCGTTAGATTATACCTATGCTGACCAATATTTTTTCAGCGCCTATTATACCCATCGAAAAAACCCGCTTCAAAGCCTGATATTCCAGCGAAATATTGAACATATCGCATATACTGCGGAGATCAATATCAAAAGTGATATACAGTATAGCCTCGACTTTCAGCATTATCGAAGTTTAACCGACTGGTGGTTCTTTGTAACTTATATGTCCGGATTCTATCTTGAAAATGAATTTCAGGCACTTGAAAGCGAACCAGAACTGGCAACAAACTCCACTTTTGGTTACTATGGTGAAATAACCAATATACTTACTTTAAGCAAAGATCAAACATTCACGGGTAATGTCGGGCTCGTATATCTTTCAGACTATATAGAAGGTTCCTATTACTTCCAAAACCAGTTCTCTATGAACATTTCACTGAGCAAATCGTTCTGGAATAAAAGAGCCCAATTAAATCTGGATTTCAATGATATCTTCAATACGTATAACGTAATGTATCGAACAGATTACTACAACCAGCAAAACGGATACATCGCTAAACCGGAGAGCAGAACTGTTTTTGTTGGATTCCGCTATAATTTCGGAAATTTCAGACTGGAAGATAACCAGAGAGAAAAGGAAATCAAGGAATTGGAGCGACTTCGTGCAGGGGATTCCAATTAAGGATTTCTTAAAATTCATGCCATTTCGTTATTTCCGTTATCTTTGCACCGCAAAACCCTAAAATTGAGAGATTTGGTAAAGATCGGCGACATAGAACTGAATGATTTCCCATTATTACTTGCTCCTATGGAGGATGTTAGTGATCCACCTTTCAGAGCATTATGCAAGGAACAGGGTGCAGATGTGGTATATACGGAATTTATCTCTTCAGAAGGTTTGATCCGTGATGCTGCAAAAAGTGTACAAAAACTGGACATCTATGAAAAGGAGCGTCCGGTTGGTATTCAGATCTTCGGTGCGGAACTAGACAGTATGTTACAGGCCGTCGATATCGTCGAACAATCAAATCCGGATATCATCGATATCAATTTCGGTTGTCCCGTTAAAAAAGTGGTTTGCAAAAATGCAGGCGCCGGTATCCTTCGTGATATTCCGCTGATGGTGAAATTAACCGAAGAGATGGTTAAACGCACAAAACTTCCCGTTACTGTTAAAACAAGGTTGGGTTGGGATTCAGACTCCATAAAGATCGTTGAAGTTGCTGAGCGGCTTCAGGACGTCGGTATCAAAGCTATCTCAATTCATGGCAGAACTCGGGTTCAAATGTATAAGGGAGAAGCAGACTGGGCTCCTATTGCAGCGGTTAAGAACAATCCCCGTATGAACATCCCGGTATTTGGAAATGGTGACGTTGACACCCCGGAAGCCGCTGTAAAAATGCGTGATGAGTTTGGGCTTGACGGCGCAATGATCGGAAGAGCAAGTATCGGATATCCCTGGTTCTTTAAAGAGGTTAAACACTATTTCAAGACCGGAGAGCATCTGGCTCCCCCAACTATTGAAGAACGTGTTAATGCCGCAAGACGTCATCTGGAAATGGCTATCGACTGGAAGGGTGAAAAACTTGGAGTATTTGAAACAAGACGACACTACACCAATTATTTTAAGGGGATTCCACATTTTAAGGACCACCGAACGAAAATGGTAACCAGTGATGATGCCGTTGATGTTTTTGCCGCTTTCGATGAAGTACTCGAAAAATTCTCTGACTACGTATTCTATTAGAATTTCTATCCGTTTACCACGGCTTTTAGGACTCCGGTATTGTTGATCTTCAGATCATAATAACGGATCTCCTCCAAAATTGGATTTTTGAAAGCAACCTTTACATTCAGCCAGGAAGCTGTGCTGTTCAACTGATCGATGCTGACTTCACTTAAAATCGCATTTGTCCAGTACTCCTCTTGGTACTCTTTCCGGAAGAAATCCGATACGATCTTTCTGTCAAGAATGGTTCTGTTATTGAAGAGTACTTTTAAATCCAGTTCATATTTACGATAGCAAAGAAAGTCGAGCATTCCGTTTTTATTGTAGTAGAACTTTATGGCAGGATCTTCTTGTTCATACACATCCGTTCTCACTCTGAATTTATTGGTCAGTACCGTATCCGTGATCGATCTGATCCGATCTTCAGGTTCGTACTTCGCCTCTCCCTCAGCCATTCTCTTCAACAAAGCCTTTTCTCTGCTCATTTCCGATCTGGAATAGATACGGTCTTCAGGATTCGCAAGCAGAATGATCAAACCGGCTAAAACCAATGTGCCCAATACGAGTCTTTTCATGATGGTATTTTAATTTACTGATTCTTCAGGCTTTCGGTGTGCGATCGTTTCATCATTGATAAGGTCGATTGGTTTCCCCAGGTACACCAGCTTAAAGCCTTCTTCAATATCCATTTTCTCACTGTAGGTTGCGATGATGTGAAGTTCCCCATTCTTGTCTTTGATGAAGATCGGAATAGCATCTTCTTCATTGTTGAGTTTTGCGATCTCCTCAAGAAAATCCTTTCTGCTATCCAGCTCAATCTCATTGATCTTAGGATAGTCACGGGACACTTCACTTAGATTGATATAGTCATCCTTTCTGGAGAACAAAAGTTCATTTGGCGTATTGGAAGGCTCTTTCATCTCTTCGGAAGTGATAAGCCTGAAAGCACCGTTCTCCCCGAGATGTTGCTTAAAGCGTTCGATGGCGTATTTGTTCACTTCTTCGCTGGCGGTTAATGCCATGAGATATCCGATATCATTGAATTCGATATTATCGGTAAGTTCATCAGAAAATATATTCGCCTCTTCAGCATCCAGATCCATCGCACGAGCCTTTTCAATATTCTCCTTATTGCTGTCGATCAGCACCACATGCCTTCCATTCTTTTGCAAATATTTAGCGATAATCCTGCTGACATTAGAGGCACCGACGATCAGAATTCCAGTAGATTCCTTGAGAAACACCCCTGAAACCTGTGCAAATAGTCGAGCAGTAGCTGCATTGAGCAATACAGTTCCCAACACAATCACAAAAACCAATGGCGTGATATACTCCGCTCCCGGTTCTCCTTCAAGGGCAAGACGTGTACCGAAAAGTGAAGCGATACCAGCAGCAACGATACCACGAGGCCCTACCCAACTGATAAACATCTTTTCATTGAATTTCAGTCCGGATCCCCAGGTACTCAATAATACCCCCACCGGTCTGATCAGAAACACCACACAAGCAAAAAGCACCAGTGTGTTCCAGTTATAGATAAGATAAAGATCCTCCATGTCGATGTTGGCTGCAAGTAGGATAAAGAGAATGGAAATCAGTAATACACTAAGTGATTCTTTAAAATATAATAGTTCCTTGATATTCGGAAGGTCAATATTTCCTAACACCATTCCCATGACCACCACTGAAAGTAGTCCCGACTCATGAGCGAACTGTTCAGACAGGACAAACACCATCAGGACCGAGGAAAGTGCAATAACATTTAACAGAAAATGCGGTATGGTATTTCTTTTGATCGCAAAATAAAGCGCATAGGCAAAGGAAAATCCTATGGAAAATCCTACCACCACGGTTTTACCAAATTCAATCAGTGCCTGTTGCGTATATTCCTGACCGTGACCAATCGAAATGAATTCAAATACCAATACCGCTGCAACTGCACCGATGGGATCGATTAGAATACCTTCCCATTTCAATACGGCAGATACATCTTTCTTGAGCGGAATATTTCGCAGAATCGGCGTAATTACGGTTGGTCCGGTCACAATGATCAGTGATGCAAACAGGAATGAGATCGGCCAGCTAAGATCGAAAAGGAAATGCGAAACCACTCCGGCTCCCAAAAAAGTGATCACCGTTCCTACCGTGATCAACTTGATGATCACAGGTCCCACATTCAATACCTCATTGCGCTTTAACGTGAGTCCTCCTTCAAATAAGATAACACTGATGGCCAGCGACACAAAATGAAACAAGCTTTCTCCGGGAAAGAGTCCGCGCCCCAATTCGGGGTGCCAAACCGGTTCTATCAGTTTCGCTCCATCATCGGTAACTAACGTAGACAAAGGTCCAACGCAAAGTCCGATAAGTATGAGCGGTAAGATAGCAGGCATTTTGAATCTCCAGGCTACCCACTGAGCAATTATACCGAGTATAACAATTCCTGCTAGTTCTAACATAGGCTTGGTTGTTGCGCTAATATAAGTTCATAAAAATATAAAAATGTTAAAAAACACCTAATAAAGAGGCCATTATTTACCTTTTCTGATTCCCTTTTCTTAATTTGCGAGGCCTTTTTAAAAAAATTATTCATGCAGCTATACCCTGTGGAAACCGGTAATTTTAAACTGGATGGAGGAGCGATGTTCGGTGTTGTTCCTAAGTCTATCTGGAATAAAACCAATCCGGCAGATCAAAACAACATGATCGATATAGCTGCCCGGGCACTTCTGATCGAAGATGGTAACCGATTAATCCTTATCGATACCGGTCTGGGTGATAAGCAATCCGAGAAGTTTTTCAGCTATTATTACCTGTGGGGGGACCATACCCTTGACAAATCTCTGGCTGCTCATGGATTTCATCGGGATGAAATCACCGATGTTTTTATGACACACCTTCACTTCGATCATTGTGGTGGCAGCATTCGATACAATGCGGATAAAGACCGTTTCGAACCCGCATTCAAAAATGCGCGATTCTGGAGTAACGAAGCGCACTGGGATTGGGCTGTACATCCGAATGCAAGAGAAAAAGCCTCCTTCTTAAAAGAAAATATACTCCCGCTGGAAGAAAGCGGGATGCTAAACTTCGTCACTCCGGTAACCAACGGTTATTTAGAGAATTCAGAACTTGGATTCGGAATTCTTTTTGTTGACGGACATACAGAAAAACAAATGATCCCCCATATCAGATACAAAGGGAAGACGCTGGTTTTTGCGGCAGATCTGCTGCCCACAACCGGTCACATACCACTCCCCTATGTAATGGGATACGATGTGCGACCATTGCTGACTTTGTCTGAGAAGGATACCTTCCTTAAAACTGCGGTTGAAAATGATTTTTATCTTTTCCTGGAGCATGACGCACACCATGAGATATGTACGCTGAAAGAAACCGAAAAAGGTATTCGATTGGACAGAACCTACGATTTTAACGAATTATTTAATTAAACACTAAGATGAACATTAAGACTTACTTAGCCACTTCGGCATTTGCAGTCACACTTTTAACAGGATGTGGTTCCTCCGGCATTCAATTAACTGCGGTAGAATATTCCGGTACGATCGGACCAAAGAACGCAGAACTAACGGAAACTCAATTAGAGCATTGGGGACATGAAGACCTTATTACTGATACCATTCCCGGTATGAGCGTGATCAAGGCTTATAACGATATTCTCAACGCACGAGAAGGAAAGAAAGTTATCGTTGGGGTGGTTGATTCAGGAGTTGATATCAACCATGAAGATCTAAGCTCAGTGATTTGGGTCAATGAAAACGAGATCCCTGACAATGGTATCGATGACGACAAGAACGGATATATAGACGATGTTCACGGATGGAACTTCCTGGGTGAATCAAACGATGAAAACCTTGAACTTACAAGAATCGTCAAGAAAGGAGATGACGGATCAGAACAATATAAAAATGCAAAAGCTGATTTCGACAAGAAATACAGAGAAGCTAAAATGGGATATGATCGGTATTCACAAATTCTTGAAGGACTGACAAAGACCGATGATCTTTTGAAAGAACATCTTGGTAAAGATTCCTATACCGCCGAAGACCTGGCAGGAATTGAATCGGATGATGCTGTAGTAAATGAAGCAGCTAAGATGGCACAATACTGGATGGAACGTGCCGGATCGATCGAATCTATCAAGGGACAACTCGAAGAGGGTGTTAAATATTTCGGGGATCAGTTGGAATATAACCTCAACACTGATTTTGATGGAAGAGCCATCGTTGGAGATAATCCGGAAGATATTACCGATACCAAGTACGGAAATAATGATGTGATCGGAAACCTTGAGCATGCTTTGCACGGTACTCACGTTGCAGGAATCATCGCTGCGGTTCGCAATAACGGAATCGGTATGGATGGTGTTGCTAAAAATACCGAGATCATGGTATTAAGAGCTGTTCCTAATGGTGATGAGTACGATAAGGATATCGCACTTGCCATTCGTTACGCGGTTGATAATGGTGCCAAAGTGATCAATGGGTCCTTTGGAAAAAGCTATTCTCCCCACAAAGAATGGGTTTATGATGCATTAAAATATGCGGCAGATCACGATGTGCTTTTTGTGCATGCTGCGGGTAATGACAGCTATTTCCTTGATGAGGAAGTTAATTATCCTAATGATCAGGAGAACAACGGTCCTGAATTCGCTGACAATGTATTAACCGTAGGAGCTTTGAACTATGAGGTGAATGAAAATTTAGTAGCTCCATTCTCTAATTATGGTAAGATCAATGTGGACGTATTTGCACCGGGCACCAAGATCTATTCAACGGTTCCGGAAAGTAAATATGAATACCTTCAGGGTACTTCAATGGCGGCTCCGGGAGTTGCAGGTGTAGCTGCCCTTATCCGTTCCTATTTCCCTAAGCTTAGCGCTTCAGAAGTAAAAAATATCATCATGAACTCAGGTCTTCCTTATACCGGAGAAGTGATCGTAGGGGGTGACCCAAATAACAAACAACCGTTTACCGACCTGTCAAAATCAGGGAAAATGGTGAACCTTTATAATGCCATTATTCTGGCAGATAAAGTTTCCAGAGGAAAAGTGAACTTGTAATCTGAAAATTTTACGAAGCTGTCTTAAAAGTGAAAATATCTTAGGGTAACACTTTTAAGACAGCTTTATTTTTTTTAAATATGTATTTCAAAGCCTCAAATTGATTTTCCCGTTAATGATCACGGAATTTTATGACGGCTTAAAACCATTAAAAACAAACCTATGAAAAAGATCTTCTTTACCATTTTAGGGTTGGGAACTCTTTTCGGAGCTATGGCAGGAAATCCTGCTACCGAAAGGGATAATTACTGGCAACAGCATGTTTCATACAAGATGGATGTGAACATGGATGTTGAAACCTTCCGATATGAAGGAACCCAAAACCTGAAATACACCAACAACTCTCCCGACACCTTAAAAGCTGTTTATTACCACCTTTATTTCAATGCATTCCAGCCCGGAAGCGAAATGGACGTTAGAAGCCGTACCATCTCAGATCCGGACAGAAGAGTAAAAGACCGCATAAGTCTTTTAAATCCGGATGAAATCGGATATTTAAAAGTTAGCAGCCTGAAAAAGGATGGTAAAAAACTTGACTATCATACTGAAGGAACCGTTTTGGAGGTAGCTCTTGACAAACCGATTCTTCCCGGAGAAACCGTGGAATTCGACATGGAATTCAATGGACAAGTGCCCCAGCAGATCCGCAGAAGCGGAAGAAATAACGCTGAAGGAGTGGCGCTTTCTATGACACAATGGTATCCTAAAATGGCTGAATATGACTTTGAAGGCTGGCAGGCTCACCCATACATCGCTCGTGAATTTCAAGGCGTGTGGGGAGATTTTGATGTGAAGATCACTCTCGATAAAGATTATACCATCGGAGGTACAGGATATCTTCAAAATCCGAATGAGATCGGGCATGGTTATGAAAAAGCCGGTTCAAAAGTGAAACAGCCACGAGGAAAGACCTTAACCTGGCATTTCATCGCTCCGAATGTTCATGATTTTGCATGGGTAGCTGACCCTGAGTTCGTACATGATACTTACCCGATGGAAAATGGACCAACCCTTCATTTCTTTTACAAGAACAAACCCGAGCTAAAAGATAACTGGAAACAATTACAACCGAAAACGGCTGCAATGATCGATTTTTACGGGGCTCACGTAGGGAAATATCCTTATGAACAATATTCGGTTATCCAGGGTGGTGACGGTGGTATGGAATATGCCATGTGTACGCTGATCACCGGGGAGCGTAAACTGGGTAGTCTTATCGGGGTAACCGCGCATGAACTTGCACACAGTTGGTTCCAGCACATTCTTGCAAGTAATGAATCAAAGAATGAATGGATGGATGAAGGGTTTACTTCCTATATCTCAGACCTGTGTATGGATGCTATAATGGATAGCAAAGCTGATAATCCTTTCAAAGGTGCTTATCGCGGTTATTTCGCCCTGGTAAAATCCGGTATGGAACAACCACAAACTACGCAGGCAGACCGTTATGCTACGAATTTTGCCTATGGTATCGCAGCGTATAGCAAAGGAGAAATCTTCCTTTCTCAACTTGGGTATGTGATCGGCGAAGCTGATCTGGCTAAAACACTCAGACGTTATTTCGACACGTTTAAATTCACCCATCCAACTCCTAACGATATCAAACGTACTGCCGAAAGAGTTTCTGGAATGTCACTTGACTGGTATCTGACTGACTGGACTCAGACCACCAATACCATCGATTACGGTATTAAGGCCGTTGCGGCAGATGGAGACAAAACCACAGTAACTCTTGAACGTATCGGGCTAATGCCGATGCCAGTTGATGTTGTCGTTCATTACAAAGACGGTAGTAGTGAATATTTCTATGCACCTTTGCGAATGATGCGCGGCGAAAAACCGAATCCATATGATATGAAGCGTACGGTGCTTCCTGATTGGGCATGGGCTTATCCGGAATATGGTTTTTCTATAAACAAAGCTAAATCGGAAATCTCGTCTATCGAGATCGATCCATCTCAGCTGATGGCCGATATTAACAGAGAGAACAATACTTTCAAAGCAGATCAGGCGAACTAAACCTCATCCAGATCTAAATAATACACAAACCTCCCTTTATTCGGGGAGGTTTGTTATTTTTATACCCTGCTATGAAATCAGACCAAACATATCCAAAAACGGAAAAATTAAAGAGCCGTAAACTGATCGATAAACTCTTCTCAGAAGGCAGGTCTGTGTCTAAATTTCCTTTGCGCCTGGTCTATCTGCAAACCGAACTTCCCGAAGACACCATCGTGCAGGTTGCCGTTAGCGTATCCAAAAGAAATTTTAAAAAAGCCGTAGACCGTAACCGGATCAAAAGATTGATCAGAGAAGCGTACCGCCTTAACAAGGATAAGATCAAACCTCATCTTGAAACACCGCATGCATTCATGTTCCTCTACACCTCAAAAGAGATCACTGATTTCCATACACTGGAAAAAAGCATGAAAAAATTACTTAAAAAATTCCGCGAAGAGGCACTTTGACCCAGGACATCCTTCATTTACACGCTATACATAAGTTACAGGCGCTTACATTATTGAGAATTAATGCTTATTTTTAATCTTCTCAAATCTAGAATTTAGCAATAAAAAGAAGCTGTAATGAAAAAGAAGATCCTGATCCCGTTGATAGCTATAGCTTTTCTGTTTCTGGCAACCAGTTATAGAAATGACTATTTTGAAATAGCCAAACAAGTAGAAATATTTACAACCATGTTCAAGGAGCTGAACATGAACTATGTCGATGAGACGAATCCGGCAGAGCTAATGGACACCGCTATTAAGAACATGCTGGAAGATTTGGACCCTTACACTCGTTTTATGAACGAACAGGACGTAGAAAGCTTCAAGATCAGTAACGCAGGGGAATATTCAGGTATCGGTGCGATCGTGCGCAGTTTCAATGACCGTCTTCTTATCGTAGAACCCTATCAGGGATATCCCGCAGATAAGGCAGGGCTAAAAGCAGGTGATGAGATCATTCAGATCGGAGATATTAAAATTTCTGATTTTAAAGATGACGCTACAGAACTGCTCAAAGGCTCAGTGAATTCAGCAGTAGCCATTACCTATACGAGGCAGGGTAAATCGTATACTACTTCTGTAGAACGTGAAGAAATTGAAGTGGATGCCGTTCCTTTTCATGAAATGGTGAATGCTGAAACCGGTTATATCGTGCTTTCTAAGTTCAATAGTAAAGCTTCCTCCCAAACAGAAGAGGCCTTGGAAGATCTGAAATCTAAAGGTGCTAAAAAGATCATTTTGGATCTGAGAAATAATCCTGGAGGTCTATTGAGTGAAGCCATCTCCGTTTGCAACCTTTTTGTGCCCAAAGGGGAAATGATCGTAAGTACAAAATCTAAGGTCAGAAAGTTCAATCAGGAATATAAAACCCGTAAAGAACCTGTAGATATTAACATTCCACTGGTTATTCTGGTCAATGGCAACAGCGCCTCCGCAAGTGAGATCGTCAGCGGTGCCTTGCAGGATCTTGACCGCGCTGTTATTATCGGTGCGCGTAGTTTTGGAAAAGGATTGGTTCAAAGGCCTATTAAACTTACCTACGGGACTCAACTAAAAGTTACTATTTCAAGATATTATACGCCAAGTGGACGTTGTATTCAGTCTATGGATTACTGGAACCGGGATGAGAATGGTAATGCAGTGATTAAAAAGAATTACAATGAATACAAGACCCGTAATGGGAGACCTGTTTATGATAGTGGAGGCGTACTGCCCGATGTAATGGTGGAAGGTTTACAAAGCAATAGCCTGATCGATGCGCTGTCTGTAAACAATGTGATCTTCGATTTCGCTACAAATTATTACTATAAGAATTCTGTTGATGAACTCAAGGATTTTAAATTTACGGATACGGGTTATCAGCAATTCAAGGAATATGTAAAGAATACAGGATTCAACTATGAAACCGATGCCGAAAAAGCGCTCAAAAACAGTTTGGATAGCGAAGAACTGGATATGCTTGGAAACTCGGTTAAATCTGACTACCAAAAATTACTATCCGATATTCAGGAAAGCAAATTACACTCACTCGACACCTATAGAACCAGCATTCAGAAAAAGATCGAAGACGAATTGGTAACCCGCTATTTCTATCAAGACGGACTCTATAACTATTACTTAGGTCATGACAAAGCTATTGCAACGGCTAATGAAGTGCTGAAGGATGCCAGTAAATACAAGGATATTTTAAATTGATCTCAGGAATTCGAATTATTTCCTGAAGGAAGTTATTGCAGATAACTTTGCGTAAAGAACCGCCATGTATTAAGATCCCGATGGGTGTTCATTTTTGGACATTCCCGTTCACAGTAACCCACCAAAACCATTGAAAGAACCAAAGACATTCAAACTTTGTCTGACGCTTGCAGGAGCGGTTTCGGCTGGAGCCTATACTGCCGGAGTAATGGATTATTTACTGGAAACACTGGAACTATGGAAACTTGCAAAGCACCAAAATAGAAAATTGGGGATCGATCATCCTGACTATGACCACTCCATACCGATGCATGATGTTGAAATCGAAGTACTCAGTGGTGCCTCGGCCGGTGGAATTACCGCAACCCTTAGTTTGCTCAGCCTGGTCAATCCAATGCATAGGCCTGTAAATTCTGATAACCCGGAAAGATCGAACAATCTTTTTTATGATTGCTGGGTTCAGATGGCCGATGAACCCGGACTTACAACATTGGAAAAAATGCTGCAAACGGATGATCTGAAACCGGATATGACCCCGATGTCATTACTGAATAGTAACGCCATAGAGATTCTTGCTGATAAAGCGCTAAGAAGGCCCAAGACTATCAATTACCCGGAATACATATCTGAAGATCTGGATCTGATACTTACCACTACGAATCTGAGAGGTCTTAATTTCAAAGTAGATTTCGATGATCTGAATCATACCGGAGCCTCCCATATCATTACCAGTCATGGAGGCTTTTTCCGATATAAGATGGCCAATACTACTTTTTCCAGAGGAATACCCGAAAAGAAAAACGCTTTGTATTATGTGCTGGATCTCAATTCAGATCAGGATCTTGAATATCTGAGAGATGCAACGCTAAGCACCGCAGCCTTCCCAATTGTCTTACGCTCAAGGGAGGTATCCATCTCCGCTACTTATATCGAACGCTATCCCAATTATCTCTTTGGAAAAAAGAAAGGCATTACACCGATTCTTCCGCAACATGAAAAAAACTATACCTTTAATTCAATCGATGGCGGACTTATCAATAATGAACCTTATGGAATCGGTTTAAAAGTGCTGAAGCAAAAGAATCCCGGCTTATCAAATTCCGATAACTATGCAGTGATCATGGTTGATCCATTTCCGAATCAGGATCATGAAGATATAATGCCTGAAACAGAGAATACGATATGGAATGTGGCAGCGGGAATGTTCAAAGCACTTAGAAATCAAGTCATGTTCAATCAGGATGGTATCATGGATGCCCTTTCTCTTTCAGACAGAACAAAATTTCTGATTGCTCCCAGTAAAAAAATAAATACGGGAAGCAAAAATATCTATTCAGATCATCCTCTGGCATCGGCTCCGTTAAGTGGCTTTGCCGGTTTTATGGAGCAAAAATTCCGCAATCATGATTTTGAACTGGGAAGAAAAAATTGTCAGGACTTTTTGCGTTATCACTTTACCATAAAAATTGAAAATTGTGAAAAACGATTGGGTAGTATACCCGTAACAATGGCTATTGATCGCTTTGAAGTAAGTAGTCCTGCCCGTGACCCGGATGGATCCAAATATTTTCCGATCATTCCAGACCTCAAGTTGGAAAAGGCATTTAGTGCACGATCAAAAGCTGAATTTGGAAAAGATGCGAGTTTACCGTATCCCGAAAGTCAGAAAATAAACATGCATATCATTCAAAAAAGACTTCAAAAACCGGTGCGTAAACGTATTTCCGCCCTTGTAGGATCCATCGGAAAGAATATCTGGTTAACCGCTGCCTTTCGATTGGTTTATCTAAAAAGATCATCGGTAAAACTATTTACCATGCTCCAACATGAATTGAAGCGAGCAGGACTTTTGGAATAACGATAAAGCATGAAAAAGCATCCTGTTATTAATGCTCTGAAAATTATTTTTTATACTGAATTTTCTTGTATTTTGTATACATATTAATCATAACCCTATGAGTATCAAATATTTCAAATTACTTCCTTTAGTAGCTTCCTTAGTATTTCATGCCGGTATTCATGCTCAGGATAATAAGGAAATACGGAGTATGATCGAAGCGTTCAAAAAGGATCCCAGAGGACCCTATCAGGATCTCAGATGGTTTTGTAACGACGGCAGTATACGAATGCCTAAAGATCCCTGCCCGGATGATATTGGAGGATATCAACATGCGCGATACAAAGCATCGGTAATTGAATTGGGAAAAACTCAGGGAATCTATCTGGGGCAAATCCTAACCAACACCGATAAGGATGCATTTTGGGATGAAAACAATTATAATTCAAGGATCAAACAATACCAGATAGAGAAATATCTGAAAAGTATAGACGATGGCTGGATCAATCAGCGGGCACAATTCTATCGGGGAGCCATTCAGGCAGAAGATGAACAGGAGTGGGGGAATAATTTCTTCAAATGGTTATTGAAGGAAGATAAGAATATCGTGAAACACTTTTACTTTATCAGGGAGGCGCTCAAAGATATTCCGCACTCGGGAGATTCTAACCTGGCACAACAAATGCGCAGCGAATCCAAAGCAATTGCAGAAGCCTATGATCCCTTTATGAATTTAAGAATTAAAATTCACGGCAATCCAGAACGTTCCGATATAGAAAGGGTAAAGAATTTTATGAATGATCATAGATCGGATCTTACTACAGATCTGAGAAAACAATTCAATTCGCTTCTTAAAACCATGGAACTGTATTTCAGTCCGATTAGAATTGATTCTTTACAGGAATATCAACAGGATATCTCCGAAAATGTATTTAAAAAAGAACTTGATAACCTGATCAAATTAAGTGAGGTTGGAGATGATCAGGCGATCATTGAAGCTATAGCTAACCTGATGTGGAATATCAAAGAAAATATACTTAAAGAAAAAAATGAAGCGGGTAGACTAGCCTTATTAGTGCTATCATTAAAGCTGGAATCAATTTTGAAACAACGTCTGGAAGGTACCGAATTGACCTCTTTGGAAGATCTGCTGAGAAGGATCTGTGACCTGAGTACTGCAGCTTCGGGCTCCGGTTATTTGGAAAACTGGGAATGGCAACAAATAGGAGGCTATTTGGAAAAGACACAACAGGATTCCATAACATTGGCAGATCTGAATAAATTACTGGTTACTTCCAGATCATTGTTACAATGGGGTACCAGTAAGACCAATGCCGTTTATGGAAAAATCGTAGACCGATATGAAGGTTTCGAACCGCTTTCTCATGGCTTTCTGGATGACAGGATCCGCGGTTCCATAGCACTGCCCTTGGGAGATGCTATAGGTAAACTTAGCGAATATGTCAGTATAAAAGCGGAATTGAACAACGCCATTCTGAATCTTAAAAATCCTGGTCATACCCGTGGTATCAATCCGGGGTATGCCATGGGAAAACTCGAGGTTATTACGGGAAATGCAGAAGCTTTAAACGTAGATCCTGCTAAGATCTATGTTTTTGAACATCCTCCGGCAGATCTTAAACCCGTCGCAGGGATTATGACGGTTTCAGAAGGGAACATGGTTTCCCATCTTCAATTATTGGCTAGAAGTTTCGGCATTCCGAATGCCGCCATATCCATGGAAAATTTTGAAGATTTCAAAGCGCACCAGGGAGAGATGATCTTCTATGCGGTATCACGAAAAGGTACCGTAAAGATCAAACCAGCCACCGAGATGTCGGAAGAAGAGAAGTCATTGTTCTCCGCAATTGAAAGATCTGAAGATGTCGTGGCAGTCCCTCTTGACAAACTCAAACTGGATGTCGATGAGATTCTGGATCTGCGTTCGGTAGATGCCTCCTCCTCAGGGGTGGTCTGTGGACCCAAAGCAGCAAATCTGGGCGAACTTAAAAAAATGTTCCCTGATGATGTTGTGGAAGGATTTGTAATTCCATTTGGAATATTTCTGGACCACATGAAACAGAATATACCTGGTGAATCCATATCCTATTGGGATTATCTCAACATGACCTTCACCACCGCACGAGAAATGAAAGAAGCCGGCATAGAAGAGGCTAAAATAGAAG
The DNA here is from genome assembly GCF_007279655.1 of Robertkochia solimangrovi. Classification (GTDB taxonomy): domain Bacteria; phylum Bacteroidota; class Bacteroidia; order Flavobacteriales; family Flavobacteriaceae; genus Robertkochia; species Robertkochia solimangrovi. The sequence goes on along the minus strand of NZ_QKWN01000001.1, from coordinate 476,718 downwards.
CCTACCAGTTGGATGCAATGAAGGAGCTACGAGATTATCTTGCCAAGATGCCTTTGAAGGAATCTTTCCTTAAGGATTTGAACAACGCTTTTTCGGATATTCTTCATAAACCTTTTGGTGAAGCACCGGTATTCCTTCGCAGTGATACCAATATGGAAGATCTTCCTAACTTTTCAGGCGCCGGTATCAACCTCACACTTTTCAACGTACGGGAAAAAGAAAAGATTATCGAGGGAATCAAAAAAGTTTGGGCATCTCCTTACACAGAAAGAAGTTTCAAATGGCGTCAAAAAATCATGAGCAATCCTGAAAATGTTTATCCTTCCATCGTTGTGATTCCCGGAGTTAATAATGATCTTTCCGGAGTAATGATTACCAAAGGAGTAGCTACAGGTGATCCGGAAGATCTTACAGTAGCAGTTAGCAGGGGTGTAGGTGGTGCCGTAGAAGGGCAAAACGCAGAAAGCTGGGTTATTCATAAGAATGGAACTGCTTCTTTAAGTGCGCCGGCAAGAGAGTCTGAATATACAGTACTCCCGGAATCCGGTGGCACTGAAAAACGAAATACCAGTTTTGAAGATCGCATTCTGACGAACAATAATATGCTGGCATTAAAAGAATTTGATAAGGAACTTCAGCAAAAGTTCATGGAAAAGGGAACCAAAGGACCCTTTGACATGGAATTCGGTTTTAAAAATGATAAACTATGGTTGTTCCAGGTTCGTCCTTTTGTCGAAAATAAAAAAGCCCAAAGTTCGGCCTATCTCGAATCCATCAGTCCGAAAATTGACGAAACCCTGCTGATATCGCTTAAAGAACCACTCAACAATTGAACATCATTATGAAAATAACGGCCTTCATACTTTTCGTGTCTATTTGTTCTCTGGGATTCCTTGAGTACACTCAAAACGACACCTATCCCATCGATGGATACGAAAGAACAGGAATTAGGCGTTTAGCACGTCTTCAGATGATCAAAAACGGCACGATCAAGGGAACAATACTCCCGGGAGCAGATTGGCCCTTAGATTCGATTAAATTAAATCTGACTGATAAGCGAGGAAAAGAGATCGATAGTTTTCCCGTCCCTGATCCTGATCTACAGATTCAGATCGAAGGCCTTTTTCACGGACTCGATAAAAATTATTCAATCAGTGTCCTTGATATTACTAAAGACCATCCTGTTCGTATAGCCTTGCACAGGGAAAATGCCAGTTATCAACCAGGAAGTGTTGGAAAACTGATCGTTCTTACCGCTTTTTTCACAGAATTAAAAAAGCTATATCCCAATAATTTTGAGAAGCGGATAGCTTTGTTGAAAAGTAAAGTGATCCACGCCGGAAACTGGGCACTTAGTGATCATCACACAGTCCCTGTTTTCGATCCGGAAACTCAAAATTACTCGAAAAGGAAAATTGCAGCCTCAGATGATTTCACCTTGTTTGAGTGGTTGGATCATATGATCTCCGTAAGTAACAATGGTGCTGCGAGCGTGGTGTGGCGTGAAGCTATGTTGATGCAGGCATTCGGAAAGGATTACCCGGATCTGACTTTTGAACAATCCGAAGAATATTTCAAAAGCAGGTCTAAAACTGAACTTTCGGAAATAGCGATTGAAATGATCAATCAGCCACTGCGAGATCTGGGAATTACAGAAGATGAATGGCGACTGGGTAAATTCTTCACCTCTGGAGCCGGAACTTATATTCCGGGAAGGGGTGGTAGTACCGGGACCACGATAGGTCTTATGAAATGGATGATCAAAATGGAACAGGGAAAAATCGTGGATGAAGAATCCAGTCTTGAAATGAAAAGGCTCCTGTATATGACCGACCGTCGTATACGATATGCCTATGCTCCGGTACTGCGTGAAGCTGCCGTATATTTTAAATCAGGTAGCTTTTACAGTTGTACTAAGAATGAAGATGGTACCTCTTCAGGATGTAAAGAATATCAGGGTACAAAATATAACTACATGAATTCAGTTGCCATTGTCGAACATCCTGACGGTACCCGATACCTGGTTTGTCTTATGTCGAATGTACTGGGGAAGAATTCAGCAAATGATCATTATGTACTAGCCTCTAGAATAGATAAGATCCTGAGACCGGATAGGTAAACATTATTCCCTGATCGTGTTTTCTGAGTGTAAAATCTCCAGCGTAGATTCGATCTGCTTTCTAACACGGTCGGTAAGGGGAGTAGTTCGTAGGATTTCATTCAGCAAAGGAACATAATCCCGGTTTCCTGTTTGTTCGATCAGATAGATCACAGCCTGTTTAAGCTTATGATCATATCCTTCCAGGATAATTCTGAAACACTCCAGCTCACTTAGTATTTTCAAATTCAGATTTCTGATGACATCTTCCATTCCCTGATTGACGATGATAGCCTCCGTGATGGGAATCAATTCTTTCTTCAATTGTATTTCAAGAATATTATCCAGAAACTCAATAGCATTAAGCCGTTGTTCTTCCTTTCCGCTAAGGATCGCATCGAAGACAGGATCGACATCACCGGGCGGATACTTTATTCCCAAAAAGTGAAATATTCGATACAACTGACGATCAAGTCTGTTCTCTAAGAGATTAATCAGTCCGCGACGTGCTTCATCCTCTTCAGGATTCAGGTCCGGACGATTGCTTTTTTTATATTGTATAAGAATCTGAGAATGAATAACAGAAAGTGTCTTCAGGTATAGATCACATTCCCCAAGTATCTTGCTAACGATCACATGATCCCGAATAATCAGGTGGTTGTGCTTCCATTTTAATCGACGCAACGATTCAACAGCTTCCGTCTTTATATCATGATCGGAATGATCCATTATACGCATAAGTGCATTGACACATGACTGGCTTTCAAAATGTTCTATTACCTGAGGAATAAAATGTTCATGTTCTTCGTAGATATCATCATCCAGTAACAAGCCGGTTAAATAATTGATCAATCCGGGACCATACACGTATAAGGCACGTTTTGCGATCTCTCTGGTTTCGCGGTGCGTAAGGTAGGGTAAAATATGGTCGATAAATTTTGGTTCCAGTGTATTGGCACAACTGATCAGTACATCTTCCAGATATTCTCCGGGAGTTTCGCCTATGTGTTTTTCAATGAAATCGTAATGGTTTGTAATACGTCCCATTCCTATTGCTTCCATAATTGCAACCACTCTTAAAATTTTCGAATGGTCTTCCTGCGAATTTTTCAGATCCTCTATAGCTTCTTTAACCCTTCTTTTCAAATTAAAACGATCCTTCAATACTTCACTGTTCCTGAATTCCGCAGCCATTGCGATTAAAGCAGCATTGGCAATAACCCTATCCGAATGCGACAATAATTGATCATAACTGATTACCATTTCTTCCGGATGATGTTTCAAAAGGTATCTCAATGCTTCTATAGTGACCTGAGTATCTCCATCCTGAACAAGTTTTCCTATCTGTTCACTGGCATCGTAGGTGTTTATATAGTAAAGATTTTCAATCGCAAGTGCTCTGATCTTTGGTGATTCAGAATTGAGAAGCTCACTTAGTTCCGGGAAAAAACGATCATCATTTTCTTCCAGTATTCGATTTAGCATGTAGATTTTCTGATTATCCGTTCCTTCTTTTAGTACATTCTTTACCGAACTTAGAATAGAGCTTACAGGCTTTTCAGCAATGATAGATTTTGCTTTGTGCTCGTCTTCTCCCTGTAAGGCGTCTTTAAAAGTTGCTATATATTCACCCTTTATTTTTTTGATAATAATCAGCCAGATAGCTATTAATAAAAGCGTAATATACCCAACCTGTGTGGCAGAAATACTGAAACCATGAATAAAGAATATTAAAATAAATCCTGCAATTCCCGTGGCCAGACTATCCACAACCACATCGATATATGTCTTTGTTCGTTTCTTAACCTCAATAGATATAGGAATCAGAACCAGTTCTGTTGCCGCTTTATTTACCGATTGTTTTAAACTCCCATCCGCAACTTTTATGATCACTACTACGGCCAGTACCGGGAAAAAGAATAAAAGAATCGTCCCGAATAAAATTCCGACCGGTAGAAAATACAAGGATTTACCCACCCCGAAACGACCCACGATCCTTTTGGTTAAGAATAATTGAACGAACAGTGAAATAACACTCAGCGTAGAGAACCAAAAACCAAAAAATGAAGTCAATGAATCCTTATCCTGAAAACTGCGAACCGCAAAATCCGAAAACTGGAAATCTACCAGCTTTGCCACCAGAACACCTATTCCGATGATCAAAGCAAGATGCGTTAATAAACCCGAATTCCGTATAAGTTTTAGCGGATTTTCCTCTGCATGTTTATGACGTCGGTAATATTGGAATTTATTGAGTCTTTTCACATGATGCTTCCAGATATATCTATTGATAGGAATACAAAAAAACATCAATCCAGCCGCTATATAGAACAGATTATTAGAACTGGTAAACGTTGCTATTATAGAGGTAACATAACCTCCAAAGATCCCCCCTGCGATGGCTCCGGCACCGATGAATCCAAAAACGCGTTTTGCTTCTCTGACATTATACACCAGGTTAGCCAAAATCCAGAATTGTGATGCCGTCAGGAGTCCGAATAAAGAAACCCATACATAGGGAAAGTAGAGGAAATACTGATGGAAAAGATCCTTTTTGATGATCACGGCAAAGATGATCAGAATTATAATGGTAGAAATATTCGTAACCTCAATAATGGTTAATAAGCTATGTCTTTTAAGGCTTTGATTATAAAAATAGGATCCTACTACAGCCATTATCGCTGTTAACACATACCCCATTGGGAGTGAGTCTGCTGTAAGTTCAGAAAGAAATAATGAATTAATCGTAGGCTTAACAATGAGTAGTACTGTAATACAAATAAAAATATTTAACTGCAGTAAAATGGTTTTACGCAATTCACCGGGGCGGATATCAAAAATTTTAAATAAACGGGTTAGAATTCCTTTGAATCCGGTCATCGATAGTTAAATAGTTATTTCCTGTTGATGGCGCGCTCCACCGGGACAACAAGATCCCTAATGATCTGTTCGCCATTACCATCCTCTATCAAAGCTACTAAAATATATTTACGTTTTTTACCCCATACCAAAACAGAATCTGCATGCCACTTTTGCCAGCTTCCTGATTTTCTGTATAATATAGCATTTGGAGCGATTCTGTTAAGTGTACTAACAAATTTGTGATGCAATTCCGGATCCTTCATATATTCCAGCATTTCTTTTGATCTTTCCTCTGATACAAGTTTACCATTCAACATCAGGTAATAAAACCTGCATACCTGATTAACGGTTGCTGCATGACTCAGATTCTTAAGAGGCTCCCGATTCGTATTTCCACCGGCTGCATATCGTTTACCAACCCATAATCCTCCACCGTTCTTTTTATCATAGAACTGATATCTGCTATCAGTCATAACAGACTCGATCTTTTCAAAACCTATTCGATCAATGACTCTGGTGGTTGCCTGATTATTAGATTTAGAGATCATAAGCCGCATATCCTTTCGAAGTTCGGGTGTATCTTCCAACTCGCCATGATCTAAAGCATCTTCGGCGGCAAGCAACACAGCAATTTTCGGTAAACTGGCTGCATACATCATTTCGTCACCATTGATCTTGGCAAACCTCGGATTATCAACATCGGTAAGATCCACAACACCGATCGCCATTTTCTTTGACTCGATCAGTTTTTTCCAATAGGGTTTGTTATCGATTTCATCGATTAACATTTTTTGAAGGTATGGATCATATAGTGCCTTAAGAGGTTTTATGGTTTTATCATGACCAATGGGTAGACCGGTATTCTTAATATCCCCTTCATTTTCTTTAAGTACATTAAGTACATGAGGTATCGGTGTAAATGCAGTAAGACCGGCAGAATTATCAGTATAATTCTGTGCATTTACGGAAAGTCCAATTCCCAGTAACCACATCAGCATCAATCGTTTGAAAATACAAACCATATTTGAACTCAAATTGAATTAACGTGCAATAGTAATTATAAATCAGAGATAATATGCACGATTTTGAATATTTTAACTTCTCTGAATAATAACGTATTAACAGTATTTAACGTATTGATACTTTGAAATTTACGTAAAAAAATGTATAATGAGGGTTATGATAGCACTAGACAGAGAAAATTATAAAGAGTTTTTATCACAATCTGTGAATTATCTGGAGAACAGAGGATTTAAAAACATCAAAGCAGACCTCGACGGATTTGAAAGTCCGAAATCATTTGTAAAAGTTGGCAGTGATATCAGTATTACACCGGATATCGTCGCTGAAAAAATGGGAATTAAGCATTTTTTTGAACTTAGCGTTAAGTCTGAAAAGCCCAATCTACTCAAATCAAAATGGATGTTTCTTGACACCTTGAGTAAACGAAAATCTTATCGGTTCAAGATTATAACGACCAAAGGTCATTATAAGTTTACCAATACCATGCTGGATGATCTAAATCTGGATAAAAATATGATCAAGCTCAATGCCTGATCATTCTTATGTGAGGTATTCCATCTTCCAGATATTCTTCTCCGATCGTTTCAAAAGAATGTTCGGAATAGAATTTCATTAAATAAGTCTGAGCGGATATTTCAATGTCTTTAACCTTAAAAAATGAATTCACAGCCTCGATCGAGGCTGTTAGTATTTTATGTCCTAAATTCATTCCACGGTAATCAGAAGAAACTACAACCCTTCCTATACTGGATCTCTCAAAATAATAGCCGGGTTTAAACAATCGTGTATAAGCAACAATCTTATTATCTATTTTTCCTATAACATGTAAAGCCTTTTGGTCTTTATTGTCCACATCCTGATAAACACAATCCTGTTCCACCACGAACACCTCACTTCGCAATCTCAATAGTCCATAGAGTTCTTCCAGTGAAAGTTCAGCAAATGTTTTTATAACTATTTCCATAATGATTAATCCTGTACTATATAATCTTTAGAATCATTCTTTTTAAATTCCGGCTGCAGATTCACATGATTGATTCCAAATTCATTTCGAAGCAAATCTTCGATTTGTTGTTGTACACCATTGAATTCTGATATTCGTATATCTTCTTTAAAATCGAGATGCGCTTCCAGATGAACTTCATCATCATTGAGACTCCAGACATGGATATGATGTAATTTATTGACCCCGGGAACAGCATGAACCTTACGTACAAGTTCTTTAACATCAATGGTATCAGGAGTAAAAAGCATGAGCATTCTCAAAGAACTTCTTAACAAGTCATAACCTACCCATATAAGGTAAAGTCCGATCATAAAGGTTAAAACACTATCAACCCAATAGATCTCAAACATTTTCATAAGAATACCTCCTACAAGAACGGCAATACTGGCCAGCATATCTGTCAGAAGATGAAGATATGCAGAACGCATATTGATATTGCGTTCTGCATCATTCTTTAAAAGAAATACACTGAATCCATTTGCAGCGATGCCCAAAACAGACAATATTATCACGAGGTCTGAAGCGATCGGTTCAGGAGTGACAAATCGTTTATAAGCTTCAATCATTAATATTATCGCGATAATAATCAGTGTAACTGCATTGACGAATGCGGCGATAATCTCTGCTCTTTTATAACCGAACGTTTTGTTCGTCGATGCTTTTTTTCTGGATAAAATATTAGCAAAATAGCTGATAACCAAAGAAACAACATCGGTAAAATTATGCAGTGCATCAGATAAAAGCGCAAGACTACCTGAAATGATCCCGCCGATTACCTGAGATAAGGTGATCAGTACATTCAGAAGAATTGAAATCAACAGATTCTTACCTTTTAAGGGAGCATGTTCATGATGGTTATGTCCATGTTCATGCAGATGTGCCATACTAGCAGCCTAAAGGAATTTTATTAATCCTGTTTTGATGTCTGCCTCCTTCAAATTCGGTATCGAGAAAAGTTTGAACCATTTCCAGCGCTTGTTCCTTAGCAGTAAATCTTGCCGGAAGGCATAATATATTTGCATTGTTATGAGAACGCGTAAGTTCAACGATCTCTTTAGTCCAGCATAATCCTGCCCGAACTCCCTGGTGTTTATTTGCCGTCATAGCAACACCATTTCCACTTCCACAGATCAGAATTCCGTAATCAACACGGTTATTGGCTACATCGTCGGCAACCGGATGCACAAAATCTGGATAATCAACACTGCTGGTCTCATCGGTACCATAATTTACCACTTCGATACCCTTACTTTTTAAATACGCTTCAACAGCAAACTTATATTCCGTTCCAGCGTGATCATTTCCAATTGCAATTTTCATATGAATTATACTTTTAAACAGGATACAAAGGTACTAAAACACGGGTTGTTATGATTATAAACATAAATGTTAATTGTAATTTATAAATACTTAATTATCAATAAATTAATAAATACATCAAATTGTTAATAATATTAGAACTAATTCTATTATTTAATTTTGGAAATCTCAATTGAACTCTGGATTTGTAAAAATAATTGAATTATACAAGAGGAAAATCTGATAAAGAATTTACATTTCATCAACCGGTCATGTATGGAATTCAACACTGTTAACAGTCTAAATTTATTAAAATATTCACCCTTAAAAATTTTGTTGACAACTGTTGATAAATGTTAACCAAATCTTAAATCAACTTAATTTTCAAGCAATTAATATTTCAATTGGTTGTTAATTACCGTTGAATAATCAACGATAAATCATATCTCCAAATTTTTCCTCAGAAAGTTATACCCGTTATTAACAAGCTATAATAACAATCAATATTTTAATTTTAAAAAAAGAGAAAAAGATATATATATTAATATTGTTGAAAACGTTTCGTGTAATCAGACTATGTGTAAGGGAGAATCAGGAGTATTGAGTTCGTTGATGAGTTCAGTAACGTAGGCTGCGTAATCTTTGTGTACGCGAAGCTTAATTCCGCCCAGGGCATTGGAATAAAAAGGAGAGATCGCAACCATAGTCTCATTCAGAAAAAAATAAGGGATATGTTCCTCATCCAGAATAAGTTTAAGAACAAGGTATTCATGTGGGTAGGTAAATGTAGCTATAGTTACAAAGTGCTTCATATCAGAACCTGTATCGGTTATAGCCAAAAATAATTAAAAAAATGTTCGAAATGATTATAAAATACTGTCGCTGTTTAACTTAGGCTTTTTGGAGTCTTTTTTTATAGCCTCTGTCTTTTGTTTCTCTTTCTTGTTAAGACTATAATTGATGTAGCCTGCAAAGAAGCCGAATCCTAACAGGAAGACTGCGAGAAAGAAAATAAGGATGCGGTAGAACCTCTTCATTGTTGATTGTCTGTTATACTCTAAATAGACGAAGGCAAATATAAAACGTTACATTTATTTTAATATTATTTTAACTATTGTAATAATTTATTCCGCTATAGTATTAATTCGTACATTTCAAGTGAAATAAAAATTTATGTCGAAAAGAAGAAAAAGAGCTGTAAAACAAAAGAAAAATGAACTGACTAAAGGAATTTTCACGGTATTGGAAACCAATCCTGAACAATTGTTTAATTACAAACAAATTGCTCAGCGATTAGGAATTTCAGATACGAGTGGAAGGAATCTATTGATAAAACGGCTCGTTCAATTAAAAGAAAAGAAAAGGATAGTAGAGGTAGAACGTGGAAAATATAAAGCTATAGTTAATCAAAATTATTACGAAGGCATCGTCGATATGACAGGTAGGAATAATGCTTATGTTATACGTGAAGATTTGGATGATGATGTATTTGTGCCAAATAACCTATTAAATAAGGCACTGCATGGTGATCAGGTACAGGTTTATGTTTTTCCACGCAGAAGGAAAGGGAAGAAACTGGAGGGTGAGATCGTTAAGATACTCGAAAGAAAGAAAACCGAATTTGTAGGTATTATTAAAATGCAAAAGAATTTTGCGTTTGTACTTCCTACCGATATGCGAATGTATACGGATATTTTCGTTGCTAAGAATAAAATGGGTAAGGCAGAAGATGGGGATAAGGTGATTGTTGAAATCATCGATTGGCCTGAACATGCCGATTCACCTTATGGTAAGGTGCTCGATGTATTAGGGAAACCTGGCGATATGCAAACTGAAATGCATGCGATTCTGGCTGAGTATGGGTTGCCTTATGAATTTCCTCCGGAGGTAGAAAGATATGCGAATCAATTAGATACCGGGATCCATCAGGAAGAGATCGAAAAAAGGAGAGATATGCGGGGTATCACTACGTTTACGATAGATCCTAAAGATGCTAAAGATTTCGATGATGCTTTATCCTTTAGAACGCTGGATAACGGAAACTATGAAATCGGTATTCATATAGCTGATGTTTCTCATTATGTGGTACCAGGAACTGTCCTGGATGATGAAGCCTATGAAAGGGCAACTTCTGTTTATTTGGTAGACAGAGTTGTACCTATGTTACCCGAAGTACTTTCCAATAATGCCTGTTCCTTAAGGCCTAATGAAGAAAAATATACATTTTCTGCAGTTTTTGAAATGAATAAGGAGGCAATGGTGGTGAACCAGTGGTATGGAAGAACTGTTACGTATTCAGATCGAAGATTTGCTTATGAAGAAGCTCAGGAAATAATAGAATCACAAGGGGATACCATATCAGATGAAGTTTCATTGACTGGCAAATCATATAAGGTAGAACCTGAAATTGCCGGTGCTATTCAAACTTTGGATAAGCTTGCAAAGATAATGCGTGGTAAACGAATGAGAGCTGGTGCGATTTCCTTTGATAAAGTCGAGGTGAAATTTGTATTGGATGCCGATAACAATCCAACCGGTGTATATTTTAAGGAAGCTAAGGATGCCAATAAACTGATTGAGGAATTCATGCTGTTAGCAAACCGTAAGGTTGCTGAATATATTGGAAAACGAAAGAAGACTTTTGTTTACCGTGTTCATGATGAACCTGATTTCGATAAGTTAATGCAACTACAGGGTGTAATTAAACGTTTTGGATATAGTATTAATCTTAAATCAAAAAAGACCATCACTTCTTCTTTGAATGAGTTGTTGGAAGATGTTCATGGCAAGAAGGAACAAAATCTTGTCGATACCCTCGCGATCAGGAGTATGAGTAAAGCGGCATATTCAACAGAAAATATTGGCCATTATGGTCTCGCTTTTGATTATTATACGCATTTTACATCCCCAATTCGAAGATATCCGGATGTTATGGTTCATAGATTATTACAGTTTTATTTAGACGGTGGTGATGCGGTGAAACAAGAAGATTACGAAGAGAAATGTTCCCACTCATCAAGTATGGAAAGTCTTGCTGCAAATGCTGAACGAGATTCTGTTAAATATATGCAGATCCGTTTTATGGAAGATCATAACGATGAATCATTCCTGGGTGTAATATCCGGAGTAACAGAGTGGGGTATTTTTGTGGAGATCGTTGAAAATAAATGTGAAGGACTCGTAAGGATCCGTGATATAAAAGATGATTATTACGTTTTTGATGAATCTCTATATGCAATAGTGGGAGAGGTGACAAAAAATGAATATCAATTAGGTGATGAGGTATTTGTTAAAGTAAAGAATACTGATCTTGTTAAACGTCATCTTGATTTTGAATTATTAGGAAAAAGAGAGGATTTAGATTAGGTATGTGGTAGTTCCTTTTTTTAAGCATTCCGTACCTTTGATAAAAAATTAATTCGATGAAGAAGTTATTTTACTTGCTGGTGATATTCTTAGGGCATTTTGTGATGGCACAAGATGAAATCACCAAACCTATAGGAGAATTTCATGAGATAAAGGTATTTGATGCGATATCTGTAAACCTTGTTAAGAGTGATGAGTACAAAGTGATCATTAGCGGTGAGGATAAGGAAAAGGTTGTTGTTGTGAACAATGGCGATAAGTTAAAAATCAGGATGGATATCAACAAGATATTTGAAGGTAAGAAAACTTATGTTCAGGTTTTTTATAAAGGCCATTTAAATCTGATCGATGTTAATGAAAACGGATTTATAGGGTCCTCAGATGTTATTGAAGAGGTCGATCTGGATATTAGAGGCCAGGAAGGAGGAGAAGTAGATCTTAAAATTAAAACGGATCGTTTAAAAGTAAGATCGGTTAGCGGTGCTACGATTGAATTGAATGGGTCAGCTAAGATTCAGGATATCGAAGTAAATACCGGTGGGATATATAAAGGCAGAGATCTTCAAACCGATCAAACCAGTGTTTCTGTAAATGCCGGCGGTAATGCAGAGATATTTGCAACGGATTATGCTGAAGCAAAAGTAAAAGCCGGAGGAACCATACGGGTTTTCGGAAATCCGAAGGTATTGGATGAAACCAAATTTATAGGGGGAAATATTATTAAAGAATAGAATTTTATTTTAATTGGAATTATAGATCATCATAATAGGTTTTTATTATGATGATTTTTTATTTTTGAACTAAACTTCCCTTGATGTTTGAAGATATTTTATCGGCGATTCCTTTAGGAATTTTACTTGCTTTTACTATTGGTCCGGTTTTTTTTGTTTTACTGGAAACCAGTGCTTTGAAAGGATTTCGTGCGGCCTTTAGTTTTGATATGGGAGTGGTTTTAGGTGATGTACTTTTCATTTTGATCGCCTATTACAGTACCAATAGAATTCTTGAAAGAATAAAAGATGATCCTTCTTTATTCGTTTTTGGAGGTGTTTTACTGGTTACTTATGGTGTCATTTCTTTTATTAAATGTAAAAAGGATTATAAAAAAAATATCGATGATGCTGTAGAAGAAACCATTAAAAGAAATAATTATATACATCTGTTTCTTAAAGGTTTTTTACTGAATTTTATCAATGTAGGTGTTTTGGGATTCTGGTTAGGGATCATTTTTATATTCGGCCCTAAACTGGAAATGGATAAGAATAGAATATTTGTTTTTCTTACGGCTATAATCATTACTTATATCTTAGTAGATTGCATTAAAATATTGTTGGCTAAGCAGTTAAAAAGTAGATTAACACCTTTTAGAATTTTTCGAATTAAACGTATTATTAGTCTTGTTTTAATTGTTTTTGGTATTGGTTTAATGATTCAGGGAATCTTTCCTGAAGAAAAGGAAATGATCAAGGATGTTATTGAAGATATCAGTACAAAATAGGAATATATGAATACTGTTAATGATATTTTTAATGGGACTGTAATGAATATGAATGCAATTTTTTGTATCCTGTTGCTGAATATGGTAACCTTTGGTTTTTCAGCTTATGAAAAAGTAAACGAACGTGAAACGACGCTTGAGTGGTTACGTGCCAGGTATAAAAGTAGCTGGATATTGAATAACTTGCCCTTGATTCTTCAATTGATATTGATTATGGAGATTATAGTGTGTTTAAGTACTATTACAGGCTTTTTCTCTTATTTATTATATGATAGTACTTTTCTTATTGAAATAAGCTTGTGGGGGGCTTTATTTTGCTTAATTATTTTATTAACAGGCCAGCGATTAGCTAGGGATTATGAGGGTGCTAGAAATATAGTGATCTATCTGATACCTGAAATACTCGGATTATATTTTTTATCTTAATATTAGGTCACGCTATGTAGCGTTCCTTGTTTAACACATAACCATAAGAAATTGAAAAACGATTTTTCAGGATCTCTTTTCACATCTATATGCACTTCTTTTAGATTGTCTTTATTCGTTTTAATAAAGATATTAGCAATATTACTTAGGAATTTATTGATCTGATTTTCATTTTTTTTCTCGATTTCAATTTTAAAGTTTTTATAGTCCATAAGATATTTTCCCTGGGCTTTGTAATCGTTAGCGGATATGTCAAAATAAACATGATCAATATGTCCTGTGCATTGTACGTTAAGATTGGGCAATGTAAATTGATTGATACTAGCAGCCGTTAGGTTATGTAATTCTCCTTTCATCTTGAAATAATCTGTTTTATCAGCTATATTGAAATTCCAATGAAAGGTGAAGGGAGCGTGACCCATAAATTTTGTAGTGAGGTCAATGGTGGTGTTATTATTTATACCTGTGTTATTTATATCATAAATAGTACCTTTTAGTTCAGTAAATGTTATCATTCCAGGTTTTCCGTTATTTTGAATACGTTCTTCATATTCAATGCTGCCATTATTCAGTTTTATTTTTGGTATTAAAATAGGAAAATTTAATTCTCTTAATTTTTTACTGTATAATGGTTTATAGCTGTGATCATCAGCGATCTGTTTATCTCTGTAGACGCTTAATTTAGCGTTATCTATTTCGATCGAATCAGCCTTAATTTGAATAGTTTCATCCTTAAAATTTAACTTTTGGTTATGTATTACTAATGATCTTACCTTAAGATCTATCCAATCTTTCTCTTTCTTTAATAAGGCTGACATCTCTTCTTTTGAATAAGTAGGTCTGATTTGAAGATTAGTGATTTTCATCGTTGTAGAATCTCCTTTAATATTTTCAATATATAGTTTTTCAAAATCATCAAGAGGTGTGTGGATTGAATCAATATCATAACTATAGCTGTCTATAGCTATCTTTTCCTTACTATTTGTATTATAGTTTAACTTGGAAATGGTTAGATTTAATGATTTCGTATGTAGGGTTGTATCTGAATTTTTGTCCTGAACGATATGTTTAGCTTTGATAATTTTTAAAGAATTTATAGCAATATAGGGTAGGGTAGATTTTTTTGTTTTTGTATCTATGTTTATAGAATCCTGTTTTTTCTGGCTGTATAAAGCTTTCACAATGGTTAGTGAATCTATAGTAATGGAATCTGGCTTTTTGTAGGAGTTGGGCTGTATACCGTATATGTGTATTTCTGGAAGTATGACATTCCCATTTTCTGTTACTGTTACATAGTTGATTTTAGTATTCTTTAATTTGATATTTCTTTTTAGAATATCGATTTCTATAGCACCGGGTGTTATGGTAAGGTTTTTGGAATTTGCTTTTATAAGTTGGTTTTCAATTGTATTGACCAGAAAGTTATTAAGGAGAGGAATGCTAATTGCAATAAGGATAAGAATGGATACAAAAGTGATGATGAGGTACTTGATTATCTTCATAGTAATATAGCATTATTGAAATGTACAAAAAAAGGCTCTTGATTAAGAGCCTTTTAAGTTTTTATGAAGATTTTTTATTTTTTATAATCGTCATTTAGTTTTTTGAGAATTGTATTGGTGATGTCCTGACTTTCTTCACCATATAAAACACTACCAGCGTCATTAGCGCCCAGAATATAGGTGTAGCCATTTTCTTTTCCATAAGTCTTTACATACGCTTTAACTTTCTTGATTAGGGAATCAATTTGTTGTTGGGATTGTTGAGTTAATTGATTCTCTTCGTTTTGGAATTGTTGACTTACTTGTTGTCTCTTTTGAAGAATCTCATTGTATTTTTGTTGAGCTGTTGATTGCGAAAGGTTTTTTACCTGATTTTCGAATTCTTTAGCTTCTTGTTGTAAGATTCTTCCAATGCTATCTGCTTTTTGGCTGAACTTTTGAATTTTTACATTGTATTCAGCTTCAAGATCTACCTTTTCCTGATACTCATTGATCAATCTGGAATTATCTACGTAGGCAATTTTATTTTTTTCACATGCTATAAAAAGTAGGGTAGCTGAGAAAAGTAAACTTAGTTTTTTCATGTTAGGATTTTTAGTTTGTCAAAAATATAAAAGTTATTATTAGCTGGTATTTTTAGCTTTTTTAATATTATAGATATTTATTATTATTAAGTATCGTTTTATAGTTTAAGTTTATTATAAATGGGTTATTTTAAGAAGTTTTAAGAGGGTTTTGATTTTATTTATAGTGTTACCTTGTTTTAAACTTATGTAATGCCTTAAACGCTCTTATTTGCTTTTTTTTGTTTATGAACTACGTAAATTAGAGAACTGTACTCATGATTTTGTAATGCTTTAATGTTAGAAGTTAATCCGGTTAACATCGCTTTCAAAAAATTGTTTTTACCGTTCTTATTTTTTTCAGATAGGAGGGAAACGTAGAATGCATCAAATATCATTGGTAAGATTTTTACTACATTTAATTCAAAGCTTTGTAAAAGTGAGGTGATGCTGGATTTGTCAAAATGCCAAAGATGCCGTGGAACATCATAAGCTGCCCAGGTGGAACCGTAATATTGGGCATCATAGGATCTATGGTTGGGCACTGCAATTATAACTATTCCATCAGGTTCTAGTAATAATTTTATTTTTTGAATGGTTTCCTGAAGATTAGGAATATGTTCCAATACATGCCATAAGGTTATTACGGAATATTTTCTTTCGGGTAATTGTTCTATGGTATTGTATATTTTTAGTTTTTTATTTAATCCTATTGCTTGTGCTTTTAGATTTGGTTCTGTACCAAAAACCTCATAATTTTCCTGGCAATGAAAAATAAATTCTCCTGTACCACAACCTATATCTAAAATTGATTTCGCTGTTGGATGATATTTTTCTATTATATTTTTTTTGTGTTTAAGATTGTATTGCTTAACAATGCCATATAGTTTTTCAGTGAAAGTTTTGTATGAATCTGTATGAGATATATATTGTGGACTGTCATAATATTTTGGTAGTTCGTTTGGTTCGGGTTGTGGTGTAGTTATTAGATATCCATGTTCTGTATTTGGAATCAATTCAAAGGATTCATTACTTACCAGATAGTCTTTACAATTCATTTACTCGTATATTATTTTAGTCGTATTGATGGCTTAAAAGTATGGATAAAAAATAAAGGGTTCCACGTGGAACCCTTTATTTTTATAAATCTTTTTTTTGGTTTATCTACCCATGTAAACTAGCATGACTGAAATATCACTCGGGGATACGCCGCTTATTCTGGAAGCTTGGGAAAGTGTTGTGGGTTTTATTTTATTTAATTTCTCTCTTGCCTCAAACGATAATGATTTAAGTTTGGAATAGTCAAAATTGTTTGGGATTCTTATATCTTCAAGTCTGTTTAATTTATCAGCGTTATTTTTTTCTTTCGCAATGTAACCTGAATACTTAACTTGAATTTCCGTTTGTTCTAAAACTTCGGTATCCAGATTGTTTTGGGTAATGTATGCTGTAACTTCATTTAATTGTTTCATATGTTCTAAAGTTACCTTAGGTCGGCTAAATACTTTGAACATTTTATCAGATTGTTTCATAGGTGAAGATCCCAGTTCTGCTAATATTGGATTTATATCTTCTGGTTTAACACTACTTTCTTTAAAGAATTCAATGAATGCATTCGATGCTTTTTGTTTTTCTTCCATACGATTCATTCTATCCTCTGACGCTAATCCTAGTTCATATGATCTTGGTGTTAATCGTATATCAGCATTATCCTGTCGTAAAAGTGTGCGATATTCTGCCCGGGATGTAAACATTCGGTAAGGTTCTTCGGTGCCTTTAGTGATAAGATCATCTACGAGTACTCCTATATATGCTTCATTTCTTTTAAGAATAAAAGGTCCTTTTTCCTGAACTTTAAGACTTGCATTAATTCCAGCCATGAGTCCTTGTGATGCGGCTTCTTCATATCCTGTAGTGCCATTTATTTGACCTGCAAAATATAACCCTTGGATCAGTTTGGTTTCTAATGTATGCTGTAACTGAGTAGGAGGGAAGTAGTCGTATTCTATAGCATAGCCTGGTCTAAAGAACTTAACATTTTCAAATCCTTCAACACTCCTTAAGGCCTTGAATTGTATATCTTCCGGAAGTGAGGTTGAAAATCCATTTACATATACTTCTACGGTATCCCATCCTTCTGGCTCTACGAATAATTGATGGCGATCTTTGTCTGCAAATCGATTTATTTTATCTTCGATTGAAGGACAGTAACGAGGCCCCGTACTCTGTATTTGTCCGTTGAACATCGGTGATCGATCAAAGCCGGATCGAAGAAGATCATGTACCAATTCACTAGTATAGGTCATATGACAACTTTTCTGAATTGCCAGCGGTTTTGTTTGATCGGAATAAGAAAATTTCTCTGGTATTTCATCTCCAGGTTGTTCTGTCATTTTAGAATAATCGAGTGAACGCCCATCAACTCTGGGAGGAGTTCCGGTTTTCATTCTACCAGCTTCAAAACCATGTTTTATTAGATCTTCAGTAATACCGGTTGCAGCTTTTTCTCCTGCCCGTCCACCACCTAATTGTTTCGTTCCTATATGGATTAATCCATTTAAGAATGTTCCATTCGTTAATACAACCGTTTTTGATCGTATCTCTATTCCCAGAGAGGTTCGTATACCTTTTATTTGTTCGTTTTCTATTATTAATCCAGCGACCATTTCCTGGTAGAAATCAAGATTGGGAGTTCTCTCCAGCATTAAACGCCATTCTTCTGCAAAACGCATTCGGTCACTTTGTGCTCGGGGAGACCACATAGCGGGTCCTTTGGACTTATTAAGCATCTTAAATTGTATGGCGGTTTTATCAGTAACGATTCCGGAGTAACCACCTAAGGCATCAATTTCTCTTACGATTTGACCTTTTGCAATTCCTCCCATGGCAGGGTTGCAGGACATTTGTCCGATGGTTTGAAGATTCATTGTTACCAATAATGTTTTACTGCCCATGTTTGCAGCAGCGGCGGCAGCCTCAGAACCGGCATGACCAGCTCCAACTACGATAACGTCATATACTTCGTTAAACATAAATTATGTTTTATGGGATTTCAGTTTTGTTCCACGTGAAACAAAAGAAGCTTTTCATCTTCTTTTTCGCGCATCAATTGTGATTCTTCGGTTGATTTATCCTTGTAACCACAATAATGTAATATGCCGTGTATCATTACACGTCTTAGTTCATTTTCAAAGGAAGTCTGGTAGGTTAGTGCATTCTCTTTTACACGATCGACCGATATAAAAATATCTCCACTAATGATATTTCCTTCAGTATAATCGAAGCTGATAATATCGGTATAGGTGTCATGGTCGAGAAATTCTGTGTTGATGTTATATAAATATTCATCATCACAAAAGATATAATTGATTTCGCCTGTTAGGCATTCTTCTGAAAGAATAACTTTATCTATCCATTCTTTATGAGTGAGCGGATTGTTTAAAGTAAAGTCGATTTCAAAATTAAATTCAATCATTCTTTTTAAAGTATTCCTGTACGCGTTCTTTGTAATTTTGGCGCAAAGGTAATATTTGTCTGTTTAATATTTCAATCTCCTTTAAATATTCTTGAAGCTCAGGGGATTGATCTGTGGAAGTATTTGTATAATTTTTGGTATTTGTCTTGCTTTCGCGTTCTTTATCTTGACCTTGTTCCTGCGCGGCATTCTTTAATTTTAATAGTTCATGGGTGAGTTGTTGCATGCGCTTTAATGTGTTTTCGTTGAAACCTCTTTCTAATAATGAGTTTTCAATGCGTTCCATTTCTTTAATCAGCACATCAGCTTTTTGTTTATTTCCTTCACCTTGCATATTCTGTAGCTGTTCTTCTAAAGCATTCCTTAACTGTTGTTGTTGTTTATATACTTCAAATAACTCTTGTGACATTTGTTCCTGACCGTTTTGTCCCTGGCCTGATTTAGTTTCTTGCTTCCCTTCACCTTCACCTTGTTCTTCTCCATTTTGTTGTTGTGGTTCACCTTCTTTATTTTGTTTACTGCCTTGTTGCATTTTTTCGTTGAGCTCTTGTTGTGATTGTATAATGTCCGGTAATTGAAAATCCTGGGATCCACCACCTGATGATCCACTCATACTTTGTTGTAAATTATCTAAAACCTCACTTAAAAAGTCAGCGAGTTCATTAGAAGCTGTTAAGGCATATTGTTGATTGGCGATTCCTTGAGAAATATTATTGTTAGCAAAATTGTCAAGAGTTTTATCGAGATTATAAAAAACCTCTGTGATATTGGTGTTAATTTGTTCTGTGAGTTCAGGTTTTCTCAGACTTAGCGCAAAGAGACTATCATCGATATGTTCGAACATACTTTTGAGGTCGTTTTGCTTTTTCAGATATTTTGGGAAATTTGGATTCTTTTGATTAAAATCATTTAGTTTTTCCATGATGCTTTCCTGTTCAAACGAATAAATAACAAGATTGTCCAGTATTTGGCGTAGCATAGCAGTGTCTTCCATGAGCATTTGAGCTCCTGACATGGACATGCTTTGATCCATTTTTTGTGACATTTTTCGCATCTTTTGTGCAGCGTTTTTCTGATTTTTTTGAGCGTTTTGTTTTGCCTCGTTTTTGTTGTTCTCCTCGAATTTTTGAAGCTCTTCTTGAGCTTTTTGTTGATCCTGTTTTATTTCCTCAGCATTTTTCTTTTCCATACCCAGCTCCATAGGTTTACGCAATTGGTCATTTTCCTTTTGTAATTGCTCCATTTCTTTACTTAAAGTATCGAATTTGGTATTTAAACTATCCTGTTGTTGGCTGTTGTTGTTCGTGGATTGAGAAAGATCTTCCTGTTCTTTAGCTAAATCCTTTAAGTCTTTTTTAATCTTATCGGCTTTTGCTGAGACATAGTAGCGTTTAGTAAGTTCTAATAGTTGTTTCAAACTACGCTTATCATTTTGTTGCTGCTTGGATAATTCTTCTAATTTTTTGCTTAACTCGTCCTTGTTTATTTTATCACTGTATTTTTCAAGCTCTTTTAGCAATTCTTCATTTTGTTTTAATTTGAGGGCTTCACGCTCTAGTCTTTCTTTTAATAATTCATTGAATTCTCTTTGTTCAGGATTTTCTTTATTGAACTCATCCAGATTCTTTTTTAGATCCTGATTAAATTTTTGCATCATTTGTTCTTGTTGCTGTTGACGTTCCAGATAGTTTTCAATATTCTTTCGGTCGGTATAGTTCAGATCCTGCTTTTCTTTGTTTTGATCATTGATAGTATTTAATTCTTTTTGATGCTCTTCAAATTTTTCAAGGGAATGATCAATTTTATCGATGGTTTGTTGTTGTTCTTGTAGTTGTAGATCTTGCTTTTCTGACTTACTGAGTCTTCTATAGGTGAATATTGAACTCCTTGTACTTTTGCCTCCGCGTAAACCATCATTATCAGTTACTTCAAAATAGAATTCATAAGGAACGGCTGGGGGGAGTGCTATTGTCCCAGGAAAGGTGCGTATAAACCTGTCGTAGTTTCCTTTTTTAATAGGAATTTTGATCTTATTGGAATTATCCGAAGATCCGGAAGGATAATATACAAGTTCTAGCTTTGAAATTCCATAATCATCACTGATTTCTCCCACAAAGATATCTTCCTGGTTATAAGTGCTGTCTTTTTTACTTATAACACTGATATCAGGAGATTTATCTTTGGTTACATCAATGCGAAATTCAAGTTTGTCATAATTGGAAACTTCTTCATTCGCACTGCTTATATTATAATTAAAATTATTATATACTGAATGGTATAATTTAAATTGATCTGTTTCCTTTTGAAAGACGAGTATGGTATCTTTACTGGATAGTTTGATATTTTTTGTATTCCTGCTATCAATGATCCATTTGATCTTCGTGCCTTCAGGTACCTGTGCGTTACCTGTGCCATTTAAAATTTCTTTTTTCTTTCCTGTATATGTTGGATAGTCGAGTTCCATGCTTAAATTCAACATTCTGGGAACTTCTATTACCTCAATTTCGTAGGGAATACTATAAACATCGTTTGCTGATAATTTAAAAGGAATATTTTCTTTGATGTTTTCAAAGTCATATTCAAATCTTCCTTCGCCAAGGTTATTCATAAAATACTTTTCTCCTCCATATTCAATCTGAATGTTTTCAGGTATTAGTTTTCCTTTCGTTTGAGTCTTGATGATGATCCCCGAATTTTCCAGAACGGTTAATGAATCGTTGATCAGGAGAAATTCAAATGGTGCTGGTGGTGTATAAGCTATGTTATGATGGATCATACGTGAATAGCCCATACTAAACCCTGTCAAGCTCCCACTAAGTAATATCAATAATAAAATTGTAGAAGGAATGATGAGGTATTTTAAATATTTAATATTTGATTTAAAGGTTATTGCGGATTGAAAGGGAATAGGTTTTAGTTGTTCACTCCTTTGTGCAATACTTGCCAGTACCAGTTCTGAATTTTTATCTTGTTCTTTTAATTGTAACAGATTGAGTAGTTTATCCTGTACTTCAGGAAAGTGCTTTCCAATGATTTTAGAAGCTTCCTGGTGATCCAATCCCTTTTTTAATTTGAAGATATATAACAAAGGGAATACGATAAATCTGGTAAATAATAATATTTCTACCATAACGAAAAGCCAGAACCACAAAGTTCTCCACATGGGATCCATCCAGAATAACCATTCAACTGCAATAGAAAAAAGTAGATATACGAGACCAATTACTATAAAAAGGATGATACCTTTAACAAGGTCATTGGTATAATATTTACGCAAAAACAGTTCAAGTTTGCTGTTTATTATGCTAATATGATCGGTTTTTAAAGTACTCATGTCTTAGTGTTAAATGAGGATTTTGGGCTTAATTCTCTTTATAATCAGTCGTTAATCTACTAAAATTACAATTTTCCTGTATACAATACGGCTGCATGATTCTAAATCCGTGTTAAATAGAAGATACCATGACATTTCGTTTGTTTTAATTCTCAAGAGAGAACCTGTATCTTTGCGCAAAAAATATACGATGAGTAATAATGTCAGGGTTCGTTTTGCTCCCAGTCCTACAGGTCCTCTACATATAGGTGGGGTACGTACAGCATTGTTTAATTATTTGTTCGCTAAAAAGCATAACGGTACGTTTATTCTCAGGATAGAAGATACAGATCAGACTCGTTATGTACCAGGTGCAGAGGAATATATTTCTGAATCTCTGTTTTGGTGTGGTATGCCCTATGATGAGGGTCCCGGAACGGAAGGGGAGTATGGTCCGTACAGGCAAAGCGAGCGTAAACATCTTTACAGAGCCTATGCTGATCAACTAATTGAGAGTGGATGGGCTTATTATGCATTCGATACTGCAGAGGAATTGGATGCACATCGAAAAGAGCATGAAGAAAAAGGCAAAACCTTTATTTATAACTGGCATAATCGTTTAAAACTCAAGAATTCTTTGGCCTTATCTCCAGAAGAAGTACAGGCCAGAGTTGAGAATGGAGAAGAATATGTGATTCGTTTTAAGTCACCGCAGGATGAAAAACTTTTATTAAAAGATCTGATTCGTGGAGAAATTGAAATCGACACCAATATTTTGGATGATAAAGTATTATTCAAAAGTGACGGTATGCCGACCTATCATCTTGCCAATATTGTCGATGATCATTTGATGGAAATCTCTCATGTTATAAGAGGCGAGGAATGGTTACCTTCAATGGCATTACATATTTTATTATATCGTGCTTTTGATTGGAAGGCCCCCGAATTTGCACATCTACCATTAATCTTAAAACCAACGGGTAAGGGTAAATTAAGCAAGAGGGATGGTGATAAATTAGGATTCCCTGTTTTCCCATTGGCCTGGAATCCTGTAAATGGTGATGCGGCCAGCGGTTATAGGGAATCCGGATATTTCTCGGATGCGGTGGTTAATTTTCTTGCGTTATTAGGTTGGAATCCTGGTACGGAACAGGAGATTTTCAATATGGAAGAACTTATTGAATCTTTCGATATACACAGAGTAAATAAATCCGGAGCTCGTTTCGACCCGGAGAAGATCAAATGGTTTAATCACCATTATCTGCAGGCTCATCCAAATGAAGAGTTGGCCGTTAAATTTTTGCCTTTTCTGGAAGCTAAGGGAATAATGGCTAGTCCGGAGTTTGTAACCGGAGTTGTTGCTTTAAATAAGGAAAGAGCAGATTTCATTGCAGATTTCTGGGATTTGGCTTCCTACATGTTTATAGCGCCTGAATCCTTTGATGAAAAGGCTGTGAAGAAACAATGGAAGGAAGATACTGATCAGTATGTCAATAGTGTTATAGACCTATTAGAAGAGATTGATGATTTTACTTCTATGGCTGCAGAAACGGCGGTTAAAGACTGGATCGCTGCGGAAGGTCTGGGCTTTGGTAAAATTATGCCCCCACTTCGTTTAGCTCTTGTTGGTGAAATGAAAGGACCACATGTATTCGATATAATGGCGTTTCTTGGTAAAAAAGAAACAACAGCAAGACTTAGGAATGCAGTGAAAATACTTGGATAAAACAGAAACAGGGAGTGATAAAGCCCATTAAATATACGTTATGGTATATTTAATGGGCTTTTGTTATTTATGGACTTTTAAATAATTTGTAACATTTAACTGATTTATGTTACCTATACTTTAGATCTTACTTTGTAAATTCACAAAGCTTTAAACTATAAATTATGACTGTTTTTTATTTTCCGTTGATCATAATAGTATCGTTACTGATATTATTCAAATTCTTTTTTATCGTCAAACAACAGACAGCTGTTGTAATAGAGCGATTTGGTAAATTTCATAGTATCCGTAATTCAGGTTTACAGTTAAAGATTCCTATTGTCGATACTATTTCAGGAAGGTTAAGTCTAAAGATTCAGCAATTGGATGTTATCGTAGAGACAAAAACTCTTGATGATGTTTTTGTTAAACTAAAAGTATCTGTGCAATATGTGGTTATCAAAGACAAAGTCTATGAGGCTTTCTATAAATTGGAATATCCGCATGATCAGATTACATCTTATGTATTCGATGTTGTTAGAGCAGAAGTGCCAAAAATGAAACTCGATGATGTATTCGTAAAGAAGGATGATATAGCTATTGCTGTAAAAGCAGAATTGCAGGATGCAATGCTTGAGTATGGTTATGATATTATAAAAACCCTGGTAACGGATATCGACCCAGATGCACAGGTAAAATCGGCAATGAACCGTATCAATGCTGCTGAAAGAGAAAAGATCGCTGCTCAATTTGAAGGAGATGCAGCAAGAATTCTCATCGTTGAGAAGGCTAAGGCTGAAGCCGAAAGTAAAAGATTACAAGGACAGGGTATTGCGGATCAACGTCGTGAGATTGCGCGGGGACTTGAAGAATCCGTTGAAGTTTTAAATAAAGTTGGAATTAATTCTCAGGAAGCCAGTGCTTTGATCGTGGTTACTCAGCATTATGATACACTTCAGGCGATTGGTGAAGAAACCAATAGTAATTTGATTTTGTTGCCTAATTCTCCTCAGGCCGGTAGTGATATGTTAAATAATATGGTTGCTTCGTTTACGGCAAGTAATCAAATAGGGGAGGCGATGAAACAACAAAATAAAAAGAATAAGGAATAATCGCACCTTGTTGTTCTAAAATAAAATCGGAGATAAGACCTATTGGTATAATCTCCGATTTTTTTATTTAAAGAGTTTGTTGATCAACTTCAGCGTGAGTATTCTTTTTATAACAAACCCCGCAGATTTGCCAACAACACCCATGAAGGAAAAATTTTCCTTAGCTTCGTTGATGCTGAGTTTTAATTGCTCTTTTTGAATTTCCTTTTTAAGCTTTAAGATTTTAAGATCTCTGTCGACATCTTCGAAGGAAGTATAAATTTTCATTAGCCTCAGTTTATTTGGTTAATCATAAAATTCCTTAGAAGCTATGATAAGTATTTTGCGTTCAATAGGTTTGCGAAATATTGTAAATATCAGTACTGCAACAATAATATAGAAAATACCGATTAGTACAAAAGCTAATGCTACATTCTCTAACCAAGCACCTAACGCATAGCCTAAGGCCATGGATAACATAAATAATCCAAGAGAAAGCACCGCAACGATGAGTGCGAATTGCACCATCGCTGAGATGCCTTTTGTTATCTTCTTGAACAGGTTTAACTTATAATACTCATAATTTTGTTCGAATAATTCGTGAGCATTATCGTTAAAATCCTGGACGTTTTTTGAAAGATCGTTCAATGCCATATATTATTTGGTAGCCTTCGCTATTTCGTTTTCTATTTTTTCAATAGTGGTATCCTTTTTCAATTTAGCATTCTTATTCTTCAGCTCGTCTAATTTGTTTTCCAATGCATCTATAATGTCATCCGCTTTATAACTCATAGTATTGAGCGTGTCATTTAGCTTCGTATCAAATTGAGTTTTAGCATGAAAAACCTTTTCATTAAAGTCTGATTTGGTTCTGGCATATTGTTTCTCGAATTCTTTCTGTGCTTTTTTAGCATTTTTCTTAATTCGTTTTCTGGTTGCAGAACCGCTCTCGGGTGCGTAAAGAATTCCAATTCCGGCACCTATGGCAGCACCTGTTAATAATGCTAATAATGTGTTTCCTGTGTTATTGCTCATAATAATGAATTTTTAAGTGATCTGTGATCGAAATATTTATTAGAAAGGTAAACAGAATATTTAGCAGATAGGAGGCAATTAGTTAATTATTAACATATTACATAAAGATATAAAAAAAAGCCCTTAAAAAAGGGCTTCATTTTAACATTATTTTATGGCTATTTTACTTTTCAGCGATCTTAGCCCAGGAATCACGTAATCCAACAGTTTTATTGAAAACAGGATTTTCTTTACTGCTATCCGGATCAACACAGAAATAGCCGATTCTCTGAAACTGAAAACGCTCTCCGGCTGCCGCTTCTACCAGTCCGGGTTCTATGTAACCTTCGACAATACTCAGAGAATCCGGATTTATAAATTCTAAAAAGTCTTTGTCTTCATGTCCATCCGGTTCAGCTTCTGTAAACAGACGGTCGTATACACGAATTTCAGCTTTTTTAGCATGCGGAATTGAAACCCAGTGAAGGGTACCTTTAACTTTGCGCATACTTTCGGGAGTGCCACTACCACTTTTACTCAATTCATCATAGGTACAATGCACTTCAAGTATTGTACCATCAGCATCTTTGATCACATTTTCCGCCTTGATGATATACGCATTCTTAAGTCGTACTTCTCCACCGAGTTTTAAACGGAAGAATTTTCGGTTTGCTTCTTCTTTAAAATCCTCACGTTCAATATATAACTCTTTGGAGAAAGGTAATTCTCTATAGGTTACGTTTTCCTCTTCCGGATTATTTTCAGCGGTTACATATTCGGTTTTTCCTTCCGGATAGTTGGTGATCACAATTTTAAGCGGATCCAAAACAGCCATTACTCTTGGCGCTGTTTTATTGAGGTCTTCACGAGCACAAAATTCGAGTAATGAAACATCGATCAGATTCTCACGCTTTGCAATTCCAATGGTATCAGCAAATTTTCGGATTGATTCCGGCGTATAACCTCTTCTGCGTAATCCGGAAATAGTTGGCATACGCGGATCATCCCATCCGGTTACGACCTTTTCCTGAACCAAACGAAGTAACTTACGTTTACTTACAACGGTGTGACTCAGATTTCTACGTGCAAACTCACGTTGCTTTGGTTTTACCTGTGAAGTATCATAAACCTGTTCCAGAAACCATTCATAGAGTTCGCGGTGCATTGCGAATTCCAGCGTACAAAGTGAATGTGAAATTTGTTCGATATAATCGCTCTCACCATGAGTCCAGTCATACATAGGGTAAATGCACCATGTATCTCCGGTACGATGGTGTGATTTATGGAGAATTCTGTACATTACAGGATCACGCATTAACATGTTTGAAGAGTTCATATCGATCTTTGCTCTCAAAACATGTGATCCGGATTCAAATTCACCCTTCTTCATTCTTTCAAAAAGATCCAGATTCTCCTCCACACTTCGGTTTCTGTAAGGGCTATCCGTTCCCGGTCGGGTAGGTGTACCTTTTTGAGCAGCCATTTCTTCGGAAGTCTGGCTATCTACATAAGCCTTACCTGATTGAATTAGGTAAACGGCCCAGTCATACAATTGTTGGAAATAATCGGAAGCATAACACTCCTTATCCCACTCAAAACCAAGCCAGGAAACATCCTTTTTGATCGCATCAACGAATTCCTGCTCTTCTTTGGCAGGATTGGTGTCATCAAAACGAAGGTTTACCGGTGCGTTGTATTCCAGTCCGAGTCCGAAATTCAAACATATAGAACTTGCATGTCCTATATGCAGGTAACCGTTAGGTTCTGGAGGAAAACGGAAACGGAGACTGTTTTGGTCAAATCCGTTGCGCAGATCTTCCTCTATGATATGCTCTATAAAATTCAGTGATTTAACTTCTTCTGCCATAGTTTTATCTTAAAGTGGCAAAATTACGTAAAATCACATGTTTTTTAAGCTAAAGCCCTTTATTTCTTGTAGTTTAAGACCATACCGAATGGTATAATAATTAGAATTCTACTTTCAAGACCTTATAAATTAATCGCTTGGCATATATAAATAGCGTTTTCACCACAAATGTGGATAGCTGTTGAAAAAATCTCATAACTTTAGGTTACTAATTTCAAATGCTTTTACTTTGTAAGTACCCAAATTAATACCAAAAACTATTATGAATTTGCTACGAATCCCAAAAACTGTGTGCCTGCTTATGGTGGTCGCTTGCGCTTCAGGCGTAACTTCTCTCCGTGCACAGGAATTGCAAAAACCCGTATTGGGTTTTTCAGACGCGTGCGCATCTACAGGTTTCAACAGTTTCGCAGTTTCATTCTCCTGGAATCCAACCAAGATGGTGGATTCAACGAATGAATTTGTCCTCGAGCTTTCCGATGTATCGGGATCTTTCAGCAATCCTGTAGAATTAAGCAGATTGTCTGACAAAAACACCACTTTCGATTTTGATTTCAACTTCGCTATGCCGGAATCGGTTTCCGGTAATAGTTACAAGGTACGCGTAAGAAGCACCAAACCTGCTCTTACAAGTCCTGCAAGTGATGTCTTCACAGCACACTATCTAAAAGTTACGGATGCTCTAGTCGTAAATAACTATGAAGAGCAGGCAGTATGCGAAGAAACCACTGTTTTTCTCTCGGTAGATAATTACCCTGATGAAAAGGCTTATAACTGGTATAAAGACATGGTATTGATCCCCGGAGAAAAAGAAGCTTCCATAGAAGTATCTGAACCGGGTATCTATTTTGCAGAAGTTGATTATGGAGAATATTGCTCGGTATCTACTGCTTCTAATCTTGTTGAAGTTTTTATTGAAGCTTCTGTGGGAATAGAATTAATAGGAGATAGCGAGATCTTTTTGTGTGAGGGAGAAACCTATTCACTGACTACCAATTTCTTTGATCCTGACATGACCTATGCCTGGTATAAAGATGGCGAACTTCTTGAAAAAACCAGTAATAATTCATACGAGATCGATGCTTCAAACGCAGATTTTGAAGGTGTTTATTACGTAGAACTTGAAAAGCCAAGTGGTGGTTGTACTGAAACTAGTAATAATGTTAAGCTAACTGCCACCGGAGTTGATCTGACGTTATCTAATAGTGGCGGAAATACATTATATCCAGGTCAGACGATAACTTTAAGTGCCAGTACGTCAGCAGAAGTGAGTAAATATGAATGGTACAAGGATAACACATTGATCACGGATGCAACCGGTGCTTCACTCGATATTACCGAAGCCGGAAGTTATTATGTTAAGATCTTCCCGGTGAACGGATGTGTTTCTGAAAAGAAATCTGAAACCATAACTATTGGTACAGCTTCCGGATATGTTGCGGAGATTACGGCAGACGATTATACTTCTTGTGCGTCAGAGGTTACTCTTTCCTTGAATTCTGTTTCTGTAGATACAGAAAATGGATACGAAACACTGGACGAGTCCAGTTTACAAAGCTTTTCATACCAATGGGTATATAATGGAAATGATCTGGAAGGTAAAACTGAAAGAACGCTTGTTCTTGATGAAAACGCACTGAACGGTGCATATGCATTGAAGGTTATGATCACTGAATCGGAAGCCATTGAATCAAATGCGATGAATATTGTGATGGGAGTAAATGAAATTCCTGTGATCATCATTGATGGAGAAGTTAGTTGTGACGGAGGAACAGCAGTTACGTTAACCGCTTCAGTGCTCAACACCGATTATGTGTATACCTGGTATAAAGATGGTCAGAAATTATCTGCCACCGGTTCGAGTATGCAAACTACTTCAGGAGGTCTTTACAGTGTTAAAATTACCAGGGGAAATTGTTCAGCTATGTCAGAGGCCGTTACTATCGATGGTTTTGATGAAGAGGCTGTTCAGATTGATGCTCCGGACACTATCATACTTAATGAAGGCGATACAAAGATCGTTTCAGCTAGTGGTGCGGAAAGCTATCAATGGTTTGATGCCGATTATAACCAATTATCTTCATCCTCTTCGGTGACACTTTCTACGGAAGGGGAATACATTCTGAAAGCGATGGTAGGTAGTTGTGAAGTGATGAAAGTTATAAAAGTGGTTTATCAATTAAGCTATGCTGTACCGAATGTGATCACCCCGAATGGTGATGGTGTAAATGATCTGTGGGTATTGCCTTCTGCATATGCCTATAATCCTGAAATCAATGTAAATATCTATACCCAGGCAGGTACTCAGATATTTTCTGTTACAGATTACCAAAATAATTGGCC
Source organism: Robertkochia solimangrovi (assembly GCF_007279655.1). Lineage (GTDB taxonomy): Bacteria > Bacteroidota > Bacteroidia > Flavobacteriales > Flavobacteriaceae > Robertkochia > Robertkochia solimangrovi. The sequence goes on along the minus strand of NZ_QKWN01000001.1, from coordinate 446,267 downwards.
ACAATCAGGTTCTATAACTTATCAGGCTGGAAACCCACCGGTATATTATTACAGAATTACCCGAGGAAAAGAAACGCTTAAACAAGGTACAATTACCGTTATCAAGTAAGTATAATAATGAAAGGGAAGTTATTCATAATGATGATTTTGATGCTATGCGGCTCCTGGCTCTTCAGTCAGGAAGATCAGCCTGTGGCACCCATCAATATACCTTCCCAGAATTTATTGAAATTTAATCGTTTTCTTATTAACCCTACTTTCTCCACCGTACAGGAGGATAAAAGTTATCTGAATCTTTATCATAGAAATCAATGGGTTAAATTCGATGACAATTACCAAACATTTCTTGCCAGCTATTCAGGAAGAATAGGGGATCGTTCGGGACTTGGGTTGAGTATCTACCATCAGAAATTCGCAACGATCTCAAATTTTGGGGTAATGGCGAACTATGCATACGGAGTTAAACTTTCTGATCTGAGCAACCTTACCTTCGGCTTCAACCTTTCTTATTATGACAGTGGTGTTGATCAGAGTGGTTTAAGTTCTGCGCAACCTAATGACCCGGTATTAATGGAACTTAATGGAAGTTCTATGCTTTCATTTCAACCAGGTTTCAATCTGTCTGTAGGAAGCTTCGATGTTGGTATCTATGCTGAGAATCTCTTTGATTACAATTTGAAGGCAGGTGAATCTCTTACCAGCTTCAGTGAAAAAACATTTACCGGACACCTGATGTATACCAAACGGTTTAAAAACACCAATGGTATTATGGAGCAAGGTAAATTAAGTGCTCTTTCGAGAGTAAGACGGGTAGGGGAGGAAGATATCAACCTATCCGGAAGTTTGATCCTGGATCTGCCAAAAGTAGGTTGGGCCCAGGCCGGATATGATGAATTCTATGGTGTTTCTGCAGGACTCGGCTTTAACCTGAATAAAAGAATCTCAATTGGATATACCATAGAAAAGGGATTAAAAGATCAGATTTCGAATTTTGGTGTAACTCATGAAGTGCATTTTGCCTATTCATTCCAGCCAAACCTTACGGAAGATATGGTTCTGAAAGATATCGAAGAAGATGGAATGATCGTGGAATTGGATGAAGAAGCACAAGATTCTATCAATAAGCTTCAGGAAGAGATCGCAGAGAATCAAAGAAGGAGGGAAGAAATGATGTTCAGACAAGATTCCATTAATGAAGCGAAACAACGGGAAGTGAATAAAAGGTTCGCCTATCTTTTACATTATGTGAAAGATATCAATGATCCCGAAAAGGCCCGTGAAGTCAGAGATGAGATCATGAAGATGAAAAATGATCTGGATAATGGTCTTGCCTTCGATGAAGATAAATTTGATAATATAAGAGAACGGGCGCTTAGAGCTGCTATGGAATCACAGCAGGAAGAACACCAAAAAAATACCAAAAAGTATAATACAAGGGTTGCAGCTAATACTACAACAGGCTCCACTTCTGCAAAAAGACAAGATTCCTATTCTCTATCAACAGGAAATTATGTTGCTGGTATGCCTACTGGATCCTATGTGATTGCTAATGTTTATAAAGGTGACTATTATACACAGAAATTCCTGGATAAACTTAAAGGCGATGGTATAGATGCAGGTGTTTTTGAAGCAAACGGATTGAAGTATGTTTATATCGATAAATATGATAGTAAATCTGCTGCTTATGATGCCAAGGCACACGATTATAACGGAACCTATTCCGGAAGCACATGGGTTTATAACATTACTAATGATGATATTCCTGCAAGTGTTCAACCTTCTAATACCGCAATCGCTTCAGCGGATAACGCAGCTAAAGATTCGGAAGATAATTATACTGAAGATAATAACGAGATAGCCAACTCTGACAAGTCGGCCAGTAATACTACTATAGGTAAGGGATCAGGTTTGATCAATACTTCCTATGAAGAGTATTTACAACGCAATAAAGCAGGTATTTCACAATGTACTGAACGGTATATTGCATCTTTGATGGCGCCTTATCGCAAGGCATTACCACAGGAAGAACTTCTTGCTGATGCCAGTCTCGATGAAACGACGACTGTAGAAAAAGACCCCAATGGCTATTATATTGTAGCTAACGTTTATACGGATATGACCTACGCCCAAAAATTTGTCGATTCATTAGACAAACAAGGGATTAAAGCAGAAATATATATTAACCCAGTAAACAATTACAAGTACGTATATCTGGAAAAATACAAGACCTGGAAAAAGGCCATGAGCTCCTATCGCTCCGGAATCCGGGAAAAGTATAAGAACGATATATGGATTATGCCGGTAGGCAGTTCGTAAGTCCCAAAACAAATCGAATAGTATTGAGCCCCAAATTGATATGCTATGATGAAAAATTACTCTAAATTAACCAACCTACTACTCCTTGCCTTCATTTTATTTGCAGGCAATTTTGTGGTTTCTGCTCAGGTAGGAAAAACCTTTGAACAGCGCTATACTACAAATATCAAGGGAGAATTGATCATGTTATCCAATAACATTCTCAATCCTTCTTCTAATCCGAATGCCGATTACAACGGTACACAGGATAATAATGATGTGGATGTAGCCTATATTGATATCGACGGAGATACAAAAACATTTAGTTCTTCAAGTTCTGATCTTGCATTGGATGAATGTTCGCGAATTGTCTATGCCGGTTTATACTGGTCCGCCATATATCCGCATGACAATGATGAAAATACTCCGATCAAGAATGATTGGAATCAGGCAAAGCTTATGGTACCGGGGCAACCATATGTGGATCTTACCGCAGACTGGCAGTATTATGGCTCGCCAACGAACCGGGATAATGAAACTTCTTATGTATGTTACAAAGACGTTACAGATTATGTGACGGCGCTTGCGGATCCAAACGGTACTTATACTGTTGCTAACGTACGTGCGAACCAGGGTTATAAAAATGGTGGATCTGGTGCAGGTTGGATTCTGGTACTGATCTATGAAGATCCTAATCTTCCCGGAAAATATATTTCTACTTTCGACGGATATGCCGCTGTTGGCGGTGGAGGAGTGGATAATCAGCTAGATTTTAGTTATGGTGGATTTCAAACCATTCCAACTGGACCTGTTAGAGCGCGATTAGGAGTTGGTGCTCTGGAAGGGGATTATGCAAAGACTAATGACCGTATGCAAATTATTGCAGATGGGAACCCGGATCCAACAGATTTCTATGATATTCCAAACGATCAGGGAAGTAACAATAACTTCTTTAACAGTAGTATTACTGTTGATGGTGCTAATGTTACAACAAGACAACCAAAAGGTTTCAACGCTTTAGGTTTCGATGCTGATATCTTTGAACTGAATAATACTAACAACGGAATCATTGGGAATAATGAAACTGGTGTAACTGTAAGAGTTGAAACCAATGGAGATGGTTATGGTGTATTTCTTAATACTATTTCTGTTGAGATTATAGAGCCTAATATTTTACTTACCAAGACCGTGGAAGACCTTTTAGGAAATGATATTTCCGGAGATGGGGTTACTCTCGGTCAGGAAATGTATTATAACCTTGGTTTCCAGAATATCGGTAATGATAATGCTCAGGATTATGTGCTTCGTGATGTACTTCCGGTAAACGTGGATCCTATTGAGGCTGATATTATTTTACCGAACAGTATAAACGGTGAATCGGTTACTTATACCTATGATCCCGTTACCCATGAGATCGTTTTTAATATTCCCGATACCTATGTGGAGATCGGTGATCCGCAATATGAGATAAAATTAAAGGTTAAAGTAAAGGATAATTGTTTTGAACTTAGAGATGCGTGTTCTAACCTAATCCAAAATACAGCTTATGCTTCTTATACAGGAGAGATCAATAAAGCAATAGTTTCGGATGATCCTTCAGTGGCTGGGTTTGATTCCTGTAATCTAGGAATTCCCGGCGCAACGAATTTCCTGGTAGATCTTGGAGATTGTGATTTTTCAAGGGAAGTGTTCTTATGTGGTTCTTCAGCGACATTAACTGCGGGAAGTGGTTTTGAAACCTATCAATGGCAAAAACAAAACGGGGATGGTTCTTATTCAGATATTCCCGGTGCAACTGGTCAGACCTATGATGCGACTTCCTTAGGGAATTATCGCGTTATCAAAACCGCTCCGGCTCCGTGTCTTAGCTTTAATGAAGATATTGCCGTGGTAGCTTTTAGTAATGGTATCACAAATCCATTCCTGCCAATGGCAGATGAGATCGTAACCTGTACCAATGACGGAACAGAATTGCCTAAGTTCTACCTTTGTGGAACGAACGATGACAGAGTTCTGGATGTTACTTTTGATGATGCGGTTTCTTTTGAATGGCAAAGATTGAACGATGGATGTGCTGACGAAGCGATCGATGATTGTCCTACACGTTCGAATAGTTGTACCTGGACTACCGTATCTACAGATGAAGATTATGTGCTTGACGGTCCGGGTGAGTATCGTTTTGTGGCAACTTACCAAAATGGATGTTTCAACCGTTTCTATTTCAAAGCCTATGAAAACTCGGTAGATCCGGTTGTAAATAAAAAGGATATTTTCTGCGATGCCCAGGGTAAAATCACAGTTACCAATGTAGGTTCAGGGTATGAATTTGCGCTAACCAATGATCCGGGTAACTTTAATGTTGACTCTGCTTCATGGCAAACCAGTAATGTATTTGATATCGCTGCAGAAGGAGTCTATACCGTATTCATCAGACAGACCGGAATAGATTTTTCCAGTTCTGATCGTGAGCCATGTTTATTCTCAGTACCTAACATCGCTATCGTAAACAGAGACTTTACCGTTGATGTTGATGTTACGAATCCATATTGTCCTACTGATATGGGGTCCATCTCGATCTCGATCAATGATGTCGATCCGCAATATAGCTACGAATTAAGGGACGGTGACGGAAATCTGGTCGATACCTATGGTCCGGATAATGATAATAACTACACTTTTACCGATGTGCCAACCGGAGATTATGTTGTAAGTATTACAACTACCGATGGTTGTACCTATTCTGAAGAGGTTACGATTCAAAGTTCTTCAACACTTTCGCTTACTGCACGTGTATCACAACATATCGTTTGTGATCAGGGGAATATTCAGATGGATTCTAATGGTGGTAAGACACCGCATACCTATGCGATCTGGAGTTACGTACCAGATTCAGATGCAACAATGCCCGCTATCAGCTATAATGATTTCGATGAGATCGCCAATAAGGATTTTCAAACCAGTGTGATTTTTGATATTCCATTTGGAGGACAGGGTACGTATCAGTTTTTAGTAATTGACCGAAATAATTGTGTAGCGTTGTCGAATCCGGTTCATATTGATCTTATCCCGGCGGTGGATTATACAGTTGTTCCTAATGATGTTACTTGCTATGGAGCCAATGACGGTAATATAACCGTAAATGTTATACCAGGTTCCGGTGGCGGAGGATATAAACTGGAATACGAATTACAGTATGCAGATGGTTCTGTTTTAGGAAATGAATCGGGTATCTACGACAATTTACCTCCGGGCGATTATGTGCTTTTTGTACATCAGATTCATGGAAATCAAACCTGTACCTTCGAACACCCTATAACTATTTCACAACCGGATAGTGCATTAGCAGGAGAATCAAACCTGGTTCAGGATGCTATATGTACTGCGGGAAATAGCACGAATACAGGGATTATCGAAGCGATAAATGTTACCGGAGGAACGCCTCCCTATAGCTATAGCCTGGATGGAACAAATTATGGTTCAGATTCAAGATTTGAAAACCTTGCTCCCGGCTCCTATACCCTTTATATCAGAGATGCCAATGGCTGTTTGGTTACGGATTCGGAAACGATTACGCCTCCGAATCCACCTACAGATATCAATTTTACCGCTACTACCCTTACCTGTCCTGATTTAACAGCGGATCTTACTCTAAGTGTAACTAATGGTAGTGGTGCGATCACTTATGAGATTATTGCTCCGGCTTCGGAAGCAACCTCAAATACAACAGGAGTGTTCAACGGACTTGAGCCTGGCACCTATACGTTCAGAGTTACCGATGCCAAAGGATGTAGCTATCAGGAAAACTATACGATCAATCCGGTGACACCGATAGCAGTGATCGGAAATCTTGTAAATAATGTACAATGTTATGGTGATAGTGACGGAACAATAAGATATACCGTATCTAATTTTACGTCTTATGATTATAGTGTTACCAATGGTTCGGGAGCCTTAATTCAAAATGGATCTGCAGCAAATGCAGCGACCATTGAAGTAACGGGATTACCTGCTGGTAACTACACGATCACAGTTACAGACAATACTACCAATTGTCAGGATACTGCTTCGGTTACGGTGGCTCAACCACCTTCCCCGATTGCAATTGATGCTACCGTTTCTCCGTTAACCTGCAGCAGCAATGGATCTGTTTCTATTACCGCTTCCGGAGGATGGGGATCCTATGAATATCTTCTTACTTTACCGAATGGTACCCTCCGCGGACCTCAGGCATCTTCAATTTTCAATAACCTGACTCAGGTAGGAGATTATACCTATACAGTACGAGATGCGAATGGATGTGAATTATCCGGAACTTTCCAAATATCGGATGCAGTCCCACCAACTGTGACCTTAGCGGCAACGAGTGATCTTTGTTACGATCCTGCAACGGGTGTGAGTCTGGAAGCTACGGTAAGTGGCGGTGTTGCACCTTATGTCTACAGTTTAAATGGTGGTGCGAACCAGAACAGCAATGTATTTAGCGGATTGGCACCTGGAAGTTATACGGTAACGGTAACGGATGCTTACGGATGTACGGCTACTTCAGCGACTGCATTAACAGTGGCACCACAGCTTACGGCTTCAGCCTCGATCACCAAGGAACTGGATTGTTCAGCGAGTCCTGATGCTACGATCACTGTAAACATAGCGGGAGGATATCCTGATTACAGCTATGAGGTGAATGTGGATGGTAGCGGTTATACTGCGGGAGCAGCATTAGCAGCTGGCAGCACTTCTTTTGTATACACAGCTTCGAGTGATGGAACCTATCAGTTCCAAATTACGGATAGCGAAGGTTGTGTGGTGGAAACTGCAGTGATGACGGTTGAACCGATCAGCGAACCACAGGCAACGCCAAGTGTTACCGATGTAAGTTGTAACGGCGGAAATGATGGTGTGGTAAGTATTGTAGTAGATACGGCTTACGGAACGCCACCTTATCAAATAGATTTTAACGGAAATGGTTACAGCACTCAAACTACGTACAGTGGTTTAACTGCGGGTAGCTATACCTATACAGTTAGAGACAGTAAAGGTTGTACCGTAAGTGGTACAGCGGTAGTGGGTGAGCCAACAGCAATTACCGCTACGGCAGCGATCACTCAGGCATACAGCTGTATCACCGAAGGTGTGGTTGAGGTTCAGAATGCAACCGGAGGAACGGCACCTTATGAGTACAGCATCGATGGAACGAACTTCAGCAGCAATAACAGCTTTAGCGGATTAATCGATGGAAGCTATACAGTGGTTGTACGAGATGCGAATGGCTGTACCCTTAGTCTTCCTGTCACGATTGACCCACTGACTCCGGTAACGGATCTGAGCATTAGTGCTACTGCTGTGGTATGTCCTGCATTGACTTCGGATATTACGCTGACAGCGACTGGAGGAAATGGAGTACTTACTTATGAGATCATCGCACCTGCGGGCAGTGCAGCGAGCAATACCACAGGTATATTTACAGGACTTGCTCCTGACACATACACTTTCCGTGTTACTGACGAGAGTGGATGTGCCTATGAAGAGAATTATACGATCAATACGATAACCCCGATCGCCGTAGTAGGAACTCTTGGCAACAATGTGAGTTGTTTTGGAGCTGCGGATGGTTCGATAGACTTTACGGTATCGAATTTCACTACCTATGATTATGTAGTGGTTGATGGATCGGGAAGTACTGTAGATAGCGCAACAGGTGTTAGTACCGGGGCGATCACAGTAGATAATCTTGCTGCGGGTAATTATACGATCACAGTTACCGAATCGGCTACGGGATGTGAGGCTACGGCTTCAGTACCGGTAGCAGGACCGACTGCGGCGTTAAGCCTGAGCTATGAATTAAATCCGCTTACCTGTAATGGTGATGCCTCCGTGGTGATCACCGCAACAGGAGGATGGGGAAGTTATCAATATACACTGACATATCCTGATGGTACGACCAACGTAGGGCCACAGTCCTCGAATATCTTTAACGGACTAACTGCACTTGGAACCTATACCATTACTTTGAGTGACGGAAACGGTTGTGATGTAACCGATACATTCACTATTAATGCTCCGGTAAGTCCTGTAGCAACTATTGGTGCCTCCTCTGTGCTTTGTTTTGATTCAGTAAGCCTTTCTTCTATAACTATTGATGTAACCGGTGGTGTTGCACCTTTTACCTATAGCGTAAATGGTGGTTCCCCACAATCCGGAAATGTTTTTGACAATCTGATTCCTGGAACCTATGATTTTGAGGTTATAGATAGTTATGGATGTACAGCTACAGTGAGTCATACTATTTCTGAGGAATTCAGAGCGAGCAGTCTGCTTACCAAAGAGCTTGATTGTTCCGGTAGTCCGGATGCTACTATCGATGTAACCATCGAAGGGGGTTATCCTGATTACACCTATGAAGTAAGTCATGACGGAGGAGCCTATACTGCACCGGTTGCGGTTGGAGCAGGATTGACATCGATTAGTTATACTACCGCAGTAGCCGGTGATTACACTTTCAGGATCACTGATAGCATTGGTTGTGTTACCACTACTACTGTTAATGTACCGGTGTTGACCGTTCCGGATATCGTTTCACTGGCACAAACAACACAGATTTTGTGTAGTGGAGAAGCGGGTGCTGCCATTGAGATCAATTATGATAATACACTTGGAACGGCTCCGTTTACAATCAGTGTAATTAACAATACAACCGGAGAGGATTTCGGAAGTCTGACTTCTGGATTAACCGCGGGCGATTATACAGTAACGATCACGGACGCTAAAGGCTGTTCAGATTTTGATACTATCACGATTACAGAGCCGGATCCGGTTACTTATGAAACAGATTTTACTCCGATTACCTGTAATGCTTCAGGAACCAGCAATGGTACCATAACCATAGAGAATGTTGGAGGTGGAACAGCAGAGTATACCTATTATCTGAAAGGGAATAACGGTTATTCTGCGAGTTATACTACTACCAGCGGAGGAGAAGATTATACATTTACAATTCTTGAATTTGGTATTTATCAGGTGGATGTTGTAGATGCAAATGGATGTGCAGCTCAGACTGTAGAATTTATCGCATCTCCACCAGAAGATCTAGACATCGATGTGAGTACTACCACCACCGATTGTGCTGCTGGAGGAACAGCAATTGTTACTGTTGAAACTTCAGTATTATCGGGTGATTATGTATTTGCCATTCTTGAAAAGTATGAACCACCTTATGTAGATGATGAAGCAAATGATTATCAGGGTCCAACCGACCCGGGAGGAGCTTCAACAATCTTTACAGGATTGATACCTGGCGTTACCTATACTTTTGTAGTAAAGGATAATGTTACTAAATGTTATTACTTCAAATCAGCGGAAGCACCTATTGATACGCCATCGAATTTAACGAATTCACTTGATGTCGTGTCTCCGGTATCTTGTACAGGAAGTGCAGACGGCTCAGTTAGCTTTACGATCGATAACTATGAAGTTGGCACAACTGATGTAGGTTATGAGATATTTACAACACAATCTAATGTTTCAACCGGGATTGCAGGTACAATACCGGTTTCATCCGGCCCTGAAACTGTTGAAGATGCTGGTCCGTTGGCACCGGGAACTTATTATATTCTTTTTACAGAAATTGGTGGAGGATACAATGGCTGTACTTCAGCTTCAGATCCGTTTACCATAACCGAATCCACAAATGCACTAGCACTTTCCTTAACAGCTACAAACGATAATTGTGGTGTTAACCAGGGAACGATCACAGCGATCGGACAATATGGTACAGCTCCTTATGAATATCAATTGGTAGTTAGTGGTGGAAGTGCTCCTGATAAAGATACATGGACCGGTTCATCTGCAAACGTATTCAATGTTGAGGCTGGAGATTATGACGTTTATATCAAGGATGCTAATAATTGTATTCAGGTAGAATCCATTTCTGTGGATGAAGATCCATCGCCTGAGATTTCGGGTGTGGTTACCAATCAATGTGCTGCTACTGAAGGTAATTTCAGTATTGAAATTAGTTTAACCAATGTTGGAGTTAATCCTTATAGCTATAGCATTGACGGAAGCGTATTCCGCGCTGTTGCCATGAGTGCTGCCGGGGATAGCTTTACTATTGATAATTTAAATTCAGGATCCCATACCATCGAAGTAAGAGATGTGAACGGATGTTCGGATTCAATTACGCTAAATATTTATAAACCAACCTCACTAGTAGCAGAAATCATTACACAGCCTACTTGTGGCAATAATGATGGAACCGTTACGGTAAGAGCTACCGGTGGTTCCGGAAGTTACAAATATGAACTTTTTGATGGATCAGGAGTAAGTGTAACCGGAGGACCTCAGGTTTCAAATGAATTTACTGGCCTGGGAGCTGATAATTATACAGCATGGGTTTATGATGACCTTGCAGCAGGTTGTAATGCCAATGTAGAAATCGAACTTGAGTTACCTACTGCGGTATTATTTGAAACTGAACCTACTAACGTGAGTTGTAACGGCGGATTGGATGGAAGTATTACGGTGATTCTTGATCCTTCAATGAATAATCCACCCTATACGTATTCACTGTATGAAATGGATGAAACAACGCTGATCACCGGACCACAGTCTTCACCGATCTTTACCGGACTTGAAGCAGGATCTTATAAAGTACATGTGGAGTCTGAAAGAAAATGTTTCTTATTTAAAACGGAGACGATCTTAGAACCGGATCCTGTATCGGCCTTGGCAGAAGCTACGGAATTTGCCTGCGATGCGAGCAATGGGGTGAATCAGTCAACCATCACGGTTACGGCCAGTGGAGGAACGGCGCCTTATATGTACAGTATTGATGGTACAAACTATCAGGAGTCAAATATCTTCATGGTATCCGACACGGGCGTAGCTCAGTCGATCAATATCGATGTTCGTGATGCGAACGGATGTTTTGGAGCGGCTTCTGTGACGATCGAGCCTTTACCGGTGATTACCAATGTGGCGATCACGCAACTTACAGCGATCAGCTGTGCGAATGCTGAACAGGTACAGTTGGTGGTAACGGGCGGATCGGGAGACTTCACTTTTGATCTGTTACCAATGGGAACAGCGAGTGTTGCTTCCGGCGCAGGAGTTTACGATGCGACCTTTGATTTGGCGACACCTGGCGATTATGTATTCCAGGTAACGGATAATGTAACGGGATGTTTCTTTACAACAGCTCCTTATACGGTAGCTCCTTATGATACCATTGCAGTATCAGCTACAGCTACTAAGAATGTAACTTGTTTCGGAGCTGCGGATGGAGAAATGGAGTTTGACGTTACGGGTTATAGTGGAGCATATACGTATAATGTATTTGATAATAACAATAATTTAGTTCAGGGTCCATTAACTGGAAATACAGCGGTTAATCCTGAAACGATCACTGGTCTTGATGTTGGAATTTATCATGTTGAGATTACTGCAACGGAATATCCATATTGTCCGGCAGTTTCCAATACGATCACGATCACCGGACCTGATTCACCAGTTGCAGTGGTAGCACAGATTTCTAAGAATCTGACCTGTGCTCAAAGTGGTCAGATCACTGCGAACGCTACCGGAGGGTGGGGTGGTTATGAATATCAGTTAGTAAATCTTACGGCTGGTGGAACCATTATCCAGAACTTTGGTACTAATAACGTATTCTCTGATCTTGCATCGGGCACTTATGAGATCACTGCAAGAGACAGCCAGGGATGTAGTGACACCGAGACGGTTGAGCTTATTCAACCTGATCAGATCGTTGCTTCAATTTCCGCAAATGCAGAGATTCTTTGTGAAGGAGATCAGTCAGGTAGTATTATTGTTGACGGAGTATCAGGAGGTCGTCCGGATATCGATCCGAATGCCCAATACCTGTATATCTTGAATTTCCTTGATGATAATGGAAATATAACAGCAAGTACCGGAGCTCAGTCATCCAATACCTTTACAAACCTTCCTGCAGGAAACTATAGTGTAACGGTAACCGATAGTTGGAGTTGTGACGGAATCTCGGCTCCGGTAACTATTTCGCAACCTACAAAAGTTGCTGCAACACTCCGTATGGATGCTGCTAATACCTGTGCAACGGATGCAGTGCTAATATTGACGGCTACAGGGGGAACAGCGCCTTATGAATATAGTACTTCCGCAGATAGTGGCTTTATAGCAATGTCTGGTAATACAATCAGTATATCAGTACCTGTAGGGACTCATAGATATTATGTTCGTGATGCGAATGGATGTGTGTCTCAGGTTACAAACGCGATCTCCATTGAAGAGGTGCCAACTCTTCAGGTAATGGCTGAAGTAACTGCAGATGTAAGCTGTTTCGGTGAATCTACCGGGTATGTTCAAGTGCAGGCGATCGGAGGATTAGGTAATTATATGTATACCTTACTCGATGTGTCTCAGAATATGAGTAATCCGGTTAGAGATGCACAGGCTTCCAATGAGTTCTATGATCTTCCGGCCGGAGTATACTATGTATATGTGGAAAGTGAAGATTGTTCGGTTATGGAACGTGTACAGATCGAAGAAGGTAATCCGTTATCGGCTAAAGATCCGGTAGTTTATAATCCGATGTGTTCCGATGATCTGGGAACAATAGAGATCGAACTGGAAGGTGGAACAGGTGACTATCAGTATGCGATATCTCCTAGACTTGACCAGTTCCAGAGTGAAAATGTATTTTATGATCTGGAACCAGGCACCTATACTATTATTGCTCAGGATTCCAGAGGATGTAAACCATTTATCTTTGAAAGAGAGATTGTTGCTCCTGAGAAACTTACAGCAGAACCAAAGGTGTTGTCACAGGAATATTGTGCTGGTGAGAACACGGGAAGCTTTGAGATTGAGGTAACCGGAGGTGTTGCTCCGTATTATACAGCGATCAACTCCAGAAGCGATGCAGATTTCGTGGAGGGCAGATTACTGTTTGAAGGGCTTGAAGGCGGCGCAACCTATGTGGTTTTCGTTCGTGATGCCATGGGCTGTGAAACCAATGTGATCGTTGAACTGGAAGAGAATATCAACCTTGATTCTAAACTTCAGGTGAATTATACCTGTGTTGGTAACTCTTCTTCCAACGAAGTAACAGTAATAATGGCAGATGAAACCTTGGAAGACGTGATCTTTACACTTGATCAGACTAAAGACCAGTTTGATAATACATTCATCGATCTTTCACCTGGTCCGCATACCATGACAGTAAGCTTATATGGCTGTGAACGTACGATCAATTTCGAGATTGAGAACCTGCAACCACTTGAACTATCATTGGGACAGGAGACCATCAATGAACTTACGATGCATGCTACCGGAGGTAGAGCTCCTTATGAATATTTCGTAAATGGTGTATCTGTTGGAGATGATGAAACTTATCGAATCACCAGAAGCGGTGTTTATGAAGTAGTGGTACGTGACGCAAAAGGTTGTGAGCAGAGAGGAACTATTGAGCTTGAATACATAGATATCGATATTCCGGATTTCTTTACACCTGATGGAGATAATAATAATGACACCTGGGGGCCTGAAAATGTAATTCATTATCCAAATATCATTACCAAGGTTTATGACCGCTACGGTAGAGTTGTTGGTGAAATGACGATCGGTCAGTCCTGGGATGGTAAATACAACGGAAACCCATTACCAACCGGAGATTACTGGTATGTGATCAAATTGAACGGAGAATCGGATGAACGGGAATTCGTAGGTCACTTTACCTTATATAGATAAAAGAAACTTAACCTTACCAAAATGAGAAAATTGATTGTTGCAGCATTGGCCTTATTCGGGACGGGAGCTCTTGCCCAGGAGCTAACCCTCCCGACCTTTACCCAGTATACGGCCGATAATGAATTTGTGATCTCACCTACTTATGCCGGGATCGGAGATTATGTGAAGGTAAGGGGTAATGCCCTGACCCAATGGGTTGGGATCAAAGATGCCCCCGATACCCAGACCCTTGTGGGTGACGTCCGACTCGGACAACGTTCCGGAACGGGGATATTGTTCTATAATGACCGAAATGGGTATACCAGCCAATTCGGAGCAAGGATTTCATTTGCGCATCACCTGACCCTTAATGACAGAGACGATAGTTTCCTTTCATTTGGATTATCCTATAATGTGAACCAATTCAGGATTGATATCAATGAATTCGATCCGAATGCTGACCCGTCTATCACGGATGATCGTTCCACCACGAATCATAACTTCGATGTAGGGGTACTTTACAGAAAAGGACCGTTTTTTGCTAGTTTTAACGCTGCTAACATCCTGAATAAGGATCTTAATATCTTTGCTATATCTGAACCGAATAGACTGCGTAATTACTATCTATATACCGGTTATAGGTATAAAACCCACAAGACCTCCAATTGGGAAATGGAGCCTTCCTTGTTCTTCCAGTTGTTTGAAAGTGACGGCAGATCCAGTACCGATGTGAATATGAAATTCAGATACTTCGATTTTGAAGACTACTACTGGTTTGGTCTTACTTACAGATTCCTGAATGATCAATTTTTCAATCCATGGAATATCGGACCCATGGCAGGTCTTAAGAAAGGTGGGTTTTACTTCGCGTATTCCTATCAGGTCATCTTTAATGAGATTCAATCGTATAGCACCGGAACACATGTGATCACTCTGGGAATCGATCTTTTCCAGGGAGTGAGTAATTGTAAATGTACCATGCGATAATTGATGTTTCTCTTTCCACTGTGCTTGCAGTAATGTACTTTTGTACAAAATAGTGGTAAGTGGGAGTAATAAAGATCACCAATATACAGGTTTATGCCTATCATGGATGCCTTGTAGAAGAAGGAAAGATTGGAAGTGATTACAGGGTTGATGTTGAAGTAAAAGCAAACCTGCAACCTTCTGCGATCAGTGACTCTTTAAAGGAGACCGTTGATTATGTGCATGTAAATAAGATCGTTAAAGAGGAAATGGCAATACGATCTAAACTTCTTGAAACGGTTGCCAAACGAATTCTGGACCGTATTTTCAAAGAGATTGATATTGCCGAACAAGCAACGGTTGAAGTGTCTAAAATCAATCCTCCTATCGGTGGGAATGTTGAAAGAGTAACGATACAAATGACATTATCAAAGTAAGAACGATTGTGTTTGGAAAAAAGCGAATTAATTTATTACATTTGCGCACCATATAAAGGGCATCGTGGCCGAGTGGCTAGGCAGAGGTCTGCAAAACCTTGTACAGCGGTTCGAATCCGCTCGATGCCTCCAAATAAAAAGCCGTCTGTTTCAGACGGCTTTTTATTTTTAGGTATACAGTAATGCAGGAAGTTGTAATGGTAAGTTATAAATTGTAGATTATAAGTTTGCCGATGGCTCCGGATGTTTCTTCAGGAGCATATAGTAAGGCAGTAAACAGTGAAGCGGTAAACAGTCTTCTGTTACATGTTACATGTTACGTTGTTACTTGTAACTATATAACGTGTCACCCTGTAACATAAACCCAGAATTTGTGACTGATCCGTTATAATTAATCCTTAATCCATAATTCTTCATCCATAATCCATAATCCTTAACTCATAAGTATACCTACTTCATATGGAGGAATCGCGTGAGTTTGATGGATAGATCGGTAAAGACGATCTTTGCATTAGCATTTCGCTGAATGTGATAGCTAGCATCTTCAAGTTCTTTGAAGATTGCCTGTATATTATTCCCATGTACAAATGGGGCGAATTTATGTAGATCGAAACCACTTTCAAACTCCATATAGGATAAAGAACCGGCATTATAATTTAGCATTAAGGCCTGGCGGAAGACATTGATACAATACTCCAGAAACTTCTTTTGCGTTTCACGCCCGGTCTTAGATATTTCATCACTCCAGGCAGTGAGGTCCTGAACTACCGTTTTGTTTCCTTTCGCTCTGAATGCGGTTCGAACCCAAAAAACAAACCATTCTTCAAATACGGTATCTTCAGAATCCTGATTGACCAGATCCAGTGCCTTATTGAAATTTCCATTCGACCGGTGGGCTATTTTTAAAGCCTCTGCCTCATTAGTTCCACGAGTGATTAAAGCATCTGTGATGGCCTGTTCACCTAAGGCAGGAAAATGTAAAATTTGACATCTTGATCGTATGGTTCCAATGATCTGTTCTACATCTTCTGCAAGTAATAGGATCAGGGTATCCCCGGGTGGTTCCTCTATTAATTTGAGTAACTTATTGGCACAAGCATCATTCATCTTCTCAGCCATCCAGATGATCGCAACTTTATAGCCGCCTTCATAGGCCTTTAAGGAAAGACTTTTTATGATCTCAGTACTTTCATCAACGCTGATTAGTCCTTGTTTTTTTTCAATTCCGATCCGCTTATACCAATCGAAAAGATTTCCATAAGGTTCCGTCTTGAGGAATTCCAGCCATTCTCCTAAAAAATGTTTGCTGACAGGGTGTGATTTTACTTTATCTGTGGAGGAAACCGGATAGGAAAAATGTACGTCAGGATGTGAGTAGGCATTGAACTTAATATTACATGCCGAATTTCCATTATTATTTTCACCATCAGTATTTTTACAAAGCACATATTGTGCATAGGCAATTGCCATGGATAGCAGACCGCATCCTTCAGGTCCAACGAACAATTGGGCATGGGGAATCCTTCCATTATCTGCACTGTGAACGAGATGTTTCTTTATGTGTTCCTGACCGATTATATCGCTGAATAGCATGCTAGGACTTTTATCGCGTGAAAATAGGACTTCTCAACTGTTCGTACAAGAAATGGATATAATTTGAATGCTAAATGCATCCGGAACATTTATTTTTCAAACCACAGGTATCAGGGGAAAATTCCAAAACCTGAGCCTGCTCCCGAAGTCTCGGGAGACACTATCCGGTGCGCCAGCAGACCAAAAGATTTTAACTAAACCCCAAAATTTCTTAACTCATTACCGAAAATCTATTTTCCCTTGAATGTTGTTGTATGTTAATTCTGTAAGGCCTTCAATAGTTTTCCGTAAGCCGTGACTGATTTTAAATTTTCCTTAAACTCGTATTCCTCATACTTTAGGTGAGCGGATTTAACTAAATTTGTTACTCACATAATAAAAAAAGTATGAAAACTATAGATGATTTTAATTTTTCAGACAAGAAAGCACTGATAAGAGTTGATTTTAATGTGCCGCTGAACGAAGAATTTAAAGTAACTGATGCAACCCGTATTGAAGCTGCAAAACCGACCATTATTAAAGTTCTTGAAGATGGAGGTAGTGCAGTTCTGATGAGTCACCTCGGAAGACCAAAAGGACAACCGAACCCAGATATGTCTTTGAAACACATTATTGATAAAGTATCAGAGATAATTGGGGTTCAGGTTAAGTTTGCTGAGGATTGTGTCGGAGACGTTGCTGAAAAGGCAGTGGCCGATCTTAAGCCGGGAGAAGTATTGTTATTGGAAAATCTTAGATTTCATGCTGAGGAAGAAAAGGGAGATGAAGCCTTCTCAGAACAACTTTCCAAATTGGGAGATATTTATGTGAATGATGCCTTCGGAACTGCACACAGGGCACATGCTTCTACTACGATCGTTGCGAAGTATTTCGGAGATAATAAGTGTTTTGGGTATCTGCTTGCCAATGAGATCGAGGCAATCGATAAGGTGTTGGCCAGTGGTGAAAAACCTGTGACCGCAATCCTGGGTGGATCTAAAGTTTCTTCCAAAATCACAATTATAGAAAACATCCTGGATAAAGTAGACAATCTGATCATCGGAGGAGGTATGACTTATACATTCGTTAAAGCTCAGGGAGGTAAGATCGGGGATTCTATTTGTGAAGATGACAAACAGGATCTTGCGCTTAGCATTCTGGAAAAAGCGAAGAGTAAGGGAGTTAATATTTATTTGCCGGTTGATGTTGTGGCTGCTGATGATTTTAGCAACACCGCAAATACTCAGGTTTCGGCTGTAGATAATATTCCTGACGGATGGCAGGGTCTGGATGCAGGGCCGAAGACACTTGAAAATTTTAAGAAAGTTATTCTGGAGTCAAAAACGATTCTGTGGAATGGTCCGGTTGGAGTGTTTGAGATGGAGAGTTTTGCAAAAGGCACCATCGCAATAGGGAACTTTATCGATGAGGCTACTAAAAATGGAGCTTTCTCGCTTGTTGGAGGTGGAGATTCGGTAGCGGCCGTGAAACAATTCGGTTTTGAGGATAAGGTAAGCTATGTCTCTACCGGAGGTGGAGCTATGTTGGAAAGCCTGGAAGGAAAAACACTTCCGGGAATTGCAGCTATTCTGAAATAAGAAAAGAATAAAATTTTCGTTGAGATAATCAGATTGTCTCAAATTTGTAAGGTAATCTCAGGATCCTGTGTGGCCATGGATGCACAGGGACATCCAATACCGTGCAATTTTGGGACAATCTTTTTATTTTAACATCTGATTTCCCGTATAAAATGAAATTTTAACCATTTTTGCGGGTTCACACCTCAAATTATATCTCAAATGAAGTATCGTTATCTTTTAACGGCCTTATTTTTTGTACACATAGCAGGCTTTTCGCAAGAAACCGAAAGATCGGAGCAGGAAAGAGATACTCTTGCCATAAATGATAGCCTTGTGATCGCCAGGGAAGATTCTATGTTCGTTCAAGGTGATTCATTGAACATTATGATCGATGGGAAACCGATCGTTTTCAGGGATAATGCGGTATTTAAATTGAATGACAGGCCTGATGCCAGAAAACTGGATAGTCTTTGGCTGAAAGATTATTATGATTCCGGCCTTTTCGATACCTTATATACAGACATTTCAACCATGGAGTTTGAAAAGGTCAGTAATGTTGATCTTCCTACCGACACACTTAAGGCCAGACTCGCAAAGCTCAATCAGAAAACACCTTTTAATATCGAGTATAATCCTGGTCTGGAAAGTGTGATCAATTCCTTTCTTAAATACAGAAGGAAACATTTGACCAAATTAATGGCATTGAGTAAATTTTACTTTCCGCTTTTTGAACAGGAACTCGATAATTATGATATCCCGCTTGAAGTAAAGTATTTGGCAATTGTGGAATCCGCATTGAATCCGAGGGCGAAATCAAGAGTTGGGGCAACGGGATTGTGGCAATTCATGTTCGGAACCGGTAAGGTTTATGGCCTGGATGTGAGTAGTTACGTCGATGAGCGAAGTGACCCGGTTAAATCAACGACTGCGGCCAGTAAATATCTCGCTCGCCTTTATAAGATCTTTGGAGACTGGGATCTCGCATTAGCAGCCTATAATTCTGGACCTGGAAATGTTACAAAAGCTATACGCCGAAGCGGAGGTTATGAGAATTATTGGAATTTAAGACCTTTTCTTCCCAGAGAAACAGCGGGTTATGTGCCGGCATTTTTAGCAACAATGTATATATTTGAATATGCTGAAGAGCATGGTTTCGAAAAAGTGAATCCAAAAGCAGCATATTTTCAAACAGATACGGTTCGAATTAAGAAAGTGATCACCTTTGATCAAATTTCAGAATTATTAAACATCAGTGTAGAGGAAGTTCAGTTTTTTAACCCTTCTTATAAACTGGATATCATTCCGTATGTGGAGGATGAGAACTATACGCTCCGGTTAGAAGTTTCAGACATAGGTCGGTTTGTGGCCAATGAACAAGCAATATACACTTATGTGGAGCAGGAACTTGCTAAAAGGGAAAAGCCACTACCGGAATTATTGGAGACTGAGAGTAAAATTCGATACAAAGTACAAAGTGGAGATTATCTCGGAAGGATCGCGAGTAAGTTTGGGGTCAGGGTAAGTGAGATCAAGCGATGGAATGGTATGCGGAATAATAATATTCGAGCTGGGGAAAGATTAACAATTTATCCGAGAAAACCGGGTATGCAAGCACCTGTTAAAAAGGCATCTGCATCAACGTATACGGGTGATCAAAAGCAATATGAAGTTCAGGAAGGAGACTCATTGTGGAGTATCGCTAAAAAATTTCCGGGAATTTCTGTCGAAAATATTAAAGAATGGAATGATATTCGCGGAGACAATTTGAAGCCGGGTTTAAAACTCAAGCTTTGTAAATGTTAATCCTAAAATAAATAAACCGACACTAATGAAAAATTACCTGATTGTATTGATCCTAACCCTTGTTTTGGTTTCCTGTAAGGAAGATAAGAAATCTACATACCTTCCGGATTCAGTGGGAGCGATCAATGATATTTCCATGGTGATCGATAACGATCTATGGGAAGGAGAAGTAGGTGATAGTATTCGTAAGTTCTTTGCAGCTCCAGTTGATGGTTTGCCTCAGGACGAACCCCTTTTTACAATTCATCAGGTTACACCGGAGGTATTTACCGATTTTGTAAGACATCGTAGAAATGTGGTCATCGTTGAACTGGATTCCGTAAACGGGGCAGTACTTGAAGAGAATCTATTTGCTAAACCACAAAATGTAGGGATCTTCAAAGGTAAAACCCGTGAAGAACTTATTCACGAGATCGAAAAGAAATCTCCGGAGATTATTGCAACCTTTAAAGAAACGGATATTAAGGAGAGTCAGGAGCGTTTTCTGAGATCTTTGAATAAGGAAGATGATCTGGAAAAGGGTCTTGGTATATCGTTGCGTATGCCTTCCATCTATAAGATCGTTAAAAAGGAAAATAATTTCTACTGGATCGAGCGATTGATTCAAAAGGGAACCATGAATATACTCGTTTATGAAATGCCAATGAATAGCATTCCTGAAGATTCAACAAGAGTTGATGCAATTATTAAAATGAGAGATAGTATCGGTCAACTGTATGTACCTGGAAGAGAAGAAGGAATGTATATGATAACTGAAAAAGCGTATGCCCCTTATGTGTTCGATGCAGAGTTAGCAGGAAGAAAAGCAATTGAAACCAAAGGAATGTGGGAAGTTAAGAACTTCTTTATGGCAGGACCCTTCGTAAATTATATAGTTGAAGACAAACCAAATAACAGATTACTGGTATTGGAAGGATTTACGTTTGCTCCATCTACGGATAAACGCGATTATATGTTTGAGTTGGAAGCTATTATGAAAACACTGAAGTTCACGGGTAAAAGCGATGAGGCTGTTACTTCGCGATAATACAGATAAAATCTGATAAATACTTAAAAAGGCCGTTTGAATTTCAAACGGCCTTTTTAAGTATATCTTTTAAAATATCAGTCTTTCTTATTATCTACTGAACCATCCTCTTCCTTGGAGGCGTCTTTGAATTCTTTGATACCACTTCCAAGTCCACGCATTAATTCCGGGATTTTCTTACCGCCGAATAATAGCAATACCACGATCGCTATAATCAGAACTTGTTGCCAACCAATTGCTAGAAAAAACATTAGTAATTCGATTTAAGGTTAAACTCAGCAACAAAGGTAAGAATTAAACTTAAATACAATCGTTAAAAGCGTATAAAATAAGAAAGTGGTTTCTATTGAATAATTATATTTGCTGTACTATGGCCCAGAAAAAACAAAAGCGAAAACATTTAAAAAAGAAACTACTCCATAAATACAGGCTTGTAGTTTTAAATGAAGATACCTTTGAAGAAAGGGTTTCCTTTAAACTCAATCGCTTAAATGTGTTTGTATTGGGAACTTTGTTTGCAGTTTTTCTGATCACTTTCACCATACTCCTGATCGCTTTGACTCCGCTAAAGGAATATATTCCAGGATATTCTTCTACGGCTTTAAAAAGAGAAGCAACCGATCTGTCTTTCAAATTGGATTCGCTGGAACATCAGTTGTCCTCTAATGAGGTTTATTATGAAAGAATTCAGCAGGCATTGAAAGGGGAGATAAACTCTCAGGAGATCAACAAGGATTCTCTTTTTGCTGAATTTCAGAAAGACACTGCTCAATATGATCTGATGCCGAACAGGCAGGATTCGTTGTTGCGTGAAAAAGTAGCGATGGAGGATAAATATAATCTGTTTGAAACTGCATCCTCCAGATCTAATTTCATATTGTTTCCTCCATTAACAGGAACCATATCCCAGGGATACAACCAATCTGACAAACATTTAGCGGTAGATATCACTGCTCCCAAAGACACTCCGGTAAAGGCAGTAGCCGACGGCACTGTGATCTTTGCAGGATGGACCACTGAAACGGGTTATGTAATGATCATTGAACACCCTTATGGATTGACATCGGTTTATAAGCATAATTCTTCCTTAAGCAAAGAACAAGGTGATTTGGTAAAGACAGGTGAAGTTATTGCAATTATTGGTAACACAGGAGAACTTACAACAGGTCCGCATCTGCATTTCGAACTTTGGAGTGAAGGATACCCGGTGAACCCAACCGATTATATAGATTTCGAATAAATATGTCAATAAAATCTTTAGGAGCCAGATTATTTGCCACGATAGTGTATGGCCGTATCAGGAAATGGGCGGATAATCCAGTGGAGACACAAGATGAAGTTTTTAGATCTTTGATCGAAACCGCAACGCAAACACGGTTTGGGAAAGATCATGATTTTAAGGATATCAAAACTTATGAAGATTTTCGGTCAAAGGTTCCTGTTCGTGATTATGAAGATCTTAAACCCTATATAACTTCGGTAGTAGAAGGTGAAAAGGATGTTGTATGGCCGGGAAAACCCTTATATTTTGCCAAAACTTCAGGAACCACCTCAGGGGCCAAATATATTCCGATTACGGAAGATTCAATGCCTTATCATATAGAAGCTGCCAGAAATGCGATTCTTTGTTATATCCATGATACCGGAAATACTGAATTTGTCGACGGAAAAATGATCTTTCTGCAAGGGAGTCCGGAATTAACCGAAAAGAACGGAGTGAAACTGGGGCGGTTGTCAGGAATCGTAGCGCATTATGTGCCGGGTTATTTGCAAAAGAACCGCATGCCTAGCTGGGAAACCAATTGTATTGACGACTGGGAGACCAAAGTGGAAGCGATTATTGACGAAACCCTTCCGGAAGACATGTCGGTTATTTCGGGTATTCCATCATGGGTTCAAATGTATTTTGAACGAATAAAACAACGTACAGGTAAAACAGTGGGGGAGGTGTTTCCGAACTTTAAACTCTTTATCTATGGTGGTGTTAATTATGAGCCGTATCGGGCTAAATTCGAAGAACTAATAGGAAGAAAAGTACCAAGTATCGAACTTTTTCCCGCCAGTGAAGGGTTCTTTGCCTTTCAGGATTCCCAATCGGAAAAGGGGATGTTACTATTACTCAATTCTGGTATATTCTATGAATTCATAAAAGCAGATGAGTTTTTTGATGCATCTCCGGAAAGGCTGACCATAAAAGATGTTGAATTAGGGGTAAACTATGTGATGATTATATCCACGAATGCAGGGCTGTGGGCTTATAACATTGGTGATACCGTACAATTTGTAGCTACCTCACCCTACAGGATCATCGTGTCTGGAAGGATCAAACATTTTATATCGGCATTCGGAGAACATGTCATAGCCAAAGAAGTCGAAGAGGCTTTGAAAGAAGCGATGAATCAGTATGAATGTAGTATCAATGAATTTACAGTTGCGCCTCAGATAACCCCGGAAGGAGAGGAATTGCCGTTTCATGAATGGTTTATCGAATTTGAGAATGAACCTACGGATCTTACCAAATTTGCCAGCGCTATCGATCAGGCTATGCAAAAGCAAAATACATATTATAATGACCTGATAACCGGAAAAGTTTTACAGCCCCTGAAGATCTCAAAGGTTTTGCAGGAAGGGTTTAATAATTACATGAAATCTAAAGGGAAACTGGGAGGCCAGAATAAGATCCAAAGATTGGCAAATGATCGCAGCGTTGTAGAAGATTTGAAACCATATCTGGTATAATAGCGCTATAATTCAGTGACTTCCGATTGTTCAATTCCTGTTGTTTAACGGTTAAATTATCTTATATCCTAATCTATGAAGGGGTTTTAGTTCTTAATTAGCACAAAGATTCTTAATTTTGGACTGAAAATCAGATATGAGTAAAATTCAGACAAGAACCCGTGCTCAGGAGTCTACTGCAGCAATTGAGAGAATGTACATCACGATGCGACATCTCTTTAATCGTGGATTTTATAAACCAATGGGAGTTTCAGGTGAAACTTTGCGTGAAGCACTTTTACAATTAAGGCCTGAAATCTACGGATCGGTTTCAGATGAAAAAGCTGAATTGCATGGGCTGGTTTATATTCTTGACCGTTTGCCTAAAGGAATTGAGCAATGTAGGTTTATAAATCTTATTTCTGATGAAGGATATAAGAATTCGGGTTTTGAAGTAATCATTCCACCTAAGCGTAGAAGAAACTGTTATCGCATTGATGATGAGCAGATGAATATTGAGATCACCAGAGGCAGATCAGATATTTATGATATTCTTACGCATCTTACTTTCTTATTTATTGAATCACAAAAGATTTGTGACCGGGTATTCCTTAAAGATTCCGGTACGATGATTCGGGATTGGGCAAAACTTGAAGAGGCGGTATCTAAAAGAAAGCTAACGGATAAAGAACGAGAAATCGCCCTCAGTCATTTATCAACGATACTGGGGAGAACTTTTGAAGAAGTGTTAGCTTCCCATAAGCTGTTTGGATCTAAAGAGGAACCCGATCGTTTTCTTGAGATTGTTTACTGGTTAGGGAAACTGGCGATCGAAGAAGAGGTGAGTGGAGAAAAACGCACTATAACTTTTAGCCCGGTCTTAAGGGAAAGACTGGGTCATCATATACATGGAGAGATCTGGGCAAATAACATCAAAAAAACTTTAAAAAAGAACGGACTCTTCAAACGTCCTGTACATATAATCAGTGCAAATATGCATTCGGTGATGAATACATTATTTGCCAGACAGGCTTTAGGTACGGCTTATGCAAAGAAGTCGGATCTGGAATTGTACGAATTACTGAGTCAGCCGGAAAATGGAAAACTGCGAAGTAAGGTCGTTGCTTATGCAGAAAAACAAGGCATGATTCAGATCGATGATTTTTCAGGTACGAATATCGATGTTCAATTATTTGACACCTCCAAAATTGACACCTCCAAAATAAATCCTATTTTTGGGCGAGACTTTCAAAAAGATCACGATTCCCCCGTTTTATTTGTGATGGATTATGCGTTTGGTGAACAAGCGTACGAAACCATTGATGAATTCCTGAAACCTTATAAAGATAAGGGTGAGAAAAAGGAATTTCTCAATGTGGAATCTGTTTCTATTATGGGTAAGGCAGGAATTCTTGAAGGAGACAAGGGAGATCTCATGATTCCTAATGCACATATCTTTGAGGGTACTGCCGACAATTATCCTTTTCATAATGAATTATGTGCAAAGGATTTTGAAGGCAATGAATTGAAAGTCTTTGAAGGAACGATGATTACGGTTTTAGGGACATCTTTACAGAACAAGGATGTTTTAAAGTTCTTTCACGACAGTTCCTGGAATGTGATCGGTCTCGAAATGGAGGGCGCACATTACCAGAAAGCGGTACAATCGGCTTCCAGAATTCGTAAGAGTATAGCTGAGAATGTAAAGGTAAGGTATGCTTATTACGCTTCAGATAA
The DNA here is from genome assembly GCF_007279655.1 of Robertkochia solimangrovi. Taxonomy (GTDB): domain Bacteria; phylum Bacteroidota; class Bacteroidia; order Flavobacteriales; family Flavobacteriaceae; genus Robertkochia; species Robertkochia solimangrovi. Next base: position 420,414 of record NZ_QKWN01000001.1, on the reverse strand, counting down.
TCCTCTGGAAACAGGGAGTACGCTGGCATCGGGAGGATTAGGTATAACAGGAGTTAAACCTACTTACCTTATTACGGAAATGATTTTGAAACAAATCTTAAACTAAATAAAAGCAATGAGTGAAAATCAGCCTCAAAACAAATCTCAAAACTCTTCAGAAGAAATCGATCTTGGAAATTTATTCTTAGTAATTGGAAATATGTTTAAGAATTTTTTTGAATTCTTAGCATCAATTTTTTCTGGTTTGTTTCACCTCATTATTCTGTTTTTAATTTTTATACAAAAACACTTTTTAAAGCTTTTAGTTGCTGGATTAATCGGTTTGATAGTTGGTGTTTTTTTAGATAATAAAAAGGGGCCACGTTTTATTTCTACCATGGTGGTGGAACCTAACTTTAATAGTGCACAACAATTGTATAACAATATTAATTTTTACAATGAATTAGCAATGGCTGGGGATTCAGTCGCGTTGGCGGAGGCGCTGGATACCAATCCGAATGATGAAGTGTTAGATATTACACCGGCAGAAGCATCTGCATTTAAATCTTTCAGTATAGAATCTTATGCAGATGAAAATCAAAAAATAATGCTGTTCGATCAATTTGTAAGAAATCTTGATACTTCGACTCAGAAAACGATCAATATGGAAAAGTTTCTTGAAAATTTTAATTCCTTCGATGCACGTTTTCATACAATTTCAGTGGTTGCGAATAATAGTTTCGTTGCTAAGAAATCTCAACCCGCCATTATTTCCTCCATTCAGCGAAACGCTTATTTTGAGTCTCAAAAGAATATTTCCATAGAAAATTTAAATATACAGGATAGCATTGTGAAAATGCAACTTACGGAAATAGATTCTCTACAAAAACTTTATAAATTGGTGCTGTTAAAAGAAGCGGAGAAACCTCTTCAGGGAACGAACATCAGTCTTGGTGAGGGTAAGGGAAGTGAGAATAAGGAAATGGCATTGATCCGGGAGCGTAATGAATTAAAAGAAAATATTGTGGAGCTCAATGAAGAACGAGCCAATAAATCAAGTATAATTAATATCATCTCTGATTTTCCTAGAAGAGGGGTTGAAATAAAGGGCTTTACCAAATCCTACGTATTTATGTTACCAGTGACATTAATTGGAGTTTGTTTATTATTGTTAAGTCTTCTTCAGTTGAATAAGTTCCTTAAGTCTTATAAGAATTAAAATATTCTCAATCAATCCATTAAAACCGTCAAAATGAAACCATTTGACGGTTTTTTTATGGTTCCGGTTGAATTATACAAATGAAGTTTTAAATTTACGTTCAAAGAAAACTATGGCAAAAGTTTATCACACAATTTTAAGTGGTGGTTTCGGCACCCGATTATGGCCTTTATCACGTCCCGATCATCCCAAACAATTTCTTAAAATATTCAATGGAAGTTCTCTTTTTCAGTTAACTGTGGAGAGAAATACAGCTCTTGTTGATGCAACTATGATCTTAACAAACAATAGCCATATTGATTTTGCAAAAGCTCAAATGGCTGAGTTAGGAAAGGAATTTGATAAACAAATTCTCGAACCGGTACCTCGTAATACTGCACCTGCAATAGCCCTGGCTGCATTAGCTGTCGCTCCGGAAGATATATTATTCGTTACCCCAAGTGACCATATGATCAGTGATCAGGAAGCCTATGATCGATGTGTGAATCGAGCATTGGAATTGGCTGAATCTGATTATCTGGTTACCTTTTCAATAAAACCCGAATACCCGGAAACCGGGTATGGATATATAGAGTTTGATCAGGAAAATGTATTGAGTTTTCGCGAAAAACCGGATTTGAAAACTGCCAAGGAATTTCTCAAGAGCGGTAATTTTTACTGGAATAGTGGTATGTTTTGTTTCAAGGCAGGTGTTTTTCTGAATGAATTAAAACTGCATAGCCCGGAAATTTATGAAGCATCGGTTAAAGCTCATGAGAAAGGTATCACTGTAGAAACAATGAGTGCAATACCGGAAGATAGTGTCGATTATGCCGTATTTGAAAAAAGTACCAGAATTAAAACGGTACCCTCTGATTTTAATTGGCAGGATCTTGGGAATTTTGATTCCTTGGTTTCCTATTTTGAAAAATGTGGCGATTTAAATGGAATCTGCAAAGAAGTGGAGGGAGTGGAGAACAAAAATTGTTTTGCCTTAGCTAAAAAGAAAGTACTTGGGATAGGATTGGAAGATATGATCGTTGTGGAAACCGAAAATGAAATACTTATACTTCCCCGAAAAGCATCTCAAAAAGTTAAAGAAATCTATCAAAAACATAAATAAAATTACATGAAAGTTGCATTGATCACAGGAGTTACCGGTCAGGATGGTGCCTATTTATCTGAATTTCTATTAAAGAAGGGATATGAGGTTCATGGATTAAAACGAAGATCGTCGTTGTTCAATACCGATAGAATCGATCATTTATATCAGGATCCGCATGAGGAGAATAGAAATTTTTATCTCCATTATGGAGATATGACCGATAGTACGAATCTTATCCGTCTTATTCAGGAGATACAGCCCGATGAGATCTACAATCTTGCTGCGATGAGTCATGTACATGTTTCGTTTGAAACGCCGGAATATACGGCTAATGCTGATGGTATCGGAACGCTACGAATCCTTGATGCGGTACGATTATTGGGACTTGAAAAGAAAACTAGGATCTACCAGGCCTCTACCTCAGAGTTATATGGTAAGGTTCAGGAGGTTCCTCAGACTGAAAAGACGCCTTTTTACCCCAGGAGTCCGTATGCAGTGGCAAAAATGTATGCTTACTGGATCACTGTGAATTATCGTGAGGCTTACGGCATTTATGCGTGTAACGGAATTTTGTTTAATCACGAATCTCCTATTAGGGGAGAAACTTTTGTAACTCGTAAGATCACTAGAGCTGTGTCCAGAATTGCACTTGGTTTGCAGGATAAGTTCTACCTGGGTAATCTTGACGCACAACGCGATTGGGGCCATGCTAAGGATTATGTTCGAATGATGTGGATGATCCTTCAGGCAGACGAGGCGGAAGATTGGGTCATCGCGACTAATAAGACCACTCCGGTACGGGATTTTGTTAGGATGAGTTTTGCTGAGGTTGGTATAGAACTGGAATTTAAAGGGGAAGGTGTTGATGAAAAGGCATTCGTGAAGTCTTGTTCTAATTCAGAATATCAATTACCAATAGGAAAAGAAGTTCTCAATGTTGATCCTAAATATTTCCGTCCGACTGAAGTTGACCTGTTGATAGGAGATGCTACTAAAGCTAAGGAAAAACTAGGTTGGGTTCCTGAATACGACCTGCCGGCGTTGGTTAAAGATATGATGGAAGGAGATATTAAACTCATGAAGAAAGAAACTTACCTTAAAGAAGGTGGGTATAATATAATGAATTATTATGAGTAGGAAATGTGACAAAGTAACCTGTTACCTGTGACCTGTGACTTTTAATCCTTAAGATATAAGGGATAGTTTCTAATTTTTAAGAAAAACTATCCCATGACGCACAAAGATTTAGAAGTTTGGAAGTTGAGTATACAATTAGTAGTTGATATTTATAAATTATTAGAGAATTTTCCAGTGAAAGAAGATTTTTGTCTAACTCAGCAAATAAGGAGATCTGTAATCTCTGTCCCATCTAATATTGCTGAAGGTGCTGGTAGATCTTCCACTAAAGAAATGCTCAGGTTTTTGGATATTTCAATTGGGTCACTAAGTGAATTGGAAACACAATTAATAATTGCCATAGAGCTTAAATATATTGATTATCAAGATGTTATTCCAGTAAATGTTTCAAAAATCAGAAATATGCTTTTAAGTTTAAAAAGATCATTAATTCAAAAGCTATGATTTACTTTTAGTTATAATGTCACTAAATATGAGGTCACTCTGTAACAGTGTAACGAAGTAACTTTAAATAAAAATTAAAGAGAGATGAATAAAGATTCTAAAATATATATTGCTGGACATAGAGGTATGGTAGGTTCTGCGATTTGGCGTGCACTGGAAAATTCAGGGTATTCGAATTTAGTAGGGCGAACGAGTAAAGAACTGGATTTAAGAGATCAAAAGGCTGTGACTTTATTTTTTAAAGAAGAAAAACCTGAGATCGTTATAGATGCCGCAGCAAGAGTTGGGGGAATACTTGCCAATAATGATTATCCGTACCAATTCCTAATGGAGAATCTTCAGATTCAAAATAATCTGATCGATGGAGCCCATAAATTTGATGTCAGTAAATTTATATTTCTGGGTAGTTCGTGTATTTATCCAAAGTTTGCACCACAGCCGCTTAAAGAGGAATATCTCCTAACTGACTCTCTCGAACCAACGAATGAATGGTATGCCATTGCAAAGATTGCTGGTGTTAAGGCGTGTGAAGCAATTCGAAAACAATTCGGAAAGGATTTTGTAAGTCTGATGCCTACAAATCTATATGGCCCATTTGATAATTTCGATCTTAAAACATCTCATGTGTTACCTGCGATGATCCGAAAGTTTCATGATGCCAAGAATAATGGGAATGCACCTGTTACTTTGTGGGGAAGCGGGAGTCCGATGCGAGAGTTTCTTTATGTAGAAGATCTTGCCGATGCAGTGGTTTATGCCTTGGAAAATAAACTTCCTGAGAATTTATATAATATAGGAACAGGAAGAGATATCACGATTAAAGAACTTGCAGAAGCAATTCAAAAAATAGTAGGCCATGAGGGTGAAATTCAATGGGATAGCACAAAACCTGATGGAACACCAAGAAAACTTATGAATGTGGATAAGATGCGAGATCAAGGTTGGAAGGCAAGTATTTCGTTGTCAGATGGTATAGCATTAACCTATGAATGGTTTTTGCAAAATCAGGAATCTTTCAAAGAAGTTAAATTGTAGATTGCAATAGATTTACAGGCAACTTTTTATATCTTTAGAATTCAAAAAAAATTGAAATTTGGATAAATTAATAGTAACAGCGGTTGAGGCCGCTGTTTTAGCTGGAAAGCAAATTTTAAAAGTCTACGAAAGTGATCATCAGGTAGAGATCAAGGATGATCAATCTCCATTAACCGCCGCCGACAAAGCCTCTAATGAAGAGATAAATAAGGCACTTGCTGTAACCGACATTCCTGTTATTAGCGAGGAAAATAAGTTATTGCCTTATAATACCAGGAAGGAATGGGGTACCTGTTGGATCGTTGATCCACTGGATGGCACCAAAGAATTTATAAAAAAGAATGGAGAGTTTACCGTGAACATCGCTTTAGTGACGGATCAAAAACCTGTTTTTGGAGTAATTTATGTGCCTGTGACCGGGGAGCTCTTTCTGGGAAATGTCACCGACAAGAAGGCGTATAAGTTTATAGCTACAGCGGTAGAAGAGATTCCATCAATGAAGGAATTGAGTTCCTTCGAATTGATTTCGACAGTGTACGATGAAGATAAGATCAGAGTGGTGGGAAGTCGGTCTCATATGAATGAAGATACTGAAAAGTACATGAGTCAACTTCAGCAACAATATAAAGAAGTCGAGATCGTTTCGAAAGGGAGCTCGCTTAAGTTTTGTCTTGTAGCCGAGGGGAAGGCAGACCTGTATCCGAGATTTGCACCGACCATGGAATGGGATACAGCTGCTGGTCAGGCGATTTGTGAAGCAGCAGGATTTAAGGTTGTCGATCAAAAAACCGGTGAACCTATGCTTTACAACAGAGAGAATCTTTTGAATAATTATTTCTTAGTTAGTCGATAATGTCTGGAACTTCTCAGAAAAGACACATTGCAAAAACTATTACCTGGAGAATTGTAGGGACCATAGATACAATTTTGCTTTCATGGTTCATTTCCGGTAATCCATTAGCCGGATTAAAGATCGGTTTCTCAGAGGTGATCACTAAAATGTTGCTGTATTATCTCCATGAAAGAGTTTGGTTTAAAATGAAGTTTCCGGATAGCAGGAAAAGGCATATTTTAAAGACATTGACCTGGAGGTTTGTTGGTACACTGGACACCATGATGATCGCCTGGTTTATCACCGGTGATCCTATGACCGGACTTAAAATAGGATCTGCAGAAGTGATTACTAAAATGTTATTGTATTATCTGCACGAAAGAGTTTGGTATAAGATTGATTTTGGACTCGAAAAACGCAGTCATTAGAAGTATGGAAAAGAACGTAATTCGTCATCAGTTTAAGGTTAGCAAGGAAGATCGAAATATGTCAAATAAACACAGATCTTTTCTGATCTGGTTTACCGGATTGTCAGGGTCGGGAAAGTCAACCATTGCAAATGCACTGGAGGAACATTTATATAAACGCGGATTTAACACTTATACGCTGGATGGTGACAATGTCAGGTGCGGACTTAATAAAGATCTTAGTTTCTCTCCTGAAGATCGCAGTGAAAATTTGCGGAGAATTGCAGAGGTTTCTGCACTTATGATCGATGCGGGATTAGTGGTTTTGGCAGCTTTTGTATCACCCTACAAAAAAGATAGAGAATTCATTGCCAATACCGTGAATCGTGATAACTTTGTCGAAGTATTTGTAAATACGCCACTTGAGATTTGTGAAGCTCGTGACGTAAAAGGATTGTATAAAAAAGCAAGAGCCGGAGAGATCAAGAATATGACGGGAATCTCCGCTCCGTATGAGGCTCCGGAATCACCGGACGTCGAGATATCTGGAGATGTTTCTGTTGAAGATGCAGTTTCCTTAATTATGAATTATTTAGAAAGAAAATTAGAAGTATAGACCCATGACAAAGTATTATTTAAATTATCTGGATGAGTTAGAATCTGAGGCGATCTTTGTTTTGCGAGAAGTTTTTGCACAGTTTCAAAACCCGGTTATATTGTTTTCTGGAGGGAAAGACTCAATTGTTGTAACCCATCTGGCACGTAAAGCGTTCTATCCCTCTAAGATCCCATTCGCCCTGATGCATGTGGATACCGGGCATAATTTTCCTGAAACGATCAAATTTCGTGATGATCTTATCAAGGAATTAGGAGCCAGACTAATTGTCGGATCTGTTCAGGAATCGATCGATCAAGGTAGAGTGGCAGAGGAGAAAGGCAAGAATGCTACCCGAAATGCTTTACAAACAACCACATTACTTGACGCCATTGAAAGCAACAAGATCGACTGTGCAATTGGAGGAGGTAGGAGAGATGAAGAAAAAGCAAGAGCTAAAGAACGGTTCTTTTCTCATCGAGACGACTTTGGTCAATGGGATCCAAAGAATCAGCGTCCGGAGCTCTGGAACCTGTTCAATGGTAAGTATTTTGAAGGAGAACATTTCCGTGCTTTCCCGATCAGTAACTGGACAGAAATGGATGTATGGAACTACATAAAAAGAGAGAATATAAGTATTCCAAGTCTGTATTTCGCCCATGAACGTGAAGTGATCTGGAGAAATGGATCCTGGATTCCAAATTCTGAATACCTGATCCTCGATGAAAGAGAAGAGATCGTCACAAAAAAAATCCGTTTCAGAACTTTGGGTGACATCACCATTACCGGAGGTATTGAGTCTGATGCCGATAATTTAGAAAAGATCGTTGAGGAAGTGGCTGCAATGCGCCATACGGAAAGAGGGAACAGAGCCGATGATAAACGCTCTGAAACCGCTATGGAAGATAGAAAGAGACAAGGTTATTTTTAATTAATAAAGCATAAAGCAATGACAATTGATAACAACCAATTATTACGGTTCACAACAGCAGGAAGTGTAGATGACGGTAAAAGTACCTTGATCGGTAGATTATTATATGATTCCAAGTCTATTTTTGAAGATCAGATCGAGGCTGTTGAGAACACCAGTAAGAAGAAGGGGCATGAAGGCGTTGACCTTGCGTTATTTACGGATGGTTTACGAGATGAACGTGAACAAGGGATAACTATCGACGTTGCCTATCGATATTTTACTACTCCAAAAAGAAAATTTATCATTGCGGATACTCCCGGACATATTCAGTATACCAGAAATATGGTAACCGGTGCATCTACTGCGAATGCAGCTATTATTTTAGTGGACGCACGTCATGGAGTCATCGAACAGACCAAGAGACATGCATTTATAGCCTCTTTACTGCAGATACCTCATATTATTGTGTGTATTAATAAAATGGACCTTGTAGAGTTTAATGAAGACGCTTATAATAAGGTGATTGGGCAATTTGAAGAATTCTCCTCCAAATTGTTAGTGAAGGATATTCGTTTTATTCCGATCAGTGCTCTTTTAGGAGACAATGTGGTGAATCGCTCAGAAAATATGAACTGGTACCAGGGTGCACCTTTACTGGCAACTTTGGAAACGCTTCACATCAGTAGTGATACGAATAAAGTGGATGCAAGATTCCCGGTACAAACGGTCCTCAGACCCCAAAGTGAAGGGTTTATAGACTATAGGGGTTATGCCGGTAGAATTGCCAGCGGGGTTTTCAGAAAAGGAGATGAAATTTCCGTTTTACCATCAGGATTTACTTCAAAAATCAAATCGATCGATACCTTTGACACCGAATTGGAAGAAGCTTTTGCTCCGATGTCGGTTTCCATTACCCTAGAAGATGATATTGATATTAGCAGAGGAGATATGATCGTAAGATCGAATAATAAGCCAGAAGCTTTACAGGACATCGAGGTAATGCTTTGCTGGTTGAATAATAGTCCGGCTAAGCCGAGAGCAAAATATGCGATCAGGCATACTTCAAATGAGCAGACGGCGATGATCAAAGAGATCATATATAAGATCGATATAAACACGTTGGAGCGAAATGCAGAGGATAAGGAAATAGCGATGAATGATATTTGCAAAGTAAAGATCCGTACTACGAAGCCAATCATGATCGATTCTTATAGAGATAACCGGGCAACCGGAAGTATCATTTTAGTGGATGAATCTACGAATGAGACTGTTGCGGCTGGGATGGTTGTGTAGCATCATTGTTTTTTAAGATAAATCCAACTCATAATAGGGTTGGATTTTTTTATGGAATAAAAGGAAGACATTACAGTAATGTGATTTATTTAAATTTTAAATTTTTAAATTTGTCCGCTTACCATAATAAAGTCAACTTTCTCCCTCATACAATTTGAATTCAAAAGAAATTCTTTATTAGGTTAATTGTGCATTAAATTGATTAATTATAATTTCTATTCTGAAAGTTCATGGATGCCGCAAATAGGGTAGCATTAAATACTTTTATTCTATACGGTAGGATGTTACTCACAATGGGAATATCTTTATATTCAACGCGTTTAGTGTTGAATGCATTGGGGAGTACAGATTACGGTATATATAATTTGGTTGCGGGAGTAATTGTTATGCTGACATTTTTAAATTCCGCTATGGCCACCAGTACTCAGCGTTATTTATCTTTTCATCAAACGCATAGTGAAATTGGAAAGCTTCGTCAGGTATTTACAAATAGTTTTTTTTTACATATTCTGATTGGAGTTATTCTTGTGCTCTTTCTCGAACTGGGGGGGCTTTTTCTTTTTAACGGTTTTTTAAATATACCCGAAAATCGAATATCCAGTGCCCGGATAATATATCATTATATGGCTGTTACGGTTTTCTTTACTGTGATTTCAGTACCTTTTCAGGGATTGTTAATCGCTCATGAAAACATGTTCTGGGTTGCTATTATAAATATTACAGAATCAATATTAAAATTGATTATTGCCCTTTCATTATTTTGGGTTGTAGCAGATAAATTAGTTGTTTTTGGAATACTTACCGCAAGTGTAATAATCATAAGCTTGCTCTTGAATATGATCTATTGTCTTCGGAAGTATCCTGAATGTACATTTTCGGGAGTCTTTAAGCCTCAAAAAATGATGATTAAGGAACTTGGTAAGTTTGCAGGTTGGAATATGTTTGGTGCTCTTTGTGGTTTAAGTAGAGTAGAAGGAACCACTATTTTATTAAATTTATTTTTTGGAGCTGTCATCAATGCCGCATATGCAATAGCAAATCAAGTGGGCACCCAATTATTATTTTTTTCTCAAACAATGCTAAGAGCTTTAAACCCACAGATAATGAAAAGCGAAGGTATTGGTGATAGAGAAAGGACGTTACGCCTGTCTATGATGGCAAGTAAGTTTGGATTTTTTTTGATATCTATTTTTGCGATTCCTGTGATATTTCAGATGACATCAATTCTACATTTTTGGTTGAAGGAGGTTCCTCCATATACTGTAATTTTTTGTCAATTGGTTCTAATAGGAGCAATGACAAATCAACTTACAATTGGCTTACAATCTGCAATACAGGCAAGTGGTGATATAAAGTTTTATCAATTAATTGTTGGGGGTACTATTTTGTTGAATTTACCTTTATCTTATATTTTACTTAGATATCTTAAACAGGACGCTTATATAATATTAGCGGTCTACATTAGTATTGAATTAGTTGCTTGTACTTTTAGATTGATAATTTTGAATAAAAAAATGGGATTATCTATTATAGAATATTGCAGTAAAGTATTTTTAAAAGAATCTAAACCAGTTTTTTTATCATTAGCACTTAATTACTTAATGCTTATTAACTTTAATTTCTCCTATGCGTTTTTACTTTCATGTGGAATATCTTTTGTTTTTTATGTGTTTTTAATTTGGGTATTTGGTTTAGAAAAATTCGAAAAGGATTTGATTTTAAATGGATTTAATAAGTTGAAGAATAAAATATTATGAAAATTAAAGAGTCTATAAAGAACATTCTTCCAACTTCCTGGGTGGTGAGATTGAAGCAAATGAAAGACTATAGTCTGCATAAAAGAATAGTTAATGAAGGTTTTGCCTATGACAAGAAAAAGTTTGAAAAAAATTCAGCCAGTTTCAATTTGAATACAAATGAAAAACTTAAATCGTTTTTAATAAAAGAATATCATGCGATTGAGAAAGGATTGGCATTACAGAGACCTAAAGTTGGTTTTGGTCAGGAAAGAATTAAAAATCTTATTGAATATCTATCATATTATATAGACGAATACGGGGTAGATGATGTCATTGTAGTGACTAAGAATGTTCTATTGGAATATAAGAGTTTTGATGAAGCATATAATAAAGATAAAAATGAATTGATTCCTTTAATTGATGACATTCTTAAGAAGATTACAGATCATAATTTAAAGGATATTCGAATAGGAGGAGGTACTAAGAAAATCAAAAAAAGTGATGTTTTCAATTCAATTTCGAATATAGATTTCGACACATTTTTTAAGACAAGATATAGTGTGAGGGATTTTAGTGATGAACCTGTTAATGTTGATGTTCTTTTGGAGGCAATAGATACTGCAAAATATGTCCCTTCAGTCTGTAACCGTCAACCTTGGAAAGCCTATGTAATAAGACCTGAAAATACAGAATTAAAGAGTAAACTTCTTTCTGTTCAGAATGGTAATAAGGGTTTCGGCGACTCAATCAGTTCATTGATTGTTGTAACGGGTAAACTTTCACATTTCTTTGCCTATGAACGAAATCAAGTTTTTATTGATGGGGGAATGTTTGCAATGTCAATTGTATTAGCGTTGCATAGTAAGGGGTTTGGCACATGCTGTTTAAATCTTAGTTATACAGCTGAGATGAATAGAAAATTTGATGAAATAATGAATTTTGATAAAGATACAGTTCCAATTATGTATATAGCGGTAGGAAATCTAAAACAGGATTTTAAGGTCGCAATTTCAAATAGAAAACTTTTAAATGAAATTGTCAAAGTTTATTAACTATGAAGATCGGTATTTTAACATTTTGGGAGTCCAAGAATAATTATGGTCAAATTTTACAATTATATGCCTTACAGTGTATTTTACAAAGATTAGGTCATGATCCCTTTGTAATTAAATATCACAGGGTTCCAGTGGCAGAAAATAGAACGCTTATGGATCGACTTAGGAATGTTAATATCCTAGATTCTATTAAATATCGATTCGCAGGTAATGACAGGAATAAGGCAGCATTATTGGATGAAAGGAGGTCATTTTTTGATTTCAAAAACGAAAATTTAATTTTTGGTAAATCAGAATATTTCCATGTGGAGGAATTAAAACAAAATCCACCACAAGCAGATGGTTATATCGTAGGAAGTGATCAAGTTTGGAATCACACTTTTTCTTCACCTGTTAATGCATTTTTATTGGGATTTGGCTCTGACAAAATTAAACGTATTTCATATGCGGCAAGTTTTGGAATAAATGAACAGGATTCAGTTACTCAGGAACTGTTTAAGATTCATCTGAGTAAATTTAATGCTATAAGTGTTAGAGAAAAGAGCGGTACTGATATAGTTGGTAATATCGGACTGAATTCTGATTGGGTTATCGATCCTACAATGTTATTTAATAGATTGGAATGGGTTGATCTTCTGAAATTAAATACTATAGGAGAAAATCCATTAGATAAAAAGAATCAAATTTTTCTATATACACTTGGAAATAGCAAAATAGTTGATAGAAATAAATTTGTGCATTATGCAAAAAATCTCAAAGGGTTTTCTCTGATACATGCAGCTGCGAATGACGATTTATCTGGATCATCTTACCCGACTATTGAGCAATGGGTATATTACATAAGTACTTCCGCTCTTGTGATTACAACATCATTTCACGGTATGCTTTTCTGTATTTTAAATAATACAAATTTTGTAATTCTTCCTAATACAGGGCATGCCCAAGGAATGAACGAGCGTATTACAAGTATGCTAGGAATTTTGAATCTTGAAGACCATTTGATGTCCCAATTTAATACTGGTCAAATGAATTCTATTCTAAATAAAAATATAGACTGGAATCATATTAATGAGAAATTAGATCGATTCAGAGCTTCTTCAATGGATTTTTTAATTAAAAATCTAAATTCGTAAAGCACTTAAATATTTTATAAGTACAATCGCTTCTTGTTTAGAATGAAAATAGCCTTTACCCCATATATTAATACTGAGAATCAGTATATTCATATTATACGTAATTTACTTCAAGAAATTGAAGGAGTTGAAGTGGTGCCATTTTCAATTAAAAGTGTTTTACTTTTAAAATCTTCGGTATGGCGGAGTCAATTTATTTGGCTGAATTGGTATGAAAGCGTGACTAATGAGTTCATGGCTATAGTAAGACTGATCGTCTTGCCTATCATGAAAATTTTCGGCAAGAGAATAATCTACGTATTACATAATAAAAGGACACATAAGCCAGGGTTCAATTTTTTTTCAGCATTGTTGCAAAAAGTTACAATTCATTTTTCTGATGTTATAATCGTTCATAGTAAAATTTCAGAAGAAGAGATACCTATTAAGAAGCGATCAAAAATCAAATACATACCACACCCCAATTATTGTGGTATATACGGCTCTATTATACCAAAACCAAAATTTAATGATGATAAATTAAGATTGTTATTTTTTGGACAGCTTAAACCTTATAAGAATATAGAGTTACTAATAGATGTTGTCAATGAACTGGAAAATTCTGATATAGAATTAACTATTATGGGTAAACCCGAAAGTAATGATTACAAAAATAAATTGAAGAACTATATTAAAAATGATAAAATTAATTTCATTTTCGAATTTATAGAAGACAAGAGAATTGGTGAAACTCTTTCTCAATATGATCTTGTAGTTTTACCATATAATTTAGAAAGTAGTTTGAATTCTGGCACGGTTATATTAGCATTTTCTTATGCAATATCTGTAATTTGTCCGAATATCGGTACAATTAATGATTTAGAAGAAACTTCGTTTTTGACATATACCTATACTAATAGATCAGAGCATTTAGGGAATTTAAAAGAGACAATTCTAGCTGCTACTAATTTAAAAAGATCACATAACAGGATCTTTGAGGAATGGGGAGAAGCAATGAATATTTATGTTTCTAAAAAACATTCCCATGTGGAGATATGTGATAAATTGGAAGAAATAATAAATAGTAAGCAATCTTGAGCACTCAAAAAATCGTTTTAATATCCGGACATTATTATTTATCAAAAAGAAAAGCAGGGTTTCATATGCTAGCTAAAGCTTATCAGGAACGAGGCTTTGAAGTTTTATTCCTAACGGCTCCATATAGCTGGTTATTCAGTCTTAAAAAACATCATTTCAATGACATGGACATTGAAACAAATCATATTACTAAGATAAATGAACGTTTAAAAATTTACGTTCATGCTACACCCTTTCATATTTTTAGTCTAAAGAATAAATGTCTCAACAAATTAACGAAATACTTATATAAAGTATATCAGATTTTTTCACTTAAAGGAGCTAAGGATTTTATCCGCAATGCAGATCAAATAATATTTGAATCAACTCCTGGGTTATTTCTCTTTGATCAGGTCAAAAAACTTAATCCCAATGCCAGGTATGTTTATCGTGTTTCAGATGATCTGGAATTAGTACAGGCGCACCCTTCACTGTTAATATATGAGCGTACGATATTAAATAGATTTGATCTGGTTTCAACCGCGAGCACTTATGTCTTGAATAAGTTACGATCGAAAACAGTTGATGCTAATATTAAATTGCATTATCATGGGTTAGACAAATCACTCTTTGACCAGGAATTTCATAATCCCTACACTGGAAGTGAAATGAATGCACTTTTTATTGGAGTGGCAAATTTGGATTATGAGTTTTTAAAAATAGCTTCTGAGATCAGGAAAGACATTAAGTTTCATATTATTGGTCCATTAGAAAAGAAAATCACATCGGATAATATTATATATTATGGCGAAATGCCTTTTAAAGATACAATACCCTTTATAAAATTTGCAGATATAGCTTTACATACGATTGTATATTATCCAGGGGCAGAGTCATTAAGTGAAAGCAGTTTAAAATCTATACAATATAGTTATTGCCAACTTCCAATTATTGCACCGGCATTTTTAAAAAATACAAATAAGAAATTATTTATTTATTCTTCTTATAAAAATATTGAATCAGCTTTGAATGCTGCATTATCAAGTAATTTGAATGTATTTAAGATATATGAACCCGCCATTTACTCATGGATGGAACTGTCGCAAATGTTGGATGTAGATTAAATATATAATAGTATGAACTCTAATACTAAATCACTTTTCAGGCCCCATAATATTATATACTTTACGACTCTATTGAGTTTTGGGTTCTGGTTATTTCCGGATTTTGGGATATTCAGAAAGGGCTTTAGTGAAGGTTTTTCTATATTTTCTAAAGGATTTTTTATAGCGGTTTTATGGTATATGTCTGCCTTGCTGTTTGCATTAATTGGGTTTACCTTAGGAATTCAAATAAAGATTAAAAATAAAGCTATAGATAGATTCGTAAATTTTGAAAATAAGACACCTTATCACATCATTACTTTGTTAACGTTTTTTGGTTTGATTTTCACTTGTTTAAAGATTTATGAATCACTAGGTCGTGATCTAGTAAACATTTTTACTTTAATTATTACCGGATATGCAAATCAATTAAAGTATGCATTATATGAGAACTACAAACCAGGAATTTTAAGTTTAAGATATGTAGCGATACTCAGCTGCACTGTAGCATTAGTTAGAAGAATTATTCTTAAGAAAAAGTCCAGATTGGATTTTTTTAATTTCCTTTCATTGTTAGTAATAGCAATAATTTCAAGCAGGCTTTCTATTATAATTACTTTTATAAGTTTTGCTGTTATTTACGTTAACTATAATGGATTTAAAATTGGATTTAAGCGAGGTATTTTAATCGCAATTCTTGGATTTCATTTACTTGCACTACTTAACTATACCAGAAATAGTAATTTTTATAAAGATATGGGGCTTGGCTTTTATGGAGCCGGCATTTCAGAAATTATCACCTATTTAGGAGCTCCTTTCCAAGGAGCTGTAGCTGTAGGTAATAATACCGATCTTATTAGGAAGCAGCCAGCTAATAGAATGTTATATGCACATATTGAGGAGTCATTGACTACCAATTCTTCATTTTTAGAACTATTTATACTTTACGACTGGTATTGTTTTTTATATATGGCAATTTCGTTATTGATACTTTCATTTTTAGCGGGAGTCTTTTCTAAAAATGAATCTAATTATCTATTTCTTTTATATACGGTTCTACTTTATGGCTTTGCAGAATTTTGGCGATTATTCTGGTTTGGAAATGGTATAGTTTTCACACTTATAATAGCTGTTTTACTCACAATTATTTTAACTATTTTATTAAGATCATTACCAATATGGAAAAAATAGTTATCGATGCACGAATGATAAATAATTCCGGAATAGGAGTCTATATCAGAAGTTTAGTAAGAAGATTTTCCAAAAGTGACAAGTTGGTAATTCATTTATTAGTTTATAATAATGACGTAGGTTGCTTAGGTGATATGTTTCATTATATTCCGATTAAATCTAAGATATATTCCATTGGTGAAATAGCTGAATTACCTTTAAAAATACCAAAATGTGATGTTTTTTGGACTCCACATTTCAATATTCCTATTTTACCGATTAGTGCAAAAAGAAGAATTGTTACCATTCATGATGTATACCATTTAAGATTTGCAGATGAATTGAGTTGGATTAAAAAATGGTATGCTAAGTTATTTTACAATTTAGCCATAAGGTTAAGTGATACTATAATTACGGTTTCAGAATTTTCCAAATCAGAAATAAATTCTTTAATAATTCATGATAAAGACATCAATGTAATTCATAATGGATTTGAAACTTTAGAAAGTGGCGAAATTATAGAAGATAAAGTGTATTTAGAAAAGTATTTACTCTATGTTGGAAATATTAAGCCGCATAAAAATTTAGAAGTTCTGATAGAAGGATTTAAATTATTTAAAGAGAATTTCGGAAAATATGAAGACCTATCCTTGAAAATAATCGGAAGGGATGATAATGATGAATATTCACAATATATAAAGAAGTCTATTAGCTCAAATAATGATATTGAAATGATTGGCTATGTTTCTAATGAGAGGCTAGTCCAACTTTATAAAGGTGCTACCATTTTTATATTACCGTCAAAGTATGAAGGTTTCGGTATACCTATACTTGAAGCTTTTTCATATCAAATACCTGTAATTTCCTCCAATGCTGCATCACTTCCCGAGGTTGGGGGGAATGCAGTACTTTACTTTAAATCAGATTCACCCGAAAATTTAGCGGGACAATTATTAAAGTTGGTTTCTAATAACAAACTACAGTATAAACTAGTGAATCTTGGGGTTGAACGAATGAAACTTTTTTCGTGGAAAACTTCTTTTGAACTTCATAAAGCATTGATTGTAAATGAGAAATGACATCTTTTCAAAACAAAAATTAATTGGAGTTATATATCTGTTAAGTATATTAAGTATATCTTCTGTTCTTTTTTCATTTGCTATATCAAGTATATTAGAAATATTCTTGTTGATACTATTTGTTTTTTATGGAATTAAATATGGATTGACATTTTCTAAGGATAGATTTAAGTATTTTATTTTCCTACAACTTCCCTTTATTGCATGTTTATTAAGTCTGATATATACGGATGATTTTTATAGTACTTTTAAGGTTCTTTCAAAAGAAGTTAATGTTGTTCTTTTTTCCACCACAATTTTTTTTGTAGAACCCTTGGATAAAAAAGGAAGAAAACAATTAGAAATTCTTTTCACTATAATCGTTTTAATCAGTTATATAGTTTCATGGATCAAAGGAATTACTTTGTATTTGCAATCAGGCAGGTTCCTATATTTTGGTGATTTGGAAAGCATCACTTTGATACAACATAATTATTTAGGCTTGTATGGTATAATGGCGTGTGTGCTTCTTATCAAAAATTTGTGGAATTATAATTTTTACCAGAAATCTTTTGTTTTTATTGGCTGCATTATAGTCATTCCATTTATTATTTTCATTTCATCCAGAACAAATATTATTCTGGCGTTTATTCTTATCTCATTACTTGTAGCAAATAGAATAATAAAAAATGGTTTTCAGTTTAAAACCTTGTTAGGGACATTTTTAGTTTTTCTAATAGCTGGCATTTTGTTATTGAATTCTGAATCTACGATTTATAGATTCAAACGGATTCTGGATGATAAAAATAATCCTAGAAGTCTAATATGGAAATGCAGTTTGGACTTAATTCGTAATAATTCAGAACTGTTAACTGGAGTTGGCGCAGGTAATACACAAGCCATGTTAGATGATTGTGTCTCTAAAAATAGTAATCGAAAGGATTGGCTAAATTTGCATACGCATAATCAATATTTATCCTATTTATTTAGATATGGATACTTACAAACCATCATGATATTTCTAGGGTTTATGCTGATTTTTAATCGAGCTATACAACAAAAAAACATTTTATTATTTGTGGTATGTTTATCAATCCTCATAATAGGAATGACTGAGAACTACATGGATAGAAGATATGGGCAGATGTTTTATGCAATCTTTATGAGTATGTACTTAATATGTGGGATTGATAATAAGAAGAATAAAGCTTTTAAATTTATTAATTAGATGATAAAATACGGCATCATATTTGGCGGATCGGGATACATTGGTACATTCTTAAAAAATAGACTCATCGAAGAAAAATACTTCGATAAAATAATTATATGTGATATAAGGGATTCATATTTAATATTTGGTAATGAATTCAATGATAATCCTTTAGTAAGTGATAAAAAGGTTGACGTAAGAAATTCAATTAATTTGGAAATAGAAAATCCGGATATTGAAAATAGTTGGGTCTTTAATTTGGCAGCCATACATCGTGAACCCGGCCATGAATATAATGAGTACTTCGATACTAATATATCAGGGGCCGAAAATGTTAATGAATATCTGAGAAGATCGGAAATTAAAAACCTATTTTTTACAAGCAGTATTGCTCCCTATGGTAAATCACTTAAGCAAAGCTCTGAAAAGTCCTACTTATATCCTGAGACAGCCTATGGGGTTTCCAAAGCCTTGGCTGAACGTATTCATAGAGAATGGTTACACGAAGATAGTTCTCGACGTTTGATTATTGTTCGTCCAAGCGTTATTTTTGGCCCTAAGGACCCAGGGAATGTATTCAGAATGATTAAATCATTGCGTAAAGGGTCATTTATATTGCCAAATGGGGGTAATATTATTAAAGGTTACGGATATATCTTTGGCTTAATAGACAGCATAATTTTTACTATGAACCGGAAAGATCCATTAATAGTTTATAATTATGCAGAAAATCCACTTGTTTCACTTAAAGAAATGGTGGAGATTGTAAAAGATGAGTTAAGTATAAAAAAGCCTACTCTAAAACTACCCGTATGGTTTTTAAGTATTTTAGCAGGCTTTATTAGTAATGGATATAAGATAGTAGGTAAGAAGACAGATTTACATCCGGTTCGTGTAAGAAAGGCTGGATTTCCTACCAATATAAAACCCCAGTTCCTCATAGATAATGGTTTTGAATTTAAGTTTGAATTTAGAGCAGCTTTGAGGCATTGGAAAAAGGTTTGTCCTGAAGACTTTAATTGAATTGATGAAAGTAGCGATCATACATTATTGGTTTGTAACCAGACGTGGGGGAGAAAAGGTAGTAGAAAAAATCTTGGAAATCTTTCCAGATGCTGATATCTATACCTTATTTTATGATAGAAAAACCTATGGAGACTTTTTGGATGACAATAAAGTTTATGTTTCAAATCTTGGAAAAATTGGATTCTTTCGAAAACACTATCAAAAGATATTTCCCCTTTATCCTTTAGGGATAAAATCACTTAAATTAAAAGATAATTATGATTTAATAATCTCTTCTGAATCTGGACCAGCTAAGGGTATAAGTAAACCAGAAGGAACACCACATATTTGTTATATCCATAGTCCTATGAGATATTGTTGGGGATATACGAGCGAATATGTAAAAAGTCTACCAGCTATTTTAAGACTATTGGCAAAGTTCTTTTTTGAAAGACTACGAATTTGGGATGAAAGTACAATTGATAATGTTGATTTATATATTGCAAATTCAGAGAATGTTCAAGATCGTGTCAAAAGATTTTATAAAAAGGAAGCATGCGTTATTCACCCTCCTATACATCTTAAATTATTTGAAAATGAAGTCAAATCTAATTTTGGAGAGTATTTTCTTAGTTTCGGTGCTATAACTCCCTATAAAAGAATAGATCTTTTAGTAGATGCATTCAATGAAAACGGAAAAAAATTGGTTATTATAGGAGATGGCTCAGAAAAACAGAAATTAGAATATAAATCGAAATCGAATATAGAATTTACCGGAACTTTAGATTGGTCTGATATTGAAAAACATATCTATAGAGCTAAAGCACTGATATTTCCGGGAGAAGAGGATTTTGGAATGATTCCTCTAGAAGTCATGGCTTATGGATTACCTGTTTTGGCATTTGGTCAAGGGGGAGCATTGGAGACGGTAATTGAGAATCTTCAAAATGTAGGAGAGTCTTCAGGATTATTTTTTTATGAGCAAACGGTCAATTCAATTAATTCCACTATAGATCTTTTTGAAAAGATTAGTGACCAAATTGATCCTGATTGGATAAGGAGGCATTCAAGAAAATTCGGTGAAGATGTTTT
Organism: Robertkochia solimangrovi; assembly: GCF_007279655.1. Lineage (GTDB taxonomy): Bacteria > Bacteroidota > Bacteroidia > Flavobacteriales > Flavobacteriaceae > Robertkochia > Robertkochia solimangrovi. Next base: position 399,855 of record NZ_QKWN01000001.1, on the reverse strand, counting down.
TGATAGGAAAATGAGAAATGAAATTAATGCATTTATTTCTAGGGAATTTAATGCGGATTATTAGATGTAAATTTGATTATGTTTAGCAAACAAGGCCGATATTCCGGATTTTTAAAACCACTTTCGTATTTCATAGATCTTACTGTGATCTTATTGTTGGCATATATATTGCCAATTCGATTGTATAATCCGATCTTGTTCTTTTCCTATTTGTTTATAGGGTGGATCATAATCTCTGTTCGTAATAGCTTTTATGACGTAGAGCGCTACACGAAGATTCCATCGGTGTTGTCACTTATATTTCGTCAGTTTGTTTTCTTTTTCCTCATACTTTACGCGTTTATAGGGTTCTTTAAGGAGAATATGATAAGCCGAATTCTACTAGGTCAATACTTCATTCTGTGTTTTCTTCTAGTATCTTTTTTTAAGCTTCTAGTTTATGTTCTTCTTCAGCGGTATCGTGAAGTGATTGGGGGAAATCGCAGGACAACTGTAGTGATCGGAGAGAATAAGAAAACAGACCAGTTAATCCAGATCTTTCAGGAACGTCTGGAATTTGGGTATGTATTTAAAAAACGGTTTTCCGTTAATGAACCGGGATTTTCATTGGAAAGGTGCTTTGAATATATCATTGGAAATAACATTGATGAGATCTATTGCTCAGTTGCTGAACTTAGGAATAGGCAATTAGAAGAGATTATTGCTTTCGCAGACAATAATCTCAAAGTGGTTAAATTCATCCCTGATAATAAATTTATTTATAACAAACGACTTAAGTTCGAGTATTATGATTATCTCCCGGTACTCTCCCTTAGAGATATTCCATTAGAGAATTCCTTTAATTATGTAATGAAAAGGGCATTCGATTTTTTCTTTTCCCTGACTGTCGTCGTATTTTTACTTTCCTGGTTAACTCCATTGGTTGCTTTGTTGATAAGACTGGAGTCAAAAGGTCCTATATTTTTCAGACAGTATCGAAACGGCATTAATTCTAAGGAGTTTGCGTGTCTTAAATTCAGATCGATGGCGGTTAATACTGATTCAGATCAAAAACAGGCTACTAAAGGAGATATGCGTGTAACCCGTATCGGAAAGTTTATCCGTAAAACCAGTATCGATGAATTGCCACAGTTTTATAATGTGCTATTTGGCCAGATGTCGGTGGTGGGTCCAAGGCCACATATGGTTTTACACACCAATAAATACAGTCATATGGTGGATAAATATATGGTTCGGCATTTTGTGAAACCCGGAATAACAGGGTTAGCACAGGTGAGAGGTTATAGAGGGGAAGTTGAAAATGATACGGATATAATCAATCGTGTTAAATTTGATATTTTTTATATCGAGAACTGGTCAATGGCTCTTGATTTTAAGATTATCATTCAGACCATCCTCAATGTCTTCAAAGGAGAAGATAAAGCATACTAAACACATATCTGCTTTTAGTGTATTTAATAAATTGCTTTCTTTTGGAGGAGGTTTAGACTTGCCTTTCTGATTGAATCACTTATTGCTTCATTACAGCGGTTCGTAAGTTATAGTCGGAAGGTGACCAATAGGCATAAATCCATATCTTTGCATTTTAATATTAGAATCTTATAATTTTTCAATCATGAACATCCTTATCCTCGGCTCCGGAGGCCGTGAACATACCCTGACCTGGAAGATTGCACAATCCCCTCAAACCGAGAAATTATTTGTTGCTCCCGGAAATGCAGGAACTCATGAGATCGCTGTAAATGTACCGATCGCTGCTGATGATTTCGAAGCCGTAAAAAAGCTGGTTATTGATGAAGAGATAGACCTCGTGGTTGTTGGTCCGGAGGATCCGTTGGTGAAAGGTATTCATGATTTCTTTTTACAGGATGAAGCCTTACGGGCAATTCCTGTAATCGGACCGCAAAAAGCCGGGGCTATTCTTGAAGGTAGCAAGCAATTCGCGAAGGAATTTATGCTACGCCATAATATCCCTACTGCGGCATATGAATGTTTTACCGAAAAAAGCCTGGAGGCCGGATATGCATTTCTTGAAAAATTAAGCCCACCTTATGTGCTCAAAGCAGATGGACTTGCGGCTGGAAAAGGGGTACTGATACTCTCAGACCTGAACGAAGCTAAAAATGAGCTTAAAAGTATGCTTGTTGACGCTAAATTCGGTAACGCTAGTACCAAGGTGGTGATCGAAGAGTTTCTAAGTGGTATTGAACTCAGTGTTTTTGTTCTTACCGACGGTAAGAACTATGTCACTCTGCCAACCGCTAAAGACTATAAGCGAATAGGGGAAGGAGATACCGGATTAAATACCGGAGGTATGGGGGCAATTTCGCCGGTGCCTTTTGCTGATGAAATATTCATGCAGAAAGTTGAAGAGCGAATTATAAAACCAACCATCGACGGTTTTAGCAAAGATGGTATCCCTTACAAAGGCTTTGTTTTTATCGGACTTATAAAAGTTGGAGAAGAGCCGTATGTGATCGAATACAATGTTCGAATGGGCGACCCCGAAACTGAAGTTGTGATCCCCCGTATTAAAACTGATATGGTAGATCTTCTGAAAGCAACGGCAACAGGTACGCTTGACAAAGTATCGCTGGAAATCGATGATCGAACTGCCACAACAGTAATGACCGTATCTGGCGGGTATCCCGAAGCCTATGAGAAAGGGAAGGTGATAAGTGGTATCGATGCAATTGCGGATTCTATAGTATTCCATGCTGGAACTACCTTTAAGGACGGACAGGTGGTTACCTCAGGAGGACGCGTGATCGCTGTGACTTCTTATGGAGAGGATTTTAAAGAAGCACTTCAGAAATCGTATGAAAGCGTATCTAAAATGGATTTTGAAGGGATGTATTACAGAAAGGATCTGGGATTCGATTTATAAATAAAAATCTGCCTGGCCACTAGAATGCGATAACCCAGTCTGCCGGCCAGGCGGACTCCTTTGTTTGTATAGATCAAGTGATGCAATGATTTTTACGTACTTGTGATGTTTTAAAAGTTACTAATCTCTTAGGATTCCCAAGATCAGAACAGTTAACGGAATTGAGATATAGAGCCATAGATAAAGTTCTTTAAGCCAGTATCGTTTTACGGTTTCGAGGTATTTTACCATAAGTAGCGTCAAAGGAAAACCCAGAAATATGAGTTCGGTACTGCCATTGCGTTCATCAAGCATTCCGACCGTCAGCGCTATTCCCATATATACAAGAAGCAGAAAAACAGGCACACTCGATTTATAGGCTACCCTACTTATATTCGCTACGTAAATTACTGTGGAGATAAATCCGAACCCAAGCATGAACAACAGCGGAATGAAAAATCTGGCGTTGCGATATTTGTTGATATGTAATTCCGGCCTGTATTCTATTGCGGTTTGTATAACACTTAGATCTTTAAAATACATCAAATAAGTAATTGTCAATAGCCCCGTAAAGAGTACTGCAACAAAAGGGATCAGGATGTTTTTCAGGTCATTGGAACCGTAAAGAAAGATCCCTGTAAAAACTAATATAAAGAATAAGGCAGCCCATGGATAAAATAAAGTAGCTATACAAACCCATATCGATGCATCTAAGATCTTTAGCTTGACCTGATGTCCTGAACGCATATTGACAATTCTTCGAAAAGCAAACAAAATGAAAAGATTCGAAAATAACATGTTCGAATCATTGAATACTCCCGGAAACATACACAGGAATAATATGAAAAACAGGCTTAAATAAGAGTTATTACCCGTGAATTGATTTTTTTTATTGATGAAGCCTACGACCAACATCGTGAAATATGTCAGAATTACCATCCCTAAATATGAAGGCAATCTGCTGACATTAAAGCCGATATGCTCATCACTTAGGTAGTATGCCAAAACAAAAATGAATAGGGTTATCCCAAGTATTATTAAATTTATTGGTTTTGAACGTCCAAAAATGCTTGTAATCATGTTGGGTTTTTGTATTTTTGCCAGGTAAATTTAATATATCTTTTACTCATGAGTGATTTTTTCTACGGTATCCAGCACTTATTTGAAGATTATTTATTCCAACCGATGAATGCCTTGCGTTTTATGGATAGTTGGTGGGCTGCTAGTACCATTAGCTGGATCTTTATGGCAATCGGATTTGCCGCTTTTATTTACTGGATGTTGCAATTGAAAAGTTTCAATGATAACAACGAAGAAAGAAAAGATGTTTCTGCTCATTCCTATATTTAAGAAAATATTTTAACTATACCATAAAAGCCTCCGTATTTCGGGGGCTTTTTATTTTACCATATCCTTAGAAAACAGGAAACGGAAAACAGTTTACAGCTTCACCATGTAACAAGTAACCGAAGTCAAATTATGAGCTATGTGTTGTAAGCAATGAACGCTATTACCCTGTAACTTTGTAACTCCGCAACAGGTCACTAAACAGAAAACAGTTCACTGCATTACTGTTTACTCTTTCACAACGTAACAAGTAACCTTATAACTAAATCAATTGAGCATTTAAAATTGAGAATTGATTTTTTTATCTATTGTCACCAGTATCACTAATGTCACTATCACCCCGTCTCTCCTGGCAAAGTTCTATGAGAACCCCGTTGGTCGATCTTGGATGAAGAAAAACAACCCACTTATTGTCGGCTCCTGCTTTTGGTGTTTCATTGATGATCTCAAACCCCGCTTCTTGAAGTCGTTTAACTTCACTTCTTATATCCGTTACCTCATAGGCGATGTGATGAATACCTTCACCTTTTCTGGCGATAAATTTAGCGATAGGGCTATCGGGATTAGTGGCTTCCAGTAATTCGATTTTACTTTGACCTATTTCAAAGAAGGAAGTTTTTACACCTTCTGAAATAACTTCCTCCTCTTTATAGGGTGCTATGTTTAAGAGTGCGCTGTATACTTTATTGCTTTCTTCCAGATTCTTTACGGCAATTCCGATATGTTCAATCTTATTCATCTTATTTTACTTTCGCTAAAAATAATGTTTTTAGTATTTAATTTCTTGCATAGAGCACTATTGTTCCTAATATCACTGATGATGCTTCTATCACTGAGCCGGTAATGGCTCTAAAATTGTATATTTGCAATTCTAAAAGAAAATGGAATGAGTTTTAGTGATTTTGCATTTGAAATCTTCGAAAAAAGTATCAGTAATTACCATATAAAAGACGATGTCTATCAGGAGTTGGTCAATCCCTTCGCGGATAAGGATATTTCGCATCTTTTGTATCATAAAAACTGGATCGATACAGTGCAGTGGCATTATGAAGACATCATCAGAGATCCTAAAATTGAACCGGTTGCAGCACTTGAATTGAAAAGAAAGATCGATGCTTCCAATCAGGAACGTACCGATATGGTGGAATACCTCGACAGCTATTTTCTGGATAAATATAAATCAGTGGTTCCATCAGCAAATGCTACTATCAATACAGAAAGTCCGGCCTGGGCGATCGATCGTCTTTCCATACTTGCATTGAAGATCTATCATATGAAAGAGGAGGCAGCGCGTAAAGATGCCAGTGATGCACACCGCGCTAAATGCCAGGAAAAGCTAAATGTTTTGCTGGAACAACGGGTGGACCTCTCTACAGCCATCGATCAGTTGTTAAATGATATTGAATCAGGAAGTAAGTATATGAAAGTATACAAGCAAATGAAGATGTATAACGATGAGGAGCTGAATCCTGTTTTATACCAAAAGAAAAGCTAAAGGTTTATTTTTCAATGATTATAATTCACCATTTATAATCTATAATTAAGATTTATGTCCAAACACAAGAACATCCATATATTCTGCATGAAATGGGGGACCCTGTATGATGCAACCTATGTTAACAGACTTTACTCCATGGTTAAACGCAATTTGTCGTTACCCTTCACCATGGTTTGTTTTACGGATGATGAGACAGGTATAGAAGATCAGATCAAATGTTTCCCGATTCCTGAGATTGACATACCCGGAAATCTTCCAGAGCGTATGTGGAAGAAGTTGACTACCTTGAAGGAAGATCTTTATGGATTGGAAGGAACCGCATTATTCCTTGATCTTGATATAGTGATCGTAGATAATATTGATTGTTTTTTTGAAGATGATGCTCCGTTCAGGATCATCAAGGATTATACATGGAAATCCTGGAGAATCACCGGTAATTCATCGGTATATCGATTCGAAATAGGAAAGCACGGTTATGTTTTCGATTACTTCGTGGAAAACTTCGAAAATATTAGAAAGCAACACCGCAATGAACAGGAATATCTTACCTGGGCGGTAAATGAAAAGGGATATTTGAACTACTGGCCAAAAGAATGGTGTCCGAGTTTCAAATATGACTGTGTTTCCAGATTTCCGATCGCTTTCTGGAAAACTCCAAAGATTACAAAAGGCGCCAAAATAATCATTTTCCATGGTGAGATCAACCCTCATAAAGCTATTGAAGGCGGAAGAGGTAAATGGTATCGATATGTTCGTCCGGCGAAATGGGTGGCGGATTATTGGAAATAATATTGCTTCGGAAATGCGATGAAAATTTGGAATTAACCGATGTTGATCTCCTTTGCATAGATGGCTCAGGTGTTTTGCAAGTTTAGGTATTTCGAAGACTCAATGCATCGAAAGATATGAAAAGAGGATGCTTTCACATCCTCTTAAATTTTCTTTTTAAACATCGTCGTAATCTATGGAGATCGATTCGGTAAGTGGGTGTGACTGACAGGTAAGAATAAGTCCTTCATCCAGTTCACTGTCGGTCAGTATCTGATTTTTAACCATTTCAACTTTACCTTCTGTAAGTCTTGCGATACAGCTGCTGCAGATACCTCCCTGACAGGAATATGGGGCATCGATATCTTCAGCGAGCACAGCATCAAGTACCCGTTGTTTGCGATCCATCACAAATTCTGATTCTTCATCATCCACGATTACTTTTACCCGGGTTTTGCCTGCTGCAATTGAGTCAGAAATGTCTGCTCCGTCATCATCACTGGTAAAAAGTTCAGTTTTGATGGTGTCCTCTGAAACTCCGTTTTCCTGCAGGGTTGTTGAGATGGTTTCAACCATGGCTTCAGGACCACAGAGATAAAAACATTTGAAGTTTGCTTCTTTGAATTTATTCTTTATGATGAAGTTGACCGTCGATCTTTCAATTCTGCCAAAGATACTGTCTTCCTCCTGAGTGCGGCTGTATATGAACTGAACATATAACCTGTCAGGATAGGTGCTGATCAGTTCAAGAATTTCCTTGTGGAACATGGTTTCCGAGATCGATTTATTTCCGAAGACCAGTAGGAAATTATGATCGGTTTCTTCCAAAACGGTCTTCATGATGCTCATGATCGGTGTGATACCACTTCCGGCCGCGAAAGCAGCAATATAAGAGGAGTCACCTTTAGCGGGTTCAAAAGTGAATTTACCTTCCGGGCTGTGTACTTCCAGAATATCTCCTTCCTTCAATTCGCTATTAGCAAATTCTGAAAAGGTGCCTTCAGGCATTCTTTTGATTCCAACTTCCAATTCACCGGAAGAAGGAGTCGTGCAAATTGAATAAGAACGGCGGATCTCTTTACCGTTGAACTCTTTCTTTATAGTAATATATTGTCCTGCTTTAAATAAAAAATCACTGCCTGATACGGCATCCAGATCAAAGTTCAGCGCTACGGCATTCGGCGTTAGTCGCCTCAGTTCCTTTACCTTTAAAGGGTGAAAATGGGTCATAATAAATTTTTCGTAAAAATAGAAAATTTGAATCGGTTTTAAGGTCATAATTCTAAGGTATTAATCTTAATTTATGCTGTATGAACCATAGGAATTATCCTTTTATCTGTATTATTTGTTAGAATTCCTTTCATTCATTAGAATCAGTGTTTTCTACGTAAATTGTAACAAATTAGACAATTAAGTGACATACATATTAAAACCATTAATCAACCATGCTTAAACAGTTCATTTTCCTTCAATGGAAATCTTTTGTAAGGTCTGCATCCTTTCAAACAAATTTGGCTATGAAGATCTTTATGGGATTCATGGCGCTTTATTTCATAGGAATGTTTTCCCTGATGGGCGCTTTGTCTTTTAAGATTATTCAGGATCAATTACATCAGGATCCGCTCCGTGTCGTTAACAAAATTCTCTTCTTTTATTTTACGGTGGACCTAATGATCAGATATATGATGCAGAAAATGCCGGTAGTGAATATTAAACCGCTGTTATATATTCCGTTCAGCAAGAATAAGATTGTAACGTTCAGTCTTGGAAAGACGGTGTTCTCTTTTTTTAATCTCATACATTTCTTTTTCTTTATACCGTTCACTATTGTTCTTTTGGGTAATGGCTATCCGGTATGGCATGTACTGGCTTGGTTTGCCATGATCATATGCCTCATTTATTCGAATAATTTCATCAATGTTTTCCTGAATGATGTAGATGCTTTTTTCTATTCCTTTCTGGTGATCGTTATTGTATGTGGTGTATTGATGTACCTCGGTTATTTTGACATTACAAAATATACACATCATATATTCGATGCGGTTTATGATCAACCTTTACTCGTAGTCATCCCGATTGGATTCTTCGCCCTGCTATATTTTGCGGCGTTTAAATATTTTAAAAAGAATCTGTATCTGGATGCTGGGCTTTCGGTTAAAAAGCAATCGGTTTCTACCGAAAATCTTGACTGGCTCAATCGGTTCGGGAGTATCTCCACCTTTCTTAAAAATGATATCAAGCTGATAAAAAGAAACAAAAGGTCTCGTACCTCAGTGATCATGAGTTTCATTTTTCTCTTCTATGGGTTATTGTTCTTTACCGGTGCTATTGAGGCCTATGAAGGGCCTGTTTGGAGAATCTTTGCTGGTATTTTCGTTACAGGAGGCTTTCTGTTCACCTTTGGTCAGTTTGTTCCAAGTTGGGATAGTTCTTATTATCCCTTGATGATGAGTCAGAACATCCTGTACAGGGATTATCTGAACTCTAAATGGTGGCTGGTAGTGATGGCTACTGTTATTTCAACATTGCTGGCTAGTTTCTATCTGTATTTTGGCTGGGAGGTATACTCGGCAATATTGGTCGGGGCTATCTATAATATTGGAGTTAATTCTCATATTGTCTTATGGGGAGGAGCTTATATAAAAACACCTATCGATCTGACGTCCAATAAGAAGGCCTTTGGTGATAAACAAGCTTTCAATGTTAAGACCATGGTGTTGACATTGCCAAAATTGGTATTGCCATTGTTACTATATGCAATAGGTCACTATACGGTGGGTCCTGTTCTGGGCTATATATTGGTGGCCGGTGCAGGGGTGCTCGGATTTGCCTTTAAAGAAAAGGTCTTTAACCTTATCGAAGGGATCTATAAATCAGAAAAATATAAAACCATAGCTGCTTACAAACAAAAAAATTAATCATTATCATGATATACATTACCGAACTTTCAAAATCATATAAAGGTCAAAAAGTTTTAAATATTGAAGAGCTGGACATTCCAAAAGGTCAGAGCTTTGGACTTGTGGGTAATAATGGGGCTGGTAAAACGACCTTGTTCAGTCTTTTACTTGATCTGATTCGACCCACGACAGGCTTTGTTAAAAGTAAAGATGTCAAGGTGAATGAGAGCGAATCATGGAAACCTTATACATCGGCATTTATCGATGAAACGTTTTTAATTGGGTATTTGACGCCAGAAGAATACTTTTATTTTATCGGGGAGCTCAGAAATCAGAATAAAGCAGATGTCGATAATCTGTTAGCCGATTTTGAAGATTTCTTCAATGGAGAAATCATCGGAGTTCGTAAGTATCTTCGCGATCTTTCCAAAGGAAATCAGAAGAAAGTTGGGATCGTTGCATCGCTCATCGGCAACCCGGAACTTATTATACTTGATGAGCCTTTTGCAAATCTGGATCCGACCACTCAGATTCGACTGAAGAAAATTCTAAAAGAGCTGAAAATGACGAAAGATGTGACCGTTCTTATTTCAAGTCATGATCTGATGCATGTAACAGAGGTTTGTGAAAGAATTGTGGTGCTTGAAAAAGGGAATATGGTAAAAGATATACAAACTTCCCCCGAAACACTTAAAGATCTGGAGGCTTTTTTCTCCGGTGAGATCATGGTGTAAGGAGATTGTTGAACGGTTAAAATTTTCCGGTCTGCTGGCGCACTGGCAAGTGTCAATCCCTTACCTTCGGCGGCGTCGAGTGTGGTCGCTATTCAGGGCCTTTAACCAAAACACTGGAGTGACCTGTGTTGTAAGTGGCTTCGCGGGCTTAGGTTTTTATTATTCTGAAACATTTAATACGGCTATTTTCACGGGTAATTCTTGTGTCACCAATGTCGCCAGTGTCACCAGTGGAGGTTTTGCACACATTATCCTTCATCTCACAACACAAACTTCATATTTCTAAAAAAGAAATGTATTTTTACCGGGTATGGCAATAATCTGTTGATATTGCTGTTAGATAACGAATACCTGTTTGCCTTGAAGATTTCCTTAAATAGACGTATTTCAGTGATCCTGACGGGTCTTTTTGTGGTAGCATGTTCTACTAAAAAAGATGCGTTCATGAATAGGAAATGGCACGCTATGAATGCGAAATACAATGCGTTGTATAACGGTAAGAATGCGCTTTCTGAGGGGCAAGCTGATCTCATTGCCAACTATACAGATAATTTTTGGGATGTTCTTCCTGTCGAGCGGATGGAAGTCAGAGATGAAGTGATACTGGATGGTACCCAGCTTACACCAAATTTTGAACGTGCAGAGGAGAAAGCTACTAAAGCTATTCAAAAGCATGGTATGAATATAGGGGGGAGAGAAAAGAACAGTCAGATCGATGAGGCATATCTCCTCTTGGGAAAGGCAAGATATTACGATCAGCGGTTCATTCCTGCACTTGAAGCTTTCAATTATATACTCAATAAATATACGGATAGTGATATTATTAATCATGCCAGAATCTGGCGTGAGAAAACGAATATCAGGCTTGAAAACGATGAGTTGGCTTTGAATAATCTAAAAAAATTATTCAAATTGGCGAATCTCAATGATCAGGACTATGCAGACGCTTCTGCTATGATGGGCCAGGCTTATATCAACCTTAAATATCAGGATAGTGCGATTCAAAGGTTGAAAATTGCTTCTCATCTCACTAAAAATAATGAAGAGCGGGGAAGATATTATTTCATCATCGGTCAGTTATATAATCAACTGGGGCAACCCGATAGTGCAAATTATGCGTTTGATAAGGTTATCGACCTGAACCGTCGTACTTCTAGATCGTATTTGATCAATGCCGAACTTGAAAAAGTGAATAACCTTTACAGATCCGGTATTGATGGGGAGTTGCTGTTAGACCAGCTGACGGATCTTGAGGAAAATAGAGAAAACCGACCTTTTCTGGACAGGATCTATCGGCAAAAGGCTATGTATTTTCTCGATCGTGATTCACTTGATCTCGCCCGATTATATTTTAACAAATCACTTAGAAGGGCAACTACAGACAGTATCCTTAAGTCGAAGAATTATGAGGAATTGGCAGAAATGTATTTTGATGCCTCAGAATATGTGAATGCCGGAGCCTATTATGACAGTACCCTGGTTTTTTCCGATAAAAATACGACTAAGTATAGAGCACTGAGCAGAAAGCGAGATAATCTGGAAGATGTGATCAAGTATGAAGGAGTTGTAAAACGGAATGATAGTATTCTACATGTTTTGTCGATGCCCGTGGAAGAGATTGATTCTTATTATCAGGATTATATAGACTCTCTCAAATTGAAGGAAGAACTGGAGGCTGAACGAAAAGAACTTGCGGCACTTCAGGAACAGAATAAGGCTACCTTTCAAAGTGGACCTTCCGTTGGGCAAAAATCTGATGTTTTCTATTTTTATAGTCCTCAGATCGTCGCTTATGGAAGGCAGGAATTTCAAAAGCGCTGGGGGAGCAGGGAGTTAAAGGATAACTGGAGATTCGCTTCAGGAGGAAAGCTGGAAACGTCTGTCATAGCCGGCACTGAAAGTGGGCTTGGAGAAATAACAGGAAGCAAATATGAAGTTGATTTTTATACCGCACAACTTCCCCAAACACCAGAGGAGATCGATAGTATCCAGGAGCAAAGAGACTTTGCTTATTTTCAACTGGGAATACTTTATAAGGAAAAATTCAGTGAATATTTACTTGCTTCTTCGAGATTTCAGGATCTATTGAGTTTTAATCCGGATGAGCGTTATGTGCTGCCTTCAAAATACAATTTATATAAGATCTATCAGGTGACAGGCTCTCCGTTGGAGGAAGGAATGAAAAATGAAATTCTCACCTCGCATCCGGATTCGCGTTATGCATTGATGATTTTGAATCCCAATGTGGTTTTACAGGAAGCAAATAGTCCTGATTCAAATTACAAGGAGCTTTATGAAATGCTAAATGATGAACGCTATGAAGAAGTTATAGCCAGGGCAACGGAGTATAGTTCAAAATACAATGGTGAAGATATCGCTGCAAAGTTTGATATGATCAAAGCAACAGCGTTGGGCAGGTTGCAGGGAATCGCTGTTTATAAAAGAGCCTTAAATGATATCCAGATGAACTATCCGGGTAAGGAAGAAGGCGAAAAAGCAGCGGAATTGCTTAAGACCACAGTTCCTCGTCTGGAAGCTTTGAGTATAGCTGAGGAGAATCCAAATACACCTGATTGGAAATTGATTTATCCTTTCCGGAAAAATGATACATTGGGGGTGAAAAAGCTCACTCAGAAAATAGAAAAATCAATGGAAGAACTGACTGCGCGAAAACTGCATTACACCCTGGAAGTTTATGATGCTCAAACTGTGTTTTTAGTAGTACACGAACTGGGTGATCGTTTAAAGGCGTTGGGGTATGCGGAGCTTATGAATATTAACAAAGATTATTTGGTTGATAATGAGAATTTTGTAATTTCGCGAAGCGCCTATAAAGCCTTACAAATACATAAGAATCTAAAAGAATACCTTACAAATACACAACAGTTAAACCCAAATCTAACTAATTAATCATGTTTGCCGAATCAAAAAAAGCTAAAATGGAACCAACTACCGGATTAACCAACAGAATTGCAGAGAACACGAAGATTAAGGGAGATATTACCTCAGAAGCTGATATCCGAATCGACGGGGAATTAGACGGTAGTGTGAATACAAGCGGTAAGATCGTGATCGGAAGATCAGGTAAAGTTACCGGTAAAATCAATTGTGCGAATGCCGACATCGAAGGTAAGTTCAACGGAGAGCTTAAAGTTGAGAATATCCTTAGCTTAAAGAGCTCAGCTGACATCGAAGGAGATGTTGTGGTTGGGAAACTGGCTGTTGAGCCGGGAGCTAACTTCAACGCTGCTTGTACGATGAAAGGGGCTGCTGTAAAATCTCTGAAAGGTGATGAAAAACAAGGATCAAAAGCCGAAAAATCCGCTTAAGAATTTTGCTATTTTTTCCGGTATTGCCATTCAGATGGGATTGACCATATTTCTCTTTGCCTGGTTGGGCAGATGGCTGGATGACAAATACAATGACGGAAATAAATTATACCTTATAATTCTCACCCTTTTAGGGGTGGGAATTGCGATTTATGCGGTCATCAAACAACTGAATAACCTGCAGGATAACTAAGCACATGCCTTCTTTTCTAATACGTTTTCTACTGGTTTTTCTGGTCACAGGTTTCGTGGCTTTTGGATTGCATAAGTATGTACTTGATCTTCTTGGTGTGTCTACGGCAGGACTATACCTGCCTGCGGCCTATATTATCAATGTGATTCTCGCAGCAGCTATTGTGACAATCATTTTTATTTTCCGAAAAAGATTCTTCTCGCAGATAGGCTTCTTTTTTCTTGGGGGAAGCATGTTGAAATTTCTTGTATTCTTTGTTGTTTTTAATCCGCGGTATGGAGCTGATGGTCAATTAGACCGCCTGGAGTTCCTGAGCTTTTTTATTCCTTACGGCGTCTGTCTCATGATCGAAACAATCGCAGTGTCAAAACTGTTAAATAATACTTCGGAAGATAACTAATTTGTAGTCAGGCAACAATGCGCCTAATAAAACAATAAAAATTGTTTTTGTTTTTCATTTAAAGCATTACATTTGCACCGATTTTTAAGCCACCATTATTAGAGTGATATGCGAAGAGAATTTTTTGAAAAAATCCTTGTAATTGTATTAGTATTATCCCCGTTTTTTACCTGGGCACAACATGAATTAGAAGGAATTAGTACCGGAACCGAATCTCAAAGAGAGGATATTAAGGCGTTTATAGACCATCACCTTTTAGATTCTCATTATTTTACCTTCACTGAAGATGAGGAAACCGGAACACATTATGGTATTCCGTTACCCGTGATTTTATGGGATAATGGACTTAAGGTTTTTTCGGCTTCTAAATTTCACCATGGAGAGGAAGTAGCTGAGGTTGGCGGAGAATATTACACGCTATATCACAACAAGATCTACAAAACAGACGCAGAAGGTACGATTACCTATGATGAGGATCATCACCCGTCAAATGCGAAACCACTTGATTTTTCGATCACCAAGAATGTTGTTACTATGGTGTTGGTTTCAATATTGATGTTCCTGCTTTTCGGAGGTCTTGCTAAAAGTTATACTAAGAATGGAGGTATGCCTAAAGGTGTTGGGCGTTTCTTTGAGCCTTTAGTGGTTTTTATCAGAGATGATATTGCTATTCCTAATATCGGAAAGAATTATAAGAAGTATATGAGCTTCCTGCTTACGATCTTCTTCTTTATCTGGTTCCTTAACCTTCTTGGGATGACACCTCTGGGGGTAAACGTTACCGGAAACATCGCGATCACTTTTGCGCTTGCGATGCTTACCTTCCTGATCACAACATTTACCGCAAATAAAAATTACTGGGGACACATCTTCTGGATGCCAGGTGTTCCTAAACTGATGCGTATCGTACTTGCGCCGATCGAGGTGTTGGGTATGTTCATCAAACCATTTTCACTGATGATTCGTCTTTATGCAAACATGACCGCTGGTCACGTTGTATTGATGAGTATTATAGGATTGATGTTCCTGTTCAAGAACTGGATCGGAAGTTCATTGTCATTTGGTCTTGCATTTGCCCTTTCTATTCTGGAGCTTTTGGTGGCGGCCCTTCAGGCGTACATCTTTACTATGCTTTCAGCGCTGTATTTCGGAATGGCGAATGAAGAACATCATGACGAGCATCATTAATAAATTGAATGTTTAATTTTTAATTATATAATTATGGAAATCCCAACTATTGTAGGAGCTGGTTTAATTGTAATAGGAGCTGGTCTTGGTATCGGTAGAATCGGTGGTCAGGCTATGGAAGCTATTGCACGTCAGCCAGAGGCTTCAGGTAAGATTCAGACAGCTATGCTTATCGCTGCCGCTCTTATTGAAGGTATTGGATTTGCTGCTCTTTTCGCAGCGTAAGGAATTTTTAAACAAATAGCTGCAACGGTTGGTTGTAGCTATTTGTTCAATAACGAATTAAACATTTTTAATAGAAATATTTCATGGAAAAGTTAATTGAGCAATTTTCATTCGGACTGTTTTTCTGGCAAATTATAATCTTTGTTTTGCTGGTTCTTTTATTGAAAAAATATGCATGGAAACCAATTCTTGATGCTGTTAATAACAGAGAGGAAGGTATTAGAACTGCATTACAATCTGCTGAGGAAGCACGTAAAGAGATGCAAAATCTTCAGGCAGACAATGAAAAGCTGCTTCAGGAAGCTCGTTCTGAAAGAGAAGCAATGATGAAGGATGCCCGTGAGATCAAAGAAAAAATGATCTCCGATGCAAAAAGTGAAGCTCAGGCTGAAGCTGATAAAATCATCAAAGCTGCTCATTCAGCGATCGAAAGTGAAAAGCAGGCTGCTGTAAACGATCTTAAAGATCAGGTGGCTAAGCTTTCTATTGAAATCGCGGAGAAAGTAGTGAGACAAGAACTTTCCGACAAGGATAAGCAAATAAAGCTGGTTGAGGGAATGTTGAATGACGTTACTTTAAACAACTAAGATACACATGATAGGTAGCAGAGCAGCATCACGATATGCTAAGGCAGTCCTTGAATTCGCAAAAGAACAGAACGTTCTGGATGCGGTTCACAAAGACATGACCGTTATCGTATCTAAAATGAACGACAATAAGGATCTTCAATTATTTATTGAAAATCCGATTGTGAAGACCGGTTTGAAAAAATCGGCGATCGAGAATGTCTATGGTGGGTTTTCAGACACGACCGAAAGACTTCTAGTGCTTTTAATGGATAATGACAGGTTGAGTCTTATCGGAGAGGTAGCTGAAAAGTTCCTGATACGTTATGACGAACTGATGGGTAATCAAAAGGCGGTTGTTACCACAGCGGTGCCTATCACTCCTGAACTGGAAAAACGCGTGCTTGATAAAGTAACCGAACTAACAGGTAAAAATGTAACGTTGGTTAATCGTGTTGATGAAAGTATCATTGGTGGATTTATATTACGTGTTGGTGATTTGCAATATAATGCCAGCATTGCAAGTAAATTGAACAATTTAAAAAGGGACTTCGTTAATAAAACACGTGTCGCTTAATAACAAAAAAAAAACAGGACCTTGTTGCGTTATCATAAAGGTCTGAAAATCTAAATATTTAATTAAGATGGCTGAAGTTAAAGCTGCTGAAGTATCAGCAATATTAAAAAAGCAACTATCAGGGTTTGAAGCTGGTGCTTCATTAGACGAAGTTGGTACAGTTTTACAGGTAGGTGATGGTATTGCCCGTGTATTCGGTATGAACAACGCCGAATATGGAGAGCTTGTAGCGTTTGAATCAGGTATGGAGGGTATCGTACTTAACGTTGAAGAAGATAACGTGGGTATCGTATTACTCGGTCCTTCTACAGAAGTTAAAGAAGGTGATACCGTTAAACGTACAGAACAGATCGCATCTATCAATGTAGGTGATGGAATGGTTGGACGTGTGGTTGACACGCTTGGAAACCCGATTGATGGTAAAGGTCCTATCAGCGGACAGCTTTATGATATGCCACTGGAGCGTAAAGCACCTGGGGTTATCTTCCGTCAGCCTGTAAATGAGCCACTACAAACAGGTATTAAATCTGTCGATGCCATGATTCCGATCGGAAGAGGGCAACGTGAGCTTGTAATTGGTGACCGTCAGACTGGTAAAACTACCGTTTGTATCGACACCATCATTAATCAGAAAGAATTTTTCGATGCCGGTAAACCGGTATATTGTATATATGTAGCTGTTGGACAAAAAGCTTCAACAGTTGCTCAAATCGCTAAGACACTTGAAGATAAAGGTGCATTAGCCTATACTACTATCGTTGCTGCAAATGCATCCGATCCTGCTCCTATGCAGGTTTATGCTCCATTTGCAGGTGCTGCGATCGGTGAGTATTTCAGAGATACTGGTAGACCAGCTTTGATCATTTATGATGATCTTTCTAAACAAGCGGTAGCTTACCGTGAGGTGTCTCTTTTATTACGTCGTCCACCAGGACGTGAGGCATATCCAGGTGACGTTTTCTATCTGCACTCGAGACTTCTTGAACGTGCAGCGAAAGTGATCGCTGATGATGATATCGCTAAGAATATGAACGATCTTCCGGAATCACTGAAGCCGGTTGTTAAAGGAGGTGGTTCTTTGACCGCACTTCCGATCATCGAAACTCAGGCGGGTGACGTTTCTGCATATATTCCAACAAACGTAATTTCGATTACTGACGGACAGATCTTCCTTGAATCTGACTTGTTCAACTCTGGTGTACGTCCAGCGATTAACGTTGGTATCTCTGTATCGCGAGTAGGAGGTTCGGCTCAGATCAAGTCGATGAAAAAGGTAGCCGGTACATTGAAACTGGATCAGGCTCAGTTCCGTGAATTAGAAGCTTTTGCTAAGTTTGGTTCCGATCTTGATGCTGCAACTATGAGCGTTATCGGAAAAGGTCAAAGAAACGTTGAGATTCTGAAGCAAGCTCAAAATGACCCTTATACCGTAGAAGATCAGATCGCAATTATCTATGCAGGTTCTAAAAATCTACTTAGAGATGTTCCGGTTCATAAGGTTAAAGAATTTGAAAAAGATTACCTCGCATTCCTTAATACAAAGCATAGAGATGTATTGGATACATTGAAAGCGGGTCAGTTGACGGATGCGGTAACAGAAACTTTAACTGCAGTAGCAAAGGATCTTTCTGCGAAATATAAGGCTTAATTCAGAATACTAAGTTCTGAGTTATGGATTCATAATTCATAATACAACAAATGGCAAATTTAAAGGAAATAAGAAGCAGGATTTCATCGGTAGGTTCAACCATGCAGATTACCAGCGCCATGAAAATGGTATCGGCTGCTAAATTGAAAAAGGCACAGGATGCCATTACCGCCATGCGTCCTTATTCTGATAAACTTACTGAATTATTGCAGCAACTTAGCGCAACACTCGACGGAGATTCAGGTAGTATTTTTGCTGAAAAACGTGAGGTGAATAAAGTGCTTATCGTAGCCATTACTTCTAACAGAGGGCTTTGCGGTGCATTTAATTCTAATATCATCAAAGAATCACTTAGATTACGACACGAGCAATATGCTGGTAAGGAAGTGTCTTTTGTGACCGTAGGTAAAAAAGGGAATGACATTCTTAAGAAAACAGAAAACGTAATTCTTTATAACAACGGTGTATTTGATGATCTCAATTTTGAGAATGCTTCTGAAATAGCCGAAGAATTGATGAAATATTACGTAGAAGGAAAGTTTGATAAGATCGTTCTGGTTTACAATAGTTTCAGAAATGCTGCTACACAAATAGTCGAAGCAGAAGATTTCCTTCCGATCTCTTCAAAGGAAGAGGAGACTGTTACTGCCAAAGATTATATTTTTGAACCGTCGAAAGAAGAGATAGTGAAAACTCTTATTCCTAAATCTTTGAAGACACAGTTATTCAAAGCTTTAAGAGATTCTTTTGCTTCTGAACACGGGGCACGTATGACCGCTATGCATAAGGCAACAGATAACGCTAAAGACCTTAAGGCGGAACTTACATTGACATACAATAAAGCTCGTCAGGCAGCTATTACCAATGAGATCCTTGAGATCGTGGGTGGTGCGGAAGCCCTGAATGCTTAATAATATTTAGAAGAGAAAAGGCTCCTTTTTAAGGGGCCTTTTTTTTGTCTGTTATTTCCATAGGCAGTACTAATACCTTAGATTTTCTCCAAAGTCCTTGCGGTCGATGACTTTTTTATATACCTATAAAGAGAATATCATTACTACAACAGGAATTTAATACGGCAACATGTACCACGGCTGTCATCTTGAGTACGGATCGTTGCTTCTCAACAGGTAAAAGTGAATGGAAGCACTATGCTTTCTCCAGTTCCAGGGTACTATTTTGGCACAATAAATGTATTTTTATAGTAAAACGCTTATCATGAAATCACCATATGCAATAGTTTATACATTTATCTTTTCATTGGTTTTGGGAGGGTGTGCTGCTTCGCAAACCTTAACACAAGATCCTCCTTTTACCTTAGGCGAGGTGAAGAGTGAGCCCTGGACAGCAGGAATTGATTCTGTCTTGCACGGAATAAATTTTTATTTACCGGTTTTTGAGGGTAAGGAAGTTATGTTGGAAGAGCTTTACTATAACGATCATCGAATTATACTTCAACGTTTTCAAAAAGGCACCTATTTAGTTTTTAAAGGGCGAATCATAGATGAAGCTCCTTATGATATCAATATGGATGCAAATGCCGTACAGGAATTTGGAAATCGCCCACCAAAGATTAAAGAAACGCTCCCTTTTACTTTGAAAAAAGGGGAGGCAGTAGTTAAATTTAACTTCGGGGGCAAAGAAGGTTATTATAAAATTCAGGAAATTATACCATCGTCTGCAATACATTATGAAGAAGAATCCAGAGTGCTTAATAATTGATTAATAGTATTGTTCCCTCTTTATAAAATCGATACTTTAGCACCTAAACTTTTTTATTTTGAGTGCCCTTAAAAAACTTTTCAGGCATACATTCATCTATGGTATGGCAACGGTGTTGCCTCGAATACTCGGACTTATTCTAACTCCATTTTACACGTCACTTTTGCCCGAATCAGATTATGGTATTTATATCAGTTTGATGGTATATATGATTTTAGGTAACGTGGTGTTGTCTTACGGTATGGAGACAGCCTTTTTTAGATTCGTCAATAAGAGCGAAAGAAAATCTGAAGTACAGTCTACGGCACTAACCGCTATACTGATTTCGTCGATAGTATTTTTTATAACTGCAATGTTACTAAGGAATCAGGTTGCTTTTTGGTTACAGTACGATGAATTGTTTATCGTATATGTGATCGGTATATTGTTCTTAGATGCACTTGCTGTAATTCCTTTTGCCTGGTTCAGAAATCAGGAAATGTCGATACGGTATTCGGTTATTAAAATACTAAGTGTTGTTATTAATCTAGGATTGAACTTGTTGTTCTTTTTAGGTATACCCTATCTTGTATCCAGTTATCCTGATTCTTCGCTGGTATCAATGGAACCTGCGAATAAAGTACATTATATCTTCCTTGCGAATATAATAGCGAGCTTTATTACCTTTTTAATTTTGCTTCCCCTTTATTTTCGAATCGGGGTTCGTTTAGATCGATACCTGCTTAAGAAAATGGTGAAGTATGCTTATCCGGTACTTATAGCCGGGGTAGCTTTTGCAATTAATGAAGGTTTTGATAAGCTTTTACTGCGTTACCTGTTGCCTGATTCAATTGCGGAAAGTGAAGTTGGGGTTTATGGGGCATGCTATAAACTGGGTGCATTTATGACGTTATTCGTGACAGCTTTTAAATTAGGTGTGGAACCATTTTTTTTCAGCCATGCCAACAAAAAGAATTCCAAAGAGACGTATGCTGCGATAACTTTGTACTTCACCATTTTCGGTTCGCTTATCCTGCTTTTTGTAGTGGTCTATACCGATCTTTTCAAGATGCTTATGTTACCCGATCCATCCTATTGGCGTGCGCTTTGGGTGGTGCCGTTTATTCTGTTGGCAAATCTCTGCCTCGGGATCTATCATAATCTTTCCGTTTGGTATAAGATCACCGATAAGACCATGTATGGTGCAGTGATTTCAGTGATCGGTGCCCTGATCACTTTAGGAATCAATTTTATGCTTATACCAGTGATCAGTTTTAAAGGCTCTGCTATCGCAACCCTTGCAGCCTACGGAAGTATGATGGTAATTTCTTATTATTTAGGAAGCAAAAAGTATCCGATTCCCTATGATCTGAAGAAGATCGGAATCTATCTTGGAGTATCCGTACTTTTTTCATGGCTTTCATTTTACGTTTTTGACAGAGATCTGATTATAGGAAGCGTTTTACTTTTAGTATTTTTGGCATTGATCTGGGTGTTGGAGTCGAAAAACCTCAGAACCATGATCAAAACTAGAACTTCAACAACTTTAAAAAGCCGTTAGAATTTTATGAAGGTTAAAATCATAAATCGTTCGTCTAATCCGTTACCTGAATATGAAACGATTGCTTCTGCAGGGATGGATCTTCGTGCAGAAATGTCAGAACCTATTGTTTTAAAACCATTGGAAAGAGCTATTGTTAAAACCGGACTCTTTCTTGAACTGCCTGTTGGATTTGAGGCTCAGGTCAGACCGAGAAGTGGATTGGCCGCTAAAAAAGGGGTCACCGTTTTGAATTCTCCCGGCACAATCGATGCAGATTATCGTGGGGAAGTGGGAGTGATTCTCGTTAACTTGTCTAATGATGATTTTACAGTGACTCATGGAGAGCGTATCGCTCAACTTGTGATTGCTAAACATGAACATATCCAATGGGATGAAGTTGAGATCCTGTCTGAAACATCACGTGGTGAAGGTGGATTCGGCAGTACTGGAACTAAGTAATTCACCACATTAAACTAACTGGAATGAAAATAATTGTACCGATGGCCGGACGTGGATCCCGATTACGTCCGCACACCCTTACCGTACCTAAACCTTTGATACCGATCGCCGGAAAGCCCATTGTTCAAAGGCTGGTCGAAGATATTGCAAAAGTACTCGATCAAGAGATCGACGAGATCGCCTTTATCATTAAGGATGATTTCGGTCAGGAGATCGAAAGTAAACTGATGGAGATCGCTAAGGCGCAAAATGCGAAAGGAACAATTTATTATCAGGATAAACCTTTGGGAACCGGTCACGCCATTATGTGTGCAAAAGATTCTCTTTCTGGCCCGTGTGTAATTGCCTATGCAGACACCCTTTTTAAAGCTGATTTCGATCTCGATCCAGAGGCAGATAGTGTTATTTGGGTGAAGCAGGTAGCAAATCCGCAGGCATATGGTGTTGTACAACTTACGGATAACAGTCAGATCACCGGGTTAGTCGAAAAGCCAAAAGAATTTGTATCTGACCTTGCTGTGATCGGAATATATTATTTTAAACAGGGCGAAGTGCTGAGAGATGAACTACAGGGAGTTCTCGATAATAATATAATTCATGGTGGTGAATATCAGATCAATGATGGAATTAAATCCATGATGGAAAAAGGTAAGATTTTTGTTCCGGGAAAAGTGGATGAATGGATGGATTGCGGAAATAAGAACGTAACTGTTGAAACGAATTCCCGAATGCTTAACTTCCTGCATGAAGATAAGGAAGTGTTGGTTTCGGATTCAGTGACGCTTACCAATTCGCAAATTATACCTCCCTGTTATATCGGTGATGGTGTAGTGCTCGAGAATTCGGTAATAGGTCCCAATGTATCGATCGGAGACAATACCATCGTTGAGAATGCCACTGTTAAAAACAGTCTTATTCAGACAAATGCCACTGTAAAAAATGCTAACTTAGACAATGCGATGATCGGAAATTATGCGGTCTTTAATGGTGATTTTACAGATGTTAGCATTGGAGACTATTCTTCACTGACATAAAGGGAGTGGGGTAATCGGTCTGAAGATTAAAAATGAAAGGAATGAAGATTGTAAAAAGTATAAAGCAATTGATTATACCGGTGATAATCGCCATTCCTTTCTATGCGCTTTCACAAGAGGAAAAAGAAAAGAGTGATGAGATCTATCAGGAGGCCTATACCGATGCCTTCCAGGATAATTTCTTTGAGGCTTTGAGAGCTAAAGGAATTGAAAATTACGATAAGGCTATCGAGTTCCTTATGGAATGTAAAAAGCTGGAACCGGATAGTGTGGTCGTAGATTATGAATTGGCCAGAAATTATTACCTGATGCATAACTATCCGGAAGCTGAAAATCATTATACGATTGCACTTCAGGGAGAACCAGGAAATAAATGGTACCTGAACGGATTGCTGGAAGTTTACAGAGCGATGCATGATCTGGAGAAGGCTATTGAGGTGGCTGGCAGACTCACTGAAAATCATGGTGAATATTTCCTTCCTCTGGCAGAACTCTACGTGGAAAAAGGGGATTACGATAAGGCTAAGAATGTTATAGATTCCTACGTGAACAAATTTGGGGATAGTAGTGAGTCAAAGATTCTGAGGCTTAAGGTGGATAGACTTATCTCATACAGTAAATTTCAGAACGCTGTTAGTGAACCGGAAGAGGCAAAAAGTATTGAGGAATCACCTTTGGAAAAATACCGCTCAAAACTTTCTTCGTTATATGGAAGTGGGGAATACGCTGAACTTCTAAAAAATAGTAGTGAAGCCGTTGACAATTTTCCAGCGCAACCTGAGTTCTATTACTACAAAGGAGTTGGACTAAGAATGACGGGTAATCCGGATCTTGCGGTGGAGACCCTTGAAGAAGGATTAGATTATATTATCGAGGATGAAGAGCTGACCCGTAAATTCTATGAAGAGCTAATCGCTATTTTTAAAGCGCTCAACAACCAAAATAAATTGAAAGAATATCAAAATAAATTAAAAGAAGGCAGATTATAAATGGTTTATAATAAAAGAGTTTTCGGAATACTTTTGATCGCAATCTCGATGTTCATGATCTCATGTGGTTCGAAAAGAGTTCTGGAAGCGGGAGAATTGAAAAGCGATCTGTCTTCCCGTGGAATTATTAAGAGGCATTACGATAACAAACTTGATTTTAATACGATTAGAGGACGCATAAGAATTGATTATTCCGAGGGGGATGAAGGTTCGAAATCCTTTACGGTCAGTCTTCGAATGCAAAAGGATAGTGCTATTTGGATAAGCGCTGCACTTTCGGTAGTTAAAGCTTATATCACTCCGGAGAGGATGAGCTTTTATAACAAGCTCGACAATACTTATTTCGAAGGGGATTTTGAGTATCTGAGTAAATTATTGGGAACGGAAGTAGATTTTCAAATACTACAAAACCTTTTGCTGGGTCAAAGTATCGTTGATCTTCGGGATGAGCCCTATTATGCGTCAATAAGTAATAATTATTATCAACTCAAGCCAGAAACACAAAAGGCTTTGTATAAAACGCTCTTTCTTTTAGAGCCTGGTAATTTCAAAATGGCGATGCAACAGATTTCTCAACCAGAGAGTGGAAGATTGCTTAATATTGCATACGAGAATTATCAGAATGTGAATGGCAGGATCATTCCCAATAAGATTCGTATTATTGCCGAAGACGGAAGTGTTCAAAACCGAATAGATATAGAATATAACAATATAGAATTTGATCAGCAGTTATCATTTCCATATAAGATCCCTAATGGATTCAGGCAACTAACGCTTGATTAAAAAATGAAGAAAAGCTTTTCGTTAATATTATGTGTTTTTACTGCCCTGATCTCTCTTACCAGCCTGCAGGCTCAATCTGATGAGCAAAAGGAACTGGAAGCCCGGAAAAACAGGTTGCAGCAGGAGATCACACAGATCAATTCTTTGTTGTCACAGCAACGAAGAGAAAAGAAATCTGTGCTTGAAGTTCTGGAAGATCTCGATCAGAAGGTAAGAGTGCGGAAGGAACTAATTAAAGTCACCAATCGCCAGACCAACCTGCTCAATCGTCAGATCAATAACAATTTAAATGAGATCAGTCGCCTGCGTGATGAATTAAAGGAACTGAAAGAGGATTATGCGGCGATGATCAGGAAATCCTATCGAAGCAAATCCCAGCAAAGCCGTTTGATGTTTCTGTTGTCTTCGGAAAACTTTCTTCAGGCGTATAAACGTCTGAAATATATGCAGCAATATGCCGGATACAGAGAGGAACAAGGGGAAGCTATTAAGAATACAACTGCAGAATTGCAAAAATTGAATCAGGATCTGGTTATTCAACGAAAAGATAAAGAAGCGCTGATCGCTGAGAATCGCAATGAGCAAAAGACCCTTGAGGATGAATTGTCATCACAGCAAAGTTTGATCGCTACAATCAAGTCGAAAGAAAACCAATACGCAGCACAGATCAGAAAAAAACAACAGGAAGCTGCTGAGATCGACAGACAGATCGATAAGCTTGTACGAGATGCGATCGCTAAATCGAATAAAGAAAAAGGAGGGGACGTAAAGTCATCCAGCTTTGCCTTAACTGCCGAAGCAGAGTTGGTCGGTAAAGGATTTCGAGAAAATAAAGGTAAACTTCCATGGCCTGTTGAGAAAGGGGTTGTTAAACTTAGATTTGGAGTACAACCACATCCTGTAGTAAAAACCGTTACCATTAATAGCAATGGTGTTAGGATCGTTACTGAAGAAGGTTCAAAGGCGCGCGCCATTTATGAAGGAAAAGTGCTTGCAGTGCAGGGACATAAAGGTGGAAATAAGGCTGTTTTGATACAACATGGAAATTATATTTCGGTTTATAATAACCTTGTCAGGGTATTTGTGAAGGAGGGTGATGAAGTAAAGACGAAACAGGATATTGGGGAAGTATTTACCAGTGCCTCCACCCATGAAACCGAGTTGCGGTTTATGATCTATAACAATGATAAGATCGATAATCCTGCTAATTGGATCTACCGAATGTAGTTTCTAAACCAATCTACCCCATTTGGGCATAATCCTATCCTTTTAATTTGTAGTTCGAAAGTGGTGTTTTTGATTTACTTCGCCCGCGAAGCCCTCAAAAAGAACTGATCCCGCTCCCGAATTATTGGAATACTTGCCGCAGCGCAAGCAGACCAGAAGATTTTAACCGGACTAAATATAAACCGAGTTTTAGTTATCTGTAAACAATGCCTTTAATTCAGTGGCATCATTAGGCTTCATCTTCCCTGCAAGAACAAGACTTAATTGTTTTCTGCGTAAAGCGGCATCAAAACGTTGTTTTTCCAATTCAGTCTCGGGTTCTAATGGTGGTACTGCTACAGGTTTTCCCATGTCATCTACAGCAACGAAGGTATAGATCGCTTCATTTGCCTTTGATTTCTGGCCGTTTTCGCGATCCTCTATCCACACGTCTATATAAATCTCCATAGAGCTCTTAAAAGCTCTTGAAACGCTCGCTTCAACGGTCACAACACTTCCTAAAGGGACTGCCCGGTTAAAAGCAACATGATTTACGGAAGCAGTTACGGTGACTCTTCTGGAATGTCTTCTTGCGGCAATACTAGCTGCCCGATCCATCCGCGCCAGTAATTCACCCCCAAACAGATTGTTAAGTGGATTGGTTTCACTAGGTAGTACCAGGTCAGTCATAACTGTACGTGAATCTTTAGGAAATTTTGCTTGCATCGCTTTAAAATTTTTGCAAAGATATCAGGTTGAGTCGCATTCTAAAATATATAACAGTAAAATCCCTCTTAATAATTCAATTTAAGAGGGATTATTTAAAATAGTCAGGTGTGTGTTAAGGTTAGTCCTTGTAGAAAACATCATTAAGGAAGTCGAGAATTCGGTTTAATGGGGTTATCGCATCTTTTTCAAAACTTACACCGAGGTATTCATTGCTGCCTGAATCAAGATAGGCATGTGGTCTGTCTTCGTATATCCAGAATTCTGAGGGATGACCTGCCTTTAGCAATGCTTCATGATAAGCTTTGATAGACTCCGGAGTGGTTGTGTTGTCTTTGCTGCCAACATGCAGAAACTGTGGAGGAAGTTTTCGTTGATTACTATCTGGAATTGTATACATTGGGGATACTTGCTTGTAATATCCAGGATTATCTATGGCATTGACGTCATTTCCGAATATCCCGCGGGGTTTACCACCTCCCATCTGCCAAAAGAAGTTGGAGGCGGATTCGAATCCGGTATAAGGTTTGCCATTTCCTTTATTAGCCGCGTAGATATCAACGGCGGGATAACTCAGGATAGCTGCCTGTACGATCGCGGCTCCTTCAGTTCTTAATTCTTCGGGGGTAGCACCGGATGGAATATAAGAGGGTGTAAATTCAAAATGGTTTCCATCGAAACCATGGCTACCCAAAAGTTCATTTCCATTAACCACCATAGCGGCCAGATGACCACCGGCACTATCTCCGGTAACAGCAATTCTGTTCGGATCGCCTTGATAGGAACTGATATGTTCCTTGACCCAGATCACCGCACCCAAAGCATCTTCTACTATACTATTCATGTTGGTTGTATTGTCATTTGCCGTTAATAATCGATAGTCAACGTTGCATACCACATAATTCCCATGAGAAGCGACGTAGCTTGACATTTGGTCCATGATCGATTTATTATTGATCAACCAGCCACCTCCATGGTAAATGATCAGCACGGGGTAGCTGGACATCCCCGAATCAGGAGTGTAAATGTCCATAGTAAGGTCGTATCCTTCAGGACTTGACCATTGTATGTCTTTTTTGATTTTTATCTCATGGGTTGTATCTGTTTGGGCGTACGTGAAAAACATTCCGCAAATAAACAATAAGGATAGTAGCTTTTTCATTTTGGATTATTCAGGTTTAAGTGTGTTGATCATTATTTGTGGTGCTAAAAGATCATTCGTTTTTTGCAGGGTAGTTGCAGAGAGATCAACTTTAGTTGAATCTAATATTTCATGAGCATTTTTTCCGATCTCGAAAGTGTATGAGCCACCCTGTAATAGCCAGGCATTCACATCTGAGTCATAATACCCCAGATCTTCTGTTGGTACGAGTAGTTCGATTATTTCAGAACTACCTGGTTCAAGGCTCGAGGTCTTAGTATATGCTTTTAACTCGCGCTTTGCTTTATGAATACCATTTTGCGGTGGAGATACATATAGCTGAACCACTTCTTTCCCGCTAAGCTTACCTGTATTAGTAACTCGAAGTTTTACTTTGATCATATTGTCCTCTTTTTCAATATTAAAATCCGCATAGTCGAATTGTGTGTAACTAAGTCCGTATCCAAATGAGTAGGAGGTGGCTACTTCAAAACTTTCAAAGTATCGATATCCTATATAAATATCTTCTTCATAGATCTCTTCAGAATCCTGACCAATCAGAGGGTTTGACGGTTTTGGGGCATTTGGATCGATTATATGACCCGGGAAATTTCGGGTTGAAGGAAGATCTTCCAGCGTTATTGGGAAAGTTACGGGTAATTTCCCACTTGGAACTACCGATCCTGACAATATATCAGCAGTAGCATTTCCACCTTCCTGACCGGGTTGCCATATCACTAAAATACCATCGGGTAAAGATTTCCAGCTGTTGGTTTCTATGACACCACCGATATTCAGGATAACGATCAGCTTTTTATTTTCTCTTTGAAAGGCGTCGGCTACCTGGCTGATCAAGGTTTTTTCAGTTTCGGTTAGATAGAAATCACCATCTTTCTTACGATCTTCGAACTCGCCGGAAGTTCTGCCTAGTGTTAGAATAGCAATGTCATTGTTTTTAGCAGTATTGGAAAGCGAAACTTTGTCAAATGTTTTTTCGGCTACAAGAATATCTTTTTCAAAGAAGAATTTCTTTGGAGGCATTTTGGCTTTTTCGGCTTCGATGTAGTTTTGATATGCTGTTGCGAGGTTTTGATCGATGATATATCCTTTATTTTTCAGACCTTCATAGATCGAAACCATATACGCTTTATTGACATCGCCACTTCCGGTTCCTCCTGCAATAGTTTCAAAGGAAGTAACGCCATATAAAGCGATTTTAGAATTGGTTTTTAGCGGTAGGGCATCATCATCATTTTTAAGTAGTACCATACCTTCTGCAGCGGCGCTGCGAACTATTGATTTATTTCCTTCGAGATCGGGTTGATTGGTTACCGGTAATCGATTGTAGGAAGAGGTTTTTAGATATTGGTTGAAAATATGCCTGATATTTCTGTCTAATATTTTTTCATCAAGCTCTCCGTTTTTTACTGCATCGATCAGAGTGGTGGCTTGATCTTTAGTTCCGGGCATGAGAAGATCATTTCCCGCTTTCATCTGTGCGACCGCATCTCTTCCTCCAAACCAGTCGGTCATTACGAATCCGGTATAATTCCATTCATCTCTCAGAATATCGGTAAGCAATTCTTTATTTTCTGAACTGTACGTACCATTGATCTTATTATAGGAAGACATTACGGCCCATGGGTTCGATTTCTCAATGGCGATTTTGAATCCTTTCAGATAGATCTCCCTGAGTGCGCGTTCACTGACAATTGTATTGAGTGCTGTTCTGTTGGTTTCTGAATTGTTGGCGACAAAATGTTTGATAGTAGCCCCAACTCCTTCTGATTGAACTCCGTTTACAAATGCAGCAGCCGTGTTTCCGGATAGTACCGGGTCTTCGGAATAATATTCAAAATTTCTCCCTCCTAATGGGTTTCTATGGATGTTTAGTGCTGGTGCTAAAAGAAAATCAACACCATACGCTTTTCCTTCACGCCCAAAGGCCGCACCCACCTGCTGGATTAATGGTCTGTTCCAGCTGGAAGACAAGGAGCTTGCTGTTGGAAAAGCCGTGGCATAATACGTGCTGCCGGGTGTGTCTGTTCGGGTGGGATCAATCCTGATGCCGGCTGGTCCGTCTGCAAAAACAATGGCAGGAATATTTAATCGGTCAACTGTAAAACTGGTACCGGCTGCACCGGGTACTTTATTCTTTGTAGATCCTACGGTGGCCTGAACTGGGGTGTTATCCATATCCATACCTGGGATGTCCATGCCGCTTCCGATTACAAGGTAGACCTTTTCCTCCAGGGTAAGTTTCGATAGAAGATCATCTATCTGATCGTTTTTCGTTTGTGCGTGTAGGTGCACTATTCCTGCGAACAGGAAAAGAGAGAATAAATATTTCATAATTGCAGTGTCTATTTATATCAAATATGTCAATTTTATGGGACAATAAAATTGACATTTATCAAAAAATAAGGTTTTAACTGCGAATTCTGGAAAGTGTTTCTGAAGTAATACCTAAGAATGAAGCGATATGCTGTAAATTTGCAAATTGAAGTATTTCCGGTTGCTCTGTTACTAGGTTTTGATAGCGTTGTCTTGCAGTTTCGAATTGCATGGAGTCCATTCTTTTTTGGGAAAGCTTTAGAGAACCGGAGAGAATATTTATAAAAAGGTTGGCAAATTCAAGATCTGAATGTATAAGTTCATCTATGCCTTTTCTGGATAGTTGTATAACAACAGAATCCTCCAGTGTTTCTATGGAAAGATGACTTGGTGTTTTGTCGAAGAAGCTGGTGATTGAAAAGCAAAAGTGCTTTTCAGAAGTAAACCACTCCGTTATTTCCTTATCATTCTTGTAATAATAAATTCGGTTGCAACCTTTGTACATGAAATAGATATGGTTACAAGTTTCTCCGGTATGCAAAATGTGTTCACCTTTTTTGAATTCTTTAATGGTGAGATGGGATTCGATTTTTTTTCTGCATAATTCTCCAATCGGACTGATAGAGCCGAGTATATTGAAGTATTCAGAAAACATCGTATAAAATTATTTGTCTACGAATAGCCAGGCTTCAGAAGATTCTCCTGCTTTGATTTGTCTCAGATTTTCCAGCGCTTCATTCACTTCGGAAAAGCTGGCATAGGTTACCTGATGCAAGCCATATTTGTTCTTGCCGATAATTTCAGCTTCAAAGCCTTTTCTGCGGAGTTCATCAACTCTTTTCTGGGCATTTTCTTCGAACCGAAAAGCGCCGGCAATAATGTGATAGATCTTTGGAGCTTTTTTAAGGTTGAGTGTTACAGCGGGCATTTCTAAAGGAGAAACATCAAAGAAAGTCGCTTCCTGAATCGTTCTTTGAACTGCTTCCTGCGCTTCTCTTTGAACCATCTCGATTTGTTTGGCCTCATTCATTTTAACCAACTTGTAACCTGTGGTTCCTGCTGATATCGCCAAAAGAAATACAGCTGCATATTTAAGATAAGATCTTTGTTTTCTTTTTTCGGGTGTAAAAGCAACAGGTGCTTTTTCTTCAAGTTTAATAACTTCCCGCTTCATATCCTCACGCATAACGGATGGGGATACGAAAGAAGTAAGACCGAAAGAGCTGGTTAGGTAATTAATATGATAAGAAGGCTGGAAAAGTATCTTGCCTTCTTCGTTGCTCCACAGGTCTCCGATAAATTCCATGGAGATTTTTTCTCCATTGGCAAATGACGATTTCCAGGATGCTACAGTTTTTTCCAGAATGGTAGCAGCTTCCTCATAAGAGATCTTATTGACATCAGCTATATATCGTGTAAGAAGGCCATCATTAGATTGAAGCTGCCCGTTAAAGGAGATCAATTTACTTGGCGGATAGAAGGCATCTGTTGTTTCATGTACGCGCGCAGACTGGTGTTGAGCCAGAAAGGATCCCAGTCCGGGTACGGTTACACATTGATACCGATATAATAGATCGCTGATGTATTTCTCAATTCGCATAAGGCAAATATGTGAATTTTTATAAAATGAATAGAATTCCGACTTAGGTTTTTATTAACAGATTCAATTTTATTACCTTCCTGTAGAAAATAAGTTATATAATGAAGGAAAAAGAATTGATTGATTTAATGCTTTTGCAGCATGCAGTAGGAATTGGAGACATTACTTCTAAAAAATTGATTCAGTTTTGTGGGTCTGCTACAGCTGTTTTTGAAGAAAAACCGTCAATTTTAGAAAGAATCGATGGTGTAGGAAAATTTGTGTTGCGGATGCTGAAAGATGCTTACAGGCCTGAGGAAGCCTATGAAGAATTAGAATATATCAAAACAAACGGTATTAAAGTTGCAGTTTATACAGAGTCTGGTTATCCGGAACGATTAAAACATTGTGTCGATGGTCCACTGATACTTTATGTAAAGGGCGGGGAAGGATTGAATTCAAAAAGAATGATCAGTATTGTTGGAACACGTCAAATGTCTGGCTACGGAAAAAGGGTGTGTGAGGAGCTGATCAGGGGGTTGGCTATAATGGATCCCGTCATCATCAGTGGTTTTGCATATGGTGTTGATATATGCGCTCATCGCGTAGCCATGGAACATAAACTTAAAACTATAGCTTGTCTCGGACATGGATTAGGCTCACTTTATCCTGCAGTGCATGCCCGATATGTGCCTGAAATGATGAACTCTGGTGGCTTTTTGACTGATTTTTGGAGTGGTGATAAGGCAGAGCGAAATAATTTCCTTAGAAGAAACCGAATAATCGCGGGGATGTCTGAAGCAACAATCGTTATTGAATCAGCCGGCAAGGGAGGGGCATTGGTTACAGCAGATATCGCTAATTCTTATAACAGGGAAGTTTTTGCAGTTCCTGGTAAAGTGACGGATCACTATAGTGCCGGGTGTAATGAATTGATCAAAAAGCAGCGTGCCCATCTTTTGCAATCGGCGGAGGATTTAATTTATATGTTGGGTTGGAATCCGGATGAATTGTCTGGAAAAAAATCGGTACAAACGCAATTGTTTACTGATCTGACCGATGATGAGGAACAAATAATGACATTTCTTAAAAAAGGAGGGAAGCAATTGTTAGATGATATTGCTTTGATCTGTAAAAAACCGGTGCATAAAGTGGCCGTGGATCTTCTCAATATGGAAATGAAAGGGATCGTCAGACCCCTTCCCGGTAAATATTTTGAAATATGCTGATCCTCGGTTTATTTAATAGCCGATTTTTGAGCGCACCCTCAGAAGCGTTTCGTCAGCAATTTTTCTTGCTTTTTCTGCGCCCTGTTCCAATACACTGTCGATTTCATGTTTGTTGTTCATGAAATACTCAAAGCGTTCACGAGCATCCGAAAATTTCGCAACAATCAATTCGTAGAGTTCTTGTTTGGCATGACCATAACCATAGCCGCCGGCAAGATATTTCTCTCGCATTTGAGCGGTTTGCTCTGTTGTAGCCAGGATCTTGTAGAGGCCAAATACATTGCAGTTGTCGGGATCTTTTGGGTCCTCGAGTGGAGTACTATCGGTCTCGATAGACATAACCTGTTTTCTCAGAGGCTTGTCTGCCTGAAAAATGTTGATGAGGTTGTTTCTTGACTTACTCATTTTTTGACCGTCAGTACCAGGAATATACATGGTCTCTTCCTGAACTTTACCTTCTGGTAGGACGAATATTTCCGTGTCGAGTTGAGCGTGCATTCTCGAAGCTACATCGCGGGTTATCTCGATATGTTGTAGCTGATCTTTTCCCACAGGTACAATTTCTGCATCATAAAGGAGTATGTCAGCGGCCATTAGCATGGGGTAGGTGAATAATCCTGCATTTACATCATCCAGTCGGTCTGCTTTATCCTTGAAAGAATGTGCGAGAGTAAGTCGCTGATAAGGGAAAAAACAACTAAGGTACCAGGTCAGTTCTGCGGTTTGAGGCACATCACTTTGGCGATAAAATACCGTTTTATCGGTGTCAAGTCCAAATGCAAGCCATGAGGCTGCTGTGGCATAGGTGTTGGCTCTGAGCTGTTCACCATTCTTTATCTGTGTTAAGGAATGCATGTCGGCGATAAAAAGAAAAGAATCATTCTTTGGGTCTTTCGCCATATTGATCGCAGGAACTAGTGCTCCCAGAATGTTTCCGAGGTGCGGTGTTCCGGTACTTTGTATACCTGTTAGTATCCTAGCCATATATCGAATTTAAAGTTCACAAAGGTAAGGATACCGCCTATTTAAAAAAACCGGTATTTCAATAATTATTTGACATAAATGTATCGATTGGATTATGTTTGTAATTTGAATCCCGGTTAGACTAAGCTAAACTGCACATGATAATTTTTAAGGCAATAGGATATACACTGTATAGAATCTGGTTTTATCTGCTTGTTGCCATACCGATCGTTATATTGTTCCCATTTCTCTTAATTCTCAGTTCTTCCGAGAAATTCTATCCGGCATTTTTTTGGGTTGCCAGAAATATATGGGCGAATATTATACTATTCGGTATGGGGTGTTGGGTAAGCATTAAACGCGAACAGAAACCCGTTAAAGGAAAGAGTTATATGTTGGTAGCAAATCATACTTCTATGACCGATATTATGTTGATGTTGAGGGCATCCTCGAATCCTTTTGTTTTTGTCGGGAAGAAGGAGCTTGTGAAGATTCCTGTTTTTGGATTTTTTTATAAGAGGGTTTGTATTATGGTAGACAGGAATTCTACGAAGAGTCGTTCAGCGGTATACAAACGTGCACAGCGTCGGCTTAATCAAGGACTTAGTATTTGTATTTTTCCTGAAGGAGGAGTTCCAGATGATGAAAATGTCATTTTGGATGAATTCAAGGATGGAGCGTTCCGTTTGGCCATCGAACATCAGATTCCGGTGGTACCCATGACTTTTATTGATAATAAGAAAAGATTTCCTTTTAAATTCCTGGCAGGCGGACCTGGTAAAATGCGGGCTGTTATTCATCCGTTTCAGGAGACTAAAGGACTTTCCGGGGTGGATAAAGAGATTTTAAAAACTTCTTGTCGTCAGGTGATATTTCAGGAACTTCAGAAATATTCATAAAAAAAATGCTCCCCACCACAGGGAGCATCCGGTTTCATTGCTTTTTGCAATAACAAACCTAACCAACTAAAAAAATTTAAAACCTAAAACTAAAGCCTGTATAGACACCCAGCATATAAGGGTTGAAACCACCATTATTGCCGGAGAATGTATTCAATTGATACTTGAACATAGGTTCAAGATTTATAAGAACTTTGTCAGAAAATTTGTAATCAAATCCCACGCCAAAGTTTGTACTGAAATTCAAATTATTGATATTATTAGCTTTTCCTATTTCGGTAGTCAGATCGTTTGAGTTCAGAGTTATTTGATTATCAGTAAGAAACAAGGAACTGAAGCCTCCGATCAAATTTATTCCGAATTTATTTTCGGTAAGCCTGTATTTTAATTCGAGAGGAATTTCAAGATATCCGAATTGCTGACTAAGATTACCTGAATAAGTATTTGTGGTTTTAGAGGCGAGCTCAGAAGATGCCAGATTTGGCCGGTTCAGAGAATTTGGATCGATGATACTCACCATTATTGCATTATCAGAATAATTAATATTCCTCATACTTACGGCACTTGAAGAAGGGATAAATTGAATTCCCTGTGTGCGATATCCCATATTAACTTTATTGATACCTGATCGTATGCTGAGTTTATCCGTTACCTGATAGGCAACATTCAAACCGTAACTCATATTTAATTCGCCCTGCTTTGAATTATCATTGAACTGTTGGTCGATAGGAGAGCCTCCGGAAAGGGAATTGTAATAAACCGGAGCCAAATTCGGATTAAGACTCCATCTTGATCCTGCCGGAGCTGCATCTGCAACCAAAGCTTCTTCTTCTTTTTCTTTTAAATATTCAGTAAGCGATTTTTTCCCATCGGTTTCAGAATTAACATTGTCATCTGCCATTTCTTCGTTCGCGGCAACCGCATTTTCAGAATTTTGTTTATCGGATGCTATGTCTGTTTCTTTTATCGTGTTATTGATGGGGTTGCCCGGGTTGATACGGGATGATGAAACCACTGTATTGTTATTTATATTCGGTACAATATTGCTTTCTGTAGGTTGGGAAGGGGTGTTATTATTTGCGACAGCAGTAGAGAATTTATCGGAAGTATCAGGACCTCTTTGAATTTGAGGTTTGAGGTTAGTGCTCTTGTTGCTGTTTACGTTGTCTTCTTCACTTTCAGGGGTAGTTGCCACTTCACTGTTTTGTACCGAGTTTAGTTGCGGATCTGGAAGATTATTGTCTGATTCCGAAGGGCTGCTTTCTTCTTGAGGTGTGTTAACGATAGTATTTTGAGGGTCTGTTGAGATTTCTGGAGATGAGAATAGGGAGATTCCGGCCAGAAACAGGAGTGTAAGCAATGCAGCAACACCACCAAGTTGCCACCAAAAAGGGATGACCTTTCTGTTCTTTTGTTTACCTGAGTCCAGTTTTGTTTCAATTTGTTCCCATAGATCTTGAGAAGGGGCTGCCTCAAAATCCTTGAATTTTTCCTGGAATAGACGTTCTATATTTTTTTTATCACTCATTGCTCGTCAAAAGGAATTCGCCTTTTTGTTTAAATTGTCATCTTCGATCTTGTTTCTGAGTATGATCTTTGCTCTTGCGAGATTTGATTTCGAAGTACCCTCACTGATCTCCAGCATACTTGCAATTTCCTTATGTGAATATCCGTCCAACACATAAAGGTTAAAGCAAAGCCTGTAACGATCAGGTAGTTCCTGTATCAGTTGCAGGAGATATTCCAGATTAAGGTCATTATCAGTGATCTCCACCTCCTGAATCTCGTCAGGTATTTCGGTTGTCAATACGTCAAAAACTCCTTCTTTCCTGTATTTTTGAAGAACGGTGTTCACAGCGATCCTACGCATCCATCCTTCAAGTGAACCTCTGAAATTAAAGGTTCCTATTTTATTGAATATTGTCAAAAAACTATCCTGCAGATTATCTTCTGCCTCAGCGAAATTGCGGGAATATTTAAGGCAGACCGAATACAGCTTATTGCCAAAAAGCCTGTACAACTGTTCTTGTGCCTTTCTGTCCTGCTTTTTACATTCTTCAACGAGTTGTTCTAAACTCACAGATAGTTTTAATTAATCTTATTGGTTAACCGGTACTTCATACTCGATAAATTCGTCTTCTCCGGCTTCATTGGTGCCGGTGTAGAATCTAAAGGTATAGGTGTCAGTAAATCGAACTTCAAAATCGAAATACTGTGTCATTTCTGAATCTTCCAGATCATTACAATCGTTTCTTTCGATCACCGAGGCAATAGGATAAATGGTTCTTACCGTTTTATCAGTGTGATTATAATCAAAACCTTCGAAATAATGACAATCACTTGGCCTAAGCATGTCAACATTTATTCGATATACCTGACCGTAGTCAAAACTCTCTGGTAATTCTGCACTTAGTGTCTCAAGAGTTTCGAAATGAAAGTTCGCGCTGTCGTCATCATCAAGATCGCAGGAATTCATTCCGAGTGAAATAATAGTAGTAAGAAACAAGGCAAAAATCTTCTTCATCTTTCAATTCATTTTCGATATTCAATATAAAGATGCAGATCTTGCCAAAAGGTTGCGTACAAAACAAAAAAAATCCCGAAAAAATCGGGATTAAGTTTAAGTTATAAAGTTTTTAACGCTTCTTTAATTTTACCTTCGAGTTCTTCCAGCAGATCGGGATTGTCAGCGAGTAAGCTTTTAACCGCATCCCGGCCTTGTCCGAGTTTGGTGTCGCCGTAGCTAAACCAGGAGCCACTTTTTTTAATGATTTCATATTGAACTCCGAGGTCCAGAATCTCTCCAACACGTGAAACACCTTCTCCATACATGATGTCAAATTCAGCGGCTTTAAAAGGTGGTGCAACTTTGTTTTTTACAACTTTAACCCGTGTTTTATTACCTGCGGCTTCCCCGTCATTGTCTTTGATCTGGGTAGAACGTCTGATGTCAAGTCTTACAGATGCATAGAATTTCAATGCGTTACCACCAGTGGTGGTTTCAGGATTTCCAAACATTACTCCGATTTTTTCACGTAGCTGGTTGATGAAAATAACCGTACATCTCGTTTTGCTGATACTACTGGTTAGTTTTCGCAATGCCTGAGACATCAATCGTGCATGAAGTCCCATTTTAGAATCCCCCATTTCACCTTCGATCTCACTTTTTGGAGTCAGTGCTGCAACCGAGTCGATGATAACGATGTCGATTGCTCCGGAACGGATCAGGTTATCAGCGATCTCCAATGCCTGCTCTCCGTGATCGGGTTGCGAAATGATGAGGTTGTCTATATCGACACCGAGTTTATCTGCATAGAATCTATCAAAAGCATGTTCTGCATCAATAAAAGCTGCAATACCACCAGCTTTTTGTGCTTCAGCGATTGCGTGAAGTGTAAGCGTGGTTTTACCTGATGATTCGGGACCGTAGATCTCGATAATTCTACCACGGGGATATCCTCCTACTCCAAGTGCAATATCAAGGCCGATCGATCCGGTTGGGATTACTTCTACATCCTGAACGACACTGTCGCCCATCTTCATTACCGCTCCCTTTCCGTAGGTTTTGTCCAGTTTATCAAGGGTTAATTTAAGCGCTTTTAATTTGGCGTCTTTTTCCGAACTCATCTGTATATTTTATGATTTAATGAATGCTGCTAAAATACTATTTATTTTTAAGTCGGCAATCAAACCGTTGGTCGTTTCAAGATGCCTTTATTTTTATTGGTTCTTATTCTAAGTGGTTCATTTCATTACAAAAAGAAAGAAAAATACTATAATACAAGGGATTTAATGCTGCTTGTTTTTCTTTATAATACAATTAAGTATACATAATTCGTAATTCTTGATGAAAACCATACTTTTGCATCAGGATTTTTCTTTTAACTTAATTTAATTGGTATAGCATGCAACTGTACAATAATTTAAGCGCAAAAGAAAGAGCAGAACTCATTGAAAAGGCTGGGAAAGACCGGCTGACGATCTCTTTCTATAAATACGCTAAAATAGGTAACCCTGAATTATTCAGGAATCATATGTTTCTCGCCTGGGATGAACTGGATGTGCTCGGTCGCATTTATGTCGCTCAAGAAGGTATTAATGCACAACTTTCGGTACCTGCTGAGAATTTTCAAAATTTCAAGGATCATCTCGATTCGATAACTTTTCTCGAGAATGTCAGACTCAACATCGCTATTGAACATGATAATTTTTCCTTTTTAAAATTAAAGGTAAAAGTGCGTCATAAGATCGTTGCTGACGGACTCAATGATGAAACTTTTGATGTCACGAATAAGGGTGTCCATTTAGATGCGATCAAATTTAATGAGATCATTGAAGATCCTGATACCGTACTTGTCGATATGCGGAATCATTATGAAAGTGAAATTGGTCATTTCAAAAATGCGGTAACACCAGATGTGGATACTTTCAGAGATTCTCTGGATATCATCGAAGCATCATTGAAGGAGCACAAAGATGATAAGAAGCTGGTGATGTATTGTACCGGTGGTATTCGTTGTGAAAAAGCTAGCGCCTACTATAAACATAAAGGCTTTAAAAATGTGTATCAACTCGAAGGCGGTATCATTAATTATTATCGTCAGGTTCAGGAACAAGGGCTTGAAAATAAATTCCTCGGGAAGAATTTCGTTTTTGACCAACGTAGATCAGAACAGATATCGGGCGATGTCATCGCGAAGTGTCATCAATGTGGAAAACCTTGCGATTCCCATGTGAACTGTGCCAATGAGGGATGTCATTTGTTGTTTATCCAATGTCCGGAATGTGCGGAAATGATGGATCAATGTTGTTCTGAAGAATGCAAGTCAGTTGTGGCGCTGCCGTATGAAGAGCAGAAAGCACTTCGGAAAGGACAACAGAAGAGTAATCTGATCTTTAAAAAAGGAAGATCAGAGGCTTTGAAGTTCAAAAATTAGCCCTGATCGAGGCTCGTTTTAGTTCTTCAGAAATAATAGTATCTTTACGAGATAGTTAAATTAATTATGAACCTTTTCCGGTATGCTGTCAATCAGTCTATTACCGGATCTAGATATAAAATTATGGGTTGTAGCAGTTGTTCGACCGGTAAGGATGGACAGCCACGTGGATGTAAGAACAATGGTACTTGCGGGAGTGATGGTTGTAATAAACTTACTGTTTTCGATTGGCTTTCAAATATGTCGCTCCCCAATGGTCAAAATACTTTTGACTGTGTGGAAGTCCGATTTAAAAATAGCAGAAAGGAGTTCTTTAAGAACAAAGAAGGTCTCAGTTTAAATATTGGTGATGTTGTCGCCACTGAATCATCTCCCGGTCATGACGTGGGTATCGTAACACTAACCGGAGAGCTGGTTAAAGTTCAGATGAAACGAAAAAACGTTGACCCGAATGATGAAGCACTCCCTAAGATCTACAGAAAAGCATCTCAAAAGGATATCGATATTTGGGTGAAAGCCCGTGATAGAGAACCCAGTGTTCAAAAACGCTCCCGAGAATTAGCCATCGCATTGAACCTTCAAATGAAGATATCTGACGTAGAATTTCAAGGAGATGGTTCCAAGGCTACCTTTTATTATACTGCTGAAGAGCGTGTCGATTTTCGTCAATTGATCAAGGATATGGCACGTGCATTTAATATCCGTATTGAAATGAGACAGATCGGTTACCGGCAGGAAGCTTCAAGACTCGGTGGGATCGGCTCCTGCGGAAGAGAATTGTGCTGTTCTACCTGGTTAACAGATTTCAGATCTGTAAATACCGCTTCAGCGCGATATCAGCAGCTATCCCTAAATCCACAAAAATTAGCCGGGCAATGCGGTAAATTAAAGTGTTGTCTCAACTATGAGTTGGATGCCTATCTGGATGCATTAAAGGACTTTCCTGATCAGGAAGTACGACTTTATACACAAAAAGGAGAGGCGGTATGTCAGAAAATTGATATATTTCAGGGATTATTATGGTATGCTTATGATGGAGAATGGGCAAAATGGCACCTTTTAACGCTAGATCAGGTATCGACCATTATTCAACAGAATAAGAAAAAACAAAAAGTGGCAAGCCTCGAAGAATTTGCAATTGATCCTGATTCAAATACTAAAAAGGAATTTGAGAACGTTGTAGGACAAGATAGTCTAACCAGGTTCGACCGTCCGAAGAAAAGCCGGAAGAGCAGACCTGCCAAGAACAAAAAAGGAAACAATAACCGAAGGAGACGACCTAAAAATGCTTAAATATTCTTTGATTCTGATCATTGGAATCTGCCTGATATCCTGTAATGCAGATGCCGTTTTCTCGGATTACAAGAGCCTTAAGAACGGATGGGGCAAAGAAGAAAAGGTGATTTTTGACTTCAAAGCACCTGATACGATCAATACTTACGATCTGTTTATCAACCTTAGAAATGATGAGAATTTTGGTTTCAGTAACCTGTTTTTAATCGTGGATATGGATTTTCCTAATGGAAGAACTATAACGGATACTTTGGAGTATGAAATGGCTAAACCCAATGGAGAATGGTTGGGTACAGGTTTTTCCGATCTTAAAGAAAACAAACTCTGGTATAAGGAAGGTGTGGTCTTTCCTGGAGGAGGAGATTATAAAATCAGTATAGGTCACGCTATGAGAAAGATCGGAAATGTAGAAGGTGTGACATCTCTCAAGGGTATTACAGACGTAGGTATAGCATTAGAACGTAAAGAAGAATAATTGTACAGATGGCAAAGAAAACATCAACTAAGAAAAAAGGTAAGAAGTCAGAAGGTTTCAGAAAATATATCATATGGTTCTGGCGCCTATTTGCAGCTGGTATTCTGGCTATGATTCTAATGTTCCTTCTTGCGTCATGGGGGGTGTTCGGTCCCTTGCCAACTTTCGAAATCCTTGAGAATCCCCAGACCAATCTGGCCTCTGAAGTGATTTCTTCCGATGGTAAAACCCTCGGAAAATATTATCTAAGTGATAATAGAACTCCTGTTGCCTTTGAAAATTTACCCGATCACCTTGTAAATGCTTTGGTAGCAACCGAAGATGAGCGTTTTTACGACCATTCAGGAATAGATGCCTGGGGTACTTTACGTGCCGCGGTATTTTTAGGATCACGCGGAGGGGCGAGTACTATATCGCAACAGCTGGCAAAACAGTTGTTTACAGATGATGTTGCGCAGAATGTTATCGAACGTGTTATTCAAAAAATGAAAGAATGGATTATTGCGATAAGGCTGGAAAGACAGTATACTAAACAGGAGATTATCGCAATGTATTTCAATATATATGATTTCAATAATAATGCGGATGGAATCAGATCCGCAGCGCGTATCTATTTCGGTAAGGAACCACAGGAATTGAACGTTGAGGAATCTGCCATGTTGGTGGGGATGTTTAAGAATTCTTCACTTTATAATCCTCGTCGCAATCCTGAAGGGGTTTCTAACCGACGAAATGTGGTACTCGGACAGATGTATAAGAATGATTTTATTACTGAGGAAGTTAAAGACAGTCTTCAGGCTTTGCCATTGACTATCGATTATCATCCGGAATCGCATAGTCAGGGTATCGCAACTTATTTCCGTGAATACCTTAGAGAGTGGTTGAAGAATTGGACGCGAGAAGAAGAGAACCTCAAGCCAGACGGAAAACCTTATAATATTTATCTGGACGGATTGCGAATTTATACAACCATCGATTCGCGTATGCAGGCTTATGCGGAAGACGCGGTAAATGAACATATGTCTAAGTTACAGGCTGAATTCTTTCATCAGAATACCAAGGTTCGTAATCCCACGGCACCTTTTCTTGATCTCCGAAATGGCCAGATTGATACGTTAATGCGTCTGACGATGCGTCGTTCTGAGCGTTGGAGAAAAATGAAATACGATCTGAAGAAGTCGGATGAGGAGATACTGGCATCCTTTAAACAAAAAATCCCAATGGAGATCTTCACCTATAATGGAGTGGTGGATACTGTGATGACTCCTTTAGATTCCATCCGGTATTATAAGTTTTTCCTGAGAACCGGAATGATGTCTATGGAGCCTCAGTCAGGTCATGTAAAGGCCTGGGTTGGAGGTGTTGATTATCGTCATTTTATGTATGACCAGGTAAAGCAGGCAAAGCGTCAGGCGGGTTCTACATTTAAACCTTTTGTATATACTACTGCCATCGATCAGTTGCACCTATCACCTTGCGATTCCTTACCGGATATTCTAACTTGTATTGAAGCGGGTAAATATGGTAATATGGAACCCTGGTGCCCGGAAAACTCCAATGGTAAATATACCGGTAAGCTTCTAGCGTTAAAAGATGCTTTAGCGAATTCCGTAAACTCTGTAACGGCACGATTAATGAATATGGTAGGTCCGCAGCCCGTAGTGAACCTGATCCAGAAGATGGGAATCACCTCTGATATACTTGCAGTGCCTTCTATAGCACTGGGTACTCCTGATATTTCCGTATATGAAATGGTAGGGGCTTACGGAACTTTTGCCAACCAGGGCGTGTA
The DNA here is from genome assembly GCF_007279655.1 of Robertkochia solimangrovi. GTDB lineage: Bacteria > Bacteroidota > Bacteroidia > Flavobacteriales > Flavobacteriaceae > Robertkochia > Robertkochia solimangrovi. The sequence goes on along the minus strand of NZ_QKWN01000001.1, from coordinate 356,536 downwards.
TGTCAAGCCGGTAATGATCACCCGGATAGAGGATAAGAACGGAACGGTGCTCTTTGAGTCGGTTCCGGAAACCAAGGATGTCTTAAGTGAAGAAGTTGCTTATACTACGGTAAGCTTACTTAAAGGGGTAACTGAAGGAGGCTCTGGAGCAAGACTTCGACATCAGTGGGCAGTAGACAAGGCTGAATATAAGGAAGTGATCACAGGTTATCCTTATGGTTTCGATAATCCAATAGCTGGTAAGACAGGTACAACACAAAATCATAGCGATGGTTGGTTTATGGGTATGGTACCAAACCTGGTAACCGGAGTATGGGTCGGTGGAGAAGATCGTTCTATACATTTTAAGACCATTACCTATGGTCAGGGGGCTACCATGGCACTTCCGATCTGGGGGCTATACATGAAAAAATGTTATGAGGATGGAGATCTGGAAATTTCCAAAGAAGATTTTGTTGCCCCGGAAGAGTTAAGTTTTAGGGTAGACTGTACTCAGGCGGTTACGGATGATGAGTCGGTAGATACTTTAAAAGTAAAAGAGGAAGAAGGTTATGTGCCGGATTTCTAATAAATGAGTTAATACTTCAACAATTTAATCTGTTTTATTGATTATTCGTATTTTTCGGTAGTATATTTATCATATAATCAAAAGAGAGGCATTTTACAGTAATTCTCTTGATAAATTGTTATTCGAATGATCAATAAAACAGTAGCTTCCGTTACAGATGCACTTCATGATGTAACGGACGGTATGACACTGATGCTTGGGGGATTCGGACTCTGTGGAATCCCTGAAAACAGTATCGCATTTCTAAGTGATAAAGGGGTCAGGGACATCACTTGTATTTCTAATAATGCCGGAGTCGATGATTTCGGACTCGGACTTTTACTTCAAAAACATCAGATCAGAAAAATGATTTCTTCCTATGTCGGGGAGAATGATGAATTCGAACGGCAAATGTTAAGTGGCGAACTCGAAGTGGAATTGATTCCACAAGGTACGTTAGCTGAACGCTGCAGGGCAGCTCAAGCAGGTATTCCGGCGTTCTATACACCGGCAGGGTTTGGTACGGAAGTAGGTGCAGGAAAGGAAAGCCGGATCTTTAATGGAAAACCTCATTTACTGGAATTTGCTTTTCAGGCTGATTTTGCCGTGGTTAAAGCCTGGAAAGGAGATGAGGCCGGGAATCTCATTTTTAAAGGAACTGCAAGGAATTTTAATCCGGTAATGTGCGGGGCTGCTAAGGTTACGGTAGCGGAAGTTGAAGAGCTTTTACCGGCAGGGTCACTTGACCCTAATGAAATACATATCCCAGGCATATTTGTTCAAAGAATCTTTAAAGGAGAACGCTTTGAAAAGAGAATCGAAAAAAGAACTACCCAAAAAAAGGAATATTGATATGAGCCTTTCAAAAGAACAAATAGCTAAGAGAATAGCAAAAGAAGTAAAGGATGGGTATTATGTTAATCTTGGTATCGGTATTCCAACGCTTGTAGCGAACTATGTCAGAGATGATATTTCTGTAGAATTTCAAAGTGAAAATGGTGTTCTTGGAATGGGGCCATTCCCTTTTGAAGGAGAAGAAGATGCAGATATAATTAATGCGGGTAAACAGACTATTACTACACTTCCCGGGGCTTCATTTTTTGACTCGGCATTAAGTTTTAGTATGATACGCGGTAAGCATGTGGATCTGACTATTCTTGGTGCTATGGAAGTTTCGGATAGCGGAGATATCGCAAACTGGAAAATTCCTGGTAAAATGGTGAAAGGTATGGGAGGAGCGATGGATCTTGTTGCCTCTGCTGAGAATATAATTGTAGCTATGATGCATACCAATAGGGAAGGTGAATCTAAGCTATTATCCGATTGTAGTCTTCCTTTAACCGGGGTTAACTGTGTTAAAAAGGTAGTTACAAATCTGGCCGTACTTGAAATCACTGATAATGGATTTTTGTTATTGGAAAGAGCGCCGGGTGTTAGTGTCGATGAAATTAAAGCGGCTACAACCGGTCGTTTAACCGTACCTTCTGAGGTGCCTGAGATGATGTTTTAATTTAATACATGCATTTCATCGAAAAAATAATTCACTTTATCGGTATTATGTTCGATTCTGTTATTTTTGAAAGCATCATTAGAAATGAAAAGTTCTGTGATTAGTCTGAATTTTTTTAAATGTGTTTTGACAACAACATTTTGTGTGTTCACAACAATTATTAGGAAGTAACACACAAACTTACATACATTTACTAAACCCAATAAAGACTAAGACCTAATACCTACTTTAAACCACTTATGTTATGAGAAATCATGTAATGACCTACCAAAGTGATGAAGAGCATGCCACGTTTCTTAGTGCCTTTGCCCAAGGCTTTAAAGGAACTTTTGCTCTAATGAAGAGTTTGATGTTAGTTGCTAAGAAGCTATTGATGCTCTAATTGCCCCTGGAGTAACAAGATTGCGCTTAGCGTAAAACAAAAAAAGGAGATCTAAAGCCCCAAATTAGATCTCCTTTTTTGTTTTTATATTTCATGTCGACTATAGTTACCTCAAACCGAGACTTCGAGATGATTTGACGGTTAAACCAGGCGTTTTCCTGCCTTATTTCTTAGGAAATGAAGGATTCGCCATGATTTCGGCGATCTGCTCATTGTGGCGCATATTGTGACCTGCATCAAAAATCAGAAGTTGATACATATCTACAGTTCCAAAAGGGAATGCCATATAATGATTTCTAAGATCGTCTTTACTTGATCGTACATACTTCAACGTATTGTTTCTTGTGGATTTATAAGCCTTTAGTGTAGATTTGAAATCTCCATATTTTTCCGTGGGTTCAAGTGGTTCAGATGTTTTGAACTTTGTTGATCGATCGGTGATCATTTTATAGACGGAATTGTCATCAAATTTTACTTCCGATCTTCTTTCTGGATTCGCTGGTTCTTCAAGTCCTTTCTCCAGCATAGTCATAAACTGGTCTTCTGTGGTGGTTATATGTTCCACGCATTCTGCAATTGACCATGATGTTTCATCTGGTTTGAAATTGAGTTGTTCATCAGACAATCCTCTGATATCTTCTAAAAGTTGGTCTCTTGAGTTTTCCAACATGTTGATAGCTTTTTTACGTTCGTCCTTGGTCATGTCTTGTGCCGAAACGTTTGCGGTTCCTGCATACAGGAATGCGAAGAGAATAATTAAATATTTCATGATTTTGCCCCTTTTAAGTTAATACTTAAATATACAAAAAAAGCATCTAACATATTGATAATCAAATAGAACAAAATAAAAAGCCCTTAACAGTGAGTTAAGGGCTTTTTTTAATGCGCTTGTATGTATTATCCTTTCAGACTTGCGGCAAGATATTCACGATTCATTCGTGCGATATTCTTTAGCGAAATGCCTTTCGGACACTCGATCTCACAAGCCCCGGTATTGGTACAGTTACCGAATCCTTCAAGATCCATTTGTTTTACCATATTCAGTACTCGTTCTGTTGCTTCAACCTGTCCTTGGGGTAGAAGTGCAAATTGAGAAACCTTAGCAGAGGTAAAGAGCATCGCACTTGCATTTTTACAAGCGGCAACACAAGCTCCGCATCCGATACAGGTAGCGGCATCAAAGGCTTCATCAGCATCGTGTTTGTTGATCGGAATTGCGTTCGCATCGATCGTATTACCCGAAGTGTTTACAGAGACATAACCTCCTGCCTGCTGTATTCTGTCAAAGGCACTTCGATCAACGATAAGGTCTTTGATCACAGGGAATGCCTTAGCTCTGAAAGGTTCTATATAGATAGTGTCTCCGTCTTTAAATTTCCTCATGTGTAGCTGGCAGGTGGTGACACCTCTATCAGGACCATGAGGTTCTCCGTTGATCTGTAGAGAACATGTGCCGCAGATTCCTTCGCGGCAATCATGATCGAATTCTACGGGTTCTTCTCCTTTTTCTACCAGACTTTCATTTAAAACATCCAGCATTTCAAGAAAAGACATATCCGGAGAAACATCTGTGATATTATAATCTACGATCTGACCTTTTGAGTTGGCATCTTTCTGACGCCATATTTTTAGTTTTAAATTCATAATCTTATGCTTTTAAGACCTGTTGTTTCAGGTGTTTTGTTTGAAACCTTTTACTTGTAACTTCTTGTTTTAAGTTCGATATTGTTGTAAACAAGATCTTCTTTGTGCAGTATAGCCTTGGAAGGTTCACCCTTATATTCCCAGGCAGCTACATATTTGAAGTTTTCGTCATCTCTCAAGGCTTCACCTTCTTCAGTCTGATACTCTTCTCTGAAGTGACCTCCACAAGATTCATTTCTGTGAAGAGCATCCTTGGCAAAAAGTTCTCCCAATTCCAGGAAGTCCGCTACCCGTAAAGCTTTTTCCAGCTCACTGTTCTTGGCATCGGCTTTGCCTGTCACCTTCACTTTCGCATAGAACTCATCTCTGAGTTCCTTGATCTCCTTAATTGCTGATTCCAGATCGTTAGCATTTCTTGCCATTCCACATTTGTTCCACATGATCTTTCCAAGTTTCTTATGGAAGTGGTCAACCGACAGGGTTCCGTTATTATTCAGGAATCGGTCGATTTGATCTCTCACGTTCTTCTCTGCTTCATCGAATTCTGGAAGGTCCGTTGGGATTGCGCCGGTACGGATATCTTTTGATAGATAATCTCCGATAGTATAAGGAAGTACGAAATAACCATCGGCAAGACCTTGCATCAGTGCAGAAGCTCCAAGCCTGTTAGCTCCGTGATCAGAGAAGTTAGCTTCTCCGGCACAGTAACATCCGGGAATCGTGGTCATAAGATTGTAATCCACCCATACACCACCCATGGTATAGTGAACGGCCGGATAAATCATCATCGGCGTTTTATAAGGGTTTTGATCAACGATCTTTTCATACATCTGGAATAAGTTTCCGTATTTAGCTTCGATAACTTCTTCTCCTAATTGGCGGATCAAGTCCGGACCAGGATCAGTAATACCGCTAACGGCAGCTTTTTCTTTTCCATATCGCTGTATTGCAGAAGCGAAGTCCAGGTAAACGGCTTCACCGGTTGCATTAACACCAAATCCGGCGTCACAACGCTCTTTCGCGGCGCGTGAAGCTACGTCTCTGGGCACAAGGTTTCCGAAGGAAGGATATCTTCTTTCCAAATAGTAATCGCGATCTTCTTCTTTGAGATCTACAGGTTTCAGCTTACCTTCCCGGATTGCTTTCGCATCCTCCAGTTTTTTAGGAACCCAGATACGTCCGTCATTACGAAGTGATTCAGACATAAGGGTTAGTTTAGACTGATGATCACCGGATACCGGAATACAGGTAGGGTGAATTTGTGTAAAGCAAGGGTTAGCGAACAAAGCACCTCTTTTGTGGATCTTCCATGAGGCGGTAACATTCGATCCCATTGCATTGGTTGAAAGAAAGAATACGTTACCATATCCACCGGTTGCGATCACAACCGCGTGAGCAGAATGTCTTTCGATCTCTCCGGTCACGAGGTTTCTGGCGATGATCCCTCTTGCTTTTCCGTCTACGATTACTATGTCCAGCATTTCGTGACGGTTATATGATTTTATTTTACCACGGTGAATCTGACGATTCATCGCTGAATAAGCACCTAGTAATAATTGTTGCCCTGTCTGACCTTTTGCATAGAAGGTACGTGAAACAAGTACGCCACCAAAAGAACGGTTATCAAGAAGTCCGCCATATTCGCGTGCAAAAGGCACCCCTTGAGCAACACATTGGTCGATGATGCTGGCAGAAACTTCGGCAAGACGGTATACGTTTGATTCGCGCGCGCGATAATCACCACCTTTTACGGTATCATAAAATAGTCGGTAAACAGAGTCACCATCACCCTGATAGTTCTTTGCGGCATTGATACCTCCCTGAGCTGCGATAGAGTGCGCTCTTCTGGGGGAATCCTGATAGCAAAATGTTTTAACGTTATAACCGAGTTCTGCCAGGGTAGCGGCTGCAGACCCTCCGGCTAAACCGGTCCCCACAACGATCACATCGATATTTCTTTTGTTTGCCGGGTTGACAAGATTGATGTCGTTTTTATGCTTTGTCCATTTATCGGCTAATGGCCCTTCTGGTATATTTGAATCTAAAATTGACATACGTAACTATCTTTAATTAGTGATAAAATGATGAAATAGGGCTATGAAAATAAAGCCTGCCGGAACAACCACTGCAAAAGTGTATCCCAGCTTGTGAATGAACGGAGTATATTTATTGTTAACTCCAATCGTTTGAAATGAAGACTGGAATCCGTGCCAAAGGTGCATAGCGAGCAATACAAATGAGATCACATAAAGCCCTGTTCTTACGGGACTCTCAAATTTGTGAACCATTTCACCAAAATAACGGGTGGTGTCGGCAGGATTGAATTCTACATATTTATAAACTATTTCAGGAAACCAAAAGTCATAAAAGTGTAAACCGAGGAACGCCAGTACTACGAGACCGGTAATGATCATATTACGCGATACCCATGAAGAGTTGAGGTTGCCTTTATACATTTTGTATTGAACTTGTCTGGCTTTGTTGTTTTTGATTTCAAGCACAATTCCCATCACAAAATGGAAGATCACACCCAGGATAAGTATGGGCTGCATAAGAAACTGAATTAACGGGTTGGTTCCCATAAAATGGGATAATTCGTTAAAAGTGCTTTCGCTTACAACAGACGTGAAATTGATCAGAAAATGGAGTAGTAGAAATGAAATTAAAAAAATTCCGGATAAAGCCATAGCAACTTTACGTGCTATCGATGAATTTAATAATCCGCTCATAGTGTTTATTTTTAAATAGGGCAAAAATACTGCACGAGCCATTTTCCGCCAAACTTTCATTGTTGTTTTAAAAGGAATTTAGAATGAATATAAAGAATGTGTGAACAGATCATTCCGAATTTTGAAATTCCGTTAAATTCCAATATAAATTTGTGTTGTATGTGTCAGATTTACAGCTCCTTTGTAAGGGAAGGGTTTTTTTAGAGATTTTCAAATTTTAAAGAACTGGTGACAAGCAGGATTGCTTTTTGGCTATTGTAAATCCCGTTTTTGAGATTGATGCAGGAAAAAAAATGTGAAAATTTCTATTTAAAAACGTCAGGAAAACATTTTAGGCGAAGTTTAACAGGAAAAGCATTGTTTCTTTTTAATTTTGAAGATCTAAAATTTATCACATGAAATACGATCTTATTGACAAGGAGCTTTTTGTTAAAAACAGAAAGAAATTCGTTTCTGAAATGAAACCAAAAAGCATTGCCGTTTTCAATTCGAATGATATTTATCCAATTGGCTCAGATAGTACAATGCCTTTCCAGCAAGCTAGGGATATTTTTTATCTCAGTGGAGTTGATCAGGAGGAAAGTATATTGGTGTTGTTCCCGGATGCGGTTGAAGAAAAACATCGGGAAGTGCTTTTCGTACGCGAAACCAATGCACATATAGCAGTTTGGGAAGGGGAAAAGCTGACTAAAGACAAGGCTTACGAGACCAGTGGAATAAAAACCGTTTACTGGCTGACCGAGTTCAATAAAATTTTCTTTGAACTTATGACGGAAGCTGAAACGGTTTATTTTAACACCAATGAGCATTATCGTCAATCTGTTGAGACACAAACGCGAGAAGATCGCTTTATCATATGGTGTAAGGAGAAATTTCCGGCACATAAATGGGAAAAAAGCAATCAGATCCTGCAGCGACTCAGAGGTACTAAAGAGCAGCAGGAGATCGATCTTATTCAGCAAGCGTGTACTATAACTGAAAAAGGTTTTAAAAGAGTCCTTCAATTCGTGAAACCCGGAGTATGGGAATACGAGATCGAGGCTGAATTCATTCACGAGTTTATTCGTAATCGTTCCAGAGGTTTTGCCTATACGCCGATCGTTGCTTCGGGTAATAATGCGAATGTGCTGCATTATGTAGAAAATAACCAGCAATGTAAGGCGGGAGATTTGATTTTGCTGGACATTGGTGCTGAATATGCTAATTATGCAAGTGATATGACCCGAACAATTCCGGTTAGCGGACGTTTCACCAAAAGACAGCGCGAGGTATATGATGCCGTTCTTCGTGTGAAGAATGAAGTGACAAAAATGTTGGTGCCTGGTAATTACTGGAAAGCCTATCATGAGGAAGTGGGGAAGGTGATGACCTCCGAGTTGATCGGTCTAGGGCTACTCGATAAAGCAGATGTTCAGAATGAAGACCCGAATTGGCCGGCCTATAAGAAATACTTTATGCATGGAACAAGCCATCATATGGGGCTGGACACACATGATTACGGACCTCTTAAATTACCGATGAATGCTAATATGGTATTCACTGTTGAACCTGGAATCTATATTCCGGAAGAAGGATTTGGGATCCGACTGGAAGATGATGTGGTGATCCGCGATAATGGAGAGCCGTTCAATCTAATGCGTAATATCCCGATCGAGGCAGCGGAGATAGAAGAATGGATGAATAAATAAGAAACTTCATAGAGTGTTATATAGACCGGCATCGCAGTTTTGTGATGCCGGTTTTATTTAATGTATAGCGAATTAGAGTGGTTGCGTTGTTATTTGTACTGTAGTTAAATATCTTTGATTTGCTTTCTAAATTTCGGTAAGATGGAATTGGATTATAAAGGAATTAAAATACATTATACTGCTGAGGGTAAAGGGACTTCAATTGTTCTTTTACATGGTTTTTTGGAAAACCTGAGTATTTGGGACTCGTTGAAAGATGAACTGATCAGTCGCTATAGGGTTGTTTGTATTGATCTTCTTGGGCATGGAGCGACCGGATGTCTCGGTTATGTCCATTCGATGGAAGAGATGGCCATGGCGGTACGATTCGTGATCGATCATCTTAAGATTAGAAAGGCGGTGTTTGCAGGTCATTCTATGGGAGGATATGTGGCACTGGCCTATGCGGAAGAGTTTCCGGATGACGTAAAGGCACTGATCCTGGTCAATTCCACACCACTTGCTGATAGTGATGAAAAGAAGTTGAATCGTCTTAGAGCGATAAAAGCAGTAAAACAGAATCATAAGAATTTTGTAAGATTGGGGGTGATGAATCTGTTCAGGCCTAAGAACAGGAAAATCTTTGCAGATGAAATCAAAGCCTTGAAATCGGAAGCGCTCAAAACTCCGGTTCAGGGAATTGTCGCTGCGTTGGAGGGGATGAGGGAACGCCCTGATCGGGAAGTTCTTATGCATTTCACTCCTTTTCCAAAGATGGTTATACTTGGAAAAAAAGATCCGGTCATGGATGCGGGAATGCTCGCGCAACGATTGCAGGATACCTCGGTGGAAATCGTAGAATTTCCGGACGGTCATATGTCATTTATTGAAAACAAAGTGCAGTTCATCGATATTTTCAAGGTTTTCTTAAAAAAAATTTGATGGTTTGAGAATTATTTTTATTTTCGGATACCCAAATTTGTTAACCTAAACTAAATAACCGATGAAAAGCTCAAATTCAACTTCAGCTTTCGGAAAAATGCTATGTTCTGTCTTTGGACATCGCTACCGAACTTCGAAGAAAATCACGCCACACATCACTGAGTATCGTTGCAAAGTTTGCAATTGCGAAACCACTACCACAGTTTCCGGAAAACTCGATGTACTAACCCCTGAATTAAAGGAGATCAATCAAACACTTGCAGATTTTTACCGAAGAAGACATTCGTTGCAAACCGTTGCTTAATGTTTTTTTGAAACGCAAACCAATTCCCCTTTTAGTTCTGTAATTTTTAGGGTAGAAAACTTTTTCTGCCCAGAGCATAGGTATAATCAATACCTGTTGTAAGGGCGATTTTAATGAAAGCCGATTTAGTGTGTATTACGGCTGGTGTTCTCTTATTCTGTTTTTAGCAATATCGAATATTCGCTGTTGAATCTATTCCTGATCTTCAGAGAATGCGTTCCAGCCGCGAGCAACAATCGGGATCTTTGTATTAGCTCTGGTGATGAGGTGAATGCCTTCTTTCACTTCGGTCATATGCCCGATCACGGTAAGGTTTGGATTCCCTTTGATTTTTGGATAATCTTCCTGAGCAATCGTGAAAAGCAATTCATAGTCTTCTCCTCCGCTGAGAGCAACTGTGGTACTGCTGATATTGAATTCTTCGCAGGTGTTTATTACTTGTGGGTCTAAAGGTATTTTATCCTCAAACAGATTGCAGCCAACATTCGATTGTTTGCAAAGGTGCAGTATTTCTGAAGAAAGTCCGTCACTGATATCGATCATGGAAGTTGGGAGAACATCCAGAGCTTCCAGTAATCTGGGTATATCAGCACGAGCTTCCGGTTTTAATTGTCGCTCGATAATATAGGAATACATCTCAAGATCTGGCTGATTCTTAGGATTCACTTTAAAAACTTCTTTTTCTCTTTGTAGTACCTGCAACCCTAAATAGGCGCCTCCCAGGTCACCCGTTACGACCAGCAGGTCATTGTTTCCAGCCGTATTTCTATAGACGATCTTATTGGAATCTGCAGTTCCTAAGGCAGTTACCGAGATAAGTAGCCCTTTGTTAGAAGAGGTGGTGTCACCTCCGACGAGATCGACGTTGTAGGTTTTACAGGCAAGATAGATTCCGGCATATAGCTCTTCAAGCGCTTCCAGCGGGAAACGATTGGAAACCGCAATTGAAACCGTTACCTGTGTGGGATTTGCATTCATTGCATATACATCGGAAAGATTAACCATGATCGCCTTATAGCCCAGATGTTTTAAAGGGATATAGGAAAGGTCGAAATGAACTCCTTCCACCAAAAGATCCGTAGTAACTACTGTGTTCTTTCCGTCATAATTCATCACGGCGGCATCATCACCTATACCCTTGATTGTTGACTCCATATTGGCAGGGAAGTCCTTAGTCAGATGTTCGATGAGTCCGAATTCTCCCATTTCGGTTATCGATGTTTTTTTCTGGTCTTTATCTTCGATCATGGTGCAAAGGTAATCAAAGGAGGTGTATTGGGTAAATGGATCGATGGAACAGGCTGAAATTTCCTGGTAGCAGGGATTTTAAGAGAAACAAATATGGCTTTTTCAGACCGAACAGGAAGTGATTGATGGCTGTATAGTTAACCTCTATACAGGCATTTATTATAATAATGTTATAAGCTATGGTATATCCTGTTTAAAATCTTATTTTTGTAGCCTATTTAGAAGTAATCTAATTGCGATGATAAAAGTTTCTGAAACAGCAAAAAAGAAAATTGCAGAGTTGATGACCGATGATGGATTCGATCCTCATCAGGACTTTGTTCGCGTAGGTGTGAAAAGCGGAGGTTGCAGCGGATTGTCTTATGAACTGAAGTTCGATAAGAACAGTGAGGATAATGATAAGGTTTTTGAAGATAACGAAGTAAAGATAATCGTTGATAAAAAAAGCTTTTTATATCTCGTGGGTACCACTCTTGAATATTCTGGCGGACTCAATGGAAAGGGTTTTGTATTTAACAACCCAAATGCACAACGCACATGTGGATGTGGTGAAAGTTTTTCACTTTAATATAGTTAGAAAGATTTGTAATGGCATATACTGAAGAAGAATTAAAGAAAGAACTCGAAACCAAGGAGTACGAATATGGTTTCTATACCGATATAGAATCTGAGACTTTTCCTGTTGGTTTAAATGAAGAGATCGTAAAGGCAATCTCCCTGAAGAAAGGAGAACCCTCCTGGATGACTGAATGGCGCCTCGAGGCCTATCGGGCATGGACTGAGATGGAGGAGCCGGAGTGGGCAAATGTTACTTATAAAAAGCCTGATTTTCAAGCGATCTCCTATTATTCTGCACCTAAGAAAAAGCCGCAATACGATAGCCTGGATGAAGTGGATCCAGAACTTCTGGACACTTTTAAGAAATTGGGTATATCTCTTGAAGAGCAGAAGAAGCTCGCCGGAGTAGCGGTTGATGTAGTGATGGATTCAGTTTCTGTAGCCACAACGTTTAAGAAGACATTGGCGGAAAAGGGGATCATATTTTGTTCGATTTCTGAAGCTATTAAAGAACATCCGGAACTCGTTAAAAAATATATCGGTTCTGTGGTGCCGAAGAAAGACAATTTTTATGCGGCTTTGAATTCAGCGGTATTTTCAGATGGTTCTTTCTGTTATATCCCAAAAGGAGTGAGGTGTCCTATGGAACTTTCTACATATTTCCGAATCAATCAGGCGGGTACAGGTCAGTTTGAACGTACACTGGTTATTGCAGATGAAGGAAGTTATGTGAGTTATCTGGAAGGTTGTACTGCCCCGATGCGAGATGAGAATCAATTGCACGCAGCGGTTGTGGAACTGGTCGCTCTTGATGATGCTGAAATAAAATACAGTACTGTTCAGAATTGGTTTCCTGGAGACAAAGAAGGGAAAGGTGGAGTTTTTAATTTCGTGACGAAACGCGGACTTTGTGAAACTAATGCCAAAATTAGCTGGACACAGGTGGAAACCGGTTCAGCCGTCACCTGGAAATATCCTTCCTGTATCTTGAAAGGAGATAATTCTGTGGGTGAGTTCTACTCTATCGCGGTTACTAATAATTATCAGCAGGCAGATACCGGTACCAAGATGATCCACTTAGGGAAGAATACCAAAAGTACCATTATCTCTAAAGGTATTTCGGCCGGTCGTTCTCAGAATAGTTATCGCGGACTTGTACAGATCAATAGTCGTGCAGCCAATGCAAGGAACTTTTCGCAGTGTGATTCACTGTTGATGGGTAATCAGTGCGGGGCTCATACATTCCCGTACATCGAGGCTAAGAATAAAACTGCTCAGATCGAGCATGAGGCTACTACCAGTAAAATTGGAGAAGATCAGATCTTTTATTGTAACCAAAGAGGTATCGATACTGAAAAAGCGATCGCTTTGATCGTGAATGGTTTCAGTAAAGAGGTCTTGAATAAACTTCCGATGGAGTTTGCAGTGGAAGCTCAAAAGTTATTGGAAATCTCCCTGGAAGGGTCAGTAGGTTAATTAAGTATAAACAGAGTTTTGAATATTTAATCCTGGAAATCAGGATTGTTAATAGATACATATGTTAAAGATTGAGAATTTACATGCGAATGTTGAAGGTAAGGAGATCTTAAAGGGTATTAACCTGGATGTGAAACCCGGAGAAGTACATGCCATAATGGGACCTAACGGTTCCGGTAAGAGTACACTTGCCTCTGTAATTGCAGGAAATGAAGATTTTGAGATCACGGAAGGTTCGGTACTTCTCGAAGGTGAAGAGCTTAATGAGCTGGCTCCGGAAGAGAGAGCGCACAAAGGTGTTTTCCTTTCTTTTCAATATCCTGTTGAAATTCCCGGTGTTACCGTAACGAATTTCCTTAAAACGGCGATCAATGAAACCAGAAAGGCAAAAGGACTTGAAGAGATGCCGGCTAATGAGATGTTGAAAAAGATCAGAGAGAAATCCGAATTACTTGAAATCGACAGAAAGTTCCTTTCACGTTCTCTTAATGAAGGTTTTTCCGGAGGAGAGAAGAAAAGAAACGAGATCTTCCAGATGGCAATGCTGGAGCCTAAACTGGCAATTCTCGATGAGACCGATTCAGGTCTTGATATCGACGCATTGAAAATTGTGGCTAATGGGGTAAACCGTCTGAAGAATGATGAAAATGCAGTGGTTGTGATCACACACTACCAGCGCTTACTCGATTATATAGTACCTGATTTTGTTCACGTGCTTCTCAATGGTAAGATCGTTAAATCCGGAGGAAAAGAACTGGCACTTGAACTGGAAGAAAAAGGTTACGACTGGATCAAGCAGGAGGCAACTGTATAAAAGGAAATCACAAGCATGGAATTAAAAGATAAACTGGTATCGTCCTTTATGGCATTTGAAGATACCGTAGATGTGAATCTACCGGTACATGAGGTCAGAAGTAAGGCGATAAAAGACTTTGAAAATCTCGGATTCCCTTCCAAAAAATTGGAGTCCTGGAAATATACGTCCTTAAGTAAGTTGCTTAAAAGTGATTACAGTGTGTTTCCAAAAAATGAATCATCTCTTGAATTCAAAGAAGTAAAAAAATATTTCATTCATGAGATCGATTCTTATAAGATCGTATTTATCGACGGAATCTATAGTTCACATCTGTCTGAGACTTCCCATGAAGGTCTTGACGTATGTTTGATGAGTGCTGCGCTGTCCAAGCCAAAGTACAAGATCATCATCGATAATTATTTCAATAAAATCGCGAAGACCGACGGTCTGACAGCTTTAAATACTGCATTTTCCCGTGAAGGAGCCTTTATAAATATTCCAAGAGGAAAAGTAGTGGAAAAACCGATCCAGATCCTGCACTTTTCTACAGGCAATGAATCTTCATTGCTATTGCAACCTCGGAATCTTATCGTTGTGGGTGAAAACGCGCATGTACAGATTATCGAAAGACATCAGAGTCTTACTGATAATCCAGTGCTTACAAACTCAGTAACAGAGATCTTTGCAAATAAAAGAGCGATCGTTGATTACTATAAAATTCAGAATGACAGACAATCTGCTTCACTGATCGATAATACTTTTATTTCACAGCAGCAGAATAGTCATGCGCTGGTGCATACCTTTTCGCTAGGGGGGAATGTGACCAGAAATAATCTTCAATTCTTCCATAAAGGAGAATATCTTGATTCTACCCTGAAAGGAGTCACTATTATTGGAGACAAACAGCATGTGGATCACAGTACGCTGGTGCATCATGCAACTCCGAACTGTGAGAGTCATCAGGATTATAAAGGGATCTATGCAGACAGAAGTACCGGAGTATTCAATGGTCAGATCATCGTTGAGAAGGAGGCACAGAAAACTAATGGATTCCAGCAGAATAACAATATCCTTATCGATGATACGGCAACGATCAATGCGAAACCACAACTTGAGATTTTTGCAGACGACGTAAAATGTTCGCATGGTTGTACCATTGGTCAGCTGGATGATGAAGCTATGTTTTATCTGAAATCAAGAGGTATTCCTGAAAAAGAGGCCAGAGCATTGCTGATGTATGCATTTGCAAATAATGTTCTGGAAAGCGTTAAGATACCAGAAGTTAAGCAACGTATCAATAAACTGATCGCTATGAAACTGGGAGTTAATCTCGGATTCGATCTGTAAGACGTATCAGCTTTTACTATACAGACCGGTATCTCTAAGTGCCGGTCTTTTTATTTTACCCGGGTAATAACGGGTACATATGGGTTTGTGATTTTTGTTAGATCGCGCTTACCCTCAGTTAAATACTTAGTACATTTGTGTAAACAGATCCTATGTTTGATATCAATAAAATAAGAGAAGACTTTCCCATTCTGAAGAGAAAGGTGAATGGTTATCCACTCGTATATTTCGACAATGCCGCGACTTCACAAACACCAAAGCAAGTCATTGATTGTATTGTTGATTATTATTCAAATTATAATGCAAATATTCATCGGGGGGTGCATTCATTGTCTCAGGAAGCAACCGATAAATATGAGCAAGCAAGAAATAAGATCAGAGGTCATTTCAATGCTGCCCGTTCCTATGAAATTATTTTTACATCAGGTACTACTCATGGAATTAATCTTGTCGCAAACGGATTCGGTTCTTTTTTAAAAGAAGGGGATGAACTGATCGTTTCAGCGATGGAACATCATTCTAACATCGTTCCCTGGCAAATGCTTTGTGAGCGAACCGGGGCAATTCTGAAGGTAATACCGATGGATGAAAATGGGGAGCTTATCATGAGTTCCTATAAGGAATTACTGAATGAAAATACAAAACTTGTTTTTTGTAATCATATTTCTAATGCTCTGGGGACTGTCAATCCGATAGAGGAGATCATACAACTCGCTCATAATGTAGGGGCTGCGGTATTGATCGATGGGGCTCAGGCTTGTCCTCACTTAAAACCGGATGTTCAGAAACTGGATGTTGATTTTTATGTCGCTTCAGCACATAAAATGTGCGGTCCTACTGGAGTAGGGGTTCTGTATGGTAAGGAGGAATGGTTAAATAAATTACCGCCTTATCAGGGGGGAGGTGAGATGATTGCTGAGGTTACCTTTGAAAAAACCACCTATGCAGATCTGCCTCACAAATTTGAAGCAGGAACACCGAATATCTGTGGAGGGATTGCTTTTGGAGCTGCTATTGACTATCTGAATTCCATTGGGATGGAGGAGATCATGGCATGGGAGCATGAGCTTTTAGAATATGCCACAAAGGCTTTGGAGGAAATAGAAGGTTTGCGTATCTATGGAACTTCAAAGCATAAAACATCGGTGATTTCGTTCAATATCGAAGGGGTACATCCCTATGATATCGGAACAATAGTTGATAAATTAGGGGTTGCCGTACGTACAGGTCACCATTGTGCGCAGCCGATCATGGATTATTTCAAAATACCGGGTACTGTACGGGCGAGCTTTGCCTTTTATAATACGAAAGAAGAGATAGATGTTCTTGTGGCTGCGGTCAAAAAAGCACATTTAATGCTGGCCTAACAGTTATATTTTCTCTGATCGATACCTTCTATAGTGCCATATACAGAAACAGTTGATTACGAAAGTGTGATGTTGTACTTTTGTTTAAAATAATGATTATGACAATAAAGGAAATTCAACAGGATATAGTAGATGAGTTTTCCATGTTCGATGACTGGATGCAACGATATGAGTATATGATCGAGTTGGGGAAGTCACTGCCATTGATCGATGACGCTTATAAAACAGATGATAATCTAATTAAAGGTTGTCAGAGTAAGGTTTGGGTGCATGCAGAATTATCAGATGAAAAGTTATTGTTCACTGCCGATAGTGATGCGATTATAACGAAAGGGATTATCGCTATACTCATCCGGGCTTTTTCGGGACATAAACCTCAGGAGATCATCAATGCAGATACTGCATTCATCGATGAGATCGGACTCAAGGAGCATTTGTCACCAACACGAGCTAATGGTTTGGTGAATATGATCAAACAATTAAAAATGTATGCGATCGCATACCAGACGCAATTAAACTAAGAGAATAATGAGCACAGCCACAGATACAACTGAATTAGGAGAAAAGATTGTCAGAGTTCTAAAGACGATTTATGATCCGGAGATCCCTGTAGATATCTATGAATTGGGATTGATTTATGATGTTTTCGTAAATGAAGACCAAGAGGTTAAGGTTTTAATGACTCTTACCACTCCAAATTGTCCGGTTGCGGAAACACTTCCCGTAGAGGTTGAAGAAAAAATTAAAAGCATCGATGATGTAAAGGATGCAGAGGTAGAGATAACCTTTGATCCACCATGGAGCCAGGATCTGATGAGCGAGGAAGCAAAGCTGGAACTCGGCTTGTTATAATTTAAGTCAACTCAAATGGAGGAGATCAGAAATAGAGTAGCAGAAAGCAAATTAGTCACCCTCGATCTGGAGGATCTCTATCCGGTTGGAGAAAGGGTCGGACTGGATATCAGTGATTGGTTGTATGAAGGATTGATACTGCGGGAGAAGGATTTTAGAGAACGTGCTGACACCTATAATTGGGAACAATATCGCGATAAGTATGTTGCGATTTATTGCAGTTCAGATACGATATTGCCAGCATGGGCGATAATGTTCCTTTCTACGCGATTACAAGGTATTGCAAAGAAAGTGGTTGCAGGAGATTTTAAAATGCTTGAAACTGTTATTTTTCAGGATCTTATACGGGATTTCGATGTGTCTCAATATGAGAATAAGCCTGTGATCGTAAAAGGTTGTTCTAAGAAGCCGGTTCCTGAAAATGCATATTTACAGTTGCTCGCAAAATTGCAACCTGTGGCGAAAAGTATCATGTATGGGGAGGCTTGCTCTTCAGTGCCGTTAGTTAAGCGAAAATAATAGCTTTCTGTAGCACTAACTTTTTTGGCATTTTTTATATCAGTATATTTAATCACTGTAAAATCAACAACTTAAGTGTTTCTGGATGAAAATGAAGTATCTACTCCCTATCTTCCTGTTTTTTGTTTCAATAACAGGTTATTCCCAAACATTAGATGAGCTCAAAGAGGTTCAAAAATTAAAAAAGGATTCTATTAGTGATATTCAAAAAAGAGTCGACGCCTTGCAAAGCAAGATTGATAAATATCCTGGTTGGCGATACGGTGCTTTTGGTACTATAGGAATAAGTCTTTCTGAATTTGATAAGTGGTATTCTCAAGGAACACCCAATGTTTCCTCCGGTAAGATTGGCGGTACGGTCAATCTTTATGCAAACCTGAACCAGGAAAAGTATTTCTGGCGTAATTCAGCACTGATCAATTTGTCATGGTTGAAATACGATGATAAGGATGATCCAAATGATGATGATAGTTATCGCGAGGCTACGGATGTTTTTAATATTTCAAGTTTATATGGTTATAAATTATCCAGCAAATTTGCCGCTTCAGCCTTGATGGAATATCGAACCACGATTCTGAGTAATTTTAATGATCCTGGATATCTTGATCTGGGTATTGGTGCTACATGGACTCCTCTCAATGATCTTGTGGTTGTATTTCACCCTTTGAACTATAACCTCGTATTTAGTGACGAAGATAACATCTATACTTCATCTGCAGGTTGTAAGATCCTTGCGGATTATAACAGGAAGTTTGGAGCTCTGAGTATAAAATCCAATCTCTCTGTTTTTATGAGTTATAAGGATAGTAATTATTCGAACTGGACCTGGACGAATGCCTTTGGGTATACCTTATGGAAAAATATAGGAGTAGGGTTTGAGTTTGCGCTCAGAGATAATCAGCAGGAAGCACTCGATTATGCGCTGAATACCATTGGTAATGCTGACGCAACTTTCGATAATATCGATAATGATATCCAGTCTTATTGGATTTTTGGACTTAATTATAATTTCTAGGAAATTGTAATTCTTATAAAAAAAGCCTGGAGGAATCCAGGCTTATTCTTTTGTATCAAGATCTTCGTGATATTCGGGATACAGGAAATTATTATAAGGGAACCGGGTGATATGTATTTCACGAACCGCTTCATATACCTTCTTTCTGAATTCCTCCAGATTTTCTTTATTCAATGCTGAGATAAATAGTGCGTTATCTCCTATTCGGTTCATCCAGCTTTTTTTCCATTCTTCCAGTGTGAAGTGTTTGCTGGTCTTCTCAGTCATCAGGTCATCATCTTCGATGGTTTCATGTTTATAGGCATCGATTTTATTAAAGACCATAATGGTTGGTTTATCTGCGCTGTCTATCTCATCCAGGATCTTATTCACTGATGCGATATGTTCTTCAAAATTTGGATGAGAGATGTCGACCACATGGAGTAACAGATCTGCTTCACGTACTTCATCAAGCGTACTCTTGAATGATTCTACCAGTTGAGTGGGTAATTTCCTGATGAATCCTACTGTGTCACTTAACAGAAACGGAAGGTTGCCGATGACCACTTTTCGTACCGTAGTATCGAGAGTCGCGAATAATTTATTTTCTGCAAAGACATTGCTTTTGCTAATAACATTCATCAAAGTGGATTTGCCGACATTCGTGTAACCGATCAAAGCGACTCTGACAAGTGCTCCCCGGTTACCCCGTTGTGTTTCCATTTGTTTGTCAATTTTTTGCAGCTTTTGTTTTAAAAGTGCAATTCGGTCTCTTACGATCCTTCGGTCAGTTTCGATCTCCGTTTCACCCGGTCCTCGCATACCGATACCACCACGTTGCCTTTCAAGGTGAGTCCATAAACCGGCCAATCTTGGCAAAAGGTATTGATATTGTGCCAATTCAACCTGAGTTCGGGCATAACTGGTCTGTGCCCGTTGTGCAAAAATATCCAGAATCAGACTCGTTCGATCCAGAATCTTCGCTTTTAATATGCGTTCTATATTCTTTTGTTGAGCAGGGGTAAGTTCGTCATCGAAAATTACGGTCCCGATCTCATTTTCTTTTACGAATGTTTCGACCTCCTCCATCTTTCCTGTCCCGATGAAAGTTTTCGGGTTAGGAACATCTATCTTTTGGGTGAAGCGTTTCTGAACTTCGCCTCCGGCAGTATAGGCAAGGAACTCCAGTTCATCCAGATATTCATTGGATTTTTCCTCGTTCTGCTCCTGGTTGATCACTCCGATGAGTACTACCTTTTCATAGTCTAAATTCTTCTTTTCAAGCATATGATGAAATAAAGTACAAAGGTAGTCAATTGATTTTTTATTACTTTTAATTGATGAAAAAGAAGGAGCTCCATACTGTTGCATTTTACAATCTTGAGAATTTATTTGATACTGAGAACAATCCGTATATTCTGGATGAAGAATTCACGCCGGAAGGTGATAGAGAGTGGGATGATGAACGCTATGAGAATAAACTTTATAAACTAGGTCAGGCGATTGCAGGGATTGGATTCAAAGAGTCGAATCTTCCACCGGCCGTTGTTGGCGTTGCAGAAGCCGAAAATGACCGTGTACTTACTGACCTGTTGAATTCACATCATCTATCCGATCTCGATTATGACTTCGTTCATTTTGATTCTCCTGACGAAAGAGGGATCGATACTGCATTATTGTATGATAGAACACGTTTTGAAGTTTTCGAAGCGTATACCGAACCTGTAATGATTACAGATGACAGATCAGGACAGCGCGACTATACCAGGGATGTGCTTCGTGTTACCGGCGAATTGAACGGTGAACGAATTCATGTCATCGTGAATCACTGGCCGTCCAGAAGAGAAGGTATGGGCGTTACCGATTATAAACGGATCGAAGCTGCCAAAACCGTGCATTTCGTCATGAATGGTATTAAAGAAAAGGAGAATGACCCTTCATTTATTATTATGGGGGATTTTAATGATGACCCTTTTTCAACAAGTATAAAGGAATATTTATTGACTGGGGAGCTGTATAATCCGATGGAGAATTTAATCGATCCATATAACCGAGGTAGCCTGGTGCATAATTCAAGATGGAATCTTTTCGATCAGATCATTTTTTCTAAAAAATTTCTTCAACCCAATCGGTCAGGCATGCACAGTTATGAAAGTTCCAATATTTATAATGATATCATGCTTCGCGAGTGGAAAGGAAAATATAAGGATACGCCTTTCAGAACGTTTGTGGGTGAGCGATATTTTGGCGGAGTTAGTGATCATTTCCCGGTATATATTCAGTTGAAAAGAAATTAATTCTTACATACTGCAACTCAGAATCTTACAATTTCAGATTACTTTTTAGATACTTGAAGCTACTTTTTGTAGGAAAAGTTATAGAAATTGGATATATGGACAGAAATATCCGATAAAATGCATTTTTATTAGTTGTAAAAGATTACAAATAATAAGGAATATTACCACATATATGGGTTTTTTTAGAATAAATCCAAAATTTTAGGTGTATTTCATCGAAAAAAACGTCCTTTTAATCGTACAATACGTGTTAAATTTTACATTAGTATGACTAATCCAAATCCACTGTTATGAAAACTGACCTACTTAAGCTTCTGGTGTGCCCTGTCGCCCTTGCAGTTTTTGCATTCAGCACAGACAGTGTAAATGCTCAGAGCAAGAACGAATGCGGGAATGCCCCATATTATCCCGCAAGTTCTGTCGCCAGATTAAAGGAGCTTGCAGTCAGATTTCAGGATAGAGCCATAGCTAACAAGGCTGAGGCCCTTGAAATGGCAACTAAAAAAGGGTGGGTTACCTCCAAAGAGTTAGGTGACGGAGGGTTTATTGAACTTCAAAAAATTGGACCGGATGGAGCCCCAGTTTACTATACCACATATAATGATGTTGTGGTACAGACATCTCGGTCCAATTCTCTTTATGCGAATGGCGATCTTTCCCTGGATCTGGATGGTACAGGAATGTTAGTAGGTGTATGGGATAGTGGTAAGGCACTGATGGATCACCAGGAACTCGTTGGCAGGGTAGTAGCTGGAGATAACTCAAAAAGAGTTAGTGATCACGCTACTCATGTTATGGGAACGTTATTGGCTGCTGGTGTTGATCCGGTGGCAAAAGGTGTAGCTTATAATGCACAGGGAGTTTCTTATGACTGGACAAAAGATGAAGGAGAAGTGGCTGATGCTGCTGCAGGGGGGCTTCTATTATCAAATCACTCTTACGGAATTAGTGGAAAATCGATACCGGATTGGTATTTTGGAACCTATATCTATCAGGCTAAGGATTGGGATGAGATCATGTATAATGCTCCTTACTATCTGATGGTTACAGCAGCCGGTAATACACAGGGTATGGGTTATAATGATGATCCTAATTATGGTAGCCGAAAGGATGGCTATGATCTGCTTTTAGGATTTGCTGTAGCTAAGAATGGAATTACAGTTGCGGCTTCGGAAAGTGCTGAGATCGATGAATCAGGAAATCTGATCTCATCAAAGATCGCTTCATTCAGTAATTATGGACCTACGGATGATGGCAGGATCAAGCCGGATATCACGGGTGCAGGAGTTAATATTTATTCCAGTTACGGAGATGCAACAGATGACTATAGAACAATGTCTGGAACTTCCATGGCTTCGCCAGGTGTGACGGGAGCATTGACCTTATTGCAACAATACTATTACAATATATATGGATCTTATATGAAAGCATCAACCCTGAAGGGGCTGGCGCTGCATACCGCTGATGAAGCAGGTGATTTTGATGGTCCGGATCCTGTCTTTGGATGGGGAATCATCAATGATAAGAAGGCGGCTACCACTTTAATGAACAACGACCTTAAAAGTCTGGTTCAGGAAAAGTCCTTGTCTGATGGAGGAACGTATTCATTTGAGGTAACGGCTGATGAGGGAAAAACCCTCATGGCTTCGATTTCCTGGACTGATCCAGCGAATCCTAAAGAATATAATCGTTGGATGGACAGCAGTGAAGCTGTTCTGGTTAATGATCTTGATATCAGGATTAAACAGGATGGTAAAACCTTTAAGCCCTGGAAATTATCCATGAGTAATTTAAAAGGAGGAGCAGTACGTGGAGATAACATAGTTGATCCTTTCGAAAAGATTGAAATTCCAAATGCTAGTGGTACGTATACTATTACCATTTCACATAAAGGTAAGCTCTACACTGCAGAACAAGATTATTCGATCGTTGTTACCGGGATTAAGGTTAGCGATTGTGAGGCTGACGTTCCGCAGAATTTGAAAGCGCAAACCCTGGATGAAAATAATGTTAAAGTTTCCTGGACAGGTTCAACCGATGCTCTTTATGAAATTGAATACAAACTCACCGATTCTGATGAATGGACTACTGAAATGACGACGGATGAGGAATATTTGATTACCGGGTTGCTCGCAAATGAGAATTATGATTTTCGCGTACGTTCACTTTGTACAGCATTAATCGGTTCTGATTACAGCAATTCTATTGAGTTTTCCACCATAATAAGAGACGAGGTTCCCCCAACCGTTCCTTTAGATATAAGAATTCAAATGATCACGAGCTATTCGGTAGAAATCGAATGGGATCCATCTCAGGATGATAAGAGTGATTTGGTATTGTATAATATTTATCTTGATGGAAAGCTTCATACTAAAAATTATAAAGGCACAAAGATCAATCTTAACGGATTGGACCCGAACAGGACCTATCAGATTCAGTTAAATGCCGTTGACGAAAGCGATAATATTTCTGCGTTTACCGATATCTACAGCGCAACTACATTACGGGACGATCTTCTGAAAAATGAAGATTCCGATGATGATTTACACGGGGTAGGTGATTGGGTAACGGTAACTAAGAATCAGATCGATGCGCAAGGTTACGCTTATAATCCTAATATCCTTGCCAGTCTTTCTACACCAACTATTTCGCTCAATGCGAGAAGTGGAATACTTACCGTGTATCAGAATCCCGTAAATAAGACGATTGCTGTCGATGCTACGGCGGATAATAAGGAATATCAGATCTTTAATGCTTCGGGAAGAATTGTATATACAGGATATGGCTTCCGTAAAAATATTGACGTCTCTAACTATCCAACCGGTTTATACATTGTAACCGTGGTTGAGGATGGAAAGATTCGTGCAAAAAAGTTTATGCTTAATAAATAAGCAATCTAATCTCGTAAGTTAGTTTCTTTAGCGGTGGAGGATCTCCGATTGATCAAGGAGATCCTCGCCCATGAAACGTAAGAGTACCTGTGCTACCGCTACCACATCCTTTTCGCAATATCTGACGATCTTTTCGATGTCGTTATCTTCATAATATACGTTTCTTACCATGCTGCCATCAATATCGTCTTTTGGCGATGGAATATGGAGTACATTAGTTAAAAGATTTAATGAGGTGTAATTTTTAAAATCTCCGAACTTCCAGAGTTCCATAGTATCCAAATGCGGTATTTCCCAGGGTTTCTTACCGAAAAGATTCAATTTATTCGGGAGTTTAAGTCCATTAATGATCATACGTCTTGCGATATACGGGAAATCAAATTCCTTTGCATTGTGACCGCATAATAATTGTTGTGGTGAATTGTAATGATTATTGATGAGTTCGGAGAATTCCCCTAGTAATGCTTGTTCCTCACCTGCAAAAGAAGTAACCCTGAATTGGCGACCACCACCGCGATAAGTGAAAAAGCCAACGGAAATACAAATTATTTTGCCAAACTCTGCCCATATACCTGCGCGATCATAAAATTCTTCAGCGGTATATTCTTCTTTTCGTTGAAATTTTGATTTCAATTCCCAAAGTTCTTTCATTTTGGGGGACAATTCTTCAAATGTGGCAGCCTCAGGTACCGTTTCAATATCTAGGAATAAAATATTCTCAAGGGATAGATTGTTGATCATTGTTTAACATTTGGTAAGATTCATCAATATAAGTCAGTATATCTGAACGGAAATTACTTTTAGGGTCTCTGGGAGCAGAACGATGACCCAGCCTTGTGATTATAAGATCATCCTCAGGCTGTACGATAACATATTGTCCTAGATGTCCACGCATCATAAAAAAATCCTTTTCCTTATAGTGCAATAGCCAAAGTCCGTAACCGTATTGAGGACTCTCTTTAAATCGGGGTTGCTTAGATCGTGCTACAAAGGCTGAATCTAACAAGGGTACTCCATTCCATTTTCCATAATCCTTGTAGAGCCTTCCGAATCGGCTAAAATCTCTGGCAGTAGCGGCAATACAACAATAGGCCTTTTCCATGCCTGAATTGTCGCTATCAAGCTGCCACAAGGCATTAGTTGTAATTCCTAAGGGTATCCAGAAGGAAGAGGAGAGATATTCTGATAGCGGCTTTCCGGTAGCTTTTTCAAGGATCATTCCGAGTAGCTCTGTATTGCAGCTCTGATATTTATAATGTTTTCCCGGTTCTTCTTTAATCTTGAGACTGAGGATTAGTTCCCTCAGGTCTTTTGAAAAATAGGATCGTGTTGAAACAGAAAACGGCGAATAATAAGACTCATCCCAGTCGAGCCCACTACTCATTGTGGAGAGGTCGCCGATGGTCAGGTGATTTTGGAAGGGAGATTCGAATTGAGGAAAGAAATCGGTAACAGGTTGATCAAGACCTTTAATATAGCCTTCGGAGATCGCTTTACCTAATAATGCAGAGACTATGGTTTTGGCCATGGAGAAAGAATTGCTGATCTCATTTTCGTCAAAACTATCATAATAGGATTCGTGCCAAATACTATCATTTTTTATGATCAGGAATGCTGTTGTTCCGAGTTCAATATTGATTTTTTTTAATTTCTCCGTTTGCTGGATCTGATTAAATAGTTCATGTTCAGGCCAGGTATTGCTGGTATTTGATCCCTGAATAATGCGGTTGTCAAATTCTTGGTAATCTTTCAAAAAGGCTGTGGTATGTCCGTTGAAATAGACAGTCTTGACGGCAGTGATTATATAGCCATAATTAAAAGCATATAGAGAAACCACAGTTAATCCGAAAAAAATTAGAAAGGACACGAGTGTGTTTCTGAGCAATTTCATTTTTTCGAATTTTTGAACGGAAGGCTTCTATTAAATTTAAGGAATAATATTTATTCGAACAAGCGTATTTGAGTAGAAGGCTGTTCGTGTTCCAACAACCATTTTTTACGCCATAGACCTCCTGCGTATCCGGTTAGTGAGCCATCACTTCC
Source organism: Robertkochia solimangrovi (assembly GCF_007279655.1). GTDB lineage: Bacteria > Bacteroidota > Bacteroidia > Flavobacteriales > Flavobacteriaceae > Robertkochia > Robertkochia solimangrovi. The sequence continues at coordinate 330,423 of NZ_QKWN01000001.1, read as the reverse complement.
GATCACACGATGACATGGGATGACAACCCATAACGGGTTTTTTCCATTTGCTGACGCCACTGCACGTATTGCCTTGATATCTCCGAGTTTTATGGAAAGCTCCTGATATGACATGGTTTTGCCAAAAGGGATTTCCGTCAATGCTTGCCAAACAGATTTTTGAAAGGGAGTTCCTTTCGGATTAAGCGGAAGATTAAAATCGGTAAGTTTTCCTTCGAAGTAATCATTTAATTGATCGGCACATGTACTGAGTTCTTCCGGTATTTTAGTGGATAGAATATTGGAGTCTTCAAGTATGGTTATGGATGAGATCCCATTTTCATCACCGCAAATTTCTGCAACTCCTAAAGGTGTTTTAATCCTTGCTTTCTTCATTTTTTTGTTCCTCATCAGTGATTTCAAGAATTCCCATGCGTTCGGCGCGTAACTGCCAGTTTCTTCTGGCTAGAAGCTGCAGGTCTTCGACATTGTCACTCTCATCAACGATCTCCAGGCCAAGCAAGGTTTCAATGATATCTTCCATGGTAACCAGACCGCTTATAGAGCCATATTCATCGACAACTAATGCGATATGATCTCGGTTCTGTATAAACTTCTCAAATAATTTGGGTAGTGGAATACTTCTTTTGGTTACCAGAATTTCCCGGTTTAGCGTTGAAAGCGGATTGTGTCCGTTTCCATTGATCATTTCTTCCAACACCTGATCTTTTAAAACAAAACCGGTGATGTTATCCATTTTCTCCTGATATATTGGAATTCTCGAGAATCGAAGTTTTGGGTTCTCTTTGAAAAATGCTTCGATGGTTTGATCTGCTGAAGCTGTTTTAATCACGGTTCTGGGAGTCATGATATCCTTTGCTTGGATCTCATTGAAACGTACCAGATTTTTGATGAAATTTGATTCGGATTCCTGAAATACGCCTTCTTCTTGCGCAATATCGGCCATGGCTGTAAAATCTTCCCGATTGAAAACTGATCCATGGGCATGCTTGCCGCCGATTAGTTTGGTTGTTAATTGCAGTAACCAGAGTATGCCGGTATACTTCAAAGGCCAGATCATGAAGGTCAGTGCTTTCGATGTGAAGTTTGCCAGTTTTTTCCAATACGTGGCGCCGATAGTCTTTGGGATGATCTCGGAGACGACCAAAATAAGAAAGGTCATCAATGCTGAAACAATTCCGACAATATTAATACCAAAAAAATCAACTTTAAATGGTAATTTCTCCGCTTGAGAACCCACCATTATGGCGCCTACGGTATGAGCGATCGTATTCAGGGTTAAAATTGCTATCAGCGGTTTATCGACATCCTTCTTTAAATTCTCAAGTAAGAAGGCGTAGGCCTTGTTTTCTTGCTTTTTGACATTGATAAAAGTAGGAGTTACACTGAGGAATACTGCCTCCAGTACCGAGCATAAAAAAGATACCCCGATAGATATCAGGGCGTAAATGATAAGTAACGTCATCTTAGCGCTTTCCAGCTAAGTTAATGATTAAATCTTAATTTTATGATTACCAGCCTCGGTATTTAGGCGGCTTGATCTCGAGCAGGTTCAGGTAGACGATGAGTTGGCCTCTGTGGTGAGTTACATGATCCTGAAGGAGATTCAAAATCTGTAATTTTGATTTAGGTCCTGCAAAGAATTCAACGGTTTCATCGAGGGTTTCAGGATCGGTGGCTCTAATAGCGTCACTAACACTGTCAAATGATTTAGTGAGCTCATCTATCAACTCCTGCTTTGTCCCGGGATTGATGGAAATGGCTGCTTTATCTGCCGGAGTTTTTGTAAAATAGGTGGTGCTCAGCCAGATCATATTTCCCCGAATATGCACCAGTTGCTCTTTTATATTCATCTCCCTTTCTGTAGGGCTAAAATCATAATTATCTTCAGGTACGGCTGCTGCAATTTCCAGTAGATATGCTTTTGAGTTTTGCCATTTTTCAAGGAATGCATCGATTGTACTTTGTTGACTCATGGCTTTAGAGCTGATGATCATGGTTAGAATAAGTAAAGTTCTTTTCATGTTTTGGTTAGGGTTTTAGAATTTTTGCAAGGTCTTTGGCAAAATAGGTGGCGATTATATCTGCCCCTGCTCTTTTTATTGCTAGCGCTTGTTCCATCATGACCGCATCATGATCGAGCCAACCTTTCTGTGCAGCAGCTTTGATCATGGCATATTCACCACTTACCTGGTAAACAGCAATAGGAATTTCAAAATTATTCTTAATGTCCCGAACGATATCCAGATAACATAATCCTGGTTTTACCATCACGATATCGGCTCCTTCTTCAATATCCATATGGGTTTCTCTAAGCGCCTCTGTCCTGTTCGCTGGATCCATTTGATAAGTTTTCTTATCTCCAAAACCTGGTGCCGAATCCAAGGCATCCCGAAAGGGTCCGTAAAATGCGGATGCGTATTTAGCGCTGTAACTCATGATGCCGGTATTCTTAAATCCTTCTTTTTCCATGAGTTCCCTCATTTTCAATATACGTCCGTCCATCATATCGCTGGGAGCTACAAAATCTGCCCCGGCAGCCGCATGGGATAGTGCCATTTTAGCGAGAACTTCAACTGATTCGTCATTCAGAATATCACCGTTTTCTACGATACCATCATGACCGTAAGAGGAATAGGGATCAAGTGCGACATCGGTGAATACCTGCATTTCCGGGATGGTGCTTTTTACGAGTTTAATGGCACGTTGCATCAGTCCGTCTGGATTTAAGGCTTCGGTTCCCAGATTATCTTTAAGTTCATCCGGTACTTTTACAAACAGAAGCACTGATTTGATTCCTAATTCCCATAATTCTTTAACCTCCTCTTGAAGCAAGTCGAGGCTAAACCGGAAATAATCAGGCATTGAGCTGATCTCTTCCTTGATCTTATCCCCTTCAACCACAAACAGAGGCGCCATGAGATCATCGGTGCTCAGTGTTGTTTCTCTGACCATTGCACGTATAGCGGCATTGGTACGTAATCTTCTGTTTCTTTTGATAGGATACATAATTTTATATTTTTAAACCCAGTCTATAGGGTGTTTTAAGACATTGATTAACTTTTCTTCTTCACTGTCCTTTTCAGGGTGATGATCGTATACCCACTGAACATGAGGAGGCAGGCTCATCAGGATGCTTTCGATACGGCCATTCGTCTTTAGTCCGAACAAGGTTCCTTTATCATGAACAAGATTGAATTCCACATATCGGCCTCTTCGTATCTCCTGCCAGGTTCTTTGCGCTGGTGTATAAGGAAGTTGCATCCTTTTTTCAACGATCGGGACATAGGCTTCTAGAAAACTATCGCCGATCTCCGTAATAAAGTCATACCAGTTGTCAATACTAAAGCCGTGTTTCTCCCTGCAATAATCGAAGAATAAACCTCCGACTCCTCGTGCTTCTTCACGGTGAGTATTCCAGAAATAGTCGTCACATTTCTGTTTGTAATCACGATAGAATTCCGGATGGTGTTTGTCACAAGCGTTCTTGCACACCTGATGAAAATGTTTTGCATCTTCTTCAAACAGGTAGTAGGGAGTAAGGTCTTGACCGCCGCCGAACCAGCGATCAACGATAGTACCTTGCTTATCATACATTTCGAAATAACGCCAGTTAGCATGAACCGTGGGTACCATGGGGTTAACAGGATGTATGACCAGGCTAAGTCCGCAAGCAAAAAAATCAACATCCTCAACCTTGAAATAATTTTGCATCGATTCTGGTAAGGGGCCGTGAACGGCAGAGATATTCACACCTCCTTTTTCAAAGACATTACCATTTTCGATCACTCGGGTCCTTCCGCCACCGCCTTCTTTTCTTTGCCAGAGATCCTGTTGGAATTTTGCTTTACCGTCGATAGCTTCCAGTTTCGAAGTAATCCGATCTTGCAGTTTCTCGATATATGTATAAAACGCTTCTTTCATTCTGATTTTAATTGTTCGATATAGACCAGCGAATCACTAAGATCGTCCCCGATAGAAGACGAGTAGATCTGAATGGAATGGTCTGCCAGTTTTCGATAGGAGATAGTCATTTCTGAAAGCTCCGGTCTGCTATTTCCAAAGGTATTCAAATAAAAAGTTCTACCTACAGCATTGTTATGCAGATCCATCACTCGGGCCAGCCTTTCGTTGGGTGAAAATTCTTCATGCCAGTCGGTAATTTTTTTAGACCATGACATCGCATTTTCAACCTTGCTTGTATATTTTAGGCACTGTCTGATGATCATGGCATTCCAAAATGCATGTCGAAAGGCATTTGCCTGATTATTTTGATGATGTGTATCTCCGAACTGATCATTACAAATAAGCATGCAACTTTTGGTCGCTGTAATCGTTGCGATAAAGAACAACGGATTACTCAAGAAATATTTGTTCAGACTTAATAATTGTGAAAAATCCAGCGATCTTATCAGTTCGGAAAGTTTCATTATCGATTCGGATATTCTTTTACCGCTTCTATAAATGCCTTTGCATGATCAACCGGAATATTCGGAAGGATACCATGGCCAAGATTCACTATATAGCGGTCCTTTCCGAAAGCATCGATCATTTCCCAAACCATTTTTTTAATTTCACTTATGGGCGATAACAATCTGGAAGGGTCAAAATTCCCTTGTAACGTAATTTTACCACCGGTCAGATACCGCGCATTGGCTGGTGAACATGTCCAGTCAACTCCAAGAGCGCTTGCCTTACTTTTTGACATTTCATTAAGTGCGAACCAGCATCCTTTACCAAAGACGATGACCTCCGTTTCCGGTGCAAGTGCTTCAACGATCTGATTGATATAAGGCCAGGAAAATTCCTGATAATCAACCGGAGAAAGCATGCCTCCCCAAGAATCGAATATTTGTACGGCATTTACGCCGTGTTTTACCTTTTCTTTTAGATAAAGGATCGTCGTATCTGTAATTTTTTGTAATAGGTTATGAGCTGCGATTGGATTCGAAAAGCAAAATCCCTTTGCTGCATCAAAACTCTTGGAACCTTTTCCTTCAACGGCATAGCATAAAATGGTCCAGGGTGAACCGGCGAATCCGATAAGAGGAACACGGTCATTAAGTCTTTCCTTGGTAATATCGATTGCATCCATCACATAACCTAGTGTTTCGTTGATGTCGGGAACGATTACGTTATCCACATCCGCAGTGGTTTTGATTGGATTTGGCAACCAGGGCCCTACGCCGGGCTTCATTTCCACCTCAATATTCATCGCTTGTGGAATAACCAGGATGTCTGAAAACAAAATTGCGGCGTCCGGTTTTACAATATCGATCGGTTGAATGGTTATTTCTGCGGCCAATTCAGGGGTGCGGCAACGTGTGAAGAAATCGTATTTCTCTTTTAACGCCATGAATTCCGGCAAATACCTGCCTGCCTGACGCATCATCCATACCGGAGGTCTCTCTACGGTTTCTCCTCTTAAAGCTCGTAAGAAAAGGTCGTTTTTGATCATATTGTTTAATTTTTTCCTAGGTGGAATAGTATTTAATCGCCTGTACGATCACATTTTCTATGGTCGTTTTATTGGCTGTAATTATATTGTTCGTATGTTTTTTTAATGCCTTTTCGGTTGTTTTTCCGATCGAGAAGGCCGTGAAGTCTTCAAAAAGATTGTTTTGCGCAAAACTTTCCACAGCACTGGGACTAAAGAAAAGAATGCCATCAAATCCGGTGGTTACCAATTGGGGTTTTAGGTTGGAATTGTAGGTTTCGATTTCTGTGAAACCAATTTTATTTCGCTGTAGCATTTCAGGTAGTTCTTCTCTCCTTCGCTGGGTGCAGAAGAATACGAAGTTCTTATCTGCATGGCTTTGAATGATCTTTTCTGCTAGCTTATCTGCCTGATATGCACTTTCAAGGACCTTCCACCCTTGTTCTGAAATAAGTTCAGAGGTCTTGTCACCCACACAAAAACAGTTCTTGATTACGATATTCTTATCAACAACAGCTTTGACGGCATTCTTGCTGGTAAAAATCGCATTTTCAACCGGCTGTTTTATGTTGAATTCTAATGGAGTGATCTCTATAAAATCGACATCGGTAATCGCTATGCCAGCATTGAGAAGTAACTCCTTTTGTGAAGGTGTTAGTTTTTTAGTGCTTAGTATACGAATCGTGTCTTTAGACATTCCAGTCCTTTTAGCGTTATTTCTTTTCCAGTTCTTTTCGAACTTTCTTCATGAGTTGTTGTCCGCCATCTGCAAGTAATTCCTGTGCGCAAATTACACCGAGTCCCTCGAAATGTTCGATCAGAATCTTTTTTTCAATGGAGATCTTCTGCTTACCATCAAGGGATAATAAAACTCCGGTAAAGCAAAGATAGTCTACGTCGATGGTAGCCAGTGCCCCTATGGGGGCAGTACATCCTCCTTCCAATGTGCGCAGGAATTCCCGCTCTATGGTAGTACAGATATCTGTCTCGTAAGAGTTGAGCGGTTTTAGAGCATTGATGATGTCGGTGTCTTCTTCTTTCGCCACGACCATCATTGCACCCTGGGCTGGCGCGGGTACCATCCAGTCAAGAACCATCGATTTTTCAGGTTTGATCCCGATTCGTTCCAAACCTGCAGCAGCAAAGATGGCTCCATTCCAATCGTTGTCTTCAAGCTTCTGAAGACGCGTATTCACATTTCCTCTAAGATCTGTGATCTGATGTTTTGGGAATTGATTTAGCCACTGTGCTTTACGTCTTAGGCTCCCGGTAGCGATCAACGCTTTCTTGTTGTTAAGAAATTCGTTGTTGTTTTTATAGACGAGTAAGTCATGAACATTTGCTCGTTCCGGAACTGCGGCTTTTACAATTCCCTTGGGTAATTGAGTCGGAACATCTTTCATGCTGTGAACAGCAATATCGATCTCTCCTTTTAGCATAGCAACATCAAGGGTCTTTGTAAATACGCCGGTAATGCCCAATTCATATAGCGGTTTATCCAGGATCAGATCTCCGGTGGATTTTACAGGTACTAATTCGGTTCTACAGCCAAAGGATTCCAGTTGTTGCTGTACATATTTGGCCTGCCAGAGTGCTAATTCGCTGTCTCGCGTACCAATTCTAATCATTCTATTCATTTGGTGGTCTCTAGTTGAAACACTTTTTTTATGAGTTCAATACTTTCATCGGAAGAATCAGGACATTCTTTCAGATGATTGGCGAATTGGGTGGTGATTTTTTGAATGATCCGGTTGGTTAGGATCTCAGCATGTTCGTTGTTAAAGTCACTGAGTTTTTTACGCTGGAACTCAATTTCGGAATCCTTAAGAGTTTTTAATTTTTTCTTAAGGGCTTTTATGGTAGGGGCGAATTTTCTGGTTTCAAGCCAACTTTTAAAATCTTCTTCGACCTCTTCGATGATTTCTTTGGCTTTAGGTATGAACTTTTCTCTTCTTTTGAGTGTATCGTCTGTCATTTTGGATAACTGATCCAGATGAACAAGAGTTACATTGTCCATGGATTTTACATCATCGTCAACGTTTTTTGGAATGGAGAGGTCGAGGATGAGTAAAGGTTTTGTGGTATGAATCAATTCCCGATTTACGGTGGGGTGTGTTGCACCTGTAGCGACAATGAGCACATCGGTATCCCGGATCTCTTCCTGGAGCTGGGCATATTCTTTAACGATGAGGTTGAATTTTCCAGCGATCCTTTCCGCTTTTTCACGAGTCCGGTTAATAAGAACAATATGGTTATTTCTGGTATGCTTGACCAGATTTTCACAGGTGTTTCTTCCGATCTTACCGGTACCGAAAAGTAGAATATTCTTCTTTGAGACTTCCGGTACGCGTGATAAAATATATTGAACAGAAGCAAAGGCGACAGAAGTGGCGCCAGATGATATCTCTGTTTCAGTCTTTATTCGTTTACTGGCCTGGATCACAGAGTTACAAAGTCTTTCCAGAAAAGGATTCGTTAACTCTTCCTTCTTTGAGCGAATAAAACTTTGCTTTAGTTGTCCGATTATCTCAAAATCACCCAGAATCTGACTATCGAGTCCTGCACCCACCTTAAACATGTGATGGATCGCCTCATAATTTTTGTAGACATATCCGATCGATTGAAATTGCTCAACGGTTCCGTTGGAATTTCCGCAAAGTAATTGAATTAATTGAAAGGGGTGTTGGGCAAATCCGAATAGCTCTGTTCGGTTGCAAGTGGAAATGACCATGAGACCTTCTATACCCGAAGATTTTGCCTGACGAAGCAGGTTCACTACAGTTTCCTCGTCCATGCTAAATTGACCACGGACGCCGGCATCAGCTTTCTTATAACTGATACCTACGGTGTAGAAGGAATTATGTTTGGAATGTAAAAACGCTTTCATTCAGTTAATTCTGAAGTCAGGTGACAAAATTAGGGGTGTTATTTATAAAAAAATAACGCTAGAGGTACTTTTTTTATCGTTTGAGGTCTTTTATATTGCCTGAAAGGCTTAATTGCCTAAAATAACGTATTTTTGGGATTGTGACCGCGTTTCTATGGTGTTTAGTTTAGAACTGTTCTAAATAAATGAACGGCTAATTTAGGGGATTATGAGTAAAAAAAATATCGCTGAAAGAACTTTGAAGGAAGTGGAGTTCGAAGAAGGGTTTAAGCTGATAAAGTATCAGAATGAAACTGATGAAGTTCAGTCCTTTACAAAGGATGTTGACAGTAGTTTCATACAGTTTCATTTTTGTTTAAAAGGGAATACCAATTTTAATTTTAACAATTCGCGGTATGTTCTGGAAGTCAATGAAGACAGTTCTTTACTGCTGTACAATCCTCAGCGAGACCTTCCGATGAATCTAACGATTTTTTCCAAGACCTGGCTGGTTTCGTTGCTGATACCGATAAAGAAGTTTCATAGTCTCTTTTCCATGGAAGCCGATTATATCACGTTTTTGAGTGAAGAGAACAGGGACAAAAAATATTATAATTCATTACCGGTAACTCCTGCAATATCGGTGGTGTTGAGTCAGATTATCAACTTCAATATGCATCATTCGGTCAAACATATCTATCTGAAAGCAAAAGTATATGAATTACTCGCTTTATACTTCAATCAGCCAGAGGATGCCGATACTGATCAATGTCCGTTTCTGATCGATGAAGATAATGTAAGACGGATTAAAAGAGCTAAGGATATTGTAATCTCAAGAATGGCTGAACCTCCCGGATTGCAGGAATTAGCTGAAGAGATCGGGTTGAATATTAAAAAATTAAAAGAAGGATTCAAACAGATCTATGGAGATTCCGTTTATAGTTTTCTGTTTGATTATAAAATGGAATATGCAAGAAAGATGCTGGAAAGCGGAACCTGCAATGTAAATGAAGTAGGGCATAAGGTAGGCTACAGCACTTCGAGTCATTTTATCGCAGCCTTCAGAAAGAAATACGGAACCACCCCCAAAAAATATCTAATGTCCTTAAACGTATAGCCATGATATATCTGAAATTTTTGATCTCTTTATTTTCAATCTATATGACGGGTTGTGGGAGTAATGAGTCAGAGAATCTTTCGGCAACAGATCGTGTATTGGTCTTCTCAAAGACCGAAGGATTCCGGCATAGTTCAATTCCTGTTGGGGTTGCGATGCTTATGTCGTTGGGGCAGCAACATAACTTCGAAGTTTCTCATACCGAAGATGCCTCACAATTTAATGATGTAAACCTTGCAGCCTATGATCTTGTGATATTTCTGTCAACTACAGGAGATGTGCTCAATATCGGCCAGGAAGCGGCTTTTAAAAAATATATTGAGAACGGTGGAAGTTATTTAGGTATACATGCTGCAGCAGATACAGAATTCGACTGGTCCTGGTATGGTGAGCTTACAGGCGCTTATTTTGTAGATCATCCAAAAACTCAGGAAGCTACGATAATTCGAATTGATGACGCTCATCCTTCGACTTCTATGTTGCCGGAACATTGGGAAAGAACCGATGAATGGTATAACTATAAAGAGATCCAGGATGGAATTCAGGTTTTACTCAAATTGGATGAATCCAGTTATAAGGGAGGTAAGAATGGGGGTGATCATCCCATCGCCTGGTGTAGGGATTTTGACGGAGGAAGAATGTTCTATACGGGATTGGGTCATACTGAAGAATCGTATAGTGAGCCGTTGTTTCGCGAACATATACTTGGCGGTATCGAATACTGTCTTCACCGTTGAATCAACTAAATTGGCGGGCTATAAACTATTCCTATTGCAAACATGGATAACGCCGCTTAAAAGTGTAAATTTGCTTAAAATACTATTGCCTGATGAAAGGAGTGTTACTGGTAAATCTGGGTTCTCCGGATTCGACCGATCCCAAAGATGTAAAAAAATATCTGGATGAGTTTTTAATGGATGAGCGTGTGATCGATATGCCCTATTGGTTGCGCAGTCTGATAGTCAGAGGTATTATTTTAAAAACCCGGCCTAAAAAATCAGCAGAGGCTTATTCCCGTATTTGGTGGGATGAGGGTTCTCCTTTGATCGTATTATCTGAAAGACTTCAGGATAAAGTAGACAAACTAACCAGCGTTCCTGTTGCATTAGCGATGCGTTACGGAAATCCTTCGATAAAAGAAGGTTTGGAGTCTCTGAAGGCCCTGGGAGTGAATGAAGTGCTCCTGATTCCTTTGTATCCACAATTTGCAATGGCTACTACCGAGACGATCATTGTTCTGGCTGAAGAGCTTAGAAAAAAATTCTTTTCAGACATGACCTTCACGACTATTCCGGCATTTTATAATCATGACGATTATATCAGAGTGCTTGCTGAATCTATCAGGAAGGAACTGGAAGGAAAGGATTGGGAGAAATTGCTTTTCTCGTATCACGGAGTACCGGAAAGACATATTCGAAAGTCAGACGTAACCGGCTCTCATTGCAGGATCGATGGTCAATGTTGTAGAAATCCCTCCCCTGCACATCAATTCTGTTATCGTCACCAATGTTATGAAACCACCAGGTTGGTAGCGAAATATCTTGAGCTTCCTGAGGGGAGTTATCATACTTCCTTTCAATCAAGACTCGGGATTGACCCTTGGCTGAAACCATTTACAGATAAAACGGTAGATGAATATGCTGAAACAGGGGTTAAGAATCTGGCTGTGGTTACTCCTGCATTCGTTTCTGACTGTCTTGAGACCCTCGAGGAGATCGGTATGGAGGCAAAGGATAGTTTTGTGGAGCACGGTGGTGAAAACTTTCATCTGGTGCCATGTTTGAATGATGATGAAGGATGGGTTAAAGTGCTGGCACGATGGATCGATGAATGGGCAATTCACACTGTCTGATAAAATAGCTGTATATGGCGAAAATCTCTTCTGAGGAATTAGGATCGCAACCCATCGGTAAATTACTGGTCAAACAGGCGGTACCTGCTTCCATAGGAATTCTGGTAATGTCCCTGAATATATTGGTCGATACCATATTTGTGGGAAACTGGATCGGAGCTACAGCAATCGCTGCGATCAATGTTGTGTTGCCGGTGTCCTTTTTTATCGCAGCACTCGGCATGGCGATAGGTATCGGAGGAGCTTCTATAATTTCCAGGGCTCTCGGAGGAGGTAACAGGCAAAAAGCACTTGATACATTTGGAAATCAGATTACACTCACACTGATTCTGACCAGTATTTTGGTTTTCTTCGGACTTTGGTATACGGATGATATAATTCCTTTGTTTGGAGGTAAAGGTGCGATATTCGAACCTGCACGAGTTTATTACCGTATCGTTTTATACGGTGTGCCTTTTCTGGCTTTAAGTATGATGGGGAATAATGTGATCAGGGCGGAGGGTAAGCCTCGTTTTGCCATGGTCGCCATGATCATACCTTCTGCAGGTAATCTTTTGCTGGATATTCTTTTTATCAATATCATGGATCTTGGAATGTTCGGGGCGGCATGGGCTTCCACAGGATCTTATATATGTTGTTTGCTCTATATCCTTTGGTTCTTTTTGTCTAAGAGATCGGAGCTTACTATCGGATTTAAAAATATGCGCCTGATTCCTGGCCTGGTAAAAGAGATCGCTTCTCTTGGGGGTGTGACACTGGCCCGACAGGCGGTGGTAAGTGTTACCTATCTCTTCGTTAATAATATACTTTTTGAGATCGGTGGGGAATCATCGATCACGGTTTATGCCATCGTAGGTAGAATGCTGATGTTTGCACTGTTTCCGGTTTTGGGGATTACTCAGGGTTTTCTGCCTATTGCGGGATATAATTATGGTGCCGGGAAGTTTCCCAGAGTGCGAGAGTCAATAACGACGGCTATCAAATATGCTGCCGTATTGGGGTTAGTTGTATTTCTTTTGATCATGGCATTTCCGGAAGCTATTACAAGAGTTTTTACGGATGAAGCCCAAGTGCTTTCGGAGACTCCAAATGCGATGCGACTTGTTTTTGCTGCAACACCTATCGTTGTCATACAGCTGATAGGTTCAGCATATTTTCAAGCGGTTGGGAAAGTCGTGCCGGCTTTTTTCCTAACCTTGACACGACAGGGTTTTTTCTTTATACCGTTGGTGTTGATCCTTCCAAAATATCTTGGGGAGATAGGGGTGTGGATATCCTTTTCACTAGCGGATCTGATCTCGACAATCGTGACCGGGTATTTTTTGTATAAAGAGGTTAAAACAAATTTGTAAATTGAAATGCCTAAACCGAAGTTAGCATCGGTTCATGGAAACAGCTTTTACTATGGAGTATTATAATTACATCAAATCTTTACATTTAATTTTCGTGATAACCTGGTTTGCAGGTCTTTTTTATATACCGCGATTATTTATCTATCATATCGAAGCTGATGAGAAGCCATCTCCGGAGCGTGAGATACTCACGAGTCAGTTAAAACTGATGACCAAAAGACTGTGGAATATCATCACCTGGCCCTCAGCGATACTTGCAATTTTCACGGCTGTTTTATTATTACTTATTATGCCCGGTTGGCTTCAGCAGGGTTGGATGCATGTGAAATTACTTTTTGTATTGTTGTTGATTATTTATCACTTGAAGACACATCAGATGTATAAACAGCTTCAGCGAGATGAGATTCGATATACGTCGAGGTTTATGCGTATCTGGAACGAAGGATCGACTATCATATTATTTGCTGTGATATTCCTGGTAATACTCAGAAGTTCTCTGAACTGGATCTTTGGATTAACGGGGTTGTTTGTATTGATGATCCTGATTATGTTGGGAATAAAATTGTATAAATCCATTCGAGATAAAAACCCTGATGCCTGAAGGCGCTTGGCGTAATTATTGATGCCTCAAATTAAAATATTAGGCTGTGTATAAAAAACTATCCCTGCGGTACCGAATCTTTCTGACGATGATCCTGATTGTGATCATTTCGTCTATCTTTTTCGCCGGAGTGACTGTTTATCAGTATAATATTCAAAATGAAGATTATCACCGGGAAATGCTTGAACGTAAGGAATTGCAGCTTAAGGCTCAGATCGATTACGAATTGCGCAGTACTACTTATGAGGTTAAAACCTCCAATTTAAAATATATCTTTCTTCGTAAGATCTATGAGATTGCTAATGTTCAAAGTCTGAACTTTAACATTTTTGATCTTGAAGGACATTTGATCATAGGGTCCAAATCCAGGTTTGCAGATGATTCACTTTATGTGAAAGTACCTCCTTATGTGTTGGACAGTTTGAAGAACAGTGTGGTGAATCCTGAAACGAATTCGAAAAGATACGTTGAAGTAAATACTGCCGCAGGAGAGCGTTATCAATCCTCTTATACGTATATTCTCGATCAGAAGTTCAAGCCTATCGGGATATTGAACATTCCATATTTTGAAGATAATACCTTCTATGATTACGAATTACAGGAATTCCTGATGAGACAGGGAGGAGGGTTTCTTATCATGTTTGGAATCGCCATTTTGCTGGCGTATCTCATATCCAGTTATATTACCCGGTCTTTAAAGAGTATTAGTCAGAAACTCGATGAGACCAGGTTGAGTAAGCGGAACGAAAAGATTTATCTCGAGGATCCAAGTGAGGAGATTGGAGCTCTGGTAGATGCCTATAACGGGATGATCGACGAGCTTGAAAAAAGTGCGGTTTTGCTGGCGAAGAGTGAGCGGGAACAAGCATGGCGTGAGATGGCAAAGCAGGTGGCGCATGAAATCAAGAACCCGTTAACTCCGATGCGTCTGAGTGTTCAGAATTTTGAAAGGAAATTCGACGCCAATGACCCAGAGGCTTCTGAGAAACTCGCTCAATTTTCACATACACTTATTCAACAGATCGATACCTTAAGCAGTATTGCTTCAGCATTCAGTAATTTCGCGAATATGCCTGCTCAACAGAATGAAACGCTAAATGTGGTCAAGGTTGTTAAACTGGCACTGGATATCTTTACAGAAGATTATATTCGTTTCTTTAGTGATGAGGAAGAGGTTATCGTAAAAATGGATCGAACTCAGTTGATCCGGGTTATAACAAACCTGGTGAAGAATGCGATCCAGGCAATTCCTGAAGACCGGGAGCCGAAGATTATGGTTAATGTGTTTTCGGATTGTGAATCGGTAAAGATTACTGTGGCAGATAACGGACTCGGAATCGCTGAGGAGAACAGCCTGAAAATATTTGAACCTAAATTTACGACCAAGACCAGTGGAATGGGATTGGGCCTTGGAATGGTTCGAAATATGGTGGAGAATTATAACGGGACTATCAGTTTTACCTCTCTGAAAGATAAAGGAACGGTATTTACCGTAAGTTTTCCTAAATGTAAACCTCTTAGTAAGCCGAATTATTCTTAACTTCAGGTTCGCTGAATTCAACACATCAATCAACAATAATAAACTATGGAATATCAGAATCTATTAGTCGAAATCGAGAACCATATCGCATTGCTAACGATCAACCGTCCCGAAAAGTTAAATGCATTGAATCGGGAAACGATCAGTGAGCTCCATCAGGCTTTAAAAGCCCTTAATGAAGATGATGAGGTGAGGGTGATTATTATGACCGGAGCAGGAACCAAAGCTTTTGTTGCGGGAGCTGATATTGCTGAATTTTCAAGTTTTTCAATGAAGGAAGGTGAGCAGCTTGCTGCTCGCGGTCAGGAGATTTTGTTTGATTTTATTGAACGATTGGGAACTCCTGTGATCGCAGCTATCAATGGATTCGCATTGGGTGGAGGGCTTGAACTGGCTTTGTCATGCCATTTCAGAGTTGCCAGCGATAATGCCCGAATGGGGCTGCCGGAAGTTTCACTGGGAGTTATTCCGGGTTATGGAGGTACGCAAAGACTACCGCAATTGATCGGCAAGGGTAGGGCGCTTGAGTTGATCCTCACCGGCGGTATGATCGGAGTGGAGCAGGCACATATGTCGGGGCTTATCAATCATATGGTTGCTCAAGAGGAGCTTATTCCTTTGTGTAAAAGTATTGCCGGGAAGATCATCAATAATTCACCACGCGCGATCGCCACAGCGATCAAGGCTGTTAATGCTGGTTTTGGCCGTCATGGTTTCAGTACAGAGATCAAGGCTTTTGGAGAATGTTTTGGATCAAAGGATTTCAAAGAAGGAACTTCTGCATTCCTCGAAAAGAGAAAAGCCAAATTCACAGGGAATTAAGCGAAAAAAAGCGAAGGACTATCGTTTACCTTCCCATTCTGCGTAGAATTGTGCCAGGAAGCTTTTCATAAAAGTGTGCCTTTCCGCTGCCATAGATTTTCCCGTTTTCGTATTCATACGATCCTTTAGTAGTAAGAGTTTTTCGTAGAAATGGTTGATAGTGGGATTCACCGAATTCTTATATTCTTCTTTGTTCATGTTCAGGTTGGGAGGGATTGCAGGGTCGTAGAGTGGTCTGTTCTTAAATCCGCCATAATTGAAGCAGCGGGCAATACCTATTGCGCCAATAGCATCCAGGCGGTCGGCGTCCTGAATTATATCCAATTCGAGTGACCTGAATTTCTGATCAAAATTCCCACCTTTGAAGGAAATGTTTTCAATGATCGATATGACATGTTCGATTACTTTTTCCGATACCTGAAGATCTCTTAAAAAGGTTCCTGCCAGTTCAGGGCCAATACTTTCGTCTCCTCCGTGGAATTTAGAATCGGCAATATCATGCAACAGGGCTCCCAGTCCTACGACGAGGGGGTCCGCCTTTGGTTCATCCTTTGCGATGAACAATGCATTTTTAAATACGCGTTCTGTGTGAAACCAGTCATGCCCGCCTTCTGCGCCTCTTAGGGTTTCCCGGACAAATTGGATGGTTTGTTCAATAAGCTCGGTATTCGATAGTTTCATGCTGCCGTATTAATTTGTCCTGTCTTTAACTCCGCTGATGACCATTTTTTCAGTAAGATCTATCAATTCATCCGTGCTCATGCTTCCAACAAGAACAGGCTCATGTATATCGAAAGTAATTCGGTTTCCAATACCCATTGGGAAGGAACCATAGCGTTGTGTTTTCCAGGAGTTATTTATAGAGATCGGGATGATCTGTGCATGAGGCATTCTATCGATAAGGGTTTTTAATCCGCGTCGCTGGAAGGTTTTGATCTTTCCGGTTCGACTGCGTGTTCCCTCCGGGAAAATAACCACAGAACGGTTGTTTTTTTCAGCATAGGCTGAGATCTTTAATATTTCCCGGATCGCCTGACCGGGATTCTTTCGGTCTATCAATACCGAACCACCATGTCGAAGGTTGTAAGAAACGCTGGGGATACCCTTTCCCAGTTCCTTTTTACTGATAAACTTGGGGTGAATCTTTCGTAAATGCCAGATGATTGGTGGAATATCATACATACTCTGATGATTTGCCACGATAATGGAAGGTCGGTCAGTGGCAAGCTTATAAGGGTTTCGAAAGACTACATAGGAGCCCAGAAGTAACAAGCAGTTCATAAGTCCGAAATTCAGAACTTCAACACTGGTTTTATGTGCCTTGTATCCGAAAAGATTAAAGCAGATCCATTGAATAGGGTGGAAAATGACCAGTAACAGTCCGAATGCAAAATAGTAAATGGCGCTTAAAGGGTATGCGATTATTTTAGCCATAAGTTGTTCTAAATATCTATGAAATTACTTTAATTTAAACTGTTCAACAAGGAGTCTGATTTTTTTCTCCAATCTCGGAAGAACAATTTCCGGGGCTGTAATATAGTCATCTTCGAAATCCCAATACTCAATTTTAGAATAATAATCTGGAAACAGTTCTTTCATCATGGGTTCATGTTCCTTTCTATCCATGGCTATAATACCCGAATAGCTTGTGAAATCGGATACGTCAACCGGTGACGGGTCTCTTAGAAAAGGGACGATATCGATATTTAATGATTTCATATATTCGATGGTATGTATCGATAAGGGGCCTTTATTTCTTGGAGAAATTCTGAGTCCGCGTGAGTCAGCGCGGTAAGGAAGATTGTCGATCCGGGAGATATGGTTAAACAGGATCTCTGCAAACCGACTACGGTAGTAATTTCCTGTACAAAGAAAGAGAATGTGTTGGTTCATATTGTAATGCGTCATAAAAAAACCACGATATGATCGTGGTTTTTTCAAAATTTTCGGATGCTGTAATTAACAGAATTCGTTATAGGCATCCATAAGGTTTTCTGCGATCATTTCAGCAGGCCTTCCTTCGATATGATGTCTTTCAAGCATATGAACGAGTTCACCATCTTTGAATAAGGCCATGCTTGGAGAAGAAGGAGGGAAAGGAAGCATGTAGGCTCTTGCCGTATCGGTGGCATCTCTTTCAACTCCTGCAAAAACCGTAAAAAGATTATCTGGTTTTTTTGCGTTCAACAGGCTCATTTTGGCCCCCGGACGTGCATTGGCAGCTGCGCAACCACAAACTGAATTCACCACTACCAGCGTAGTGCCTTGTGCTTTCATGGCTTCATCAACTTCTTCCGGAGTGAACAATTCGGTAAACCCGACAGAAGTCAGGTCTTCTTTCATAGGTTTAACTAATTCTGCTGGGTACATAAGCAATTTATTTTTAAGAAGATCGCTTCGATTAGCGACCTGGTTATTATATCATTTTTCTTATGTCGCAAATATAATCAAAAACCAACAGTTTCATGTCAATCTTAACAAGGTCCAAAGACAGTTGGTGTAGGGTAAGATATTCTGACGAATCTTTTTATCTTTGAAATCCTAAAATACTGTCTATGTTTCAATGGATCTTTGCGATTGTAGGGTATTTTCTTTATCGATTGCCCGGGGCCTTTATCGGATATATGATTGGCCGGATGGTCGATACCTTGCAAAAGAGTCCTGCAGTTTTCACCACGCAACAAAAAGCAACGACTGAAAAAGTCACTCCGGCTGATTTTGAATTGCATTTATTGTCACTGTGCTCGATCGTGATCAAAGCCGATGGTAATGTTACGCCAACCGAGCTTAATTATGTCCGGAATTATTTTGTTTCAACCTATGGTGTTAATAAGGCGAATGCCATATTCAGGACATTCAATGAAGTGGTGAAGAAGCGTGAGGTTTCTGCTGCGAGAATTTGTACCTATTTAAATCAGTATACCCGCTATCCTGTTCGATTGCAATTGTTGCATTTTTTATTTGGGATAGCTCAGGCTGATGGTTCGGTAAGTAAGGCTGAAGCGGATAAAATCGCAGAGATTGCAGGTTATCTTAAAGTGATGAGCAGAGATTTTGAAAGCATTAAAGCAATGTTTGTCAAGTCTGCAGATAATGCCTATAAGATCCTTGAGGTCAATAGTTCTGCAACGGAAGCTGAAGTGAAGAAAGCTTATCGCGAAATGGTTAAAAAATATCACCCGGATAAGGTCAGAACAGATGATGAAGCGATCAAAAAAGGAGCTGAAGAAAAGTTTCGGGAGGTGCAGCGTGCCTATGAAACCATTCAAAAAGAAAGAGGATTCTGAGTTAGCATTGTTTTAACGAATCCGTTTTGAGTTCTTGATAAAAATAATTGTATGTTTGGGCTTGCTCTGAATCTATAAATAAATACCGTTTTAAATGTCAGATTTTTGGTTTTACCTTAAAATGGGACTTACGCATGTCCTGGATATAAATGCCTACGATCATGTACTTTTCCTGATAGCACTTACAGTTCCTTACACGTTCAAAGATTGGAAGCGTGTTTTAACACTAGTGACGATGTTTACATTGGGTCATACGCTTGCTTTAATACTGGCAACTTATGGTGTTGTTAGTATCAATGCAAGTTATGTTGAGTTTCTAATTCCTATCACGATCCTGATAACAGCGGTATTCAATGTATTTACAGCTGGTAAAGGGGCTCGAAAGGAAAAACTTGGGTTGACGTTCTTTGTGGCCTTATTCTTTGGATTAATCCATGGTTTAGGATTCTCTAATTTTTTCCGTATGAATGTATCCGGTAAGGATAGTAAACTTTTACCGATGCTGGAGTTCGCTCTGGGTGTGGAAGCAGCGCAGGTGATCATCGTATTGATAGTATTGATTCTCGGATTTTTATTTCAATCCATATTCCGGTTCAACAAGCGTGACTGGATCATGGTGATATCTTCGATAGTCATCGGATTTGTCATTCCGATGATCCGAGGAAATTGGCTCTGGTAGTGCTGTAAAGTGAAATTATTAGTCATAAGGTTGTAAATCAAAGCGAAACCTTATATCTTCGTTAAGACGTCTGAAGCAACCTAATCGTAGTGTTGCTTTTTTTGACCCGAATCCATTTATGTCTGAAAGAAAGCAGAGGAAATACGATAAGGCTTATTTAAGAATGGCCAGAGAATGGGGAAAGCTTTCCTATTGTAAAAGAAAACAAGTTGGTGCGATTATTGTAAAGGATAGAATGATCATCTCCGATGGTTATAATGGAACACCGACGGGATTTGAAAATTATTGTGAAGATGATGAAGGCTACACCAAATGGTATGTACTCCATGCGGAAGCCAATGCTATTTTAAAGGTGGCATCCTCCACACAATCATGTAGCGGAGCCACTTTATATATAACGCTCTCACCTTGTAAGGAATGCAGTAAGCTTGTTCATCAGGCGGGAATTAAAAGAGTGGTATTCATGGATACCTATAAAGATGATTCCGGTTTGCAATTTCTCGAAAGAGCCGGCGTTGAATTAATAAAGATCGACAATTTAGACGATGAGTAAATGCAGAAGCGAAAATATATATTACCTCTTATTCTTGCAGCAGTTTTCGCACTAGGGATCGTTATAGGGGGTAAATTGAATTTTAAGGATACACCTGAAAAGCTCTTTACTACCAATTCCAAAAAAGATAAACTGAACCGCCTTATTGATTACATCGATTATGAATATGTCGATGATGTTAATACAGACAGTATCGTCGATGTCACAGTAAACAATATTCTCGATAAATTAGATCCACACTCTGTATATATCCCCAAACAGGACGCCGAGCGCATCGCTGAAAATATGAAAGGGGATTTCGTCGGGGTAGGGATCAGTTTTTACATGTTCAGGGATTCTCTTTCTGTGATCAGACCTATAGAAGGAGGACCAAGCATCAAAGCAGGCATAAGAGCGGGAGACCGTATTCTAATGGCTGGAGGTGACACTCTGTATGGTAAGAATCTGAGCAGTGAACGGGTGATCTCTAAATTAAAAGGAGAGTCGGATACTCCGGTAAAACTCAAGATCTACAGGAAATCAGAAGATAAGTATATCGATATTACACTGAATCGGGCCAAAGTTCCTTTGAGTAGTCTGGATGCTTATTATATGCTCGATGATGAGGTGGGATATATTCGCCTGAATCGATTTGCTGAGAGCACCTACAGAGAGTTCAAGAAGGCTTTAAGAGAATTGCAGCGACAAGGAATGCGAAAGCTTGCTCTTGATCTTAGGGATAATCCTGGTGGTTATTTGGGAATCGCAGAGCAGATCGCTGATGAATTTCTGGAGGATGATAAGCTCATACTATTCACTAAGAATAAGAGTGGTGCCATCGAGAATTCCTACGCAACCGGAAAAGGTGATTTTGAAGACGGAGAGGTTTTTGTGCTGATCAATGAAAAATCAGCTTCCGCAAGCGAGATCGTTGCGGGTGCTCTGCAGGATAACGATCGTGGAACCATAGTGGGAAGAAGATCTTTTGGAAAAGGACTTGTGCAAAGGGAAATGGGGCTCGGTGATGGGTCTTCTGTCCGGCTTACTGTTTCCAGATATTACACCCCAACAGGTCGATCGATCCAAAGGCCTTATGATCATGGTACCGAAGATTATTACGAAAGCTATTATCACCGTTATGATAACGGTGAGCTTCAGTCTGCAGATAGTATCAAGGTAGACGATTCTTTAATATTCAGGACACCTAAAGGTAAAATCGTTTACGGTGGAGGAGGTATTATACCCGATGTCTTTGTACCTCTTGAAGAAACCAGAGAAGAAAGTTATTACAATTACATTTTTGAATCGGGCCTGATGTCTTTCTACGTTTTTGAATACCTCGATAATCACAGAAACGAATTTAAAGGCATGGATTTTAATCAGTACAATGCGGAATACGTGGTTGATCAGGATCTGATGGATGGGTTCTCGGAATTTCTTTTAAGAGAGGAGACTGCCTTCAAGAAAATGAATTTTGATAATCATGAGGAAAGTCTCAGAATTCATTTAAAAGCAACTATTGCCGAACAATTGTACGGTCAGAATGCTTCTGAAAAGATACTTCGTGCCCAGGATCCGATGCTTGAAACGGTTATAGGAATCAGTGAAAAGGAATCGGAATAGCGATTCTTTACTCAGCTATCTTGTCATGCACTTTTGCATGTTTTCCATTATTCCATTTGGTAAGTATGTCAGTAGCAACTTGAGCTCCGCTTCCCGCAGCTATCGCAAACTGACTTCTCCATCCTGCTAATGTTCCTGCCACCCATAGGCCTGGAGCGCTAAGGTGGTCACTGTTCTTAAGTTCGATCCGATCTTTTTCGGCAACCGATCTGCGATGAGGGATCTCTAAGTTCTCGAGTCCTTTGATGCCGAATGGTTTGGCATACCCGGTTGCGATAACGATCTCCACGGCCTGATAGTTTCTTTTATTTGAAGTGATTGTGAAATTACCTTCGGTGCCGGAAATATTCAGGACTTTCTCATTTTCGATCTGGTCAACATGAGGGTAAAGGTCTGAGAGTTGTTTTTTACCGGATTCCAAAATGACACCTCCCTCGGTGCCCGGGGGTATTCCAAGAACATTATTTAGTAATGCGGAGTTCAGATGTGAAGCTTTTTGATGAATGATGATTCCTATCTTCTTATCTGCTGCATAAGGTTGCTTTATAGCAGATCCCAATACCAGTGCACATTGAAGTCCGGCGGCGCCACCACCGATGATCAGGATGTCATATTTCATTTTTTATCCCGGATCTTTTGTTCCACTTTTTTCGACTGATTGAAGATCACCAGTAAAAGTACAGCACATAACGCGGCAACGATACCTATCAGGGCGATTACACTATCACCTTCAAATGGATTTTCAAAATCGATCAGTGTGGCATTATAGCCAATGATGGCAACAGCGATTACAATAAGAACTATAGTGATGGTTTTCATGACTAATCATTTAGCACGGTTTCCCGTATTTCTACATTATTACAATAGACCGGATATGTTGGTGGTGAAAAGTTTAACTGCGATGGCTAGTAAGATCACTCCAAACACTTTGCGAATTACCGCCAGTCCTTGTTTTCCCAGTACAGCTCCGATCCTTCTTGAGGATTTCAGAACGATGTACACAAAGATAATATTAATGATGATGGCAACGATAATGTTTTCTACATGATATTCGGCTCTTAGAGATAATAATGAAGTCATAGTACCTGCTCCGGCGATCAGTGGAAATGCCAGCGGTACAATGGATGCGGTTTCCGGAGCATCATCCTTGTAAAGAGTGATTCCGAGAATCATTTCTATTGCTAAGAAGAACAGGATGAAAGAACCGGCAACGGCAAATGAGTTCACATCAATACCGATCAATTTTAAGATCTCTTCTCCGATGAAAAGAAATGCGATCATTATTACCGCAGCAACGACCGAGGCTTTTTCTGATTGAATGTGACCCACTTTATTTCTCAGATCAATAATGATCGGTACGCTGCCGATGATATCGATGATGGCGAAAAGGATCATGCCCGCTGTCAGGATTTCCTTAAGATCGAAATTCATAATGATACAGTTTAGAAACTGGAGCAAAATTATGAATAACAACAAGATCTGAGATTATTTCAATGAGAAATTTTAAGAGAATATGACCAAAGGCAAATTCAACAATTAGGATATCTTTGCAATATGTTTCAATTAGGAAAAACCATAGTATCAGAAGAGCTTATTGAAGAAGATTTCGTTTGTAATCTTTCTGCTTGTAAAGGGGCTTGTTGTGTTGAAGGGGAAGCGGGTGCTCCGCTGTCGGAAAATGAATTGGAAATACTCGATCGGATTTACCCTAAGGTGAAGCCTTTCCTCAGAAAAGAAGGGGTGAAAGCGATCGAAGAACAGGGTGTCTATATCAAAGGACTCGATGGCGAATGGGAGACTCCTCTTGTGAATGGCAGCGAATGTGCTTATGTGACCTTCGATAAAAAAGGTACCGCCCTTTGTGGTATAGAAGAGGCGTATAACTCAGGTGAGATCGATTGGAAAAAGCCGGTCTCCTGTCATTTGTATCCTGTTCGGGTTAAAGATTATAATGAGTTTTCTGCAGTAAATTACCACAAATGGTATATCTGTGACGATGCCTGTACGCTTGGGCGGGAGCTAAAGGTTCCGGTCTATAAATTTGTTAAGGATGCTCTGATAAGAAAATTTGGAAAAGAGTGGTATGAGGAGCTCGAAAAAGTTGCAGATGAGCATCGTCCCTGATCATTGTTAAGTCCTTATTTTTTTGCTTGTTTGCTGATTTTAAGTAAATTGACAGTTTTTCTGTAATATGAAAGGGAAGCGCAGGCCGAATATTGTTCGGTTGAGTGTTTTAGATGAAGTATTACGGAAAGTCAATTTTTATTATCAGGTTGGGGATGGCTAGGTTTAAGGTTTGTGTTATTTTCTTTTTGTTCTTCACAGGTTGCCGGGATACAGGTAACCATTCTGCGAGGGATACTCCAGTGCAAACGGGTACGGCGATTACTGAAACTGCGGTATTAAAAGAAAGATCCGATAGTAAGGTGGTTGAGGTTATTACCCGGCATATGGAATTCTATAGTGCAGACTCGATTTCTTCCGGTTGGACGACCTTTAAGTATGTGAATCTATCATCAGAAACTCATTTTCTCATTCTCAAAAAAATGCCGGAAGGAATACATCTCGAAGATTTTTCATCGGATATAATTCCAGTATATAAAGAAGGTATGGATCGGATCATCGATGGTGACATCGAATTCGGTCAAAAAGCCTTTGAGAAACTTCCGGCATGGAATTCGAGAGTTGGGGTTATTGGAGGGGTCGGATTGGTATCGCCCGGCGAAGCAGGAAGGTCGATCATAAATTTGTCGCCGGGAAATTATCTGATGGAATGTTATGTGAAACGGCCAGATGGTAATTTTCATTCCTTCATGGGGATGCTCAAGGAAATTGTAGTGACCGAAGCTAATGGTGAACAAGGAAGGCCAAACGCAGCATATGAGATCGATCTGTCTTCTGAAAATGGAATAGCCTTGAATGATATTCCGGCGAAAGGATTGCAGACCTTTGCGGTGAACTTTCTGGATCAGGAAGGATATAAGAATTTACAGGGTCATGATGTACATCTGGTTCGTTTAGGTAAAAATGCAGATCTGGATAAGCTTTCTTCGTGGATGAATTGGATGGATCCAAAAGGTCTTATGAGTCCTGCTCCAAGCGATCTGGTGTTTTTGGGAGGAATTCAGGAACTTGATGAAGGACAAACCGGATTTTTTCAGGTGAATCTCACTCCTGGAAATTATGCATTGATTTCTGAAATTCCGGATCCCTTATCGGCAAAAATGCTTTATCTGTTCACTGTGGATTAGTTCTGGCCTGTGTTCGCAGTAGACAGATTGAAAATCACTAAAAATCAATTCAGTTTAACCTTTGTTGAAGCTTTAAAAATTTGTAAGCAGTCAGAACAATTTACAATCCCACTGTTCATCAATGATTAATCTACATTTCAACAATTCTTGTTAAAAACTTTTACGCCCTAAGGCTTAAACGCCCTTTCAATTCTGCCTTCATTTTTAAATATTTGTTAGTCCCCAAATACCTCAAAGTATCAATAACTAACTCCTTAAATAAGATTAAAAATGTCAGAGGCAGTAGAACCAATTTTACAGGAAAACAAGGACCGATTTGTAATATTTCCAATTCAACATCATGATATCTGGGACTGGTATAA
This sequence comes from Robertkochia solimangrovi, assembly GCF_007279655.1. Lineage (GTDB taxonomy): Bacteria > Bacteroidota > Bacteroidia > Flavobacteriales > Flavobacteriaceae > Robertkochia > Robertkochia solimangrovi. The sequence continues at coordinate 305,102 of NZ_QKWN01000001.1, read as the reverse complement.
GAAGCAGGAAGCTTGTTTCTGGACGGCAGAAGAGATCGATCTTCATCAGGACCTGAATGACTGGAACAATAAACTGAATGGAGATGAGCAATATTTTATCAAACATATCCTGGCTTTCTTTGCTGCTTCCGACGGAATTGTAAATGAAAATTTAGCAGAAAACTTTGTGAATGAAGTTCAGTTTTCGGAAGCTAAATTCTTTTATGGTTTTCAGATCATGATGGAAAATATTCATTCTGAGACCTACTCACTTTTGATAGATACTTATGTAAAGGATGAAAAAGAAAAAGGTATTTTATTTAAGGCAATCGAAAATTTCCCTGCCATCCGTAAAAAGGCAGATTGGGCTTTACGCTGGATCGAATCTCCGAGCTTTGCTGAACGACTGATCGCATTCGCGGCTGTTGAAGGTATTTTCTTTTCAGGAGCTTTTTGTTCGATCTTCTGGTTGAAGAAACGCGGACTTATGCCTGGATTGACCTTTTCGAATGAGTTAATCTCCAGAGATGAAGGGATGCATTGTGACTTTGCGGTACATTTACATAATCACCATCTCGTAAATAAAGTGCCTAAAGAACGAATTAAAGATATCATCGTTGATGCGCTTAATATTGAACGTGAATTTATCACAGAATCGTTGCCGGTAAGTCTAATTGGGATGAATGCGAAACTGATGACGGAATATCTTGAATTCGTTACCGATCGCTTATTGGTGGAGCTAGGTTGTGAGAAGGTATACAATTCTTCGAATCCTTTCGACTTTATGGATATGATCTCGCTTCAGGGGAAAACCAATTTCTTCGAGAAAAGAGTGTCTGAATATCAGAAGGCAGGTGTATTGAACAAGGATGAGGATAATCAGAAGATTAGTTTCGACGCAGACTTTTAACTAACAGACCCTTTATAGTTTCCAAAACGCTCTTTTGGAAGAGACTAATGAATTCAGCAAACCGTTCCATGGGGAAACGGGTAGGTATTTATAACCAAAAAAACTAAACCAAACAAAAGGCATGTACGTAATTAAAAGAGATGGTAGAAAAGAACCCATAATGTTCGACAAGATCACTGCGAGGGTGAGAAAGTTGTGTTATGGATTAAACGAATTAACAGATCCTGTTAAAGTAGCGATGCGTGTGATCGAAGGATTGTACGATGGTGTTACTACTTCAGAGCTGGATAATCTGGCTGCGGAGATCGCTGCTACAATGACAACCACGCACCCGGATTATGCTAAACTGGCTGCGAGAATTTCGGTTTCCAACCTCCATAAGAATACGAAAAAGTCATTCTCGGAAACCATGACTGATCTCTATAATTACGTCAATCCAAGAACCGGTAAAAACGCCCCTCTGCTTTCTGATGAGGTTTTTAAGGTGGTAACGGAAAATGCTGAAGTCCTTGATTCAACGATCATCTATAACCGTGATTTTGGGTATGATTATTTTGGTTTTAAAACTCTGGAGCGATCTTACTTGTTGAAGCTTAATGGTAAGATTGCCGAAAGACCGCAACATATGCTGATGAGGGTTGCTGTTGGAATTCATCTGGATGACATCGATAGTGTTATTGAAACCTATGAGCTGATGTCGAAGAAATACTTTACGCATGCTACGCCTACGCTGTTCAATTCCGGAACGCCTAAACCTCAGATGTCATCCTGCTTTCTGCTTACCATGAAAGAGGACAGTATCGACGGGATCTATGATACGCTGAAACAAACTGCCAAGATTTCACAATCTGCCGGAGGAATCGGTTTGTCAATCCATGACGTACGTGCCACCGGAAGTTATATTGCAGGTACCAACGGAACTTCAAATGGTATCGTGCCTATGCTGAAAGTTTTCAATGATACCGCAAGATATGTAGATCAGGGTGGTGGGAAGCGTAAAGGTTCCTTTGCGATTTATGTGGAGCCATGGCATGCTGATATTATGGACTTTCTTGATCTGAAAAAGAATCATGGTAAAGAGGAAATGCGTGCGCGCGACCTTTTCTATGCCATGTGGATTCCGGATCTGTTCATGAAAAGAGTGGAAGAGAATGGTAAATGGACTCTGATGTGCCCGAATGAATGTCCGGGATTACCTGATAAATACGGAGATGATTTTGAGAAAGCATATCTCAAGTATGAAGGTGAAGGGAAAGGTAGAAAAACGATCAATGCTCGTGAACTTTGGGAAAAGATATTGGAGTCTCAGATAGAGACCGGTACTCCGTATATGTTGTATAAGGATGCTGCTAATAGAAAGTCAAATCAGAAAAATCTCGGAACGATCAGGTCATCCAACCTTTGTACTGAGATTCTTGAATATACTTCATCAGATGAGGTAGCGGTTTGTAACCTGGCTTCCATTGCGCTTCCTATGTTTATCAAGAATGGAAGTTTTGATCATAAAGAACTGTTCAGAGTTACCAAGCGAGTAACACGCAACCTGAACAGGGTAATCGACAGGAACTATTATCCTGTTAAAGAAGCAGAGAATTCAAACTTCAGACACAGACCGATCGGATTGGGTGTTCAGGGACTTGCAGATACATTTATCAAGCTGCGTATGCCTTTTACTTCAGATGAAGCAAAACAACTGAACCAGGATATTTTTGAGACCCTCTATTATGCTGCTGTAACGGCTTCGATGGAAATGGCAAAAGAGGAAGGGCCATATCAGACTTATGAAGGTTCTCCGATATCACAGGGAGAGTTTCAGCACAATATGTGGGGTATCAAGGATGAAGAACTTTCCGGAAATTGGGATTGGAGTGATCTTAGAAAAAAGGTGATGAAACATGGAGTGAGAAATTCACTGCTCGTGGCGCCAATGCCTACAGCTTCAACATCGCAGATCCTTGGAAACAATGAATGTTTTGAACCCTATACTTCAAATATCTATACCAGAAGAGTATTGTCCGGGGAATTTATCGTAGTCAATAAACACTTATTGGAAGATCTCGTAAATCTTGGATTATGGAATGAAGAACTTAAGCAGGAATTGATGCGTGCCAATGGTTCGGTTCAGCATATTGAAGTGATTCCGCAGGATATAAAGGATTTGTATAAAACTGTTTGGGAAATGAGTATGAAGGATGTTATCGATATGTCACGACACAGAGGATATTTTATCGATCAGTCTCAGTCCCTGAATCTATTTATGGAAGGTGCGAACTTTGCGAAGCTTACATCGATGCATTTTTATGCATGGAAGAGTGGATTAAAGACCGGTATGTACTACCTCAGAACTAAATCAGCGGTGGATGCGATCAAGTTTACGCTTGATAATTCCAAGAAATCAGCTCCTGTTGAGATAAATGCTGCGGCAGTTAAAGAGAAGCCAGCACCTGTTGCGGTAGAACCTCTGACTCCACAGGAATTAAAAGAAATGCTGGCAAAATCTAAAGACGGTCAGGATGATGATTGTCTGATGTGTGGTTCTTAAATAACGTTTATTCTATGTATAAAAGAAAGCGGCTTCATTTAAATGAAGCCGCTTTTTTATTTATGGTCGGTATGTAACCGAAACTTATGAAATGGTCTTTACAGAGTCACCATTATTATTATGGTTCACCTTAGCTGTAGGAACACTACTATCGTATTCTTTATAATACAACTCCAGCAAGCTCATTACTGCCTTGATAAGGTCGTTGGTCTCCATCAGTAGGCTGAAGTATAAAGAGGTGTTCTTCGGACTTGATTCTTCAGTTCTTGTTCTGGTGATTTGACGCTGTACCTTCGTTGATACATTTTCAAGAAGTGATTGCTCTGCCTGTAATACGAGTTCTATCTCATCAAAGTTTCTGGAGACGAATGCTTTATTGACATTATCGAATAATAGCTGCATGGCGCTTTGTAGTTCCAGCAGGTCCCTTGTTTGATTGAACTTGAGTTTCTTGTGGTTGTTGTTAACATGTTTGTAACTTGCCTTTCCAATAAATTCAAGTGACTGTGTCATATCCTGTAAATAGCCTAAGGCTGTGATATAGAAATTACTGGCACCAACACTGGATTCATCAAGATTCTTGATAAAATAGAAGATGTTATCTCTTAATTCATCGACTTCCGAAGTTAGTTTAGCAGTACCCTTTTTACTTTTCTTAAGTGTTTTCAGGTCTTCCTTGGAAAGTCCGATGATGGCATCGGTATAGATCGAGCTACTGCGTTTTGCAACAGCTGCGATATTATCTGCGCTTTCTTCAATCACACCCTGAATTGAGCTGCTTTCTGAGCGTTTCAGGCTATCTGCTTCAGCGGTTACTTTGGATTTCTTTTTATAAGTGATATAGTTTCTTACCAACAATACTCCTGCAAAGAATAAAAGGATAGCAATTGCTGCTGCACCACCAAGATAGATGATATACGCCATGATCGAAGCTGCGATAAATGCACTGATAGCGGTAAAAAACCATCCTCCGATCACATTGAATACACCGGCAACACGATAAACAGCACTTTCTCTACCCCATGCACGGTCTGCTAACGACGATCCCATGGCCACCATGAAGGTTACGTAGGTAGTAGAAAGCGGAAGCTTCATAGAAGTTGCCAGAGAGATTAATACACCTGCGATCATCAGGTTTACTGAGGCTCTGATAAGGTCGAATACAGGAGCATCTTTTTTGCTGTCTTTAATCGTAAGCGCTGGTTTGGTAAAACTGATATTCATTTTTTCTACGGTACTCTTAGGAAGAACTGCAACCAGGCCATTATTTACAGAAGTAGCTCCACGAACGATGAGTCTTGACAAAAGGTTCGGCTGGAATTTCTCCTGACCTTCATCTTGTCTGGCAAGCCCGAGTTCTGTTTCGGTTACCGTACGAGCTTTTTTAGAAAACCAAAGGGTAAGTACCATTACACCACCGGCGATAAATAGAAGTCCTGGTTCTGTCGGTACCTTGGCAGAAAGTGCGCCCATTGAATACGCGTCTGCTGCAGTCCCTGATGCTACCCATGCTTCATAGGAATGATAGGCTGCCATCGGTACACCGATAAAGTTAACCAGGTCATTTCCTGCAAATGCAAGTGCCAGACCGAAAGTACCCATTATAATCACGAGGATAAGGCTGTTCTTTTTCGTCAGTTTTTCAAATAGAGCTGAAATTGCGATCCAAAGTATAAAGCTTCCTGCGATGATGTATAGTTCGTTACCAGTAAGTAATGTTTTAAGGTCACCATAATAGGGAGTTCCTTTTAATCCTTTCATAAAGATAAAGTAGGTGATTGCGGTAAGAGCGATACCTGCGAAGATCATTCCGAACCTCTTGATCTTTTTCTCGTATTGGAAAGTAAAGATAAGACGCGTGAGGAATTGAACTAATGCACCGACGCTGAAAGCGATCACTACAGACAAAAGTATTCCCATGATGATTTCAAGGGCTTTATCGGAATTGATGTATTTGCTTAGGTCTGATATCGTTTCCGTGTCGGATACAGAAATTTTGATCAGCGCCATGGCTACAGCTGCACCCAGAAGTTCAAACACGATGGAAACCGTTGTTGAGGTTGGCATCCCAAGGGTATTGAAGAAATCCAGTAACAGGATGTCCGTGATCATTACTGCCATGAAGATGATCATGATCTCGCTGAACATGAAATTTTCAGGGACGAAGATGCCCTTTCTTGCAACCTCCATCATCCCAGATGAGAATACTGCACCTAAAAAGATACCAAGGCTGGCAATAATCATGATGGTTCTGAAAGAGATAGCTTTCGAACCGATGGCTGAGTTAAGAAAGTTAACAGCATCGTTACTTACTCCTACAACCAGATCGACAATAGCAAGAACTGCCAGTGCAACGATCATTAATAAATAGATATTTTCCATTTTAACAGGGTTTTACTTGTGTAAAAAATTAGAAATGAACGTCCATTTGAATACGGAACATCAGTCTGTCATTGTTGTTGGCAAGGTTGATGTATGTTACATCACTTTGAACCTTAAACTTATGTCCAACGATATATTTAGAAACACCCAGGGTGTATTGATCTTCTATGCCTTTACCGGTAATCGATTTATCCAGATTAACCTGTGAGAATCTTCCAGCGACCTCCCAGTTACTCTTGAACAAATATCCTGATTGTAAATTAAATCCTTTACCTACCTGTACGATATCTCCTGTAAGTGAGCCGTCGCTGTTTCTTGCGAAAGGATCGTCAGCATCACGGTTTGCATATTCTCCCATAAAGGAGAAGCCACGATATTTGAACATCATATCAAGGAATAATGTGTTGATGTCGGTTTCATGCCAACCATAATCTGTTTCCATATAAGAGCCCATATTGCTTCGGGTTCTTACTGCATTCATGTTCATATCATAGGTAGCTCCCAGTAAAAGTTTTGGGCTTTGCTCCCTTTTCAGGTCTGCTCCGAAATAATCACCTTTATCGGTGAATAATCCAAAGGGTAAGAATTCCAAACGTCCGGTAAACTGGTGTCCGCCAAGGTTCCCGACCGTTACATTTCTACCCTCTCCCTGCGAAACGGACACGATCTCTCTTAAGACTGAATTTCCAATATTTGTATGATGATGTAGTTGTAGACCCATATCACGATCGATATTGAATAGAGAGTTCACTATTGAACGATCTACGAGCTGTAAATTCGCGGAAGAGATCACCCGTTCTATGTTACCCGGTAATTTGGTTTGTCCTACCCATAATTCGAAGTTTTCATAGAAATTCCATTTGATGACAGCGTCCATTATAAACCTCGGCACATTATTGGTGTAGACAGAAGTACCACCCATGTCACGGTTTGATAATCCGAATTCCAATTTATATTTGAGCTTTGGAGTCATGATAAAACCATCAAATTTCAATCGTGCTCTCCTGATCAGGAAATTACTTTCTGGGTCTTGAAATTCTTCATCTGCATAGTTCCAGGTTGTACTAGATAGAAATTGTACACGCGCTGCGAAGTTCATGGTCCAGGTACTGTCTTTACCAGTAATTTTAAGTAGACCTTTTCCGAATTTAGGGGCTTTGACCTCCTGTGCATTCATCACACACAAGTTCATCAGTAACAGTCCTGCGACCGTTGCTAAATATTTCATTTTGTAATTAATTTTTGTCGGGGGCAAAGAACAGATTTCAATGTTAAGAAATTGTTTCCTGATTGTTATTTTCATGTCATTTATTTAAAACAAAAAGGGTTACCGATTTGGTAACCCTTAATATTTCAAATAGTCGACAAAAACTAATTACGTTTGAAATATTTTGTCTTATTGTGAAGACCGGGCAAAAATGGGATAGATTGATGAAATCAAAGTAACGTGAATATTAACTTAATATTAATTTTGTTAAAAAGTGATTATTTTAATTATTGAAATAAGGGGAGGATTTCTTCCGGGAAGGTTATCTTGCGGTTCAAATTTATCAGTATGAATTGGGAATCATTACTTTCATTAAAGCGATTTGGAGACCGTCATAAAAGGCTTAGAACTGAGCAGGATGAGATCAGGTTAGGATTTGAAGTGGATTATGACCGTATTATCTTTTCTTCTGCATTCCGCAGTCTTCAGGACAAAACCCAGGTAATTCCGCTGTCAAAAACCGATTTTGTACATACCCGATTAACACATAGTCTTGAAGTGTCTGTTGTGGGTAGAAGTCTGGGGCGTGCCGTAGGGAAGGAGATTCTTAAGAAACACCCGTATCTTTTGGAAATTCACGGCTACCAGATCAATGATTTCGGTGCGATCGTAGCAGCAGCTGCTCTGGCACATGATATTGGAAATCCTCCATTCGGACACAGTGGTGAGAAGGCCATTGGTGAATTCTTCAGCAAAGGAAATGGTAATAAGTATCGAAGCTTACTCACCGAGAAAGAATATACCGATTTGATAGAATTTGAAGGGAATGCAAATGGCTTCCGTATCCTTACGCAGTCCAGAGAGGGCTTAAGTGGTGGCCTGCGATTGAGCTATGCCACACTTGGGGCTTTCATGAAATATCCTAAGGAATCATTACCAAAACGCCCGACAAAACGAATAGAAGATAAAAAATTCGGATTTTTTCAATCCGAACGGGAAGTCTTCAACGAGGTGGCGACCGATTTGGGATTATTACAGACCAGAAGTGGAAACGACATAAGTTTTAGTCGTCATCCACTGGCTTTTCTTGTAGAGGCTGCAGATGATATTTGTTATACGATCATCGACTTTGAAGACGGTATTAATCTCGGACTAATTCAAGAGGAATATGCTTTGGAATATCTGATCAATCTTGTTAGAGATTCCATCAATACAGCAAAGTATCATGCGCTTAAAACAACAGAAGACCGATTGGGTTACCTGAGAGCTTTATCGATCAGTACCCTGATTAATGATGCAGCTAGAATCTTTATCGAAAATGAGGAGAATATCCTGAAAGGGGATTTTGATGTTGCCCTTTTAGACAGGTCACTTTATAAGGCACAGGTTAATGATATACTCAAACTCAGTGTCGGGAATATTTATCAAAGTACCGAAGTGGTGCAAAAAGAAGTGGCTGGGTATCGCATCATCAACAGCCTGCTGGAGGTATTTACAGAGGCTGTGATCAAGGAGAGTATGGGAGAAGCCGGCAGTTATGATCGCCTGATATTACAATTGATCCCGGAAAAATATAAGAACTTTGAAGGGGGGTATCAATCGCTTTTGAACGTTTCTCAGTTTGTAGCCGGATTAACCGATGGTAATGCGTTGATGCTGTTCAATAAGTTGAATGGTGGAGTTTCTGCCGTGTAGACAGGATTTTGCCACCAAATAAAGTATTGTCTAGAAGTTGTATACAACTCCTACGCCCAGCAATTGCTTTAACTGTATTCTGGCACCATAGGGTATTACGGTTCCGTCTTCTTCGGTAAATTCCTTGAATTTAACATCGTCATCATAGATAATATTGACTCCGAGGTCGGCTTTTACATATTCATTGACACGAAGTTCAAAATCCATAATCCAGTTTACATCCACATTTCCAAAACTGTTGATGTAGTCGGTATAAAGGGTTAGCTTATTTGAAAAGAACATGTTTTCGTATACCTTGGTCTGATAAGAATTTGTGACGAGTATGCCTACCTCCGTATATACTTTTTGACCACCTCTGATTTTGTTGCCATCCGCATCATATTCAGCGGCCCTTACACCGAATGCGCCGGCATCTGCGAGGGTCTGGTCCAGAACAAAGGTAGATTTCTGTGTTAAAGGAGATAAGTAAATGGTGAGATCCTTTTTATCCGGTGCGTATTCACCTCCGACCCCGAGAAAGAAATAACCTGGAGCCATGAATCTGGAAATTGGATTGTCTGTGTTCGGATATCGGTAACCATTAGAGAACTGAGTATTGAAGTTACCTTTTGCCGAAAAGTACCATGAAGTGTTGCTGTTAGGTCGGGCACCAAAGGTTGAGTTTATCTGCAATGCGTCGTCAGTCTTTCGGATTTTTTGACCTTCCTGTATGTTGACACCATATTTAAGGATCATCTCATTGGTCCATTGAACGTTTTTGAATTTGTATTTACGTTCAAATGTCGTGTTGGCAAGTGCAGAAACGGAATTATTTCCCCCCGCATTCCAGTTGACAAAGGCGATCTCACTAATATTAACACCAACTTTGTTTACCCGTTTCCATTTGGCAGGGGTTGGTTTTACGGATTGCAGTAATTGATTGAGATTGATCGTGTCCTTTTTGATGATGAACAGTGTGTCTTGCAGCTTGCGTTCGCCGATAATGAATTTATCGTCCTGGGCCTTAATTGAAAAACAGATGAAAAATAACAGGTAAACCCTCCAGTACCTCATTGATTGTTGATTAGATTACAAATTTGAGAAAAAATGGTTAGTCATAAAAGCCTTTTCAATTCCTGTGCCAAATTCTTTTCATCGATGCCCGAAATTTCCCGTAATTCCTGTATGGTACCTTGTTCGATGAATTCATCGGGCACGCCTAGTTTAGTTATTTGGCTGTTATATTGATGTTTAGAAGCAAATTCCAGGATTGCATCACCCATGCCTCCTTTTATAGTTCCATCTTCAAGCGTAATAATATTTTTATACGATTTGAAAATTTCATGTAGAAGGTCTTCATCTAAAGGTTTTAAAAACTTCAGATCATAATGGCCGATACTCATCTGTTCTTCTTTTGTTAGGAACTTTAGTGCCTTTTGCGCTACTCCTGCCATTACCCCAATGGTGACTATTGCTATATGACTCCCTTTCTTTAAACGTTCACCTTTACCGATAAGTATACGCTTGAAAGGTTTTTTCCAATCGATAACATCGCCTCTTCCTCTCGGGTATCTGATTGCGATCGGTCCCATTGCTTCAAGCTGTGCAGTATAAAGCATATTTCTCAATCCTGCTTCATCTCTTGGTGCATAAATGATGATATTGGGAATACATCTTAGGTAAGCGAGATCGAATACACCGTGATGTGTTGCGCCGTCTTGACCTACCAGACCTGCCCGGTCTAAACAGAATATTACCGGTAGATTTTGCAGGGCTACATCGTGTATAACCTGATCATAAGCTCGTTGAAGAAAAGTCGAATAGATATTACAATAGGGTATAAGCCCGCTAGTTGCCATTCCTGCAGCTAAAGTTACTGCATGTTGTTCGGCGATTCCTACATCGATCGCCCTTTCCGGGAACTTATCCATCATGATCTTCATAGAACTTCCGGTGGGCATTGCGGGAGTAATCCCTACTATTTTTTCATTTATCGCTGCGAGTTCTGTAAGGGTTTCTCCAAAAACATCCTGAAATTTTGGTGGCTGGGGAATTGTTGAGGATTTAAGTAGCTCCCCTGTCTTACGATCAAATTTGCCGGGAGCATGGTACCTGACCTGATCTTCTTCAGCCTGTTTAAGTCCTTTGCCTTTGGTGGTAATAATATGTAGGAATTGAGGTCCTTTCTTTTTTCTCAGGCGTTTAAGCTCTCTTAAAAGTTTGGGGAGATTATGACCATCAACCGGGCCATTGTATTCGATATTCAATGCCTGAATGATATTATTTCTGGCAGCACTCCTGTCGGTTTTGACTTTCGTGAGGTATTCTTTAAGCGCGCCTACGCTAGGGTCTATTCCGATCGCATTATCGTTCAGGATAATTAAAAGATTGGCATCGCTTACCCCGGTATGATTCAATGCTTCAAAGGCCATTCCACTGGCTATAGAGGCATCTCCGATCACTGCGATATGCTGTCTTTCCTCATCGCCCTGGAGCTTAGCGGCTATGGCCATTCCTAAAGCTGCAGAGATGGAAGTGGAACTGTGTCCGGTACCGAAGGTATCATATTCACTTTCAGATCTCTTTGGAAAGCCGCTTACTCCATGTAGTTGGCGATTGGTATCGAATACGGCTTTTCTTCCGGTGAGTATCTTATGCCCATAGGCCTGATGGCCAACATCCCATACCAGTTGATCGATCGGTGTATTAAAAATATAATGAATCGCGATCGTTAACTCCACGACACCCAGACTGGCCCCCAAATGACCTTCCTTTACGGAAACCACATCCAGAATAAAGGATCGTAATTCCCGGGCAAGATCCGGCAGATCAGACTCTTTAAGCTTGCGGAGATCTGATGGATATTTGATCGTATCGAGTAAGGGATATTGCATGCCACAAATGTACAAGTAGAAAGCTTTATGTTCTAGTGCTTTCTAAAAAAAACGTTTTGAAAATTAGTTATCGTCCCGTATTTCAATGATTTTCCTGGTCTGAAATTGTACATTTGTGAAATGCTGGATCCTTTCGATGATAATTACTTTATGAGAAAAGCGCTGCAGGAAGCAGAGTTGGCTTTTGACAGGAATGAAATACCCGTAGGGGCCGTTATAGTTATTGAGAATAAGATCATAGCCAGGGCTCATAATCTGACGGAAACACTAAATGACGTAACTGCTCATGCAGAAATGCAGGCTATTACTGCAGCTGCTAATTTTCTTGGTGGGAAGTATCTTAAGAATTGTACTTTATATGTTACTTTAGAACCATGTCAGATGTGTGCAGGAGCATTATATTGGAGTCAGATTGACAGAGTGGTATTTGGAGCCAGAGATGAGCAAAGAGGATGCGGGGTGATGGGAACGAAATTACATCCGAAAACCAAAATTCAGGGTGGTGTCATGGAGCATGAAGCTTCCGATCTGTTGAAAAAATTCTTTATTGAGAAACGCAATTTGAATTAAAAATGCCCTCTTGTGAGAGGGCATCTAGAACGCGTACAAAAATAAAATATATTACTTTTAGCCAATTACTTGCACTTGTGAAGCAACTGTGCCTTTTCTTCCTTCTGATTCCACATATTCTACTTTGTCTCCCTGTTTGAGTTCAACTCCGTTCAGTGATGTAACGTGAACAAAGATGTCTCTACCGGTTTGGTCATTGGTGATGAATCCGTAACCTTTGGATTCGTTGAAAAATTTGACTGTACCAATCATTGTAAAAAATAAATAAAAAATTAAAATCTAAATGTAGTGTTTTAATTCGCAAATCGAGTTAATAAATGTAAATTTATTGATAAAATTTACTGTTATTCAGGAGATTTATCTTTTTCTTCCTGCATTTTATCCAAATTTTCCTTGGTAAGCATGTAATCCTGTATCTTTTTGCCTTTTCCTCGGTGAAAAATGAATAAAGGCATTAATATAAAGGAAGTTACGAGTATTGAGATGCCTATAAAAATGTCTCCGGTCTCGTCATCATTCTTCCATTTGAATACATATCCCGTGATGATACCCAGTACTATCAATAGGAACAAAATCTGAATCAATCGTTTCATGGCTAGTTTGTAAAGTTTATCAATTTCCGTCTGTAGGCCGTCAATAATTTTGATTTCGATACGAATCCATAATAACTGCCGTCTTTGATTACTGGCAGGTTCCATGCGCCGCTATCCTGGAACTTACGCATTACATCCGTCATTTTGTCTCTGTTGAGTTTGATGACGGCAGGAGGGTTATGCATGATCTCAGCTGCGGTAATTTCCTTATACATACTTTGATCAAACATGACATGACGAATATCATCCAGTAATATCACTCCTTCCAGGTAATTGGTTTCTCTGTTAAGGACCGGGAATATATTCCGGTTAGATTTGATAACTGCTTCATGAACGATCTCTCCGAGATTCATGTCAGGATAGATCGGAATGAAATTCGTTTCTACCACATTACTTATATCCATCAAGGTTAAGATAGCATGATCTTTATTATGTGTAATCAGGTCCCCTTTTCGTCCCAGCTCCATCGCATAAACAGAGTGTGGAATGAAATACTTTGTGATTCCGAATGATATTGTAGCAGTGATCATCAGTGGAACGAATAGATCATAACCTCCGGTAACTTCTGCGATAAGGAATATTGCTGTCAACGGGGCATGTAGTACACCAGCCATCAATCCTGCCATCCCGACCAGTGTATAATTACTTACGGCGATCTGTTTGCTGAAAAGACCGGTATTGTTCATGAATAGCGCATAACAATGTCCCATAATACTACCCATGAAAAGTACCGGAGCAAAGATACCCCCGACACCTCCGGCTCCAAAGGTTATGGATGATGCAAATACTTTGAAGGCAACCAGGCCTGCAAGAAGGGCGATTACTACCCATACGTTGGTGAGGTCAAGGTTGAAAAAATTATTTTCAAGAGCTTTTTCAGGGTGTCCCTTGATCAGATTGTTAATGACATCGAAACCTTCACCATAAAGTGGCGGGATGAAGAATAAGAGGATGCCTATGGCGAGTGCGCCGATAAGCAATTGCTTTATCGGGGAGCTCAGTTTTTCAAAATAGCTGTTAACTCCTTCGTAAACCCTTGCAAAATAGATGGAGGTAAAGGCCGATATTACGCCTAACAGAATATAGAATGGTATGTCTGAAAATTCAAAACTTTCGGTAATCCTAAAAGGAAGCAGGATATCGTTTCCAAAAAAGAAATAGGAAGTGATGATACCTGATAGGGATGCCAGTAATAATGGCAAAAGTGAGGCCAATGTTAGGTCCAGACTGAATACTTCCACAGCAAATATGATAGCGGCAATCGGAGCTTTAAATATCGATGACAAGGCTCCGGCTGCTGCACAGCCAATTAAAAGAGTTCTGGCAGCCTGGTTCATATGGAACAACCGGGCAAGATTGGAACTGATAGCTGCTCCGGTTGCAACAGTAGGCCCTTCAAGTCCGACAGATCCTCCGAAACCAACAGTGATTGGTGCGGTCAGGATACTTCCGAACATCTGGTATTGCTTCAGCAATCCTTTTTTCTTGGATATCGCAAAGAGTGTTGATGGGATACCATGACTTACTTTGTTACGAATAACATATTTCATTATGAAATAGACCAGTGTCAGACCTATGAAGGGAGAAATGAAATAAAGAGCATGATGGAGGTCTTTAATGATTTTTCCTTCAAGAGCTGATTGGATGAAGTGGGTGAGGTTTTTTAAAATCACAGCCCCTATTCCGGAAGTGAATCCAACAATGACACTCAGAATGTAAACGAAATGTTTATCGGAAATATGTTTGTATTTCCAGATCAGGAATCTTGTTAGCAGGCTTTTTTTAGACTTAGAAGTTGGCATACCTTCTCGATTAGAATCAAATCTATTAAATAAATCAATATAAAAGAATGTCGGCCTGACTTGTTAAGCCGGCCGACATAGGATTGTTTTGTTATTATTGGTCGAGTTTAATGTGCAATTCCCGAAGTTGCTCGTCATCGATCTTTGCAGGTGCATCGATCATAACATCTCTACCTGCATTATTTTTAGGAAATGCGATAAAGTCACGGATGGTTTCCTGTCCGCCGAGTATTGCTACCAGCCGGTCAAAACCAAAGGCGATACCTCCATGTGGTGGCGCACCATATTCAAAGGCATTCATTAAAAACCCGAATTGAGATCTGGCTTCTTCTTCGGTAAATCCGAGATGTTTGAACATGAGTGCCTGAAGATCTTTGTCAAAGATTCTTATAGATCCTCCTCCGATTTCATTTCCATTAAGAACAAGATCATATGCATTTGCACGTACAGCACCCGGGTCGGTTTCCAGTAATGGTATATCCGCTTTCTTTGGAGAAGTAAATGGATGGTGCATGGCGTGGAAACGTTCGGTTTCCTCATCCCATTCCAAAAGTGGAAAGTCAACAACCCAAAGCGGTGCAAATTCGTCAGGATTTCTGAGTCCTAAACGCTCAGCCAATTCCATACGTAATGCGCTTAACTGAGAGCGGACTTTATTGGTGTTTCCGGATAGTACACAGATGAGGTCACCTGGTTTTGCTCCTGTAGCTTCTGCCCATTTTTTCAGGTCTTCTTCATCATAGAATTTATCTACAGATGATTTGAAGCTGCCATCTTCATTGTATTTGGCATAAACCATTCCTAACGCTCCTATCTGTGGTCTCTTTACCCAGTCGATGAGGGCATCGATCTCCTTACGAGTGTACGCAGCGGCTCCAGGGACAGCAATACCCACAACCAGTTCTGCTTCGTTGAATATTTTAAAATCTTTATGTTTGGTAACTTCATTCAATTCGCCGAATTCCATCCCGAAACGAATATCAGGCTTGTCGTTACCATAGCGTTTCATCGCCTCATCATAGGTCATTCTTGGAAACGCTTCCACCGAAACGTCCTTGATCTCTTTTAAAAGAAATCTTGTCAATCCTTCAAAGATATTGAGAATGTCTTCCTGCTCAACAAAAGCCATTTCGCAGTCTATTTGTGTGAATTCAGGCTGGCGATCTGCACGAAGATCCTCATCACGGAAGCATTTCACGATCTGAAAATACTTATCCATTCCACCCACCATCAACAACTGTTTAAAGGTTTGTGGTGATTGTGGCAACGCGTAGAATTGTCCTTCGTTCATACGTGATGGAACTACGAAGTCACGTGCACCTTCTGGTGTTGATTTAATGAGATATGGCGTTTCGACTTCTATAAAACCTTCTTCAGAAAGGTAGTTGCGAACTTTCATAGCAACCTTATGGCGAAACATCAAACTGTTTTTTACCGGATTTCTTCGGATATCGAGATAACGGTATTTCATTCTGAGGTCATCGCCTCCATCAGTTTCGTCTTCAATGGTGAACGGAGGGAGTTTGGCCTTGTTCAGTATTTCAAGATCGGTAACCAGGATTTCAATAGCCCCGGTTGGGATATTCTTGTTTTTAGATTCACGTTCGATGACGGTTCCAGTGACCTGAATAACGAACTCTCTTCCGAGCTCCTTTGCTTTTTGAAATACCGTTGCGGGAGTACGCTCTTCATCAAATATCAACTGAGTGATCCCATAGCGGTCACGAAGGTCTACCCAGATCATAAATCCTTTATCTCTTGACTTTTGCACCCATCCCGAAAGGGTTACTGTATCATTGATTTGAGTTGATCTCAACTCACCACAAGTATGACTTCTGTACATGAAAAATTCTGAATTTAGGTGCAAAGGTAATAAGTTCGAAGGGCTATAGAAACAAATTTTAGCTTGGAAATTTATGTTTTCACAACAAATTCATGTTTTGGATGTCGTTCAGGGAATTTTATGATCTCAATTTGAGTTCTAATGTTAATTTAATGTTACGTAATTGTTGCTTGAAAGTAAATTATATCCTATATTTGTTATGTAAAGGTAAATTTACAGCAAACTGAAGTTTAATTTCAATACTGGTGATCATGAAAAATATACTTATGCTGGTGATGATGATGGTATCTTTCATCGCCTTTTCGCAAGACAAAGAGAACTCCCCTGTTTACACTATTGAAAATAATATGGTTAAAGCCACTTATTTTCATGATAATGGTGCTGTGGCACAAACCGGTTTTTATTTGAATGGTAAGCCACATGGTGAATGGAAGGCTTATGATGAGCAAGGTAAGAAGGTTGCTTTAGGAAATTACGATGAGGGTCAAAAAGTAGGAAAATGGTTTTTCTGGAAGAATGAGACTCTGAGTGAAGTTAACTATGAAGATAGCAGAATTGCTAGTGTAACCGAATGGAAAAGTGCCAATCCGGTTGTTATCAATAATGACTAATTCTGTATATAAAATTTATAGAGACCCGGTTTGACCGGGTTTTTTTATGTTCTTTTTTAAGAGGCTGTTCAGTGTTTTTAAACAACTTGAACAGCTTTTTGTACTTTTGCCAATATTTAATCGATTAGCATGATAAAATCCATGACAGGTTTTGGAAAGAGCATCGTTCAGCTTTCCTCAAAAAAGATAACCGTTGAATTAAAATCCCTCAATAGTAAAAGTCTAGATATCAATGCACGAATTCCTTCGAATTACAGGGAAAAGGAGCTTGATATGCGTACACTGATCGCAAATACTCTTGAGAGGGGTAAAATCGATCTAAGTCTTTATATCGAAATTACCGGGGAAGAGAGTAATGTTACTGTGAATACTGGTGTGGTAAGACAATATGTCGATCAGCTGAAGAAGGTGTATCCTGAATATACGAGTCCGGAGGATACTATTGAATTGATGAAGATGGCGGTAAGGATGCCCGATGCTTTAAAGACTGAAAAGGACGAGATCGATGAATCGGAATACGCGGTTATCGAAGGCGCTTTAAAAGAGGCACTTCAAAGTATAAACGATTTCAGAGGGCAGGAAGGAGCAATTCTGGAAAATGACTTTGTCAACAGGATCAAGGTAATTCTTTCCTTGTTAAAAGAAGTGGAAGCTTTGGATCCGGAACGTTTAGGTTCTATTCGGGAACGTTTGGAAAAGGCGGTATCCGATCTTAAAGAGAATGTGGATCAGAATCGTTTTGAACAGGAACTCATCTTCTATCTGGAGAAATATGATATCACCGAAGAAAAGGTGAGACTTGCTAATCATCTCGATTATTTTCTGGTAACACTTGAGGCAGCGGGATCTAATGGTAAAAAACTCGGATTTATTTGCCAGGAAATTGGCAGAGAGATCAATACAATAGGTTCTAAGGCGAACTATGCACCTATGCAAAAGGTAGTGGTGCAGATGAAAGATGAGCTTGAAAAGATCAAGGAACAAATGCTGAACGTTTTATAAAAGGTACGGAAAGAGGTATAATGAAAGAACGACAACAAGGAGGTAAACTCATAATTTTTTCCGCACCATCGGGAAGTGGTAAGACCACGATTGTTAAACATTTATTGCAACATCCTGAACTTAATCTTGAGTTTTCCATATCGGCAACATCCAGAGCGCCACGTGGAGAAGAGAAAGACGGAGAGCATTATTACTTTCTGAGTCTTGAAGACTTTAAATCACACATCAAGAAAGGTGATTTTTTAGAATGGGAAGAAGTTTATCGGGATAATTTTTACGGTACTTTAAGTAGTGAAGTAGAGCGTATCTGGGCAAAAGGAAAGAATGTTATTTTTGATATAGATGTTGCAGGTGGGCTTCGTATAAAAAGAAAATTCCCGGAAGAGACACTGGCAGTATTTGTGAAACCTCCGAGTATCGATGAGTTAAAGATACGCCTTAAAAAGCGTAAAACTGAAACTGAGGATAAGATCAATATGCGGATCGCCAAGGCTTCTGTTGAACTTGCTACCGCTCCTCAATTCGATGTCATCATTAAGAACTACGACCTCGAGACTGCCAAAAAGGAGGCTTATAACCTGGTGGCTAACTTCATCGGACTTTCGAATCAGGACGATACCGTCGCTTAATTCATTTCAATAAATGATGAAAAAGACCGGACTTTATTTCGGGACCTTCAATCCGATTCATATCGGACATCTGGTGATCGCGAATCATATGCAGCAATTCAGTGATCTGGACGAAGTATGGTTAGTGGTTACCCCTCAGAATCCTTTTAAAACCAAAATGTCATTGCTGGACAACCGTCATCGATATGAAATGGTGTATAAAGCTACTGAGGCCTATCCCGGACTTAAGCCGAGTGATATAGAATTCGAACTTCCGCAACCAAACTATACCATTCACACCCTTGTTCATCTTCAGGAAAAATATCCTGAAAAGAACTTTAGTCTAATCATGGGGGAGGATAACCTGAGTAATTTCCATAAATGGAAGAATCATGATGTTATTTTAAAGCATCATGAAATTTATGTGTATCCCCGTGTGGAATCAAAACCTCCTTCAGAGACGCTGAAGGATCATCCAAATATTCATTTTGTTGACGATGCACCTTTGATGGAAATCTCCTCGACATTCATCCGAAAGAGTATCAGGAAAGGTAAGATTGTACGTCCGTTGTTACCTGATAAAGTCTGGGAATACATCGAAGAAATGAATTTTTACAAGTGATGGGTGTTCAGGAAACCGGTGGAATTCTGAGTACCTGACCCGGATAGATCTTATTCGGATCTTTTAGCATTGGTTTATTCGCTTCAAAGATCAAAGGGTATTTCATAGGATCTCCATAGAAAGACTTTGCGATTTTGCTCAGACTGTCTCCTTTTTCAACACTATAGAATTTTGACATAGGTTCGTCGTTTACCATTTCCATCTGATCGTCAACGGATGCAATGCCTTTGGAATTACCAATAACAAGAATGGTTTTCTCCTTGGTTTTTCGATCTATAGCCTTACCGGTAACGGTCGCGGTCTCCCCATTTATCGATATGTTAAGTCCTTGTACTTCAAGTTTAAGATCCTTTATTGTTTCTTCTAATTTGGCAGCAGCTTTTTTATTTTTTTCGGCTAACAGCATTTCGTTTGCAGTAGCTTCAGTCTTTTCATCATGAATCTTTGTTCCTGCATCTTTATTAAAGTTGAATAGTCCCATTTTTAACGAATTGAATTTACGGTATTCAATTTAGTGAAAAGAAATCCGGATAGCAATTAAAATATTGATAATAAGGATATTAAGCACAAAAAACCGCTGCCAAGTAATTTCTGACAACGGTTTTTCAAACTAAATAACCAACCAAAAAAATCAACTAACTAAATTTCATTGCTGCATTAGCAATTAAGTTCAGAATTATATGATGTATCTTTCATAAACCATGCCATAATAATTCTGCTTGTGCATCGATTTTTAATAAAAACGTCGCATTGGTAGAAATCATTGTGTGCTAACTCATAAGTTAGTGTTAAAGTTTTATTTTGACAGGATGAGTTGGTAAATACGCTGAATTGGTATTATTTTTAAGTATTTTTGGGGCAAAATTTTATTGTTTTTATGGCTAAGGATATTAAGGTAGCGGTATTTGGCGGAGGAAGCTGGGCCACTGCCATAGTTAAAATGCTCTGTGAAAATATGGATGAGGTCGGTTGGTATATGCGAAGTGTATATGCGGTTGAGCACATCAGGAAACAGTATCATAATCCGAATTATCTCAGTTCAGTTGAATTTCATGTGAATCAGTTAAAACTGAGCAACGACATCAATGAAATGGTAGCGTATGCCGATTATCTGATCTTCGCGATTCCTTCTGCATTCCTGAATTCTGAATTGAAAAAGCTCAATGCCGATATTAGTAATAAAGTGATATTTTCCGCTATCAAGGGGATCGTTCCGGAAAGCGGACAGATCGTGGGAGAATTCTTCAGTGATAAATATAATGTACCCATCAATAGTGTAGGAGTACTGACAGGGCCATGTCATGCGGAGGAAGTGGCTTTAGAGCGCTTGTCTTATTTGACAGTTGCCTGTTTCGATGAGGAAAAGGCGAAGTTAATGGCTGCAAAGCTTGAAAGCGATTATATAACCACTAAGATCAGTGATGATATTATTGGTACTGAATATGCGGCGGTATTGAAGAATATTTATGCGATTGCTGCAGGGATAGCACATGGGCTTGGATATGGCGATAATTTTCAGGCTGTATTGATGAGCAATGCGATACGTGAAATGCGACGTTTTATAAAGAAGATTCATAAAATGAAGCGAAACATCAATGATTCTGCCTATCTCGGTGATCTGTTGGTTACGGGTTATTCTGTCTTTAGTAGGAACCGTATGTTTGGAAATATGATCGGGAAGGGATATACCGTTAAAAGTGCGATGATGGAAATGAATATGGTCGCAGAGGGGTATTATGCTTCGAAAAGTGCTAAGTTGCTGGCGGCAGATAAAAAGAAAAAGTCGCGTACTCCTATTATAGATGCTGTATATGAGGTTCTGTACGAAGGTAAAGAGCCTAAAAAGATTTTTTCAAAGCTTACAGAAAAACTCAATTAACAGAAATACGCGATTCTTTTGGATTATGAAAGGGATATTTTATTCAGTATCCCCATAAATACCCACATATAATTCGCCTTTACGGTTCATGGAAGCACGGTACATTCCGGCAGTGTTGAATTCCATAACAGCATTGCCTTCGTGATCGATACCGATGATTCCTCCATCACCTCCCATTTTTGAGAGTTTGTCCTGGATGACGAGTGATGATGCTTCAGCCAGAGTTTTGTTCCCATATTCCATCATTGCGGAAATATCATATGCGATAACCCCTCTGATGAAATACTCTCCCCAGCCGGTTGAAGAAATTGCGCAGGTTTTATTATTTGCATAGGTTCCTGCACCGATGACCGGTGAATCACCAATTCTCCCCCATCTTTTATTCGTCATTCCTCCGGTAGAGGTTCCGGCGGCAAGATTGCCATCTTTATCAAGCGCTACACAACCAACAGTTCCGAATTTCGAATCTTTGATGATCGGATCGTAGAAAGAAGCCTGGCCATCGTGATCTAACTCGGTTTTTTCTCTTTCCTTGATGCGTTCCAGCGACTTATAACGATTTTCTGTATAGAAATAGGAGGGGTCGACGATCTCCAAACCTTGTTCTTTTGCAAATTTTTCAGCTCCTTCCCGAGCCATCATTACATGTTCTGAACTATCCATAATAGCCCTGGCAAGAAGAATAGGGTTTTTAACGGTAGTTACTCCTGCTGCAGCACCGGCATTCAGTGTTTTTCCATCCATGATGGATGTGTCTAGTTCATTGGTGCCTTCATTTGTGAACACGGCACCCTTACCGGCATTGAATAGCGGAGAATTCTCCATAACCTGAATAGTAGCGGTTATCGCATCCAGACTGGTTCCTCCAGCTTCGAGTATGGTATAACCAGCTCTGATGGCCTCCTCGAGTTTCGCTCTGTATTCTGCTTCTTTTTCCGGTGTCATATTCTTTTTAAGAATCGTTCCTGCACCTCCATGAATTACAATACCGAAATTTTCCTTTTGAGGGGTTGAAATTGAGGTTTCTGATTCAGTGAAATCGGTGGAATTTTGTTCAGAATTTTCCTTACAACCTATTAATAAGAGTATTACAACGAGAATATGAAGTCTTTTATACATATATGTTTTGTTAAATTAGGAAAATGCCTAAGTTAGTTCTTTCCCAATCAAACCACAAGACTATTTTTTAACCTGAAATAGTTCTGAACTTCCCTTTTTACTTCTGTTATTGTTTATTTAGTTGCCCCTCAGCTAATAACCGTGTGCTTGAATTACTTTGAAATTATGGTTTGTCCCCCATTCTGACGCATGTACTTGTTAAAAAAGTATACCGTATGAATCATATTTTAAAAGTGTTGTCTTTGATGACTTTGTTAGTAATGTTTTCCTGCTCAAATGAAGAGGCAGAGATTTATGAAGTAACAGAAGAAGAGGTTTATGCAGAATTTCCTGAAATGGGGAAAGACGTGATGATCCTCACCAATGAATACAGATCAGAAAGTTATGATCTGAATACCCTTGAATTTAGCCAGGAGGCATATGATATGGCCTTAGCGCAGTGTATATATATGGCAGACAGCAAAAAGCTGGAACACGCAAACTTTTCGAACAGAGCTTCGAAGCTGGCCTCAAAGGTGGATGCTGATGCAGTGGCTGAGAACATTGCAGCGTATTATACATCTGCAGAGGATACATTTGTTGGTTGGACGTTAAGTGAAGGTCATAATAAGAATCTTCTTGGAGATTTTACCCACGCAGCTGTTGCTGTGATTAGCAACAGTAAGGGGGAGTATTTCTATACACAGGTGTTCTTTAAGAAGAATGTTTCACAGTTGGCTTCCGAATAGATGATGCTAATTTATAGTTTAAACGTAAAACCATCCAATACTTTCTTGTCATATTTTTCCTTGTCGAATTGATATAGAAAAGATCCTTTTCGAGAGGAATTCATGTCTTTTTCATCAAGCTTATGGAGAATGTCAAGTGCATTGATCTTATTGATAAAATTTCGTTTATCGAGTTTTTCATCCAAGATCGCTTCGTATAGTTTTTGAAGCTGTCTCATCGTGAATTTTTCAGGTAATAGTTCGAATCCCACAGGTTTGGTGGAGGTACGATGTCGTAAGCGGCGAATAGCATGTTCCACCATGATGTCGTGGTCAAAGATCAGTGAGGGCGCTTCAGAGATATTAAACCATTTCGCAGAATATTTTTCGATCAATTCCTCATTGTGATCCTCGATGTTGATCAGTGCATAATAGGCCACAGAGATAGTCCGGTCAACCGGATCGCGGTCTACTTTGCTGAAACTGTAAAGTTGTTCCATGTAAATGTTGTGAAATCCGGTTAGGTGATGCAGGATCCTGTTGGCTGCATTGTCCAGAGTTTCATGGTTTTTAAGGAATCCACCCATAAGAGACCACTTACCTTTTTCTGGCTCAAAATCCCTTTTAATAAGTAATATCTTTAGTTCTTCATTATCGAATCCGAAAATGATACAATCGACTGCGAGGAGCACTTTATCCTCTGTGTTATAATTATTTAACATGACCTGAATTTCTCAAACAAGATGTAAACTTAATTTTTTTTAATTAAAAAGACAATAACATCTCATTTAGAAAATCTTAACTATGGCTTTTTGTGATTACGGATATCTCTATTCTGAACCACTATTTATAATAATTTCTAAAAATAAATTTGCTTT
Source organism: Robertkochia solimangrovi (assembly GCF_007279655.1). Lineage (GTDB taxonomy): Bacteria > Bacteroidota > Bacteroidia > Flavobacteriales > Flavobacteriaceae > Robertkochia > Robertkochia solimangrovi. Next base: position 281,280 of record NZ_QKWN01000001.1, on the reverse strand, counting down.
TTTAAAAATTCTTTAAGTTATTTGGAAATGTAAAAAACACACTTATAACTATTTTAAACTAACTTAATATGATAAGGACTAAAGTTTTATCAGATTTTGACCGCAATCGATTTCGTATGAGATTTTCTTTTGTGGTCATTTTATTCCTGCTCATTTCTGTTAATCTTCATGCTCAGCAGACCGTGACGATTACTGGAAATATCACTTCAGGTGTAGATAATACACCATTGCCAGGAGTTAATGTTATTGTTAAAGGTACCTCTGTAGGTACTTCTACTGATTTTGATGGAAATTATTCCATCAATGCAACCAAAGGAGATATACTTGTATTTTCGTATGTAGGGTTTTTGAATCAGGAAATCCAAGTTGAAGATAATCTCTCAATCGATGTAGTGCTTCAGGAGGATTTCGCTTCACTAGACGAAGTAGTCGTTGTTGGTTATGGAACCCAGAAGAGGGAGGAAGTAACCAGTTCAGTTGCCGCAGTAGATTCTAAAGATTTTGTAAGTCCGAGTAGTGCTTCTGATATTGGTCAATTGATCCAGGGGAAGGTTGCTGGTCTAACCATATCTTTAAATTCAGGTGACCCAACGGCAACTACTCAGGTAAGGTTAAGGGGTACCAGTACCATTTTAGGTACTAACACGAGTCCACTTGTGTTGATTGATGGAGTTCCTGGTGATTTTAACACTGTAGCACCTCAGGATATTGAATCTGTGAGTGTTTTAAAGGATGGGTCTGCAGCAGCAATGTATGGTACCCGTGGTACGAATGGAGTTATTTTGGTAACTACGAAAAGAGCTTCAGGTTCTTACCAGAGTAGGGTGACTTATAACACAAGTATAAGTACACAACAGATCGCTCAACAACTGGATGTATTATCAGCCAGCGATTATCGCCGACAGATCGATGCTGGCGAAAGAGATCCAAGCTACGATATGGGTTATGATACTGACTGGCAGGATGAAATTACTCAGACTCCGATCAGTCACAACCACAATTTAACATTTAGAGGAGGTGATTTCAAAACGAATTATTTGGCTACATTAAATGTTCGCCAATTGCAGGGGATTTTTCTCAAATCCGATAACCAGATCATAACTGGTAGGGTAGATGTTAATCATTCAATGTTTGATGATAAGTTAAGGTTTAATATTGGCTATTTGATAAGAAGTGGTCAGTACACAACTACAGGTGACGGATATAGTTTCAATGGATATACCTATCGTCAGGCATTGATTCGGAATCCTACATCTCCAACACAATATGACAATGGGGTTTGGGATTCACCAGCTGACATTGCGAACTTTAATTATGATAACCCACTGGGGAGAATCTATGAGTCGGATGGAAAGAACCGAAATAATTTTTCCAGAATCAACGGGCGCGTTGTTTATAATCCGATTGATGGGTTAGAGTTATCAGCTCTTGTTTCTTATTCAAGATACAATGAAACCAGAGGGTATGCAGAATCAAAAAATCATATTTCTAATACCCGAAGTGGAGTAAACGGTTATGTTTCCAATGGTACAAGAGAAACTCAGGATCGTCTTGTCGAACTTACAGCACAGTATACCACAAATTTTGATAAACACAATCTTAATGTTTTGGGAGGATACAGTTATCAGGATAATTTATACCGTGACTACTGGATGACTAACAATGATTTCCAGACTGATGTTTTCGGGTATCATAATATTGGATTGGGACTTGGTATAGACAATGGAAGTACCTATGCGAATATTGGGGGTACCACTACGAAAACTAACTTGATAAGTTTCTTTAGCCGGGCTAATTATTCCTATGATAACAAATACCTTTTGCAGGCTAGTTTAAGATACGAAGCAGCCAGCCAATTGTATAAGACAGAAGATCCTTGGGGTGCATTCCCTGCTATTTCCGTTGGTTGGAGAATATCAGAGGAAGGTTTTATGGATAATGTGGATGAGATCAATGAACTAAAACTTAGGGCGGGATTTGGTGTTACCGGTACTCCTAATAGCAATGGCTTTGGTGCCGTAGCTTTACTAGGATATAGTTCGTATTTTTACTATAACGGAGAATGGATCAAGACCCTTGAACCATCTCAGAATGCTAACCCTAATTTGAAATGGGAAGAAAAGCATGAAACCAACATTGGTTTGGATTTTGGATTATTTGATAACTTGATCTCGGGATCCGTTGATTATTATCAGCGAAATATAAAGGATCTTTTATACGATTATTCAGTTCCAAGTCCACCAAACTTATATCCAACTACTCGTGCAAACGTTGGGGAATTACAGAACAAAGGGGTTGAAGTAGTTCTGAACATCAATCCGATTCAGACAGAAAATTTTGAATGGACATCTAGTCTAAATTTTTCAACGAATAAAAGTACACTGAAAAGTTTATCTAATGATATATACCAGTTGAGTTCAGATTATTTCTATACTGGCGGCACAGGGGAACCAATCCAGACTTTTACGCATATTGTTGAAGTGGGTGAGGAAATAGGTAATTTCTACGGGTTTAAGGTTGTCGATATAGATGAAAACGGTTTATGGATTTATGAAACCCCGGAAGGAGAGATTCAGAATTATAATGAATTCAGCCATGCTACCGAGGATAAACAAAAATTAGGTAACGGATTGCCTAGTTGGTATGCCGGTTGGAACAATAGTTTCAGATATAAGAAATTTGACCTTAGTATTACTATGAGAGGAGCCTTTGATTATCAAATTTTAAATTTTGACAGAATGTATCTGGAGAATCCTACAATTCAATATTATAATAGATTGACGTCTTCAGAGGATCTGGTTTTTGATAAGTCAAAATTGACTGCCGATTTAGAATATAACGATTATTATATTGAAGATGGGGATTTTTGGAAGATTGATAATATTACACTGGGCTATAATTTTGGTGCATTAGGTAAATATATCAGCTCTGCCAGAATCTACGCCTCTACCCTAAATACCTTCACCTTTACAGGTTACAAGGGAATTGATCCTGAAGTTGATAGAGGAGGATTAACACCTGGTAATGATTACAGAGATAAATACCCTACAGCGAGAACTTTTACTTTGGGTCTTGATATATCATTCTAATTAACTTATTAAGGATAATAAAATGAAAAAATTTAGATATACAATATTAAGCGTAGGAGTCGTTCTGTCACTTCTCAGTATTGGTTCCTGTACGCAATTAGAGGATGGAAATTATAGCACAATAGTTGCTGAAGATTTTAATCCTACAGATGAAGATGTGGCAGCATTGATCGGATCCGGTTATACTGCCTGGAGACAAACATTATTATTCTGGAATGGCGTTTGGCGTTCACAGGAAGTGACCGCAGATGAGATAGTTATTCCAGCAAGACCTAATGGATGGGTCGATGGAGGAATTTATAAAAGAATGCATCAGCATAACTGGTATCCGGAAGATGATAATGTTTATCAGGGATGGTATCGAACCTATGAAGGAGTAACCAATTGTAATAAATTGATCTATCAGGTGGATACAGGGTACATTCCAATGGATGAAGAGACCAAAAACGCCACTCTTGCTGAATTGAGAGTATTGAGAGCTTCTTACTTTTATATATTGATGGACCTTTATGGAAATGTGCCATTGAGCATTGATTGGGAAGTTGAAGAAGGATATTTACCTCAACAAAATACCAGACAGGAGGTTTATGACTTTGTTATAAAAGAAATCACTGAGAGTTTAGATGATCTAAGTGAATCAAACAGCAAGGAAATGTATGGCCGTTTTAATAAATGGGCCGCATATACACTTTTAGCAAAAATTTATCTAAATGCCGAAGTTTATACTGGAACAGCTCGTTGGGCTGAATGTATTGAGGCATGTGATGAAGTTATCAATGCAGGTGTTTATTCTTTAGAATCAAATCAAAAGAATGTTTTTATCACTGAAAATGAGAATTCTCCTGAAATAATTTTTGGATTAGCAATTGACGGTTCTTATACTACCGCATGGAACCAGTTTGATATTCATATGCAAACATTACAGCCATCTAATCAGGCGACTTATGAATTAACGCAAACCCCATGGGGTGGAATGTGTGCAATTCCTCAGTTTATCGATACATTCGATCCGGATGATAGCCGTTTAACTGATAATTTCATATACGGTCAACAATATACTTCTACGGGAGATATGATTTATTGTACTATGGGTGCTTTTACAGGTCAGCCATTAGCCTACATCAACGAAGTTCCGAGTGTTGATCAATCCGAAGAAATTCATGGATACCGTTTTGGTAAATTCGAAATTGCGAAAGGGAGCAATAATATTTTAAGTAATGATTATCCTGTATTGCGATATGCGGACGTAATAATGATGAAAGCAGAAGGGTTGTTACGTACAGGTAATGCTGATGCCGCAGCTAGTTTAGTGACTGAAGTGAGACAGCGGGCATTTGCAGCTAACCCTTCTAAGGCAGAGGTTACAGGAGCAGAACTTATGGAAGGTAGCTCTTATGATTATGGTTTAAGAACTGTGGATCAATCTTCAAACGAAGGTGGAGCAGATATCCAATATGGAAGATTTTTGGATGAACTTGCCTGGGAATTTAATCAGGAAGGTCGAAGACGACAGGACATGATTCGTTTTGGAGTTTTTGCAAACAAATCATGGTTCTCCCATAATGCGGGTTCAACAGGGGAGTACAGAGAGATATACCCTATTCCATTCGGAGCATTACAAACCAATGGAAATCTCACCCAGAATCCCGGTTACTAAAATGAAAAAATCAGTTAGTTAGCTATATTCAATTAATCATATGGTAAGCCGTAGAAAGCTTACCATATGATGTTATTAACAGTTAGTATTTATGAAAAAGAACAGATTGGTTAAAGGGTTTTTGATAGCCTTCACTGCATTTGGAATTAATGCAGTCACGGCGCAGGATACCGCAACGATTAAAGTTTCGGAAGAGGCAGATGCTCCCGTGATCAGTAAACATATTTACGGTCATTTCGCTGAGCACCTCGGAAGATGTATCTATGGTGGATTCTTCGTTGGAGAAGATAGTCCGATTCCAAATACCCACGGGGTTAGAAACGATATTATCGATGCCTTGAAACAACTGGGAATTCCAAACCTTCGCTGGCCCGGTGGCTGTTTTGCAGATACCTATCACTGGAAAGATGGTATCGGTCCTAAGGAAGACAGACCAACCATAGTCAATCAATGGTGGGGAGGGGTTACCGAGGACAACAGCTTTGGTACTCACGATTTTTTAAATCTGTGTGAAATTTTAGGTACAGAGCCTTATCTGGCTGCCAATGTTGGTAGTGGAACCGTAAAAGAGTTCAATGAGTGGGTGCAATATGTAAATCATAAGGGAACCAGCCCGATGTCTGAGCTTCGTGAAGAGAACGGACGGCTTGAACCGTGGAATGTTAAATTCTGGGGAGTTGGAAATGAGATGTGGGGTTGTGGAGGAAATATGACGCCTGAGTATTATGCGAATATCTATAAGCAATATGCCACCTTCATGACCGACTGGACCAATAGCGATAAACTATTCCGTATCGCTTCCGGTGCAAACGTAGCCGACTATCACTGGACTGAAGTTTTAATGCGCGATATACCCAAGAATCTGATCGAAGGGGTTGCTTTGCACTCGTATTCGTTTGTGGAATGGGAAAATAAAGGATCTTCTTTGGAGTTCAATGAAGAACAGTATTTCTCCACAATGGAAACCGCTCTTAAAATGGAAGAATTAGTTACAAAGCATTCGGAGATTATGGATAAATATGATCCGAATAACAGAATCGCATTGATCGTCGATGAATGGGGAGGCTGGTATGAAGTGATGGATGGTACGAATCCGGGATTCTTATATCAGCAAAATACCATGCGTGATGCAATGATCGCTGGTACTACATTGAATATCTTCAATAACCATAGTAAACGTGTGAAGATGGCAAACCTGGCTCAGACCGTCAATGTGTTACAGGCCGTGATTCTTACTGAGGATGAGAAGATGTTATTGACGCCTACCTATCATGTGATGGAAATGTATAAAGTGCATCAGGAAGCAACAATGCTCCCGGTTACCCTTCAATCTCCTGAATTTACTTATGGTGATGCATCGTTACCAGCCATCTCTGTATCTGCTTCAAAAGATACTGCCGGTGCAGTACATGTTTCCCTGGTAAACATCGATTCAAAGAAATCCAACAAAGTGAGTATCGATCTCGGAGAGCTCGGTTTGAAGAAATTCACAGGAAGAATATTAACTTCGAAGAAGTTGCAAGATCATAACACATTCGATAAGCCAAATGCAATCGTGCCTGTTTCCTATGATAAATTCAAATTCAGAAAAGGAACCCTTGAATTGGAAATCCCTCCTTTTTCGGTAGTTGTTCTGGAAGGGAAATAATCTCGATAAGAATGAAAAAAAACAAATGCTCGATATATGTTCTGATACCGGCGATAATTTTTACAGGGTTATCGTTTACGGGTTGTTCAAAGGATTCTCCTGCTGACCCCGATGCTGGTAAGGAGACACCTGAAATATCGGAAGTCCCAGAAGAGCCGGAAGAGGAAACAGGTTTTGATTTTTCCACATATGCAGACACATACGGGGAGCTCGCTCCAGTAGAAAATGTCTATCGATGGGGTCCCTATAATGTTCATGATCCGTCTGTGGTAAAGGAAGGTGACACCTATTATCTGTACAATACCGATGTGGCCTATGGTGCGGAGGTAAAACCGGGAATACAGATCAGAAAATCAAAAGATCTGTTGAAATGGGATTTTGTTGGTTGGGTGTTCGATGGTATTCCGGCAAAAGGATCACAGTTTATAAAATCAAAAGGTGGTGAACCTTTTCAGGCGCTTTGGGCACCCTTCATTTATAAATATGGCAATGAATACCGATTATATTATTCGTTAAGCAGTGCTGTACCCAGATTAAGTGTCATCGGACTGGCTACGGCAAGTAGTCCTCTTGGTCCATGGACTGAAAAAGGTTTGGTCGTGACTTCACAGGATGATGCAACTGTTCAAACCAATGCCATCGATCCGACGGTAGTGGTAACCCCTACCGGAGAGCATTGGTTCTACTATGGTTCGGCATGGGATGGTATCTATAGATTGCCATTGGATCCAGCCACAGGATTGGCATTGAATTCTGGTTTTAAAGGAGAGCGGGTGGCACAAAGAGGATTCACCGGCGGCATTGTAAATGGGAATATTGAAGGGGCCGAGGTGATCTACAATGAGAGCCTGGATAAGTATTTTATGTTCATTTCATATGATTGGTTGCAAACAAAATATAACGTAAGAGTAGGTCGCAGTGATACACCTGAAGGTCCGTTTCTGGATTATAATGGTAATGACATAAATACGGAAACTGATAATTTTCCGATGATTCTCGCACCTTACAAATTTGATGGTCATTCCGGTTGGCAGGGAGTCTCACATCCTGCGGTCTTCAATGATGGAGGCGGTCAATACTTTATGGCGCATCAGGGAAGGCCGGGTATCGATAGTTATTATATGGTCTTACATGTGAGGAAAATACACTGGACTGAAGATGGCTGGCCTATCGTTTCACCGGAGCGGTATGCGATGGTGGAATCTACCGGGATCACCAATGCTGATCTGGCCGGGACCTATGAGCAGATCATTTTAGGATATACAGTTGTTCCAGGTTATGATAAAGAACAAACATCTCCTGATTTTCAAACTTCAATCTCCTTGGTTCTGGGAACTGATGGAACCTTGAACGGTGATTCAGGAAGTACATGGTCTTATGATGCACCCTGGCTTACCTTAAGCTGGGCAAACGGGTATACCGATATTCTATATGCGGAATTTGGAAGAGACTGGGAGAATAATGTCGTGAAGACTGTTTTATTAAGTGGATTGAACAATGATGGTACTGCCATTTGGGGTAAAAAGATTAACTAATTAAAAAATAATGAGAATATCAGGAATACTGGTTTTCGGAATTTTGATCTTTCTTCTTTCCTGTAAAGGAAAATCAGGTGAAATTATCCCCGAGAATAAAGTAGGTGAGCATGCTGATATGGCCAGGCAGTTCAATAACCCTGTCATTCGGGATAAGTTTACGGCTGATCCTGCTGCATTGGTGTATAACGATACCGTGTATCTTTATGCGGGGCATGATATGGCAGCTGATGATTTTCATTTTTACAAAATGGATGAGTGGCTGGTGTATTCCACGACCGATATGGTGAATTGGAAAGAACATCCGGTTCCTTTAAAGCCTTCAGATTTTTCATGGGCGGCAGGAGATGCCTGGGCAGCTCAGGTAATCGAAAGGAACGGTAAATTCTACTGGTATGTAACCGTTTCCCATGGAAGTATCGAGGGGAAATCAATAGGGGTGGCCGTGTCTGATAGTCCGACAGGACCCTTTAAGGATGCGATCGGGGAGGCTTTGATTACCAATGATATGACCAAAGAAACCAATATTTCCTGGGATGATATCGATCCTACTGTATTCATTGATGATGACGGACAGGCATGGCTGATTTGGGGGAATACGGTTTGTTATTACGCCAAATTAAATGAGGATATGGTGTCTCTGGATGGACCTATAAAAACTATAGACCTTCCAAATTTTACGGAAGCTCCATGGATTCATAAAGCAAATGACTGGTATTACCTCTCATACGCATACCAGTTTCCGGAAAAGACAGCTTATGCGATGAGTCGATCGATCGAAGGGCCTTATGAGTTTAAAGGTATTCTGAATGAGTTGGCAGGAAACTGCAATACCAATCATCAGTCGATCATTGAATATAAAGATACGTGGTATTTTATTTATCATAACGGAGGTATACAGCCCAATGGGGGAAGTTTTCACCGATCCGTTTGTGTTGACCAGCTGTACTATAATGAAGATGGTACGATGAGGCGGGTTGTAATGACCTCTGAAGGTATCCAATTGTAAATTATCAAGGATGAAAAGTAATTTTGTTTTCTGCTTACTGATTTTATCGATCTGTTCCGTCTTCGGTCAGGATACATATGTTCATGACCCAGTGGTTATTAAATCAGGAGAGATGTATTATCTCTATTGTACCGGCAAAGGAATCGCTTGTTTCAGTAGCAAGGATATGGTTACCTGGAAAAAGGAGGCGCCGGTATTCCCGGAAAAGCCAGTGTGGGCGGATGAAGTAGTACCTGATTTTAAAAATCATATCTGGGCACCGGATATCACTTTCCATAAGGGCGTATATTATCTTTATTACTCAATTTCTGCTTTTGCTAAAAACACTTCTGCAATCGGACTTGTAACTAATACAACCTTAAATCCGGAAGATCCCGGATTTAAATGGGTAGATCAGGGAATCGTTGTCCGGTCTTATCCGAATCGTGATCTGTGGAACGCCATAGATCCTAATCTGGTATTTGATGATTCGGGGACTCCATGGCTGGCATTTGGATCATTTTGGGATGGACTTAAATTAGTGAAGTTAAACGAATCCCTTAAAAGCGTCGCAGCGCCGGAAGAATGGTATACAATAGCGCGTAGAGAACGAAGTTTCGAATTAGAAGATACCGATCCGGGGGATGCGGCTTTGGAAGCTCCCTTCATATTTAAAAAGAACGGATACTATTATCAATTTTTATCCTGGGACCTGTGTTGTCGTGGGGAAAACAGTACTTATAAAGTCGTAGTGGGACGTTCAAAAAATGTACAGGGGCCTTATTTAGATAAAGATGGAAAACGATTGAATCAAGGTGGCGGAACTTTGATTATACAAGGAAATAAGAAATGGTATGGAGCCGGACATTGCAGTGTTTATACTTTTGAAAATAAAGATTATATATTTTTTCACGCATATGACGCCAGTGAGAACGGTGCACCCAAATTGAAAGTTTCGGAACTTAAATGGGATGCCGCAGACTGGCCAGAATTAAAATCAAATGTATTATAATGATAAGATCTGTTTTTTTAGGAATTTTTACGGGAGTTATATGTTTAACATCTTGTAAAAAAGTGGAGGACAAGAGTGAGGCAACTATGGAGAGTAATCTTCCAGCATTGGCCTATCATCTTGAGCCTGTTAATATTCGAGATGTAAAATTAAAAGATTCATTTTGGTTGCCTGTGATTGAACGGGTTCAACAAAAGACGATTGAATTTGCTATCGAGAAATGCCGGGAGGAAGGCAGACTTGATAACTTCCTGATGGCCGGAGGTCAATTGGAAGGAACTGTTAAAGGAGCGATGCCATTCGATGATACAGATGTTTATAAGATTATTGAAGGAGCATCGTACTCTCTGATCAGTTCGCCGAATGAACAATTGAGTCAGTTGCTGGATTCACTCATCGGAATTGTAGCAATAGGACAGGAAAAAGATGGATATCTGACTACCTGGAGAACTATTAACCCTGCACAACCTCCGGCTACCTGGGTTGAAGTCAAAGAAGGAAAACGCTGGGAGTCATTATTCATGAGTCATGAACTGTATAATGCAGGACATTTATACGAAGCCGCTGCCGCACATTACAGGGCTACGGGTAAGAAAAATTTCCTGGATATTGCTTTAAAGAATGCAGACCTGATGGTGAATACATTTGGTGACGGCACTGAAAAGATTCATGCGGTTCCGGGACATCAGATCATAGAAACTGGGTTGATCAAGTTGTATCAGATCACAGGGAGAGAAGACTATCTTACCCTTTCTAAATATTTCCTCGATCATCGTGGAGATCCTGAAAATCATAAACTATTCGGAGCCTATTCACAAGATCATGTACCTGTAATCGATCAGGATGAAGTTGTCGGTCATGCAGTACGCGCAGTCTATATGTATGCGGCTATGACTGATATTGCTGCTCTTGAGCAGGATAGTGCCTATTACAATGCTGTAAATGCCTTATGGGATAACATGGTCAATAAGAAAATGTATGTGACCGGGGGTATTGGCGCAAAACATGACGGGGAAGCTTTTGGTGAGAATTATGAATTACCGAATCTAACTGCTTATAATGAAACCTGTGCAGCTATCGGAGACGTTTATTGGAACCAACGACTTCATAATATCAATGGAGATGTTAAGTACTACGATATCATTGAGCGAACCCTTTATAACGGACTTATATCCGGAATCTCTTTGGATGGGGTGCATTTCTTTTATCCGAACGCCTTGGAATCCGATGGAAAATATGAGTTCAACCGAGGCGCATGTACACGTCAGTCCTGGTTCGATTGTTCATGTTGTCCGACAAACCTTATTCGATTCATTCCGGCGATTCCCGGATTGATGTATTCAAAAAAGAACGATGAGATCTATGTGAACTTATATGCTTCATCCGATTCAGAGATCGATCTTGCCGATGGAAGTGTTACTATAGAGCAACGTTCAGGATATCCATGGAAGGGTGACGTGAATCTTGAATTGGAGCCAAAAAGAATTGAAGAGTTCACTGTGAAATTAAGAGTTCCCGGCTGGTCCAGAAATGAAGTTTTACCGGGTGATCTGTACAGCTATGTGAATACTGCAGACCTTACTCCTTCTGTTACGGTCAATGGAGAAAATATTACACCCACCATCGAGGAGGGATATATCGTATTAAAAAGATCCTGGAAGGCGGGAGATAAGATCACCATGAATATTCCGATGGAGCCACGTTTTGTAAAGGCTAATGCTGCAGTTACAGAGGACCAGGGTAAACTCGCATTGGAATATGGTCCGCTTGTTTATGCAGTGGAGGAAATGGATAATACTGATATTGACAATATTTCGATTTCAAGTACAGATAAGTTTCAAATTGTTGAAAAACCTGAATTACTCGGGGGAATCAACATGTTGCAAAGCGATAATATAAATGCAATTCCTTATTACAGCTGGTCTAACAGGGGAATTGGGAAAATGAAAGTTTGGCTTAACGAAAAAGTTGAGAATTAATGTTTCGATTACAAGACCTGATAAAAAGTGCCATTGGTGCTGGATTTATGACTGCAGGGGTGTTGACCTCTGCCCAGGATGTTCAATTACAGTTGAATGCTTCTAACGAAGTTTCAGAAGTGCAGCCTACGATGTATGGTATCTTCTTTGAGGATATTAATTTTGCCGCAGATGGCGGTTTATATGCGGAAATGATTAAAAACCGTTCATTTGAGTTTCTCGATCCTTTAATGGGTTGGGAACAACCCAATAGTGATCGTCATTCCTATAATTCTGATTCGGGAATCGCGGTGCCTGTTCGCTATGAAGGTGCTCCCACCAATAGAAATTATTGCAGGGTTACCGTAAATAATGCTGCGGGGTATTCCATGATCAACAATGGATTTCGTGGAATGGGAGTAAAGCAGGGTGCGGAATACCGATTGTCTGTGGATGCTGCTTTGCCGGAAAGAGGTATTACCGGAATCATTGTCGAACTAGTCGATAGTGAAAATAAGGTTTTAGCAGAAAGTAAGATCACTCCGAACAGCGCTGAATGGAAAACCTATGAGGTGATGTTCACAGCAAATCGTACCGAAGAAAAAGCGAAGTTCAGCATTCGTTTTGAAGGTACTGGAGTGATCGATCTGGATATGATCTCATTGTTTCCTACAGATACGTGGAAAGGACGTAAGAATGGTTTAAGAAAGGATATCGTGGAGCTTCTTGATGGATTGAATCCGGGATTTCTTAGATTCCCCGGAGGGTGTATCGTGGAAGGAAGAACACTTGAGCAGCGTTATCAATGGAAGAAAACGGTTGGTCCGGTTGAAGACCGGGAGATTCTCATCAATCGATGGAATACCGAGTTCAGTCATCGACTGACTCCTGATTATTTTCAGAGCTTCGGAATAGGTTTTTTTGAGTATTTCCAATTGTCTGAAGATCTTGGTGCAGAACCCTTACCAATTTTGAGTTGCGGGATGGCCTGTCAGTTCAATACTGGAGAATTGGTTCCAATGGATGAACTCGATCCGTATGTACAGGATGCACTAGACCTTATAGAATTTGCAAATGGAGCTATAACTACCACCTGGGGTAAGATCAGAAACGATATGGGACATCCGGAACCTTTCGACCTTAAATATATCGGTGTAGGAAATGAACAGTGGGGTCCTGATTATATCGATCGATATAAAGTTTTTGCAAAAGCGATAAAGGCTGCTTATCCTGAGATGATCATCGTATCCGGTAGTGGACCGTTTCCAGATGGTGATTTCTTTGAATATGGCATGGAAGAACTCAAGAAGTTAGATGCTGAGATCGTTGATGAGCATTATTACAGGAGTCCGCAATGGTTTCGTGAGAATGCTGATCGATATGATAGTTATGACAGAAACGGGCCAAAGATCTTTGCAGGTGAATATGCAGCTCAAAGTGTTGCAATCGCAAGTCCCGAGAACAAGAACAATTGGGAATGTGCACTTGCTGAAGCGGCTTTTATGACCGGTTTGGAGCGCAATGCAGATGTGGTTCACCTGACATCCTATGCCCCGCTAATGGCGCATGTAGAAGGATGGCAATGGACTCCGGATCTTTTATGGTTCGATAACCTTAGATCCTATGGTACTCCAAATTATTATGTACAAAAGTTATTTGGAATGAATAGTGGCGACAAGCTGTTGAAGATTACCAAAGGAGGTGAGGCTGTTATCGGGCAACAGGAAATTTATGCTTCTGCGGTTAAAGATACCAGGGCCGGCGAAATTATTATCAAGCTTGTTAATACAGCTTCCAATAAAAGTACCGTGAGTATTGATATCAGTGGAAATAAGGTGAAACGTAAAGCGACATTGGTGAAGTTGGTCGCGACAGACCTCTCCGCAGAGAATTCATTGGATGATCCAATGCATGTAAGCCCCGTAACCCAAGAGATAAAAACCGGATCGGATAAGGTAGAAATAGAATTAGAAGGGCAGTCACTTAATGTGATCAAACTCAGCTACAGATAAGATAAAGTTTTTATAAGTGTTTAATCAACACTTAATATTTTTACTATATTTGCTGACCCTGTTAAAGCACTACTGAAATGAAAACATACGTAATAGGATTAGACTACGGTACCGACTCGGTTAGGGCGGTACTGGTAAACAGCGCAGATGGAGCAGAAGTGGCCTCATCGGTACATTATTATCAGCGCTGGAAAGAAAAGCAATATTGTAAACCCATCATAAATCAATTTCGCCAACATCCTCTGGATCACTTAGAAGGATTGGAAAATACGATCAAAGGGGTTATGCAAGAGAGCGGGGTTCCCGCAGCATCCGTAAAGGCGATTTGTATCGACACCACCGGTTCCTCTCCGATGGCGTTAACCGCTGAAGGGCAGCCTTTGGTTTTTGAGGAGGGATTTGAAGAGAATCCTAACGCCATGATGGTGCTGTGGAAAGATCATACCGCCGTTAAAGAAGCTGCAGAGATCAATGAACTATGCAAAAGCTGGGGAGGTCCTGATTATAGTAAATATGAAGGAGGGATCTATTCATCGGAATGGTTCTGGGCTAAGATTTTGCATATTATCCGTGAGGATGCCGGCGTAAAGGAAGCTGCACATACCTGGATGGAGCATTGTGATTACCTCACCTATGTACTCGCCGATAATAAGGATCTGGAAAGTTTCCGCAGAAGCAGATGTGCCGCCGGGCATAAGGCGATGTGGCACAGTGAATGGGGAGGACTTCCGTCGAAAGAATTTTTAAGCAAACTGGATCCGGAACTTGCAGCTTTAAGAGACCGATTATATACAGAAACCTATACTTCAGATGAAGCCGCCGGTAACCTGAATGAGGAGTGGGCTGAAAAGCTCGGACTTACCACAGATACCGTTATTGCCGTAGGTACCTTTGATGCACATGCCGGAGCGGTAGGAGCCAAGGTGCAGGAGCACAATCTGGTTCGTGTGATGGGTACTTCCACCTGCGATATTATCGTAGCTGATAATGAAGATGTAGGAGCTAATACTGTTAATGGTATTTGCGGACAGGTAGACGGATCGGTAATTCCCGGACTGGTAGGTCTGGAAGCAGGTCAGTCTGCTTTTGGTGATCTTTTAGCCTGGTTTAAGGATGTGCTTTCCTGGCCGTTGGAAACGCTGGTGTATACATCTGATATTCTTACCGAAGAACAGCGAAGCGCACTGAAAGAGCAGGTCGATAATACCTTTATCGCAAAACTTTCTGAAGAAGCCGCCAGCCTGAGTGCCGATCAAAGTATTCCGATCGCACTGGACTGGATCAATGGGCGAAGAACTCCCGATGCAAATCAGGAATTGAAAGCGGCGATATCCGGGCTTTCCCTGGGTACCCGTGCACCACATATCTTCAATGCACTGGTAAATGCTATCTGTTTTGGTTCTAAGATGATCGTTGATCGCTTTGAAGCGGAAGGGGTGCGCATCGACAGTGTCACCGGTATCGGTGGGGTGGCGCGTAAATCACCTTTCATTATGCAAACATTGGCCGATGTGTTGAACAAGCCAATCATGGTGGCAGCTTCAGATCAGGCGCCAGCTTTAGGTGCTGCGATCTACGCTGCGGTAGTGGGCGGAGTCTATCCGAATGTTAACGAGGCCAGTAAGCACCTGGGTAGTGATTTCGAAGCGGAATATCAACCGCAATCGGATAAACTGGCCTATTATGAAGAACTAATGGCAGGTTACACGGAACTGGCCGGATTTATAGAAACCACGATTACCAAAAACAAATAAGAGATGAATTCAGAATTTTCAGCTTTAAAACAGGAATGTTATGAGGCGAACATGCAGTTGAATGCCCTGAATCTGGTCATCTACACCTTCGGAAACGTAAGTGCGGTAGATCGCTCCAAAGGCGTATTTGCCATCAAGCCCAGCGGTGTTCCTTATGAGGTATTAAAACCGGAGGATATCGTTATTCTCGATTTTGACAATAACATCATAGAGGGGACCTTACGTCCTTCTTCTGATACGAAGACCCATGCCTACCTCTATAAACATTGGGAAGATATTGGCGGAATCGCACATACCCATGCTACCTATTCCGTGGCGTGGGCACAGGCACAACGGGATATTCCGATCTTCGGAACCACACATGCCGATCACCTGACGGCGGATATTCCCTGTGCACCCCCGATGAAGGATGAATTGATCGCAGGAAATTACGAGCATAATACCGGAATTCAGATCCTGGATTGTTTTAAGGAAAAAGGAATTTCTCATGAAGAGGTGCAAATGGTACTGCTGGGGAATCACGGACCCTTCACCTGGGGACCTACCGCAGCAAAAGCAGTTTATAATTCCAAAGTTCTGGAAGCCGTAGCGGAGATGGCCTACCTTACGCTTCAGATCAATCCGGATGCCCCGCGATTAAAAGATTCACTGATTAAAAAACACTACGAGCGTAAACACGGAAAAGACGCTTATTACGGACAATAAACAATTGTATTCACAATAAAATATCATTTGATGAAGGAGTTTGAAAATAAAGAGATATGGTTTGTAACCGGGAGTCAACACTTATATGGCCCTGAAACCTTAGAACAGGTAGCAAAAAATTCGGAAGCCATTGCAAACGGTCTTGATGCAGCGGGTCAGATCCCTGTTACTATAAAATATAAAAAGGTGGTCACAACACCTTCGGAGATTCTGGAAGTTTGTCAGCAAGCAAATACTACGAATGAATGTATCGGGATCATTACCTGGATGCATACCTTTTCACCGGCCAAGATGTGGATCGCCGGATTGAATCAGTTAAAAAAGCCGATCTGTCACTTGCATACCCAGTTCAATAAAGAAATTCCATGGGATACCATCGATATGGATTTCATGAACCTGAATCAGGCAGCACACGGTGACCGTGAGTTCGGATTTATGATGTCTCGCCTTCGCAGAAAACGCAAAGTTGTGGTTGGACACTGGGATACGGACCGCGTAAAAGAGAAACTTGGTGTTTGGGCACGGGTTGCACGCGGTTGGGATGAGCTTCAAAATCTTAAAGTAGCACGTATCGGTGATAATATGCGTGAAGTATCCGTAACCGAAGGTGATAAAGTGGAAGCCCAGATGCGTTTTGGTTTTTCGGTAAATGGATATGACTCTTCCGATGTGGTTGCCAAGATCGAGGAAGTATCCGAGGCACAACTGAGTGCGCTTTTAACAGAATATGAAGAAACTTATAACCTGACTGAGGCTTTAAAAGAAGGTGGCGCACAGCGAGAATCTTTAGTTGAGGCCGCGAAGATTGAACTCGGACTTCGTGCATTTTTAGAGGAAGGTGGGTTTAAAGCCTTTACGGATACTTTTGAAAATCTAGGTAAACTGAAACAACTGCCCGGACTTGCTGTACAGCGTCTGATGGCTGATGGATACGGTTTTGGAGGAGAAGGTGACTGGAAGACCGCGGCGATGGTTCGTGCCATGAAAGTAATGGCGGACGGACTCGAGGGTGGAACTTCTTTTATGGAAGATTATACGTATCATTTCGGACCTGAGAAGTCTTATGTACTCGGTTCACACATGTTGGAGATCTGTCCGACGATCGCTTCAGACAAACCGAATTGTGAGGTACACCCACTTGGAATTGGAGGAAAAGAGGATCCGGTACGTTTGGTATTCGATTCACCGGCTGGTGCTGCGATCAATGCATCTTTGGTAGATATGGGATCCAGATTCCGTTTGGTGGTGAATGAAGTGGATGCTGTGGAGCCTATGGCTGACCTGCCGAAGCTTCCGGTTGCCCGTGTATTGTGGGATTGTAATCCTGATCTCGAAACCGCAGCTACTGCATGGATTTTGGCAGGAGGAGCGCACCACACCGTTTATTCTCAGGCGGTAACCACCGAATTTATGGAAGATTTTGCCGATATTGCCGGAATAGAACTATTGGTTATCGATAATAAAACTACCGTGAGAGACTTCAAAGATAGAATCAATGCGAATGAAGCCTACTATCATCTGTTTCAGCACGGAAAATAATTAACACTTAAACTTAACTAATTATGAATGCTAACAAGCGACTCGCACTAGTGCTTGCCGTTTCGTTTCTTGGCTTCACCACTTTTAGCTGTAAGACCGGAACGTCTGAGAAGAAAGAGGAGAAGGAAGTCACGATCGCGGAAAGTGCAGCAGGAGTTCGTAAATCAGACTACGGACAACTACCTGACGGTACCGAAATCAGCCGTTTTACCCTTACCAATAACAAAGGGATGGAAGTGGATGTGATTTCCTATGGTGGGATCATTACTAAAATGACGGCACCGGATAAAGATGGAAATTTTAATGATGTGGTACTGGGATTACCGAATTTAGAAGCTTATCTTAATAACGGTCCTTTCTTTGGTGCTCTCATTGGACGATATGGAAATCGTATCGCGGATGGGAAGTTCGAATTGGATGGAGAGACCTATCAGTTATCTGTGAACGACGGAAAAAATACCTTGCATGGAGGTACTGAAGGTTTTAATAAGAGAGTATGGGATATCAGTGTTGTCGAAGATTCAGACAATCCTGCGATCAAGCTCACTTATGTTAGTAATGATATGGAGGAAGGATTTCCTGGCGCATTAACTTCAGTGGTTATCTATGAATTAACAGAGGAGAATGCTTTGGAGATCACTTATCAGGCCACTACCGATAAAAAGACCGTAGTCAATCTGACCCAGCATACATATTTCAATCTATCAGGAGATCCAAGCAAGACCATTCTGGATGAGGAAGTAATGATCAATGCCGATCATTATTTACCTGTGGATGAAACACTGATCCCTACCGGGGAGATCGCTTCAGTTGCAGGAACTCCTTTTGATTTTACGACTGCAAAACCCATCGGAAAAGATATTCAGGTGGAAGATGAGCAGCTGAAAAGGGGTGCAGGATTCGATCATTGTTGGGTGCTTAACGAACAAAATACCGGGATGCGTGTAGCTGCTACCGCTTATGATAAAGAAACCGGTCGTTTACTTGAGGTAATTACGGATGAACCCGGAATTCAATTCTATACCGGAAACTTTCTAGATGGTACACTTTCACTGAAATCAGGGGAAGGTAAACATGAATACAGAACTGGATTTTGCTTGGAAACACAGCATTATCCGGACAGTCCGAATCAATCGGATTTTCCTTCGACAATACTAGAGCCGGGGGCTACCTATACTACAAAAACCACGTTTAAATTTTCAATAAAATAAGCCGATGAAGACATTAGATACTTTTGATTGGATTGCCATCGCAGGCTATTTTATGGTTCTTGTTGGAATCGCTATCTGGATTATTCGAAAGAAACAAGAGAATACGGAAGATTATTTCCTGGCCGGTAGAAATGTGGGCTGGTTCGTAGTCGGTGCATCGATCTTTGCTTCGAATATCGGATCTGAACACGTAGTAGGACTTGCAGGAGCAGGTGCCGGTAACAAACTTCCCATGTTGATCTACGAGATACAGGCCTGGGTCGTATTGATCTTAGGTTGGGTATTCCTGCCGTTTTATGCCCGAAGCGGGGTGTTTACGATGCCTGAGTTTTTGGAAAAACGGTTTGATGCGCGATCGCGTTGGATTCTATCCGTATTTTCGATCATCGCTTATGTATTGACAAAGATTTCCGTGACCATTTATGCCGGGGGTGTAGTGGTGTCTGCCTTACTTGGTATCGACTTCTGGACAGGAGCATTATCTACTGTAATTCTTACCGGGCTCTATACGGTAGTTGGAGGTATGCGTGCGGTTGTTTATACTGAAACCTTACAGGCGATCATCCTGTTGCTTGGAGCGGCTACCTTAACCGTAATAGGATTGGAACAAGTAGGTGGATGGGAGAGTATGCGTGAAACCATCACTCCTGAGTACCTCAATATGTGGCGTCCGTTGTCAGATCCTGACTTTCCATGGTTGCCTCTGCTGATCACCAGCACCATCGTTGGTGTTTGGTATTGGTGTACCGACCAGTATATCGTACAACGTGCTCTTACCGCCAGAAACATTAAGGAAGGAAGAAGAGGAACGATCTTCGGTGCACTATTAAAGTTGTTACCGGTATTCATCTTTCTGATTCCTGGAGTAATTGCATTAACGCTGAAAATGAGAGGTGAGCTGGAATGGGATTCACCGGATCAGGCATTCCCGGTTCTGATGAGCAATCTGTTACCTTCCGGACTTAGAGGACTGGTAGCTGCAGGACTGCTTGCAGCCCTGATGAGTTCCCTGGCTTCGGTATTTAACTCATGTTCAACCTTATTTACCGTTGATATTTATAAAAAATTACGTCCGAATACGCCGGAAAAGAAATTGGTACGTACCGGGCAGATCGCTACGGTGATCGTGGTGATTATCGGGATCATCTGGATTCCGATAATGGCGAATATCTCTGGAGTGCTTTACGAATATCTTCAAAAGGTTCAATCGTATATCGCACCTCCGATCACAGCGGTATTCCTGTTAGGTATCTTCCATAAGAGAATTAATGGACAGGGAGCTTTCATTACCCTGATTGCCGGATTTATTGTGGCAGCCTTCAGGATCGTATTGGAATTGGTAAAAGGCTCGTTAGACCCGGATGGTATCTTATATAAGATCGGGGATGTGAACTTCCTTACCTTCAGTGCTTGGTTCTTCCTTTTCTGTATTCTTCTGGTGATCATAGTGAGTTTAATGTCTCCTGCACCTCCGGCTATAAAGACTGATAATCTCACCTTTGGAACGATTTCCGAAGAAGAGAAATCCAAAAGCAAGACCAGTTATAACTGGAAAGATATCCTTGTTTCCATTTTGATTCTCATCATCGTTGGTTGGGTGATGCTGTTCTTTAATGGAAAGTAACAAGGCGTTTACTCTAATATGCATAAAGCGGGTTGTTGATCAACCCGCTTTTTTTATGAATTAGAAGATGCTGACACAATTTCGGCTTTTTGGGTTATTTCCCTGATTTTTCATAGAGGTAATGGAATTACTAAGGAGGATCTATTAGCGTAATTTTATGAATGGAGCATGATTTAATTGTTCGGTTATGCTTAATTTTAAGGGAACAATAATTCTATCGGATATCACTTAAAAATCAGTATGGATATGTCAATAAGAGCTCCTTTTAATCTGTATAAATGGCTGGATGAAAATCGTGAACTACTAAAGCCGCCTGTTGGCAATAAGAATCTTTACAGGGAAGCCGATGATTATATAGTAATGGTAGTGGCAGGTCCGAATGCAAGGAAGGATTATCATTATAATGAAACCGAAGAATTATTCTTTCAGCTGGAAGGAAATATTCAGGTGCATGTACAGGATAATGGAGAAAAACGGACTATGCGACTCGGTCCAGGAGATATGTATCTGCATCCGGCCGGAGTACCACATTCTCCGGTGAGGGAGGAGGGTTCCATAGGCCTGGTGATCGAACGAAAACGTGAAGATCTGGAAGGTAAAGACGGATTATTATGGTATTGTGATCAGTGCAATAATAAACTCTATGAAGTCTATTTTCCTCTTCATGATATCGAAAAGGATTTTTTAAAACATTTTAAACATTTTTATGGAAGCGAGAAACTTCGAACCTGTGATGAATGTGGAACGGTAATGCCGGTTGACCAACGATTCATAGGAGAGGAATAAATGATAGTATTCAATATGGAATTCGTACATTCGTAAAAATGTAACAATACACGCTAAAAAAGTTATAAAAATGTCAGAAGTATTGCAGGCAACCGATATTGCTAAAACACTCGAAATATTTGAAATAGGTAAAGAAAATAAAGGGACTTCTACAGGTTCCTATTGGTTTTCATCCGGTGAAATCATCTCATCCTGGTCTCCTGTCGATGGGGAATGTATCGCCAGTGTTCAAACAACATCGGAGGCTGATTATGAGGTAGTGGTAAAAACCGCACAGGAAGCGTTTAAGGAATGGAGAATGCTTCCAGCTCCGAAAAGAGGGGAGATCGTACGACAATTTGCAGAAGTGCTGCGCCATTATAAGAAACCATTGGGAAAATTGGTTTCCTATGAAATGGGGAAATCATTGCAGGAAGGGTATGGTGAAGTTCAGGAGATGATCGATATCTGTGATTTTGCGGTAGGACTTTCAAGGCAATTGCACGGACTAACCATGCATTCAGAACGTCCGGGACACCGTATGTATGAACAGTATCATCCTATGGGTATCGTCGGAATCATCTCAGCATTTAATTTTCCTGTAGCAGTATGGTCCTGGAATACGGCACTCGCCTGGGTCTGTGGAGATGTTTGTATCTGGAAGCCTTCAGAGAAAACACCCTTGACCGCTCTTGCCTGTCAAAAGCTGATTGCCGGGGTACTTGAGAAAAATGAATTACCTGATGGAATTTCATGTTTGATCAACGGCGATTATAAGGTTGGTGAATTTATGACCGAGGATAAACGAATTCCGCTGCTCTCGGCAACGGGATCTATTAGAATGGGTAAGATCGTCGCTCAGAGAGTTGCTTCCAGACTTGGAAAATCATTACTGGAACTGGGAGGGAATAATGCCATCATCGTTACACCTGATGCAGATATCAAAATGACCGTCATCGGAGCAGTATTTGGGGCGGTTGGAACTTGTGGTCAGCGATGTACATCGACAAGGCGATTGATCGTTCATGAAGATATCTACGATACTGTAAAGGATGCTCTGGTTACTGCCTATAAGCAGCTTAGGATCGGAAATCCATTGGATGAAAATAATCATGTGGGTCCACTTATCGATAAGCAAGCTGTAGAAAAGTACAGTGCTGCTTTGGAAAAAGTCGTTTCTGAAGGAGGTAAACTTCTGGTTCAGGGCGGCGTACTGGAAGGTGCTGGTTATGAGAGCGGTTGTTATGTCAAACCTGCAATTGCAGAAGGAAATAATGACTATGAGATCGTACAGGAAGAAACCTTTGCGCCGATACTTTATCTTATGAAATACGCTGGAGACGTTTCGGACGCTATTGAAATTCAGAACGATGTGGTTCAAGGATTATCTTCTGCTATCATGACCAACAATCTTAGAGAAGCTGAGCAGTTCCTGTCTTACGCCGGATCTGATTGTGGTATTGCCAATGTGAATATAGGAACCAGTGGTGCAGAGATAGGTGGTGCTTTCGGTGGAGAGAAAGAAACAGGAGGTGGACGTGAAAGTGGTTCAGATGCCTGGAAAGTGTATATGAGAAGGCAGACCAACACTATAAATTACACGACAGAATTGCCACTTGCTCAAGGCATCAAATTTGATATACTCTAAATTAAAAAGAGGTAAGAATGATCATCTATTCTTACCTCTTTCTATATTACATTACTCCGTTTGCTTCTACCCATTTGAAGACATAAGGGTCTTTCGGGATAGCGATACGTTCGGAGATTCTTTTCATTCTATCCGGTAACTTCATAAGATAATCTCTGGCTCGTTGAGCCTGATCATTGAGTCCGGTAACCTTATCGATTTCCCAATATTCGTTCAGCCGATTGAGGATCTCAATATAGTCATACGTGGTATATACACCAAGACGTTGTGCTGCATTGGAGAACTTCTCAAATGCAGTTCCTATGGCCTCACCCGATTCACGGATGAACTGTGCAGGCATGACGATCTTTTTCTTCATCATATCCTCGAAGGCTAACATCATTTCACTAGGATCATATTCAAAGATGATCTTTACAAATTCTCGGTATGCTAAATGGTGTCGCATTTCATCTCCTGCAATGATATTGCACATCTTTCCAAGGAGTCCGTTCCCTCTTTTTCGGGCCAGTTGACCGACACGTTTATGGGAAATGTTCGTAGCTAATTCCTGGAAACTCGTATAGATGAAATTTCGATAAGGATCACGATCAGTACCGATATCGAAGCCATCGGCGATCATATATTGAGTGGTTTTTTCAACCTCTCTCATATTGACTCTCCCGGAAAGGTACAGATACTTGTTCAGAACATCTCCATGACGGTTCTCTTCAGCGGTCCAGTTTCGAACCCATCTTGACCAGCCATTTCTTTCATGCTGATCGACTCCTTCAACATCCATCAACCAGGATTCGTAGGTAGGCAAGGCTTCTTCAGTAATGGTGTCACCAACAAGTACCACCCAAAAATCATAGCTGAGTTCTTTAGCCTCTTCCCTGATCTTACGTACCTCTTCAAAGAATGTTTCACTAGAAGAATCAGGTAGGAAATCAGTGGGTTGCCAGATCTTTTCAATTGGGATCAGATAGGTGTCCATGAATTCATCGATCCGTTTTTCAACGGTCTGCATCACTTCCAATCGTATATTCTTAATGCTCATAATCAATTTTTTGTAAAGTTCGTTTTTTTATGGGGAATACAAATCATTTTAAGACTTTTATCATACGTGTTATCAATAATATAACGGATGCACTCCTGAATTCAAAGAAAAATCATCATTATTGCTCACATAATCAATACAATGTGGTTGTTAGGGGTAGCGCGAATATTACCGATACACAACAGGCCATCTTGTTAATAATAATCCATATTAAGTGAGTATCATGATCGCCCGATAGTAATTAAATGATTAAAATGCTGAGATTGATCGTAATGGCTATTGAACCCACGTATTGATTTAATAACTTTGACGAAGTAAGTTGACGTACCGGAAATTGATCCAAAAAATGATTGAAATAATTGATCTTAGCCAGGAAATCTATGAAGGGATGCCGGTTTTTAAAGACCTGCCTCAGGTTCGTATGCGGATACACAATTCACATGAAGAATGGAACGGAATCACCAATCCTGTAAAAAGAACCCCAGCAGTTCATGAACTTAAGCTTGGTGAACATACCGGAACTCATGTCGATGCTATTAATCATATGGCTATCGAACATGAGGGGAAGTCAATTGATAAAATGCCATTGTCCATGTTTTATACCCATGGTATCTGTCTGGATTTCTCCCATAAAGATTTGAATGAATTAATAAGTAGTGAGGAGATTGAATCAGCATGCTTGAAGGAAGGGTTGGAAATATTGAAGGGAGATACGGTATTGTTATATACCGGCCATTATTTTAAGCATTTCAATACGCCCGACTGGAAGAACGGACCGGGTATTACAGCGGAGGCTGCACGGTGGTTTGCACATAAGAGAATTTCAGCATTCGGAGTGGAGACCATGTCACCCGGCGTCTCGGGAGTCTCCAATAGAGATGTGCATCATATTTGTGGAGAATTCGGGTTTACACATTATGAAAATTTGGTCAACCTGGATAAACTTATTGGAAGAGGGAGATTCAGATTTGTCGGTCTTCCATTAAAGATCCGGGGAGGAACCGGGTCTCCGGTAAGAGCAGTTGCAATTTTTGAGTAAAACATACCTAACAATAAACAGACCTTAACAAATGGAGAATTTAAAATATCCGATTGGTAAATTTCAAGCACCTGAATCCTATACGGAATCCGATATTTCAGGTTGGATACGAACCATAAAAGTTTTTCCTGATAAACTGGTGAAATTGACTAATGGCTTATCTGAGATCGTTCTGGATTATAGATATCGCGTAGACGGCTGGACGATTCGACAGGTTGTGCATCATTGCGCTGATAGCCATATGAATTGTATCGTGAGGATTAAACTCGCATTAACAGAAGATAATCCGGAAATATTACCCTATCACGAAGATCGCTGGGCGAATCTACCGGACGCCGAATCTTATGATTTGAACGCACCCATCAGTATTCTTCGTGGTATACATGAAAAGTTGGGAATATTGATGGAATCACTTACTGAAGAACAACTCGTAAGAACGTATTATCATCCTCAAATGAAAAGAAAGGTAATGCTTCGGGAAGCTATCGCTACTTATGCCTGGCATTCGGAGCACCATCTGGCCCATATTCGGCAGGCTCTGAATTCTGAAGGAAAGTACAATTAAGCTAATCAACGAAGGTAATTGTAAGGTTTAACACATTTCCCTATCTTTAAGAATACCAATACCAATACCAACCAGATGAAATTCAGATTTTTCTTTTTGTTACTGAGCACACTTTTTTGCACCCAGTTGTCCGCTCAGGAAATTTCACGTGCCATTGAAAAATTCGTCGCTATAGATACCACAATGGTGGCTATAGCTCACGTAACTCTGATCGATGGTAGCGGAGAAGCTATTAAAAATGATCAGACCATCGTATTTGATAAAGACAGGATTATTTCCGTAGGAGATAGTGAAATGTCCGCTATTCCTGAAGGAGCTTTAATTATTGACGGAACAGGTAAGACTGTGATCCCGGGTTTGGTTATGATGCATGAGCATATGTTCTATTCAAAACCCTTTGAAAATTGGTTCAGTGTCGGGCAGATGACATTTTCGTTTCCTCGCTTATATCTTGCCGGAGGAGTAACCACCATGAGAACTGCTGGAAGTATACAGCCGCAAACAGATCTGAACGTTAAAAAATGGATCAATGAGGGTAAAATGACGGGTCCTAAAATGGATGTGACCGGTCCTTTTATCGAAAGGCCGGGGTATGAAATTCCTGAGTTAGGATATATAAAAGGTACTGAGGATGTAGCGGAAATGGTGAATTACTGGGCAGAACGGGGAGTAACATCCTTCAAACTCTACAACTATATCACGAAGGAAGATATGCGAATTTGTGTTGAGGAGGCGCATAAGCGTGGATTGAAAGTAACGGGTCATTTGTGTTCTATAACTTACGAAGAGGCTTCGGAGATTGGGATTGATAATCTGGAACATGGATTTATGGCTTCAAGTGATTTTATCGAACATAAAGAGGAGAATTTTTGTGACCCTATGGAAGCAAGAAAGTCATTGGCAATGGCATCCGTCGATGATCCAAGAATAACCAGATTGATTGATATACTTGTCAAAAACGGGACGGCTGTGACGACAACTCCGGTAGTTTTTGAACCTTATACAGATTACGAGGTTGTTCCGGGTGGCGGTGAAAAAGCATTGTCACCTCAAATACTTGCGGATGTTCAGGCACGATATGATCGCAGAATCAATAAGGATTCTGTGGTCAAAGCCTCATTTGTAAAAGACCTGATTTGGTTAAAACGATATTATGATAAAGGAGGATTGCTCATGGCTGGAACCGATCCAACGGGTGCCGGACGTACGGTTGCAGGTTATGCAAATCAACGTACATTGGAAATCCTTGTGGAAAATGGTTTTCCACTCGTGGATGCGATTAAAATATGTACGTTAAATGGAGCTAAATATCTGGGTCAGGAAGATTCTATCGGAACAATTGAACCCGGTAAGAAATCAGATCTGCTATTAATTGACGGAGACTTACAGCAGAATATTCGGAATATAAGAAGCCTTCAATTTGTTTTTAAAGAGGGAGTAGGTTATGATTCTGCTAAATTATTTGAATCCGTAAAGGGTATGGTAGGGGTGAATTAAAATACACTTTGATATGGTTACCCGCATTTTCATAGGGATCTTACTCTTAACTTTCATCGTAGGTTGCAGTTCAGATGATGGGCAGAACACATCGAAGGAAGAAGATCGGGCCGAATTAAAGACTTTATATGATTCAATAGTAAAATTGTCCCTGTCAGAACAATGTATAAATGCAAATGAATGGGCTTTTACTGCAAGGGGTTCTAAAGCTTGTGGAGGACCATCAGGTTATATAGCCTATTCACTGAATATCGATGAGGTGAAATTTTTACGACTAGTAAATAGTTATACCGAAAAGGAAGAGGCATATAATCTCAAATGGAATATCGTAAGTGACTGTATGTTGTATGTAGAGCCTGATGGAGTTGTTTGTAAAGATGGACTTCCGGTATTTTATCACGAATAAGCTTTAATTGTTACAGTTTCTGCAACAGAATTATTTCAATTGTTTTTAAGGTTTTGATCGCTTTTTTTCCAAATGTGAAAAATGTACGCTCATTTTATATGATTTAAACAATTGTTTAAAAAAATCAATTAAACGTTTGTTTAGTTTTATTGCCCGTTGTAGTTTTGTCTCATGGAATTGAATGAAAAGAAGATTAAGATCATGGAGGTGGCGGAAGATCTGTTCGCTATTAATGGATTTTCCGGGACTTCTGTTAGAGAGATTGCTAAGCTGGCAGATGTCAATGTTGCTATGATCAACTATTATTTCGAGAGCAAGGACAAGTTATTCGAAAGCATTTTCAGATACCGTGGTGATTATTTGCGTACCCGTATTGAGACACTGATCAATGATACTTCTATAACGAACTGGCAAAAGATCGATTTCTTTATCGATGAGTATATTGAACGTTTCAGTGATAATCATAAACTTCATCGGATTCTGATTCGTGAGCATGGGCTTACCAACAATGAAGGTATTAGGAATTTCATCAATGAGGCAAAGTATCGAAATTATCAAACTATCACAAATTTCGTGAAGAGGGGTCAGGAACAGGGTGATTTCAATACGGAAGTTGATATGATGATGCTCTATACAATGATACCCGGAATTACAAAATTCATGTTGTTCAATGAAGATTTTCTGCGTTTTACATTGAACAGAGATCACGGTTATGAGCCCACACATGATGAATTCAAAAAGAGAAATAAGGATTTTTTAAAAAATGCCTTTCGATTAATTCTTGAAAAAAAATAACATGAAACCTATATATAGAATGATCCTGGCGACAGTATTTCTGTTTGCCATAAAAGTCAGTGCCCAATCCCCCAGGCATCTGAGCTTGTCTGAGGCCATAGACCATGGTTTAGATAACAGTAAGGCAGTCAAACTGGCACTGTCACGTGTTCGGGGAGCGGAAGCATCCACTCATGAGATGAGAGATAAGCGATTACCCGACCTTACTGCCTCAGGCCAGTACCTGATGTTGAATGAACCCAATATTAGTTTAGGTTCAGGATTAGCGGGTAATGCTGATGGTAATGCCGATTCTGGTGAATCAGGTTCCTTTACTGCCCCGAAATATTTGATGCTTGGACAAGCATCGTTAAGTATTCCTTTGTTTTCAGGGTTTAGAATTTCCAATGGAATCCGATCTGCTGAGTATCTGGAAAAGGCTGCCGGCCTGGATGCGGCATCCCAAACGGAAGAAACGGTCATGAATATTGTGGATGCCTATGTGAATCTGTACAAGGCGCAACAGGCAGTAGCTCTGGTAGCAGAAGATCTGGTTCAGGCAAAACAAAGGGTGAAGGATTTTACGAATATGATGGATAATGGATTGCTGGCAAAGAATGATTTATTAAGTGCGAAATTGATGGAGTCAAATACATCACTTGCACTTCTTGATGCCCGTAATAATGCCAGAATAGCCAATTATAACATGGATCTGTTACTGGGCTTTGCGGATGATACACAGCTGGAACTTGAGAATTTGAATAATTCTGATCTGCCATTGATCGCAGGAAAGGATGATTGGCGTGAAAATGCTATGACTGACCGAAAGGATCTTCAGGCGATGGATGAACGGGAAAAAGCCAGTGAAATGGCAGTTAAAATAGCCAAGGGTTCCTACTATCCAAGCCTTGCTTTAACAGGTGGATATATCGCGGCAGATATCGATAATGTCGCAACGCTAACGAATGCACTCTCTGTTGGTGTTGGTGTCAATTTCGATATTTCCAATCTATTTAAAGGTAGTAGCAAGGTTCATCAGGCTAAGGAACAACAATTGCAGACTCAGATCATGAAAGATCAGTTGACCGACCAGGTGAAAAGTCAGGTATTTAGTTCTTACAGTAATTATCAAGAGGCCGTTGAACGTATTCATGTTTACGAAACGGCCAGGGAACAGGCCGAAGAGAATTATAGAATTGTAAAGAGCAAGCATGAGAATAGTCTTGTGACAACCACTGAGCTACTGGATGCGGATATAGATCAGTTTCAGGCCAGATTGAATCTGGAATATGCACGTGTAGATGCAGTTGCGGCATATTGCCGACTCCTTCAGGTTTCGGGAAAACTCAACAGCACCTCGGTAAATAACTTAATTGAAGAATAATTTAAGAAAGAAATGGCACAACAGACCGATACAATAGAAAAAGAGGCGACGAAAGCCAACCTTAACGGAAATTTAAATTCTGGGGAGAATAAAAAGAAAAAAAATAAGAAGTTTGGAGTCGTATTATTAGGACTTACGATCATAGGAGTATGTGCGGGATCCTATTTTTATATTCATTCATTGCATCACGAATCTACTGAGAATGCTCAGGTGGAGACTAATATTATTCCCGTTACCGCAAGAGTTTCAGGATATGTAGAGGAAGTTTTTGTAAAAGATAATGAGCAGGTAAGGGCTGGTGATACCCTGCTGGTCCTGGATAGTCGTGATTATGAAGTGAAGGTTCGTGAAGCGGAAGCAGCACTCGAAATGGCAAAGAGTAATCTTCAGGTAGCAGAAAGAGGGGTTGAAGTAGGACATAGTCAAACCTATTCTGCCAATGCCGGGGTTATGGCTGCAGATGCCAATATTGAAGCAGCAAAGGTGAAGTTATGGCGTGCTGAAAATGATTATAAGAGATATTCGAATCTATGGGCAGACCATAGCATTACTGAACAGCAATATGAACAAGCACTTGCAGCGAAACAATCGGCTGAAAAGGAATTGGAATTACTTAGAAAGCAACGTCAGGTAGCTGTTACCCAGAGTAAGACCACAAACTCTCAAACCAATGTTTCCTCCAGTCGTGTAGCAGTGGCTGCAGCAGAGGTAAAACAGCGGGAAGCAGCCTTGGAAGAAGCAAAATTGAACCTCTCTTATACCGTCTTAAAGGCTAAATCCGATGGACAATTATCGGCGGTGAATATTGAAGGTGGACAGCTTATTCAGGCTGGTCAGTCTTTGTTCAATATCGTTGATGTTCGCAATTATTGGGTAGTGGCAAATTTCAAGGAAACTCAGGTAAGCAGAATAGAACCAGGGCAGGAAGTAGAACTGGATGTGGATGCTTTGCCTAAACACACCTTTGTGGGAAAAGTGAGTTCATTTTCCCCGGCAACCGGTAATAAGTTCGCTTTACTTCCGGCAGATAATGCTACTGGTAACTTTGTGAAAGTGGTGCAGAAGATTCCGGTAAAGATACAATTCGATGACATGAATGATCCGTTTCTTGAGAAGCTCAGGGCAGGGATGAATGTTGAGGTTGACGTGCATATCAATTAATTGAAAAGAAGACTTAATTTATGAGTGAAGCCGAATCTTTAGTAGAGTACGGCTGGAAACGTGCGGTCATTACAATAACGGCCATCCTCTGTGCTTTACTCGAAATCATAGATACTACGATCGTTAACGTCGCCCTGAACGATATGCAGGGAAATCTCGGTGCCACAATGAGTGAGCTCGGTTGGGTGATCACGGCTTATGCTATTGCAAATGTTATCATCGTACCCATGACCAGCTGGTTGTCTCAGCAGTTTGGAAGGCGAAATTATTTTGCAGCTTCTATTCTGATCTTTACCATTTCATCCTTCTTATGTGGGAATGCAAACGGGATTTGGGAACTGGTGCTGTTCAGATTCATTCAGGGTCTTGGCGGTGGAGCATTACTGGTCACTGCACAAACGATCATCACTGAAACATTTCCAACGGAAAAAAGAGGAATGGCCCAGGCTATTTATGGGATGGGAGTGATCGTTGGTCCCACCCTGGGGCCGCCCCTTGGAGGTTATTTTATCGATAATTACTCCTGGCCTTATATATTCTATATAAATATCCCTGTGGGGATCGCAGCATTCTTCCTGACACTTCAGTTCGTTAAAAGTCCAAAATACGGTTCTAAAAGAACGGCTAAGGAGATTGACTGGCTGGGTATCATTTTCCTGATCCTAGCAGTGGGATCACTCCAATATGTGCTGGAAAAGGGACAGGAGGAGGATTGGTTTGCTAATGGTTCGATCATATTCTTTTCAATTACTGCATTTCTTGGGGCCTACCTGTTTATTTGGCGGGAACTTACGTATGAATTCCCGATTGTGAACCTGCGTGTTTTAAAGAATAAGAACCTGAGTGTGGGTGCGATCCTGACTTTTGTTCTAGGATTCGGACTCTTCGGATCCACGTTTATTATTCCGTTGTATACGCAGTCTATCATGGGATGGACGGCTACACAGGCTGGTTTATTGTTGATCCCAAGTTCACTTACAACGGGATTGATGCTCCCGATCATCGGTAGATTGTTGCAGCGGGGTGTGTCACAAAAATATCTGGTGGCAGGTGGTTTTACGATTTTCTTCCTATATAGTCTTTGGGCACATAATCTGCTGACGCCAAGCACGGGTGAAGAACATTTCTTTTGGTTACTTATAGTGCGAGGACTTGGTCTCGGATTATTGTTCGTGCCGATAACAACCTTGTCCCTTTCTTCGTTGAAACCACAGGAAATCGGTGATGGAGCCGCCTTTACAGGAATGATGCGACAGTTAGGAGGATCTTTCGGTATCGCCTTGATCACGACCTATATTTCCAGGCAGAATCAGGTACACCGATCCGACCTGGTAAGTCACTTGTCAACCATAAAACTCAACGTTCAGGAACGAATAACAGCATTGACACACTCTTTTATGTCAAAAGGATTTTCATTTGACAGAGCCAGAGAACAGGCTCTGAAAATGATAGACCTGTCGGTAAATAAACAAGCAACCGTACTATCTTATATGGATGTATTTTTGGGAATAGGCCTTGTATTTTTAATTTGTGTTCCCTTTGTATTGATGATCAAAAAAGGTGCTGGGAAAGTGAACGCTTCCGCTGCAGCTCATTAAACAATAAGTGGTAGTTTTTAATTAAGTTAGTCAGCTATTTTGACGAGCCCGGATTTTTTTAGATCCGGGCTTTTTCATTTTACCTGGAACCTGCAGTGATAAGTTCACAATTTGTTCATGACAAAGTTCAGGTTACTATAATTATTTTCTTACTTTAAATGCTGTAAATAAATTATTCAAGCAATCAATATTCGATGAAAACTATTTTTAAAGTTCTGATAGCATTTTTGTGTTTAAACTTTTCTCATGCGCAGGAACTTCCCCTTAAAGACGTAAAAACAGAAATTAAAGAAGTTACGGTATTTCTGGATGGTGCTCAGGTCACACGTCAGAAGAGGGTGGAACTGCCTAAGGGGATCAATGTATTAAAATTTGTGTCGCTTTCCCCTTTTATCGATGCCAAGAGTATTCAGGCCAGTGCTGATGGAGCCATTACAGTTTTGGCTGTCAATCATCAGCAGAATTATCTGAATGAACTTGAGAAATCAGAAGAACTAAAAGATTTAGAAAAAAAACGAGAAAGTCTCAATGACAAGATCGTACTGGAACGTACCCATATCGATATTTTAACGGAAGAAGTGCGATTTCTACATGATAACCGTAATATCGGTGGGAAGAATGACGAACTCAGTGTTGCCAATTTACAACAGGCTTCCGTTTATTTTGGAAACAGGCTGACAGAGCTTCGTATGAAATCATTAGAACGTGAAAAGAATCTTGAAAAATTAAATGAGGAATTTCGAAATATCAATGATCAGATTCAAACGATCACCTCAAAGAAACAATATGCTTCCGGAGAAATTCTTGTAAAAGTAGAGGTGAAATCTTCCGGAAATTTCCCCGTTCAGCTTAGCTATACAGTAGGGAACGCAGGATGGTATCCATCCTATGATATCCGTGCAGACAAGATCGACGAACCGGTACAGCTCATCTATAAGGCTAACGTGAAACAGGATACTAAGGTAGACTGGAAGAACGTTAAGCTTAAATTCTCTTCGGCTGACCCGAATATTTCCGGAATAGCTCCGGAATTACGCACCTATTTTTTGAATTATAACGTGGCGCCTCCAACATACGGACTTACAAAGAACAATACGATAAGTGGTGTGGTTTTCGATGACCAAGGCCAGCCGATTCCCGGAGCCAATGTTATGGTGGAGGGTACCACAATAGGTACTATTACTGATTTTGATGGTAAGTACTCCATTACGGTTCCGGATGCGGATTCCCGTTTAATCTTTTCTTATCTTGGTTACACTAATAAAACTGTACCTGTAAATGGGAATGCTATGAATATAGCCTTACAGGAAGATACGAATCAATTGGAAGAAGTCGTCGTCGTTGGGTATGGATCACAGCGATCAACGAACGTTACAGATGTGTTGCAAGGAAGGGTTGCCGGTGTTCAGATTGGAAAGGATAAATCCAATGTTAAGATTAGAGGTGCGGCGAGTATTGCGAATACCAGTGTTCAGGTAAGAAATCAGACAACAGTAGATTTCGAGATCAAGACTCCTTATACCATAAACTCAGATAATAAGAATTATACGGTCGATATGGCTTACTATGAACTTCCGGTAGATTTCAGGTACTACAGTGTGCCAAAAATCGAACGTGAGGCATTTTTGATCGCTAGTATCACCGATTGGGAGAAGTATAATCTTTTGGAGGGTGAAGCCAATATCTTTTTTGAAGAAACCTATGTGGGGAAAACCATCATGGATGTACGATATGCAAAGGATACGCTCGAATTTTCTTTAGGAAGAGATAAGCAAGTAGTCGTAACCCGTGAGAAGGTCCGGGATTTCACCACAAGACAATTCATCGGAAGTAAAAAGGAGGAAACCAGATCCTGGAAGACCGTAGTTAGAAATAATAAGGATCAGGAAATTCAATTGATGATCCTGGATCAGATTCCGGTGGCGATGCTGGAGGAGATCGCTGTTGAGGTGGAAGAACTTTCAAAAGGTAAATTGGATGAAACCACTGGAGAAGTGAAATGGCTATTCAGTTTGAAACCTAATACCGCCAAAGAACTGGATCTTAAATACAAGGTGAAGTATCCCAAAAGCAGGAATCTCTATATCGAATAGGAATACGCGATATTTTGTGGGATATATTCAATATCGTTATTTGGGGATCATTGGTTGTTTTTAAACTATTTTCAATACTGTATACGTAAATTATGAATGATATAATATCCTTGTCTGAATGAGTAGAAGGAAATTCATTAAAAGAGGATTCTTCGGATTGATTGGAGTTGGTGTATTAGGAGGTCTTTATTCATGGCAGGTGGAGCCTTTCTGGCTGGAATTTGTGAAGGTGAAAATGCCGGTTAAAAATCTTCCGAAACATCTGGATGGAAAATTGCTGATGCAGATCAGTGACATTCATGTGGGAGATCGTTTTGATTATCAATATATTATTGATTCCTTTCAGCAAGCACAGAAATTCGAACCAGACTTCGTTGTATATACCGGAGATTACATAACTTACGAAAACGATTCTCAATTTTCACAATTGAAGGAGGTGTTACCGTTTGCAGTTCAGGGTAAGCTGGGTACTGCTGGTATTCTGGGTAATCATGATTATGGTGTTGGTTATGCCCAGCAGGAGGTTGCAGATCATGTATCTAGCCTGTTGGAAGATCATGGGATCAAGGTTCTTAAAAATGAACAATGGCTATTCAATGGATTAAATATTATCGGACTCGATGATTATTGGGCATTGAATTTCGACCCTTTAAAGGTCATGTCTGAACATGACCCTGCCAAACCAACGATTGTATTGTGTCATAATCCGGACGTTTGCGACCTTGATGTATGGAACGATTATCAAGGCTGGATTCTGTCAGGTCATACCCATGGCGGACAATGTAAACCACCTTTCCTTCCAGCGCCTGTAATACCTGTAAAAAACAAAAGGTATACATGCGGTAAGATCGATCTCTATGATGGTAGGATGTTATATATAAACAGGGCTTTGGGGAATCTTTGGCAAATACGATTCAATGTCAGACCTGAAATCACACTTTTTGAATTAAAAAGATATTCATAGCCGGGTTCATGACTATTGAAAAGCCAAATGTTTATTTTTTTAATTCGTACCTTCAACCATAATATCTAACGATCCAGTTGCATTATGCTCATTTCGAACAGAGTCAATATTCATAATATTGTTTCCGGTACCGGTAGTCATTTTTTAGTGGACCTTACCCTTTGTGTTTCAACCTATGTGTTGTATTTGTTAATTCCCGATTCGAAAATCGGAATTCCGGTACTGATCCCTTCCGTACTCGGTACAGCCCTTGCTTTTTTCATCGGTTTTAAAAATAATCAGGCTTATGACCGGTGGTGGGAGGCCAGAAAGATCTGGGGAGCCTTGGTAAATGATTCCAGGACCTGGGCTCGCCAGGTGATATATTTTATCGAAACAAACCATACAGGGCCGGAACCTGATAGGGTGATCAGGGAGATGGTGCATCGTCATATTGCTTTCCTTTATGCTTTGAAGCAAGGATTGCGAAAATCTGTTGAAGAAGAATATATCAAATATATTTCTGAAGACGAAGTCTCACATGTGCGTTCAGAGAGTAATAAAGCCAATGCAATTCTCAACATACAAACACGTGAATTAAATAAGGTGTACAGTTCAGGCGATATTGATGGTTTTCGGTTTATTGAGCTCAATAAAATGTTGGTTAATTTCTGCGATGGAATGGGGAAATCTGAGCGTATAGCCAATACGGTTTTTCCAACAACCTATAATTATTATACCAAGCTCTTTACCTGGATCTTTATCGTTTTTGTGACGCTCGCTTCTGCAGGAAGTCTGGGGGCTTATTCGATCATTGTAGGAACGCTGGTCGGTTATGTATTCCTCACAACACAGAAAATAGGGATAACCCTGTTGAATCCGTTTGATGATATCATAACTGGTATTCCTCTAAATCAGATCACCCGAACCATCGAGATCAATTTACTGGAAGCTCTTAATGAAAAAGATATTCCTGAACCCGTTCAAAGTGTCGACGGAGAGTATATAATGTGATCCCATGAATTTGAACCAGATTACAGTGCCTTCTGCAGATCTGAATATTTCGGTTCCGTTTTACCAAAAACTCGGACTGAAACTTATTGTAAGTGCTTTGCCGAAATATGCCAGGTTCGAATGTCCTGATGGGAATAGTTCATTTTCACTCCATTTTGTGGAAGAAATTCCTGAACCTGGTATTTGGGTGTATTTTGAATGCGAAGATCTCGATATGCACGTTCAGATGCTGATCTCCGCGGGTATCGTTTTTGATGAATTGCCTGAAGACCAGCCCTGGTTATGGCGAGAGGCCCGATTAAAGGACCCCGATGGAAATAGAATTATTTTGTATCATGCCGGGCTAAACCGATTATATCCTCCCTGGCGAATCGATCAGGACTTCTGATATGGATTCACTTCTCCATCTTTTTAGTTATCTTTAAGAGAAGACATTCGATGCGTTGGTTGCGGGTAGTGGATCTTCCTTAAATGAACGTGAAAGATGAAAGCATGAAAATATTATTGACAGGAGCAACGGGATATATCGGGAAGCGACTTTTACCGGTACTGATCTCAGAAGGACATGAAGTGATTTGCTGTGTCAGAGATCCTGATCGAATTCATATTCCTGAATCCGTAAGAGCTGCTACCAGTGTAGTCATTCTGGATCTACTTGACGAATCTACCCTTGCTAACATACCAGAAGATATCGACGGGGCATACTATCTTGTGCATTCGATGTCCGGGAATAAAAATTATCGTGAACTCGAATTGAGGGCTGCACGTAACTTTCGAAACCGCTTAAAACACACGAGGGTCAAACATGTAGTTTATCTCAGTGGAATCGTGAATGAGGAAGAACTCTCCGAGCACTTGTCTTCCAGAAAACAGGTTGAAGATACTTTAAAAGAAGGTGGATTTCATTTTACTACCTTACGAGCCGGTATTATCATCGGATCCGGAAGTGCTTCTTTTGAGATCATAAGGGATCTTGTGGAAAAACTACCGGTTATGATTGCACCCAAATGGGTGAATACCAAATGTCAACCTATCGGTATTACCGATGTGATCACGTTGCTTTCTAAAACGGTATTCAATACGCAAACCTATGATCAGGATTTTGATATCGGTGGGCCGGACATTCTTTCCTATAAGCAGATGTTGCTTGGATTTGCAGCGGTGAGAAAACTCAGGCGTTCGATCCTTGTAGTTCCCGTAATGACCCCCAGGTTATCATCGTACTGGTTGTATTTTGTTACCTCTACTTCCTATATGTTGGCAATAGCCCTTGTCGACAGTATGAAGATTGAGGTGGTTTGCAGGGATACCCGTTTACAGGATATGCTGGAGCTTAAGGCCATCAGTTACCGTGAGGCTCTGGAAAGGGCGTTTAAAAAGATCGAAAGTAATGCTGTTGTTTCCAGTTGGAAGGATGCTTATGTGAGTAGCGGATTAAATATCAATCTATCGGATTTTCTGGAAGTTCCGGTATTTGGGTGTTTTAGGGATATCAGGAAGAAAAGGGTGAAGGATCGTAAGGCATGTATAAAAGCGATTTGGATGATCGGTGGTCAGCATGGCTGGTATTATGGTAACTGGATGTGGAAATTAAGGGGCTTTATGGATAGGTTAGTAGGTGGCGTAGGACTGCGAAGAGGGAGAACGAACGAATCTATGATAGAGTCTGGTGATGCGCTCGATTTCTGGAGAGTCTTGTATGCCGATGAGCAGGAAGGACGTTTATTGCTTTTTGCGGAAATGAAATTACCTGGAGAAGCCTGGCTTGAATTTCGTCTGGAACGTGACCTCTTGGTTCAAACGGCAACTTTCCGTCCACTGGGATTAGCAGGAAGGCTGTATTGGTATGCAGTACTACCGTTTCATGGGTTTATATTTAAAGGGATGATCGATAAGATCACCGAGGGAAATTCAATTGATTGAAAAAGGAGGGAGGATAAAATCTTATCGTCTGCAGTCGCACTGGAAAGTGACGATACTGCCTACCGGCGAGGAAGGATCCTTTGCTGCGCATGCGTCGAGTGTTGTTGCCTGCTTGCGCCGCTGTAAGTGTCGTCGCTATTTAGGGCTTTTAATCCTTAATGCTTGAGTGACTTGTGGTGAAAGTGTTCTTCGCAGGCTCAGGTTTTTTTGGGCTCAGAGGATGCCGTTCAGGAATCGGTATGAATTAGAGTCTTTTTCAGGTCTGTTAATTGGACATCAGGTTAGGCTAACCGTAATGCAAAGAATTAAAATCTCCAACGAACCACTTACTACTTACTTCCTGACGCCAATAACCTATATCTTCACAGAGTAACACGTAACATTCTAACATATACCCTATTGATTATACTACCGCCGACCATTCACATGGCAGCTAACCAATACTCATTTGCATTCAAATTGTTCAAGATCAGTATTTAACAGGAAATAAAATGGTGTGTGAAGGGATTCTTCTCATTTTTTGATTAAATTTATAATGAATTAATAATCAACAACTTATAATGGCACAAAAATCTCTTTACCTATTTGGTATAGTACTGACGATCATTGTCGGAACTATTTTGAATTGGTGGCTGTGTTGTAATGTCTCTGAAGTAGTGGTCACTCCTGTGGCGACACCTTCAACCACGGTCAAAACGAACCCTTTGAACATTCAGGATGCAGACGGAAGTTTTGCATATACGACGAATGACAACTTCAATTTTAATGATTCGAATTATGATATCCTCAGACCGCTTTCAAGTGGTGTAAGGGATGGAGTTGATTCAGTAAAAGTGTATTTGAATAATAATCCAGGTAAGTTTATCGATATTACCGGGCTCTATGAAGCCGGTGAAACCAATTCCTCGCCTTATCCCAATCTGGGTATTGCCCGTGCGACCCATATCAAAAATTATTTCGTGTCCAGAGGTGTCAATCCAAAACAGATCAACTTCTATGGGAAAGAGGGTTCAAGTCTTGTTCAGCAGGATAGTATTTATTATGGTCCGGTACAATTTGTGTTTTCCGGAGCTGCTGAAATGAATGAAACAACGCTGGATTCTCTGGCAGTACTGCTCCGGGACCGTCCATTGGTCGTTCATTTCGATTATGGTGAAAGTAGCTTTCCGCTAACGGATACGCAACGGGAGAAAGTGGTGCAGATCGCAAAATATGTACATATGTCTGATGATGTTAGTTGTCATATCATAGGCCATACTGATAATAAGAGTTCTTCGGAGTTCAATCAAAAACTCGGAATGGAACGCGCACAGTTCGTTAAGGATTATTTCGTCTCTCATGGAATCCCGGCAGACAGGATTACTGTCGATTCTAAGGGTGAAACAGAGCCTGTGGCTGATAATACGACTGAAGAAGGTCGGGCAGAGAACCGAAGAACGGTGATAACAATTAATTAATCAACTTATAAATATATATTATGAACTGGTGTTTAATCATTCCAATAATTACAGGGGTCATTTGTGCGATCCTGGGTTATCTTTTAGGGAAATTACTTTCCGGCGGCAATACTTCCGAACTGGATGAATGGAAAAGCAAATATATTTCTTTGGAAAAAGATCTGGCAAAATGCAGGTCTGAACTTACCGTTGCGAAAAGCAATGCCGAAACTTCTGCTGCTTTTGCCGCAGCTGCGGTGATACCTTTTGATGCTGCTTTGGCAAAATCTGTATTTGGTAAATCCATTAAGGAAAACGATCTGAAAGTTGTGGAGGGGATCGGTCCGGAAATCGAAAAGCTTTTTCATAAACATGGAATTAAGACCTGGAAGGATCTTTCAGAAACCACAGTTGCAAGATGTCAGGAAATACTTGACTCGGAAGGAGAACGATTTGTGGTGCATGATCCTGAAACCTGGCATGAACAAGCACGACTTGCTTATGAAGGTAAATGGAAAAAGTTGCTGGAATGGCAGGATAAATTAGACGGTGGCCGACTTTGAAAATCAAAAGTTAACAAAATCCCTTGCTGTAAAGCAGGGGATTATTTTATCGGTTTCTCCCTGGTTCATCAGGATATAGTTTATTTACGCGATCGCTTTGCCAGTATTCCTTGGTTTCTACATCCATAATGGTTAGCGGACTCATATAAGCGGCTCCGGTGTCGAGATTCCATACAGAGGCGAAATTAAGTGGAACATCATAACCTATTCGGGTCGTAGGAGTATGGCCGATAAAGATCTCATGATAATGTTTCAATCGGTCCGGATACAATGGATCGGTAATGTCAAGGTTAGGATTCAGAGCTTTTACCATTTCCCATAAGCTGCGATCCCAATAAAACATCTCTTCGAAATATTCTCTTTCAATTCCATGTAAACTGGTGAATCCTGCATGTAGGAACAATCGATTTTGTTCATCTAAATGGTAGTTCTCGAGAGATTCCAGAAAGGTGCGGTGAATTTCAAGCTTACAATTCGGGATATCCTGATAAGATTCAAGGGTGGCATTTCCACCATGGATCAGCCATTGATCATTTTTCTTCCCGGTCAACAGGAATTTCAAAAAAAGATCATCGTGGTTTCCACGAATAAAAATACATTCATAATTATCGCGAATCTCGATCAGCCGATCAATCACTCCGGGTGATTCGCTCCATCCATCCACATAATCTCCCAGAAAGATAAGTTTATCTCCCTTTTGCAGGGGCGCTTTATCCAATACTTGATCCAGTGCCTTCAATGCACCATGAATATCTCCTATGACATAAGTTCTCTGCGTCATTTCAGTTCTCTTCGTAAATTTAAAAATGACTATAAAGATACGCATGGATTTTCAATTATAGGATGCAGGCAGTACTCAATTAAATTTCGCTATCTTTAAAATAATCGTTTATTACAGTGAGATGAAGAATGTGATTTGTTTTGGAGAAATGCTGATCGATTTTGTGGCAGAAACCCCGGGAGGTGCTCTTGCTGAGGCTCAGGTTTTTTCAAAGAAAGCCGGAGGAGCTCCGGCAAATGTTGCAGCTGCAGTTTCCCTGCTCGGAGGCAATTCGTATTTTGTAGGTTGTGTTGGAAAGGATGCATTCGGGACTTTTCTAATCGATACCATTTCAGAGATTGGTATCAATACACAATTTGTAACCCGATCTGATGTGTTTACCACGCTGGCATTTGTCGCACTTGATGAAACTGGTGAAAGGGAATTTGTGTTTAGTCGTGGGGCGGATGCCATGCTCAAATATAATCCTGAACTCAGAACGAAATTCGTAAATGATATCTTTCATTTTGGTGCCGCCACATCGTTTTTAGGAGGTGAACTCGAAGCTGCCTATTACAATCACTTGTTAGATGCTGTTACGTCAGGTAGTTTGATCAGCTTTGATCCGAATTTCAGAATTGATCTTTGGAAAGGAAGAGAGACGATATTCGTTGAAAAGGTTATGCCTTACCTCAGGCATACACATTTCGGTAAATTCAGTGAAGAGGAAGCTATGCTTATTACCGGACGCAAAGCCCTGAAAGAAGCTTGTGCAGATCTGCATGATCTTGGCGTAATGTCCTTGGCGATCACTTTGGGCGCCAATGGCGTTTTGATCAGTAATGGAACTTCCTCAGAATTGGTTGATAGCATCAAGGTGAATCCGAAGGATACCACCGGTGCCGGAGATGCATTCGTCGGTTGTTTTTTATGGCAATTATCCAAGTATGAAAGTCCGTTAAAAGAATTGAATGATCTTAATAAGCTCTGTACCATGGCAACTTTGGCGAATAAAGCAGGGGCAATTACCACATTAAATTACGGAGCTATTCCGGCAATGCCGGATCTGCGAAGGCTTTCCGATTATGAATAGCGAACTTTGCGAAGTATTCGCAATGCTTCTTTGAGCGACTGATAGGTTTCTTTATCGTGATCCTTGACAAACCATCGGTAATCTTCTAACATTTGCTTAGCACCTTCAAACCCGTTCAAATAGCAGATCAGATGAGTTGCGGGAAGATTCTTGAGGTCTTTTTCGTCACGTTCACTTAACGAAAGTCGTTTTTTAAGTCGTTCCAGGATAGCATTGTTGGAATTAAACAAATGATACAGCATTTTGCGATCGTATTGCGGTGGCTCAAAGATCAGTTTACTGTCCAGTTTATAAAGTCCGTTATCACGAAATGTAATAACAACTTCCTCCAAAGGGTAGAATTTTTTTTGTCCGTTTAACCCAAGTTTTACATATTCTGTGGTAGTAAAAGAATTATCAGTAACGCTGATCTCTACTTCATCCAGCGCTGAATAGAACAATTTAACCTGTTCATTGATCAATTCGATATCAACTCTTGAATAATAAGTTCGATCTTTTATTTTCTTTGCCAGTCCTGCCCAGCAGACCACGAACTGCTCCTTAAAGACTTTATAGTTTGATTCCAGATCGGCATGACGGTAATTAATAAAATCGATAACTCCGTCCAGTGTGAGTTCGATGTTGTTTTGCGCATGTTTCTCTATTTCAGCAACGATCTGTGAATTCACATCCCTGATGTGAATATCAAATACCTTAGGCATGCTCATCGAGCCGTCTCTGAAGAAAACACTACCGCCCCAGTATTTCCAGATATTCTTCTTTAGAGCACAAAGCTTTCCGGTTGATCGTATCGTGACAAGTCCGACCACTTTACCTTCAGGTAATTGAGGGAAGGGGATGTTTTCATAAGATATAATCGGGGGATTTTCGATATAGGCATTCACCAGATTTTGAAGTTTACTGTCATCAAAAAAATCAACTCCTACTATTCGATTGTCTTCATCTTCGACACCCACTACAATAAAGGAATTGTTCTTAGGGTTGGAATTTGAAAGCGCACAGATATGCTTGATGAATTTAGCTTTACCTTCCTTGTCACCTATATTGATAAAGCGCTTCTTGTCATAAAAACTATTTTCGTCGTTATGAGCCAGAAGGTTCTTTACAAGCAGGCGTTTATTGATCATGGCTATATCTTTAAGTGCCCGCCGGTTAACCGGAATTGAGTTTCGGGCACTATAAAGATATTCAATCCTTTTTAACTATGGTACTACTTGCCTGAGCAGTTGACATGACTACAAGGTCGGCAATGTTCACATGTGCAGGGCGTGAAACGATAAAATAAATGATCTCGGCCACATCATTTGCCTGCAAGGGTTCAAATCCCTGATAGACAGCATTGGCTCGATGTTCATCGCCCTTAAAGCGAACTTTGCTGAACTCTGTTTCTACCATTCCCGGGTTTACTGCTCCAACCCGAATACCATATTCATTCAGATCGATACGCATAGCCTGATTTATGGCATCGACTGCATGCTTACTGGCACAGTAAACATTTCCTTTAGGGTAAACTTCTTTACCGGCAGTAGATCCAAGATTGATAATATGGCCACTCTTTCTTGAGGTCATACCTGGTATAACTGCCTTGGAAACATAAAGCAAACCCTTTACATTAATGTCGATCATAGCTTCCCAATCATCCACATTACCCTCTGCTATGGGTTCGAGTCCATGGGCATTAC
Organism: Robertkochia solimangrovi; assembly: GCF_007279655.1. Classification (GTDB taxonomy): domain Bacteria; phylum Bacteroidota; class Bacteroidia; order Flavobacteriales; family Flavobacteriaceae; genus Robertkochia; species Robertkochia solimangrovi. The sequence goes on along the minus strand of NZ_QKWN01000001.1, from coordinate 237,168 downwards.
CAGCATTGTTGATAAGGATATCGATCTGCTTGAAATCCTCAGGTAAAGAGGCTATATTGTCAAATACGGCGTTTCGATCTCTGATATCAAAACTGAGTGTATAAACATCGGTTTGGGTTTCTAATCTGTCTGATATTTCTTTCAGGCGTTCTTTTCTCCGTCCGCAGAGAATCAATCGGATATTGTGCTTTGCAAACTCTTCGGCTACAGCGAGTCCGATTCCGCTGGTTGCTCCTGTGATGAGTGCTGTTTTGGATGTTTTCATTTTTTGTATTTTAAGTTTTATGGAACTCGGTGACCCTGGCTTTCCTGAACCATTTCAAACCAATCTTCGGTTTCAAGTTTCATGTCGATGGCTTTTACCGAATTACTGATCCGTTCCGGATTGGTGGTTCCGATAACGGGAAGTATTCCGGATGGATGTTTCAGGATCCAGGCCAATAGTAACTGATCAGCTGTTCCACGATATTTTTCGATAAATTTAAAAAGAGATCGTTTTAGGCGTTCTGATTGTGGCGTATTTTCCTTGAACACAGAACCCAATGGACTCCAGGCCATAGGGACTATGTTGTTGAGCATCATATAGTCGAGATCCCCGTTCCACATGCTTTCTGCATGGGTGAGGGAGAATTGTATTTGGTTGGCATATATCGTTGTTTTGCTCATGACGAGATCACTCTGTGACGGAGAAAAATTTGAAAGTCCGAATTCACGGATCTTACCGGATACTTTTAAGTGCGCAGCGGCAGCTGCGATCTCATCCGGATGCATTAAAGGACTAGGCCTGTGTAAAAGGAAAAGGTCGATATGATCAGTCTGGAGGTTTTTTAAACTTTCTTCTGCAGACCTGATAATATAGTCTTTGGACAGGTCATAATGTTTGACATGATTATTTCGCGATTCTGCAATGTATTGAATACCACATTTTGTGATCCATTTCATTTTGTCCCGAGAAAGACCTGTTGCTTTAAAGGCTTTACCGAATTCTTGTTCCGTCGTATATCCACCATATATATCAGCATGGTCAAAACTGTCAATCCCATTATCAAAACAATGATGGATCAGACGGCTCATTTCCGAAACTGAGAGGTTTTTACCCCAGCTTCCCCAGGTCATTGTACCTGCGATTATTTTTGAAAAGGTCATAGGAATTATTTCGAATTGTAAAATTACGTATTCCTGAGTAATTGCCGGATCTCAAATAATCGGTAAAGATTAATTAGGACAGCCAATCTCTAATAAAGTTAAATTTAATGCGTTATTGTTATAGAATTATGTAGGCAGAAAACATGCTTACAGAGGCTTCAAACTTTGATAGGAATCAGGTTTAACAGTCTTTAACATCTAAGCCCCTTTTTCTTAGCGTATAAATAGTACTACGAATTATAAAAAAACTACGTATGCAATTGAACAAAAAATCTATCATTCAGCTATTTACATCATTGTTTGCTTTTACCTTTTTAATCGGGTGTAGTGATAATGATGATAACGGAATGGGTGTTGAAACTGCAAATCTAAGAATTCATCTGACAGATGCCCCGGGAGATTATGATGCAGTTTATGTCGATATACAGGATGTTCTGGTAAATTATGGTGCTATTGAAGAAGGTGAAGAAGAGAATAGTGGTGGATGGCAAAGTATCGGTAATATCGAAGCAGGGGTTTATAACTTGTTGGAATTAACCGGTGGTATTTCTGTAGTATTGGCTGACAATGAAGTGCCTGCAGGAAAAATTTCACAGATAAGATTGTTGTTGGGTGAGAATAATTCTGTTGAGATCGATGGTGAAATGATGGATCTGGATACTCCGAGTGCTATGCAGTCCGGATTAAAGATAAAGGTAAATGAAACCCTTGAGCCCGGATATACTTATGATTTTCTTTTAGATTTTGATGTGGATAAATCGATCGTTGTGGAAGCCGGAGGTTCCGGAAAATATAATTTACATCCTGTTCTTTATGCAAGTACGATCGCAACCTCCGGAAAGATCCAGGGAGCGATTACCCCTTTTGATTTTCAGGTTATGGCTAGTGTAGTTGTCGGAGAAGAAACGATTTCGGCCTATACCGATGAAAACGGTATATTCGTCTTAAATGGAGTTCCTGCGGGAACATATGATGTGCTCATCACACCGGATCCTGCATCAGGTTATAATGAAACGATCATCGAGGGTGTTATAGTAGTTAACGGAGACCTTACAGAAACCGATGCAGTGACGCTGAGTATGATGGAAGGTGTTGGTGCGGTTACCGGAACGGTAACCAATGAATCTTTTTCCGGAGAAGCAAGTGTTATGGTGGGAACTGAACTTTATACGACCGCAATTGCTGAAGACGGAACCTTTACTTTTTACAATTTGCCGGTAGGGGTTTATGTCATTACTATAACGCCGGAAGAAGGTTCGGAAATCGAGGTTAAGGAGATTGCTGAAGTTACAGTAGTTCCCGGTCAAGTGCTTGACATTGGTCAAATTACTTTAGAGTAAGTTAAATTGTCATAAATAATTATTAAGAGTAGCCCTAACCCAGGGCTACTCTTTGTTTTTTAACCTATTATTAACAGCGTCAGTCTAAATTAATTTTCAATTTGCGTGCTACAAGATAGGGTGTTATATTGATGCCTTAAAAAATTAACACAAATGGAGCAAGAAAGTACTATAGATATCAGTCTTATTAACGAAAAAATTGCGAAAGAGAGTGCTTTTATTGATGTATTGACAAGAGAGATGAACAAGGTGATCGTTGGTCAGCAACATATGGTTGAGCGATTACTGATAGGCCTTCTGGGTCAGGGACATATCCTGTTGGAAGGTGTTCCGGGTCTGGCAAAGACACTTGCGATCAATACACTTGCAAAAGCTGTTCACGGGAGTTTCAGCAGGATTCAGTTCACCCCCGATCTCTTACCTGCAGACGTTGTGGGTACATTGATATACAATATCAAGGAAAATGATTTTTCGATCAAAAAGGGACCGATCTTCGCCAATTTTGTGTTAGCTGATGAGATTAACAGGGCTCCGGCTAAAGTACAATCTGCACTTCTGGAGGCTATGCAGGAAAAGCAGGTTACCATAGGTGATGAAACCTTTATTCTGGATAAACCTTTTCTGGTAATGGCAACTCAAAACCCGGTAGAACAAGAGGGAACCTATCCCTTGCCGGAAGCACAAGTTGACCGATTCATGTTAAAAGCCGTTATTGATTATCCTAAGCTTAATGAAGAGCAGCTAATCATCCGCGCAAATTTGAAAGGTGGATTTGAAAAGGTGAACCAGGTCGTAAGTCTTGATGATATCCTTAGAGCACAACAGGCTGTCAGAGAGGTGTATATGGATGAGAAAATCGAAAAATATATTCTTGATATCATCTTTGCAACCAGATATCCTGAAAAATATAACCTATCCGACTTAAAACCCCTTATCAGTTTTGGATCTTCACCAAGGGGTAGTATAAACCTTGCGACGGCAGCAAAATGTTATGCCTTCATCAAACGCAGGGGATATGTAATTCCTGAAGATGTTAGAGCTGTTGTTCTGGATGTGCTTCGTCACAGGATCGGAATTACATATGAGGCAGAGGCCGAAAATATTTCTTCCGAAGATATTATTAACAAGATCGTAAATGAGATTGAGGTTCCATAGGAATTGCTGAAAGCACCTTTTCCGGTGCTCATTCCCTGTAATGATAAGCCTAAACCTTGAACCCTAATAATGGATACCAAAGAATTACTTAAGAAAGTAAGAAAAATTGAGATCAAGACCCGGAGATTGAGTGATCATATCTTTGGCGGGGAGTATCATTCTACATTTAAAGGACGTGGAATGACTTTCAGCGAAGTGCGTCAATATCAGTTCGGTGATGATGTGCGAAATATCGACTGGAATGTTACTGCCAGATACAATGAGCCCTATGTGAAGGTTTTTGAAGAGGAACGCGAATTGACCATGATGTTGCTTGTCGATGTCAGTGGGTCGGAACTTTTCGGTACCTCGAATCAATTCAAAAGGGAGATGATTACCGAGATTGCGGCTACACTGGCCTTCTCTGCTATGCAGAATAATGACAAGATCGGACTCGTTCTTTTTTCAGATGTTGTCGAGTTGTATATTCCCCCTAAAAAAGGAAGATTTCATGTCTTAAGGATTATCAGAGAACTTATCGAGTTCACTCCGACCAGTAAAAAGACCGACATTTCTGAGGCATTTAGATTTCTTTCCAGCGTGATGAAGAAAAAAGCGATCGTTTTTGCTTTATCTGATTTTATATCCGAGTCTTATGAATCTACCCTTAAGATCGCTGCAAACCGTCATGATATAACGGGGATCAGAATCTATGATGCAAGAGAGGAAAGTATTCCTAATCTGGGAGTAGTGAATATGGAAGATGCAGAATCAGGTGAACTATTGCTGGTGAATACACAATCCAAGAAAGTCAGAAACGCCTATTCAGCTTATTATAAAGACAAAGTAAATTATTATAAATCCATTTTCAGCAAAAGCGGTGCCGGGTCATTGAGTTGCCGGGTAGACGAAAGTTATGTTGTTAAGTTAATGGGGTATTTTAAAAACAGAGCCTGACCGATGAGATGGTTATATGAACATAGCGTACTAAAACGACCCGAATCCCGGGTGGCCGGTCGTATTTTTTCCGGTTGTGGGTTTTTATGCCTGTGTGTATTTTTATTTTCTTCCGGGATTTTTGCACAGCAGGAACCTACAGTTAAAACAACGGTTGATACTACCAAGATTAGAATCGGAGAACAGATCAAATTCAGAGTTGAGGTTGATGCAGATTCTACAGAGCAGGTTTTTTTCCCGGAAGGGCAAACCTTTTTACCCTTGGAAGTGGTTGAAGATCTTCCGATTGATACCATCAGAAACAGAGACCGGTTTAACCTGATTAAGGAATATGCCCTGACTCAGTTCGACTCCGGTAGCTATACACTTCCTACTCAGCAGATAATGGTGGGTAACAGACCACTTTTTACAGACTCCCTTCGAATCGATGTCAATACAGTTGTGGTAGATACATTGAAACAGCGTATGTATGATATCAAGGGCTTTCAGGAAGTTCAGCGGGATAATTCCTGGTTGATCCGATTGGCCTTATGGATTCTGGCAATACTGCTGGGGCTGTCTTTTATCACTTATTGGTTCTTCTTCCGAAAACCAAAGTTAACCGAAGAGGAGAAGGTAGCTTTATTGCCTGCTTATGACCGGGCGAAATTACAGTTAAAACATCTGGATGAATCTAAATATCTGATCCAATCAGAATATAAAGAATACTATACTGAACTCACCAATATCGTCAGAGCGTATATCGAAGAGGATGTTCATGTGACGGCACTGGAAAGTACTACCGATGAGCTTATCGCTAAACTGGAGATGCTGAAGGATTCGGGTAACCTTAAACTTGAGAACGATACTTTAAAGCAATTTCAAATGGTGTTGCGTACAGCTGACCTGGTGAAATTTGCTAAATCGAAACCGGATAACACGATTATCGGAAGAGATCGAAAGACGGTTGAGGATATACTAGAGAAAACTCATGAAGCTTTGCCCGAGCCAACTGAGGAGGAATTGTTACATGATGAGCAGTATCTGGAACTTCTCGAAAAGAAAAAGAGAAAGAAACAGTTGGTGTATGGTGTTGTTGCAGCCGCAGTATTTCTTTTGGTAGCAACCGGTGGTCTGATAACGTATTATGGATTTCATAATGTTAAGGATACGATCACGGGGCACCCAACTAAAGCGATGCTTGAAACAAATTGGGTTGGAAGTGATTATGGATATCCTTCTATTTATATTGAAACCCCGGGCGTATTAAAAAGAGTAGATCGGGAGTTACCTGAAGATATCGTAGGAGAAATCTTTGGAAATCAGATTTTCGCAATGGGAACACTTGAAGATCAGTTCTATATCAACTTAAGTGTAACTACTTTTAAGAAAGATTCAAAGATTGAACCTGAGAAGGCCATCGATAATGCGATCAAAATACTGGAGGAAGCTGGGGCTTCCAATTTGATTGTGAAAGAAGAAAAATATACGAGTCCGACTGGTAAGGAAGGACTTAAGGTTTATGGAACCCTGAATGTGCCGGTTAAAGGTTCTGATAAAGTAAGACGTTCAGAGTATACCTTGTTGAACTTTGTTCATAATGGAGGAATTCAACAATTGATCATGGTATATGACAGTGAGGATCGATATGCAGAAGAGGTGATGAACAGAATAGTTAATTCTATCGATTTTAAAACAGAAGGTTAGAAATGTTTGAGAATATACAATTTGCTAATCCACAGTTCTTTTGGCTGTTTCTTTTACTGCCGCTTGCTATAGTATGGTATGTTTTCAGGCATAAAAAGGAAACAGCATCACTGAAGCTGTCAAGTATTAAGGGATTCAAGGTTTCAAGATCGATTCTTACCTCGATGAAGCCTTTGTTGTTTGCCTTGCGATTGGTTGCGTTGGCGGCACTCATCACTGCGATGGCTCGCCCGCAAACGGAAGATGTTTCTACCCGTACAAAGACAACGAGGGGTATTGATATCGTGATGGCGATAGACATGTCTTCCAGTATGCTGGCAAGAGATCTGAAGCCAAACAGGCTGACCGCATTGAAAAAAGTGGCAGCGAATTTTATAAAGGAGCGTAGAAATGACCGAATCGGACTTGTTGTTTATTCCGGAGAGAGTTTTACCAAAACTCCGATTACCAGTGATAAGGCAATTGTATTGCGTTCACTCGAAGATATCAAATTCGGCCAGCTGGAAGATGGAACAGCGATCGGCATGGGTCTTGCGACTGCGGTAAACCGGTTGAAAGAAAGTAAGGCAAAAAGTAAAGTGATTATATTGCTGACGGATGGAGTAAATAATTCCGGTTTCATCGAACCAGCCACGGCTGCTGAACTGGCCGTCGAATTCGGAATAAAAGCATACACAATTGGTATTGGTACGAACGGTCAGGCGGAAACACCGGTAGGGTATAATCTTGATGGAAGTTTTCGATACGGGTTTAGAAATGTGGAGATCGATGAAGATCTTTTACAGAACATTGCCGAACAAACCGGTGGAAAATATTTCAGAGCAACGAATAATGAAAAGCTTTCTGAGATTTATGAAGAGATCAATAAATTGGAAAAGACCGATATAGAGGAAATAAAATATTACAATAAGCATGAGATGTTCAGGCCGCTGGCTATAATTGCCGGTTTATTATTGTTGATGGAAGTTTTATTGCGTTATACTGTATTTAGAAGTTTTGTATAGATGTATCAATTAGACGAGAAAATATATTTTTACGGATTGCTGGTTATTCCGGTACTGGTGTTCTTATTTCTGATGCTTTCATTGTGGAAGAAGAACAGACAGCGGTATTTTGCCAATCCTGAACTTCTGAAGAAACTAAGTCCGGATCGTTCGGTTTTTAAGCCAGTTCTGAAATTGATACTCTTATCGCTGGTTCTTGCTTGTATTAGCATTGCTTTGGTTAATCCAAAAATCGGCACGAAACTTGAAACCGTTAAAAGGGAAGGTGTTGACATTGTTTTTGCGATTGATGTATCCAAAAGTATGGCGGCGGAGGATATTGCACCAAGTCGCTTGGAAAAAGCGAAAAGAATTGCCTCTGAAATCATAAACAGTCTGGCAAGTGACAGGATCGGCATTATTGCCTATGCGGCTAAGGCATATCCGCAATTGCCGATAACCACTGATTATTCTGCCGCAAAAATGTTTTTGCAGAATATGAATACGGATATGATGTCTTCTCAGGGGACGGCAATTAGTGACGCGATTAAACTGGCAAAGACGTATTATGATGATCAGGATCAGACCAATCGTGTATTGTTCATAATTTCGGACGGTGAAGATCACGAGCAGAATGTTTCAGAGGCGGTAGAGGAAGCCAGAAACGAAGGTATCAAAATTTTTACGATCGGTATCGGGGATGTGAACGGAGCGCCAATTCCACTGCGATATAACGGCGTTATTCAGTCTTATAAGAAGGATGGTAACGGAGATGTTGTGATGACCAAGCTGGATGAAGCGATGCTCAGAAGTATTGCCGAAGAAGGGGATGGCGGATATATCAATGGTAGTAATACCGATGATGTTATAGAGTTTGTGAAAGATGCCCTTGATAAAATGGATAAAACCGAATTCGAAGCCAAACAGTTTGCTGATTTTAAGGATCAGTTTCAATGGTTCATCGCAGGGGCTATTTTATTCTTATTTCTGGATTTCTTTTTATTGGAAAGAAAAACAGCCTGGTTGAGAAAATTAAATCTGTTTAATGAAAAATCTGATGAAGATGAACGTTAATTCTAAAAAAATGAATGTTTTCTGTGACACGTCGGTTTTCATAAGAAAAGTATGTTTGCCGACCATTCAACTTATTATATTCATGATGGTTGTTTCCGGTTTAGCACAGGAAGATAAGGAGAAAATGGAAGCGAAAAATCTAAAGGAGTCACTGAATTATACCTGGGAAGGGAATGAAGAGGTGAAATCAAAGGATTTTGTTGATGCTGAGATGAATTATCGTAAAGCGATCGATAAAAGTGGTAAAAATGCTTCAGCTCCCTATAATCTTGGGAATGTTTATTATAACAATAATAGTTACGGTGAGGCATTCATGCGTTACAAAGAAGCAGGGACGGCAGCGGAAGATAAGCCTTCAAAACATAAGGCATTTCACAATATGGGGAATGTTTTCATGAAGAATAAGGAATATCAGAAGGCGGTGGATGCCTATAAGGAAGCCCTTAGAAATGACCCTTCCGACGAAGAAACCCGATATAACCTGGCGTTGGCAAAGGAAATGCTAAAAAAGCAACAGGACGAGCAAAAGAATAATGATCAGGATAAGGATGATCAGAAGCAAGACCAGGACAAGGATAAAGATCAAAACAAAGATCAACAGGATAAAGACGAGAATCAGAAGGATCAGCAACAAGATCAGAAAGACCAGGGGGAAGGAGATAAGGATAAGCAGGATCAAAATGAAGGTGATCAGGATAAGGACAGCGACCAGTCGGATGATCAAAAGGATAATGGAAAGAAGGATCAGCAAAAGGATCAACAGAAGAAACCTCAGGAGGAAGGAGGAAGTAAGCCGCGTCCGAATCAGTTGTCTCCTCAGCAGATAAAAAATATCCTGGAAGCGATGAACAATGAAGAAAAGAAGGTTCAGGAGAAGGTAAATGCTAAAAAGGTTAAAGGTCAGCCGGTTAAGACTGAGAAAGATTGGTAAAGAAAAATAGTTGTATTTTCATCTTTGAAATGAAATTAAAAGCTTACATATTATTATTTTTAATACTCACGGGTTTTGCTGGATATTCACAGGAAGATGCGGTGGAATTCAATGCTTCTGTGAGTAAGAGTAAACTTGGTGTGAACGAACGCTTGAGGATCGATTTTGCCATGAATAAGGATGGTGATAATTTCACACCTCCTAATTTTGAAGGTTTTCGGGTTTTGATGGGGCCAAATCAATCCATCAGTAATCAATGGGCAAATGGTAAGCGTTCCTATTCAAAAACATATTCCTATATCTTAACGCCCCTGGAAAAGGGAAATTTTACGATTAAACAGGCAACGGTTGAGATTGGCGGTGAAACCTATAAGACACTTCCTTTGAATATAGAGGTAACGGCTGCAGTAGATAATCCGAATGCGCCGAAATCGCCGGAAGATATCGCGGCTGAAAAGTTGCATCTGGTCGCAGAAGTGTCCGATTCTAAGCCTTATATGAATGAAGCAGTTAGTGTTGAATACAAGCTTTATGTGTCTCCTGATGTCAACCTTTATGATTATATACCTATCGATAATCCGAAGTATAATAACTTCTGGTCGCAAAATATAGAGATCAAAAGACTACGGGCGGAGAATGCGATTTATGAAGGTAAGCAATACAGGGTTGTTGTGCTGAAAAAGGTGGTGCTTTATCCACAAAAAAGCGGCAAACTCGAAATTGAACCCCTTACACTGGAAGTGAAGGTAGAGGTTCCTACTAATCGACGTGATATTTTCGGGGGAAGAGTGTTCCAACAGGCAAATCAGCGTGTAACTGCAGGAAAGAAGGTTATCGATGTGAAGGCACTCCCGGAAAAAGGAAAGCCGGCGGATTTTACCGGAGCCGTAGGGAATTTTCAATTTGATGTTCTGTTATCAAAATCCGATCTTAAAGCCAACGAATCGCTGACCGCAAGAATGGTAGTATCCGGGAGTGGTAATCTTAAATTGTTCGATCTTCCAAAGCTTACCCTTCCAAGTGCATTGGAGGTGTATGAACCCGAATTCGAAGAACAGGTGAGTACTTATATTACTGGAATGCGAGGTAAGGTGACTGAAAGCTATACCATCGTGCCACAATATAAAGGAAAATATCCGGTGGCTTCCGTGTCATTTTCCTACTTCGACCCGAAAGAGGAGAAATATAAATCCATCAGCTCAGCGCAGGCGCTTATAAACGTTTATGAAGGGCCATCATCAGGCACTACTGTAGCCAATACTAATGACGTCAACACGAAACAACCCGTGGTGGCCGATAAGTCTCAGTTCAGATTCCTGAAACTGGATGCGAATCTGTCATCCAAGGTTAAAGGGGGATTCTTTAATACGTCGTTGTACTATGTGTTGTTGTTAGGTCCTTTGTTATTGATACCGATTGCAATCGGTGTGGGTAAGAAAAGGAAGGCCATCGCGATGGATGTTGAAGGGAACAGGGTCAGAAAGGCTAACAAGCTTGCAAGAAAATATTTGTCCGAAGCGCGTAAAAACCTAGGTAGTCAGGAATCATTCTATGAATCTCTGGAACGCGCACTGCATAATTATCTTAAGGCTAAATTAAAGATCACTACTACGGAACTAAGCAAAGACAGAATACGGGAATTATTATCCGGCAGATCTGTTAAGTTGGAAGAGACCGAAGCGTTTATCGGTATACTTAATAGCTGCGAACTCGCACGATATACGCCTTCTACTGTTACAGAAATGGAAAACGATTATGAGAAGGCTGCGGGAGTGATTTCAAGGATTGATAAACAAATCGTTTAAGATGTATACGAGAATGAAAGATTTATTCAGATCATACATGTTGTTAGTAGTGGCATTGCTTTCCACGGTATTCGGTTATGCTCAAAACGATAAGATTTTCGAGGAAGCCGGGACGTTGTATAACGCAGGAGCGTATCAGGAAGCGGTTGGTAAATATCTTGAGATCGCAGAAAGTGGGCAGCATTCGGCAGCATTATATTATAATATTGGTAATTGTTATTACAAACTGAATCAGATTGGACCGAGTATACTCTATTATGAACGGGCGCTTCAACTTATGCCTAATGATGAGGATATTCAAAATAACCTGGCATTTGCGAGGAATATGACCATCGATGCGATCGATAAATTACCGCAAACCGGATTGGCAAAGATCTTTGATAATTATGTAGGTGTCATGAGTTATACTTCATGGAGTGTGTTGTCTATCGTGCTGATGTTTGCCTTTGTGATCTTCTTTCTGGTATACTATTTTTCTTCGGTTCAATTGAAAAAGCGATTGTATTTCTCCCTGAGTATGGTTCTGCTCATATTTGCTGTGTTGAGTATATTCTTTGCCTTTCATCAACAAGGTGTAGAGAACAGAGCCGATCCTGCCATCATCTTCGCCGCTGAGACTACGGTCAAGTCGGAACCTAATATGGGAAGTCAGGATGTCTTTCAGTTACATGAGGGTACTAAGGTGAATGTTCTGGAAGCGATGGGTGAATGGAAAAAGATCCAGCTAAGCGATGGAAAGATCGGTTGGTTACCTTCTGAAGAGCTTCGTGAAGTCAAAGATTTTTAAATAAATTAACAAAAGAATGGTATATTCCTCTTAAATTTGAGATTCCAAAAATCAAATTGTTGAAGAAGGATAGAAAAATATACCTGTATCTTATATTAGTTACCTTCTGCACATTTATCTTAAGTCCTTCACTTATAATTCTTACAGATAACAGTGCAGATGTATCCTATTTCTACAATCTCGCTGAGGAAGAAGAGAAACACGAAACCGGTGTTGAAAAAAGTGCCAAACACATTCTTTATTTTGAAGATTTTCTGAAGGATACTTTTGAAATAAAAGAAACTTCTCAAAATATTATAGCTTCCAACGAAATGTCACGTTATTCGTTTCATCCGGAATTATTATTACCTCCACCTGAACATATCAGTTTAAGTTAGTTAACATCGTAAAGTACAAAAAACCTTAACCAGATCTTTCCAAAATTAACCAGAAAGGAAAGATCATAAACTTATTCTTTTATGTTTAAATATCTTAAAAATGATTTGCCGGCAAGTCTGGTAGTCTTCTTTGTTGCGTTGCCATTGTGTTTAGGGATCGCTTTAGCAAGTGGAGCTCCTTTATTTTCCGGTTTGATCGCAGGGATTATAGGAGGAGTTGTGATCGGATCCTTGAGTGGATCACAACTCGGTGTTAGTGGTCCTGCAGCCGGTTTGGCCGTAATCGTATTAACCGCAATAACTAAACTCGGAAGCTATGAAACCTTTTTGCTTGCAGTGATTATAGGTGGTATCCTGCAAATTATCCTTAGTATTTTGAAGGCCGGAGTTATCGGTTATTATTTTCCTTCAGCAGTGATCAAGGGTATGCTCGCAGGTATCGGAATTATTATTTTCCTGAAGCAATTACCACATGCAGTAGGGTACGATGCCGATTATGAAGGAGATCTTGACTTTTTCCAGGCAGATGGTGAAAACACCTTTTCTGCCTTGAGTTCAATGCTGGATCATATCTCTATGGGGGCGGTCTTGGTAACGTTGATATCACTAACAATACTTCTGGTATGGGATAAAGTGTTGGCCAAAAAGCACAATTTCTTTAAGATTGTTCCGGGACCTTTGGTAGCGGTAATCGTAGGTATCATTTATAATACGTTTGTAGATCCTTCTACAGGTTTGTCTATTATGGATGAACATCTTGTAAGCGTACCTGTTCCTGATGGAATTTCATCCTTTTTCGGGCAATTTACTTTCCCGAACTTTGGTGCGATCACCAATTATGAAGTATGGGTAATCGGTGTGACTATTGCCGTTGTTGCAAGTCTTGAAACTCTGTTGTCAGTTGAAGCTGCAGACAAACTGGATCCGGAGAAAAGAGTGACACCTACCAATCGAGAATTGTTTGCTCAGGGAACTGGGAATATCGTTTCCGGAATGATTGGGGGTCTCCCAATCACTCAGGTGATCGTTAGGAGTTCTGCCAATGTTCAATCTGGCGGTAAAACTAAATTATCTACCGTAATGCATGGTTTGTGGCTATTGCTGGCGATTATTCTGATTCCAAATCTAATCAATCAAATTCCATTAGCCGTGTTGGCATCAGTGCTATTGATCATCGGTTACAAGCTGGGAAGTCCTGCTAAATTTGTTGAAATGTATAAGCTTGGAAAAGGCCAGTTTATCCCTTATGTGGTTACTGTGATCGGAGTGGTATTTACAGACCTTTTAATGGGTATCGGTTTAGGATTGGCCGTAGGTATAACTTCTATTCTTATTCGCAGTTATAAAAACTCGCACTTTTTGCATATTCATGAAAATGACAACGGTGATCATAGGGTTAGAATGACATTGGCAGAGGAGGTTTCCTTCCTAAACAAGGGAGCGATATTGAGAGAGTTGAATAATTTGCCAGATAATACATTTCTCGAACTGGACGTGCGTAAGACGATTCGTTTGAATTATGATATTCTGGAAATTCTGGATGAGTTTGCTTATAAGTCAAAAGCAAAGAACATTGATATCAGGGTTATCTCGAACCGGGGAGAATTTCATAATCCGGATAGTTTTATAGATATTTTCCTTAGAAGAAAGGAAGTTGCTGCGTAAATTTATCATAGAAATTAAAAGTTTTATATAATGGATATTAGTAAAGTATTTGAGAACAATAAGAATTGGGTTGCATCGAAACTCGCAATAAATAGTGATTTTTTTGACGAACTGGGAAAAGGACAAAGTCCTGAGATGCTCTACATCGGTTGTTCGGACAGCCGTGTGACTGCAGAGGATCTGATGGGCCTGGGTCCCGGCGATGTTTTTGTGCACCGTAATATCGCCAACATGGTGATCGGAACGGATCTAAATGCCGTTTCTGTTATCGAGTATGCGGTAAATCATTTGAAAGTAAATCACATTGTGGTTTGTGGGCATTATAGCTGTGGTGGTGTTAAAGCTGCCATGCAGGCGGCCGATCTGGGTATTCTTAACCCATGGCTACGTAATATCAGAGATGTTTACAGGCTCCATAAGGATGAGCTTGAAGCGATCACTGATGAAGAGAAGCGTTATGAGCGATTGGTGGAATTGAACGTACAAGAGCAGTGTGTAAACCTGATCAAAACTGCTGCAGTACAGAAGGCTTATAAGGAAAGAGGCCTGAAGGTACATGGGTGGGTATTTGATATTCATACCGGAAATCTGATTGATCTGAATGTGGATCTTCCCGGTATTCTGGATGAGATCATGAAGATCTATGATCTTGGATAAAAAATATAAGCCCTGTGTGTTTACACGGGGCTTTTAATTTAAAATGTTTTTCCTGTTGTAAAACTGATCATGCCTTTCGGAGATCAGGGATGACTTCCAAATTATCTTCTTTAGTATTAAAGATGCTGTCAAACACAAATGAACCTACCGCTTTAACCGGTTCGTATAGGATCGATGAATTTGTTTGATCCTTATCGAGAAGGCCCAGCGTATTGTTGGTCTTGTCAAAGAATAATAGAAAGGCTCCGAGTATAACAGCAAACTTAAGACATCCAAATATTCCACCAAGTATGCGGTTTAATAATCCAAGAGCAGCCATATTCGCAATTTTTGTCAGTAATTTTCCGAGGAAAGCTATGGCGATAATGATAATTACGAAAGTGATGGCGAAAGCTGTGAGATTGATATATCGTTCTTCCCATTCAAGTTTTGAGCTCAGATAGTCGCCAGCAAAATAAGAGAAATGGATAGCTCCGTAGATACCGGCGATAAGTGCTACTAAAGAAGCGACTTCGATAAAAAATCCTTTCATGAGTCCTCGGATTAAACCAAAAAGGAGGAGGCCGCCAAGTACAATATCGATAAAATTCATCAAGTCAGTGTTTATAACAAATATAAGTCATTTGAACTTTCTATTTTTGCAGAAAATACCTGCTATGACACGTGATGAAGAATTAAAGCGAAGATGGGAACTATTGACCGGTAAATTATCGGAAAGATTTGCAGATGGTGATATTCTGGAACTGGATGCTATCATCTATTTGGTGGGGGTACAGGAATTGCAACAACTAAACCGTAAATTTAAAAAGGATGAGAAGGTCAATCTCATGCACATTGCGATATGCAGATTGCTGGAGCCTTTTGGATATTATGAATTTGACTTCTATGACGATGATGGTTGGCCACATTATACTTTGAAGGAAGAATTACCTTCATTAAAGGCCGGAGAGCAGAGTGTATTGATGAAGGAGGCGCTTGTTCAGTACTTCCTTGAAAAGAAATATATCGACTGATGAATTTGAATACAGGAATGCTGTTGTTTCAACTGCCCAATGATACGGGGCCGATCTACACGGAGACGTTAATGGGTCGGATCCCTGTTGAGCCGTTCAATACTTTCAGTAATCTTGTTTTTCTATTTATCGTTATATTTTGGGGAGTCAGAGTTTGGAAAAATCGTAATGATCAGCGCTATTTAAGTCTTGTTTTACCTGTTTTGTTTATCGGCTGGATAGGCGGTACCTTGTTTCACGGTACCCGGAGTCACGAAATATGGCTGCTCATGGATTGGGTTCCAATTGTGCTTTTATGCTTCAGTGCGGTGGTCTATCTTATTTTCAGACTTTGGGAGAATTGGTCGATGCGTATTATGGTAACATTACTGATATTGGGCACATCCCTTATCGTTCGCAACCTGCCTTTTCCTCACCAAGTAAGTATTACCATCGGTTATATTGTAACGGCAATCACATTGCTGGTGCCTTTGTTGATATATCTGTTTCGTACCGGTTACAGGAATGTAGGTGATGTGGTATTGGCATTTACGTTTTTTTCAGTAGCCATAATTTTCAGAGTACTTGATAGGAGACAGGATTTTTCGGATATCGGAACGCATTGGTTATGGCATTTGTTTGGCGGAATTGCGGTATTCTTCATCATTCGGTATTTATATGAAGACCGAAAAGTAAAACTGCCTGTCCCGTACTGATGTTATTTTAATTAAGATGATTAAATTTGCACACTCAAAGTTTGAACTATGATGATCGATACGCTTAAGGAACATATATCTCAGGTTGAAAAGTTTAATGCTGATAAGGCAGATGAGATAGAGGCTTTCAGAATTAAATATTTAGGAAAAAAGGGATTGATCAATGAATTCTTTGCAGAGTTCAGGAATGTTCCCAACGATCAGAAAAAGGAATATGGTCAGGCCATTAACCAATTGAAGGATCTTGCACAGGACAAGGTAAGCAGTCTTAAGGAGATCCTTGAGAACGGACAGGAGCAGGTTAAACAATATGGTGATCTGACAAGGCCCGGAGCACCTTTTGAACTGGGCTCAAGACATCCGATTTCTATCGTAAAAAATCAAATTGTTGAGATATTCTCACGTATCGGCTTCAATGTTTCAGAAGGTCCTGAAATGGAGGATGACTGGCATAATTTTACCGCCCTTAATCTTCCGGAATATCATCCTGCACGAGATATGCAGGATACTTTCTTCATACAGACCGATCCGGATATCCTCTTAAGAACCCATACTTCTTCGGTGCAGGTGCGATACATGGAGAATAACCAGCCTCCTATAAGAACTATTTCTCCTGGCCGCGTTTATAGAAATGAAGCGATCTCTGCGAGATCACATTGTTTTTTTCATCAGGTGGAAGGTTTGTATATAGACAAGGGTGTTTCATTTGCTGATCTTAAACAGACATTGCAGTATTTTACCACTGAAATGTTCGGTAAATCCAGGATTAGATTACGGCCATCATATTTCCCGTTTACAGAACCAAGTGCTGAGGTAGATGTATATTGGGGACTCGAAACTGAGACTGATTACCGAATGACCAAGGGAACCGGATGGCTGGAGATAATGGGTTGTGGTATGGTTGATCCGAATGTACTTGAGAATTGTGGTATCGATTCAAAAACCTATTCCGGTTTTGCTTTTGGGATGGGAATCGACAGGATAGCATTGTTATTACATCAGATTTCTGATATCAGAATGTTGAGTGAGAATGACATCAGATTCCTGAAACAGTTCAAATCTGCTTTATAGTATTTACTTCTGAATGAAAAAGGATATCGAGATACCGGAAGTTGAAAGTGTATATATGGCAGCAGTCAAAGGTTTTAATGAGGATCTGGGTGCTGATGTATGGAATATGTATATCATCAATAACCGGTCTGCTACTATCGATATGATCCTGGTCGTTTCGAGAGGTGAGTTTAATACTCAAAAAACCTCTGTGATGCGACGTAGTATCGAAAAAATGGAACCAAATTCGTATGCAAAGGTCGAGTTTTTGACGGAAGCCCTTATTTCTTTTAAAAATGAGTTTTTAGTGACTTTTTTTGAGGGGAACAAGATGTATGAAACGGTCTATACATTTGATTCCGATTCAATTGATGAGATGAATGAAACAGAAATTCCTGTTATGGGACTGAAAGGAATCCTACGTCCTTAACATTTTTAACATAAAATTCTTAGTATTGATGTAATTAATTTCAATAAAACTGAAATTAATGCACGTTTTATTATAATATTCCAGTTGTAATCAGCTTGAATTCTGCTTAAATTTAGGGATCAAAAACCAATTAACCGATGAATCCAGAAAATCAAAGCAGAAGAGCCTGGTTGCGCAATAGTGCGTTTTCACTGGGAGCCCTTAGTCTTGTACCTACCGGTATTTTTGCCAGAGAACAGAAATATGTTCCACATTCCTTCAACTTTAAATGGTCTTCAGGCTCTCCCTTAAAGGAGTATCTGATAGATGACAAAAAAGATGTTGTTGTCAGCAGACTTAATGCAAATGAAAATCCTTACGGGCCTTCGGCAAAAGCGTTACAGGCATTTCAGGCTGAAATGAAAACCGGGAACCGTTATTCCTGGAGAACGCTGTATGATTTAATGGGTATGATCGCCGAGAAAGAAGGGGTTACGACCAAGCAGATTATGATGGGGCCCGGATCTTCCGACCTTCTCGAAAAAGTTGGAATGCTTTCTTTTGTGCATAGTGGTAACATCGTAACCGGAGACCCTTGTTATATGTCGATGATCCATGTTTCAAAGGCTATGGGTGGAGAATGGAGGCCTGTACGTCTAACGGCAGATTTTCAACATGATCTGAAAGCGATGGAAGATGCGATCGATTCCGAAACCAAATTAGTATATATCACGAATCCAAATAACCCGACCGGTTCTGCTACGGATGCTAAGGCATTGTATGATTTTTGTGACCGAGTGTCTCAAAAAGTTCCGGTATTTGTTGATGAAGCCTATATCGAACTTAGTAAAAATGGCATCGCTGATTCCATGGCGCCACTTGTTGCTAAAGGTCGAAATGTTTTTGTTTCGAGGACTTTTTCAAAGATCCATGGTATGGCCGGATTACGCATCGGTTATATGATCGGAAGTGAAAAATCAATCGAGACGATCAGTGAGATCACTCGTGGAGGAATGGGGATCACAGGACCTTCTATTATGGCTGCGATCGCAAGTATGAAAGATACTGCGTTTCTTGAAGACTGTAAAGATAAGATATCTAAAGCAAAGGATTATACCGTGGATTATCTGAAGGCGAATGGCTTTGATCCAATTCCTTCAGAAACCAATTTTGTTATTTTTCCGATTGAAATGGAGCCGAAGAAATTCCTTGAGTCAATGACTTCTAAAGGGATTGGGGTTCGAGCCTTCAATTACTGGGATAAAGACTGGTGTCGTGTAAGTATCGGGACCATGGATGAAATGAAGAAATTTACCAATGCCATCACTGAGGTATTACTATAAATCCTATTTTGAATGAATGTTGTTTTGAGTAAAACCCTGGTGTTCATTTCTTTTATGGTCATCGGGGTTATATTGAAAAGTAAGTTCAGCAGTAAAGAAGAAACAGACGGGCTTAAAAAGATTATACTTAATCTTGCTTTACCAGCGACTATATTTATCGCATTGCTCGAGGTTAAGATCGACCTGACGTTTTTAATGTTACCGCTTCTTGCGCTTGCGTTAAATGTTATTTTCTTTCTTGTAACTCCCCGTTTTTTAGATCTTATCGGTATCGATAAAAGTTCTCCGGTTGGACGTACTTCTCGTATGCTGCTACCTTCCCTGGCTCCGGGTTTATCATGCTTTCCATTTGTCCTGGAATTTCTGGGCCACGATTTTCTGGCTAAAGCGGCGATGGCAGATCTTGGGAATAAGATTTTTGTGCTGTTGATCCTTTATCTTGTAGCTTTAAGTTGGTTCCGAAAGAACTGTGAAGGTTTTTTGAAGGAGGAATCCCGTAAAGATAAACTTTGGGCTCTCGTTAAAAAAATGCTGGCAGAACCTGTTAATCTGTTGATGTTTGCAGCTATCGCCTTTATAATGCTTGGAATTCATCTGAACGACTTTCCTGTTTTCCTGAAAGACATAATCGAACGATTATCCTATATAATGACACCATTGGTGCTGTTATACATCGGGCTTGCAGTTAAGCTTAAAAAGCATCAGATGGGTACTATATTTAGTCTGTTGAGCTTTAGAGCCGGACTTGCCATGATCCTGGGTGGATTGCTTGTTTGGTTAGGAAATATCGAAGTTGATGGCGATATTCTTCTCATTCTCGCCTTTTCACTCAGTGCTTGTAGCTTCTGGCCATTTATGCATATCGCGATGGTCGATGCAGAGGAAAATAAGCTCGGTATGGAAAAAAAGACCTTCGACACGAATTTTGCAATTGCAATACTTGCATTTTCACTCCCGATTTCCGTAGTATTTATCCTTTTCGTTTTAAGTTCAGATAAGTTATTTACAAATCCTGTCACCATATTTATTACCGGGTTTGTATTGCTACTGTTAGCTGTTTTACCTGTTTTACTTCGCCGAATAAAAGCTTCTTCGACCTATTATATGAATATGTCGAAAATGTTAAATATTAAAGAATTGGCTGAAGAGAAAGAATAAGCGCTTAAAATTAACTAATTTTATATCGCTGATATACAGCAGTTAAGCACATTTTTCAGCACATTTTTCTCCCTAGATTAATTTAACAAAACATTATAGTTCCGTTGGTTCGGTTTGTACCGAACTAACGGTATCTTTGCATTTCATATTTTCCAAAATGTCAGAATTGAGTTCAGAACATATCGAAAAGCGAAGAAAGGATCTTGTGGAGCAATTGGGCGTATTCATCGAAATGAAGGATGATCTGCCTCCAATGGCTGGCCGTATCCTTGCGCATCTGATCATGGAAAGTGAACACGGCGTTACCTTCGATGAACTGGTAGAAACGCTGCAGGCAAGTAAAAGTACCATTTCCACGAATTTAAATCTTCTGGTTAAACTTAACAGGATCGATTATTACACCAAGTCTGGTGAAAGAAAGCGGTACTACAGAATCACTCCGTTTCATTTCCGTGAACGAATTGAAATGTTATTAGAGAATTGGCAAAAGGAACGGGAGATCCATATTAAACTTATGGAGTTTAAATTGGCTTGTAATGCCAAACTTGTCAATAATGGAGATGATAAAGCTTATGATTGCCGAATTCATACAGGGTATCTCAATTTTTTAGATGGAATGATCAAATTAGTGGAAGAATTTCAAGTGACCCTATCAAATACTATTTCGTAAAATCAAAATCAAAATCAGAATAACTAATGAAGCTAAGATCAAATTTGATATTATTAACTCTGGTAGCCATTTTGGCTGTCGGCTGTGGTGAGGAGAATGGTGCAGCTACACCCCAGGGAGCTCAGAAACTGCCATTTCCGGTGGCGAATCTCGAGCCTATGACATTGACAGGATATAATGTTTTTCCTGTGAGTATCGAAGGGGTTATCAATAGCGATGTGCGAGCTAAAGTTTCCGGATATATTCAAAAGGTCCTCGTTGATGAAGGACAACGTGTGCGAAAAGGACAAGCCTTATTCAAACTCGAAACTCAAACCCTGAGTCAGGATGCAGAAGCTGCCAAGGCCCGGGTTAATGTTGCGCAGGTAGAAGTTGACAAACTTGTACCTCTGGTAGAAAAGAACATCATCAGTAATGTGCAATTGGAAACTGCAAAGGCAAATCTTGCACAAGCTAAAAGCAACTATAACAGTATCGCTGCTAATATTGGTTATGCAACGGTAAAGAGCCCGGTAAACGGATATGTTGGTAGTATACCTTTTAGAGAAGGTGCACTTGTGAGTCCGAGTGACCAGGTAGCACTTACAAAGGTTATCGACATTGAGCAGGTTTATGCCTATTTCACCATGAATGAAAAGGACTATCTTGATTTCCTTCAAAATACTCCCGGTGAAACTTTAACGGAAAGAGTAGCGAATTTTCCTGATGTTAAGCTACAGCTAGCCAATGGATCGGTGTATCCGGTCGAAGGGAAAATTCAAACCGTAACTGGTCAGATCGATCCTAATACCGGTACTGTTACATTCAGAGCGGTATTTGATAACCCGCGTAAATTACTTACCAACGGGAATAGTGGAAAAGTGATGATCCCTAAGACTTATAAAGATGCGATCGTGGTGCCTCAGGTATCCACATTTGAACAACAAGGAAATATTTTTGTTTATCGTGTTTCCGATAGCAATACGGTTAAATCGGTAAAACTGGATATCAAAGATGTGGTTAACAATCTATATGTTATTTCTTCCGGAGTGAATAAGGGAGATCTCATCGTGGCAGAAGGTGCAGGAAAGCTACGTAATGGTATGGGGATCATTCCTCAGACTACACCATTCGATAGTATCATTAAACCTGCAACAGTATTGTTTAAATAATCGGAAGAACGACAAATTATGTTAAAGACATTTATTGAGAGACCTGTATTGTCTACAGTGATCTCCATTTTAATAGTGATTCTGGGAGTACTCGGGATAACCGTGCTTCCGGTGGAGCAATACCCGGATATTGCGCCACCTACCATTAAGGTGACCGCTACCTATCCCGGAGCAAATGCGGAAACAGTCTTGGAAAGTGTGATCATCCCTATTGAGGAACAGATCAACGGGGTGGAAGGAATGACCTATATAACTTCTACCGCTACGAATAACGGTACTGCAGATATCACGGTGTATTTCGACCAGAATACAGATGCGGATATTGCGGCAGTAAACGTTCAGAACCGTGTTTCCCGGGCAAACCCTTTACTTCCTTCGGAGGTAATACAAACTGGTGTGATTACTCAGAAACAACAAACCAGTTCGCTGATGTTCCTTTCCGTATATTCAACTAACGAGGATTACAGTGATACTTATGTTCAAAACTATCTGAAGATCAATGTTATACCTGCCTTACAGCGTATCAAAGGGGTTGGTGACGTTAACGTATTTTCAAGTAAGGATTACGCCATGCGTATCTGGTTAAAGCCAGAGAAACTAAAAGCATATAACCTGATGCCAGCTGATGTTATCGGAGCGATGAAAGAGCAGAGTCTCGAGGCGGCTGCAGGTTCGTTGGGGCAGAACAGTGGAGAAGAATTCTCTTATGTGATCAGATATCCAGGCCGTTACAAAACCGAAAACCAATATAGTGATATCATCATTAAGGCATTGGGGAATGGTAAATTCCTTCGGCTTTCCGATGTTGCGGATATAGAATTGGATGCATTTTCGTATGTTACTTCCGCTACAACAAAAGGATATCCGAGTATTAACATGGCGGTTTACCAGACCAAAGGTTCAAATGCTCAGGATATCATCGAATCGATTAAGTTGAATCTAGATGAATTGAAGAAAGATTTTCCTCCGGGTATGGAAGTTTACATCAATTATGATACGAACGACTTCCTCGAAGCATCTATAGATAAGGTGTTGCATACCCTTATCGAAGCCTTTATCCTGGTATTTATCGTAGTGTTCATCTTCCTTCAGGATGTGCGTTCAACGCTGATCCCTGCGATCGCGGTTCCGGTATCGATCATAGGTACATTCTTCTTCCTGAATGTGTTTGGATTCTCCCTGAACCTGTTAACCCTGTTCGCATTGATTCTTGCGATCGGTATCGTTGTGGATGATGCGATCGTAGTGGTGGAAGCAGTACATGCCAAACTGGATGAAGGAGCTAAAAGCGCTAAAAAAGCAACTCTTGATGCAATGCATGAAATATCCGGAGCGATCATATCGATCACCCTGGTGATGTCTGCGGTATTCGTTCCGGTTACTTTCCTGCAAGGGCCGACAGGAGTTTTTTATAAACAATTCGGAATCACTCTGATGGTTTCTATCTTTATTTCAGCGGTAAATGCCTTGACATTGAGTCCGGCGCTCTGTGCCCTGTTCCTGAAACCTCATGATGATCATCACGAACAGAATATGAATTTCCTGCAGAAGTTCTACCACCGATTTAATAAGGGCTTTAATGCCACAGTTGAACGTTACGGAAAGGCTTTAGGGTTCCTCCTCAAACATAAATGGATCACCGGTGTTGTATTGATACTCGCCGTGGTGGGAATTTTATGGACTACCAAAACACTCCCTACAGGTTTTGTTCCAAATGAAGACCGTGGATTAATCTTTGTAAATGTAGAACTTCCAGCAGGTTCTTCACTTGATAGGACCAATGTTGTGACCAAAGAAATCTATGATCGGGCAGCTAATTTACCAGGAGTAGATGGAGTGTCTATGATTAATGGATTCAGTCTCTTAGGCGGACAGGGAAGTAATTATGGGCTTGGATTCATCAAGCTCAAAGATTGGTCAGAAAGGGAGGAAGATTCTGTTTCTTCGACAGCCTTGATCAAAAAATTATTTGGTGTAGCAGCGACGATCCCGAATGCAAACATCATATTTTTCGAACCACCAAGTATCCCTGGATTCGGTATTTCGTCCGGTTTTGAAGTAAATCTGCTGGATAGATCAGGAGGATCGTTCACCGATCTGGATAAAACCAATCAGGAATTTATGATGTCATTGATGAAGCATCCTGAAATTCAGTATGCCCAGTCATCTTTCAATACCAAATATCCTCAGTATGAGCTCGATATTAACATACCTGTGGCTAAGGAAAAAGGGGTTACGGTAAGTGATATTTTTGCAACCTTGCAGGGGTATATCGGGGGTATTTATGCCGCTGATTTTGCCCGGTTCGGTAAGCAGTATCGTGTTTATGTCCAGGCACTTCCTGAAGACAGAGCCGATAAGACTTCTCTGGAAGCCTTATATGTACGTACCAATACCGGTGAAATGACGCCGATTACTCAGTTTATCACACTAAACAGGGTGTACGGGCCTCAGTCTGTAACACGTTTCAACCTGTTTAATTCCACGAAGATCACCGGTGCTTCAAATCCGGGATACAGTACGGGTGATGCTATTCGCATCATTGAAGAGGAAGTGTCAAAACTGGATGCAAATTATGGAATCGACTATTCAGGGTTAACCCGGGAAGAGGTTGCTTCAGGTAGTCAGACGATCCTGATATTCGTATTGAGTATTGTATTTGTTTACTTCCTGCTTGCTGCTCAATATGAGAGTTATTTGTTGCCGTTCTCGGTTATCCTGTCTTTACCACTAGGAGTTTTTGGAGCCTATTTCTCAACCAAGTTTCTCGGACTGGAAAACAATATCTATTTCCAGATCGCACTGGTGATGCTCATCGGACTTCTCGCTAAGAATGCGATTCTGATAGTGGAGTTCGCTATACAGAGACGAAGACGTGGAGAATCCCTGGTAGACTCAGCTGTTCACGGAGCAAAAGCCCGTTTGAGACCGATTCTTATGACCTCTTTTGCATTTATACTCGGACTTATGCCATTAGTGTTGGCAAAAGGTGTAGGTGGATCAGGAAATAACTCGATCGGTACGGGTGCAGCCGGAGGGATGCTGATAGGAACCATATTAGGGGTATTTATCATACCTACATTATATGTAATATTCCAATGGTTACAGGAAAGATTTACGGGTGCGCCTGTTGAGGAAAATTTGCAAACAGAAACTTTAGATAAGTAACTAACTTATGAAAAGATCACAATATTTACGACTCTTAGTTATCATTACAATACCATTTTTATTACAATCTTGTTTTGTGGCTAAGAATTATGAGCGTCCGGAAATGGAAACGGAAGCGCTATACCGAACAGATCAGCTCGATGTTGACAGCACGTCACTCGGGATGGTCTCATGGAAAGAACTTTTTACAGACCCCATACTGGTGAGGCATATCGATACTGCTTTACAGAATAATATGGATATACGCATCGCATTAACTCAGATCGATGCAGCAGAAGCATATTTGAAACAAGGGAAGGCCGGTTATTATCCAACAGTTAATTATTCTGCCACAGCTACGAGAACAGATAATTCAGAAAATGGTCAGTTCGGAAGTATTTTTTCCGGAATTCTGACGCAATATGAAATGGGTCTGAATGTTTCGTGGGAGGCAGACATTTGGGGGAAGATCAGAAGTAATAAAAGAGCTTATGAGGCTGGATATCTTCAAACTCAAACAGCTCATAAGGCGGTGAAAACTGAGTTGGTTGCACTTGTGGCTAACACGTATTACCAATTGCTTTCTCTTGATAAACAGCTTGCGATCACAAGACGTACTCTCGAAAACAGGTTGAAGAGTGTCGAAACGATCAAAGGATTAAAAGAGGCCGGCATGGTCAACGAAGTGGCGGTAAAACAAACCGAAGCTCAATTATACAGTACACAGGCATTGGAGATTGATCTGGTCTATAGTATCAAGGTTCTGGAAAATTCATTTTCAATATTGCTTGGTGAGAATCCCGGTCCTGTAGAGCGAAGTGCATTGGAAGATCAGGTTCTTGATCCGGAATTGAAAACCGGAGTGCCGTATCTTTTATTGCAAAACCGCCCGGATGTGGTGGCTTCAGAATTTGGATTGGTCAACGCCTTTGAGCTGACCAATGTTGCTCGTTCTAACTTCTATCCGTCTTTTACTCTTACTGGAAATGCAGGGTTGCAAAGTCTTGAATTTTCAGATTGGTTAAGTGCCAGCTCTTTTTTCAATACAATTATTGCTGGCCTTACAGAACCAATCTTTAATGGTAGAAGAATACGGTCTGAATATGAAGCGAGTCAGGCAAGACAGGAGCAAGCTTTTATTTCCTATAAGCAAACTTTGTTGAATGCCGGAAGGGAAGTTTCAGATGCATTGTATACTATTGACGCTGCTGAAAAGAAGATTGGAATAAAAGAGATGGAGCTGGATGCAAATGAAAAGGCTTCAGCTTATTCGGAAGAACTTCTGAATCAGGGTATGGTAAATTATCTTGAAGTTTTGAACGCTCAGGATAATGCGCTTAGCTCTGAGTTATCACTAACCGAATTACGTGTTACAAGATTGAAAGGAGTTGTTGAGCTGTACCGCTCTTTAGGAGGGGGTTGGCAATAGACCAAAAATAAAGAAGACAAAAAACCGGAAAGTTGACTTTCCGGTTTTTTATTTTCTATTGCGAGAGTTTATAGTTTTTTTCAAAGTCTCTTATAAGGTCAATCTCCTTTTGTAAAGAGGATTTGTCATTATAAAGACTATCCAGATCAATAATCTCGACTTTTCTGAATTCGATGGGATGACTCTCGCTTTGAAGGGAGATATACCCTTTTTCCAGTTTCAGTCCGGTATCTGTTCCGGGAAGTATTTCATCTCTTTCCGGGTGCGTATATTCCAGAACCATTTCTCCATTGGCGTAATGTTGAATAAGAGAGTCTTTCAATACCAGAAAGCCTGCTCTTACCCATTGATCACCATCGAAGGTTTTTGAGTCGGAATTGATGCAATGCGGAGTATACAGTGTATCTGCAATAAAAACGGATGTGCCAGGAGTGCAAAGATTTTGCGTGCTTCTGGGGTCAGTACCGTTACCGCCAAGAAACTGCCCTTCGATACTAATGGGGAAGTCCTGATCAACAGTCATAGTTTCCGGAGGCTGCGAATGCAGCATAGCACCGCTGTTTCTCCATGCCCAACCTTCACCTCCATTGGCTTGTTCATTTTTGAATCTGTATTCTACGGCGAGGAAATAGGCAGAATAAGGCTTTTCATAGAAAAGATGTCCGTATTGTTTATCGAACTGCTCATACCCGTCATAATTTACCTCGATCACACTGTCGGATACACGAAAAGTATTCATGTAATTGTCACCAATGGGATGCTTCGTGATCTTAGGTGTCCAACCCGACAGGTCTTTCCCGTTGAATAGTTGGATCCATTTGGGTTGTTGTATGTCCTGAACTTCCGTATCGGTACCCTTTTTTTCTTCCGTTTTACAGGAAAGAAGGGCAAGTAAGGCTAAGAGGGTGGTTATATGCTTCAAATCAATGTTTATTCAACGATGAATGTACCTTGCATCATTCCATAATGTCCGGGGAAGCTGCATAGGAACTGGTAGGTTCCTGGTTCTGGTGCGTCGAATGTGATCGTATCAGATTCACCACCCCCTAAAAGTTTGGTGTGTACGATGAAATCTTCACTTCCTTCAGGGATATATTCATTATTCATAGCAGTGGTTGCCTCTGTAGCGAAATCGACCAGATCAACTCCTTGCTTTAGTAATACCCAGTTATGTCCCATTACTTTTTTATCCAGTTTCCCGATGTGCTTAAGGGTAAGGGTTACTTTTTCACCTGCCTTAACACGAATTTCTTTCTTATTATATTTCATCATGTCATCGGCGGTGATCACAATCTCATTCTGAGATTTTGATTCTGTTGCAGCAGGGGTTTCCTTTTCGGTTTGTTGCTGATATTCAAATCCTTCTTTTTTCTTCTTATCCTGTCCGCATCCTACGATGAACAGCGTTAATAAGAGTGTTGCTATTTTCAATGTGGTCTTCATAAGTGAAATTTTATTTATTACACGAATATAATGAATTAATCTATCTTGCTTTTATGGGATTAACAGAAAGAATGCCCGTTTTTTAAAGAGATAGTATTTCCGAAATGAATGATATTCCACGTTGCTCATTAAAGAAGATATTACCTTTTTCAAAAAATCCGACATGTCCGCCGTATTCGGGCATTTCCAGAAATAGAAATGGGTTCTTCCTTGCTATTTCTATCGGGTAACAATTCATGCCTAGAAAACTATCGTTTGTTGCGTTGAGTAACAGTGCCGGGATGTTGATATTTTCCAGCACCGGCAAAGAACTGGCTCGCCTGTAATAGTCTTCTGCATCTTTAAAATTATGTGCGCGGGAGGTGTAGACTTCATCGAAATCCCGAAGTTTATGTACGCTTTTGATATCAGCATCACTGACCAGTTCGGGAAATTGTTCTTTTTTGATCTTAAGCTTTTCGATCAAATTCATTTTGAATCGAAGAGCGTACAGGAAGTTCACAGGTTTATGGAGTTCCAACATGGCATCGTAAAGGTCGCAAGGAGCTGAAACCGCAACAGCGGCCTTGATAATGTCCGGCACTTTTGAAGTTTCCCCGAGATACTTTAATGTAACATTAGCGCCCAGGCTAAATCCAAATAGAACTACTGATCGGTAATGAGAATGATTTGCAGTTATATGATCGATGATACAGGCAAGATCCTCTGTTACGCCGGAATGATAGGATCGAAACAGTTTATTGGGAGTACCACTACAACCTCTGAAATTCATGGCGCAGGCATCGAAGCCTTTTTTATTGAAGATCTTTGCTACTCCGGTGATGTATGGTCGTTGAGCATTTCCTTCAAGTCCGTGGAGTATAACTATTAACCGATCGGTGGTGGATTCAGTAGTTTCATAGGCATAGCTCCAGTCGAGATCCATAAAATCATCGTCTGGTGTTGGAATTGTTTCCCTGATTTGTGTAAGTCCGTTTACCTTCCTTATAGTACCGGAATAGATTGTTGCGATGTGTGTGTTTCGGAACAAAATCGGTGGATCGTAATCGGAAGAAATTAACGGCATGGCCTTATTTTTTCGTAAAGATAATTCGATTTGACAAAATCATCCGTAATTTTACTTTTTGCTATGCAAGCATAATAAAAATTTAGAGCGATGTATATTAAAGAATTTGAAGTTAGATGGAATGATCTGGATGCAAACAGGCATTTAGCGAATAAAGCATATATTGAATTTGCAGCACATACAAGGATGACTTTCCTTATAGAACATGGAATCGATCATCATGTACTCGGTGAATTGAATATTGGTCCGGTTTTGTTCTATGAACATAT
Source organism: Robertkochia solimangrovi (assembly GCF_007279655.1). GTDB lineage: Bacteria > Bacteroidota > Bacteroidia > Flavobacteriales > Flavobacteriaceae > Robertkochia > Robertkochia solimangrovi. Next base: position 207,783 of record NZ_QKWN01000001.1, on the reverse strand, counting down.
TTATTATTTCCGGGAAGCTTTTTCAGGAAAACCGGTACGAGTTACGTTGGATTTTACGGGGATGAGTGAAGATGGGATGTTCTTCGAGTTTCAGCATAATTTTTATGATTATAAGAATCGCAACATTGCCCATTGCGAAATCATGGGTGGATGGATGGATCTTAAAACGCGTAAGCTTATTCCTCTTCCGGAACAGATGCTCAGTTTATTCGATAAAGCGATCAGGTCAGATGATTTTAGAATCTTAACGCGGGAGGATACCCGTAAATATGCTAAAAAACCTGTGGATCTAAGCTGATTCCGGTGTTTTTTTAGTGACGAGATATACGCCGAGAAAAACCATGCTGCCGGCAAGTATTTTCAACAGATCAAGCTTGTCGGCACCGGTTAACATCGCATAGATAATCCCTATCAAAGGTTGTAAATAAATAAAGGCACCGATCGTGGAAGCTTTTAACATGCGTAACGCATAAATATTAAGCAAATAGGTCATAAATGTAGTTCCGATCACTACAAATGCCATTCTCCAGATGGCTTCGAATGGCAGTGCTGTCCATTCTACTTCCAAAAATTCGCCGAGTGTTACCGGCAGATTGATGAATACACCGATCAGAAACAACCATTTCATCAGGGTGAAGGTGTGATATTTTGCAGTAAGTGGTTTCACCAGGACCAAATAAATGGCATAACTGGTTGCATTTATCATAAATAAAATATTGCCTAAGGGTATATTGGGGGCGTTGAACTGGCGTTCTTCCCCATAAAGTACCAATGTCAGTGCTCCTGCAAAGCCAAGTGCTATTCCCAGCGATCTGATCAGTGTGATCCTTTCGTTGATAAACATGGCAGAAAGAATAAAGACGATGATAGGTGATAGAGTGGCTATCACCGAACTGTTGATAGGCGTGGAAAGGCTCAAGCCTTTAAAGAACATTAGCATATTGATCACCATTCCAAATAATGCACAGGCTACAAAACGCAACATGTCTTTACGTTCGATCTTCTCTTTCGGGCCGCTTAATCCGATGATCCAAAATAATACAGATGCACCCAGAACTCTGAGGAGAATCAGTCCGAATGGTTTGATATAAACGGGCATAAGGTCTTTTGCGACCGTATGATTTATTCCGTATATGATACTGGCTCCGAAAGCAGCGAGTAGTGCCAGTGTTCTGTTATTCATTAATTCCTGAGATTTTCTTTAACATAGATTACAGCGTCTTCGATGGTGTTTTTGCTGTTTCCGGCAAACATGGCATCATCGGCAAGCAGGACAGGTCTTTTGAGGAAGGTATAATGTTCAAGGATCAATCGTTTATAATCTTCATCTGTAAGATTCTTGTCTTTAAGGCCTTGTTCCTTGTAAAGCCTGCTTCTTTTATTGAAAAGTGATTCATAATCGGGGACAAATTTTCTCATATGTTCCAGATCTGTAACACTTACCGGATCGTACTTTATGTCTTGCAGGACAACATTTTCCGGAAGATCAAGAGCTTTTAAAATGCGTTTACAGGTATCACAGGTACTTAGGTAGATGAATTTATTCATAAGAAAATCTCGTTGATTACTGCAAATATCAGGCTTCTCAGTAAAATACCCCGATGTTTCCTGATGATTTTATAATTTTCATGTTTAAAATATGTTATTTTTGAGAGATTTATGTTTAGATATCTACTACTTTTCCTACTGTTGACCGTTTTTGAGTCTGTTACTGCACAATTATGTGGTGGTAATTACGGTGAACCTGTCTTCACAGAAGATTTTGGGAATAATTCTCTTACCGGCGCTATTTATGGACCTGCATTACCCGCCGGGGTAACAACGTATCGGTACAAATCTGTTCAGGATGTTCAGGATGGGGAATATACCATCTCGATCAATGGAAGATATGGGTTAGATAGTTTTTTTGACACGCTGGATCATACGGATGATGATGAAGGGGAAGGTTATATGTTGATCGTTAATGCCGACTATGATACGGGTGCTTTTTATAGACGAACGGTTTCCGGATTGTGTGAGGGGCAGGTTTTCGAGTTTTCCGCTTATTTTATGAATTTACTGGTAAGCAATTTTCAGTATTGTGATAATGTTGTGCCTAATAACATAATTTTTCAGGTCGAAGATGGAAATGGAAATGTCCTGGGAAATTTAGAGACCGGAGATATTAATTCAACCAGTACTCCTCAGTGGAGGCGCTATTCATTTGATTTTCGCGTGCCATCAGGAGTGGATTCTGTTGAGGTTGTACTCATTAATAATGGTCCGGGAGGATGTGGTAATGACCTGGCGATAGATGATATCAGTTTTCGTGCTTGTAGTTCATTAAGTGATATCGAAGCCTCGAATGCAGATTTTGAGTCGGGAGTTTGTAAAGATGATGCATTGACACTGGAACTTGATCCTGCAGGAAATCCATTTGATAATCCTGCATTTCAATGGCAGCGAAGTGTTGATGACGGAAATACGTGGATAGATCTTAATGGTGAAACCGGATCTCAACTCATAATTTCAGGTTTTGAGGAGGGTTGGCAATACCGTTATATGGCATTCGAGGCGTCTAATGCTGATAGTCCGAATTGTATGGTGGCTTCGCAACCTGCGATTATCTCTATCTATGCTCCGGAAGCCGGGACACCCGATCCTATGTTGATCTGTGATTCAGATAGAGATGGTCTTGGAATTTTTAACCTCACCGCCTTTGATGAGGTATTACGTAATGGGCGATCAGATGCTGAGATTATGATCACGTATTACGAATCATTAAACGATGCCTCCACCAACACGAACCCAATCGTTGGTCCTGAAACCTATGAAAGTAATTCCCCGACCAGATCGGTATATGCCAGGTTGACGGATATCGATAAAGGCTGTTATGCGGTAACTAATGTTGACTTGGAGCTTCATCAGCCTCCGGCCGTACCATTATCTTTTGAATATGATCAATGTGATCCGGATGGTGATGGGATAACCTTTTATGATCTGAGTAGAATTCCCGGGATATTATCTCTGGACAGCAGTTTATATACGTTCTATTTTTACACAGATCTAAATGATGCCCGTGATAATTTTGTAGAATCTTCTATTGTGGATATTGCCGCTTTCAGAAATGATGCTTTTTCAACGATTTACTTAAATACAGTTGATGAATTTGGTTGTTTTGATACCACCGAAATTACGTTGGGTATTACCGCTATCGTATTGCCGGCAGATTTTGAAGTAGTTTTGAGTGCATGTGATGTAAATGGTAATGGTGTCGCGCAGTTTGATCTTAATTCTGCAATAGCGGAGTTGCAAAATACGTTCAGTGATCCTTCGGGCCTAATTTTCAAATTCTATCATTCTGAAGAGGATGCCTTATTAGGGCTAAATGAAATTACAGATTTGAATTATGTGAATAGCAATAGTGCTTTTGGGGAGATTTTGATTGTCAAGATTGAAGATGCAAATAATGGTGGGTGTGTTGATCTCGGACCTTATGTCAGACTTCAGATTGAACTTCTCCCTGAAATTCAGGTGATTTCCCCGGTGTATTTATGTGATGGAAGTCGCAGTGTCGTACTGAGAGTTTCCGGAAACGATCCTACGTATCGTTATGAGTGGTATGATGCGACCGGACACTTATTTGCAGGGGGAACCCGGGCAGAGGTTTTTTCAGAGGGTGATTATACGGTGAAAGCTATTTCAGCTTCACCTGAAAAGTGTGAGTCAGAAGCTTTGGTCACTGTTTTGAGATCATCACAACCGGTAATTGCTGGTGTTGAGATCGATGATGGCAGTATTGCGGGAGAGAATACGATCGAAGTGATAGCAACCGGAATGGGGGATTACGAGTATAGTATCGACGGTATAAACTATGTCGAGACCTCTGAATTTGAAGGGCTATCCGGAGGTAAATACAATATTTATGTCCGTGATCGAAATGGATGTGGCACCACTGTTTCTGAGATCTGTGTAGTCGGTTTCCCGAATTATTTTAGTCCGAATGGAGATGGGGTAAATGATACCTGGCAGGCATATGGATTAAATGGAGATTGTGCTGATCATGCCATAGTATTTGTATATGACAGATATGGTAAATTGCTAAAACAAATGACAACCACAGGTTCGGGTTGGGATGGTAATTTTAATGGTAGTCCGCTTCCGGCTTCAGATTATTGGTTTCGTGTCGAGAACCTTGATGGCACTCTTATCAGTAAAGGACATTTTACGCTCAAGAGATAAGTTGTCTTTATAACTTTTATAAAAGAATTAAGGTTTGTTGTTTACCTTTAAAAATTCCTGAACTTCAGCTAATTTAAATCCCACATAGATTCTTCCTTCTGAATAGGCTGCGATTTCATAAGGATTGTAGACAAGGAATAGAGAATCTCTGGTAAATCCAATATTGTTAGGAAGTACAAATCGGTCTTCTTCAAACATAAAGCCCTGACTGTTTATATTTTCATCCGTTTTCAGTCCGTGGTCTTTTCTAAATTTTTTTTCTGCAAAATCCTGAAATGAACCGGTAGATTTGAACAAATCGTCAGCGGTGAGCAAATCACCAGTGCCAGGGTCAAAGTTCAGGTAGGATTCACTGCCGTATCCATGAGCTCCTCCACTATAGATGTAGGAGTCGAGATGAATAGAGATTAAATCATTCGTTTGGTCGCTTAATTCCCCTTTGATACGTGCCTCCCATTTTGCCGGAGCTTCAGGGAATTCACTCAGAAGTTGAGACTGGGCTTTTTCAAAGGATTTGATAGCCGATTTAATATCTTCAGCATCACCTTTGTCTGAGAAATCAATCAGTTTTACAATATGTGAATTCAGTTGGTCATTGATCTTTCTTGCCTTTCTTTCCGATGATTTAGCCAATGGAATATCGATATCCACATTTACACATTTATCACAATTGTCTGAGATTAGAGTGTAATGTTCAAATTGCATTTCGTTGTCTTTTCCGCAGGAGATCATCACGCCAGCTATGAGGGAGAGAAGGGCAAATTTAAGTTTCATTGTATCCGGATTCATATTTGGGAATAAAGATAAGACCTTCTTTGTTTACCGAAAACTAAACAGTAATTTTGTTTTATGAATAACCATCGCTTATGAAGAAGTCAGATTTTGGGTTTAACACTAAAGTGATTCACGGTGGACAAACCCCGGATAAGGCATACGGTGCGGTCATGCCGCCCATCTATCAAACTTCAACGTATGCACAATCTTCTCCCGGAAAACATAAAGGTTTTGAATATTCACGTAGCGCTAATCCGACCAGATCTGCATTGGAAAATAGTCTGGCCAGCATCGAGAATGGTGCGTATGGATTGGCGTTTGCAAGCGGACTTGCTGCCATTGATGCAGTATTGAAATTATTGGAACCCGGTGATGAGGTTATTGCGACGAATGATCTTTATGGCGGTAGTTACCGATTATTTGAACGGCTCTATAAAAAAGCGGGAATAAAGTTTCATTATACCGATATGAGAGATGCAGGATCTGTTTCTGCACTCGTAACTACAGCAACAAAATTGATCTGGATTGAGACACCCACTAATCCTTTATTAAATATTATAGACATTCAGGCAGTAGCTGATCTGGTACGTGGAAAGAGTATTTTGGTAGCGGTTGATAATACATTTGCTTCTCCTTTTTTACAGCTTCCTTTGAATCTCGGGGCAGACATAGTCATGCATTCCGCGACTAAATATCTCGGAGGTCATAGTGATGTGGTTGCCGGTGGTCTGGTGGTTAATGACGATGCACTGGCAGGAAAGCTCTATTTTATACAAAATGCGAGTGGTGCTATTTTGGGGCCGTCTGACAGTTATCTCGTTCTTCGGGGAATCAAAACGCTGCATGTGCGTATGCAAAGGCATTGTGAGAATGCTGCAAGAGTTGCTGGGTTTTTAAAAGGGCATCCTGCAGTTGATGTGGTGTACTGGCCTGGATTCGAAGAACATCCGAACCATGAGATCGCTAAACGGCAAATGACTGACTTTGGTGGAATGGTTTCTTTTAATGTTTCCGGAGACAATTATGAGCAGGCGATCGCTATTGTTGAAAAGCTAAAGGTGTTTACGCTTGCAGAATCTTTAGGGGGAGTCGAATCACTAGCGGGGCATCCTGCGAGTATGACACATGCATCCATCCCTAAAGAAGTCAGGTTGGAAAGTGGTATAAAAGATTCATTGATTCGATTGAGTGTAGGTATTGAAGACAGTAGGGATCTTATTTTTGATCTGGAGCAGGCATTAGGTTAAATTTTATTAAATAAATAAAAAATAGCTGCTTAAATTTAATTATTTGCATAATTTTGCGGCGAAATTTTAAAGTTCACAATTATCCAACATTTTATGAACGCAATGGACGAAAAAATTAAAGTGTTTATGGAGGAAGTTACCCTCCGTAACTCTCATGAGCCTGAATTTCTTCAGGCCGTACAGGAAGTTGCAGAAACTGTAATTCCTTACATCGCTCAGCACGAGATCTATAATGGTAAGAACATTCTTCTTCGTATGGTTGAACCGGAACGTGCGATCACTTTCAGAGTTCCGTGGGTTGACGACAAAGGAGAGATCCATGTAAACCGTGGTTACCGTATCCAGATGAGCTCTGCTATTGGTCCTTATAAAGGCGGTCTTAGATTTCACCCAACCGTAAACATGAGTATTCTTAAATTCCTTGCCTTTGAGCAGGTATTCAAGAATAGCCTTACCACCCTTCCTATGGGAGGAGGTAAAGGAGGATCAGATTTTGATCCTAAAGGAAAATCAGATGACGAGATCATGCGTTTCTGTCACAGTTTCATGAGTGAACTGTTCCGTCATATCGGAGCTAATACCGACGTGCCTGCGGGTGATATCGGGGTAGGTAGCCGTGAGATCGGATTCCTTTTCGGAATGTACAGAAAAATAAGAAATGAGTTCACAGGAGTACTGACCGGAAAAGGTCTTTCCTGGGGTGGTTCATTGATCAGACCTGAAGCAACAGGTTACGGAAATGTATATTTTGCACAAAATATGCTGGAAACACGAAATGATAGTATCGAGGGTAAAACCGTGGTGGTATCAGGTTCGGGTAATGTGGCTCAGTATGCAACAGAGAAAGTAAATCAGATGGGAGGAAAAGTGGTGACACTATCTGACTCATCCGGTTATATCTACGACAAAGAGGGTATCGATGAAGAGAAACTCGCACACGTTATGCATATTAAGAATGTGCAACGTGGTAGAATCTCTGAGTACGTTAAGAAGTATCCAAATGCTGAATTTTTTGCAGGAGAGACTCCTTGGAATGTGAAATGTGATGTTGCGATGCCATGTGCAACTCAGAACGAGTTGAATGGTGATGATGCGGCCTCTCTGCTTAAAAATGGTTGTATCTGCGTGAGTGAAGGGGCAAATATGCCTTGTACTCCGGAAGCGATCACTGCTTTCCATGAAGCGAAAATCCTTTTTGCTCCTGGTAAAGCATCTAACGCAGGTGGTGTGGCTACTTCAGGACTTGAAATGGCTCAGAACTCACTTCGTTACAGCTGGACACGTGAAGAGGTAGATGAAAAGCTTAAAGGAATTATGAAAAGTATTCATAATTCATGTATAGAGCATGGTAAAGAAGGGGATTATATCAACTATGTTAAGGGTGCCAATATTGCCGGTTTCGTTAAGGTTGCCGATGCAATGCTCGCTCAGGGCGTAGTATAGTTCTTTCTATCATAAATTCAAGACAGCCTCCCCTTACCGGGAGGCTGTTTTTTTTTACATTTACCCTGAGATATACGTAATAACAATGCTCGTTAAAACCAATGCAATAGTACTTTCAGTAATCAAGTATGGTGAGTCCAGTCTCATCGCAAGATTGCTTACGGAGAATTACGGTTTGAGATCGTATATGCTTAAAGGGGTTCGTTCTCCTGGAAAGAAGAAGATAAGACCGGGATATTTCCAGCCTTTTACGCAATTGGAGGTTGTCGCTTCTCATAAAGATAAAGGTTCCCTGGAGACCCTTCGGGAAGTAAGACTGGCGCATCATTATCAAAGTCTTCAGACCGATATTGTGAAATCAAGTCTGGTGATGTTCTTAGCAGAAGTAGTACAATACGGTGTTCAGGAAACCGATGATGATCCGGACCTGTATGATTTTATCATCAGAGCTGCAGACTGGTTGGATGAGAATGAAGATATGGCGAGTTTTCATATTGTATTTATGCTTCATCTTACCCGATTTTTGGGGTTTTATCCTGATTTTTCTAATGAAGGGGCTCCTGTTTTCGATCTTGTTGAAGGTGAATTGGTGGAAAATACGCTAAATCCCTCAGCGTCCGGTGATCTTTTGGATATACTTTCATCGCTGATGGAGGCCGGTTTTGAGAATATGTCTTCAGTACGCATGAATCGAGGTCAACGGGTGCGTATGTTGAATATGCTCGTTGAATATTATCAGATACATCTTCACGGATTCCGAAAGCCGAAATCACTCGATATCCTGCAATCGGTATTTCACTAGAGCGTGGTTGCGTTTGAAGAATCTGAACACTTGGAAAGTTAATGAGGCAGGTGTATATTCGCCGTGGTCAGAATTGTCCCGCTTTTAATTTATGGAAATATTCAGAAATACAGTGATTTAAATCCGGGAACGCTTTGCTTTACGGTATTTTAAAGGTTTAATAAAGGGTCAATTCGCTGAAATTTAGTATTTTTGCCAACTTTAATACGACAAGGTATTTTTTTAGATAAATGAAGTTTACAGAATATAAGGCAATGGATTTACCACGTACTGCAGAAGAGATTCTGAAGTACTGGGAAGATAATGGCATTTTTGAAAAAAGTATTACCGAAAGAGAGGGCAATAAACCCTTCGTGTTTTTTGAAGGCCCGCCGTCCGCTAACGGTTTACCGGGTATTCACCACGTAATGGCCCGAACGATCAAGGATATTTTCTGTAGATATAAAACCCAGAAAGGATTTCAGGTTAAAAGAAAAGCCGGATGGGATACCCATGGTCTTCCTGTGGAGCTAGGAGTAGAAAAGGAACTCGGTATTACCAAGGAAGATATCGGGACAAAGATCTCTGTTGAAGAATATAATGCTGCCTGTAAAAAGGCAGTGATGCGATATACTGATATTTGGAATGATATGACCCGTAAGATCGGGTATTGGGTGGATATGGAAGATCCGTATGTTACCTATAAATCCAAATACATGGAAAGCGTTTGGTGGTTGCTGAAACAGATCTATGATAAGAATCTGCTGTATAAAGGTTATACCATTCAGCCTTATTCACCAAAGGCCGGTACCGGTTTGAGTTCACATGAGCTAAATCAGCCGGGTACGTATAAGGACGTTTCGGATACTACCGTAATCGCGCAGTTCAAAGCGGTACAGGATAGTCTTCCGGAAGTTCTGCAAGGGTTTGGAGCCGTGCATTTTCTTGCCTGGACCACAACACCATGGACTTTACCATCAAACACTGCTCTTACTGTAGGGCCGAAAATTGATTATGTACTGGTAAAGACCTTTAATCAATATACCTTTGAACCGGTTAACCTGGTGTTGGCGAGGCCACTGTTATCAAAAACCTTTGCGGGAAAATATACTGAAGCTGAAAGCGAGACTGATCTTGAGAATTATAGCAGCGAAGACAAGAAGATACCTTTCCTTGTGGTCGCATCCTTCAAAGGAGCAGCTATCGTCGGATCTCGTTATGAGCAGTTGCTGAATTATGCGTTGCCGTATCAACACCCGGAAAATGCATTCCGTGTTATTTCGGGAGATTTCGTAACTACTGAAGATGGTACTGGTATTGTACATACTGCACCGACATTTGGTGCGGATGATGCCAAGGTAGCCAGAGAAGCGAAACCTGAAGTGCCACCGATGCTGGTACTGGATGAGAATAACAATCCTGTACCACTGGTAGATCTTCAGGGAAGATTTCGTGAAGAATTAGCTGAGATCGGCGGTAAATATGTGAAGAATGAGTATTACAGTGATGCCGAAGTTCCGGAGAAGTCTGTAGATGTAGAGATCGCTATCAAGCTCAAAGAAGAGAATAAAGCCTTTAAGGTTGAAAAATATGTCCATAGTTATCCGCATTGTTGGAGAACTGATAAGCCGGTACTTTATTATCCGCTGGATTCCTGGTTCATCAAAGTGACTGAAATTAAAGATCGTATGTTCGATCTGAATACAACGATCAATTGGAAGCCTAAAGCAACCGGTGAAGGTCGATTCGGAAACTGGTTGCAAAATGCCAATGACTGGAATCTTTCACGCTCCCGATTCTGGGGAATACCTTTGCCGATATGGAGAACGGAAGACGGTAAAGAGGAGCTGATCATAGGTTCTGTTGAGGAATTGAAAGCTGAAATGAAAAAATCTGTTGCTGCAGGTTTCATGGCACAGGATATATTCGATGACTTTGTTGTTGGGGATATGAGTGAGGAGAACTATGAAAAAGTGGATCTCCATAAAAATGTAGTAGACAAGATCGTTCTCGTGGCTCCTTCAGGTAAGGAAATGAAACGTGAGAGTGATCTGATCGATGTATGGTTCGATTCCGGATCAATGCCTTATGCACAATGGCATTATCCTTTTGAGAATAAGGAAAAGATCGATGAAGGTAAAGCATTTCCTGCAGATTATATTGCAGAAGGTGTCGATCAGACCAGAGGTTGGTTTTATACACTTCATGCTATCGGGACCATGGTATTCGATTCTGTTGCCTATAAGAATGTAGTATCAAACGGACTCGTACTCGATAAGAACGGACAGAAAATGTCTAAAAGACTGGGGAATGCTGTAGATCCGTTTACGACCATTGAGGAGTATGGCCCGGATGCCACCCGTTGGTATATGATCAGTAATGCCAATCCATGGGATAACCTTAAGTTCGATCTGGAAGGCGTAGCAGAAGTAAGAAGGAAGTTCTTCGGTACGCTTTACAACACCTATTCGTTCTTTAGTCTGTATGCGAATATCGATAATTTCACATACGCGGAAGATGAAGTGCCTTTCGAGCAACGTCCGGAAATAGATCGCTGGATTCTTTCAGAGTTAAATACACTTGTCGCTAAAGTCGATGAGGCATTTGCAGATTATGAACCGACAAAAGCGAGTCGTGCTATCTCTGATTTTGTTCAGGAGAACCTGAGTAACTGGTTCGTACGTTTGAGCAGAAGACGTTTTTGGAAAGGTGATTACGGGACGGATAAGATATCAGCGTATCAGACGTTATATACCTGTCTCATAACTGTTGCTAAGCTGGGAGCCCCGGTGGCGCCATTCTTTATGGATCAGTTGTACAGAGACTTGAATGCTGTTTCCGGAAAGGAGAAAAGCGAGAGTGTTCACCTTGCAAAATTTCCGGTAAGTGTTGAAAATTTTGTTGATAAATCACTGGAGAGCAAAATGGAAAAAGCTCAGATCGTTTCTTCCCTTGTGTTGTCATTGCGTAAGAAGGAAATGATCAAAGTGAGACAACCCCTTAAAAAAGTAATGATTCCGGTTCTTGACGAAGCTCAGAAGGCTGAGATCAAGGAGGTGGAAAACCTGATAAAGTCGGAGGTTAATGTCAAAGAGATCGAACTAATCGATGACGCTTCCGGAATACTGGTGAAACAGATCAAACCGAATTTCAAGGTGTTAGGTCCGCGTTTCGGTAAAGATATGAAGTTGATTGTCAATGCAATAAGTGCATTCGACCAAAAAGATATACAACATATCGAACGGGAGGGGTCAATCACACTTGATATTAATGGAAAAAGTATTATTTTAGAATGCGATGAAGTTGAAATATCATCGCAGGATATAGAAGGTTGGTTAGTGGCCAGCTCAGGAGCAATTACAGTAGCCCTGGATGTTACAATCACCGAAGACCTCCGCAAAGAAGGAGTTGCGAGAGAATTGGTGAACAGAATTCAAAACCTTCGTAAGGATTCCGGTTTTGAAGTGACTGATAAAATTGATGTCAAGCTTCAGAAAGATGGATTTGTAGAAGAGGCTGTTCAGAGTAATCTTGAATATATAAAAGCAGAGACACTGACAGCACATTTGAATTTTGAAGAACACCTTGAACTCGGCACAGATATTGCTTTTGATGAGGTCAATACCAGATTGTTCATACAAAAACACTAGTACTATGGATGCAGATATTAAAGTAAGGTACTCGGATAAGGACCTGGATGAATTCAGAGTTCTTATTGAAAATAAGATCGAAAAAGCTAAAATGGATCTGGATCTGTTGAAGAGCTCATATAAAAATGACGGTAACAATGGTACCGATGATACCTCGCCTACATTTAAGGCGTTTGAAGAGGGGTCAGAGACCATGAGCAGGGAAGCGAACACGCAACTTGCGATCCGTCAGGAAAAATTCATCAGGGATCTTAAGAATGCTTTGGTTCGTATTGAGAATAAGACCTATGGTATATGCAGAGTTACAGGAAAGCTGATCAATAAAGAGCGATTGAAACTTGTTCCTCATGCAACACTCAGTATCGAAGCAAAGAATATGCAAAGTTGATTTGAATCGGATAAATAACTTTTTACTATACAAACGCTCTGTCAAAGAGCGTTTTTTTGTAGCATTTCTGTTCTTTTCTTTGTTCGCATCCGTTAGTCCGGCTGCTGCACAGAAAGTATTGGAAAAGGTGTTTGATGCCCATGACCTTACTTCTGTTAATATCAATGCAGATCAGATGTACAGAGTGGAATTACACACCCATCGAAAACCTTCGGTTACGATTATAGCTTCTATGGAGGGAGAGTACAGGAATGATCTTGTGATCACTGCAGATCAGAAGGGATCCAGTCTTTTTGTGGAAAGCAGGTTTATGCCGCTTTTTAAAGATCCGAATGATAAACTCAGTGCTCATAAAGTTGTTTCTGTTGATCTGGTGATCAGTGTTCCGGAATCCGTGAAAGTTTCATTAAGTGGTCATGCCACAAGAGTGTTGCCAAAAGGGAATTTCTCTGATTTGGAGATCAAGACCTATGATGGTCCTGTATTCCTTGTCGGTACTTCAGGACTTATAGAGGTAAGGACATTTTCAGGCGACATCCATGCTTCCGGTATAAAAGGCGTCATCGCCAGGGCAGAATCTTCCTATGGTAAGATTTTTAAAGGAAAGGTTGTTCCGGGAGGAAGTGAATTCCGATTTAATTCAGTCAATGGAAATATACACATCAATGAAAACGAATAATATTCTTATTTTTGGCTTCTTGCATACCTACCGGTTGTGAACCGAAATAACGAATTAAAATTAGACACGCTGAAATAATGTCGTTAAAGAAAGCTACGCTGTTTATCGTGCTGATCCTTTTGATCGATCAGTTCTCAAAGATTTATATTAAGACTCATTTTGTACTCGGTGAATATACCGAAGTCTTCAGTTGGTTCAGAATACTCTTTATAGAGAATGAAGGGGCAGCCTGGGGTACAAGAATTAGCGATATAATTCCATTTGTTTCTGAGGAAGCCGGAAAGCTTGCGCTTACCTTATTTCGTATTGTGGCAATCTGTGGAATCGGTTACTGGTTATATGATTCTGCCAGAAAAAAGAGTAGCATAACCCTTATGGTTGCAATATCTCTGATCTTTGCCGGTGCTTTGGGTAATATTATTGATTCAGTGTTTTACGGAGTCATTTTCAATGATTCTTATGGGCAGGTGGCAACCTTGTTTTCATCTGAACCTTATGGGTCGTTATTTCATGGTAAAGTGGTCGACATGCTTCATTTTCCAATGATCGATACCACATGGCCAGAATGGGTGCCCGTTGTAGGAGGTAAAAACTTCAGATTCTTTGAGCCGGTCTTTAATATTGCAGATACGGCGATCAGTACAGGAGTAGGGGTTTTGATCGTTTTTAATAAGAAAGCCTTTCCAAAGAAAAAGGAAGACTAAACTTCAAAATAATAAATAGCTTCTGGTGTGATGCATGCATCAAGCCGAATGTCGCCTTCATGGATATCCGTGATCTTATGCTCTGGTGGAAAGAAGGAAAGTCCGATCTTTTTGGTATTAGCCTTGCATTTACTCAGAAAGCGATCGTAGAATCCTTTTCCGTATCCAATTCGGTTGCCATGTTCGTCATAGGCAAGAAGCGGGATGAAAACAACATCGATATTTTCAGGAGAGATAGCTATTCCGTTTACCGGTTCAGGGATACCGTAATTATTAATGCTGATTTTGGTGTTGTCGGTTAGGAGTATATGTTCCAATTCTCCTGTTTTAAAATCTGATCTGGAAACGGTAATGTCTTTGTCTTTACCTTGAAGAATACTTAGTAGAAAGGAAGTGTCGATCTCCTTTTGTTGTTCAATACTGAGAAAGATATGGTAACAATTATGATTCCATATATCCATTTTTAAAGCTTGGTTGGCAATTGAAATGCTCTTTGATTCGATTTCATCGCTGCCAAGCTCGTTTCGCAACTTTTTATACAGGCTACGGAGTCGGGCCTTTTCCATTGATCAGATGGCTTCAGTGATATTATGTAGCTCATTCACTGAAATACCTTTGATATTGTGAGGTGAATGAAAATTGATTTCCTCGATCGCTTGCGCTTCAAGTCTGTTTATTCCGCTGTTCAATAAAAAGAAGTTCAGGCAGCTAGGAGATTCAGTGCTGTATTTACTCAGATTTTCAAAAAGTGATCTGGCCGTACACCATTCCATATTTATATCGAATAGTATATTCTTGATCGAAGCGTCTTCAGATAATCGTCGGGAAAGAGTTTCGCATGCAGATTCTGGAGAAGCGATCTTTTCAATATGCAATAAAGATTGATTGATCTCAAAGGACCGGGCAGACATTTCCAGGTAATTCTGATCTTTACTGATAATTAAGGTTAAGTCAATTTTTCCTTCCATTTCAGGCATTTTATATTCAGTACTCGTTGTTTGGGACATTTAACATGGTAAATATAATTAATAATTTGAGTCTTGCATTGATTATTAGATGAATAGTAGCTTCTTTGAGGTTAAAAGAAGGTTGTTGTAAAGTTTAAATTACTGTAATTTGCATGAGATTTCTTAATGGACCACTAACTTTGTGTCAGCGATTCAATCCTGAATCAGGGAATTATTATGCAGGAAACTCCACTTGATATCCAGTTAAAAACGTTACCCGAGAGTCCCGGGGTCTATCAGTTTTATGATAAAAATGACGTTATACTCTATGTAGGAAAGGCTAAAAATCTTAAAAAAAGAGTCACTTCCTATTTTGTTAAGAACCATGAATATGGAAAAACAAGAGTTTTGGTGCGAAAGATCAGTTCTATCAAGCATGTTGTAGTGCCTACCGAAACCGATGCATTACTACTTGAGAACAATCTGATCAAAAAATTCAAACCTCGCTATAATGTCTTGCTGAAAGATGATAAGACTTA
Organism: Robertkochia solimangrovi; assembly: GCF_007279655.1. Lineage (GTDB taxonomy): Bacteria > Bacteroidota > Bacteroidia > Flavobacteriales > Flavobacteriaceae > Robertkochia > Robertkochia solimangrovi. Next base: position 192,410 of record NZ_QKWN01000001.1, on the reverse strand, counting down.
TCCGTGGATCTGTATTAAGAATGAGCGATTTCCCAGGGTTTTTCCAACACGAAAAGTTATTCGTGATGGTTCGGAATATTACGGTCCCTATACCAGCATGAAGACCATCAGAACCCTACTGGATCTGATCAAGGGACTTTATTCCTTACGTACGTGCAATTATGATCTCTCCGCTGCTAAGGTAGAAAACGGGAAATATAAAGTCTGTCTGGAATATCATTTGGGTAATTGTAAGGGGCCTTGTGAGGGTTTGCAATCGCAACAATCCTATGATGAGCAAATTGCGGCCATAAGAGAAATTATCAAGGGGAATTTCAAGGATTCGTTGCAGCAGTTTCGGGAGCAGATGAAGGCGTATGCCGCTGAAATGAAATTTGAAGATGCCCAGCGTATCAAGGAGAAAATAGAAGTTCTTGAAAACTATCAGGTGAAATCGACTGTGGTGAATCCAAAGATCAGTAACGTTGATGTATTTAGCATTATATCTGATGAGGGCTATGGTTATGTCAATTTTCTTCAATTGTCATTTGGCTCTATAATTCGTGCGCATACCGTAGAGATGAAGAAGAAACTGGATGAATCTGATAAGGAGTTGCTTGAACTTGCAGTGACTGAGATCCGAAATTTGTTCCATTCAAGATCCAAGGAGATCTATGTTCCCTTTAAGATCAATGTAGGGGAAGATGTCAAGGTTACGGTTCCAAAGCTGGGTGATAAAAAAAGATTGGTGGAACTTTCTGAAAGAAATGCACGATTTTATAAACAGGAACGTTTTAAACAAATAAAGATAACGGATCCTGACCGTCATACGAACAGGATCATGGCTCAGATGAAATCTGACCTGAGGCTCTCCAGAGAGCCGCGCCATATTGAATGTTTTGATAATTCAAATATACAGGGTACGAATCCTGTTGCCGCATGCGTGGTTTTTAAAGACGGGAAGCCCAGTAAAAAGGATTACAGGAAGTTTAACATAAAAACTGTGGATGGACCAGATGATTTTGCTTCCATGGAGGAGGTTGTGCATCGCAGGTACCGCAGGTTGCTTGAAGAAGGTGAGGAGTTGCCGCAGCTTATCGTGATCGATGGGGGTAAAGGGCAATTGAGTTCAGCATTAAAGAGTCTGGATCTTTTAGGTTTGAGAGGTAAAATTGCAATTATCGGGATTGCAAAACGTCTTGAAGAGATCTATTATCCGGATGACCCAGTACCGATGTATCTCGATAAGCGGTCTGAGACGCTAAAGATCATACAACAGTTGCGAAATGAGGCACATCGTTTTGGGATTACCTTTCATCGAAATAAAAGAAGTAAATCTGCAATAGGTTCGGAACTTGAAAATATTGACGGAATCGGTAAAAAAACCGCTGAAGAACTCTACAGGAATTTTAAATCCGTAAAACGTATAAAAGAGGCATCACTTGAAAGTCTTACCGAAGTTGTGGGCGCTTCAAAGGCAGCAAAAATTTATAAGGCGCTTCATTGAAAATTCTTTAATTTAACACTGTGAAGAAACAATACTTACTAATCGTATTCATCGGGTTGGCTTTCTCTCTGTATGCACAGGAAGAAGCCTTTGATAATGACCTGAAAGTCGGTCTCGTTCTGAGTGGTGGAGGGGCTAAAGGATTGGCTCATATCGGTGCTTTGAGGGTTATCGAAGAATCGGGTGTAAGAATCGATTATATCGGAGGTACTTCGATGGGGGCGATCGTAGGTGCTTTATATGCATCGGGTTATTCGGCCAATGAGCTCGATTCCATATTTAAAGATGTTGATTTCACCAAACTGATTCAGGGGTATGTGCCTCGTTCCACTATGTCCTTTTATGAGAAACAGAATCAGGAGAAGTATGCATTAAAGCTGCCGTTTGAAAAATTACGAATCTCTTTTCCTTCTGCTATTTCAACAGGGCAGAATGTCTATAACCTGCTCAATGAACTGTTATTCCACGTTAATGATGTAGAGGATTTCAATAAATTACCGATCCCTTTCTTCTGTATTGCGACCGATGTGGAGACTGGTGAAATGGTGAAGCTGGATAGAGGTTATCTGCCGTTGGCTATTACTGCAAGTGGTGCGTTTCCTTCACTTTTTGAACCCGTTGAGATCGAAAATCGTATTTTGATCGATGGTGGGGTGGTGAACAATTATCCGATCGATGAGGTAAGGGCTATGGGGGCTGATATTATTATAGGGGTGGATGTACAGGACCCATTATCCAAAAGAGATGAATTGAATTCAGCGACTGGAGTGTTGCTGCAGATCAATAATTACCGGACCGTGAATGATATGAAGAACAAGCGGGGAGAAACCGATATCTATGTTAAACCGGATATTAAGGATTACTCCGTTATCTCCTTTGATCAGGGAGACAGTATCATTAACAATGGATATCGTGCGGCATTGAAGCAGAAGATTCCTTTAGATAGTCTTGCCATGTTGCAATCCGGAGAGCTGCGTAAGCACTATCCAATTCAGAAACTGGATAGTTTTCATATCAATAGTGTTTATATCAGAGGGAATGAGCAATATTCCAGGGCTTATATCAAGGGGAAATTAAGATATGACACAGAACAATACACCAATTTTCAGAAATTGGATCAAGGGTTCAATACCCTGGCTGCTACTAATAACTTTAAAAGTTTGAAATATGTGATCAGGCCAAATGAGGACGGGTATGCGTTGGACCTGCATGTAAAAGAAAGGACTACGGAGACCTTCCTCAAACTCGGTGTGCATTATGATGATCTTTATCAGACAGCAGGCCTTATCAATATTACCAAAAAGCATTTATTATTTAAAGATGATGTTGCGTCGTTTGATTTTATTCTTGGTGATAATCTTCGTTATAATTTCGACTATTATATAGATAAGGGGTTTTATTGGAGTCTGGGGGTTCGATCGAGATTCAACACCTTTGTGAAGGATATCGATTTTAATTTTGCAGCTGAGACTGCTCCGAATTTATTGTCGACTGTTAATAAGCTGGATCTGGAATTCGATGATCTTGTCAACCAGATTTATATGCAAACGGTTTGGAATGAGGAGTTTAATGTAGGTTTGGGTGTTGAGCATGAATTACTGAAAATCCAAACGGAAACCGTGGTGCCGGAAGAACAAAGTAAACTGGTGTTTTATAACAGTAATTACTTAGGGCCTTATGCTTTTATAAAGTTCGATTCGCTGGATGATAAATATTTTCCGACCAGGGGTTTCTTTTTTGATGCAGACTGGAATACCTATATGTTCGGAACCGATTACAAGCCCAGAGATATTATGGGGTATTCAGTGGCAAAACTAAAAATGGGCTTTGCATTGCCGGTATATCATCGTTTATCTATGAATTTGTTTATGGAAGGTGGTTTCACTCTGGGGGATGCAGAGATCGGTTCGCTCGATTTCATCCTGGGTGGCTACGGTAATGATCTGCCGGTGAACATGTCTCCTTTTGTAGGGTATGAATATCTGAGCTTTGGGGGGGATAGTTATGTGAAGACTTCTTTGAATCTCGATTGGGAGTTTATCCCTAAAAGTCACATAAATTTTATGGCCAATTTTGCGAATGCAGATGACAATATCTTTGAAGGAGGAGAGTGGTTTAAAGTGCCAGATTATACGGGATATGCCTGTGGATATAGTTTCGAGTCATTCGTAGGACCGGTCGAGTTGAAATATAACTGGTCACCTGAAGGAAATAACAGTTTCTGGTCAGTAAATGTAGGGTTCTGGTTTTAAGAAATTATTAGCAGGAATCTCCTTTATTATTCCGATATTTGGAATATTCAAACGTTTGCGAAATGCCTTTTTATCATAGACTTGGAAATATACCTCATAAGCGACATACCATCTTTAAGAAACCCGACGGGTCACTGTATTACGAACAACTTTTTGGCACCATTGGTTTTGACGGAATGTCGACCAACCTGTATCATGTACATCGTCCGACACAGGTAAAGGAGATTCTGGGTAAAAGAAAGGTTTCTCCGGAGATCGCTATTGAAAATAATATAAAGTCCTATCGTTTTCATGGTTTCAGGGTTAAACCTGCCAAAGATTATCTGGAGAGCAGGGTTCCTGTGCTTACCAATAGTGATTGTACCATAATTCTTGCCGCACCGGAAAACAGATCCACTGAATATTTCTATAAGAATGCCGATGCGGATGAACTTGTCTTCATTCATAGAGGAAGTGGTACCTTGCGAACGCATCTCGGAAATCTGAAATTTGGGTATGGCGATTATTTGCTGATTCCGCGAGGGACTATTTATAAAATGGATTTTGATGATGAAGATAACCGTCTTTTTATAGTGGAATCGAGAAGGCCTATATACACCCCTAAGCGATACCGAAACTGGTTTGGACAATTATTGGAACATTCTCCTTTTTGTGAAAGGGATATCCGAGTCCCCGAAACCCTGGAAACCAATGATGAAAAAGGTGATTTTCTGATCAAGATCAAAAAACAGGAAGAAATATTCGATGTGGTCTATGCTACACATCCGTTTGACGTTGTGGGTTATGACGGATTTAATTTCCCGTATGCCTTGAGTATTCATGATTTTGAACCCATAACTGGCAGGATACATCAGCCGCCGCCGGTTCACCAGACCTTTGAAACGGATGCTTTTGTAGTGTGCAGTTTTGTGCCCCGGTTGTATGATTACCATCCGGAAAGTATTCCGGCTCCTTATAATCACAGCAATATTGATTCAGACGAGGTGTTGTACTATGTTGACGGTGATTTTATGAGTAGGAATGATATTGATAAAGGACATATTTCGCTACATCCGGCCGGCATACCTCATGGTCCGCATCCGGGCGCTGTTGAGAGAAGTATCGGTAAAACAAAGACCGACGAACTCGCTGTGATGGTAGATACGTTCAAGCCGCTTAAGGTTACTAAACAAGCGATGGAGATTGCAGATGAATCTTATCATAAATCCTGGCTTGACTAATGCTTAATTACAGAGTAGACATAACGGCTCATCTCAGAGCGATGTGGTGAGGTAATTTCATTGAGTCAGGCAGCTAAGCGAGCTTGAATTTATTGGGAGTATTACTAAATTGCTATTAAAAAAACGATCATATCTTCGCTGTTCCTAGTGGTCAGATCATTGCTTTAACAGGATGCGGGATATGATAAAAATTGAATATTATGACTACAGATACATCATCTTTAAACCTTGATAAAACAGTTGAGTCAGCAGCGGATTTTCTGCCATTGCTGGGAACAGATTACGTTGAATTATATGTTGGGAATGCCAAGCAGGCGGCCCATTATTACCAAACCGCGTGGGGTTTTCAACCGGTTGCCTATTCGGGTTTGGAAACAGGAATGAAAGACCGGGTCTCCTATGTACTTCAGCAGGATAAGATCAGGTTAGTGCTGACTTCTCCTTTGCAAAAGGGAGGCGATGTGAATGCGCATATTGAAAAACATGGAGATGGGGTGAAAGTGGTTGCCCTTTGGGTCGATGATGCAACTCAAAGTTTTGAAGAAACCGTTAAGCGTGGAGCAGAGCCCTATATGGAGCCGAAGACTATTTCTGATGACCAAGGGGAGGTTGTTTTGTCAGGGATTCATACCTATGGAGAAACCGTACATATCTTCGTGGAAAGAAAGAATTATTCCGGAGCGTTTATGCCTGGTTTTAAAGCATGGAATCCGGAATTTAAGCCTGCTCCGGTCGGACTTAAGTATATCGATCATATGGTGGGTAATGTTGGTTGGAATGAGATGAATAAATGGTGTCAATTCTATGCGAAAGTTATGGGATTTGCCCAATTGGTTTCCTTTGACGATAAGGATATTTCCACCGATTACACAGCCTTGATGAGTAAAGTGATGAGCAATGGAAACGGAAGGATCAAATTTCCGATCAACGAGCCTGCTGAAGGGAGGAAAAAATCTCAGATCGAAGAATATATCGATTTCTATAATGGAGCCGGTGTCCAGCATATTGCAGTTGCTACCGATAATATTATTGAAACAGTCAAAGCGCTTAAGTCAAGAGGTGTGGAATTTCTCTATGTTCCCGAGACCTATTATGATACAGTTCTGGATCGTGTAGGTGAAATAGACGAAGATCTGGAGCCGCTTAAGGAATTGGGAATCTTGATCGATCGGGATGATGAAGGCTATTTATTACAGCTATTTACAAAGCCAGTTCTCGACAGGCCGACTATGTTCTTTGAAATAATTCAAAGAAAAGGTGCAAAATCCTTTGGTAAAGGAAACTTTAAAGCCCTTTTTGAGGCGATTGAAAGGGAACAGGAAATGCGTGGAACGCTATAAAATGACCGAATTGTTGCCAAAAACACACTGTTTTTTTCAACCCGTTGCATTCTGGTTGTTAAAAAAGTTAAACTTATAATAACGCGAGGACAAAACTCGGAACTCGACGTATATTTGCAGTCGCAAAAGTGGGTGGTGCCCTTTTGCTGACTTTAAGTAAAGTTTTCATAATTTAAAGTTTTTGGTTGGTTAATGGAAAAGCCCGGCTTCGCGCCGGGCTTTTTTCTTTTAATACGCTTCGTAATCACTTATGGTAATGTGTGTTGCGTTTTCTGCTATTTATGTTACAAGGTGACACGTTAAATGGTTACAAGTAACAACGTCACAACGTAACAGGTAACAGGGTTAAGGATTAATTAATTTGAATTCGCCTGTGACATTTTAAACTTTCGATTTTGATATTTGTTTCCTTAATTAGAAAACGGGAAACGGAAAACAGCTTACGGTTTACAGCCTACTGCTTACTGCCTTACTGCCTTACTGCTTCACTGTTTACTGTAATATTGGATATTACCGTTGTAACAAGGATACTTTTTGGTCGTCTTATTAATGGCATGGCTGTTGCAGTTAAATATGCCGGGGCATTTGCTGGATTCGAATTTGTAAGTAAATGATGCGATGCGGAATAAATTAATTCTGAAGGATTTATACTTTTAGGGTGTGTTAAAAATTCTGTATTGACAATATTTTGATTTTGCTGCGTTTGAACAGTAAATGTTTCTGATTTTATTATTTTTACGCCATATTCAGAACATGAGAAAAATTATCCCTGTCATACTAATATTTTTACTGACCAGTTTTGCTTATCAGAACGAAGAACCTGTGTTTAATTCTTCTTTTCAGGGTGGTGAATGGTTTCAGTTTCGAATACATTACGGAGTGTTCAACGCCAGCTATGCAACTCTGGAGTTAAAAGATGAAATGCTAAAAGGAAAATCGGTATATCATGTGGTGGGGAAAGGCAAGACCACCGGACTTGCCCGTTGGTTTTTTGCGGTAGACGATAATTATGAGAGTTATTTTGATAAACAGGATGGAAAGCCCTACCGGTTTATCAGACAGATCGATGAAGGAGGGTATACCAAGGATCTTGAAATAAATTTCAATCATCAGGATAACGAGGCGGTGGTGACCAATCATAAGCACGGAACTACCAAGACAATAGAAACCAATAATGAAATTCAGGATCTGTTATCGGCTTTTTATTTTCTTAGAGAGAATTATCAGGCAGAAGATCTCAAGGTGGGAGAGGAAATTATATTGGATTTGTTGTATGATGATGATAAACCATTTCGATTTAAACTTAAATTCCTGGGAAGAGAAGAGGTAAATACCAAGTTTGGTAATGTAAATTGTCTTAAATTTCGGCCTTATGTACAATCTGGGAGGGTCTTTAAAGAAGAGGAAAGCTTAACACTTTGGGTTTCAGATGATAAGAATAAAGTGCCGATTCGAATTAAAGCAGACTTGATGATCGGGTCTCTGAAGGCAGACCTGGAGGCATTTAAAGGATTGAAACATCAATTTAAAATTAAAGTTGATTAATGGCGATTAGAGCGGAGATTGAAGAGCGCATTGCAAAACTTGAAGAGAAATACAAAAATTCGGGTCAGGACCTCGGTTCTTATCTCGATGGATTACTGCACGAACGATACCTGACCTATTGGGACTACATCCATTTGGATACGCTTTTGAGTCTGCAGGTTCCAAGGACACATTTTCCGGATGAAGAGATCTTCATTATGTATCACCAGATCACAGAATTATATTTTAAACTGATCATCCATGAACAAAAACAGATCATTGATGATAAGTTGCAACAGGTTGATTTTTATGTACAGCGGATCAATCGGATCAATAATTACTATAAAGCACTGATTTCTTCCTTTGATATTATGATCAACGGAATGGATCGTGAACAATTCCTGCAATACAGGATGTCGCTACTTCCGGCCAGTGGGTTTCAGTCTGCTCAATTCAGAATGATAGAGATCTATGCGACGCCACTGATCAATTTGGTGCATAATACGGTAGTTGGTAAATTTGATAGCTCGAGTTCATTAGAAGAACTCTATGAGAATATATATTGGAAGAAAGGTGCCGTTGATACAGCGACAGGAGAGAAAACGCTCACCCTGAAACAATTCGAATATAGATATACCCCTCGCTTTATGCGAATTGCGCACGCGGTTAAGGGGATGACCTTATATGATAAATATCTGGCACTACCCCGGGAGGCCAGAGAAAACCCCAGACTTATCGAGGCTATGCGAGCTTTAGATGTGAACGCGAATGTTAACTGGAATCTCATGCATATGGGGGCGGCATATCGCCACCTTAGCAAAGGAGAAAAAGCGATCGATGCTACCGGTGGAACAAATTGGCGACAATATTTACCTCCAAATTTTCAGAAAATCATCTTTTTTCCTGAATTTTGGACTGATCGTGAAAAGTCGGATTGGGGCAAACAATGGGTAGATCATATTTTTAATCCGAAAATTAAAGAGTAAATGTTTAAAAATGTATTGGTAGGCCTGATGCTTGTTGGAGCATTGGCAGGAGGATGTAAGGAGGAAACTAAACCCACAAAAGTGGAAGAATCGGTGGTGACCATAAAACCTGAAGAGGTTAAACCGATAGAAGTTCACGAATTCGGTTATAATCTGAACGACTATCATGTTGTCAGAGATACTATAAAATCCGGTGATAGTTTCGGAGCTATCCTTCAGCGGAATAAACTTGATTATCCTGAGATCTACCAGATCGTTGAAGGAGCAAAGGATTCTTTTAATATTGCAAGCCTTCAGGCAGGGAAACCTTATACATTACTTTGTAATAAAGAAGATTCATTGCAGCGCCCGTTATGTTTTATCTATCAGCCTAATACGATCGATTATGTAGTGGTCGATTTTCGGGATTCAACCAAGGTTATCAAAGGTAGTAAGCCTGTAAAAATAGTGGAAAGAGAAGCAGCCGGAGTGATTAACAGTACGCTGTACGAGACCTTTCAGGGGCAGGGTATGAGTCCGCTTATCGCCTATAAACTCTCTGATATTTATGCCTGGACGATCGATTTCTTCAGAATTCAGGAGGGAGACCGGTTTAAGGTTATCTTCACTGAGAAGTATATCGACGATACGATCTATGCAGGTATCGACAAGATCAAAGCTGCTTATTTTGAACATAAGGGTGAGCCGGTTTATGCGTTTAGGTTCGAAACGGATTCTACGAAACATATTATAGATTATTTCGATGAAGATGCCAAGAACTTAAGAAGAGCCTTCCTGAGAGCTCCGGTTCAATTCAGCAGAATCTCTTCACGATACAATCTTAAAAGAAGAATTGCCTATTACGGAAACAAGATCCGTCCTCATAAGGGCACTGATTTCGCAGCACCGGTAGGAACTCCTATACTTGCGACAGCTAATGGAACCGTAATCGAATCTACGCGCCGTGGAGGTAATGGGAACTTTGTTAAGATCAAACATAACAGCACTTATTCAACACAGTATCTGCACATGCAGAAACGACTGGTAAGAGTCGGTGATTTCGTTAAGCAGGGTGATGTGATAGGGACCGTTGGGATGACTGGGAATACGAGTGGGCCTCACGTTTGTTACCGTTTCTGGAAAAACGGGAGCCAGGTGGATCCGTTCCGTCAGAAGTTGCCTGATGCAGAACCGATTCATGATAGTTTGAGAACGCGTTACATGGATTTCATCTCTCCGGTACGTTTACAGCTGGAGGCTATAGCCTATCCTGAGGAAAACAAGGATTCGCTTGAGAATGAATTAATAACATTAAATCAATAATATGGCTTTATCCGCGATTGATCCGAAAGGAACGCAGGCCTGGAATAAATTAAAAGAACATTTTGAAGAAGTAAAAGGAATGCAGATGCAGGCCCTTTTCAAGGAAGATCCTGCAAGGGCTGACCGCTTCAAAATTGAATGGAATGATTTCTATCTGGACTTTTCCAAGAACAGAATCGACAATACCAGCTTTAATCTTTTGTTGGAGCTCGCTGAAGATGTCAAACTAAAGGAGGCTATTAAGGCTTATTTCGGGGGGGATATCATCAATGAAACCGAAGGTCGTGCAGTACTGCATACGGCACTGAGAGCTGCTGCCAAGGATGAAGTGTTGGTGGATGGTGTGAATGTGATTCCTGAAGTATATGCCGTAAGGGAAAAGATCAAATCATTTTCTAACGAAGTGATCGACGGTACCAGAAAGGGCTATACCGGAAAAGCATTTACCGACGTCGTAAATATAGGAATCGGTGGTTCAGACCTGGGGCCGGCAATGGTTACCGAGGCGCTTAAATTTTATGAGAATCATCTCAATGTACGCTTCGTTAGCAATGTCGACGGAGATCATGTCTATGAATCGTTGAAAGGCCTAGATCCCGAAACAACACTTTTTGTTATTGTTTCGAAAACCTTTACGACGCAGGAAACCATTAGCAATGCAACTACGATTCGAAAATGGTTTCTGGAGCATGCAAAACAGGAAGATGTAGCCAAACATTTCGTTGCAGTATCGACCAACCTCGAAAAGGTTGATGAATTTGGAATCCACCCGGATAATGTTTTCCCTATGTGGGATTGGGTAGGAGGTCGATTCTCACTTTGGAGCGCTGTAGGATTGTCGATCGCACTGGCTGCGGGCTATGATAATTTCGAGAAAATGCTGGATGGAGCAAGAGCGATGGATAATCATTTCAAAGAAACGCCCTTTGAAAGGAATATACCGGTGGTACTGGCTTTACTAAGTGTATGGTACAACAATTTCTATGGAGCGGAAAGCGAAGCGATCATTCCGTATACACAATATCTACATCGTTTATCAGCCTATTTGCAGCAGGGAATCATGGAGAGTAACGGTAAAAGTATTGACCGTTCTGGTAATCGCGTAGATTATCAGACAGGAACAATTATCTGGGGAGAGCCCGGAACGAACTCTCAACATGCATTTTTCCAGTTGATACATCAGGGTACTAAATTAATTCCGGCAGATTTTATCGGATTCATGGAATCTCTTCATGGGGATACTGATCACCATGATAAGCTAATGGCGAATTTCTTTGCTCAGACCGAAGCCCTGCTAATGGGTAAGGAAAAGGATGAGGTAGTAGCTGAATTAAAGGATAAAGGGATGTCGGAAGCAGAAATTGAAAAGCTATTACCTTTTAAATTATTTGAAGGAAATAAGCCGACGAACACCATTCTGATCGACAAACTAACACCGCAATCTTTAGGGGAGATCATCGCAATGTATGAGCATAAAATTTTCGTTCAGGGAGTGATCTGGAACATTTTCAGCTACGATCAATGGGGAGTTGAGCTTGGAAAGCAGCTTGCGAACAACATTCTTAAAGACATAAAAAGTCCCGAAATCGGAAAACATGATAAATCTACCGTTAATTTGTTAACACATTTTAAGAAATAAAGGCTAACAATTAACAAATACATAAAATTTATATTTATAAATAGCTGAATCTCATCAAATTGAGTTTTTCAGCTATTTTTGTTTTAGTTTAATTTTATTTAACATTTAGGTAAACTCAGAATTCTTCGAATAGAGGAATTTTGCGGGACAAACAAAAATCAATTATTCAATGAGAAAAATTTACAACTGTTTTTTAACTGCAGTATTATTTCTTACAGTTACCACTGCTTTTGCACAGGGGGTGATTACCGGTAAGGTAGTCGATGGCGATCTTGGCGAACCACTTCCGGGAGCTAATGTAATGGTAAAAGGTTCATCAACCGGAACCACTACTGACTTTGATGGGAACTTTACTATCAATGTGGATTCCAATACCGGGGTATTGACATTTTCTTACCTTGGTTTTGTATCTAAAGATGTACGATTCACTTTAAGCGGAGGTTCTCTGGACCTTGGTACAATTACTTTGAATTCCAATGCAGAAGAATTGGAAGGTGTTGTAGTTGTAGGGTCGGGAGTAATCGACCTCGCAAATGATCGTCAAACACCTATCGCGGTTTCATCTGTTAGTGTAACTGAAATTCAAACCAAAGCCGTAGGTAATGTTGAATTTCCTGAAGTTTTGAAAAACACCCCTAACGTTTATGTTTCTAACCAGTCGGGAGGTTTTGGAGATTCACAAATGTTTGTTCGAGGTTTTGGTCAGAATAACACTGCGTTCCTTCTTAACGGTCAACCGATCAATGGTATGGAAGATGGAAATATGTACTGGTCAAACTGGTCAGGTATGTCTGATGTTGCCAATGGTGTTCAGATTCAGCGTGGATTAGGTTCTTCGAAACTTGCGATTTCTTCTGTGGGAGGTACGGTTAACATCGTTACACGTGCTACTGATAAAACTGAAGGAGGATTTGCGAGAGTGATGGTTGGTAATGGAAGTTACTTCAAAACAACTGCTTCTTATAATACAGGAATGAGTGACAGTGGATGGGGATTCTCATTCCTTCTAGATTACTGGCAGGCACACAGTAAGTATGCTAACGGGACTAAAGGTCAGGGTCAGAACTATTTCTTTTCTGTTGGTAAAAAAGCAGGAGACCATAACTTTAACTTCCTCATCACCGGTGCACCACAATGGCACGATCAGAATTTTTCAAAGAGTCAGGAACTTTATGATAAGTATGGAATTCGTTTTAATAACAACTATGGATTTAAGAACGGAGAATATCTTTCACTTAGAAGAAACTTTTATCACAAGCCCGTACTTAACTTAAACTGGGACTGGAACATTTCTGAAAAATCAAGTTTCTCTACTGTTGTTTATGCATCATTTGGTAGAGGTGGTGGAACAGGAGACTACGGAAATGGAGTTTCTTATGTAGATAATGGAGATCCTGATACAAGAGGAGCTTATCTTTCAAGTAACGGTCTTATTGACTGGAACTATATTGTGAACACTTACAACCCAAGTGTTGCGAATAATTTAAGCCAGGGTTATAACGGAACTATCTTAAGAGCTTCTGTAAATAACCACGCTTGGTATGGTACAGTATTTAACTATAGCTATGATACATTAAAGAACTTTACTTTTAATGTAGGTGCTGATTTCAGATTCTATGCAGGAGATCACTTCCGTGAGATTACCGATCTTTTAGGACTTGACGGGCGTGTTGAACCAATTGCAGGAAGACCAGACGATTATGTTGTGTCTGCGACTTTCAACCCGGATCCATGGGCGGCTCTTTTTAACTATGCAGATGAAGATGAAAGAATCGATTATGATTATTCAGAGAATATCAATTATCAGGGGGCTTTCGGACAAGTAGAGTATGCTAATAATGGTTTCACTGCTTTCGTTCAAGGGGCAATCTCAAACCAGTCTTATAAAAGAGAAGATCGAGGTAATTTCGCTACTCCAAAAGAATCTTCAACAAAGAACATTTCAGGTTACAACATCAAAGGTGGTGTATCATGGAACTTTATAGAAGGAAATACCGTCTATGTTAATAGTGGTAAATATTCAAGACAACCATTCCTTGATAACATCTTCCCTTCCTATGATGATAATACAATGTATGCTGATCCGGAAGTTGATAACGAGGAGATCTTCGGATTTGAAGCTGGTTATAGGTTTGAAGCTGGAGATTTCGTAGCCAACCTTAATGGTTATATCACGAAATGGGATAATCGATACTTGTATACTACCGGAGAGTACACGCTTCCAGGTGGTGAGTTTATTGATGATGCAGGATTCTCTTTTACAAATATCGGTCAGTTGCACAAAGGTATTGAGATCGATGGTAAATGGAGACCAACTTATGGTTTTATGCTTAGAGGGCAATTCACTATCGGTGATTGGAAATATGATGGATCATCTCCTGTGAATGTTAGAAACAACACGAATAATGAGCAGGTTGCTTCGTATAATGTTGATCTTACCGGGACTTATGTTGGACAGGCTCCTCAAACTTCTTATGGTTTAGGGACTTCTTATCAGATCATTCCAGATGTACTTACTGTTGATGCTGACTGGAACGGGTATGCAAATCTCTATGGATTTGTTGACGTAGAGGACGTTGTTGCTTCTTCTGAGGCAGGTGAGACCTATCAGGCTGAAAAGTTAGATGCGTATTCTCTGTTCGATCTTGGAGCAACCTATAAGTTCAATTTCGGTGACAATAACATCGTTTTAAGAGGAAATGCATATAACCTTTTTGATAAGGAATATATCAACCAAAAAGATAACTACGGATATTTCTACGGAAACGGACTTACCTGGAACTTCTCAGTAAGATATAATTTCTAAGAGTATTCTATCACAGTATATAAAAAACCTGCAGGTATTGAACTTGCAGGTTTTTTTATTTTAGTTTCGTTTGAGTTATATCCGATATGGGTAAAAATCCTTACATTTGAACGTTCAACTTCAATATATATAATCATGAGTTCTGCCTATAGCGTTGTAAACACCCTTCATTCATATTGGGCTTATTTTACACTGATCATTCTTGTTATCGCTGTTTTAAATGCCCTAACGGGTTATTTCAAGAATAAGGACTTTACTATGGCTAAAGATCTTAGAGTTAGCTTGTTTGCGCTTATTTTTACGCATATACAATTATTGCTCGGACTCGTGCTTTATTTTATGACACCTCGTTTTGATGCCTGGCAAACCGGTGGCGTTATGGGCGATAGCCTGCTTCGTCTGATCCTTGTGGAACACCCGGTTACTAATCTTATCGCTGTTGCTTTGATCACGATCGGTTGGAGTAAGCATAAGAAAGAGGTGAGTTCTAAACGTAAATTCGGGAAGATCGCTTTATTCTATGGTATCGGACTCGTATTGATCCTACTTCGTATTCCTTACGATATTTGGTTGGCCTAAATCTCTTTAATTAATCTGTTGGATCAGGTATAGATAAACCGGGAAATGATCACTGTATCCACCCGTATAGTTCAAGCCTGAATAAGTTCGAAAAGGATAACCTTTGTAGCGGCCTTTCTTTTGTCTCAGAAATGCCGGATTAAAGATGCCTGAACGCCAATATCGATATCCTTTACTATTATTTAATAATCCTTGGCTGATCATAAACTGGTCAAAACAATTCCATTCATCGCGATAGGCATGAGTACCTAATCCGGATTTATACAGTTTCTCGGTCGTATTGAACAATTGACCTTTACTGATAGTTTGCCTGTTACCGGAAGTTTTCATTATGTCTTTTATGCTATGATCGGTTGGATTGTCATTGAAATCCCCCATAATGATGATCTTAGCCGCACTGTTTCTATATAGGATGGAATCTGTTTTACGTTTTACCTGTCGGGCAGCAATTTCACGGTTGAATACACTTCTTTTTCCACCCCCTCGGGAAGGCCAGTGATTTACCATAATATAAACCAATTCTCCTTTCAAATACCCGGAAACCAGAAATAGATCGCGGGTATAGTCGCGGAATCCTTCCTCTGAGTAAATTCGTAAGGGATGTGCTTTTACAGATACCGGTATAAAGGTGTCACGATTATAGATAATTGCCGTATCAATACCTCTTTCATCGGGCGAATTAATATGTAGAATCCCTAATGGATATCGCTGTAATGACCCGGTAGTGATCAGGTCTTCCAGCACTTTTCGATTTTCTATTTCAGCAAGTCCTATAATATCGGGCATTCTCAGGTATGGAGCAGCGCCGATATTGGCTAAAACCTTTGCCAGATTTCTTAATTTTTTCTGATATCGCTCTTCAGTCCATTGATATCTTCCTCCGGGAGTACGGGCATTATCCAGAATCAGGGTGTCTCTGGAAGTGTCGAAAAGGTTTTCAGCATTGTAAAAGGCGATCAATACTAATTGGTATTTGTCCATTTGGGCGCTCACAGATATGGACATAAGGGTCAGAAGGATCAGAATATATTTCATGGGATCGTAATTATCCTTTAAATATAGAAAATATTCTATAGTTTTAAATTCACAATAATGAAACAATGTCCATGAGATTAATATTAGTAATGTGTAATTTGTATTGCATATCCTCACTGTCACAAGAGAATTCCTTAGAAGGAAAAGTGCTTGATGAGTTTTCAAAAGAACCTATATCTGGTGTCACAGTAAGACTTAAGGAAAAAGCTGTTATTACTACTACCGATGCTGACGGTTATTTTGAATTTAAAACGTTGCTTCCAGGTCATTATACCCTATTATTATCTGCTGAGCATTATATAACGCGATCATTTCCCATAGTTATTCTTCAAAATAGAGTATTGGGTGAGATCTTTTTGGAGCCTATAAAAAGTTATGAGCAAGACGATATTATCGTTTTGCCTGATGGAATAGAGTCCAATAACTATGAAAATACAGGGCAGAACTACATTGTGTTAAATTCGAATACTCCCGTATTTCGACGTAAAGCTGCATTTGATTTCGGCCAGGCGTTTTATCGATCCAGAGGTTTTGATACCGGCTATAGGGACGTTTCTCTAAATGGTATAAAACTCAATGATCCGATTAGTGGGAGCGCGATATGGAGTAATTGGGGAGGATTAAACGATGTTTTACGAGATCAGGAGGTTGAGGGGGGTCATGCTCTTAATTCAGATCTTTTTGGAAGTTTGGCTGGTTCTGTCAATATGCGGGTAATTCCCTCTTCCCTTCGAAAAGGATTACGACTTTCAGTATCTGTGTCGAACAGATCCTATTCAAAAAGAATGATGGCTACGTATAGTTCAGGGATTAAGAATAAAAAGTTCGCCTGGAGTATGTCAGGATCTGTCAGGAAAGGAGAGACAGGGTACATGAACGGCACCCCTTATAACGCTCTGGCAATTTTCGCTGGGTTAGAATACAGATTTTCTGATTTTAGTAAGCTAGTGGTGTTAGGTTGGTATACCCCCGTGAGAAGAGCTGGTAATGCCGCGGTAACGGAGGAAGTACATAGCTTGGGTGGAGAGCGATACAATCCTTATTGGGGGTCTGTGCAATCGGAAATTAGGAACACCAGGGTGAAAAAGTATGAAAGACCTTTATTTCAGTTCGTATATACAACAAAACGAAAGCAATGGAATCTCCAGTTCGGATTTCAATATAGATTCGGACCTAATTCTTCTTCCCGTCTGGGGTATTACAATGCCCCGAATCCATATCCGGATTATTATCGATACTTACCTTCCTATTATATCAATCACGGAGGGAATTTTGAGAATGCTCGTCTTGCAGCACTGGGATTTAATGAGAATTCTCAGGTCAATTGGGAGAATTTGTTTGCGGCTAACCAGTCATTTTCCCAAAAGGGGGCTGCGGCATATCTCCTATATGATGATGTTGCAAAGGAACAAAGTATATCCGGAAAGATTCGGGTGGCATTCGAACCTTTTGCTGAGAGTAGAATTGTGGTTGCTGCCAAGGAAAGGAATACCAGTTCCCATAATTTTGCAAGAATCACGGATCTGCTGGGTGCTTCGGGTCATCTCGATCAGGATTCATTTTCAAATACTTCCAATGATGTGAACGGAAAATTATGGAAAGTTGAAGGAGACCTTTTCAACTATAATTATCTTTTGAAATTAACAGATTTTACGGGCGTCGGAAAATTTGAACTCAATAAATCCAATTGGCATAATTACTTTGCATTAGAATATTCGGGAGCTGTAGTTCATCGCGAAGGAAGGTTTTTAAATGAACGTTATTCCGCATCTTCATTTGGGAAAAGTAAAAGTGTCATTTCTTCCGGACTTTCACTGAAGGCAGGTACTGCATATGCAATAACCGGAAGACATCGGTTAAAACTGGATGCAGCGTACCTGCAGATAATTCCAACCCCGGATTTAATATTCATCAATCCCAGGGAGCATGACAGAACGGTAGGAAATCTCAGAAACGAAAAGATACAGGCGGTGTCTTTGGATTACCAATTGGATTATCCGGATTTGAGAATGCTGTTTTCAATGTACTATTATCGTGCTTTAAGTGGAACCGATATTAATTTCTTCTATTTCGAAGGCGGACTTGGAAGTGATTTTGTACAGGAGATTGTAACCGGTATCGACAGAGGTTATAAAGGGATGGAGTTGGGTGTTGAATATAGTCTTACCTCCGAACTTAAAGTAAATGGGGTGGTTGCATGGGGAGATTATAAATATCTCAATGACCCGGATATAGCAATCAGTTTCGATACTGCTGACGAAAATGAAGATCAAATAAATACGACTGGATATGCAAATTTGGGTAAAGCGAAGATCAAAGGCTACCACCTAAACACCGGACCGCAGATCGCTTTGTCTGCGGGAATCGAATTCAGGGCTCAGCAATATTGGTGGTTCGGTTTATCCATGAATTATCTGGGGCAGAATTACCCCGGTATATCCACGATCAGCAGAACAGAAAGTTTCTCTGTCGATCCGGAAACAGGTGAGGATTTTTCAGAGGCTACCGTCGAAAATATCGGATTATTGCTGAGGGAGGAAAAATTGGATCCTATATATCTTTTGAATTTTATCGGTGGTAAATCATGGCGCATTGATAACACCTATGTGAGTTTGTTCTTAAGTGTGAACAACCTGTTCGACCATAGCTATAGATCCGGTGGTTATGAGCAG
The DNA here is from genome assembly GCF_007279655.1 of Robertkochia solimangrovi. Lineage (GTDB taxonomy): Bacteria > Bacteroidota > Bacteroidia > Flavobacteriales > Flavobacteriaceae > Robertkochia > Robertkochia solimangrovi. The sequence goes on along the minus strand of NZ_QKWN01000001.1, from coordinate 173,569 downwards.
AATCGAAAAGCAAATTTTAAGGCCTTATATGAAGATAGGCTAAGTGGTAATCCGTCATTTGGGCCGAAATACTGGTATGGGTCAGGCCGGACCTACTTTCTCAATTTAGCGATTAACTTTTAAATGTATTGCCTATGAAGGTGAACCGGAAACCTGTCTTACTATTGATAACCGTTTGTTTTCTTTTCTTTCAATGCGATAGAAATGATACGTTACAGATTACTGATCCCTGTTTGGGTGATATCCCGGAAGTCAACCTGCTGCTTCCGGAGTTAAAAGGTATGGCTAAAGAGGAGCCGACTTTGATAACACAGGATCTTGTAGTTTCAGGAATCGTTAATTCCAGTGATCAATATGGGAATAATTATGGGAAGATATACCTGCAGGATAAATATTCAGATCCAACAATAGGTATTTGTTTGAATGCTGATCTTAATGATGCATATCGGTGGTATCAACCGGGCGACTCATTGATCATCTCTTTAAAAGGATTATATGTTGAGAAAAAGAGAGGCGAAATTCTAATAGGGGGAATTTTTAATGCTTATGGAAATCCCGCGGTGGGAAGGTTGCCGGCTTTAGCCATTCCTCAGCATGTATATAAAAGTTGTAATACCGGTCGAAAGGTAATACCGGTTGAGCGTTCGGTTTCCGAACTCAGGGATGCTGATTTGAACACATTGGTAAAGATCGTTGATGTAGAGGCGATTCCAGATGAAATTTGTCAAACTTTAGCCGTTTCAGAAGAAACTACGGAGCGGCAACTTCAGGATTGTATGGGTAGTAAATTGAAGCTGGTTACCAGCGGTTATTCTGAATTGGCAACGATACCCATGCCAACCGGTCATGGTGCAGTGATCGGAGTATTAAGAAAAATTTCTTCGGGCTTCGCGATAAGTATTAGTGAACCGGCGGATCTTGATATGACGGGCCTGAGATGTGGAGATTTTTCGGTGACCTGCGAAATCCCTAAACCCAATATATCTATTGGTGAATTGTGGAATTTGATGACCGTTGAGGGAGTAAAGCTTTCTGATGGCACCATTTTTACAGGAGTGATTACGGCGGATGATGAATCCGGAAATTTTAACCGGGAACTCTATGTTCAGGAAGGAAATAATGGAATTCGTATCCCGATCGATGGAAACCGAATCTTCGGTGAAGGCTATACGATAGGATCTGTATTGGTAGTTGATGCCAGTGGACTTTTACTAAGGGAAGTTAATGGAGTTCCGGAAATATTCCGTCAAGTTCCCGGTAGTGTTGAAGCTATTCCGCTGGAAGAATGTTATCGATATCTCTACCTGACCGGAGACCAGTATACTACTGACACTGAAAGGTTATCCATTGCCGAGGTCGAAGCGAAACATCTGGGTTCACTGGTGACCCTTAGGGATGTTCAGTTTTTGGATTCGGGTTCTTTAAAGCCGGCAGATGATGACGTAAAGTTACTTATTGATTGTTACGGAAGTATGTTGGTGATGAAGATTTCTTCAAACTTTGAAGGGGCGGTGATGGAAGCTCCCCATTTGATCGGTAATATCACAGGTATTCTTGAATATGACAAGGGCTATCAGATTCGTATTCGTGATCTAAGGGATATAGGCAATTCTACCGCGACTGCTTGTGACATTCTCGACCTGGCAGATCAAATGTCTTTACAAGATTTTATGAGTGAATATGCAGGTGAATCCGATCCGATCAGGAAGAATATAAAAATTAAGGGGGTGGTGATCACGGATCGTAATTCAAAAAACTTTGAACCACGGTCATTGATTTTGCAAGACGGAACTATGGGGGTAGGTTTCGATCTGGGTTATGACCATGAATGGGATCTTAATTCAGGGATTGAAGTGGGTTTGGCGGGAGCCAGACTGGAAATTAAAGCAGGGGTTCCAATGATCTCGGGTGTATCCGAAGAGTTGATCAGGGCTGTGGGGACCTTAGAAGCGATTACGCCAATTTCGGTATCCCCTGACATTTTGCCAAATATGTCTCAGGGAACTTTGTTAGAAATAGAACATATGCAACCGGAAAATTCCAATGCGGTTTTTGAAGAGCAGTTGGTGGTTTCGGATTGCTATAATGAATTGTCATTAACGATATTGCCGGAGGCTTATTTTTATGGGAATACAGTACTGGGAGGGAGTGGAAGTATTACTTTTTTTAAATGGAGGGATGATTTTATGATCCGAAATACGAACGATCTTGATCTGAGTATGGAAAGATCGGACTGCTCTGAATATTACACGAGCAGACAAGTGTTCATTTCCGAAATCGCTGATCCGGTCAATACTAGTTCGACTGTTAACGGTCGCTTTGTGGAACTTGCTAATTCAGGTGATCAGACGGTGAATCTGAAAGATTGGGAGATCAGGAGGTATACCAATGATAACTTGAACTACACTCCGGCTTCCGTTATCGAACTTAGCGGTTATGAGATTCCCCCAGGGGGAACCTTAGTGATTGCTGCCGATGCGGATGGTTTTTTACAGACGTATGGGTTTGATGCAACTTGTGTAGGAGGGGGAGGGAGTGCTGCAGATTCCAATGGCGATGACACCATAGTTTTGATAGATGGTAATGGTGGTCAGGTTGATATTTTCGGAATTCCAGGAGAGGATGGTACAGGAACCAATCATGATTTTGAGGATGGAAGAGTGCTCCGTAAAAAGGAGGTAAACTATAACAATTCGGTCTATGATTATTCTGAGTGGAACATATGGAACAATTCCGGGGTATCAGGGAGTATGCGTAAACCTCAGACCGCTCCTGATGATTTTACTCCTGGTATGAGGAATTGAACTTCTTTGCTTAATTTTAGGGAATATTAGAATTCATGAGTTATGCGTGACCGGTTAAAAACTGCCCTTGTACAAGCTGATTTAGTTTGGGAGGCCCCTGCACAGAATAGAATCCGTTTCGAATCTCAAATACGTAAGGTTTTGTCGAATGAACAAGCGGATCTTGTCATTCTTCCGGAAATGTTTTCTACCGGCTTTACAATGGATGCTGCTGCGGTGGCGGAAGGGATGGATGATGATACGGTGAATTGGATGATGCGATTAGCCAGGGAATTGGATATAGCGATTTGTGGGAGTCTTGTAATCAATGAAGACAATCGTTTTTATAACCGTTTCATGTTTGTGTATCCGGAAGGGAATTATTTATTCTATGACAAGCGCCATTGCTTTACATTGGCCGGTGAAGATAAGAGCTATACACCCGGTACTGAGCGTGTTGTTGTTAGCTACAAGGGTTGGCGTATTTTTCCACAGATCTGTTATGATCTTCGGTTCCCTGTATGGTCCAGAAATAATCTCGATTATGATCTGGCCATCTATGTGGCTAACTGGCCGGAAATGCGAATAGGTGCATGGAGCGCTTTATTAAAGGCCCGGGCGATCGAGAATATGTCATACGTCATTGGTGTGAACAGGGTTGGAAAGGACGGGAACGGGTATCCGTATACAGGAGCCAGTAGTGCCTATGATCCATTAGGGTATCAATTATGTTACTCCGAAACTGAAGAAATACTGATCGCCGAATTATCAAGGTCAGCGATGATTGAAATTCGCGATAAATTAGGGTTTCTTAAAGATCAGGATACTTTTACTCTAGGGTAAAAGTTTGTTCAATTTCCCAGTTTGCGCGTAATTCCACAGATTCCGGATAATAACTGATATCTTCGGGTTGTATCTTTTTCAGGTAATTTCCGGTATCCCATTTGCCATTGGAATTTCGATCATGTATTACTCTTATGAGGTAATTTCCAGGATCTATATTCTTAAATTCGGGTACAGATCCTGCGGCAGTCACGATCTGTTCGTACTGTACAACGCCTTTATCATTGGTCAGCTGAAGGATCAGCGGGAATTCACGAACATTTCTGAGTTTGATTCGAATGCTTCCAAGGTCAGCGAGGCTCTTCGTGCTAACCCCATATTTTAATGTGTCATTGGTCTTTTCAAAGAAATCGGTAATAGATTCCGGTAAAATTTCAACCCTGTATTTTTGTTCAGGCTGTTTTTCCCATTTTAAATTGAGCAGGTTTTTCACCTTGTCCAATTCAAACGTAAAGGGTACATTAACAGAATCTTTGTCCATGATGGTGATCTTTGCATCATCGATGCTCTCCATTGGCACATTGCTGCTGATCATAAAATCTTCCTCTAATCCGATAGCTCCGGAATTTTGCGCTTTGAATGCGAGAGAATCGTTATAGAGATCGCGTATTCTTACCGTAAACGTATCGATGAATTTCTTATTTCCAACCTCGAAAAGCAATGAATCCGTTTCGAAAGGAGTGAAGTAGTAATTGATGGAATCCTTATCACTGGCTTTTATAGTGGTGTATTTGAAATCCTGCGGATGGTCAGACAATAGCTTAATTTCCATCCCTTCAGGATCTCCTTCATATCCAAAGGTGATCATATTCTTAAATGCCATGTTTGGTCGTGTAGCACGAAATGCAGGGATTTCCTTGAATAGGGTTAATTGGTATAAGGTGTCGTTAGGTACTTCAATATAGTGATCCAGAAAGGCGATCTTATCTGATTTTGGATCAAATCGGTGATCTCCGGCGTTGTCTTTCATGGCGATAAGCATATACTTACCATCTTTCAAATTTGAAAGGTTGAAGTTAACCGCACTGTCCAGTGTATTTGTAATATAGGTAGGAGGCTTTTTATAAATGATAGAATCGGTAAATGCGGTATCGATCTTATACAGCATAACAGAGATAAAATTATCCGGCTTCTTCAGTTCTGCATCAGCGACAAAACCACCAAGATTCAAAGAATCGATGTAATCGCCTGTAGAGAAAACATATGAAAAATAAGAGTATGGATTTCCTTCAGTATTGTCAACCACACTCTGGCCAAAATTAAATACATAGGTGGAGTTTTCCTGAAGGGTGTCCTGGATCTCAATATCAATATACTTGCTGGCGCTACCCTGGGGATAAATGATAGGGGTGTATTCCAAAGGCGGAGAGACGATAAGCTGCTTTTGAAGGTCCTTTAATTTAATGTATTCGTCAAAGGTGATGCGAATTTCATTTCCCTTAAAATTAGTCGTATTATTTTCCGGCCTTGAAGAAATAATACTTGGCGGTGTTTCGTCTTTAGGGCCCCCTGTTGGAGTTCCTCTTTTTGCACAGTTCAGGAATCCTAAAAACAGTACAAAGAAAAGGCTGAAGTATGATAGTCTTCGCAATTTCATCGAATGGAATTAATGCTGCAAAATAACGATTAATTTTAGTAAAGATAAAATCATGCTGTTAATGCAATTGAGACTATGCTCACCCGGAGGTTGGGAATATGGCTGAATTGCTTGATGCAGTTTTCAAGTGTAGCGCCGGTAGTAATGACATCATCTGCGACAAGTATGTGTTTTCCACTTAAGTATAGGTCTGAATTTAGAGTGAATACAGGTGCTGATCCAAAATTTCGGATCTGCCTTGATTTGAATGTTTGAGAAGTACTGCTGTCATTGCGAGATAAAATATCTTCTTTGTACTCGCAGGAAAGCATTTCTGAAAGTGCCCTGGCAAATTCACTAACCTGGTTATATCCTCTGTTTCTTAATTTGCGTTTACTGAGAGGGACAGGAATAACCATATCTATTTCCTTGAATCGATCACTTTTCAGCATTTCCGCCCCCATCCATCTTCCGATGAATCTTCCGGCTTTCTGATTGCCTTTATATTTTAGATCATGTATTAATCGCTGGGTGATGCTTTTTTTGTGAAACCAGATAAAGGAGGCAGCATTTTCAATTTTTACTCTTCCGAAGAAAATCTTTTCCGTATTATTGTCGTTCAGGTGAACAAATCCGGTGAGTGGTAGCTGATGTCTGCATTTTATGCACAAGGGTTCTGAATTATACAGCAGAATGGAATTGCAACCTGCACAGTAAGGAGGAAAGAATAAATTTTTAAGATCATTTATTATCTTTACGGCATTAATCAATTGTAGCAGTTCAAGTTATTTTCAAATCTAATTATTTTACATGAGTGCACAAAGAAAGCAATTAGGCCAAAAAATCATTCTGGGGGTGTTGCTTATATGTATTGTCGCACTTACTGCATTTTCCTATTTCAACTATATTGAAAGTGAAGAAAAGGTTTCTTTCCTGGAGAATGCCAAGGGGATGATCGTTGAGGATCTGGAAGAGATACAACATGATCTTTCGAATCTGGCGGAGGAGAATGAATCGCATATTCAGGAGATCGAACAAAGCAGGAGAAGAATCTCATTGTTGCTTGATTCTATTAAGCGAATGGAAGTCGATTATCAGATTCTGGGACGCTATCGAAGAGAATTGGCAGAGATGAGGAAGGAAAATAAATACCTGCATCAGCTCGCAGATTCGATCCAAAGACAGAATTATCTTCTTTCCAGGGAGATCGATAGTACGAATCTCAAGTATATCGAGCTAGAACGTTATTCTCAGGCATTAAAATCCACGAATGAGGATCTTACCCAATTTACAGACTCCCTTATCAGCGAAAATATTCAATTGACGGCCAAGGTTAAAGGTGGTGCAGCAGTTGGTGTTACCAATTTACGAGGTATGGCTTATAAGGTTCGTACCAATGGAAAAGTGGTGATCACTCAACGGGTGAATAGGGCAGAAAGACTAAGGGTTTGTTTCAATATTGCGCCGAACACACTTTTGCAGCCCGGAGAACGTGAATTCTTTGTTCAATTCATCAATCCCCGCAATCAGATTCTCGGTAGCAGAGATTTTAAAATGTTCAACAATAAAAAGCTTATCTATAGTAAAAAAGTAGTGATCGACTACGATAATAAACCACTGGAGATTTGCGATTATATTATCGTAAAAGACATGGAAGAACCCGGAGACTACAGGGTCAATGTCTTCTATGAAGAAAATTTACTGGCTTCATCGGTTTTTAAACTCAAATAAGGTTTAATTTCTTCTAAAAAACATATTTTTGCCCCATGGCAAAACAGGAAGATCAATTCAAAAAGGTGATTTCCCATGCGAAGGAATATGGGTATATATTTCCTTCCAGCGAGATCTATGACGGACTAAGTGCAGTATATGATTATGGGCAGAACGGTGTTGAACTTAAGCGGAATATACGTGAATATTGGTGGAAGGCCATGGTTCAGCTCCATGATAATATCGTAGGTATCGATGCATCGATATTTATGCACCCCACTACATGGAAAGCTTCAGGGCACGTAGATGCTTTCAATGATCCACTGATCGATAATAAGGATTCTAAAAAAAGATATCGTGCAGATGTTTTGGTAGAAGACTATGTTGCCAAGATTGAAGGTAAGATTGAAAAAGAAGTAGCAAAAGCAGAAAGACGCTTTGGAGAATCCTTTGATAAAGCACAATTCTTAAGCACAAATCCAAGAGTTTTAAAATATCAGGAAGAGGCAAACGGGATTCTAAAGCGTTTGGGGCAGTCTCTGGAACGTGAGGATCTGGCTGATGTTAAGGCGTTGATCGAAGAACTTGAGATCGCTGATCCTGAAACAGGAAGCCGAAACTGGACTGATGTTAAACAGTTCAATCTTATGTTCGGTACGAAACTGGGTGCTTCTGCAGAATCTGCAATAGACCTCTATCTTCGTCCGGAAACCGCTCAGGGTATTTTTGTTAATTTTCTGAATGTTCAGAAATCCGGTCGTATGAAAATTCCTTTTGGGATCGCTCAAACCGGGAAGGCTTTTCGTAATGAAATTGTTGCACGCCAGTTCATCTTTAGAATGAGAGAGTTCGAACAAATGGAAATGCAATACTTCATCAAGCCAGGAACACAGAAGGAATGGTATGAATACTGGAAGGAAGCCAGATTGAAATGGCATCATTCGCTTGGACTGGGAGAAGATAACTATCGTTTCCATGATCATGAGAAACTTGCGCATTATGCTGATGCTGCAGCGGATATTGAATTTAGGTTTCCATTTGGTTTTAAAGAACTCGAAGGAATACATTCAAGAACAGACTTTGATCTTGGAAGTCATGAGAAGTTTAGCAATAAGAAGCTTCAGTATTTTGATCCGGAGGAGAATAAGAGCTACGTACCTTATGTACTTGAGACTTCAATCGGACTTGATCGTATGTTCCTGGCGGTATTCTCTAGTGCGCTTCAGGAAGAGGAGCTTGAGAATGGTACAACCCGTACCGTTTTAAAGATTCCGGCGGTACTTGCGCCAACAAAAGCTGCAATTCTTCCTTTGGTGAAGAAAGATGGTTTGCCGGAGATTGCTAAGAAGATCGTTGACGAGCTGAAGTGGGATTTCAATGTAGACTATGATGAAAAGGATGCTGTAGGAAGACGTTATCGTCGTCAGGATGCAGCTGGAACTCCTTTCTGTATCACTGTGGATCATGAAACCCTCGAAAATAATACAGTGACTATCCGTCACAGAGATACTATGGAGCAATCCAGGGTAAAAATAGAGGATCTGAAATCTATTATAAGCAAGGAGACAGACATGCGTTACTGGCTTCAGAAATGCGAAGTCACCGCCTAATTGAATTTATAATTAAGGCGAAGTCCACCATAATAATTTATAGGTTGCCCCGGGTAATAATATCTCGAGGCACTTCCTCCAAATCCGGTTGCATTCACCACAAAAGATGAGGCATATTTCTTGTCGAATAAATTGTTGATTCCGCCTGTAATTTCCAGTTTGATCCTTCCTTTAAAATTTGGATTATAAGTAGCTTTTATGTTCACGATGGTGTAGGCTTCATTATAAACCGTATTGGCATCATTTACAGGTGCTTTTCCCTGATATAAACTGGTGAGATCTAAATTAAATTTATTGTATAGTTGCATCAGGAAGCCTGTGCTTACTACGGTGGAAGGGGTTCCGGTGAGTTTATTACCGGAATAGTCTATTCCTTCATTGACAAAATCTGTAAATCGGTAATGATTCAGGCTTAGGTTCATAAATGGGAGGATACTTATGTCTTCAGAAGCTTCTAAACGATAGCGAAAGTTAAACTCTATGCCTTTGTGGCTTGTTTTTCCGGCATTTCTTCCAATATACTGATCCTCGCCTATACGATCTGCTATAAGCAGATTTTTAACATCCATGTAATAAACTGAAGCATCGATATTCAGGGTGTTGGAACGATCATTAAAATGGGCTTCAAGTTCATAGCTGATTCCGGTTTCTGGTTTTAGTTCCGGGTTGACTCTTCCATCCTGCGTCAAGGTTTCCTCCAGTCCGGGAAATGAAGTGCCTTTGGATACAGCACCACTGAAATTAAAATTTTCTGACACCCTGTATTTAATTCCGGCAGAAGGGGATAGCACAGGAGCGAAATCATTGTTGGAATTTAGGTTGGCCTCTCCGGTATTAAAATGATCTCGATAGCGATAATTTACATCGGTAAGATTTAATCCGATTTTGAACCTGAACTTTGCCAGATCCAATTGTGTGGAAGCGAACAGATCCATGCGTTTTCGATACTCTTTATTTTTTGATAGCAGGGTTCCTTCCAGGCTTTCATTATCCGGATTTTCTTCATAAAGATTTTCGATTGTTTTCCAGCTATATTCATCTGCATTATAGGCCATGCCTGAATTGATAAGCAAGGTAGCGCGGTTCAACCTGTGCGTGTATAGCAACTCGCTCCGAAAGCCATATCCATTACTCGTCTCGTCTAATATGTTAAAAGGCCGAGGTTCATAGTGGTCCAGGTAGGTGTAAAATGCATTGCTGTATAAAACCAAATTTTCGGAGAACCTGATCTCATGTGAGATGCCTGTCTGGAGGTAGCTATTGTCTTCATGACCTGCAGCGGCATACCAGTTCGAAGCTGCTTTCTCAGGATTATTTCTGTAATCCTCATAATTGAGGGAACTCGGTATTTCGGCGTAGTTCAGTATGTGATTGACCATAACTCCAATTTTCTGATTACGGGTAATTTTGTGATTATAATTAAACAAAATATTGTCGCGTTCGTAACGGCTATTCTGTCGAAAGCCGTCTGATTGAAGATGGTCGTACAATAGGTAGAGTTCTTCATTCCCTGCCTGATGTGAGAGTTGAAGGCTATTTTTTAACATGCCAAATGAACCCGCGGTTACGTTGTCTTTGAGAGTTGTGGTTTCCTGTAAGGGGGCTGTGGTTTCCAGAATAAGTACGCCTCCCAGATTTGCACCATATCGCGAACTTTCCGGTCCTTTGAGAACACTGAAATTCTGCAGGCTTTCCGGATCATATATTTCAAACTCGGTAATTCCACTTCCATTGGTGATAAGAAATCCGTTAAAATAAGCCCGTATACGATTGGTTCCATAGGGGTTTCTGGTTCCGATTCCCCGTATCGAAAGTCTGGTTACTCCAGGCCCGCCTGATTGAGCCAATACTCCGGGTACTTGATTTAGATTGGTACTTAGGTCGAACGGAGGATTAGCCTTCAAAAATAAAGTGTCTATGGACGTTGGTCTGATGAAATCGTTTAACTTTTTAGTTCTTCCTGTTTCCAGAATCACTTCCTTCAGTGTGTCCTTTATGGTTTCCTGAGAAAACAGTTGGGGACTCAAAATCAGGAATAGCAGTAAAATGACAGTTCGCATTTGGTAAATTTAAAATTATTCTTTGGATAAGGAAGGTGGTTGATTCATTTTGAACTCCAGTGTAAGATTCCTTATTTTAGCCCGAATTTAAGCGGAATTAAACAATGAAGATAGTTTCTTACAATGTTAATGGGATAAGGGCGGCGATCAGAAAAGGTTTTATCGACTGGATGGTTGCAACAGATCCGGATGTACTATGTATTCAGGAGACCAAAGCGAATAAGGATCAGGTAGATCTCGAATTGTTCGAAAAGGCCGGATATAAATACCATTATTGGTATAGTGCACAGAAAAAGGGGTATAGTGGTGTTGCGATTATTTCTAAAATTAAGCCTGATCATGTCGAATATGGCACCGGAATTGACTATATGGATTTTGAAGGACGAAATATAAGAGCTGATTTCGGAGATGTTTCCGTGATGAGCATGTATCTTCCTTCCGGAACCAATATCGAAAGGCTGGATCATAAACTTACGTATATGGCCGACTTTCAGCAATATGTCGATGCGCTTAAAAAGGATTTGCCCAATTTAATTGTTTGCGGAGATTATAACATCTGTCACAGGGCTATCGATATTCATGATCCGGTTCGAAATGCAAAAGTATCCGGCTTCTTACCTGTTGAAAGAGCATGGATAGATGGTTTTATCAATAGCGGATTTATAGATAGTTTTCGCCATTTTCATGTTGATGTACCACATCAGTATTCATGGTGGACCTATCGTGCAAATGCTAGGGCAAATAATAAAGGCTGGCGTATCGATTACAATATGGTGGCGAGTCCTTTACAAGATAGAATGAAAAGAGCCGTTATATTAAAGGATGCAATTCATAGCGACCATTGTCCTGTTATGCTGGAATTGGAATAATTATTGTGTATAATGATCTCAATCTAACGAATATTAAATATGCTGAAAAAATCTTTACTGTTACTGGCCTGCGGAATCATGAGTGTTTCGTGTGTGTCGACTAAGGTGTATAAGGATCTTGAATCCCGTTATGCCGATCTGAAAAAGGAAAAGGAAGGACTGACAAAAGAAAATCAGGACCTGTATGAGGAAAGGAATACATTGCAGAATGACCTTGATGCTTTGAAAAGAGCCTACAAGGATGCAGTAGCCGAAAGAGATCGGTTGAAACAGGATTATGCAGCCGTCAGTGCAAATCTGGATAATCTCAGAGCTTCGTATGATGCTCTTGAAAAGAATAGTAGTTCCGCTCTTGCAGAGAACAGTCGCAGAAACCGGGAGTTGCTAAAAGAGCTCGAAGAAAAAGAAAGACATCTCGCGGAGGAATCTGCCAGATTAGAATCGCTGAGAAAGCAACTGGCCTTACGTTCGCAACGCGTAGATGAGCTCGAGGGGCTTATCAGTGCAAAAGATGCGGCCATGAGAAGTCTGAAGGATGCGATTTCAAGAGCTTTATTGGATTTTGAAGGCAAAGGTCTTACGGTAGAACAACGCGATGGAAAAGTATATGTTTCTATGGAAAATAAATTGTTGTTCGATAGTGGTAGTTGGGCTGTGAATAGCCAGGGTCGTGTCGCGGTGAGTCAGCTAGGGAAAGTCCTTGCGCAAAATCCTGATATCGCTGTAGCCATAGAAGGTCACACCGATAATGTACCTTACCGAGGGAATGGGCCCCTGGTGAACAACTGGGATCTTTCTGTAAAAAGGGCGACGGCGATCGTAGGTATTTTGCTGGAGAATTCTGCTATCGACGCTTCGAATCTAACTGCGTCCGGAAAAGGTGAATTTATGCCGGTTGCCGGAAATGATACGCCGGAAGGTAGGGCAAAGAATCGTCGTATTGAGGTGGTGCTTACTCCGAAGTTGGATGAGGTCAGCAGATTGTTAAGCGAGATCTGATATAAATATTATTGTAAATTTGAGACCGGTGACCTTTATAAGTTACCGGTCTTTTTTATGCCGTCACACGGTTTTATAAATTCATAGCTATGATCTATACAACACTTCCCGGAACCTCCTTAAAAGTTAGTAAAATCTGCCTCGGTACTATGACCTGGGGAAAGCAAAATTCTCAATCCGATGCATTCGGGCAAATGAACTATGCTTTGGAACATGGGGTTAATTTCTTTGATACTGCGGAATTATATGCAATTCCAAAAGAAAGGGAAACTCAGGGTGCCACTGAAACCATAATTGGAAATTGGTTTAAAGAAACAGGTAATAGAAATAAGGTGATCCTTGCATCAAAAATAGCGGGTCCTGCGAAATTCAATAATCATTATATTCGAGAAAAGGTCTATACTAAAGAGGCTTTTGAAGATGCATTGCATCATAGTTTAAAGCGATTACAGACCGATCATATCGATTTGTATCAACTTCACTGGCCCGATAGAGCTACGAATTTTTTTGGACAAAGAGGGGTGACTAAACTAACGGAAACCGAGTATGTAGATCGAACTCAGGAAATATTGGAGATTCTCAATGGATTTATAAAGGATGGAAAGATCGGTGTGATCGGGTTGTCTAACGAAACTCCCTGGGGTACCATGAATTTTCTTGAAAAAAGCAGGGCGTACGATCTTCCGAAGATCAGTACTGTACAGAATCCATACAATTTATTAAACAGGACCTATGAAATAGGGATGTCTGAGATATCGCTAAGAGAAGATGTGGGATTATTGCCGTATTCTCCCCTTGGATTTGGCAGATTAAGTGATAAATTTCTGGATGGAAGCGATGTGTCTTCATCCAGAATTGAATTATTTCCGTCGATGTCCAGGTATAATAGGCTAAATGCTTTAAAGGCTACGGAGGCATATTACAGATTGGCGAAAGCGCATGGTATATCATTAGCGGTTCTCGCTTTAGCTTTTGTAAATACCCGGCCTTTTGTTACCAGTAATATCATCGGAGCTACCACTATGGAACAATTAAAGGAGAATATTACGAGTGCATCCTACGTTCCTGATGCTTCCTTATTGAAAGCTATTGAGGAGATCCATGAAGGGAACCCCAATCCCGCACCATAAAATTGCTTTGAGTTTAACCGAAAAGCAGGGAGGCAACTTCGTCAATTCGGGAAACGCGATGTATTCTGATATTGCCTTTATTTTCAGGTAAATTATTTTGTTTGGAGACGAAGATCTGGGCGAATCCCAGTTTTTCTGCTTCCAGTATGCGCTGTTCAACTCTTTGAACCGGTCTGATTTCACCAGCGAGTCCAACCTCCGCAGCGAAACAGATGTCCTTTTCTATGGCGATATCTTCATTGCTGGATAGAATTGCAGCAACCACTGCCAGGTCGATGCCAGGGTCGTCAACAGTAATTCCACCGGTAATGTTCAGGAAAACATCCTTAGCTCCCAATCTGAAGCCGGCTCTTTTTTCCAATACGGCGAGTAGCATATTAAGTCTTTTGATATTAAAGCCTGTACAACTGCGTTGTGGTGTGCCGTAAACCGCTGTACTCACCAGTGCCTGAATTTCTATCATCAGGGGTCTCATTCCTTCAAGTGTTGCCGAAATTGCGGTTCCACTTAATTGATCGTCATGTTTAGAGATAAGTATTTCAGAAGGATTGTTGACCTCTCTTAATCCGCTTCCCTGCATTTCATAGATCCCGAGTTCTGCAGTGGATCCAAATCTGTTTTTCAAGGCTCTCAGTATTCGGTAGACATAGTTGGTGTCACCTTCGAATTGAAGAACAGTATCAACCATATGCTCGAGAATCTTCGGGCCTGCAATATTACCCTCTTTAGTGATATGACCGATAAGAATCACCGGGATGTTACTCTCTTTAGCAAATTTGATCAATTCAGAGGTGCATTCCCTGATCTGGGAGATGCTCCCTGCAGAAGATTCGATAAAATCTGTCTGTAGGGTTTGAATAGAATCGATTACAACAATCTCCGGTTCAACTTTTTCAATATGCCTGAATATTTGTTGAGTTTTAGTCTCAGTAAGCACATAGCAATTTTCACTGTCACTATGAATTCTGTCGGCTCTCATTTTGATCTGTTTCTGAGATTCTTCTCCGGAAACATAGAGGGTTTTGTAGGGAATCATAAGTGCTATTTGTAAAAGGAGCGTGCTTTTTCCGATCCCCGGTTCACCTCCTAGGAGTGTAACGGATCCGGGTACGAGACCCCCGCCAAGGACCCTGTCAAATTCCATATTACCGGAAGAAAGTCTGGTTTCAGCGGTTCCGTCGATTTCCTGAATTCGCAACGGCTTTACCGGTTGCTTTTTAGGATTTTCCGAAGATCTCCAGTCTTTTTCGTCGGTTTTCTGTATAAGTTCCTCAACAATGGTGTTCCATTGACGGCATGATGAACATTGTCCCTGCCATTTGGCATACTGGGTGCCACAGTTCTGGCAGAAAAAAGTTGTTTTGGTCTTGGCCATTATGATATCTCGTTATCGCTGCAAAAGTAAGCGATATGTATTACCAACCGAAATCCTGCTTGATCTTATCGATTTTTTCCATGGCATGATCTCTGGTCAGAAAATCTATCTCCTGCATTCCAAAAGCTTTTTCATAGGTACGCATCGCTTTTTTGGGTTCTCCCATCTGCTCCAGGTATTCGGCTTCAAGATAAAATCCTAACATGGTGTCCGGATATTCTTCTTTAGCAATTTCGCTCAGGCCTTTTATCGATTCCCAATCTTCTTTTTTCTTACTTCCTGAATAAGTAGCCATGAAATCGTTAAGAGTGATCGGTTTTTTAAAGCCGAACAGGGTTTCTATGCTTTGGTATTTGTTGACAAGATATTCATACACCGGTCCGTCATAGGACAGTAATTGTTCTCTATATTCTTTAACACTGATCGGTTTATAGATCTTGAAGATCTTATTCAGTGCGCGTGGGATGCTATAGGCTGCGATGGAGTAATGGTCACCATCCTGAAAGTTGTCATAGTAATATTCAACTTTGTCATTTTTCAACGACTGAAGGTTGCCATTCAGCATCGATATTCTTCCCAGATTATCCGGATCGTCCTGTGCTGAGGTAGAGAGGTAGTAGAATTCTTTATACTCAACTGAGTTAAGTCGGGTTGTAATGTTTTGTTCCATTTCTGGTGCCAATGTTGGAGACATGGCTATGTATGCTGAGAATAAAGGCTCTTTTTTAAACAGATAATAATGTAAGAAGTTTGCAGTGGTATCATGTCCTGCAATTGCTTTGAATTTAGCGATATTGAATTCTCTTTCCAGTTGCGGGATCAGCTCCATTCCTATGAATTCAAAGAATAATGAACCTTTTTTATCAGGAAGGCCGTCACTGTCTGAATAGAAACAATCATCATATCTCGTTTTACTCTGTTCTATTCCAACTACGATGCTTTGGGGCATTTCATCTTTTTGGCTGTAGAATTTAGAGGTGGCGACAAATGATTCGAAAAGGTATTCGGCATCTAAAACTACGATTAACGGATAGGTTTTTTCCGCGGAATAGTCCTCTGGTACATAGATACGGATATCTCTTTTTTCTCCCAGTTTATAAGATTCGATCGTGTTCTTCTTAATCTGGGAAAAACCGGTGGCTACGAATAGTAACATCGTGATTGCCAATAGGCTGTAGTTTCTCATAATTGTTAGGTTAAGTGGCGTGAAAGATAAAAAATTATTTCTTATTGTTGAAGAAAGGGAGTACAATAAACGACAGAGAACCAAGAATGATCACCATAATTGTTTGAGAAGTCCACATGATCCAGCCATAAGCATCCGCTGATGTTTTCGAGATTCCGTAGATCATCAGGATCTTGCCAACAGCTATTGGGTATAGTCCTATCCCACCGTTAGTGGTACTCATAGCGAAGGCTCCGGCAACAAATCCGGCAAGTAAGGCTTTCACTCCGAGTGCGGCAGTTTCCGGGATAGCAAATTTAATTACGAAGAACATGCCTACATACATCAGCCAGATCAATAAGGTATGAAAGATAAAGAGGCTTTTGCTTCTGACTTTGCGGATGCTATAGACACCTTCGAGAAGACCGGAGATAAACTGGTTCAATTTACCAAAGAACCCGGTTTTCATTCTTCTTAGAATATAGAGTCCGATAATGCCAATGATGAAAAGCAGTATTAGAATCAGGATCATTTTTCCCGGCTCTATACCTTTTTCCTCGAAGAATGCTAAAATGACCTCAGTTTGGAGAAGCGTGGTTAATGCGACCAGTAAAAGCAGCATGATCAGATCGATCACTCTTTCAGTAACGATGGTTCCGAAAGCTTTTTGAAATGGGATCTTTTCGTAAGTACTCAGTGTGGTGGCTCTTAAGATCTCTCCGGATCGGGGAACGCCAAGATTGCCCAGATAGGCGATCATCGTCGCCATGAAATTGTTCGCAAATCTGGGTTTATACCCCATGGGCTCCAGTAAGAGATTCCATCGAAGAGCTCTGGAAACATGACTGATCAAGCCCATTAAAAGTGCAATGCCTACCCAGAAATAATTCGCGTTACTAATGTGGTGTACGATGGCTTGCCTGTCTTCCGGAGTGGTGTTATGGTATGAATACCAAACCAGAAATACACCTATCAATAGGGGTAAGACTGTCTTCAGGATTTTTGACAAGCTCCGTTTCAAATGTTATGACAAGGTATTATTCTTTTCGTTGGGGAATACCAGCGAGGGTTTGAATTGCTTGGCTTCCTCGAAATCAAGAATAGCATAGGAGATGATGATGATTACATCGCCTCGTTGCACCTTACGTGCTGCCGGACCATTCAGTGTGATCTCTCCACTATTCTTATTTCCTTTGATGGCATAGGTTTCGAGTCTTTCGCCATTGTTGATGTTTACGATCTGTACTTTCTCTCCTTCGATTATATTGGCTGCCTCCATCAATGACTCGTCAATAGTGATACTTCCGATATAATTTAAGTCTGCCCCGGTTACGGTAACTCGGTGTATTTTAGACTTTACTACTTCAATTTGCATGGTACAAAGGTATTAATTTAGAGCAATATTATCTATCAGCCTAACCTCGTTTGCATATACTGCAATAAATAAACGGTATGCTTTGTTATCTTCTTTTGTTTTAACAGTTTCAAGGGTGTTTGCATCAGCGATTTCAACATATTCCAATTTTAGATCTTGTTGATTTTTAAACTGATCGGTTACCCAGTCGGTTACTTCGGTGGCACTTTTTGTGCCAAAAAGTGATTTGGCAGTCTTAATGATTTCATAAATGAATGCTGCCTTATTTCTCATCTCAGGAGTTAGTCGTTCGTTTCGGGAGCTCCTTGCAAGACCGTTCTCCTCTCTACTGATCGGGCAGCCTATAATATTTACAGGTAGTGCTGCGATCTCCTTCAGTTTTTTGATGATGAGTAATTGCTGATAATCTTTTTCACCGAAATAAGCATTGTCAGGAGCGACCAGTTCCAGTAGTGTTTTTACGATAGTACCTACGCCGTCAAAATGCCCGGGTCTGAACTTTCCTTCCATCTTATTTTCGAGTCCGCCGAAATCAAAATGTGCAGAATTGACCTGTTCCGGATACATTTCCTGAACGTTTGGAACGAATACTATGGTGTTTTCTGAAGTTTTTTTAAGTAATTCCAGGTCATTTTCCAGCGTCTGTGGATACTTCTCCAGATCATCTGGATTATTGAACTGGGTTGGGTTGACAAAAATACTGACAACAGTGATGTCATTTTCCTTTACTGATTTGTTAACCAATGATATATGGCCATCGTGTAAAGCGCCCATTGTAGGGACAAGTCCTGTTGAAAACCCGTTCTTCCGGAGAGATTCCAAGTGTGATTTAAGGGTTGACCTTGTTTCGAAAACTTGCATTTGTCAAAAAATTAACAGCTTGCAAAGCTATATAAATTAAACTAATTAGGCATATTTTTTGTAATTTTGCATGCTTTAGGTCCTAAGTGTAAAGAAACAATTCGATTTTATGACAGACAAAAGAGTATTATTTGTCGCTTCTGAAATGATCCCATACTTACCGGAAAATGAAGTTTCATCCCTGGCTTATGAAAGCCCGCGAATGGTTAATGACAGAGGAGGACAAATACGAATCTTTATGCCTCGTTTCGGAAATATCAATGAGAGAAGACATCAGTTGCATGAGGTAATTCGTTTATCAGGTATGAATTTGGTGGTAAACGATATGGATATGCCTCTCATTATCAAGGTAGCTTCTATTCCCAAAGAAAGAATTCAGGTTTATTTTATAGACAATGAAGAGTACTTCAAGAGAAAGGCTACGTTTACCGATGAAGAGGGGAATTTGTTTCCGGATAATGATGAGCGCGCCATTTTCTTCGCGAAAGGGGTAGTGGAAACGGTGAAGAAACTGAACTGGAATCCTGATATCATTCATGTGCACGGTTGGATGGCATCGCTATTGCCTTTGTATCTTCGAAAATATTATGCCGACGAGCCGTTGTTTGCAGAAAGTAAAATCGTTACTTCTGTGTATAATACAGGATTCGAAGGGAATCTGGATATGGCCATGAAGGAAAAGATCATGTTCGACGGAATCAGTGATGATGATGTTAAAGTGCTTGATCAGCCGAATTACAATAATTTACTAAAGGTGGCCGTTGATAATTCAGATGCAGTGGTTATTGCCTCAGACAATGTGGATAAAGATCTGATGGATCATATTGAAGGTCTTTCAAAACCGGTGCTGCCACATATGTCGATCTATGAGTTCGAAGAAGCTTATACGGAATTCTACGAGACAAAAGTATTAAGTTAACCTGCCTAGTCGGTGAAGTATGAAATTAAGAAATAGCTCTGTTTTTAAAGCACTACTTGTGATAGGTAGTGTTATTTTTTTTATATCATGTGAAAAGGAATTCAACACGATCGGAGTAGATATCGTCGATGATATCAATTTCGGATTGGAAAAGCTAACGCTGGATGTCCTGGCATATAATCATAAATTGAAATCGGTTAGTACCAATTCTCTGGGTGCTTATCAACTTGGAGATTTCAATGATGAGATCTACGGACATTATAAAGCCTCTTTTGTGACGCAGTTAACACTGTCTACATATCCTGCGCTTTTTGGGAATTATCGTCAGGATGTTGAGGAGTTGAGTGATAATGGAGGAAGTCAGGATACGATCAATGAAAATGAACGGGTGACCGCGGTTTACCTGAACATACCTTACTTCAGTACAGCGCTTGCAGATACGGTTGACAGAGAGGAGAATGAGCCTGTGTCTTACCGTGTGGATTCAATATTCGGTGACAGGGATGCTCCTTTTACACTTAAAGTGCAAGAGTTTACAAAGTTCCTCAGGGATTTAGATCCGGAATCCGGTTTTCAGGATGCTCAGCAATATTTTTCAGATGAGGATCCTTCACCTTTCCTTTCGACCGTACTCTATGAAGGAGAGCAATATATCAATGAAGAAGAATTGTTATTCTTTGAAACAGAAGATGATCCTGATACAGAAGAGGATGAATCGGAAACGCCTTCAGAAAGATTATCTCCAAGATTGCGTATTGAACTTGATAAGGATTTCTTTCAGGAGAAGATCCTTGATATGGAAGGCTCCCAGGAATTGAGTTCATCAGGATTTTTCCTGGATTATCTTAGAGGGATCTTCGTGAGTATAGATGTTCCTACAGAAAACATAAATATGCTGTTCGATCTGTTTTCCAATAGTGATTCAGAGCTGTTGCCGTACATAGAGATTCAGTATGAATATGATGCGTTCAGTGATAATGATACGGATGATGATACTTCGGATGACGGAATCGTTGTTGAGAAGTCAACATTCAGGATCAATTTTAACGGGAACAAGGTTAATTATATTCAGGAATCTGAATATCCTTCAGAAATAGCTGAGAAATTGAATGCTGAGACAGCCGCAGATAAGATCTTCCTAAGGGGAGGTGCTGGTACGGTTGCTACAGTAGATCTTTCTGGTGGAATGGACATTGATGAAGCGTTCGGAGCCCTTATGGGTAAAGATGTGTTGATCAATGAGGCTAACCTTATATTTTACCTCGATGAAGAGGAGATTCAAAAATATGGAAGTCCTGTTTCACCGGAGCGACTTTATCTATACGATATTGATAATCAGACGTCTTTGATAGACTTTAATGTGGATCCTGTCGGAAATACAACCGGGGCGTCTGTAAAATACCCTATATTTAGCGGAGTACTTGTCGATGATGATGAAAGTGACCCCTATTACAAGTTCAGAATTACAGAGCATGTGAAAAGGATCATCAATAGTGATTCGACTAATGTGCATCTTGGGCTTTCACTGCCATTGGATATTTCTTCAGTGACAAATGTTAAGGCTTACGATGCTCAGGGAGATGAAATCACGGTTCCGCGTTCTTCAGTTATGTATCCGTTTGGTACGATCTTACATGGTAGCGCGGTTTCCGCAGACAATTCCGATAAAAGGTTGCGTCTGGAGATTTATTATACCGAACCAAAAAACTAAGAAAACTAGAAAACAAATTTTATTATGTGTGGAATCGTTGGTTATATCGGTAATCGCGAAGCCTACCCAATTGTGCTTAAAGGACTCGAGCGTCTTGAATACAGAGGCTACGACAGTGCGGGTATAGTGCTTTACGATGGCCAGGATCTACAGCTTTGTAAAACACAGGGAAAGGTCTTAGATCTGAAGAAAAAATCAGAAAAAGAAAACATTACTAAAGGTCATGTCGCATTAGGACATACCCGATGGGCTACCCATGGGGTGCCTAATGATGTTAATGCCCACCCTCATTATTCCAATTCCGGTAATCTTGTGATCATCCATAATGGAATCATTGAGAATTATGCCTCCATCAAGGAAGAATTGATCAAGAGAGGTTATGTGTTTCATTCCGATACGGATACTGAAGTGCTGGTCAATCTTATCGAAGAAATTCAGAAGCATGAAGGTGTTAAGTTAGGGAAGGCTGTTCAGATCGCCTTGAATCAAGTGGTTGGAGCTTATGCAATCGCGGTTTTTGACAGGAATAAACCGGATGAGATCATCGTTGCCAAATTAGGTAGTCCTCTGGCTATCGGTGTTGGGGAAGATGAATTCTTTATCGCTTCCGACGCTTCACCTTTTATAGAATATACCAATAACGCTATCTATCTTGAAGATGAACAAATGGCGATCATCCGTAAAGGAAGGGATGTCAGAGTTCGTCAGATCGATGGAGATAAGCAGGTTGCTCCTTATATTCAGGAATTGCAACTTAATCTTGAGCAGATCGAGAAGGGAGGCTATGAGCATTTCATGCTTAAAGAGATATATGAACAGCCCGAGGCAATTAAAGATACTTACCGGGGTAGACTTCGAATTAACGATGGTATCGTTAAAATGGCCGGTCTGGAAGATAATATCCATAAGTTTCTCAATGCTAAACGTATTATCGTAGTAGCGTGTGGTACTTCATGGCATGCCGGATTAGTGGCTGAATATATCTTTGAAGACCTGGTAAGGATTCCGGTTGAAGTGGAATACGCATCAGAATTCCGTTATAGAAATCCAATTATAAACAGCGATGATGTTGTGATCGCTATTTCACAGTCCGGTGAAACTGCCGATACTCTTGCAGCTATCAAACTGGCTAAAGAGAACGGAGCTTTTGTATTTGGAGTGTGCAATGTGGTAGGTTCATCTATTGCGAGAGAATCTCATGCGGGCGCCTATACTCATGCCGGGCCGGAAATCGGAGTGGCATCTACCAAGGCCTTTACCACGCAGATCACGGTACTTACGTTAATGGCGTTAAAGCTCGCTAAGCGTAACGGAAGGATCAGTCAGTCAGAGTTTCATCAATACCTTGCAGAATTAGAAACAATTCCTGCTAAAGTAGAAAGGAGTCTTGAAGTTGACAGCCATGTTAAATATATATCTTCAATCTATAAGGATGTAGCTAACTTCCTGTATCTGGGACGCGGGTATAATTTCCCGGTGGCACTTGAAGGAGCGCTGAAACTTAAAGAGATTTCGTATATCCATGCAGAAGGATATCCCGCTGCAGAGATGAAACATGGTCCTATCGCATTGATTGATGAGCAGATGCCAGTGGTGGTTATCGCTACAAAAAAAGGACATTACGAAAAGGTGATCAGTAATATTCAGGAGATCAAATCCAGAAAAGGAAAGATCATTGCCGTTGTTACCGAAGGTGACCGCGATGTGAAACTACTGGCGGATCACGTCATTGAAGTTCCTGAAACCTATGAAGCATTAACTCCGTTGTTGACCACTATTCCATTACAGTTGCTTTCATATCATATTGCGGTGATGAGAGGTTGTAATGTGGATCAGCCACGTAACCTGGCGAAATCGGTTACCGTTGAATAAAAGATAACTTACTATATCATAAAAAAGGCCGGGGTTTTTAGCTCCGGCCTTTTTATTTTGAAAGGGTAATATTCTTCTTTAATTTTTAATTATCCTTAAAAATGAGTTTGCCATAATTAGGGTAGTTAGTCTGCGTTTCAGTGTGTTATTAAATTTCTCAAATCCGGGATTCTGAAGGCCTGCATCGTATGGTTAACTTGGTGTTTTATAGGAATTAAAGCTTTAAAAACCGCAGGTGTAAATGGAGGTTAAAAAAAATTCTTAAAATCAATTTTTTTTCAATTAAAAACATATCTTTGCAGCGCTAAAAAAGTACGATTTAATTAATTGAGGTCAGGCTTTTTAAGTAAATAATAAGCTAAACATTAAACACTTAAGTAATGTCTAAAGTTACAGGTAAAGTTGCACAGATTATTGGTCCGGTTGTTGACGTTGAATTTGGTTCTGATTCAGAACTCCCTAAAATTTATGATTCTCTTGAAATAGTAAAAAAAGATGGTTCTAAGCTGATCCTTGAGGTTCAGTCTCACGTAGGTGAAGATACTGTACGTACTATTTCGATGGATTCAACTGATGGATTGAGTAAAGGAACTGAAGTTATCGGTACCGGAAATCCAATCAAGATGCCGATAGGTGAAGAAGTTTACGGACGTTTGTTTAATGTGATCGGTGATGCTATCGACGGTCTTGGTAACCTTCCTAAAGATGGTAAAAACGGACTTCCAATTCACAGGGAAGCTCCTAAGTTCGAAGATCTGACTACTACTACTGAGGTTCTTTTTACTGGAATCAAAGTAATCGACCTTATCGAGCCTTATGCGAAAGGTGGTAAAATTGGTCTTTTTGGTGGTGCAGGAGTAGGGAAAACAGTACTTATCCAGGAGCTTATTAATAACATTGCAAAAGGACACGGTGGACTTTCAGTATTTGCCGGAGTTGGTGAAAGAACCCGTGAGGGGAATGACCTGCTCAGAGAAATGCTTGAGTCTGGTATTATAAAATATGGTGAGGAATTCATGCACTCTATGGAAGAAGGTGGATGGGATCTTACTAAAGTGAATAAGGCTGAGATGAAGGATTCAAAAGCAACCTTCGTTTTCGGACAGATGAACGAGCCACCTGGAGCACGTGCACGTGTTGCACTTTCAGGATTGACCATTGCGGAATATTTCCGTGACGGGGCTGGAGAAGGACAAGGAAAAGATGTACTTTTCTTCGTTGATAACATCTTCCGTTTTACTCAGGCAGGTTCTGAGGTATCTGCACTTCTTGGACGTATGCCATCAGCGGTAGGTTACCAGCCAACACTGGCAACTGAGATGGGTGCGATGCAGGAACGAATTACCTCTACAAAAACAGGTTCGATTACATCTGTACAGGCGGTTTACGTACCTGCGGATGACTTGACTGACCCTGCGCCGGCAACAACCTTTGCCCACCTTGATGCAACCACTGTACTTTCAAGAAAGATCGCTGAGCTAGGTATTTATCCCGCTGTGGATCCGCTTGACTCTACCTCACGTATCCTTTCTGCTGATGTGTTAGGTGATGAGCATTATGACTGTGCTCAACGAGTTAAAGAGCTATTACAGCGTTATAAAGAATTACAGGATATCATTGCGATCCTTGGTATGGAAGAGCTTTCAGAAGAAGATAAACTTGCCGTATCAAGAGCAAGAAGGGTACAGCGTTTCCTTTCTCAGCCATTCCATGTTGCTGAGCAGTTTACGGGTATTCCCGGAGTACTTGTAGATATTAAGGATACCATCAAAGGATTTAATATGATCATGGATGGTGAGCTTGATCACCTTCCTGAGGCTGCCTTTAACCTAAAAGGTACCATCGAGGAAGCTATCGAGGCCGGTGAGAAAATGTTGGCTGAAGCTTAATAATTAGACCAGGTGGTCATTAGATTAAGCCACATTTGATAATTGAAATCTTAAGATTATGTATTTAGAGATCGTAACACCGGAAGCTACACTGTTCAAAGGAGAGGTAAATTCAGTTGCCGTTCCAGGAGTAGATGGTGAGTTTCAAATGTTGAATAATCACGCACCGATCGTTTCAATTCTTGGAAAAGGTAAGGTGAAGATATATGGCGATGTTGCTATTGCCGGTCAGTATGCTGACAGATTTATAAAAGGAGAAAAGAATGAAACTGTACTACTTATCAATAATGGTACTGTAGAAATGAATGAGAACAAGGTGATTGTTCTTGCTGATTAACAATTTTTTCAACGCAATAATAAAAAACGCCGGACAATTGTCCGGCGTTTTTGTTTTTGTGAGTCAGTGTCAACTTTTTATTGTTTAAGCCATTCGGATCTTTTTCGATCTGTTTTTTTGGTTTGTTCAGGAGCGATCGACAGGGTATATTCCGGATCCTTTTCCACCTTGATCTGTGCATTGCGGACTTCTCCAAATCTTTTATAACTAATTACAAGATGGTCTCCCGGTTTAGTTTTTTTCAGTATATCTGATTCCAAAGCAGATGCTCCGTTGATGGTCAGGATCTCATCTCCTGATTCCAATCCGGCATTGTAAGCAGGGCTTCCCATATAAACACTTCCCAGCATACCTTCTTTATTCATTTTAAGGCCGGTATAAGGTGCGGTTTCATCAGTGGATAGGTCGATACCCATATCTGCAAGCAGGTTCTTATAATCCGGCATTTCACTGTTGTATATGTACTTTGCAAAAAATGCAGTAGCAAAAGGACTGCCTGCATAAGCTCTGAGCGTATGCTCTATGTTTTTTACAGTGTAAGGATGTTCTTTCATCCCGTATTCCTGCCACATTTCTTTCATAAAATCATCAAGATTCAAACCCTCTTTTCTAAGGCTAAGATCAAGTGCGAGCCCGAGAACACTTCCGTAAGAGTAGTAGGAAATGAAGGTGTTATGACGGTTTACGGGGTCTATGGAGGTTGCGGCATCCACAAAAGGAGCTTGATAGCTCATGCCTATAGGATTGAAGAATTGAGTGCCCGGGGTATTCCAAACATAATTAAAAGTGCCTTTTAAACCGGTGATATATTTGTCCGGGGTCATGATGCCAGCTCTGCATAATATGAGATTGGTATAGTAACTGGTAAAGCCTTCCGCAAACCATAGCTCTCCACTCATATTTGCTTGTGAAAAATCAAATGGTTCCAGTGATTGTGGTCTGATTCTTTCTACATTCCAGCAGTGGAAGAATTCGTGTGAAACCGTTCCGATATTTCCAGACATTCCACCTTCAGCGAGTGCCCTGGTACTGGTGATTACGGTAGAATTTCTATGCTCCATTCCATCTCCGCTGGCTTGAGGCATATAACAGGCCAGAAACGTGTATTCGCCGAAGTCATAGTCAGGAAGTGATCCGAAGACCTTTTCTTCTTCAAGGACGACCTTCTTGACTTGTTCAAAGTAGGTCATGAAGTCTTCATGGCTGCCCTGATGATGTAGCGTGAAGTTGATCGTGTAAGTCTTACCATTGGAGTTGACTTCAAAACTTTCTTTTTCGAAATTGCTTACTTCGATAGGACTATCCATAAAATACTGGAGATTCGGAGCCTGATAGGTAGTTTCATTATCTTTTTTAAGCTGTGTAGCTATTTTCCAATCGGAATGTCCTGTAAGATCAAATTTCAATTCCATCGCTTCATCGACATAAGCCGGGGCATACATGAAAGTGGCTGGCATATTAAGGTGTGCATGAGTTTCATCGATTTGGCTGTAAGTTCCGTCTCCTCTGTTGCCAAACAGCGTATAGCTTACGGTTACTGGACCATCCTGCCCTGTGATTCCCCAGGTATATGGATCTGGTCTGAAAATATTCAATGCTTTTCCACTTGCATCGGCTGCTTTGAAATTATACACATTTTTCGCAAATTCATGGACCGCATAGCGGCCAGGTGAACTCCTGCTCATTTTGACAAATAAGGTATCCATCGATTTGTCTGTTAATGTCATTGTGATCTCTGCTTCATGGTGAACGGCATTGGGGAACTCTATGCCGTAACTGACCGGGGCCTGAGAAAACGCCTGACTAAATGGCGAGAAAAGTAGTAGCACTAAAAATGAAATAGGGTTTTTCAATTGCTTCATAGCTAATTTTATTTCTGTAATTTCTTATCGCCATGAAGATAATGAATGATTTTTATTCGTGAGATCACCAGTATTTAAATTCGGGTAGTATTTTTGAACTATGGAAAAATTTCCCGGAAAATTAAGAAAGAAGCTTATCGAGAGGGAGTCTGCAGGTGCCTTACGCCAATTGTCAGGCCCGGTAGAGGGCGTTGATTTTTACTCGAATGATTATCTTGGATTTTCAAACGAACCAGAGATCGAACAACTTACCTCTAGACTGATGAGCGGGATTCCGGGATCAGGGGCAACAGGATCGAGACTTATCAGTGGGAATCACCGATTTTATGAAAAGGCAGAGGCGTATCTGACGGCGTTCTATAAGGCAGAAGCAGCTTTGATTTTTAATTCAGGCTATGATGCCAATGTCGGATTGTTCTCCAGTATTCCCGACAGGAATGATCTTATCGTTTACGATTCACTTATCCATGCATCGATACGTGACGGGATTCAGATGGGACATGCGCAATCGTATAAATTTCCGCATAATGATCTGGATGCGTTGGATCGTTTGTTGAAGAAATTGAGCGCTGAAATACATGCCAGGCAAGATGGAATCAATTCAGAGATCTATGTGGTTACTGAATCTGTATTTTCTATGGATGGTGACAGTCCTGATCTCTCCAGGCTATCTGATATCTGTAGCCTGTATAAATGTCGTTTGATCGTGGATGAGGCCCATGCGGTAGGAGTTTGCGGGAAAGACTTCAAGGGGCTGACCTATGATAATGAAGCTGTTGATGTTTTTATTCGCATCGTAACTTTTGGTAAAGGTATGGGCTGTCATGGTGCGGCGATCCTGGGTAGTGAAGAGCTAAAATCTTTTATGGTCAATTATACGAGAAGTTTTATCTATACAACGGCTCTCTCTCCACATGCTGTTGCCGGAATTATTGCGGCCCATAAATTTTTTGAAAGGTCTGAGGCAGCTTTTAAACTTCAGTCAGTCATCGATGAATTCAGGGAACTGGCCGCGGTGATAGGAGTAAATGAAAATCTTCTTGCCAGCAAATCTGCGATCCAGGGAATTCTTGTTCCCGGTAATGAGGAAGTAAGGGCAGTTGCTCAGGTTTTGAATAATAATGGTTTGATCGTTAAAGCGATTATGTCTCCTACTGTGGCAAAGGGTCAGGAAAGAATCAGAATATGTTTGCATAGCTTTAATTCTTTGCGTGAAATTGAGGTCCTTTTAAACTTACTTGCTAAATTTGTAAGTTCCTGAACTAAAAGGTAAAGGCCACCGACGAAAAATGAGAAAAAAGATTTTTGTAACCGGGATTTCCACTGAAGTTGGAAAAACGATAGCATCTGCTATTATCACGGAAGCACTGGAAGCGGATTACTGGAAGCCGGTACAATCGGGAGATCTGGATAATTCGGATACCCACAAGGTTAAAGCACTTGTTTCAAACTGTGTCACTAAATTTCATCCGAACAGCTATGCACTTAAAGTCCCTATCAGTCCGCATGCTTCAGCGGCTATAGATGGTGTGGTGATCGATGTAGATAAGATCATCGAACCGGAAACCGAAAATCATCTCGTTATAGAGGGGGCTGGAGGGTTGTTAGTTCCTTTAAGTGATAAAAGCACCATCATGGATGTGATGAAGCCGGATTATAAGGTAATTGTTGTTTCCCGACATTATCTCGGAAGTATCAACCATACGTTACTTACTGTTAATCTCCTGAAGCAACAGGGCTTTGAGGTTTTTATTCTTTTCAATGGAAGGGAGCATCCCGCAACTGAGGATATTATCAGTCATATGACCGGAGTTCAGATCATCGGAAGAATCGATGAGGAAAAGGAGTTTACTCCTGAGGTGATACGTAAATATGCGGATAAGTTCAGATCCTGTCTTCAGAAACTTTAACCTCTGCTTAACAATTTAAAGCGGCTTATACTTGGCACTACTGCCCGTATTTAGCAATTTTGCAACTTCAATCTTTTGTTCATGAAACTTTCCGAAAGAGATAAGAAGCATATTTGGCATCCTCTTACCCAGCATAAAACATACCCTGAGAATCTGGCTATCGCCAGGGCTAAAGGCGTTTACCTATATGATGAAAGCGGGAAATCCTATATCGATGGGATATCATCCTGGTATACCTGTATGTATGGTCATTGTAATCCTGAAATCACCGACAGGGTAGCGCACATAATGCAAAACCTCGATCAGGTGGTATTCAGCGGATTTACGCACGAACCGGCAGTTGAACTTTCTGAGAAATTGATCGCGCTGCTGCCCGATAATCAGGAGAAGTTGTTTTATTCTGATAACGGATCCACTTCGGTTGAAGTTGGTGTAAAGATTTCTCTTCAGTATCATTTTAATAAGGGAGATCGCAAGCAGGTGATCATCGCCTTTGAAGAAGGATTCCATGGAGATACCTTTGGAGCGATGTCTGTTTCAAACCTCTCGGTTTATAATGGTCCGTTTGAAGGTATGTTGCTCGAAGTGATCAGAATTCCGGTTCCAAATGGAAATAACACTGAGGAACTGTTGTCTGTTCTCAGGGAAATATGCGAAACAAAGAAAGTCGCATCGTTCATCTATGAACCATTGGTACAGGGAGCGGCGGCGATGAAAATGCATGATGCGGAATCCTTGAATGTGATTCTTGAATATTTGCACAAGCAGGGTGTTTTACTGATCGCAGATGAAGTTATGACCGGTTTTGGAAAAACAGGGACCGCTTTTGCTTCCGATCAGATAAGTCAAAAACCTGATATCATCTGTATGAGTAAAGCGTTGACCGGAGGTTTATTGCCGATGGCTGCTACGAGTTGTACGCAGGAGGTATTTGATGCTTTCTACAGTGATGATATTGCAAAAGGTTTCTTCCACGGTCATACGTATACAGCCAATCCATTGTCATGTACAGCTGCTTTGGCGGCAATCGAACTTCTGCAAACAGAAGCGATTCAGTCTCAGATCCGTCAGGTGATTCGATATCATGAAATTTTTGGTGAGCAGGTAAAGAGACATCCGATGGTGCGAGGAGTTCGCCAGTGTGGAGTCATTTTTGCTCTGGACCTCGATCTTGATATGTCACGATATGGCGGTTTAAGAAATAAGATGTTTTCCTATTTTATGGAGAGAGGGGTATACCTTCGCCCGTTGGGGAACACGATTTATATTCAGGCCCCATATGTGATCGGGCAGGAGGAGATGAATACGATCTATGAGGTAATTCTTTCGTTACTTGAAGAGCTGCCTGCCATGAAAATGAATCAGGTTGAATAGGTTGCTGTAAAAGGCATTTGATCATATTGAAGAACCGGAATGGAGAAGACTTACAATAAGATATCGGTTACTGCATCAGGGGTTTTGTCGCCACTGGGGAGTAATCAGGTTAGTGTCAGGGAAGCGTATAAAAACAATCGGCATTATTTAACCAAAGATCTTTTCAATGGGGAAGAGCTTTTCGTTGGTAGGTTACAAGAGAAAGATCTTGAAATTGCGGGAGAAATTCGAAACGGTGACCCTAAGTATGCCTCGCTGGATCCAAGTGTGATTTATGCGATACTGGTTTCCAGAATTGCAGTGCGAGAAGCAGGTTGGAATGAAGAAAAGGATTTCGGCATTAATTTTGGATCATCCAGAGGAGCTACTGAGCTATTTGAAAAGTATCATAAGGAGTTTCTTGAAAAGGGATATAGCAGTACTTTGGCATCACCTACCACCACTCTTGGGAATATCTCTTCATGGGTGGCTCATGATCTGCAGAATGAAGGTCCTCAGATCTCACATTCCATTACATGCAGTACAGCGCTTCATTCATTGCTCAACGGTGTAGCCTGGATACGATCAGGAATGAGTGAGCGGTTTCTGGTAGGAGGAAGTGAAGCTTCGTTGACACCTTTTACGATCGCTCAGATGCGATCCCTTAAGATTTATGCCCGGGATATTGCGGCTGATTATCCCTGCCGTGCTCTGGATATGGAGAAAAGTTCCAATACCATGGTTTTAGGTGAAGGAGCTGCGGCCATGTGTCTGGAACGTGGTGTCGCGTCAAATGCACTGGCTGTGATTGCCGGAGTTGGCTATGCAACCGAAATACTGAAACATAATATTTCCATTACATCCGATGCCGTATGTTTTCAACGTTCCATGAAGATGGCGTTGAAAGGGATTGATCCGCGGGAAGTGGATGTCATCGTGATGCATGCGCCCGGAACCATCAAAGGTGATCTTTCAGAGTTGCGTGCGATCGGTAAGGTTTTTGGAGATCATAAGCCAGCCTTAACGTCCAATAAATGGAAAATAGGACATACTTTTGGAGCCTCCGGTTTGCTAAGCGCAGATCTTGCGATTACCATGATACGTGATCAGAAGTTCGTGGGCGTGCCTTTTGAGGAGGGTGCTGGAATTAGAGGGCCTATAAGAAAAGTAATGGTCAATGCGGTAGGTTTTGGTGGTAATGCAGTCAGCATACTGCTGGAAGCTCCGGAAAAGTACCTGAAAGAATAACGTTTATATATTAGGGCTCAGGGATGGTTCGAAGGCATCTTTTGTTAATGATTGCTAAGATACCTGAATCTATTTATTACATTTGTGCCAATATCGGAACTCGTTTTAACGGTTCTGTTTAAAAGGATATTATGAGTGAAATCAGACATAACTGGACTAAGGAAGAGATCCTGGAGATCTATCATAAACCATTAATGGAGTTGTTGTATGAAGCAGCATCGGTACATAGGAAATTTCATGATCCTAATACTGTGCAGGTTTCTACATTGTTATCGATCAAAACAGGAGGTTGTCCTGAAGATTGTGGGTATTGCCCGCAGGCTGCTCGTTACCACACTTCGGTAGAAGGTAATGATCTGATGACAGTACAACAGGTTAAAGCACAGGCATTACGTGCTAAATCTTCAGGTAGCTCACGCGTTTGTATGGGTGCTGCATGGAGAAACGTTAAGGATGGTCCTGAATTCGATCAGGTACTGGAGATGGTACGAACCATCAATAAACTCGATATGGAGGTGTGCTGTACGCTTGGTATGATTACTGAGAATCAGGCAAAACGTTTGGCTGAAGCTGGTTTGTATGCTTATAATCATAACCTTGATACCTCAGAAGAATATTACAAAGAAGTCATTTCTACCCGCGGTTATCAGGATCGTCTCGATACTATAGATAACGTACGAAAAACAAATGTTACGGTTTGTAGTGGCGGAATAATTGGAATGGGTGAAGCAGTTGAAGACAGGGCCGGTATGCTTGTTGCGTTATCTTCGCTGAATCCTCAGCCTGAATCGGTGCCGATCAATGCTTTGGTAGCGGTTGATGGAACGCCTATGGAAGATCAGACTCCGGTTGAAATATGGGAGATGATACGTATGGTGGCTACCACAAGAATTATAATGCCGGAGACTCAGGTAAGATTATCAGCGGGACGCACCCAAATGACACGTGAAGGTCAGGCGATGTGTTTCTTTGCAGGTGCTAATTCAATCTTTGCAGGAGATAAATTGCTTACCACGCCGAATCCGGATGTAAATGAAGATATGCTGATGTTCGAAAAGCTAGGATTGAATCCGCAAAAGCCTTTTATCAAGAAGATGCAGCCAGCTACCGTTGAAGAAAAGGATTCACAATACAACGCTTTGGGAGAAAAACCGAAGTGGTCAAGACCAGGGCATACGATCGAAAGAAATGAGGCTGCGAGAGAAAAAAGCAAAACGGCAGATAAGATCTAAATAATATTTTAATTAAATTTCAGTTAACTTTAAAGACAATTTAGCTTAACACAATAGGTGTTGGCAGGATCGGATAAATCATCAGGTTTACCTGGTGATTTTTTGTTCTGTTTATGTTTTTGATATGAAATTACATGAAATACCCCGCGTAAAATCTATCTCTAAGGAAGATTTTGTAAAGCATTATCTAAAGCCTCAGAAACCCGTGGTAATCGAGACACTGACCAAAGATTGGGCAGCCTACGATAAATGGAATCTCGATTATATAAAAGAGATTTCTGGTGAACGGGAAGTGCCGTTATATGATGACAGGCCTGTTTCACACGAAGATGGATTCAACCAGCCGCATGCGAAGATGAAGATGGCTGATTATATAGATCTTCTTAAATCGAAACCGACCAATTACCGAATCTTTCTCTATAATCTGATGAAGGAGGTGCCTTCGTTACAAAAGGATTTTAACTGGCCCGATATCGGTTTGCGTCTGGTTAAACAATTACCTATGTTATTCTTCGGAGGTGAGAATAGTCGTGTCTTTATGCATTTCGATATCGATTATTCCAATATTCTGCATTTTCATTTTCATGGCAAGAAGCGCTGTGTAATACTTCCTCCTGATCAGACTAAGTATATGTATAAGATACCTCATTCGCTGATCTCAAGGGAGGATATCGATTTTGATAATCCGGATTTTGAAAAGTGGCCTGCCTTAAAATATGCAGAAGGTTATGTCGCAGAACTCAATCATGGAGAGATGTTATATATGCCTGAGGGTTACTGGCATTACATGAAATACCTTACTCCGGGGTTTTCGATGAGTTTAAGGGCGTTTCCGCGAAAACCTGTGAATTTGGCCAGGGCAGCATACAACGTGCTTGTAATGCGCCATTTTGATAATTTAATGCGAAGGCGTAAAGGTCAGGAATGGATCGATTATAAAAATGACCGGGCTGTTATTGATACACACCGGGCCTTAGGCATCAATCCTGTATAAGGTTGTTTGAAATTTCATAGACGAGATGGTGTTCCCATCCTCTGTAAAGCAGATAGTCACATAGTTTTTTCTTTCGCATTAACGTATCTTTTTCCCTGAGGGATTCGAGTCTTTTAATTGCCAGTTCTTCGAGTGCTGAGAAGTATTCTTCGTCGGTGATTTCGGAAAGAGCTGCCTCGATGTTATATCGGGTGATGTCACGTAATTTGAGTTCTCTTATAATGCGTTTGCGTCCCCATTTCTTTATCCGGAATTTACCGCGGGCGAAACTTCTTGCAAAGCGTTCTTCATTCAGATAGTTCTCCTGAATAAGATGATTTATGATGGTGTCTATCGCGAGGGGGATCATATTCATGGAAATCAGTTTTTCACGAACATCGCGATGACATCTTTCCTGATATGCGCAATAGTATTCCAACTTTGCGGTAGCCTCCTGAACGGTATAGGATTTTTTGGTATTCACGGACGTAAAGAAACAAAAAAACCACGCCTTGGCGTGGTTTTTTTTATGATAATACCTTTCCGTTTTTATCTTTAAAACGATATTCAAGGTACGTGTAAGCATCTCTTGGTAAAACTTTAACCCATTTTTTGTGTTCTAAAAACCATTTAGAACGGACGGATGGAAATCCTTTGGTTAAGTATGCAGCTATAAAAGGGTGGGTATTTAGAATGATACCTTCTTTAAAGCTTTTATTTTGTAATATGCGCTCCAGATCAGCGGAAATCTTATTTATCAATACGATCGGGGCTTCAACTTCGCCCTCACCATTAGGATTTTCTTCCCTGGTTTTGATATTCATTTCCGGTCTTACGCGCTGTCTTGTAATTTGTATGAGTCCAAACTTACTCGGAGGAAGAATCTTGTGCTTAGCGCGGTCATCTTTCATTTCCTCTCTTAATTTATCGTAAAGTTTTTTACGATTATCGGCGGTAGTCATATCGATGAAATCAATCACGATAATTCCGCCCATATCTCGCAGACGTAATTGTCTTGCGATCTCTTTGGCGGCGATCAGGTTTACCTCGAGGGCCGTGTCTTCCTGTGTTTTAGCTTTATTGGAACGATTCCCGCTGTTTACATCGATTACGTGTAAAGCCTCGGTATGTTCGATTACCAGATAAGCTCCTTTACTGGTTGAAACGGTTCTGCCGAATGAAGTTTTGATTTGTCTCTCTATTCCGAATTTTTCGAATATCGGGATACTGGAATCATATAATTTTACAATGGATTCTTTATCAGGTGCAATTTGATGCACATAATCCTTGATTTGGTAGTAAAGCGTCTCATCATCAACAAAAATTCCTGTGAAATCATCATTAAATACATCCCTGAGAATGGATGCGGCTCTGTTTAATTCACTTAGGACCTTGGATGGATAGTTCGCTTTATAGATTTTTTTACACAACGCTGTCCATTTACTTAACAGGTTGTTCAGATCTTTGTCTAGTTCTGCGACTTTTTTGCCATCGGCAACTGTACGTACAATAACGCCAAAACCTTTTGGTCTGATGCTTTGTACCAGCCTTTTTAACCGGTCTTTTTCTTCTTTGCTTTCTATTTTCTGTGAAACGGAAACGCGATCGGAAAATGGAACGAGAACAAGATATCTTCCCGCGATGGAAAGTTCTGAACTGATTCTCGGACCTTTGGTTGAAATAGGCTCTTTTACAATTTGTACTAGTATAGACTGATTGGCTTTAAGAACATCATTGATGACGCCATTTTTGTCTATATCTTTTTCAAATGGGAAGTCTTTTAAAGAGAAATCTTTTAATTTACCTGTGCTTACTCGTTTAATGAATTTCAGTAGGGAAGACAATTGTGGTCCCAGATCGTGATAATGCAGAAATGCATCTTTTTCATAACCGACATTGACAAATGCGGCATTCAATCCGGAAACAGGTTTTCTGACCTTGGCGAGCATGATGTCACCAACGGAGAAATCACTACTGTCCTGCTCCTTGTGCAATTCAATTAGTTTTCCATCCTTTAATATGGCAAAATCAACGTCAGAGGAACCAGATCTTACGATTAATTCTTTATTCACTCTGAATGAATTTATATCTGTCCGTAGTTGATGTCACGGACCGATGGATTAAACAATAACTCTGGTTTTCCTTAAGAAAACGTTTGAGCTTAATTTCTTTTGTCAGACAGGTTTTTTTTAAACCCGGCGGAAAATCAAATCAAATCAATTGATTTTCCTATTTCAATGAACGATAGTTGTATTAAATACCTTGAAAAAGAAAAAGTAGTTAATCTAACTACTTTTTCTTATGACGGTTAGCTCTTCTTCTTTTCTTACGCTTGTGCGTAGCTACCTTATGTCTCTTTCTTTTTTTACCGCTGGGCATTTATGAAATGATTTATATTAATAATTTATTTTACCTCTACACTAGTTTTAACACCCTCTACAAAAACTTTCGCTGGTTTGAATGCCGGAATGTTGTGAGCTGGGATCTTAATTGTAGTATTTTTGGAAATATTTCTTCCGGTTTTTTCAGCTCTAGTTTTGATAATAAAGCTTCCAAAACCTCGTAGGTATACATTATCACCACCTTCCAAGGAGTTTTTTACCTCTTCCATAAATGATTCAACAGTTGCCTGTACGTCTCCTTTTTCCATGCCAAGTTTTTCTGAAATCTTAGCTACGATGTCTGCTTTAGTCATTTTGTTATTTTTGTTTTACGTGTTATAAATTTAGGGGTTGCAAATATATAAATTAAAATATCAATATTTATACTCTAAACAATTAAAATTTAACTAAATAAACCCAATTTACTAAAATTTATTTTAATCGGGTATGTCTTTTACTAAAAATATAAATAACTGGTATACAGCGAATAAGAGGCTGCTACCATGGCGAACATCGAAAATACCCTATAATATATGGCTTTCGGAAATAATGTTACAACAAACCCGTGTGGCACAGGGATTGCCCTATTATTTAAAATTTAAAGAGCGGTTTCCGACTATTTTTGACCTTGCGGATGCAGAAGAACAGGAAGTTTTAAAGCTTTGGCAAGGGTTGGGGTATTACTCGAGAGCGAGAAATTTGCATGCTACCGCAAAGTATATAGCTTCAGAACTTAATGGTGTTTTTCCCGCTTCAGCAGCAGAATTAAAAAAATTAAAAGGAGTAGGTGAATATACAGCCAATGCAATTGCCTCCATCTGTTATGATGAACCTGTTGCCGTGGTCGACGGAAATGTTTACCGGGTTTTGTCGCGTTACTTCGGGATTGATGAGCCCATAAACTCCACTGTCGGAATCAGGCTCTTTAAAGAAATTGCCAATGATCAGATAGGTCCTGAAGATCCCGGAGATCATAATCAGGCTGTAATGGAATTCGGAGCGGTACAATGTAAGCCGGTCAATCCTGATTGTGAATCGTGTGTTTTGAATATGGAGTGTCAGGCATTTCAATCCGGAAAGGTTGGGGAATTGCCCGTAAAGATCAAAAAGCAGAAGATCAGACAGCGGTTTTTTAATTATGTGATTGTAAGGACCGGTGAAAATACTATACTCAGAAAAAGAGGGGAAGGTGATATATGGCAGAATCTTTACGAATTCCCATTGATCGAATCGGAAAAGGTCTTGGAGGAACCAGATATTTTGGCGGATTCAACATTTAAAGAATTGGTGAAAAACGATCCGTTTGAAATTATTCGTTTTAACGAAAAGCCAAAAGTTCATAAATTATCGCATCAACATATCAATACTACGTTCTGGATCGTAAATTTGCAGGGTAGTATCAAAGATGGAGTTGATGAGAAAAGCCTCTCTGAATATCCTGTTCCTGTGTTGATTGCTAATTTTGTCCGGGAATTTGATTTTTAGATACAACAAAAATTAATACATTTATAAAATAACCTGATTATTAGAAACCGATCTTATGAGTGGTACACTGAATAAAGTAATGTTGATAGGACACCTTGGAGACGAGGTAAAGATGAATTATTTTGAAGGAGGCAATTGCCTGGGGCGTTTTCCGCTGGCTACGAACGAGACCTATCTCAACAGGCAGACCGGTGAAAAAGTAACCAATACCGAATGGCATAATATCGTTGTTCGAAATAAGGCGGCTGAGGTCTGCGAGAAATACCTTTCTAAAGGAGACAAGATTTATGTGGAGGGCAGACTGAAAACCAGACAATGGCAGGGTGAAGATGGAAATATGAGGTATACAACAGAGATTCATGCGACCGATTTCACATTTTTATCCAATAAAAACGATAATCCTGCTGGTCAGAGCGGTGGTGCGCCACAACCTCGTCAGCAAAATGAATCCCGGCCACAACAGTCAGGACCGGCTGTAAGTGCCACGAATTCACCATCGCAGTATGAAGAAGAAGATGACGATCTTCCATTCTGATTTGTTTAATTAAAACCTTGGACTTTGGACCCTGAACCCCCGAGTTTAATCGCTTTTTTATTTATAGAATCAGCTTCAGTCATCAAACTGCTGGTGCTTATTTGCCTGCTTACATTTTCTGCACTTATTTCCGGAGCTGAAGTCGCATTCTTTTCCTTGAGTCCTTCCGATATCAATGACCCTCAGGTCTCGAAATCGGATCGAGGAAATATAGTGGTCAAACTACTGGAAAAACCTAAGAAACTACTGGCTACCATTTTGGTGGCCAATAATTTTATAAATATTGCCATTGTTCTGCTATTCAGTTCTCTCAGTGAGTTGTTCTTTTCCGGAGTTAATGGTAAGATATTTGGTTTTATCGATATAAGATTTATTCTTGAAGTTGTCGTGGCAACCTTTCTGATTCTGTTATTCGGGGAGATTCTTCCAAAGATCTACGCGAGTCGGAATAAGACCAAGTTTGCACTTTTCATGGCTCATCCGTTGAATGTTCTCGATCATTTATTCTATCCGTTGAGTATGCCGATGCGGGCGATCACGATCTATCTTCAGGATAAACTGGGTAAAAAACGAAGTAATATATCGGTTGATCAGCTTTCTCATGCTCTTGAACTTACCTCGGAGGACGATACCACCAACGAGGAAAAGAAGATATTACAAGGTATTGTTTCCTTTGGGAATACGGATACCAGGCAGGTTATGCGACCCAGGATCGATATCTTCGCATTGAATGAGGAAATGAAATTTCCGGAGGTCGTTAGCTTGATCGTCGATAACGGGTATTCGCGTATTCCGGTATTTCGCGACAATATGGATAATGTTACCGGCGTTCTTTATGTTAAGGATCTGTTGCCTTATATCGACAGAAAGGTCTTTGACTGGGTATCTTTGATCAGAGATCCTTATTTTGTTCCGGAAAATAAAAAGCTTGATGACCTTTTAAAGGAGTTTCAGGAAATGAAAAGTCATTTGGCTATTGTGGTAGACGAATATGGCGGTACTTCAGGACTCGTAACTCTGGAAGATATCATAGAGGAGATCGTTGGTGATATCAGTGATGAATTCGACGATGAAGATCTCATCTATTCCAAACTTGATGAAAAGAACTTTGTATTTGAAGGGAAAACGACATTGAAGGATTTTTATCGGGTGATCCGAATAGAAAATGAATCGGAATTTGAGGATTGCAAAGGTGAATCGGAAACCATAGCCGGATTCGTTCTGGAGATCGCAGGTAGTTTTCCGAAAAAGGGAGAGAAGATAAAATTCAACAATTATATTTTTGAGGTCGAAGCCCTGGATAAAAAAAGAATTAAACAATTAAAAGTAAGTCTGAGTTGAGAATGTTCAGGAAGTTATTGATCCTTTCTGTTGCCGTGATCTTTGTAAGTAGTTGCGGTGATGCCCCCGTACCGAAGCCTAAAGCTACGCTAAGGCTGGAATATCCAGCTCCCTTATATTCCGGGATCTCAAAGGAATGTCCTTTCGATTTCGAACAAAATAAAGCGGCAACCCTTGAGAATTTTAAAGATTGTTCATTCAATCTCGATTATAAAGGAATGAATGCAAAGATCTATATAACCTATAAGGCGGTTGATGGAGATCTCGATCTCTTACTTAGGGATGCGCAAAAGCTGACTTATGAACATGTGGTTAAGGCGGATAATATAACCGAGCAGCCCTTTATAAATGATGATAAGGGCGTTTATGGTATGTTTTATATGGTAAGGGGAAATGCTGCATCACAATCACAATTCTATTTGACTGACAGTACACGTAACTTCGTAACCGGGTCGCTATATTTCTCATCGAAACCGAATTATGATAGTATTATGCCAGCAGCAGCATATCTGGAAGATGATATCAGGCATTTGATGGAATCATTTACCTGGAATTAAAAAAAGAGCCCGTTGATCAACGGGCTCTTTTTTTAATTATTCAGATGGCTTGCTGAGTAGTTTTTCAGCATTGGCGACACTTTCATTAACCTTGTCTCGCATCTCCTTGACTTTTATTTCTTCTTCATCGAGCCATATTTCCTTTTCGGGACTAAGTTCCTTTCCCTGAAGGATCTCTTCGTGTGTGAAACGATCACCAAAACCTTTCATCCAGGACATCATGAGTTCATGAGATTCCTGCAGGTCGGTCATCGCTTTTTGGTAAGGAGCTCCCGTCTCAGTAGAATCTGCAAGGGGCTTGAGTTCTCCAACTAATTTTGTGAGCTTCGTCATTTGAGGCATGACCTCATCGTGGATAGCAATCACTCGCTTCATCTGCTCGTTCTCTGCAGGTTTTTCCTGTTTACAGGACAGGAGCATTAACGGAGCTATTAAAATAAGGATCAATAATTTTTTCATGAATGTAAATTTAAAGTCTAAAATTAAGTCTATTTTTTTTCAATGCCTTAAGATAATCCCGGAATCTAAACTCTGATTTGGTAATCATGTTTCGATTTGAGCAGAACATAACGATGAGGTTGTCGATAATTTTAAGGTGAATCGTAGTATGAATAATTAAATATTATGTCATTTTTGCTCTCTTAAAAATTGGTATTCGATGAATAATGATACACGTAAATGGGTATATCTGATCGTACTTTCATTGATATGGGGGAGTTCTTATATTCTCATAAAGAAGGGGCTTGGTGGCCTTACACCCTTGCAACTCGGTGCAGTACGTATCATATTTTCAACGATATTTTTGTTTCTGATAGGTTTTAGATCGTTGTTCAGGATTAAGAAGAAAGAATGGCCCTGGGTGGGGCTGTCGGCGCTTTGTGGCACCTTTATTCCGGTATTCCTGTTCGCCTTTGCAGAAACGGAGATCGATAGTAATATCGCTTCGGTTCTCAATTCATTGGTTCCCCTCTTTGCGATTATTATGGGGGTGGTATTATTCAGGATCCGGTTCGTCAGGATTCAATTATTTGGTGTCCTTTTCGGACTGATAGGTGCCGGATTATTGATTTTACAGGGAGCCTCCCTGAATCCTGATCAAAACTATTTCTATTCATTGTTGGTAATTATTGCTGCGATTCTTTATGCAGCTAATGCGAATATTATAAAGACTAAATTACAGGATGTTTCTGCGATGAGCATAGCTGTGGGTAATTTCGCTTTTATGGTGCTTCCAGCGATCGTATTGCTTTGTTTTTCCGGAATATTTGAAACCGATGAAGCGGATTTGCAGGAACTGCAGACCTCACTGATGTATATCGCAATACTTGCGGTTTTTGGAACCGGTATGGCTAAGATCCTTTTCAACAGACTTATTCAAATTTCAGATGCTGTTTTTTCAACCTCAGTGACCTATCTGATACCGGTTGTGGGGGTGTTCTGGGGCGTTCTTGACGGAGAGCATTTCGGATTGGGGCATTTGTTCGGGGCTATATTCATTCTGGGAGGTGTCTATCTCGTCAATAAAGGCAAATGATGATCACTACTGAAAATCAGTATCCGAAACCCCTTCGTTGAGTTTTAATGTCTGAACATTCATTTCGATCTCCTGATTGTCGGTTGTCTGTGAAAGGAAATATGGGAATTTGATTCCATTGACTTCGCGGTAATCTCCCATGAGGGTAGTTGAAACAATGGTTTCATTACCTGATTTAACCACGGTTTCCTCTTTTATCTTCAAACCAGACTTAGCATCGAAATACATGTATTTATTGCCGAAACCGGAAAGCACATAGGTTTTTCTTCCATCCAGCATTTCAACCCGATCGAGTTTTAGGATGTTATTATTTAACATGGCTAGTTCGGGAAAGACATTCGAGGTGATATTGAGTTCGTTGATCATTTTTTCAGGCATGGGTTCTACATTTCCCTGAACGATCATGTATCCGGATTCTCCATTATATACCTGCTTGGTGATCGTGCTCCCCATCATTTTCATGGCCATGGAATATTTACCGCTCAGTTTTTTGATCTCCATATTCATGCTCATTCCTTGTACCTTGCCTTCTGCAGACATATACATAGAGCTGATCTCTTCTAGTCTTTCGCGTCCACCCAAAGAGTCGATGAATTTTTGCAGAATCGTATTTGCATCAGTTCCTTCCGGGATTTCTGAGGTATATTTAGGTTCCGTGGCAGGCTCTCCGTTTCTGTCATAAAATTTGACAGGCACTGGTTTATTTTTGTATTTGAGTGATTTCAGTGCACTGAGCATGTCACTGCCATCTCCTACAACTATTATTCTCGCACGGTCAGATTTAAAATAGGTATTCGCAGCCCTTTGAATATCTTCCAATGATACAGAAAGAATTCTGGCTTCAAAATCGGCATAAAAGTTTGAAGGTAAGGATTCGGTCA
This sequence comes from Robertkochia solimangrovi, assembly GCF_007279655.1. Classification (GTDB taxonomy): domain Bacteria; phylum Bacteroidota; class Bacteroidia; order Flavobacteriales; family Flavobacteriaceae; genus Robertkochia; species Robertkochia solimangrovi. The sequence goes on along the minus strand of NZ_QKWN01000001.1, from coordinate 131,193 downwards.
TGATTTTCACCTCCTGATCTGCTCTGTTAACCGGATTAGACCGTCTTTTCTTCATGTCTGCGATCAGCGATTGTTGTGCCTGTTGTAATTCAGTATCAGTGACCGGAGTTTCTTTCATGTTCTCTAAAACTTCCAGAATAGCCTTGATGATATTCTCAGTATCCTCGGGGTTTGCAGTTGAACGAACCTGAAAAGTAGACATTGATTTCTTGCTATATCCCACATGAGAAGTTACATTATTAGTAAAGCCTTTGGTCTCTGTCAGGTAGCGGAAAAGTCTGCCTTTGCCTTTCCTGCCCAAAATAGAATTGGCAAGAATTACAGCGGGATAGTCAGATTGATTCATCTTGAGGTCGATAAGATTCTCATAGATAATTCTCGATTTGGATGCTCCAGGCATGTCGATAAAAGCGATCTGTGTATAATACGGGTCCTTTGGTGCATTGAAGGTGAAAGACGGGGGAGTGGCTTTAGCCCATTCTGAAAAATTCTTTTCTGCTATTCTCGCACCTTCTTCAAAGCTGATGTCACCCGTTATGGTCAAATATGCATTTGCCGGAACAAAATAGTTATGATAGAACTTCTGGACATCTTCCAAAGAAATGCTTTTAAGGGAAGCTGCACTTGCTCTCATGCTTCTTGGGTGTGACTTTCCATAGGCCAGAATATTTGCAACATCAGAAGCTGTGTGTTCAATATGATTTTGATCTTCTTCTATTTTAGTGATCAATTCAGCTTTAATTTTCTCCAATTCTTCCGTTGTGAAATTTGGGTGCAGAAGGGCATCGGAGAATAAATTGAGGATCTGGTCGTGATTTCCGGATAGTCCGGTGGCCACATTTTTATCCAATCCGAAAGAGAAGGATGCTCCCATCTGTTTGATCTGGTTCTCAAATTCTTCTTTGGAAATGTTTTCAGAACCGTTACCGGTCATTTTATGAACCAGGGCAGTAATACCGGGCTGGTCATCTTCAGGTATAAGTGGATTATCCAGTGTTAGTGTATAGGTGATTTTAGGAAGTTCTCTGTCTTCGATCACAATGACTTTTAAACCATTGCTTAAAATTAGCGATCGGGATACTTCGATAGTCGGTTGAGATGCTGTTGCGGTTTCCGATTGTTGTTCTTCGCCGGTCTGAGCAGTCAGTGAAAGGCAGGCAGCGATGGCAAAACAGGACAACAAGTATTTCATTAAATTCATTTTTTAAATTCGAGCTGGATTAACTCCGTATTGAAATTAAGAAATGTACCGTACAGTTGAAAATCCTTTAATTTAATTTAACAATCATCGTTTATCGTAATAACCCGATTTTGAATGAAAGGGGGGTGTTGGGATGTTTAAATCACTGTGGCACACCGGTTGATAATTTCTGGCGTAAAATTAATGGAATAATTCAGATCAGGTGGGTTAACGACTAAATTTTAAGTCAATATTAACCGGGAGTCATTCAATTTTTTGTAATTTAAATGCTGTTAATTAAAAGGTTACCTCTATGAATCCTGAAAAATTGCATATTCGTTTTGGAATTTTCATCGCCATAGGACTGATCGCTTATTTCTTAATATTGAAATTGATCGGTTTGCATGAAAATCCTTGGTTAAGGATCTCTAACGGAGCCATAGTAGCTTATGGTATCTATTCTGTGATCCGAATCAGAAGATTGATCGAGGGTGATAAATTTGACTATTATAAAGGATTTAAGACCGGTATTTTCACCGGATTTTTGGCTACCCTCATCTTTGTAGGCTTTATGGCTATCTATATGTTTCATATCGATAAAGAGTTCCCGAAATTGATTATGGAAAGCTGGATGAAAGACTACAATCAAGGCCCTGGAATTCTCATATTTATACTCCTGGTTGAAGGATTTGCTTCAACAGTTGTACTCACACTTGCCTTCATGCAAAAATTCAAACCGAGCTGGAACCCTAAAAAAAATATTCAAAAGGCATAAAAACGTTTGCGGTTTAGGGAATTAACAGTATATTTGCACCCGCCAAAAATACATTTTGGCAGCAGTTTAATTACTATTATTTTATTAATCCATACGTTATGTACGCAATTGTAGAGATAGCAGGGCAGCAATTTAAAGTTGCAAAAGATCAGAAGGTATATGTGCATCGTTTGGCTTCAGAAGAAGGTGACAAAGTTTCCTTTGACAATGTACTTCTTCTTGATGACAACGGTTCAGTTACCATCGGCGCCCCGGCTATAGACGGAGCCGCTGTTGAGGCTAAAGTCGTAAAGCACCTTAAAGGAGACAAAGTTATTGTATTCAAGAAAAAGAGACGTAAAGGTTACCGTGTTAAGAACGGTCACAGACAATACCTTACCGAGCTTGTAATCGAGAATATCGTAGCTAGTGGTGCAACTAAAAAAGCTGCTCCTAAGAAAGAAGAAAAGAAAGCTGAAGCTGCTCCAGCCGCTGCAGGTCAGGATCTAAACGATCTTACCGTTGCTGAGTTGAGAGAAATGGCAAAAGATAAAGGAGTAACAGGTTACTCTTCTATGAAAAAAGCCGAATTAATCGAAGCATTAAGCTAATTATTGATAACCGATAAAACTCTAATAAAATGGCACATAAAAAAGGAGTTGGTAGTTCCAAGAACGGTAGAGAATCAGAATCGAAACGCCTCGGTGTTAAGATCTTTGGAGGTCAGGCCGCAATCGCTGGAAATATCATTGTAAGACAAAGAGGTACTGCTCACCATCCTGGTGATAATGTATATATGGGTAAAGACCATAGCTTACATGCTAAAATTGACGGTATCGTTAAGTTTCAGAAGAAAAAAGACAATAAGTCTTACGTTTCTATCGAGCCTTTCGAGGCTTAAGAAGCTTTTTACAAAAAATAAAAAGCCCTTTGACATATTTCTGTCAAAGGGCTTTTTGCTTTTCAGGGGGTTTATTAACCATATGTTAAATAATTCTAAAACTTAACTTCCTTCCTGTGTATTCGAAAAGGTAGCTTAACATTACCTTATTTTTCCCACAACATGTTTCAGGATTCCTCATAGTTTCTTTGTAACCGTCAACTAAATTACAATCACTAATGAAGAATCTATTTGCATTTTCACTAATGTTTATGCTGTTCTTGTCTGCAGTTGCCCAGGAAGGAAACCTTACGGGAACAATTGCTGATGAAAACGGTATCTATGTTCCGGGAGCCACTGTAATAATATCTGATATGATGAAGGGTGCAGTTTCCGATCAGAACGGTAAATTTACTTTCGTAGCCGTTCCTGAAGGCGATCATAAGGTCATCGTAAAATATCTGGGATTTTCAGATGTTGAGGTGGATGTTACCGTTAAAGCTTCGGAGACCACTCATATAAATATCGTTCTTACCGCTGAGAGTATGGAACTGGAAGGAGTGGAAATCTCCGCTTACGGATTGAGCGGTCAGGCAAGAGCACTCAACACCCAGAAGAACAATATGAATATTACCAATGTGGTGTCGACAGATCAAATTGGGAAATTTCCTGATGCGAATATAGGGGATGCCGTTAAACGGATACCCGGAATCACTATGCAGGTGGATCAGGGAGAGGCCAGAAATATTATTATCCGCGGACTTTCACCACAATTGAATTCGGTTACGCTGAATGGTAGCCGCATTCCTTCTGCAGAAGGAGATAACAGAAATGTTCAGATGGACCTTATCCCTTCCGATATGATCCAGACCATCGAGGTGAGTAAGGCTGTTACCCCGGATATGGATGCTGACGCATTGGGCGGATCTGTAAATCTTGTTACACGTACTGCTCCACAGGGATTTCGTCTTTCGGCAACTGCAGGTTCTGGGGTGAACACAATCACTGAAAAGAGAATTCTCAACGGTTCCTTCCTTGTAGGGGATCGTACCAAGAACGGGAAGTTCGGATGGATGGTTTCCGCTTCGATCAATGATAATGATTTCGGTTCGGATAACGTAGAAGCTGAATGGGATGATGAATTCGAATACTTTAATGGTAGTGATACCGAAGAGGTGGAGGTTAATCCTTATACCAAAGAATATGAAACCAGAACTTACCTTGTTCAACGGGTAAGAAGAAGTTTTGCTGCAAATCTGGATTATAATTTTAATGAAAATCATAATATCTATTTTAAATCCATGTATAACTGGAGAGATGATCGCGAGAATCGTTTTGCCTACAGTAATGAGATCCTGGATGGAGAAGATATCGCAATAGGTGATTTTCAGATCGATGGTAATAACAACCTTGTTCGTTTTCCTGCCGAAGAAGTGAGAGAGACTAAAGGTGGTGTACCGGGTGGACGAAATGATAATGCCCGACTTGAAGATCAGCGCATGCAGAACTATAGTCTGGGTGGTGATCATTTATTCGGGAATATGAAGGTTAATTGGATGGCTTCCTATGCAAAGGCATCAGAAGAACGTCCGAATGAGCGTTATATCGCTTACGCAAGTGAATTCGCGGTGAACCGTAACCTGAATACCCGTTACCCGATCATGACTCCGGTTGATCCGGCAGATACTACTCCTGAGAATTATGAATTCGATGAGTTAACTGAAGAATATCAGTATACCGATGAAAAGGATATCAATGCTTTCCTTAACTTCCAATTACCTGCTGATCTTCTCGGACATGGCGGAACTATTAAATTCGGTGCCCGAGGTCGTTTCAAGAATAAAGAGAGAAATAATAATTTCTACGAATATGAGTCTCTTATTCCAGGATTTGATACAATGAAGGATGTAGCCATACATGACTATACCGATCCTGATTTCCTTGCGGGATCGCAATATCAGGCTGGTTATTTTGTGACTCCTGAATTCTTAGGAGGTCTGAATCTTAAAAATGAGGATATCTTTGAAGAAAGTGATGTTCCCGATGAATACCTGAGAGCTAATTTCGATGTGGATGAAAACGTTTATGCGGGTTATCTGATGACTAATCAGAATATCACGGATAAATTATCAGTTCTTGCCGGAGTTCGTATTGAGAATACCAATATAACCGCTACAGGAAATCAGATCATGGATGAGGAAGATCTTATTGGAAAAGTTACCGATAAGAGCGCGTATACCAATGTGCTGCCTGGGGTACATTTTAAGTATAATCTGAATGAAAATACCATTTTCAGGTTAGCATGGACCAATACTTTGGCAAGACCGAATTATGTAGACCTTGTTCCATCTATCGATGTGATCACTGATGATAATGAAGTCGTACTTGGAAATTCAGAACTCGATCCAACCACCTCGATGAACTTTGACCTTATGGCTGAACATTATTTTAAGAATGTCGGATTGATTTCCGGAGGAGTGTTCTATAAGAAGGTTGACAATTTTATTTATACTTCAGTATTTGAAGCAACTGATGATAGTTTCGGTTCAGGAACCGAGGGTTACGACGTTTTCCAGCCACAAAATGGTGACGATGCCAGTATTCTTGGAGCAGAGATCGCATTGCAGAGACAATTGGATTTCCTTCCGGGATTTGCAAGTAACTTCAGTATCTATCTGAACTATACTTATCTTTCTTCAGATGCAAATGGAATTAAAAATGAAGACGGCGATGAAAGAGATGATCTGGATCTTCCGAATACTGCACCCAATATGTTCAATGGCTCCCTGGCTTATACAGGAAAACGTCTTAGTATGAGATTATCGGCAAACTATTCTGATGCCTATATCGATGAGATCGGAGGACGAGCGTTTGAAGATCGTTATTATGACGAGCAATTCTTCCTGGATTTCAATCTGAATTTCTCGATTAATAAGAATCTCAGACTTTATGCTGACCTGACCAATATTACCAATCAACCGTTACGATATTATCAGGGTGTGAAAGATCGTACGATGCAGATGGAATATTATTCGAGAAGAATAACGATCGGACTTAAATACGACCTGTTTAAAGGTTAATCAAAAATTATCTATCAATAATTCTTAATCTTTTGAGTGCAGAGATTCATTTCTTTGCACTCTTCTCTTTATTTTAGTTATCCTATGAAATTCAAATTTAGTACCCTATTAGCTCTTATACTGATCGCATGTAATGGAAAGGATCTGCCTGTTGTTGAACCTCAAGTCATAACGGAATTGACACTTCATGACACTGACGACCCTGCGATTTGGGTTAACCCGGAAGATCCTGCTGCCTCAATAGTATTCGGAACCGATAAAGACACAGATGGAGCATTGTATGCTTTTGATCTCGATGGAAAGATCATTGAATCTAAAACTATAAGAGGACTCAAAAGACCAAATAATGTTGATCTCCGATATGGATTTCAGCTCAATGATTCAACTAAAACGGATATTGTTGTATTGACCGAGCGAGAGCGCAAACAAATCCGCATCTTTTCAGTACCTGATATGAAACCGCTTGATAATGGAGGAATTCAGATCTTTGAAGGTGAAACCGGAGTCGAACACGATCTTCCTATGGGGGTGAGTTTATACAAATCTCCGATCGACGGTGCCTTTTATGCCATTGTAGGAAGAAAGTCTGGTCCTTTAAACGGATACCTGCATCAGTATAAGTTGGAAGCAAATACAGCTGGAATTTCCGCTACACTGGTTCGTAAATTCGGACAGTTCAGTGGTAAAAAGGAAATTGAAGCTATTGCTGTGGATGATGAAAACGGGATTGTTTACTATTCGGATGAAGGACATTGTATTCGTAAGTATTATGCTGAACCTTCAAAAGGAGATGAAGAGCTTGCCTGTTTTGGTGCAGCATTGTTCAGAGAGGATATTGAAGGGATTGCCATTGCCAGGTTTAAAGATGGCGAAGGTTATCTCATCGTATCAAATCAGCAACAACATTCGTTTGTGATCTTTGACAGGAATAGTAACGAATTCATCAAAGAACTTGATCTTACAACCACAGAAACGGATGGTTGTGATGTAGTTACTGAGTCTTTAGGTGAGAAATATCCTAGCGGATTATTTGTAGCCATGAACGATGCGAAGAATTTTTACTTCTTTGATTTGAGTAAAATTATTCCAAATAACTAATTATTAGGCAAATAAGTCTTTCATTCTAAATTGTTTTTCTTAATTTAGAGAAATCAATCGACAAAATTTTTATTATGAAAAGAATCGCTCTTTGCAGTGCAATGGCACTTTCCGTTTTGTTTACCAGTTGTCTGGGATCTTTCTCTGCATTTAATAATCTTAGAGATTGGAATCAGGGTATTTCTGATAGTAAATTCATCAATAACCTCGTATTCTGGGGATTGTTGATCATACCTGTTTATGAGATATTCCTACTTGGTGACGTGATCATTTTCAACGTTCTGGAATTCTGGACTGGAAGTAATCCGATCGCCATGAAAGAAGGTGAGTCGGAGACTCAATATGTAAAATATGAGAACAACACCTATAAAATGACTGCAACTCAGAACAGGATGCAGATCAAGGTTGTTGAAGGACCTAAAACAGGAGAAATGGTTGATCTTGTTTACAGGCCGGATGAAAAATCATGGAATGCCGTTAAAGCCAATGGAGAAATTATCAAACTTTCTTCTTTTGACGAAGGCTTCTATATTGTTTATATGCCAGACGGATCTGAAATTCGTATTCAGGAAAATGCAACCAGAGAAGAAGGTAAGTCTATGCTTGAAGAGTATAAACAATGTTTCTATCTCGACGGTATGTATGCGGAAGGCAAATAGGTCGATTTTAATAAAATCAGAAAAGGCTGTGTTGATTTTCAACACAGCCTTTTTTTTATTGTAATACCTGGGCAGCTAACAAACCCTCCGGGATGCCGAATCCTTCCGCAAGACTATTTACATAAGGTCTTAACTCAGAGCATAATCGTTCGCGCCTTCTTTTGATCGCTTTTGATTTTCCGGAACTGAAATATCCGTGTTCCAGATACCAGTCTGCGTGTTCGTGTAAGGTGTTTAGAGCACTCAGTGTGCCGATTTTTTCAAAGAGTTCCTTATAATCGCTGTCATCAATTGATTTGGTGAATAAAAGAAAGGCCTCGTAAGCTAATTCGTCAGCATAGGCCTGACCTAATGTGATGAAATGCGTTTGAACATTGAGGAAAGCCTGCTGGGCCGGCAAACCTCTTTTAAGATATTTTCTGATGCGGGAAGCTGCTGAAAAAGTTAACCTTCTGCGTCGATATACCAGGGCCTCCAGGTGAAATTCCGTGTCGTAAAGATGTGATTTATCCGTGTTGTTTATAAACAAGGGATTATAGGTAGCCATTTTATCACTCAGGCTTGTGCCGATGTAACGGAGAGCATCCATAAAGCTATCACTGTTAAATTCAGATTTGAATTCGGTGAGTAACCCTTTGGCGGCCAGCTGTAATAAAACAGTATTATCTCCCTCAAAGGTGGTGAATATATCGATATCTGACCTCAGGTCCGCAATCATATTTTCAAGCAGGTAGCCTTTACCGCCACAAGCTTCCCGACATTCCTGAATGGTCTTATTGGAAAAATCAGTGATCAGGGCTTTCAGGGCAGCTGCCTGCGTCTCGATCTTTCGTCGGCCTGATTCATCAGCTTTATCATAGTCATGTATCAGTTTGTCAAGAACCGTATGGTATACATAACAATTTGCTAAAGGTGCTATCAGTCGGAGCTGGTGGGTGGGATAATCCATGATCAGATCCTCCATCAATTTCTGATCACTGTTAAACTGTCTTCTTTTTAATGCGTATTTGACGGCTATGTTCAACGCTATTTTTGCTCCGCTCAGCGCTCCTTTTGCGACACATATTCGTCCGCCTACTAAGGTGCCAAGCATGGTGAAAAAACGTTTGTCAGGGTTCTGTATTTCAGAACGATATTTTCCGGTATCGTCTATCTCACCGTAACGATTCAATAGATTCTCTCTGGGAACTGCAACATCTGAGAACCAAATCTTACCATTGTCAACTCCGTTTAAACCGAGTTTATAACCATTATCCTCTATCTTGATACCTTCGAGTACGTTTCCGTTATGATCTCTTAACGGAACAAGCACTGCATGTACCCCTTCGTTTTTACCATTCACGATCAGTTGTGCAAAAACCGTAGCTATCGTTGAATGAAGTGCGTTTCCAATATATTCTTTATTGTCATCTTTCCCCGGAGTATTGATAACGATCTGATCGGTTTCCTTTACATAAGTGGCGGTAGTTCGTATTCCTCTTACATTAGAACCATGACGGGTTTCTGTCATAGCAAAACAGCCCAATAATTTTGTCTGCCCGATGTCGTTCAGATAGCGATCGTGGTGGCGTTCTGTTCCGAGATTAAAAACACTTCCTCCGAAGAGGCCGAACTGCACACCGAACTTTACTGCCAGACTTCCGCTGGAATAGATCAGGTGTTCGAAAACCGAGGCATATCCTGGCATGTCCTTTAATCCACCATATGCTTGATCATAAGCCATAGCTCCAAACCCGTGTGAAGCAAGATCTTTTACCTGTTGCAGTACATTTTTTCTTTGATGCTCCTTATCTCTGAAAATTTCAAAGCGAAACTTATCGGAGTCTAAGGTATGTCGAATTCGCTTTGTAGCTTCCTTAACGTTCCTGTGGAGAATAGCATCTATAGTTGTCGCATGATAACGGTCAGATTCAGAATGTCGTTGCTGTTCCACTGAAAACAGGTGCCGGTAATGGTTCGGCTGAATCCCGAGGTCAGTTTCGATACTGATCAGATGTTCATTCGTCGCATTTTCAACAATTTCAGAAGATTCGAGCTTTGTGCTGAATGAACTCAAAGGGTATGTATCATTTTCATTTAGTTTGATTCCCGATTCATCGATTAGGGTCCGCCAGGAAAGGATCGTTTCCGGACTGGGAGGATGATCGGGGTCAAGCCATTTAAGCAATTGCTTTTTCTCTTTCGGGTTAACCGTGTCATCTTCCAGGTTTCTTTCGAAAACTGCTATTTCAGACGGACTTAGAAGTTCGTCAGACCATATTACATAGAGCAGGGGAATATATCGCTTAATTCCCTGACTGTATTCCATATTTTTCATAATTGAAAATTACGATATTTAGTCGGGCGAATAAAGGAGTGGATGAATTTATATTGTTAGCGGGGTGCAGGTGGATACCCATTTAACTTTGTTATATTTGCTGAAATGAAACCGGTATAACTATCAATTTGCTTTCTGGCGGTTATGAATGAATATTTAGATCCAAATGCTGAACGAATGTCTCCTGAAGAGGTAGATATCGAAAAGGCTTTAAGGCCTTTGTCCTTTGATGATTTCACAGGTCAGGATCAGGTATTGGAAAATCTTAAAATATTCGTGCAGGCAGCCAATCTCCGTTCTGAGGCATTGGATCATACCTTGTTTCATGGCCCTCCGGGACTTGGAAAAACGACGTTAGCCCATATTTTGGCAAATGAGTTGGGAGTGGGGATAAAAATCACTTCCGGGCCGGTATTGGATAAACCCGGAGATCTTGCCGGACTCCTGACCAATTTAGAGGACAGGGACGTGCTCTTTATTGATGAAATTCACCGTTTGAGTCCTATCGTGGAAGAATATCTGTATTCTGCCATGGAAGATTACAAAATCGATATAATGATCGAAAGCGGTCCGAATGCAAGAACCGTACAGATCAATCTGAATCCGTTTACGCTGGTTGGTGCTACAACCCGTTCAGGATTACTAACCTCACCAATGCGGGCCAGATTTGGTATCAGTAGCCGACTACAATATTATTCGACTGAATTACTTTCGGACATCATTCAGCGTTCAGCACATATCCTTAGAGTGCCGATCGCCATGGAAGCGGCTATTGAGATTGCAGGACGAAGCCGTGGAACTCCTAGGATTGCTAATGCACTTTTAAGAAGAGTTCGGGATTTTGCTCAGATCAAAGGTAACGGGAAGATCGATATCGAGATTGCAAGGTTTGGTTTAAAAGCTCTGAACGTAGATGCTTTTGGCCTTGACGAAATGGATAATAAGATACTTGCTACCATCATCGATAAGTTTAAGGGTGGTCCGGTTGGGATTACTACGCTTGCAACTGCGGTTTCAGAAAATGCGGAGACCATCGAAGAGGTTTACGAGCCCTTTCTCATTCAGCAGGGATTCATCATAAGAACTCCGAGAGGTAGAGAGGTGACAGAACTAGCTTACAAACACCTTGGGAAGGTAAAAGGTGGTATTCAGGGAGGCCTGTTTTAAAAACGGGTTTTTCCCCCGTTATGTATATTCGACATTTTTTCTTAATTTTATAAGGTTCTCCCTCTTCATAGTTCCCCCTGATCTTTGGTTAATCAGTAATTAAGTAAATCTTTTTCGCTATGCCATTGTTCATGGATTTGCATCACGTCGAGCAGGTCAAGCCTGTTGAGGTTGCCGAAGCCCACCTTCTGGACCTCAAAATTCAACAGCATTATAATTGTAATGCCATGACTTATTGGATGGATCAGTCCAGGGGCAAGGTTTTTTGCCTGATCGAAGCGCCCGACCGAGAGTCGGTAATCAAGCTTCACAGTGATTCTCACGGTCTTGTTCCACATGATATCATAGAGGTAGACGAGAGTCTTGTACAGGGTTTTCTGGGTCGATTGAATGATCCTACAGTTTTTGAGATGAGGAATGGCGCAAAGGTCTTTGAAGATTCGGCTTATAGATTTCTTCTCGTGGTGCATTTGGAGCCGCAGGTATTGATGGAGAACAGGACAGACAAAGAAACTGCTTTAAATACATATAATGAGTTCCATAGACTCTTTTCCGAAATTGCACATGGTACAGGAGGTACCATAGCTCCGGGGAGTTCGGAATATAAAGTTATCTCCTTTAAACACCCTAAATGTGCTGTCCACGCTGCTGAGTTATTGGGTGATCGAATCGGTAATTTTTCTGAAAATGTTACTTACAGGATCGTACTTCATGGCGGTGAACCGGTAGAAGGTAGTCGATTGATGTTCGGTTCGAGTATAGAGGCGGCGGAGAATCTGTATTATTATAATGGAGACTCTTGTCTTATCGCTTCAAATTTGTTTTTAGATGAAGCTGGAGGAGATGATCTGAAATCAGTTTTGGAGGAGATGAATTTTTGCTTTCCTGATATTTCTGAGGAAAAGTTCTTTCATAAACTTATGAAATGCATTAGAGAGCATATCGATGACCCTGAATTTACGGTCCAGGAGCTTAGTTTGATGATGTATATGAGTACTTCTAAACTGTATCGTCGCTGTAAGCAATTATCGGGATTATCTCCAAACAATCTTATCAGGGATATTCGTCTGGAATTCGCAAGAAGAAAACTGGAGTCCTGTGAAGATAATATCGCCTCGGTACTATTCGGTCACGGATTTAACAGTCCTTCGTATTTCACAAAATGCTTTCATTCCCGGTTTGGGATCTCTCCAAGAGCCTATAAGAACGCCTTGGTTTAATCAAGTTGAACGATTTGTGCTATTAGCAGAATGATTTCTGTTAACATACTGAAGTATAGCATAGTACTTTTATGTCACAACCTAAAATTAGTTATTATGAAAACTTCATTTGTATGTCTGGCAGTAATCATGACTGCCATCACCGCTTCGGTCAATGCACAACAAACTGCAGAAGCAGGTCCGATGACCGTAAATGTACTGGACAAGGATTCAGAACTTAAAATGTTCGTTATTGAAAGAAACATGCCCGGCGTAGGGGAAACTCCTGTAGATGGCCTGGCCGATGTGTCCAAAAGCTCGTGTAGTGTCATTAATGACCTTGGAAATGCTGATATTCAATGGGTACAGAGTTATTTCACTGGAGATAAGATCTATTGTATCTATAAAGCAAAGAATATCGATCTCATCAAAGAGCATGCTAAGATCATGAATATTCCGGCAGACAAGATTTCGGAAATTAAAAGTATCGTTGCACAGACCACACCAAAATAACGAGCAACTTTTTCTGTACAAGGCGCAACCACTGGTTGCGTTTTTTTTGTTCTATTAAATGAATCAAAAAGGATAGTGTTTTTCAGCTTAGTGAAATACCTTTATAGGAACTAAAATTCTTCTTGGTTTATTATTTCTTCACTGCAATTAGCTGATCAGGCCTGGTGTATTACTTAACACATGAGGCCTTTTTCTTTTGGTCAGGGTGAAATTCCTAATTATATAGGTGTTTTTCCCCGAGTCAAAAGTCATTTTAATTGAATTTAAATTGGCATTCATTTTTTGAGGTTACCGGTACTTTTGAGTAATCAGTTTATTAATCATCAAAAAACGTTCGTTATGAAAACTATTAGTTCAATTAAATCCGGAAACAGGAATTCGGGCCATTACAATGCCTGGAATTCAATGAAAAGAAGCTTGAGTCTATTTTCAGGCTTCAATGCTCTTCACTTTGCCTTGATCATATGTATGGCAATCGCCTTTGCATCATGTAGTAATGATGATACGGATTCCGTACTTTATGAAAATCCCGGAAATACAGATTCAGATAGGGCTGCGGAACTGGAAAGTGTAAAATATGCCGTTAAATCCTTTGAAGATATCAATAATGCTGTCGCAGCAGGGTTTTCGATGGAGAGTTCAGATTATCTCGGTAAAGGCATCTATTACTATACCAATAAGGATCGGCTCGATCATACCTTTGAAATGGATAAACCAGAAGGGTTGTTGTATCGTAAAATGAGTGACGGATCCCTTTCATTGGTTGCAGTAGCTTACCGCGTTCGTTATAGTATATCCAACTATGATAGTTCAAAACTACCCAGGCCACCTTATGGTTTTTCCGGTACCGATGACTTCTGGAGCAACCATACTGCTACACAAATTTGGGCTTTGAATGTATGGATAAATGCCAGTAATCCTGAAGGTGTATTTGCAACGGATAATACTTCAATATCCAATACGGTGGCGACAAGATTAAATCAACCTATGATGTGATTTCCATGCCACTGACTAATTAAACCGAACCGGGCATTTAAATGTCCGGTTTTTTTATGCCGTATTTATGAGGTATTGTTTCAATCAAAAATTTTCTTTTTAAAAAAGACCCTTACTATCCTGTCTGTTTAACCCTTTTTATGAGGGGGATAAAGGCAGTTTGTAAGGGATATTTCCCCGAATCAAATGTGATGCATGTTGAATTTATAATGGCATGCTTTGGAGAAGACATCCGCTAATTTTACATCAGTTATCAATCTAAAATCGAACAGTTATGAAAACTTTAATGACACTAAGAAAAAATGGAGTTGAGACAGGGTGTCGCAATTCCGTTCACAAAGAACAATCCAACAGTTATTTACAACTCGTGGCAGGTATTTTAATTATGATGATGTTCATGATGATTTCATGCAGTAAAGATGAAGTTTATCCGAACTATACTGCTCCTGCAGCTCCGGCTCCTTCAGAGATCGATCCGGTTGAACTTGCTCAGATTCCTACTGATGTATACCAGGATTATGGATTTGCTACTCAAGCGGGTTATCAATTGGTTCCTTCTGATAGTAATTTTTCTGAAGGAGTTGAACTCTATATCAAAGCAGATATTGTAGATGATGATTTTCAAATCTCAGAACCTGAAGGACTTATCTATCAGAATGAAGACGGGCAGCGTAGCCTTATCGGGGTAGCATACCGGCTTTCAGATGAGATCGATGGTAAACCAGGAAATCCACCTGTTGGATTTGCCGGTGCAGGCGATAAATGGAGATATGAACCGGTTTCCAAAACCTGGATGCTTAATGTCTATGTAAATGTAGGAGACCTTGGGGGTAAGTTTGCGCTGATCTATTAGCGAATAGCGCCTGGAAGTGTGGTGAGGTATATGATAATAGCTGACACAAACATTATAATTGTATTTTTACACCAGATCACAGCTATTCAAAAATGACTCACTCTGAAAGCATAAGTGCAAAACATACAGAAGCAATAAAAGCCGAAGCTAAACGCCTCGGCTTTTTGTCGTGTGGTGTGTCACGGGCAGAATTTCTGGAGGAAGAGGCGCCGAGACTTGAAGCCTGGTTGCAAAAAGGAATGCACGGAGAGATGCACTATATGGAGAATCATTTTGATAAACGCCTGGATCCCCGGCTTCTGGTGGATGGTGCAGTTTCTGTTATTTCAATGACGCTGAATTATTTTCCTGCTGAACACCCAATAGATTCTGAAGCACTGAAGATCTCTAAGTACGCTTATGGTACCGATTATCATTTCGTCATCAAGGATAAACTGAAACAACTGCTGGCCTATATTCAGGAGGAGATCGGGGAAGTGAACGGTCGCGCTTTTGTTGACTCAGCCCCTGTGCTCGACAAAGCCTGGGCCGTGAGGAGCGGATTGGGTTGGATGGGAAAGAATGCTAATGTACTTACCAAACAGAGAGGGTCGTTTTATTTCATAGCAGAGCTGATCGTCGACCTGAAGCTCGTGCCGGATACCCCGGTAACCGATCATTGCGGAAGCTGTACTGCATGTATTGATGCTTGCCCAACTCAGGCGATCACCGAACCCTATATTGTCGATGGAAGCAAATGTATATCGTATTTCACCATCGAATTAAAAGACAAGATCCCGTCTGAATTTAAAGGGAAATTCGATGATTGGATGTTCGGCTGTGATGTGTGTCAGGATGTTTGTCCGTGGAACCGTTTCTCCAAATCACATAGCGAACCTTTGTTCGATCCACATCCTGATCTATTATCCATGTCACGCAAAGACTGGGAGGAGATCACTGAGGAAACCTTTGGGAAACTTTTTCGGAAATCTGCGGTTAAACGTACAAAATTTGCTGGGTTAAAGAGAAATATCGATTTTCTGAAAGATCAGGAGTGAAAGTGTTTGTCTAAAATTAAATATCTTTACTACAGGCTGTTATCAGCATTTCTTAACCAAACCAAAATTTATGTTTAAATACAAATTGCTCGCATCGGGATTGCTGGTGCTCTTCTTGTTTTCCGGATGTAAACGCGATTCTGTAACTGAATTCAAAGTTGAAGTACCCGTTGTATTGCAGGAATTACTAAAGGATGAGGACACGGATAATGATGATAAGATTACCAAAGATGATCAGGGTGACAGAATCTTTATTTTCAAAGATATTGAAGGTGAGGAACACGCGGTTGAATCGACCTATCATCTTGCGAACCTCCTGCAGGAACTTGCGATTGCGAAGCAGGAAGGAAAGGATACCGCTTTATTGATGAATTCACGTATTCTTGAAAAGCCAAGCCACAGGATCTCAAGGAATATCAAAGAGAATTATTGGGATGACCTGACCCGAACGGTTGATGAAAAAGGATTGGCGAGGATCCTTGAAGATTCCAAGTCTTCAGATACGATCGTAAGAAGACTTTATGTTCCGGCTACAGATACTTTGGCACAAAAGTATTTCAAAGGTATCGAAGGGAATTTTCAAAACTTTAAAGTGGTAACGTTGCCGGAACGTATAACTCCTGAATATGTGAAATCGATCAATACGCAACCGGGGATACTTGCCTTGAAATTAAAGGAGGGCATGGGAGTTCCGTTTGTGGTGCCTGGTGGCAGATTCAATGAGATGTATGGATGGGACAGTTATTTTGAAGGGGTGGGACTTTTGATCGACGGACGCGTGGATCTCGCGAAGGCAATGGTAGAGAATTTTTGTTATCAGATCAAATATTACGGAAAGATACTCAACGCGAACAGATCCTATTATCTCACAAGAACGCAACCACCATTCCTGACCTCGTTTATCAGGGAGGTCTATGAAGCGGATCCTGAAAGAAATAAGGAGTGGTTGGCTTTCGCAATGGATATGGCTTTCAAGGAATATGAAACCGTTTGGATGGAAAAAGGAGTGCGATTGACCGATAATGGCCTTAATCGATATCGAGCCGGAGGTATTGGTATTCCTCCTGAAACGGAAGCGGGACATTTCGATGAGATACTGAAAACTTTCACAGAAAGATATAATGAAAAGCATAAGGATTTTGAGAAACAGGCTTTAACGGTCGCGGAATTTACCCGGGCCTATCAGGCAGGAGAAATCGTCGACAGAGATCTGGATACTTACTTTTTGCATGACAGAAGTTTACGGGAAAGTGGTCATGATACCTCCTGGAGACTCGATGGTATTTGTGCCAGTCTTAATACCGTTGGCCTGAATTCATTGTTGTACAAATATGAAAAGGATTTTGAATATCTCATCGCTACTTATTTCGACGGAGCATATGATCATGGAAATTATCAGTATACGGCTGCCGATTGGCTTCGTAAGGCTGAAGCGAGAAAGACGCGCATGAATTCACTTATGTGGAATGAGGAAAGAGGAGGGTTCTATGATTATAATCTGGAGACTGGAAGAATGACCGATTTCGATGCTGCCACCAACTATTTTCCATTGTGGGCAGGTCTGGCGACCGAAGAACAGGCAGGTCGAATGGTGAGTCTTTTGGAAGAAACACTGAAAGAACATTGTGGGGTGGCTGCCACTTCCCGGGCATCGGTTTTGAAGTATGCGACCAATGATGTACAAAGGCAATGGGATTATCCGAACGGTTGGGCTCCGCATCAAATGGTGGTTTGGAGAGGTTTCCTGAATTATGGCTTTGAGGTTGAGGCAACAGAACTGGCATATCGTTGGCTATGGATGATAACCAGGAATGCGGTAGATTATAATGGTACTATTCCTGAGAAATATGATGTGGTGGATTGCACCCATAAGGTGTATGCGGAATATGGGAATGTGGGGACCGATTTCTCGTATATTACAACTTCTGGTTTCGGATGGATGAATGCCTCTTATCAATTAGGACTCACCCTTCTTGATCATACGCTTACCGTTGAGCTGGATCAGCTCAAAGATCCGGATCTAATTTTTAAAAGTAAATAAAAACAAGGCATAAGATTAGGTTATATCCGTGTATATTCTTATAACTTTGCAGTTTAAATAAAATCCAACTATGAGCAAAGAGAGCAGAAGGAGAGAGGCTTTGATTTACCACGCCAAACCTCAACCCGGTAAGATCAAGATAGTGCCTACTAAAAGATATTCTACACAGCGTGATCTTGCACTGGCTTATTCTCCTGGCGTTGCAGAGCCCTGCCTGGAGATTGAAAAGAATACTGAAAACGTTTATAAGTATACCACCAAAGGAAACCTGGTTGCCGTGATCACCAATGGGACAGCTGTATTGGGTCTGGGAGATATCGGACCGGAAGCGGCCAAGCCCGTAATGGAAGGTAAAGGTCTGCTCTTTAAAATATTCGCAGATATCGATGGTATCGATATTGAATTGAACACCAAGGATGTGGATAAGTTTATAGAAACTGTAAAGACTATCGCACCTACATTTGGTGGTATTAATCTTGAAGATATTAAAGCACCGGAGGCTTTCGAAATTGAACGCAGACTTAAGGAAGAACTCGATATACCGGTAATGCATGATGATCAGCATGGAACCGCGATCATTTCTGCGGCAGCGCTATTGAATGCGCTGGAATTGACAGAAAAGAAGATCGATGAGGTACGTATCGTGATCAGTGGTGCTGGTGCCGCAGCTGTTTCCTGTACCCGATTGTATAAAGCCTTTGGGGCGAGTTCTGAAAATATCGTTATGCTTGACAGTAAAGGTGTGATCAGAAGCGATCGTGATAATCTTTCTGTTGAAAAGAAGGAGTTTGCTACGGATCGGAAGATCGATACTCTGGATGAAGCAATGGTAGATGCAGATGTTTTTATCGGATTATCTATCGCTGATATCGTTTCTCCGGAAATGCTCAAATCGATGGCGGCAGATCCTATCGTCTTCGCAATGGCGAATCCGGATCCGGAAATAGCCTATGATCTGGCTATGGATACCCGGGAAGATATTATTATGGCAACAGGAAGGTCTGACCATCCTAATCAGGTAAACAATGTGCTTGGATTCCCATTTATATTCAGAGGAGCTCTTGATGTGCGTGCTACCAAGATCAATGAGGAAATGAAGATGGCTGCCGTGAAAGCGCTGGCTGAACTTGCGAAAGAACCGGTTCCTGAACAGGTTAATATCGCTTACGGAGAAACTAAGTTGACCTTTGGTCGTGAGTATATAATACCAAAACCATTTGATCCTCGTCTGATCGCTGCCGTTCCACCGGCAGTCGCCAAAGCTGCGATTGAAAGTGGCGTAGCTAAGTCACCAATCACTGACTGGGAGCGTTATGAAGAAGAGCTGCTCCAACGACTGGGTAATGATAATAAGATCGTAAGACTACTGCATAATCGCGCCAAGACCGATCCTAAACGTATCGTTTTTGCAGAAGGTGATCAGCTCGATGTCCTTAAAGCTGCACAGATCGTTCATGATGAAGGTATTGCAGAACCTATTTTGCTTGGTAACCGTGAGGTGATCGTTGAACTGATGCAGGAAATAGAATTTGATGCAGATGTGACTATTATCGATACCAAGAATGATGATCAGAATCCTACGAAGATAAAGTATGCCAAAAAATACTGGCAGACCAGAAAACGTCATGGGGTGACCTTTTACGATGCTGAAAAGAAAATGCGTGAACGTAATTACTTTGCGGCTATGATGGTTGTGGAGGGAGATGCAGACGGAGTTATTTCCGGTTATGCAAGAGCCTATCCTACCGTTTTCAGACCGATGATCGAACTTATCGGGAAAGCACCGGGTGTGACGAAGGTAGCTGCTATGAATGTGATGATTACCGAGAGAGGACCTATGTTCCTGGCCGATACCTCGATCAATATCGATCCAAGCGCCAAAGAGCTGGCAAAGATTGCTCAAATGACCTCTCAGGCTACTAAATTATTTGGGGTGGACCCGGTTATCGCCATGCTATCCTATGCGAACTTTGGATCTTCGAAAGATCCCAGAGCAACTAAAGTGGGTGAAGCGGTATCCTACCTTCACAGACATTACCCTGAGATCGTTGTTGACGGTGAGGTGCAATCAGATTTTGCATTGAACAAGGATATGCTCAAAGCAAAATTCCCTTTTGCAAAGATCGCAGGAAAAAATGTTAATACACTTATCTTCCCAAATCTGGATGCAGCCAATATCACTTATAAGTTGATGAAGGAATTGAATAAATCAGATTCGATAGGGCCTATTCTATTGGGAATGAATAAGCCGGTACATATTCTTCAGCTCGGTGCCGGAGTGGAAGAGATCGTAAACATGGCAGCTGTCGCTGTGGTGGATGCACAGGAAAAGGAAAAACGTCAAAAGTAATACATCGGATATATCTCCGGTGAAGTCCATTAATGCTCCAAGTGTAATTTATTTTATTACATTTGGAGCATTAACATTTTGCTAAGAAATGATTTCACATATAAGCGGCCGACTTATTGAGAAAAATCCTACTGATGTGGTTATAGAATGTGGTGGTGTGGGCTATCAGATCCATATTTCACTAAATACCTATTCGAAGATATCCTCCGACGAACAACTCAGACTCTATACACATCTGATCGTCAGAGAAGATTCACATACACTTTATGGATTTTACGATAAAACAGAAAGGGAGATCTTTAAACTTTTGATATCCGTTTCTGGTATCGGAGCTAGTACTGCAAGGACTATGCTCAGTTCTATGGATCCTGTACAATTACAGGAAGCCATAGCTTCAAATGATGTAAGTGCCATACAGTCAGTAAAAGGTATCGGACTTAAAACTGCTCAGCGTGTTGTAATTGATCTCAAGGATAAAATCCTGAAAATTTACGGTTTGGACGAAGTTGTTGCCACTTCGGACAATACCGCGAGAGATGAAGCGTTATCTGCTTTGGAGGTGCTTGGTTATGCTCGCAAACAGGCTGAAAAAGTTGTAGCAAAAATAATTAAAAACGAACCCGGCTTAAACGTCGAAGATATAATCAAACATGCGCTAAAAAACTTGTAACCAACTTGAAGACCAATACCCGACTGAAACTACTCAACCTATTTTGCTTTGCAATGGTGCTTTTTAGTGCACTCTTGTTAAGTGAAGGTGCGTATGCTCAGGAGGAGAGAACTGAGGAACAAGATTCTACGCAAACCGGCCCTGCATTCGGGAAGATCAGACTCAGGCAGCCTTCCAGTATCGAATCAAAATATACCTATGATCCTATACTCGACCGTTATATCTATACTGAATCTGTAGGAGGGTATAATATTAAATATCCCATAATTCTTACTGCCCAGGAATATCGTGAACTCGTGCTCAAAGAGCAGATGAAGGATTATTTCAAGGAAAAGATAGACGCCGTATCGGGTCGGAAAACGGAGGAGGATGCGCAAAAGAACCTGTTGCCGAATTTTTACGTAAATTCTAACTTCTTCGAAAGTATTTTTGGGGGAAATACAATTGAAGTTATTCCAACGGGATCAGTGGCTATGGATCTCGGTGTTCGTTTTCAGAAGAATGATAATCCCGCCCTGTCTCCGAGGAACCGAAGCAACCTTTCCTTTGATTTCGATCAGCGAATTCGATTAAGTCTTTTGGGGAAGATCGGAACCCGGCTTACCATCAATGCGAATTACGATACAGAGGCTACCTTCGATTTCCAAAATCTCATTAAGATGGAGTATACGCCCACAGAAGATGATATTCTTCAGAAGGTTGAGGTGGGTAACGTAAGCATGCCGATTAACAGCTCCCTGATTACAGGCGCGCAAAGTCTTTTTGGGGTAAAGACACAATTGAAGTTCGGAAATACTACCGTTACCGGGGTGTTTTCGGAACAGCGTTCCCAAACCCGGAGTGTAACCGCGCAGGGTGGAGGAACCATGAATGAATTTGAAATACTGGCTCTGGACTATGACGAGGACAGGCACTTCTTTCTGTCGCAATTCTTTCGTGATCAGTATGATCAGGCATTGGAGAACTATCCTTTTATAAGAAGTCAGGTTCAGATCACCAGGATCGAAGTTTGGGTGACCAACCGAACTCAGCAAACTGAAAATGTAAGAAATGTGGTGGCTGTTCAAGATATCGGGGAGCCATTACCGGAAGATACAAGAATAAATCAAAATGCTCCTGCAGGATTCTTCAGCGCGGGGAATAACCTGCCGAGGAATGCTGCTAACGCCTATGATCCTACGAATATCGGGAATGCCGGATCGGCACTGACAGAAAGTATCCGGGATATTGCAACCGTACAGCAAGGATTCAATGTTGGTGGCTATATGGTAAATCAGGGATTTGATTACTCGATTCTCGAAAATGCCAGGAAACTGAATCAGAATACGGAGTACCAGATAGACACCCAATTGGGGTATATATCCCTTAATCAGAAACTTAGTAATGATGAGGTGCTGGCAGTGGCGTATCAGTATACGTATGCTGGTCAGGTTTATCAGGTGGGTGAATTTGCGAATGATGGTATCAATGCTACGGAATATGAGGAGAGCAACGGAGTTATCACCCAGATAAACCCACAGGCGTTGGTGTTGAAAATGCTTAAAAGTAATATTACCAATGTTTCGGATCCTATCTGGGACCTTATGATGAAGAATATCTATTCAACCGGATCCTATCAATTACTTCAGGAAGATTTTCGTCTGAACATCCTGTATACCGATCCGAGTCCGGTGAATTATATTACTCCGGTCGATGAATCAACCTGGCCTGAAGGACTAGAAGAGCGTATCTTATTGGATGTCTTTAATTTTGACCGATTGAATGTTTATAATGATACCCAGAACGGAGGAGACGGATTCTTCGATTTTCAGCCGGGTATCACGGTCGATGTTCAAAACGGACGGATCATATTTACAAAAGTGGAACCTTTCGGGGAGTTTCTGTACGATCTCCTTGGTGGAGGAGCTAATTATGATGATCCCAATTATTCGCCGAATAACGATAACCAGGCAAAATATGTTTTCCGGGATCTGTATAAGCAGACAAAGGCTGCATCATTGCAAGAAACGGAAAAGAATAAGTTCATGCTTAAAGGGCGATATAAGGCGGAGAATTCTGGAGGAATCCCGATCGGCGCCTTTAATGTGCCTCAGGGATCTGTTAAGGTTACTGCCGGAGGAAGAATTCTTCAGGAGGGTGTAGATTATACCGTGAACTATACCGCAGGTACCGTTCAGATTCTCGATGAAGGACTCAAAGCATCGAATACACCAATAGAAGTTTCTGTGGAGAACAATGCCGTATTCGGGCAGCAAACCAGGAGATTTACCGGATTGAATGTGGAGCATCAGTTTTCCAAAGATTTCATGATGGGAGCAACCTTCCTGAATCTTAATGAACGTCCTTTAACTCAAAAGGCCAATTTTGGAGTAGAGCCGGTCAACAATACAATACTAGGTCTTAATGGAAATTATTCGACGGAAGTACCCTTCTTAACCAGAATGGTAAATAAGCTTCCGAATATTGATACCGATGTACCTTCGAACCTGTCTTTGCGTGGAGATTTTGCATACCTCATCCCGGGATCCCCTAAGAATGCTGATTTTGATGGGGAGACTACGGCTTATTTGGATGATTTTGAAGGGGCTCAGGCACTGATCGATATCCGTTCGGCATTGGCATGGTCTCTTGCAAGTGCACCTGTAGGTTATGGTGGGGAGCTCGAAAATAATAATATTGCTTCAGGAGGTAAAAGAGCAAAGATTGCCTGGTATTCAATCGACCCGATATTCTATAGTAGTCAGCGCCCATCCGGGATCAATGACGAAGATCTTTCCCTCAATGAAACCCGTCGTGTTTTCATCGATGAGATCTTTCCGCAACAGGATGTGCCCCAGGGTCAGACACTGGTACAACCCACATTGGATATCGCATACTATCCCGGTGACAAAGGGCCGTATAACGGAAATGACAATTTCAGCGGATTAAGTTCGGATGAACGTTGGGGCGGACTAATGAGATCTGTGAGCAGTACTAATTTCGAACAGGCGAACGTTGAATATATTCAGTTCTGGGTCCTTGACCCATATTTCCAGGACGGTATTTTACCCGGTAACGGAGGAGAGCTGGTATTTAATCTCGGGAATATCAATGAGGATATTCTGAAGGACGGAAGAAAACAATATGAGAATGGATTGCCTGCCACAGACAATCCATCACTTGTAAACAATACGAACTTTGGTAAGGTGCCTTCCACGCAATCGCTGGTTTATGCTTTCAATGCAGATACGGCTAACCGAAATGTACAGGATGCGGGTTATGACGGTTTGCTGGATGCGGAAGAAGCAGCTATCTATAACAATCCCGGTCCTGACCCCGCTCTCGATAATTATGAATATTACCTGCAGCGTGAAGGAGGTATCGTAGAGCGATATTATAACTACAATAACCCTCAGGGCAATTCACCTGTGGAAGTTAGCAACAATAACCGGGGTTCTACCACATTGCCGGATGTTGAAGACATCAACCGGGACCTTACGATGAATACGGTAGATAGTTATTATCAGTACCGTATTCCGATTAAACCGAATATCACAAGGGCTGATAATTATGTGTCTGATATCAAGGAAGTAAATGTCAGTAATCCCGACCGAAGCAATTACCGGGTAAGGTGGATTCAGTTTAAAGTGCCTATCGATGAGTTTGATGAAGCCATCGGTGGAATATCTGATCTGCGTTCTATCAGTTTCATGCGTATGTTTATGACAGGATTTGATGAGCCGGTGGTATTGCGATTCGGTACTCTCGATCTGGTTCGTGGTGATTGGAGAAATTATAGTAAATCATTACAGCCGGATACCGATCCGGACCCGGATGATGATGGTACCTTCGTAGATGTGAATACGGTTAATATTCAGGAGAATGAACAAAGAGAGCCCATTCCATATCGCTTGCCTCCAGGAGTAGTAAGAGAGCAATTGAACAATAATAATACGATCATCAGACAGAATGAACAATCCTTGTCGTTTGCCGTCTGTGATCTGGAACCGGAAGATTCGCGGGGAGTTTTTAAGAATGTGAACATTGACATACGTCAATATAAACGGCTGAAAATGTTTATTCATGCGGAAGAGTATGATGATGTGCCGCTTTCAGATGGTCAGCTGGTAGGTTTCTTAAGATTCGGAACCGACTTCAGTGAAAACTATTATCAGGTAGAGATACCGTTGCAGGTGACTCCTGCAGGTACAACGGATGCCGCTGTGATCTGGCCTGATGTAAACAATATCGATCTGCCATTGTCATTATTATCAGAGATAAAGTCGCAGGCCATAGCCAGTGGAAATCTTCAGGAGGCTTCTTTCTATGATGAGGAAGGGAATCCGGTCGGGGAGTTCGATCCCCGTGAGATCGGAGAGCAGCGTGTGGCTATTAAGGGTAACCCAAGTCTCGGGAATGTACGTGCAGTAATGGTCGGGGTTAAGAATGGCAGCACAGCCCTGGGGAATACGGCCTGTGGTGAAGTCTGGTTCAATGAACTTCGTCTTTCAGAACTTGATAACCAGGGCGGATGGGCCGCTGTATTGGCCATGGATGCGAATATTGCTGATTTTGCAAGTATATCTGCTACCGGAAGTATGAGTACTTCCGGATTTGGAAGTCTCGATCAGTTGCCTAGTGAGCGTAGCCGGGAAGATGCACGTCAGTATTCCCTGAACACAAATGTTAACCTCGGACAGTTATTGCCTGAGAACTGGGGGATTCAGTTACCCTTGCATTATAGTGTATCGGAAGATCTGATCACTCCGGAATTCGATCCGCTTTATCAGGATTTGAAACTAGACGATCGTATCGCTGCCGCTGATACTCAGGAAGAGAAAGATCAGATTCAGGAACAGGCTGAAGATTACACCAAGCGTAAAAGTATTAACCTTATCGGGGTTCGAAAGAACCGGAGTGAAGAGCAACGGCCACATTTTTATGATGTCGAGAACTTCACCTTTAATTATGCGTACAATCAGACCGATCATCGCGATTTTGAGGTTGAGAAGTATAAGGATCAGAACGTGAAAACCGGAATGGTATACAGTTATAATTTTAAGCCTGCGGAAGTCCAGCCTTTGAAGAATGCCGATTCGATCCTGAAAGGAGCCTATTGGCAGTGGTTAAAGGATTTTAATTTCAATGTCTTACCGACCAGTGTTTCCCTGAATTCCAATATCACAAGAACTTTTAACAGGCAATCGTTCAGGCAAGTGACTACCGGTGAGACAACCGGTTTACTCGGGTTGCCTGAATTACAGCAAAGGAATTTTCTTTTCGACTGGCAATATGCCATCAATTATAACCTTACGAAATCATTACAACTCAGTTTTACCGCATCTAATAATAATATAGTCAAGAATTATTTCGAGATCGATGAGGGCGGAGAGCAGGTCGTAAATACAGACCTTGGCCTTTGGGATGGATTTTGGGATGTGGGTGATGCCAACAGGCATGCGCAGCGTTTGCAGTTGAACTATGAGATTCCATTGAATAAGATACCGATCTTCAAATTTGTTGATGCAACGTATATGTATACAGGTGATTTCGATTGGCAACGAGGGAGTGATGTGTTGAATGAAGTTGCCGGCGAAGATCTCAATACTATACAGAATGCAAGTAAACACGATCTGAATGCAGCGCTTAGTCTGGACAGATTGTATGATTATATCGGATTGGTTCGAAAGGATAAAAGAAAGAAAGGAAACAGTTCCCGGGGGACATTGCCAATAGCAGATCCTGATGGGGTACAAGGGGGGGGTCAAACCGCTGATGAAGATAAAGGAGCCGGTTTATCCAATGCCCTGATCGATCTTGTCACCATGGTGAAAAGAATCAATGTAACTTATTCCAAGAATGCCGGGAAGATGTTGCCTGGATATACGGAGTCTATCGGATTCATCGGTACCTTAAGACCGTCGATCGGTTTCACCTTCGGAAGCCAGGCCGATGTGCGTTATGAGGCGGCAAGGAGAGGATGGCTAACTACTTTCCCGGAATTCAATCAGCAGTTTATTCAGCGGAATGAAACACAGCTGAACATTTCAGCGAATGCAGAACCTTTGCCTGAGCTTACCATCGATCTTGTAGCCGACAGACGTTATTCAGACAGTTATGCAGAGAACTATAATGTGATCGATTCCGATGGAGATGGAATTCTTGATTATAATGCGCTGATCGAGAATCGATATGGAGATTTTTCGATTTCTAACCTGATGATCAAAACGGCCTTCATGTCAAGTTCTGAAGACGCTTCTGCGGTATTCGCTGATTTCAGCACCAACAGGATCGTTATTGCACAGCGATTGGCCGGTGTGCCGGTTAATCCTGAAGCCACAGAATATCCGGAAGGTTACGGTCCTACCAATCAGGCTGTGTTGTTGCCTGCTTTTGTGGCGGCTTATACGGGGCAGAATGTACAGAAGGTTTCTTTAAAGGCATTCAGGGATGTGCCGATCCCGAACTGGACAATGAAGTATACCGGTTTGATGCGTATGGGTTGGTTCAAGGAACATTTCAGACGATTTTCACTGTCTCACGCATATCGTTCTAGTTACAGTATTAACGGTTTCCGTTCAAATCTGGACTATGGTGAGGGTACGGAGTTCGATCAGTCAGGGAATTATAAGAATGAGATTTTGTATACCAATGCAACGCTGACAGAAATGTTCAATCCGTTGATGCGTGTTGATTTCGAAATGAAGAATTCCGTAAGTGTTCAGGCCGAGATGCGAAAGGATCGTTCGCTCGCACTGAGCTTTGATAATAATCTCCTTACGGAGGTT
The DNA here is from genome assembly GCF_007279655.1 of Robertkochia solimangrovi. Lineage (GTDB taxonomy): Bacteria > Bacteroidota > Bacteroidia > Flavobacteriales > Flavobacteriaceae > Robertkochia > Robertkochia solimangrovi. The sequence goes on along the minus strand of NZ_QKWN01000001.1, from coordinate 103,632 downwards.
TCCGGGGTTGAGTATATACTCGGTTTGGGGTATCGTTTCCCGGATCTTAAATTCCCTACGCGAATAGGAGGGAACCAGGTGGTATTAAAAGGAGATCTTATTTTGAAGGCAGATCTTTCCTTGAGAGATAATTATACGGTGATTCGTAACCTGGATATCAATACCAATCAGGTAACGGCCGGACAGAATCTATGGTCGCTTAAATTTACGGCGAACTATAATCTCACGAAGAATATGACGGCACAGTTCTACTATGATCATTCCTTCTCGAAATTCAAGGTTTCTACGGCATTTCCCCAAACAACGATTCGTTCCGGGATATCGCTGCAGTACAATTTTGGAAATTAAGAAGGGCGTTGTTTGAAAACAAACACAGAATAAATTACATTTGTCGGGAAAAATTAAAACTAACTGTTATTATGAATATTCCATCCGAATTAAAGTATACCAAGGATCACGAGTGGGTGAAGATCGAAGGAGATGTTGCAACTGTAGGGATCACTGATTTTGCTCAGGGAGAACTTGGTGATATCGTTTATGTAGAAGTTGAGACTGTGGATGAAACATTGGAGAAAGAAGAGGTTTTCGGAACTGTTGAAGCAGTAAAGACCGTATCAGACCTGTTTTTACCACTTTCAGGTGAAATCATTGAATTCAATGAATCATTGGAAGATGAGCCTGAGAAAGTGAATACTGATCCTTATGGTGATGGGTGGATGATCAAAATTAAAATGTCAGACGCATCCGAAGTAGAAGAGCTTATGGATAGCGAAGCTTATAAGGAGTTAGTTGGCGCTTAAAGATAACATTTTCCTTATTTTAGGATTGGGATGGTTGATCGTGATCACCCTTGCCAGTTTGGTTCCCTTCGAAATGGTGCCTCATGTCGGTTCTTCATTCCGGCATACCGATAAGATCGTTCATTGTATTTTCCACCTGGTAAATACAACCGTTTTTTATCTTCATTTCAGAAAATCGGGAATTCCAAAGATTTTATTGAAAATTGCAATAGGATCATTCCTTTATGGAATGATTATTGAGGCTTTACAATATGCAATGCCATATGGCAGAGGCTTTGAATTGAAGGATATGTTGGCGAATCTAACAGGAATTTTATTGGCTAGTTTTCTGATAAAGTTTATATTAGGTGCGTCAAGAGCCTAAAAAGAAAATTTAAGTTGCAATTTTTATATTTAAATAATTAAATTAGCGAAATCAAATAAATAAATTATGGAACCTAAGAAAAACCCGAAAGCCGATCTGTCGCGTAATAGCGGATTATATTTCGCCGTAGGTCTGGCTTTGATCACTTTCTTCACCTGGAGAGCGATTGAGTGGAAAACATATGAGAAAAAGGAGAAGTTCGAATATACCATGGATGTGGAAGATGATCTTGAAGAAGATGTACCGATCACAGAACAATTGAACACTCCACCACCACCACCGCCGCCACCAGCTGCTCCTGAGGTTATTCAGGTGGTAGAAGATGAGGAAGAAGTGGAAGAGACCATAATTGAATCAACTGAAACCAATCAGGAAGAAGAGATCGTAGAAGTTGAAGAGATCGAAGAAGTTGATGAGCCTATCGCAGTAGATGTACCGTTTACCGTGATCGAAGATAAGCCGATGTTTCCTGCTTGTAAGGATGTTCCAAAGAATGAGCAGTTTAACTGTTTTAAGGAGAATCTTGATAAGCACGTAAGAAAGACATTTAAATATCCGGAAATCGCTCAGGAGATGGGTATTCAGGGAAGGGTTTATGTTAACTTCCGTATCAATAAAGATGGAACTATTACTATTCTAAATACAAGAGCTCCGGATAAGAGTCTTGATGAAGAAGCGAGAAGGATCATCAATAAATTACCAAAACTGATCCCGGGAAAACAAAGGGGAAGACCGACTCCGGTAACCTTTGCTTATCCGATCGTGTTCAAACTGAACTAATTATTATTTGATCATATATAAAAAATCCCGGGAAGTTCCCGGGATTTTTTGTTTTGGTATGCTTGTTGTATTTAAGATTTCATTAATAAAACCAATACTTATATGAAATCTTTTTTTAAAATTACTCCGTCTCACGAAGGCAATCGTGATTCGAAGTACGTGCGCAAGCATGCTGTAAATTTACGAAATAACTCGTGGTTTCGATTTCAGATCGGATTAATTACCAGTTTACTTGTGATCTGGCTGGTTCTTGATTACTCCTTTGCTGCTGCAAAGACGATAAAGCCGGAACATAAGGAGATCCGAGAGGAGCTTAAGGAATATGTAATGCCAAATTTCACCGTCGAGAAGGAAGTTAAAAACGAAGCTCCGGAATTGAAGCGACAAAAAGCTTCGCTGAGTCAGGAGCTTAAGATCATCGAAGATGATGTGGCAAAACAGGAGACCACCGATCTTTTTATACCTGAAGTCAATCAGGAGGAGGTAGAACTGGATGATGTAGTTTACGATGAGCCAGAGGTGGATGTAGGTCCGCTGCCTATCGATATGGTTGAGGAGGCTCCCGTTTTTCCAGGATGTGAAATGCTGACCGATAATAAGGAGCGTGTGGCGTGTCTAAGTGAGCAGATCAGTAAGATCGTGAAGAAGAATTTCGATACCACCATCGCTTCTGATTATAATCTTACCGGTATGATGCGCATCTATGTACAGTTCAAGATCGATAAGAATGGTGATGTGACCGATGTAAAAGTTAGATCTCCTCACGAAGCCCTGGATGAGGAGGCTCGGCGCGTTACCGCAATGATCCCTAAAATGACTCCTGGTAAACAGGGGTCGAAAGATGTCGATGTTATCTTCGTTAAACCCATTCTTTTTAAAGTCCATTAGGAAATATCTCACACCCCTGTAAATCAGGGGTGTTCTTTATGTTGCACAGTACACATTTGTAATTTATCTTTGCAGCCCGTTTGAATAAGGATAGATGAAAACTGCGATCGATACTGCTGTAAAGAAAAGTCCATTTGCGATCTCCGTAGATGATTTCAAGCAACTTACTAAAGTTGGACTTGCTCTTAGTGTTGTATTCTCCTCAGTTGCAGGTTATTTATTAGGAGCAGACAAGGTGAGTTTTACCGTGCTGTGTTTGCTTTCTTTCGGTGGTTATCTGATGGTTGGGGCTTCCAATGCTTTTAATCAGGTAATCGAGAAAGATCTTGATGCGCTGATGAAGCGTACACAAAACAGACCAGTGGCCTCAGGCAGGATGTCCGTTTCCTTTGCATTGACCATAGCTATTCTTTTTACAATTGGGGGTGTTTTTACCTTGTATATTGTCAACCCGAAAACAGCGATGTTTGGGGCGATCTCAATTTTTCTCTATACCTGTGTGTATACACCGCTAAAAACTAAAACTCCGCTTGCCGTCTTTGCCGGTGCTTTTCCCGGAGCTATCCCTTTTATGCTGGGCTGGGTTGCAGCGACCAATGATTTTGGTATAGAACCCGGCACACTTTTCATGATCCAGTTCTTTTGGCAATTTCCTCATTTTTGGGCGATCGCCTGGCTGTTGGATGATGATTATAAACTGGCCGGATTTAAGATGCTGCCCACAGGGAAGCGAGACGGAGCTACCGTATTGCAGATCATTATGTATACGATCTGGATGATTCTTGCCTCGGTATTTCCGGTCACCGGATTGACCGGAGACCTGCATCTTTCAGTTCCTGCTGCTGTTCTCGTAGCCTTCCTCGGAATGATAATGCTATATTTTGCCTTCAGATTATATAATAATAGCGATAAACGTACGGCCAGAAATCTGATGCTGGCTAGTGTGATCTACATCAGTCTGATGCAGATCATCTATGTTGTCGATAAATTTCTTAGTTAATGGATTTAACCCAGGGAAACCTTGAACAAAAAAATGCCCGTGCCAAGAAGATGATGCTTTGGTTTGGGATCGTAAGTATTGCTATGATGTTCGCCGGACTTACCAGTGCCTATGTGGTGAGTAAGTCCAGGCCGGATTGGTTAAAGGATTTTGAAATACCTGCTGCATTCTATATCAGTACCGGATTTATTATCTTAAGTAGTATTACTTTATTCCTTTCGAAAAAAGCGATTTCTTCCGGTCAGCGAAAAATGGCTTCGATATTATTGCCGGCAACACTGGTTTTAGGAATACTTTTCGTAATTTTCCAGTTCCAGGGATTCGGAGAGGTGGTTAAGGCAGGATATTATTTCACTGGAAAGGAGAGTACGGTGACCACTTCGTTTCTTTATGCGATCGTATTTTCGCATGTTGTGCACGTTGTAGCGGGACTTTTAGTACTTGTTGTGCTGATTTATAATCATTTTAAAGAAAAATATACACCTGGTCAAATGCTTGGTTTAGAACTCGGTGCAACCTTTTGGCACTTTCTTGACTTTTTATGGGTATATCTCATTTTGTTTTTCTATTTCTTTAGATAAATAAAAAATGTAAATTTGACAAATTTTTAAAACTGAATTACTAAAAATAGATAATGGAAGCTACTGTTACTACAGGTACTGAAGAAAAAGTATGGGGCGGAGGTAACCAACCACTCAGCGTTAGCTACGGAAAAATGATGATGTGGTTTTTTATCGTCTCTGATGCGCTTACTTTCTCAGGTTTTTTGGTCGCATACGGATTTTCGAGATTTAAATTTATTGAAACGTGGCCTATCGCGGATGAGGTGTTTACTCACTTCCCTTTCTTACACGGAGTGGATGCGCCAATGTATTATGTGGCATTCATGACATTCGTGCTGATTTTTTCTTCTGTAACAATGGTACTTGCGGTGGATGCAGGTCATCATATGAAAAAATCAAAAGTTACCCTTTATATGCTTCTTACCATTATTGGTGGAGCAATATTCGTTGGGTCTCAGGCCTGGGAATGGGCTAATTTTATCAAAGGAGAATACGGTGCGGTTGAAATGAAATCCGGACGTATCCTTCAATTCGTTGATGCGAATACTGGAGAAAGACTTGCGATCGGAGATTTCGCTAAGCCTGTACATTCAGACCGTGAAACGCATACCGCAAATGAAGGGGTGTGGTTCAATTCAGAAAGTAGTTTACCAAGTCATTCAATCGAAGAAGTTAAAGCCGGTTTCGAGGCGAACCCAAATATCGTTGTAAGGACTGAAAAACTGGATGCTGAAGGTAAGATGACCGTTCTTTCAAGAGCAGATTCTGAAGAGCGTATGAAGCAGGCTATTATGGTTGTGGAAGGTGCTAACCTTGTACATAATGAATACGGTAACCGTTTATTCGCAGACTTCTTTTTCTTTATTACTGGTTTTCACGGATTCCACGTATTTTCAGGGGTGGTGATCAATGTCATTATCTTCTTTAACGTGATCCTTGGAACTTATGAAAAAAGAGGTCATTATGAAATGGTCGAAAAGGTGGGTCTGTACTGGCACTTTGTTGACCTTGTATGGGTATTCGTATTTACATTCTTCTATCTTGTTTAAAATATAATTACTACGAAATGGCACACGCACACGAATCAAATAGTAAAAGAATCTGGACGGTATTTGGAATCCTTTCGGTAATTACGATCGTCGAGGTAGCATTAGGTATCATTAAGCCCGAGTCTATGATGGCGCTTGTTCTGGGAATGAAAATTCTAAACTGGATATTCATCATACTTACGCTGGTAAAAGCATATTATATCGCCTGGGCATTCATGCACCTGGAAGGTGAAAAAGGTAGTTTCAGATGGTCTATCGTATTGCCTCTACTGATTCTTATTCCTTACCTGGCCTTTATACTCTTGGTGGAAGGTAATTATATCCACGATGTATATTCACAAGGCTACATTAGCTGGGATTTCTAAAAGACATCAAATAAAGTTAAAAAGACGGTATTTCCACCGTCTTTTTTTATTTTTGTACCCGAAAAAAATCCCTCGATGAAAAAGTATCTCGTTCTCGGAGTTCTCTTTGTTTTACCGATAGTTGCGTATGTTTTCTTCGCTTCAGGTGTTAATAATTTCGGTAAGCTCCCTACGCTGAGAGAAAGTGTGCTGGCGGAAGTTTCGCTTTTGGATGAAAACGGGTCAGAGGTCAGTTTTAAAGACCATATCAGTATACTCGGGTTCTTAGGTGACGATCTGGAACATAAAAAGACCAACGCCTTTAATCTGAATCAAAAAATATACAAACGCTTTAACGGGTTTACCGACTTTCAGTTTGTGATGGTACTTCCTGAAAATACGAAGTCTCAGGTTGCAGCACTAAAACAGGAATTGAGTCCGTTAGCCGATATTTCCAACTGGAAGTTTGTTTTTCTACCGACGGATCAAGTGGCGGATATGTACAATAAGTTGAATATTCCGGGAGCGCTGAATGATGATGTCTACATAGACAGGGTTTATATTATCGATCGGGATGGAAGCCTTAGAGGAAGAAGTGATGATGAAGATATGGGCTTATTATTCGGTTATGATGCAACATCCGTTGCGGAGATCAATAATAAGATGGTCGACGATGTGAAGATCATTCTTGCGGAATACCGGCTTGCCTTGAAAAAGAATAATAAATCCGGCACAAGTCAGCGGGATTCATACCTTAAAAAACTTCAGCATGAAAAATAAATCATATATCTGGATTGGATTGGTAGTTTTGGTTTTCGGAATCATATTTATTCCGGAAATCGTAAGTAGAATTTCTCATGGAGACGTTGTTGATAATGATCGTCATAATGTAGGCGGACGGAAGATGGACCCTGCTTCTCTCGAAGAGCATCATAAGGTTCCGGAATTTAGTTTTGTCGACCAAAATAACGATACTATTACCAATGCGGATTACAAAGGGAAAGTTTATGTAGTAGAGTTTTTCTTTACTACGTGTCCGACGATTTGTCCGATCATGAATCAAAATATGGTGAAATTGCAGAACTTCTTTAGAGATGAATCTGATTTTGCCGTTGCATCTTTCAGTATCAATCCTACGCATGATACTCCGGAGGTTCTGAAAGAATATGCCGCTAAGTATGGTATCACTAATCCGAACTGGCACCTTATGACCGGAGATATGGAAAAGATCATGGCCTTGTCAAATACAGGGTTTAATCTTTATGCCGGTGCAAATGCAAACGTCAATGGTGGCTTTGAGCACTCCGGACTATTTGCACTGATCGATCGAAATGGAAATATTCGTTCCCGTAAAGATGATTTTGGTAATCCTATCTTCTATTATGACGGAACTACAGATGAGGGTGTTAAAATGCTCGAACAAGATATCAGAATCCTCCTTAAATCATAAATACATAATGAATACTCAAGAACAAACTCTGGAACAGAAGTATAATAAGTGGATCGTGATCCTTTCGATTGCTATTCCTGTAGCAGTGGCAGTCTTATTCGGGGTGCGAATTCCCAATGCGGCTCCGCTTGACTTTTTACCCCCTATCTATGCCGGTATTAACGGATTGACAGCTGTGTTGCTCGTTTGGGCAGTAAAAGCTATTAAATCTGGGAACAGAAATCTGCATGAAAAGCTTATGAAGGTCTGCATCGGATTGTCGCTTGCCTTTTTGGTGATGTATGTGGCCTATCATATGACCTCAGATCCCACACCTTTTGGTGGCGAAGGAGCGCTTAAGTACACGTATTACTTCATACTTATTTCTCATATTCTCCTTTCGGTAGCAGTAATTCCATTAGTATTGATTACCTATGTGAAAGCACTCGCGGCCCGCTTCGACAAACATCGTAAGATCGCTAAGATTACTTTTCCTATTTGGTTGTATGTGGCAGTTACAGGAGTGGTGGTTTACCTGATGATCGCTCCATATTACGTATAATATGAAAAAAACGTTATTCTATCTGATCATAGTGTTGACTTTGTTGCCATCCGATATTATGGCCCAATGTGCCATGTGCCGTGCGGTTCTGGAGAGTGGTGAAGGGCAGGAAGTAGCGCGTGGTATCAATAACGGAATAATCTACCTGATGGCAGTTCCTTATGTGCTCATAGGAGTTCTTGGTTTCTTCATCTATAAAAAATTAAGACAGAGCGGTGGTTAGTCGAATTAATCTGCATTTCAATATTTTTAACATATAATTCACAAATTCCGCGTAACATTTTCGGTCATTCATAGTCTTATTGACAGAATCTGCTTATAAATACATAGTGCTTATAAGCAGATTCTCAATCAAAAATCAAAATCTAACCATCTCTATGATCGAAATCAAAAATCTCCATAAATCCTACAGGATGGGGTCGAATTCTTTGCATGTACTGAAGGGGATCAACTTCAGTGTCAAAGAAGGTGAATTAGTGGCGATTATGGGTTCGTCCGGTTCCGGAAAATCCACATTACTGAATATTTTGGGTATGCTTGACGGATACGATTCAGGTGAATATACCCTTGACGGTGTGTTGATCAAAAACCTGAATGAGACCAAAGCAGCTAATTACCGAAACAAATTCCTCGGTTTCATTTTTCAATCGTTCAACCTGATCAACTACAAATCCGCATGGGAGAATGTAGCATTACCGTTGTACTATCAAAAGGTGAATCGTAAAGACCGTCGCCAGAAAGCGATCAAATATCTGGAAGTGGTTGGACTTAAACCCTGGGCAGATCATCTTCCCAGTGAGCTTTCAGGAGGGCAGAAACAAAGAGTTGCTATCGCTAGAGCTATGGCAGCAGAACCTAAGGTTTTGCTTGCGGATGAGCCTACGGGAGCACTCGACAGTAAAACCTCTTATGAAGTTATGGATCTGATACAACAGATCAATGATGAGGGTAAAACCATTCTGGTGGTTACGCACGAAGAGGATATCGCGGAAATGTGTAAGCGTGTAGTTCATCTCAAGGATGGAGTGATCGTAGAAGACAGAGTAGTAAATCAGGTTAGAGCTTCCCAATATGTTTAGCAGAGACCGTTGGCAGGAGATATTTGATACGATTCGGAAGAATAAACTACGAACTTTCTTATCGGGTTTTACAGTAGCCCTGGGGATCCTGATTTTTACCGTACTTTTTGGGATGGGTAACGGGCTAAAGAATTCTTTTAATGAATTCTTTATGGATGACGCCACAAATACGTTGTCACTGTTTCCGGGAACTACTTCAAAGCCTTATCGCGGGTTTAAATCGGGGAGAAGAATACAATTTAAGAATGATGACCTCACAGATATTAAACGTGAGTTTGCATTTTATCTGGATTATATCACTCCAAGAATTACCAGGAGTGCAACGGTGAAGTATCATGGTGAGTCTAATGATTATACGACACGGGCGGTAGGACCTGCACATCAGTTCGCAGAAAAGACCATCATAATGAAAGGTCGTTATATCAATGAGAACGATATAGATAATAAGGCTAAGAATGTTGTCATTGGTAGGCTTGTAGAACTTGACCTCTTCGGTAAAGGATCCAGTGCTTTGGGTAAGTATATCGACATTGGGGGAAGTGCATTTCGGGTGATCGGAGTCTTTCAGGATGACGGAGGTGATAACGAAGAACGTTATATCTATATGCCGTATACCACACGTCAATTGATAGAAAAGAATACAGATAACATCGATCAGATCATTTTAGCTTACCGGCTTGCAGTAGGTTATGCAGGTGCGATGAAACTCGACCAGGAACTTACCAAATTCTTAAAGGATAAGCATGATATAGCCCCGGATGACCAAAATGGATTATTCGTACGTAATATGGCTGAAATAGTAAAGCAAAACATGGGATTTGCAAATATCATTCAGATTGTGGTTTTGTTCGTGGGGATCGGAACGCTGATCGCCGGAATTATCGGGATCAGTAATATTATGGTGTTCGTGGTCAAGGAGAGAACGAAAGAACTCGGAATACGAAAAGCATTAGGAGCCACTCCAAAAGCTGTGATCGGTCTGGTATTGCATGAATCGATATTCATTACCATGGTGGCCGGATACATCGGACTCATACTGGGAATTGTGGCCTTAAATCTTATCGGTAATAATTTGAAGGACTATTTCATTTCCAATCCCAGTGTTGGATTTGGAACGATGCTCGGAGCAACCGGAATCCTGATCTTATTCGGGGCGGTTGCCGGATATATCCCGGCTCGTCGGGCAGCTATGATCAAACCAATAATCGCATTAAGAGACGAATAATATGTTCAGATTTATATTTGATAGAGATACATGGCAGGAGATCTGGGGTTCGATTAGTAAGAACAAGGTGCGGACCGTTATAACCGTGATCGGTGTACTATGGGGAATCTTTGTTTATATCGCCTTGTCCGGTGCTGCCAAAGGAATGGATAATGGATTCGAAAAGGAGTTTAAGGATATTGCCAATAACAGTATGTTCGTCTGGATCCAGCGTACCAGTATGCCCTATAAAGGATTTAAGATAGGGAGAAGCTTTAATCTCCGACTCAATGATGTGGAAGTTCTTAAACAGAAGCATCCGGAGATCCAGTTTATAGCACCGCGTAATGTAAAAGGTGTCTTCGGGGATGCTCCACCAACAGTGGTGCGAGGATTGAAATCCGGTACTTATACCATCTTTGGAGATTATCCTGATATCGATCGTATCGCACGAAAGAAAATCTATGATGGGGGTAGGTTCCTGAATGATCTGGATATCCAGCACGAAAGAAAAGTGGCGGTAATCGGAGAAAGAGTGCAAAAGGAATTATTTGATATCGATGAAGACCCTGTAGGGAAGTATATCAGACTAAACGACATCTATTTTCAGGTGATCGGGGTGTATGAATATGATAATCAGGGAGGCTTTGAAGATGATAGTACGATCTTCATTCCGTTCTCGACCTATCAGAAAGTATATGCCATGGGTGATATCGTTGGGTGGATGGCTATCGCAGCCTTTCCCGAAGTCGATATTGTTGCCCTCGAAAAGAATATCAAGCAAACCATAAAACGTCTCCACGATGTTCATCCGGATGATGAAAGAGCCGTAGGTGCTTTCAACCTCGGAGAAATGTTTGGGAAGATCATCGGTTTTGCCAGGGGAATGAACCTGCTTTCCCTGATCGTTGGACTCGCGACGATTATCGCAGGGGTTATCGCGATCGGAAATATCCTGCTGATCTCGGTTAAGGAAAGGACCAAGGAGCTCGGAATACGACGTGCCCTCGGGGCTACGCCAAGAGAGGTAAGGGCCCAGATCCTGCTGGAATCGGTTTTCCTTACAGTTGTTGCCGGATTGCTGGGGATAATTGCAGGAGTAGGAGTGCTGGCAATGATCAATGCGATGCTTCCGGAAGATGGCGGTTTCCCATATACGAACCCGACAGTGCCGATACCTTATGTCATAGGTGCCATGTTGATCATGGTGATCCTGGGAACCTTGATCGGATTAATACCTGCCCAAAGGGCGGTGAGTATTCGCCCGATCGATGCTTTAAGAGAAGAATAAAAACTAAACAAAAATCAAAATAATCATCAATTATCTAAACGCTAAGGAATGAAAATAGTTAAATATTTAGGTATAGCTGTATTTATAATAGCCCTGATGGCTGCGTTCTATTACCTGGTCAAATCCAATGCAAAATCGCCAATTACCTTTACGTCTGAAACACCTTTTAGAACCACGATCGAAGAAAAAACCGTTGCTACGGGAAAGGTGGTTCCAGAAGATGAAGTACTGATCAAACCACAGATCTCCGGTATCATCGAAAAGATCTTCGTGGAAGAAGGAGATAAATTAAAAGCGAACGATCTGATCGCTAAGATCAAGGTCGTACCGAATGAACAATCACTGGTTAGTGCCCGTGGACGTGTTCGTAATGCCGAGATCACACTGAGTAATGCGAAAACCGAATTCGACAGAAATAAGACCCTGTTTGATCGTGGTGTGGTATCAAATCAGGATTTTATGAATATCGAATTGCAATACAATCAGGCTAAACAGGAACTTGAAAATGCAAAAAATGACTATCAGATCATCAAAGAAGGATCAGCAGGTGGATCTGCAACTGCGAACACCAATATTCGTGCGAGTATCGCAGGAACCGTTCTTGAGATACCAGTGGATGAAGGTCATCAGGTAATCGAAGCCAACAACTTCAATGATGGTACAACGATCGCTACAATTGCTGATATGTCACAGATGATCTTTGAAGGTCAGGTTGATGAAGCTGAAGTTGGCAAACTGAAAGTTGGAATGCCATTGAAGATCAGTTTAGGGGCAATTCAGGATCAGGAACTCGATGCAGAATTGCGCTTTATCGCTCCAAAAGGAGTAGAAGAAAGCGGTGCGGTTCAGTTCACCATCAAAGCCGATGTGAACCTCGATAGCACCAACGTATTCATCAGAGCCGGATATAGTGCGAATGCAACCATGATCCTCGATAAAAAAGAAGATGTACTGGCGATCAAAGAAGCGTTATTACAGTATGATGCAGAGACACAGAAACCTTATGTGGAAGTAGTCGTGGGTGATCAGAAGTTTGAAAGAAAGGATGTGGAACTCGGCCTTTCAGACGGGATTAATGTGGAGATCAAATCCGGAGTTACCGAAAGCGATAAAATTAAAGTGTGGAACCAGACCGAACCGGTGAAGCGCGAAACAGACGAGAATAACTAAAAGTGAACCCTTGAAAATCTATTTTATGAAGTTTAGGATATTATCGGGTCTGTTCCTGCTGTCGATCATTTCAGTTCAGGCTCAGGAAAAGCGATGGACATTGAGGGAGTGTGTATACTATGCACTTGAACATAATATTTCAGTACAACAATCGGAACTGGATCTGGAAAGTATTAAGCTGGACAAGTCGGATGCCATTGGAAATCTGTTGCCGAATCTGAATGCCAGTGCGTCTTATTCGGCAAGTACAGGTCTTTCACAGGATCCAACCACGGGTATCCTGGTCAACCAGACTTTTAATTCATTGTCTGGAGGAATTACTTCCAGTGTCGGACTCTTTGATGGTTTACGAAACTATAAACAGGTGAAGCGGGCAGAGGTTTCTGCACTTGCAGCACAATACCAGCTGGATGGCATGAAGGATGATATCAGCCTCATGGTTGCAAATAATTATCTCCAGATTCTGTCTAATAAGGAAACGCTAAAGACCCTTCAGGCTCAGTATCGCGTTTCTCAACAGGATTACCAGCGTACAGAGCAGCTTGTTGAAAATGGGGTTTTGCCAAAAGGAGACCTGCTGGAAATTGAAGCAACCGTGGCAACACAGGAACAGCAAATCGTAAATGCTGAGAACAATGTGCTGATATCGAGAATTGCACTTGCGCAGTTATTACAGATCAGCGACTACGAAAATTTTGATGTGGTTGATGAGGGTTATATGATTCCGGAATCTGACATACTTAACCATTCTGCAGATGAGATCTATGCGAAATCATTAAATGTTATGAATTCGGTAAAAAGTGCCGAAGTCAATGTAGAGATCGCTGAACTGGATGTGAAGATCGCGCAGGGAGCAAGATATCCGACGTTAGGGGGGTATTTCAATTATAACACGCGTTATAATGATCAGAATGATCTGTCATTCAAAGATCAGTTATGGTTCTATGATGGTATCTCTTATGGACTGCAATTGAGCGTGCCGATCTTTAATGGTAATTCTGTTAGAAACAATATCAGACGTAGCAGGATCAATCTCGAAAAAACACAATTGTCTTATGAACAATCAAAACTCGATCTGGAGTCGAATGTTAATCAGGCTTATGTAGATGTAAAAGGTTCCTTGAAATCGTATCAGGCGGCAAATAAGACCGTAGAGGCCAGAAGACTTTCTTATGAGTACGCTAAAGAGCGATATAATGTAGGATTGATGAATAGTTTTGATTTTAGTCAGGCACAAGCCAGAATGGATGATGCTGAAGCTGAACTCATACGAACCAAATATGATTATATCTTCCGATTGAAGGTTCTTGAATTTTATTTCGGAATTCCTTTGGATGAATTATAAAATAGCAGGTATTTTTGCAGTATGGCAATCATACTCAATCTCGAAACTGCAACGACAAATTGCTCAGTAAGCCTCGGTAAAGACGGCGAACTGATCGCTATAATAGAAACGAACGATGAAGGGTACTCTCACGCAGAGAACCTTCATCGTTTTATTTTAGAGGTTGTTAAGGAAGCCGGACTTACACTATCCGATTTGGATGCGATTTCGGTCAGTAAGGGTCCTGGGTCTTATACCGGATTAAGGATCGGAGTTTCCGCTGCCAAAGGACTTTGTTTTTCTCTGGGTATTCCGCTCCTGGCCATAGATACCCTTGAAATACTTGCTGCACAAATGCAGATCTCCGATGGAATGATCATACCGATGCTCGATGCCAGAAGAATGGAGGTATACACTGCAGGATTCGGCCCTGATCATAAAAGGGTTGCCAATACTACGGCTGAAATAATTACCGGGGAATCCTTTACGGAGCCTTTGGCAACCACAAAACTTTATTTCATCGGAGATGGGGCAAAAAAATGTGTGTCTGTGATCGAACATGAAAACGCGATCTTTCCAGAGGTATTTACGCTTCCTTCCTCCAGGGAAATGATACCCCTTTCAGAATCGTTGTATCAGTCAGATAGCTTTGAAGATGTGGCTTATTTCGAGCCTTATTATCTTAAAGACTTTGTGACTACTAAGCCGAAGTCTTAAGCCTCCTTATGTATTTCCACCTGATGTGGATATGGAATCTCAATTCCGGCTGCATCCAGTGCTTTTTTACAATTTTCTATACAACCAAATCGAACATCCCAGTAGTCGGCACTCAAAGCCCAGGGACGCACCACAAAGTTGACCGAACTGTCGGCCAGTTCTGAGACTGCAACGGTAGGCACCGGTTCTTTTAAGGTCTTGGGATGTGAAGCTATAGCTTGTAACAGTACATCCCGTGTCTTTTCGAGATCACTCCCATAATCCACTCCGATGACCATATCAATTCGAAGATTGCCCTGTTTGGTGTAATTGGTAATGTTACCGTTTGAAAGGGGACCGTTTGGAATGATCACAGTTTTATTGTCAGGGGTGATTAATATTGTGGTAAAGATCTGTATCTCATGAACAGTGCCCAGTTCTCCCTGCGCTTCGATCAGATCACCAACCTTGATCGGTTTAAAGATCATCATCAAAACCCCACCGGCAAAATTCGCCAGTGAACCCTGAAGTGCGAGACCGATCGCCAGACCTGCGGCAGCTATTACTGCTGCAAAAGAGGTTGTCGGTACTCCGAGGATGCCTAATACCGCAAGAACCAATAGCGCTTTTAAGGTCCAGCTTATAAGATTGATGAGAAATTTAGTAAGACTGACTTCATAATTTCTGTGTTGCATGATTTTGGAGACCATTCGGGTCAATTTTTTTATCAGCCATGCGCCGATTAGCCAGAGGATGAGTGCCAGAAGTAATTTTGGTCCGTAAAAGATGATGGCATCCAGAATCTTGTCAGTCCATTTTTCTAATTCCATGATAAAGGTTTTTTAGTGAAACAGACCATGCACTTCGGTAGAAGTATTAGGGAAGAAGGCAAAAAAAAGAGAGGCAATTCTGCCTCTCTAATATACGGAAAATTATCCTTGTTTTTGTATTTCGACCTGATGTGGATAAGGAATCTCAATTCCTTCTGCATCGAAGCGATTCTTCATCTCTTCCATAACATACCAGCGACAATCCCAGAAAACGTCATTGTTCGCCCAATATCTAAGGGAAAGGTTAACACTACTGTCTGCAAGTTCTGCAACCATTACCTGTGGTGCCGGTTCTTTATTGACCTTGTCGAAGTTATTGACGATATCCAGAAGAATTTCCTTGGCTTTCTTTATGTCGGAATCGTAACTGATCCCGGCAGTAATGTTTTCCCTGCGGGTACTTTCCGCACTATAGTTGATAATGTTATCATTGGAAAGTTTTCCATTGGGAACCACTGCCAGTTGATTTCCGAAAGTATTTAACTGGGTGTTGATGATACCGATCTCTTTAACAGTTCCGCTGACCCCCTGAGCTTCGATGAAATCACCCACTTTGAAGGGTTTAAAGATCAGGATCAGTACCCCGCCGGCGAAGTTTGCCAGGGATCCCTGAAGTGCCATACCGATCGCAAGACCTGCAGCTGCGATTACTGCTGCAAATGATGTGGTCTCAACACCCAGTGTTCCGAGAACCATGATGATGAGTAAGATCTTCAATCCCCAACTGGTAAGGCTGCGCAGGAAAAGTTTTAAACTCATGTCATATTCCCTTTTATCCATGACATAGGTTACTGCTTTAACCAATCTTGAAATTAGCCAGGAACCGATGATCCATATAACGATCGCTCCGATTGCTTTCAGTGCATAGGCTGTCAGATCAATAGATTCGAGGTATGCCATTCCATTTTTTACGATTTCATTTTCTTCCATACAATTGATTTTTTTTGTCATTCGAAGATACTAATAACATATGGTAACCTAAAGGATGAACCATGATTCTAATCAAAATATAACCTTTTGATCAGCGATGGCCGCTCAAGCAAGAATCATGGAGTGTCCAGTAATTTTAGTGCTTCCCCAAGTGTTTTGACCGGTAGTTCACAATGTTGATCCCTGCAGATGTAGATCAATGTTTCATCCTTCGAGTAACGTCCCTTAAGCAAGGGGATGTTCACAGGGTCTTTCGTATGAGCCCAAAGGATATTCGTTAAAGGGGTTTTTCGCAGCAAGGTAAAAATACCTGCTGAAGATTCCCCTGTGATAACGATCTCCCGAAAAGGAAACAAAAAGTTCATCCCCAGATTCAACCAGTTGGCATGGGAATCCGGATATTCCATGATCTCACTTCGCATTGCCTTATACATACGTAATGCGATATCGTCATAGGCTTGATTTGAAAAATATCGTGCAAGTTTAAAGAGATTTATCGCCATCACTGAATTTGAAGCAGGAATCACATTGTCACTTTTTTCGATGGTAGGAGCGATGAGTTGTTCATCTTTAATCGGACTGAAAAGAAAGAACCCGGTTCGTTCATAGTAGAAATCATCCAGAACAAGGTTACAAAGTCTTTTTGCTTCCATTATCCAATGATCATTACCCGTTACTTCATATAAAGTGATAAAGGCTTCGATGATAAGCGCATAATCCTCAAGAAAGGCATCCACATAAGCTTTTCCGTCTTTCCATACTCTGAAAAGTGTTCCTTCAGGTTTGGTGAGTACCGTATTGACGAATTCCGCATTCCGAATAGCAATATCGAGCCAATCCTGTCTGTCGAAAGTAACGGAGGCATTGGCCAGTGCTTTGATAGCCAGCGCATTCCAGGAAGTGAGAATCTTGTCATCCAGTGAAGGTGGTTTTCTTTCAGACCTCAGTTTCAATAGGTAAGTTTTCCAACTAAGAAGTTTACGGTGAAGCTCTTCCGGGGTCAACTTATTTTCCGAAGTAAATGCATGATCATCCAAATCTCTGAACAATACATAGTTGCCGGATTCCCAATAGCCTTTATCATTGATGTTGAAGTATCGGTGAAAAAGTTGTTGATCATTTTCGGGAAGGTCTTTGAGTTCCTTTTCTTTCCAGACGTAGTAGGCTCCTTCGGTTACCTTACCCTTACTGTCGGGACTATCCGCATCCAGAGAGGAAAAGAACATTCCATTGGAATGCTGTAGTTCGTTCTGAAGGAATGCGATGCATTCCTCCACCACTTTTTTATAATGAGGATCATTGAAAGTGACCCAGGCTTTTGTATACAAATCGATAAGCTGAGCATTGTCGTACAACATTTTTTCAAAATGCGGTACATGCCAGCGGTCATCAACGGAATATCTTGAAAATCCACCCCCGATATGATCATATAGTCCGCCCAGGGCCATTTTTTTAAGAGTGAGCTGTACATGGTCTCCGGCTATGGTATTACCGGTCAGCATATAATATTTTAACAGATACTCCAGGTTTACAGGCATCATGAATTTAGGTGCTCCGGACCTCCCTCCAAAAGAATTGTCAAGCTTTTGAGACCATTTCGTTATGATTGAATTGAGTTCATCCTTGCTGAATACGGTTCCGTCAGATTCCGGGATGGTAAGGTTTACTGAAAGTATACCTGAGGCTAGTTTATCGGCATAATCCTCGATCCTTGGTTTGTCTTCTTCATAAAGTTCTCCCAACTGTTGCAGAACAGAGATCCATTGCTCTTTTTTAAAATAGGTTCCACCCCAGAATGGTTTGCCGTCGGGCAGGCAGATTACATTCATAGGCCAGCCTCCACTTCCGGTCATGATCTGAACAGCGGTCATATATAAATGATCGATGTCGGGTCGCTCTTCCCGGTCGACTTTGATACAAATGAAATATTTGTTCATGACCTCGGCGACTTCAACATCTTCAAAGCTTTCTTTTTCCATGACGTGGCACCAATGACAGGAAGCGTATCCGACACTAACGATTATCGGTTTGTCCTCTCGTCGGGCGAGTTCCAATGATTCTTCGTTCCAGGCATACCAGTTTACCGGGTTCTCACTGTGCTGTAGGAGATACGGACTAGATTCGTATTTTAGCTTGTTTGACATAGGCATAAAAAAAACGTCCCAAACAGGACGTTGGAGGTTAAATTTAATCAACTTCAGGAGATCTCGAAAGTGATCTTAACATTTACACGGAAATTCACCAGTTCACCATTTTCAACGGTAGCACTCTGTTCTTTGATGTAAACAGAGCGAATATTCTGAACCGTGCTGGAAGCTTTCTTGACTGCTTTTTTAGCAGCATCTTCCCAACTTTTATCTGAATTTGACAAAATTTCTATAACTTTTAAAACAGCCATAAGATATTTTTTTAATTAAACACTAACTTTAATACTTAAAGATAGGGATAATAATCTGATTTACAGATTATAACATGCTGAAAAACAGGGATAAAGGCCGTTTATCGCAAATGATGTAATCTTTTAGTAATGATTAGTTAACTTTAGTTTAAATATCTTCCAGCAGATTTGCATTCAGTTAATTATTGATATGGAGCAATATTATATTTTCTTGTTGATTGCATTGTTTGTGCTGGCCATTACCGATCTTACGGTGGGGGTTAGTAATGATGCAGTAAACTTCTTAAATTCAGCAGTAGGTTCAAAAGCAGCATCACTCCGGACAATTCTAATTATCGCCAGTATCGGGGTAGCCGTTGGGGCTATATTTTCATCGGGTCTTATGGAGGTCGCGAGGAAGGGAATTTTTAATCCCGGTGAGTTCTATTTTAATGAGATCATGATCATATTTATGGCGGTCATGATCACCGATATTCTCTTATTAGACCTCTTTAATTCGTTGGCATTACCCACTTCTACTACGGTATCTATAGTTTTTGAATTATTAGGAGCATCCGTTGCGGTTTCCATGATCAAGATATTCAGCAATGATGGTCAGCTCTCTGATATTTCCAATTATATCAACGGTTCTAAGGCTACGGAGATCATTTTAGGGATACTTCTTTCTGTGCTTATCGCATTTACTGTTGGGGCTATCGTTCAATGGATCTCCAGAATGGTTTTTTCATTTCACTATCAGAAGCGGATAAAATATGTGGGAGCGATCTTTGGAGGCGTTGCGATGACAAGCATCACTTACTTTATCCTGATCAAAGGTATAAAAGGGGTGAGCTTTATTCCGGACTCCTTTCTTGAATTCGTTGACGGCAACAAATTGTTGATCGTCGGGATCTGTTTTCTTGTATTCGGACTGATCTCGCAATTGATCATTTCCTTTTCTAAAATAAATCTGTTGACCATCATAATTCTGATCGGAACCTTTGCATTGGCACTTGCATTTGCCGGTAATGATCTGGTAAATTTTATCGGGGTACCGATCGCCGCATACCAGTCTTACGAGATATGGCATCAATCCTATCTCAGCAGTGGCGTATTGCCTACCGATTTTGCGATGGACAGCCTATCGGGGAAAGTGGAGACACCTACCTATCTGCTGGTCTTTGCCGGTGTGATCATGGTCGTCACTCTTTGGTTGTCGAAAAAAGCAAGATCGGTTATGTATACCGAGATCAATCTCGCCAGAAGCGGGGATGGAGCTGAGAAGTTTCAACCAAACTTCCTTTCAAGACTTATCGTAAGAGCCAGTGTGAATATGAATGCCGGCCTTAATCTTATTCTTCCCAAAGCATGGAGAGAAAAGATCGATGAGAACTTTCGGATCCCGATGGAAAAACAGTTGAAAAAGCAGGATGAACCTGCTTTTGATATGGTACGGGCTTCTGTAAACCTTATGGTGGCAAGTATCCTGATTTCGACAGCAACTTCCTTGAAATTACCGCTCTCCACTACCTATGTTTCCTTTATGGTGGCGATGGGTACCTCGCTTTCTGATAAAGCCTGGGGAAGAGAAAGTGCAGTGTACAGGGTGGCCGGTGTATTCAATGTGATCGGTGGATGGTTCGTTACTGCGATCGTCGCTTTTACAGCAGCAGCGATCTTTGCGGTTATCATCTATTTTGGTCAGGAATATGCCGTGATCGGCTTACTGATCATAGCGGCGCTGTTGCTGACAAGAAGTTTCCTGGTATACCGAAAAACAGAGAAGGAAAAGAATTCGAAGAAAAAGATCGATCGAACTTCGCTGATCACCATCAATGAGATGATCAGTGAGAGTTCAGATAATATTTCACGTGTGATCGGTAATATCAATAATATTTATTCTTCTGTAATCGATAATCTAGGACTTCAGGATCTTAAAAAGCTTAAAAAGACCAAGAAACAGCTTAAAAAGCTGGAAGATGATGTTGACTCGCTTAAAAGTGATATCTTTTATTTCATCAAATCACTGGATGAGAATTCGGTGGGCGCCAGTAAGTTCTATATACTCATACTCGATTACCTTCAGGATATGGTACAGTCTATAGGTTATATCAGTAAGAACAGTTATTCGCACGTTAATAATAATCACAAGAATCTGAAGTTTAATCAGATTCGGGAACTGAAGCGTATTGATTTGCGAATTCAGGAGTTGTTCGATGAGGTTAAAGTGGATTTTGACTCAGATTCCTTCGATAATATCGCCGGAATCATCAAGGAGAAACGGGAACTACTCGATTATGTATCTTCCTTGATACAGAAACAGATCGATCGAATCCGAAGCACTGAAACGAGTCCGAAGAACACAAAATTGTATTTCAGTTTATTACTGGAAACCAAAGATATGATCACAGCAACCATCAATTTGCTGACTTTGTTCAAGGAATTTCATGATGATTTCAGCAGGATCAAAAAATAGAATTTGGTTCATAAAGACACTATGATGATAAAAAAAAGCTGAATGTACATATTCAGCTTTTTTTTATATCAATGGGGTAGTGTGCTTATCCGTTGATGGCAACTACTTCATTTACTTTTCCGGAAAGCATGCTTTTTAACATGGTTTCGATCCCGTTCTTAAGGGTCATTGTTGAGGAAGGACAACCGCTGCAGGCACCTTGAAGCACTACTTTCACAGTTTTACTGCTTTCGTCATAGGATTCAAACATAATATTTCCGCCATCACTGGCTACTGCAGGCTTCACGTATTCTTCCAGAATATCGATGATCTGAAGTGAGGTGTCGTCCATATTGTCGGTATTCAGATTCGCTGCAGTTTGACCTTCGATATTATCTTTTGGTTTTGCCGAACTACTGATCGCTTCTTTTGTTACGATCTCACCGCCTTCTTCGATATACGTACGCAGGTATTCACGCAGTTCCATCCCGATTTCATTCCAGTCGGCAACTTCATATTTTAGAATGGAAACATAGTTTTCATCCACAAATACTTCCTTTACAAAAGGGAAATGGAATAGTCCGGTGGCTAAAGGTGATGTTCTGGCATCATCGATATTCTTAAATTCATAGGGTGCCAGTACTAGTTTTTTATTGCAGACGAATTTCATCGCAGCCGGGTTCGGTGTACTTTCCGCATAAACCGTAACCGGAATCTTTTTATCCTGAACATTCGGGTCTTCGATTACGGGTGCACCGGAATTCAGGTATTTTTCGATCTGCTCGGCAACTTCTTCCTGAACCTCAGGCCATTTAACAATATCATATCTTTCAACTGCGATAAAATTACCTGAGATATATACGGTTTTGGTGAAGGGTAGATAAAACAATTGTTTTGCCAATGGTGATATCGACGCCTCATCTACATTTTTAAATTCATAATTCTTATGTCTTGATAAGAATTTGTTCGCTTCGAACTTTATGATGGCAGGACGGTTTGTGGGTTGTATCCTGATCTTAATTTCTCCCATTTTCAAAGATTTTTTACAAAATTACAAAATCGTTATCTATCTATGGTTATATTTGATAACCTTGAAGTAATTACCGTAACAGTCTGATGCTACATAAAAAGCGACTTATTCTTTTAGTCTCCTTCCTTTGCTGTATGAAAATGTTTTCGCAGGAAGGCTTACCGGTCTACTTCGATTATCTTTCCGACAATTATTATTTGATCCATCCTTCCATGGCTGGTGCCGGAACAGGAGGGAAAATAAGGCTTACAGCCAGAAAGCAATGGTTTGACGTGGAAAAAGCACCGAACTTACAAACTTTGAATGCACATGTGCGTTTAGGGGATAAAAGTGGTGTGGGTGCGATCGTTTTCAATGATGAGAATGGTTACCATTCGCAAACAGGAGTAAAGCTCACTTATGCTCATCATCTAAGATTTTCAAGAAATGTAATTGATCTTGACCAGTTATCCTTTGGTATCAGCGTAGGAATGATACAAAGTCGCCTGGATGAGACAGAATTCAATAGTATTATTCCGGATCCGATTATCAGTGGTGGCGATCTGAATACTTCTTATTTCAATATGGATCTGGGCGTTTCTTATCATCTGTTTGAATTCTATACCCATTTTACCGTAAAGAACCTTTTGGGCAGCGGTAGGGATCTTTATACCGTAGAGGAGTTTGACAATCTCAGAAGATATCTTTTTTCAGTAGGGTATGTTTTTGGAAAAACCGACTGGCAGTTTGAACCTTCCGTGATGTTTCAGTATGCAGAGTTTACGGAGGAAGCGGCTATTGATCTGAATGCTAAAGTTTATAAGGACATGGAATTCGGCAGACTATGGGGTGGATTATCTTTTCGAAGAAGTTTTGATGGAGCTAAATACAATATCGAAGGACAGGAAGCATCGCAAAAACTTCAGTTATTGACCCCTATACTGGGTGTCAATTATAAGAATTTTATGTTTTCTTATAATTATTCCTACCAGTTCGGCGATATTCGTTTTGACAACGGGGGATATCATCAGATTACTTTGGGGTATGATTTTCTTCAAGGTAAAAAACCATACGATTGTAATTGTCCTGCCGTCAATTATTAAGTATCTTTTAGTTACACTAATTTTATTGTTATGTTAATCAAATCTGTTAACGGAAAAAGCCCTGTTTATGGGGAAGATTGTTATTTCGCCGAAAATGCTACTTTAATAGGAGAAGTTGAAATGGGCGATCAATGCAGTGTATGGTTCAATGCCGTGGTTAGGGCAGATGTACATTATATTAAAATGGGTAATAAGGTGAATGTTCAGGATGGAGCGGTTTTGCATTGTACCTACCAGAAATCTCCGGTTACTATCGGTAATAATGTTTCCATAGGGCATAATGCCATTGTCCATGGTTGTACTATTCATGATAATGTCCTGATCGGAATGGGAAGTATTGTAATGGATGACTGTATCATTGAAAGCAACTCAATAGTCGCAGCCGGGGCGGTTGTCACCCAGGGAACCATTGTGGAAGCGGGTAGTATTTATGCTGGCGTTCCGGCACGTAAGGTTAAAACGGTGAGTGAAGATCTCAGTAAGGGGCAGATCGAACGTATTGCTAATAATTATATTAAATATGCTTCTTGGTTTAAGGAGTAAATTAGGGGATTTGGAGGGTTAAAAACGTATCGTCTGCTGGCGCACGAAAAAGTGACGATCCTGCTCCCGAATTCTCGGAAAACTGTGGTGAAGTTGGAGTGTCGATCCTACCTGCCGCAGGCAGACATGCCTGCAAAAGGGTTCGTCGAGTGTCGCCCCGATCATATTGCTGACGTACCATGCTGCTTGAGAGTTCTGTGGTGTAAGTGATCTTCGCAGGCTCAGTTTGAATTTTCAGGTAATAATAACGGTATAACCTTTATAGGTTTTCTATACTTCAGGATCTTTCCGTAATTATAACATTTGACTCTTGCGTCATGAATTTATTTATTTGTATAATTTTGCAGAGAATTTAAAATGACGCTATTATGAAAGCATATATATTTCCCGGACAGGGAGCGCAGTTTGTAGGAATGGGACTCGATCTTTATGAAAGTTCACCACGTGCGCAGGAACTCTTTGAAAAGGCTAATGAGATCCTTGGGTTTTCGATCACGGATATAATGTTCGAAGGGACGGAGGAAGACCTTAGACAAACCAAGGTTACACAACCTGCAATATTTTTACACTCTGTAATCCTTAGTGAAGTTATGGGAGATTCTTTCAAACCGGATATGGTTGCGGGGCACTCACTTGGTGAATTATCTGCTCTTGTGGCTAATAAGACTCTTAAGTTCGAAGACGGACTTCGTTTGGTGAGTCAGCGTGCTATGGCTATGCAGGTGGCTTGTGAAAAACAGCCGGGTACTATGGCAGCTGTTCTGGGTCTGGAGGATGCAGTGGTGGAAGAAGTATGTAAAACCATTCCGGGTATCGTAGTAGCAGCGAATTATAATTGTCCGGGTCAGTTGGTTATTTCTGGAGAACTGGAAGCTATCAATACTGCATGTGAAGTCATGAAGGAAAAAGGGGCAAAACGTGCTTTAGTTCTTCCTGTAGGAGGAGCATTCCATTCACCATTGATGGAGCCAGCGCGAGCCGATCTGGCCGCAGCAATTGAACAAACTGAATTCAGTACACCGGTATGTCCGGTATATCAGAATGTGTCGACAACGGCAATTACCGATCCTGAGACCATTAAGAAGAATTTGATGCTCCAGCTTACAGCACCTGTTAAGTGGACTCAAAGCGTTCAGCAAATGATCGCCGATGGTGCTTCAGGCTTTATTGAAGTAGGTCCGGGTAAGGTTTTACAAGGACTTGTAAAGAAGATCGATCGTAACGCTGAAGTAGCTTCTGCATCGGTGGAGCAAGCTTAATGAGTCGATAAAATACGCATTTTAAGGGGTTAACAGCGTTTTAACGTATACCGTTAAAGTTTTTAGAATAAATACTTCCGAGTAAAATTTCTATGTACCTTCAGGTTGTTATTAACTAAAAACCAATAAGTTATGTTACGTTGGACCATCATTTTTTTAATTGTAGCAATCGTAGCGGCTATTTTTGGTTTCGGTGGAATTGCCGGAGCAGCTGCAGGGATTGCAAAGATTCTGTTCTTTGTTTTTATAGTATTGTTCCTGATCTCTTTGATCGGACGACTGGTAAGAAAATAGAATCTATTTATTAACCTTAAAATGAAAATTATGAAGAAAATATTTGTAATGTTAGCCTTGGTATGTAGTCTTGGAGTATTTACGACAAGTTGCCGGGAAAACAAAAAAACAGCAGGAGAGAAAATAGAAGAAGCGGTAGATGATACCGGAGATGCTATTGAAGAAGGAGCTGAAGAAGTAGAAGATGAAATCGATGATATGACCGACGATAATTAGGTCGTATCGCGATGTATTATATGAAAAAAAGCCTGTGTGAAAATCTCACACAGGCTTTTTTTATCGCAAAGTTTCGTAAGTTGTATGCATACTAAACTGTATAGGTGTCGTAGAATTATTAGTATCATCTCAGGTTTATCAGATCCTGAATGATAATAGTATGATTTGCAATCATCGAATAATAATGAACCCGTACCCCATATATGAAAAAAAGCTGCTTGTAAAAGCAGCTTCTTCATTTTAGAGGTTTATGTTTTTAAGCGCTGATAACGCATTCTTCACAATCTTTAACACTTCCATTATAGGTTTCCCGGTACTTATGCAGTGTCTTGTATGGGAAGATACCTAAAAGCGCCTTTTTGATATAGGTCACCTTAACACTTATGTTTCCCATTTTTCTGCTATAACGTTTTTCCAGTCGTGTTGTTCTTTTAATCTTTATAAATGCCATAATAGTTATATGTAGCACAAATATCGTGTATTAAGTTGCTGTAGTCAAATAGTAAAATTTTATAGGTAATTGATTTTCAGGCTATATTTATAAAATATAGCGTAGTAATTGCTGGATTATTTAGTGGTTAATTTACCAGCTGTTTGTTAAAAATTTAATCCCCCGCAGCCCGCATTACCAGTTCGTTTAGAGATGATAAGGACTTTTGATTTTTTCATCTGATTGTGGGTGTTGAATTCAGCATGGAATTTTATATAGATAAAATCTATCGTTTTTTAAATATGGTGCGAATAACCTTTAGTCTATGATCTTATATTTGGATATATGGTTTTTTTTGCTATTGCTCTTAAAACTGAAGTAAAATCATAAAAAAAGGGAGAACAATGTCTCCCTTTTCCAGCTAACTATATCGGATATTCATCCAGATATTTTATAATTTATGATATTCAAAGCTTGGATTTCCTCGCTCATTACTTTCACTGAGCAATGCAGTAAATCGTAATTTATAAACATTACCATCACCGTCTTTTACAATGAAGAACACATTTTCTTTAAGAGAAGGTAGGGTTCCGGGTCCACCGCCATTGCGCCAGTTGCTTCCGATTCCTCGCTGATCTTCGATAAAAAGTGTTTCATCAAGATCTGCAATGGTGTAGTCTTCATAAGACAGGTCTTCGGTACTTACCATATAGGCATGTACTCCGCCCTGAAGATTGTTTACTATAAAGTCGGCATAACCATAAGAACCATATCCGGGGATTTCATTTGTGAAAACAGTGAAGTTGAGGTCCCATTTACCTTTTTCAGGTTGCACTTCCACGATCTCCTCCGTATTGAAGCTAAAGAAGGTAAAGTCTGTAAGTTCATCTTTGCTGATGGTGATCTCCTCGTGTTCGGTAGCATCGAGATCTGCATATTGAAGAATATAATCTGAACCACTCATCGTAATTCTTATTTTCTTCCAACCACGGTGTTCACCGGTTATTTCTACGCTTCCTGCCTCCGCTGTTTCAGTTCCGACCTCATATCCTAGGTTTAGCAAGTAAACCTTACTGTCTTCTGAAGCTGTGATCTCTGCCAATGCAGTTCCTTCCAGGGATCCATCCGGGCTATCAACATAGGCGGTATTAGTGGCGTCAAACGTGCCTACGGCAACAGCGGGTTGAAGTTCGCTGACATCTGCAGCGCTGATAGCATCAATATCAGTAGCATCCAGTGCTGCTGTTGCCATATATATAGATCCGTTGAGGATCACACGATTGTTTGTTCCGGTATAGAATCCAAGATCCCAACTGTCTCTTTGTGCAGAAACCTGTGTCTGAGAACTAAGATCGACATATACCTGGTTTGGTTCATTAGCTCCTCCAACTTCTGCGGCTATCACACCTCCGGTTGCCGGCGCTTCAGTAAAACTTACGGCAAGTTCTGTATTACCCTGCAGACTACTGTTTTCTATCGTTACCGATTCAAGATTAAAGGTAAGTGACATGCTTTCACCTTCCATAGGATTCTGCAATTTGTTTATTGTAAAGCTCAACGCTGAAGAACCTTTGGTGATAGCTACATTCAGCGTGCCTTCTTCAGATACAGGATCTGTGGTAAAGTCTTCTCCGTACACTGCATTTTCTCCTGTATAGGTAATAAATACAGTGCCATCTTCAGGAGCACTCTCTGAAAATACGAGTTTAATTGTTTTTGATGCTTCCTCAGTAGTGAAGCTTGCCGACGGATTTTCAAAGGCTACAACAAATGGCTGAGTGATCTCATTGCTGTCATCACTGCTGCATCCGGTTAATAGTAATCCGGTTATAAAAAACAGAAAGTATAGATTCTTTCTCATAGTTTAATAATTAAATATTTAGGTTATATAATAGTTTTAGAAAGTATGATCTTCCGTATCCCAGAAGTACATTCGAGGGTGCTTCGGTATGAGCCCCTCCATTTGTGGCGGTAGTATTTACACGGGTGATATCAAGAAGGTTTCTGGCTCCCAGTGTCAATTCTAATTTATTATCCAAGAGAGATTTCTTTATAGAAGTATCCAGCCAGGAATAGCTGTCTTGTTTGCCTCGTACGATAATAGTATTGTTGTCATTATCTTGCTTCTGGACGAATTGATATTGTGGACCGTTGTATTTGAAATAGGCGGACCAAACCATTTTCCATGCAGGAATCGAATAATTTATACTGCTGTTCAACTGTAAAGCATACAGGTAATCATCATCATAGTTCTCATCGCTGTTTAAGACTTTAGAGACTCCTGTATAGGATATTCCGGCATTAAATCTCAGATTTTTGTAATAGACGCTATTGTTATAGGATAGTCCCCAAGTTCGGTAGGTGTCTATGTTCCTGTACTGATAGGCGAGGGGAGTCTCATTGACGATTATCAATTCAATACGATCACGGACATCGATATACCAGGCAGACAGTTTATTTTGTAATCTGAGCGAACCTTCAGTGAATTTCAGGGGTTTCTTCAGATGCATGAAAAGTGAAACTCCTTGTTCCGGCTGCAGGTTCTCATTGCCTCGGACATCATGATTTATATCCACAAAATAGGTGTAAAGTTCATCATATCCCGGTAATCTGGGCGCTGTACCGATCACCGTACGAAGTTCCAGATCATTGGCAAAGCTGTATTTCGAACTAAGAGATAGTGCGAGTTGCGGATTGAAATTTGAGGAGAAAAGTGCTCTTCCTCCGGGTCGTATTGAGAATCTTTTGCCGGGGGAATATTCGAATGAGGTAAATACGTCATAGGATCCCAGCATTCTGCTGATATAATCACCCTGATAGTCTCCTGATAGGGTAGAGGCATATCCATTGATCTCACTGATCTCATACCCCAGCTGAAGCCCGTATTTTGGATCTTTGATGAAGTTTGTGAAATTACCTTTTGAATAAAATCCTTTACGTGACTCATATTCAAACGAGGCAACATCGAATTTTTCTTCGGAATTGATCCTGTAATTATAGGTTTCCACATCCCTTTTCTGTTGTTGATAGGATATAGAAATGTCATAGTTCAATAATCCGGCTAAAGGCCCGTTGAGGTTGAGATGATGTACGAAGCGGGTTGAATGAAAAATTTCATCGGAAACGGTTGGATTATTAGTTTGCGTAGAAGGATTGTAGTTCATACGCACTACCGAATCGTAGCGACTTACGGTTTCATCGAAATACTCAAATTTGTAAAATGAATTTATTTTTTCAGACGAATAATTTAGAAGCGCCTTTGCGTGAAACTGATCCTTGGGCAGCCAGATATATCCCCGTTTTCCATCATTCAAATTATGATTTTCCCCCAGTTTATCACCGCTGTAACCGGTGAATTGATTTCGGGTGAATACACCGTTGGCATATAGCTCCTTATTTATATTGTGAGCAATACTGACCGATTGAATATGTCGACCCTGATCGAAGAAGCCATATTCATCGTTTATGGTCTCTTCCTGAACATAGGGCCGGATCTCCCAGTTATCTTCGGCAGATTTTTTAGTAATTATATTTACGATCCCGGAAACTGCATCTGCCCCATATTGCACGCCCATCGAGCCTTCTACGATCTCGATACGCTCGATGTCATCCAGATTGATCTGGGTGAGATCGGTCTGATTTCCTAATCCTTCATCATTGATCACCGGTATATTGTCGATAAGCACTTTAAAATACCGAGCGTCTAATCCGAACAATTGAACGCCGGATTTACCAGTCGTTGCGTTCGGGATAATATTGATGTTCAATTGTTGATTCAGTAGGTCTGCCAGATTATTTCCGGCCTGTAAGTCAATATCTTTTCGGGAGATGACCTTAACCTCGAATACAGAACGTTCCACCGATTGTGGGTTGATCTGTCCGGTGACCACTACTTCTTTCAAAGTATTGATTTTAGTTGTGTCAATTGATTTCTCCTGTGCAGAAATTGACAGAATACTGATCAATAGTAATAGTAAGCTTGTCGGTTGTTTCATTATTTAGATTAATTCTAATTAACGTGGCAAATATATAAGGATTATTTTTAATCAGTCTAAATAAAATTATTATTTTTGTCTGCGATAACAATTAAACATCATACCATGAGAACGACCAACTTGTTTGTTATGCTTGCCCTGATGGGATCTGCATTGTTTGCACAAGAGGCGAAAAAAGATAAGGATATCAAGGCCATTAAAGATATGTGTGGCTGTTATGAAGTTAAGTTCAATTTTGCTGAAACCTTCAATAATGCTAAGGATTCTACCTATACTGGTTCGCCTGTGAAACGTGTAGGCGGACTCGAATGGGTGCAGCTGGTTGAAGATAATTCAGATAAGATCGTAATGCAGCACTTACTGGTAGTGAGTGATTCAATGGTGATTAAGCACTGGCGCCAGGATTGGCTTTATGAAAATACGGAACTCTATACCTATGATAAAGGAACAACCTGGAAATATAATAGGTATGCTAAAGAGGATGTAGCAGGACAGTGGACCCAAAAAGTATATCAGGTGGATGATAGTCCGCGTTACGAAGGAACTGCTACATGGATCCATGAAGATGGTCGTTCCTATTGGGCAAATGTAGCCGATGCTCCACTTCCAAGAAGAGAATATACAATCAGAAATGATTACGATGTTTTACAACGTCGCAATGTTCATGAAATCACCGATTCAGGATGGCTACACGAACAGGATAATAAAAAAGTTGTTCGTAAAGATGGAGCGAAAGATTTTGTTCTTGCTGAAGAAAAGGGATATGACGTTTATACCAAAGTAGCGGATACTAAATGTCTTGCTGCTCAGACATGGTGGAAAGAAAACCAGCAGTTCTGGAAATTGGTGCGCACGAAATGGGACAAAATCTTTGACCGCGATGAAGATCTGGTCCTTTATCCAAAAGTTGATCGTAAGACCTTATTCAGTTATTTGTTCTCCATGGATCCTAACAGTAGTAAGAAGGAGATCAACCAGGTACTTGATAATTTCTTAGCAGAAGGAAAATAATGGAATCATAATTACGGTATGTCTGAGAAACTTCGGATCATTAACAGAACAGGAAATGGATTATTGATCCAAAGCAGGCTTAGTGGCTTGTATTACTTATTGTTCAATAATCTGAATTTCAATTTCACCTGTGAGGAGTTCGATAGTTTCAGGAAATATCTCAACGCCGTAGATATAGACTACTGGGAACAGGAATACCAGTGGTCCGTTTATGATAAACGAATTCCTATTCCAACCCCGGCAGGCTGATTTTATCATTCTGCTGAACCGGGAAGAAATTCTTGAATTGCAATCACTGCTGAACGATTCTTTTCAACCTTACAGAATGCTGTCCAGCGATGAGATTGGAGGCAAGCTGTTCATGAATTGAAAGTCGGTAATGTTTTATTTATTTAATTTGAAGTATAAAGGCCGGGATGAGATCCGGCCTTTTTTATATCGAACGAATCTCCATAATCTTTTCCTCGAAATTCTCTTTGTATTTAGACTTACCCTTAATCCTTGTCTTATACGTATAGATCGTGGATACAGACAGGTCCATAAAGTCAGCGAGTTGATGACTGTCCTGAATGCCCAGTCTGTATAAAGCGAAAATACGCTGTTCTGTATTAAGCAATTCCCCATTTCGGTGATTGAAGTCATTATCTGTGGGGAATAAATTCATGAAATCAGCTTTAAAAGAAGGGAAAAGGGTTAAGAATACTTCATCAAAACGATGAAATAATTGCTCCCTTTCCTTTTTTACACTATATCGGTTCAGTATGGTAATCACTTCTTCCGGTTTTCTGGCAATGATCTTCTTAAGTGAACTCTTTTGGATCGAGTCTATCTTCTTTATGAAATCGGACGTAGCATTTAGAAAGTATTTGATGTATTCCTGTTTTATCGCATCTGCTTCCCTGAGACTTTCATTCATTTCTCGTAAACGTTCGTTGCTTTCGGCGAGAATCTTTCTGGAAGCACTCCTCGCCATAAGCTGTTTGATGATGATCGCTATAAAGATCACGATGATCACCCCGAGTACTGCCAGTAAAAATATGATCGACTCCAGAAAATCATTCTTTTCCTTAATATTGAAAAGCTGAGCCTCTTCGATAATAGGAAGAATTGCTGATATCTCCATTTTGCGATGTCGCGCATTGTAGGTCATCGCATCTTCCATGGCCAGGTGGATATAGCGATTAGCACGTTCAACCTGATCGATCTTAAAGAGTTCATTGGCAAGATTGCGCAATGCCACCGTTTCCCGGGTTGCATTTTTGATATCTGAAATTGCCGCCATCGCCAGATAGCGTATCGCTTTTTCATTCAGACCTTGTTCAGAATAGATATAACCCAGACTGGAGGTGGCAATGCCATAATATTTCGGACTAAGATCAAAGTTATTCAACCAGTACGTAAAAGCGAATTCTGCACCTTTCCAATCCTGCTGTTTCATTCTTTTTAAACTCTCATTAGCCCAGTATTCATTCGATTCGGTATCAACCAGTTTAATAGATTTCTCCAGATGCTGATTCCCCTTTCGTATATAACTGAGTGTAAATCTGGGATCTTTGTTATAGTCAGCCAGGTCAAAATAGGTTCTGGCCAGAACACTGTGAAAACGGGAACGATCTACAGGGGAAAGATCGGTAGTATCGATTATCTTTAAACTATCAAGGGCTTCCTTGAATAATCCCGACGAGAGCAGAACAAAACCCTCACTGATACGTGCACCCGATAACAGGGAATCACTACTGCTATTAAAGGCGCTTTGTTTCGCTTTATCAAGATAAAAATAGGCAGTATCGTACTTGAAAGAGCAATACTCTTCAAAGAGTTCAGTATACGTATTATATAATTTTAGCTGATCGTTACTCAGATTATGCTTCTCGATCGATTTCTTTAATTTCTTGATTCGATCGAATTTCAGGGATGTGTAATAATCCCGTTTCAGGATTTCCTGATCTAACGAATCCAGAAAAGAATACTGTTGGCCTGAACTAACAGAGATAAAGAGAAAAATAAATAAAGGAGTAAATAATTTTAATTTCAATTTGGTCAGGTTTATATCGATAAGCGTTTTTAGCATAAATCAAGGTTCGATTCCTTTCAGACTTGCTGATCATAAAAGTACTCCGGATCCTTCGATCGTAGTTCAGTAAAAAGGATGAAATTTTTTGAGGCCCCCAGAATTTTATTTTATTGACAAAAATCAAAGCCAATATATTGCTTTTTGTAAAATCTAAAGCTTTATAATTATAAATATAGCAATCTACAACGTTGTATATAAGAGGTTTTTTCTAAATATTTTCTTGATTTTCAAACATTTGTAAATTTATTACATTATTGAAAATCAGATAGTTATGTAAAATCAACACTTTGATTTATCTTGATTTTTTCTCAACATTTTTCATTCGCCAATTTCTACAGATAGATTTGATTATCCCGATTGGGGTACCAAACTTTTGATAACTAAACTAACTTGATTTATGAATTTTCAACGCATGAGATTATTTCTCTTCGGTGTGGTCATTTGCTGGCTTACCGCATGTGATAATCAGGATGACGGTTCTTATGTTGCACCGATCACCTTGTATGAGAAAGTGCACGGGGAATGGTCATTGATGAAACTCACCATGATCGATGAATTCGCAAGAGCGAATGGAATTACTCCCGACGAACAGAATCTGAGTACACTCTTTAATTACCCTGATTTCAGGATCAGCTTCAATGTTGACGAGGCTATGAATCCGACCAGATATCAGGTAATGGGAGATGTTCCTCCTTTGTTCGAACCAGAGGGTTTTTGGATGCTGAGCTCTGATTTTCAACCTACGAATTCAGCGGCAGTAAGGATCTTGTTATACCAGAATGCAGACCATTCGGTTCAGACCGGTGAACTCAGACTGACCTCTGTTCCCGGAAGTAACGGGGAAATGGAGATCCAATTGGTAAGGATTACCGAAGGCGTTCCTTTCGTGTCCTATGTTTTTAATCTAAATGCCAGTAACCCATGAGAACAATAAAGAATTATGTTTATACCCTGATAGGGTTTTTCATGCTTTGTCCGCTTTTGACTGAAGCTCAGGAGGAAGCCGGTGACGTTGGTAAAATCTGGTCTTATCCGGTCGTATATGCTTATGATGAGGAGGTGACCTGGTATTTCGATCTGTCGGGTACGACCTTTGCAGAGAATCAGGATATCTATATCTGGATCTGGTCTCCATCGGAACCGGATGCAGGGAACTGGGAGAACTCTTCTGATTTTGCAAAACTGAACTACGAAGGGGATATGATCTGGAGTTTTACACTTATCCCTACTGAATATTTCTCGGTAACGCCAGAAGATATTGCCGCAAGTGCCGGATTCTGGTTTCGCCTGAAGAATAAAACCGGAAGTATACAATCCGGGGTTGCCCAGGTACCCTATACCGTTTTCTCCTCCTTTTTTACTTCAGATGAAATGATACGTGCCTATCCTGAAAAGCCGGCATTGGATGAAGGATTGAGTATTATGTTCAATTCCAATCTGGTATCAGGTTTCGAGGGGGTGCCGAGCGTGCATATGCATGCCGGTCTTAACGATTGGGAAGTACTTCAGGAATATCAAGCCTGGCTTCCTGAGATCACTGAAAAAACGATGCTAAAGGACATGGGTGATGGTTTCTATAAAATGGACCTGATACCTTCCGAATATTTCAATACGGAAGAAGGCTATATCATGACCAATATGCGTTTCCTTTTCGTAGGAAAGGATTGGGTTGTCACCTCACCTGACCAGGTGTTATTCGCAGCAGAGTATATCCCGCCACCACCGCCTGAATTCAGGTTCTTTCCCCTACGAATCAGTCAACAGGATTTTCTGGGCATGATCCGGATAAATAATGAAAGAGGAGTCACTACCCTTTCTTATACCATTACGGCAGGTAGTAAAGTGATCACCGGTGAATTTAACGGAGGTATCAGTGAAATAAAAGGATTCGTGGATCTGGTCTCTGAATTAAAGGGAATTTCCGGATTAGACGAAATACATGTACTGGTAAAAGATAATAATGATCGCGTGATCTCCGATACCACCATCCCTTTGGCTAAATAACTCTGCAAGACTTTGCATTTACAATCTTAAAAATTTGATTCGAATGAATACAATTAATCATAAATGGCGTTTGCAGTCGGTAATGCTATTTCGAATATTGATCCTTTTGATCATGTTGTTCGGAATGGGTTTCCAGGTACAGGCGCAGGAAAAAATAAACGTCAGCGGAACTATATATGATGGCGATGGTGAAGTTTTACCCGGAGCAAGTGTAATTGAAACGGGTACCTCAAATGGAATTACCACCGATTTTGACGGTAACTTCAGCCTTCTGATCACACCGGGAAATTCGATCGAAGTTTCTTATATCGGATTTATAACACAAACGTTGGTAATAGAAGCAGCGACGAGTACGCTTGTGATCACGTTGAACTCCGATACGGTGAGTCTTGACGCTGTTGAACTTGTTGCGGTTGGGTATGGAACCATGAGGAAATCTGACCTGACGGGGGCTATATCTACAGTTTCTTCAGATGATCTTGTTAAAGGGGTGATCTCTTCCACAGAACAAGTACTTCAAGGAAAGGTGGCCGGACTAACCGTGGTTCAGGGTACAGGAGATCCGAGTAGTGGTGCTACTTTACGACTCCGAGGAGGAACTTCCCTAACCGCAAGTAACAATCCGCTTATCGTAGTCGATGGGATTCCAGGGGTTGATATCAATGCCGTACAGCCATCCGATATTGCTTCAATAGATGTTTTGAAGGATGCCTCAGCTACTGCGATTTATGGATCCAGGGGAGCTAACGGAGTTATCATTATCACTACAAAAGGGCAAGGTGCAGGAACCTCTGTTACCTATACCGGATTATCGGGAGTGAGCTATGCTTCTAATCATATTGATATGTTGTCTGCTAATCAATGGCGAGATTATGTCAGAACGAATGGAATACAGGACGCTATTGACTTCGGGGGTAATACAGACTGGCAAAAGGAACTCGAACAGACCGCATATACACAGTCGCATACCCTGAGTTTTACCAATGGGAAAGAAGACAGTGGCCTAAGAGCATCTCTGTCGTTTCTGGATAATGAGGGAATTGTTCAAACTACCGGTCTTGAACGATTAAGTGCTAATATCAGTACTTATCAATATGCGTTACAGAAGAAATTAAAATTCGATGTCGGACTCTTTGCAAACATCGATAAATGGCATCCACTGGATTACAGAATCTTCGAAAGAGCTTTCAACCTGAATCCAACTATACCGGTTTATGATCAGAATGGTGAATTCACCGAAGTTGGAGGGACACTTTATGAAAATCCGGTAGAGATATTAACCAACAGAGTTGCCGATGACAAAAGACATCGTCTCCTTGGATATTTTAAGACAGAACTTGAGTTTTTACCGGATTTCAAAGCGGTGGTGAATCTGTCCCTGGAACATAATGCACATACAGGAAGCGGGTACAAGCCGTCTTATGCTGTAATGGAAGGAAGAACAGAAGGCGGTTATGCGAATAAGAACTATGATGAGTATACCAATATGCAGCTTGAATCTTATATCACCTATACCAAAGAAATCGGGGATCATAATATCAATGCTATGGTGGGGTATTCTTTCCTCGAGAATCGATACGAAGGTTTCGGTGCTCAGCGTAGCGGATTTGAAACCGACCTCTTTGAATATAATAATCTCGGAGCGGGACAGGATTACAGGTTAGGGGATGTCTATTCCTATAAGGGGAAGTCAAATCTTGTCTCCTTGTATGCGAGAGCCAATTATTCTTATGATAGTAAATATATGTTCACCGCTACGATACGAAGAGACGGATCCAGCCGATTTGGTGCGAACAATAAATGGGGTGTGTTCCCGTCGGCCTCAGTAGCCTGGAGAATCTCCTCAGAAGATTTTATGGAAGGGACATCAGTATGGCTGAACACTTTAAAACTTCGGGTAGGGTATGGAGTAACCGGAAACCAGGATGGTATCGGTGAATACCGATCCTTGTCCATCCTCGGAGTAGGAAATGACAGCTATTATGATGCTGCTTCAGATACTTGGAAATTGGCTTATTCGCCAACACAGAACCCAAATCCTGATTTGAAATGGGAATCGACGGAGCAAACGAATATCGGACTCGATTTCGGGCTCTTCGGCAGGATCACCGGTTCATTGGAATGGTATTATAAATATACCAATGATCTTTTATATACATATGAAGTGCCGCAACCACCTTATCTCGTGGGAACCATGCTCGCTAATGTTGGAGAATTATCGAATACCGGTGTGGAACTTACATTAAATGCGAATATTATCGATGGTGATAAGTTCACCTGGGATGCCAACCTTAATCTTTCCCATAACAAACAGGTGATCGAAAAGTTGTCTAATCAGGTATATGAGACTGATATTATCTACAGTGGGTCACTTCACGGGCTTTCGGGATTCTCCAATCAATTTTCACAAGTTATTCGTGAAGGTTATCCGGTAGGTACTTTCTGGGGATTACAAAGTGAAGGGTTGGATGAGAACGGAGCATTTATTCTGGGGTCGGAACCACAGAAGATCGGGGATGTACAGCCGACACTTAATCTCGGATTGGGAATGAATTTCTCTTATGGAAATTTTGATCTCGGGTTTACCAGTTATGGAAGTTTTGGCCAAAAAGTACTGAACGCTACAAATATGATGTTATATGATCCGAACCGGTTACCTACGTATAACGTTCCTGATGATTTCTTAGGTAGTGGTATTACTTCAAGTCCTACCTATTCGAGTTACTGGGTGGAGGATGCTTCTTTTTTCAGATTGCAGACCGTAACCCTGGGGTATACATTCCCTGTATCGGGAGTTTTTTCAAATATGAGAGTTTATTTACTGGGTGAAAACCTTGCCGTATTTACCGATTATTCAGGAGTTGATCCAGAAGTGAGTACTACAGGTTTGGCAAATCCGGGAATCGACAGGTTTAACAGCTATCCAAGGCCGACAACCATTTCCTTCGGACTGAACCTAACCCTTGGTAAATAAGCGATGAATCATTAAAAATGAAGACGATGAAACTAAAAAACATTATCATATTATTAAGCGCCGTCGCTTTGTCATCCTCCTGCACTAATTTAGATGAGGAGTTGTTCGATAAAGTGAAAGACGAAGATTTTGGAACGACACCCAAAGAAGTGGAAGCACTGGTGGGAGGGGCCTATTCTTCCCTGCGTGGTTTTAATGACGGAATATCCATTTCTTTCCCTACCTGTGAATACGTTTTTTTCCTGAACGAAGTCGTGTCTGATGAGGCGACTATCCCTACACGGGGACAAGACTGGTATGACGGAGGAAGATATCAGGATGCTCAGCGTCATGAATGGAGAGCTGACAACGGAATGATCCTTTCTGCATGGAGGTATTGTTTTACCGGAATTGCAAAGATAAATTCCATCATTTATCAGATCGATCAGTCGGGATTAACCGAGGCGGATAAAAAACCGATAAACGCAGAGCTTAAGGCGGTAAGGGCTTACTATTACTATATGCTACTGGATATGTTCGGAAATGTACCGATCATTACAGATTTTGAAGATCAGGATCTTCCGGCGAATTCTTCCAGACAAGAAGTATATGATTTTGTGGAGACCGAGCTTACTGAAGCGATTCCCTACCTACCTTCTGGTATTGTATATTCAAAGTTTACTCAGAATGTTGCTTATTCCATTCTTGCCCGATTGTATTTGAATTCAGAAGCCTTTGTCGGAGTAGCCAGATGGCAGGACTGTATCAATGCGTGCCAAAAGGTTTCCGGATATTCCTTAACACCTGATTACTTTGCAAATTTCATTACGGAAAACCAAAGCTCCCCGGAAATAATTCTGGCAATTCCATATGAGTCAGATGCCGGCACAGTAGGCAACTACCTCTCTTCAATGACCTATCATTATCTCCATAGGTTTACCGTTTCAGCCACTGGAGATTATCCTTGGTGTGGGAATGGGATCTGTGCACAGCCTGGTGTATTTTCCAGCTTTGAAGATGTCGACAGACGTAAATCTGCAATGCTGGCTGGTGAACAGATAAATCTCGCTACTGGTTCAGTGCTGATCATGGACAGTGGAGCGCCACTTGACTATACCGAAGAGATCGTGAACTTTACCGATGCCAAGCAGAATGAGGGAGTAAGACTAGCGAAATATGAAGTTAAGGCTGGTGAGAAATGGGAAAGAGATCATGACCTGGTAATCATTCGATATGCTGAAATTCTGATGATGCAGGCAGAAAGCTATGTAAGGATGGGCTCTCCGGATCTTGCGCGTCCATTTTTGGATCAGATCTCAGAAAGAGCCGGTACGGAAACTCCTGAATTGATAGATCTGGCCTATATAGATAAAGAACTCCTGCGTGAATTCTGTTTTGAAGGCAGAAGAAGAACCGACAATATCCGGTTTGGTACTTTTTTCGAACCATGGTGGGAGAAAGGGACTACCGATACCTACAGAGGTATTTTTCCGATTCCACAGGTGGAATTGGATAAAAACACAAACCTGGTACAGAATCCGGGATACTAGTGGTTTATGAATCCAGCCTTCCGGTACTGACCTGCCGGAGGGCAATTCTAAAAGTAATTGATTGTGCACCTTATGAAATATTATTTTCTAAAACTGATTTTAGCTTGTGGCTGCCTGATGTTATGGACTCGCTGTAGTAATGACAATGGTTCAGATCCGGATAGACCCGATCCTGAAGTTGAGATTCCTGATCCCACAGCTATTGCTAAAACCAATCAAACCAAAATGTATATGCATTTTATGACCTGGTTTGAAACAAAAGAAAGTAGCGGGAACGGCCAATGGGGATATCACTGGACCATGAGCAACAAAAATCCGGATGTGATGGATTCAGATGGAAAGCGTGAAATAGCATCCTATTTTTACCCATTAACCGGACCGTATCATTCAGGAGATCCGGATGTAATCGATTATCAACTATTGCTCATGAAGTATGCTGGAGTGGATGGTGTTCTTATCGATTGGTATGGTACCTATGATGTAAATGACTACCGAATGATCTTCGACAATACCGAGGTGGTCAGGGAGCATCTGTTGATGGTTGGACTTGATTATGCTATAGTATACGAGGACAGGTTTTTACAGCAGGTAGTTGAGGCAGGCAAGGCCCCCACTCAATTGAGTGCAGGAAAGAACGATATGAGATATCTGGACCGCGAAATGTTCGCCGACGAAAATTATATCGAAATAGACGGAAAACCACTCTTGCTTTGCTTCGGACCAGTGACCTTACAAACCGAAGAAGAATGGACCGATATGTTCAGTGTTTTTGAGGAAGCCCCGGAATTCTTTACGTTATGGTATGAGTCAGGAGATGCCGGAGTCAATGCTACGGGAGAATATTCCTGGGTCTATGAGGATAATTCACATCTGAAAGATTTTTATGAAGTACGTGCCCCTGAATTGCAGAACTCTATGGGATCTGCTTATCCAGGGTTCGTTGATTTCTATGAAGAAGGCGGAGCGGAAAGTAGCATAGGTTTTACGATACCTCATAACGGAGGGGAAACGCTGAATGAAACTTTACAGATGGCTTCGGGATCAGAGTTGTTACAACTGATCACGTGGAATGATTATGGGGAAGGCACCATTTTAGAACCGACTCATGAATTTGGGTTCGACTATGTCAATCGCCTTCAAACCTATGCCGGGGTACAGGCTTCAACAGAGGTCTTCGAAGGGATCTTTAAATGGTTTCAACTTCGAAAAAAATACGCTTCAGACCGTGAAGTTCAGCATAAACTGGACGATGCCTTTGCCTGGTTTGCTGCTGCAAAACCGGAAAAGGCGCTCGAAATCATTAATGGAATTTAAATTAGATCAAGTGAAATATAAAAGAATTACAATAGTACTCTTACTATTTATCTTAAGTATTGTAATCACTTCCTGTGACAGAAAAGTGCAATACTCCGTCTATTCTCCAAATCATAATCATGAAGTGATCTTTAGGCTATCTGATAGCGGAGAACCCAGCTATGAAATAAATTCTTCCGGGAAACAGATCATACTCAGTTCAGCATTGGGTTTTAAATTTATGGATCAGAATCCAATCAATACTGATCTGGAAGTTGAAAGTATCGCCGTTGATTCTGTAGATGAGTTCTGGGAGCAGCCTTGGGGCGAATTCCGCAAGATTCAGGACAAGTATAATGAACTCTCGTTGCAATTAAAGGAAAAGGGAAATGAGGGTCGACGGATAAATTTCATCTTTCGTGCCTTTGATGATGGTATTGCGTTTCGATATCATTTTCCGGAACAACCGGGGATGGAGGATGTGAGGATTACAGATGAACTGACAGAATTCACTTTTCCTTCCGATGAGGAGGTTTGGTGGATGCCGGTACACAGAGAGAACAGCTATTATGAAAGTTTTTACAGAAGAACTGAAATCAGCGCTACTGATACGATCAATACTCCGGCAACCTTTGAATCGGTCAATGATAAATATTTGGCAATTCACGAAGCAAACCTTACAGATTTTGCATCGATGACCTTGCTAAACACTGGAAACAATCGCTATAAAAGTGATTTGGTGCCGTGGGCTGATGGGATTAAAGTATACACAAAAGCACCTTTTAATACTCCATGGCGTATAGTTATGATCGGAGATACTCCTGGTGATCTTGTCACTTCTACCATGATGCTCAATCTTAATGAGCCTTCAAAGATCGACGATACATCCTGGATCGTTCCTTCTAAATATATCGGTATCTGGTGGGGGATGCATCTGGATAAATATACCTGGGGTCAGGGTGAAAAGCATGGAGCTACCACTGCAAACACAAAAAAATACATCGATTTTGCTTCTGATAACAACTTTGACGGAGTTTTAGTGGAAGGTTGGAACCTTGGGTGGGATGGAGATTGGACCGCAGATGGTACGGCTTTTAGTTTTACAGAGGCTTATCCTGATTTTGATCTGGATGAGATAACAAAATATGCGGCAAGTAGAAATGTCAGGCTCATCGGACATCATGAGACTGCAGGAGCGGCCACGCATTATGAATCACAATTGGAGGATGCTTTTGGGATGTATGAGAAGTTAGGAGTTAATGCCGTGAAGACGGGTTATGTAAATAAATATCTGGATAAGAAAGAATGGCATGATAGCCAGTTTGGCGTGAGACACTATCGCAAGGTTATAGAGACCGCTGCCAAATATCATATTATGATCGATAATCATGAGCCCGTAAAAGGTACCGGTATTCAGCGTACGTATCCTAATCTTATGACACAGGAAGGAGGCAGAGGACAAGAATATAATGCCTGGTCGCCGGATGGGGGTAATACACCGGAACATACCACGGTGATGCCGTTTACCAGAATGTTATCCGGACCATTTGATTTTACACCAGGGATATTTGATTTTGATTATAAAACTGCATCCGGCACCCGTGTTCAAACCACTTTGGCAAAACAGTTGGCCCTTTATGTCGTTCTCTTCAGTCCGCAACAAATGGCGGCTGATCTCCCAGAGAATTATGAGGGTAATCCAGCATTTAATTTTGTCAGGGATGTCCCGGCCATATGGTCTGAAACGGTTGTTCCTGATTCGAAAATAGGGGACTATGTTGCCATTGCAAGAAAGGAATGGGAAGGTGAAAACTGGTACATGGGAGTAATTACCGATGAAAATTCAAGGAAGCTGGATATAGATCTGAACTTTCTGGGAGATGGCAAATATCGAGCGGAACTTTATACCGATGGGGAAGGAGCCGATTACCGGACAGATCCATATCCGATTAAGTTCTCTACCGAGAACTACACAAATGGAGATAAACTAACTATAGCATTGGCACCCGGAGGTGGGGCCGCGATTAAATTTATTCCGGTAACGGAATAATTATTTGGTGTTAGCTTGAACTGTAAGAGCCGGGAAACCTTGAACCCGGCTCTTTTTTAAGGGTATTCTATGAATTAATAAAAGGCTGTCCGAACAGGACAACCTCTTACCTGGTGTAAAGAAAAAATGCCGGTCATATTTCCGGCATATTCTCCCGACAATTAGAGTATTTTCTTTTCCACTTCTTCGATTATATGTTTTGATCTTATGTAAAAAACTGCAGCACATATCAGTGCAATGCAACACATTACATCCAAAATGAATTCAAACCCTATGGCGTTATAAAATCCGGAGGAAACAATCTGAAATAAGATTTTCATGACCATCACAAAAATACCGGTGAACATAACGGGACCTGTGTGTTTTTGGAAAAGACTACCCAGTAAAAGATAGAGATTTCCTAACAGGATAGGTACAAAGGCAGCTTTGATGACAATATTCCTTGTCATAAGCAGGAAACTGTCGTCTACCGACAGAGATCTGGCATAGAGGTAAAGGCCTAGGGCGATCACGAAGTTGACGGCTCCGATCACGTAATAGATCATTTCTGCAATTCTGATATTCCCCTTGGCTAGTTCAGCCTTTGATTCCAGAATGATTCTTGCCGCAAGAGAATGGTTTGATTTTGCTGAGTAAGACATAGTTTTTCGGGGTTAAATAGTTCAAAATGGTAAAAAATAGGTTACTTGATTGTATTTCAGCTATTAATCAATCAAAGCGGGCTTACGAATATAAATCAAATATCGGTAAAGTGCACTATAAAATCGATGAAATGCACTACAAAAGTTAAAAAAAAGTGAAAATATGCCTTTGAAGGCCATTACAAGTGGGTTAATAACGTGTAAATGTATAATTAACACAGTTGCAGTAACTTAAAAATCCAAAGGAGAAATTGGATTTATCGCTTTTATCAGATGATTTTTTGCTTGATTTTGAGATACAGACTTACCTTAAAGAGGTCTTTCTCCCGAAGTGTTAGCCATAGGAAGATCAGGCGAATTTTACCTCAAAGTGGAAACCGTCTTTTTCAAGTTTACGGTATTTCCTGTGATTGAACTTATATAATTTAGCGGGACGACCGCTTTTTGGTTGATAGATCTTATCGGTTTCTAACAATAGATCGTAACTCATGATCTTCTTTCGGAAGTTTCTGCGATCGATCTTTTTATTCAATATGGTCTGATAGAGGTTTTCCAGATCTGAGAATGGAAATTCTCTTT
Source organism: Robertkochia solimangrovi (assembly GCF_007279655.1). Taxonomy (GTDB): domain Bacteria; phylum Bacteroidota; class Bacteroidia; order Flavobacteriales; family Flavobacteriaceae; genus Robertkochia; species Robertkochia solimangrovi. The sequence continues at coordinate 59,493 of NZ_QKWN01000001.1, read as the reverse complement.
TAAGCAATTCGAATCCTACGGGTTGATAATTGATCTTAGCCTTTAAACGTTCCCATCCTTTTTCGATGATCTCTTTATGATCATAGGCAAGATCCGGAATTTCATCCAGATTAAACCATTCTGTTTCCATATCTTCTCTGGAAGTACAAAGGATAAAATGACGTGGATTGATAAGAGCCAGATAGGCTACACTTACAACTCTACCGCGGTGGTCACGATCCACCGAGCCAAACGTGAATAATTGTTCCAGATAATTCACATTCACTCCTGTTTCTTCCTGTAATTCTCTCGAAACTGCACATTCAACAGATTCATTATCTTTGACAAAACCTCCGGGTAATGCCCATTTAGGAATGCCGCTTCCATGGTTCTGTTTCGTTAACAGGATTTGCAAGTGATTTTGTATGTAACCAAACACTACTGCATCTACAGCCACCTTTATGTGTTGTTCCGATTTGAATGACATCTTTGCGTATATAGTACACAAAAATACGGAAGTTTAAAGATATGGGCAATAGAATTTTGTACGGGATACCCACGACACACTTTGTACTTTTCTTAAAGGTTATTTCAAATAGAACCTATGGGTTGTTCAAACGTGTTGATCGATCAGAATTATATTTCCATCCGGATCTTTTATCAGGAAATTCGCGGGGCCTTTAGAACCGGGATCTGCTTCTGTCAGCAGTGTCAGACCATTTGATTTAAAATCCTTTTGGATACTTCTTATATCATCGAATTTCATCTGGGTTTCTGCATTTTGATTCCAGCCGGGATTAAAAGTAATGATATTATTCTCGAACATTCCCTCGAAAAGTCCGATGAGAGCATCCCCGTTCTTCATGATCAGATACTTTTGAGCTTCACTACCGGCGAAGATCTCAAACCCGATTTTCGTATAGAATTCTTTGGAAGCTGAAAGGTCGTTGACCGCCAGACTCAGGGAAAAGGCACCAAGTTTCATCGTCGAAGTTTTTTAGTAATGTTAATTCCTTTAATATTTTAGTAATAATCAGTATGTCAGTAATATATGAAAAAATATTTCTACAAAATAACTATCTTTAATCAAGAAGATATTCCCGAGCTTTCCTACACTGCTTTTCAATTTTAGATAAATCTGTTACTATGAAATACTTTATCATTATTGCCTTGTTTTTCGTAAGTGCCAACGGATTGGCCCAGGAAACAAGATTGAATGTCTATTTGAATTATGCTTTTGACGACAGTTTCAATTCATATTATTCTTCCCGTGAATATTATGATGGAAAGATCAAAGGAAGTGCTCAGTGGGGTGGGGGAATTGAATTCCTTCCAGCCCCCCATACAGGAATTGAATTGCTATATCTACGCATGGATACGCACGCACCTACCTACTTCAGATCGTTGAATACTTCCGTTGAATATGTTGATTTCGACTTAGGAATCAATTACATTCTGGCAGGGGGGAATCAATATTTTCGCAGGGTGGGGTCACCATTGGAAGGTTTTTTTGGTCTTCTTGGAGGGATCGCTATCATCAATGTTAAAGACCCTTCAACCGGTAGTAGTTCTAATGGAACGAAGTTTGCATGGGGAGCACGTCTCGGTGGTACTTACTGGCTTTCTACCAGGGCTGGATTCAGATTACAGGCACAATTGATCTCCTCGCCTCAGGCCATCGGTGGCGGGCTTTATTTTTCCGGATATGGACCGCAGGTAGGACTTAATACGTATTCCAGTTTTGTGCAATTTAGTTTAGGTGGCGGACTTGTTTTCAGGTTGAACTAAATATATATTCACCGACGTATTCAGAACTTCTTACCAAAGACAAACCCAATGCCTATAATGTCATAAACATCTTTGTTGATATAACATAAAGAGACCGAAAGCTCCCATTCGTTTTTCTCAAGAATAACATATTCAGATCCAAAGCGCATCACTTTCAGGGTTTCATTTTTGTCGGTTTCAATTCCTGCTCCGATGGCAAATGTCCATTTCGGGATCACCTCATAAGTAAATCCGACCGTCAGAAGGATAGCGTTTTCCCTTTCAAGAATCTTATTGTCTTTTTCCTGAATTCCAACTTTAATGATGTCGATATCATCATAGGTACTTATGGCCCATTTTTCAGCAAACCAGTATTCATAGGAAAGTCCCAAAGAGGGTGCAAAAATGGTTTGTTTGTTTCCTGTTTCCGGGTTTCTCCCTTTTGGAACCCAGGCATATCCGGTATACAGTGACAATTTATTTTTAAGCCAGGATTCATTTTCGACTTCTTCATTTATAGTAACTTCTTCTTCCTGAGCTTTTACAGTATGTTGTGTAGCGAAAAAGAACAACAGGAACAGGCAACAGTATCTGATTCTGATTAACACGTTGAATTTAAATGACATTCTGATTGGATTTAATTCAAGATAAAAATAACATAAATAACTGATAATGAGCTATCAAAGTTTGTGTTTTAGATCTTGTTATAGGAAATCCTTAATTTTTGCCCGATGATTTTTTTGTTATAGGAAATAACCAACAATATTTTACTGTTATACTTTATTAATAAGGTTTTTATATTCAATAAAAATCCATAAATTGCTTATTATTAGTTAGTTGCTCTTAATTTTAAAACCATCTATCTTTCCGCTTATACTGATGTGTATCTAAAACATTAGTATTATGAAGATTTTCATCTCTTTTCTGACTATTGGGGCGTTTTTACTCTTATCCTGTGGAGGAGCCACCACCAAAATGACTGGATCCTGGAAAAATCCGGATGCCAAATTCGACAAGAAATATAACAGTGTGTTCATAGCCTTTATCGGATCCAATGTTCAACTGAAGAATCTTTTGGAAAATGAACTTGCTGAAAAGGTGAGTGCAAAAGGTGTTAAGGCTGTTAAGAGTCATGATATCTTCAAGCAGACTTTCTCGAAGGAGAACATGCCTACCAAGGAAGAATTGCTGGAAGAGATCAAGTCTACAGGGTGTGAAAGCATTTTTACAGTAACTCTGAAGGATACAGAGACTTCAACAAGGTATGTTCCCGGTTCAACGACCTATGCTCCCATGGGATATGGGGGGTATGGCAGATTCTATGGATATTATTCCAGTTATTATCCAATGACGTATGATCCCGGATATTATACGGAAGACAAGAAGTATTTTGTAGAAAGCAATTTTTATGATACCGCTACAGAAGAATTGGTGTGGTCAGCTCAATCTGCGACCTATAACCCAACCGATTACGAGAACTTTATCGAAGGATACACCAAGGCATTGGCTGATCAGTTGGTGAAAGATGGGGTTATCAAAAAGGGTTTGTAGTTGCATTATGATCATTTTTAAACGTATACATACCGTACTACTACTACTGACCTTTCTGTTATCAGGAATACTGGTGGCTTTAGGGCAGGATACCCATTATTGGTCTCAACAGTTTGGTACCAGAACCGCATTGATGTCAGGTGCTGTCATCGGTGGGGCAAATGATAACACGATGATCTGGTATAATCCGGGAGGCTTGGGCTTTCTGGAGAACGCCTCCATTTCTATCAATGCAAATGCATACAGGCTTGAGAATATCAAGATCTATAATGCCTTAGGTGATCGCGGAGATTTTAAAAGTAAGAATCTTGGTTCAGTTCCCTTGTTGGTTGGCGGGATGATAAACCTGAAGAATTCTGAATGGAAGTTGGGTTATACTATTGTTGTTCCCATGGACTTCAAATTCAAAGGAATTGCCCGCGTTGACGGAAACTTCAATGTGATCGATGATGCGATAAGTCCGGGAAATGAAGAATTGGTTGGGGAAAGTGCCTTATCGAATAAAGTGAACGAAGTAGTAGGAGGTATCGGTATCGGACGAAAGATAGGGGATAACCTGTCGGTCGGACTTACCAATCTGATCACGGTCCGATCACATACCTATAATCGCAGTTACTCTGCCTATATTTTTCAGAACAATGCTGAAGAATCATTCATTGGGGGTAACCTTTTGCAAAATGTCGATTATTATAACATCCGTTATTCGATGAAACTCGGGTTGATCTACCGGATGGAACCCTGGAGTTTTGGGATAACCCTTACCACGCCTTCTCTGAATATTGGAGGACAGGGAACAACTGCGGCTAATGTGGCAGCAAAGAATGTGTTATTTGAAGATGGGGAAAGAAAGAGTGGCGTGGCTACCGACAGGCAGGCAGAATTAAAAACGAAATATAAATCACCGGCATCCTTGGCAGTAGGAGTAAATTACGATTCGGGTAAACATGCCTTTGGAATTGCGGCACAATATTTTTCCTCGATCGATATCTATGATATTATGGAGGTCACTCCCGGAACCTTTGTAAGACCGGCCGATCTCGCCCCGGATATTTCAAGTGATGAATTCCTGAATGTAAGAAGCGCGGCGACATCGGTGTTGAACGTAGCTTTGGGTTATGAATACACAGTCGATGAAAGTTTGTCATTTATGATCGGAGGGCGTTCAGATATGTCTTATTTCGATAATGATCTGAATGATGGCAATGGTATCCGTACTACGATCAGTTCCTGGGATTTGTATCATTTTTCTCTCGGAGCAACGTTTACAAGAACGAATAGTAGTTTAAGTTTGGGAATTCTCTACAGCACAGGTACCACCGGTGATTATGAACAATCCGGTAATCTGAGTAATCCGACCGAAGGTGATCTTTTAAAAGGGGCCACCACCATTACGCAGGCCGATTATAATTCCTTTGGATTTTTATTAGGGTACACTTTTTATTTTAGAAAATTCTAAAACTCATTTGTCTGAAAAGATCTCATCCATCACTTCAAATATCGTTTGTCTGGATTGTTCTGAACTAAATATGATTCGGCCTTCAGGGTCGATCAGGAATTTGGTCGGGAAATACCTGACATTTAATTGGGTGATCAGGTCATTTTGAAGTTTATCAGATTGAATATGATGCCAGTTATATTCATTCGAGTAAATATAATCCTGCCATTTTGCCCTCGTATCTCCCGAATTGATCCCCAGGATCGTCAATCCCTTATCTTTGTATTTCTCATAATAGGATTTGATCTGAGGAAGTTCATCGGTACATGGCGAACACCAGATTCCCCAAAAATCCACAAGTACGTAGTAACCTCTTAATTCCCGAATATTGAACAGGGTACTGTCAGGTGTATCGGGAGAGGTGAAATCAGGAATGATCTTCCCGATCTTGATATTTTCAATGGCAAGATATCTCACCCGAAGATCTTCGAAAAAAGAAACATCCTTCAAGGCTATACTATCTAGTTTTTCATATAACCGATTGAATTCTGCATCGTTGAATTCACTTCGTGTAAAGGCATCCAGCAATACAAAAGCTGCAACCGGAGAATCAGGTTGAGATACTATGAATCGCTCTTTTTCGGCACGAATTTCTTTCATGATAGCATCAGATATTTTACTGATCTCATGATAGGTTTCCGGATCCGAATTGTTCAGATAATATTGTTGCTTTAAATTAACTATGGTATCCAGTAACGGAAAGATCCGTCGGTTAAGTTTTCCCAGTGAATCATTGATGCCACCATCGTTCGGGTATGCATCTACAAAGTCTGTAATCTGACCTTCGAGTTTTATTGTAGCTCCGGGATATCCAATAAAGTGAAACCATGATACCGGAGTTGGCAGATAAGAATGGCTCTTTTCATCAACGCGTGATATGGTTTTTTCGGTTTGGCGCGCGAAAATCCGATAATATTTGAAATTGGCGATACTATCCTGAAATTGGAATTTCCCATTCTTAATCCATAGGGTGTCATATATTCTGTTTCCGGTTTTCGAATTGAAATCTTCACTGTAGATCAGGTATTCACTGTTCAGGTTTTTTACATTTCCTATCACGGTAAAGTTCTGATTTTTTAAAGCCTGATCTTCCTTACGTTTACATCCGCTAAATAAAAGCGACAAAGACAGTATCTGTATCAGGATCCAATAAGGAATATATGGAGTTGTTTTTTGATTCATTTGAACTTTAAAGGTTGGGATTTATGTTTCGGATCTTTAGGGGTATCGCAATGAAATAACCCTGGTCTCCCGGAGATAATTCATAGTTCATGCCATTGAGGGAGCGTTCAAAAACCGGTACTTTTTCACCATAAATATGATAGCGTTTCTGGTCGAAGGTATTTAAAGAGGTCCCAAAGAGTTCTTTTCTTCTTTCAGTTTTTATAAGTTGAAGAAGTTCATTCTGATCAGTGATTTCATAGGGACGGAAATTGGAAATTCGATGGGTTAGCAAAGTGTTTAAAGCTTCCAGTCCTTGTGGTACATTTCCAGAACGCGTTTGAGCTTCTGCATAGGTCAAAAGCAAACGGGGAATGGTAATCCCTGCATTCGTTTCGATATCCGACATACAGAAAATATAATACGGACTTGTATCAATGCCGTTTTGTGAGACCTGCGTTGACCAGAAATACCACCGACGATCTCTGGCTTTATCAAAAGTTGATACGAGGTCATCGCTAAACAGGTAAAAAGGATTATAATAGTTCCATCGATGATACCGATTCCAGATAACCTCTTTATTCAGCGTGGCAAAGGTCAGGTCGGTTTCAGTGATGCCCTTCCAGGGATTTTCCATGTCCTCGAGTTCAATGGTATTATAATCGTAGAGAAAATTATAACGCAGGAGCACATCTTCTGCATAACTCGCGGCCTGCTCAAATTCGCCCATATACAAATGTACTTCAGCTAATAATCCATAGATTGAGGCAAGTCCGGGACGAAAGTTGGCTTCGGGTTGCACATCTTCAAAAGTATCATCGAACAAGGTTGCGGCCATTTCAAGATCGCTTAGAATCTGTGAATAAATATCTGAAACTGAAGATCGTGGGAGTTGTGCTTCTATATCATTCTCCAAGGGCATTGGAATACCTGGGATGTCAGGGTGATCAGGATCATAATGAGCAGCATATTCATTGATTAGCAGGAAATATTCCATTGCACGCTGGGCGTGTGCTTCCGCTTTTATATTTGCACGGTCAGATTCTTCGTAGCCTTCATTGACAGTTGCCTCTTCAATATCCATAATGATCTGATTAAAAGTAAAGATGTTGGAATATGCATCATTGTAATCCGGATCGTTTGTGATCTCATTATAGAGTTCGTGATTCCATCTGAAGGCATTGACCATTACTTCATCGGCCATGATATTCGCATAAGATTGATCATTCATGGCTATATCGGGATCGATGAGCGTTAGGTTCTGAAGTCGTCTGTAGGAAAATGATACATTATTTAACAGCGACTCAAACTCTCCCAACGTGGAAGGATTGAATGAGTTGTCTGGTTTCACATCCAAAAATTCATCCGGAGTTTCACAGGCACCAATCAGGATTGATAAGAGGATGTATTTTAAAATACTTTTCATACTTACAATTTTGCTCTTAATCCAAAGATCAATCTCGGCAGATTGGCATAGGCATTTTCTTTGGGATTTTGCGGATCTATTTTTCTTTCATTCTTAAGCCAGACATAGGGGTTGGTCCATTGCAGGGTGAATCTCAATGATTTTATGGATGAACTTTTAAGTGCGAATCCCCGGAGCGTATACCCGAAAATTATATCCTGAATCCGAAAATTGTCGGCTTCATAGGTTTGATAGCTTGATTGACTCCATATCCGGTGACTGGTATAGGCGGTATAGTAATTTTCATACACGCCTTTTTCCGGGTTATAACCGTTGTAGGGAATTCTGGGGATTTGAGTTGTAAGCTCATCACCCGGATTTTGCCATCGGTGAGCCCAGGCCTCATTCATTCTTAGATTGAAGGAGCTGAATTCCGAGATATTATTACCTGCGCCATAGCCTTCGATACCATAGCCGATGGAATATCGAAAGACGTGCCCGAACTGATAAGCAGTGTTAACCGAAAGGTCGAAGGATCCATATCTTAAAGAAGTGGAAAAACCTCCGTAATAGGGGGGAGTTCTTGGACCCTCATAGACCAGTTCATCATTCCCGATAGCTTCACTCCAAAGTTTTTTACGGCCATCGGTATCATAAAGCATTATATCACCATGTTCATTAAGGCCTGCATAATTATATGCGAAGAGACCGTTTGCAGGATATTCTTCGAAATACCGGATACCGGCTGTGATCTCATCCGGAGTTGAATTGAGGTTCTCATAATTAATGATCTTATTTTTATTATAATTGAAGTTGATGTCAGCTTTCCATTCGAACGATGATGATCGTAGGATCTCCCCACCCAGTTTTATCTCATATCCTCTATTCTTCATAGCGGCGTAGTTTACAAATCCATCCAGAAATCCATTGGTCGGATCCAGTGATTTGAGTCCGATGAGATCGTCACTTTTCTTAAAATAAATGTCCAGTGATCCGTATAGCTGATTATCAAAAAGGGTGAAATCAACTCCGATATCGTATATTTTTGTCTCCTCCCATTTCAAATTAGGATTTCCTGGTTCATAATAATAGCTGTAGGGATAAAAATAGCCATTGCTGTTCGACCAGTGAATAGCAGTTGGGTAGGGTGAAAGATTAAAGATCGTATTGCCTCCGGTCCCTGCAGATATCCGAATCTTTAGATAATTCAAAACGTCGGAATCCGGGATCAGTGATTTTGTGGGTATCCAGCCGGCTCCAACCGACCAAAGAGGTTTATATCTGAAAGAAGGATCATTCCCGTAAATGTTAGCCTGGTCGATCCTTATGTTAGCATTTAAAAGAAATTCTTCATGAAATGAATACCCCATATTGGCAAAGAAATTCACAAAGCGATTATCATCGATATTTTCATTTTCGAAACTTCTGTAGCTATAAGGATATCGATTCCCGTACCAGTCGGTGATCGATACACTTTCAAGTCCGATCGCACTTAAGGGTACATAGGTGCCATCTGATTTGTCATAGCCTAGTTTTCTGGAGAGAATGGTTTTGAGAAATCTCCTTTGATATTCAGCTCCGGCGAAAAGACTCAGACTATGTTTTTCCAGTTCCAAATCATATGATAGGGTGTTTCTGAAGGTCCAGCCCATGTAGGAATTGGTGTTTTTAGTGTAATCTGAACCTAATGGAATTCTGAAGGCTGAATCAACATAAAAATCAGCTATCGTAAACCTGTAGGAGGGCAGATCCATATTTTTGAAGTCATTATTGACCACTTCACCTTCTTCAAAGCGAAAGGAGGTGGCGAACTGTAAATTCTTTAAAAGGTCTATTTCTAACGAAATATCGGCTCTGATATCATATCCGTGGGATGTATTATCACGATTTTCCTGTTCTGCCAGAGAATTATAAGCATATGATAATCCGGTTAGTTCTTCACGCTCATGAGATATCCATGGATTCCAGGAGGTGTTGATGGCAGTACGAAAGCCATGATCGTCAATAAGACGGTCGTAGGGCTGGGCATTCCGGAGGTCGGTAAAGGTGAGTCCGTTCAGCTTTTCATTTTTTAAAACACCATTGACGCCTAGCTTTAGCCGGATGTACTTGCTAAAGTTCAGGTCGTTCTTAAAATTGGCAGTCAAACGGTCATCGCTATTGCCCATAAGCTGCCCCAAATGTTGATTATAAGATACAGAACCATAATAGGAATGTTGAGAAGAACCTCCTCGAAAGGACAGGTTATAAATTTGTCGGATCTGATTCCTGATTAAATATCGCTCCCAATCCTTGCCGATATCATATTGCCTGAGTGCCGCGATATAATTTTCATAGGTATGTTGTGACCAGATATCTCCGTTGGGAGAAAGTCCGTTCAGGTATACCTTAGCCAAATGAAAATTGTTCAGGCTTCGTCCCAGCGACAGGTAATTCGGCAGGTTGCTATAACCTTTGTCATAATATTCCTGATCGAATTCCAGTTCCTGAGTAGTGGTGAGCCAGCTGAAATCTTTGGTGTTCACTTTCTTTTCAATCTCGATAAAAGTAGATAACTCCAATTGTAACGGGGTATTTCGTTCTCCCTTTTTGGTCTCGATCACAAGTACACCGTTACTTGCACGTGCACCCCATACAGAGGCTGCAGCTGCATCTTTTAATAAAGTGACCGAAGCGATGTCTTCCGCATTGATCGCGGCGAGATTACTTTGGTCGGTCATAGGGAATCCATCAAGTACAATGAGTGGTTGAGTACTACTCCTAAGGAGGGAAGACTGACCGCGCACTTCTAAATTCTGGGAGTATGGATTGAAATTCAACCCGGATAATCTACCGAGAACTCTTTCAAGCGGGTTGGTGTAAATTCGATTAGCCAATACCTCCTCATCCGCCTTGTCATAGGATCCTGCCATTCGTTCTGAAGGAATATCCTGATAGCCGGTTAAAACGATCTCATCAAGAAAATTCACTTCTTCAGTCATAATCACAGAAAGCCCCGAGGTTTTTACGAGATTGGACAGGTCTATATTTTTAGTTTCAAATCCAACATAGGAGAAATATAATTGATTTGCTGTTGTGGAAACGGTAATGGCAAAACGTCCCTGAGCATCACTGAATCCAAGAAATCTGTAATCGGAGGTGCTAATGGTAACACCTGGAATAGGGATGCCATTTTCGTCAGAAATGATTCCAAAATATGTTCTGGAATTTTGTACCACTGTTGTCAGTGGCAGGTTATCTTTTTCCAGGGCATTCTCTTCTTTGGAAAGTATGATCTGGTCATCGATAATTTTATAGGTAATTGTCGTATCCTTGAACAACAGTTCAAGCGTTCTGTTTATCTTAGCTTCATTGACCTTAATGGTAACCCTGCGATCAGGATCGATGGTTTGTACGAGATAGGCAAATTCATAACGACTCTGACGTTCTATATCCTCCAGGACCTTTATAAGTGGAACATCCACCAGATCGAGCGTTATCCTTTTCTTTTGTGCATTCATTTCGGAAATGAACAAAAGACATAGTATTACGAGAATATGCTCAGGTCTGAACCTCATTCAATGCGTTTTATTTTTTCAATTCCAACAATTTGATCAAGAATAATGTCAGAAAGTTACCCTGTCAGTCCGGCCTATTCACTGCTCGCATGTGTTATCGAATATAGACAACATCATTCCGAATGGAATAATCAAAATTATAGAGTTCTTTCAGATATTTAAGGATAGATTCCAGTTCTTTTTGATCAAAGGTAGCATTGATGGTCTGGTCTCTAAGATCATTTTTCTTTAAGATGATTTCCTTATTAAAGGACCTCTCCAGACTTTTGATTACAGATTCGAAGTTGACATTTCTGAATACGAGCTTCCCTTCCATCCATGATGTATAGATATTGGCATCTACTTCCGAAACCGTGATATCAGGGGTCGTATCGAATCGCTGCATGCTTCCCATGGTACCCGGAGTCAGTAGGGCATGGTCATCATGATTTATATTGTACATTCCGACTTTACCCTCAACCAACACTACTTTGGTCATAGGCTCACCGGCATAGGCGTCAACGTTGAATTTTGTTCCGAATACTTTTACATTCATGTCGTAGGCATTCACGACAAAGGGTTTATTTTCATTATGACTGATATCAAAATAGGCCTCTCCCTCCAGGTAGACCAGTCTTTTATTTTCATTTTTAAAGTCGTCAGGAAATTTTAGAATACTTCCGGCGTTCAAAGTGATCATGGAACTATCCGTCAATTGAACTGAAAATCTTCTTCCGTAAGGAACTTTTAGCATCAGCATTTCTGCAGTGAGTCCGGTATTCCCTTTATAGAATAAAGTGTCGCCCATGAAATTTCCAATCAATTTGCCATCAGGATCATATACATTATGATTGGCAGCTTCGGTATCGATACGAATACTGTTTTCTCCAAAATAGATAGAGACCATATCGACAGGCACTGCATTAATCGTATCATTATTCAGGAAATAATTAAGGATGAGTCCGAGACCTGCAAGCAATATAAATATGGCTGCATATCGGAGTGTCCTTTTCCAAAGTGGAATAATCTTTGGCTGTTTGGCGGCGATAATTTTGTCGAAAATGCGATCGCGATCCTTGCCATATTTTTCAACGTGATGGAGATTGATGAGATATTCTTCCTGAATTAATTCTTCAAATTCATGGTTATTCTCATCCTTCTCCAGCCATTTTTTTAGGGCAAGAGTTTCTTCCTCATTTAAATTGGAATTGAGGTATTTACGGATCAGTTTTTTCATTTATTAGTATACTAATTCTATAGGGATAACGAAAGAGAATTTAACCACCCTTAAGTTACTATATTTTATTATAATTTATTTAACATTTCGTATTATCCTGTATTTTTGTGTTGATCGTGCTATGAATACAAAAGACCAATATAACGGAAAGATAACGGAGCCATTATTCAGGGAGATCTACAATATGTATTTCAACCGTGTGGTGGCATTTTGTCTTGTTTATACTAAGGATATTTCCCTTGCAGAAGATATAGCGCAACAGGCTTTTATTAAATTATGGGAAAAGCGGGAAGAGGTGGTTATTGAAGTGACCCCTTTGAAATACCTTTTTACACTTTCCAAGAACATTCTTATCGACCATTTCAGAAGAGAAAATAAGCGAAGTGAGATCTATGTGAATATAGGTGCTTCCGCTCTGGAATCAGAGAGTCAGGAAGATGAAGATCGCATGCAGAGGAAATATCGACAGGTTTCCAAAGTGATCGATGAACTTCCTGATAAATGCCAGGAAGTACTGAAATTACATAAGTATGAAGGTTTAACACATATAGAAATTGCTGAGGTATTGGGGATTTCCGTTAAAACCGTAGAATCTCAGATGAGGATCGCCTACAAACGCATTCGAGAAGTGCTCGGCGAACAATTTATGAATATGTTTCTTCTTTTCAGGAAGGTATTTTGTCATTCCTGATCTGATACTAAATAAAATGGGGACTTTCAAGTCCCCATTTCCTCTAATCAAATTAATCAAAAATACCAATGAAAATTATTCGGTATGGATGTTTTCAGGCCAGTTATTTCCGTCTGTTCTGGTAAGTTTAACAGAGAAGTATTCATTGTAGGAGGCTGAATATTTATATTCGATATCGATATACAGGTCCGGTCCGTCTACTTTAGTAATGATCCATTTCTCTTCAACATTTCCCTTGACCGTTATCAATCCGGAGAGGAAATCCAGTGTAATGGTGCCTGAACTGGTGTAATTATAACTAAAACCGAGATTGGGAACAGAATAAACCTGATTTCCAAGATGTGTGAAATTTATGGATCCGGTTTCTCCTACTGAGATTTTACCCCAATATTCTGCGTCTGCCGTCGCGTCGGTATATTCATAAGTGAAGGTTCCCTCAAAGATCGGTGGTGCATAGTTTTCCAGTTTAGTCTGAATGCCAAAACGGGTATCCCCAGTCCAGGATTCACGAGAGTCATATACTTCTCCGTTTTTGGCCGTGATAACCCAATGAATTTCAAAAAGGTCGCCTTCGCGAGCCAGTTTTTCGGAGCGATCATAGGTGTATTTATTCAGAAAGAGATCGTAGGCCGAATCAGCCGCAATGGTCAGGCTGAACTGACCTTCTTCATTCCATTCACTAACGGTGGTCAAAAGTGCACCACTGGTCTCATAAGGGGCTGTATAGTTATATCCATCTTTTTCTTCTGCGGTCAGGTAGAAATCGATTTTGGAGAATTGATCTGCGGTAAGCACAGATTCCAGATCAAAATTCAGGATCACTTCGTCATTTCCCCAGTAATCTTCTCCGGTAAGCAGGTCATGATACCAGATAAAAGAGGCATGGTCTTCATCCGGGGTTACCTCCAGTGTGGTATTGGCCTGCCAGGGCAGGTCTTCAGTTTCAGGCAGGGTAACGCCTGAATTGTCGGTATAGCCTTCATCCGAACAGGAAAAGAGTGCGAACAGTACTGTACATACCGATATATATTTAAATATCTTGAATTTGTTCATTTTATTCGGTTTTTAAAATATGGAAACTACAGGTTAGGATTAAGGTTAAGGATCTTCGGGGAGATCGGAACTATGTATTTATCACTTCCCGGCTCCAGCGTATAGGTTTGTCCTTCTACTTCTCTGGTATAGGTTGGAACGGTTTCTCCATAGGCATGATAACGCTTCAGATCGAACCAGTTCTTCCCGGTGGCCATGAGTTCTTTGCGACGTTCGTCTTTTACGAATTGCAGGATCGCCTCGTTTCCGGAAAAATCACCGACTTCATAAGGTGTGAAGTTCAATATTCTGTGTTCAAGTAAGTAGTTGATGCGATCCAGAGCTCCTTGTGCATCTCCGGTTCTGATGTGGGCTTCCGCACTTACCATCAACAGGTCTTTGGTGTCAATTCCTGCTACTGATTCGGCATAATAACGTGCATAGTACCAGTTGGGGGAAGCGTCGAAGGTTCCGAAATAGTTCGTAGGTGAAGCGAACAGGATGAATCGTTGATCGTTCTCCTGATCGAACAGTTCCGCTAATTCAGGAAGGAATTGCTGCGCCGGATCATAGTAGGTCCAGCGGTGGTATCGGTTCCAGATAACAGAATGATTATCGGTGGAATAATCAAAATCAGTAATGCTCAAGCCACTCCAGGGGTCTCCCGCGGTCTTGTTCTCCAACTCAGTATAGTCATAGAGGTAATCGAACAGATCCAGTGCTTTATCGGAATAAGTCTTTGCCGTTTCGAAATCCCCTTTGTACAGTGCAATCCAGGAGCGGAAGGCATACACCGAAGCCGATCCAGGTCTGAAGTTAGCATCCTCGTCAATCACCTGGCCATTCTTAAGTAATTCTTCGGCGATAGCAATATCATTTTCGATCAATTCGTAGATCTCACCCACGGTCGCTTTAGGCGGCTGGGCAGAAAGATCGGTCTCCAATACCAGGGGTACAGTAGGTACCTCCAGATTGGCAGCGGTATAATGAGGACCGTATTCATTCACCAAAAAGAAATAATCGAAGGCTCTTTGTGCATGGGCTTCTCCTTTGATTCGCATACGGTCTGCTTCGGTCATCGTTCCTCCCAGCGGAGCTTCATCCACATAGGAGATGATCAGGTTATACACATAAATCCGCTGGTATTTGTAGATCCAGTCGTAATCATTGTCATCGACATTGTACTGTTGCTCAGACCATTTGTATTGTTCTCTCCAGAAGAGTCTCCACAAATAATTATAATTCTCTCCCGGCATCCAGGTATCCGGATCCATATAGGAAACATTGTTCCAGGTAGGATAGGAGGAATTATAGTCGTTCAGAAGTTTATCAAAATCCTCTACGGTATTGGGTATTTTACTTCCTGTAGGTATCACATCGAGAAATTCATCCGTGCTGCACGAAGTGATCAGGATCGTGGTTATCAGAAGTATCAATAGTTTTTTCATCTTGCGTATTTTTTAGAAGGTTGCTCTTAATCCGAAGGTGTAGGTCTTCAGGTTGTTATATGCCTGGGTATACGCGTATTCCGGATCATATCCCGGATCATTGGCTACCCAGAGGAATGGGTTGGTCACGTTGAACGAGAACTTCAGATTCGTGAAGAAAGTCTGATCAGTAAAGGATTTAGGCAGTGTATATCCCAGGATGATGTCTCGTACCCTGATGAAATCTGCTTTGTAGATCAGATCCTGAGAATAGGAATAATAGAGATCTGCATCCAGTCCGTCATAGAAGGTCTCTCCAACACCATTATAAGGGTTCGTACCATTATACGGAATCTTCGGCACTCGGGTGGTAAGTTCGTCACCGGGCTCCTGCCAACGGTTCACCCAGATATTATCCGGTCTGTTATAGGCATTGGTATAGGAATTATCATGAGACCTACGGAATACATGTCCAAACTTATAGGTCAGATTCAGGGTCAGGTCAATCCCTTTATAGTTAAAGGTATTGGTGAGTCCACCATACCAGGGTGCCACAGTGGTTCCGTGATAAAGCAGTTCTGATTTATCCTCCACACCGGCATCCCAGGATTTAGTACCTCCGTTCGGATCCACCAACTGGATCACACCGGCATTGTCGAGTCCGGCATAGTTATACGAATAGAGATTGTTCAGAGGAGAACCAATCGCGAGATCTCCTCCCGTTGCAATCCGATAGGGTGTGAATTTTTGATCCAGAATATCGGTCACCTCATTGTGGTTATAGGAAATATTGGCGGAGGTTCTCCAGTTAAATCCATCACCCTGCAAGATGTTTGCATTAAGGGTTACTTCCACTCCACGGTTGATCATCGACGCGTAGTTTAGTCTGGCAGAAGTAAATCCTACCGTTGGGTCGAGGGTTACGTTTCCTAAAAGGTCAGTACTATTCTTGTTATAATACTCGATCGTACCACCGATGGCATTGGCAAAGAGACTGAAATCAAGCCCCAGGTTGAAGGTTCTTGTCTCTTCCCATTTCAACTGCTGATTCTCCGGCTTGGTAAAACGCAGCATGTCGTACAGGTTAGCTCCCCAGGAGGTTACATAATTGGCGGCCTGAGCATATGGTGATTCGGTGGAAGATGCATTTCCATTCACCCCGATGGTTGCCCGCATTCTCAGCATGTCTACCCAGTCGATATTCACAAAAGATTCATTGGTGATGTTCCAGGCAAAACCAGCAGACCAGAGTGGTTTATAACGGAAATCCGGGTCAGACCCAAACAGGTTGGCCTGGTCGATACGGAAGGATCCATTGATTGCATATCTGGAATCGAACTCATAGGCGCCGTTGGCAAAGACCGAGAATTGTCTGCGGTCTGAATTGTAGGTGTTCCAGAAGGTATCGTACATTCGGTTTCCGTACCAGTCGAATATTCTACCTGCCTGAAAATCCTGCTGGTTGATCGGAACTGATTGAGTCGTTTGTTTGTTATACCCGTATTTACTGTCGGAGGTGGTCTCTGAGAATATTTTTCTAACCTCAGCACCACCGAAGAGGGTGATCTTGTGTTTTCCGAAGGTTTTATCCCAGTTCAGGGTATTTCGGAAATTCCAGGAATATTCATTCACTTCGGTGAATCGGTAGTTGGTACCTACCGGGTACTGGTATACCCCGTCAACATAGGCTCGCGAGACCTTATATCGCTGGTTGTACTCATCCATGCTGTAGAAGTTATCATATTTCTCAAAGCTGTTTTCATACTGAAAATTGGTTGCGAAAGTTAGATCCTTTAAGATCTCAGCTTCGAGACCGAAGCGTGCACGGATATCAAGAGCTTCATAGGAGTTGTCATTGGCACGTTGTTGTTCGATAGGGTTGAATCCTAAATGAATACCGTTGGCTGCTTCCCGTTCCTTACTGGTCCACGGATCATAGGCCCGATAGAACTGTGTTGGCTGACCATAATCATCCACCAGTGCCTCATACCCTTCATAGGTATTCACACTGCTCACCGACATCCCGTTATTGAGTTCTTGTTGGTAAGTAGCAGTTACCGCGGCAGAAAAGCGTACCTTATCACTGAATTTATAAGTGTCATTCATATTGAAGATCAAACGTTGTTCTGCATCTCCGATAGCAGCATCCTTCTGATCATTGAACACCAGGGATGCATAGGTAGAGTTACGCTCTCCGGCACTGGACAGAGAGAGGTTATAAGTTTGAAGTACCGGTGTACGGGTGAGGTACTTCTTCCAGTCATCGATCACCTCTTTATTTCTCAGGGAATTTATGTAGTTGTCAAACTGTGACTGTGACCATACATCTCCGTCGGGAGCCAGCCCCAGTAAATGCAATTTTGCAAGTTCAAAGCCGGTGAAAGCCTGTTTTCTGGATATTTTCTGATCGTACTGGAACCAACCTTTTGCATCATATTCCAGGAGCATGTCCAATTGATCGGAAGTACTCATCCAGTCGTTCTCATTATAATCGATCTGTTCGGTCATAGAAGTAAAGGCCGATACCTCCACGGTTAACTTTTGTCCGGCTTTACCTTTTTTAGTAGTGATCACGATCACCCCGTTACTGGCGGCAACTCCCCAGATTGAAGCGGCAGAAGCATCTTTCAGTACCGTAACCGTAGCCACATCTTCGGGGTTTACGGTTTCAATTCCTCCGGTAATTGGGAATCCGTCAACTACGATGAGCGGACTCTGCCCCAGTAACATGGAACTGCCTCCTCGTACGGTAACCGAGCCGTTGGTGTAATTGATACCTGCGGCTGAACCTTCGATCCTTTCCAGGATATTGGTGGCGGCAGGTCGGGTTTGAATTTGTTCAGCCTCTACCTGGGCAAAGGATCCGGTGGATCGTTCCTTGGAAATGGTCTGATATCCCGTAACCACTACTTCTCCGAGTTCCTCGATATTCTCTTTCATAACGATATTGAGGGTAAGGTTCTTACCGATAGTAATGGTCTGATCTTCGAATCCGAGATAAGAGAACAACAGTGTTTTGGTATTTTCGGGAACTGTAATGGTGTAATTCCCATCGAAATCAGTCTGAGAGGCAATGGTCGTGTTGGGTACCATCACTACAACACCGGAGAGGGGAACACCTTTTTCATCGATGACAGTTCCTTTAATTGTGATCGTCTGATCTTTCGTGTCGTAATTATTTTTAATCAGACTTATAGTATGGATCTTGTTTTGGATAGATGTATGGTTATCCGTAGCATAAGCCGTGGAAGATTGGCCAATCATCATTGCGAAAGAGAATCCGGCCAACGCCAGCCCCTTCTTACCCAGTAATTCAGAGTAAGCTTGAATTCTTCTCATAATTGTAGATAAGGTTTTAATGATCAATTTTGTTTCGGTTTTCGGGTTTCAGGTCGTTAGTGGTGTGCTCGTTTTTCATTTGCAAATTGTTTTTAGTTAGTATAATTTGATTTGTTTGAAGTGGGACTGGTGGGTTGACAGCAAATCGATGGACGCTGTTCTTTACTGTTCATTTGAGAAAAGTTCAGACATAACAGTCCCTTCGTCTGATCTTAAAAGGTGTGAAACCAATCCGGATCAGCGTGAAAATCGATAAGCCTGAATTGCAGTTAGCCCCGTTACTGCTTATCGCGATCTATTATTTGAATCAAATGAATGAAGGAGGTATTTCTATCCTTTTTAAAGAAAAACAGCCTGTTTTACCGCGTAGAATTAAAGTTGTAAATTTGGTCATAACTTTAAATGGTTAAATTATTAATCATCTTAATTACCAACCGAAAAATGTAGCAGCATTTTTCGGTTTTTTAATTCATAAAATTCAGTCAATGTCAAAAATTCATGATTATTGAAAAGAACCTGAATTATATATTGTATATCACGAATGAAACTTTAATTACCCTTAAATTATTCTTAATTTTTTTTAAAAAAATCATTATGAAATACACTAAAAATGGATAGGTGAACAAATTGTAAAATTGTAAAATGCAGTAAATCAGATCAATAGGTTTGTCTGATCGTGGAAAACGAAAACGTATTGAAAATGAGGAATTTATTGAGTTTTTAAGAGGGTCTACTCAGATTTTTTCAAAATATAGAAGCCATAGTTCTCATTGATCTTCATTTTATCTTCAGAAAATGAAATGACGTCATTACCTTCCACCCAGGTATTATTTCCTATAAAGACGGATAAGGTGTCGACCTTCTCTCTTCCTTCATGTTTGATCAAAAGTGTATCGTTCATTGCTTCTACATTCAGACCGATCCTTCTGCCTCTAACCGCACCGGAATAATAACCGACTAATTTGGAGAGGTCAGTATCCAGTGCCTTTTGATCGACCGGAACCTTATCCAATAATTCCCAACTCAGTGCGTCTGCAAAATATCCGGCTCCTTTAGGGCCTGTGGTATTGACGAGGCAGATAACGTACAGATCATCGTCAGGGAAGTATCGGGCTTCTGATAGAAAGCCGTTGATCCCTCCGCCATGAGCGATCATATCATGCCCTTGATTCTTGAAATGAAGTAACCCTTTGGCATAGCTAAGCGGTGTGCCGTCATTTAGAGTGTCAGGGGTGATCATGGTCTTATAAGTAGCGACATCGAGTACATTCCCATGGTGTAAGGCTTTTAACCAGGTATAAAGATCTTGAGTAGAACTGCACAGTGATCCGGCGGCATAGGGCCAGGTATGATCGAGATACCCTTTTTGACTCAGTCCTTCTCCCGTAAAACTGTAACCGTATACTTTTCCGTTCTTTATTTCTGTATTGCTGCAGTAATAGGTATGTTCCATTTTCAATGGTATGAAGATATTTTTTTCCAGATAGGTTTCATATGATTCTCCACTGGCCTTTTCGATAATAATACCTAAAAAGAAATACGCTGAATTATTATAGATCATGGCTTCTCCCGGTTCAAAGAGGAAATCTCCTTTTTCGACAAGCCTTACCAGCGTGTCCTTAGGTTTATGTTGGATCATGAGATCTCCGAAAAATGGCATTTCGGTATAGCCGGGAATACCTGAAGTATGGTCCAGTAACTGGCGTATGGTGACTTTTCTTCCACGGGTATCGAAATCCAGGTATTGGGTAAAATCATCATCCAGATTCAATTTTCCATCTTCTGCTAATTTTAAGATAGCGGCTGCGGTAAATTGTTTGGTTACAGAACCGATCTCAAACTGGGCCTCTTCCGGAATAGGAACCTGTAATTCCAGACTGCTGAAACCATAACGATTATCAAGAAGTACTGAATCACCTTTGGCGATCAGAATTGCAGCACCTGCGATCTCACTGCTATCGACTGCAATAGAGAAGATCGAATCGGCATAAACGATTAATTCTGAATCTTTTTGAGTACGGGTCTTTACCTGGCAGGATCCCAGTAGTATAACAGCCGTAAGGGAAGTAAGGAATATTTTCATTTTAAAGGTGGTTGGTTTTGGTCTTTTTAAATTTATGAAAATATTGATAGCAATTATCTTTTCCAGAAGATATAGTCACTGATGAATGGCTCAATACCGTTAAGTCGGAGGTCTGAGATAAGCTGACCCCGGTGGTGGGTGGTATGATTATTTACATGAAAAAGAATGTCTCTTATGGTATTCTCATAGGAATTCCCTCGTGAATTGGAATAATGGATAATTTCTTCAAGCTCATACTGATCCAGGATCTGCATAGTATAATTGTAATTGGAAAGATCCAATTGCGCACTTTCCTCCAGGGAATGCAATTGGTTCAATGGAGGTGTCTCCATTTTTTGTACTCTGCAGTTCCAGATTGTATGGGCATTGATGATATGGGACAGGGTTGGAATACTTCGGTCTGAAATGTCTGAAACATGCGCTATGAATACTGCGATGAGTTTCTGATTGAAATGATGGTGATATTCGAAGATATCTGTGAATAGCTCTTTCATGAACTAAAGTTAAGAAAATCCGATTTCAAAGATTTATTATGGAATCATAGGAATGTTGAATATTTCCTGGTTTCCAATGGATTTAACGTAACCTTAAAGTTAAGCTCAACACTTATTCATGATACTGTATTTCTTTTGTGATTCGGGTACTGCCGGTTTCCCGACTCTCAACTTCCGGATCTGGTGACGAAAGATCCGTTATAACTTCTTTTCTCTGAAGCCTATCAGGTTTTTTAATGAGAATGGACTGATGACCAATTCGATCATTTACGTAAATATTAATCTAAAAATATGATTTCATATAACAGTTTAAAGAGCGTTATGGTTTCCCTGATCTTTCTGGGAGCCTGTAATATAATTTATTCACAGTCTGCAGTAAGCGGGATTATTTATTCAGACGACAATGGTAATGGTGTACGCGATACCGAAGAAAAGGGTATACCCAGGGTGTCTGTAACTGATGGCGTACATGTGGTGCAAACCGATCGTAAGGGTCATTATGAACTTCCGGTTTCTGAAGACATGATCATTGCAGTGATTAAGCCATCCGGATTCAGCTTGCCCGTTAACGCTAACAATCTTCCTCAGTTTTATTATATCCATAAACCAATGGGATCCCCAACTCTTAAGTTTGAGGGTGTGAAGCCTACCGGATCTTTACCTGAGTCTGTCGATTTCGGACTTAAACCGGCTGAGGAGAAGGATGAATTTACCACGCTTATTTTTGGAGATCCACAGCCGTATACGCGGGAAGAATTGGCGTATTTTGAAGCAGGCGTGGTAGCCGAAGTTGAAGGGATTCAGGATGTAATTTTCGGGCTCAGTCTCGGAGATCTTGTAGGAAATGATCTTGAACTTTTCGAGCCGTATATCGGGGTAATGAAAAAAGCCGGAATCCCCTGGTTTAATCTGATGGGAAATCATGATATGAACTTCGATGCGGAAACTGATAACTTATCTGATGAGACCTACGAGTCTCATTTTGGACCCGCCAACTATGCTTATAATTATGGCAAGGTTCATTTTATCGTACTGGATGATATCCTTTATCCCGATCCAAGAGATCAAAAGGGATATTGGGGTGGATTCCGACCGGATCAGCTACAATTTATTGAAGAGGATCTGAAATATGTGTCTAAGGATCATCTGATCGTGCTAGCATTTCATATACCGCTAAGCGAACCGGAAGGAGATAGTTTCAGGGATAAAGACCGGGAGAAATTGTTTCGGTTGTTAAAAGATTTTCCCCATACACTTTCGCTTTCCGCTCATACGCATATTCAGCGACAGGATTATATGGATGCTTCATCAGGTTGGCTTCGCAAGGAACCACATCATCATTTCAATGTGGGTACTACTTCCGGCGACTGGTATTCCGGACTCTTAAATGATCAGGGAATTCCCGTTTCCACTATGCGCGACGGAACTCCAAAAGGTTATGTGTTTATGAAGTTCCGTGGAAATCAATATGAATTTGATTATAAAGTTGCCGGAGAACCTGAAGCTTATCAGATCAAGGTGTTCGCGCCCAAAGTGATCGAGCAGGGCAGGCGTTCTAAATCGGGTCTTTATGCAAATTTCTTTGTGGGTCGGGAAGGAGATAAAGTTAGTTATAGAGTCGATGGAGGTAATTGGCAGGATATGGATTACGTGGTGGCTCCAGACCCTTCCTTTGTGGCAACTAATTTAGAGCGGGATACCAGTGAGATATTATTGCCTGGAAGAAGAGCTTCCGATGCCATTGATTGTAAACATTTATGGCGTGGTGAGCTTCCCTTTAAACTGAGTATCGGAACTCATAAGATCGAGATACGCGCGGTAGACATGTTCGGGAAAGAGCATCATGCAGTGACTGAATACAGAATTGCCAAATCCAAAATTTAATCAGTATGAAATCAATAAAAATAGTTACCTCAATCCTTATTCTTTCCACAGGGGTAGCCTGTAAGGAGAATAAACCTTCAGAGGCTTCCGTTAGTAACCGTGATTCTGAAGTAAAGAATATTCAGATCCAGGGGCACCGTGGCGAGCGTGGACTCATGCCGGAAAATAGTATACCTGGATATATTGCAGCCATCGAGGACGGAGCCGATATCATCGAGCTGGATGTCGTGATTTCTTCAGACGGCAAGGTGGTAGTGTCTCATGAACCTTATATGTCTTCAAAATATGTGAGTTTTCCGGATGGAAGCGTCGTTACTTCAGCAGAAGAACATGATCTTAACCTGTATAAGATGACCTACGATAGTATCAGAAATTATGATATCGGTAGACGTGGGAATATCGATTTTCCTCAACAGCGAAAGATGGCTGCCTACAAACCTTTATTGACGGAGGTTGTCGACAGTGTGGAAAACTTTCTGAAATCGAATAACCGCAAGCCTGTAGGTTATAATATAGAGATCAAATCCAAACCGGAAGAATATGGGATATCTCAGCCGGAACCTGAGGAATTGACCGATATGGTTATGGAGATTCTTGAAAATAGTATAATTCAGGGGCCCGTTAATATTCAGTCGTTCGATCCGGCCATTCTGGAGGTGATGCATCGTAAATATCCTGAGATAACGCTCGCATATCTGGTGTATAAACCGGGTATCGACATGAATTTAAATGAACTTACCTTCCTGCCTGAAATTTACAGTCCTTCCTATAAGCTAATCCACAGTTTCTCCTTTGTGGATTCGATACGCAGCAAGGGACTGAAATTAATTCCATGGACAGTGAATGATACGGTCGCTATTCAAAGGATGGATACTTTGAAGGTTGATGGAATTATATCAGATTTTCCTGGGAGGGTGAAGGCTTTGATCCGGGGTAAATGATCTTTTGATCGATATAACTAACCATACAATAGCCCGGAATTCTTCAGAATACCGGGCTATCTGGTCTAAAATTATATGAGAAGTATTTTAGGCCTTACTGATCACATATCAAAACTACCTCGATAATAATCCAGAACCAGTGTTCTCAGTACATATTCGTACTGTGCGATCGAGAGATTAAGTCGGGAGGAATCGACATTATTCTTTGCGATAATATATTCAACGATATTGGATACTCCGCTGTTGAAACGGATTTCATTCACTCTGAATGATTCTTCATACGCTTTCACCTGGTCCTGAAGTACCAGGAACTTGTCATAGGCCGTCTCCATATTGATATAGGCCTGTTCTATAGACTTTTTATAAGAGAGTTTGGTTTGTTTTAGTTCATTTTCGGCAGATTCCAGTTCGATCTTGCTGATCTTGACATTATTTCTTGCTCTGGCACCATTGAACAAGGGTATATTCACACTTACACCATAGGAGGTGTTCAGGTTATTATTGAACTGGTCGCCATAGGATATCTTTTCCGAACTGAAGATCGCCTGATCAGCGAAAACGTCATAATCAGTACCGTTTATATTTACATAACTTCCGGTATTGACCGTGTTGGTGCCGGTTTGGTTGAAGACCTCTGCAGCACTTGAATAGTTGGTGAAGAGTCCGCCAAACAAGGAAATTCTTGGGAAGTAATCGGCGATAGCGATACTAACACCACTTTCTGCAGCTTCCTGTCGGAGTTCCTTGGCTTTAAAGGTGGGAAGGTTGGCCAGAGACTCCTCGTATACATCTTCAGAGGAGATCGGGTAAAGCTCAAATTTTAGGGAAGCTGCGGTGTTCTGGAAATCTGCATCGAGTTCGGTCTCAACTCCCATCAATAAAAACAGGTTGATGATCGCTGCCTTGAGATTGTTTTCCGCAGTGAGAACGGCCATCTGGTCAGAGGAGAATTGCCCCTTCATATCGGTATAATCAGCAGGATTTCCAACTTCTTGTTGGTATAGTACTTCCAGTCTGTCAACCTGTTGTCCGGTTACTTCCAGCCTGGATTTGGCAAGAGTTAACTGGTCTCTGGTGTTCAAGATCTGAAGATAAGCAAGGGTGACTTTCAAGCGTAGGTCTTGTTTTGCTTCTGCTATCTCCATTTCTGAGGCATTCAGATTCTGGCGACTTTGCTTTATGGTATTCTTTAATTTAAATCCGTTGAACACGGTGGCGCTCAACGAAAGGGCTGCTGTTGAATAGGTCAGTTCCTGATCGATATAGTCATTGGTATAGGGATCAATACTTCGTCCGTCGGTGATCCCTAGTTCATAACTGGCATTAACTGCAGGGGTTATATCTCCCCATGACCGGTTTAAATCCACCCGGGCTGCATCGGCATTGAGATGAGAGCCCTTTAAGTCAAGATTGTTTTCAAAGGCTATAGCGATGCAATCTTCGAGCGTGTATACCTTTTCCTGTGCATTACATAGAAAAAGGTTCAATAGAAAAGTGGATAATATGAGGATGATACGTATCATTTATTTACTGTTTTATTCTGTTCTCAGGCTTTTTACGGGATTTGAAACAGCGGCTTTTACTGCCTGAAAACTAATGGTGGTTACAGCGATCAGGAGGATAAGTATTCCGGCAATGACGAATAGCTGCCAGTTTATTTCTATGCGGTAGGGATAATTGTCAAGCCATTTTCCTGCGGTTAGCCAGGTGATGGGAATGGCTACGATAAGTGCCAAAATCACCAGTTTCAGAAAATCTTTGGTCAGGGTGGCAACCACTGTATTAACGGATGCACCCAATACCTTGCGTATTCCGATCTCTTTCGTTCTTTTTTCAGCAGCGAGTACTGTCAATCCAAAGAGTCCGATACAGGATACAAAAATGGTTAACAAGGCCCCGAATAACATGATCTGCTTCCATTTAGATTCCTGTTCATAGCTTCTTAGATTTTGTTCCTCGGTAAAGACATAATTATAGGGATCATTCGGGTACAGCGTCTTAAAGGTACTTTCGATATGTTCCAGTGCGTTGGTCGTTTTTTCAGGGTTGATCTTTATAAATACCTTACCCATTTCATTTCGCATATTCATCGTGAAAAGCTGGGGTCTGATCTTATTGGTCAAACTCTGAAAATGATAATCTTTTACCACCCCGATGACCTGATATTTTTCGTTGTCATTATACCAGAAATTGACCGTTTCTCCAATGGGATCCTTCCACCCGGCTTCCTTGGCAAAGGTTTCATTGACCAGTACAGAATTACTGGAATCGGAAGGGAAATCTCTCGAGAAGTTCCTGCCCTGAATGACCGGAATCTCCATCATGGGGATGAAATTTTCATCCACGGTTTCAATGCTGAATTGTAAGATGGTCTCTCCATTTACTTTGGCTGCGGTAAACCAGCTACCTCCATTCTTTCCGCTGATATCGATAATGCTCTGATCTTTTTTCAATTGTTCGGTAAAGGTTTCCAACTCGCTTCTTTCAAATGGATATTTACTTACTTCAACCAGATTCTGGTCATTATATCCAAGTTCCATTTCGGTAAGCAGATTAAATTGCGAGTAGATGACCAGTGTAGCCATGATCATAAAGGAGGCAAGGATGAATTGAAATACCACCAATGATTTTTGCAGGTAGTTCTTACCGCCTATATTGAATCTGCTGTAAAGGGTTTCCACCGGATTGTATCCGGAAAGTACGATTGCAGGATAGAAGCCTGCCAGAAATCCTGTGATAACGAATAGCAGTAGATATCCCAGTATTAGTTTAAGATCTAAAAGGTATGAAAATGACAGTGCTTTATTTCCGAGATTGTTGAAAACCGGAAGAGAGAGTTTCAGAAGTAAGATTGCAAGAAGAAAGGCAAAACCACAGAGCACAAATGATTCACTCAGGAATTGTATGATCAATTGCCTGCGTTCTCCACCGATCACTTTTCGAATACCTATTTCCCGGGAACGTTTTACAGAACGTGCCACGGTCAGGTTGATGAAGTTTATACAGGCGATCAAAAGTATGAATAAGGCGATCCCTGAAAGCAGATAGGAATACATCGGGTTGCTTGCACTTGTTAAGCCATTCTGAGCAGGGAGTTCTGTATTGAGATGTATATCAGTCAATTGCTGCAGTTTGTAATTCTCCATTGCCTCGGTCATTCCGTATTCTTTTGCCATGCGATCTCTGGCTTCTTTGGAATCGGATTTATAGAAGGCATCCATCTTTTCTTCCACCTTCGTTAAGTCTGCGTTCTTTGCAAGTAAGACGAAGGTGTTTTGAAAAAAATTGAACCAGTTCATCCGGTTACTCAACTCACTCTCATCAAGTTGCTGGGGTATCAGTATATTAAAGCGTACAGTAGAATTTATGGGAGTATTCTTCGCTACCCCGGTAACTTGATAAGGTTGGAAATCCTGACCATCTTTTAGCATTACGGATCGGCCCAGAACATCGGTAGTCCCAAAGATCTTAATGGCCATGTCTTGTGATAGTACGATGGAAAAAGGTTGTGTCAGACAGGTTTCGGGATTTCCACTAATCATAGGAAAGGAAAAGATCTTAAAGAAGTCCTTATCGACTTTGAATAGTTCCTCCGATTTTATTTCATTGTCGATCCGTATATCCATATGTTGGCTCTGAATTCTTACATAGGTTTGGATCTCAGGTACATGTTCTGCGAATAAGGGTCCTTGCAAGGCTCCGGTATGACTGTTTTTGTTGGTCACATTGCCTTCTACGTCTACCTCGTCACTCACGATGCGATAAACGCGATCTACATTTTCATGAAACCGGTCAAAGCTAAGCTCATCTTTCACATAAAGAATGATCAGCATGGAGCATGCAAGACCTATACTGAGCCCGAGTATATTTATACTGCTGTATATCTTATTTCTATAAAGATTTCTAAGTGCCGTAATTATATAGTTTTTGATCATGATCGGTCAGCTTACTAATTGTTATTATTCTGTTCTAAGACTTTTTACAGGATTGGCGGTCGCTGCTTTCAGCGATTGGAAACTTACCGTGATCATAGTGATCAGGATAGCCCCCATACCGGCCATCAGGAATATCCACCAGGAGATATTGGTCTTATAGGTGAACTTTGTGATCCAGTTCTGCATAAAGAAATAGGCAAGAGGAGATGCGATGAGCAAGGATATCGCAACCAGTGTAAGAAAATCCTTAGAGAGCAACATCCACAGGTTGGTTATATCAGCACCCAGTACTTTTCTTACTCCGATCTCCTTAGTGCGCTGTTCTGCTACGAAAGAGGCAAGTCCGAAAAGTCCGAGACAACTGATCAGAATGGCCAGTACGGTAAATACCGATGCCAGACTGGCAATACGTTCTTCTGCGGCGAACTTTTGTGCATATTCCTCATCGACGAACTGATAGGAGAAAGGCAGGTTGGGGAAATGTTCTTTAAAAACCTGTTCGATGGTTTCCAAATTCTGAGAAACGCTTCTGTCTGGATTCAATCTCAGGTTATAATAACTTGCGTTACCATGGCGATCAAAGACAAAGATGGTCTGTTTTACGGGCTCGTAGGGCGATTGCATGATCACATCTTCCACAACCCCGATCACTTTCATAGGTTCGTCTTCACCATCATCATCGCTACGGATCAATTTACCCACAGGATCATTAAGTCCCATATATTTTACAGCGGTCTTATTCAGAAGTACTGCATTGGAGTCGGTAGGAAATTCTCTGGAAAAGTCTCTGCCTTCAACTACTTTTAATCCGAGAGAGGATACATATTCCGGAGATACTTCCACCCATGCAAGGTCTTCCTGAAATCCATCAGGTTTGCCTTCCCAGAGAAAACCGGATCGATTCGACCAAACATTCGTGGTAGGACTACTTGAGGTCGACATGGCGATCGCAGCACCAGAACTAAGAAATGCATTGCGCATGATATCTTGTTTCCCAAGAAAATCCTGACTCATCACCGGGATCTGAATGAGCCCTTCTTTTGAATACCCGATAGGTCTGTTCTTCGTATGTTGAATTTGCTTCAGTATTATGATCGTACCAATGATCAAAGCGATGGAGACGGTGAACTGGGTAACAACCAGTACCTTTCTCGGTAAATGCGCCAGTTTTCCTGCCTTGAAGGTTCCCTTTAGTACCTCAACCGGGTTGAAGGAAGAGAGGTATAATGCCGGATAACTACCGGATAGTACCGCGGTGATGATGACAAAGGCTATTGAAGCAAGCCAGAATGACGGATTCGTCCAGGGGAATTCAATGGCTTTGCTCGCTAATTTATTGAAGCCGTCAAGCGATGCCAGTACGATTATTATCGCTAATACCCAGGCGATAACCACAACGAATAGTGATTCGCCGAGGAATTGACGTATAAGTTGTTCTCTGCTGGATCCTACCGATTTACGAATCCCTACCTCTTTGGCTCGTTTCTCGGAACGGGCAGTACTGAGATTCATAAAATTGATACATGCCAGCAGTAATACGAATAATCCGATAATTCCAAAGAGCCAAACGTATTCAATGCGACCCCCTGTTTTAACACCATTCTTGAATTCTGAGCGCAGATGCCAGTCATCCATCGGGTGTAGAAACATGACCGGATTGTATTGTTTGGTATCTTCAGCTCCGGGAGCATCTAATTTGATTCTTTCTATTTGTTTGTTGAGATCATCCAGGGTTTGATCGTCATTCATTTGAACAAATAGTTGAAAGGAATTGTTACCCCAGCTATCGATTGATCTTTTCACCCAGTCCATAGAATTGGCATAAAGGTCCCAGGGTTTAACGAAATCCAGATCGGAAAAGGAGTTATTTACCGGAATGTCTTCATAGACAGCAGTTACTTTAAGGTCATACTGGCTATTTGCTTTAATGATCTTCCCGATGGGTTCTTCGTCTCCGAATAAGGCTTTGGCCGTAGACGCTGAAAGCATGATCGAATACCGATCGGATATGCCGTCTTTAACACCTTTTAGAATTTTGAGTCCGAGCATGTCTATGGCTCCTTCCTGCATGGAATTACCATTCTTTGATATGTTGATGTCTTTATATTCCAGATAGGAGGGCTGATTCCAGGAAGACATAACGATATGTTTGAACTTATCGGAATGTTGTTCTCTCATCGCCATTTCCAGGGGTCTTGGGATGGCTGATCCGGTACCCTTATTACCGTTGAAGGTCTGCGTCTGAAATACCTGGGCGATCTTATCGCGATTTTTAAAGTAATGATTGTAGTTGAGTTCGTCGTGTACCCAAAGTCCGATAATGATAGTAACCGCCATTCCGATTGCAAGACCGAAAATATTGATGAAGGAATAGATCTTGTTCTTTCTAAGATTTCGCCAGGCGATTTTGAAATAATTACGGATCATAATTGTTCTTTTTGATTGATTGATGAAATGATTAAACGAGTAAGCTTTCTGTTACTTTGTGTCCGTCGAGCATTCTGATGACGCGGTGACTGTATTTTGCATCATGCTCACTGTGTGTTACCATAACAATAGTGGTTCCCTGTTCATTCAATTCGGTCAGTAATTGCATCACTTCGTTTCCGTTGCTGCTGTCGAGATTTCCGGTTGGCTCATCAGCAAGAATCAGTTTTGGATCGTTAACCACGGCTCTGGCTACGGCTACTCTTTGCTGTTGTCCTCCCGATAATTGTTGGGGAAAGTGATTTCTTCGATGCATGATCTGCATTTTTTCTAATACTTCCTCTACTCTTCGTTTTCTTTCAGCCGGTTTGACTCCGGTATAGATCAAGGGTAGTTCCACATTTTCAAATACCGTAAGTTCATCGATGAGATTAAAACTCTGAAATACAAATCCGATATTGTGTTTTCTCAGGTTTGCTCGTTGACGTTCTTTATAGCCGGATACTTCGATCCCGTTGAATTCGAAACTTCCTCCATCCGGATCATCAAGAAGTCCGATAATATTCAGTAAGGTCGATTTGCCACAACCCGAAGGGCCCATTACGGCTACGAATTCCCCTTCTTTAACTTCAAACGATAATTTGTTCAGCGCTACTGTCTGTACCTCTTCGGTACGATAGTATTTTTCAAGGTCTTTGATCTTAATCATGATTTTCTTGTGTTTATAATTATTTCAATTGCTTGGTTAGGATTGATCCCTGTATCAATCCTTAATATTCAATTCTTCGATGTCTTTATAGATGTCATATCCGGAGGTGATCACCTTGTCGCCGGGCTTTAGTCCGGTCAATACTTCATAGTATTCCGTGTTTTGGTTTCCCAACTGAATGTCTGTCTTATAAGCGGTGTTGCCATCTTCACTCAGTTTAAAGATCCAGTTGCCTCCGGTCTCCTGAAAAAAGGATCCTTTCGGTATCAGGATAGCCTCTTTCTCCTCGCTTAAGGCCAGTCGGATCTGGAGTGATTGCCCTCTGCGTATCCCTTCCGGCACTTCCCCTTCGAATTCCATATCGACCTGAAATCTTCCGTTAACCACCTGCGTAAATACTTTTTTGATCATCAGGGTATAGGGTTTATTTTTATAGGTAAAGGTTCCGCGTTGCCCGGAATAGATCCTGGCGATGTAGTGTTCATCAATATCAACTCTTACCTTAAAACCGCTGAGAACATCGATCTGACCGAGTCTTTCTCCTTTGTTCTTACTTTGACCGATTTCCGCATCCAGCGATGTGAGCTGGCCATCTACCGGAGCTCGTACGATGAGGTCTTCCACCTTTTTACGCATAAGGTCAAGGGCATTTTTGGTTCGTGCATAGGAACTTTTTTCCTGATCATTGGTTTGCTGTACGGCAATAGAATCCTGTTTCAGAATCTGGTTGGCAAGTTCGAGTCGCTCTTTTTGATAATTGTAATTGTTTTCAGCCTCCTGCAGATCCTGACGGCCGATCGCTTGTTGTGCGTATAATTTCTTGTTGAGATTGTACACACGCTCTGCTTCGATATAGGCATTTTCAACATCAGTTAGTTGGTTGAGTCTGTTGATGGTATTTTGCCTTGCCGCCGTTTGCGAGATCTGCATTTGGGTGATTAAATTATAAACCGCTGTTTCCTGATTGATCAGGCTAAGTTCAAGGTCTGTATTTGAAAGTCTGAGTATCGGCTCACCTTTCTTCATTACGGCACCGTCTTCCACATATTTCTCCTCCACACGTCCGCCTTCTACGGCATCGAGGTAAATGGTTGAAATGGGGAGTACCGCTCCGTTTACCGGTATGTTTTCCTGAAATATCCCTTTGGTTACATCATTGATCGCAATTCTTTCACGCTTAACGTTGAGGGTTGCATTTCCACCGGAGGCAAGAATTGCGAACAGGATTAGCGCAACCAATGCGATCGCTCCACCTATCTTAAGAATTTTTGTTGTATCGAATTTTTTCTTTTCTATCGGAATGTCCATATATGGCGTGGTTTGTTCATTGTATACGTATTATCGTGCCATAATCTTAAAACGCAGTAAATCAATTAGTTAGATAATAAAGGGAAAAGGAAGGTGTTCGGTTTCGTTACACTTTGTGTTCGCTAGCGAACAGGTCTTTAGCGATGCTGCTCCTTGCAACGTTAAGGAAGATGGGTGTATTCCGGTTAATGCGAAATACCGAACATAATACACACAATAACAGTGCGTTTAAGATTTAGTTCTTATTCAGTTGTAACATACCTGTTTTACAACCGTCCTTAAGAGGGACCGGAAATTGTTTTTATCGAAAAATTACATGGATCTCCGATATGTAACGCTGAAACCCGTAAATACCCAAGAATAATTTATAATATTGTTGTATGCTTCTCAAAAATGCTTCCATTCTGGTTATCGATGACGATGAAGATGTGCTTATGGCCATGCGTTTCCTTTTGAAACCGATGGCTAAGGAAGTCGTCACCGAAAGAAAACCAGAGGTAATAACGACCTTACTTCGTAAAAAACATTTCGATGTCATTATTCTGGATATGAACTTCGAAGGTGTGGTTCATACCGGGAATGAAGGACTTTACTGGTTGGGAAGGATTAAGGAGATCACTCCTGAGACCGATGTCGTGCTTATTACCGCCTATGCAGATATCGACCTGGCAATCCGGACACTTAAAGAAGGCGCTTCTGACTTTCTGGTTAAACCCTGGAAAAATGAAAAACTGATTCATGCTTTACAGGAAATACTCGGGAAAAAATCGAAAGCGAAAGAAATTAATCCTGTTCCCTTATTGAGCGACGCAAAGATCATAGGTGAAAGTGACGCTATGAAGGATGTATTTTTGAAGATCAATAAGGTGGCACCAACGGATGCCAATGTTCTTATTCTTGGAGAAAATGGTACCGGAAAGGATCTGATTGCGAAAGCGATCCATGAAAATTCAGGAAGGAAAGATAAACCTTTCTTGAAAGTGGATGCCGGTGCGCTGACAGCATCGCTTTTTGAAAGTGAACTTTTCGGACATAAGAAAGGCGCTTACACGGATGCAAGAGAAGACAGGGCCGGACGTTTCGAAGCTGCAAATGGAGGAACTTTATTTCTTGACGAGATCGGAAATATTACCCTGCAGCAACAAGCTAAACTATTGTCGGTGCTTCAAAACCGACAGGTCATCCCGTTGGGATCGAATACTCCAATCCCAGTAGATATACGGCTCATTTGCGCTACGAATGTCGGACTCAAATTCCTGGCTGACGAATCGCGCTTCAGAAAGGATCTTGTTTACAGGATCAATACCGTGGAGATCGATGTACCGCCCCTCAGGGAAAGGAATGTCGATATCAAACTCCTGGCAGCATTCTATCTGGAATTGTATTCTGAGAAATATTTCAAACCGGAATATACCATGACCCCGGAATTTTTGGAAAAACTGGAATCCTACTCATTTCCGGGCAATGTCAGGGAACTTCAATATACCCTTGAAAGGGCTGTCATCATGGCTGACACTAAGAACCTGTCTGCTGATGACCTGATATTTTCTCCCATTGAAAAACATCAACCGGTGAGTATACCTCAGCACCTGAATCTGGAAGAGGTGGAAAAACAAACAATCCTTAAAGTGATCGAGAAAAACAAGGGTAATATCTCAAAGTCGGCCAAAGATCTTGGAATAACCCGAACCGCGCTTTATCGCAGGCTGAACAAATATGGCATATAGGAGGTATAAATATGGTCTTACACTGCGGTTATTCCTTATGGTACTCAGTGTCGTTTTTCTGGTGTATGCTTACAATACGGGAATCGAATATGTGCTGGCGATCGCTATTTTCCTGTTTTTTATAATCATTATCAACCTCTATACATTTGTCAATAAACGTCTGACTGAGGTCGATGATTTTCTGGAATCAGTGAAGTACCGGGATTTTTCCCGTTGGTTCAACGAAGGATCGGGTCCCCGTGATATGCAGGAACTTCATAAAAGTTTTAATACCGTAATCAGGACCATACAATCGATGAACCGTGAACGGGAGATCCAACATATCTATCTCAAGGAAATTCTTCAAATGGTGGATACAGGTATTTTAGCCTATAGTCTCGATAGTGGGCAAGTACTATTACAGAATTCGGCATTTAAAGAGATTCTGGATGTCCCGGAATTCAGGAATGTAAGTTTTCTTGAAAAGCGAAAATCTGATTTCTATAAGGATGTGATGGAGAATTATTTTCCTGAAACCACCGCTCTGACTGTTTTAGTGAGTCGTGATTCGGTTAATATGCTGGTCTCGAATGCGCTTTTTAAGATCGATGAGGAAACCTTTAAGATCGTTGCTATCCAGGATATCGATGAGACCATCGACCAAACGGAATCAGTAGCATGGAAAAAGTTATTGAGTGTGATGACCCATGAGATTATGAATTCCATCGCACCTATCTCTTCACTGGCTGAAACTTTGCAACATCATATCAGACAAGCTATCGAAAAACCTGATGAGGTGGCGCTTGATCGGGAAGATCTCGAACAGGCAATCGGTAGTATTCGTAAAAGGAGTGATGGGTTACTTATGTTTGCAAAAACCTATCGAAGTCTTCATAAAATCACCGAACTGAATCTGAGGAGGGTGTATGTAAGCGAGTTGTTCAGAAATATCAGTAACCTCATGCAACCTTCCTTGCAAAATAAATCGATCGACCTGAATTTTAAGGTCGAAGATACACGTCTGGAAATTGATATCGATACTTACCTGATCGAACAAGTGCTCATCAATTTGCTGGTGAATGCCGTTGATGCCGTTGATATTGCAGCGAAACCCAATATTCGAATGAAGGGGTATCAGGACCTCAGGGGAAGGGTAATCATTGAGATTATCGATAATGGTAAAGGGATTCCGGAGGAGATTCTCGATCAGATCTTTGTACCGTTCTTTACGACCAAAAAATCGGGAAGCGGAATCGGACTCAGTTTATGTAAGCAGATCATGATCCTGCATAAGGGGAGGATACAGATCAAAAGTAAGGAAGGCGTTGGGACGAGGGTGAGTTTGATTTTTAACTGAGGTTGAAATGAAGGCTTATCGTTTGCTGGCGCAATTAAAAGTGACGATCCTGACTTCTGCCTTCGGCGAAGTAGGAGTTACGATCTCCTTCCTAATGCAGGCAGGCCTGCTTTAGGTTTCGTCGAGTGTCGTCGCTATTTAGGGCCTTTAGCCCAAAATGCTAGAGTGACCTGTGGTGATAGTGGCTTCTCGGGCTCAGTTTTATTATAATTTCCCTTTAATGATTTAATCTACAATCTACAATTAACCAGCAGCCATTTATAATCAATTCTGGAATGTTGTTTTATAAAGGTTTAATTTTATAGTATGGCAAATGAATTCTATAACCATATAACCAAATTTAGTGACCTGAGTGCCTTAGATTTTAGGGGGGTGATGGCGTATTTTGAACCGATTTCTCTGGAAAAAAAAGGAATGCTTCAAATTGAAGGTTCAGTATCGCCTCAGAAATATTTTGTTGTGTCGGGTTGCCTGCATATGTTCTTTACGGATGATCAGGGGGTGGAGAAGACTGTGTTTTTTGCAATGGAGAATTGGTGGATCGGTGACCATCTGAATTTCTATAAAGACAGTCCTTCAGGATTTGGAATCCAGGCGGTGGAAACTTCCGAGGTTCTTGGGATCAGCGTAGCGAATATGAATGCTTTGCTAAAAGAATTTCCGATCATGGAGCGCTATTTTCGAAGGGTTTATGAGGTTGGCTATGGTGCTGCGTTAATGCGCATGAAATATATCTATGATCATTCTAAAGAAGAGATCTTTATACAGTTTCGCAAACAGTTTCCCGAGTTTGTACAGCGGGTGCCGCAATATCTGCTGGCTAGTTTTCTCGGTCTGACACCGGAGTATCTCAGCAAGATCAGGGGCAAAGAGCTTTCTTAATCCAGGTTAAGTTTTTTGCAGGTTCGGGTTTTTAATTTTGAGGAAACATTAAATATCATCATCATGGAAACACGAATTCAAATAGACCAGGTAGTGCCGGAAGCCATCAGATCAATGTTAACCCTTGAAAGGTTCGTTCAAAGTTCCTCGTTGAGTAAGGTTCAGATGGAGTTGATCAAAATACGGGCTTCTCAGCTGAATAAATGTGCCTATTGTATCAACATGCATACAAGAGATGCACTTAAAATTGGAATTAGTCAGGAAAGAATTTTTCTTTTAAATGCCTGGGAGGAGTCAGATCTCTTTACCCCGGAAGAACAATTACTATTGAAGATCACCGAAGAGGTCACTTTGATCAGCGAATCAGGACTCAGCTCGGAAACCTATGAGCGGGCCCTGGAAGTCTTTGGGGAAAAGATGCTTGCAGAGCTTATTATGGCCGTGATCACAATCAATTCCTGGAACCGTATCGCAGTTAGTACACTAAAGCCTCTTGACTAATGTTAATGAGGTGTGAAGTTCGTAATTAAAAGCGTGTTAAATCGAAGAATTTTCTTCAGAACGCCGTAAATTAGTAGTCCGGTTTCCCAACAAAACGGGACCTCCTAATTCACGAATTAAAAAATCAGTAAACATCTAATTTTATGGGAGTTCAAAAAGAGGTTGTCATCATTGGCGGCGGATTTGCAGGTCTGGAACTGATCAATAATCTGAATACCTCGAAAGAACACAGGATAACCCTGGTCGATCTTAATAATTATAATTTTTTTCCACCCTTATTATATCAGGTTGCTGCCGGATTTATGGAGCCCTCAGCGATCAGTTATCCCTTCAGGAAAATACTCCGGAAGAAAAATAATGTACGATTCCGTTTAGGGGCTTTACAGAAGGTGATCCCTTCCGAGAACAAACTTATTCTGAGTAACGGGGAAATGCATTATGATATTCTGGTAATGGCAACCGGTGCTGAATCCAACTTCTTCGGTAATGAAAATGTTGAGAAGTATGCATTACCGATGAAAACCATAGGAGATGCCCTGACCCTCAGGAATCTCATGCTTACCAGACTTGAGCGAGCGACCCGAGTAAATGATCCGGTAAAGAGAAAGAAATTGCTTTCCTTCGTTATCGCCGGTGCCGGTCCTACCGGTGTTGAATTGTCCGGGATATTTGCGGAAATGCGTAAACATATCCTCAAGAAGGATTATCCGGAGCTTCAGAATGAAGATTTGGGTGATATTTGGTTGGTTGACGGGCAAAGCGCAGTCCTTTCTGCTATGTCTGAGAAGACCCAGAAATACAGTAAACAGAAACTCGAAGAGCTCGGGGTGAAGATTAAATTGAATACTCTTGTGAAGGATTTCAAAGATGAGATCGTTTACCTCTCAGATGACACTACCATCCAGTCTCGTAATCTGATCTGGGCAGCGGGGATTTCCGCTAAGGTTTTTGATGGTTTTGAGAAGGATGTATACGGACCGGGAAGACGGATGAAGACCGATGCCTTCAATAAAGTGGAAGGATATGAAAATATCTTTGCCTTAGGCGATACAGCCTTATTAAGTGGCGACCCGGCTTATCCCAAAGGCCACCCTCAGTTAGCTCAGGTTGCCATTCAACAAGCCAGAAACCTAGGAAAGAACCTCGGGAAAAAAGAAGGAATCACCTGGGAACCCTTTAGTTATCATGATAAAGGTTCAATGGCGATAATAGGAAGGAACAAAGCGGTTACCGACGGGCCAAATGAAAAACTGTTTTTAAAAGGATTCCCTGCCTGGTTCGTTTGGGTATTCGTACATATTATGTCACTGGTGAATTTCCGAAACCGAATGAGAGCACTTTATGACTGGATCGGATATTATTTTAATAAAGACCAGTCGTTCCGTATGATCATTCGTCCAAGAGATACCAAATCGTAATTTTAACACGGTAAGTAGTCTATGAAAGGATGTGCTGTTTACCGTGTTTAATAATATAAAATTTCACGCAACCATTCCTGCAGGCTTTAATCTTTATAGAAACAAAACCATGCAAACCTGTCTGAAAATTTTACTTACATCGGTCCTGCTTCTTATTATTGGATGCGCTGACCATGAAGAATCCGTTTCCACCACCGTTGAAATGCAAATCAATCATTATCTGGGTACAGGCATGGCGGTAAGTCCGACACTTACCTATCTGGTGAAAGAGGGCACAATGTCTGAAGATGCAAAATGGATGCATTTCTATTCCGGGATAAAAGGGTTTGATTATGAACCCGGATATATCTATAAATTGCTTGTGGATGTAAAACAAATTCCTGATCCACCAGCGGATGGAAGCTCGAAGAAGTATACGCTTAAAAAGATCCTTGAAAAGGAAAAGATTGCAGCCGATACCGAATTCACTGTTTTTCTAAAACTCAATGGGGATAGTTTTATCACGGGAGATGATCCTGAGAATTATCAACTGTTAAAGCAGGTAAATGTAGCTTGCGGGGCACTTTGTGATGAACTGACTACGAAGTTAAGGGAGGAAAATCTTCTTATCGGGGTCTTTAAACACGGGGAAAATAATTCCATAGAACTTCTGGGCTTTAATTGATAAATCGATATTCAGGAATAGTAAAATACCTTTCATAATATTAATTTAATTCTAAGATAACAGCAGGTACTTACTTTCTGGGTACATTGTTTCCCTTGAATCAGGTACGATTTACCCGTCAGAAAATGGATCAGGATAAGCTGTTGATCGAGCAAATAAAAGGTGATGACCAAAGGGCTTTGGAGCGATTATTTCGCAAATATTATTTCCCTTTGTGTCAGTTCGCAGCCTCATTCGTAAAACGTACGGATCTGGCTGAAGAGATCGTTGCCGACGTGTTCTTCAAGATCTGGGAAGGAAGACATTCCCTGGAAATTCAATACAATTTTAAATCGTATCTGTTCATCGCTATAAAAAATCAGTCACTGAAGGCGATGCGAACTAATAATATTACCTTCGAGGAGATCGGTTTTTCAGAAATCCAGTTACAATCAGATCATCATTCCGGAGAACTTTCCATTCAATACCGTGAAACGGAGAAACATATTGAGCGTATTATTGAAGAACTCCCTCCACAACGAAGACTGATCTTTACCTTGAATCGTCTCGAAGGTTTCAAATACAAAGAGATCGCCGAAATTTTACAAATTTCAGTACATACCGTTCAAAAACAGATGATGGAAGCAATTCGTCATATTTCCAAATATGAATCCGAATTCCATATTTCCTGTATCCCCTATTTTATTTTTCTAACCTATTACGTGATCAGTCATTAGCAAAGAAGGTACTTCGCGTAATTCCTGCTTTAAAAGGATCCAGCCTGCTGCAATCAGGGTCGTTAATTCAACTTCGTCCAAGTTGTCCCAATAAATAGGGAGCAGCATCGTCACTTCACATTAAGTTAACCTTTTCATAATCGACCCGGATAACAGGTAGGAGTTCATTTTTGGGTCTTAGAGGTAAAGATCGTATACAATGAATTTTGATGTGTTTTATGAATTGGCGGCAAAAGTACTTACGGGAGAAGCCACCCCGGAAGAGCTAAAGGAACTGGAAGGATTCCTTAGCGATCCGGAATACCGTCACACTTTTGAATGGTTGAAAACGGAATGGCGCCGTGATATTCGAACCGGGTCTGAAGATTTTGACCTCGAACGCGGATTAGGAAAACTTAGGTTAAAGATTCAAAAAGCAAGAGCTGAAGAAGTTAGCTTGAATAGATCTTTTAAAAGAACCACTTTTTTCAGGGTAGCCGCTACACTTACCTTACTCATTGGAACCGCATTGGGATATTACCTGTTGCAATACGGAATGGAAAATCCTATGGAATATATTGTAGTGTCCAGTGCGCCTGGTGAACGAAATCAGGTCGTGCTATCTGACGGTTCAACCGTTTATCTCAATTCGGGTGCAATGCTCAAATATCCAAAACAATTCAATGGAAGCAAAAGGATCGTGGAACTTACAGGGGAGGCCTTTTTTCAGGTGGAAAGAAATATCCACAAGCCCTTTATCGTGAGCTCCGGCAAATTTAAGACCACAGTGTTGGGTACTTCATTCGATGTGCTAACCAAAGACAGTACCGGGATCGCTGTTACAGTTGAATCGGGAAAGGTTAAGGTGTGTAGCGAGGATTCAAAAGCCATGGTCATTCTTGAAAAAGGCGATCGGGCCGCTTATGACTGCGAAACTCAAGAGTTCGAAGCCAGTGATGTGGATGCGCGACTTTTTACCGATTGGCACCGGAATATCCTGCGATTTGAAGAGATCACGACTGCAGAAGCGTTCAACACTCTGGAAAATTGGTATGGCATCACCATTCATTGTGATTCTGAAGATATCCTCAATAGAAAGATAAGAGCGGTTTATACCGACGAGCCTCTGGAAACCGTACTCGATAACCTTCGTTTTATGATCGGTTTCGAGGTTCACATAGAAAACGATTCAATAATCATAAAATAAGAACCTTATGTAAAAATCATACTAACGATAACCGGTAATAAATAACATAAAAAAACCGGAACTGTCGTCACCAGTTCCGGTTATAGAAAGTTAGAATTTTCAAAATCCTATTTACTAAAAAATTATTGATCAAATTATGAAATTAATATCAACTGGGAAAGAAAAATATCTTTTCAGAAACGTTCCCGGCTTGCAAATTCTTTTGTTATTATGCTGCATTTTTCAGTTCGGGAGTGTACTGGGGCAGGGTAATAACAGTACCTATACGCTTGAAGTACGCGAGGTGACCCTGGATCAGCTTTTTAAAAGATTGGAAACAGAATCTGGGTATCAATTCAGATATACCGACGATATCCTCAAAAGCAACCAACAATTTTCCTATAATTTTATCGATCGTCCACTGGAAGATATTCTGAAAAGAATAAGCAAGGATGCCGGACTCAGTTATATGATCGACGGCAAAAGTGTTACCCTTAAATTCACGGAAAGAAAGAATGTGAAAGGTAAAGTTTCCGATGCGCAGGGTGTACCGCTTTATGGAGTAACCGTGCGATTAAAAGGCACCACCTTAGGAACCACTACCGATTTTGACGGGTTGTATAATTTCAAAAGTATTCCATCTGATGGTACGCTGGTATTTAGTTATATCGGTATGAAAGAGGAAGAACAGTCTATCGATGGACGTGCTCAGGTCGAACTGATGATGACTGAGGAGAGTGTGGCTATGGATGAAGTAGTGGTA
The DNA here is from genome assembly GCF_007279655.1 of Robertkochia solimangrovi. Taxonomy (GTDB): domain Bacteria; phylum Bacteroidota; class Bacteroidia; order Flavobacteriales; family Flavobacteriaceae; genus Robertkochia; species Robertkochia solimangrovi. Next base: position 17,920 of record NZ_QKWN01000001.1, on the reverse strand, counting down.
ACCGCACTGAACATCACCAGAGAAGAGAAGTCACTTGGGTATTCGGTCTCTAAAGTTGAGGGAGAAGAATTGACAAAATCGGTTTCCGGAAACTGGCTAAACGGAATGAATGGCAAGGTAGCCGGACTTTTCTCGGCACAGGCAGGAACCGGGCCCAGTGGTTCGATACGAGTAACTTTACGTGGCGATCAGTCATTGAACTATTCCAATAACACCGCACTCTTTGTCGTTGACGGAGTGCCGATCTCATCAGGAATGACGGCCACTCGAAGTGTAAGTAACTATGCTCAGGCCGATGCACCCATCGATTATGGTGATGGGGCAAGTGATCTGAATCCAGAAGATATCGCTGCTGTATCTGTTTTAAAAGGTCCGGCTGCTGCTGCACTTTATGGATCCCGGGCAGCAAACGGTGCGATTATCATCACCACAAAATCAGGGAGAAAGAACAAAGGACTCGGGGTCACCATAAATTCTTCGGTAACCTTTGATAAAGCCAGCTATTTTCCCGATTTCCAGACTGAATACGGAAATGGTTCCGATATGGGAGCTGGTGAATATTCGCTTTGGGAAATATCGTCGGATATGGCTCCCGATGGAATCGCGGTACCCAGACATTACTCACGTTATACCTTCGGTGAAAAATTTGATGCCTCCAAACTGCGTTATCTGTATGCTTCTAAAGACTGGGATAATGATACCTATACAAAGTTACCATGGGTATATCAGGATGACTGGTATACAGGTTTGTTCGTAACAGGGGTAACCTATAACAATACTGTAACCATTAGTGGCAATAACGGGATGGGAACATCCACGCGTTTCTCCGTAACCGATTTTAAGAATGAGTGGATCATGCCGAATACCGGATTTGACAGACAGACGGTTTCTTTATCTTTTAACACACCTATCAATGATAAGATCAAACTGACCTCCAATATCAACTATAACCATAAGAAGAGTGATAATATGCCTGGTGGAGGTTATGATGAAACCAACCCGATGTATGCCCTGGTGTGGGGTTTCAATGTAAACTCCATGGATGACTGGAAGAATGAATATTTTGAAGGGCGTTATAACTATGCCAACTGGGCTGCCATGGGTGAGAACGGACAAGGACTTGTTTTTCCTTCATCCGGATCTTTTAACCCGTACCGAACCCTGTATGAAGCATTGAATACTCAGGATAAGAACCGAGTGTTCGGAAATATGCGCCTCTCGATAGATCTCATGAAAAATTTAACGCTGGACCTGAGGTCTGGACTTGACTGGTCCAGTGATTTCAGAACACAACGTAAGCCCTTCTATACTGCCGGATATGAGAATGGATTCTATCGTGAACAGACCGTTGGTTATTATGAGCTCAACAATGATTTCATGTTGCGCTATACCAATAACGAGTGGGCAGACAAGCGTTTCGGATTTTCTGCCATGTTGGGGGGTAATAATATGACGAACAAATATCATAATACGAAGATCACCTTAAGTCAGCTTGGTGAGGAAGGGGTATATCATACCACCAACCTGCCAACAGGGGTGAATCCGGACCCTTATAACTACCATAGCAAAAAAGTAGTGAACAGTTTATACGGACTGGTCTCACTTAGCTGGGATGACACTTATTTTCTGGATATTACCGGAAGAAATGACTGGTCAAGTACTTTGTCTGAAGGCAACTGGTCTTATTTCTACCCCTCTGTAGCAGCCAGTGTGTTAATGGATCGGGTTCTGAATTTCAGAGAAAACGCAAACTGGGTCGACATGATGAAGCTGCGTTTTTCCTGGGCTAATGTAGGGAATGACACCTCGCCTTATGCACTGGATCAGTATTACGGGACGACGTCCTATCCAGGAGGATATACCCTTCCGGGTACGATTCCGGATCCGTTGATCCAGCCTGAAAATGTGGAAAGCTGGGAGGCAGGGATCGAGACAAAACTGTTTAAGAACCGGCTTTCCCTGGATCTTACGGCTTATTCATCATCAACGACCAATCAGATCGTTTCTGTGGATGTAGATCAGATCACCGGTGCGACCGGAATGAAGATCAACGCCGGAGAGATTTCAAATAAAGGTATTGAAGTTACAGCAGGTATAACGCCTGTTCGTACTGCCAACTTCGACTGGTCTTTCGATCTTGCATGGTCCATGAACAAGAATAAACTGGTTAGTCTACAGGAGGGATGGGACCCGAACGAGCCTTTACAGACTGACATGGGAACCACTATCGGAAACCGGACCTATATCTATTCCTATGTTGGAGAACAAATGCATGTTATCTATGGACGTGGCTTTCAAAAGGCTCCCGAAGGGGCTTACTATGTCGATGAGGATGGAAATCAGATCGATGCTTCCGGGATGGATATCGTGAATTCGGAGGGGTATCCCATTCTGGATGAATCTCCGGATCGCAAGATCGGAAATGTGAATCCTGATTGGCGGGGAGGAATGACCCAACGAATCCGTTATAAAAATTTCTCCTTGTCTGCAGCTTTTACCGCACAAATGGGAGGGAATGCTTTTTCGGTGACCAACTTCGCACTTTCCTATCAGGGAAAACTTAAGAACTCATTGGAAGGACGCTATGACGGACTCGTGCATAACGGGGTCAATGTCGTGGATAATGGAGACGGAACAGTTAGTTATACCAAAAATACAACGGTTACCAGCAATATACAGACCTATTACAACACCTATGTATGGAACCGTAATAACACAGAGAAGAACACGTTTAGTACAGATTTCCTCAAGCTCAAAGAAGTACGTCTGGATTATCAGGTTCCGGCTGAGGTTTGTGCAAAGACCGGGGTATTCAAGAATGCCAGCCTGGGGATGTACGCAACGAATTTATTCTGTATAACAGAGTTCCCGCAATACGATCCTGAAACGGGTATGCTCAATGGATCCGATATTCATATGGGTATTGAATCCATGTCATTCCCGATGACGAGATCTTACGGTTTTAATGTAAAACTTTCATTCTAAACAGCGACGTAATGAATAGTATAAAGAAAATAGTGTTAGCGGGAATCTCCCTGGCAAGCACACTCAGTTGTACCTCAGATTTTGAGGACGTAAATACGAACCCTAATCAGACAACAGTAGGAGAGATCCAGGCTTCGGGAATGTTTGAGCCCTTATTATATAATGGAGCCAATGCCTGGTTGAACTATACCTGGTTCTGGAACGATGAACTGATTCAGTTCACGGCTTTTACCGGTGGAACCACCAGACAGGAACATCGTTATTTTATCAGTGATGGTAACTGGCAGAGCGTATGGAATCTGTATGCACGTTATGCCAATAATGCCATGCACATGTATGACCTTAGCATGGAGCAGGATGATGAATCATTGCAGGCTATCGCTTTGACCCTGAAAGTAATGTATATGTCGAATCTTACTGATATGTTCGGGGATATTCCGTATTCGGAAGCCTTTACGGCCAGAAAGCCGGATGGAACCACCAAACCAAAGTTCGATTCTCAGAAAGAAGTTTATGAACAGATGTTCGCAGACCTTGAAACAGCCAATACGTTATATGCCGGCAACCCTGTATTTATAAAACCTGAACTGGATGGTATGTATGGAGGATCCATGGAGCAATGGAGGAAATTCAACAACTCCTTATATCTCAGGTTGCTTTGTCGTGTCAGTGGTCGGTCAGAGATGAACGTGGGGGAGAAGATGACCACGATACTGAACGATGCTGCAAAATATCCTGTTTTTACTTCCAATGCAGATAATGCAACTGTAGTGTTCTCAGGAAATGATCCTTACAGAAATGAATTCGCTGATACTAATGAAGGAGGATTTACAAGTTCAGGAAGAAAGCTGACCCGGCAACTGATCGGAATGACAGTGTTGGAGGATGGAAGCGAAAATCAGGTATATGAAGACCCAAGATTGGCCATTTTCGGGAAAAAGAACCCGAGTCTGGATTCAAATCCGGATAACAAATGGATCGGCACGGTGGCCGGTTGTACAGAAGAGGAACAAAGTTCTGTGGACCGCGGTTCTTCCTGGTTGAATGCTGCCGTTTTCTGTAGATCCGGTGCCCCCGGGTATTTTATGGACTATGCCGAAGTGCAATTCATTCTGGCGGAGGCCGCTTTAAAAGGACTTATTTCAGGAGGTGAATCTGCTGCGCAAGCTTACTACGAAACCGGGGTTACAGCATCGATGAAGAAATGGTCGGAATATGGTCAGTACAGTGAAACACCGGTTAGCATCTCCGAGGAGGATATCGCTACCTTCCTATCTTCAGAACTGGGTTCATGGGATCTTGTGTCGAATAAAGAAGAACTGATCGGTGATCAGAAGTTTCTGTCCCTTTTCTGGATCGGTATGGAAGCCTATCATGAGTACAGACGTACCGGATACCCGGAATTGACCATCGGTGCGGGTACGGTCTATAACGATCATATATTACCTACCCGTTTTGCCTATCCTACTACGACAATGGCGACCAACAACGAAAATGCAAAGGCTGCGCTTGCGCGAATGGGAGGGGATAATACGATGAAAACACCGGTTTGGTGGAGTAAACAAGCGATTGAGGAAGGAAAATAAAACAATACCTAAAAAAGACTAAAATGAATTTAAATAGAATCTTAACAAGGAAAATGAGTTTGATCGTTCCGATGCTACTTTGCCTGAGCTTTACCTTGGGACTTGTCTCGTGTAGTGATGATGATTCGTTTTCCGAAGCACCTTATTTCAGTATTGAAGGTGCTCCAACCGGACTTTCTGCTGATGTGAACGGTATTACCCAGCGATATGTCGTACGGTCGAACAGGCCCTGGAAGATCGTCGGTCAGGATGAGAATACCTGGGTAACCGCATTTCCTGATGAAGGAGCAGATGATGGAATCTTCAAATTTATTGTTTCAAAGAATGATGGATTTGAAGCCAGAGCTACCAATTTTGCCTTTATAGTGGATGGTGAAGAGCAACCTACCCTATTCCGGATAGAACAAGATAAGAATGTACCGTACCTTACCATACCAGATGCAGGATCGGGAATTACAATAGCTTCAGCAGGTGGTGAATTCGGAATTGCCGTAAATGCAAATGTTGAATGGACCTATAAGCTGTCTGATGATAGCTGGTTGTCTCAGGTTGAAGTTTCTGAAGATGAGATCAGATTATTAGCGGATGCTAATATCGGGGAAGAGCGGACTGTGTTATTGACTTTAAGCGCTCCCGGTTTTCCGGAGCTGGAGCAGGAAGTGACCATTGTTCAGTCTCCCGGAAATGTGATCCTGGAGGAAAATTTTTCCTGGCTGACCTATGGAAGCGCAGTTCCTTATGAGACTAGCGGAGAGACCCGATATGATACCTGGACACAGGAAGAAAAGGATCATGGGTGGTACAGTACACCGAACGAGGTTTCAAGTGGACAGCAGATCGTTTATGCGAGACAAGGCTTCGTGAAACTAGGAAAGACGAATTACGGAGGCGACCTGATCTCACCCAAAATGAATATCGATGGAACCGTGACGCTTAAAGTTACCTTCAAAGCAGCGGCTTATATTTCCAAGGGCGGAAATATCGATGACCGTCTGCTCAATATATCATCGTTAGGTGCAGGAGATGTAAGTGTTTCACAATTCACCATCGACAATGTGCCAAATGCAGGAGCGGATGATGATGCGGGAATAGAGAATGACATTTGGGCGGAAGACAGAGCCTATGAATTTACCATCACCGGAGCCACTTCCGAGACTCAGATCAGATTCCTGGGAGGTGATTTCGACCTTCGCGGAATAGGGCAGGGGAAGAACAGGATCTTTCTGGATGATATCAAAGTTGAGATAATCAATTAAGGCAGCTTTGATGGATCAGAAAAGAAGAGAATTTATAAAAATCGGAGGGCTTACAACGCTTGCCGGATTCAGCGGTATTGGCTTTGCCTTTTCCAGCTGCTCGAAAGAAACTGTCATCGATGAGAATAACAAACTCAAAATCACCAAGGTTTCCATACCCTCCAGTATGGATGTTTATGCGGGAGGAGCCTTGGTCATCAACGGTCAGGGATTTGAAAATGGTGATGTTCTTCAATTGGATCTGTTAACGGATGCCAGTAAGAAGTTTAGCACTTCGACTGTATCGGTTGATGCGGGATCGGTCACTTTTTCGGTTCCGGAAGAATTAACTACCGGTACGTATCAGTTAACAATTCTTCGTGGTGAGGAAAGGTTGGTACTCGGTAGTTTATTACTGAATCTTGTCGCTAACCTGAATATTCCGGATCGTGAAGGCATGACTGTAAAAGGAGTGGTGTACAGCGATGGGGTTGGGATACCAGGTGTTGTGGTTTCAGACGGGTTTGAAGTGACTGTTACAGATGGAGAAGGACGCTATTATCTGCCATCTGAGAAAAAGACCGGGTTCATTTTTATTTCTCTGCCGGGAAATTATGAAGTAGCGGCAGTAGGGAATGCGCCCCAGTACTTCAAGCGACTAAGTAATAATAAAGACGCTGTTGAGCAAAAGGATTTTTCCCTGATCAAAACTGATAATGATGATCATGTGGTGATATCCATGGCCGATTGGCATCTTGCGAATCGGAATAATGATCTTGATCAATTTACGAATAAAGTACTTCCGGATGTAAATACCACGATCGATAAATATATAGCAGAAGGGAAAAAGACTTATGTGCTTACACTTGGAGATATGACCTGGGACCTGTACTGGTATTCCAATAATTTCGGCTTGAATGATTATATCCCATACATGAATCAATTGAATACACAGGTGTTTAATCTGATGGGAAATCATGATAACGATCCGTATAAGCAAGGAGACTGGGAAGCTGAGAATGCTTACCGGGACGTACTGGGACCAACCTATTATTCCTTTAATCTCGGACAGGTGCACTATGTGGTACTCGATGATGTGGAATATCTGAATTCAGGAGGTGCTGAAGGTACGGTAGGAAACCGGAATTATAATGAGCGTATCAGTAACGATCAGATCGAATGGTTGAAAAAGGATCTTGCTACGGTTACCGATAAAAGTACACCGGTAGTGGTTGCTATGCATACTCCTTTGTATAAGAATCCCACACTGGACGAATCAGGAAATCAGGTGGATCAACTGGATCTGGCCAATGGCGGAACCCTTGTGGATTGTCTGAAGGAATTTACGAATGTCCATGTACTTAGTGGTCATACCCATATCAATTACACCGTGGAAAAGGAAGCCAATATAATGGAGCATAATACTGCGGCGATCTGCGCTACCTGGTGGTGGACAGGAAGGAATGGCTATGCAGGAAATCACATTTGTAAAGACGGTAGTCCCGGAGGTTATGGTATCTGGCAAATAAAAGGGAGGGATCTGCAATGGCATTATAAAGGTATCGGATATCAGGACGATTATCAGTTCAGGACCTATGATATGAATAATGTACATATTACAGCGGCAGCTTTTGCTCCGAATGCATCAGAAGAGGCCATGGCTGCATTTTCAGGTAGGTATTCCAGTCAGAATGCTAACAATGAAGTGCTCCTCAACGTATGGGGATATGACCCACATTGGAAGATCGAGGTTTCTGAAAATGGGAATCCGCTTGAAGTAAAGAGGATCAGGGATAAAGATCCGTTACATATCATTTCCTATGAGGCTTTTCGATTGAATGCAGGTGCAAATCCGACCGGGGCATTTATAACCGGAGAGACCGCTCACTTATTCAGTGTGAACGCCGTTGCACCGGATACAACCCTGTCGGTAAAGGTAACTGATCGATTTGGTAATGTTTTTACAGAAGAAATGGCACGTCCTAAAGCTTTCAGCCTGGATATGAAATAATACAATACATGAATAGATTTAGTTTGTAATTAGAGTTGATTTTATGATTAGTAGAGAAGCCTGCAGTTTGTGCTGCAGGCTTTCTTATTTCGCTATTAATACGTAGATCGTTCAACTTTCTGGACGGGTACCGGAGCCCATTCGCCATTCAAAACGGATTCTTTTGGCCAATACAGTCTCATTGTCAACTCGAAATTCCCTTCTTTCGGAGCTGGCAACCAGTTGGATTCTTTGTCTTTTCCCGGATTTTCAGTTTGAATATAGATATCCAGAGATCCATCTTCATTATACTGGAGCTGATCTCTGTCTCCTAAAGAGAACCTGTTGATTGGGTTAGAAGTTAACAGATTCCTGCTGTCATACATGGTCAATGACCAAAAAGCATTTACCGGTGGAATATCCTTTTTGTCAAAATGCATAATATATGTATTTCTGGCATTCAACAAATTGCCGTCACTGTCCAGCGCCGTATTCGGATATACCGCATCCTGTCGCAAATTTGCTCCGATTCCTACATAGGATACAAGTGCTCTGAAATTATAATCAGTACCGTAATTTCCCATCGATTCATTTCTGTAAAGGGAACTCCATCCATTGATCAATATACTGGGATCATTATTGGCTACTTGTTTCTTAAAGGACTGGTCTACCCATTCAGGAATCTGGGTTAATTTCTCTTTCAACTCCTTACTAAATGAATTTGTTCGGAATTTTTGCCCGGGGATGATTCCGATTGAAGCCATTTCACGAATAATTGCAGAATCTGCGACTGCAGGTGGATTATCGACCATAAGTTCAGACATTCGATTAAAATATACTGTGATTGGCATCGATTCGATATCCTTTACGGGTACGATCTTTTTATTCTCGTCAATGATCTTTCCTTTAGGGGGTGTATAATGTTTACCGAAAGATTTTAATGGAACCAACTGAAAGCCATTCTGTATGGTTTTGACTACTGTAGCACCATCTTCAGGACTATTAACCTGCGTGCGTCCCAGGATCCAGACCATATTGGTTGGGGCTTGGATTAATGTCATATTAGATGGAGTCTTACCCTGCCATTCAGGGCCTGCGATCAGAAAGTTCTGAGCTGCAGTACCCGTGGTTCTTTTTCCCGGTACGGAGAAAATATTAGTATAAGCATCCAACATCGGTAAAAGATAATATCGATCTGTTTCCGGGACCATAAGAACTAAGGGTTCATTTTTCAGATCCAACCACATGGTGGAGTAATAGGTGTCTGTATTGGCTTTTACGACCGCCGTGAATTTATCATCTGGAAATTTGCGGTTATTGGCCACCTGATTTATAGGAGCATATCCGTCATCGGTAGGGCTGATGACATTGGTGCTGACCTTTTTAGTCAGGTCCATTAATATCATGGGGTATCCATAGACATAGGCCTTTTGGGCAATAGCCAGAATTTCCTCATCTGATTTAGAATTTTCCTGGCTGGCACATGATAAAATAAAAAATAATGTTCCCAGTGACAACACCAGTTGCCGGACTAGGGCTTTGTTTATAGCTTTCATCTTTTCTGAATTTTATGGAGTTGTACATATTTACTGTTTTAGGAAATTACAACAGCCGGTTGATGGTCTTTAAATTATCTTGAGATTACCATGAAATTATAGTAACCAGGGCGAAAATTTTGAAGATAGTGCTTTAGATAACGTGGCAAGATTGTAATTACAATTCCAGGATTATAAAGATGATGCTTGTTTTGTTGGTTTATTTTTTTTACCTCGCGTTCCTTCCCTTCAGCAATAGTCGGGACTTTGGAGATAACAGAAGGATATAAGTTGATTTTGCCTACTGTATATTTACGGAAAAAAGAAAAACTAAAGTCCTGTGGCTTACAAGAAAGCCCATTTTTAAGAAGATCAGTATCAGTTCTGATCTGTTTAATGAGTAGGCCGTTTAAAATTAGTCGAGGCTTTAAAGTTTTCATTTTTAACCTCATTTAACCAGTTATTTACCTTAAAAAAGGTAAATCAATAATGGATATAAAGATACGTCAGAATCATGAATATACCTGTTTAAAATTCGTATAACTATCCCTTTTTTAAGGGTTTAGGATTAATAAATAATTAGATTGAATAAAGGGATTAATCAAGGTTTTTTGTAGTCAGTATATATTTTGTGAGAGGGGAAAGAAGTGGAATTGGCTATGGGATCCAGATTGATGAAGTGCGGAATACCTCCCTTATCTGATCGATAGTAATCTTGAGAGTAGATCTCCGTTATTGCACCTGGAGTAGCGGGTTCAAAATCCGGGTTGCAACCGCTGAGTATTGTTAGAAATAGTATTGATGTGAACCGAATTTTTAACAGGACAGGTTACTTACGATCTAGATGCCAATTTTTGAATGGCAGCTACGAAATATTTTGATTTACTGCCCGATAGACTTTTCCATCAGGATTCTCCAGACATTCATATGTAACCATTCGTCGTAGTTTTTCAAGTTTTCATACTGCGGCATTCGTACTTTGTCCGGGATCTCGAAGAAGGGAGTCCCATCAGCCATGGCCTTTTCAGTTGCAGCATACAGATCTTCAAAATAGCGAATCTGTAATTTTAAATCAGACCGGTCGCCGATAGGGCGTACATGGGCCATATAGAGTTCGTCGAACTTAAGCTTGTCGATCTCATACAGATCTTCCAACCATTGTTTTGGTTTGGCATCCGGCAGGTAGGCATACAGTACTCGATCAGGGACTACCAGATCTACGGTGAATACGGCGTTATACTCCGGAAATCGAAATACCGTCATTCCATTCCCATGATTCTGACCATAAAAATAGAGCTCGATATCCTTGCCTCCCGTTTCCAGTACGGTTTTGTCTCCGGACCAGGCAGCGTCAGGTTCTATCACATTTTCATTCGGGGTCATGTTGGCGGCCGCTTTCTCATGAGCCAGAAAAGTGGCACCCTGTTCTTTATAGATACGTCCGCCTGAATTATGATCCCAGTGATTGTGACTATAGATCACATGGGTTATCGGAAGATCGGTATGACTGCGGATGGATCGCAGGGTTTCAGAAGCGATCCTTTCATTGATAGGATCGATCACCACTACACCGTCTGGTGTGATATAGTAAAGTGAATAAACCCGGTCACCGACCAGGTAAAGGCTGTCCTGCACCTTATATTCTTTTATTTCGGATTGCGAATAACATAGATTTACGATCCCGAAGAACAGCATCAAAATGGTTGTTTTTTTCATTTTTCCCGGAGATTAAACAGTTCCAGATCTTTTAGGTTATAACGTTCCAGGCAGATGAGCAATCCGCCCAGATAGGCAGCATGTAACAGTTCAGAGGTGATGGCTTCCCAATTCTCAATGGTCGTATTTCCAAAGATGAATAAGGCCATTAATGTCAAAGACAGGTATAGGGTAACCCGTGTGAAAATGCCTGCAAGTAGCAGTAATCCGGTGATCAGTTCTATGAACGGCACACTATAACTAAAGATTGTGATCAAAAATTCAGGAAGATAGGAGGCTTGCATAAAATCAGCCATCCAGGTACTGAAGCCCTGAAGTTTCGGTAAGCGTATGAGTCCGTGCCCCAATAGTGAAAGTGCCATGGGTAGACGCAAAAAGAAGAACGTTGTTTTTTTCATTTTCATTTTTTTAGGGATACGTAAAAATGCAAAATCCAACTTCGGATGTCTTGTATATATTGGTGTCTGAATTGTACCTTCTTCTTATACCCTAACCGGGAATCCATTTAATCCGGGTAATAAGCGGAGCCATGGCTCCGGAAACGCCTTAAATTTTATTTATAGGGCATATCAGAATGGAGATAGATCTTCCATTCACCTGCCTCGTTCTTTTTCAGTATGTCGGTGTATTTCAGGTAATTTTTAATAACAACGGTATCATTGACAGGTTTCAGCACCAGGGTTCCCTGATGTCTGTGAATGGCCAGGTTACCTTCGATGATAACCTCTTCCGATTTCCAGTCTTCCATTGTGATATCGTTATTCTGGAGAAAATCGGCTACTTCCGGACGCATTGCTTCTATATCATTCATAGGTTCTGTACCAGGTGCAGAATAGATATAATCATCGGTGACATAGGAGAAGTAAACATTCGGGTCTCTACTTTCGGTGCTTTCCTTTACCCAGGTCAGGAATAGTTTTTTTATCTTCTCCTTTTCAAGACTGGTATCTGTTGTTTTGGGTGCTTCTTTACAAGCGAATAGGGTGAGCAGTGTGATAAGGGTCAGCAAGCGTGAATTTTTCATAATGGCTGTTGGTCATTAGTTAGTGGTTATACTACCGGCATAGCAGTATAGTGCTTGTGAAGTATAGATAAGCAGTGGGTACTATTAAATATAGTTTATTTATCTGAGTTTGAAAAGCGGAATTTCTGCGCTTAGGATTCGATCTTAATTCTCTTGCCGGTTTCGGCAGCCTGGTAGATCGCTTCCAGTACTTTCAGGTCTTTCCAGCCTTCTATTCCTGTGATATGATCGGGTAGATCATTTCCGGCCAGGATAACCTTTGCCATTCCGTCCATTTGTGCCGCCTGTTGATTGATCACGGGAAAATCGAATTCCTTCTCACTGGATCTTCCGCGAAAGGGTCCGTAACTTACGGCCGGACTCAATTCGAAATAACCTTTATCTGCCGATGCGAAAAAGCGATCAACGCCACAAATCGAGGTGGTGTTGGAAGTGCAAAGGGCTCCGGAGGGAAAATTAAGTTGCCAGCTTATATTCTCTTCCACTTCCTTGAAAATATCAGGTCTGGTCTTGGGCGCAAATTGCGCGGTGACCGAAACAGGCTCTTCTCCGAGTACATACCGATTGCTTTGTACACAATAGATGCCCAGGTTCATCAATGCACCTCCTCCGGAAAGTTCCTTGTTCAGATGCCAGTCACTTAAAGAAATATCCCTGATGTCATAACCCAAAGAACATTCGATGAGGTTGACTTGTCCGAATATGTTCTGTTGCCCGAGTCGCATGAGTTCCTGATGATTGGGTTCATAGTGCAGTCGGTACCCAACTGCTAATTGAACCCCGGCCTTATTACAGGCTTTGATCATTTCGAGGCAGTCTGCAGCGGTATTCGCCATGGGCTTTTCCACGATGACATGTTTACCGGCCTGTGCGGCGCGAATGGTATATTCCTTATGCATACCGTTGGGCAGGACCACATAGACCAGATCGATGTTCTTGTTGTTGACTAAATCATCATAGTTTTCATAACTGTAGATGTTCTCCTTCGGAATATTGTATTTCTGCTGCCAGCTAACCGCTTTTGAGGGTGTTCCCGTTATGATGCCGGCGAGGTGACAATATTTAGTGTCCTTAAAAGATTCAGCCAGCAGACTGGCATATCGTCCCAGGCCGCAGAGGGCGATATTGAGTTTTTTATCGGAAGGAAGGTTCAGGTTTGTTGTATAAGCTTCAAAAGAAGATAAAGTGGGTAGTAATGTGGTTGCCCCTAAACCGAGTCCAATTTTTTTAACGAATGATCTTCTGCTTGATTTTTTCATAATAGACATTTTAATGTTCGATTACCGGAAACATGAGGGGAAGATGAACCGTATACTATAAAGCTAATCAAATTAATTTTTTAATGAAGGATTAGCCAGGGCATATTCGGGGAGCATTCAACGGGGTAAATTCTTTCTGAAAAGTCGCCTTATTAGAAGAAAAGTTTGCACTCCTGCCAGGGAAATACCAAAAATAAGAGAAGCATAGGCTAAAATTCCGGTTAAAAAGAAGATACTAAATCCGGTTGCCGGTCTTGTAACATCGGCAGCAGTCACCAGTTTTCCGATTTCAGGATCGTTATCCAGAAAGAAAAATACAAGTATAAAGAGTATAGCCATGGCATATAAACCGAGGGGGTTAAACCTTAAATTCATATCCTTAAAATTATTTTTGGGTCAGTATACAAATTTATATCCAAATCCCCTCACATTATTAATAGCGATCGAAGGATCATTTTTCAGATATTTACGCAATTTGGAGATAAATACATCCAGACTGCGTCCCGAAAAATAATCGGATTCGCCCCAGAAATTGATAAGTATTTCTTCTCTGCTGACAAAGGAATTGCGGTTTCTGGCCAGTAAATGAAGCAGATCGGCCTCCCGGGAAGTGAGCTGTATTTCATAAGCTCCATGGATCAAGGTTCCCAAAGGGTATTTAAACTGATACTTACCAAAGTTAAATTCAATAGGTGATGGTACACTTGATGATATCCGCTGAAGTAAGGCTTTGATACGCACTTCAAGTTCGGCGATGCTGAAGGGTTTTTTCAGATAGTCATTTCCTCCGGTTTCAAAACCCTTGACAACATCTTTGGGTTGAGATCGGGCGGTAAGGAAAATTACCGGTGTCTGGCTATCGGTTCGACGTAAACGTTTTATGAAATCAAAGCCATCTCCATCCGGGAGCATGACATCAGCGATGATGAGTGCCGGTTTACCAAAAGCGATCTTATCATTAGCTTCCTGTATGGTAGCTACGTGTGAAATAGAGAAGCCTCTGGCGGTAAGGTTTTCACGAACGATCTCAGCCAGATTGAGTTCGTCTTCTAAGAAAAGAATATAGTTTTCATTATTGGTCATAGTTTCCATGCCAGTATTACTTTGGTGAATTCATTCCTTTTACTTTCGATCTGAATACTTCCCTTGTTCAATTCGATGAGGTTTTTCACGATGTAAAGTCCGAGACCTTGTCCTTTGACTTGATGAGCTTTCCCGGGAGCACGGTAAAACCTGTCTAATACTCTTGGAAGGTCGTCTTTAGTTATTCCTGCTCCATCATCCAAAATTTCTATTTGAAGTTCATCCGGACTTTTTTTAGAGATTATATGAATGTGGGCCGTCTGCTTCCTGTATTTGATAGCATTTTCCAGAACATTGCCCACGATGATCCTGAAATGCTTCAGGTCGGTGTACAGAAAGGGATCAGCTGAAGTATGTGTGATGCTTGTTTTAAAATTTTCAGCCTGGGTGGTCTGAAATGCACTTATGATCTTTTCGATCTCAAAGCTATAATCGAAGTTCTCCGGATTTACCGGAAGGGTTTTATTCTCATACAGGGAGAGCTGCAGTAATTCCTCAACCAGACTATTCAGATGCTGTACCTCTGACCTGGCATGCTCTAAGAACCGCGCCTTTTTTTCCGGTTCCAGCGTAATTTGTTTATCGGTCACAGTTTCCAGAGAGGCAGCGATCACGGCCACCGGTGTCTTTAGTTCATGACTGATATTACTGATGAAATCATCCTTTATTTTTGCCATTTTCTTTTCATTCAGTAAGGCTTTAAAGAGCAATACTATGCAAATAGCCGTGACCATGATAAGTAGGAGACTACTCAATATTTCCCTGGATATCTTTGAGAAAATATCGAAATGCAGGTCTGTGAATGAAGCATGTACATAACCTTCCTCAGGAGTATACCATTTATGAGTAGGGAGTGTTCGGGTGTCGATAACCTCCCGATCGGTTTGGTGATCGTAATAAAGATTAGATTGTTGCTGATATTGGAGTTGATACTGGGAATGAATAGCCCTTCTTTGTAAGTATGCATCAAATATGGGGCGAAAAGAGAGGGTATCGAATTGGAATTCTACGATCTTTTCACTCAGGTATTTGCCGAGATTCTGTGTTCTGTAATAAACAAAATGATGTTCCAGGTCGTCTTCTCTCACCTCTTGGGCATAAATGGCGGCTACTCTTTCAGGGGTGAGTTCTTTGAATTCGCCTTCAGCCGGAGTAAAGGTAATTTTATCCAGTGAATCATGTCTGTTAATGATGCTGTACTTCCATTTGTCCAATTTCTGATCGAATGCGGAGGCGATGCTGTATTCTTCCGGATTTAGAAATTCCCGGATGAGCAGTTTTTCTATCGTATCACAACGGAGCTGAAAATCCTTTCGCAGGGCATCTTCAAATGCCAGATTGATATCCCTTTCATAGTTATAGCGAACATTCCGGTAATACTTACCCACCCAGAGGAATTGCAGTACCAGCACAGAAATTATGGTCACTACCGATAATACCAACAGGAATCTGACTTTCTTATTCATATTCCAAAAATAACTTTCTGAAATTAAATTTGATACCTGTTAACATACGATAACATAGCATAACGCTCCGCTAACCTATTTTGCGATTAAGGAGCTATAGTTTAGTGGTATAAAAATAAAGACTATGCAACATTTTAAAATTTACGTCGTACTGATTTTAACTTTACTGCTTAATGGTTGGAAGAGCCAGGCACAGGGAGCGATCAGGGTTTCCCTGGGGGGATCAGGGTTTAGTGAAGAACTCAGAACCTATTTTGAATTTGAGGACATCAATTATAATACGCTATTTTTCACCGGAGACGGGATAAAAAACAAGCAGTATAGGGTAGTTCTTAAGGAATTCAGATCAGGTGTGCCGCAAGCGCCACGAATGTTGTTCGATGGGAGCGAATCTGAATATTTCAGAGTCAGTACTGACACTTTAGCCTTTAAATTACTTTCAAAGATCTCTGATGATGAGCTGAAATTGTGGATCAGGGGCGAGGGCTTTGGTTCAAAGAAGACCGTGGTATCTATTGATAATACTAAAGGAGATCTGGCTTTTCAGAGTTATACCAATGCTGATAAAGTACTTTCTTCAGATTCTGATTCGATCTGTTTATTCTCGTTTATAACCCCAAAGCGCAACGAAGATGGCTCCGGTTCCTGGTGTGATGTAACCGGCTCCGGTGTCGATCCTGAAAAGATCTTTCAGGAATTCGATATTCCTCATTATTTCCTGATTGAAATTCTGTTTACAGAGTGACCGATAATTTATGTAGCATTAAATGTACAAACATCCAAAGATTGATTGATGGTAAGTTTAGCATCGTGATTTGTGAGAACTAACGGTATCTTATATATTTGTAGGTAAAGTAATGTTAAATTAAAAAAACAGATGTATAGGAGAATATTATTTTCGTTATTCCTTTTAGTAACCATAGTGAATCTATGCGTTGCACAGGCCACCATTTCAATGACAGAAACATATAAAAAGGGAATTTACAAAACCTATGAGGAATTCCTGAATAATGAACCTTCGTTACCTCTGGATTATGAAATTAAGCATAAGAAGGTAGGGTATGGGATGTTTGCATTGGGAGGAAGTATTCCGGTTGCCTACTTAAAGGTAAAGAATAAAGAAGGTAAGGAAGTAGGTTCCATTTTTGGATTCTCCAATGGAAAGGAGGTTTATATCAATCCTTGGGCTGATGTGATGAATCCAAATGTAAGATATTACCAGCCTCAATTTATGGGGGACTTTTGTTATGTTGAATATGCTTATGTAATGAAAGTAAACAATTCCAGATCTAATTACCGACGCGAGATGGTCATTGATCTGCGTAATAAGAAAGCCGTGGAGCTAACCAAAGAATGGTTACGAGATCTTATTGCTGATGACAGTGAATTGCTAGCCGAATTCGAAGAGGAGAATAATAAAGGACAAAAACTCAGGTTATATCTGGAGCGATATTCGGAAGGTTTACAATAATGATAGTAAAGAATAAAGTTTAAATACTAATCACATAGGAGGTCATTGCCTTGATCTTTGTACCCTTCGCTCCTTTGAACTCATAATGATCGGAAAAAGCAAAGGTTTTTCCATCTTCCATTGTGAGGGAGCCGCTGGCAGCGCCCTCACGACCGTGAGATAATACCTTGTCGATCGCCAATTCTTTCACTATCAGTTTGTTCATCTGCTGTAATTCCTGTAAAAATGCTTCTTTGCCTGAAAGGGTAGTACTGCCAACAATATTCCAAACGAAATCTTCAGTAACTGCATTTATCAGATAGTCGATATCTCCTTTGGCAAAGGCGATATTGAAATCTTTCAGAAATTGCATCTTCGGTGAGTTCCCACAATCAGCTTTCATGATGATCTTCGTCATGGTTTCAGTTTTTCTATTTCATGATGAAGGTAAAAGATATTTTGTAAAGTGTAAAATCATTGGGAATTAAGAATTAATAAAGAATACCGCTTATTGCATACTGCTTCACAAGGTAACATGTAACAGCGTAAGTAAGAGGAATTGAAAATTGAGAATTAAGAATTAAGAGTTAA
>NZ_QKWN01000021.1 GCF_007279655.1 Robertkochia solimangrovi | reverse complement strand
CGCATTGCCTTTTCGGGATTCCTTTCGGGTCCGCTTCCCTTTGGGTCGCATTGCCTTGCTAATGTCACCAGTGTTACCAGTGTCACCAGGGTCACTAAAATAATTCCTTTTCTATAACATTAAGCTTTTATCTTATTGCCAAAAAATATGGCTAAGCATAATGAGTTTGGTAAGGAGGCAGAGGAATTGGCTTGTGGTCATTTGGTACAAAGCGGATTTGAAATTCTGGAACGAAATTTTCGGTTTGACAGGGCAGAAGTTGATGTCATTGCCAGGCATACAGATCATATCATAGGTGTCGAAGTAAAAGCAAGATCAACGGATTATTTTGGGGATCCGACGGACTTTGTATCGGATAAAAAAATTAAGCAATTAGTGAAGGCCATGAACCATTATATGGTGGAAAATGATCTGGATCTGGAAGTTCGGTTCGATATTATTGGAATCCTGAGCACAAATGATGGAATTGTTATAAAACATATACAAGATGCGTTTTATTTCTTTTAAATGTTTTATTTATAACAATTCGTTGAAATTTTTGTTTCTTGTCAAAAGATGTCCTATTTTTATCACAAACTTAAACAACCGAATTAACCAGCAATATTTTTTAAATGAAAACAATTTCTTCTGTAGTAGAAGGCTATATCAAATCAAAGCCGTTTTTACAGAGTGCTCTTGCTCAGGGCATTATCAACCTTACTTCTTTATCTAGAACGATCAAGCCGGATATTGAAGAGCAATTGGGTAAAGATGTTCGTAACGGTGCTATTGTAATGGCGTTGAAACGACTTTCGTCAGAACTGGAATTCAGAGCCACACATAAGATTCTTAAGGTGTTGAAAAATGTCGGGGAGATCACAGTGCGATCATCATTAACCGATTACACCTTTCTCGTTTCGGATTCGATTCTGAATAAACAGGCCCGCCTAATGCAGGAGATCAATAATCAGGATATCTTCTACACCTCCTCCAGAGGGGTGAATGAAACCAATATCGTAGTGAGTAATTCATTGAATGATCTCGTTGAAGAGATCTTTAAAGATGAAAAACTTACTCAAAAAGTTGAAAAGCTCTCCTCGATCAGCGTGAAATTGCCAGAGGAGAATGTGATCGTTCCAGGTATCTATTACTTCATTTTTCAGCGTCTCGCATGGGAAGGGATCATACTGAATGAAGTTATTTCCACCACGAATGAATTTACGATTATCGTAGGCGAAGACCAGATTGATAAGGCGTTTAAGGTTATTAAAGACTTGAAAAGCCTATAGGGAGTGACGTGCACCTGGCGGTGCTTAGTGTCGATCCTGATCGCTGGCGCGATCAGTTCTCTAGTGTCGCGGTTTGTTTTGCTGACGCAAAACTCCCTTGAGTGACCTTACTGCTCGCTTCCCTTTGGGGCGCATTGCCTTTTCGGGATTCCTTTCGGGCTCGCTTCCCTTTGGGTCGCATTGCTTTTGGGCTCGCTTCCCTTCGGGTCGCATTGCTTTTGGGCTCGCTT
>NZ_QKWN01000020.1 GCF_007279655.1 Robertkochia solimangrovi | reverse complement strand
GCTCCAGTTTCACCCTGAACACCCTGTGGACCTGTTTCTCCCTGAGGACCCTGTGGACCAACTTCGCCTTGGTCACCTTTATCTCCTTTTTCTCCTTGAGCACCAGTGGCACCAGTTTCACCCTGAGGACCTTGGGCTCCGGTTTCTCCCTGAACACCCTGTGGACCAACTTCTCCTTGAGGACCTTGGGCTCCGGTTTCACCCTGAACACCTTGTGGACCTGCTTCGCCTTGAGGACCCTGTGCACCGGTTTCACCCTGAACACCCTGTGGACCTACTTCACCTTGGTCACCTTTATCTCCTTTTTCTCCTTGAGCACCAGTGGCACCAGTTTCTCCCTGAGGACCCTGTGCTCCAGTTTCACCCTGAGGACCTTGGGCTCCGGTTTCTCCCTGAACACCCTGTGGACCTGCTTCACCTTGAGGACCTTGAGCTCCAGTTTCACCCTGAACACCCTGTGGACCTGTTTCTCCCTGAGGACCCTGTGGACCAACTTCTCCTTGGTCACCTTTATCTCCTTTTTCTCCTTGAGCACCAGTGGCACCAGTTTCTCCCTGAGGACCTTGGGCTCCGGTTTCTCCCTGAACACCCTGTGGACCAACTTCTCCTTGAGCACCAGTGGCACCAGTTTCTCCCTGAGGACCTGCTTCGCCTTGAGGACCTTGGGCTCCGGTTTCTCCCTGAATACCCTGTGGACCAACTTCTCCTTGGTCACCTTTATCTCCTTTTTCTCCTTGAATTCCTTGTGGACCTGCTTCTCCTTGAGGCCCCTGCGCTCCGGTTTCACCCTGAACACCCTGTGGACCTGTTTCTCCCTGAGGACCTTGGGCTCCGGCTTCTCCCTGAACACCCTGTGGACCTACTTCACCTTGAGGACCTTGTGCCCCGGTTTCTCCCTGAACACCCTGCGGACCAACTTCGCCTTGCGGACCTTGTGCTCCAGTTTCACCCTGAACACCTTGCGGACCTGCTTCTCCTTGAGGACCCTGTGCACCGGTTTCACCCTGAATACCCTGTGGACCAACTTCGCCTTGGTCTCCTTTATCTCCTTTTTCTCCTTGAATTCCTTGCTCTCCTTGAATACCTTGTGCTCCAGTTTCACCCTGAACACCTTGCGGACCTACTTCGCCTTGAGGACCTTGGGCTCCGGTTTCACCCTGAACACCCTGTGGACCTGCTTCACCTTGAGGACCTTGTGCTCCGGTTTCACCCTGAACACCTTGTGGACCTGCTTCACCTTGGTCTCCTTTATCTCCTTTTTCTCCTTGAATTCCTTGTGGACCCTGCGCTCCGGTTGCACCAGTCGGACCTTGATCTCCCTGGTCACCTTTTTCTCCTTGAATTCCTTGTGGTCCTTGAGCTCCAGTTTCACCCTGAACACCCTGTGGACCTACTTCACCTTGGTCACCTCTATCTCCTTTTTCTCCTTGAACACCAGTGGCACCAGTTTCTCCCTGAGGACCTTGGGCTCCGGTTTCTCCCTGAACACCCTGTGGACCTACTTCTCCTTGAGGACCTTGTGCTCCAGTTTCACCTTGAACACCCTGTGGACCTG
>NZ_QKWN01000019.1 GCF_007279655.1 Robertkochia solimangrovi | reverse complement strand
AGCTCCCCGCAGCTTTTCGCAGCTTATCACGTCCTTCTTCGCCTCTGAGAGCCCAGGCATCCCCCATACGCCCTTATTTAGCTTATTGTACTTTTTGCTCTTTTATATTCTAAACGTATGATATTGCATACTCGTGCAAGTATTACAATACCTAGATTCTTACTTTTTTTACTTTTGTTTGCCGTTATTATATATACATACAATAACAACAAGCTTCTCGTATCTCTTTATCTCAATATGTCAATGAACGTTCCGGCCGCTGCTATACAAGCTTTTTGTTGATAACTACTCGTTAAGCGTGCGTTTAAAGTACCGTCGTGGAGAATATCGGAGTCGAACCGATGACCTCCTGCGTGCAAGGCAGGCGCTCTAGCCAGCTGAGCTAATTCCCCATATCTCTAGTGATGTGATATGAGTGATGAGTAATGTCATGCCTCATGCTCCCAACTTCCAGAATTTCCTAAATTCAATATTTTATCAGAACTTTTACCCTCCTAAGGTTTGTAGTCTCGGGCAGACTCGAACTGCCGACCTCTACATTATCAGTGTAGCGCTCTAACCAGCTGAGCTACGAGACTATTTCAGTTTTCCGTTGACTAAAATTTATTGACAGCTTTAAGCAAATCCACATCTTTGGGATTCTTCTTTTAACAGAGCACCTTAATTCTAGCACTTCTCTAGAAAGGAGGTGTTCCAGCCGCACCTTCCGGTACGGCTACCTTGTTACGACTTAGCCCCAGTCACTAGTTTTACCCTAGGCAGCTCCTTTCGGTCACCGACTTCAGGTACCCCCAGCTTCCATGGCTTGACGGGCGGTGTGTACAAGGCCCGGGAACGTATTCACCGGATCATGGCTGATATCCGATTACTAGCGATTCCAGCTTCACGGAGTCGAGTTGCAGACTCCGATCCGAACTGTGACCGGTTTTATAGATTCGCTCCTTATCGCTAAGTGGCTGCTCATTGTACCGGCCATTGTAGCACGTGTGTGGCCCAGGACGTAAGGGCCGTGATGATTTGACGTCATCCCCACCTTCCTCTCGGTTTGCACCGGCAGTCCCGCTAGAGTCCCCACCATAACGTGCTGGTAACTAACGGCAAGGGTTGCGCTCGTTATAGGACTTAACCTGACACCTCACGGCACGAGCTGACGACAACCATGCAGCACCTTGTAATCTGTCCGAAGAAAAAACTGTTTCCAGTCCTGTCAGACTACATTTAAGCCCTGGTAAGGTTCCTCGCGTATCATCGAATTAAACCACATGCTCCACCGCTTGTGCGGGCCCCCGTCAATTCCTTTGAGTTTCATTCTTGCGAACGTACTCCCCAGGTGGGATACTTATCACTTTCGCTTAGCCACTCAGACCGAAGTCCAAACAGCTAGTATCCATCGTTTACGGCGTGGACTACCAGGGTATCTAATCCTGTTCGCTCCCCACGCTTTCGTCCATCAGCGTCAATGACGTGTTAGTGATCTGCCTTCGCAATCGGTATTCTGTGTAATATCTATGCATTTCACCGCTACACTACACATTCTAACCACTTCACACGTATTCAAGACATACAGTATCAAAGGCAATTTTACCGTTAAGCGGCAAACTTTCACCTCTGACTTATACATCCGCCTACGGACCCTTTAAACCCAATGATTCCGGATAACGCTTGCACCCTCCGTATTACCGCGGCTGCTGGCACGGAGTTAGCCGGTGCTTATTCGTACAGTACCGTCATCACCCTACACGTAAGGCTTATTCTTCCTGTACAAAAGCAGTTTACAACCCATAGGGCAGTCTTCCTGCACGCGGCATGGCTGGATCAGTCTTGCGACCATTGTCCAATATTCCTCACTGCTGCCTCCCGTAGGAGTCTGGTCCGTGTCTCAGTACCAGTGTGGGGGATCTCCCTCTCAGGACCCCTACCTATCGTTGCCATGGTACGCCGTTACCGCACCATCTAGCTAATAGGACGCATGCCCATCTTTTACCGCCGAAACTTTAATTATAATACCATGCGATATCATAATACTATGGGGTATTAATCCGAATTTCTTCGGGCTATCCCCCTGTAAAAGGTAGGTTGCATACGCGTTACGCACCCGTGCGCCGGTCTCAAAGTAGCAAGCTACTTCTACCCCTCGACTTGCATGTGTTAGGCCTGCCGCTAGCGTTCATCCTGAGCCAGGATCAAACTCTTCATCGTTAATCTGTAAATATGTTTGGCTACAAATTAATAATGCTCAAAGAAATCGTACTCAACATGAATTTGCTTAAATTTTTTAATTGTGATTCCCTTGGTTAAACCAAGAAAATCGTGCTGTCAACAATATATCAATGAACTTCTAATTCTTTCATCTCTTTCGCCCCTTCACATCGTAACCTCGTTTCCTCGGCCGACCCTCGTGGCGTCTTTCGTTCTGAAAGCGGCTGCAAAACTACAACCTTTTTTCATTCCTGCAAATCTTTTTTTGAATTTTTTTTCAACCTCCAATTCGCAT
>NZ_QKWN01000018.1 GCF_007279655.1 Robertkochia solimangrovi | reverse complement strand
AGGGAAGACTTTAGATTGGTTTTCCCTTCCAGTTCCACCCTTTAGGGCCGGGGTCAGAGAATTGGGAGGGAATAGAATTGAGAATTGAGTGGTGAGTTTTGATTTCTGCTTCAAGCTATTATAGTGTTTGCCCGGAATATCCCCTGCCGAAGCGAAAACTCAGGGAGAGTCCGTGCACATTGGTTATCGGTGAATTATTAGTCCGGTAGTTATAAGAATAGCTGAATCTCAAATTATCAAAAGCATAAAATCCTGCCAAAAAATTAAACATGGAAGAGCTCCGGTAGCCAATACCCGCTTCAATTCGCTGTCTATAACTCAACAGTACGTTAATATCTACCTGAAAAGGACTTCCCTCTTCATATTTGATGAGTGTATTGGGTTTGATCATGAACTCCTCCATCGAATCTGTAAAAATCCGTAATCCAAAGTATGCATAGTACGGCGTACTCAGGTTTATTCCTTTCTCTCCCGACCATGAATTTCCTAATATATTAGGCACTGAGATACCCGCATAGAGATTTCGCCTATTAAAGAGAAATCCTATACCGATCACAGGAACGGTAGTCTGTAAATTCTCAGCAAACTCAATATCATTCTGCATTCCCAGTTCCATCAGATCTTCACTATAAGAAAGTACTCCTGCCGTGATCCCAAAAGATAAGACCTGCGGATTAAGCCCAAACCACCGGGGTTGATCATAGTCATGACCAAAGCGTAATTTATAGGAATAGGAGGCAAAGAATTTTGATGCACTTGAGACGCCGATCCTGTCTGCCATAAAACCACCCCCCAGTCCCATCTTACCACGATTCAGGGATGTGTTATAGGTTACCGTCTGGGTTTGCGGACTCCCTTCTATGGAGGTACCGAACCCTGAGCCAGACAAAACCAATTCCGCTTCCGAATACAACCCGGCATGTGCAGGATTCAGGATCATGGCATTATAGGTGTATTCTGAAAAGACCGGTGTTTGCTGAGCCGTGACACGCACTGTTACAAGTAAAATCAAGAGTAAAGCAATTACCGATATCGGGCTTTGATACTTTGATGTTTTTTTTTCTACTTGTTGAAGTATTGTTTTCAAGTCTTTCATACTAACGTTTTAATACAATAAATCCCTTGAGATCCGTAATATTATGAGGTTCATCTATCGTAATATTATAGAAATAGGTTCCTTCCGGTAATTTGCCGCCTCCTAGTCCGGTTAACCGATTTGCTTCCCCATTGAATACTTTGGAATCATTGTCATAGCCCTTGATTTCAAAAACAAGCTCCCCCCATCGATTATAAATCGAAACCATATTATGAGGATACATTTCCAGACCAACGATCTTCCAGTAATCATTTATGCCGTCCCCATTTGCCGAAATACCGTATTTCGTGGATTCATCAGGGTAAACTTTCCCGGTATTGAAATAAGATTCATCGCAATTAACAGCTTCACCGGCAGCATTGTAAGGTGTGATATTGATATAGATTCTGCGGTCTTCCGGCAATTGGGAGATAAATGTAAATTCGGTCACATTACCTACGTCTTCATTAGTAACGATATCTGTTCCACCGGAGCTGGTCCCTGCGCTTAATCGATATCCTGTAGCATGCATACTACTACTCCACCGAAGTCTCACATTAGGATGTACTTCATTGGCTCCATTTAACGGCGATACAAGCGTAACGCAATGTGGTATTGAAAGCAAAGATTCTGTTGTAAAGCTGACTTCCATACAGTCTTCTGCGGCACCTGCTAAATTATAGGGGATGATCTTCACATAGATCGTAGTGCTTTCCGGAAGGGAGACGCTTGGTTGATAATATGCATGGTCTCCTACATCTGTATCATTAAGAATATCCGCTCCTCCGGAAAAGGTTCCAATACGTATTCGATACCCCTCCGCATTTCTGGCCCCGGTCCATTGAAACAAGGTGTTTACAGAAATATCCGTAGCTCCGCTCAGCGGTTGTACAAGCGATACACAATCCGGTATCGTCAGTAAGGTTTCTGTGGTAAAGCTTTCTTCGATACAACCCGTCGCTTCACCCGCGGCATTATATGGGATGATGCGAACATAGATCATCGTATTCTCCGGAAGATCGGCATTAAAACTATAAGCGGTTACTGCACCAACATCCTGATGATTTACAAGGTCAGTCCCACCGGATGTAGTCCCCACACTCAGGTAATACCCCTCTGCGGTAGTACTGTTATTCCACTGCAATCCGGTGTTGACGGCAACATTCATCCCTCCGCTCAGCGGTTGTACAAGCGATACACAATCCGGTATCGTCAGTAAGGTTTCTGTGGTAAAGCTTTCTTCGATACAACCCGTAGCTTCACCCGCGGCATTATATGGGATGATGCGAACATAGATCATCGTATTCTCCGGAAGATCGGCATCAAAACTATAAGCGGTTACAGCGCCAACATCCTGATGATTTACAAGGTCAGTCCCACCGGATGTAGTCCCCACACTCAGGTAATACCCCTCCGCGGTAGTACTGTTATTCCACTGCAATCCGGTGCTGACTGAGACATCTGATGCACTGGTGGGTATGGCTAACGAGGTACATTCCGGGAGGGTTAAACCTGATACCGTTGTAAAACTATCTTCAGAACAACCTGTAAGATCTCCTGAAGCATCATAAGGAGTGATCCGAACGTATATCGTGGTATTCTCTGCAAACAAAGTAGCAGGACTATACGTGGTCACCATACCGACATCTTCATTGTCGATAAGATCATTTCCGCCGGGAGTTGTACCTACACTGATCCTGAAACCACAAGCTCCGGTATTGTTTTCCCAGGACAAATCGGTATCGGTCGGAATAGCTGTTGCTCCATTTAACGGATAAGTCAATGAAACACATTCCAGCGCAGCTGCATTAATTTTTAAAGTGATGTCATTCCTGACCAACAAGAGATTTTGCCCATTATACCCTGCTCTTTCTGCATTTTCAAATGGCATCAGATCACTTGTTATTTCGCAATGGTATACACCTTCATTACAGGTTGTCAGTCCGGTAAGTTCCAGATCGGGTGAATCTGGTACATCAGGAATAACAACCCCATCCTTAAACCATTTATAATGGTTTTGTTTCCCACTCACGGTAGTTGATAAAATCACTGATTCTCCTGTATTCATTACCAGATCTTCCTCCTCATCTACCTTTCGCTGCGATGCATAATCATACGAATACGAACTGATCTCCCCATTCTGGCGCATTCCCAAATGCTGTAAATGAGTATCTTCAATATCGCCGAATTCAAATTTATTATATGCAAAAGTCAGTACAAATCCACTGGTTTCACCGGGAACTACCAAGGTTGAAAAATCAGGAACAAGGCCAGACATATAATTATTATCGAGATTCAGCCAGTAACTTCGTCCAAGTCCGTTATCATTCTTACGTATGTTATAGTATTGTTGAATAAGTTCATTTCCTGTTAATTGATTGCTTCTAACTTCCAGCTTTTCCAATAAAACACAATTTGTTATATCAAGGTCCGTAAGTTTATTACTGTTTGCATTCAGCCAGGTTAACATACTGTTTTGAGTCACATCGAGTTCAGTAAGGTTATTATTGGTCAATGTCAAATAACTTAGTGCTTTATTCTGAGTGACATCAATAGCATTCATTTTATTGTTCCATAAAATCAATGATCGCAGCTTCAGATTAGAAGTAATATCGATCTCCAGGGGAACTTCCTTGGTATCTCTGATCTCCAAATGCTCAAGATTCGGAACCAGATCGAAGGATAATGGAGTCGTAAAACTATGACGTACGACTACAAGAGTTTTGAATGTGTCAGTAGCTGGTAATTTAAGACTCCCGATCCAGGTATACACGAGACGTAGTGATTCAAGAGCTGTATATTCAGCGATAATATCAAAACTGTTAACATTGATCGACTGAATACTTACCTTTTTCAGGACGTTCTTAACGATGGGCATGATCAGGTTGGAAGAACCCGTATTCGTATCGATCGAAAAATCTTCTAACCCGTCAAGCTGACTCAGATCGATGGTCTGTAACGCGAGGTTATAAAAATCGATATATTTCAGCGTACTCGTTACCGGAAAGGTAACCTTGGTGAGATTTTCCGATTTTTCCACTAAAAGATCCACCAAGTTAATATTTGCAGACAGATCAAGTTCGGTAATTGGTCTGCTGTAACTGGTATTATTAAAGGCGTTACGACTGATGGAAAGAATTCTCAAAGCGAGGTTCTTTGAAAGATCGAGGGTTGTCAGAATCTGATTATCCCGACAATAGAACCTTTCCAGTTTGGTCAGAATGCTCAGATCAACAGTTGTAAACTGGTTATCCGCAAGATTGAGACTCACCAAGTTTACAAAGGCACCCAAACCCGTAAGATCGGTAATATCATTCCGGGTAAAGTTCAGTTCAGTCACGGCGCTTGCATCACTGTTGAGTATATTCCCGTTCGCCCCATTGGTATCGTAACCTTCCGCGATCAGAAATTGTTCAAAGTTACTATCCGGAATTGCTGTAGTCTGTGCAGAAACAGTAGTAAAATAAACGGGCAATAGCACAATTAGCCAGACAAAGATGGTTCTCATGGTTTTAAAGATTCGGGATGCTTTGGTGCATTTTGGGTACAATAATAGGTACCACCAATATTTTAAAAGTACCATCTGAGTGAGTGGCACCTTTTTTATCCGATAAAACCAGAGACAGACCTGTTGAATATTGTTATGATTTGTCGTAAAGACCTTACATTTGTCTGTGAATATTGCATCGGTATTCTGTAACTTTGAATTATACCCCAAACCAATGTCAAGTAAAGAAACAGTATTTAAAATGTTATCCCTAACCTGCATTGCAAATGCATTT
Organism: Robertkochia solimangrovi; assembly: GCF_007279655.1. GTDB lineage: Bacteria > Bacteroidota > Bacteroidia > Flavobacteriales > Flavobacteriaceae > Robertkochia > Robertkochia solimangrovi. The sequence continues at coordinate 29,728 of NZ_QKWN01000018.1, read as the reverse complement.
TTCAAGCATTTTCTCATCTTTTCTGTTCTCATATGCAGACTTTCGTTTGGTCAGGAACAGCAACTATCAGATTACAAGCAAACCGTTTATGTAGATTTGAGCGAACAGCAATGTATCGTCTTACTCGATAGTTCCAAAGCCTCCTATAACCGCTCAGATTTCGAGAATTTTAAAAAATATAATGATACAGTTCTGGTTATAGCTAAGGATTTCAATCTGTTGGAATATGAGATCAAGGCGACGATCAATCAGGGAATTTATTTTAATATCACCGATGCATACGAGAAATCTCTCATAGCTTATCAAAAGGCTTTAAAACTCAATGAGCGAAGCAGGAACCCGGAAAAAACAAGGATCAATATCCTGGTAAACCTGGCAGGTGTTTACAGTCAGATCGATAATACAGATAAAGTAATTAGCTGTATGACCGAGGTACTGGCATTAGCCAAAGCAAATGAAGTATCGGGACTCATTGAACTGGCGGCCCTCAACGGCCTGGGTAATAGCTATACCAAAAAAGAAGAATATGATACGGCTCTCAAATACCTGTATCAGATGAAAGATCTGGCCGTTGACCTGCAAAGTACGCAAGGCGTAAGCACTGCCCTTGATAATATCGGCTATTCTTTTTTTCAACAGGAAAAATGGGATGAAGTTATCAGTGTTGGAGAAGAATCTCTACAGTATTCAAGCCTTCATGATCTGAGTCCAAGACCTGTGACCCTTTTAAATTTGGGTATGTCTTATGTTAAAAAGAATATACCTGAAAAAGCCATTCCTTATTTAAAAGAGGTATTGAACTTATCCCGGGAACGGCACGATGTCAAACTGGAGAAAGAAGGTCACCGACATCTGGCGAAAGCTTATGAACAATTAGGCGATTTTGAGCAGGCTCACAGGGAGCAGGAATATTATGCCGACCTGATGAAAGAACTGCTTAAGGAAGAATCCAGAGCGGCTTTACTGGATAAAGAACATGACGCAGCTGTTGATAAAAAACAGATCGAAGCTGCACTTGACCATCTATCGTTACTTGACGACCGTAAGAGTAAAATCCTTGCTGGTGGAAGCATATCCATTCTTATATTGGGTGGCATGTTGTTCTTTTTTATCCGAAAGAAAAAAAATCTGGAGGCAGATCGCGAAAAATTCCAAGAATCCTATGCTCTGCTAAATGATCAAAATAAAGCACTGAAGACCAGACTAACCGAACTTGCCGCCAAAAAAAGTACTGACACCACAAAAAGTGCTCCTTATAAGAACTCATCACTAACTGAAGAAGACCGAAAAAAATATATGCAGATGATTCTTGATCACCTTGAGAAGGAGAAACCTTATCTTCAATTTGAATTTAATCAATCTGAACTTGCCTTGACACTTGCGATCAGCAAACAGCATCTCTCCGAAGTATTAAGGCTATGTTTCGATCAGAATTTCTATCAGCTGGTCAATCTTTACAGGGTTAACGAAGCTCAAAGGATTATGCAAGAACCGGAATACCATGACTATAAGATTCTGGCGATAGCATACGAAGCAGGTTTTAGCAGCAAGACTTCCTTCAATCGCGTATTTAAAGGTCATACCGGACTGACACCCTCTGAATATAGAAAAAAACTTTTTCCGCATACCACAACAGCGTAAAGACGAACGCTGTATTTGACGTTGAACTTATAACAAAATGGCGATCTGAAGGAATAGTTCCATCAAACCGCCATCTGAAATGAATTGCATCAATAATCAGGGAAAACCCTGTTTTTCCATATTAGTTCAGATCAAATCGATCCAGGTTCATCACCTTAGTCCATGCAGCGACAAAATCCTTGACGAATTTTTCTTTGGCATCATCACTGGCATAGACCTCTGCGATCGCTCTTAATTCAGAATTGGATCCAAAGATCAGATCAGCTCTGCTAGCTTTCCAGCGTACGTCTTCCGTTCCTCTGACTGTACCGGCAAACTCGAGTTCTGATTCAGAAACAGGAGTCCATTCAGTTCCCATATCCAGAAGATTGATAAAGAATGTATTGTTCAATACGCTGGGTGTTGTCGTAAGTATTCCCGTATCGGAATCATCGAAATTCGCATTTAGTGCACGCATTCCTCCAACCAGAACGGTCATCTCCGGAGCGGTCAGGGTGAGCAATTGCGCTTTATCGATGAGCAACTCTTCGGTAGTAAGCGTATAATGCTTCTTCTGATAATTTCTGAATCCGTCTGCCATAGGTTCCAAAACCGCAAATGAATGGATATCGGTTTGTTCCTGAGTGGCATCCATTCTTCCGGGATTGAGTGGAACTTCCACGGATACACCTGCAGCGTTCGCCGCCTGCTCTACGGCTGCATTACCCCCAAGTACGATAAGGTCGGCTATAGAGACCTTTTTATTACCGGAATTAGCATTGAAATCATTTTGTATCTTTTCGTAAACCGACAATACTTCCTTCAATTGTTTCGGATTGTTACATTCCCAGTTGATTTGAGGTTCCAGTCTGATACGTGCTCCATTTGCCCCCCCTCTTCGGTCAGATCCACGGTATGAAGATGCAGAAGCCCAGGCGGTTTTGATCAATTGGTTTTGCGGTATCCCTGAATTCAAAATCTCCTTCTTCAGACGATCGATATCATTCTTAGTCACAAGCTCATGATCACGAACCGGTATCGGATCCTGCCAGATAAATTCCTGCTCAGGAACTTCCGGCCCCATATAGGTTGTCTTAGGCCCCATATCTCTGTGGGTAAGTTTGAACCATGCTCTGGCAAAAGCCTCATCAAAAGATTTTGGATTTTCTAAGAATGCCTTGCACACTTTGTTATACTCAGGATCAAATCTCAAAGCCAGATCCGAGGTAAGCATGGTAGGTCTGTGACGTTTGTTCTCATCAAATGCATCCGGGAAGATCTCACCGGCATCTTTAGCAACCCATTGATGAGCTCCGGCAGGACTTTTGGTAAGTTCCCACTCGTAGCTAAACAGGGTATTCAGAAACGCATAACTGTATCGTGTAGGGGTAGGTGTCCAGATTACTTCAAGTCCGGAGGTGATTGCATCCTTTCCTTTTCCGGATTTATAGGAACTTTTCCAGCCCAATCCCTGTTCTTCAATACCTGCTGCTTCCGGAGAAGCACCTACATTGTCGGCCGATCCTGCACCATGGGTCTTCCCAAAAGTATGTCCCCCTGCGATCAGGGCAACGGTCTCTTCATCATTCATTCCCATCCTACCAAAAGAGATGCGTATGTTCTTAGCGGAAGCAACCGGATCAGGCACACCGTTAGGGCCTTCAGGATTCACGTAAATGAGTCCCATTTGTACGGCAGCCAGTGGATTTTCTATATCGAGATCCAGCTCTCCATCTTCATTCAATCTTCTTGACTCAAGCCATTCAGCTTCAGGTCCCCAGTAAATATCTTCCTGTGGCTCCCACACATCGGCTCTTCCTCCTGAGAAACCTAAAGTCTGGAATCCCATTGATTCCAGGGCTACATTTCCGGTAAGGATCATAAGATCTGCCCAGGAGATCTGCTTCCCGTATTTTTGTTTAATCGGCCATAATAATCTTCTTGCTTTATCGAGGTTGGCGTTATCAGGCCAGCTGTTTTGGGGTGCAAAACGCTGGATTCCCATTCTGGTTCCGCCACGGCCGTCTCCGGTACGATACGTTCCTGCACTGTGCCATGCCATACGTATGAATAAAGGTCCGTAGTGCCCATAATCGGCCGGCCACCAATCCTGAGAATTGGTCAGTACCGCTTCGATATCTTTTTTAAGTTGAAAGTAATCCAGTTGTTCGAATTCTTCCCCGTAATTGAACCCTTCATCCATCGGATCCTTTAACGCTGAATTCTGAGCCAGTACATCAACGTTTAGCTTGTTCGGCCACCAATCATCATTCGATTTTATGACTGATACCTGTTCTTTTTTGTGTCCTTTATCAAATCCAAAAGGACAACCTCCGCTTTCATTACCTGATTCCGTGGATGGTTTGTTACACGCAACTATCAGTAGCATAGAAGCTACCCCCGATAGTAGATTGTTTCTCATAAGTATGTGATTATTTGATTTTTAAAAGCCCTATAAACCTTGTACACTCCCCGATTTTAGAAAGATGATACCTGCAGATCCATAAGTGTTTTTTTAATTCGGGCGCAAACATAGAACCTTGATTTTATTTATAAAAACGATATTATCTATGATAACATTGACATTGTGAATAATTAATTACTTTTGCCGTTATGAACATTCAGCAATTTCAATATGTCCTTGCCGTGGTGGACTCGAAAAATTTTGAGAATGCGGCAGATAGGTGTTTTGTAACGCAGTCCACCCTGAGTACGATGATCGGACGATTCGAGAGTGAGATCGGCATAAAAATTTTCAACAGAAGAACGAAACCGGTTTCCATAACACCGGAAGGTCAACATATCATTAGCCGATTACGTATCATTCAGAACGAGATCGAGCAGCTTGGAAATATGGTTCAGGAATTAAAAGACGAAATGGTAGGTGAACTAAGGATCGGCATCATTTCGACTATAGCTCCCTATCTGTTACCACGATTCCTTCCGGAATTTGCTAAAAGATTTCCAAAAGTAAAGACCATCGTTAAAGAGATTCCAACCGCTCAGATACAAAAAGATCTTAAAGACCGTAATCTGGATGTAGGCATTCTCGCGATCCCCATCGGAGATCATGAACTGGTGGAGCAGGAACTCTATACGGAGCCTTTCCTGATATATGATTGTAAAGAGGGTAATGCAAAGCGAAAAATAGCAGTCACCGAACTCGATTACTCGAAATTATGGCTGCTTCAGGAAGGTCATTGCCTTCGCACACAAGTCTATCATATTTGTGAAAGATCAAATCTTTCTCCCAAAAATGATCTGAACTTTGAATTTGAATCCGGATCTATGGATAGTCTCCTCCGCTTTACTAAAGGAAATAAAGGAATCACCATTCTACCCTATTTGGCGGCACTGGATCTGCCCGAAACAGACCGATCTGATCTGGTAGCCTTTGAATCCCCCGTCCCTGTCCGGTCGATCGGACTTCTTACTCACAAAGATTTTGTGCGAAAACAATTGTTGCAGGAACTAAACAAGGTGATCAGGGAATCGGTAAATGGTCTGATCCCGGACGAAGGATCCATAGATGTGGTAAATCCTTTAAAATAGCAGTGACATCCATTACTTTCAGGCGCTTTAAAAATTTTAAAAATCGTATTTTTACGATCTAAAATCATTCCATGACCCTTGTTGAAAATAAATTAAGAGCACGAGCAAACAACAAATGTGAACTATGTAATGCAGAGGAAGCGCTGCAGGTATATAGTGTACCTCCTCACGAAGAATTTGATGAAGATTCCTCCATACTTATTTGTAAGACCTGTAAAGAGCAGATAGAAGACCCCGAAAAACGTGATAGTAATCACTGGCGCTGTCTAAATGAAAGTATGTGGAATGAGTATTTACCGGTTCAGATCGTATCCTGGAGGATGTTGAATCAGTTGAGATCAGAAGGATGGCCACAGGATCTGCTGGATATGATGTATCTCGATGAAGACGCGATGAAATGGGCAAAAGCAACGGAAACTTCCGGCGATAGTGAAGCAGTCATTCATAAAGACAGTAATGGTAATCTTCTGGAAAATGGAGACACGGTAGTACTGATCAAGGATCTCGATGTAAAAGGTGCCAATTTTACCGCCAAACGCGGTACGGCAGTACACAGAATATCACTGGTTCATGATAATGCCGAGCATATCGAAGGAAGGGTTGAAGGTCAATATATCGTGATCCTCACCAAATTCGTAAAGAAAAAATAACCCAGCAATAATTTAAAAGGGACCCAATACCTTACCGGGTGCGTAACAAGCTGAATTATTCCTGAAAACCTATTATTATCAGCTGCAGACAGTGATAATTATCATTTTTAAAATGAAGGTTAAACCGGAAATTTAACTTGTCAATAATTACGTGATTATGAGGTATGTAATCCTTTTATTGGTCTTTATTTCGTGTAACCGAGACAATGATGCTGTATACCCTGAAGTCAGAACCATCACGGAATCGGTGTACTCCTCGGTGACCATCCAACCGGATAGCCTGTATCAGTTATTTGCTGCTGTTGGCGGTATCCTCGATCATAATTATGTAGAAGAAGGTGATCTCGTTCAAAAGGGAGATTCTCTGATACAGATCATCAACAATACACCAAAGCTCAATGCCGAAAATGCCACGCTGGCGTTGAAACTCGCCAGAGAGAATTACGAAGGAAGAGCTGCAGTACTCGATGAATTACAGGATGAGATACGCGCTGCACGATTGAAGTATCTCAACGACTCTATCAACTACTTCCGGCAGAAGAATCTTTGGAGCAGGCAGATCGGTTCGAAGATCGAACTGGATACGAGAAAACTCGCTTATGACCTGTCTTCAAATTCTCTGGAATTACTGTATGGCAAATATGAACGGATCAAACTGGAATTGGAAACCAATCTGAAACAAGCTGAAAACAATCTCAAAACCGCACGCATAGCAAATAAAGACTTTACCGTGACCAGTAAGATCAATGGTAAGGTTTACGCTTTATTCAAAAATTCTGGTGAAAAGGTTAGTGTTCAGGAACCGCTGGGAACTGTTGGTAATGCTGATACCTTTATCATTGAAATGCTCATAGATGAAGTTGATATTGTAAGTATCACAATTGGACAAAGAGTACTTGTCGATCTTGATGCATATAAGAACAAGGTCTTTGAAGCAAATGTTACAAAAATATATCCACAGAAAGACGAACGTTCTCAGACTTTTACGGTGGAAGCGCGATTTGCCGATCCACCTGAAGTACTGTATCCCGGATTATCGGGAGAAGCCAACATACTGATCGCTGTTAAGCAAGATGTTCTGACGATTCCTAAGAACTATCTCCTCAGTGGTGATCGGGTTAACACGAAAAATGGATTCATCGAGGTTAAAACCGGTCTTCAGGATCTGGAATATGTCGAGATTCTAGAAGGCATTGACCGATCGACTCCTCTGTTAAAACCGGAATGATGATCAACTGGAAGGTCTTACTCGGCATTGCAAAAACACATCTTCTTACAAAGATGAAATCTACTGTTACAGCTGCTTTGGGAGTGACCTTCGGAATTGGAGCCTATATTACACTGGTCAGTTTTATGACCGGATTGAATCAAATGCTGGATGATCTCATTCTAAACCAGACCCCACATATTCATATTTATAACGAGATCGAGCCTTCCGCCTCCCAACCAGTTTCCATATATGACGAATTCTCAGAGGCATGGAATATCGTACATTCCATAAAACCGAAACAAAGCCAGAAAAAGATACATAATGCGCTCCCTGTTTTAACCTACCTGAATAAGGATAACAAGGTAAAAGGAGCCACCGCTCAGGTAAGAACACAGATCTTCTATCTCTCCGGATCCATCGAACTTGGTGGGAATTTAACCGGAGTGAATATTGAAGAAGAAGTACGACTTTCCAATATGGCCGATTATATCGTAGAAGGCACCTACACCGACCTGATGAATAACGACAATGGTATTTTACTGGGAGCTGGGTTAGCGAAGAAGATGTCTTTAAAACCGGGTGACCGTGTACAGATCTCAACAGTTGATGGAAATATTTTTCCATTAAAAATCGTCGGCCTGTATCAAAGTGGTATTTCCGATATCGACAATATTCAAAGCTTTGCGAATATAAAGACTGTACAGCGCATCCTGGGGGAGGCTCAAAACTATATTACCGATATCAACATCAAATTGAACGATCTTACCCTGGCTCCCGAAATGGCACAAAAGCTGGAAAAGCAATTCAACGTAAAAGCCACTGACCTGAATGAAGCGAATGCACAGTTCGAGACCGGATCTTCCATCCGGAATCTGATCACCTATGCTGTTTCGGTAACGCTTTTAATCGTTGCCGGGTTCGGAATCTACAATATCCTGAATATGCTTATTTATGAAAAGATGAAGGATATCGCAATTCTTAAGGCTACCGGATTTTCCGGAACCGATGTGCAACTGATCTTTATGAGTCAGGCTATGATCATCGGGGTAATAGGCGGAGTGATCGGACTCATGATCGGTTACCTGCTGTCAAGGTTGATCGATCAGGCTGCGTTTGAAACTGAAGCCTTACCCACTATAACCACCTATCCGATCAATTATAATCCGTGGTACTATGTGATCGGAATCTCTTTTGCTTTGGTATCCACCTTTATCGCAGGCTATTTTCCCTCTCAGCGTGCTAAAAGAATCGATCCGGTTCGGATCATAAGAGGGAGCTAATTCAGAAGCAATGGTTTTAAGTACAAAAAATATCAATAAATACTTCATGAAGCCTGTCAAATACCACGTTCTTCATGATATCTCCTTTGATATCCGTTCTGGCGAATTCGTTTCCATCATCGGTAAATCGGGTTCCGGGAAATCTACCTTGCTGTATATATTGTCGACAATGGATACCGAATATGACGGACAACTCTATCTGAATGAGGAGCTGATCACCGGCAAGAAAACCACGGAATTATCCCGCATTAGGAACGAACATATCGGATTTGTGTTTCAGTTTCATTATCTGCTTTCAGAATTCAGTGTACTGGAAAATGTGATGTTACCAGCCAAAAAGCTTGGCAAGAAATCAAATACGGAGATACAAAACGACGCCCTTGAAAAATTATCGATGTTGCATATAGAGCATCTTGCCGATAAAAAGGCGAGCAGAATATCCGGTGGAGAAAAACAACGGGTAGCGATTGCACGAGCCCTGATCAATAATCCGACGATCCTTATGGGAGATGAGCCCACGGGTAATCTCGATAGCTATAATTCAGAAAATGTTTTGCAGATCTTTAAACGATTAAAAGAGGAACAGGGTCTTAGTCTTTTGATCGTTACCCATGATATGGATTTCGCCAAACGCACGGATCGTATCATCGAAATGGAGGATGGACGGATCTTAAAATAATTGTTTCAGGAAACTTTCTGCTAAATTATTAGTACCCGTATCAAATAATAAGTTCATCATAAACTTCGAACAAAAAATCCTTAATTTTTTGTTCACTACTTCCCCTTACCACATTATGAATATCCATGAAGGTTGAATTGATTTATATCATTTTAAAAAGCTTTGATTACAAATAAATTAGAGTTTTAAAACTCATAATCATGGAAAAGATCATCTATAATTCAGACTTACATTTCGAGCACCATCTATGGGAAAATGAAATTCTATTTTGGTTAGACGAGATTCATTCTTTTTTGAACAGGTTGGATGAAATCCAAAATAGATGGACCAACCCTGAGGTTTTGGTAGAAATGGGACAATTCGAACAGCATTTTATTTTGCAAAAGGGTAAAATCGAAGAATTACAAGCAGCGATTGAAGCTCATGAACAGCGGATTGCAGGACAGTATTTGGCTCATGAAGATTCTATTGACAGAGTCGCTTTGAAATATCATCAGGAAATGCGGGATAAAATGGCAACGCAGCGAAACATTTATAACGATCATAAAAGACGATTTTTTGACTTTTTAAGCAAATACCTGTAACCCGATTACCAGAAAGAACCAATCATTCCTTTTAACAGGGAATTTTAATTCATTGAAAGATCAAGATGAAAAATATTGTTCTGGCTTTTATAGTTCTTATTTCAACGCTCTGCGCAAGTGCACAAAATACCGAAACAGATACCACAGAAAAATCCACACAAAAATGGATCAGCATAAATAGGGATATAACCATTGCGGAATACTTCGAATATTTAGATTCTGTAATCGATCTGCAATCACCGGATATGCTCCTTACGGAACATCTGTTGATACGTGCAAATCCACGAATAATTGATTCGCTGGCCAATACCGATTATTATCTTCAGATCGCGAAAGATCGATTTGTATTCGATCAAAAAGCATCCGTTGTGTTGCATAAAGGGGATTCATTACGGCTACCTGATCCCGGTAATATAAAAACATTATCGCAAACCTTTCAGATTACGCTTATCGATATAAATATTCCTGAATTTAAGTTGCGTATCTATGAGGACTCAGTACTCATCCATACGTATCCCATAAGGGTTGGCAGAAATGAAAAGAAGTTTCTCGCTGTAAATAACCGCGTGACCAACCTTCAAACCATTACAGGAGATGGATATATAGTACGTTATGAAAAAGATCCGGTCTTTATTAATCCTGTAGATGGTAAACGTTTTTACCTCACCAAAAGAGATGATAACCGAACCACCCTAATGCCCCGGATTCCCTGGATAGAAACTAAAATCAATGGTATTCACAATGGGCAAATGATCCATCCTACCACCAATCCTGTAACATTGGGATTGGCTTACTCGAACGGCTGCATCGGAACCAATGAATCTGATATGTGGCATATCTACTACTATGCACCCATCGGTACAAAGGTTCGTATCCGATACGATCTGAATGTGGTTGATACCCTCGGTGTTCCAATATTACTAAAGGATATTTACCTGCGCGCGTTGGAGACCAACAAGAAATGAAGAACTGATTTCTCTATACAATTTCTATCCTCTCAATTATTCTCCTCCAGGGCTTTCCGCTTTTCTTCTTCCTTTTCCAGCTTTTTAAAGTACTTTCTAAAGAGAAAATTATGTTTTAATGCCTCCATATTCTGGTTGAAACGATCGGTGCCTTCCTCTATATGATCAATGGTGGCCTCGAGTTGTTTTACCAGAAGCGTATCGGTAGTCAGGTAATTTACGGCTCCTTCCCCCTGCTCTATATTTCTAACCAGCATATCGATAGAGGTCAAAGTAGAATCTAAAACACCCGAAGAAGATTCCAAATTATCAATCACTCGTTTCATCTTATTTGCTGCCAGAGTATCCGTTAATAATACACCTGCGACACTATTCTCGATAGAAATGGTATCGATGATTTGGTTGAACTTGGCTATTGAGATATTGAGGTTTGCAGTTGCGATCTTTAAATTGGCTATGGTTTTCTGAAGATCATTAGCCAGTAAGGTATCATTGAGAAGACGTCCCAACGTACCTTTACCCTGGACCAATGATTGAGAAACCTTCAATAGGTTTGAGGTCAGCAAAGCCGCATTTTCATTGGTCATATTCAGGGTATTCAACATATCGTCTGTCCCGATTCGGCTATAGGACTGTATGAAATCTCCATCGCTTACCGGAACTAAAGAATCTTTACCCGGTAAAATATTCACCACCATATTTCCGACAAGGCCATCAGATCCTATGGTAGCGATAGCATCTCTTTTTATATGCTCTTTGACATCCAGATTAATCATCATGACCACGGCAATGGTTGAGTCGTTCTCTATGATCAATGATTTAACCGTACCTACATCGATTCCGGAGAATCGCACATTGTTCCCGGGTTGCAATCCATTTACGTTATTAAATCTGGCACTGATACTAAAGGATTTGCTAAAAAGATTCTGCTGACTTCCAATTAGGTAAGCCGCAACAACCAGAAATATTGTTCCCAAAACTACCAGTACGCCAAGCCATATCTTCTCAGAAATTGATTTTGCCATGACTCACTATTTAAAAAATGCCCTAACCTTAGGATCGGTCATTTTCGTTAATTCATTAAAAGTTCCTTCGGCATAATTTATACCCTCCACTAATAAGATCATCCTGTCTGAAATAACGCGGGCACAATCAATATCATGCGTTATGATCAGGGAGGAAGTCTCAAATTTATCCTGAATGTTCATGATCAGTTCAATAATCTCTTTAGAGGTAATAGGATCCAGACCACTGGTAGGTTCATCATAAAAAATGATCTTAGGTCTCATGATTAAAGTTCGCGCCAGTGCAATTCTTCTTTTCATCCCTCCTGACAATTCATCAGGCATCAGATCTATAGCATGAGAAAGTCCAACATTCTCCAGCGCCTCATGCACTAAACTATCCGTTTTCACCTCTTTACCGAATCGATGTTTATGCCTTCGTAACGGAAATTCCAGGTTTTCCCGCACACTCATAGAATCATATAAGGCACTGCCCTGAAACAAAAATCCGATATCCGCTCTGAGTTCGTTGAACGCTTCCTTATCCAGTGACGTAATATCTTTACCCATCATTTCAATTGAACCACTATCCGCTTTTTCAAGTCCGACCATACATTTTATCAGTACAGATTTCCCGGACCCTGATTTTCCCATTATTACAAGGTTCTCTCCTTTATAAAGGATCATATTAAAACCATTAAGCACCCGATTCTGGCCGAATCGCTTTTTCAGTTCTCTGATTTTGATGATCTCAGTTTCGCTATGTGTTTCAGAGGCATTCATCCTTATAAAGTACCTTAGAGGTCATAGAAAATATCGGAAATAACAACCGCTACAAAATCCAGTAAAAATATGAGCATCGAAGCCATTACCACGGCACTATTCGCTGCCAATCCGACTCCTGCCGTTCCTTTTCTGGTATTATATCCCTTAAAACACCCAACGAGTCCGATCGCAAATCCAAAAAAGAAAGTCTTGATCGTCGCCGGAATCAGGTCTCCGAATTCCAAAGAATTAAAAACCTGATTAAAGTATAGGGTAAAAGACACATTTCCTTTGATATTTTCAATTAAAAATGAGCCATACAACGCCAATGCGTCTCCATATATAACCAATATCGGCACCATAAATGTAGTGGCCAGAATACGAGTCACCACCAGGTATTTAAATGGATTTGTTCCGGATACCTCCATAGCATCGATCTGCTCGGTCACCCTCATTGATCCCAGTTCAGCCCCCATGCCTGAAGCGATACGTCCGGCACAAATAAGAGCGATCACCACAGGACCAATCTCCCGAACTATAGAGATCCCTACCATCGCCGGCATCCAGGAAACTGCACCAAACTCTTCCAGCGTTGGTCTTGTTTGTAACGTAAGTACGAGTCCGATTATAAAACCAGTGATACTAACCAATGGAACTGACCGATTCCCTACATTATAGCATTGCCTTAAAAATTCATTAATTTCATAGGGAGGTCTGACAGATTCTTTAAAAAATCTACCTGCGAAAAAGGAGATTTCACCGATCTGGATGAAAAACTGCTTTATTCGGTTATCTGATGTCGATATACTAATCATTAAAATGCATCTCTATATCAAAAAACTCCTTCTTAAAGTGTATTAAAATTAATAATTTAAACTATTTAAAGCATTGATAATTATCATTTTACACTTCAACTCATGCATATAGTGTAAGTACTATCAGGTAGTGAACCAGGCTGTTCTTATTTCCTTCAGCAAGTCTGATTTAGTCCTAAACTACACTTTCGTAACACTTGTCCTGACTTACTACCCTCACGATAAATAGTGATTCCTTTCAAACCATATTCCCATGCAGTCAGGTAAATATTTGAAATATCGGCTGGGGAAGAATTGGTGGGTAGATTGATAGTCTTTGATACTGCATTATCCGTATAACGCTGGAATGCTTGCTGATGTTTTAAATGAAACTCCCATGGAATCTCCTGTGCGGTTTGAAATACTTTTATAAAAGAATCGGGTATATCAGGAATATCCTTAATGGATTTACCGGATAAGAGTTCTTCATAAATCCTGCTGTTCCACCTTCCCACCTTATTCATCTTTTTTATAAAAAGATGGTTTATTTCCGTTTGTGTTCTATCTCCCAGAATTCCGCTTCTATTAAAGGCAACGGCATACAAAGGCTCTATGGAGTAAGAGGTATTTGCTAGCACTGAAATAGATCCCGTAGGTGCAATACTATTAACAGTCGCGTTCCTCAAAGGCATTTTTCCGGCATAGGTACTGTCTTTCCAGCCTGGAAACACTCCCCTTTCAACCGCCAGTTCACGGGAGGCGTTTAAACTCCTTTCCTGAATGAATCGCATAAGGTCTTCAGCAAGAGAAACCGCCTGTATGGAGGCATAAGGTATTTCCAGTTGGATTAGTAATTCAGCCCACCCCATAACACCCAGTCCGATCTTCCTGTTCCTACGGGTAATGTCTTTAATTTCCGGAATGACATAATGGTTGACCGTGATTACATTATCCAAAAACCGAACAGCCAAAGTAATGATCTCTTCCAGCCTTTGCCAATCGATATGAACTACATCCCCTTTACTTCGAGTGATCAGCGATAAGTTCACCGATCCGAGATTACAGCTTTCATAATTTAATAACGGAACCTCACCACATGGATTGGTACTAAGAATTCTACCCTGAGCAGGAATAGGATTATCGGCATTGATCGAATCTAAGAACACCATACCAGGATCACCTGTCTGCCATGCCTGATCAATGATAAGATCCCAAATCTTATGGGCGCTTTCCTCGCTCATGATTTCACCATTTCTTGGGTTTATCAGATTCCAGATCCCGTTTCCTTTCAAAGCCTTCATGAAGTCATCGGTCATACCCACCGAAAGATTAAAGTTCTGAAGTACTCCCGCTTCTGACTTCAAAGTGATGAACTCCCTTATATCCGGATGATTCACATTAAGTATCCCCATATTGGCTCCTCTGCGTCTTCCGCCTTGTTTGACGTATTCAGTCGCAGCATCAAATAATTTCATGAATGCTAAAGGGCCGGAGGATGTACCCGATCTATTAGAGACCAAATCATTGGCGGGCCTCAGGTCTGAGAAATTAAATCCCGTACCTCCTCCGCTTTGATGTATCAATGCCGTGTTTTTTAAAGTTGTAAAGATACTTTCAAGACTATCGTTTACAGGTAGGACAAAACAGGCACTCAACTGACCTTTTTCCAGTCCGGAATTCATCAAGGTAGGTGAATTAGGAAGAAAATACCGAGCGCTCATCAGATTATAAAACTTCTCCTCCCAATGCAATCGGTTCTCAGATTCCGCAGAAGCAATACATCGGGCAACTCTTTTGAATAACTGCGTGGGGGATTCTGTGACCGATCCCGATTCATTCTTCAATAAATAGCGCTCCCGCAATATTTCCATTGCATTATCGGTGAATTTTCCCATGATACCCTAATATTTCTAAACCGGATAACGATGTACCCTTATGTTCAATAAACTACTTCGGTGAACTCAGCGTCTTTTAAAATTACGCCATAATATTTTTTAATAAAAGTCTCTCTATCACAAAGATGGATGCGTTTTAAAAATTCAATCGTAAAGGTATCCAGGGTAATAGTAATTGATTAAAATCATTTCAGTATTAACCGTAATTATCGAAATTCAATCGATAAAGTAATAACCTTTTAATTTTCAATGTCATGAAAAAAATATTGTTAGGTTTGATGATTCTGGGATTAACCATCCCCCTCAGCGCACAGGTTGTTAAACTGTCTGAGGTTGTTGTTAGTGCAGCCAATTATAAATACATGCAGAGTGTAGGTTATGAAGCTGCCGTGCCTGTTCAACTTCTCGAAGAAAAGGTAGCCACTTTTGATCTGAAGAATTCTGAACTATACAGTGATGAATATGACACCTACACCATCTCCTTCTATATCCCTGAAGGCAAGATCGTTGCGCTTTACGATAACGAAGGAAATGTTTTAAGAACTATAGAAAGGTTCGAGAACATTGCAATTCCAACCACTGTAAAAAATGCTATCGATCAACGTTTTCCCGGATGGGAGGTCAAAAAAGATGTTTATAAGGTTACGTATAACGATGCCAAAAACAGAAGCACAAAGTTTTATAAAGTAAAACTGGAGAACGGCGATCAACTGATCCGGATAAAAATCGATGATGAAGGGAACTTTCTGTAACGATGTGCTAAAACGAGAACACTTACAGTGATCGGACTTTTTTAATCCTATTTCCAAGAGTCCGATCACTTCCGGCTATTTTATTAAAATACCATGATAACCTAAAAACAACGAATGATGAAAAGAATATTGATATTGACAGATTTTTCAAAGAATGCATGGGATGCAAGTTGTTATGCCTCTGAAGCTTTTGCCTTTGAGGAAACTGAATTTTATCTACTGCATGTGTTAAAACCTCTTGAATATGAATCTGTCCCAATGATCGGACTTAAAATCGATTCCTACATACCAGATCCTGACAAGGAAAAAAAGGCAAAGGTGGAGCTCATGAAGCTCATTCACAGGTTGAACCAGTACAAAAATCCCAAACATGAATTTGAACCACTTTTACGTACCGGATTTATAATTGATGTCATTAAAGAAGCGGTAAAAACTAATCATATCGATATGATCATCCTTGGTACCAAAGGTGCTAAAAGGATACTAAATATCTATTTTGGAAGTACCGCTTTAAAAATTTTGGATTCAACATTTACATGTCCGGTACTTGCCATTCCTGAGCATTGGGAATATAAGGGCATCCGGGAAGTAGTAATGCCAACAGATTTTTGTGATCCTGTCCGGGAAGAAAACATTTATCCCCTATTGGAATTGTTAAAAGATTTCCATTGTCATGTAAGGCTATTACATGTTCAAGACCAAAAAAAGGAACTTAATGAAGACCAGTTATACTGTAGAAGACGTATTTCTTCAGCTCTTAATGGGATTCCACATCAATTTCATACTCTGGTAAATTTTGACGAAGCGAATGGAATTGGATGTTTTGCCCAAAGCCATAATGCAGACCTGATCGTTTTTGTGTATAAAAAGCATTCATTTATTGAATCCATTGCTCATAAATCAACCCTTAAAGGGGTTAGTTATCGCACAGCTATTCCGATCATGGTCTTGCACCAAAATACGAAAGTTCTGAAACCTAAAAAGGATGCTGTCACCAGAGAGCGTGTGTCCTGAAAAGAACATCCAATAACCTTAATAATAAACACAGATGAAAACACAAACAGTCACCGATTTAAATATTCCGGTTGATGATGTAATCCTTAAAGGGGTTTTGGCGATTCCTGATAATCCGGTCGGACTGGTAATTTTTTCTCATGGTAGTGGAAGTAGTCGTTTAAGCCCACGAAACAATTATGTGGCAAGATCGTTGAACGATCAGGGTTTCGCTACCTTACTTTTTGACCTGTTGACAGAGGAAGAAGACAAATTTTACAGCAACCGATTCGATATTCCTTTACTTTCTAAACGCCTGAAGGATACTACCCGATGGATACGATCACAAAAAGATATCGCGAGATTACCGATAGGATATTTCGGAGCAAGTACCGGAGCGGCTTCCGCCCTTAATGCGGCCGCTAACAGCGACCTGAAATTAAAGGCAATCGTTTCCAGAGGGGGCAGGCCTGACCTTGCAGATGATCTAAAATTAGCCTCGGTACCGGCTCCGGTATTATTGATCGTAGGGGGATGGGATCAGGAAGTGATCGCCTTAAATCGATCGGTACTGCCTAAGTTTGGCGGGTATTCAAAATTAGAAATTGTGCCGGAAGCGTCACACCTTTTTCAGGAATCGGGAAAACTGGAGATCGTTACACAACTATGTATTGCATGGTTTCAAAAATATCTGATAATCTAAAATTTATAATTATGTTCACTGACAGAAAAGATGCCGGAAAAAAATTGGCGCGGAAACTTAAATATTATAAAGGTTCGGATGCTGTAATACTCGCAATACCAAGGGGTGGTCTTCCGATAGGAGCTGCAATTGCTGAACTACTCCATCTGCCTTTGGATGTGGTATTATCAAAAAAGATCGGACATCCTTTAAATAAGGAATTTGCCATCGGAGCAGTTAGTCTCAACAGCACTGTTTTGGGAGCGGAAGCAGGACAAATACCTTCCTCCTATATCGATGAAGAGACCCGTAAAATCCATAGGGATCTGCAGAAAAAAATGGAAATGTACTATCAGGGAAATACTCCTGTAAATCTGAAAGGTAAAACGCTGATAGTAACCGACGACGGTATTGCTACAGGCAATACGATCCTGGCGACTGTAGCATTGCTTGCCCGGGAAGATCCCGATAAAATTATTATAGCTGTACCAGTCTCATCCGTTTCTGCTCAAAAAAAAATTAGCCAATCGCCTTATGTAGACCAGATGATCTCCTTAATCACTCCCTACAACTTTAACGCAGTTGGCTCCTATTATCACAATTTTTTACCCGTTTCAGATTCAGAAGCGATCAGACTATTACAAACATTCAGCAATCCTAACAAGAATAACACCACCAAAACCGACCGTGCTATACCCTGAACCAGGGTCACACTGAACTATAAGATATATCGAACTCCTGAATTCCGGTGTATCTTTTTCCAAACTATAAATTCACCGACATTCATACCTCATGATTTCGAAAGGTGGAACCAAAACTGCACAACGAGGGTAAATCAAAATCCCCAGGGAAATGTTTCCGGCATCTGATGACCATCAGGTTTTATATGGACGGGATGTAAGGCTTCGGTACTATCAATATGAATAAAAGCATCATACCGATAAGGAATTATACTAGGCACATAATTACCATAATGCTCTCTGTCATTATTATAGACTACCCCAATAGCACGGTGATCTATGGGATGTTCAAACAATGGATCATCTTTCCATCGATCGGTGGCAAAAGCAACGTTTTTGCCATCACCCGCAGCATGTAGTATATCTTCCCAACTCGCATCTCTGGCTTTAGGAACCTTCATAATTCTCATTACATCTCCCCAGTGATGTCCGGCAACCACAGTGCCTTCATAAGTACCAAATCCAATCTTAACGACATCGTCCCGAGCGTGAGATCCTGAAAGAAGTTCCCCTACATTTACCATTCCATGTGCACTCATCTCTGTTGCTCTGGCATCGCCGATATGGGTATTGTGTTCCCAAATAATCGCTTTAGCTTTATTTCCGTGAAAATTCATCAACCGTTCCAATGTAGTAACCATATGCCGGTCGCGGATATTCCATGACTCCGGCCCTCCACCGATCATTGTCCGATAGTAATTTTCGGCATTAACTGCCACAAGCGCATTTTGCTCGGCATTGAAAACTGATTCAGGATCAGTATTAAAGGTGGTGATCTTACGACGGATCTCAGTCAAGAGATCGATAACTTCGCGTTGACAGGTTTTAGGTACGAGTCTTCGGGTAGCCCTTGCATAATCAGAACCCTCAAAACCAAAAGGCTCAAAACATGAAATGGCCTCTTTTGCCTTATCAAAAGCGGTGATATCATATTTTTCCAAATAGTTCAGAATAGCTTCCAGTGATTCTCCCAGACTATATACATCCAGACCATAGAAACCAACTTTCAACGATTGTGAATTTCTTTCATTATAGACTCTTAACCAATTCATCAACCCAATGATTTCCCAATTCGCCCACATCCAGGTTGGCCATCTTCTGAAATCATGTATAACATCATAGGCATTCTCACCGGTATCTGAATAATTCTTAACAAATCTGTTGATACGATAACAATCCGGCCAATCGCCTTCAACACCGATAAAAGAAAATCCTTTTTCCCTGATCAAACGTTGGGAAAGCAACGCTCTCCACACATAAAATTCATGGGTTCCATGAGTAGCCTCTCCCAGCAGAACATATCGGGCATTCCCTATACGGTTCATAATTCCATCCAGATCAGACATACTCTTAAGTTCTACAGCCTGTTCCTTTACTTTGGCAATGACCTGACTTTGCCACAATCTTTTATATTTTCCAACATCGGTGAGCATACACTATATTTTTGAGTTCGAAAGATGATTCAAACCTGAAATGTCAATATTTCAATAGCCTTAACATCATTATCATCAAGTTTCATATTTCTTTTATGAATTTGTGAAAAAGGGATTAAACGAGGACTTCCTTCATACATCCCCACCATGGCATTCCCTTGTGTTTTCAAAAGTGTCTCTACTGCAAAAATTCCAAACCTTGTGGCCAGTATTCTATCAAACGCAGTAGGTTTCCCTCCTCTTTGAATATGTCCTAGAATTGTAACCCGAATATTACGATCAGGCAATAATTGACTCAAGTCTTCCTTCAATCGCATCGCACCTCCACCTTCATCACCTTCGGCAACAACGATAATAAGGGCACGGTCTGTATTATAATGTTCCGATAAACTTTGTTGGAGGCATTCCATATCCATGGAAGTTTCGGGAATTAAAATACCTTCTGCACCTGTTGCCAAGCCACTACCATAAGCGATATAGCCGGCATCCCTTCCCATGACTTCCACTAAAAATATACGATTATGAGACTCAGCGGTATCTCTGATCCTGTCGATTGCATCTACTGCTGTATTCAGTGCAGTATCAAATCCTATGGAATATTCGGTTCCTTCAAGATCATTATCGATCGTTTTAGGAATCCCTATTACTTTTAAACTCTTGTATTCTTCAGCAAGAACTTTAGCACCTTCCATAGTTCCGTCACCACCGATAATTATAAGTTGATGTATATCCAGTTTTTTCAATTGCTCATAGGCTTCAAAACGACCTTGTCGGGTTTGAAAATGTTCACTGCGGGAAGTCCGCAGAATCGTCCCTCCCATGGGAATGATTCCATGTACATCTTTCAAACGCAGTGGATATATCTCTCCTGAGATCAATCCGTTAAATCCGTCCCTGACCCCAAATACCTTGAGACCGTAAAAAACTGAAGATTTAACCACGGCATGGATACATGCATTAAGTCCGGGAGCATCACCGCCGGAAGTTATTATGGCCAGGTTTTCCATTATTATTAATTTTCTGAAACCGATCTGAAAATGTTTCCCCCTTCAAAATCATGAATCATATTTATCCTGATCAAAAAAGTCACTTTCAAAATAATCATCTTCATAAATTGGTTCAATGGTATGATTTAACAATTCTCCCCTACTATTGAACTCCAAACTATGTATGGAATTATCCTTAAAAAGTTTAACCTTGAATACCTCACCTCCTCTTACTTTTGCGGAAGGAATCTGTAAATTCTGCAAATATGCTTCTCTGTAATGGGTCCGGATATAATCGCGGGCCTTTTCCGGTAACCGTTTCATAATGTTCCTATTTAGTATCGTAATATTGCATTCCAGCTTGCATAGTTGGCTGGCATATCCTCTTTTTTCAACACATAGACTTCTCCTCCTTGTTTGAAAACCTCAATAGCCGCCATATTGGTCAGGTCTGCACTACCCCGATCAAAATGAGCGAGCTTTCTCAATCTGCCATTCTGAGGATCGTAAATCCCCCAGCATTCGATACCTTCCTCGATAAACAAGGTCTCTACTTTTCCTTCAAAAATGGCTTCCAGAATCGAATCTACTTCAACAGTAGTCTTATCCGTATTCACAAGGTCACGAAATCTTGCTGTTTTCTCAGAAATTTGCTTTTTAGTGACCTCCATCCTCTCGTCAATTTGTTCCTTCAAATCGGAAATCCTGGAAGAAGAAGGATGAATAGTAAGCTTGATCTCAGAAAGATTAGGATAGGTGTTCACCTTTCGATAAATAGGAAGAAGATGATCCAATCCGGCAATGATCAGGGGATGACCACTTTCATAAAGCAACGCTGCAATACCCTTATCAATTGCTTTGAAAAATTTTTCAATTTCAATCTTTCTATCTTCCCTGCCTTCTCCATATCCATGAGAAATACCTCTTTCATAATTTCCTTGTATACTTTTGAACTCCAGGTGTTTCTCCTTATAATCAGCTCCTGTAACATCCTCAATATGCTCAGGAATAAGGTCTTCGATCGCAATTTCAATGATGTCAGATTCCTTTATTTCATACAAGTGAACATCATCCAGTTCCAGTGTTACTATGAAATATTCCTTATTCTCCGTCAACCGACCGATCAGTGGTTTCAGAAAGAATGTGTTGCTTACATAAGAAAAGATCTCCGGCATATAAGAGAGTCGGTAAGCCCTAAAAAAGTCATCACACCCAAAAATCACGATCCCTTCCGATGGATCTCTCCAAAATTCCTGATCCTTCATAAGGTCATTAAATGGTTGCAGCCGTTCTTTGATCTCGGTATCTTTCAGGGCCCTTTTTGATAGTTCTTCGGAAAGCTCCTTTATCTGATTCTTTAAAAGAATACTATTCTTTTGTTCCAGAAGTTCTGTACGTGAAACCTGAGTAGGCAGATATACCGTTATACAAGACGATCCATGTACCTCTGTCAATTTCATCAATTCATTTCTATTCATTGCTTCCATGAAAATCGTATTTAAAAAATTATCCAACATCGTAATCCTGCCAAATCTTTTAGCCATCTATGTACTGTTATTTCCGGATCGACAGGAGGATTTGGCCTGACAGTTTAAAGAACGTTCACCTATAAAAATAGAAGAATGTAAACCATAGCGAAATGATATATATCTGTTGCGATAAAACATTTAACCTTGAATTCAAATTTTGAAACCCTAAGAATTGAGCAATATCATTGATGGATCTGCAAGAGGATCGTAACTTATTTGATTCTGCATTTTTGAAAATGATCGCATTCAAGTTTGCTCCAATACTACTGCATTCAAATTATAAGGTACTTATGACATTTTACAGGACCGACTGAATTCAAATTTTTCAATCATTTATAATCTATTATTCATGCTTACCCCAATCGGAGTCATTTGGTCTGTACTATTGAGCAAAATCATTTTATTCCAAATTTGTCGGGAGTAACTTTAAGAAATTGGAATGTTGAATAAAATTGAATTAGTCATGAAACGGATATTAGTACCCACCGATTTTTCGCAGAAT
Source organism: Robertkochia solimangrovi (assembly GCF_007279655.1). Lineage (GTDB taxonomy): Bacteria > Bacteroidota > Bacteroidia > Flavobacteriales > Flavobacteriaceae > Robertkochia > Robertkochia solimangrovi. The sequence continues at coordinate 7,113 of NZ_QKWN01000018.1, read as the reverse complement.
GCTTGGAATGCCCTGCAATATGCGACACAGGTATTTGAACATGAAGAATGTACATTTTTCATTCTGAATGTATTCAGCGTGAGTTATGCCTCGGCAAATCTCATGGTACCGGAACCCGGTATCACAGCCTATGACATCTCTTACGAAAAAAGTCAGATTGAAATTCAGACCCTGGTCAACCGCCCGGAGCTCAGGAATCCCAGACATACTTTTGAAGGTATTTCAAAGATTAATTTTCTGTATGAGGAGATTCATCACCTTACCGAAGAAAAAGGTATCGATATGATTGTCATGGGCACCCGAGGTATCAAGAGCTCCAGTAAATTCGGTATTGGCAGTAACACGTATACCATCATGGAAAAAATTACGGATTGCCCGATACTTGCAGTACCTGAAAATTGTGAATTCCATGGCTTTAAAGAAATACTCTTTCCTACCTCCTTCGATATTGCTTATAAATCGAATGAGATAAGTCCGTTTATAAGTTTCATCAAGGATTTCACCTCCACGGTACGCATTCTTAATATCAGAGAAGAAGATAACTTAACCCTGCAACAGGAAGACCACCGTAAAAAACTTGAAGAGGACCTGACAGGTTTGGAATACACCTTTCATACACTCACCGGTATAGACCCTGCGATGGGGATCAAGTGTTTTTCGCAGAGTCGCAATATAGATCTTATCGCGCTGATCAGCAGGAAACATAATATCTTCTATAAACTGATGAACCGAAACATTCTGAAGGATATCAATTATGAGATCACCATTCCCTTATTGGTCATGCATCATCAATAGTACCGACTTGAAATTGTAATGCAAAATATATGAACCCATTCGCGAAACAGGTAAAAGATAGCCCTAACGACATATACAGATCCATATCCGCATGTTAAATTACAACGGATAATCCATGCAAATACAAAAGTATTGCCAAATTAAAACATAATAACGTAACTTACTGAAATAAAACTATTTACAATGAAAATAATTTTTAATTAATAGCATCAAATACTTCCGATCATGAAAAAAATTTTAATTGTATTTCTTGTCGTTTGCTCCACACAAATCATGTATTCACAATCTGATGAGTTGGAACTCTTTAAATCTGCCTACCAGGTGGAAAAAAAGGCTTTGCTCACTGACTTTATTATGCTGGATGAAGTTTCTTCCGCTTCTTTTTGGAAAACTTATAACGAATACCAAATGTCACTTTCCGAATTAGGAGATCGCCGGATCAAACTGCTAAAGAACTATTTAGAATCATATGATTCTATGACCGATACTCAAATTGATGCCTATATCAAAGAAACCTTTGCCATCAGAAAGAAACGGGAAAGTCTGCAATCTTCCTATTACAAAAAATTTAAAAAGAGCCACGGAACGAAAATAGCTGCCCAGTTCATTCAATTCGAAAGACTCATCCAGACACAAATCGACCGGGAACTCTATGAAAATTTCCCTTTGATCGGAGAGCGATTTTAAAGGTAAGCCCGAATAGAAAAAATGAACCCGCGAAGAGAAAACGGAGCCCCCCAAAAAAACCTGAGCCCGCGAAGAACACTTCCACCACAGGTCACTATAGCATTTGTGGCTAAAGGCCACAAATAGCGACGACACTCGACGCCGCCGAAGGCAGGAGTCCCGATTGCTATCGGGAGACACTCCCCCTTCGCCGCAGGCCAAAGGCGGGATCGTCACTTCCAGTGCGCCAGCAGACGAAAACCCTATTCAAAATACCCCAAAACCTGAGGTGCGATCATCGTTGGATACAATTGCTCATTCTCCCCTTCCCCGGTTGCTTTCACACCTTTTCCAAATCTTATCAACCAGGTTTGTCCTGCACCTTTAACATCGCTCCCATGACCGCGCCAATCCTTTAAGGGTTGTGTTCCCCGACCATGGTCGGTCGTAATGATAAAGACTGTATTATCGCGATAAAAAGGATCATTTTGTGTGTATTCCCATAAGGCTTTGATAAAACCATCGGTAAGTTGTGCTGATTTAAGGTAAGAATCGTATTCTCCGTCGTGTGCAAAATCATCGGTCTCACCATAAGAAATATAGGTCAGTAACGGATGGTGTTTTTTCATGTATTCCAAGGCGAAATAATGGGTAAAAGCATCTAACCGTACCCCGCCCCATGGCCCAGGAATCTCCTCCTCCAGGGTATTCAAAAGTTCTTCTCTTGCGGTGAGATCAGTCCCCTCGGCCTTTCTAAATCCGGCATTTACCGGAATACCACTTCGTACATCATTGATGATATAAGGAAAGACATCCCAGCTTCCAAATGCTGCAACCTTACCTTTATATGCGTCTTTATTGTTGACCTTTTCGAGAACGGTTACATTAGGATTATAGATTTTATCATTACTGTGAATGTTTTGGTCATCTGCTTTTCCGGTAAGGATCTCGTTATATCCCGGATAAGAGAACCACATTTTATTGGTAAGATCCACAGTACTCCCTTTCAGGCGGTTGCCATGAATCTCTCCGTTCTCTTTTACAAAACTCCAAATGAATGGGAAAAGTGTTGCTCTTCTCGCCTCCGGACTCTCCTGCCAAAACGCAGTTTTTAATCTTTCGGGATCATCCACGTACTCCTTATTTCCGATCAATTCAGGATCGGCACCTGTGAACAATTCCTGCCAGCGTAAACCATCCAGAGTTATTAGAATGACTTTGGTTTCCTGGTGCTGTGCATTTGCCAGGAAATAACTGATAAATATTACTGAGAAAAAAAACAGACGTTTCATGGAATATAATTATAGGATGAAGATATGAATTTCCACCGGATCAGATGACGCATCGGCTTACTGAGGTAATAATAAATAACGTAATGTTTACATTGATCTGATCAGATTTAAGACTTCTTAAAAAAATTCAGGATATGATGGTCTTCGACTGAATATATTCCCTTAAATTATAATCCAATATCGTATCAGTATTAAATAAAATCATTAATCATCATTGTCAGAGACAAAAACATTTTTTGATTCTTTGGTTCCTTGCTGCGTTGTACTAAATAGCTTCGAAAGCCACTCAAAACAACTATTGTTCTATGATCATTCGAAAAGGCACACCTGAAGATCTGAAGGAATTACAGCATCTGTATATCAATTCGATACGGGAGATTTGTAAAAATGACTATTCCCCGAAACAGATCGAGGTCTGGGTTTCAGGGATAAAGAACCTGAAACGCTGGAACGCTATGTTAACCGATCAATATGTATTGGTCGCACAATCCGAAAATACTATCACAGGTTTTTGTACGCTCGATAAGGGAAATTATATCGACTTTTTCTATGTCCATAAAGAATTTCAACGCCGGGGTATCGCTCAAACCTTGTACAATGCGATCGAAAAAGTTGCCCGCGAAAAATATCAATCCGAAATAACCTCCGATGTCAGTAAAACCGCAAGACCCTTCTTTGAAAAAATGGGATTTTCCGTTTTGAAGGAGCAAGTCATCATTCGGGATGATGTACTACTAACGAATTTCAAAATGATTAAAAATTTGAATTAAAAAGAAACAGACACGGCAAAAAACCTCCCAAAAACCCTGTAAAACAAGGCAATGACATAAACATGACATCTATATGTCGGGGTAAAGGCAGGGACTTAGGTATACCTTTGTTTCAACATTAAAATCAAATGTCATGAAAAATCAATCCATCGCAGAAAGACTAAAATATCAACGTAAGATCAAAGGGTATTCCCAGGAAGAACTCTCACATAAAACAAACGTTACCGTACGAACTATTCAACGAATAGAGAATGCCGAAGTCAATCCGCATCTGAATACTATAAAACTATTGGCTGCGGCTCTCGATATAGAAGTGAACGAATTGCTACCCCTTGAAAATCCTAAAGAAGAAACCATCAAGAAAAAATGGCTGTTATTGATGCATGCCACTCCGCTACTCGGACTCTTCATTCCCTTATGCAATGTACTCATTCCCCTATTTCTTTGGATTCATAAAAGAGAAGACAACCCCATATATGATCGACACGGAGCAAAAGTGATCAATTTCCAGATCACTGCTTTATTACTGGCTGTACTCTCCTTTATATGTCTACTGACCATTGAAAAATGGGGTTTTATCATCTTTATCGCTACCGTACCGCTCTGTGTTGGCATCGTTATTTTCAACATAATCTATGTCTTAAAAAAGGAAAAATGCTATTACCCCCTATCTATACCTTTCATTAGACCCAAGCAGGGTACTTCAACTCCTGTGTTACTGGTATTGATGGCTATACTTCTTTGCACGCAATGTACAACTGTAAAGGGTCAGTCGGTTACCAGAATCGACGGAAGTAGTGTACAGAATGATTCACTGACAGAACAGATCGATGCTTTGGTCAGGGAAGCAAAGGTTCATGGACTTGCTGTAGCCATCTTTAATGATCGGGAACCTGTTTATACCTATATCAGCGGATATAAAGATTATCCAAACAGATTACCCCTTACCGACTCCACGAATATATATGGGGCTTCACTGAGCAAGGCGGTCTTTGGAGTACTGGTGATGAAATTGGTAGAGGAAAATGTGATCGACCTGGATACACCACTGGAATCCTACCTTCCAAAAAAGATCTATGAATATGAACCTGAGACTCGATGGCATGATGATTATTCCGATCTGAAGTCGGATAGCCTCTATCACGGAATTACCGCACGGATGTGTCTTGATCATACAACTGGATTTGCTAACTGGAGATTTATAGACCCCTCTAAAAAACTAAAGGTCAAAGGGGTTCCCGGAGAAAAATACAGCTACAGCGGTGAAGGATTCGTCTATTTGCAGGTTGTTTTGGAAAAAATCACAGGAAAAGGACTCGAAGAATTAGCTCAGGAATACCTGTTTAAACCTTTAGGAATGAAGCATTCCTCCTTCGAATGGCAACCTGAATTCGATAATGACTTTGCCTATGGTCATAAAAAGAACGGGGATACCATGATCAAGGATAAGGATAATGAGCCCAGAGCTGCCAGTACGCTTGAAACCACCTTTCATGATTATATACTGTTCATGACCGCGGTATTGAATCAAAAGATCATCAGTAAAAGTTCCTATAATGAAATGTTCACCCCGCAGATCAAAATACATTCACTAACCCAATTCAACGAAGGAGCTTCAAAAACCACCGACAAATATGAGGATATCAAGCTGAGCTACGGACTCGGCTGGGGGTATATGGAAACTCCCTATGGAAAAGGCGATTTCAAAGGTGGACATGGTAGTGGATTTCAGCATTACTCCATCGTATTTCCCGAATCCGGCAAAGGGGTTTTAGTGATGAGTAATTCTGAGAATGCAGAGAGTATCTATAAAAACTTGCTTGAAATAACTATTGCCGATAAATACATGCCCTGGGAATGGCTCAACTATATTCCCTATAAATAGCTTGAGAGGTGTTACCCTATTCTGGTAAGCAGTCGCACGATGATTCCTGAGTGACATCTTGTATTCATCACAGCAATCAAAAGGTTGACCTGCTTCATTTATCTTAACTAAAAGCGTGATCTAATGATCACGCTTTTAGTTAGTGCTATTATTTCTTTTACTATTTTCTGCTCACGATTATAGGTATATAAACACTATTGTATTAACGATATGATATAAACGAAATGATTTTAGCCGAGCCTGCGAAGCCTTCCCAAATCGGAGGCTCTTACATATCGTTATCGTCCTTATCCTGTCCAAAAACAGGGAATCCATTTTCATCCCATTCTATGGCCCTGGCACGGGTATTCCGATTAGGATCATGTAGTGGTTCACCGTCAATATCCTTATAGTCTCTGGCATGATAGATCATGATATCGCGCTTTCCGTCTTCGGAAACTGTAAAACTGTTATGTCCCGGTCCGAACCTTTTCAAGCTGTCGTTGGTTGCGAAGACAGGTTCAGGTAGCTTTGTCCAGGAAGCAGCATCCAGCAGATCGGCGTCCTGATCCGCATAAAGCAATCCCATGGCATAATTGGCATCGGTAGCACTGGCAGAGAAGGTCACGAAGATCTTGCCATTTCTGATCAATACGGAAGGCCCTTCATTTACGTTATGTCCTATTCGTTCCCAATCCAGCGTAGGTTCTGCGATTAGTGTCTGTGTTGTATCAATGTGCGTAGGATCGATCATTTTAGCGATATAGAGGTTGGAATTGCCCCCTTTTTCTGCCCATATCAGGTATCGTTGTTTGTTATGAACAAACGTAGTGGCATCTAGTGCAAATTCATCTCGATTAGTTTCGATTTGTCCTTCTTCCTTCCATTCTCCGGTTGTAGGATCTGCTGAGGCATTCGAAAGTACCCATATTCTTATCTTCCATACATCTTCAGCCGGTGCTGCAGCAAAATATACATACCACACACCATCTATCTTATGTAGTTCCGGTGCCCAGATATGACTTCCCATAGCACCGGATTCATGTTTATTCCAGATCACTTTAGCCGTAGCATCACTTATTCCATTAATCGTCGAAGATTTACGAATTTCAATTCGGTCATATTCAGGAGCCGTAGCGATGAAATAGTACATCCCATCCCCGGCTTTGGTAACGAAAGGATCGGCTCGTTGCAGCACAAGGGGATTATTGAAATTCTCCTTTTCTAAGAACTTTGCTTCCTCCTGCACTTCCGAATTCTGCTCTGTTTTTGGGGCCTCATTACAACCGGTGAAAAAAGCGGTTAGCATGGCCGCAGTAAAAAATATTTTAAAAATGCCTTTGTTATAAACTCTCATATGCGTAAAAAATACGGGTTAGATATTACTGCATGCAATATACTTCCCATTTCAAAAACACGAAGGCATCGAAAATAAAAATTTTAATACAACAGGCGATTTAAATGTGGGAATAGCATTATTTGGACATAGGTTCATTTAGCATATTTTCATTATCCGTCTGCACTTTTGCGAAGCATAAATGATGAGGATCTTCCTCCGTCAAGGAAAAAAAGGCAATGCGTCAGCGAGCCGTAAAGTCACTCAAGGGAGTTTTGCGCCAGCAAAACAATCTGTATCCATGATATGGCAATGCGCCAGCGAGCCGTAAAGTCACTCAAGGGAGTCTTGCGCCAGCAAAACAATCTGAATCCATGATAGGGCAATGCG
>NZ_QKWN01000017.1 GCF_007279655.1 Robertkochia solimangrovi | reverse complement strand
AACCTCTTCAGAACTTCGCCGCCGCCGTAACTTTCGTTTCAGTAGCGGGGTGCAAAACTACAACCATTTTTTGATCTCGCAAGAACTTTTTGAAAAAAATTTTCAATCCCTTCTCAACCACTCTGCACCACTCTGTAAATGAACGTCTTTCCTCGTAAATACCGCTCTTGACAAGCGACCTTCAACCCGAAAGCGGGTGCAAATATAGAACTATTTTTTCCATACCTGCAAAGGATTTTTTAGAAAAATTTTGCCGCATAATTTCCACCCTTAATAATCAATGAATTACAAGTGAAAATAAATCAAAATGATCTTTGTATATGAAAAAGAACTCTACTCTCTTACAGAAAAAAATGAGCCTTAGCTCAGGTTACAATAGTAGGTAGGTTTTGAATTAAGCGGACTTCAAAGATAAAGAAAAAATTATAAACAGCACAACTATTTTTGATGTAAAGTACTGTCTCTCCATTTATTAGATAGATTGGCATAATCAAAATCCAGTGCCGACTCTTGTTTTTCCAACCGGTTTGAAGCAAATGCTCTTTGTAAAATATCTTCTATTAGATAATCTTCATGTACATTATCCGGGTCATAGACCTCTTTTAAAGAGATATCGAACATCTTCGCAGTCGTATTATACCAGAAAGCTCTCCATCCACTGCGAAGTTCCTTTACGAGATCGAATGTAGTTACACCGGTTTGCCTGTAGATAAGCTTCACCAGGATCTGTCCTTCCGTACGCGTCAGTTTCTTTAATTCGGCAGAAAATTCATCTTCTATAAACCGCTGGACGATTCTCGTATACCTGTTTCTGTCTGATCGGTTCCTGATCCTGGACAATCGATCGTTCAGATCCGTCAATCGTTCTGCAGCCATTTTAGCATACGGATATACCTTTAAGGTCTTTTTCCGCAATATGTAATAGCGCAATTTCTCATTATAAGAATTGAACCGTAAAGGCTGAAATATAAAGACCGGCTCCAACTCTACTTCATTCCTCGGTAATGAATCTCCATCGAAAAAAAATACGGGCTTGGCAATAGAATCCTCAACATCACGCCTTATCGTATCACGATCCTTTCGGACCTGAGACCAGGTAGCGGTAGTTATCAGACATACTATTATATATATTAGCTTTCTCAAGACCGATCGATTTGCTCCAAAATTAAATAATTCCCAATGTTGTCACTATAAAATATATGTGAATATTCTTATTTTCGTTATATCATTTAATTAAGGATATATGACGAAAAAGAAAATACTGAACGACAAATCTATCCAGTTTCTGGAAAAATATCTGAACAACCCTTCTCCTACCGGATACGAATGGGAAGGACAAAAGATCTGGATGGAATATCTGAAACCTTATGTAGATACTTTTATCACCGATACCTACGGAACTGCCGTAGGGGTTATCAATCCGGAAGCAGAATACAAAGTAGTGATCGAAGGACATTCCGATGAAATTTCATGGTATGTGAATTATATCACTGAGAACGGACTCATTTATGTAATCCGTAACGGAGGAAGTGATCATCAGATCGCCCCTTCAAAAGTTGTCCACATCCATACAGATAAAGGCATCGTTAAAGGTGTTTTCGGATGGCCGGCTATACATACCCGTGATAACAGTAAGGAGGAAACTCCAAAACTCGATAATATCTTTATCGATATTGGGGCTAAAGACCAGGAAGAGGTTGAGAAACTCGGCGTGCATGTCGGATGTGTTATCACGTATCCCGATGAATTCTTCATCCTGAATGAAGATAAATTTGTTTGCAGGGCTATCGATAACAGAGCTGGCGGATTTATGATCGCTGAAGTAGCGCGTTTACTTAAGGAAAATAAAAAAGATCTTCCGTTCGGACTCTATATCACTAATTCAGTTCAGGAGGAGATCGGTCTGAGAGGTGCCGAAATGATCACACAAACGATCAAACCCAATGTGGCCATCGTTACCGATGTATGTCACGACACCACCACTCCAATGATCGAAAAGAAAAAGCAAGGTCATACAGAAATCGGTAAAGGTCCGGTTATTTCCTATGCACCTGCTGTTCAGAACAAATTAAGAGAACTGATCCTGGAAACCGCTAAGGAAAATGAGATCCCATTCCAACGTATGGCGAGTTCCCGTTTTACCGGAACCGACACCGATGCATTCGCATATAGTAATGGAGGTGTGGCATCTGCATTAATTTCACTACCTTTGAGATATATGCACACAACCGTGGAAACAGTACATCGTGATGATGTTGAGAATGTTATACGGCTGATTTACGAAACCGTGCTTAAAATTAAACCGAATCAAAGTTTCAGTTATTTCGACTGATCTCAATGGATGAACTCATAGACATACTTAACGAAGACGGAGCCATCAGCGGTAAACAGCTCATGAAGTCTGAAGCCCACAGGTTGGGATTACTACACCCAACCATTCATGTTTGGGTTTATGATGCCGATGGTAAAATTCTTCTTCAACAGAGATCGTTCTCAAAAGACACCTTCCCCGGAATGTGGGATGTTTCAGTTGCTGGTCATATCGGTGCTGGTGAAGATCCAGCTGAATCAGCGCTTAGAGAACTGGAAGAAGAGATCGGAATGCAGGTGGAAATCGAGGACCTTGAATTCATTGGAACCAATCGCCATGAAGTTCGCCATAATAATGGTATCATCGACCGTGAAATGCATTATGTGTATCTCTGCCCGTTAAAAGTTCCTTTCGATGATCTGAAGTTACAGCATGAGGAAGTTCATGCCATCCGCTTCATCTCTGTAAATGCCTATGAAGATTTCCTGAAAGACCCGGAAAACCTCTGTTCATTTGTCCCTCACGATGAAAATTACCAGAATCTTGTTTTCCCGGCCTTAAAAAATATATCCCAATAAGCTTCCGGTCTGAACCTGACCGGAAGTCTGTCGGGTTTTCCACATTAGCTCAATTCCGCCTATCTTTACATTCCATCATACCCTTCAACGAATGAGAAATACCATTGCTGAAAGAATCGCAGATTTTCTAAAACGTTACCCTCCTTTTGATCTGCTTAAAACATCGCAATTATCAGAGATAGCGGCCGAAGTCAAGGTGATCTATGTCGAAAAAGGAAAAGTGATCTTTGAGGAAAGTCAGAAAGGTCATGATCAATTCTATGTGGTGCATAAAGGCGCTATAGATATTCAGCGCAACAATAACGGGAAAATCGAAAATCTCGATAAATGTGATGAAGGCGATATATTCGGATTACGACCTTTATTTGCAAAGGAAAGTTATATGATCACTTCCATCGCTGCAGAAGAAAGTATTCTTTATGCTATTCCGATCTCCATCTTTAAACCCATGGTACTGGATAATCAGCGTATGGGTGAATTCCTTATTGAAAGCTTTGCATCCAATACACAAACCCCTTTTTCCAAGGAACACCATGATATGCTTTACACCGGACGTGAGGAAGCATTTGAATCCACCGCACAATTATATGAATTACAACCCGCTCATTTTGTTAAGAATCTTGTCAGCTGTACCCGTGAGGAAACCGTCAAAGATGTCGCGATAAAGATGTCACAAAACAAAGTTGGATCGGTCATAGTAATAGAAAATGAATGCCCTGTTGGCATCATCACCGATAAAGACCTGCGCCTAACGATCGCAGTCGGTAAATATCCTATCGATGTGACCGTTGATAAGGTTATGTCTAAACCGGTGATCTGTTATCCTAAAGGCATAACGATTGCTCAGGCTCAGATCACTATGATGAAACATAATATCAGTCATATCTGCATCACTAAAGATGGAACTCCAAACAGTAAAGCTGTGGGGATAGTTTCGGAACATGATATCATAGTGAGTCAGGGAAATAATCCTTCAGTGCTGATGAAAGCCATTAAGCGTTCCCGAAAAACAAAAGATCTCAAAAACATACGCAGTAGAATTATGATGCTGCTGAATGGCTATATCCAGCACAATATACCGATGACCCATGTTTCAAAGATCATGTTCGAACTGAATGATGCTACCATAAAAAGAGTCATCGAACGTAGTATATTGAAAATGGACCGGCAGCCTCCGGTCAAATTTGCATGGATGTCTCTGGGAAGTCAGGGACGAAAGGAACAGCTGTTAACCACCGATCAGGATAATGCAATCGTGTTTCAGGACGTAAAACCTGAAGAGCTGGAAGAAGTCCGTGAATATTTCTTAACGCTGGCTAAAAAAGTAACCAAGCGACTCAACGCTATAGGTTTTGAATACTGCCCTGCAGATATGATGGCCAGTAATACAAGATGGTGCCTGTCTCTTAAAGAATGGAAAGAACAGTTTAAGAACTGGATCACCGAGGCCGGCGATGATGAGATCCTGTTAAGTTCGATCTTCTTTGATTATGATATTAGTTATGGGGATGTGAGACTCACCAATGAACTTTCCGATACGATCTTTAAATTGACGAACAATCACAAATTATTCGTCAATACCCTGGCAAATACTGCTCTTCGAAATCCTTCACCTCTTGGATTCTTTCGACAATTTCTGGTTGAGTCTAACGGCGAACATAAAGATTTCTTCGATCTTAAAAAGCGAGCTATAATGCCGATCACAGATGCTGCAAGGGTATTGATACTGCAGTATCAGGTAAAGAATATCAACAATACGGCAGAACGTTTTGAGAAACTAGCCGAACTGGAACCACAGAACAAGGAACTTTATCTATCCTGTTCCTATGCCAGCAAGGCATTGTTGAAATTCAGAACCAAACAAGGGATTCTACATAACGACAGTGGTCGATTCATCGAACTGGACACCTTAACCAAAGAGGAAAAAGTGAAACTTAAACGCTGTTTTAAGTCCATTCACGACGTACAGGAATTACTAAAGATCAGATTTAAAATTACCGCATTCCTATGATTCGCTGGTTCAAAAAAAAGGAAGAGCCGGAATATCCGGAATTCTGGAAAAGCTATGCCGCCAAGTTTTCCGACAAACCAGTGCAACAACTCGAAGATATTCGCTTTGTCGTGCTTGATACGGAGACCACCGGATTCGATTTCCGAAAAGACCGCATGTTATGTATCGGAGCGATCGGATTAAAGAATAATGTCATCGATGTTGCTGATTCCTTTGAAATTTACATCAAACAAGAACGTTTTAATCCTGAAACCGTAGCTATTCATGGAATCATTCGCAATGAAAAGGTAACGATGCAAACGGAAGCGGATGCCCTGACAAAGTTCCTGGAATATATCGAAGATGCTGTTATCGTCGCGCATCATGCAGGATTTGATCTGGGTATGATCAATCACGGATTGAAAAGGATGCATTTACCGAATTTGAAGAACAGTGTTCTGGACACTATGCCGCTCTATCGATCTACCCTAATCAATTCAAATTTTGTAGATAAAACAAGAGGATACAGCCTTGATGAAGTAGCCGAAAAACTTGTCATAAGCACCAAAGACCGTCATACTGCAGCCGGAGATGCGATGATCACTGCTATTGCTTTTCTAAAAATTTTGAGCAAATTGAAAAAATCAGGAGCTACCACACTCAAGGATCTCCTCAAGATCAGATAGCTCCGAACAATTGAAGTATTTTTAAGTATCTTATTCCAGAATCACTTCCGCTATGATCTGTTCCACAACTTCAGGATTCAGCAATGTGCTGATATCTCCAAGATTGGAAGTGTCATTCGAGGCAATTTTTCTCAGGATCCTACGCATGATCTTACCGCTTCTTGTCTTTGGCAAGCCTGGAACGAACTGTATTCTGTCAAGTTTCGCTATCGGACCTATATGCTCGGTAATCTGTTGATTGATCTCTTTTCTTAAATTCTCCCTTAAACGAGTCTCTCCGAATTCTTTCAGTATAATAAATCCGTACAGCGCATTTCCTTTGATATCATGAGGGAATCCAACGATAGCTGATTCAGCGACTGCCGGGTGTTCGTTGATGGCATCTTCTATAGGGGCGGTTCCCAAATTATGTCCGGAAACGATAACCACATCATCCACTCTACCGGTAATTCTGTAATAACCTACTGCATCTCTTAAGGCGCCATCACCTGTAAAATAACAATTGTTAAAAGCAGAGAAATACGTATCCCGGTAACGATCATGATCACCCCAAATCGTTCTTGCCATGGAAGGCCATGGAAACTTGATACATAAGCTTCCGTTTACGAGATTTCCTTTGATCTCCTCCCCTCTTTCATCCATCAATGCAGGTTGGATTCCGGGCATCGGTAACGTTGCATAGGTAGGAATAGTTGGGGTTACGTACGGAATGGGCGAGATCATAATACCTCCGGTCTCGGTCTGCCACCAGGTATCCACGATCGGAGATTTCTGTTTTCCAATATTATCGTTATACCAGTGCCATGCTTCCTCATTAATAGGTTCTCCTACCGAACCCAGCACTTTGAGCGAGGTAAGATCGTATTTATTTACATAATCCAGATTTTCCTTGGCCAAAGCTCTGATCGCTGTAGGAGCTGTATAGAACTGAGTTACTCTGTGTTTCTCAACCACCTCCCAGAATCTTCCGAAATCCGGATAAGAAGGTACGCCTTCAAACATAATGGTAGTCGCTCCATTTGCCAGAGGACCATACACTATATAACTATGCCCTGTAATCCATCCGATATCGGCTGTACACCAATATATATCCTCTTCTTTGTATTGAAATATGTTCTTAAAGGTATAAGCGGTATATACCATATACCCCGCTGTTGTATGTAACATCCCTTTAGGTCTCCCGGTTGATCCAGATGTATATAGGATAAAAAGAGGATCCTCAGCATCCATGATCTCAGGTTCACATGTGGTTGAGGCCTCATCCAACAGCGGCTCCAGCCATTGATCCCGTCCTTCTTCCATCGGTATTGCCTCCCCAGTACGTTTAACTACAAGAACGGTTTCTATCGAATCACATTGAGCTACAGCCTCATCCACAATACCCTTCAGATCTATCGTTTTGCTACCTCTGTATGAGCCGTCACTGGTGACCACCATTTTACAACTCGCATCCTTGATACGGGTAGCGAGTGCCGTGGAAGAGAATCCAGCAAAAACCACAGAATGTATGGCTCCGATTCGGGCACACGCAAGTAATGTAACTGCTAATTCAGGTATCATAGGGAGATATACGCAAACTCGATCGCCTTTTTTGACCCCCTGTGATTTCAAAACGTTTGCCATTTTGTTCACACGTTTTGACAACTCAGCATACGTAATATGCTGCGCAGGCTCTGCAGGGTCATTTGGTTCAAAAAGTATAGCGGTCTTATCTGCCCGGGTCATTAAATGTCTGTCGATACAATTTTCCGTAATATTCAATTTGGCTCCTTCGAACCATTTGAATTCAGGTTTGGAAAAATCATATTGCAGTACGCTATTCCATTTTTTTCGCCATACGAAATGTTCTTCTGCAACTTCTCCCCAGAAATTCTCAGGCTCCCGAACTGATTTTCGGTAGATCTGAAAGTACTCTTCAAAATTTTTAATGTGATAATTACTCATTCTTTAAAGCAAAATTGGTTTATGAATTTTTGCCCCCTTAAACTAAGGAATCCGTTTGGTTACGGTGGTAAGGGCTACTCAGCTTATCGAAAGATAAACTACAGAACAAGTATACGTAAAATTGATAATTTAATAAAAAAAGCCCTGATAAATCAGGGCTTTTATATATCTAATTAAGAGAATTTAACTATTTCCTAAAAAGTTAAGAACATTTTGCTCGATACGTTCATCGATATCATCGATATCCGCTTTGATAAATTTCTCTCCGGTAATATTTTCATAGAGTTCTATATAACGTTCAGAAACACTTTCCACATACGCATCTGTCATTTCCGGAATTTGTTGTCCTTCCAGCCCCTGAAAACCATTACTGATCAGCCATTGTCTTACGAATTCTTTCGACAACTGTTTTTGAGATTCATCCTTGTCCTGTCTTTCCTGATAACCTTCGGCATAAAAATAACGCGATGAATCCGGCGTATGGATCTCATCGATCAATACGATCTCGCCTGATGCAGTTTTACCGAATTCATATTTTGTATCTACCAGGATAAGTCCGCGATCTGCTGCGATCTCAGTACCTCTTTGAAAGAGTGCTCTCGTATATTTCTCCAGGATCACATAATCAGCTTCAGTAACGATCCCTCTTTTCAGAATATCCTCTCTTGAAATATCCTCATCATGATCCCCTTTTTCCGCTTTCGTTGCCGGGGTAATGATAGGTTCCGGAAACTTATCATTCTCTTTCATCCCTTCAGGCATTGGCACACCACATAACAAACGTTTTCCAGCCTTATATTCTCTTGCTGCATGACCTGAAAGATACCCTCGAATTACCATCTCCACTTTAAACGGCTCACACTTTTTACCAACCGCGACATTAGGATCAGGAGTCGCTGTCAGCCAGTTAGGCACCAGGTCTTCAGTTGCCTTCATCATCTTGGTGGCGATCTGATTTAATATTTGTCCTTTATAAGGAATCCCTTTAGGCATGATCACATCAAAAGCAGAAAGACGATCGGTCGCTATCATCACCAAAAGTTCATTTTCAAGTGAATAGACCTCTCTTACCTTTCCTTTATATACGTTGGTTTGCCCTGGAAAATTATAGTTAGTGGAAGTAATCGTATTACTCATTGTTTTGTAATTATATTATATGGTAAATCCATCGCAAATATACCATTAATTGACATGTGAAAAATGAAAAATCAGCTTTAAAAGATAATGAAAGGCATAATTTTAATGCATAGCGAAATGGTTGCCATATGAAAAATAATTCCTTACGGATGCAAAATTAATTTCGCATCCGACCCGGGCAGCTTACCATTGACAACTGATCTGTAAAAGTAAAATGCCATCCTTAACAGATGGCATTTATATAGCTATACTTTTAAATAGATCAATGAATTTGATAATTGCGGTTTACCCTGAATGTAATGAACCAGCCAGATGCGTAGTTCATCCAATTCATGTGGCAACAATCGCTTTGCTGCTTTCTCCAATTCTCTGCAAAAGAGAATAGAATCAAAGCTTACCTTCTGCAATACCGTTACGGTATATTCAAACATAGCTCTAGGCATTTTTTTTAGTATTTGGTTGTTCTAAATATACTTCAAACTTTTTATACATATCAATATTATATTGTTAAAAATAACATGCGTAAAATGTACATTTAATCTTATAGGGTCTAATTATTAACGAATTATCAGTGAATTTCTTATATAACTGATGAAATTAAATTTTTCTTAAAATCGCGATCAAAAATTTATTTGCCGATATCAAAACGGATATGTATGTTTATTCTTACTATGATCAAACGCAGTATTCTCCTCATTATTTTGGCAACTCTTACGGGTTGTGCAAGTCATTCCTCACGAAAGCTGAATAAGGAATGGACTCAGGACCTCAGAAAGGATTCATTTCAGAATCAATTTACAGGAATTATGGTATTCGATCCGGAAACCCAAGACACCCTTTTTAAATCTAATGCCGATAAATATTTTATTCCTGCCAGTAACACCAAGATCTTTACTTTCTATACTTCGTTGGAATATTTACCTGAAAAAGTGCCTTCCCTGAAATATAACTATGACCAGGACACCTTATACATAAGAGGAACCGGAAATCCGGCATTCCTTCACCCTGATTTCAGTAAGCAGGAAACCTTAGAATTTTTGAATAAATTCAGGTATATCAAACTAAGCACGGATAATTTCAAGGAACAATCATATGGTCCGGGTTGGGCATGGGATGATTATGATTACGGATATAGCGCTATGCGAAGTTCACTGCCATTATACGGGAATGTTGTTTGGCTTTTACCAGATCATTATCCCGATTTTATACCAGATGTATTTCCGGTTTATGATTCACTCCCCTATTCCCGCCGGGCTCCTAAAGAAAACGTTTATAAAGTTCAGAACAAACGTGACGATACCTTGCAAATTCCTTTTATACCAGACACCGCTGCAATCGCTAAGATCCTGAGAAAAACAATCTCAGGAGAACTAATTATGAAAGATCAATTATTCATGGAGACCCCTGAGATCTTTTACGACCAGAGCAGGGATAGTATACTAAAGAAAATGATGCTTGAAAGTGACAATTTCATCGCTGAACAATTATTGCTTATGAGCGCGGAGACCGTATTGGATACAATGACTACCCGTAAGATCATCGATCATGTTCTCAACAATTCTCTGAGCGGGTTAAAGCAAAAACCCAGATGGGTTGATGGATCCGGTTTATCGAGATATAATCTGTTCACACCGGAATCCATGGTCTATGTACTCTTACAATTATATAAGAAATATTCGTTTGAACAGCTACAAAAATTCTTCCCGGCGGGTGGAGAATCAGGAACCCTGAAGAATAACTTTAAGTCATCAACAACTCCATACATCTACGCAAAATCAGGAAGTTTAAGCAATAATTATAACCTCAGTGGTTATCTGATCACAGAAAGCGGAAGGGTATTGATATTCAGTTTCATGAATAACCATTACCGGGAAGCTACCACTACTGTAAAATATAACATGGAGCAAATGTTCGAATATCTCCGAAGTAATTATTGATACACTAAAACCGGTTATCACCATCAAGAAGATCGCCAAGGCCTCCAAGAATGCTGCCTTCCCCCCTGTCTTTTCCTCCACGTGGTATCGAAGCCAGAATTCTGCCTGCCAATCTGCTGAAGGGTAACGATTGAATGTAAACCACTCCGGGTCCTCGCAGTGTTGCAAAGAAAAGTCCTTCACCACCAAATATGGTATTTCGAATACCTCCCACAAATTCGATGTCATAATCTACCGAGCTTGTGAAACCTACGATACAACCGGTATCGACTTTCAAAACTTCACCGGCACGCAATTCCTTTCTCGATAAGGTTCCACCAGCATGAACGAAAGCCATTCCATCGCCTTCCAGTTTCTGCATGATAAAACCTTCACCCCCAAATAAGCCTCTTCCAAGTTTTCTGGAGAATTCAATACCCACAGAAACTCCTTTGGCAGCACAAAGAAAAGCATCTTTCTGACAAATGAATCGTCCTCCGTATTTTGTCAGGTCGACAGGAATTATCTTTCCTGGATACGGTGATGCAAAGCTCACTTTTCTTTTGGTCATATCGGTGTTCAGAAAAGCAGTCATGAATAGACTTTCACCGGTAAGTAATCGTTTCCCGGCTGAAAATAATTTTCCGAGTACACTATTATCCTGATTCGATCCGTCTCCAAAGATGGTATTCATCTGGAGGCCCTGATCCATCATCATAAAGCTTCCTGCTTCTGCAACTACAGCTTCCTGAGGATCGAGTTCGATCTCAACATATTGCATTTCCTCACCATAGATATGGTAGTCAATTTCGTGTGCGGTCATTTTTATCGTATTTTGATTCTATTATAGGTTTACAATCGATGAAAAAAGTTACAAGAGCGTTTATTTTTTTTAAAATAACACATTAAATCATTTCTAATTAGCCTCACATTTTTTTAGAGATCAGGATCGCAATTTTATGGTCCACTCAAACTGAAAGGTGGAAACTACGTCTCCTTTTTCGTCCTTTCCAATTGATTCCATCCAAAAGGTTTGCCCCTCTCCCGTTGCCAATGTAGCAGTTAACGCCTGATCTATGACCGCGCCATCCAAACATTCAAAGGTAATCCTACCTTTGGCTTTCTTTGAAAAGTTTGCCTTGTTGTTAGCCACCAGCATACTAACCGGTTTTCCGCATTCCCTGATCTTACCGATCAACATGGCGCCGGTTGACAATTCTGCTGCCATTCCCTGTACTGCCCAAAACATACTGTTAAACGGGTTTTGATTGATCCACCTGTGCCGCACAGATGTCACACATCGGCTATCATCGATAGCGCTTACCCTTACTCCACATAGCCAGGCTGAGGGTAATTTTATCATAGAGAACTGATTGAGCTTTTCCGGAGTTAATTTCATAATTACACGGGTTATAGTGCACAATTTATTCAAATTAAAGGATATCACCTAACCATCTAAATCTTAATAAAATGTTAAATTTAGGTACTATGTTTTGCATAATACCTTCTTTTAACTATATATTTGTATTGTAAATTAGTTGCTATAACCAATTAAGGTTATTAATCATCAATCAAAAAACCTGATCATCATGGATGACACCATCACCAAACAACATCGTAATGTGGCTTCAATCATCCACATTACAACTTTTTCCAAATACTTCATACCCTTTGGAAATTTTATCGTACCACTGATACTTTGGGTATCGAATAAAGATCGGTCAGCTTTCATAGACCACAACGGTAAACAGGCACTGAACTTCCAGATAAGTATTTTGATATACAGCCTAATTCTGGGTATTGCTTCTATTCCGTTCTTGTTTTTCAGTGCAATAGACTTTATACAACTTGCAAACATTCTGGACCACAATGTACACGACATCGACCTGCCAGTTGCCTCCCTAATGGATATGGGTGTTCAGCTGATCCCGGTAGGTGTAATGGGGCTCCTGCTTTTTGCACTGATGGTAATCGACATCCTTTGTACCATTATCGCTGCCATGCGATCGAGTCAGGGAATTACCTATAATTATCCAATTACAATGAAACTAATCAAATAACGCCAGTTCATTCATCAATCAATCAATCAATCAATCAATCAATCAACATTAATCAATCAACATCAATCATCAGACAATGAAAGATCCAAAGATCAAAAAACGAACAGTTCAATTTAAAGTACAATGAAACTATGAATATAGAGAACACAAAGGCACAGATGCGAAAGGGTGTTTTGGAGTACTGCATATTGTCGATCCTAAAGGAAGAAGATAAATATGCCTCTGAAATCCTGGAAACGCTTAAAGATGCCAAAATGCTTGTGGTGGAGGGTACTATCTACCCTTTGCTGACGAGGTTGAAAAATGCCGGCCTCCTCAATTACAGGTGGGAGGAGTCTACCTCAGGGCCACCTCGTAAATACTATGCCCTGACCGAGGAAGGAAAAAACTTTCTGTCAGAGCTTAATTCCACCTGGGAGGAACTGCGAAATGCAGTAAATTTAGTAACACGACAAAAAAACACTAACGATGAATAAGACCATAAATATTAATCTTGCAAATACATTCTTTCATATAGATGAGGATGCCTATCAAAGGTTGCAACATTATCTTGACGCGGTTAAGCGATCATTCGCTAACACTCAAGGTAAAGATGAGATCTTATCCGATATAGAGGCAAGAATAGCCGAGCTTTTCAGCGAAAGGCTTGAACATGAGCGTCAGGTGATCACGATGAAACAGGTTGATGAGATCATCGCCATCATGGGACAACCTGAAGATTATATGGTTGATGAAGAGATCTTTTCGGATGAACCCGGACAAAGTTCGGAGTACACGACAAAATCCGCCAAAAAACTATTCAGAGACCCGGATAATAAATATGTGGGTGGAGTTTGTTCCGGATTGGGATATTATCTCGGTATCGATGTACTTTGGGTTCGTCTGATATTCATTATCACTACCATCGTATCCGCAGGATTTGGAATCATAGCGTATATACTATTCTGGGTGCTGGTACCGGAAGCATCAACAACTTCTGAGAAAATTTCCATGACCGGAGAACCTGTGAATATCAGTAATATCGAAAAGAAGATCAAGGAGGGCTTCGACAACGTCGCTGATAAAGTGAAGAGCGTTGACTACGATCGCATGGGAAAGAATGTAAAGGATGGTTCCAGAACTTTTTTCGATACAGTGGGTAATATCCTGGTATTCCTGCTGAAGATCATTGGAAAATTTATCGGGATTATCCTGCTACTCGTTGCTGCTGTAGCCTTAATCGCGCTATTTGTTGGTCTGTTTACTGCCGGTTCCGTAGATCTCTTTGGCAATCATCACTGGACTGACTTTGTAAATCTGGCCGTGGATATACCCCTATGGGTGATGTCGCTTCTGTTGTTCCTGGCTGTTGGAATACCTTTCTTTATGTTATTCTATCTCGGACTTAAGATTCTGGTCGACAACATGAACTCTATGGGTAATTTCGCTAAATATTCATTACTGGGTATTTGGATACTGGCAGTTTCTGCGCTAATCGGCATGGGAATCAACATCGCATCACAACATTCATTCTCCGGGCGACATTTGCAGACCGAGCCGCTGACCATGGATGTACAGGACACCCTGATCGTAGGTATGCGCTCAAACAGCTATTATGATAGTCGTTATCTCAGAAACAGTGAATTCGATATCGTAATGGATGGAGACTTTAAAAAACTGTATTCCGATGATATTCGATTCTATATCAAAAAGGCTGAGGAAGGTGAAACCAAACTTGAGATTCTCAAAGAGGCGAAAGGTGGAAATTATGAAGATGCGACCGACCGGGCAGAAAAAATTGATTTTTCATACTCATTAAATGGTAACAAATTACTTCTCGATGATTATTTAACCACTAACTTTGAGAATAAATATCGGGAACAACAAGCCAGAGTATATATCTATGTGCCTGTAGGCGGGATCGTGAAACTGGAAAAAAGTACTTACGGTCATATAGGAAGTATTGAAAACGACCGCGATTATTATCGTTCGATGATGATCGATCACCTTTGGCAGATGACCGACGATGGTGAATTGAACTGTCTCGATTGTGCCGAGTTAGAAACCGAAGAAGGTGATGAACCTAAAGATCAAGATCAGGTAGAGACCACCGATGAAGCCGGAGATGCTGATTCAATTAAGGAAAATATCAAGACCGATAGCGTAATACAACCAAAAACAGATACGCTAAAGGTTCAGTAGAAATACAAATCAATCATCAAAAAACAATCAAAAATGAGCACATTAATCAAAGTAATCACAGCCCTCGTACTATCGGCTTTCATGGCCTCCTGTAACCTCGGACTCAATTTTTCAGGGGCACAGGGTAACGGAAATGTAGTAACCGAATCCCGGTCAGTAAGCGGGTTCGATAAGATCCATGCTTCTGAAGGACTAGATGTAGTGGTGTCACAAGGTGCAACTACCGAAGTTAAAGTTGAAGCCGATGAGAATATCATGCCTCTGATCTTAACAGAAGTTTCGGATAACACCTTAAGAATTCATTGTAAGGATCCAATCGGGAAGGCACGCTCTAAAAAAATATTTGTAACCGTTCCGAGTTTACGTGAACTCTCCGTTAGCAGTGGTGCCGATCTTGAAAGTATGGGGCTGGTAGAATCAGATAATATTTCTCTCAGCGCAAGCAGTGGAGCTGATCTTAAAGTAGAGATCAAAGCAGATGATGTACATTGCAACACCAGCAGTGGCGCAGATATTCGTGTCGTTGGATCCGCAAACAGCATCAATGCCGATGCCAGCAGCGGAAGTGATATCAATGCAGACGATCTGCAGGTTAAAACTGCAATTGCGAACGCCAGTAGTGGAGCAGATATATCGATTAATGCTACAGAAAAAGTTACTAAAAAGACTAGCTCCGGCGGAAGTATTCACATTAGTGGAAGTGCTGAGATCGTAAAGAACGATTAATCAATAAAACAAGCTTTCATTTCTTTAATAACCAACCAAAAAGACGGAACCTTCAAAAGTTCCGTCTTTTTTTTATACAAACCATCGCTATTTTATGTCCGAACAGGTATTATTTCAACTAAAATTTTAAATTGCATGGTATTAACCGATAAACCTAAATCCTAACAAACAATATGACTGATATACGCAAATATATCCTGCCCTTATCCTGTCTGGCACTTTCCCTGTTTTCCTGTGAACCAAAGGACAACCTGAAACTGATCAATGAAGACATCTCAGAAGTTCGTTCCCGGTTTGCTCCTGATAAACGTGTGGCAATCTTTAATATCGAGAGCGTAAATGATAACGGCATGCTTATCCTCAAGGGTGAGTCTGATAAACCTGAAGCGATCAAGGCTCTTCAGGAAAAACTGGATGGTCAGCATATACAATTTACCGATAGTATCGAGAGACTGCCTTCCCAATCCCTGAACGATAGCATCTATGGGATTATCAATATTTCAGTTGGAAATATCAGATCGCAACCCGGGCATTCAGCCGAACTGGCAACCCAGGCTACTTTAGGCACCCCTGTTAAAGTACTCAAGCGTTCCGGAGGTTGGTTTTTGATCCAAACACCCGATCAATACATCGCCTGGATAGATGGAGGCGGACTACAATTGCTGAACAGTGAACAATATGAGAACTATAAGAATACCGAGAAACTTATCTACCTTAACAACAGTGGATGGGCCTATGCATCTCCAGAGGCTGATGCTCCTGTAATCTCTGACCTGGTTGCCGGTGCCCTATTGCCCATAAAAGGTGAAGTGAACGGATATTTTGAATTTGAATATCCTGATGGAAGAAACGGTTATATTCCAACAAATACTGCAGAAAGATATAAATCCTGGCAGGAGAAACCAACTTTAACCGCAGCAGAACTAATCAGTACTGCAAAATCCTTAATGGGACTCCCCTATCTTTGGGGAGGAACATCTCCCAAAGGAGTCGATTGTAGTGGTTACACCAAGACCATCTATTATTTAAACGGAATCGTATTACCTCGTGATGCAAGTCAGCAGGTTGCTTCAGGTGAATTAATCGATAGCTCGGGTGATTTCAGTAAATTAGAGCCAGGAGATCTATTGTTCTTTGGAAGAAAGAATGATGATGGAAGTGAACGCGTGATCCATGTAGGAATGTGGATCGGAAATAATGAGTTCATTCATTCGTCCGGAATGGTTCGTATCAGTAGTATGGACCCGGATGCTCCGAATTATGATTCATACAACCGTAAAAGATATCTGAGATCAAAACGTATACTGGAAACAGGAGGTAAAGGAGTAATCGACCTGAGTCAGGAAGATATTTTCTGAATTTATCAGCGATAAACCAAATAAAAAAGCCGAAGAATAATCTTCGGCTTTTTGTATATATAGATTGGAATTTATCTTTCCGCTTCACTCTTCACTACCAGTCGGAATCCTTCTCCGTGGATATTCAGAATTTCCACGTCTTCATCCTTTTTCAAATATTTTCTCAACTTAGCGATATAAACATCCATACTACGTGAGGTAAAATAGTTATCATCTCTCCAAATTTTGGTTAGAGCAAGTTCTCTTGGCATTAGATCATTTTCATGTAACGCCAGTAATCGAAGGAGCTCATTCTCTTTAGGAGAAAGTTTAATCGGTTCTTCCTCTTTATAGGTAAGGAACCTCAATTTTGAATTCAGGTGGAAATTTCCGATTTCGAATTCAAATTGTTTACTGTCTGCCAATGATTCGGTTGATTTACGTTGTAGGATCGCCTTGATCTTAAACAACAATACCTCTGAATCGAACGGTTTGTTCAAATAATCATCGGCTCCAACCTTATACCCTTTTAAAACATCTTCCTTCATGGTCTTTGCTGTGAGGAAAATGATCGGAATGTTCTCATCCTTCTCTCTGATTTCCTTAGCAAGCGTAAATCCGTCTTTGTAGGGCATCATGACATCCAGTATACACAGATCAAAATTATCTTTTCTGAACTTCTCATAGCCTTCCATACCATTCTTGGCAAGCGTGACATCAAAGTCGTTCATAGATAGATAATCCTTTAGTACAACCCCGAAGTTGGGATCGTCTTCCACTAATAAAATCTTTTTATTTACTGTTTCCATAATACTATATTAAAGGTATCTTTACAAAAAAGGTACTTCCTTTATCTTTTTCACTTTCGGCGTAAACCTCGCCCTGGTGGTCATCCACGATACTTTTCACATAAGCAAGTCCTAAACCGTGACCTTTTACATTGTGAATATTACCGGTAGATTCCCTGTAAAATTTTTCAAAAATTCTTTTGAGCACCACTTTGCTCATTCCTGCTCCATGATCTTCGATTCTGATCACTACATTGTTCTTAACGTTTTCCGTGTAGATATCGATCACCGGAGCTTCCGGAGAATATTTATTTGCATTATCAAGTATATTCACCAGAATATTGGTCAAATGAAAATCATTCCCCAAAATCTCACTGCGTGCTGCATCGAGATGTTGCGTAATAGTTCCACCGCGATTCTCCACCATCAAAGCTACATGTGCAACGGCTTCTTCTATCAGTTCATGGATATCCACCTTATCTTTTGTGATATCCATCTGATTTTTTTCCAACTTTGAAATCCTCAATACATTTTCCACCTGAGCATGCATCCTTTTGTTCTCATCCCTGATCATTTGAAGATATCGCTTAACCTTGTCGGTATCTTCGAATGCCTTAGGATTCTTAATCGCATCCAACGCAAGATTAATAGTTGCTATCGGCGTTTTGAACTCATGGGTCATGTTATTGATGAAATCCGTTTTGATTTCAGAGATCTGTTTTTGTCGGATCAACTGATACAAAGCACTTGCATAGGCAATTATAATGATCAGGGTGAACACAACAGACAACAACGCCATCTCGATGATCGATGAAATCAGGAACCGTTTTTTATTCGGAAAACTGATCAACAGATCATAATTACTATTTCCATCACTATCCCTGAAGATCGACGTTTTAGACATCGAGGCATCCACACCCTTAAAATCATGAGTTTTTACACGAGTAGCGAGTCCGTTACTATAGACACCGAATTCGTAATGCAAACCGATTCCGCGATCCTGTAATTCCTGTTGCAGGATCAGGTCTATTTCCTGAACACTTACCCGTTTATGGATTGGAACTCTTTTGGCATATTCCCGGAAACCATCATTTAAAAGAAGTTGCTGGGTTCTGTCAAGATTTCCTATTTTCTCTATCCTTTCAACCGGTGAGTATACTTTACCATCTATACCATATTCCTCCTTAAAAACCTCGGTAGTTCTTCGTGAGGTAAAATTCTTCACGATCAGGGAATCGGTACTGTTTTCAATGAACGAAGGCGGGATTCCATATTCTTCCTCAAGTATACCGTGTCGGTACACAAAGGTTTCATTGTTATTATCCTCCCTTTTGATCAGTATGAACTCATCAAATCGGGAAGCTTCCATAATCCCTACACTATCATTAACTTCAAGTGCCATATCAAGGTAACGACGTAATTCATTTTCTTCCACTTTCTCTGAAACGGATTGCAGAACTTGCGAAATATTATTTGAAAACTGTTCCTCCTTGTCCTCTACGGCTGTCTTAATCCAGTAGCCCTGAACGAAGATTATTCCTATTAAGGATAAACTCATCAGAATTACCAAAAGCACAAATAAGCGTCTACTCATTTCGTCAAAATTAAGGCTTTGTAATAAGGTTTGTTAAGCATTTAACCTTACATTAACAAAAATGTTAAATTATTTGTTCTGTTTAATTTTTTTAATTAAAAAACGGTGTACAGCGTCAACCATGGCCTTGGTTTCGCTTAATTCGAGATTTTCTATGACAAAGTCTGAGCGTAAAATCTTAGACTTTTCAGGTAACTGATGTTTCATCCTGGCTTCAACCGCATCACGACTTATTTGATCTCTGGTGATCACCCTGGATATTCTCACCTCACGTGGAGCGGTTACCGTGATCACCTTATCACATAGATTATCCCCACCGTGTTCAAAGAGAATTGCTGTTTCATAGATCACATAAGGTGCTGTCTGTTCATCCACCCATGAAATGAAGTGTTTTCTTACAGCAGGATGAATCAGTGCGTTTAATTCCGCAAGTCTTTTTTCGTCACCGAATACCTGACCAGCCAAAAATTGTCGGTCTGGAATATTCCCTTTATAAGAAGCTTTACCAAAAGCGGCAATAATACCTGCTCTCAGTTCCGGATCGGTTTCCATAAGATTTTTTGCTTCCTTATCAGCGATATAAACCGGTATCCCCAACTTTGAGAACATCTCGGCTACGGTCGATTTTCCGCTACCGATACCTCCGGTCAATCCTACGATCATGATCTTTTTATTAAATATTCTACTTTGCTGACCATCAGTGTGGCACTATTCACAAATGAGGGCTTTTCTTCGATCTTTAGTAAAAGATATGAGGAATTATTACTGATCTCCTTATAATCGCAGATTACTTTAAACCCAGATGCCTCAAGTCTTTTAAGGTCATTGATCCCTGCTTTACAAAGTATACGGGCCTCTGAAGGAAAAGTTTTTACACTTACCCTGTCGGGAACATTTATTATCGTTACAGGAACGTCGATTATCTTTTCTGAATACTGTGTAACCACCCCGCTTACCGCTACCTTATTCAGGGAAAGCATGATCGATTTAAGTGAGTCAGGAGCTACCAGTGCGATCTCTTTTGAAAAATCACTGTTTAAATCGGTAAGCACCAATTTTTTTGTTTTGATATAAGTCAATTGATCTACCTGATCTTCAGGCCCCCGTATATTCACGCTATCAGGAATGACCACCACAGTATCTCCTAATTGGTGATCACTTTGAAAGGTCAGATCCAGATCAGGAACCACCTTCACTCTTTTGATCTTATTGACCCCTAGTTCAACTTTCAGCGTATCCTGTAATACCCGTCTCACATCAAGTGATTTAAACTGGCTTCTGAGATCATCCTCAAGATCTTCTCCGGTAAGAAAGAATTCAGAACCCTTTTCTTTAAATCCGGCGACGTTTACTGATAAACTCTGCCTGAACAACCGATAACCCAGCAATCTGAAACCACTGGCACCAACATTTGCCTGCAGGGTACGCGGTGGATCACCAAGCATTAACTTCGAATCCGGTACATTGGTATAATCGATTTTCAATGTGATCTTAGAGGTATATTGATCAGAAAGTGTAATCATAAACCATAAAAGGAACGAAATAATCACAAAGCCGATAAAGACAGTAGCTTTCGGCTTCTTTAAAATAAACTTTACATTTTTGAATAATCGTGATGGCATCTATGAAAAGAATAATTCAGGAAAAACCTCCCTGGGATTTCGCCTTAATAAGTTAATGAATAATTCAGATTTGGCAAATGCAATGCCATAACCTATAAACTGGATCAAAATCGCCAGCACGCTATAACAGGCAACTAATAGTGAGCCTTCTGAGTACCAAGCGCCTGCAAATATCATGAGCAGATAGACCAGATACAGATAAAGTAAATAAGGAAATCCGACTAAGCAAAGTATCAAAGAAACCAACATTCCTGTGATAAAAAGCGTGGGAAACCAATACGTAATCTTTTTCGATTCAGGATGCCATCGATTCAGGATCGGTCTTGTCAACCCAAATTTCCGGACTTGTTTATAAAACAGCTTCCATGAAATTCTGCGCTTGTGATATACATAGGCCTCAGGTAATAATCGGGTTTCAAATCCATTCTTCCACAACCTCAATGTCAGATCGGGATCTTCTCCGGGGTGAATATCACCAAAACCTCCACTACGCTCAAAAGCCTTTCTGGAAAGCCCCATATTAAAACTTCTGGGTTGAAACTTACCGACACTTCTTTTATTTCCCCTGATACCTCCTGTGGTGAAGATTGAAGTCATCGTATAGTTAATAGCTTTCTGGAGGGTCGAAAAACTTTCATGGGCCGCATCTGGACCTCCATAACAATCGACATACGCTTGTTGCAGCGCCCTTTTAACTTCATTTAAATAGTGTGGCGGCAGTAAACAATCTGAATCAAGTATGATAAAATAATTGCCCTTCGCCCTCGACATACCATAATTCCGTGAATCCCCGGGCCCGCTATTCGCCTTTTGATAATAGCTGATGTTCAAGTTTTCAGAAAAATCTTTTACCACTTGTTCCGCAGTAACCTCAGAGCCATCCTCCACGATCACGATCTCGAAATCACGCCCGCCATCCATTACCGACATACTAGCCAGTAATTCACCGATCTCATCCGGCCTGTTGTACACAGGAATTATAAAAGAAAAATCAAGTTCCATAAAGGGTATTCTCAGGACCTCAATGATTTAATAGTGATCCTTTAACAAATTTAGAGATTATAGCTTATAAAAAAACCACCATTGCGGTGGTTTTTCCATTGTATATTTTCAGATACTTTATTCTTCTGTAAATCTTTCGATAACCTCGTTGCTTACTCCGGTATTCGAAAAGCCTCCATCATGGAACAAGTTCTGCATCGTTACCTTTCTGGTCAGATCCGAGAAAAGACTGATCGTATAGTCAGCACAATCTGCTGCCGTTGCATTTCCAAGAGGTGACATCTTCTCAGCATAGGCGATAAATCCACCGAAACCTTTAACTCCCTGACCGGCAGTTGTTGGTGTAGGTGACTGAGAAATAGTGTTTACACGTACTTTTTTATCCTTTCCAAAAAAGTAGCCAAAACTTCTTGCGATTGACTCCAGATACGCTTTATTATCTGCCATATCGTTATAGTCAGGGAAAGATCGCTGAGCGGCCATATAGGTCAGTGCTACAACACTTCCCCATTCATTCATCGCATCCTTCTTATACAAAGTTTGACAAACCTTATGAAAGGAAAGTGCAGAAACATCCCATCCTTTTTGTGTGAAATCATAATTTTCATCCGTGTAATGTCTTCCTTTTCTAACGTTTACAGACATTCCGATGGAATGCAATACGAAATCGAGTTTTCCACCGAGAATCTCCATTGCTTTCTCAACAAGATTTTCAAGGTCTTCGATACTTGTAGCATCAGCGGGAATGATCTGTGATCCCGTTTGTTCTGCCAGCTGATTGATCTGTCCCATTCGCATTGCGATAGGCGCATTGGTAAGTACAAATTCAGCTCCTTCTTCATGAGCTCTCACTGCGGTTTTCCAAGCAATTGAATTTTCATCCAGGGCTCCGAAGATGATCCCCTTCTTACCTTTTAATAAATTATATGACATATGTATTCAATTATTATTCTTTATTCAAAAAGTGATTCAAAAATATTCATTTTATTTCGAATCCTTTCTAAAAATAGTATTAAACCTTATACCTGTAAGGAAATACACAAATTGAAGGTCATTCAACCGGGCCTAACGCCTGATCTAAAAGTTCTACGGCATGCCTTCTGGCAGAGTCACTTATGTCTTTCCCTCCAAGCATTTCAGCGATCTCTATCACTCTTTCTTCCTGAGCCAGTTCACGAATGTTAGAACGGGTAGTTTCACCTTCCACTTCCTTATACACCTTGAACTGAGTATTACCTCGTGCAGCAACCTGCGGCAGGTGCGTGATGGTGAATACCTGCATCGTTTTGCTCATTTCCTGCATAATCGCTGCCATTCGGGTAGAAACCTCTCCGGACACTCCGGTATCAATCTCATCGAACATGATCGTTGGAAGTTGCATATATTTAGCAAGTATCGCTTTAATCACCAGCATTATTCGGGATAATTCTCCTCCGGAAGCTACTTTTTTCAATTCATTATAAGCTGAACCTTTATTCGCAGCAAACAGAAACTCCAGTACATCCGATCCATTGGTAAAGAAAGAATCTGATTTGGATAGTCTGATATCAAAGCTCGCATCAGGCATTCCAAGTGGTTTCAGTGCATTTTCCATATTCGCCTTCAGATTCCCGATCACGGAACTTCGACGATCACTGATCTCCTCCGCAACCACCATTACCTCTTCTCTTAGTTTCGCCACCAATGACTGAGCCTTCTCGATATCCTCACCCAGATTTTCAGTTACCCTGACCTTTACACCCAGATCTTCTCGTATTTGTATAAGTTCCTCAATTTCTATCACTCCATGCTTTTTCTGAAGATCGTAGATCTTTTGCAATTTCGCATGCAATTCTTCCAATCGGCCCGGATCGGCTTCGAGTTCTTCCTCTTTACGCTGGATCTCCCCATAGATATCGTCCAATTCTATATGGGTCGAGTGAACACGTTCAGCAATCGTTTTAAAACCAGAACCATAGGCAGCCAGCTTCTGTAATACAGCTTTCAATTCTGCCAGATTCCGGATCACCCCCATGCGTTCATCACCGAGAAGCTGGCTGCTATGAACGAGATATTCTCCAATAGATTCGATATTGTTGAGTTGCTCATATTCAGATTCCAACTCTTCCAGCATTCCCGGAACCAGTCCGGCCTCTTCCAGTTCCTGAAGAAGAAACTGGTTATAATCCAATTCTTTAATCGATTCCGACTGTTGCTTAGTCAACGCATCCAGATTTCGTACCGCATTAGTCCAGGCTTTAAGAACTTTACGGTACTCTTTAAGATGCTTTTCGTTACCAGCAACGGCATCGATCACCTGAAACTGAAATTCATTTTCCGTCAGTTTTAACGTCTGGTGCTGAGAATGGATATCGATAAGTTTTTCTCCCAAGGATGAAAGAACATCAAGACGTACCGGAGTATCGTTGACAAATGCCCGTGATTTACCCCCGGGAAGTATTTCTCTTCGAATTAGTGTGAGCTCTTCATAATCCAAATCTGATTCCTCAAAAAAGCCTTTCAGGTTGTAATGTCCGACCTTGAATCCAGCTTCAATGACACATTTTTCTTCTTCATTCTTCAAACTGGAAAGATCTGCACGCTTACCAAGAACCAGTGCCAATCCTCCCAGCAAAATTGATTTTCCGGCTCCGGTTTCCCCGGTAATGGTTGTAAACCCCTCTTTAAATTCGACATTCAGTGTATCGATGAGGGCATAATTCTTTATGGAAAGTGTTGTTAGCAATCGTATAGGTTTTTACCTCCCAAATATAACCGATATTTTAGAGGGGATAAAAGCCTGTTTAAAATTTTATCCTTTCCCAGGTTTTACTGTACAAAGGTGCTATTTTATTAAGGGTGGTGATCAGTGAGGCAATGTCTACATCAGGCCCATCAGAAAAAACATCTGCGATCTCCACCGATTTTGCATCGAAAAAAGTCTGAAGCACGAAAGAATTCGGTCGTGTACTGTTAAGACGCTCAAACAATTTCATCGATCCGGCTATAGACTGTTTTGCCAGTTTAGGATTGCCAACCAGATTGTCCATCCCGAGACGATGGTAGTTATAAAGTGCAAGCCGATATTCCCTGAACGTATTGGAAAGCAAGTTGTCGACGAGCTCCCATCGGGTTCGGTTTCCATCGGCCTGTTGCCAGCCGCTGTAACCACTCCCCTGCGCCAGGTTTACCACACGTTGAGCCTGTTTGAAATAATCGGTTCCGCCTTCACGTGAGAACGTATCGGCATCAATCCCCAGAATTATGTAGACATAATACGTGATAACCGAAGTTAGATTAGAATCAAAAGTGTTCGGATTAAAGTAAAGAGGTTGATATTCGATATAATTAAATGTGAATTGCTTATCCTGATGATTAAATACCGGACTCTGGTAGGAAGAGTTATATACAGGACGGTTTGATTGAATCTGTATGGTCCCGCCAAATACACTGGTGTCAAAAGAATTGATAGTGATCATCATACTACACTCTATCCTTTCATTCTGCCCAAAATCCCTATTCGTCCATTTCGTCTTATTGATGAAGTCACTCAATGAACGTTGCAAAGTATTAAAGATTTGCTTATTGGTCTGATCGACCTGATCGGAATTGACAATAACGGTACAGTTCAACTCCTGAGCTTGCAGAAATGAGATTCCTGCCAGGGCTAGAAATAAGATCAGGCTTTTACGCATGCAGACGGATGATGATTTGGTTAAAAATATCTTTGGCTACCGCTGACTTTGCTTTAAGTCCAAAAGCCTCAGATTTTAATTCTTTGTCTATAAATGTAATCTTATTTGTGGGTTTACCAAAACCTGCCCCTATGTCATTTAAAGAATTCAATACGATCGCATCCAGATTTTTTCGTTTCAGCTTGGCTACGGCATTATCGAATTCATTATTGGTTTCCAGTGCAAATCCTACCAGAAATCGATTT
The DNA here is from genome assembly GCF_007279655.1 of Robertkochia solimangrovi. Taxonomy (GTDB): domain Bacteria; phylum Bacteroidota; class Bacteroidia; order Flavobacteriales; family Flavobacteriaceae; genus Robertkochia; species Robertkochia solimangrovi. The sequence continues at coordinate 23,726 of NZ_QKWN01000017.1, read as the reverse complement.
TCTTTAATACTTCCCAGCGAGGCCAGAATATCTTTGGTAGGTTCGAGATCGACCCGCATAACCGCACTGGCTTTTTTGATCTTGGTATCTGCCACTTCTTTCGGTCGATAATCAGCTACCGCAGCAGCCAGGATCGCTATATCACAATGCGCAAAATGTGCGTGTACCGCCTGATACATTTCTTCTGCAGAAACAACCGGGACCACCTTGATCTTTTCATCATTAAGAGTGAGTGCAGTCGGTCCGCTTACCAGAACGACCTCTGCACCTAATGCAGCCGCTTCCTGAGCTAAGGCGTACCCCATTTTCCCGGAAGAATGATTGCCTATGAACCGAACAGGGTCAATAGCTTCGTAGGTAGGACCCGCAGTGATCAACACCTTTTTGTCTCGTAAGGGGAGCCCGGAAATAATATGATTTTCGATAAACTGAAGGATATTCTCTGGTTCCGCCATTCTTCCTTTTCCGACGAGACCACTCGCAAGTTCTCCTTCCTCTGCAGGAATCATAATATTGCCAAAAGATTCCAGTTTACGAAAACTTTCCTGCGTAGTACGATGTGCATACATATCCAGATCCATGGCTGGTGCGAAATAAACCGGACATTTTGCAGACAGATATACAGCCAGCAATAGATTATCACAAGAACCATTCGCCATTTTTGACAGTGTATTCGCCGTTGCCGGCGCGACAATCATGAGATCGGCCCATAACCCCAGTTCCACATGGTTATTCCATGTTTCACCATCTTCATCACTATTTACGAATGAAGACAGTACCGGGTTTCCGGACAACGCAGAAAGCGTTAAAGGGGTAACGAAGTCCTTCGAACTCTCGGTCATTACCACTTTAACGCTTGCTCCGGCCTTTTTAAACAAACGTACTAAAAAAGCCGTTTTATATGCGGCAATTCCTCCGGAGATTCCAAGTAGAATGTTTTTGCCGCCAAGTACAGACATGCTGTTATTCCTTTTCGGTATTTCTGTAATAGATCTTATCTTCAAGCCATTCCTGAATAGCGATGGCATGAGGCTTTGGAAGTTTCTCATAGAACTTGGAAACTTCGATTTGTTCCTTATTCTCAAAGATCTCTTCCAGACTGTCGGTATAGGTCGCAAATTCTTCCAATTTTTCGATCAGTTCCTTTTTGATCTCCGCATTGATCTGGTTTGCTCTTTTAGCCACTACTGAAATAGCTTCATAGATATTTTGTGTAGGGGCATCGATCTCATTTCTGTTATAAGTAACAGTTGAAATAGGCGCATCTGAATTTCTCAAATCACTCATAGTCCTTATTTATTTACTGAAAATTTCTAAATCCTGTTGTAATTCAGCCACCATTTTGGTGACATCCTTTTGATATTTGGAATCCTTAAAGCTGGTATTCAAAGCAGCATAAGTCTCCATTGCATTATTTATACGTTCCTCTCTTTTGGAATAAATACTATTCTTAGCAAGGTTATATTCCGCTGTCAATTTGTAGAACAACGCATCTTCTCTGTAATCCGATCCCGGATTCTCCTTTAAAAATAATTCAAAGGAAGTGATCGAAGCAAAATAATCACCGATGGTATTATATTGTTTACCGATCTCAAACTGTTTCTTCTCCAGCTTCGTGCGTAATTCACGCATCATTTCATTGGCTTCCGGAAGGTATTCCGAATCGGGATAATCGTTGATAAACATTTGTAATCTGTTTATCGCCCCTTCTGTAGCCGTTTGATCGAGACTATATCGCGGCGAAGTAAAATACTCACTCTTCGCTCCCAGATAGGCTGACTCTTCAGCTTTCTCACTTCTTGGATAAGAAGTTGAAAAACGTTTGAACTGATAAGCGGCCAGGTAGTAATCTCCGGTTTGGTAATAACTATTGGCATAGAAATAAAAAATACGCTCTCCTTGTGGTTTACCCGTATAATTCGGAGCAATCTGGTCAAAAAGACGAATCGCCTTTTTATAATTACCATCGTTATACAATTGCTCAGCCATTTCGTATTTTTTCTTTACATCATCCTCTTTTAAAACCTTTTGGTACTCACTACATGAGGTTAGAGAGAGGCTCAGAAAAGCTGAGACATAAACGTATTTTAAATTTTTAATCATCCGGCAAAATTAGCTAATTAAATGAAATATAAAAAAGAATTTTAACAAGCTAAAAATAACGGCATTGTTTCAATTCAACCAACCTTTATATAAATTTTAACGAATTTATAGTTTTGACACCGAAAGGATCAAAAAAAAGCAGACCATACGGTCTGCTTTCCTGTAAGCGTCTTTCATCGCCCATTACATACTGAACTGGGATACTGAAATATAATTTGCTATTTTCTCTTTTAGAGTTTCAGAAGCCGCTACCAGAGGTAATCGAACTCCCGAGGAACACAATCCAAGTTGCTCAAATACCGCCTTGATACCCGCAGGATTTCCTTCTTCGAAAATATAATCGACAATGTCCATCAATTGATAATGCAACGTATTCGCCACGTCGATATTCCCGCGGAGTCCTTCGCGTACCATTCCAGAAAATTCTTTAGGGAATCCCTGTCCGATCACAGAAATAACTCCTGCACCACCTGCAAGGACCATCGGTAAGGTGATCATATCGTCACCTGAAATTACTTGAAAATGTTTAGGTTTTGACTTCAGCAAACGCATGGCTTGAACTATGTCTCCTGCTGCCTCTTTAATCCCTATTATATTGGAATAGGTTTCCGCAAGTTTGATCGCTGTCTTTGGCAATACGTTGGAAGCAGTTCGGCCCGGTACATTATACAGAATAACCGGTATCGGTGAATTCTCTGCTATCATACTAAAATGTCTGAAGATCCCTTCCTGAGTAGGCTTATTATAATAAGGAGACACAGAGAGAATGGCACTATATTCTGAAAGGTCTGTGTTTCGTAATTCTTCTACGACCGACATGGTATCATTACTTCCTACACCCAATACCATAGGCAACCTTCCTTTATTTGCTTCACTGATGGTTTGCTTCACCAGTTCCTTTTCCTGTTTGGACAATGTTGCAGATTCAGCGGTGGTTCCCAAAACAACGAGATACTCTACCCCTCCTTCAATTACATAATTAACGATCCTGGTCAATGCTTCTGTATCAACCGAAAGATCCGCCTTGAATGGTGTGATCAATGCAACACCTGTTCCTACAAAATTCGTCATACGTTATAACTTCTTTAAAATTTTAAGGTACTTTATCAGTTCCTCCTGAAAATCCCTGAAATTTCCTTCACCTACCTTCAGAATCAGATCATTTAAAATCGCATGCTCATCGGAAATGCCAACTTTAAAATCTGATCTGGTCAAAGCAGACACCAGCATCATTTCGATAACCGGGTCTGAATAGTAGTTAACCAACAGATCGTAATCCTTTTTCAAAAAATCCTCCAGTGCATCATCCTTCACCTTCCCTTTCACACCGATCGATTTCGGTGAAAATACCGGGATCAGATAATTTACGTTCTTCACTGCCTTTTCAACGTAACCCAGCATATGTACCGATTCGTTCGGGATATCCAAAGCATTTGCCAGATTGAGTAAAGGCCTGTAATCAACCAATTTGTCGTAATTAATGATAATTGCCAGTGATCTGAATTTACCTTCACCCTGCGATGAAGTTCTTTTTTTCCCTGATTCCTCCTCAATAATTTTATAAACTGATTTTTCTTTCAGACTTTTTAAAATCATGTAATTTTACATTGTTAATACAAAGGTAAAACTTTAAGTACTTTCAGGTTTCAAAATTATAAATCTTATGCGTTTTAATTTAAAACATTTTGTTATATTTATAACAATAGTTTCTTTGACCGGATGCAAGCAGGGTTCAGGTGGATTAGACCGGATTTCAGGGAAAGAAATAGGTATAACAGATTCTATATCAGGCATCGACAGTTACGACACCTATATAACACCTTATCGTCAGCACATCGATTCCGTACTCGATGATCCACTGGCTTATTCCAAAAAGACACTTTCAAAGAATGATGGAAAGTACAACACCGCCATCGGAAATCTTCTCGCAGATATTGTATATGAACAATCCGACCCGGTATTCTTCAAGCGAACAGGAAATCATATCGATGTGGTTCTTATAAATTTTGGAGGCATTCGCTCCATCATTTCCAAAGGTGCTGTTAGCAGAAGAACTGCTTTTGAAGTAATGCCATTTGAAAACACGGTACTTATTCTTGAGCTTACAGGAGTTCAAATGAAACAGATGGCAGATTATCTCCGAAAAAACAAACCACACCCCTTCCGCGGCATGAAAATCGTCATAGACAAAGATCATAATGTCAAATCATTTTTGATAAATGGTGAACCGGTAGCGGATGAAAAAACCTATTTTGTTGCCACATCAAATTATCTCGCATACGGAGGTGACGGAATGTACTTCCTGACCAATCCGGTAAGTTCCATGGAGATCGATTATCTGATCCGAAATGAGATGATCGATTATTTCACCAAGGTAGATACCATCGATCCGGTTACCGATGATCGTTTTATACAACTCCCATAATCTGAAGATGATGAAAAGAAGACAGTTTATACAGACCACCCTCGCCAGTTCAGCATTTATAACCGCTGGTGGCCTAAGCCTTACCTCATGTACCAAAGGAAGTGGTAAACATCTGACCATTTTACATACCAATGATGTACACAGCCATATAGACCCCTTCCCCGCAACACATGCAAAAAATCCGAATATGGGTGGCGTAGCAAGAAGAGCTGCGCTTATCGAAGATATCCGCAGCGAGAACCCTAACACCTTACTCTTTGATGCAGGTGATATTTTCCAAGGCACTCCCTATTTTAATTTTTACGGAGGTGAATTGGAATTTAAATTGATGAGCATGATGAACTATGATGCCGCAACCCTGGGGAATCATGATTTTGACAATGGTATAGAAGGCCTTTACGGACAATTGCCAAATGCAGGATTTGAGTTCATCAATGCCAACTATGATGTTTCCAACACCATACTTGACGGCCATATCAAACCTTATAAAGTTTATCTGAAAGATGGTATTCGCATCGGCGTGTTCGGTCTCGGAATCGAACTTAAAGATCTTGTCAGTAAGAATCTGTATAAAGAAACCGTATATCAGGATCCCCTAGAGATCGCAACGGATATTTCCCGAGTTTTAAAAGAAGAGGAAAAATGCGACCTTGTCGTATGCCTTTCACACCTAGGTTACTCCTATGAAAGCGAGAAGATCTCTGACCTTAAACTCGCTAAAAACACAAAACATATCGATCTTATCATCGGTGGCCATACCCATACCTTTTTAGACAAACCAACGGTTGTAATGAACAAAGCTGACAAACAGGTTTTGGTAAATCAAGTGGGATGCTATGGTATCTTCCTGGGAAGGATCGATTTTTATTTTGAAAATGGGATCAACGAAAGTAAGGCGGTCAGTATATCTGTTTAAAGTTAAATTCGTTATTGAAGCGCATAATAAAAAAATATCCCACGACCCCTGCTGTCGCATAGGTCAATTCAAAAAATCGCAAAGGGGTTATATATGCATATAGCCCCATCATAATATCTCCTACCACAAAGGATAAAGCGATGATAACGGCAAAAAGACTCATCTTATTCTCATCGTTAAAATAACCCATCAGAGAAATTATCATAAAAGCGCTAAGCACTATTGAATATAATAATACATAAATATAGTTATCTCCCAGATCCTTTCCGAAAATATCTTTTATGGAGTAGTTATAATAGATAAACCATAATATGATGACCGGTAAGGCAGAAAACAACAACTTCTTTACATTAAGATCTCTGATCGCTCTGAAACAGATATAGATGAAGACCAAGTGACTAATCGCAAAACAAGCCAGAGAAACCGGCGCCAGTGATCGATACGCCAGTGCTACTGCCAGGTCCCCCAGAAAACATGCTGAAATTATAATGATCGGAAAAGGATGCCTTTTTTTATGTGTTCTCATATATTCTACAAAAACCACCGGCATCAGCAGCATTCGGGCAATATGTATGAGGATATCTGATTCGAAAATTTCACAGATCAAATAGAATAATGCAAAAATGAAATAAACGATCCAGCCCTGTTTTGATTTCATAACATATTGAGAAAATCATCCTCGGAGATTATCGCCACTCCCAGCTTCTCAGCCTTATCCTTTTTACTGGGCCCCATATTTGCACCAGCCACTACATAGTTCGTTTTGGACGAAATAGACGAAGCCACTTTACCTCCGTTGTCTTCGATTAGTTTTTTTAGTTCGTTACGGGATACTTTTTCAAACACCCCGGAAACAACAAAAGTAACACCTTTGAGGGCGTCACTAAGATTTTCCAGTTTATCTGCAGAAATTTCCAGTTGAACACCATAATCACGTAATCTTTTTACTATTAAAACATTACCTTCATCACTGAAAAACTCGATAACACTTTCGGCTATCTTTATACCGATCTCATCCACTGCACAAAGTTCTTCCAAGGAAGCTTTACTAATATTCTCAATCGATCCGAAGGCTCTTGCAAGCTTTTTTGCAACGGTTTCACCTACATAGCGAATCCCAAGTGCGAACAAAACACGTTCAAAAGGAATCTCTTTAGATTTTTCAATGCCATTAACCAGATTTTCAGCCGACTTTTCAGCCATGCGTTCCAAAGGAACCACCTGATCCTTGGTAAGCTCATAAAGATCAGCATAATTGTCGATCAATCCCTCCTTGAACAACAATTCCACCGTCTCACTACCTAAACCTTCTATATCCATCGCCTTTCTGGAAATATAATGCTGAATTCTTCCGGTTATCTGAGGAGGACAACCATAGGTATTCGGGCAATAATGTTGTGCTTCACCCGGTTTTCTGATTAAAGGAGTTCCACATTCAGGACAGTTTGAAATATAGGATAGCGGAAGGCTTTCCGGATCTCGCTTCGTAAAATCTACAGCGATAATCTTAGGTATGATCTCCCCTCCTTTTTCCACAAACACTTCATCCCCGATACGAATATCAAGTTTTTCCATTTGATCTGCATTATGGAGCGAGGCCCTTTTTACCGTAGTTCCAGCTAGTAGTACCGGTTCCAGATTCGCAACCGGAGTCACGGCTCCGGTTCTTCCTACCTGGTAGCTGATACTATTCAAACGGGTTGACACCTGTTCGGCTTTAAACTTATAAGCCATTGCCCAACGTGGTGATTTTGCCGTATATCCCAGTTCTTCCTGCTGCACAATATCGTTCACTTTGATCACGACACCATCGGTCTCATAAGGCATCGCATGCCTGTGAATATCCCAGTAATCCACAAATTCAAATACTTCCTGTACAGTATGGCATAATCTGGCAGTATCAGGAACTTTGAAGCCCCATTCACGTGCTTTTTGCAGACTTTCAAACTGAGTATGGACGCCAAGATTATTTCCGGTCAGATTATAGAGTAAACAATCAAGAGGACGTCGCGCTACTTCAGCACTATCCTGAAGTTTAAGACTTCCACTGGCCGTATTTCTCGGGTTCATATATGGATCTTCTCCGGCCTCGATACGCTCCTGATTCATTTTTGTGAAACCTTCATAAGGAAGAATGATCTCTCCCCTGATATCGAATTTCGGCGGATAATCACCGCGTAAAACCAAAGGTACCGAACGGATCGTTTTCACATTGTTGGTCACATCATCTCCCTGAAAACCATCTCCTCGGGTCACTGCCCGTAAAAGCTTCCCGTTTTCATATGTGATACTTATCGATGCACCATCATATTTCAATTCACAGGTGAAATTAACATTCTCAGCACCGAGTATCTTTTCGATTCGTTTTTCCCATTCCAGCAAATCTTCCCGTGAATATGAATTATCAAGCGAATACATTCTGTGCTCATGGACCACAGTTTCAAAGTTTCTGGTGATCATCCCTCCTACACGTACGGATGGGGAATTAGGATCATAGAATTCAGGATGAGCCTCTTCAAGCTCCTGTAACTCCTTAAGTTTCATATCGAATTCAAAATCGGATATAACCGGACTATCCAATACATAATAGCTATAATTATGCTTAGACAATTCTTCTCTTAAGTTCTTGATCTTCTCTTCGATATTCATATTCAGGTTTGTTCTTTAGTTATCCATTTCCCGGTGATCGCGGGTTTATAATCTTCCATTTTATTAAGGAGCAATTCGATATCGTCTTCCACGATAAGCAGGGAAAGATTTTCTTCCTTAAGCAGACCGCGAACGGTCATCTTTTCAAATAAACGAATCAGGTCATCAAAAAATCCATTGACATTGAGCAACCCGATCGGTTTTTTATGCAAACCCAGTTGTGCCCAGGTCAGAAGTTCAAAGAACTCCTCCATTGTACCAAACCCGCCCGGAAAGGTGATGATTCCATCTGCCATTTCATTAAGCATTAGCTTTCTGTCATGCATATTTTGAGTGGTATGCAATTCTGTAATACCGGTATGGACCACTTCCTTTCTTTTGAGAAATCCGGGAATAATCCCTATTACTTTACCTTGATTTTCAAGTGCAGCATTTGCGATATTTCCCATCAACCCAAGTTTACTCCCTCCATAAACAAGCGTATACCCTTTTAAAGCCAGTGTCTTTCCCAGTTCATGACTCATTTTAATGATCTGCTGATCATTCCCTTCACTACTGCCGCAAAAAACACTTATACTTTTCATTTTATCGCTTTTAACATTCTGTATTTACCGAAAAGGTCCTTTTTAAGACTCACTTCCCTGAAGCCTGCTCCCCGAACCAGATCGCTGGTCTCTTCAGGCAGGTATTCATTGATCTCAAAATACAATGAACCTCCGTCATTTAGATTCTCATAAGCCAGAGCACTGATTTTTCTGTAGAACAACAATGGGTCTTCATCACTTACGAACAACGCCGTAGCAGGTTCATAGTTAAGTACATTGGGTTTCATATCCTTTCGTTCAAGCATTCTTACATAGGGTGGGTTAGATACAATACAATCGAAATGAACCGGATCCTTACCAAAAGCGTTTGCCAGATGTTCAATATTCAAAATATCCAGCCTTTTAAACCCAACTCCCAAATGATTGTTAATCGCATTTTCCCGGGCAGTCGCCAGGGCTTCTTCAGAAATATCAACCGCAACGACGACCGCCTTACTCATTGCATCTGATATAGAAAGAGCAATACACCCACTTCCGGTACCGATATCCAGAAATTTAACACCTGTATGTTTTTCATGATCTTTAATGATCCAGGCCACCAATTCTTCCGTCTCAGGGCGCGGAATCAGCGTTGCACCGTTCACCTTAAGAGGCAATCCACGAAAAGTAGTCTCCCCGACGATGTACTGCACCGGTTGTTGTGCATATAATTTTTCGATTGCATCTTCAAATCTGTTCAGGGCCTCTTCATCTATTTCTTTATCGAGATTCATGGTGATCTGATAGGGCTCAAGCATCAGAAAAGTTTCGCAAAGAATTTTAAACATACTTTGGGTCTCCTGTTCACCGTAGACGGGAGTCAGTCGTTGCCTGGCATAATTCCGCAATGCATTCAATTTCATTTTCAAAGGTCTTTAATTAACCAGACCGGACAAGAACTATGTCCGGTGTTCCCCATTGGGGCATCGATATACCTGAAACCGGATTTGATATATAATTTCTGAGCATGATCCATATTCGGCATGGTTTCAATATAAACCTGTTCAAATCCAAAGGCGGCTGCTTTTTCTAAACAAGTATCCATCATAGCTCTCCCGAGTCCTCTTCCCCGGGCTTCTGGCAGAAAATACATTTTTTGCAGCTCACAAATCGGGCCGTCGAAATTTTGAAGTTGTGCGATCCCGGCTCCACCAAGAATCCTTCCATCCTCCTCAAGGATGAAATACACCGCTTTATCCGCATCGTATGTTTCATACATCCGGTCCAGCGCTTTGTCGGCATAGGCTGTACCTACCTTAGGCACATCCATTTCGATCAATACCTTCCGGATCATGACCGCTACTTCCTGATTGTCACTTTGTTGAATTTCTCGTATTTTAACACTGCTCATAGCGCAATTAAAATAGTATTTTTGGATCGTGAATATACATGAATTCTATATAAAAAGGTGTATTGAAATCGCAAAAAATGGACTGGGTCACACCTACCCCAATCCAAGTGTCGGATGCGTGATCGTTCACAAGGAAACGATCATCGGAGAAGGATATACCAGTCCTCCGGGCCAAGCTCATGCCGAAGTGAATGCCATCCATTCGGTTTCCGACCCCTCATTATTGACGGAATCTACGTTGTATGTAACGCTGGAACCCTGTTCGCATTACGGTCGAACTCCTCCCTGCGCAGATCTGATCATCACCCATAAAATACCAAGAGTGGTCATCGGAACACTGGACAGCAATAAGGAAGTACTCGGAAAAGGAGTACGCAAACTGGAGGAAGCAGGAATAGAAGTCATTACCGGAATCCTGGAGCAGGAATGCCGGGAATTAAATCGCAGGTTTTTATGTTTTCATGAAAAGCAAAGGCCCTATATCATTCTGAAATGGGCTGAAAGCAATGATGGCTTTATAGCCCCACCATCGGATCCGGACAAAAAGCCAGAACCGGTCTGGCTTTCGAATTCAGGATCCAGACAACTGGTCCATAAATGGCGCAGCGAAGAAATGGGTATCCTTATAGGTACGCGAACCGCCATTCTGGATAACCCAAGATTGGATACACGAACCTGGTATGGCAATTCCCCGGTACGATTTGTCATCGACCTAAATTTAAAGATCCCTACTCGCTATCATGTGCTGGACAAAAGTGTTAGAACCATTATTATTACCCTTGCCGAAAATTGTCCGGAAAGCACAGACATGTTACAATACGAAAAAGTATTTATCGCTAACGGACTTCCGAATGAGATCTGTCGTATCGCCGTGAAATACGGTATTCAAAGTTTGATCGTAGAAGGAGGTGCTCAAACGATCAACAGCTTTATAAGTGAAGATCTCTGGGACGAAGCCAGAGTATTTACGGCACCGATCAAGCTATTCGGGGGAGTACAGGCACCCAAAATTGAAATTACCCCGATTTCCGGAATGTTTATCGAAAATGACAAAGTATCTTTATATAGAAATAAACCTGTAAACTGATTTAAGTTCGATGATTCAAAATATCATTTTCGATTTCGGCGACATCTTTATAGACCTTGATAAAGAAGCATACCTCAGGGAACTTCGTCAACTCAATACTGAACTAACACTTTCTGAAGCGTTGTTGCAAAACAACCTTCTTTATGAAAAAGGATTGATCAGCACTGAAGAATTCCTGGCTTTCTATAAACAAGAATTCAATACAGATAATGAAACTTTGATCAAAAGAATCTGGAACTCTATAATTCTTGACATTCCCGAACAGCGCCTTGAATTCTTGCAAAATCTAAAAAGTGAGAACCGATACCGTTTATTTCTGCTAAGCAACACCAATGCATTACATATAGAACAAGTGATTCATAATATTGGAACGCAAAAATACGATGTATTCAAGTCCTGTTTTGAAGGCTTCTACCTTTCGCACGAGATCAATATGAGAAAGCCCGATTCAGAAATCTACCAATTCGTATTGGAAAAGAACGGATTATCAGCCTCCGAAAGCCTTTTTATAGACGATACCGTTGAAAACACAGAAGCGGCCTCCCAATTACAGATGCCGGTCTGGAATTTAAGGCCAGGTCAGGAAGATATTACCGGTTTATTTGCTAAAGACCTACCCTGGTGATTTATTTGGTGTTCAGCATATTGATCTCCAGCTTGCTTTTTGTAATATTCAAGCTTTTCGATCGCTACAAGGTCAACACCTTCAATGCGATTGTGATCAATTATATCATCGCCTGCGTAATCGGTATCTTACTAAACCCAGCACCTGTAAATCTGAGCAGTATCGTTCAACGTCCGTGGTTCTCGGGAGCTGTATTACTCGGATTTCTATTCATCAACGTTTTTGTGGTCATGGCAAGAACCGCCCAGACCAATGGTCTGTCGGTAGCCTCCATTGCCGGCAAAATGTCATTGATCATTCCGGTGATCTTCGGAGTCTTTGCTTATCATGAAACGATGGGACCTTTAAAACTGACCGGAATCCTTTTAGCATTAGCGGCAGTCTATTTGGTTTCCGTCAAAAAAGAGGCAGCCTTAAACTTTAAACAAAACCTCACCTATCCGTTATTACTGTTTCTGGGATCAGGAATTATCGACACAGGCCTTAAATATCTCGAGAACTATTATGTGCAAAAAGAAGAATTCTCTATTTATTCGGCATCGATCTTCGGTACCGCTGCATTTATGGGTATACTAATGATCATTTATCGTAAACTAACCGGAAGATCGACACTTCGGTTAAAAGATATACTCGGGGGTATCGTATTAGGTATACCCAACTATTTCTCCATTTATTTTATTCTGATGGCCCTTCGAGAGAATGATCTCGACAGTGCCACCGTTTTCACCATCAATAATGTTGGCATTGTAATGATTACGACATTTGCCGGTATTCTTCTTTTTGGTGAACGACTCAACAAACGCAACTGGTTCGGGGTAATGATGGCGATAGTAAGTATATTTGTGATCGCATACGTAAAAAATTAGAAACAGATTTGAACGACAGCTACAAGACCATAGACGGTAACAGTGAGGAAGTACTATTCAAAGAAAAAGGGAGCAAGTTTTTCGGTTATGCCTACCATGTATCAGACGAGGAAGCGATCAGCGATATTCTGGATTCGTTACGGGCAAAACATCACAGTGCGAGACACTGGTGTTATGCATGGCAGCTCGGTGAAGAAGAATTCAGATACCGCGCTAATGATGATGGAGAACCTTCTAATTCTGCAGGTATGCCGATATATGGTCAGATTCAAAGCTTCGAACTCACCAATGTTCTGATCGTGGTGGTTCGTTATTTCGGCGGGATAAAACTCGGCGTAGGCGGATTGATCTCTGCGTATAAAACCACAGCTCAAATGGCATTGGAATCAAGCCCGATCATAGAAAAGACCATCAATCGATGTTTCAGAATACAGTTTGGTTATCCGGATATGAACAAAGTAATGCGTATCATCAAAGAGAGAAATCTAGAGATCACAGATCAGAAAATGGATCTGACCTGTGAAATGACCGTGAGTACACGAAAGGGTGATGTAGGAAAACTTTTAAATGACTTTGAACCTCACCATCAGATAATTCTGAATTCTGTGGATTGTCATTCCACTTCCTGAGTTAGTTTATCGAGAATATATTCAGGACATCGAACAGGTCTTCCGGTGTCGGTACTAATAAAAGCCAGAACCGTATTCGCTTCAACTATTTTTTGCTTCTTTTCATCTAAAATTTCATAGTTGAATTCTATACGTACACCCGGTGTTTTAACAAGGGTCACAACGACGGTAAGGAGATCGTCATAACGAGCAGGATTCAGATATTTTATCTGAAGTGAAGTTACGGGTAACATCACCCCATTCTCCTCCATCCAGCGGTATGAAACGCCTAAATCCCTTAGCCATTCAACCCTTGCTACTTCCAGATATTGCGCATAATTACCGTGATAAACCACTCCCATTTTATCGGTTTCACCGTATCGAACTCTTATGTTAATTTTGTGTGTTTTTTTCATTATCTAAGGTATTTTTCGTAGTTTATGAAAGTGTAAATTTAATGTTAAAAGACATGCGAAAAAAAAAGTAGAATTTCAACCCCGTTTTCATTTTTTTTTTCAAATAATTGTTCACATATTTGTTTAACCTTAATGCGATGGAAAATTACCATTTTCATCCTTCGTCATCCTAACTAACTAAGTAAAAATTATACGATATAATGAACTTAACTGCGGAATCAGTATGGCAGAATTGTCTCACATTCATAAAAGATAATATCCAGCCACAAGCCTATAAAACCTGGTTTGAACCGATTAAATCCGTAAAATTAACTGATAACGCATTAAGTATCCAGGTTCCCAGCAAATTTTTTTACGAATGGTTGGAAGAGCACTATGTTAAACTGCTCAAAGTTGCCCTTACCAAGGAGTTAGGTGAAAACGCAAAATTGGTCTATGTGATCCGTATGGAGAACACCTACGGAAATAAAAAACCATTCACCGAAAGTATCCCGAGTTCGAATCGCGCAAACATGCAACCACAGGAATTAGATGTTCCTGTAAAGCATAAGAATCCAGAGCTTAAAAACCCGTTTGTAATTCCAGGGATTCGTAACATTAAGATCGAATCTCAGTTAAATCCAAATTACAGTTTTGACAATTTCCTGGAAGGGGATTCAAACCGCCTTGCCCGGTCTGCTGGTTTAGCCGTAGCGAACAAGCCTGGAGGTACTTCATTTAACCCACTACTCGTTTTTGGAGGAGTTGGTCTGGGTAAAACCCACCTGGCACATGCGATCGGTGTTGAAATCAAGGATAAATATCCGGAGAAAACAGTACTTTATATTTCTGCAGAGAAATTCACACAACAATATATCGAATCTGTTAAGAAGAACACGCGAAATGACTTCATACATTTCTATCAATTAATAGATGTTCTCATTATTGATGATGTGCAGTTCTTTTCGGGTAAATCCGGAACGCAGGATGTATTCTTTCATATATTCAACCACCTTCACCAGAATGGAAAGCAAGTAATCCTTACTTCCGATAAGGCTCCGGTGGATATGCAGGATATCGAACAGCGACTTTTATCGAGATTCAAATGGGGGTTATCGGCTGAGCTTCAGTCACCTGATTTCGAGACCAGAGTATCGATCTTAAAGAACAGACTATACCGAGACGGGGTTGAAATGCCCGATGATATTGTTGAATGTGTTGCACAAAACATCAAGACCAATGTACGGGAACTTGAAGGTGCGATCATTTCTCTTATCGCCCAGTCTTCCTTTAATAAAAAAGAAGTTACGCTAGACCTGGCTAATCAGGTTGTGGAAAAGTTTGTAAAAAACACCAAACGCGAAGTCTCTATAGATTATATTCAAAAGGTTATCTCTGATTATTTCCAGATGGATGTGGAGACACTTCAGTCAAAAACGAGAAAGCGCCATATTGTACAGGCCCGTCAACTCGCGATGTTCTTTGCTAAAAAATATACCAAGGCATCATTGGCAAGTATCGGATCACAGATCGGAAAACGCGATCATGCTACCGTTCTGCATGCCTGCAAAACTGTTGATAATCTTGCAGAAACTGATAAACAATTCAGAAAATACATAGAAGACCTTACAAAAAAGTTTTCTCAATAATATGAAGAGGATTTTAATGGTTTGCCTGGGGAATATTTGCAGAAGTCCCCTCGCTGAAGGAATATTGAAATCAAAAGTAGATCCAAACGAAATCACCGTTGATTCTGCAGCTACTTCCAACTACCATATCGGGAGTACTCCGGATCCCAGATCGATCAGTACCGCCATATTGCATAATATAGATATCTCAGATCAAAGAGGTCGTCAATTCCAGGTATCGGACTTTGATCACTTTGATAAGATCTATGTCATGGACAACAGCAATTATCGCAATGTCAAAGCTCTTGCCAGGGATCGAAAGGATATCGAAAAGATTGACCTGATTCTCAATACTATCTTCCCGGGTCAGGATCGAGATGTACCCGATCCATACTACGGAGGTGAAGATGGTTTTGAAAAAGTATACAAGATGCTTGATGAGGCCTGTAGTAATATAGCCTCCGAGCTATCTTACTGAGTTCAGTCCAGACCAATATAAATCAATAAGGTATGAGTACAGCCCAGAGCCAAAAGGGAAAAATCTATATGATCCCTACCACCCTGGGAGAGACAGAACCTCTACAGGTTCTCCCCCTTTCCGTAAAACAAGCGATTGACAACATCGATTTTTACATCGTTGAAAATGAAAAGACCGCCAGAAGGTTCATCAAAAAGATCAATCCCAAAAAATCACAGCCATCTCTTAAGATCTTCCTGCTTAACAAATTCACAACTGATCAGGAACTTCCCACTTTCCTGACGCCATGCCTGAATGGATATGATGTAGGAATAATATCAGAAGCCGGATGCCCGGGAATCGCTGATCCGGGAGCAGATGTAGTGGCATTGGCACATACCAAAGGTATCGAGATCGTTCCATTGGTCGGCCCCTCCTCCATTCTATTGGCTTTAATGGCTAGTGGAATGAATGGACAAAGTTTTGCATTCAATGGTTATCTGCCTATTGAAAAAAGTGCCCGAAAGAAAAAATTAAGGGACTTCGAAAGATTATCAAGGGAATACAATCAATCTCAAATCTTTATCGAAACCCCTTATCGCAACGACAAATTACTCGCTGACCTAATCACTCAGCTACGGTCTGACACACGAATCTGTGTAGCTGTCGACATAACACTGCCAACAGAATATATTCGTACGAAAACTGCAGAGGCATGGAAAAAGGAAGAAGTCGACCTGCATAAACGCCCTTGTATCTTTATCTTTCATGCAGTAAACTAATACTCGAACCAACCATCCCAAAAAAAAAAAAAAAGCCACCCTTTCGGATGGCTTAAACTAAAATCTATTAAATTCTCTGTTAAATCTTTGCAGTTCGATTCGCCTCTACATGAGACACATCATATCCTGCAAATTTTTTCATATAATAGCGAATAGAAGTACCAAAAGCATCCTTAAAACCTACAGTTCCACCGGAACGCAGATATCTTTTAACATTACCCGCACCCGCTAAATGGGCCGCGGCAAGGATACCAGATTCAGTAACTTCAACTCCCCTTATGGTTTTACCCGAATACTGTTCGATATATTCTTTAAGTATCCATTTGTTACGTTGCAGAATACTTACAAAAGCTTTTTCCTGCAGCTCGGGATCGTTAAGAAAATCAGTTCTGTCCTGAATTCCCAACGCTCTTAACGCCGAGGAACCAAACTGATATTTCCCCATGTAACCATAATTATTGACTACAAAATAATTCCCTCTGGATTCGCTGAAAGCCAAGGCTTCCTTAAAACCATTAAAGGATTTACCAAGGAAAGGCGGATGAATCTCCACAATATCCTGGTGGCTCAATGCAACAGTGTAATCAAGGGGTTTGGTTGCACTATAATTTAACTGAACGTCTTTGATTTTTTTTGTTGAAGAAAAACCTAAACTTACGGTGGTAATTAAAATCAAAACAGCTATTAAAAAATTTAATTTTAATACGCTTTTTCTCATAAAATATGATTTCTTCAAGCAACTACACAGGGTAGTTTTGATGCCCGAAATTGTGACTGCAAAAATACGCAAATTTTTAAAAAACTAAACGACAGTTAGTTAAAGTATGTTAAATACTCTATTAACGTCTAATTCCCTGTGCGTTAATCCATTGATGATACTCCTTTGCATTCACATTGTGCTGGCTCAAAGTCTTTGCGAATTTATGATAGCCGAAATTCTTCGTATCGGCAACAAAATAGAGGTAATCGTGCTGTTCAAAATTCAGAACCGCATCGATAGAAGATATGTCTGGCATACAGATCGGCCCGGGTGGAATACCCGCATATTTGTAGGTATTATAAGGTGAATCCAATTGAAGATCTGCATTTAAAACTCGTTTTATCACCTGTTCAAAATCTCCGGATAATTTCTTTTTTGCAAAGATTACAGTAGGATCTGCCTGTAATGGCATTTTTTTTCTGATCCTATTGATATAAACACCTGCGATCCTTGGGCGTTCATCTACCTTTGCCGATTCCTTTTGTACTATAGCCGCAAGTGCGGTCACCTGTTTAGGAGTCAATCCTAATTGCATGGCCTTCCCGATACGCGTCTCATTCCAAAACTTATTGTATTCCTTATACATTCGATCACGAAACGCTTCTGCATCCGTATTCCAGAAAAACTCGTAGGTATTTGGGATATACATTCCTATAGCATTATCGCTATTCATGTTTATACTATCAAGGAACTCCTTGTCATTAAAAACCTTCAAAAGCGAAACACTATCGGCCTCGATCTGATCTGAGATCCTTCCCGCAAGTTCACCCAATGATTCCTGATTATTAAAAGAAAGCGACAGTGGAATATTTCTGCTACGTATCGAATTCACGATCTCATTATTGTTCATCCCCTTGCTAATCGGAAACCTCCCAGCCTTAATATTGCCAATATACCCTTTTCGTTGTGCTACTCTTTCAAAGCTACTCATATCCTTCAACAAGGGCTGCAATTGTGCCTTTACCGCTGAAAAGCCTGCATTCGTGGGCACTTCAATAAATACCCTGTCTTCCTCGAAAACCGTATTCGGTGCGAAGATCGCATTATAGATATTATAGACAATGATACCACCCACCACAACTCCTATCAGGGCGATGGCAACCAATATTTTCTTAATATACATCGTTTATTTTTTGATAAAACAATTCATCACAAAACTTCCCCGAGATACGGGTCCACTCCTTTTTTACTCCTATAAGTTCAAATCCTAAACTTTCGAACAACCGGATACTCGCTTTATTCGCAGCACCTATATTAGCATATAACTGATGTAACTCCAGATATCGGAAAGCGTAGTCTGAAAGCAGTTGAAGTGCTTCATGCCCTATTCCCTGATTTCGGTCGTTCTTATTCAGTACGATTATTCCAACTCCTGCCCTGCCATTCTTTGGATCAAAATCAAACAGATCCACAAAACCTAATAAACGTCCATCAGGGCTGCATATTGCGAGGCGAAGTTGTTTTACATCATAGATATCCCGATGACTGTTCTCCAAATATTCCTTTAACAGATACCTGGAATATGGAGTTACGGTTTCACTGACCTCCCAAACCGATTCATCATTCTCCAGCTTGTAAAGAAAATCCAAATCTTCAGGCTCAAGCGCCCTCAGATAACATTTATCTCCGGTCAGTCGTTTCATTTTAATAGGCTATAGTTCCGGAATATACGAGTTTAGCAGGACCTTTTAACCATACATTATTGTAGTGTCCGTTCGAGGTTTCAAATGACACACTCAGATTCCCTCCCGGGGTTTGAAGTGCAATATGGTCTCCTTTTGCAAGACCATTGCGATGCATCGCAATCGCAACTGCAGTTACACCAGTTCCACAGGAATACGTCTCATCCTCTACGCCACGCTCGTAGGTACGAACTGCAAAGGTGTCGGCATCGATCTGTTCGGTAAAATTAATATTACTGCCTTCTTCTCCGTATTTACCATAACGAAGACGTGCTCCTTCCTTTTTCACATCCAGATGCTTCAATTCATTCTGAAGCTGTACATGATGAGGCGAACCTGTATTTAAGAAGGAATATTTTTCAAATACATCGATGCTTTTCACATCCTGCATCTGTAATTCCACAACCTCTCCGGTGATTCGCGCTTTATGCAATCCATCAACCGCGATAAAGGTTGCCTCGTTTTCGATCACCCCCAATTGGCTTGCAAAGGCTACCAGACATCTTCCTCCATTTCCACACATGGTACTTTCTCTTCCATCGGCATTGTAGTAGACCATTTTGAAATCATATTCAGGATCATTCTCCAACAGAATAAGACCATCAGCACCTATGCCAAATCTACGGTCACAAAGATGATTTATGAGTTTGGTATCATTTTTGGGAAATACAGACTGACGGTTGTCAATCATGACAAAGTCATTTCCTGTTCCCTGGTATTTGTAAAAATTAATTTTCATATGCCTTGCTTGTGCCGCAAATATACGACTTTGATCGACTTCTTCCTTCATTGTTAAATTGCGGTTAAAGTATAGTTGAACAGTAAATATTCAAGTAATTTTAAATGTTAAATCCCATAAATAGTAAATTGATCATGAAAAGATTTTCAAGTTTATTATTAGTCGCAATTCTAGCGGGGGCCATAACACTGGGTGCTTATAAATTATTCTTTGAGCAAACACCACTTCAGGTGACCAGTGATCAAAAAGACACTCCATTTGTGACTGCAAATTACAATGCAAACGCACTTCGCGTGCCGGAGAACATCAATTTCACAAAAGCTGCTGAAGAAACCGTACATGCGGTTGTTCACGTCAAGAATGTCACGATCAGTAAAGGACCATCGAGCATCATGGATTATTTCTATGGCTCAGGAGGTGCTCCCCGAGCCCAGGTCGGAACCGGATCAGGTGTGATCATATCTCCTGATGGTTATATCGTGACCAACAATCATGTGATCGCAAATGCCTCCGAGTTACAGGTTACTCTCAACAACAACAAGACCTTTAAAGCGGAGCTGGTCGGTTCAGATCCTGAAACCGATATCGCTCTTATTAAGATCAATGCAGATGATCAGCTGCCTTATCTTCCGTTTGGTGATTCAAATCAAACCCGAATCGGAGAATGGGTGTTAGCTGTTGGTAACCCTTTTAATCTTACTTCTACGGTTACAGCAGGTATCATCAGTGCCAAGGCTCGTGACCTCAATGAAGGAGATCAGAACTTTCAATCGTTCATTCAAACCGACGCTGCGGTAAATCCCGGAAATAGCGGAGGAGCACTTGTAAATATCAATGGAGAACTGATCGGAATCAATACGGCCATCACTTCACAAACGGGTTCTTACGTGGGGTATTCCTTTGCAGTACCCAGTAACATTGCCAAGAAAGTGGTAGAAGATCTCATGGAATTCGGAAATGTTCAGGTGGGTAATATAGGTATACGCGGTGCCGATGTGTCTCGTGTAAATATGAAGGAGGTATCTGAATCAGAAGGCGTTTATGTCGCAGAAGTAATCGAAGATTCCGGTGCCGATATGGCCGGACTTAAAACCGGAGACATCATTAAATCTGTCGATGGCATCCGAATCAATAAGTTCTCCGATCTAACCGGGTATTTAAGAAGTAAAAGACCAGACGATAAGGTTGAATTATCGATATTGAGAAATGATGATTATATCAACGTTCCGGTAACGCTGGTTAAAGACACTTCCTATCAGATCGATGTCCTCGGACTATCCGTTAAGGAACAGACCGAATCAGATCGAAAGCGATTCAAAAATAAAGAGGGTGTTAAGATCATTGATTCAGGCCGTTTTGCGAGAACTCAAGGTATCGCCGGTAAATTGCTGGTAGGTATCAATGATGAAAATATCACAGATATCAATGATGTAAAAACAGCCATGAGTAACGCTCAACGTTCCGGGTATTTAAGCATTACATTATTGAACGAACAAGGTGAAAAAGAGCGTTTGATCTTTCACGATTAACAAAATTCCATATTCACCCCTACAGAATGGTTCCTTTATCGAGGAACCATTTTTTTTACAGAAAATTGTTGCACGAAAACGTTTGAAATATATACTTTTGCGCCAAACTCAAACATCGCATCTAAAAACACTATTATGAAGGTAGCTTCAACTTATGAAAAGGAACTGGCCTTTCAGGCAGACCGCAGAAAAGCAACGGTAGAGTTCATCAAAGTGGTAAGTGATCTGTGGTATGACAGATCAATCGAATTGGTTTTGTTCCGAAATCAACTGATCGACAAAAGCATCAGTGAGGTAATGAATCTTCACAAATACGCGGCAGAATTCGTTCAAAAGCCTATCTCGATCTTTGATTCTGTACAAATCGCTCAGGCCATAAAAGGTATGAACCTCCCTCCTGCCAAAATCGATATCGGTAAACTCACCTATGAATACCATATCGAGGATAACCGTTTTGGTGATGCAACCTCTTTTGTTATAAACAAACTTAGAGGTGCTACGAACAGTAAGGAAATAAAACCAAAGGATGTGGTTCTCTATGGCTTCGGAAGAATCGGAAGATTACTGGCCCGCGAATTGATGCTCAAAACCGGAAGTGGAAGTCAACTTCGTCTGCGTGCAATCGTTGTGAGGGGAAATGTTTCGGAAGAGATCCTTCAGAAACGAGCCTCACTATTGGAAAATGATTCTGTTCATGGGGATTTTCCGGGAACTGTATCCATCGATGTTGAAACCAACAGTCTGATCATTAACGGAACGACCGTACACATTATTTCAGCTGATAAGCCTGAAAACATTGACTATACTAAATATGGGATCAATAATGCCCTGGTCATCGATAACACAGGTGCATTCCGCAATAAAAAAGAACTGTCAAGACACCTTAAATCAAAAGGTGCAGCCAAAGTTCTATTAACCGCACCCGGAAAAGAAGTACCCAATATCGTACATGGGGTGAATCATAAAGAATATGACCCGGATAAAACGGATATATTCTCGGCAGCATCGTGTACAACCAATGCGATCACACCCATCCTTAAGGCGCTGGAAGAATCATTAGGAATCACCAAAGGTCATTTAGAAACGATACACGCCTACACCAACGATCAGAATCTTGTAGATAATATGCATGATAAATATCGCCGTGGTCGTGCAGCCGCACTAAACATGGTGATCACTGAAACCGGTGCCGGTTCAGCAGTAGCTAAAGCCTTACCTACTCTTGCAGGCAAACTAACCTCCAACGCGATTCGTGTCCCTGTTCCAAACGGCTCTCTGGTTGTTTTAAATCTGGATCTCGAAAAGCCGATCACCAAAGATGGAATCAATGCGATCATCAAAAAATATGCGCTTGAAGGAGATTTGGTCGAGCAGATCAAATATTCTCTGAATAATGAACTGGTATCTTCAGATATTGTTGGTACTTCAGCCCCATCGATCTATGACAGTAAGGCAACGATAGTATCAGAAGATGGTAAAAGTGCTGTACTTTATATTTGGTATGATAATGAATATGGTTATAGCCAACAAGTTATCAGATTGGCAAAATATATAGCAAAAGTAAGAAGATACACCTATTATTAACAGGCTTATTCGCTGAAACTTTTTTTTTATCACAAAAACAATAAGTTAGTTATACTCACGTTTCCAAGTAAAAACTTAACTTTACACCCCGGATAAAATTAAATCAGCAAATGAAGATGATGAAAAAGAACTTTATAACGACTTTTGCTTTAATGCTTTTCACCGTGATCGCTATAGCTCAGGATAAGGATGAAGAGTTATCCCTTTCCAATGGTAGCATAGACGATCAATTCGAATATGTATTACAGAAAGCAAATAATTACAGAAATTATAAGGTAGTCAAAAAAGAATGGTTAAGTCTTTTAAAGAAGAATACACTTGATTCGGTCGCTCGGATAGAAAAAGAGCTTGCTGAATCGAATTCGCTCACGATCACTCAGAAAGATGAGATCGAAAAACTTAAAAAAGACCTTGCCTCTACAAACACCAACCTGAATCAGGTTACCGAAGAAAAAGACAGTATCTCCTTTTTCGGAATCCTGATCGAAAAACCGGTTTATAAATCCATCATGTGGGGAATTATCGGTTTACTGACTCTGGTGCTTGTATTCTTTATTTACAAATTCAAAAATGCCAATGCCATTACCCAGGATGCTCGCAAGTCGTTGTCTGAACTGGAACAGGAATATGAGGAACATCGAAGAAAAGCATTAGAACGCGAACAAAAAGCGCGTCGTGCTCTTCAGGATGAGATCAATAAACAGAAAATGGCAAAAACAAAATAATCAGTGTTTTGGACTGTGACAAAAAAGCCTCCCTTTTTGGGGAGGCTTTTTTTATAGTGTTGGGACTTTCAGAGTGACGTGCACCTTCCGGTGCTTAGTGTCGATCCTGATTGCTGAAGCAATCAGTTCTCCAGTGTCGCGGTTTGTTTTGCTGACGCAAAACTCCCTTAAGTGACTTTATTGCTCGCTACGCCTCGCTTGGACCTTGAAGCTCACTACGCCTCGCTTGGA
>NZ_QKWN01000016.1 GCF_007279655.1 Robertkochia solimangrovi | reverse complement strand
GAGAGCAAGCTATAAGATTGCAAAAGGCAATGCGACCCGAAGGGGAGCGAGCCGTAAGGTCACTTAAGGGAGTTTTGCGTCAGCAAAACAAACCGCGACACTGGAGAACTGATCGCGCCAGCGATCAGGATCGACACTAAGCACCGAAGGTGCACGTCACTCTCGCAGTTTGGAAAGTACAACAGGAAGTAACCGCTCCACAAAACCTGCATACGCCTTCTCCGAAGGATGCAGCTGATCATCCGCTACCAGCTCAGGGTCATTAAGGCCTTTCCTTGTGATATCCGTTATATCGACAAAGCTAACTCCGGATTCGGTTGCCACTTTTTTTGCATATGTATTATAACGATCGAGTTCTTCAGAAATATTCTCGGGCTCGGGCAGTGCCTGACCGAAAGGCGTATATGCGTAATCCGGAATAGAAACTACCACCACTCTATCTTTATCATTTCCGGCAAAGGCAATGGCTTTTTCAAACAAGGTAACGAATTCTTCTTCGTACTTACTGAAGTCTTTGTGTTGATATTGATTATTTACACCGATCAACAAGGTAACCAGATCACGAGCTCCTGCGGGAGCTTTTTCTTCGATTCCGTTCAGCAAGTCTTCGGTCGTCCACCCTGTAACAGCAATGATCTGCAGGTCAACCTCATCGAAATTATGGGTGAGTAATTGTCGTTTTAATTGTTCCGGAAAATTACAAGTGTCACAAACACTATGACCGATTGTATAACTATCTCCCAATGCGAGATAATTCACAGTTCTTTTATCCGGGTTTGGCATCGATTCATTCATTTCTTTATCCGCTCTTTTTTCACTGGCATTTTGAACGCCGCAGGCTGTAAATATAAAAGAAATCAAAATCAGACCAAGGAGATATGACGGATAAAAAATTGTGGTGATTTTAGTTAAAGTATACATCTTCATAGGCAAAGTATTAGTGATAATCAGCGATCTTCTGCGGACCTTCGAGTACGGTTCTTACGATTTGCAAATACCCTTCATCCGTAGTATCGATATACCATTTGATCAAGGATATTTCTCCATTCACGAATTCGATCCCTGTGATACTTCTCGGATGTACACAACAACCGTCATTGAATAGTGGAAGATCGCCGGGTTCGGGGAATCTTGGCCGGTGCGTATGTCCTACGATCGTGAACAGATTTTTCCTGAAGGTAATCCACCTTTTGGTTCTTTTTTCAATCTTAAAGGATTCCAGATTATTCCTCGCAGGACTTGTAGGATCCGAAATTCCAACGACTTGCAGGGGTCGCCAGAGCACCCGTACCATCAAACGGGCAAACCTCCAAAAGGTATAATTCCAGGTATCGGCCTGATGTCCGTGTACCAAAAAGATTTCCTGTCCGGTTTGGGTATGCTTAAGACGTATCGCCTCATGGATTAGTAATCCCGGCATGAAGGAGACCTCCTCACCGAGATTCGGATCATACCAGGTGTCATAATGCCTTTTTACATATCGGCTATCTTTATGTACCATATCATGATTACCATACAGCATATATAACCGTTTGTTATCATGAAAATCCTTTAATAAGGCATAAACATTCTTATGCGCCTCCAATATGGTATGAAACCGGTGATTCTCCCAGAGTTCATCCCCATCTCCGAGTTCTATATAGGTGAAGTTCTCCTGAAAATAATATTTCAGGGCATGGAAGTAAATATTGCGGTTATTGGCGAATTCATCTGCAAAACTGTTATCACCCCGGTGACAATCACTAAAAAATACGAATTTAGATCCATCATCAAAATTGATAATGGGCGCTTTGGCGAATGCCTTTTCGAAACGACGATGACTGGCAGAGAACATATTTTAATCAATAACCGGCATTCCCGTTGGTTTTCCATCCAGGCTTACCAGGTTCTTATCCTTCTGGTACTGATGAATTCCAGCAACACCTTTGTCTTCAGCCCAATCAGCGAGCTCGGTTCGTTCACTTTTAAAATCCATGAAAGGAACTGCCATGCCACAAGAGGTTTGTACCAGGTCGACATTCATTTCAAAGATCTGTCGGGTACCGGCAATCTTAGGAAATTCAGATACATAGCGTTCGAATTCCGGATCGCCTTCATGCCATGCCTTTGCATGTCCATATAAGCGCAGTATCATTGGCGGGCCATCGAAAGCACAGAACATCACGGTCATCCGATCGTTGAACTGAATATGGGTCGCGGTCTCATTACCGGAACCGGTAAGGTTCAGCCAGAGTACTTTATTGGAAGAAACCACACGAAAACTGTCCATCCCTTTTGGAGACACATTCACCCGTCCATCAGCCATCGCAGTACCTACGAAAAATATTTTCTGTTCAGCGATAAACCGCTCGATCCTCGATGTGATCTTATCATACTTTTTGCCCATGATTGCCTGTCTTTTACACAAAGTTAGCAAATTAATTTAGTGACATTGGTGATACCGGTGATACTGGTGACATTAACGACACTAGTGTTACTAGTGTGGCTAGTGTGGCTAGTGTTACTAATTATAAATTTCTTTTCTGCTGTTTATAAAAGGAATCTGCTTGTAGCTGCATGATATCTCTCGCCACCTTGCGTTTATAATTGTAGAGTTCCTCTTCTTCTGAGAGATCTTCGTAGACTCTGTCATTGATTGCCGCATCGGTTTTAAGCTGTTGCTTACGTTGATTGGCTTTTTGATCGGCCCAGGTTTTAATGGTCTGTTCTGCATCTTCCAGCTTTATATCATATTCTCCCTGTGGCGCCATAAGTTTTGAGATGATCGGTGCGGTCTCAATGGCAAGGAACAAAAGAAAAATAAAGAAGGATGGGAGCCACGGCAATTTATCAAGAGCATTTACCCGTGCCATGAGCCCGTCGAAACCCTCGATTACCGGCTGTGTTTCCACGATCTTATCGGCAAGTCCCTTTTCCAGGGTAGCGATCTGTTCCTCATTGGCGATGATCTTCGTATTATTTAACTCACGTAAGGCATGCAGTTCTGCCAAAGCAGTGTCATGTTTTGCTCTTTTTTCGGCGTAGACCGGCCCCTTGCCGATCTTCAGGGTACCTTCCCTACCTTCAGCCTCGGCAATAAACGTATCGTAGAGTGAATTTACCTCCGCTTCCTTATTGACAACTTCATTCTTTAAGCCATCGTTCTCGGTTTTAAGTGCAGTGATCTCCGGACTGAATTGCTGGGTTAATTGAGATTTATTATCCAGGGTCATCTGATTTTTCTCTTCCAGTAATACCCGGTCAATCTCCTTTTCGAAAATCTTTAGTTCAAGTGGTTTTGCGATCACTACGGCAATGATCACCGCCAGAATGATCCGCGGCACCGCTTGTAAAAGCTCAGCTGTAAAATCATTTCGTTTTTTGATCGTAGAAACAATGAACCGGTCCAGATTAAAGATCAAAAGTCCCCAGACAAACCCGAAGAAAACGGATGTATAGATATTATCAAATACGGTATATAACGCGTAGGAAGCTGCAATAAAAGCCATGAGAGCGGTGAAGAAAACGGTCCCTCCGATCCCGGCCTGTTTTATCTGTTCCGATCTTGAACAATCCTTAAGAAGTTCGTCATCGGCTCCGGAACACATCCAGAAAAACTCTTTGATCATAAGCTGCGATTTTGATTGATGTCATGTTATATAACGCAGTTTTCACCAAAATGTTACAAATAATGCGCTTAGAAATTGAATGTTGCAGACAGAAAAGGGAGAATAGCGATTTTTAGATGATCGTACGCTTCATCCAGAAAGCTCCATTACTTCCTGCCCCTTTAGAAAATAAAGGGGCACTGCAGACGTATGAAAAAATGTTTCGTTAAAAGTGATACTGGTGATTCAAGCAACACAATTGACACTAATGTTTCTTTTGTCACTGGTGTCAATTGCGTAGTATAACAATCTAATTCTTCACCTGGGGAGGCAAAGGAGGAAATGGTTTCGGCACCACTTTCTGCATGTCCACATCCAGCTTGATAAATTCTGATATCATTTTCTTCAATAAAACACCCACCTCACGATGCTCTTCTTCGGTTAGATTTTTAACTCCCTCAGGATACCCACCTTTAGAGCTCATATATTGCTCCACCGCATTTCTGGCATCCAGGTAAGGTTTGGTCTGCTCATTATAGGGAAAACCGACAACCTCCACTACCTCGATCACTTCCTGATCCTCCACTACTTCGATTACTTCCTGTTTCTTACCCTGATCCTCCACTACTTCGATGATCTGTGGTTTTATATTTTGAACCTCCAATAATGATTTATCGGCGTCAGTCAGATCTTCTTCACTTTTGTAATAAACATTATTGTCATCCACCAGCTTAAAATAACCTTCATTAGGCAATTCGGGTGCTACAATACCTTTCTCTCCTTTTTTAAGGAGATAGGAATACATCTGTTGCAGATCCGCATAAAGATTGATAAGCTCCTGCTGTTCCCCTCTGCTTCGATTGATAAAGGTTTTCCCATCTTTAAGAATTGTATTATAAGCGTTTAATTTCTTAAGATACTGATCCTTTACAGATTGGAGGGAATACTCAGAAGCCGATTCGACAATAACCCCTGAGGATTCCTGCTTTTGAAAGATCACGTTACGGTCGCTAAAACCATAAACAACAAAGGAAACCAATAAAACACATCCGATATACCGGATCTTCTTTCCAAATTTTGAAGTTTTAATGTTCATAACTTTAAATCGTTTTTGAATGAATGAATAATTGAATGAATGTACAAGATCAGAAGCATTTCCCGACCTCAGATAACTGAAGATCAATTGCTGATATTCGGCAAGAGGAATGCCTCTTTTTAATACTTCCTGATCTGCCAGAAACTCATGATTGAGTTTGATATATTTCGTGTATTGAAAGATCACCGGATTAAACCACAACAAGACCGTCATGATCTCAGAGAACATCAGATCCCAGGAATGTCCCTGACTAACATGGGCTGTTTCGTGTTCAATTACAGCATCCGGCAGGTTATGACCCTTGTAATCCTTTTTGTTGAGGAAGATAAAATTGAAGAAAGATTGCGGAGCATGCTCATCGTCCAGTAATATAAGGGTATAATGATCTTTTCTGACCTTCTCTCCCTGCCTTATATACTTTCTGATCTTCAGGATTCTCATCACAAACCGAGTCAGAAATAAGAACATACCCACCATATAGACCGAAAGGATCAGTATCTCCCAATTAAACGCTACCCCATAAGCCGCGGTATCCACAATAACCTCGGGCATCTTCCCGGTTTGCTGTGCTACATGTTCCGGGAGGTTACTATATACCGGGATAATTATAAAAGGGACCAGGATACTTAAAACTAATCCCATCAAAAGAAAAATTCTTTTGAATTTGTGCAATGAGGTCTTTTCAAGTAAAGCACGGTAGCTAACCAGCATCAACAGTGCAATTACGGTCGATTTCCAGATAATTGGCCACATCATTTTTTCGATTTTAATTGTTCATCGATCATTTTCTTTAACTCCTGCAACTCGGCCTCAGTCAAATCTGTACTCTCCGTAAAGAACGAGGCGAATTGCGTCGGAGAGTTATTGAAGAAATGCCTGATCATACCCTTAAGTTGTCCGGAGAAATACTGACTCTTTTTCACTAACGGATAGTATTCTCGATGCTTTCCATGTTCAGTATAATCAACATATCCCTTTTCACGCATCCGTTTCAACAGGGTAGCCAGTGTCGTAGTTGCCGGCTTTGGTTCATCATAGGCATCTAAAAGATCTCTCAGATATGCCTTCTTCAGCTCCCACAATTTTACCATTAAAGCTTCTTCTGTTCTTGATAATTTATTTTCCATATCTCATTTAGTGTTCTACAAATGTAGAAATAATTTTTAATTCTACAAACGTAGAGCACAAAACAATCACCTGTAAATAAGTCATTTATACAGAAACTCTCTCAAACCCCCTATAAATTCAGGCTCTGATGATGAAAAAAAGATTAAAAAAAAGCTGCCAAAAGGCAGCTTTCATATTATTCATCCAGTGAGAAATCCTTGGGTGGATCCTGACCTTTCAAATGTTTTACAAAATAATCCCATCGTTTGACGGTCATATAATTGGTCATATTTCCATAACCATGACGCTGGTTTGGAAAGATGATCATATCGAAATCCTTATTCGCTTTGATAAGGGCTTCTACTACCAACATCGTATTAGATGGAGGCACATTATCATCTAGTTGACCGTGAGTAATCAAAAGATGCCCTTTGAGATTCTCAGCCATCAGTTGGTTCGCCTGATCACTGTAATTATTGATTCCCTCAGCATTTTGCTTCAGCAGTCCCTGCCATTTTTCACCCCAATCATCTTCATAGTTACGGTTATCGTGATTACCTGAACCGGAAACCGCTACATCATAGAAATCAGGATATCGCAATATCGCATCCGTAGAAGCAAATCCTCCCCCTGAATGTCCCCAGATACCTACCCGGGTGGTATCTATCGCCGGATATCTCCCGGCAAGCTGTCTGATGGTAGCGATATTATCCGGCAATCCATTATCTCCCATATTCCCGTAATAGGCATCATGGAAAGATTTTGATCTGCCGGGTGTTCCCATCGCATCCACGCCAAACACTATAAACCCAAGTTCAGCAACCGCTTGAAAATCACGACGTGATTCTCTGAACGAATAATCTCCGATACTTCCCGATTGTGGACCCGGATATATATAGTTCAATATTGGATATGATTTGCTTTCGTCATAATTACTCGGAAGACACATGATCCCATAGAGATCGGTTTCTCCATCACGTGCTTTCACTGTAAACTCTATCGGCGCCAGCCATCCGGCTGCTTTCAGTTCAGAAATATCTGCCTTCTCGAGCTCCGCAACTACCTTTCCGTTCAGATCACTCAATACACTCACCGGTGGGTTCGCAGTTGTCGAATAGGTATCTACCAGAAATTGGTAATCGGGCGAGAAGGTAACATTATGGTCTCCTTTTTCAGGGGTGAGACAAACCAGATTCTCTCCATCAAAATCAACCTTATACATATATTGATAATATGGATTCCCTTCTTCTTTGCCTCCCGCAGTAAAATAGATCACCCTGGCATCTTCATCGATGTGAACCACTTGTTGTACTTGCCATTCACCTTTAGTGATCTGATGTTTCAAAGCTCCGGTATTCAAATCATACATATAGAGATGCCCCCAGTTATCTCTTTCCGAGTACCAGATCACCTCATCAGATTTATGCAAAACGAACCAGTTTTCAGATCTTACTCCAGATTCATAATAGGTAGGTGTGGTTTCTTTTAAAACCGATCTTACCGCTCCGGTTTGCGCATCAGCGATCTTTAGCTCAGCGGTCTTATGATCTCTGGAAGATGAAACAAATGCAAATTTGGATTCATCCGGACTCCATTCTGCATCCAGCAAGACCCCTCCTCTTCCGGCAATATGGTCGGTGGTGGTGGATCTTTGAAAATCAGGATCCATTTGAAGACGGATCAGTTTAGGAGTTGCGGGTTTCAGATCGACGATCAATCGTTCGATCATAAATACTGCACTGTCTCCCGGTAATGGATATTTCCATTGTTGCAGGTCCGGATGCCCCACTTTGGTATTCACCAGATACATTTCTCCTACACCGCGTCCATCCTGACGGAAAGTAGCAATCTTATCGGAATTCGGAGACCAAAGCAGTACCGGGCCGTCACTATGTGTCCAGCCAGCATTGTTGGTGGCATAACCATAATCCTCTTTTCCGTCAAAGGTAAGTTGTGTCAACTTTCCGGTTGACACCTCCTTGACCCAAAGGTTATGATCCTTTATAAAAGCAGCCTTCTTCCCATCAGGTGAGAGGATTTCATTTCTGTTGAATCTTCTACCATTATCTGTTACTTCAGATTCACTCAGCTCTCCGGTTTCCGGTGAAAAGCTATATTGCTTCCCAAAAGTGCTGAATTCGATATTTCCACTTTCACTTACAGTAAATGATCGGAATGGAAGGCTGTCAACCTTGACTTCATGTCCGGCTGACTTTGTGAGTGCCAGTGCGAGTTGTCTGTGATTAAAAGCGGGTGTTTTCTCCTGAGTTCTAGCGTTCACACTTATAAACTCCCTGCCTTCAGGTGTATTTTTCATGTAACTGAAGATGCTGTCATTGGTCCATTGTCCGTCTTCAACGGTATTTCTGACCAAGTTTGACATATTCGGATACATGTACCCTGCGGCTCGTTGGTAGTCATCCAGCGTAACCTGTTCTTCCGGAGCTTTCTCCGTACATCCCGTGATCAGCCATAGCATAACTAATCCTGAGAGCGTTTTGAATTTTGAATTCATAGTAATAGGTTGGTTGGTAATTGATTAATTTTTATGATTCACTATTTGATAATTCCGTAAAGTACCTATAAAAATATGGAATTGTTTCAATTCCTTTCAGATAATTCCAAAGTCCGAAATGCTCATTCGGGGAATGGATCGCATCACTGTCGAGTCCGAAGCCCATCAGAATCGTCTTACTTTTAAGTTCTTTTTCAAAAAGGGACACAATAGGAATACTTCCTCCACTTCGCTGAGGAATCGGTGTCTTTCCAAAAGTAGCCTCATAAGCCTTACTTGCAGCAGCATACCCAAGACTGTCCATAGGAGTAACATAGGGAAATCCTCCATGATGTGGTTTTACCGTGACACGGGTTCCTTTGGGAGCAATGGATTCAAAATGTGCTTTAAATAATTGTGTGATCTCCTTCCAGTCCTGATCCGGCACCAGACGCATCGAGATCTTTGCGTAAGCTTTACTTGCGATCACTGTTTTGGCGCCTTCACCTGTATAACCGCCCCAGATTCCATTCACATCAAGTGTCGGACGAATAGAGTTACGTTCATTGGTAGAATAGCCTTTCTCTCCATAAACATCCTCGATATCGAGCGC
Organism: Robertkochia solimangrovi; assembly: GCF_007279655.1. Taxonomy (GTDB): domain Bacteria; phylum Bacteroidota; class Bacteroidia; order Flavobacteriales; family Flavobacteriaceae; genus Robertkochia; species Robertkochia solimangrovi. The sequence continues at coordinate 43,998 of NZ_QKWN01000016.1, read as the reverse complement.
CTTTTTATAGTTTTCAAGGTTAAAAGGAGCTTTGGCCATTTCAGCTCTTTCCTCAACACTAAGCTCAATCACCTTATCATAGAATCCCGGAACGGTAATATGATTATTTTCATCATGTAGGGAGGCGATCAATTTCGTCATAATATTGATCGGATTCGCTACCGCCCCACCATAGAGTCCGCTATGCAGATCCCGGTTCGGGCCAACCACTTCCACTTCTACATAACTCAGCCCACGCAATCCCGTTGTGATCGACGGAATATCCTTTGCGATCATTCCCGTATCGGAAATCAGAATGACATCATTTGCGAGCTTTTCCCGGTTATGTTCCACGAACCAACCCAGACTTTCAGAACCTACTTCTTCCTCACCTTCGATCATGAATTTAACATTACACGGGAGTTCATTATTCTTTACCATAAATTCCAGAGCTTTCACATGCATATACATTTGCCCCTTGTCATCACAGGCACCACGTGCGAATATGGCTCCTTCCGGATGCAGATCGGTGGCTTTGATCACCGGTTCGAAAGGTGGAGAATTCCAAAGATCAACCGGATCCGGTGGTTGTACATCATAATGCCCGTACACCAATACCGTAGGTAGTTTTGGGTCGATGATCTTTTCTCCGTAAACGATCGGGTATCCCGGTGTTTCACAGATCTCCGTAACCTCACATCCGGCAGCGTCTAATGCGCTCTTTACAGCTTCAGCGGTATTGAGAACATCCTGAGCAAAAGCAGGGTCGGCACTGATGGATGGAATTTTTAAGAGTTCAACGAGTTCTTGTATGAATCGATCTTTGTGTGTCGTGATATACGACGCTATATTTTCCATGAAGTTTTAATTGAATTGCTCAAAAATACAAAAAATGAAATTTTTAAAGAATAGGCATTGTAATTTCATTTTTTCATTTATATTTGCACCCACAATTCGCGGGTGTGGTGGAATTGGTAGACACGCTAGACTTAGGATCTAGTGCCGCAAGGTGTGAAGGTTCGAGTCCTTTCACCCGCACAAAAGCTCTTCAAACGAAGGGCTTTTTTCATTTTATTACTTGCTCAATTAATTGTAAATTATAATCTACAATCTTAACATTTATCATTTAGAACCTACCCCTAACATCTTTCTCATTCATATCACTTTAACCTCAAATAAAATCAAGAAAAGTTTCCTGATGGCCAACTATCCTATTCCCGCCCTTTAGGGCCGGGGTCAGGGAATAGGAAGCGAATGAACGATCGTCCATTCGATGTTGCATTGAAGATTAAAACCTTCCCTGTGCAGTCCATAAAGATCCTCCTGCTATCGCTTGATCAGTTTTAAATTCTTAACCGTATTATCATATTGTAACCGGAGGATATAGAGACCGGAAGGTAAATTACTGATATCGATACGTTGCAGATCCGTATTTACGGGTTGACTGAATTCCGTTTGCCGAAATTGATCGATGATGGCGAACGATCGCACATTTTGCAGATCTGAGATTTCGATATATTCAGACGCAGGATTAGGATATACTTTGGCAAGTGAAGTCGATGAAACACCATCGATCACTGAAAAAGGTAAATTCGTATTTCCATAGAAACTGAATCCTCCACTACCATTAACCCCGGAAACGATACGCGCCGCAAGATTATAATTTCCGGGAACTAAAGGAAAGTTGTAATAATGACCCGGGGGAGCATCTCCTCCCAACGCATAGGGCGCAATATTTTCAGCCCTTACAAACGCTCCGTTCAATTCGAACAACACACTACCTCCATAGATAACCGGTATTGCCGGATTTGCCCGTATATTCAACTGACCGCCTGTTTCCGAAAGATCGATAGTTCCACCATAAGGAATAGGGTCATAACCCGGAACCGGAAGATTCGTCTCCGTGTTGATCAGGGTAAAGGACTCGATATTCGGATGCAGTATAAAAAAATCGATAGGCGCATTTGAAGATAGCCCATCACTGTTTGTAGCCGTGATCAATGCATCAAACCCGGTGGAACTACCATAGGTATTCACCAGATCCAACACCCCACTTATGAGTCCGCTAGAGGGATCTATCTCCAGGGAAGGCGGCAATCCTTCTGCACTAAAAGTTACAGATTTCCCTTGTGGGTCAGTTGCCAGCACCTGAATAGCGATCATCTCACCCCAAAAATTGAGATCCTCATGATCCGGAACCCCGATCACCGGAGCGGCATCACTCTTTATAAAGGTCAACTCCACACAGCGTTCCGTTCCCTGTACTCCGGAAGCATTGCTGCCTGAATAGGGTATTGCACACACAGTAAAAGTTCCGACGGAAGCCGGATAAGCCGCATAAGTACCAGGCGGAAAATCTCCTCCCAGAGCATAGGGAGCTATGTTCTCTGTTCTGTAACTCTTTCCATTGATCCTGAAAACCACGCTACCCACCAGATCCGGATCAGTAATTGCACGGATATTGATCTTTGGAATTTCCGTGAGGTCGATCACCGCTCCGCTTGTGAGTGTCCTGACCTCCGTATTATTATCTGCATTAATGAGCACCAGATCCGTCACACTAGTCTGTGCACTCAAGAGTGCTACTGATAAAACCTGTAGCACGATTACCATAAAACACAACCTTCTCATAACCGTAATTTATACTCTTAAATTTACAAAAAATGCATGTAAAACAGCACCTTAATTGCTGTTTTACAGTGAATTAACTTTAATTTTTTATGTCTTCACAACTTTAAAAACATTACCCTGTAGTCAACTCAGGAAAACATTATGCTTCAAGTCGCTATAAATGGCAACAGAAATGAAATCTTGATCGCGAAAACGACATCTGAGATTACGGATGCGGCATACAACGCAGTGAAGGCAGGCGCTAAATCAATTCATTTTCACACCAGGAATCAGAAAGGTCAGGAGACACTTACCTTGGCATATGTCAAAAACAGATACTTAGTATCTGAAAAAGATGTGGAAATATTCCTGTAGGAATTAGGACAAGTTCCTGGAAGGAACATGACTAGGAAGCCCTGCGAAGTCAAATGAAATACCGATCGATACTGTCATAAAGTACAGAAAATAACCTAAAAAACAGGCTTGCCTATTTTTTCATAAACTTAACTGTTATACGTTTTCAAATTCCTATTGTATTGTAGCTCTAAGGTCTTTTTAATTACTGTTATTCGATTTATTTTAAGAAATTTATTACTTTTAAAACACGTCGAAGGCCCGGGGATGCTTTGTATGATGCTTCAACCTTTATATATTTGATTATGAAACATAATATGATGATTGTAGTCGCACTACTATTCTTTATTATCCATGTAAATTCACAGAATAATGAATCGGAGCTAAAGTTTACTACAAAATATTATGAAGCCGTTGACAAGTGGGTCGCCCTGCCACCAGGTGATACCGATTCCACCTACCATTACGGATTCATTTATATTGATGACGAAGCGGGCTTTACCTATCATATTGGAAGTGAATTTTATATCGATGATTCGAATCACTATGTTTCTCAGGAAGCAGATACAACCTTCCATGCTAAATACAGGATCGATCCGAATTGGACTCTGGTCACTATCATACCTGATGACATACGATCTGAACTAAATCTTCCGGAAGAACCTGAATGGTTGAAATATTACAAAGAAGAAAGTGAAAGTACATCCTATTTAAAGAATATTGGATATCATTATAACCATGCCGGTGCCAGCGCATTAGCGCTTTCTCCTTTATTGAAGGCCTATGCACAGGAACCGCACTTTAAAGGTCTCGAATTTGAATTGTCGTATGCGTATAACGCGCTGGGAGATTATGAGAATGCCATTAAAGTTCTCGAAATGGCTATAGAAAATGACCCTGCCAACTTCTTTTTTTATCGTGAGTTAGGGTTCGCCTTTAAAAATATGAACCAGATCGATATGGCGGAAAGCACCTATAAAAAAGGAATAGAGCTTTCAGACAATGACTTTGAAAAAAGTGAAATGGCAGTCAATATGGCCCAATCCTATTATCAAGTAAGAAATAAAGAGAAATTTGATGAATGGGCAGCGCTTACGAGATTGTACGCGGAAGACGGTTCGAGATATGAACAATTTATCGATCTTTTTGAAGAGAAGTGGGATGAAAATTAATTTAACAACTGCAGCCGAAAATATCGGTTTGCTGAACCACCTTTTACGCGCTAGCGACCTCACTGAAATTCCGAGCAAAGTCGATGAATAAAAAAACCTGTTAAGCGAATCCATTGAGAATATGGAAGCGCTATAAAGAAATCAGTAAAGCACAAGAAAAATAAAATATCAATTCTAATACGTATGAAAATGCAAAAAATCCTAACCTCAATTTTAATCCTACTCACCACTATTGGTTATTCTCAAAAACTTTACAAAGCTGTTGAAGATGGAGATTTGAAAAAAGTAACCACCCTCATCAAAAAAGGGAATAATGTAAACGAATTTCATGAAAATGGACTGTTTCCCTTATGGAGATCAACGGCAGATAATAATTATGAAATATCAGAATTACTGATCAGGTCAGGCGCAGATGTCAATCAAATCAACAAAGTTCAACCTGTAGGTTCAACTGCTCTTGAATATCCTTGTCAGGAAGGTTACTATGATATTGTCAAACTATTAATTGATCATGGTGCCGATCCTAATCGCAAAGGATATCGGGATTTTACACCAATCCGGGTTGCGGCAAGAAACGGTCATATTGAAATTGTAAAATATTTAGCTCAAAATGGCGCTGAAGTTGACCCAAAGGCTTTAGATGGTGCTACACCTTTGGAACATGCTGCCTCAAAAGGTCACTTTGAAGTTGTCAAATTTTTAATCGAGAAAGGAGCAAATGTCAACAATAAGGATATAGAAGGTGATTTTGCGTTAGGAGAAGCTGCTAAAAGTGGCTATTTAGATGTTATTGAATTGTTGATGGCCAACGGCGCCGACCTGACACTCCAAAACAATGACAAGAAAAATGCATATGATCTGGCTAAAGAAAGAGGACAAAAAAAGGCGGCTCAGTTGCTTGAAAGTTATTTATCAAAATAACATCTTACCACTATGACCGCTAAAGAAATAAAATCTGAGATCATAAAAGATCTCAGATTAGGTGTCGCCTCCAAATCTGAATTGTACAACCGTTATAAGGACAAGATCGAGGACGTAACACTTAGAAAAATCCTTGCACACTTACCGTCCAGAGAATCAAAATTAAAATTTAATAACGTTCATATTGCGATATCGATCATATGGGGTCTCTTTTTGCTGTTCGAATTGACTACCCTATTAGATCTGATCGAAAGGTTTGATTTTCTGTCATTTGCCTTCCTTATCATTACGATCTATATCACGATTAATATTTGGCAATTTAACGGCCGTTTTCTCCTTCCAGGAATATTTTGGTTTTCCGTATCCATAGTCAATTTCGCCCTTGAATTCTTCAGACAAATAGAAAATGACGGTGATATTTTGATACTGATGGCACTGACTGTATTTTATCCCCTGATTCTTTCTTCAGGGATCTATCTTATGTTTTATTTGAGAAAAAATGCTTTTGGTTATCTTAAATGGTCACCCTTACAGTTAAATGAAAATGAGCATTTACAATTTGAGGATTAGGCTGTCTCAAAAACTTCCTTTACCAAGTCAAACGATTTATACTTGGCATCCATATCATAGATCGGACTCGTAATCATAAGTTCGTCGACCCCGGTAGCCTCGACAAACACTTCGAACTTTTCCTTCAGACTTTCCTTGTTTCCGGTGAAGGTATAGAGCGTCATATTTCTAACCATCTGCTGAATTTCCGGATGATAGAACATTTCCGGTAGCGGTGCAGGCGGACTCAGGGGACTGCGATTATTCGTAATGATCCCCATGAACATTCTATAGAGACTAGTCACCAAATGTTCAGCTTCCTCATCGGTATCGGCTCCAATGGCATTAACGCAGGCCATAACATAAGGCTTCTCGAGTTGTGCGGAAGGCTTAAAGTTGTTTCTGTAAATTTCGATGGCATCCATCAGTTTCGCCGGTGCAAAATGAGAGGCGAAGGCGTAAGGGAGTCCGTAATTCGCAGCGAGATAAGCACTATCGGTACTTGAACCGAGAATCCATAAAGGGATATCGAGTCCTTCTCCGGGAAAGGCTCTCACTTTTGCACCATGGTTGTCAGTACTCAGATATTGTTGTAATTCCTTAACGTCTTCCGGAAAACGATCTGCAGCAGTCATATTATTCCTTCGCAATGCATAGGCGGTGAGCTGATCAGTCCCAGGCGCTCTTCCCAATCCGAGATCGATACGCCCCGGATAGATCGATTCCAGCGTTCCGAATTGTTCGGCGATCACCAAAGGCGAATGATTGGGTAGCATAATTCCTCCGGAACCTATTCGCATATGTTTCGTTTGCCCCGCCACATGTCCGATCAATACCGAAGTTGCAGAACTGGCTACATGTTCCATATTATGGTGCTCGGCGAGCCAAAGTCGATTATAACCTAGATTTTCTACCTGCTGTGCCAGTGTAACTGTTCTGCGGATCGCATCTGCAGGATCGCCACCCTGAACCACGATCGCAAGGTCCAGTACGGATAAGGGTATATTTTTCATCGGGGGAAAATTTGCTTTTTATTGAACACAACTAAAAGACAAATTTAAGGACAAAATTCGAGGGATAATAATCTGATCAATTGACGATCTCGATTTCCTCCCCTTTCACCCATTGCTTTAGCTCATCGGCATAATAGACATAGACCGAACTTGCAGGGGCTCTGTAATTACCTCCGATCTCAGCTTTAAGATCAAGATTTACCTGTTTTACCTCACCAGGTCCAAATTCCTTCCAGTATAACACCAAATAATTATCCATGATCTCAATATAATCAGCAACACGCTTATCCAGCAATTCCTTTATTTGCCAGGTTTGTAAAGTGGTACCCGACGGAATCCCAATGACAGCAGTGGACATCGGTAAGGGGTTCTCTTTGACATTTCTTACATTAACATTCATTCTGACTGAATTCCCCACGGTATATATGGAATCAGCTAGGGTAGTAATCAGTTCCAATTCTGTACCTGTATCAGAATCCGGGATCTTACTATCCCAGAAGACATCCATTGAATAAGGAAAAGTGTTTTCCGGATTTGAAAACGCAATGTTTACGGACTGCCTCCCTGCTATTATATATTTTTCCAATCCAGGAATTTCGACCTTCCCTGTTTTATTTGATTTCAATTCACTTAAGACCTTTTGCCCATTGATCTCAATGGTCAGGAAATTACCGGAATCGATCAATTTCTGCTTCAGATCTCTATTATAAGTGATCAGAGCCTTTAAGGCCATAGAAGTAGCCTGTGTAGAACCAAACCGACCGTTCTTGCGGTTTGAAAGTATATATTCAACGCCCTTACTGATCAATTGTTCATCTGTTGTTTCCCCGGATCTCGATAGGGCCAGCACATTCATGGCAGCGTTTTCGATCTTCTCAGAATTGTTATAGGAACGGGTAATGGTACTTTTTACGGGTAATTCAGCAAACCCATATTCATTAATATTATTCCGCAAACGATCGAACAATATATCAGCCTCGTCAGAACGCCCTATATTTATACTTGCCATAGCCATCATAGCCATTTTATAAGAATCATTACTTTTCAACGCATCATCATAGGCATGTTGATATTCAGGATCCAATGAAACATTATGTCCCGACTCTGTAATCGCATATACGATATAAGCATTATTCACATCTTCCGGAGCACCGGAAAATCCATACTTTCCATTATGCTGCTTAAAACCTCCTTTGCCATCTCTGCGACTCATTAAAAAATTGATCGTTCTTTTCAACATCGCATCACTTACTCCCGCATAAACCTCCTTCATCTCCGAAAATTCCATCAACCCGTAGGCAGACAAGGCTTCATGAGGAGGACTATGACCATACCACTCAAAACCTGCTTCAGCGGTTTCATAGGCTGCTAATTTCTGATAGCCTTTTTTGATGTAATTCATGGCCTTATTCTCGATTTCAGTATTCAGTTTCCCGCTTTCTTTGAGATACTTAAGAATCATTACATTCGGATAAGTACTGGACGAAACCTGCTCAAAACAACCAGAAGGCATTCGCAAAATCGATTCTACTCCATCCATGACATCCCCAATCAGATCGATATAAACATTTAAATCAGCTCGAATACTTCCGGCTATTGCATTATTCACCTCAAATTCATAGTTGCCATTTCTAACTCCTGAAATCACAGCACTAGTGGGAAAATAAGGGCTAATGACATCGTACGTTCTAATGACCACATCATTATATCCTTCTCCACTCACTTTTACAATAAAGTCATCATCCACAACGGTTTCAACAGGCACTACGGTCAATTCCTCAACAACACTGGAATTCGCTGGGATTTTCAGCTTTGAACTTTCGAAACCTTTCACAAATTTCAAGGCAGCTGGCAACTCAGTATCGAGTCTGACTGAAAGCATTTTTTTGGTTTCATTATTAATGCGAACTGGAATTCTTAAGGTATCACCTAGAACCATGAATTCAGGGAATTTAAAATCCATATTCAGCGGTCTTCCGGTCGCGTATTCTGTTTCATTTCTACCAACGGCTCCATTATATCCAATCCCTTCCGTTGTTATCAAAAAGGAAGTGATCTCATCCGAATTGTAATATTCAAGATTCACTTCTCCATTCATATCTGTTTGTACCACCGGATTCCAATAGATCGTACTTCTGAAATCTGAGCGCTCTTCGGATATTATATCACTATCATAAACGGGAGCATAGAAGAGTTTACTCTCACTCATGGACATTCTCCCATATTGTCTAAATCGCTTAAAAGCATAATTAAAAAATCGGTCTCTTTTGAATTCCTTTGCCATGTATAATGTGTTATTGTAGCCATTTTTGGTTTTAACCACAATTACCCCATTACTTCCTCTGCTCCCATACAAGGCCGCAGCCATTGCACCTTTTATCACTCCTACTGATTCGATTTCCGAAGCTTCAAGAGAAGTCATTATCCGTGTATAATTAACTCCATCGACGGGCACGCCATCGATGATCAGTAAAGGCTGAGAATCACCATAAATTGTAGAACTCCCTCTAACACGTATATTACTGGTACTTCCCGGATTTCCGGATGATTCGATTATTTGGACACCCGATACCCTACCACCCAAAAGATCAGAGATATTCTGACCATTTTCGAACAATTCATTTTGATCAATGGTAACTACTGATCCTCCAATGGTTTTGCTCTTTAAAATCGCGCCATACCCAACGACCACCACCTCATCTAATGCAGCAGCATCTGAATCCATCATCATTCTTAAATAACCAGTATTTTCAACTTCCTGCTGAATACCTCTAATTTGTGGACTTCTAAAATAGCTTTCTTTAAATAAAGTATCTTTACCCATCAATTCGCTCTCTACGGAGCCTCCGGAACTTCCTTCTCCTTTATTTTGAGTAAGCCCCTCTGAAATAATCTGCAAATCTTTTCCGTCGTCAGTATATGCGATCAAAACCATTTCTGAGTTATTATCGACAGTGAATTTGAAATTTCCGTTACTATCGGTTTCAAAAGGGTAAGCTTTCTGCGAAAGAATCTCAAACAACACCAGGTGAGCCTGTACACGTTTACCCGTCTTATCAATAACATATCCGATCTGTCTAAGTAGGTTCTCAGGCAGATAAATCGCATCCTCCATTTTATCTTCATTACTGATAAACTTTCTCCATCCGTGTGTCAGCATTACCATATCGAGTGCCTTTCTAGCTTTTGGTTCTTCAGCATCAAAATAAAAGGATGGCTCATGGATTCTACCTTTTAATTCGGAACTCATCAACAGATATGTCAAGATATTATCCTGCCTATCATCAGCATAAGAAATAAGTTTATTATTTACCACCCCTACCGACAAATTCGCAGAAACCGGATTATTATTAGCATCTGTTGTTTTAATATGTACCTTAACCTTATCTCTGGTTTGATATAACTCCTTATCCAGATCCACAGCTATTTTGAGAAATCCTGAATTATCACAGAACAGAAGCCTCTCCGCAAGTCCAGTTCCTTGACTGCTTAACAAGGTTATTTTTTGTATGCCATGATGAAGCTGTTCCCTGGGTAAGACAAGTTTTGCACGACCATTCGAAAGACTCACCGGTATGGTTTTATAAATTCCGCTTGCATCCGATACTTTCAGGATCTTTTCATCCGTATCGGTTGAAAAGATATCAATATCATAGACCGAACCAGATTGCATCACCGAGAATTTTGTACCATAAGGCAAACTCTTCGGCAAGGCAATCAATGAATCCGAAATAAATGGAGTTAGAATCCTGGCATAATAATGTTGCGTATCGGGGGTCATTTCAAATTGCCCCATTCCATCATGGAAACTTTGAAAGGCGACAATTTTTTCACCGGTTTCATCCACAATTTCTCCCGAGACATCGGCGGGCTTACCAAATTCATTAACCGCCTTAAACGCAATACGGTTATTTACCCCTTGAATTGTACTTCCGCTTTCCGGAAAAAACTGAAGGTCTATCTTATCCAGTGAAACGGGAATACTTCTTGCGATAGATTCATTGAGTCCTTTATAAGGAACCATTACATTCAACACTACATCCGTTGTATTGAGATCGACGGGGAGATCAAAATCAACCTTAATTTTGCCATCATCCAAAGTTCTTAAACTTCCTGTCTTGTATAAGGCACCGGAGACCAAAATCTGAAAATCGATCACGAAATTACCCAGGGGACTATTTTTCAGATCTTTAATTTCTAAATTGGCTATAACATGTCCACCCTTGCCATAGGCCTTTTCGTTAAAATCAAGGGACATTAACAGATTTGGACTGACAATCTTTTGGATGATCAGTTCTTTTTCAAAGAATTCTCCTTCCTTCAGGTTTTTCATCCAGTTGGTATACATCCTTAATGTATATTTTCCACCGGCCCATTCTTCAGAAATATCAAAATCACCATAGGCATACCCATTTTTAATACGAAGGCTTCTAGTCGCTATAACACCTCCTCTGGGGGATATAAGTTCAGCATGCAACACTTCACTAATAATAGAGATCCGATTTTCTGCATTGGTAATATAACTTTTGAACCAGATGGTTTCTCCGGGCAAATACAAAGGCTTATCGGTTTGGGTGTATACTTTTTCAATAGAGGTATTCCTTTCCGGAAGGGCAAATCCAATGACGAGAAGCGCGATTAATGCCGATGATACTATATTTATAACTGTTCTCATGGATTAAATTTTTATATCGATTTTTATACCTGCCTCCTTTTGTAATGGTATATTAAATAAATCAAGCCCATTCCCGGAGGTAAATCCAAATAGAGAGTTGTAGGGAGATATGCCTTTAGATCGGGTTATACAATAAAGGTTGGTAGCATAAAGACTTATCCTGAATTCGCGGAATAAAGTACTTTTTTCAGAAGCAACTACATCATAACCCAGACTTACTGATTTGATATTAAAATAAGTAGCATCTACGATGGCATCTTCATCCACTCCGTCAAAACCATACCTAACCCATCGGTTTTCAGTCACATTCTGATCCGGATTGGCAAAATCTACCGGGATCATATTTGGCTGACCTGAACGGTCTACGCCTTGAAAAATATATCCGGTCGTGTTGCGTAGATCACCAGATTCTTTTGACCTGCCCAAATAATTCAAAATATTCTTCGTGCCATTCCATACATCTCCTCCACTTTGAAAATCCAATAAAAATTTTAGATTAAATCTCCACAGATCGATCTCATTCATCATACTCAGATTGAAATCGGGCGTCACATTCCCTATGACCATTTGATTTTCTGCTACGATCGGATACCCTGAATCATCAATAATTTTGTTACCCTGCTGATCCCTGAGATAACCAGAGCCGATCAGAGTTCCTGTTTGTTCTCCCTGGATAAGACTGTTTGATATATTCGCAAAACCTGCAATCGGCACCTTTTCAGTTTCACCGTTTAAATCCAGTACTTTCCCTTTAAAGGTTGAAAACTGAAAACTTGAACTCAAATCGAAGTTATGACCATAGCCCGGAAGATTAAAAACGAGAGAGGCATCGACCCCCCTATTCCTGATTTTCGCGATATTCTGAAGTTCAAAACCGTTATTCCGAAGAATAGGAAAAATTGAATTTTTGGACGTTGATTGGAAGTATGCGAATTCAATCCCGATCATGTAGTTAAATAAATCAATACTCATACCTAAATCTAGATTCTCAACACTCTCGAAGTCCAGAAAATCTGACACAAAAAGATCATTATTAGTCTTGAGTCCGGCAAGTTCTTCCGGCAGTATTCCCAAGCTGTTGTGACTTTGATTATTATAATACAGAGGCATCAATTTCACATCTTTACCCCATCCGACAGATAGGTTCAATCGATTTATCCAATCGATATAAAAAAGTTCTTGAAAACCGTAGTTAATCAATACGGTAGGAAGGAAAAGTTTCGTACCCTGATATTTGGATATCACACCATTATTGGTGAGACTGAGAAAGGCATCTGCAAAGTAAAGATCAAAATCAATTTTTCCGGAATATCTGAAAACATTATCGGTTAGTTTCAAATCCTTTTGAGAGATCTCAGAAGCCTCCTGAAAGTCAAAACCAGAAAACCCCGATTGCTCCAACAGTTTAAAATCCAAGGTAGTATTATCGTACTCCAATTTAACGAAACCTGCCAACGAAGTAATATTATCGATATAAGCATTGAAACCCAACTTGCTCAAAGCATGAAAAGCCCCTTGATCAATTTGTTTACGACTGGAATACCCGGATTCAAAACCAACCGAATTCATCGGAAGCCTAAAATTTTGATCATTGCCGGTCAAAACATAATCAGCCTCCAGATTCAACGTAACTTCTTCCCCCAACTCAACCTTCGAATTAACCGAAGAGGTTAAGGAGAATAATTCCACTTCATTACCACTCAATCCCAAAAGCCATTCAGGGTTATTAAAATTATCAGGACTAAAGCTGCGTTGTTGATCATTCCCCAAAAGAAACCCCTGTGAATTCTGAAAGGTTACCGGGGTGATCCATGCAGACATCAGGGCATGGTTCAGAATTCCATTGATGTTAGGCTGCTCATCTTTATAATCTTCCAGATGGATATTGAAATCCAATAATTGTTTATACTTATAATCAAAATTTAATTGAGAGGAACTTATTCTTTCCAGATTAAAAATATCCTTTTCAGATTCATAGCGCATTCCAAGCCTGAACAGATTAATTTCATTCGCAACCTTGACTGCCAGATTATACGAAGAAGTATACCTGGATCGCAACATTGAATTCTTATAAGGTAAAATAGTATTCCCTCCTGAACCGATAATAAGCCTGCCGTTGTCATCATACGCATAATCCGACCCATCAAACACCAAAGAATTGATATTAGGACCATAGGAGAAGATCTCCCCTGTTTCAGGCCCGAACCATTGCAGACTACCTTCCTGTGGCCTCCCCTGAGCGTACGCTCGTTGTAATCCAGGCAATCTGGATTTGTCGGCATACTTGAGCCCACTTCCAATATTAAGATCGATTTCATACCGATACACCGACTCAAACTGAGTTACCTTCAATACATTGGTTTCGAATTCTAATTTTTTGATCGACTCAGTGGGAAAAAAGTAACTTGACCCACTGAGCACATAGGGTAAGTGAAAATTGTTTTGCTGTTTGCTTATGGAATCAGGTATTTTGAAAGCTAGATTCTGATAATCCTGGCTCTCCTTTAACATCACCGGAGACTTCAAAACCGAATTTTCATCCATTACACCTCCCAACATTTGTGCAGTTACTACAACCTCCTTGGTACGCATTCCAATGTAGCTAAAAACCAACACATCACCCACGGAACAATGAATACTATAGTACCCATCAAAATCTGTCTGAGTGCCAAGATTCGTACCTTTAATCTTCACCATCACAGCTGGCATGGGTCCTGTTTCATCTTCCAGCACCCCTGAAACAATTCCCTCCTGGGCATAGATATTTGAAAACTGAAAAAAAAGTATAAAAATCAGTACAATGTAGTTTCGCATCTTACAGATTGAAATTCAAAAAATCGTCGTAATCAGGCAATCCCCTCTAACTCATTTTCAGATTCCATCTTTAACAATAAAACTGAATACGCAATACAATTACACAAAAAGACAATTTCATTTAGGTTAAAAAACTTTAGAAATCATCCTCAAAATAGAAAGAACTTTTCTCACAAACAAGAAAGTGCGTAAGAAAATCTAATCAAAAATAATAACCCCCTCAACGAAACATACATATAACTGTTAATAGTATGAAAATTCGTCAGGTATTGACAGTCTACGGTGGTATAAAATTATTCTTATTCCCCCTTCATCATTCTCAATGTAAAACCTCCGATTGTTAGTACGATCAATCCCATCACCAACCACAACCAGTATTTATGTTCGATAAGTGGTGAAATTACTTCAGGATCATCTTTTTTTATAATCTCCTCAAGACCCGGTATCACCACAGGCATGTTGTCAGGAATATTATCTTCGTAGAACCTAATATCATACTCAGGGCGCTGAACATGCTTTCCTCCATACACCAGATAATAATCAGCTGGTTCAGCAAATCTTGCCTCCAAAGCATATGGGTTACCTTCCACTTCCAGGGAACGTATGACCAGGGGTGCATTATCATTGTTCTGTATAGTGATCTTTAATTTCTTTACCACTTTATCATCAAACTCAAGATCATTCTTCCCCATTGAGCTCAGGGTACCGGAAGCGAGTTCCTTATACGTATACACCCAGCCGTTCTGCGTTCTGATACTATCGCTCAGTCCGCGCACGACCACCTGTCGGTAGTAATCGTTGGTATCTGCCACTGTGATCCGTACTCTGCTTACAGGTACCGGCTCTTTCAACGTTACATCGATATCTGTATGTTTCGACTTGCGATTCTCCCTGGTGACGGTATTCAACTTTTTATAGGTTTTAAACTCTCCGTTTACAACCTCTTTTCTGAACAGGGAAGCATGTAACAATCCGGGGTTCTTATCACTTTGAAAACTCAGTCGATAATACTTGTATCCGCAGTCAGGAAAGTTAAGAGTCGTGTAACGGTAATCGGCCTTGCTGTTTTTGATCGACAGCATTCGTTGGTCTTCCAAAATGGTATACCACTCCTTTTGATCATTACTTCCTTCCAGATCTGCGCTCCAGTCAAAGTTTCGGTTACTGAAGTTTAAATCCATGAAGTTTACCGCTTGATCCTCAGAAATTTCGAAGGTGAAATAATATTCATTCCCCTTACGAGACCGGTTCAGGATCTTGTATCCTATGGTATCCTCCGATATTCGTTCCTTTTTATTGACGATCCGGTAAGGCACTTCAAGGGTATCATTCCCTGAAAGACCATAGATCCTCAGGTCCGTCAAGTCCTCTGACAGCCTTCCATAGATCGCATCCGGCAACGCGATCTTCTGCCAAGATCCCGCCTTAACCTGCACTGATCTTTTATAACCAAATGCATCGAACTGGCCGTACGTGAACAGTCCTGTAAGCAAGAATAAAAACAGATATAGTTTACTCCCCTGTGTCATCGGAAACAATATTTTTATACTTCTGATACAGAAAGGAAATGATCAATAGCAATACTCCTAAAGAAACAAAGACCACAGTTTTTGCGATAGTATGTAAATGTGCGATGTCATAAAAGAACAATTTCACCAGTGTCAAACCGAATAAAATTATTGCCGCAATTCTCAGATGTTTCTTGTTTCTCCACAAACCAATTACAATAAGTACCAGCGAATATATCCCCCAGAAAATACTCAGTCCGAGTTTATACAAGGCAGAGGATCCTGCAATATCCATCCAGTGAATAAGTTCACTGCTTAGCAACCATAACACCCCACCTGCAAGCAGGAGTTCATAAGGTATTTTCAAGCCCGCACCCATAAATTCTGCTTTGGAATATTTTCGACAGATCAGATAAGCGAATGCCACAAAAATAAATGACACATACCGAATCAATATATGGAAGACCGAATATGAATAATATTCCGGATGCATCGGGTCGAGATAACTTTCGCGTAACTCACTGAGCACATACAGCCCTTCTCCCATAAAAACTAAAAGCGTAAATATCAGTAAAACCCCATTCAAAACCCCCCATTTTCGATTTTTGAGATATTTAAGATTTGCCACCCCTAACAAGGAAACGAACATCAATGAATAATTAATAATCCATATGATACGATAACCATTCAGATCATTATTCCAGAACGTGCTCCCAAAAGATTCTGAAGCATCTGTTGCTAGTTTTGATGATTGATATAATTGAGAGAAATAATAACTGATCTCATTTCGGCCGGCAAAATAGGCCACGATCAGCAGCAAATAAGGGATTGTCTTGGAGATCCATTTATAAATTCCTTTTTGAATCACCGCTGAATTATGCCCTTCCCGATAATTGAGATACATAATATAACCAAATCCCACGATAAAACATAAGGACGTAAAGAACATAAAGTTCAGGATCGGTAACATTGATGACCCCTCTCCTTCAAAATAATACGCGTCATAACCTATTGCCCAATCCTGTAACAAGCTGAAAAATGCCAGTATCATAATCGGGTAGGAAAGCTTTTCATAGATCGGTGCATCCTTTTTAATCCCTATGTAATATAACAATACGGCTTCTCCAATCCAGAACAGGGTAACCCAGTTTCCATCGAGTTGAACCGGAAATGTCAGTGTCACAAAAAGTAAGACCAGACCAGCAACAAGCTGGAATAATTTTCTGTCTGCAAGTTTATCGTTGTATATTTTCACACATACCACAAAATGCAGGATTGCATTGAACAAAGTAAACACCCCCTGTAATTGCTCACCGGTTTCATTTCTTCCCAGAATGGCATATCCAAGGCTGTAATAGATCACTGAATTCAATAAAAGGAAAACTACATCCTCCTTTGCATAAGATTCTTTACGAATAAATTTATAGGCCAGAAAGGTTCCGTAAAAAATCGCAAAGAATATAAACGCGAAGACAGAACCCAGGATCAAATGTTCACCCTGCCTGAAATCTGTAAAATACCAGAAAGAAAATATCATCCAGGTAAGTACAAAGGCCACCTTGAACAACGCATTCCAGTACTTCCGGAATCCGATGAACAAGATCCCTATATTGATGATCGCCATATAAGAAAAGAGGAATCCAACCTTTCCGGAGCCATCGCTTAAAAGAAATGGCAAGGCATAAGCACCTACGAGTCCGATATGAGCAATGACCTGCCTGTTATATCGTATGGCTGCAAAAACCGTAAATCCTGTAAACAGCAACATCAGTATAAAAGCCATGAATTGCGGAATCAAAGCGTACATACTATAGGCCAGATAGGAAACAAAATAGAGGATTGCCATCGCTCCGCTCAATAGTACGGCGCTGAAATTCTCATATTTACTTTTAAGCTTGTAGGCAGTACCCAACAATCCCAGACCAAAAACATACGCCAGTACGATTCTTGTGAGCGGACTTATCAATTGGTGATCGACGGCATATTTAGCTCCTATGGCCACACCGATAACGGTGATAACTATTCCGATCTTATTGATGAGATTCTCCCCGATGAACTTTTCAATATCCGTTTTGGGTTTAGCAACCGGTCTGGCACCATAAACAGTCTTTGCACCAACCTGAGCCTGTTCTTTGGATATATAAGAAACCTGTTGAACCTCCTTTTCTACCGCAGGAACTTCAGGTTTTTCATGCACCTGCTCAACATTCGGTTCGGTGACAATCACAGTCTCAGCTTCAGCCTTTTGAACTGATTCAGATGCCGCTGCTTTAATGCGATAAATCTCTGATTTCAATGCACTGATCTCAAGGGAAAATTCTTCCTGTCGCTTTTGCAGATTTTCCAACCGGATTAATAAGGCATTTAAATTCTGGTCTTCACTCATACAATTTAATTACATAGTTTAGGAAGCGGGACAAGATAATAACGAAAACTCTATGACTATATTTTACAGTTTTTCGGGTACAAACATATGAAAATAACTGATTTTCCTACGAATATTTGACTTTATACCGCAATGGAAAATCAGTTATTTTGTTTTTATACAGGCCCTTATTATTCTTCAAATCAGGTTCCTTGGATTAAAGACGCCCGACAATCAAATGCTCAAGGAAGCCCCTAACTTTTACTGATGCCCGAGATGACAACTACAACCTCCTCGCATAAAACTATTGGAAGATTCATGCCACTCAAAGGCATTGTTGTAGCCATTGACTTCAAAATATAAAGGTGGTCTCGGATTATCATAGTTCCCGATCTCATTCATGGTCTCTGTATCATAAAGTCTTCCGTTCACCATCACTTTTTCTATCGATTCCGTATTATGAATGTCATCCAGTGGATTCTCAGATAATACGATAAGGTCTGCAAGTTTACCTGCCTTTAGTGAACCGATATCATTTCCTGCACCGATGTAATTCGCACCATTGATGGTAGCTGCCTTCAATGCATTGTGATTACTCATTCCCCCTTGTACCAGCATCCAGGTTTCCCAGTGGGCCCCAATACCCTGTATCTGACCATGGGCTCCCATATTCACTTTTACACCTGCTTCGGCCAGTTTATTCACTTGTTCAGAAACCAGGATATGCCCATTCTTGTATTCTTCTTCAGGTACCATGATACGATGACGTGCGCGGCTATCGATAATTCCCCTTGGGGTAAATCTCAAAAGTTTTTCATTTTCCCAAACATTGTAATGCTGGTAGAAAAAATATTCACCACTCATTCCAGCGTAATTCACGATTAGCGTAGGGGTATAACCTGAACCACTGGCACTCCAAAGTTCGATTACATCCTTATACAGGGGAGCCACCGGTATATTATGTTCAATCCCGGAATGACCATCGATAACCTGAGTCATATTATGGAAAAAGGTTGAACCTCCTTCAGGGACTACATTGATTTGCATTTCCCGTGCTGCCTGGATCACCTGCTGCCGCTGATCTCTACGTGGCTGGTTATAGCTCTTTACACTTTTAGCTCCAAAGGCTTTGGTTCTGCGAATACTGCTTTCTGCATCTTCCAATCCATTGATCACTGCTTTAAAGTCTCCGTCTGCTCCATAAAGTATGAAACCGGTCGAATATAATCTCGGACCAACAAGCGCCCCACTTTTTTGCATTTCACTCAAGGTAAATACAGTCTCCGTATTTGCGGAAGGGTCATGAGCCGTAGTCACCCCAAAAGCAAGATTTGTAATGAAGGGCCAATACTCCGTGGTTGTAAGACCATAACGGAATGCTCCTATATGAGCATGAGCATCTACCATGCCGGGCATGATGGTTTTACCGGTAGCATCATAAACCTTAGCATTCGATGGAACCTTAACCTCAGCGGCCGGACCTACAGAAATGATCTCATCTCCGTTAACCACGATAGTACCATTCTCAATGACCTCATCTCCTTCCATAGTAATTATACGTGCATTGGTAAAAGCAACCACTCCTTCAGGCTTATCAACATCGGCCTCGAGTCTGATTGAAGTCTCTTTTGCTGGAAAATCTTCAACATCCTTTCCTCCGTTCAGATATTTAAACGTTTCAGACAGAGTTTGCGAATAATAAGTCGCCCCGAGGGTCCACATCACAGTCTTGCTGTCCGGTGACCAGTGCAGGTTGATTCCTGCATCTTTAGCGATCTGACGAACAGGAACAAAATCTGATTTATTATCCAGATCGATCGTATGACCATTCAACACCAACGGAGCCACATAGGCCTTATGCAATACCGAGTACGCGATAAACTTATTGTCGGGACTAGGCACCAGTCGGTTAGCGTATTTAGATTTAACATGGGTACGCTCATCCTCACCCTGAAGATTTACACTGATGAGTTCTTTGGTAAGTGCACCGAAATAAGTACCTCCGGTTTGCAAAAAGATACGATTACCTTCGGTATTGAATATGGGATACTCGCCTTTACCTGTTAACTTAATTTCTCCAGAACCGTCACTGTTCATTAGATAGACACCGGGATCTTTGGTAAAAGTTGTACCCTGATCTGTATTTCCGGATTCCTTTCTAAAGACGATCTTTTTGCCGTCTGGCGAATATGACGGGGTTCGGTAGATCGCCTTTCCTTGGCTAAGTGTTACAGGATCTGCCTTACTATTCAATGCTGTTTGTTTGATACTACCCTTTTCGATATCGTTCCAGGTAACAAATACCAATGATCTTCCATCCGGTGAAAACGATGGTTCAAATTCAAAATCATTTTCCGAGGTAATACGTTCCGGTTTTCCATTCGGTAATTTCTTTTTCCAGATATATCCAAGCGCATGGAAAACAAGATATTTTCCATCGGGAGAGGTCACTGCCTGACGGATCGTTTTGGGTTCAAAGGTATCTCTTGTTACCGGAGAACTAAAATGAAGTGTTTCTGCGATATCGATAGCTACATCTACTGTAAAGGGTATATCCGTGATCGCTAGGGTTTCTGTATTCAGGCTATGAATCTTTCCGTCACTCCAGAACACCAACGATCTTCCATCGGGCATCCAGTCATAATTAGGGTAAACACCAAAGATCGCCCAGGCTTCCTGCTGATCTTTACTTAACCCATCATATACCGGATATTCCTGACCCGTCTCGAGATCCTGAATGAACAATACTGTTTTGGTACGTACACGCTTCACAAAGGCGAGCTTTTTACCATCCGGTGATACTGCCGGCCTGGCAGCACCTCCGGGTCCGCCGGTTACCGTTGTGGTTTCACCCGTTTTAAAATCATACCTTTTGATTACATAGATCTGTTTATTCGGATCCTTATTATATTCGAAAGCACCTCCGGGGTAAACGTCTTCACTATAATAAAGATAACGTCCGTCCGGTGATACGTTCGGCTCATTTACATCCTGCTGGTCATTCTTTCTTTTGGTGAGCTGAAGACCGCTGCCACCCGTGATATGATACTGCCACATCTCACCAGCACCAAGACTACGCCCTGAAGTAAAGTGCTTACGTGCGATCAGAAAATTGCCATCCGGTGTCCAGTCTGCATTGTTCAGGAGCCGAAAACTCTCCTTGGTCAATTGCCGGGCCTCCGAACCATCACTGTTCATCACCCATACGTTATCGCCTCCTCCTGCATCGCTGGTAAAGGAAATGTGTTTTCCATCCGGACTGAATCGGGGTTGCACTTCATAGGGAATCCCCGTTCTAAGCGCTTTGGCTTTTCCTCCTGTAACAGGAATCGTATAGATATCTCCCAAAAGATCAAAAACGATCGTCTTCCCATCCGGACTAACATCCAAATTCATCCAGGTTCCTTCTTCTGTGGTGAATTTATGGGTTTGATAATTGAAATCTTTCCCGGGAGCTGATACATCCCATTCTTTCTTGTCCTCTTTTTTATCCTGGGCAGACAATGGTAGCGCGGCCAGACATAATAGTAGTAAATTGAATCGCTTCATCGTGCAGTTTTAATTCTTAAATATAACCATAGTTTATGAATCGATGATGCCCGGTGAAATTATTCTGGCTCATAACCCACCCGAACACATACCAATACACCGAACTAATGTTTCGCTATTCCTTTTAACCAAGCCTGATTGAGTTCCTTTTTAGAGGAATCTGTGAATTGAAATCCGGGGCCTTCTGCAAAATTTGGAACCGCTTTCCCTTTGAGTTCAACAATCTCACCTTGCCTTTTAACCTTGATGCTTATAGGATCCCCTTCTTCGATACCATAACCCAATAACAGGATCTGATTCAGATCGCTCCCATCCACTTTACCGCCATTGATCTCGAGGAATTCATCTTGATCCTGTACTCCCAAAGCTTTATAGAATCTATTTCTGTCATCAGGTAATTCGGCGATCGCCTTAATCTTTTCATCCATATCGATCCTGAGATATGGAGTCTGACCTATTACAAAGATGATCGGCTGTTTTACGGAAACCACTGCAGGCGTAACCCCCATTTTACTCAAGTAGTAATCATAGTCGATCTTTCCGCCCTGTTCCACATAGCGATTCAAAAAAACTCCGACTTCCGGAAAGGAGAGATCGGTAAACACTGAAATGATCTCCTCATCCTGAAAGGGTTTTTCAGGTCCGTACATCCGTGATAATTCTCCCATTACATCAAGAATTCCCTGATTCCCTTCAGACTTCTCCCGAATAATAATATCGATACACATCGCCATCAGGGCTCCTTTTTGATAGACATTAGGATATTCGGCCTTCATTTTACCTTCAAGTACGTGCTTACTCATTTCTGTAAAGGATAAATTATCATCGTAGGTCTCTGAAAACTGGATTTTCTCCATAATGCGGGCATAGAACTCCGCTTCTGAGATCAATCCTTCACTTACCAAGAAATGGTTTGCGAAATATTCGGTCACTCCCTCATATAGCCAGAGACTGGCAGACATTTTCGGATCGTTAAAATCAAAGTATTGTATCTCCTCTGAATGAATATTCAGCGGTGTCAGCGTATGAAAAAACTCATGCGAGATCACATCGGTTAATTCGGATACATTCATATTAGGGCGAAAGACTGCGGTCGTTGAATAGTTATGCTCGAGTGCACCAAGTCCTTTGGCATCCTCTTGTTGCATTGTACTCACGTAAGCAAGAATAGCATACCGATCTGTTTTATTTATCGAACCCAGGTAATTTTTCTGAGCGATCATCATGGTTTTTAGTGCCGATGAAAAACGTTCCGCATTTATGCCTTCTATATCCTGTCCGTAGATCGAAAATAGGACGTCCATATCCTCAATCCTGAAGTGCGCAGTATCGGGTTTTGAATAAAGCACAGGAGCATCGATTAGATCCGGATAACGTCGTGTCATGAAGATATCCCGTGTCACCGATTCGTCGACATCGACCATAGATGTTGCACCGTAAAGAGCTGCTGGCTTCTGGATAGTGACTTCATACGGATGATCCTTCAATGCCTCGAAATAACCAACGAAGCCTGACATATTCATAAAGAAATTCTCCCCCGCCATAATATTGGTTCCTGCCGGTGAAAAGATAGTCTCAGAGCCTTCTGCGAATGTACTTTCATCAGGCTCTTCATCGAAGGTATCATTCACCAGGTAGGTGATCTTACCGAGCCTGCGCCCTTCCGTTATATACCATCGATTATCATTAAGACGGTTCACACGCATGAGTTTGCCCTGCCTGTCAAAAGCTTTGATATCGGTGATCATTCTGCCATAACTCGCATCGGAATATGTTCCGGGGATGATCTTCGGCATATAAAATACCAGAGAATCGGTAGTAATACCTTTCGGAACAATGGACACCCTCACTTTATCCTCCACTACATTGACAAGATCGATCTCTACTCTGGTAATTTCCGCCTCCGATCTATTTCCAAACGATCGACTGGTGTTACAACGAATTAATACACTTAAAAGACAAAGGAGAAAAATAAAAATCCGGATTCGTTTCATCACCGCTGGTTTTACACCACAAGCAAGCATTTTGAGGAACGATTCGGAGTAGTTAAAGATACCTCTGGATAAACTGTTTAAAGATAAACTAATATACCCTAAAAAGAAAGCCTCTAAGGCTATGCAACTAAAGCTGTTCGAGAATCACCATCAAATATCACTAATAGCAATCCGAAAGTATCTGTCCTTTATTGAGATAATGCAACAGGGGGTGAGAATTATGTGTACCACATAAGGATTCGATCACTTCATAAACGCCATTTTGCATGGTTACTGAACCACAGATCATGATCACCCCGCCAGCTTCAAGATGAGCTACTACGGTATTACCTGTTGATTTCAGCAGATCCTGAACATAATGATAATGTACATCTTGCTCTTTTGAAAAAGCCAGATTCACCTCGGTCAGACGACCTTCCCGTATAGCTTCATCAATCCCGGGACGATACAGATCAAACGATTCTGAGGTACGACCGCCCCAATACAACTGAACAGGTGCCATATTCTTTCCTCTACGCTCATTAACCATCCCCATGAAAGGTGCGATACCGGTTCCGTTAGCTATACAGATCACCGGAATTTTGGATCCGGGCAGATGAAAGCTGCTATTACGATGTACTGAACCCTTTAATTGATCCCCTCCCTTATGCTCATAAAGATAATTTGAACACAGGCCACGCTCATGTAACTTTATACTCAGCAACACATGACCTAACGCATCAAACCCGACTGAATACATGCGTTCTGTATCTTCACCGGGCGGACAAACTCCTATCAGATCACCGGAACGAATTTTCAGTTTCCTGACTGGTTTCAGCTTCAGCATAAACGTTGTATCAAAGCGATCCTGAACCACCTTCTTTTCAACGACATCGAATGCGTGCTCAGGCGTATGCTCAATATCAATAGTTGCCGGAAGATCCAGATGGGTACCCAGATTTTGTTCAAGACTTCTGACCCATTTCTTAAAGGAGGCATAGTTTCTGTTATGGATCAGATAGGGTTCTACCATATTCCTCGCTCCTAATTTTTTCATTTGGAGATCTACATCAACTGCATACTTACAAAAATTCGCATAGGATCTGGAACCGAATCCTACCACCGATGTCTTTACCTTTTCAGGTAGTCGGTGATCAGAAAGCAGGTCAAAAAAATGAACGGCATTTGCCGGCGGATCGCCTTCCCCATATGTACTCGTTAGAATTATCAGTTTCTTCAGGGACAGAAATTTGCGATAATCATTCAATTCTGCAGCATACACTTTTGACCCGCTTTTTATCATAGCCTTCTGTAGTACCTTCACGAATTGCAATGTGGAACCATTCTCAGATCCGTATAAGATCACCGTATCTGCAAGATCAGGATGAAATTTGTTCCCGATACGATTTCGCAACCTTTTCCAGGAAATCTGGGCTCCGGAATACATGAAATATAAAATATTCAAAGCGGAAAAGGCAAGTATTAATGACCACAGAAGACTTCCATTTCCTGTATGAAGGTCGAAACTGGCGGAGTGCACCAATGCTGTAAATGGAAACATCGCTGATTGCTGTATGTAGCCATCGGATTGACGTATCTCGAGCTTCCTGTCATTTAAATACACCACAAAAACATCTTCCGGCTCATCGGTAAATGGAAATTCGACTGATCGAATATCTCCCAGTCCTACCTTATTTAAAAAATCAGCAGTATCATTATCTCCTACAGTGAGCGCCACAGTCTTTCCGGATGACCGATCCTTTGCCGAACCAAAAATCTCAAACCGGTCCAGAGAAAGAAACACCCCTGACAAGGTGATCACCAGCAAGGGAATAAGCATCAGTCTTCCAAGAATTATATGCGAATACTGATAAAAGTTCTCCTTTACGATTCTCTTGAAAAACTTGATCCACCCTTTTTGTCGTTTAATGATGAGAATACTTCCGGAGAATGCGATAAGAAAGAGAAGAAAAGCGGTGATTCCCATAAAAATCCTTCCGGCTGTCTCCAGAAACAAGGATCGGTGCAGTGAGGTCACGAATTCAAAAAAAGCCGATTGCTTTGGCACTTCCCCAAGTACGTTGCCGGTACGTGGATCGATCAGAAAATCACCATTTAGGTCTTGCGCTCCATCGAATAAGGAAGCCTTGATAAATCCATTCGGATCGACTTCCAGAGTCAGTACTTCCTCGTAATGCGACTGTAGTGAATCGATGGTAGCTTTAAGTGGAACGGAGTCCCAACCAGACACCCTATTCTCATTCAGCTGTTTGCCTACGGGTTCAAAAGCAAGTATGAAACCTGTGACCGCAGCCAGAAAAACAAAAACAGATGAAGAAATTGCAAGCGCAAAATGACTATATCTCCAAAGCGTCCGATTCATCAAAAAGCGACTTATTTTGCGGGAATGAATCTCACATAACGAATGTACTCAGAACCTTCTATCTTATCGGATAAACTTCCAGATGTCAAGGGAACCAGAATTTCATCTTCTACATATTTCTGATTCTCAACCGCAGATTCCAAACGAAGAAAGTTTCCAGCATCGATAAGTTCATCTTCGATCTCCACCATAAACATGATCCTTTCTCCTCCAGCACGGGTTTCACCGGAAATCGCATCGATATCCGGATGCTCATTTTTTGAAAAGAAACCAAACCAGGAAGTCAGATCTTCCTGCCATTCGGGATCATCTCCCATCACATGCAATGTTTTAAGGTAATTATGATCTTTATCCAATACCGAAACTGCCACATATGCACCTTCTCCGGGATAGTTGGTCATTTGGATCATACATTTGTAGACATGCCCGTCTGCTTCAGGGAAGGTATTGAAGGCCGTTAGAAACAAAAAGAATAAACTCAATAGGAAGTAACTGCTAAACTTTTGCATGGTACTAATTAATTTTTAAAATGGATAAATCATTCCGAAATTCGGTCAACATTTCATTTTCCATAGCCAGATCATAGGCTGACTCTTCGAAATCTGTACGAATCTCTTTATCACCGCCTTCATTTAACACCAGGCTAATCAATTCAGGATTACCAGCCTTCATTGCTGCCAGGTGCAATGCGGTCAGACCTTCATTATTCTTTTCGTTAGGAGAGATGCCAATTCTTGCTGCCTTGGTGATCAGATATGGATCCTGTTTCAACACTGCAAGATGGAACAGATTATTTCCATTTTCCTGCACATCCTTAAAATCTGCACCATTCACCTTCAGAACTCCGAGTATGTGTTCAAAAGTCTCTGCATTTCGTTTATTAAAAGAATTGAATGCAATACCGGCAAGGCTATTCCCTTTGGCATCCCTTAAATTCGGTTGTGCCCCCTTTCTGATCAGCATATCGAACAATTCTCCATTATTTCTCATTACACTATAGGCCAACGGTGTAACACCATCCTTATTTGCCTGATCGATATCTCCTGCAAGCGGAAGTAACATTTTTACCACTTCCAAATTTCCTGCACGTGCTGCCGCAAGTAACGCCGTGTTTCCTTCATCATCCTTTTGTTTCGGGTCAACACCTGCATCAAGAAAATATTGGACGATCGCCGGTGAACTACCATTTCCCGCAACATAATGTAGCGGAGTTCTTCCTGAAGTTGTTACTACATTGGTTTGAAGTCCAAGCTTCGCCAGATAATCATATACTTCGATCGGATTTGAATATCCTCTGCCTCCCATCGCCGCAAAAAGAACTGCATTGCCATTCTCCTTATTCAACGTTTTATAATTAACCCCTTTTGAGATCAACAAGTCCATTAGTTTAGTATTTCCTTTTCGGGCAGCATAATTGAAAATGTTATTCCCGTTTTCGTCTGTTGAATTGAGCGAAATTCCCTTAGAAGTGAAATAGCTGATCAGTTTATCATCCTCCAGAGAAGGAGCTACCAGTAATAACGCGTTTGCTCCTGATCTGTTCACACTTTTCACATCGATACCACTTTTGATCAAAACATCATAAAGTCGGGTATCCTGTTGCCCTGCATTCGCTGCGAAGGTAAGTGCGTTATAACCGTGATCGTCTTCAATAGTAACGTCAGATCCTTTTTCAATAAGGTATTCTACCAATGGCAGGTTACCAGCGTAAGCAGCCCAGATAAGATAACTTCTCCCATCATGGGTAATCTTATTCACTGAATTACCTTCCAGAGAGAGCAGATACTTTATGGATTCCAGAGGAGCCCCTTCCAGGGAGGCATAAACAATGGCATCAAAGGCATTCGGATTTAAAGCAACAGGGTCATTCCCTGCTTTGATTTCTTTCTTTATGCGCTCTACTCCCGGATTCTTTTTCCAAAAATCACGGTTATAGAAAATATTTGAATTTTGTGCAGCTAGTAATGTGCAAAACAATAGTAAAAGCAGGCTGATTGAATTTTTCATCGATATGACTTAAATTAGAATTAATCTAAATAAGTGCAAATATAAAGAAATCATTCACCTGTAAAACAGTCGCTCTGAATTTTTTGGTGATTTATGAATTAATCGGTGTTTTCCTGTTTATTTTGAAATTTATCCAGGCAATACAGAAGTTTATCCAATAAGAGAAACTGATTTTCCTCCTTCAACAGATCCGTATCAAGATGCTGTATTTCACAGAAAGTAAAGAACAGATATTGCTGGTCAGCTGGAATTTTCAGATCCCGCTCCAGCATCTGCTTTGAAAAAAACGCACTTTCCTCAAATAATGCATCAAGATCATCTGCAGAAACGTATACGGTTTTTGGACTTGGAGGTTTAGCAGGGGCGATCAGTTTTACAACCGTCCCCAAAAGGGCGAAGATATTGACACCTGTCTGCATTTTTGCGTATTTATAAGGATGCTTTTTAATATCTTCCTTTATATCCTGAAGCAGGTCTCTGTTATATGTGACCACGTCCAGTTCAATTGGAGTATACTCCGCTTCCAGCACTACTTCTTCCAGTTTAACAGCCGATTTTACCATTGTTATAACCGTATTATGCCTTAACATTTCCCGGGTGAGTACTACCGTCTTTGTTTCCAGATTATGCCGATCGAACTGAATACTATCTCCAGCCCTGGCTGAAATTGTAAATATTCCTCCGGTCTCAGAATAGATGTGCTGGCCATTTTTCAGGTTTGTCACCTTGATTCCGGGTACGGGAAGGCCTTCCAAGCGTATGCTCCCTTTGAATGACTGTGCAAAATTAGGGGTCACATATAAGAATATAGTGACACATAAAATTATTCGGATCATTTTACAAGTAGTTGGTTATTACCTGCTAATATCCCATAACTGTATGTTAAATACTGAAAAACAAAACCTAATTAATCGTTAACTACCGACATATTGAAAGATTTTACAGACGAAATCCAGCTTATTTCAAGATAAGACGCAGATCAGGAAACAATTTCCTTTTCTTTCCTATAGTATTTATCCCTAAGTCTAAAGGCAACTCTAACCAGCAAGATTAGGGCAGGCACTTCGATAAGCGGACCAATGACACCCACAAAAGCCTGCCCGGAGTTCAATCCGAAAACGGCGATTCCAACAGCGATGGCAAGCTCAAAATTATTCCCTGCAGCAGTGAACGCGATAGCCACATTTTGATCATAGGCAGCACCTCTTGCCTTGCTCACGAAGAATCCGATCAGGAACATGATCACGAAATAGATCATAAGGGGTATAGCGATCAAAAGTACATCTCCCGGAATCTGGATAATCATTTCCCCTTTAAGCGAAAACATCAGAATGATCGTAAATAATAAAGCGATAAGAGTGATCGGTGAAATGGCCGGTAAAAATATATCAGCATACCATTGCTCTCCTTTTAATTTTACCAATAGCACCCGGGAAAGAAGCCCGAGAAGAAATGGTACTCCCAGGTAAAGCGCAACACTTTCCGCTACGGTCCAAACAGAGATCTCAACGATAGCTCCGGAATATCCGAACAAGGGCGGCAACACGGTGATGAAAAGCCATGCATAGAAACTATAAGCAAAGACCTGAAACAAACTATTCAGTGCTACTAATCCTGCACCATACTCACGACTCCCTTCGGCCAGATCGTTCCAGACGAGGACCATGGCGATGCATCTTGCCAGACCGATAAGAATTAATCCGGACATATATTCCGGGTAATCCTTGAGGAAGATCAAAGCGAGTACAAACATCAGGATCGGACCGACAACCCAGTTCAGCAACAGTGAAATTGACAAAACGCGAACATTCCTGAATACCTTTGGTAATAATTTATAATCCACCTTTGCCAAAGGAGGATACATCATCAGGATAAGTCCGGCTGCAAGCAGCCAGTTTGTAGACCCGGAACTGAACCCCTGAATATATTCAGGCAATGCAGGTATCAGATATCCGGAGAGTACTCCAACCGCCATCGCTATAAAGATCCATAAGGTCAGGTAACGATCGGTGAAATTAAGTTTACGGGGCGTTCGGATCATTTTAAATCGATTTTTGAGAATACATAGAATATTTCATTGGCGATGTCAAAACAACGTTCACCATATACGCGATCTTGAGCAGCAGTATTGTCGGAGATTTTGGGATCATCAAAAGTAAACGGAAAGCGAAATTGAGCACCCGGAATGAAGGGACAACCTTCATCTGCTTCCGCACAGGTCATGATCGCTGCAAATTCGCTGTCTGGGTTATAAGGATGATCGAACTTCTTTGAAAAGGAAGTGACGGGTAAACTACCACCCCCACATCGAATCCCGTAAACAGGATTGTCGCCTGCACTCAGAGCGATGACCTTAAATCCAATCTGCTCAAGAGTTTTGAGAACCTGAGGATAAACGGCAGTCGCCTCAGTACCTCCGGAATAACATTCCACTCCCTTCAACCCAAAATAAACGGCAGCCGTATGCGCCCAGATATGGGAAAAATGACTCCGCCTCGAATTATGGGTACAAATAAAGTTCAGTCGCACCACCCCTTTACTCAGTAACTGTTCCTGTATATAGGAAGAAAATCCATTTAATTTGGACCGACGATCGTCGGAGATCAGAGCAGGATCAAGATCTTCCAAATAAGTTTTAATATGTTCAAATACCATTGTGAAATTGATAACTGTTTCAAAATTTAAAACGATAAAAACTATAGTTCATCGCATTATTGCAATATTACAATTAATTATTTTGAATTCGATTAAATGAAAAAAAAATAATCATTAAGAAATTTATAGCCTTCTGATTTACAAATATTTACACTAATTTTAAAATACTGAAACACAATAGATTATCCATGATGAAAAATATACTCAGTACCGCTTTCTTCCTGTTTTCCCTTTTTATATCTACCACCGCCTTTGGTCAGGAACTCAGAATCATCGACAGTGTAAACTTCAATATTCACCTACAGGCCTATACCGCATATTTCGATGATCACTTCGAATTGCAGGAAAACGTACCACGAACGGGAATTTGGCTAAACAGAGCGGTCGGTAATGAAATTGAGATCTTTGGCCGACTGGAATTTGGCGTAAATCTGGCTAAAGGAAATTCATTTAACAACAACAACAATAGTGCGTCCGATTTCTTCGACGACCCTTTTGATGTACCTACCGCCTTCACTTCACGTTTAGGGTATCTGGGAATTTACCACCCGGTATATGGGTCGATCAGCATGGGAAAACAATGGGGAACCTACTACGATATCGGGGGTTATACCGATGCATTTACAGTTTTTGGAGGTAATGCTGTAGATGTCTATTCCGGAAATACCGATGGTGGCTGGAAAGGTACCGGTAGAGCAGACCGCGACCTGGTATACCGCAACAAATTCGGGAATTTGAGAATCGGACTCCAGACACAGCTTTTTTCCACTCATTCAAATTATGGTGCTTCTGCCACCTATGGGATCACTCAAGAACTCGAGGTCGGCGCCGCTTTTAATCGGGCTACCTTTCCCGATGAATACCAGGCGATAATTCCGGGTCTCAACTATCACTCAGATAATTATCTGTTCGGCGCCAAATATAGTGGTGATCGATTATATACAGCCTTAACTTACGCTCATATAGAAGACCACTTTTACAGAATAGATGAAGATGCTACGGTTACTTTTCCTGTCTGGGGAATGGAATATATTCTTCAATACAGATTCACCGACCGCTTCAGAGCCGAAACCGGGTTCAACATTCAAAAGGAAACCGATCATAATGAGGCTCTGGA
Organism: Robertkochia solimangrovi; assembly: GCF_007279655.1. GTDB lineage: Bacteria > Bacteroidota > Bacteroidia > Flavobacteriales > Flavobacteriaceae > Robertkochia > Robertkochia solimangrovi. The sequence continues at coordinate 12,354 of NZ_QKWN01000016.1, read as the reverse complement.
TGAAAAATATAAGCTACTGCAATATTATATGGGCATCAATTATTTTTTCGGCGAACAATTCTCCGTTTACCTCTCAGCCCGAATCGATGATTCCAGACTTGTACCCGAAGAAGATCAGGCCAATGTCATCCTGATCGGTTTTAGTTACGATCTTGTATATGGAAAAAAGTTCGGGCAGTAGTGGGAAAATAATAGGCAGAAGGCTGTGGGCTGCAGGCAGTATAAGGTGCATTATAAAGCATAACTCATAACTCTCAATTCTCAATTCTGAATTCTTAATTGACAGTATAATAACCTTCACATATACTATTTGTAGTATTTTTCTTCATTTCATGTAGTGCAAATCTTAATTGCATTAAAATAAATCGTAACTTAGACATACCCAACATCTTAACACACCAACCATGAAAAAATCTATTCTAATTTTCTTTGGGCTACTTACATCTTGTGCGGAGATAACTCAGGATAAAATTGCCGACAATACATCCGTGAAGAATACGGTTATTGAGAAACCGATATCGCAAAAAGTTGATCTTGCCGAACAGGAAAAGTCGGATGAGATACTTGCCGAAGAAGATTGCGGTTTCTATTGGAACCTTTATTTTCCTGCGGATTCCGTAAAGGTTTCTTACATCGAAGAAGCAATCAAACGTTATGGAAATTCGCTTACCTCAAATAACCTTGAATTTCTTCGGGAACTCAAAGAGGAAATCAATAATGCAGGTAATTCACCTGAACAGTATCCCGCTTTTGAAAAATGCCTCATACCCGCATTTTCTTTAGGGGAATTTGGCGGACTATACTCCTTTCCTTATTATGCAAAGAATGGAAAGGATTTTATTGACATCAGTATAGAGTCAGAACTCATAACCGGATTTCTGGAACAGGATAGTATGATAACTGAAGAGCATGATCAAATAATTTCCTATCCAGGTTTGATCGAAGCCTATTACCACCCGGAAGAGCCCCCCGTCATAAATCTATATTCTGATATTGATTCGGGAGTGGTTACTATCGAAAAACTATCACGCCATAATGATGAATGTATTGAATTCTTCCGTTATGATTTTACGGCAACCGATATTGTAGGCGAATACCAGTTCGGATGCAAACTGCCCCTGGATATAGAATACCGGAATATGCCGGCCGTTGACAACCTGTTACAATCCCAGCTCAGATCAGACTGTTCCGATTGTCCGAACAGTATGGGAAAACTAAAGACCTTCGCCAAATTAAAAGGAGGGGACCATCTGTTCTTTATTTCTACGGATGTCGATTTTCAGTCCGGAATTACAGTTCCTGCCAGAGGAATGGTCTACCTCAATGCAGAAAAACAACTTATCTATTTATGGTATAAGGAACTGGACCTTATTGGATGTGGTTGTATTTAAGTGCAAATTCTTATTTTAGTCATTCATAAATACCTGCCATGACTAAAACCACTACCCGCTACCTGTCACTGGATGTGTTCAGAGGACTCGACGTAGCCCTTATGATCATCGTTAATTCCCCCGGCAGTTGGTCTACTTCTTATAGTCCTTTACTACATGCTCCCTGGCATGGGTTCAGGCTAACCGATATCGTATTTCCGACCTTCCTTTTCGTAGTTGGAAACTCTATGAGTTTTAGCCTCGATAAATATAAAGCAGCGGGCACATCGGTCTTCCTCCGTAAGGTACTCAAAAGATCGCTACTGATCTTTTTGATCGGTTTTCTTCTGAATTGGTTTCCTTTTTTTGATAAAAATGGATTCATTCCCCCCGGAGAGATCCGAATCTTTGGTGTCCTGCAACGGATCGCCTTATGTTATGGTATCGCCTCTCTGATCATTTTCTATCTTAAGGAGCGTTACGCTATGATTCTGGGAGCTGCTCTACTGCTCATATATCCAATTATTTTGCATCTTTTCGGAGATCTGACTCTGGAGGGGAATGCCGCAGGAAAACTAGATCTTTTATTCATAAATCCAGATCAGTTATATGGTGGGGAAGGAATACCCTTTGATCCCGAAGGAATTCTGAGCACGCTACCCGCCATCGTAAACGTACTCGCCGGATATTTCTGCGGAAAGTTTCTCCGAAAGAGCGGACAAAATTATCAGACCCTTGCCATCGTATTGATCGCTGGCGCCTTACTGACCTTCGCCGGATTGACCTGGGATCTTTTCTTACCGATCAATAAAAAATTATGGACCAGCTCCTTTGTTCTTTATACGGTAGGCATCGACCTTACTTTTCTGGCAATTCTCATTTATTTCATCGATATAAAAGGCTGGAAAAAATGGACCTATTTCTTTGAGGTCTTTGGGAAGAATACACTTTTCACCTACCTGCTTTCGATCGTGATGGTGATCTTACTGTTAACCTTTAGAATTGAAGACAGCAGTGCCTATGGCTGGATATACCGACATATATTTTCGAATACTTTCGGACCCTACGCAGGCTCTCTGGGATTCGCGCTTTGGGTGATGCTCACTTGTTGGACCGTCGGATACCTACTGGATAAAAAAGGTATCTATATAAAGATCTAAACACCGAAGCGAAGGACTGTACGTTCAGGATCAGGCTCCAATATTTCCGGACGATTTGAGTCGATCTTTGTGCTAAAGACGTCCTTGCTGACCGTATAGGCTTCAATCACCTTCTCATCGTAGGAGGTTGCTGTAATTTCAATTATGTCTTGTCGTTTGAGGCCCGGGCTTAGCCAGGATGTTTCCAGAGCAGCAGGGATCATAACCGGTTGTCGTTTTCTTAAATTATGAATCTCACCAAACATAGGTGATGCGGCCTTTGTCAGGATTGCCATCGTAACATAACCATCTCGGCTTACATTATAAATACCTGCAAGTGCCAAAAAGTCTTTGTCTTTTCTGTGGACATAAACGGGATATTTTTTTTTCTCCAGTTCATGTGGCTCGAAAAAACCATCGACAGGTATGAGGCACCTTCGTTCCATTACGGCATGTCTGTATATAAAGTGATCAAAGAGTTTCTCCGACCGTGCATTCAATCCAGAGCCAAAGCGTATACTTTCTTTGTAATATTCCTTATGAGTGATCCCCAGGATATTCTGAGGCATAATCCCCCACATGCCCGGTGTGAGTATCTGTGGCTGAGCTTGCGGTATCATCAACAAATTCTGATGTGCAAATCCATTTGAATGAAAGAAAGTGAAATCGAGTTCACCAATATTATGATCAGGATCTCTTTTAACCTTGAACCTTTGCTCCAGTTTTGAGGTTGTTTTAGTCTGACTGGTGTGATAGCACATACTCCCTGTTTTATAGGCGATTAAAAGTAGTAAAATAAAGGGACATTACTGGCAGTGGTATTCTTGCCAGATGGAGACTGAATATAAATTAATGACGTAATAGTATTAGGACCACAAAACTCTATAAAAAACAAAAGCCCTGAAAGATCAGGGCCCTGTAAATAATTGGTTGGTTAATTTTTCAGAAGATTACTCAGCTTTCAGGCTGTCGATCTCTTCTTGTACTTCTTCTACTCCTTCTTCCACAGCTTCTTTGGTTTCTTCAGCTGCTTCTTCGATTTTGTCACCGGCTTCTTCTGCTGCATCTTTTACATCATCAGCGGCGCTTTCAATTGCATCTTGAGCTTTTTCTTTTGTGGTTTCACGACAAGACACTAATGTAGTTCCTAAAGCGAATACCACGGCGAGGATCAATAATACTTTTTTCATGGTTAGTGATTTTTGATTTACTTAAATATGCACGACGAAAAAACAACTATTTTTCGTACATTACAAATAAAATTTTAAGCTTTTTTTAATATTTTAAGGATTGTTAAATTTTACTTAACTATTTTACGAATAAAACAAGCTATTTGGATCATTGCGCCTTTCTTTTTTTCTATGTAACTAGTATTCAGCGCCCCCACTTTTTCAGTAAAATTCTTATCTGTCAAGAATTGTCGTAATATTTCCTCAAATTCAGATTTACTCTTAACAGAATGCACACCACCGAGTCTGACAAGCTCTTCTGCTTCAAGAAACCCTTCATAATTCTTACCGATGATCACCGGCACGCCAAAAACGCTTGGCTCAAGTGTATTATGTAATCCGGTAGTCCCCATTCCTCCACCTACATAGGCGATATCCGCATAGCTATAGACACGGGTGAGCACTCCGATAGTATCAAGAATCAGTACCTGAGCTTCCTTAAGTCCTGCATCACTCATTCCGCTATATAGCACAAAAGGAACCTTGATCTTTTCTCGCAGTTTCGAGATACCTGCAGTTTTTATATTATGTGGTGCCAGAACGAATTTGAGTTTTTGGGAAGCGTTCTGATTGACGAAATCCATCATGATTTCCTCATCTTCCGGCCAGGTACTCCCGGCTACCACACAGGTTGCATCACCTTTAAAGGCATCCATGAATTCCAGACGATTCTCCCTTTCTAATATAGCTGCAACACGATCAAAACGCGTATCACCACTAACCTCAGCATTTGTAATAGCAATCGACTTTAACAATTCCACGGAACGTTCATCCTGCACAAATAAATGACGGAAACGCTTCAATGCCTTTCTCATAAAGCTGCCCCAAGGTTTAAAGTAGATCTGACGCTCTCTGAAGATTCCTGAAATCAGTATCGCCGGAATCTGGCGGTTCTCAAGTTCCCTCAGGTAATTGGGCCAAATCTCATATTTTACAAAAATGGCAAGTTCCGGACGAGACAACTCGAGAAAACGGTTTACCTTTCTTTTATTATCCATTGGAAGGTAACAGGTCACGTCGGCTACCTGTGAATTCTTCTTCACTTCATATCCCGAAGGCGAGAAGAAAGTCACCAGTATTTTATGATCAGGATAATCCTCCTTTACCTTTTCCATAACGGGGAGTCCCTGTTCAAACTCTCCGAGCGATGCGGTATGAAACCAGATCACACGGTCTAACGTAGTAATCGAATTCTGAAGGATCTGTTCGGTTTCCTGCCTTCCGCTTACGAAGAATTTCATTTTTCGATTGAAAAGGGCAAGGACATGAATGACCGCTGAAGTGCAATATAATAGGAAGTCGTAAAGAAAATACACTTTATTCTACTTTGTGGCTAAAATACGGCACTTTCTCTTAATACATTGCGACATCTTCCGTAATTTTGTATACGATCAATTTCACAAAGAACCGATTTCATGAGGAAAATACAGATGGTTGACCTGCAGGGTCAATATGAACAAATCAAAACACAAGTAAACAAATCCATAAACGAAGTACTCGAATCAGCAGCATTTATCAACGGTCCCCATGTTCAGAACTTTCAAAAAGAACTTGAAACCTATCTGGGTGTCAAACATGTAATTCCATGTGCCAATGGTACTGATGCATTACAAATCGCCATGATGGGTCTCGGACTGAAACCAGGAGATGAAGTGATCACGGCCGACTTCACGTTTGCCGCTACTGTAGAAGTCATCGCTTTACTTCAATTGACTCCTGTTCTGGTTGATGTAGAACCTGACACTTTCAATATCGATCCGGAAGCAATCCGTAAAGCGATCACTCCAAAAACAAAAGCGATCGTTCCGGTTCACCTATTCGGTCAATGCGCTAATATGGACGCCATAATGGAGATCGCCAAAGAACATGACCTATATGTAATTGAAGATGATGCTCAGGCCATCGGTGCTTCCTATACTGGAAAAGATGGGGTGAAATGCAAATCAGGAACTATGGGACATGTGGCTGCCACATCTTTCTTCCCGTCAAAGAACCTTGGCTGCTATGGAGATGGAGGTGCCATCTTCACGAATGACGATGAACTAGCACATACTTTAAGAGGTATTGTCAACCACGGTATGTATGAACGCTACCATCATGATGTGGTTGGGGTAAATTCAAGACTTGATTCCATCCAGGCTGCAGTACTCAGAGCCAAATTACCATTATTGGATGCGTATAATAAAAAACGCAGAATGGCAGCTAGAGCATATAATGAAGCATTACACGGTATCGACGATATCATCGTCCCTCAATTATCAGGTGACTGTCCGAATATCACCGATGATTCCGATTGTCATGTTTTCCACCAGTATACCCTGCGGATCTTAAACGGTAAACGTGATGCTGTTGCCAAAAAACTGGGAGAGAACGGTATTCCTTTCGGAATTTATTATCCGATTCCACTCCATAAACAAAAGGCATATACCGACCCGCGATACAATGATGCAGATTTTACAGTGACTAACAAACTGGCAGAAGAAGTACTTTCGCTTCCGATGCATACGGAACTCGATACTGAACAGATCGAATTCATAACTACAATTATTAAAGAAACCATTATATAAATCTCAAAAGCACCAAACGCATATGAAAGTACTCGTTACGGGTGGTTTAGGGTTTATCGGATCCCATACCGTTGTTGAACTTCAATTGAAGGGTTTCGATGTTGTCGTGATCGACAATTTATCGAATGCTTCTACTGACGTTCTGGACGGTATTGCCGAAATAACCGGAAAACGCCCTGAATTCGAAAAAATCGACCTGCGAGACAAAGCCAGTGTCAGTGAATTTTTCAAAAAATATCCCGATGTTGAAGGAGTAATCCATTTTGCTGCTTCCAAGGCGGTAGGAGAAAGTGTTGAAAACCCATTACTCTATTATGAAAACAACCTCAACACGCTGATCTATATGTTACAGGAATTGTCTGCGAAAGATAATGCAAACTTCATCTTCAGTTCTTCCTGTACGGTTTATGGTCAGGCCGACAAACTTCCTATTACCGAGGATGCCCCGGTAAAACCGGCTGAATCTCCCTATGGGAACACAAAGCAGATCGGAGAAGAGATCATTAAAGACACCTGTAAGGTTAAAAAAGGTCTGAATGCGATTTCATTACGATATTTTAATCCGATAGGAGCTCATGAATCTGCCGCTATCGGAGAATTACCTTTAGGAGTGCCTCAGAACCTGGTACCTTTCATCACCCAGACCGCTGCCGGATTACGCAATGAACTGGCTGTATTTGGGAACGATTACCCAACACCGGATGGCACCTGTGTTCGTGATTACATTCACGTTGTTGATCTTGCTAAAGCACACGTAGTCGCCTTAGAAAGATTGCTCAATGAAAAGAATGAATCGAATTATGAAGTCTTTAATTTAGGAACCGGGACCGGAAGTTCTGTATTGGAAGTTATCGAAAGTTTCGAACGGGTTTCCGAGGAAAAGCTCAACTACCGTATCGCCCCAAGAAGAGAGGGTGATGTAACCGCAGCTTATGCAGACACGCATAAGGCAAATGATGTTCTGGGATGGAAAGCAGGTTCTTCGCTAGATGAAGCGATGCTCTCTGCCTGGAAATGGGAAAAAAAGATCAGAAATTTATAGTATATTAGTCTGAAGTCTGAAAATCAGACCGCAACAAACTAATAACATAACAGATTCGCAGACCAGGCTGTATATTTCTATATACGGCCTTTCTGCAGATCTTTACCGACCAACCACCTCTATGAAAACGTTCTTTTTATTACTCTCATTACTGCTCAGCGGCAGTATCTTCGCTCAGGATTACTATTTACAATGCGGTAAGATCCTGGATACAGAATCAGGCAAATACCTTTCGGAACAGACGATTATCGTTACCGGTAATAAGATCACAGCGATCCAAAAAGGTTACCCGGTTCCCACAAATGAAAACACCAAGGTAATCGACCTGAAATCGTATACCGTATTACCGGGGCTCATAGACTTCCATGTTCATTTGGAATCTGAAACCAACCCTAACCACTATCTCGAAGCCTTTACTTTAGACAAGGAAGATATCGCATTCCGTGCTCAGGAATATGCAAAACGCACCCTCTTCGCCGGATTTACAACCGTCAGAGACCTCGGAGGCTCAGGCGTCAATATCGCCTTGAGAAATGCTATAGATGGCGGATGGACCATCGGACCAAGGATTTTCACCGCCGGTAAAGCTATCGGAACTACTGGTGGCCATGCTGATCCCACCAATGGCAACAGCAGTGAACTTATGGGGAATCCAGGACCTAAGGAGGGTGTTATAAATGGAGTAGATGACGCGAGAAAAGCAGTCAGACAACGTTATAAGAACGGAGCCGATGTGATCAAGATCACCGCAACTGGAGGTGTACTCAGCGTAGCTAAGAGCGGACAAAACCCTCAGTTCACACTGGAAGAGATAAAAGCGATCTGTGAAACCGCTAAGGATTACGGATTCCATGTTGCTGCACATGCTCATGGAGATGAAGGTATGCAACGCGCCATTCTAGGGGGTGTCAAGACCATTGAACACGGAACACTCATGAGTGATGAGACCATGGAATTGATGAAGGAGCATGATGCCTATCTGGTACCGACGATCACCGCCGGAAAGGAAGTGAGCATCAATGCTGAAATAGAAGGATACTTTCCACCGGTCGTTGAGGTCAAAGCACGAGAAATTGGCCCCAAAATACAGGCTACCTTCGGAAAAGCTTATAAAAAAGGGGTAGGCATTGCCTTTGGTACTGACGCCGGAGTATTTAAACATGGTGAAAATGCACGGGAATTCGTCTACATGGTTGAAGCAGGAATGCCAGAGATCAAAGCGATTCAGGCCGCTACCCTCACCAACGCAATGATCCTTAAAATGGAAAATGAGCTCGGGCAGATCAACATCGGATTCCTGGCAGATATTATCGCTGTGCAGGGAGATCCGCTAAAAGATATTTCCATATTGAGAAAGGTTGATTTTGTCATGAAGGACGGAGTGCCTGTTAAATCTGAATTCTAAAGACACCGGAGTTTCGAATAATACCTTCAGGCTTATTATCTTTGCCAAAAAATTAGCTGTTGAGTATATCTAAGATCTCAGAAATTTTTAAAAGTTCCCCACAATCGGGAGAACTTTGGAAGGCTATTGCCGATGGTGAACGACGCATCAGACTTACCGGACTGACCGGATCATCCCTCTCCTTCGAAATCGCTAATGCCTTTGAGGAAACTGAAAAACCCTTCCTCCTGTTATTCAATGACAAGGAAGAGGCAGCGTATTACCTCAACGACCTGGAATCGTTACTGGGTGAAAAGAACGTTATGTTCTATCCGGGGAGCTACCGCCGCCCTTATCAGATCGAGGAAATCGACAATGCTAATGTACTACTCAGAGCAGAAGTGCTTAACCGGATAAATTCACGTAAGAAACCCTGCCTGATCGTCAGCTATCCGGATGCCCTTTTCGAAAAGGTGGTCACCAAAAAAGAACTAGAGAAGAATACACAGAAGATCCGAACAGGCGATCGAATCTCCCTTGATTTCCTCAATGAAGTACTTTTCGAATATCAGTTCAAAAGAGTGGACTTCGTTACCGAACCCGGAGAGTTTTCGGTTCGCGGAGGTATTGTGGATGTTTTTTCATTTTCAAATGATGAGCCCTATCGCATTGAATTCTTTGGAGATGAAGTAGATAGTATTCGTTCTTTTGATGTCGAAACACAGCTTTCATCAAAAAAACATACAAAGATCACCATCATTCCGAATGTAGAGCATAAAAAAATGGAGGAAAACCGCGAGAGTTTCCTCCGCTATATCGCTTCCAACACCATCATATTTATCCGAAATTCAGAAATGCTGTTGGCAAGGATTAAAGATCTTTACGCCAAAGCAGAAGAAGCATTTACTGGATTAACCGGAGAGGTAAGTCAATTAAAACCTGAGGAATTGTTCTGTAATCCCGAAGCCGTTACTCGTGACTGCATCGAATTTCAGGTGATCGAGGGACAAAGCGGTAACATTTTCGGCGCAGGAAGGGCTACTAAAGACATCAGTTACAACACCAAACCTCAGCCCTCCTTTAACAAACAGTTCGATCTGCTGATCGAGGATCTCAATACAAACCGGGATGCCGGTTTTACCAATTACATCATTTGTTCAAGTGAACAACAGGCAAAGCGATTCCACGATATCTTTAATGATGTCGGTCAGGAGGTCCATTATCAGACCCTGGTTTTTTCGATGTACCAGGGATTCCGTGATACCGACAAAAAGATAGTTTGTTATACAGACCATCAGATATTCGATCGTTATCATAAATTCCACCTGAAGAATGGTTATGCCAAGAAGCAGGCGATCACATTGAAAGAGCTAACCAACCTGGAGATCGGAGACTATGTAACACATATCGATCACGGAATCGGAAAGTTTGGGGGACTCCAGAAGATACAGGTAGAAGGTAAAACCCAGGAGGCCATCAAACTGATCTATGGGGAACGGGACATTCTATATGTCAGTATACACTCCCTGCACAAGATTTCCAAGTATAACGGCAAGGACGGTCGTCCTCCAAAGATCTATAAATTGGGATCAGCCGCCTGGAAGAATCTTAAAAAGAAGACTAAAACCCGGGTAAAGGAAATTGCCTTCAACCTGATCAAACTATACGCCAAACGAAAGACCGAAAAAGGATTTCAATACGGCCCTGACAGTTATTTACAAAATGAACTGGAAGCATCGTTCATCTACGAAGACACTCCTGACCAAAGCAAAGCGACCGAGGATGTGAAGAATGATATGGAAAGTGAACAGCCGATGGATCGACTAGTCTGTGGCGACGTTGGTTTCGGAAAAACAGAGGTGGCTATCAGAGCCGCCTTCAAGGCTGTGGATAACGGAAAGCAAGTAGCGATACTGGTACCGACGACCATCCTGGCATTTCAGCACTTCAAAACCTTCCGCGAACGACTAAGCGATATGCCGGTTACGGTCGATTATCTGAATCGATTCCGGAATGCAGCTGAGAAAAGAGAGACCCTTAAGAATTTGGAAGCTGGAAAAGTCGACATCATTATCGGAACTCATCAGTTGGTGAACAAAAATGTCAACTTTAAGGATCTCGGTCTCCTGATCGTGGATGAAGAACAGAAGTTCGGTGTAGCCGTAAAAGACAAACTCAAGACCCTTAGGGAGAATGTGGATGTACTAACCCTAACTGCTACCCCAATTCCGCGGACGCTTCAGTTCAGTTTAATGGCAGCGCGTGACCTTTCGGTAATCACCACTCCCCCTCCAAACCGATACCCTATCGAAAGTCATGTGATTCGATTTTCTGAAGAAACCATAAGGGATGCAGTTTCCTATGAAATTCAACGAGGCGGACAAGTATTCTTTATCCATAACCGCATCGAAAACATCAAGGAAGTTGCCGGCATGATACAGCGGGTGGTCCCTGACGCCAAAATCGGAGTAGGACACGGACAAATGGACGGGAAAAAACTCGAACAGTTGATGCTTGCCTTTATGAATGGAGAATTCGATGTTCTGGTATCGACTACTATTATTGAAAGCGGACTCGATGTTCCGAATGCGAATACCATTTTCATCAATAATGCCAATAATTTTGGCCTCTCTGATCTTCATCAGATGCGAGGTCGAGTAGGGCGAAGTAATAAAAAAGCATTTTGTTATTTCATCACACCCCCTTATTCGGCAATGACCGAAGAGGCCAGAAAGAGAATACAGGCTCTGGAACAATTCTCAGATCTGGGAAGCGGATTCAACATCGCTATGAAAGACCTTGAGATCAGGGGAGCAGGAGATTTACTGGGTGGTGAACAAAGTGGATTCATCAACGAGATCGGTTTTGAAACGTATCAGAAGATCCTGGAGGAAGCCATCGACGAATTAAAGGAACATGAGTTTGCCGGGCTCTACCATAAGGAAGGAGAACAAAAAACCTATATCAGGGAAACTCAGCTCGATTCAGATTTCGAACTGCTATTCCCGGATGATTACATCAATTCCGTAACCGAGCGACTCAGCCTGTATAATGAACTGAGCAACCTGAAAACAGAAGAAGAACTCAAAGAATACGAAAACCGACTATCAGACCGATTCGGTGAACTACCCGAGGAAGCCACTGACCTCCTGAACAGTGTACGCATCAAATGGATCGCAGCCAGACTCGGACTCGAAAGGATTGTTTTGAAACAAGGCAAAATGACAGGTTATTTCATCGCCGACCAGCAAAGCAGCTTTTATCAGTCACCAGTATTCGGGAACATCATAAGGTACGCACAACACCATCCTCAGGCATGCAAACTCAAAGAAAAAGAAACCCGCAACGGTCTTAGACTGCTGTTAACCTTTGACAAAATTAAAACCGTAGAAAAAGGTCTTCAGGCAATTAAAGTACTGGAACCACAAGCAGAAACCGTATGATGGAAGACGGCCTTATGAAAGGGTAAAGTGACCCAAAGAGCAATGCGACCCGAAGGGAAGCGAGCCTAAAAAGCAATGCGACCCAAAGGGAAGCGAGCCCAAAAGCAATGCGACCCGAAGGGAAGCGAGCCCAAAAGCAATGCGACCCGAAGGAAAGCGAGCCCAAAAGCAATGCGACCC
>NZ_QKWN01000015.1 GCF_007279655.1 Robertkochia solimangrovi | reverse complement strand
TTTTTTTTTTGCCCCATAAATTAAGCTCAAGCGCTGGCTTGGTTTTGAAAGAAGACTAAGGATTATCTCTGTGATCCTGAATACGCTCCCTACTGCAAATAAAAAAGTCAGGTCTGCTACCGCATCCCTGTTTTTTTTTGCCCCATAAATTAAGCTCAAGCACTGGCTTGGCTTATAAGAAAAGAAGAGGATTACTACCGTGATCCTGAAAACGCTCCCTACTGCAAATAAAAAAGTCAGGTCTGCTCTCGCATCCCTGTTTTTTTTGCCCCATAAATTAAGCTCAAGCGCTGGCTTGGCTTAATTTATAGAACAAAAAAAAGCCGGTGCATCCGCACCGGCTTTTTTGAGTGATGTGATCGAGACAGGATTCGAACCTGTGACCGTCTGCTTAGAAGGCAGATGCTCTATCCAGCTGAGCTACTCGACCAGTTCGATTAAAGGCTAGCTTTAACCTCACATGCTTTATTTGTAAAGCGGTGCAAATATAAAGACCATATTCGAACCGCACAATATAAATTTCAAAAAAAATGAAACCATTTCAATTTAAGAAATTAATTGATTAAAAATCAGTTCTTTAGTTCTGGTTTTGAGAAAAATATTTCATAATTACCATCATGTCAGTGACTTCAATTACTTTTGTTAGGTAAGCGATTGCATTATTACCAACCAAAACCTATGCGTAAAACTCATCACCATCGCTCGTTAGATGAAGTTCATGAATCGGTAGATACCTCTGGGAAACGATCCCGGTTCGGACGTATACTCGCTTTTTTAGGTCCGGCATACCTCATCAGTGTCGGTTATATGGATCCCGGAAACTGGGCTACCGATCTGGCCGGTGGGAGTCGATATGGTTATGCGCTTATCTGGGTCTTACTCATGTCGAATATCATGGCACTCTTACTGCAAAGTCTTAGCGCCCGACTGGGAATTGTTCGCGGACGTGACCTGGCTCAGGCTTCTGCAGAGACCTATCCGCCAGTCGTGAATTTTTTCCTGTATTTCCTCGCGGAGATCGCTATCGCTGCCTGTGACCTTGCCGAGGTGATCGGGATGGCTATCGGACTCCAGCTACTTTTCGATATTCCATTGATCTGGGGTGTTTGCTTAACCGTCTTCGATAGCTTTATCTTACTTTTCCTCATCAGTAAAGGAATGCGTAAGATGGAGGCTTTTATCATTGCGCTGATCTCGGTGATCGGACTTTGCTTTGTGGTAGAAATGATCCTGGCAAAACCGGATATGTCTGAGCTGGTAACGGGATTTGTGCCGACGTTACCCGATGACGGCGCATTGTATATCGCAATTGGAATCATCGGAGCCACCGTAATGCCGCATAACCTTTACCTGCATTCTTCCCTGGTGCAATCCAGGAAGTTCGAACATAACCGTTCCGGAATACGGCAGGCGATTCGTTTTAATTTTATAGATTCCGCGATTGCACTCAACCTGGCTTTCTTTGTCAATGCGGCCATCCTCATCCTTGCAGCAGCTGTCTTTTATAACAGCGGTCATTTCGAAGTGGCGGAAATTCAGGATGCGCATCAATTACTGCATAATCTTCTTGGAACCAAATGGGCTCCCATACTTTTTGCCCTTGCCCTGATTGCAGCTGGTCAAAGTTCAACGCTTACCGGAACTCTTGCCGGCCAGATCGTGATGGAAGGTTATCTCAATCTCCGGATACAACCCTGGGTAAGGCGTCTAATCACGCGTTTGCTGGCGATAGTTCCGGCTTTGATTACCATATTGTGGTTCGGACCAGATTCGACGGGAGAACTGCTTGTATTAAGCCAAGTAGTACTCAGCCTGCAACTCGGATTCGCCATGATCCCACTGATCCATTTCGTAAGCGACAAGAATCTGATGAACGGATTCGAGATCAAATGGCCCACAAGAATAGTTTCCTGGCTCGTTACCCTTGTGATCGTCGGACTCAATGCCAAGTTGGTCTTCGATGAAATGATAGGGTGGATTCAAAATTCGGAGGATCCGATCTGGATCTATGCGATCGTTCTTCCTTTAGTGATCGGCGCTGTAGTGCTGTTATTATACATCACCTTTATGCCCTGGTTACGTTCTAAAGGATACGTAATGCGTCCATCCGGTATACCCCATAGCTATCCGGTTGATATTTCCCTGACCAGGACCGATCGGTTCTACAAACAGATCGCTATTGCCATCGATTTTACAGATTCTGATAAGAAGAGTTTGACCACCGCTTTTCGTCTGGGAGGTACTGATGCAACCTACCATTTAATTCATGTGGTAGAAACTGCCGGTGCTCTTGTATATGGGAAGCAGATCGATGATCTCGAAACCGAGAAGGACCTTGAAATGCTCAATGCCTATGTACAGGAATTCGAACGAAACGGAAGTCAGGCGAAGGGCATTCTTGAATTCGGTAAACCTTCCAAGGCGATCGCAGCTGTGGTGAACGCTCCGGAAAATAAGATCGACCTCCTGATCATGGGTCGCCATGGTCACGATAACATCACCGACCTGATCTTCGGTACCACCGTCAACCGGGTTCGGCATAAAGTTAAAATTCCGGTTTTTATAACCTGATCATCCCCAGTTGTATTAGGATCACTAATGCCACTAGTGCCACCAGTATCACCAATGTCACTTGTGTCACCAATGTCACTTGTGTCACCATTGTCATCATTGTCACTATGTTATTCCATGTTTTTATTTTATATTTGACATCGTAAACTTTAGGGGTGTCGGTTAAGTCCGGCTGAGATAATACCCTTTGAACCTGATCCAGGATAATACCTGCGAAGGGAAAAGTTAACCGATCTTTTGCTGTTTTTGTTTTACTTAATAAACGTATCAGTAATTGTATCACTTTTCTACAGGAACAATTCCCTAAAAGTTTACAGCTATTAAAATTTTAAAAATTATGATAACTGTAAACGTAAACAATCAATCCCATTCATTCGAGGGTTCTCTGAATCTTGAGGAACTTCTTTCCGTACTTTCAATGACTTCAAGAGGAGTCGCCATCGCTGTTGATGAAGAGATCATCACCCGGTCGTTATGGCAGAAATATCGGCTTGCCGACGGAAATAACGTGGTCATTATTCAGGCTACTCAGGGAGGTTGACGGTTACAGCATTTAAAAACGCGTAAATCAATCAACTTATGAAGAATGATCAAATGCCCTCCGGGCAAAGCATCAGCAGGGATCCTTTTCCCAATGCTGAAAAGATCTATGTGAACGGTACTCTGTACCCGGAGATCCGGGTGCCGATGCGTAAGATCGTACTCGACGATACCGTAGACAAATTCAAGAATACCCGAACGCCAAACGAACCGGTTTTGGTTTATGATACGAGCGGACCTTATACCGATCCAACCATTGAGATCGATGTTCGCAATGGGTTACAGCCGGTGCGTCAGCAATGGATTGCTGCCCGGGAGGATGTCAATTTATTACCGGGGCTTTCCTCAGAATTCGGACGAGAAAGAGCTTCAGACCCTAAATTGGAGGAATTGCGTTTTCAGGTGAACCGAAAACCACTGAAAGCGAAAGAAGGGAAGAATGTTACCCAGATGCACTATGCTAAAAAAGGGATCATTACACCGGAAATGGAATACATCGCCATTCGGGAAAATCAGAGATTACAGGAACTAAAAGAAATTACCCCGCAGCATAATGGTGAATCCTTCGGGGCTTCGATTCCAGAGGTGATCACACCGGAGTTCGTAAGGGACGAGGTTGCCCGTGGAAGGGCAGTGATTCCTTGTAACATCAATCACCCGGAAAGTGAACCCATGATCATCGGTCGAAACTTTCTGGTAAAGATCAATGCCAATATCGGTAATTCAGCGGTTACCTCTTCTATCGAGGAGGAAGTGGAGAAAGCGGTTTGGGCTTGTCGATGGGGAGCCGATACCATCATGGATCTTTCCACAGGAAAGAATATTCATGAAACCCGGGAGTGGATCCTTCGAAATTCTCCGGTACCAATTGGAACCGTGCCTATTTACCAGGCTCTCGAAAAGGTAAATGGTAAGGCCGAAGACCTGACCTGGGAGATCTTCCGGGATACCTTGATCGAACAGGCAGAGCAGGGCGTGGATTATTTCACTATCCATGCCGGGGTACGACTTCGCTATATTCCCCATACTGCAAAGCGGGTTACAGGTATCGTTTCACGAGGTGGTTCGATCATGGCAAAATGGTGCCTGGCGCATCATCAGGAAAACTTCCTTTATACTCATTTTGAAGAGATCTGTGAGATCATGAAAGCTTATGATGTGTCTTTTTCCCTGGGTGACGGATTACGACCTGGAAGTATAGCGGATGCAAATGATTATGCACAATTTGCAGAATTAGAGACGCTTGGAGAACTGACGAAGATCGCCTGGAAGCACGATGTACAATGCATCATTGAAGGCCCGGGCCATATTCCGATGCACATGATCAAAGAAAATATGGATAAGCAACTGACTGAGTGTGGAGAAGCTCCCTTCTACACATTAGGACCGCTTACCACGGATATTGCACCCGGCTATGACCATATCACCAGTGGGATCGGAGCCGCGATGATCGGCTGGTACGGATGTGCTATGTTGTGTTATGTAACCCCAAAAGAACACCTGGGATTGCCGGATCGTGAGGATGTAAAGACCGGAGTTATTACTTATAAGATCGCTGCTCATGCTGCGGATCTTGCGAAAGGCCATCCCGGAGCACAGCACCGTGATAATGCGATGAGTAAGGCGCGTTTCGAATTCCGTTGGAACGATCAGTTCAACCTTTCCCTGGACCCTGATACCGCAAGGGAATTCCATGATGCAACACTTCCGTCGGAAAATGCAAAGGTGGCCCATTTTTGTTCGATGTGTGGACCCCATTTCTGTTCGATGAAGATCACTCAGGATGTACGGAACTATGCAGAAGAGCACGGACTCGAAACCGAAGAAGCGCTGGAGGAAGGGATGAAGAACAAGTCCAGAGAGTTCAGGGATAAAGGAAATGAGGTCTATCTGTAAATCATGATCATCCTAATAACACAGGAGATAGGTATAAAAAATGAGATGGTCCTTTTGCAGGAAATGTTTCGGGAAGGACTATCCCGTTTGCATGTTCGTAAACCAGGTATGAACAGAGAAGGGTTGCGCGAATGGCTACAGGGATTTGATGCGGAATTCCATACCAGAATGGTAATACAAGATCACTTTGACCTGTTAGAGGAATTCAACCTGGGTGGCAGACATCTCAAGGAATCCATGCGAAATTCGGATTTACCCGAAGTATACCCTTTTGAGATGACGGGCGGATTGATCAGTACCGCGGTTCATGATCCGGATTCTCTGGAAAAAGTAACCACATTCGATTACGCTTTTCTGAGTCCGGTTTTTGATTCCATTTCGAAGGATAAATATCACGGAAGGAAATTTCATCTATCGGATCCTCCTTTGCCGGTTTTTGCTTTAGGGGGAATTACCGCGGAAAATGTTGGAGCTCTACCTCGAATGGGATATTCGGGAGCTGGGGTATTAGGAAGCATATGGAATAGGGAAGACCCGATAAAAGAATTTATAAAAATTAGAGAAGCCAGTGAAAACATCTTTTAACCGAGCAATGGTGCTTTGTGTCTCAGGTTTTGATCCTTCGGGGGGAGCGGGTATGCTCGCAGATATCAAAACTGTAAATTCTCTGGGGTGTTATGGAACCGGTGTCTTAACCGCAAATACTATTCAGACACCTGAAGAATTCTTTTGCTGTGACTGGATTCCCGATCATACCGTTTTGAAACAATTGAAAGTACTGCTTAACTGTAACAAGATCAAGGCAATTAAGATCGGTATTGTTCAGAATCTTGCCTTACTCGACAAAATTCTCGATCAGATCCGGATTACCGAACCCGAGATCCCGGTTGTCTGGGATCCTGTGATCAGTTCGAGTACTGATTACCGTTTCACCAAAGATGAGATGCTGCAGGATCCCTATTTGCCGGAGGTACTGAAAAAGATCACCATGATCACTCCAAATATTCCGGAGATCCGACAATTCGCATCCTCTTCTTCAGTCTCAGAGGGCATGAAATATGTAACCAGATTTACGCATTGTTATCTCAAAGGAGGACATAGTGAAACAGAAAAAGGAACAGATGTACTACATCTTAAAGGGGGATCGACTTATAAGATCTCCGGAGAGGAAAGAATACTTCCGCCAAAGCATGGAAGCGGATGCGTGTTGTCTTCAGCATTGACTTGTGGACTTGCAACAGGAGGTGATTTTTTGACCGCATCCAGGTTGGCAAAAGACTTTACTGAAAGATTTCTGAGTAGTCACCCATCATTAACAGGATATCATTTATGATCGCAAAATTACATTATATCAGTCAGGGCGAGTCGTCGGCCCTTCATCTGGAAAATATCGGGAGAATGCTCGATGCCGGGTGTAAATGGGTGCAGTTACGTTTAAAGGATTACCCGATTGAAATTATTGAGGATACGGCAAGGGCAGCAGTAAAACTTTGCAGGAATGCTGGAGCTACGATCATCATCAATGATCATGTGTCGATCGCAGCAAAAGTGGGTGCGGATGGCGTACATCTCGGTAGTTCGGATACCGATCCGAAAGTAGCAAGAAAAATTCTGGTATCCGGATTTATTATAGGAGGTACGGCAAATACCCTGGAAGATTGTATTCGTTTACAGCTTGCCGGTGTTGATTATATAGGACTTGGTCCACTGCGATTTACGACTACCAAAAAAAAATTGAGTCCGGTACTTGGAATCTCAGGCTATCGAAAACTACTACAGGAGTACAGGCAGGATGGTGGATCGCTACCGATCATTGCGATCGGTGGAATCATTGCTGCAGATCTTCAAGATTTATATAGGGCAGGCTTACATGGGGTTGCCGTTTCCGGATGGCTTACTGAATCAGATTTCCCATCCGAACGTATAGATCAAATCAACAGAACATTCGAAAAAGAAAGCATATGGAGTCAGTTTTAAAAATAGCGAATAAAACATTTAATTCCCGCCTTTTTATGGGTACGGGAAAATTCAGAAACAGTCAGGAAATGAGAGAAGCTGTGATCAGTTCTGAAAGCGAATTGGTAACTGTTGCACTCAAGCGGGTGGAGGCCGGAAGTCCTGAAGATGATCTGCTCTTACATCTTGGTATTGAGCAAGTATCTTTATTGCCGAATACATCTGGGGTTCGTACCGCTGAGGAAGCAGTATTTGCGGCCCGAATGGCACAAGAGGCTCTGGGCACGAACTGGGTAAAGGTTGAGATTCATCCCGATCCTAAATATTTGCTTCCGGATCCGGTAGAGACACTTAAAGCATGTGAAGAATTGGTGAAGCTTGGTTTCGTAGTGATGCCGTACATCCATGCTGATCCGGTATTATGCAAAAGACTTGAGGAAGTAGGTGCCCAATGTGTGATGCCCCTGGGAGCTCCAATCGGAACAAATAAGGGCTTGAGAACCCTTGATTTCCTGGAGATCATTATCGAACAAAGCAATGTGCCGGTTGTTGTAGATGCCGGTATCGGGAGTCCTTCCCATGCGGCACAAGCAATGGAGATCGGTGCTGATGCCGTATTGGTCAATACCGCAATTGCGGTTTCATCCGACCCTGTGAAAATGGCATCAGCCTTTAAAATGGCCGTGATCTCAGGTAGGATGGCCTTTGAAGCAAAACTTGGAGGAATAAATAATCAGGCTGCAGCCAGTAGTCCTTTAACTCAGTTTCTGTATGAATAGTTTCAAATTGATACTCGACCAGTACCAATGGGATGACATATTGGAGGAGATCATGAATAAGTCGGCGGGCGAAGTAAGGCAAGCCCTGAATAGTGCAAACCCCGGACTTGAAGAGCTAAAGGCCTTGATATCACCGGCAGCCAAACCATTTCTCGAACAGATGGCGATGAGGAGCCAGCAGCTTACCCGCAGGCGCTATGGGAATACCATGCAGATGTATGCACCGCTTTATCTGAGTAACGAGTGTCAGAACATCTGCACCTATTGCGGGTTCAGTCTTACCAATAAGATTCCGCGAAGAACCCTCACGGATGAAGAGATCTTAAAGGAGGCTCGTTTTTTGAAAGCAAAAGGCTATCAGCATATCTTACTGGTGACCGGAGAAGCGAACCGAACGGTAGGGGTTGAGTATCTGTGCAACGCTATCCGACTTTTGAAACCACACTTTGCCAATATTTCAATGGAAGTACAGCCCTTGGATCAGGATGAATATGAACGTTTAATCAGTGCCGGACTCTACGCAACCCTGGTGTATCAGGAGACTTATCACAGGGAGACTTATAAGATGCACCACCCCAAAGGGAAGAAATCAAATTTTGATTATCGATTGGAAACACCGGATCGATTGGGTAGGGCAGGTATTCATAAGATCGGATTGGGTGCTCTATTCGGTTTGGAAGACTGGCGGGCAGACAGTTTCCTTACGGCTTTACATTTGAAGTACCTGCAAAAGACCTACTGGAAAACCCGGTATTCGATCTCTTTTCCGCGATTAAGACCATTTAGCGGAGGACTTGATCCAAAAGTTGAAATGACCGATGCAGATCTTGTTCAATTGATCTGTGCTTATCGCATTATCGATGGTGATGTGGAGCTTTCACTATCAACCCGTGAACGGGAGATCTTCAGGGATCATGTAGTAAACCTGGGAATTACTTCTATGAGCGCTGAATCTAAGACGAATCCGGGAGGGTATGTAGTAGCCCCTGAATCGCTTGAGCAATTTGAAATTTCGGATGAACGTTCGGTGGAAATGATCGCCGATATGTTAAAGCAGCAAGGACTGGAACCTGTTTGGAAAGATTGGGAAGGATCATGGAGTTAGAAAAGACATCTTTAAACGAGCGCTATTCCCGCCATATCAAGTTGAATGAAATAGGATATGCAGGTCAGCAGAAGATCACAGCTTCGAAAATATTGGTGATCGGGGCCGGCGGACTCGGTTGTCCCTTACTTCAATATCTGGTTGCAGCTGGAGTGGGTACCATAGGCATTGTGGATAATGATGTTGTATCCCTGAGCAACCTGCAACGTCAGGTGCTGTTTTCCACTTCCGAAATCGGTAAGCTTAAAGTGAACGTTGCAGCATCACGTTTAAGCGAATTAAATCCTGAGGTCTCTATTATTCCTTATCCTGTAAAATTTCAATCTGATAATGCACTTGACCTACTTGAGGGATATGATATTCTCATCGATGGTAGTGATAATTTCAATACTAAATATCTGGCAAATGATGCTGCGGTTCTTTCTGGCAAACCTTTGGTTATGGCTTCGATATTTAAATTTGAAGGGCAACTCAGTGTCTTCAATTATAAGGGGGGACCTACCTATCGATGCCTTTTTCCGGATCGGGGAGATCCTGAGTTAACTCCGGCATGCAATTCTGTAGGGGTGCTGGGAGTATTACCGGGTATGATGGGGGTGTTGATGGCGAATGAAGTACTTAAAATGATCCTTGAACTGGGAGATATTCTGTGCGGTAAGCTCTTGAAGATCGATCTGTTGACGATGAAGCAACAAGTATTCACTTTTCATAAGGATCCGTCGATTGAGATTACAGCATTGGTATCTGAAAATAGTCTGTGTTCATTAAACAGGGAAATCGATCTGAAGACCTTTCAGATGCGACCTGAAGAATTCTTTTTACTGGATGTCCGGGAAACAGAAGAACGCAAAGTTAAAAGTATAGGAGGTTATCATATTCCGCTCACTGAATTATCCGTTCGCTACGAAGAACTCAAACCTTTTGACAATATACTTGTGTATTGTGCCAGCGGAAAGCGAAGCGAACAGGCTATACAATGGCTTTCAGATAAATACAGGAATAAAGTGTTTTTCAATCTTACAAGGGGCATTGAGGGGAATTGAGAGTTATGAATTAAGAATTAAGAATTAAGAATTATGAATTGAGATTTGAATTATAATCAACCATTTATAATTTACCACTTACCACTAGAAACTTTCAACCCGTTCTTCGCACGCTTTACGGTAAAAATTTTTCGGACTTTTATGAAGGAGCAGAAAAAGAAGGTATTCATTTTCCCCTTTGAAATTTTCCCGGATCTTTTGATAAGCGATTCGCATTTGTGATTCTACGGTTTTGACAGAGATGTTCATTTCTTCGGCTATCTCACGGTATTTGAGGCCTTCTATTTTATTTTTCAGCAATATCTCACGGCAGCGTTCCGGAAGTTCAGCGATTACCGACTTCAGTTTCCTGATTTTATCGGCCATAACTTCTTCATCAGATTCTAGATGTGCTGATAAAGCACGGAATTTAAGATCATCAAAGAATTCCTGTTCCTTCTTTTTTTGTCGGTAATGATCGACATAGATATTATAACATATTCTGGAGAGATAGCCTTTCAAATTGGTGATCCTTTCTGCATTTTCCCGTTGTTCCCATAGAGATATAAATGCCTGTTGTACAATGTCTTCCGATTTGTCATTATCTTTAACATAGGCATTGGTATAGGAGAATAACAATTGATAATAGCGTTCAAAGAGACTTTTAAAAGCTCCCTGATCTCCATCTTTAAGTGCACTTATCAATTGTAGTTCAGTCATCTGAATGGATACTTTTACGCTTAAGGAATCAAGATTGAAAGTGTAAATATTAAAAAAAATTAAATTTCTTTTAAGGGTTTTTACAAATTAGCAAGATTTATTAATAGAACAAGGAATAAATAACATTGGAAGATCTGATTCAAAAATATATCGATGATACCCTTTCGAAGGAGGAAGAACAACGATTACGACTTTGGCTTTCAAACCCGGAGAATCGTCAAATTTTCGACAAAATCCTGAAAGAAGATTTTGATCTTCATTTTGCGATTAACGAAAGAGATACGGGGGAAGCCTATTTACGACTTCTTAAGCGAATGGAGCGAACGCCATTCCAGCGTGAGAAGAAATCGGATTCCCGTTTAGGTTGGTTGAAATATGTTGCTGTTTTCATCGGAATTATTGGTCTGGGATATCTTATAAAACTGAACAATCCATTTGAAACAACTATAATACCTGCAAAAACGGAATCGATCACTTTGGAACTTGAAGATGGGTCTATCGAGATTCTTGATGAAACTGGGAACCGGCAGTTTACTAATGCAAAAGGGGAGGTAATTGGTAAACAGGAAGCTGATCGCCTAACCTATCAGTCCGGAAGTTCAAACGACAAGTTAGCTTATAATACGTTGAAAGTCCCATTTGGAAGGAAATTCGATTTATACTTGTCAGACGGTACCAGAGTGGTTTTGAATTCCGGCAGTGCTATACGTTATCCGGTTAAATTTCTTTCAGGTGATCGCAGAGAGGTGACTTTAATCGGGGAGGCCTATTTCGACGTGGCCAAAAATGAGTCAGCACCATTCAGTGTTTCGACGGAAGAGCTCAAAGTTACGGTGCTGGGTACCGAATTTAATGTGACCTCTTATCCGGAAGATACCAATGTCGATGTTGTACTGGTAGAGGGATCGGTTGCTCTTTCAGCTTTCGATGGTGCATCACGTGCAATGCTGGAACCCGGTATGAAGGGTGCTTTGAATAAGACCTCCGCAGAAAATTCTATTATCGTTTCTCAAGTCAATACAGCGGTGTATACTTCCTGGATGACTGGCCGACTTATTTTCCGGGATATGCCATTTAGAAATATCGCAAGAAAACTGGAAAGACAATACAATGTTAAGATAGTGATCGAAGATGAAGCGCTTTCCTATGAGCCATTCAGTGGAACACTTGATCATGAAGACCTGGAAAAGGTGCTTTCCTATTTTAAAGACCTTTATCAAATGAATTACAGAATAGAGAATGAAATCATTTACATAAGTCAACCTAAAAATTAAGTGCCGATGAATTGATAAAAATTACCAGCTAACTAAAACATTGATCGCACTTTATATAAAAAACGGAAGGTGCTGGAACCACCTTCCGTATGTTTTAAGTGATCAATATTCATTAACCACTAATTATCAACACCTAAAAGTATGAAAAAAATTTTTAGGGAATACGGCTATTTTTGCCGGGTTCCTAAACTTGATCTGAAGATGAGATTAACCTTTTTATTGTTATTTACTGTACTACTCAGTCTTCACGCCAATGATAGTTATGCACAAAAGGCGAGGATCTCACTTGACCTCGAAAATGTAACACTTAAGGAAGCGATCGACAGAATTGAAACTACCTCTGAGTTTAAATTTATCTACCGGTCGAATGAGATCGATCTCAATCATACCATTTCTATACATGCCAGTAAAGAAAGGATCGATACTATATTGAATTCCCTTTTTAAAGGTACTCAGATAGATTTTGAAGTACGGGATACCCAGGTTTTACTACGCGCTAATAAAAAAGGATCTAATCCTGTAAAGATGCCGCACCCTGTTGTATCCGGACAAACAATCATTACGGTTTCCGGAATGATCACCGATGAAAAAGGGGTACCGCTCACTGGTGTATATGTAACTACGGTAGATGATAAACTCGGAACAGTTAGTGATTTTGAAGGAAAATATAGAATTCAGGTTCCTGAGGAGACTACCGGACTAAAATTTCATTATATCGGTTTTGAGGAACAGATCATTGAACTGTCTCAATATCCTAACCTGAGCAATGTGGTAATCACCCTGAAGGAAGAGGTGAGCAAGCTGGATGAGGTGGTGGTTACCGGATATCAGACCATCGCCAAGGAACGTTCGGCCGGATCTTTCGGACAGGTTGGTCCGGAACAATTGCAGACACGTCCTGCATCCATCAACCTATTAGAACGTCTGGAAGGAACAGTTGCCGGACTTGATTATAACAACGGAATCATAACTATCCGCGGAAGAAGTACCATAAATCTCGGATATACCCCATTGGTGGTGGTAGATGGTTTCCCGGTTTCAAACCCATATAATGTCAATGTAAATCCAGAAGATGTTGAATCAGTTAACATTCTTAAAGATGCTTCCGCAGCTTCGATCTGGGGAGCCAGAGCCAGCAATGGAGTGATCGTTATCACGACAAAGAAAGGGAAAGCTAACCAAAAGCTGAAGATCGATGTTTCTACATTCACCTCCATTACCGAAAAGATTGATTATTCCGATATGGACTGGATGAATACTTCCGATCAGATCGATCTGGAGAAGGAATATATCGATAAGGGCTGGAACCTGAATTATAGTACACCACTGAATTTTAATTATTCGGTGACCTTGCTTGATGAAGCTCAGATGTATCTTGACGGGCTTGCACCGAATGGAGATCAATGGACCAATGCGGAATATACTAAGTTTGTAAATGATCTCCGCGGAAGAAATGCCGCAGAACAATGGGAAAAACATCTGTTGAGGAGTCCGATTCTGAACACCTATAATCTCGCAATCTCTTCCGGAAGTGAGCATAATACTACCTACGCTTCCCTGATGTACAATGAGCAGAAAGGTGCTGCGATCGGTAATGCAAATAACCAGCTTATCTTCAACATGCGCGATACCTATCGTTTCAATGATAAGATCGAATTCTATGCCGGACTTACCGGAATTGCTCAAAAAACATTATTTAACGGGATCAATCCGTCAAGCCTTCAAAATGAATCGGCTTATAATGAACTGGTAGATGAATACGGGCAAAGAATTCAATATTATAAGGCTTGGCATCCATGGGCTTCTGAAGAAAGGGAAGCCTTGACGGGTATATCTCATTCTTATAATGCTCTTGACTACATCGAGCATAATGACAATACGGAGGAATCACTTTATCTGAGAGCTCAATTAGGATTAACCGCTGAGGTTTTCAAGGATCTGAAGTTCTCTACCAGTTTTCAATACGAAAAGGGATATAACAATACGGATGAATTCCAGTCGATGGATCACTACGATCAAAGAATTCGTGTGGCCAATATGTATGTGGATGATCCGGCAACTGCGGCGGTTGAAAATCAATTCATGGTACCGAAAGGAACGCGGTATGAATATATAAGAAGAAAATCGAATTCGTGGGTTTTCAGAAATACACTTACTTGGGATAAACATTGGGGGAAGCACGAGTTCAATGTCTTTGGAGGTTTGGAAATGCGCAAGATCACCTCTGAATATCTCACCGACCGTAAATATGGATTCAACAAACAGACCCTTACGTCTGTACCCGTAAATGAACTCGCCTTTGAGGGAGGGATGTTAAGCAACTGGAATGGGAGTCGATTTTATGATTATGGATTTGATTTTGCCAATGGTGATCAGCGTGAATTATCAGGATTTGCCAATGCATCCTATGACTTTGACAATCGCTATGCGATCAATGGAAGCTTCAGAATCGACCAAAAGAACCTGTTCGGAAGTGATCCGGATTTCAGATATAAACCGCTCTGGTCTGCAGGGGTAGCGTGGAATGCAGAAAATGAGGATTTCCTTTCTGGAGTTAACTGGATTAACAGACTTCGTGTTAGAGCCACGCTTGGGGTCAATGGAAATGCCAGTAGCAATCTTTCTCCTTATGCAAGAGCGACTAATTTCTTAAGACAGTGGGGAGGAACGCTGCTCGATATGATGATCCTTACCCAACCTGCCAATGATAAATTAAAATGGGAGGAAACCAGAACTACCAACCTGGGAATTGATTTTGACCTTTTCGGGAGTCGATTGGGAGGAACTATTGAATATTATAACAGACAAAGTGATGACCTTATCGCAAGAAGATCGCTGGATATTACCAATGGTTTTGATAGTGCAGAAGTCAATTATGCATCGATGGTGAACCGTGGGGTTGAATTCACCCTGAACACCTCCATTCTGAGAGCGAAGGATTTCGACTGGAGAATTCAGGCGAACATCGCGTATAATCATAATGAGGTGACCGGAATCGAAGATCAGATTCAAACGCCGAACCAAATCGTGGAGAATGGAAGCCTTGCTGTAGGGAAACCGTTAAACAATTTATATAGTTTCAATTATGCCGGTCTCGATAACGCCGGTACTATACTTCTGGAAAATACCGATGGCACCACTAAGTCCTGGTTGGACAGAGTTGATTCAGAAGAGGAATTGATTTATCACGGAACAACAATAGCACCATGGTTTGGTGGTTTGAGCAGTACAGTGACCTTTAAAGGATTTGACCTGACGGTGAACACGACTTATAAATTTGGTTATGTATTAAACCATAATTATGGTCGGGGATATCTCGGTTGGTCGCAACGTCAGCGTATGAACGAGATCTGGAATGAAAGATGGCAGGAACCGGGGGATGAACTTACCACAAGAGTTCCTAAAATCGCCTATCAGGGTGTGAATCCTTATAACGGACTTAGTGAGAGTAGAACACATAGTTTTAATGCAGATTATTACTATATGTACTCTCAGGATAATGTGATCAAAGGAGATTTTATCCGTGTGAGAGATCTGATACTTGGTTATACGATGCCATCGGAATACCTTTCTTCGATCTTCCTGTCCAGTCTGAGGATCAGTGCACAGGTAAGGAACCCTTTTCTATGGGTTGCCAATGACAGGGGTGTAGACCCGGAGGCCAGATATACCATGGCTTACGATAACCTTAAGACCTTTACGTTCGGACTCAGAGCAACATTTTAAAAATTTTAGAAAATGAAAAACCTATTCATATTAACATTCATTGCCATTCTCTTCGTCTCCTGCAATGCAGATGAATTTCTGGATGTGGTACCTACCGGTTCGAAGATACCGAATACCATTGAAGATTATGACAAACTACTTGAAGATCACCAGACGGCGAATCCTACGTGGGCCAACATTTATTATATGGATCCCGATACGTATCTGACCGATGAGATCTATAATGCGATCACCTATGAATTTCAGCGAAATCAATACCGCTGGAGTCAGGATCAATTCCTGCAAAATGAAGATGATAATAACTGGAAATATAAGTATCAACGCATTTATGTTTATAACCTGATCCTACAGGATGTAGATGAGGCGGATCTCGGGGACCGGACGGAAGAAGATCGCAAGATCATAAAAGGACAGGCTTACGCGCAACGTGCCTTTGATTACTTTTTTCTGGTGAATGAGTACGGACCTCATTATTCAACTGAAAATCTTGATGTTCCGGTAGTTCCTATGCCGTTGGTGCCAGACCTTACCGCTCAGCTCCCAAGAGCTACGGTTGGTGAGATCTATGAGCAAATAGCAAAGGATCTCGATGTTGCAGAACCTTTATTGAGCGAATACAAGCCTGTGGATGAGGTTAATTTTCGTCCCGGAAAGGCGTCTGTAATGGGATTAAGAGCCTGGATCGCTTTGTATCAGGGAGATTTTGATGCAGCAGCACAATTCGCTGATCGTGCCTTAGGCCTTTATGATTTTATGTATGATTATACGCAACTAACCCATAGAACACCCGGGAATCCCTGGTCAGGTCTCTCCACTACGGAGTTCCAGTTCGGGACCGATTCAAAAGATAATATATGGGGAAAATATTACAGTTATTATTTTAACAGGCCCGCCTGGCTCTATAACCCTGATTTGTTATCGCTTTATGATCAGGATAATGACTACCGGTTTGTGATCTTTTCCAGTAATCTTACCTATGGAGGTATGGATGTAAGTCCGAACGTTGCCTATGCCAGAATAAATGCGGAACGTCAGGTAGGACTAACTACCCCAGACCTTTATATGATCAGTGCAGAGGCACATGCAAGGTTGGGACATAATGAGGAAGCGATCACTAAATTGAACACCCTTTTAGAGAACAGGATCCTCAATTTTACACCATTATCAACTTCCGATTTTGTAAATAGCGAAGATTTACTCGATTACATCAAACTGGAGCGGCGTAAGGAATTCTATGCAACCGGAAAAA
The DNA here is from genome assembly GCF_007279655.1 of Robertkochia solimangrovi. Lineage (GTDB taxonomy): Bacteria > Bacteroidota > Bacteroidia > Flavobacteriales > Flavobacteriaceae > Robertkochia > Robertkochia solimangrovi. The sequence continues at coordinate 70,115 of NZ_QKWN01000015.1, read as the reverse complement.
CATGGTTCGATATGAAACGATACCATGCTTATGGAGAGGAAGTGCCGGTATTTACCCGCACGATAGAGGGGCAGACCTATACCCTTGAACCGGGGAGTGAGAAGTACATAGTGCCGATCTCACCTAAGATCCTTGGCCAGAATCCAAATTTGTAAAAGGTTGCATTAATTTAAACTTTAAAGAACAATGAAAAAATTACCATTATATATGCTGCCCATACTTTCGTTATTTACAGTGTTCTCCTGTAGTGATGAAGGCTTTGAAGATCCGGTACGGGAAGCTGTTAACCCGGAAGATCTGCCCTGGATGGCAACGACCAACCTCGAAGTCAGTGGGGTGGAAGAAAAAGAGAATTTTGTATGGGAGACCAACCTGCTTACCTCAGAAGAATACTGGGGTGTCGAGGATGTGGAATATCAGGTTGCTATAAATTCAGAGGTGGAGAAAACCAATTTCAGCAAGATCGAATTCTATATTACGCTTCAGGAAGAGAACGGATATAATTATAGTGCGCCATTTGATTACGAAGGAAAATTAGCGGCTACTGTTAATCAGTGGAATGAAGAGGGAGAATTTTCTTTGAGCTTCAATGTAGAAGATACCTATGCGATGTTTATCGATAATTTGAAATTCGATCGTAGTGCTAAACTTGCAAGAGCAGGAGATCTGTTCGAAGTACATTGGGTGATCTACGGAAAGGATGGAGAGACTTTTGATTCCAGATTGCAATCCGGTGCTAAATATCGATTTACTTTCCTGACCAAGTTACTGGATTTTGCACCGCCCATCTGGGCCGGAACCTATAACTATGAATGGATAGAAGCAACAGCGAATGCAGTTCGATATGGGAGGATCACAGTAGGTCAGACCGGTACGGTAACGATCAGTCAGGTCGAAGGACAAACCTATTATATGAGTAATCTTATGTTTGGGTATTATTATGCCGGAGCTGGAAATGTGGTATATGATTTTCTTGACGGACTTGTTTATGTGGAAGGATCGCGACAGGAAAAATGGCACATCATTAATATTGATGGTCCTTCCATGGATATTGCACTTGAATACCAGTATAGTGCAGGTTATGATGAGTATTGCACGGTAAGGATCACCCGTACCGACGGCACAGACTGGCCAACGCATATCTATACCGAATAATCTTCAATTTCAGAGCAAGGGAGGAAAACTCCCTTGTTTTATTTTTATCAGTTTTAATATGAAAAGATATTATACAGGACTACTCCTGAGTATACAATGTTGCCTGATTTCATGTAAACAGGAATTACCGATGAGCGGTACCCATCATAAATTTCATGTAAGCGGAGAACTGGAATCATCCTATTCCGGAGAATTCTATGCCAGAATTAAAGATACTTCCTTCGAGCAGGGTTTTCGCATGGATACCCTAAGAGTTACGGAAGGAAAATTCGAATATACAGGGGAGGTTATGAGTTTGGAAAAGCGAACTTTTTACTCCAGAGATTCTATTTTAAGAAAGATAATTCCCGGAGGGTATATACCGTCGAAAGCCAATGAACTCGTATTTTATGTTTTTCCTGGTGCTGATCTTTCCGTGTCTGGTAGGTTAGACACTTTTGTGAATGCTTATCCCAACGGTGATCCTGCCAATGCATCTATCGCAGCACTAAACCGATCGATATATCCAATGATCGATGCACGAGCTGAATCGATTCAAAATTCAATATTGACGAAAGACAGTATCTTGAAAACAGCACTAAAAGTAAAATCCGATTCACTCTACGACATGATTCTTTCAACGAAGAGACAATTTATCGATAAAAATCCCGGTACGATTGCTGCCATCGATATTTTTTTAGATATGCTGAGTAGAAAAGAGCTCACTGAAAATGAAGCATTACAGATCTTCGAAAGTTTTGAAGGGGATGCAATCGGGAATTCGATCTATATGGAAGCCGAAAGCCGTATCAAAGGAATTCGATTTACGTCGGTAGGAGAAGAGGTACCAGAAATAAAAACCTACGCTACACTCGATGGTACTATCTTTGATCTGCAATCGCTACGTGGCTACTTCGTGATACTGGACTTTTGGGGAACCTGGTGTGCACCTTGTGTATCGGAAATGCCTGAATTAAGTAAGTTTTATCATAAGCATCAGAAAGATCTCAGGATCGTAGCCATCAATTCAGGCGATACCCCTGAAAGGATTCGAAGTTTCCTAAAGAGCAAACCGGAATATGATTGGTTTCAATTATTGAGTGCAAAAGGAGAAGATCCGGATAATTTTGTAAGTGCGTTTAATGTGACAGCATTCCCCACTAAGATCATCGTGAGCCCGGATGGAAAAATTCTGGCAAAATATGTTGGATATGATGAAGGGTTGTATGTCATTCTTGAAGATCTATTCAAGGAAGAGCGGTGAGCTTGATTAAGTGTTGAGAATAACTGGTGTCTGGTTGGAGACTTCTGGTCTGCTGGTGCATTGGAAAGTGTCGATCCTGTCTGCCGCAGGCAGGCTCTTTCCTAATACAGGCGTCTGTATTAGGTTTCGTCTAGTGTCGTCGCAATTTAGAGCCTTTAGCCCTAAATACTGGAATGACTTGGGGTTAAAGTTTTCTTCGCAGACTCAGGTTTTGAGTGTGATCTTACATTGTAAAAAGTGAGGGCCTGCTTTTAAAATTTATAAGAATTGAAGTTAATTAAGGGACTTTGAGAAGGGAATAGAAATCAGAAAACAGCCTACAGTCTACTGCTATACTGATTTAACAAGTCACTTTGTAACAGGTTTACAGGTAACAAGTAACAGTGTAACCAAAATGAAAGCCTAAAAACGGTCACCGTTATACAGGGATATTGTTAATTTACCATAAACAACCGTCTCCCCGTTCTTCTCACTTGCACTGAAAAATCCGTATCTTTGAAATTTACAAATACATACTTGTGAGACAGATCGAAAATACGTCTATAGAGGATTTTTATAAGGAGATCGCGGAAAATACGGGTATTGAAGTCAATGACCTTTTGCCACCTGACATCAATAAGAATATCGGGCATTTTAATGTTTTTAAGATCGCTGATATGATAAGGGAAGTCAAGCAGACAAAACGGATGCCTTATAACCGAAGGTCCTATTATAAGATAAGTCTTATAAGAGGTAAGAACAGAGCAGAATACGCAGATAAAGTGATTGAGATCGAAACGAATGCTCTTTTATTTGCAACGCCCAGAGTTCCGTATCATTATTATGCCTTAGAAGAAGACCAGGAGGGTAGTTTTTGCGTATTTACAGCGGATTTCCTTTCAGGAAGGAATACTAGTATTGTACCGGATGATTATCCGATATTCCAAACGGGTGGGGCTCCGATATTTGAGATCAGTGAAACACAGACTATGGAATTACAGTCGATATTTGAAAAGATGCAAAAGGAGATCATTACAGATTATCCTTTTAAATATGATCTGATCAGGAATTACGTGATGGAATTGATTCATTACGGGCAAAAACTGCAACCGGCTCCGGTACTTCAAGGATCTCCAAATGCCTCCAAAAGGATCATATCACTGTTTATCGAACTGCTGGAACGACAATTCCCTATCGAATCACCGGCTCAGCGACTAGGATTGCGAACCGCCGGAGATTATGCAGAACGACTGGCCATACATGTGAATCATCTCAATCGTATCTTAAAAGAGAATACGGGAAGGACAACTACGGAGATCATTAATAATCGTATTCTTCAGGAAGCGAAGATACTGTTAAAACAAACCGATTGGAATGTATCGGAAATCGCATACGGCCTTGGATTTGAGGAAGTGGCGCATTTCTCGAACTTCTTTAAGAAAAGAGCTGCGATCACGCCGGTAAGCTTTAGATCTTGAATAACAATGTTTGAAATTTGCAAATAACCGATTGATTGATATAATCAGAAAAGTTCATGCGATAACGACCTTTGCCCCATCAATATTCATAATATAAATATTTAAATGATGGAAAATTCAAAAACAAAAATAGCATTGGTCACTGGTGGTAGCCGTGGTCTTGGTAAAGCAATGGCAATAGCCCTTGCCGGTAAAGGAATCGATGTTATGATTACCTACCATAGTAATGCCGAACAGGCAGATGCGGTGGTGGCAGAGGTGGAATCTCTGGGAAGAAAGGCCCGTGCCTTTCAGCTGGATACTGCTGTAATTTCTTCCTTTGATAATTTCTTTGATGATATCACGAGCTATCTGAGCAGTACTTATGGAATAGGTACCTTTGATTTCTTGATTAATAATGCGGGAGTAGGTGTAAATGCCCCGGTGTTACAGACCACGGAGGAGCAATTCGATCAGATGATCGATATACATTATAAAGGGGTCTTTTTTCTTATTCAGAAAGCGTTATCCTTCATGAATGAAGGAGGAGGGATCGTTAATGTTTCTTCAGGACTGGCAAGATTCAGTGTGCCGGGATATGGTGCCTATGGATCGGCAAAAGGGGCTATTGAGGTACTGACAAGATACCTTGCCAAGGAATTAGGCGACAGGAAGATCAGAGTCAATGTTGTCGCACCTGGTCCGATTGCTACAGATTTTGGAGGGGGAGCTGTAAGAGATAATAAGGAGATGAATGCGATGCTTTCAAGTCTTACTGCATTAGGTCGTGTAGGAAATGCTGATGACATAGGAGGCGTAGTTGCATTTCTATGTACCGAAGATGCCAAATGGGTAAACGGTCAGCGTATCGAAGCTGCAGGGGGTATAAATCTGTAACCAGTATAAATATTGGAAAAAGAAAAGCCCTGTTGAATCAACAGGGCATTTTCATGCTATATTTGAGTTAGCAACAATCTCCGTCCGGAGAACATGATTCTCCCTCGATTACGGAAAGTGTTTGTTTATGCTGATCCTCCCATTCTTTAAAAGAGGTTTGCAAAGACTGTAAAAAGACTTCAGGTGACTGCGCGCCTGAAACACCATACTTTCGGTCAAAAACGAAGAAAGGTACACTTTTGATTCCTAATTTACCGGCGGTTAACTGATCGTTTCTTACCTCATGCGAATACTTTTCAGATGTAAGTGCATCCACAAGTTTTTGAGGATCCAGACCGATTTCACGTCCGATCTCCAAAAGTGTGGAAGTGTCATCGAGATTTTTTGTCTCAATGAAATAGGCATGGAGTAACTTTTCTTTAGCCTCCTCCTGTTTTCCATGAGCTGCGGCAAAATGGATCAATTGATGTGCACGGAAGGTATTGGTGACGGTTGTTTTGTCAAGATTATAGTCCAATCCTTCTTCTGCAGCTGCTGAAGAGACATTATCCATCATCTGTTTGGCTTCTTGTTCTGTAACACCATACTTTTGAGCAAGATGTCCCAGTGTAAAAGTTTCCGGATCGGTTTTAGTATTCGGATCTAATTGGAAACTTTTCCAAATGACCGTTACTTTATCTTTATCTTCAAATGTATCGAGCGCTTTTTCAAACCGTCGTTTGCCGATGTAACACCATGGACAAACCACATCACTCCAAATCTCTATTTTCATGCTACTTCTGTTTATTCGTTCTTGGACGTGTCTAATATACTTTCATTACATTTCACAAAGAAATTTCCATCCCAATTATCCCTAAGATCACCAATATCACCAGTATCACTAATTCAAAATCCGTATAAAGTGCTTAATGCCGCTTTCAATCCTGTGGGCTTTCTCCCCAGTAGTTTTTCAAGATCAGGGAATATCGTTTCATGCTGCCCTTTGCTTATATCGGTAGCAAAGGCAGATACCATTGCTTTCACAAAATCGGGTAATCCAACAGAGGTCAACAATGCTTCATATTCTTTTTTATCAGCATTTACATAGGCGACCTTCTTACCGGAAAGTTCACTGAGTGTGGACGCTATATCTCCAAAGGAGTAAGCCTCAGCTCCGGATATTTCATAGATCTTGTTCTCTTTTATCTCACTGGTTAGCACGTTGGCAATTCCTTCGGCCATTTCGTCTCTTAGCGCAAACGATACTTTTCCGTCACCTGCAGGCAGGTAAATTCCTTTTTCAAAGACTTGTTCTCCCGCAAACATCGGTATGGCATCCATATAGAGGTTGTCACGAAGTATAGCATAGGACAATCCACTTTTTATAATGTATGTTTCTGTCTGGAAATGACTCTTCATAAAAGTATTCACCGTAGACTCCGGATCTTTCATGCTTACACTGGTATAGGCGATAAAAGCAACACCTTGCGATACTGCAGCATCGATCACGTTCTTATGTTGCTGGAATCTCTCCTGGTCCAGACCTGAGATCAATAACACTTTGTCAACACCTTGCATGGCTTGTTTAAGCGATTCAACATCATCATAAGATCCGGTTCGAATCTGGATACCTAATGCTTTTAGTTCTTTTCCTTTTTCCTGGCTTCTAACCAACCCGGCGATTTCATTTGCCTCCGTAGTTTTCAGAAGATGTTTGATCACCGCTGATCCGAGGTTACCGTTGGCTCCTGTTATTAAGATCATAATATCATTTTTTAGTTTTATAAATACAAAATTACCTATATTTGCTATATAAAATATAGCAGTATCCTTTTGTATACTGCTATACAAAAGGATACTTAATCGGAAACTGTATGGAAAACTCATATTTCAATGGCATTAGCTGCCCCAATGAATATGTTCTGGCCTTAAAGGACACATTGAATGTTATCACCGGAAAATGGAAACTGGCGATTGTAACAACCCTATTGTTTGAGAAAAAGCGATTTTCTGATATTCAGCGAATGATTGTGGGGATAACACCTAGAATGTTATCAAAAGAATTGAAAGAGCTGGAGATGAATGGGGTAGTGGTTCGAAAGGTTTATGACTCGACACCGGTTCTTGTGGAATATGAACTCACCGATTCCGGTAAGAAGTTAAAGCATATCATAGATACACTGGTACAGTGGGGTCTTGAACACCGGGAGCAGGCTATTGCGGCATTTGCGGAAGCTGAGGCTTGATTCTTCAGGATACCAATAAAAAAAGCTGCCATTTCTGACAGCTTTTCGGATAAAAATCCAGCTAACTAAATCAAACATTCAAAAATTATTGCTCTTTGAACTGTTGATTGATCCATTTACTGATGGCTGCTAACACTTCTGGGGCGAATACTTCTTGTAATTCTCCCATTTCGCGGTTGGTACAGCTTACACAATGCTGATAGAAATGATTCAGGCCCTGATAGGTAACTGTCGTTAAATTATTTCCCTTGATACCGCTACTGAATCCCTCCAGGTTTTCCTTTGCGGGTACCATGATATCCCGATCACCATTTACTGCTAATACAGGAATATTGATTTTCGCCATATAAGGTTCAGGTTCATAGCGGATCATATATCGGTACCAGGGTGAATTTGCCTGTCGATTATAGCGATACAGGAAATTTTCATCTCTTCCATCTACTAATTGTAATTGTTTTAAAGTCTCTTCATCCTTTAGTGCCATCCATCCTTGTAGACTGTTTTTTATTTCAGTTTCTAAAGAATCTGGGTCTGAATTTTTATAGACTGTTGAAAATAATTCGTTGAATAATTCCATATAGTCACTAACCACTAAAGAATCTATTCCCTGTGCATTAAGGATCGCCTTGTTCTGTAATTCAAGTATCTTCATCCCGCTGACACCTACTCCAGATAGACTGATCATGAAATTTACATGTGGGTTACGGGAAGCTACGATCGTTGAGATTATACCTCCTTCACTATGACCGATAAGTCCGGTCATCTCCGGACTCGCCGATTTATTGTCAATAAGGTATTCGAGTGCTTCTTCGGCATCATCTGCAAAATCAGCGGTGGTTGCCTTTTCAAAATCACCTCCGGTTTCACCAATTCCGCGATCATCGACACGTAAAGATGCAATACCCTTACGCGCCAGTGCATCAGCCAGAACAGTAAAGAATTGATGTCCGGCATAGACATAATCCCGATCTTGTTTACCGGTTCCTGAAATTAGAATCGCAACCGGATAATGTTCTTTATCCTTTGGAGTGGTTAGCGTACCTCCGTAAGATATTCCGGTTTTTTTTCCTGTAAAATTTATCCGGGTCACTTCATAGGGAAACGGAGGAGTAGGATGTTGTGGAAAAGTAAGAGGAAGTACTGAATCAACAATATGAAGTGCAACCTCATATTCCTTAGTATTTGGTAAAGAAAAATTACAATTCCACTGACTATCGTTTTCCATCTTCGCTTTTAAGCTAAAGCCGAATTGCGCATTGGTTGCAATAATACTATCTTCCTTAATGATCACCGGCATAGAAACATTATTGTAGCCATAGTCCGGCAAACTCAATTGTAGCGTGTCATTGGCAGACAGATCCATTTTCCCTTCCAGAACAATTCTTTGCGAAAGGAATTGTCCCTGGCGCACTACCTGAGCTCCTGAAATATTGATCATCAGGAAAATAATTAGCTGCAAAAGGTGCTGCATTATATTTCTCTTCATTGTCTTTTTATCAATTATTCACTTTTAAGATATTCGATGATGATAGCGATCTCATCTGCCAGTTCACTTGGACTTCCATTATAACCGGTAGATCTCCATCGAAGTCTTCCATTTTGATCGATGATCATTTTCTGTGGGATTCCAGAGAAACTGAAGGCTTTAGAATATTTATGATAGGTATCATCCATTTTTCCGGTTTCCGGATTTATGGCATCATAAAGGACATGGAAATCATAACCCTTCTCTTTCAGAAAAGCTTGAATATTCTCCCGGTAGGTCTTAGAAGTTTCCTGTGTATCAACAAAATAAAATTTTACTTTATCATCTTTTGCATACACATTGGATACCATTTGCATTCCAGGCATCGCTCTTTTACATGGGGCACACCAGGTTGCCCAGAAATCGAGTACCACAATGCTGCCTTTCTGTTCTGATAGTGTTACTTTATGCTCTTTATTACTTTCAAGAGTGAAACTCTCAATAGGTTCATCGATCAGTGAGCTCAAAAGTTCACGACGATGTTCATCCTCATTCTCTTTCGATCTTAATGAATTCAGGTAATTTTCAAAATTTTGTGGATCTCCTCCGTTTTGAATATAGAGTTGTTTTAAAGTTTCGAACATTTCCGGTGTAACTGCATTTGATTTTAAAGATTCAGAAATATAGGAAGTGGCTTGCTCCTTGTTTCCGTTTCTCAAAAGCATTCTTGTATATGCAGCGTTGAAATCGGCATTTGAGTAACCCAGAAATGGTTTTATTTTTTCCAGATATTTTTGAGACCGGTCATAATCTTTCGTTTGCTCGAGGATGCGAGCATAGGTCAGATATTCACCTTTAGCTTCCCCTATCAGTTGTTTTTGCCATTCCGAAGGCGTAAGCTTTCCCTGATAGAATTTTGGAACGATCAATTCATTTTTTGTAATCTCAGGTACTATCCTGTCTCCGAACATTTTCAAGCTATCTATAGGCATGGTCTCCCGTGTATAAGGAATAGATACAAGATGCCAGCTGTAGTCTATTAGGTTATAAATATCAGACTTTTCAATAGTATCGAAGATAAAGTCATAACTGCCAGTGTCTACGATATCCTGATATGAGATAGCCTTAATGATCTTGGCGAGATAATTTCGTTCCATACCGGTCATAATTCCATTGAACTTTGACTTAGGAAAATCCTTGATGAATTTGGAATACCCTTTTTTTCGTTCTTTAGCATCGGCAGTTCTGAAAAGTTTCCAGATGGTCTGGTCTCTGCTTAATACGCCTTTCGGATATTTGGCTACAATAACGGTTTCAAGAGAGTCTTTATAGGATTGATCAGTATTTGCTAACAACTCAATGGTTTGTTGTAGTTTCCATTGTTGGAATACGTTCAGGTCCTGCTCCATCAGAAAGGCAATCTCCTCCTTGATCCTGTCATCGATATTGCCTCCATGCATGATCTGTCTGAGTTTCAATCCTTCATAGAATATATTTAGTCTGCTTTCCGGATGAAATTTCATTTCATTATTGATCCACATCATGGTTACCTCTCTTTCGATCATGGCAGTGCTATCTACAATGGCAGGAGTTTCATCCTGAAAATCCGGACTTCTCAATAAACCCCAGGCAAATCTGCTTAAGGGAGTTTTATCCAGCATCCAGCTGTATGTCATATTACCTCCTTTGTCGATGATCGAATCATTCTCAAAAGTACAAGTGATCAATCCGGTGTGTTCAGGAAGGGTGATAGTAGCTTCCCAAGTATTACCTTGCGTATTGGTGAGTTTCAGATCGTCTGCTATCCAATGATTGTTATCAAATATGTACACTTTCCCAGAGATAACTTTACTTTCTTTCAGGGGAGTATTGGATGTATTATAAGTGATTTTCACCCTATCCCCGGGATTTGGAAATTTGGGTGTTACCTTAAAGATATTTTCCTGTGCATTAACAGCCAGACATAGTAATATCAGACTGATTAAAATTATTAATCTGTTTTTCATGAGGGAGTGTATTTTAAGTCCACCTGATAGGGTTCAGGTGGACTTGATTATAAATGTTTAAGGATTTTGCTCCAGGTCAGGGGCATAGGTGAATAGAATCGAAGCAAATGGAAATTGATATCGGTCTGCTCCGGGCTCCAGCGTATATGTTTCCTCCAACCAGGAATGCGTAATGGTTTTTGCAAATCGGGGATCTTTATTCAGACGTTTTAGATCGAACCATCTGAAACCAGCACGGCACATCAATTCTCTTCTGCGTTCTTCCAGTACTTTTATCAACGCCTCTTCTTCATTTTCAGCGGTTAATGCCGTGAAATCTTCGGCGGTGAAACGTTTTTGACGCAAGGTATTGATCGTTGCCATTGCACCGGATATATCACCGGTTCTTGCCAGACATTCTGCTTTGATCAGTAATACCTCAGGAACGGTAGGACCTGCATTTCTAGCCTCTCCGGTCAAAGTTTCATGGCAATATGCCCGACCTTCCGTAAAACTACCCCAGGTTACATCACTTATTGGTCTGGTGAATAGCTGGTATCGGAGATCAGAGGCTTCAAAGGAATTTAAAAGCTCATCGCTTAAGGAAAGCAGGGTCGGTGAATATTGATAAGTCGTTCCGCTCATTTTTGAAAGAATGATTTCCGGATCGGTATCCCTTCTCGGAAAACCATAGTCTGCTACAGAAGTATAGTCTTCAAGAGAAAGAAGCCCGTCCTGAATAGCCAGTGTTCTTTCTGCCGCATCCAGTGCTTCCTGATATTTTCCCATGTAAAGGTAGGCTCTCGAAAGCAGGGCATAGGCTGATGCTTCTGAAGGATAAACCACATCCGTTCCGGAATTGATCGGATTTAATCCGGACTGCGTTGCTTCTGTAAGATCACTGATCACCTGATCATACACTTCCTGAACGGTTGCACGGGTAATCTCCTCTTCAACAGTTGGTGTCGTGAACATCGGTATCCCCGGATCATTGGCAGAAGTATTGGAGTCATAAGCCTTACCGAAAATGTTCACCATGGTAAGGAAAATAAAAGCTCTGTGAACCTGAGCCTCTCCTTTTAAAGCCAGTTTTTCTGCTTCTGTCCCATTCTTACTGTCCATCACCTCATCAATGACCACATTTGCATAGTACAAGGCCGTGTACATAACATTTAGACTGTAATCTTCTTCATTCGTATATTGAATGGAATCTGCCCATTTATAGGTTTGTTTATAAGGTCTGTAATAATCTGAGGTGCCGTAATACTGGTCGAAATAGTTTGCATGGTCATCCCGGATCACAATATCATCGGATGCCAGATCAACAGAAGCATACGATCGGTCCAATACATAAACATTGTTTAACAGGTATCTGAAGTTCTCCGTTTCTTCGGGTACTAATTTACCTTCGGTGGGTATTTCAACATAATTATCACAACCGACCAGGGATAGCGTGGTAATTATTATATATAAGGATCTGATTATATTTTTCATCTCTGATAATTAAAAGTTAACATTGATTCCGATTGAATACATTGCTGTTGGTGGTAATTTGATCAGGTTTCCAGCGGTATAGGGAAGGAAATCTGGATCAATACCTTCGTCATTCTTAGCCCAGATCAACCCGAGGTTCCTAGCGGCAAAGGTCAGCGAAGCATTATTGATAAAGGTGTTTTTCATGTATTCGGTGAGGTCGTAGGAGAGGGAGATCTCTCTTAATCTGATATGGTCACCGTCAATGATTCTGTCATTGCTGAAGATATATCTGCTATATCCATAACCATACATTCCAGACATCGCCGGGACATTGGTATTCGCTTCATCTCCAGCCACTCTCCATCGGTCATCGATCTCAGCAGACAGGTCATATTGATTGAAGGTTCCATATCTGGAAATATAATTTGAATATGCCGGTTTGAACAGAACATAATCGAATTTAAATGTGGCCAGGGCATAAAGCGACCATTTTTTGTAATTGATAGTGGTGTTGAGACTTCCGTAATATTTCGGGGTACGTGTCCCCATATACTCCATATCCTCGATATCGGTTAGCAGGGTATAGTTATCAACGATGTCTCCATCTTTGTTATAAACCTGCATATTACCATTTTCATCAAGACCCGCCGACCGGAAGGCGAAAATACTGTTAAGTCCATACCCGATGATCGGAGGAGTAGATCCTGTACCGTTCAGATAGTTCGAGTAGCTTTCATATCGAGTATCGGTTACTTCATTCTTATTATAGGAAAGTACCAAACCGGTGTTCAAACTGAAATCATTCGATTTTAGAACTATACCATTCAGGGTTAGATCCACCCCTCGACCTTCCAAAGTAGAAGTGTTTCTGGTCAACGTATTATTCGGCAATCCATAGAATTGCGAGACTGGGAAATCCTGTAAAAGATCTTCACTGTTTTTTCTGTAATATTCTACAGTCCCGTTTAACCTGCTATTGAACATACTGAAGTCAAGTCCGAAATTCAATACTCCGGTTTTTTCCCAGCGAAGCGCAGGATTGGCAGCAGCGCTGATACTCGCATACGGATCACCGGTGAAATAATCGGAATCAACCAGGGAAATATTGGTAAAAGGGTAGGTGGTCAGACTGATGTTTCCATTATAACCAAAGGAGGTACGGAAACTCAGATTGTTTAGGAAATTCACATTCTCCATAAAAGATTCTCGTGTGATATTCCATTTAAACCCGGTAGACCATAAAGGAGTTCTGCGGTATTTCTTATCGAGTCCGAAATTGTTATAATCATCCAGACGTATACTTCCTGACAATACATATTTATTTAGATAGGAGTAAGAAGCATTTCCGTAATACGAAAGAAATCTTTTCCGTTGGTTTTTATACGAATTTCCATATGAGGTGTTCGTATTATAACCATAGATATTCATATAGGTCGTCGAAGGCAGATCGATGGAAGTTTGGGTAACGGGGTTATAGCCGTATAGTTTTCCGGATTCATTGATCTCACGAGTTTGACGTACTTCGATACCTCCGATCGCATCAACATTGTGTTTTTCATTGAAATTCCTACTGTATCTTAACTGACCTCTGGCTGTATAACTGCTGGTTATATAGCGATTCTTAGAATAAATACCACCTTCCGGAATGTTTCTGGTGATCGTTCCGGTAACCGGGTCGAGATACGTGGCCATATTTATCGAGTTCCTCGTAAAATAGGTGTTCTCATTATACATAAGGTCATTATATACATAGGCTCTTTCAATATAATAGGTACCTATAGCATCGAGTCCTTTGAACAAGGGAACCGTCATCTGAATATTCGCAGAATAGTTCTGATTTTTGTTGGTGTTATCGCTATTGTTCAATTCATCGATATAGTTATATTGCCACGGAAGGTATCCGGCATTTTCAAATTCCCTGATATCTTCACTATAGAAGTTTCTGTAATAGTTTACGGAATTACCATTTTCATCCACCATCTGATCGTAGGGTAAATAGGAGGTGAGGGAAGCTGCGATTGGGGATAATCCGAGTCCGTTCTGTTTATAATCGAAGAAGGAACCTTTTAAACTCGTATTGAAATCTACAAAATTGAACAGCTTGAAATTCTGATTCAGAGTAAGTGTTAATCTTTTGCCTTCGGTTCCTTTCGCCTGTGTTTTTTCTTCAGAATAGGAAGCAGAGGTAAAATAGGTGTAATCATCCTGTCCACCACTTATAGAAAGATTGTAGTTTGCTGACGAGGCTGGCTGGATCAGGTATTTAGTGATCTGATCATAGTTATTCCTACCTCTGAGAAGCTCGAGTTGAGCATTCATTTCAGCCTGAGATATATTTCCTCGTCGATACTGGAACATCGTTTCCATTCCCTGACTGATAGGATAGGAGGAATACAAACTGGTCGCCATGGCTGGATCAGTTACAAATCCTTTTTCGATAAGTTCAGACTCCATATCCAATACTTGTGACGAATTCATCAAGGGCAAAGAACTTAAAGAGGGTTTGTTTGAGAAGGTATAGTTCTGGGAAAAATTGATGCGAACTTTACCTGCCTGACCTTTTTTGGTATCGATAACGATGACTCCGTTAGCAGCGCGGGCACCGTAGATGGAGGCCGAAGCAGCATCTTTTAAGAAGGTTATGTTTTCAATATCATCCGGATTAAGTGTCCGGATATCCAATTCTGTAGGTACACCGTCAACCACGATCAGCGGCATATCTTCCGCCTGATAGGTCGATTGGCCTCTGATACGGAAATTATAACTGGTATTACCTTCGGTCTCTCCCATAAGGTTTCCATAAACGAAGGTGTTGTCTGAATCATATAGCTCTACCTGAAGTCCGGCAACCTGTCCTTCAAGTCGGTTGATCACATTATTGGTAGGTACCTTTTCTAATTCTTCGCTGCTGATTACGGAAAAGGATCCCGTAGCACGTTCCCGGGAGATCTTCTGATATCCTGTAGAGACAACGGTTACGGCATTCAATTCACTGATATCTTCCTCCATGGTTACATCGATCACCGGATCTTTGGTTACCTCAAAGAATTGTTGCTTATAGCCGAGATAATTATAAACCAAGGTGTCGCCAATCGCCGCCTGTATACGGTAGTTCCCGTTTTCATCAGTGGCAGTACCTTTTCTTGTACCTTTTCTCCATACGGTAACACCGATCAGGGGTACGTTATAACTATCGGTAATTCTACCGTTCACAATGAGTTCTTGTTGATTTTCTCCGAACGCAGAATATACATTCTGATCTTCTGCAGGAACGATCACGATCATTTTAGCTCCGGCAAATTTTGCGCGGTAATGAATTCCGATCAATTCATTGGTCAGGGTGAGAATATCGATATCTTTCACATTCAATGTAGCCTGTTTACCGGCATTGAATAGCATATCACTATAGAAGAAATCAACACCGGTTTTTTGCGATATAGAACGCAAAATTTCCGAAATAGGTTGATTTTTAACTTTTATAGTTACTTTCTGAGAGAAAGCAAATACGGCAATGTTGGTGAATAAGATAAACAGGATCAATGACTTCCTCATAAGTTCCAGTAATTTATCAGCATAGTTGGCACTGACACCACAACAGGTTGTGGATAATTTTTTTTTCATACTTTTAGGTGTTGGGTTTGTTAATTAATTCGCTTTAATTCGACAACTGAACATCGACCGGAAAGTGTTGCAGCATTTTCCGGTTTACTTTTTTAAAATGGTCACTTCATAATGGTGTTGGTTTTTGTTGATTGTATAGTTAATGTTAGATGATTGACTGATTAGCTCCATTAAGTAATCAAGGGGTTGGTCCTTTAATACCGCTCCCGTAAAGGTGATTTTTTTCAAGGATGGGTCTGTAAATGTCACCGTTACGTCATACCATCGGGCCACCTTCGTCAGAATGGTATTTAGGTTTTCATTTTTGAAATAGAACTTGCCATCTTTCCATGCCGTGTATAGTTCTGTATCGACCGTATTGATCGATATGTTTTGACCAAATGAACGGTTGAAAACGGCTCTTTCTCCGGGAGCAAGTACCACAGTTGCTGAATCCTGGAGCATTCTCCCCTTAAGATGGTCTAATGCTACTTTTCCATTGATCAGCGTGGTGGCAAATTCGATGTCTTCTTCGTAAGCACTAACATTGAATTCGGTTCCTAAAACCGTGATATTGCCAGATTCGGTAATTACCCGAAATGGTTTTTCGGCATTGTGTGTCACTTCGAAGTAACCTTCACCTTTTAACCTCACACTTCGCTCATTAGCGTTGAATTTTACAGGATAGGTGAGTTCCGATTCGGAATTCATCCAAACACGCGTTCCGTCAGAAAGGGTTAGTGAATACATTCCTCCAATAGGAACAATAAGCGTGTTGAGTTCATTATTAGGTGCTTCTGTATTCTGAGTATTATAGACCAGGATATTGTTAGTATTGATCACCGAACTGTCTTTTCGGATGATTTGATCACTGTTCTTATCGAGGGTTAAACGGGAGCCATTACCTAAGATCAGAACTGCCTTTTGTTCTCCTGGTTTAGGCAATACCACGAGCTGATTATCAGTTTTTGAGGTGTTCAGAAAAAACCAAAGTCCTGATATTCCAATTAACAGCGTAATCACAGCAGCGTATTTTATCCAGGGACTTATAGTATAACGTATCGTTTTCTGATCATTCGCAATCCGTAACTGTAATTTTTCAAAGGCCCGCTCCGTATTGAGATTACGATAGAATTCTTCCTTTTGCAACAAGTTATCATGATTGGTAATGGTCATAAACTTTCGTGCGTTATTCTGGTCCCGTAACCATTCATTCAGGACGTTCTGTTCGGCTTCAGAAATGTTCTTTGCCATATACGCACGTATCAGTGCTGCTATTCTTTCTTCTTCCTGAAAATTGTTCATAGTAAGGAAATTTTCCTGGTCGTTAACCGGACTTTAAAAAAGTGTTATATCTATACCACTTAAAAAAGGGTCTAATGGGTGGAAAAAAAATTGAAAAGATTATAAAAAAGCGAGAATCAATACGATCAATGGGTGATTCCTCAGTTGATTTTGTAGTAGTTCAATAGCTCTTGTACGTTGTGATTTAACCGTATTCACACTGATTTCCATCAATTCAGCAATCTCTTTGTATTTCATTCCTTCCAGGCAACTGTGCTCAAAAACTCTTCGACATTTTTCGGGTAGGTTCTGCAACGCCTGTATGAGCACTGAATGAACTTCTTCTTCAAGAAAATCGAAATCGAAATCTTCTGAATCTCCTGTATCGAAATCAGGATCCAGGCTGTGGATTTTCTGGTTTTTCCGTATGTGGTCGATACTGGCATTACGAACCATTTGGTAGAGGTAAGGTTTGATATCTTTGATCGATTCAAATCGAGTTCGTTCATTCCAAAGCTTAAACATTACATCGCCAACCACTTCTTCCGCGATGTATTCATCTTTGACAAATCGCATGCTGTATCCCATAAGTCGCGGATAAAGTGTTTGAAACAATTCCTTAAAGGTTGCTTCATCAATGGTTCTATGTTTGCCTGTGCTGTTGATGAAATTGGTTTAACGATGTAAATATAGAATATATGAATAAATCAGATAACAAGTATATTTCATAGGGGGCTGTTCTCCTTGTCTGAGAAATACCGTTACCCGTCTGATCTGATCAACCTTTTGCGATTATACGAATTTTTCGAATGGTAATTGTAGTTGTTTCCCTTGTACGTTAAAAGAATAGGAATCGTCTGAAATTCTCCGGTAAATTTATAAATTAGCTACCTTTCACAATTGAATTTTTCTAATAAAATTATTTAAGCCCCCGGATTTGAACGATAACGGAATAAACAATTCTTTTTTCATAAACCAGTTGAAGCAAGGAGATCACAAGGCTTATGAAACATTATTCCAGTTATATTTCGATAAACTTCATCATTACGCATGGTCATACCTTGAGGATGCAGAAGAGGCAAGGGAGATTATTCAGAATGTTTTCTTTAAGCTCTGGAAAAAACGCACCGACTTAAAGGTTGATATGAACCTGAACGCTTATTTATTTAAAATGACCAGGAATGAATGTCTGGATTATTTTAAACATTTAAAGGTAAAGACAAGGTACAGAGATGAGATTCAAAAGGAACGACTGAAGTTAAATGTAGCTTCTTTACAGGATGATCCGAGTCAGATGTTCATCGAAAGCGAGCTTAACAAAAAAGTTAATTCCCTTATCAACCGATTGCCTGATGCTTGTCGTGAAGTTTTTATCAAGAGTAGATTTGAAGGTTTAAAGTACCATGAGATCGCTGCCGAAATGAATATCTCACCAAAAACTGTAGAAAATCAAATTTCTAAAGCGTTACGCTTTTTACGTCAGGAACTTCAGGATTACCTGACCTTGTTTCTATGAATTTCATAAAAATTTCAGTACTGCGTAGGGGAAAACTTCTTAAGGATCGTTCTATTTCAAATAAGGATGATCATGACCAAAGCAGACCTGTTATCATTTATTCGTAATCAATGCGACGATCAGCGCCAACGTGAGATCATTCACTGGATAAATGAAACTCCGGAGAATAAGATCTATTATCATAAAATAAAAGCGGAATATATCGCTTCTTTTTCTGACTTAAAGCTATCAGATTCCGGTTTTGAATTCCGAAAATTCAAGTCCCGAATTTCCCGTAAAAGTATTCCTTTCCTGCGCATTGCGGCTGTACTGTTGCTATTATTAATTTCTGGAGCTTATCTGTATTTCGGAAGCGAGTCGATTTTCTCTCCTGTAAATTCTGATGCCTTTATTGCAAAGACCACTCAGCAAAAGGAGGTCGAACTTCCTGATGGTACTACAGTGATCTTAAATTCAGAGAGTAAATTGACCGTAGCTGATGATTTCAATACCCAAAACCGAATTGTTTTTTTAGAAGGGGAGGCCTTTTTTTCAGTTACAGAGAATAAGGACAGACCCTTTATAGTGAAGACTCTTAATGGAATTGATGTCAAAGTTTTGGGGACAAAATTCAATGTACGGTCTTATGATACCGATGAAACCGTAGAGACCACGCTTGTCTCAGGAAAGGTTGAGGTTTATGAAAATAACACCACACTCCCGGTTGCAACACTTAAACCTCATGAAAAAGCAATCTTTCATAAGGAGCACAAAAGTCTGGTTGTAACTACCGTTGAGACCAGGCCTATAACATCCTGGAGCAGAGGAGAGCTCGATTTTGAAAATACGCCCATAAAAGTAGTCCTAAAAGATATTGAACGCTGGTATGATGTAGCGTTCAACATTGAAGATCAGGAAATCGAGTCGTATACGCTTTCCGGAAAATTCAAAAGAGAAAACACCATTAAAGAGGTTCTTGAAGTACTTGAAGCCTCATCACCTATAAAATATGAATATAATGAAAGCCAAAAACTGATCACATTGTCTATCAGCAATTGATAAAGAGAAAGAGGAGTGCGGCCACACTCCCCTTTTAAAGCTTTAGCAGTTGTTTGAAATTAATCCATTTACAAACTAAAACCGTTTAAAATTATGAAAAAAAAGCATAATCATGCCTGGCATGCATTACGTATGCATTGTACTTTACTCAAACCCTTGCGAATCATGAAGATCTACTCCGTATTAATGGTGCTGACCATAGCCAAAATTTCAGCGACCAGTGTTGCAGTTTACGGACAAACTATCAATATAGATAAGAAAGATACTCCCTTAAAAGTGGTTCTGACCGCATTGGAAGAACAAACAGATTTCACCTTTTTCTATAATAATAAGCTCGTTGATGATCAAACGTTGATCTCAGTATCTGTAACGAGTGAAAGCATTCAGAACGTTTTGGATGCAGTTCTGAAAAATACACCGTTTCAATTTAAAATAATCAATAAGAACATTGTACTTTTTTCTCCTGATGAGCGGGAAAGACTGGCATTTTCATCCGGTGAATCGCTGCAAAATATTGATGTAATCACCGATGTAAGAATACAGAGTCCAGTTACCGGCACGGTTCTCGATTCAGAAGGAGTACCCTTACCGGGTGTAAATGTTATGATACAAGGTACTTCAGAGGGTACTCAAACCGATTTTGACGGTAATTTTACTATTGCTGCTACCGCTGGTGACATACTGGTATTTAGTTATATCGGGATGCAACGCATTACCCGAACCGTGAATGCAGAAGGTATGGTGTTGAATGTAACTATGCAAACCGATACCAATGAGTTGGATGAAGTGATCGTTGTAGCGTATGATAAACAAAGTAAATCTTCTTATACGGGATCTGCAGTGAATGTAGATGTAAAGAAAATAGAAGAAACTCCTTTGGCTTCCTTTCAGGATGCCTTGCAAGGAAATGTTTCCGGAGTTCAAATGTCTACCCAAAGCGGACAACCCGGAGCTGCACCCGATATCCGAATTAGAGGGATCGGTTCTATAAACGCAGGATCTGAACCACTCTATGTTGTGGATGGAATTCCGGTTGTATCCGGGAATATTTCTCAGATCGCTACAAGTTCGAATACTATTGCTGGAATAAATCCGAAAGATATTGCCAATATCACGGTTTTGAAAGATGCTTCTGCTACTGCGATCTATGGTTCCAGAGGTGCCAATGGTGTGATCCTGATCACCACAAAGCGAGGTAACTCTGGAAAAACCCGGTTTGAAGCCAGTACGCAATACGGTCTGAGTGAAATGATCCTCCCGGATAGAAATAAACCGCTCAATACCGCTGAACTTTCAGAATTACTGATCGAAAGTCGCATCAATAACGGGGAGTCACAGGCTGAAGCGGAAGCTTATATCTATAACCGCATCGATCGTAATGTGGATACAGACTGGACCGATGTGATCACACGCACAGGTGAATACAAGCAATACAACATCAGCGCCAGTGGAGGAAGTGACAAGACCAATTTTTACTCATCACTCGGACTTTTCGATCAGAAAGGGGTGATCATTGGGATCGATTATAAAAAAATGAACGCTAAGGTGAATTTCAGTCACCAGGCAACCGACAAATTACGTATTGATATCGGACTTGCGGCAAATCACCAGGTTTTACATACCAATGATGATGCCGGTAATGCCAATAACCCGGTAAGAGCTATGTACAGAGAAGTTCCATGGGAACCGGTATACAATGAAGACGGTAGTTACAACACAGATATTCTTTTAACCTATAATCCGGTCGGGTTGGTGAATGAGAATATTCGGGAAACGAAATTATATGGAATTCTAGGGAATCTCGGATTGACGTATACTATTACTGAGAACCTGAGTTTTGAAACAAAAGGAAACTTAGATTTTAATCTTGCAGATGAATTTCAATATGATAATCCTTATTTCGGAGCAGGAAGGAATGACGGTGGACGAGGTCAGGCTTACAATAATAAGGTTATTAACTATAACATTACGAACCTGCTCAAGTATAACTGGAACATCAATAACGATCATCATTTGAACTTTATTCTTGGTCAGGAGGCACAAAAAATCGAACAGAGTTCTGTTTTTGCTTATGCCAGTAATTATGGGGCACCGGGACTGACTAGCCTGGCTAATGCCTCGGTTTACCGGGAGGCTTCGAGTTTCAAGACGGCATCATCACTGGCATCATACTTTTTCAATGTAAATTATACATTGATGAATCGCTATATCTTTAATGTGACCGCCAGAAGGGATGGTTCGTCGAGATTTGGTTCCGATGTACGATATGCCAATTTCGGTTCAGTCGGGTTTGCCTGGAACATCAGTTCAGAATCATTTATGGAGAATGTGGATTTTGTAAAAATGCTGAAATTCAGATCCAGCTACGGGATTAACGGAAATCAGGAGATAGGTGATTTTGCTTCACGCGGACTTTATTCCACCGGAGCCGACTACGACGGAGAACCCGGATATATCTACGATCAGCAATCAAATCCACAATTAACCTGGGAAAAGAATAAACCGTTCAACGTAGGAATCGATTTTAATATTTTCAATCGTCTTAGTGGTACGTTTGAATACTATACCCGCACAACAACCGATCTTCTTTTCGAAGTGCCGATCTCCGGTACCAATGGAATTACCAGTTACCTGTCGAATATCGGGGAAATGAAGAATTCAGGATGGGAGGTCTCCTTGAGTTCCCGTAACATTGAAAACCCTGAAGGTTTTAGTTGGGTCACGGATGTTAATTTTACTACTAATAGCAATGAGATCACGAAGCTGAAAGATGAGGAGCCGATTATTGGAGATCAATATATACGTGAGATCGGAGATGATTTCTATACATTCTATATGCCGGGTTATGCCGGTGTGGATCCGGAAAACGGGGATGCTTTGTGGTATACCGATGAAACCGAAGCTGAAACAACGAATGATTACAGTGAGGCAAATCCATATAAACAGGGAAGTGCTCTGCCGGAATTTTATGCCGGACTTACCAATACTTTTAATTATAAAGGTTTGAGTCTCTCGTTCATGCTTTATGTGAACTATGGTAATAAAGTATATGATTACTGGGGAAGATATGTGAACAGTGATGGTAGTGCCCAGTTGAATGACCGTGGGAATATGACCAGAAACATCTATGAAAACCGTTGGCAGGAACCCGGTGATATAACCGATGTACCGAAAATGGTATATGGAAATACCCAATCCGGACTTTCCAGTCAACATTCTACCCGATTTTTATACGACGGTACTTATTTACGATTACGTGATGTAACGCTGGCCTATACGCTACCACAACCAATTTTAGATAAGATCGGGTTTTCCAATATCCGGTTGTATCTGAAGGGAACAAATATGCTCACCTGGGTAAAGGACAAAGATATCGAACTCGATCCCGAAGTAGGGATCAATGGTCAGTCTGACTTAAGAATACCGATATCAAAGCAATTTTTACTCGGATTGGATTTTTCATTTTAAAAGCAGAACATCATGATTAGAAATATAAGAATACCATTCATAAGTTTTATAACTTTACTTTGTGTTACTTCATGTAGCAACGACTTTTTGGATATTGATCCCGAGCAGAATGTAGCAGCAGAGAATGCCATTACAGATCTCAAAACGTTGCAAACTGCGATGAACGGTGTATACAGTACCCTGCAAAATAATGACTATTATGGAAGAAGTATGTATGTGATCCCTGAACTGATGGCAGATAACCTTTATCTGAGTTCGAGGAACACCGGAAGATATCTCGATTATAATAATTTTGTGGTCAGTGATGAAGATGCCTATGCAGAAGGTACCTGGAATGCATTGTATGTGGTCGTCGCTAATGCTAACCGGGCGATCGCAGGGGGAGAGTCGCTTACAGCGATATCGGACACACAACAAAATCAGATCGATCAACTTGTGGGAGAAGCCTACGCTATTCGTGCACTGGCTCATTTCGATCTGGTGAGATTGTTTGCTCAACCTTTTAATTATACAGATGATGCAAGCCATCCGGGAATCCCGGTTATAAGTACGGTGAATGAGGATGAGATCCGTCCGGCACGAAATTCCGTAGCGGAAGTTTATCAACAGATCGTAGGTGATCTTCAACTCGCGATATCCTATATGAGTACAAATACGGCTGATGGCAGATTTTCAATGAGTGCTGCAAAGGCTCTTGCAGCCAGAGTTGCCTTGTATAAGGAGGATTATGCGATGGCGATTTCATATGCAACTGAAGTGATCGATGGCGGAAATTTTGATCTGATAGGGTATGAAGATTATGCTGCGATCTGGGCTTCGGAATACAATGAAGAATCCATCTTTGAAATAGTAAATACAATAGCGGACAATGCAGGTACCAACGGACTCGGACATTATTTTGACCCGGATGGTTATGCCGATGCTTTGGCGACAACAGACCTTTTTGATAGCTATGCATCGGGAGATATCAGATTGAGTACGCTGGTTCCGGGATCTAAAACCGGAGCTGAAGAAGAAGCATTGTTCGTGGGTAAATTTCCACAAGGAACCTCTCATGATGATAATGTACGCATACTCAGACTTGCCGAGCAATATCTCATTAGAGCGGAAGCCTATGCGAAGACAGATCAGGAACAGGAAGCCCGAGCCGATGTTAATACGATTATCCAAAGAGCTTTGCCGGGAACTGCTGAGGTAACAGAAACCGGGGAAGCACTTCTTATTAGAATTTTGGATGAAAGACGAAAAGAGTTTGCCTTCGAGGGGCAGCGCCTATTCGATCTCAATCGGAATAAAATGGATGTAGAAATCGTCCAGGGCGAAAATGTAATCCATGCAATATATCCGAATGAAAAATTCATACTTCCTATACCTTTAAGCGAAATGAACGCCAACCCAAATATGGAACAAAACCCAGGATATTAATGTTTAAATTATCTTATAGTCCGTACACCTTACAGAATAAATACGTATTCCGAATCGCGGGAAATGCCCGCTCCAGTACTCCATTGATGCTGGTAAGAATCTCATTTGATAACATCTGTGGTTATGGGGAGGCATCAATGCCTCCCCGCTACGGAGAATCTCATCAAACCGCAGCTGAATTTCTCAGCAAGGTTGATCTTTCCCGATTTAAGGATCCGTTTGACCTGGAATCAATCCTTGGCTATGTCGATAGTATTTCACCGGGAAATCCTGCAGTAAAGGCTGCCATCGATATTGCCTTGCATGATCTTATCGGAAAAATGACGGGATTACCTGTTCGTTCGTATTTCGGGTTGTCCGCTGTACCTATGAAGACTTGTAAGACCATTGGTATTGATACTCCTGACATGATCGCAAAAAAGGTTCAGGAAGCTGCAGAATTTCCCTTTTTGAAAATAAAACTGGGAGATGATAATGATGAGGAAATCATCAGAGTGGTTCGTGAAAATTCAGATCAGCCCCTTTATATCGATGCAAATCAGGGTTGGAAGACCGGTGAAATCGCATTGGAGAAAATCGAGTGGCTGAAAGAGGAAAATGTTGAATTTATTGAACAACCGCTTCCTGCGGAACAGTTGGATGATCTGTCCTGGCTCGTGGCTCGTTCTCCATTACCCATTGTAGGAGACGAAGGAATACAGCGATTTTCTGATGTGAGAACTGCGTCGGAATTCTATCATGGTATCAACATCAAACTGATGAAATCTACCGGTCTCAGAGAAGCCTATAAAATGGCACAAACCGCAAAAATGATGGGACTCAAAGTTATGTTTGGGTGTATGGCAGAAACCTCTTGTGCAATAGGGGCTCTAGCGCAACTCGGACAGCTGGCGGACTGGCTGGATCTTGATGGGAACCTTGGTGTAACCAATGATCCTTTCTCCGCCCATACTGTTAAGAACGGAACTGTATACCTCAATGAACTTCCTGGAATTGGATTAAAAGAACCTGACTGGGATCAAATTACCAAAATCTGAAAATGAATAAATCCTACAAAATGATACGCTGTTTATTGCTGTTGACGGTGCTATCAGTCATTGGTTGTAAACAGCAGGTTGTAAAAGGAAAGATCGAAACCACTTTTAAGAACGATACCGTTCTGGATAGTTTCTTTAGTGTTTTACATGAAAAGAAAATGTTTAACGGTGCGGTTGCTATTAAGAAACAAGGGAAACTGATATTCAAAAAAGGATACGGTATCGCAAACTTCGAAATGGGTACACCCTTTACACCCAACACTGCAATGGAAATTGCCTCTGTTTCTAAACAGTTCACCGCAGCAGCTGTACTCAAACTTTATAGTGAAGGGAAGCTGGATATTTCACAATATGTGCGTCAATATCTCGGGGATGATTTTCCTTATAAGGAAATAAAGGTTTATCAGTTGTTGAATCATTCGTCTGGTCTTGCCGATTATGAAGACTATTTTAAAGAGCATTGGGATACCTCGAAAATTGCTGATAACCGTGATATTTTACAATATTTCATGAAAGAGCAACCCCCGTTGATCTCAAAACCAGGTTCGCGCTATCATTATTCGAACTCCGGTTATGTTTTACTTGCGGAGGTGGTGAGATCTGTCTCCGGGCAGTCCCTTGATGAGTATCTCGAAAAGGAAGTTTTCGCAATCTCAGGCATGGTGAATTCCGGATTCTATGATCGTGATACAATCTGGGAGCTTAAGAATTACGCTCCTGGATATTTTCTGGATCCTATACAATGTACTTATATCAAGCCTGAATTACTGAAAGGCAAGGAATATTATCATTTCCTAAGCGGAAGACTGGGCTCAGGAAGATTATCATCCAGTGTAGAAGATCTCATAAAATGGGATAGTATCCTATATAAGGGAGCCATCCTCAATACCGAAACTTCCAAGCTTGCGTTTACGGTTCATATGCCTGAAAATGATTTTTCTGATTATGGCTTTGGATGGCATGTTCAGGAGGATGAAGATCTGGGCAAAATTGTCTATCATACCGGAAGTTGGGCAGGAAATCATTCCTATATCAAAAGGTTTACCGATGATGAAAGTCTGATCATCATTTTGAATAATACGCATGAATCTGCAAATATGAAGGCGATCAGAACGACAATTGATGCTTATGTGTCGGGAAAAGGTTTAAGTTTTCCGGATCAGAAAGCAGTGGACCTTCTCGAAAAGGAGATCTGCCAACTTTCTCCGGAAACCGTTGAAACCTGGAAAAATGAACATAAGGATCTCGATTGGGATGAAACGGATTTGACAGCACTTAAGAAACGATATATAGAAAATAAAGAACCGGAAAAAGCGAAGATCGTTTCTAAGCTTATTTCGAAGTAAACAGAAGGTCTATAACCGCCCTTAGTGTTCTATAAGAATCGCTGTTTTAAACGCTTGCGTATTGGTTCGTCATATAGCTTAAGACACAACCACCCGATGGTAATGGCAGCGATGAGGACTCCAAGTCCTACCGGCCAGGCATCTGCTAAGGTGAGTTTGTTATCATAGACATATCCAAAATACCAATAAATAAGGGGATAATGGGTGATATATAATGGATAGGAAAGTCCGCCAAGAACTTTTGCGAACTTTACGGAGCGCTCGCTTTTGATACTTCCGCTGGCACCGATATATACGATCAATGGAAATAGAAGTATCACACTGAGGGAATCATAAATTCCGTTCTGCCATAGATTTTCTTCTCCTCCAATACGAGGGAAAGCAAGAATGGCCAGTAACAGCATGCTACTGATCAGGTATCCCTGTTTCATTTTACCAGGCTTTATCAGTCGGAACACTAAAAGTCCGGCAAGAAAAGGATAGCTCAATCGAGTCAAACCGATAAGGAATTGTTCCGGGGCAAGAGACCATCCTCCGATGAGGTCACCTCTCGGACCGAAAACGGCAACATGGATCAGTGCTGCTCCGGCGACGAACAAAAGTACTGCCAGGATCTTATTCGAAAGTTTCCTCAGAATTAAAGCATACAGAATATTTGCAAGATATTCAAAAAAGAGTGTCCATGCCGGACCATTCAACGGATGCATCTCTCCCCAGCCACGTATATCGAGGGATGGAGGGATTGGCAACAAGGTGAATCCGACGAACATCGTTAGCAGAAGCTGCCAAACGGGAACCTCACTGATACCTGGAAAAACAACGGATGCCTGTGTATAATAGAATATGGCTCCGATGATCATAGCGATGACGACCATGGGGTGCAGACGAATCAAACGACGCTTGAAAAAATCCTTATAACTCATTTTGCCCCAGCGATCATCATAGGCATAACCGATAACGAATCCTGAAAGCACAAAAAAGAAATCAACCGCGAGATAACCATGGTTGACGATCTGTTCATTATGATTTTTAGCATGGGCTTCCAATATGTGAAAGATCACTACGGTGATTGCTGCCAATCCCCGAAGTGCGTCAAGGATTTGAAAATGGGGTTTGGTCGATAGGGTTTTCTCTGTCATTGATAATGGAATAGTAAAGGGGTTTAAAAATAGGGAAAAATTTGTTGGGTTTCTTTTAAAACTTTTGGTCTGCTGCACACCGGAAGTGACGATCCTGCCTTCGGCCTTCTGCGAAGTTGGAGTGACTCCCGATAACCTTCGGGACTCCTGTCCTCGGCGGCGTCGAGTGTCGTCGCGATCATAGTGCTGGCGCACGATGCTGCTGGAGTGACCTGTGGTGAAAGTGATCTTCGCAGGCTCAGGGTTTTTTGGGTCTTCCCGGCAACAGGTTTTCTCTCGCGGGCTCATTTTTTGTATGGATAAAAACATTGGTCGGCTTTTCTACCGGGATGGTATATAAATAACTCCTGTTGGTATATTTAATTTCTTCTCATGAACGGATCACTATAATTTTAGCCAAATGATTCTGAGAATCGGTAAATAAAATGAAATATGAGATCTAAAATCTTTTTTATCTGTTTAAGTACTGTTTTATCATTCTATTTTATCGGATGTAGCAGTGATTCTTCAGGGGTTGAAGAGGATGCTGAAGGAATTGATGGGACAGCCAGAATCATTTCTGCAACCACTTTTAATGAGGCGGCTTCCAGTGAAGATATCAGTTACGAGTATACAGAAGGTGGGGATACTCATGAAGAAAACAATGATTATGTGATCGATGAATCAGCGATCATCGAGATTACACTCAATGGGAATTCCATAAGCGCCTCCGATGCTTCTGTGACTATTAGCGGAACTAAAGCTGTAATTACCGCTGCCGGAACCTACAGAATTACAGGTACGCTGGAAGATGGACAAATCCTGGTAGATGCGGATGCTGAGGATACGATCAAAATTCTTTTTAATGGAATCGATATTTCCAATGCTACGAATTCACCCTTTGCGATCATGAGTGCGGCTAAAACGGTAATTCAGGTAGTTGAAGGTACCGAAAATCGACTGACAGATGCTGGAACTTATATTTTTGAAGATGATGATGACGAACCGGATGCAGCGCTTTTCAGTAAAGATGATCTGACGATCTTCGGTGGAGGAGAGCTGATCGTTACCGGAAATTATAATGAAGGGATAAAGAGTAAAGATGGTTTGATTTTAAAGGAAACAACTATTACAGTTTCTTCGGTAGATGACGGGATTCAGGGAAAAGATTACCTCATAGTGTATTCAGGGAATGTAACTGTGGATTCAGCCGGAGATGGATTGAAATCAAATAATGATGAAGATGCAGATCTGGGATATATACAGATCGATGAAGGAACATTCATTATCACTGCTGAAGCGGATGCTATTCAGGCAGAAACGGCGGTTATGATCAATGGGGGTGATCTTACGCTCACCTCCGGAGGAGGGAGTACTTCGGTGATCAGCGATGATGATTCCGCGAATGGAGTCAAGGCCGGATCAACCATTATCATCAACAATGATGCGGTAGTTACGGTGAATGCTGCCGACGATGCGGTACATTCAAATGCTTCCATTGCAATAAATGGCGGTACCTTCATCCTGGCATCCGGAGATGATGCGATTCATGCTGATGGTATTCTGGATATTTTCAACGGAGATATCACAATTACAGAATCTGTAGAAGGAATTGAAGGTGCATATATAACGATTTCAGGAGGTAAGATTGTTCTTAATTCGAGTGATGACGGAATCAATGGTGCAGGAGATGAGACTGGTTCGGTTTATACCCTCGATATTACTGGCGGAAATATCTATGTAAATGCATCCGGTGACGGAATTGATGTAAATGGTTCCATTACCATGTCAGGAGGAGCTGTCATTGTTGATGGTCCGGTGAATCGCAATAATGGGGCTTTGGACTATGATCGGTCATTTACGTTAACAGGAGGATACCTGCTGGCGGTGGGCAGTTCAGGTATGATGCAAACCCCTGGTAATGATTCAACGCAGCCTGTTTTAGCAGTAAGGTTTGATCAGAATATCGATGCCGGAACTATCCTGCATCTGGAATCGACAGAAGGAACCGATATATTTACCTATGCACCGGCAAAGACCATTCAATCCATCGTTTTTTCATCGCCTGACTTTACAACAGGTGACGCTTACAATTTGATTTTGGGGGGTAGCGGAGACGGTACCATAGAAAATGGATTATATCTGGATGGAAACTATACCCCGGGTACCTTATATCACACTTTTACAACAAGTAGCAATCTTACCAGTATATACTAAACCTAACTACTTTTTCATAGTCAGTCGCAAACCTGTTATGCTTCGTCAGGCAGGTTTGCTTTTTAAATTAATTTTTCTACAACTTTTAATGATCTTTGTGCTATGATCAGAAAATTTACCATCAGGAAGAAAATCTTCATTCATCTCTGGATTTGGATCGCAGTAATCACGATGTTCCTTCTTCAGAGCTATTTCGACAGGGGAGTCTTCCCGGTAAGACTTATCACAGTACTAACGCTTGCTATAGGTATATTTTACCTGAATTATGCCGTATTGGTGCCTAAATTTTTATTACAGAAGAAGGCAGGCAAATATTTTCTGGCCGTTTTATTGGTGATAACTGCAGCTATTTTAGTGGATAAACTGACGCCTTTCAATGATATGCCGCACAGATTTCGACAGGAAATGTCGGAAAACTTTTCACAGGATGCTATTCCACCTGATGCGGTTCCACCGAATATGAGGGAGATGATGCCACGATTTGAAGAACCCGGCGGTCCTAAAAAATTCATCGGTTTTGATATCATGTTTCCCTTATTCTTTAACCTGGTTTTCATAGTAATCGGAACCTCGGTGAGAATATATGAAGAGTGGAACAGAAACGAATTGAAGAAACAGGAGATCGAGAATAAGAACAAAACAGCGGAACTACATTATTTAAAGCATCAGTTAAATCCTCATTTTCTGTTCAATTCCCTGAATAGCATCTATTCATTGACATCAAAACGATCTCCGGACGCACCGGAGGCCGTCATCACACTTTCTGAGTTGATGCGGTATATGCTGGATAAGAACGATAATGATTATGTTCTCCTGAAAGATGAGCTGGAATATATAAGAAATTACATGAAGTTACAGCGGTTACGTATCGCTAACAATGCAAATGTAACTATCAATATTCACGGGAATGTGCTGAGACAGCGAATACGACCGCTGTTATTGATCTCTTTTATTGAGAATGCTTTTAAATATGGAACCGATTTTATGGGGAATACAGAAATCAAGATCGTGATCAATATCGAAGAGGACGTACTTTATTTCAAATGTGTCAATATTATCGGGAATAGCAGTAAGAACCAGGAACGATGGGGGATCGGACTGGTGAATACCCGGGAGAGACTCGAATTGTTGTATCCGGAAAAACATGAACTGACTGTCATGGAAGAAAATGGTAAATTTATAGTGGATCTAACCTTAACTCTTGTATGATGCGTTGTGTTATAATCGATGATGAACCACTGGCAGTAGATGTTATTGAATCCTATCTTCAGCATATGGATGATATGGAGATCGTCGCGAAGTGCCATAATCCTATTGAGGCTATTTCAATTCTGAAAAAAAATAAGGTGGATCTGGTGTTTCTGGATATTGAAATGCCTAATCTCACAGGAATAGATCTCGTGAATATCGTTGAACATATTCCACAGTTCATTTTCACCACTGCCTATCCACAATATGCCCTGGAAGGGTTTGAACTCAACGCGACCGATTATCTCATTAAGCCAATCGCATTTCAACGATTCCTGAAAGCCGTTACCAGAGCCAGAAGTTTGCACCAGAAAGAACTTCAAAGTGAAGAGATCAGTCCTAAACCCGTAACACCCCCAAGCTTTAATCCTTTTATATTTGTACGGTCTGAATATGAGAATATAAAGATCGAAACCGCTAGCATACAATACATTCAGGGGTTAAAAGACTATATAAAGATCTTTACGGATACAGGAGATAAACCGGTGCTAACCCTTTCGAGTTTTAAGGATATCATGGAAAAACTTCCGGAGGATCAATTTCTCAGAGTACATCGCTCCTATATAATCAATATCCGAAGTATTCGTGCATTACAGAAGACAAAGATCGTGCTCTATGACGGAACAAGAATACCTGTAGGAGAAACGTTTAAAGATGAGGTTTGGGAACGCCTCGGGGTTTAATCGGAATGTTTATGAAGCATCATGCTTTTTGCTGTTTTTTATCATATTAACCTGTTCATTTGTTTAGTACCTTAGTTCTTATATTTCCGGCAATGAGTAACCCTAAAAGATGATACTTTGGATAAGATCAACTATATATTCCTGATACTGGCTTTGGTTGCAGAGGTAATCGGTACGATCGGGGGTTTTGGTTCTTCGGTGTTCTTTGTTCCTATAGGGAATTTCTATTTCGATTTTCATTCCGTGCTCGGACTTACAGCGCTATTTCATCTATCCAGTAACCTCAGTAAGATCTTTCTTTTCAGAGAAGGACTCGATAAAAGGCTGTTGCTTTACATCGGGGTGCCTTCGGTAATTTTTGTGATCCTTGGAGGTTTTTTATCCAAAGTCTTTTCAGGTAGGATCCTGGAGATCATCCTGGCGGTCTTTCTTATTGCCATGAGTCTCATCTTCCTGATCAGAAAGAATCTGGTCATAGATCCGGATAATAAAAATGCCGTTGCCGGAGGAGTACTCTCTGGTTTTTCTGCGGGTCTTCTCGGTACCGGAGGAGCGATCCGCGGACTTACCATGGCAGCTTTTAATCTGGAAAAGAGCGTGTTTATCGCCACCTCAGCCTTTATCGATTTTATGATCGATTTCACAAGGACCTTTGTTTATTTTTGGAATGGTTATATCGGGAAGTTGGAATGGACCTATCTTCCCTTTTTATTTGTGATCGGGATCGTAGGAACCTATCTGGGAAAACGCATTTTAAAGTATATACCTCAGGAACGCTTCAAGCAGATTTCACTTGCATTAATCCTGCTGATAGGATTAGTTACCCTCATAAACGTCTCTCTTAAGAATTGATTTTCAACGGTTTTTTCAACTTTCGTTTATCTGAAAATTAATCACGATTATTTTCGCTGATTTGACAGTAGGATATGTTACTGCTTTGGATTTGGAAATGATCGTAAAGCGACTCTAAAGTTTCTGCTATAATAAACGAAATTTCATAAAAAAAGTTAAGTGAATCGTTTTAGTTGACCGTTTTAGGACGTTTTTAGAGATAAAACCTTCATTTAGACTCACGATTTTCTCTAAAAATCTAAAATTCGAACCTTTTACTGTTGAATTTTATTCATCGATTTTAAATAATCATTAAATTAAATTCATGATTAGCACATATTTTTAATAATATTTCAATTTTAACTGCATTTTAAAGAAAAGTTAACCTTTACCCTTGATTTCATCATTTAAAAATTTTTACTTGCTAAATCGATTAACTAAACCGATTTAGTAAGAATAAACAATTAAACTAAATGATGTATGAAAAACAATTTACGCTTGCATAAAGTGTTACCTGAAAACTTTATTGAAATTGGTTTTTCACTGCGTTCCGGAATTGGAAGAAGTGGAATTCCCTTTTTGTTTTTGATGTTTATGCTTAGCCTCGGCAGCATAAATATCTACGCTCAAAATCAGAAAACCATTACGGGTATTGTAAAGGATAATACAGGCCTTGCGATTCCTTCTGTTTCGGTAATGGAAAAAGGAACCTCCAACGGGGTTCAAACCGAT
Organism: Robertkochia solimangrovi; assembly: GCF_007279655.1. GTDB lineage: Bacteria > Bacteroidota > Bacteroidia > Flavobacteriales > Flavobacteriaceae > Robertkochia > Robertkochia solimangrovi. Next base: position 36,690 of record NZ_QKWN01000015.1, on the reverse strand, counting down.
TTTGATGGGAATTATTCCATTACTGTACCTACCGATGCTGTTCTTGTCTTTTCTTATTTAGGGATGAAGACCGTTGAAGTTCAGGTTGGAGCTGATTCAGTAATTGATGTAACGCTCGAAACCGATCAGCAACAACTCGATGAAGTGGTTCTTGTGGGGTATGGTACTCAGAAGAAAATCAGTGTCGTTGGGGCACAATCCACAATTGAGCCTGCCGAACTCCAGCAACCGGTATCTAATTTAACCACAACATTGGCGGGTAGGGTAGCCGGTCTGACAGGTGTTCAGCGTTCCGGTTTACCCGGTTATGATGGTGCAGATATTTGGATTCGCGGTATCAGCAATATCAGTGGAGATAATTCTCCTTTGATTCTTGTAGACGGGGTACAGCGATCCATGAATAATATCGATCCACGTGATATTAAATCTTTTACCGTTCTAAAAGATGCATCAGCTACTGCGATCTATGGTATACGAGGAGCAAATGGGGTTATCCTGATCGAGACCAAAAGAGGGATCGTCGGAAAACCTGAAGTCTCTATCGATTACAATGAGGGGGTTACCCAATTTACTCGTATGCCGGATCTAGCCGATGGCGTATTGTATATGCAGTTGGCTAATGAAGCTTTAACAACCCGCGGACAGGTGCCTAGATATTCTCAACAGACCATCGATCGTACTGCCTCAAACTACGATCCATTACTCTATCCGAATGTTGATTGGTTTGATACTGTTTTCAATGATTTTGGAAGAAATCGTTCTGCTTCGGCGAACGTGAGTGGTGGCGCTGAGAAGGCTACTTACTATGTTTCTCTGTCTTATTATGATGAGACCGGATTATTTGTAACCGATGGCTTGGAAAACTATGAATCGGATACAAAATATAAACGCTACAATTTTACCTCGAATCTTTCGCTGGATATTACCGAAACCACCCATATGCATCTTGGAGTGCAAGGATATGTATCGGAAGGAAATTATCCATCAGAGTCGGTTGATAACATCTTTTCTCAGGCCATGCTCGTTCCTCCGGTGGAATACCCGGTACTATATCCGGGAGGATATGTTCCCGGGATCAGTTCGAACGGAGACCTGCGAAATCCTTATGCAGATGTAGCCATGCGAGGGTATAGAAATGAAAATAAGAATCAGGTATATTCAAACCTGAGATTGACTCAGGATCTGGATTTCTTTACAGAAGGCCTGAGTCTTACCGCTATGTTCGCCTTCGATGCCTATAACGAACATTTCATCACAAGAAGTAAAAGGGAAAGTACCTATTTTGTAAATCAGGATTATCCATATACGGAAGATGGGGAGATCATTCTGAACGAAACCTTTGCAGGATCCAATTATTTAGGATTTGATCCGGATAATGGGGGAAATCGCCGTTTTTACCTGGAAACCAGCCTAAACTACGATCGCAGCTTCGGAGATCATACCGTAACAGGATTACTTTTATTTAACCGATCGGATTTTATCGATGCCTTTGCAGAAGATTTTACAGGATCGATTCCCTACAGAAACCAGGGGTTTGCGGGAAGGGTGACCTATTCCTATGACAATAGATACTTCGCTGAGGTCAATGCCGGATACAACGGTTCCGAAAATTTCAGTCCGGATAACCGATACGGTTTCTTTCCTTCCTGGGCTGTTGGTTGGGTAGTATCCAATGAATCCTTTTTTGAACCTTTGTCTAATGTGGTTGACTATCTGAAAATACGATATTCAGATGGTCTGGTAGGATCCGCTTCCGGTGCCGGCCGTTTTGCCTACCTGAGCCGTGTGGAAGACGGACAGGATGGTTACAATTTCGGAGAGAATGTTTATGGTGTGGGTGGTATTGCAGAGACCTATGAAGGTGTTGATGTTACCTGGGCAGAATCGAGAAAACAGGATCTTGGACTCGAACTGAATATGTTTGATAACAGTTTCAGACTGATCTTCGATCTGTTCAAGGAACGTACGGAAGGGGCATTCCTTCAGCGTTCTGATGTACCGGCGTATATCGGACTGGTAAGTGATCCTTTTGGAAATCTCGGGGTAACCGAGAACAAAGGTTTCGATGGCACTTTAGAATACAACAAATATTTTAATGAGGATTTCAGTCTTAAATTCCGAGGAACCTTCTCTTATAATAAGAATAAGGTTATTGAGAATGGTGTACCTGAACAACCCTATGAATGGTTGAACAGACAAGGCAGTGGTTTACTGGCTAGATGGGGATATGTTGCCGAAAGATTGTACACCCTCGAAGATGATACTGATGGCGATGGCTTTATCACCCCTTCAGACGGAGATGGAATTCCTGAGCAGTTCGGACAGATCATGCCCGGAGATATTAAATACACCGACCTCAATGGAGATGGCCGTATAGATGCTTATGATCAAAGACAGATCGGAGATGGCGATGTTCCTTATTTCACGTATGGATTAGGAATCAGTGCTCAGCTTAAAGGGTTTGATGTAAGTCTTTTCTTTCAGGGACAAAGCGCTGCAGATATCATGATGAGCGGTATCGGTATTCAGCCTTTTATCGGTGACGGGGGTAGAGGAAATCTATATACTGTAGCTCAGGATCGATGGACACCTGAAAATAATGACCCTTATGCAATGTATCCAAGATTATCCTATGGATCATCAGGGATCGGCCAGACCAACAATACTCAACAAAGTACCTGGTGGTTGCGCGATATCAATTTCCTGAGATTAAAAACCGCGGAGATCGGATATACACTACCGGAATCGGTAACTCAAAAGATGAGACTGGATAATGTAAGATTTTACCTGAGAGGAACCAACCTCTTTACCATCAGTGATTTCGATCTGTGGGATCCTGAACTGTTGACGAGTAACGGGGGACAGTATCCGAATATTTCTGTTGGATCCCTGGGTGTAAGCTTCAGATTTTAATGATGAACCGTCTCACTAATAAATCACTTGAGATTATGAAAGTAGAAAAGTTTAAATCAATAACTATGAAATATATAGCAGTGCTGCTGTTGTCAGTACTATTATTTTCCTGTGAGGATGATTTTCTGGATCAGGTTCCTGATGATCGTCTGACCTTTGACCAAACATTCTCTCAACGAAATACCGTTGAGCAGTACCTGGCAAATATCTATTCAAGAGTTCCGGATGAACATGCCCAGCGATATGTCGATTATTTCAATGCAGGTCCATGGACCGGAGTATCTGATGAGGCAGATTACACCTGGTCCAGTGTTTGGTCGAACTCGATGAATATCGGTGACTGGAATCCTACTTCAGGAAGTGTGAATAATATATGGTCCAGCTTTTACAGAGGAATTCGTTCTGCCTCAACTTTTATTCAAAATGTGGAGAATTGTCAGAACTGTACCGATGAAAAATTGAAACAGTATAAGGCCGAAGCACGTGCTTTGAGGGCATTTTTCTATTACAATCTAATGCGTAGCTGGGGTCCGGTAATCCTGTTGGGTGACGAACCGATCTCCCCGGATGCCGACCTTAGTGAACTCAACCGAAGCACCATGGATCAATGTGTGGCTTATGTAGTTTCCGAACTCGATACAGCAGCTGATGAACTGACGGATTTTCCTTATGATGGTCAGAATGCGGGTAAAATGAGCAGACCCTTTGCTTTGGCACTCAAAGTTAAAGTACTTATGTTAAATGCCTCACCGTTATTCAACGGTAACAGTGACCTTGCCGAATTGGTCAACGCAGATGGCACATCGCTAATCAGTCAATCGGTCGATGTTTCCAAATGGCAGGCTGCTGCTGATGCTGCTAAAGATTTTTTGGATGAATTCGTACCGGGAACTTTTTCATTATACCGTGAAAATGATAGTAACGGAACGTTTAGTCCGTATCTGTCTACCCGAAATGTTATGATTACTGACTGGAATGAGGAGATCATCTTTGCGCGTCCCAGAGGACAAAGCTACTTCTTTTATGATGTCACTCCATTTCATGCACAATACTCGAGTGAAGTAAAAGGAGGGGGGGCTCTAAGCGCCACTCAGGAGATGGTGGATGCTTATTTTATGGCAAACGGCCGATCTATTGACGATCCTGAATCCGGCTATAATACTGATGGCTTCTCCGATTTTCAGGCTCCTTATGATATACAGGAAAGAGAAACCTATAACCAATGGGTGAACCGCGAACCGAGATTCTATGTGGGGATCACCTATAATAACAGTTTATGGCTAAACAGAAACTATGGTAATGTGGTGACAGAAACCTGGTATGGAGGGAATTCCGGAAGAGCAGTAGGGGGTAACGATTATTCCAATACCGGATACGTGGTTAGAAAAAATGCCACTACGGATGTATGGTGGAATACCGGTTATGCAATTCCCATGCTCAGACTGGCGGAGATCTATCTTGATTATGCCGAAGCTTTGAATGAAGCAGCACCGGGAAATACTGAAATTCTGGAATACCTTAACAGCATCCGTGAGCGTGCCGGAATCCCGGGTTACGGAGATACCGGGCTTCCGGTACCGGCATCTCAATCGGCCATGCGGGAGGCCATTCATAAAGAACGCCGCGTTGAACTGGCCTTTGAAAATGTACGATACTTTGATGTTAGGCGGTGGAAACTTGCAGAGAATGCTTTTTCCGGTGCGATGCATGGTCTGGATATCAATGCACCCTCAGAAAGCAATTTCTACAATGTGGTAAGTTTTGAGAACAGAGTATTCAATCCCAGACATTATTTATGGCCGATTCCTCAGGACGAGATCAATAGTAATCCGATGTTGATCCAGAATCCCGGGTGGTAAAAAAGCCAAATTGAGTTAGCGCGTTTATATAGGTTCCTTCCAAATTAAATTGGAAGGAACTTCACTTAAAAGTTTTAAAAATGAAATTATCTAAAATCAGTCTTATATTATTTACCGTTGTTCTTTTTAATAAAGTGACAGCACAACATGAAAGCACTTATACCAAAGGAAACCTCAGTATTTCCTTCATCAATGAAGATCCGGATCTGAAAACGGGAACAGAAGATAAATTCATAAATACCGTATTCAAGGTGTATCCCAAATTGCTCAAAAAGTTCAACTCAAGTGCCTTAAAGGATATTACCATAAAGATCGATACCGCCTATACGGGCGTTGCCTATTGTTCCGGTGGATCCATAACGGTTAGCGCCGCGTGGTTAAAGAAGAAGCCAACCGATATCGACCTGATCACCCATGAGGTAATGCATATCATTCAGGCTTATCCTAATGAGGGTGGACCAGTCTGGCTTTCAGAGGGGGTTGCCGATTACGTAAGATATAAGTTCGGAGTCGATAACGAAGAAGCCGGATGGTCATTGCCCGATTTTAATGCCAGTCAGCATTATACTAACAGTTATCGTGTTACTGCGCGATTCCTGGTTTGGGTAAGTGATCATTATAATAAAAAGCTGGTCTATATTCTGGATGATCAGATGCGGACCAAAACATACACTGAAAATTCATGGAATGATTTAACCGGGAAGAGTGTGGATGAGCTTTGGCAGGAATACAGCAGTAATCCAAAAATATAAGGGCGAAACCTACTATCGTATACAGCCATTATAAATTAAACTAACCAACATTTAAGATTCACTTTTATGAAAAATATGAAAATTTACAGCTATATCCTGTGTGCTTTGATGTTTGCCACATGGACCGCTTGTGAGACAGATGAGGGTATGTATATCGACGGTCTTCCAGAGGCAGTGATCAATACCGATCCGGCAGATGCCCCACCAAGAGGCTTAACGGAATCCTGGTTTGAACATACCGATTCTCTTAACCGACAATATTATGAATCTAATATTGCGGTATATTATGATGCAGAAGTTGACCGATCGATAGAGTGGCCATTCACATTTTCTGAAAATGTATGGAATTCAGCATTGGATACTTATGGGAGTATAGGTAATGATATTCTCTATGCCATTTATCATGGCGAATCCGTTACCGGGTTGAACTATCTGACCTATTTTTCTTCCGTGGTTGACGGAAGTCTGATCGATCTTCCGGTCTCCGGGGTTGAAATGACCGAAGAGGAAATGACGGCGATCATATCACAGATTGGATATCTTATCGAGTTTTCTTCAAACGGACTCGAGGGTTCGCCCGCCAGTGTTATTTGGGAAACCGAATTCAATAAGATCTTTGTCTTTAGTATCTATGAGGGATTGGAAATGGAAGCTGAAGCTGAAATCGTCAAATCTTCCTATGCCGGAACCACGCTGAATGGGGTAAGTTGGTTCAGTGAGTGGTATTTGCCTCTTTATGAAACCTATGGAGGCAAGGCCATGTTGGCCAATTTCTTTAATATACTTTCGCAGAACTATGCGACTGATGGAGATAGTTATGCCAAGGATATGGATTTTGGGGAATATATTCACTTTATGAGTGGTGCAACCGGAGCGGATCTGCAACCTATGGCTGAAGAGGTATTCGGTTGGACGGATGCCGATCAGGCACAATTGTTACAGGCTCGTGTAACCTATCCTAACCTGGCCTATCCATTTGATCCGGTATCACAGATCCGTGATCTTTCAGAGACTGCAACGATTACCGTTAGTAAGGACAATGATGGCGGACCTACAGCGAATGAAGGATCTCTAAAACTAATAGATAATGATCCGAACTCAAAATTCCTGACTGGAAATTATCCCAATGTAGCATCAGATTTCTGGCTACAACAGGAATTGGAAGTTGCTGAAGCAGTGAACAAATATACGCTGATCTCCGGAAATGATGCACCGGCAAGAGACCCCAGATCCTGGAGACTTCAAGGTTCGAATGATGCCCTTACCTGGGACTTATTGGATGAGCGTATTGGATTTACTTTCTCAGCGCGCAATCAAACCAAAGAATTTGATTTCGATAATACGGTTGCTTACAAATTTTACCGCTTGGAGATCTATGAGAACGGTGGAGATTATAACTTCCAGTTAAGCGAATGGCGTTTATATATTCTGGAAACTCTGACCGCGCCCGAACCTGTCGATTATACACTCAATGCCACGATCTCCGTCAGCGCCGATAATACCGGCGGACAGAATGCAGCTGAAGGGTCATCCAGTTTGATCGATAACAATACGGGTACAAAGATGTTCCTGGGTGGGTATACGTCTGATTTCTGGATGCAGCAAGACCTTGCGGAAGCAAAGATCGTCGTGAAATACACGCTCACTTCGGGTAATGATGCCGAAGGAAGGGATCCAAAGGATTGGGAACTGCTGGGATCAAACGATGGTACAACCTGGGATTCACTCGATAGTAGAGTCGATCAGGTATTTGAGAGCCGTAATCAAACCAAAGAGTTTAACGTCTCCAACACTACCGCTTATCTTTATTATCGGATGAATATCACCGCAAATAATGGAAGTGCAGATTTTCAGTTGAGTGAATGGAGACTTATTGGAATGGAATAATACATGTTCATAGTCAGTTATATTCTTTAACCCGGGAGACCTAGTCCCCGGGTTTTTTTCTTGGAGGCTTTTATGGATAACCATTAAAAATAGTTTAGAAATATGATTTGTTTTCTGTGAAAGTCGTAAACGTAATTTTGAGACTGTTAAAAATTGCTTAAAAAATCTATTGAAATTAAACCAATTTTAATTTTTTTAATCACTTTCATGCCGCAGTTCGGTAAAACGATTTTGTCTGACTGCAAACCTGCCGGATTTCAGGTCCGGAACCCTAAAACTAATAATGCATGAAAATTAAAAACTTATTCTATCTGCTCATTGTCCTGGCGGTACTTACACTGGTGGGGTATCGGATATTTAAGAATGCCTCGGAGAGTCCAAAAGCTGCTGCCGGAGGAGGAAGATCGGAGGTCCGGGTGAAAGGGATGATCCTGAAACCACAGCCGTTTGATGATAATCTTTCACTGACCGGTACACTCGAAGCCAATGAACAGGTTGAGATCAGAAGTGAGATTTCCGGAATGGTAGAAAGTATCAACTTCACCGAAGGATCAAAAGTTCAAAAAGGACAGTTACTACTTAAGATAAATGATCAGGAACTGAGAGCGCAGTATTCAAAGGTAAAAACTGCAGAGCGACTGGAATCTGAGAATGAGCGAAGAGCTAAATTATTACTGGAGAAGAATGCCATTAGCCAGGAAGAATACGACCTGGCCCAAGCGAACTATCAGTCGGCTAAAGCAGAATCTGAGCTTGTATCAGCACAATTGGCCAAGACATCGATCAGAGCGCCTTTTTCCGGAAAACTCGGATTAAGAAATATATCGGTAGGAACCTATGTTACGCCTACAACCACCATCACCAAATTGGTGAATACCCAACAATTGAAACTCACTTTTTCAATTCCTGAAAAATATGCTGCTACCATGGATCGCGAAGGTTTTGTAACCTTCAGAGCTCCAAATTCAGAAATTCAGCATAAAGCGAAGATCTATGCTATTGAGCCAGAGGTGGATATTCAGACAAGAACCCTCAAATTAAGAGCGATCGTTGATAATGATGATTCCGGAATCTATCCGGGGATGTTCGTCAATGTGGCACTACCACTTTCTACTGTGGAAGATGCTCTGATGGTTCCATCAGAGGCTCTGATTCCGATTCAGAACGGAAAGGTCATCTTTGTATACAAAGACGGTATCGCGAAAGAGGTCAAAGTTCAGACTGAAACACGTACCGATCGTATGGTGCGTGTTATTTCCGGGCTAAAACCAGGAGATACCATACTTACATACGGAGTGATGGCGTTGACAGACGGAATTCCGGTATCCGTTTCGATTGAAGAATAAATGATGATCTAAAACCAGCACTTCATGAATTTATCTACCCTCAGCATCCGACGTCCAGTATTGGCGATTGTGATGAACATCATGTTGATTCTGTTCGGGATCATCGGATTTACCTATTTAGGGGTTCGGGAATTTCCTTCCATCGACCCTGCACAGGTTTCTGTGTCGACCAGTTATGCCGGAGCAAATGCCGACATTATTGAATCGCAGATCACCGAACCACTTGAAAAGGCAATTAACTCCATTGATGGTATCCGAAACATTACTTCTACCAGTTCTCAGGGCTCAAGCCGGATCAATATTGAATTCAACCTTGACAAAAACCTGGAAGAAGCTGCCAATGATGTCCGTGATAAAGTTTCTCAGGCCGTGAGAAGTTTACCGGAAGACATCGATGCACCCCCGGTAGTATCTAAGGCAGATGCCGATGCAGAAAGGATCCTTTCGATGACGGTACAAAGTGATACCAAGAATATTCTGGAACTTACCGATTATGCGGATAACGTAATTTCTCAGCGTATTCAGACGATACCGGGCGTAAGTAGTACACAGATCTGGGGTTCCCGAAAATATGCGATGCGTTTATGGATCGATCCCGTTAAAATGGCTTCCCATGGCCTCACGGTATTAGATATCAGAAATGCTCTTCAGGCACAGAACGTTGAGCTTCCTTCAGGAAAACTTACCGGAGTTACGACTGAACTTGCGGTTAAGACCATTGGAAATCTTTCTACCGAAGAGGAGTTTAATAATATGATCATCTCTGCGGATAATGATCGTGTACTCCGTTTTAGTGATGTTGGAAAGGCCTATCTGGAAGGAGAGAACATGGAGACCAAAATGAGTGATTCGGGACAACCTATGGTAGCTGTGGCCGTTGTGCCGCAGCCGGGAACGAATTACCTGGATATTGCTGATGCATTTTATGAAGAATATGAAAAACTGCAGAAGGATCTTCCTGAAGGTTTTAAACTGAATGTCGTTATCGATGATACGGTCTTTGTTAGAAAAGCGGTGGAAGAAGTGGCTGAAACCCTGCTCATTTCCATAGTTCTCGTAATTCTTGTGATCTTTTTATTCTTCAGAGACTGGTCGATGGCGCTACGTCCACTATTAGATATTCCGGTATCTCTCATCGCCACATTTTTTATCATGTGGTTACTCGGATTCTCTATCAATGTATTGACGCTTCTCGCGATTGTACTCGCCACCGGACTTGTGGTGGATGATGGAATCGTGGTTACAGAAAATATTTATAAGAAGGTAGAAGAAGGGTTCTCTCCGATAGAGGCTGCGATCAAAGGTTCTAAAGAAATCTTTTTTGCAGTAATCTCAATTTCTGTTACCCTGGCTGCAGTATTCCTGCCGGTGATCTTTCTCGAAGGTTTCGTAGGTCGCTTGTTCCGGGAATTCGGTGTGGTTCTGGGAGCAGCGGTATTGATCTCTGCATTCGTGTCGCTGACACTTACTCCAATGCTAAATGCCTACCTTATTAAACCGGGAAAACAGAATCAGTCTAAATTCTACAAGGCTACTGAGCCTTATTTTGTAGCGATGAACAAGAACTATGCAAATGCATTGGGCAAATTCATGAAACGCAAATGGCTAAGTTTTCCGATCCTTGCGATCTGTGTGGTGTTCATCGTGGTATTCTATATCGTGTTGCCTAAGGAAACCGCTCCTTATGAAGACAGAAGTTTTGTTAGACTGAGTGTAACCGCACCGGAGGGATCCACCTATGAATACATGGATAAATACATGAATGATATCACTCAGTTGATCAATGATTCGATTCCGGAAAAAAAGGTGAGTCTTGTACTAACTTCTCCTGGGTTCGGTTCATCCACGGTGAATTCCGGTCGGGCGAACATAGCCCTGGTGGAGCCAAAAGATCGTACGCGTTCTCAGCATGAAATCACGACCCAACTCGGAATCTGGGCTAAATCATATGTGGGCGCAAAAAGCAGTGTTTCCGAGCGCCCTACGATCTCGGTTAACAGAAGGGGAGGTCCGCCGATCCAATATATCATTCAGGCTCAGAACTTCGAGAAACTGGAGGAAAAGATTCCGTTGTTCATGGCAGAAGTTGAAAAGGATCCTACGTTCGCTTTTACCGATGTGAACCTGAAGTTCGATAAGCCGGAACTCTACGTTACCATCAATCGTGAAAAGGCACAAAGTCTTGGGGTATCGGTACGTGATGTTGCTCAAACCCTTCAACTCTCTTTAAGTGGACAACGTTTCGGGTATTTTCTCATGAATGGAAAGCAGTATCAGGTGATCGGTCAATTCGATAAAAAAGACCGTAGTGCGCCTATCGACCTGACGACGATCTTTGTGAGAAATGATCAGAATCAATTGATACAGCTGGACAATCTTGTCGATGTGACTGAACACAGTAGTCCGCCACAGTTATTCCACCATAACCGATATCTGGCAGCTACCGTTTCTGCGAGTCTTGCGCCGGGTTATACCATTAGTGATGGAATCGATGCTATGGAGGCGATTAAAGCCAAGGTGCTCGATGATACCTTTACCACCGATCTGGGAGGCGAATCCAGAGATTTTGTGGAAAGTAGCTCAAACACTTCCTATGCATTTGCACTGGCATTGTTACTGATCTTTCTGATTCTGTCTGCACAGTTCGAAAGTTTCATCGATCCGCTGATCATAATTCTCACCGTACCGATGGCTGTTGCAGGAGCTTTGTTCTCCTTGTGGCTCTTCGGTGAGTCCTGGAATATTTTTAGTCAGATCGGTACCATTATGCTTATCGGTCTCGTGACTAAGAATGGTATTCTGATCGTTGAATTTGCTAACCAGTTAAGAGAAGAAGGAATGGCTAAATCAGAAGCAATCGTAAAAGCAGCCGAATCACGTTTGCGTCCGATCCTGATGACGAGTCTTACCATCGTACTGGGTGCTTTGCCTATTGCGTTATCGCTCGGAGCAGCTTCCACGAGCAGGATTGGAATGGGAGTAGTGATATGCGGAGGTACACTGTTTTCACTGGTACTTACCCTTTATGTGATTCCTGCCGTGTATGACCTCTGGTCAAGACCAAAAAGACAACTTCCCGAATTCGATGAAAATTAATGCCGTATGATCAAAAAATCACTATATATATCCTTCGTCAGTATTTTAAGTCTTTGTGCTACTTACGGACAGGATCTACTCTCTACTGAGGATGCAGTTTCCAGAGTGTTGGAAGAAAATTTTTCCATTAAACTGGCACGTAATAATGTGGAAGCAGGAGAATTGGGAGTCAGTGCGGGTTATGCCGGAATGTTACCAACGGTAAGCGCGGTCGTAACCGATAACAACCGTATCCTGAATATGGAGCAAACAAGGTCAGATGGAACTGTGAATAAACTGGATAATGCCCGTAATAATAGTCTTAACTATGGGGTTGCCATGGATTGGACCATCTTTGACGGATTTGAAATGTTTGCCCGCTATGATGAATTAGAAGCGAACAAAAATTTCAATACGGCAGAGTTGAAGGTTTCTGTACTAACCACCGTGAATGATGTATTGGTAACCTATTATAACCTGGTACAGATCCAGCAGCAATTGAGTGCGCTAGATAGTTCACTCGTCATTTCAAGACAAAGGCTGGAATTGGCTGAGAACCGATTTTCTATTGGTAAGGCTTCGAAGCTTGAGGTATTGAATGCCAAAGTCGACATCAATACCGATCAGACATTATATCTGCAGCAACAGGAATTGTATAAGAACAGTAAGATCAGGTTGAATGAACTTTTAGTACGGGAATTATCCACGGAGTTTAAAGTTGAAGATTCAATTCATGTCGACCCTGCGCTGATGCTTCCTGAGCTGAAGTCAATTGCGATGGAACAAAACCCGAACCTGGTAATGCAGCAGATCAATCAAAGAATTGCGGAATTACAATTAAAACAGATCAAGGCACAACGCTATCCGGAAGTAGCCCTGACCGGAGGCTATGATTTCAGTGAGACCGAATCCAGTCTTGGATTTACCACCAGTTCTTCCTCACGAGGATGGAACTATGGTTTCAGGGTAAGCCTGAATGTATTTGATGGTTTCAACCAGAACAGAAATGAAAAGATCGCAAGGATACAGGTAGATAATAGCAAACTCGTTTTAGCGGAACAGGAGCAAAGCCTGATGTCTCAACTCGAATCGACTTATCAGACCTATCAGACCAATCTGGGATTGATCGATCTGGAAAGGGAGAATGTAGATATAGCACGTGAAAACCTGAACATCACCATCGAGAAATTCAGAATCGGAACCATAACCACACTAGAGTTTAGAACTGCGCAATTGAATTATATCAATGCACAGCTACGATTGAATGAGGCAGTTTTCCAGGCAAAGATCTCTGAGGTGGCCTTAAAAGCATTAACCGGAGATCTCAGCATTTAATACGTTTTAGCAACGGGATTACAGGAATTAATTTTATTGGGTACATTTGAGTAAATCAATACACCCTTTATTCATGTTTTCAATAAGAAGTTTTGGTCTGTTGTTCGTGTTTTGTTGTTTCTTCTCCTGTAAGAACCAGGAATTCAAAGGTGAAAAAGTTACCGAAGAACGGTCGGCATCATTTGCTACCTATTGTAATCCTCTTGATCTCGATTACCGGTTTCAGTTAGAGGAACCTTCCCGTAGAGAAGCGGCAGATCCAACTATACTATGGTTTAAGGATCGTTATTATCTGTTTGCCTCCAAATCCGGGGGCTTTTGGCATTCTAAAGATCTTGTGGATTGGGTATTTGAGGAAACCCGGACTATCCCGGTCGAAGATTATGCCCCTACCGCTATAGCAATACGGGATACGCTTTATTTTCTTGCCTCTTCTCATGAAAGAAATACAATTTACAAGACATCGGATCCACTTGAGGGAGAATGGGAGGTCGCCCGAAAGGATATAGAAGTTCCGGTATGGGACCCGGCTTTCTTTTTAGATGATGATGAGCGATTATATCTGTACTGGGGATGTTCAGACAAGGAACCGTTACTAGGAGTTGAGCTCGATTATCGGAAAAATTTCAATTTTTTAGGAACTCCGACTGTACTGAAGCATGCGGAACCCGAAAGGTTCGGATGGGAAGTTCCGGGTGATTATAATACCTTAACCGGTCAGGCACCCTGGATCGAGGGTGCCTGGATGAATAAACATAATGGAAAATATTATCTGCAATATTCAGGACCGGGAACAGAATTTAAAAGTTATTCAGACGGAGTCTATGTTTCTGAGGGTCCCTTAGGTCCTTTTGTGCCTCAGGAGCATAATCCGTTTGCCTATAAACCAGAAGGATTTGCGGCGGGTGCAGGGCATGGTAGTACCTTCAAAGATATCTATGGAAATTACTGGCATATCGGGACCATCACCATCTCCCAAAAACATATGTTTGAACGGCGACTCGGACTCTACCCTGCGTTTTTTGATGATTCCGGTGTTCTGTATACAAACACCTCTTTTGGAGATTACCCTAAATTCATTCCTCGAAGTAGGATCGATAATTTTCAGGATACTTTTCCAGACTGGATGCTTCTTTCCTATAAAAAGCCGGTAGAAGTTTCCTCCTCAATAGATTCTTTAGCCCCTGAGAATATGAATGATGAAGATATTCGTACGTTATGGGCTGCAAAGTCCGGAGCAGTAAATGAATTTGCAATGATCGATCTGGAAGAGGTTGGGGCGGTAGCAGCAATCCAGCTGAATTTTGCAGAATTCCAAACCAATCTTTTCGGCAGAACCCCTGGAAATAAATTTCGTTACAGAATCTCTGGTTCAGTAGATAAAAAGAACTGGACATTGCTCGTGGACCGCTCACAAAATGATTCCGATCGTACACATAATTATCACCCTCTTGACTCTTTAGGGGGATATCGGTTCATCAGAGTGGAAAATCTGGAAGTTCCTTCGGGAAGCTTTGCGATCAGTGGTTTCAGAATCTTTGGTAAGGGTTCCGGGGCAAAGCCGGACGCAACTTTGGGTTTGGCTGTTATCAGGAATACCGCAGATCGTAGAAGCTGTCGGTTAAGTTGGGATAAGGTTACTGGTGCAACAGGGTATGAAGTGCATTATGGTTCGGCACCCGATAAATTATATCAGTCGTATATGGTGTATCAGGATACCACTCTGGAGATCCATTCCCTGAGCAGTGATCAACACTATTATTTCAGCATCGATTCATTTAATGAAAATGGTGTTAGCAGCGGACAGGAATTAGTTACGCTGGAATAGTACAGGGTATAATTTAATCCTCCTCCTCTTTTATAATATTCTTGAACTTGCTTTCGAGGAAAGGGATTTCAAGTCCAACCACGAATTGCCAGCGCGTATATCGTAACCTGGAGTCAGTATCCGTATTGTAGTCCAGATCTATATCCGGAATCTGTAAAATATGGCTGAGATTTTTGGAAGTACTGCTGTAAGTAGTTCCGAAAACGAGATTTGACCAGCTGAATTCCCAGGTACAACCAAATCCGAAATGGATATAATTTGCATTGATACTCAGTTTTTTTACCTGAGGTGAGGTAAAATCAAGGAGAGGGGTTTCATCTTTGATCGCATTAAAATCGGAAGAGCAGCTCAGATAAAACAATAGATTTTCAGAGTAGTTATATTCAAATCCGGCTCCAAAATTGATAACAGAGTTTCTTTCTTCATAGAACCGGTCTGGAGCATTAATTTTCGTAAAAGATTCATGATCAGGAATATCGATTCTTTTATATAAAGAAACGGGCGCATAATAATCAAGGTTCAGCGATAGTTTATGACGATTGATGGGAATTCCAACGCCAATTGATACGGCAAAGGGTTCTTTTCTGATCGCTTTAAGATCTTTTGCCTGGAAATCGGTAAAACTGTCGTTCTCAGTGTCCAGATTGACGAGTATTTCGCGATAATTATAAGATGCATCGTGAAGTACTTCAATATAAGGAGTGGTAATATTTACGCCAAGTTCGAAAGAATCAAATTCATAATTCGCACCGATCTTGAATAGCAGGCCATATGATTTTTGTGAAAAATCTGATTGGGTCTGATAGTTCCCTAAAACTTCTTCAGGATAGAAAAGCGTGTAATTGATCCCGCTATTGCCTTTTAATTCATAGACAATTGCAAAGATGGTAGTACCCACACTAAGTCTTTCGGTAAGTTTTTTGGCCCAGGTGAGGCCAAACCATTCATCCTTGATCTTTGATCCAAGATTTAAATTGATCTGATAATTCTCGGCAGCTGTTTCATTTTCCGGATTGGTGATCGGTTCCATTTCACTGCGGTATCCCATCTGAATATCCTGAGATGATTTGGAGAGGAAGGATATAGCGAATCTGCTATTGAATAGATTAAAGGTACTTCCTGCAATCGAAGGGATCGCATTGAAGTTTCGGTTACTCAGTTTGGTATTACTATCCAGAATGTTCTCCAGTTTCAGGTTGGTCAGTTGAAATGCCTTGGCACTGAATCCGATACCGGTGTTTTCAAGTACTGCCAGCCTTGAGGGATTATAATAGGCGAGTCCGAGATCTTCTACGCTACCGGTTACATTACCGGATAATAGTATGGATTTATTTCCATAGTTATTGAAATTGTAATTTCCCTGTTGTGCATGAAGAGAGCCTATCCAGAAGGAAAGTAAAAGAAGGATATTATGGTAAACTTTTAATTTCAATTGTGGTCTTCTTTAAATTCAGTTATGCTGGTTATTACCACCGGAATGGCCGGAAACCTATTCCGAATTCAATCCAGTCAGCAGCAATTCCATTTGCTTTTAATCCGATCTGAGCATACATCAGTTCATTGATATCGTATCGGGCTGCCGGTCTGAAAAAAACGTTATTCTTATCGTAACTATCGGTTAAATGGATACCGGCTTGTACCAGAATGGTGAGCCTCCAGAACATAAAATCATATCCCGCATGTACTGCATAAATGGAAGTATCATCGGGATCCTCGTTTATCGCTTTAAGACTATTGTCGTTAAAGAAATCAAATCCTATTGTGGCACTGTGCATATTGTTGAACTTATGCTGATATTCCAATAGCAGTGAAAGTGTTCCCCAATGGGTATCAGTACCAGCTTCAAAATCATTCTGAACAACTCCCATGGCAAAATAGGTGTTGATGAGATGCTGTTCTTCAGGTTTATAAAGGCCTTTTCTTACGGTACTTTTAAAGCGCGGTGAAACCAAGGTTTCAGGTTCGAATCCCGGATCGACAATATTCTGATCTGCATTGTAGTTATAACGCATACCGAGATGAATTCCGAACATATTCAATCCATAATTAGGGGTATTCGAACGTCCGTTACTGAAGTGGGTAAAATCAATCCCGGTGACAAGATCCATTTCCCGTGTCCATTTATATGTCCAGGTAAATCCCACACTAAAATAAACCGCCATTCGAGCTCCTATCGCTATGTTTAGAGGATTGTTTTCAGCATCATAAGGATTCAGATGATAGGTGAGTCCGAGTGCGGGAGAGACTGAGAGCACATCTCGTTTATGCATAGGGGTTACCGGAAAATCTATAAAACCGAAAACAGCATTGGGGTTACCGAAGATTTCCGGGTCTCCGATGAATCCTGTATAGGCCCCGATACCATATTGGGGATAGCCATAGGTGCTCCAGATATCAGCATCCTGACTTTGCCACCCGTATCTGAACTCCAGAGCTCCATACCCCGAATCGAGTTTAGAGTCCAGATCTGATCCGGTATATAAATGCATACCGGAATGCCCTCTGAGCATAATTGAACGGTATTTCCCCCGTTTTGCCGTTTCAACTTTCTCCTGACCATAGGTCCTGTTTAAAGGGGCGAAAAACAGTATAGAAATCAGGAATAAAATGCATGACCTCATTTTAATTCATTGATTTTTTGTTACTCTAATTTAAGAAAATTTTTGATGGAATTATTTGAGATCCTTGAGTAAAACTACTGTAATTCAGTAATTTAAAATTGATTTAAACAGGGTGTGTCACCGAGAATAAAATGGGATTTCCCGTTAAAATACAGGTGCTCGTTTATAATGATTTTGATAATCGACTGGTGTCATTCCGGTGATCTTCCGGAAAACATCCCGAAAAGCTTTAGCATCGGAATATCCTACATCATACATAACTTCATTCACATTCTTATGACCGATCTCCAATTGTTTCTTAGCTGCCTCTACTTTGACCATTTGAATATAGGCAATGGTGGTATTCGAAGTAGCTTTTTTAAACCTTCTTTCAAAAGTTCTTCGGCTAAGCGAAATTCGGTCACAAAGATCATCGACATTTAGTTTGTCTTGATAGTTTGATTCGATGTATTCCTGAATCTTTATGATCTCCACGTCATTATGTGATTTTTGTCCATGAAAAATTATAAAGGGTGACTGACTGTTCCGGTTAATATCGATCTGAAAGATCTTGGATGACAGTACTGCTAGTTCTCTTCCTGCAAATTTCTCGATCAGGTACAGGATAAGGTTAAGTGAAGAGTAGGCACCTCCGCTGGTGTAGATTCCATTTTCATCCGTGATGATTCTGTCACTTACCAGATTGATCTTTGGAAACATCGATCTGAAATCTTCAGCAGCCAGCCAGTGTGTCGCACAATCCATACCATCGAGCAATCCTGTCTCGGCAAGAAGAAAAGCACCGATACAAAGACTGGCAACTTCAGCTCCCAGGTTATGTTGTTGAAGAATCCAGGGTACAAACTCCCGATTATTCTCAATTACTTTGCTATAATCGCCATGAATCGCCGGAATAATGATAAGGTCAGTTCGATCGACTGATTTGATATCAGTGTCCGGAATAATGGAAAAGATTCCATTGCTCAACCTTGCTTTTTCGTTGGTAGCAACCAATTGTAATTTAAAGACTGCCGGCTTTCCCGCTTTGATCATGGCTTCGTTGGTCATGCTGAACATCTTATAGGTAGCCTCCAGGTTGCTCAGACTCGAATTGCCACTGGGAACCAGTATAGATATATGTCTCATTTTAAGTAAATTATGTATGTTTTAAAGGTATTGAATTCTACTGTCGTAATCAACCCTCGAGATTGTCGTAATTACACCTCCAGATAGAGAAGTATTCATTGTATCTTTGAGTATCAGTCATTTATGAAAGGAAATGGGACGAGTAAATTCCTTTACGTTTATTACCCTTAACGGATTTTATAAAGATGCTTTTGGGGATATTGCATGGCATTCTCATAATGAGAAGGCCACGGCCTATTCAACAGCCCAGCTCGCATCCGGTAATCTATTACTTTTTGGTCGAATCACTTATGACATGATGGCTGCTTTCTGGCAGTCTGAACAAGCCTGGAATAGCTTTCCGGAAGTAGCAGAAGGGATGAATCGAGCTGATAAACTTGTTGTATCTACCAGTAAAAGCATAAATACCTGGAGCAATACTTCTAAATTAGAAGGTGAATTAACGGTTGAAGTGTCGAGGTTAAAAAGGGAGCTGGAGCGGGATATCACTGTTCTGGGAAGTGGCAGTATCGTTGCTCAATTGGCGGAAGCCGGATTGATTGATGAATTCCAGATCTTAACAGATCCTGTTGTAATTCCGGACGGGACTCCACTTTTTACCGGAATTAAAAGAAACTTAAAATTATTGCTGACCGGAACGGAGGATTTTGGAAACGGGTCGCTGTTACACCACTTCCGACCGATCGAATAGGAACATTATCTAAAAAAATTAATAATAATCAAAAAACAAACAATTATGAATTTAGTTAGTAACCAGGAATTTTGGTTAAACCTTCCGGTAAAGGATGTTTCAAGGTCCAGAAAATTCTACAGTGACCTGGGTTTTGAAGAAATCGACATGCATAAGGGGAGTTCGGATATGGCCGGATTCCATCTTGGAAAGTCCCGGGTGCCCCTGATGTTATTTCCTGAGGCACGATTTAGTCATTTTGCAGATAATCCGGTAGTAGATACCAATAAGGGGACAGAGGTATTTCTTAACATCGATGCTGCCAACAAGGCTTCCGTAGATAATTTTAGTGACCTTGTAAAAACTGCCGGGGGGGAAGTATATGTTGAACCGGAAACGGTAGAAGGCTGGATGTACCTGATGGCGTTTAAAGATCCTGATGGACATCGTTGGGGCGTTCTGCATATGGATATGTCTCTGATGCAGGGTAAGTAATGCAAATTATGGACTATGAAAGATTTTAATAGTATGACCCATAGTATCGTTATTGATGCTGACAGAGAAAAAGTCTGGAAGACTTTATGGGAAGATGAAACATACCGAAAATGGACTGCAGCCTTCATGGAAGGATCACATGCAGTAAGTGACTGGAATGAAGGGAGTAAGATTCTGTTCAAAGGCCCGGATAATAATGGAATGGTTTCTATGATCGCTGAGAAGATCGAGCCTGAGCTTATGACATTCAGACATCTGGGTGTGCTTAAGGATGGTGTAGAGGATACCACAAGTGAGGAAGTCAAGGCATGGGCAGGTTCCAGAGAAAAATATGTTCTAAAAGATCAGGATGGACATACGCATCTTGAAGTAGTGATGGATATCAGTCCGGAATACGAACAAATGTTCGATGAAATCTGGCCAAAAGCATTACTGAGGGTAAAGGAACTATCAGAAAAATAATTAGAAGAATAACTTAAATTTTAAATAATGAAAGCACAACCCTATTTAAATTTTGATGGCAATACAGAAGAGGTATTTGATTTCTATAAAAGCGTTTTCGGAGGAGAATTTCTGATGAAGATGAAAATGTCGGATGGCCCCGGACTGGATGATCTTCCGGAGGATGAAAAGAATCGAATCATGCATATTTCATTGCCTATTGGAGATGGAATCATTCTTATGGGATCCGATATTGTTCCTTCTATGGGACATAAACTTACAGTAGGAAATAACGTGTATGTCAGTTTACATCCGGATAGCCGGGAAGATGCTGACAGAATTTTTAACGGACTTTCTTCGGGAGGAGATATCGAGATGCCGATGGCGGATCAGTTCTGGGGAGATTATTTCGGTAGTTTCGCCGATAAGTACGGAGTACGATGGATGATCAATTATAATGCAAAAAGCAATGAGTGAATCGAATAGTATTACAGTGCAAACACAGATTAAGGCTCCTGTCGATAAGGTATGGGAATACTGGACTACACCTGAACATATCATAAACTGGAACAATGCCAGTGACGACTGGCATACGCCTAAAGCGGAGGTCGACCTGAAAGTTGGAGGTAGGTTTACGAGTAGGATGGAGGCTAAAGATGGAAGTTTCGGATTTGATTTTGGAGGAGAATATACTGAGGTCACGGATAGCGCATTTATCGCGTATGTTATGGATGATGGAAGACATGTATCCATTACTTTCGATAGTGAGGGAGGTGAAACCACAGTAACTGAAACCTTTGACCCTGAAAATCAGAATCCGTTGGAAATGCAACGGCAGGGATGGCAGGCGATTCTGGATAATTTTAAGAAATATACCGAGAAGGAGTTTTGAATTTTGGATTAAGGATTAAGGATTAAGGATTAAGGATTATGAATTATGAGTTAAGAATTGAGGATTGAGAATTGAGAATAATAAAGGGTTATGGGTTATGAACCACGGATTACAGGATACTATATCCCTAACCTAACTCCTTCCCCATGAAACAGAAAACAGCATATAGCCTACAGCTTACTGTGTTAAGATGTGACAATGTTACCAGTAACCTTGTAACGTGTAACAGAAAACAGAAAACAGCCTACAGCTTACTTCATTACTGCTTTACTGTGTTAGAGTGTTACCAGTAACCTTGTAACGTGTAACCTTGTAACAGAAAACCGTTTACTGCTTCACTGCTTCACTGTGTTACGATGTGACTATGTGACGTTATTACCAGTAACCCTGTAACCCTGTAACCCTGTAACTCTGTAACATAAAAAAAGGAGCGCTTTTGGCGCTCCTTTCAAGTTAACAACATTAAGTAAGTTCAGTATTTAAGCGAGATCAAAACGATCAAGGTTCATGATCTTATTCCATACTGAAACGAAGTCTTTTACAAATTTCTCTTTGGCATCAGAGGCTCCGTAAACTTCAGCAAGTGCTCTCAATTCTGAGTTAGATCCGAAGATCAGATCTGCTCGGGTTGCACTCCATTTCTTTTCTCCAGTTTTGCGATCAGTTCCTTCGAAAACTTCTTCATTTTCGGAAACTGATTTCCAAACGGTGGTCATATCCAGAAGATTCACAAAGAAATCATTGGTTAATGCACCGGGTTTATCGGTAAATACACCGTGTTTGGAATCGTCGTAGTTTGCCCCTAATACACGCATTCCACCGAGTAATACGGTCATTTCGGGAGCGGTTAGGGTTAATA
Source organism: Robertkochia solimangrovi (assembly GCF_007279655.1). Classification (GTDB taxonomy): domain Bacteria; phylum Bacteroidota; class Bacteroidia; order Flavobacteriales; family Flavobacteriaceae; genus Robertkochia; species Robertkochia solimangrovi. The sequence goes on along the minus strand of NZ_QKWN01000015.1, from coordinate 14,592 downwards.
ACTGGGCCTTATCGATCAATAATTCTTCTGTGGAAACATCAAATTTGGTCTTTCTGTAATTTCTGAATCCATCTGCAAAAGGCTCCAGGTAGTTGAATGCATCAATATCGGTTTGTTCTGCGGAGGCATCCATACGACCCGGTTTAAAGGGAACAGTTACCTTAAAACCTGCATTTTGAGCAGCTTTTTCTACTGCAGCACATCCTCCGAGAACAATTAGATCAGCGAGGGATACTTTTATATTTCCAGTCTGTGCTCCGTTGAAGTCTTTTTGGATTCCTTCCAGCACATTCAAAACCTTAGCCAGTTGTTCAGGCTTGTTCACTTCCCAGTTCTTCTGAGGTTCCAGTCTTATTCTGGCACCATTGGCACCTCCTCTTTTATCAGAGCCTCTGAAGGTTGAAGCGGAAGCCCAGGCTGTCGAAATCAATTCTTGTATAGAGAGACCTGAGTTCAAAATCTTGGTTTTAAGTGCAGCGATATCCGTCTGATCAATAAGAACGTGATCAACCTGAGGAATCGGATCTTGCCAGATCAACTCTTCCTGAGGTACTTCTGGTCCGAGATAACGTTCGATAGGACCCATATCACGATGGGTGAGTTTATACCAGGCACGGGCGAATGCATCGGCAAATTCGTCGGGATTCTCGTAGAATCTGCGGGAGATCTTCTCATAAATCGGATCGAACTTTAACGATAGGTCTGTGGTTAGCATCGTAGGACGATGTTTCTTATTGGGATCAAAAGCATCAGGAATTGTCGCCTCAGCATCTTTTGCTACCCATTGTTTAGCCCCTGCAGGACTTACTGATGGTTCCCATTCGAATTTGAACAGGTTGTCAAAGAAATGATTGCTCCATTTGGTAGGCGTTTGTGTCCATGTTACTTCGGGTCCACCGGTGATAGCATGAGTACCCACACCCGATTCAAAGGTATTGGCCCATCCGAAACCTTGTGCTTCGATTGGCGCTGCTTCAGGTTCGGGCCCGACATAATCAGCAGGACTTGCAGCACCGTGTGTCTTACCAAAGGTATGTCCACCTGCAATAAGTGCTACGGTTTCTTCATCATTCATCGCCATGCGTTTAAAGGTTTCCCGAATATCCTTTGCTGCGGAAATAGGGTCTCCGTTTCCATTAGGTCCTTCCGGATCGACATAGATCAGTCCCATTACCACGGCAGCAAGCGGATCTTCAAGATCGCGTTCTCCTGAATACCTTTTATCATCCAGCCATTTGTCTTCGCTTCCCCAGTATACGTCCAGTTCCGGTTCCCAAACATCTTCACGGCCTCCCGCGAAACCAAAGGTTTTAAAGCCCATGGATTCCAGTGCCACATTTCCGGTTAATACCATCAGGTCTGCCCAGGAGATCTTATTACCATATTTCTGTTTGATCGGCCATAACAAACGGCGAGCCTTATCAAGACTAGCATTATCTGGCCAACTGTTCAAAGGTGCAAAACGCTGTTGTCCGGCTCCGGCACCACCTCGGCCATCTCCGATACGATAGGTTCCTGCACTATGCCAGGCCATACGGATGAAAAGTCCACCGTAGTGACCGAAATCGGCAGGCCACCAATCCTGAGAATCGGTCATTAAATCATTCAAGTCCTTTTTAAGAGCTTCATAATCCAAACTATTGAAAGCCTCTTTATAATTAAAATCCTCACCCATCGGATCGGATAATGAAGAATTCTGTCTTAGAATATTTACCTTAAGTTGATTTGGCCACCAATCACGATTAGTGGTTCCTCCTCCGGCACTGCCTTTAGGTGCCCCGCCAGCAAACGGACACTTACTTTCACCATTGACGTTATAACTTGCGCTACCTGTTACATCTCCAGGATGTGATTTGTTTTCCATTTGAATAAAATTTAATTATTTAAGCTAAAATTACGATTATTAAAAATTATAGTTTATGATTTGTGATAGGTTTTATTTATGGAAATATATTAGAAAATTATTCGAATAATTTAGTGATTATTCGTTAAATCTCAAAGGGTTAGGTAGTTAAGAGTTAGGTTAAGTTTTTACTTTGATATGGTTGGAAAACGGTAATGAAGAAAACAGTGATGCAGAAAGTAGTAATGAAAAGAGCTGTTTTCCATCTTCTGTCTTCCGTTTTCTGTTACAGGTTACACGTTACCGGGTTACTGGTAACATTGTCACATCGTAACATCGTAACACAGTGAAGCAGTAATGCAGAAAACAGTGATGCAGAAAGTAGTAATGAAAAGAGCTGTTTTCCATCTTCTGTCTTCCGTTTTCTGTTACAGGTTACACGTTACAAGGTTACTGGTAACACTCTAACACAGTAAAGCAATAAAGCAGTAATGAAGTAATGCAGTAACCTGTTGGCTGTTTCCCGTTTTAAGATTCAAGGGGGAGGGAGTTAGGTTAGGGATATAGTAACCAGTAATCCGTGGTTCATAACCCATACCCCTTAATTATTCTCAATTCTCAATTCTCAATTCTCAATTCTCAATTCTTAACTCATAATTCATAACTCATAATCCATAACTTATCATTTTCCTCTAAATTGATATATATCATTGAAAAACCTGGACAGTAGATATACCTTGGTGATTTACTTAAAACAGACAATTATGGAAACTTATGTGAGTAATTCGGTACTTCATTTTGAACATACTATTTGGCACAATGAATTACTTTTTTGGGAAGATGAGATCAAAATATTCAGGAATCGACTGGAACAGATTCTGGATCGATGGACGAACCATGCCGTACTTGCAGATCTTGATCATTTTCAAAATCAATTTGAGATTCATCAGGCTAAGATCGATTCGTTGCGCGACGCCATAGAATATCATGAACATACATTGGCCATAATGACTGTATCAGACCCTGAAATTATCAATGTAAACAGCTATAAATTACATTTGAACATCAGAAAACGAATGGAGACTGAACGAGAAGTCTACAATGACCTTAAGAAGCAGTTCTTCGGCTATTTGTCGAGATATCTTTAAACGTATTAAAATGGACTCACAAAAAGGTTTCTTAACAAAAGAAGAACAAATGTTCCTCAAAGGTCCTCGGGACAGGATCAAGGAATTATTGTTCACGATGCGGGTACAGTATCATTTTATCAAAGCGTTCAGAAAGATGCACTTTATGGGACCTTGTATTACTGTTTTTGGTTCAGCCCGGGTCGATAAAGATCACCCTAACTATAAAATGGCCGAGGCGGTCGGAGCCTCACTGGCCGATATGGGATTTGCAGTTATGACCGGGGGAGGACCCGGAATTATGGAGGCGGCTAATAAGGGGGCTTATATGAACGGCGGTTATTCGGTAGGATGTAACATTATCCTGCCTCAGGAACAAAAGCCGAATCCTTATCTGCATAAATGGATCAATATACCGTATTTCTTTGTTCGGAAATTTCTTTTGATCAAATATTCTTATGGATTCGTGGTAATGCCGGGAGGGATCGGGACACTGGATGAATTGTTTGAAGCACTGACGCTTATACAAACCAAAATGATCGAACATTTTCCAGTAGTGCTTTTTGGTAAGGAATATCATAAGGAACTATATCACCATATACAATTAATGGCAGCAAATGAGAGTATCAGTAAGGAAGATATGAACCTCCTGTTTATCACTGATTCCATTCAGGAAATGAAAAATCATTTGGAGATTCATGCCATTGAGCAATTCGGCCTGATCAAAAAACCAATAAAGCGGAAATGGTGGTATGGTGAAGGGTGGAATAACCATAGTAGGAATGAAAAATCATATAGAAATGATCACAAGATTGCCACATAAAGCGTTAGAATATATCAGATCGCATTTTAAAGAGGCGGTTCTATTGGATGTTAGCAGGAACAGCGATAAAAGATTTGGTGGAATGGTCTACACCGCTAATATCCGTGAAAATGCCAACCAACATGAGTTCCTGTTCGATATTAAAGGCGAATTGCTAAGGCATCATATTATCAGGAAAGAGGGTGATGCGTTTGAAGATCCTATGGTGATAAATGATTTTTGAGGCGGATTGGGATTGTTAAAATCTTTTCGTCTACCGTCACCTGTCACATGTAACACAGTAACGCTGTCACCTGGTAAAGTAGTAATGCAGTAAGCTGAAGGCTGTTTTCCGTTTACCGTTTACAGTATTCTGTCCCCGTCACCTGTCACATGTAACACAGTAACGCTGTCACCTGGTAAAGTAGTGAAGCAGTAATACAGTAATGCAGTAAGCTGAAGGCTGTTTTCTGTTTACTATAGTCTGCTTCCCGTTATCTGATTATTTAACATGCTAAATTGAGCAATATCAATTCACAAGCGCTTCCTAAGTGGTAATTTGGGGTCATCAAGGAAATAAACATTAAATCTTTAATATCATGTCACTTATTAAATTTAACAGAAGATCACCATGGTTGGATTCCGAAATGACAAGATTTTTGGATACTCAGGATTTCTTTAATGATGCTTTCTGGAACAAAACCATGCAAAGACAACCGGCTCTTAATATCAAGGAGACCGAAGAAGAATTCAGGATCGAACTGGCAGCTCCCGGTTTGACCAAAAAGGATTTCAATATTTCCATCGAAGATGGCTATTTGAACATCAGTGCCGAAAAAAGAGATTCTAAAGAAGAGAAAACTGATAATTATACCCGTCAGGAGTTTAATTACAATTCCTTCAGCAGATCTCTGTTACTGCCTGATTCCGTTAAGGAAGAAGGTATTGAAGCTACCTATGAGAATGGCCTTCTCCAGTTAAAACTGGCTAAAAAGGATGAAGCAAAAGTGCATGCTTCCCGTTCCATTAAAGTTAGCTGACCATACTAATGATAAGGGTGGAGGTCTGGGACTCCACCCTTTTTAACTTTAAATTCCTTTACAATGTCACATTATTTCAACCCCCGTTATATGGAATGGAAAAGTGCAGATGAAATGCATGAAGATTCCAAAAGTTGGCTTTCCGAACTTGAATTTATGATCACAGAGCAGCATTTTCTTGATGATCTTTTCGGAAATTACTTTATCAAGCTGAGTTCTGAAAAGTATTTGGAAAAAGGCAGAGATCTGGTGGAAAGACTGGAAATGAGTAAAAATGGTGTAAAGTCTATGATCAGAGATGTTCAAAAACATAATAATGAACTGGAAATATTGTTGGATGGGGTAGATCAGCCCTATGAGGAGAAAGAAGTGAAAGCAGATCATCTTTTGATCAGAGAAAGAATGCATGAACTGTCTCATGGATTTAAAGAATTGAAATCCGATTTTTTCATTTTGATCGGAAATATAATGGTAGCCGAAAAAAGGAAAAGACTGCTATCCTGATATTGAAGGCAGACCGGAACAACATTTAGCGTTTCCCTTTACTGTTACCATAGCTATCAATGTATGGGCTCTTTTCGTTTAGGTACAGGCTATTCGTTTTCTGACTTGTTACATTTAACAAAATTGGTTAAATTTAATAGAGTTTAAACGGGCTGCCTGATTGAATATCAATCTCATAAATCTACAGCTTAAACGAATTACATATCGTAACTGAATTACGAATATGAAGTTTGATCAAAAGGATAAAGATATTTTTAATGTACTCTCGGAGGCTATACCAGAGGGGATACTCGTTGTTAATGAGAGACAGACGATCATACTGGCAAATACTTCGCTGGAATCGATGTTCGGCTATGATAAAAATGAACTTCGCGGGCAAAATTTAAACAAACTTATTCCAATACCCTTTCAGGGAGTACATCGTTCACATTTTGAAAATTATTTCAGGAACTCCAGAAAACGGAAAATGGCTGCCGAAAGGAATCTATATGGTATCCGAAAGAATGGAAAAGAATTCAGGGTTGAAATAGGTTTGAATCCTTTTAGCATTTATGGACAGGTATATATCCTGGCGCTGGTCATGGATATAACCGATAGGATGAGGACAGAAGCACAGATCAGAGAACTAAATGAGGAATTGGAGGTAAAGATCAGAAAACGCACTTCAGAACTCAGAGAAACTATTGAAAAACTTACAAAAGAGGTACAAAGACGAGAACAGGCGGAAAGTAAAACCCGCGAAGCACTGGAAAAGGAAAAAGAATTGAATGAGCTTAAATCAAATTTTCTTTCTCTGGTTTCTCATGAGTTTAAAACCCCGTTGAGTAGTATGCTTACCTCTGCTGTACTGGCTGGTAAATATACCGAAAGTGAACAACAGGATAAGAGGGATAAGCATCTGGAAATTATCAAGAGTAAGATCAGGAACCTGGATTCCATACTCAATGATTTCCTCTCTATGGAGAAGATGGTTTCCGGAAAGTATGATTATCATTATTCGACCTTTAACCTGAGTAAAGTTTTTAATGAAGTTATCTATGATGCCAATATGATGCTCAAATCCGGGCAAAAAATCAATTATCCGGAAAATGCTGATGAGATCATGATCCAGCAGGATGAAAAGGTATTTAGTGTCATTCTTTCCAATATAATTCAGAATGCCATCAAGTTCTCGCCAGAGAATTCATGTATTAAAATCACCATCGATGCTCTTTCTGAAGGGGTATACAAGATTAGTATCCATGATAATGGAATAGGGATTCCGGAAAAGGATCAGAAGCATATTTTTGAGAGATACTTCAGGGCGGGAAATGCGTTGATGATTCAGGGAACCGGTATCGGGTTGAATATGGTCAGAAGTCACCTGACCAATCTCGGGGGGCGCATCAGCTTTATAAGTGGAGAAGGTAAAGGAACTACCTTTTTTATAGAAATTCCGGACCGTTCATTTCAAAAATCCGAGAGCCTATGAAAAGCTTACTGATCATTGAAGACGATTCGGTGTTGCGTGAAAATATAGCGGAGCTCTTAGAATTACAGCATTACCGGGTTTTTCAGGCTGCAGATGGCTCTAAGGGTATAGATCTTGCAATAAAGCATCAACCCGATCTGATTATCTGTGATATAATGATGCCTGAACTCGACGGTTACGGGGTATTGGAAAGACTTTCTTCAGACCCCACTACTCAGGCGATTCCCTTCATTTTTCTCTCGGCAAAAACAGAAAAAAAAGAAGTTCGTAAAGGGATGGACCTTGGGGCTGATGATTATTTGACGAAACCATTTGAGGAGGAGGATCTTCTTCATGCCATCGAAAGCCGTATTGCAAAAATGGATCTGTTAAGATCAGAATTCAGCCATAGGTTGAATCAACATGAAGATATCATTACCCTCGATGAATTAAAGAACTTCTTCTTTGAGGAGGGAACCATACTTTCTTATAAAGAAGGAGAGGTGATTTATTTTGAAGAGAATCATGCCAATCAGATCTTTCTGATTGAACGGGGTATGGTGAAGACGCATAAAACGGATAGCCATGGGAAGGAGTTAATCACAAAGGTGTTTCGCGAAGATGATTTCTTCGGGTACACTTCTTTTTCACATCAATCCACCTATGAAGAAAATGCTACTGCAATTAGTGAAACCACCGTTTTTGCTTACAGTAAACAAGCCTTACATGATATTCTGGAAAAGAATATCCATCTGACTCTGGAATTGTTTGATTTTATTTCAGAGGATCTTTCGGAATCGCGAGATCGTTTACTTAGAATGGCATACGGATCGGTCAGGAAGAAAACTGCCGCCACTATTCTGCAGTTCATGGATGTCTTCGAAAGAAATAACCGTAAAGGATTTCGGATCAGCAGGGCTGACCTTGCCAGTGTTGCCGGAATTACCCCGGAAAGTTTTATCAGAACCATGGCAGAATTTAAACAGGAGAAACTTATCGTTATTGAGGATCGGTATATCAGGATCATCGATACAGAAGGCTTGAGAAAGATCATTTGATCGTTTAATAATCAGGCTTTTTGATATATATCATGAACTTCCTGAAATTCCGCAGATAACTTTGTTGTTATTAAATATCAAGCGATGAAAAATATTCTGATTCCTACAGATTTTTCAGAGAATTCCTGGAATGCTGTTACCTATGCTTTGTCATTTTACAGGAAGGAGTCCTGTACGTTTTATCTGCTTCATGTGATCGATGTTATGGTGGGGGCAGTGGTAAATGCTGCCTTCGATACACCGCTTCAGGAGATCGATCATGAAAGAATTGCTGCGTCAGAAACTAAACTTATGAAATTATACGATCGTGTAATTTCCCGGGAATTGAATCCGCATCATACGATTAAATTAATTTCAGAAACAGATACCTTGGTGGAATGTATACGTAAATCAGTAGTTAATTATCATATAGACCTTATTGTCATGGGAACCCGAGGTGCGGATGGGATCAGAGAGAAGACAATTGGGACACACACTGTTGAAGTACTGACAAGAGTAAAATGTCCGTTACTGATCGTCCCCCGGGAAGCATGCTATTCAAAACTCCGGGAGGTGGTCTTTCCTACCGACTACAGGATGCCTTGTACTACGGGAATAGCAGAACTACTGAAGAAACTGATACTACTGGATCAGGTACCCATACGATTTCTTCATATTGTTAAAAAACATTCTGATTTACTATCTGTGGAGCAGGAACTTAATAAAATAACGTACAGTGATAATTTCAAAGATTTTGAAAACAGTTTTCACACGCTTACGAACCACAATCTGGAACTCGCTGTTGAGTGTTTTACCGAAAGCAGGGATATCAGTCTAATCGTGATGGTCGCTAAAAATCTGAATTTTTTTCAACAGATACTGTTTAATCCCAGGGTAGCCGAGATCAGTTATCATACCCGTATTCCTTTTCTGGTATTACATGAGGTATAAATTATTGTGATGTTCAGTCTGATAGTATCACTGCCTTATTTTGTATATTTATGGAAAGACCAGTTTCATTCACCAACCAAATATACACCGATCATGTCCGAACTTAAAAAAGAAGATATCAAACAGGAAGTTTTTGACCTTTATGATGATTACGCACATAACCGTTTGACAAGAAGGGATTTTATTCAGAAACTTTCTTTATATACAGGAGGTAGTCTAACACTTCCAGCCTTGATGAGCTTTATGATGCCTGATTATAAGGGAGGTGTTCAGATCAAAGCAGGTGACCCGCGTATCGAAGAGTCCTATATTGAATATGATTCCCCAAAGGGAGGAGGAAAGATCAAAGCTTTACGCTGTGTTCCTAAGGAACATTCTGGAAAAATCGGCGGGGTAGTGGTGGTTCATGAAAATCGTGGATTGAATCCGCATATTGAAGATGTAGCCAGGAGAACTGCAATTGCCGGATTTATAGCGCTGGCACCCGATGCATTATCTCCCTTAGGGGGCTATCCCGGAAATGATGATGATGGAAGGGCTTTACAGCGAGAACGAGATCGGGATGAGATGCTGGAAGATTTTATAGCGGCTTACCATACACTTAAATCAGAGGAGCGCTGTAACGGTAAAGTCGGTGTAGTCGGTTTTTGTTTCGGTGGGTGGATCAGTAATATGATGGCTGTAAAAATACCTGATCTGTCGGCGGCAGTTCCGTTCTATGGCGGACAACCTGAAAGTAGTGATGTTCCACAGATCCAGGCACCTTTATTACTACATTATGCCGGATTGGATACAAGGGTGAATGCAGGGTGGCCGGAGTATGAAGCAGCTTTAAAGGCAAATAATAAAGCGTATACAGCCTTTATATATCCGGAAGTGAATCATGGTTTTCACAATGATACCACACCCCGATATGACAAGGAAGCCGCTACGCTGGCATGGTCTCGTACCGTAGATTTCTTTAAGGAAAAGCTGGAAGGGTAGTTTTAGCAGGGATTGATTATCGGATTCACTATTCGAGAATTGATAAGGTTGTCCGTTCATTGAGGTTTTTTAATATAAAGTAAGGAGCGGCTACATTTAACGTCTGAAGATTTAGAAAAATTAAATCAGTTTATTGCTATGTCAAAATTATTCAGTCAACTTTCAATAAAAGATATCACCTTTAAAAATCGGATCGTTACTTCACCTATGTGTATGTATTCAGCGGAAAACGGATACGCTACCGATTGGCATTTGGTACATTATGGGACCAGAGCAATAGGAGGCGCTGGTACCGTTTTGCTGGAAGCTACCGCTGTAATTCCTGAGGGAAGAATTTCTACAGGAGACCTTGGAATCTGGAGCGACAAACATATCCCCGGATTAAAGCGTATTGCTAACTTCATCAAGGAGTCAGGGAGCGTTCCCGGAATTCAGATAGCTCATTCCGGAAGGAAGGGAAGCTACAAAGTTAGCGGCGCCGATAGTCGATTGCTCGAGACCGAAGAAGAAGGCGGATGGGAGGTTAGCGGACCTTCGGCGATACCCTTTTCAGAAGGAGCGTTAACGCCCAGAGAACTTGATATTGAGGAGATCAAAGAAATTCGAAATAATTTTAAAGAGGCTGCTGCCCGTGCTGCTGCTTCCGGATTCGAAGTATTGGAAATTCACAGTGCTCACGGATATTTATTGCATTCCTTTCTTTCTCCTGTATCCAATAAGAGAAATGATCAATATGGTGGGAGTCTGAAAAATCGTGCAAGACTATTGTTCGAGATCGTTTCGGATGTTCAGGAAGTATGGCCGGAAAACCTTCCATTAGCGGTTAGAATTTCAGCGACTGACTGGATCGATGACGGTTGGGATCTGGAATCTTCGTTATGGTTAAGTGAAGAACTCGCATCAAGGGGAGTTGATATCATAGACGTGTCCAGTGGAGGTTCGTCTCCGGATGCAAAGATACCGGTAGGGCCGGCCTATCAGTTACCTTTGGCTAAATCTATAAAGGAAAAGGTTGGAGATAATATCGCTGTCGGAACAGTAGGTATGATCACCAATGCTGCGCAAGCCGAGACCATTCTTCTGAATCAGGATGCGGATTTTATATTCCTGGGAAGAGAACTTTTAAGAAATCCTTATTTTCCACTGAATGCTGCCCGGGAATTGAGAGCTGACATACAGGTACCGAAACAGTATGAACGCGCTTTTCCAATTAAAAAAAGCGTAGTTTAAAGAATAATTCAAAGAAATAACTAAAGCACCAGAGCCATCATCGTTCCGGTGTTTTTTTTCGGCGATTAGGCTGTTACCAGTAACCTTGTAACAAGTAACTCTGTAACAGAAAACAGAAGACAGCCTACAGCTTACTGTACTATTGTTTACAGGTTTACTGCATTACTGTTTACTGCTTCACTACCTTAGGATGTAACCATGTAACAACGTAACATAGTAAAATAGTGACACTATGAACTTTCTATTAAATAATTGATATTCAATGTATTTAAATTTAATTACTAGCGTATTTTCTATTATATTTATATCCTCTTGCCCGCATAGCGTATTATGAACAATCCCTTCGGATTTTGTTTGGTTTTAATAATCTAAAAAAGCAGCGTTTCAATGAAGTATTTAGTAAAAAGTATCATCGTTCTGATGATTATGGCAGGAGTTACCCATTCGATGAATGCACAAAGTGAAAAGGATCAAAAGATTATAGCGGATTCAGAAGCCGCTGTTAAAACACTTTTAAAGGTAAATCCGGAGATCAGGAGTTATTTTGATAAATCAGCGGGTTGTGTTGTGTTTCCGAATGTCGGAAAAGGCGGTTTCATCGTTGGTGGTGCTGCCGGTAGGGGAGTATTATATCAGTATGGCCAGAAAAAGGGTATCGCCAGTATGAAAGAGTTTAATTTTGGTCTTGAACTTGGCGGTCAGGCGCTGATCGAAGTCATCTTCTTTGAAAAACTCGAGGATGTCGAAGATTTTAAGAAAGGTAAATTCCAGTTCGATGCCGGTGTCTCTGCCGCTGCACTGGAGTCAGGAAAGAGTTATAATGCAAAATATAAAGACGGGGTTGCTGTATTTACCCATACCAAAAGCGGAATGATGGCCGAAGCATCTGTTGGCGGACAAAAATTCAGCTATAAGGAGTTTTAAGTAAGGTGATAGGAGCGAGTGTACGTTTTTCGGCTATTGATGCATGACGCACACTCGCTTTTGTTTTTCCATTGAAATACAAATAGCACCGCTGGAAACGTTTTATTTTAAAGTTCAAATCAATTTTGAGTATGAGTGAAATTTTCCAATGTACTTTCCTTTGGACCTATTTCATTTATTGTTAGATCATTAAGGATCTCTAATTTTTTTGTAAGAAAATTCTGTTTGATTTTACCGGTACATCCTTTTAATTTGCGGTCTATTGTAGTATTGGCTCCCATTTTAAATCAAGTAAGATGTACCAAACGATACCCTTCTTTCTTTCTGTTTTTTTTCTTTCATGTTCCGGGAGGATGCAACATCCGGAATATTTAGCCATTTCAGGCAAAATCTCCAATGCCAGTTCTCAGGAGTTCTATATCGATGCTTCTGATGAAGTAACAAAAACAATCATGTTAGAACCTGACGGTTCTTTCCAGGATACTCTTGCGGTAGGTTCTCCAGATGGCATACTTCAATTAAAATTGAATGAGGGGAACGTAATTGCAACGATATATGCGGAAAATGGTGCTGACATGTATTTTCAGGCAGATCTTTCAGATTTCCGCAACACCTTGCATTTTACACAGGATCTTGCCGGCTATAATAATTACAGAAACGATCGGTATGTGATCATGAATTCTAAGGCTGGATATAATAAGAATTGGGTAAAACTGGATAAAAAGAAGTTTACAAACAGTGCCGAAATATTAAAGGACAGTTTGTGGAATGCTTTACATTCTTATGCTGATGTGAAAGCGACACATGTAAAGGAGGAAGAAGATTTCATTGAAGGATATATGACTACTATTTATGATATCTATGAACAGGAGCATAGTGAGTCGGTAAAATATACAGTAGGTAAGGCTTCACCGAAATTTGAAAATTTTGAAAATTATGAAGGTACGACCACCTCGTTAAGTGATCTTAAAGGGAATTTTGTATTTATCGATGTATGGGCAACCTGGTGTAAGCCATGTAAAAAGGAATTTCCTTATCTGGAGGCTTTACAAAAGGAATACACTGAGAAGAATATTATATTCGTTAGTATTTCTATCGACCGACAGGAAGACAAGGAAAATTGGAAAAAAGCGATCCGTGAGAATGCACTGGGTGGTATACAATTGATAACTCCCAATGGGGAGGATGCTGATTTCTTAAGGGATTACAGCATTCGGTCGATTCCTCGTTTCATCCTGATCGATCCTGAAGGAATTATTATTGATTATAACACCCGCAAACCTTCCGAAACCGAAGCACTAAAAGAAATTTTTTCCCGCTTAAAAATGTAAAAATCAATCACTGTAGTATAAAAGTCAAAGCGTCAGCGAGCCGTAAAGTCACTCAAGGGCGTTTTGCGCAAGCAAAACAATCTGTATCCATGATAGGGCAATGCGCCAGCGAGCCGTAAAGTCACTCAAGGAAGTTTTGCGCCAGCAAAACAAACCGCGACACTAGAGAACTGATTGCGCCAGCAATCAGGATCGACACTAAGCACCGTCAGGTGCACGTCACTAGAAGGTTAGTCTGTCCGGCTCAATATGTATCAACACATTCTCCAGATTCGGAATTTGCTCCATCAGGTAATCCTTAAGATCATGGGCAATCTCATGGCCTTCCCGTACGGTAATATCACCGTTTACGATAATATGCAGGTCGACATGATAGCGCATTCCGGATTTTCGGATAAAACATTTTTCCGTTTCGATCACACCATCAACTTCTTTTGCGTGCATTCTGATCTCTGCGATGAGATCATCATAAAGGTGCTCGTCCATAATCTCCCCGAGAGCAGGACGAAAAATCAAAAAGCTGTTATAAAGAATGAACCCCGAAGCAAAAAGCGCCGCCCAGTCGTCGGCAGTTTCATATCCTTCTCCAAAGATCAAAGCGATCGAAATTCCGAGAAAAGCCATAACTGACGTAATCGCGTCACTACGGTGATGCCATGCATCTGCTTTTAAGGATGAACTATTCGTTTTTATACTTTTATTCAATACGATCCGATAGGACACTTCTTTCCAAACGATTATGGTTCCCAGAATAATGAGCGTCCAGGCTTTAGGTGTTTTATGCGGGGTCATTATATGCTGGATGCTTTCATAAGCAATAATGGTGGCAGAGGTAACCAAAAAAGCCACCACAAGGAAAGTGATCAGTGGTTCGATCTTTCCATGTCCATACGGATGGTTATCATCTGCAGGTTTCTTGGCATATTTAAGTCCGAAAAGCACCAATAACGAAGAGAATATATCGGTAGTTGACTCAATAGCATCAGCGATTAGTGCATAGGAATTACCAAAGATACCGGCAAGTCCTTTGATCACGGCCAGACTTGTATTACCGATGATGCTGAAATATGTGGTGCGGATCGCGGTATTTTCATTATCCATAACCGGGCATTTCAGAAGGTGGGTGGATTCAGTTGGCGAAGTTACTACATTTAATTAGATTGACCATTTGGAATTACGATGAAACGATAAGGATTTTACTTAACCCAGTGACGTGCACCTGACGGTGCTTAGTGTCGATCCTGATTGCTGACGCAATCAGTTCTCCAGTGTCGCGGTTTGTTTTGCTGGCGCAAAACTTCCTTGAGTGACTTTACGGCTCGCTGGCGCATTGCCCTATCATGGATACAGATTGTTTTGCTGGCGCAAA
>NZ_QKWN01000014.1 GCF_007279655.1 Robertkochia solimangrovi | reverse complement strand
AAGAACAACGCCGTCTATCCAAAATTTGAGCCCGCGAAAAAAGAAACTGAGCTTGCGAAGAACAACGCCGTCTATCCAAAATTTGAGCCCGCGAAAAAAAAACTGAGCCTGCGAAGAACAACGCTGTCTATCCAAAATTTGAGCCCGCGAAAAAAGAAACTGAGCCCGCGAAGAACAACGCCGTCTATCCAAAATTTGAGCCCGCGAAAAAAAAACTGAGCTTGCGAAACAACACTTTACCACAGGTCACTCTAGCATTTATGGCTAAAGGCCATAAATAGCGACGACACGCGACGCAGCCAAAGGCAGGAGACGACACTCCTACTTCGCCGAAGGCTGAAGTCAGGATCGTCACTGGGCATCCCCTAAATTCAATCGTCAATCTCAAAACCAAAAAAAAACCCCGAACATAACTGTTCGGGGTTCCTATATTAGAATATATATTCCTTAGAAATTCACCTGCTGCTTGCTGGCCATGATCTCGTTGTATTCTTCTTTAGATCCAACGATGATATTATCATAATCTCTCATACCAGTACCGGCTGGGATCTTATGTCCAACAATAACATTTTCCTTCAGTCCTTCAAGCATATCCACCTTACCGCTTACTGCAGCTTCGTTCAATACTTTGGTTGTTTCCTGGAAGGAAGCAGCCGAGATAAAGGACTTAGTTTGCAGTGACGCTCTGGTGATACCTTGCAGGATCGGAGTTGCAACTGCAGGAACGGCATCTCTTGCATCAACAAGGGCTTTATCAGCTCTTCTCAAGATAGAGTTCTCATCTCTGAGTTCTCTTGGAGAGATGATCTGACCAGGTTTCATCTTAGCAGAATCACCGGCATCCTCAACCACTTTCATTCCAAAGATTCTGTCATTCTCTTCGATGAAGTCATCTTTGTGAACCAATTGTTGTTCAAGGAAGTTCGTATCTCCTGCATCGTTGATCTCTACCTTACGCATCATCTGACGAACCACTACTTCAAAGTGTTTGTCATTGATCTTCACACCCTGTAAACGATATACTTCCTGCACTTCGTTAACAAGATATTGCTGTACGGCAGAAGGCCCTTTAATTCTCAGGATATCTTCCGGAGTAACAGAACCATCGGAAAGTGGCATACCTGCACGAACGTAATCATTCTCCTGAACCAGGATCTGATTCGAAAGTTTAACCAGGTATTTCTTGATCTCTCCAAGTTTTGATTCCACTACGATCTCACGATTACCACGCTTGATCTTACCGAATGAAACCACACCGTCGATCTCTGAAACCACTGCCGGGTTCGATGGATTCCTAGCTTCGAAAAGCTCGGTCACCCTTGGAAGACCACCGGTAATATCCCCAGCTTTAGAAGACTTACGAGGTATCTTAACAAGGATCTTACCTTCTTTGATCTTATCTCCGTTATCTACCATGAGGTGTGCACCTACCGGTAAGTTGTAAGATCTCAGGGTTATCCCCTTGCTGTCTTTAATATGTAATGTAGGAATCAGTTTCTTGTTTCTCGATTCAGAGATAACTTTCTCCTGGAATCCGGTTTGTTCATCGATCTCTACCTGATAAGTAACCCCTTGCTCGATGTTTTCATAAACGATCTTACCGGAGAATTCAGAGATAATAACCGCGTTATAAGGATCCCACTGACAAACGGTATCTCCTTTTTTAAGAGACTGACCATCCTTAACGAAGATCTGAGATCCGTAAGGAATGTTGTTTGTACCGAGAACGATTCCTGTTTTCTCATCGATGAACTTAACCTCGGTGGTACGTGAGATCACGATATCCACAGGATTACCTTCAGCATCCTCTCCTTTTACCACTTTGAGATCTTCGATCTCGATACGGCTGTTATAACGGGTGAAGATCTTGTTCTCTTCAGAGATGTTACCTGCAATACCCCCTACGTGGAAGGTTCGCAGTGTAAGCTGTGTACCAGGTTCCCCGATCGATTGTGCAGCAACTACACCAACCGCTTCACCGCGTTGTACCATCTTACCAGTAGCAAGGTTACGTCCGTAACATTTCCCACAGATACCTTGTTTAGCTTCACAGGTAAGAGGTGAACGCACTTCCACTCTTTCGATAGGAGAAGCTTCGATCTTCTTCACGATTTCTTCACTGATCTCCTCACCTGAAGAAACAAGAAGTTCTTCTGTTAAAGGATCGAATACATCATGAAGGGAAACACGGCCGAGAATTCTTTCTCCAAGTGATTCCACGATCTCTTCATTCTTTTTCAATGGCTCTACTTCAACACCTCTTAGCGTACCACAATCCTCAGTGTTTACGATAACATCCTGAGAAACGTCAACAAGACGACGGGTAAGGTATCCCGCATCCGCAGTTTTAAGAGCGGTATCCGCAAGTCCCTTACGAGCACCGTGAGTAGAAATAAAGTATTCAAGAATCGACAGACCTTCCTTAAAGTTAGAAAGAATCGGGTTTTCGATAATCTCTCCACCACCGGCTGTCGATTTTTTAGGTTTCGCCATCAGACCACGCATACCGGTAAGCTGACGGATCTGTTCTTTAGATCCCCTTGCTCCTGAATCCAGCATCATGTACACCGAGTTAAATCCTTGGTTATCCTCACGGATACGCTTCATGGCAAGCTCGGTTAACATTGCGTTGGTTGAAGTCCATACGTCGATCACCTGGTTATAACGTTCGTTATTGGTGATAAGACCCATGTTATAGTTCATCATAATACCATCAACCTGCTCATTAGCTTCAGCGATCATATTCACTTTCTCTGCAGGAATGATAATATCCCCTAAACTGAATGAAAGACCTCCGCGGAATGCAAAATTGTATCCCATATCCTTGATCTTGTCAAGGAAGTCAGCAGTGGTCGGAACATTTGTAGCTTTAAGGATGTTACCGATGATATCACGAAGTGATTTCTTGGTCAATACTTCATTGACATAACCTACACCTTCAGGAACCACCTGGTTGAAAAGGATTCTACCTACTGTGGTTTCGATGATCTGGTATACCAGTTCTCCGTTTTCATTAAAGTCTTTTGCTCTAACCTTAACGATAGCATTCAGAGCAACACGTTTTTCGTTGAAAGCGATGTTAACCTCTTCAGCAGAATAGAACGTAAGTCCCTCTCCTTTAATAGGATGTTCCGGAGTTGATCTTCTCCCCTTGGTCATATAATACAGACCCAATACCATGTCCTGAGAAGGTACCGTGATCGGAGATCCATTCGCAGGGTTCAGGATATTGTGAGAAGCGAGCATTAATAACTGTGCTTCAAGAATAGCCTCAGGTCCTAACGGAAGGTGTACCGCCATCTGGTCACCGTCAAAGTCGGCGTTGAATGCCGTACAAACTAACGGGTGTAACTGGATTGCTTTACCTTCGATAAGTTTCGGCTGGAATGCCTGAATACCGAGACGGTGAAGTGTGGGGGCACGGTTAAGCAGTACAGGGTGTCCTTTTAATACGTTTTCCAGGATATCCCATACAACCGGCTCACGCTTGTCAATGATCTTTTTAGCAGACTTAACGGTCTTTACGATACCTCTTTCGATCAGTTTACGGATCACGAAAGGCTTGTAAAGTTCCGCAGCCATATTTTTAGGAAGACCACACTCATAGAGTTTCAGCTCAGGACCAACCACGATAACCGAACGTGCAGAATAGTCAACACGTTTACCGAGCAGGTTCTGACGGAAACGACCTTGTTTACCTTTCAACGAGTCTGAAAGGGATTTAAGTGGTCTGTTTGATTCTGTTTTAACCGCAGAAGACTTACGGGTGTTATCGAACAATGAGTCAACCGATTCCTGAAGCATACGCTTCTCGTTACGAAGGATCACCTCAGGAGCTTTGATCTCCATCAGACGCTTCAAACGGTTGTTTCTGATGATCACCCTTCTGTAAAGATCGTTAAGATCGGAAGTAGCGAAACGACCACCGTCAAGTGGCACCAATGGACGAAGTTCCGGCGGGATCACAGGAACCACCTTCATGATCATCCACTCAGGGTTGTTCTCTCTGTTCAATTGTGCCTCACGAAGTGCCTCAACAACCTGAAGACGTTTTAACGCTTCAGTTTTACGTTGCTTGGAAGTTTCGTTATTAGCTTTGTGACGAAGTTCATACGAAAGTTCGTCAAGATCGATTCTGGCAAGCAGGTCGATCAAACATTCAGCACCCATTTTGGCGATGAACTTGTTCGGATCACTTTCATCGAGATATTGGTTCTCAGCAGGAAGTGAATCCAGGATATTTAAATATTCTTCTTCTGTAAGGAAGTCCATCTTCTGAAGCGCATCTCCGTCGGCATTCTTAGCACTACCCGGCTGAATAACAACATAACGCTCATAATAGATGATCATATCGAGTTTCTTAGACGGAAGTCCGAGAAGATACCCGATCTTATTTGGCAGAGAACGGAAATACCAGATATGAGCAACGGGCACTACCAGATTGATGTGTCCGACGCGATCTCTACGCACTTTTTTCTCTGTAACCTCTACACCACAACGGTCACACACGATACCCTTGTAGCGAATACGCTTATACTTTCCACAGGCACACTCATAGTCTTTTACAGGACCGAAGATACGCTCGCAGAACAAACCGTCACGTTCCGGTTTATGGGTACGATAGTTAATGGTTTCCGGCTTTAACACCTCTCCTCTCGATTCTGCTAGAATAGACTCGGGAGATGCCAATCCGATAGAGATTTTGTTAAATCTCTGTACTGTATTCTTATCTTTATTTCTGGCCATAATATATGGTGATAATGAATTAAGTGTAATTAAATTACAGTTTGAATGGTCGTCTGCAGTTGCAGACGACCCCTCAAAATTTATTCTTCTAATCTGATATCCAATCCGAGACCTTTCAGTTCATGCATCAATACATTGAACGATTCAGGAAGACCCGGTTCAGGCATCATTTCGCCTTTCACGATCGATTCATAGGTTTTAGCCCTACCGATCACATCATCAGATTTAACGGTCAGGATCTCTCTAAGCGTGCTGGATGCACCATATGCTTCCAGAGCCCATACCTCCATCTCTCCGAAACGCTGTCCACCGAACTGCGCCTTACCACCGAGCGGTTGCTGCGTGATGAGCGAGTATGGTCCGATTGAACGTGCGTGCATCTTATCATCTACCATGTGACCGAGTTTCAGCATATAGATCACACCAACGGTTGCCGGCTGATCAAAACGCTCCCCGGTACCACCGTCATACAGATAGGTATGTCCGAATCTCGGAATAGAAGCCTCATCCGTAAGTGCATTGATCTGGTCTAGGGTTGCACCGTCGAAGATCGGAGTAGCGAACTTCTTACCGAGGTTCTTACCTGCCCATCCTAATACGGTCTCATAGATCTGACCAATGTTCATACGTGAAGGTACCCCAAGTGGGTTCAACACGATATCAACCGGTGTTCCGTCTTCGAGGAATGGCATATCCTCCTGACGTACGATACGTGCCACGATACCTTTGTTACCGTGACGACCGGCCATCTTATCACCTACTTTAAGCTTACGTTTTTTAGCGATGTAAACTTTTGCAAGTTTCATGATTCCTGCAGGAAGTTCATCACCCACAGAGATGGTAAACTTATCTCTTCTAAGTGCTCCCTGAAGGTCATTCAGCTTGATCTTATAGTTGTGAAGCAGGTCGTTGATCAACGCATTGGTCTCGTCATCTGTTGTCCAGGTGCCGCTAACCAGGTGCGCGAAATCCTCAACTGCATTCAGCATTTTCTGTGTATATTTCTTTCCTTTAGGGAATACTTCTTCTCCAAGGTCATTGAATACACCCTGAGAGGTCTTACCGTTTACGATATAGAACAGTTTTTCAACCAGTACATCCTTAAGTTGGGTGAACTTGGTTTCATATTCCAATTCCAGTTTCGCGATATCCTCTTTATCCTTAGCACGCTTACGCTTATCTTTGATAGCACGTGAGAATAATTTCTTATCGATAACCACACCGCTAAGTGACGGAGAAGCTTTAAGTGAAGCATCTTTTACATCACCCGCTTTATCACCGAAGATCGCACGAAGCAGTTTTTCTTCCGGTGTCGGATCAGATTCTCCTTTAGGAGTGATTTTACCGATAAGGATGTCTCCAGGCTTAACCTCGGCACCGATACGGATCATACCGTTCTCGTCAAGATCTTTAGTCGCCTCTTCGGAAACGTTAGGAATATCATTGGTAAGCTCTTCAGCTCCCAGTTTAGTATCACGAACTTCAAGAGAATACTCATCGATGTGGATAGAGGTAAAGATATCTTCTCTAACCACTTTTTCAGAGATCACGATCGCATCCTCGAAGTTGTACCCTTTCCATGGCATGAATGCCACTTGCAGGTTTCTACCAAGTGCGAGTTCCCCTTTTTGAGTTGCATACCCTTCACAAAGTACCTGTCCTTTCTTAACCTTATCACCTTTCTCAACGATAGGCTTCAGGTTGATGGAAGTACCCTGGTTGGTCTTTCTGAACTTAACAAGATCATAGGTCTTGAAGTCATCTTCGAAACTAACCAGTCGTTCGGTTTCGGTACGGTCATATTTGATAATGATCTTAGAAGCATCAACATAATCAACTTCTCCGGATCCTTCTGCATTAACCAGTACTCTTGAATCTGATGCCACCTGACGCTCTAGTCCGGTACCAACGATAGGAGATTCCGGTCTAAGAAGCGGTACAGCCTGACGCATCATGTTCGATCCCATCAGTGCACGGTTCGCATCATCATGCTCCAGGAATGGAATCAATGAAGCCGAGATCGAAGCGATCTGGTTCGGTGCAACGTCGGTATAATCAACCTCAATAGGGTCTACAACCGGGAAGTCACCTTCATCACGTGCGATAACCTTATCGGTATCGATAGTTCCGTCTTCCGAAAGCGGTATGTTTGCCTGAGCAATTTTCTTTTCTTCTTCCTCTTCTGCGCTTAGGTAAAGAATCTCAGAAAGATCAACCTTTCCGTTCTCAACCTTACGATACGGAGTTTCGATGAATCCCATATTGTTCACTTTCGCGAACACACTTAAAGAGGAGATAAGTCCGATATTCGGACCTTCAGGAGTCTCGATAGGACAAAGACGACCGTAGTGGGTATAGTGAACGTCACGAACCTCGAATCCGGCACGCTCACGAGAAAGTCCACCTGGCCCAAGTGCTGAAAGACGACGCTTGTGCGTGATCTCTGCAAGAGGGTTGGTCTGATCCATGAACTGAGACAACTGGTTGGTACCAAAGAAAGAGTTGATCACCGAAGAAAGCGTCTTCGCGTTGATAAGGTCGATCGGTGTAAACACCTCGTTATCCCTAACGTTCATACGCTCACGGATGGTTCTCGCCATACGTGCAAGTCCGACACCGAACTGAGAAGATAGCTGTTCACCTACGGTACGAACACGACGGTTCGAAAGGTGGTCGATATCATCGATCTCCGCTTTGGAGTTGATCAGCTCGATCAGATACTTGATAATGGTAATAATATCCTCTTTGGTAAGTACCTGCTTATCCATATCGATATTCAGGCCTAACTTTTTGTTCATTCTGTAACGACCAACTTCACCAAGATTGTAACGTTGATCTGAGAAGAACAATTTGTCAATAATACCACGCGCGGTTTCTTCATCCGGCGGTTCGGCATTACGCAATTGACGATATATGTGTTCTACCGCTTCTTTTTCAGAGTTGGTAGGGTCTTTTTGTAACGTATTATATATAATAGCATAATCACCGGTCTGGCTATCTTCCTTGTGAAGAAGAATTGTCTTCACATCGGTATCAAGGATTTCATCAAGATGTTCCTTTTCCAGAATGGTATCCCTATCCAGGATGATCTCATTACGCTCGATGGAAACCACTTCACCTGTATCTTCATCTACGAAATCTTCATGCCATGTTTTTAAAACACGTGCAGCAAGTTTTCTACCGAGCACTTTTTTCAACCCGCTCTTAGAAACCTTCACTTCTTCTGCAAGGTCGAAGATCTCAAGAATATCCTTATCACGTTCGAATCCGATGGCACGGAAAAGGGTGGTTACGGGTAATTTTTTCTTTCTATCGATATACGCGTACATAACGCTGTTGATATCGGTAGCGAATTCGATCCAGGAACCTTTGAAAGGAATTACTCTGGCCGAATACAGTTTTGTTCCGTTGGCGTGGAACGACTGACCGAAGAACACACCAGGAGATCTGTGTAACTGAGATACAACTACACGTTCAGCACCATTGATAACGAAGGTACCGCTGGGAGTCATATAAGGTATCGTTCCCAGGTATACATCCTGCACGATGGTTTCGAAATCTTCGTGCTCGGGATCTGTACAGTAAAGTTTTAATCTAGCCTTCAGTGGTACACTGTAGGTTAATCCTCTTTCTATACATTCCTGAATGGAGTAACGCGGAGGATCGATAAAGTAGTCTAAAAATTCAAGTACAAATTGATTGCGCGTATCAGTAATGGGGAAGTTCTCCATGAAGGTGTTGTAAAGACCCTCGTTACCTCGTTCTTCAGATTTTGTTTCCAGTTGAAAGAAGTCCTGGAATGACTTGATCTGAATGTCCAGAAAATCCGGGTATTCCGGAGTATTCTTAGCAGAGGCGAAACTAATTCTTTCAGTCTGATTTTTGAACATCAATGGACAGTATTATGATTAAAATAATGTTAAAGGGTTGCGTAGATAATTATATACGCAAAAGGGTTTAGGCCTTATCCCTTCTTGCAAGGGACAGACCTAAACCATATTGTTACAGCCTTCAGCTGTTGGGTGGAATTACTTTAATTCTACCTCAGCTCCAGCTTCTTCTAAAGATGATTTAAGACCTTCAGCCTCATCTTTAGATACACCTTCTTTGATAGCTTTTGGAGCGCTGTCTACCATTTCTTTAGCTTCTTTAAGTCCAAGACCAGTTAATTCTTTAACTAGTTTTACAACTGCTAATTTAGAAGCTCCAGCTGCCTTAAGGATAACGTCAAATTCAGTTTTCTCCTCAGCAGCCTCAGCAGCAGCACCTCCACCAGCAGCAACAGCTACAGCTGCAGCAGCAGGCTCAATACCATATTCTTCTTTAAGGATATCAGCTAACTCATTTACTTCTTTAACTGTTAAGTTAACTAATTGTTCTGCAAAATCTTTTAAATCTGCCATTTTTCTATCGTTTTTAATAAAATTTTAATATATAATTGTTTATAAGTGCGTACTTATGATTCTTTTTCTGACAAGGTCTTAAGGATACCGGCCAGTTTACCACCACCTGACTTAAGTCCGCTAATAACGTTCTTAGCAGGCGACTGAAGTAATCCGATGATATCTCCGATAACTTCCTCTTTAGACTTGATACTAACAAGAGCATCCAGTTGATCGTCTCCGATATATACAGCCTCTTCGATAAAAGCACCTTTCAGTAAAGGTTTTTCAGATTTTTTTCTGAAATCTTTGATCAGTTTAGCCGGACCGTTACCAGTCTCAGAAAACATAAGGGAAGTATTTCCTTTAAGTACTTCAGGAAGATGTCCGAAGTCCTTATCAGAAGCCTCCATTGCCTTGGCAAGAAGGGTATTCTTAACAACTGCGAGTTGAATGTTCGCTTTAAAACAAGCTCTTCTTAAATTAGAGGTTGTTTGTGCGTCCAATCCTGAGATATCCGCCAGATAAATATTGGCGTTATCCGCTAACTGTGCAGTCAAATCTTCTATTACCGTTAACTTTTCTTCTCTAGTCATGATTAAAAAATTTATACTGCCAATTAAACTGCTTTAGGATCAACAGGTACACTTGGACTCATAGTACTCGAAAGGTTGATACTTTTGATATAGGTACCTTTAGCCGCAGTTGGCTTAAGTTTAATTAAAGTTTGAATCAATTCATTTGCGTTACCGGTAAGCTTTTCAGCAGAGAAAGAAGACTTTCCGATAGCAGCGTGAACGATCCCGGTCTTATCAACTTTGAAGTCGATCTTACCAGCTTTCACTTCGCTAACCGCTTTAGCTACATCCATAGTAACTGTTCCTGTCTTTGGGTTAGGCATTAAACCTCTAGGACCCAGGATACGACCTAACGGACCTAATTTACCCATAACGCTTGGCATAGTGATGATCACATCAACATCTGTCCAACCGTCTTTGATCTTTTGTAGATACTCATCCAATCCAACGTAATCAGCTCCAGCTTCTTTTGCTTCTGCCTCCTTATCCGGAGTTACAAGAGCAAGTACCTTTACATCTTTACCAGTTCCGTGTGGAAGGGTTACAACCCCACGTACCATCTGATTTGCTTTACGAGGATCTACTCCTAAACGTACAGCAATATCAACAGATGCATCAAAATTAACGTTGGTGATATCTTTTACTAACTGAGAAGCCTCTTGCACAGAGTAAAGTTTACTTCTGTCGATTTTAGCGCGTGCTTCTTTTTGTTTTTTTGTTAATCGTGCCATTTCCAGATTCTTTTAAGATTTAAAAAGGCTTATCACCTGAAACCGTTAGACCCATTGATCTTGCAGTTCCTGCCACCATGCTCATTGCTGATTCGATGGTGAAGGCATTAAGATCCTGCATTTTGTCTTCTGCGATCGCTTTTACCTGTTCCCAGGTAACGCTAGCAACTTTCTTACGGTTTGGTTCACCTGAACCTTTTTTAACCTTAGCCGCTTCCATAAGCTGAACTGCCGCTGGCGGTGTCTTAATTACAAATTCAAATGACTTGTCTTTGTAAACGGTGATAACAACTGGTAAAACCTTACCTTGCTTGTCCTGTGTACGAGCATTAAACTGCTTACAGAACTCCATGATGTTAACGCCGGCAGCACCTAGAGCGGGTCCAACCGGTGGCGATGGATTCGCAGCACCTCCCCTAACTTGTAGTTTAACTACTTTACTAACTTCTTTTGCCATTGTTTTTAGTTCAATTTAAATTTGATACGTCTTATTTGGAAGCAAGACGAATCTATATAATGTAACAATTATATTTTCTCTACCTGCATATAGCTGAGCTCAAGCGGAGTCTTTCTTCCGAAGATCTTCACCATCACTTCAAGCTTACGCTTCTCTTCATTGATCTTCTCAACCGTTCCGTTGAAACCATTGAAAGGACCATCGATTACCTTAACCGTTTCACCAAGTATATAAGGAATCGCAACATTATCGGTCTTCACCGAAAGCTCATCCACCTTACCTAACATTCTGTTAACCTCCGATTTTCTTAACGGCACAGGATCTCCTCCTTTCACCTCTCCCAAAAACCCGATTACACCGGTGATCGATTTAATTACGTGAACGATCTCCCCTCCAAGGTTGGCTTTCACCATTACATAACCAGGGAAGTAGACACGCTCTTTACTTATTTTTTTTCCGTTACGGATCTGAATTACTTTTTCAGTTGGCACAAGCACTTCGTCAACATAATCAGTATAACCAAGACGGGCTATCTCCTGTTCGATATAACCTTTTACCTTGTTTTCCTGACCGCTTACCGCTCTAACTACGTACCACTGTTTTGCTAATGCTTCTGCCATTGCAATTTTTTATATTTTAATTGATCAAATCAAAATAATACCTGATCAGTTTTCCGAACACCGTATCGACTGCATAGACAGCTAAGGAGAATAAAATTGAAAAAACGGCAACAACCACCATTAGGTTTTGCCCTTCTGCCCAAGACGGCCAGGTTACATTCATCCTCAACTCTTCAAACGATTCTTTGATATAATTCAACATAGCTATGTTTTATATTCGACAGTTCGATAATTCAAAAGCTCTCAAACCCTTTCTTTTATCAGACCTGCATTTCTTCGAACTCTACACGCTCCATGTTCCGTAAAAAACTAAAACATTTCGCACCTCACGATCAAGAATAAAATCTCAACCGGGGGTTTTCGACACGTCAGGAGAAACAGACCGGAATCCAACCCATCTCTTTTCAACCCTAATACGAGTCATTTTTTCACTATTTCAAAAAAGCCTAATCAAAAACTTTGGCACGGGTGGAGTCCCGATAGCCTTCGGGACGAACTCCCATCAACTATAAAACCTAAACTCCAAACCGAGTAAACCACTATTTCAAAAAAAGCCTAATCAAAAACTTTGGCACGGGTGGAGAGATTCGAACTCCCATCAACGGTTTTGGAGACCGCTATTCTACCCTTGAACTACACCCGTTTATTCAAGTTTAAAGGCGTCCCGTCGCAAGACGGAACACCCTTAACTTGTAATTTATATAGAAATTAATCTAAGATTTCAGTAACCTGACCAGCACCTACAGTTCTACCACCTTCACGGATTGCGAAACGAAGACCTTTATTAAGTGCGATTGGCTGAAGTAACTCAACAGTAATAGTTAAGTTGTCACCAGGCATTACCATTTCAACTCCATCAGGAAGACTGATAGTTCCTGTTACGTCAGTTGTACGTACGTAGAACTGAGGACGGTAGTTGTTGTGGAATGGAGTGTGACGTCCACCTTCTTCTTTCTTAAGGATATAAACCTCAGCTTTGAATTTAGCGTGTGGCTTAACAGATCCTGGCTTACAGATAACCATACCTCTTTTGATATCAGATTTCTCGATACCTCTAAGTAGGATACCTACGTTATCACCAGCCTCACCTCTGTCAAGGATCTTTCTAAACATCTCAACCCCGGTAATAGTAGAAGTAAGTTTCTCAGCACCCATACCGATGATTTCAACTGGATCACCAGTTCTTGCAACACCAGACTCGATACGTCCTGTAGCAACAGTACCACGACCTGTAATGGTGAATACATCTTCAACTGGCATAAGGAAATCCTTATCTACATCACGTTGTGGAAGTTCGATCCACTCATCAACAGCCTCCATAAGTTTCATTACAGAATCTACCCATTTTTGCTCACCGTTAAGTGCACCAAGAGCAGAACCTGGAATCACAGGACCGTTATCTCCATCATATTCGTAGAAGCTTAAAAGATCTCTAACTTCCATCTCAACTAGCTCAAGAAGCTCCTCATCATCAACCATGTCAACTTTGTTCAAGAAAACAACGATTCTTGGAACACCAACCTGACGACCTAAAAGGATGTGCTCACGAGTCTGTGGCATAGGACCATCAGTAGCAGCAACCACAAGGATAGCTCCATCCATCTGAGCAGCACCAGTAACCATGTTCTTTACGTAGTCAGCGTGACCAGGACAGTCAACGTGCGCGTAGTGACGGTTAGCAGTTTGATATTCTACGTGAGAAGTGTTGATAGTAATACCTCTTTCTTTCTCCTCAGGAGCATTGTCAATCGAATCGAATGAACGCAATTCAGAAAGTCCGGCATCAGCTAGTACTTTAGTAATAGCAGCAGTAAGAGTAGTTTTACCGTGATCTACGTGTCCAATAGTACCTATATTTAAGTGGGGTTTGGAACGATCAAAAGTTTCCTTTGCCATGATTTAATAAATTTTAATCTTAGTTATATATATTAGTGTTCAAATTTAAACGCAATAAGAGCCAATGACGAGAATTGAACTCGTGACCTCTTCCTTACCAAGGAAGCGCTCTACCCCTGAGCTACACCGGCTTAAAACTTCAGGCCCCTTTCTGCATCATCAACAAGCAATACCTGAAATCGAGTTTTTTCCTCAATGAATCCGGAAGATCACAATCATTCGCGCCTTAGCGCTATGCAAAGATAGCTTCCTGTTTGCACCTTTGAAAGAAATGATTATCAAATAAGTCTTAAAATTTAGATTTAGAGCGGGAGACGAGGTTCGAACTCGCGACATTCAGCTTGGAAGGCTGACGCTCTACCAACTGAGCTACTCCCGCTTTTTAGTCTAGAATTATTTTGATATGATCACTTCAATAAGCTCAACCACCTCGTAAGAGGAAATTCTTACTCTTCGATCTTCAGAGTGCTCCGAAGATTCAGTGGGGAGAGCAGGATTCGAACCTGCGAAGGTGAAAACCAACAGATTTACAGTCTGTCCTCGTTGGCCGCTTGAGTATCTCCCCAAACCATTATATTAATGAACCTTTTTGGTTATTGAGCGGGCAAATATAGTGCTTCGCCCCAACCGAGACAAATTTTTATGTCTCTTTTTCTCATTTTTTTTTCGGTTTATTTTTGACCGCTTCCGGATCGCCTGATTTACGACATCAAACACTCTTTTCCGCCTTCAATATTTCTCTTAAAAACCTCCAAAAATCACCATTTCAAAAGAGCCGATAGAGGGACTCGAACCCACGACCTGCTGATTACAAATCAGCTGCTCTAGCCAGCTGAGCTACATCGGCCTTTACACTAAAAAAGTCCGCTATTTCTAACGGACTGCAAATGTATATAAATTATTCTTTTTACAAAATAAATTTTCTAAAATTTTAAAATTAAATGTAAGCCCTCAGTTTTTGCTTCCTTTTGGTCAATACACGCTCTAAGGAACTGGCCGCAGAATCGATCGCTTCCTCGAAGGTCTTACACTGTTTTTTGACGACAAATTCATCGCCGGGCACGTGCACTTTGATCTCTGCAATTTTGTTCTCCTTCATACTCGTCTTCTGAACTTTCAAATAAACGTCCGAATGCACAACACGATCATAAAAGACATCTAGCTTGTCCATTCGTTTCTGAATAAAGTTCACCAACTTCTGGTCTACATTAAAGTTGACCGACTGCGTGTTTACTTCCATGTTCTACTGATTTTAGGGTTAAACTATGGTTTATGGCTCAGGAGTCTTCTCTGTTGCGGGGGTGTTTGCCGTATTGCCTTTTGAGTTCGGCCATACTGCTGTGCGTGTACACCTGTGTGGAAACAAGACTGGAATGACCCAGCAACTCCTTTACCGAATTTAAATCTGCACCTCCGTTTAGCAAATGGGTCGCAAAACTATGTCTGAGTATATGCGGACTCCTCTTTACCTTAGTTGATGCCTTACTAAAGTAATTATTTATAATCCTATATACAAGGTTTTCGTAAACTTTAAGACCATTTTCACGTATGAAGAAATACCCTTCCGTTTCTTCGGTCTCCAGCGCACTTCTCAATGTGCTATACAACTCGATTCTATCCTTTAAAAAAGGTAACACAGGAACCAACCGCTCCTTATTCCGCTTCCCCTTAACCCTTATCAACTCGTTAGAAAGATCGATATCGCTCACCGATAAGCCTATAAGTTCACTTCTTCGCATTCCAGTAGTATAGAACATTTCTACGATCAATCGATCCCTGACACTTTCAAAATCATTTTCATCAAAACCATCAAGCACCATAGCCACCTCCTCTTCAGAAAAAGGCACCTCGACCTTCTTAGGAGTCTTTAAGGCCTTGTGATGCGCTAACGGATCTAACCTGATCACCCCGGCTTTCATCAGGTATCGATAATATGCCTTGAGAGATGACACCTTCCGGTTTACAGACCTGTTGGTCACCCCTCCATCCACCAGACTCACGATCCAACTCCTGATCTCCGCATAGTTCATTCCCGCTACCTCCTCCTCGTCATAACGATCCATACAGAAATCGCGAAAAGCCTCCAGGTCCCGACAATAAGCGAGTACGGTATGCTTACTATAATGCTTCTCCAGCTCGAGATAATCCCTGAATTTCTCTATTGACATATATATACATGCTTTTAACCCTAAAAATAGGTAAAAAAAATCCCGTTACGGCCTCGGCTGTAACGGGATTTCTATATCTTAAGTCTCAGATTGACTAAAGCTCTTCCTGCTCTCTTAATTGCTGTACGTATGCAGCTTTCTGGATCAGGGCTCTACGCTCTACAGAAGGTTTAGTAAATTGCTGACGGCTTCTCAACTGACGCATTGTACCTGTTCTGTCGAATTTACGCTTATAACGCTTTAGCGCTCTGTCTATATTTTCTCCTTCTTTAATCGGTATAATTAACATATGCTTACCACCTCCTTTCTTTTGGGACGGCAAATATATGTGAAAATCTACATATTAAACAAGTACTATTTTAAAATATTTCTTGAAATAACAACTTTCTGAATCTCAGTGGTTCCCTCCCCGATCGTACACAGTTTGGAATCTCTGTAAAACTTCTCAACCGGAAAGTCTTTTGTATACCCATACCCCCCATGAATTTGCACTGCTTCATTAGCGATTCGTACACAAGCTTCCGACGCATACATCTTACTCATAGCTCCGATGGTCGTCATCTTTCTTCCGGCATTCTTTTGAAAAGCTGCTTTGTGCAACAAAAGTTCAGAAGCTTCGATCTCAGTCGCCATATCGGCCAGCTTAAAGGAAATACCCTGGAAGGCTGAAATAGGCTTTCCGAATTGTACACGCTCTTTGGAATACTTTAAGGCCGCCTCATAGGCTCCTTTCGCAATCCCTAAAGAAAGTGCCCCAATCGAGATCCTTCCGCCGTCAAGTATCTTCATCGACTGAATAAACCCATCGCCAATCTCTCCAAGTCGGTTCGCATCAGGAATACGGCAGTCTGCAAAAACCATTTCCGCAGTTTCACTGGCTCTCATCCCTAATTTATCTTCCTTTTTACCATGGTTGAAACCCGGCGTTCCCCGTTCAACCACAAAGGCGGTCATCCCATGTGAATCCCCTTTTTCTCCGGTTCGTACGATCACTACAGCGACATCCCCGCTCTTTCCGTGGGTGATAAAATTCTTGGCTCCATTGATGATCCAATCATCGCCATCCTTAACAGCTGTGGTACTCATACCTCCTGCGTCAGAACCGGTATTGTGTTCGGTAAGCCCCCAGGCTCCGATCCATTCACCGGTAGCGAGTTTTGGGATCCAACGATTCTTTTGCGCTTCTGACCCGAAGCTCAGAATATGATTCGTACAAAGTGAATTATGCGCTGCAATGGAAAGTCCGATTGACGGATCCACTTTTGAGATCTCCTCAACGATCGCGATATACTCATGATACCCCAATCCGGAACCTCCGTATTGTTCAGGCACAAGAACTCCCATAAATCCGAGCTCTCCCGCTTTCTTAAATACCTCAACCGGGAAGGTCTGACTTTCATCCCATTCCATTACATGAGGCCGAATATATTGTTCTGCAAAATCACGGGCGGCAGCAGCAACCATGTTTTGCGTTTCCGTATAGTCAAAGTTCATTTCAGTCGCTATATCCAATTCCATTACTGCTTTTTTATTCAGTTTTCAAATATAGTCGAATTCTGACTAAATCATCTTCTGTTAAAGTATGAAATTTTGTTAATTCTTCGAGCGATCGAATACGTCCGTTATGACTCCTGTAAACCAGTATTTTACGTGCGAATTCCCAGCCGATATACGGCGTGACCGCCAGGGCTTTTAAACCAATCGTATTGATGTCAAGTTTTGCGATTTCAGGTGGCGTAACAACCTCATACCTTCGCAAGATACGGGCTGCCACCGCAGGCTTCAGTCCATATACTTCCTTCAACTGCCCAGGCAGACTATACCCACCCAATTTATTTCGGTAATGAATGATTCGGGCTGAAAGCACCTTTCCAACTCCGTTGATACTCCGCAATTCAAAAGAGTCTACTGCATTGAGATCCCGCTTCTTTACGATAGGCACGTACCCATACTTATCATCGGCCTTGAATTCGGGGAATCGAAGCAAATCTTTTATCTTATGATACCGACCGACCGCTATTTCACTTACTTCCCGAAACTCCTCTGCCGAGTTCATAAACTTGCCGTGTTTCCTGTAGGCATAGATACGGTCGAGCTCAGTAGCCGAGACACCCAATCGGTACCCCAGAGCATCATCGATATAATTAGGATTGAATTTGTAAACCGGATCCTCACCAGAAACATTCGGTGATTTCAGAGTATCCGGAGATTTTTGATTGCTTATAGCATATTCAGCCACAGAAAGTTCAGACCGGGAAGGAACGAACACCATTGCTATATTAACGAACAACAGTATCAGTATCAAAAAAAATA
The DNA here is from genome assembly GCF_007279655.1 of Robertkochia solimangrovi. Lineage (GTDB taxonomy): Bacteria > Bacteroidota > Bacteroidia > Flavobacteriales > Flavobacteriaceae > Robertkochia > Robertkochia solimangrovi. The sequence continues at coordinate 119,138 of NZ_QKWN01000014.1, read as the reverse complement.
TCCCGCTTCGCTGCCCTTTGGAGAAGCAGAAGCGGGACATTGATATCATATTGCTTTTATCTTTAGGAAGCCTTCTTAACTTCAGGCTTTTTGAAAAGCTTATTCGCTTTCAGATCCTTAAGATATTGCGAAAGATCTTTTCTCACTTCCCCACTCATCAGATAGAGTCCGATAATATTAGGGAAAGACATCGCCAGAATCATCATATCCGAGAAATCAAGCACAGCCCCGAGACTTACGGAAGCACCGATCACTACGAATACCAGGAATAACATTTTATAGGCGAATTCAGTTCTTTTACTTTTACCGAAAAGATAGGTCCAGGCACGCATTCCGTAGTATGACCATGAGATCATGGTAGAGAATGCAAAGAGGAATACTGCCAGTGCAAGTACATAAGGGAACCAGCTGATCACACTTCCAAAAGCATCAGAAGTAAGCTGCGCTCCTCCCATTCCCTGAACTTCGTGCATTCCAGTAAAGATAAGCACCAGGGCCGTAAGGGTACACACCACAACGGTATCGATGAATGGCTCAAGAAGCGCCACAAATCCTTCCGATGGCGGATGATTGGTCTTTGCAGTACTGTGTGCGATCGCAGCAGAACCAACACCTGCCTCATTTGAGAATGCAGCCCGCTGGAAACCGACGATCAGTACTCCGATGATACCTCCTTTAAGAGCACTCGGACTAAAAGCTCCATCGATGATGGCTGAGAATGCAGGACCGATATTCTGAATATTGATAATGATTACAATCAATGCTGCCAATACATACACACTCGCCATTACAGGAACGATCTTTCCGGTCACCTTAGCGATACTGTTAATACCACCGATGATCACAACTCCAACCAATACCGCAGTCACGATACCAAACCAGAATCCGTTTCCTTCCAGTGCCGGGAACTGACCCGCCAGCTGTTCGAAAGACTGGTTTGCCTGGAACATGTTTCCTCCACCGAAGGAAGCTCCAACCGCTAGTACTGCGAAGAATCCGGCAAGTACTTTTCCTAGTCCTTTAAGGTTTCTCTTTTCAAGACCGTATCTCAAATAGTTCATCGGTCCACCGAACACACGTCCGTCAGGAAGGATGTTTCTATATTTAACACCGAGGGTACACTCGACGAACTTCGAAGACATTCCGAGAAGACCTGCTACGATCATCCATAGCGTTGCACCGGCTCCACCCAGGGAAACCGCTACCGCCACCCCGGCGATATTACCAAGTCCAACAGTACCGGAAACAGCCGTTGCCAGTGCCTGGAAGTGCGTAACCTGACCAGGAGCGTTCGGATCGTCATATTTACCTTTGGCAAGGTCAATCGCATGTTTAAATCCGCGAATGTTGATGAAGCCCATTCTGATCGTAAAGAAAGTAGCACCCACAACAAGCCAGATTACGATAAAAGGAATACTTTTAGTTTGAGGGTCTCCATTCGGATGAACAAGTGGTTCTGGATTATCGTATTCGATCTCTGCCAGGTATTGTGCTCCCTGCTCGATCACGTGTTCTTTGTTATCTGAATTGTAAATCACCTTGCCTTCATCTACAAGATATTTAAGTTTACCGCTTGCTAATGCTGTCACTTCGATCTCCTCACCGGAATTGTTCGATACTGTAGCGATCGGTTCACCTTTTTTTACTTCAGCTCCTTCCGGCTTCAACCAGGATTTCAGGATGAATTTATCCTGAACATCTGCTGTCCAGCCAGGTACAGATACAAGTTTCACATCTGCATACACAACCGGATCATAGATTCCGGTAGCGGCAAATGGGTCCCAAAACAAAACTGACCCCAGGGCAGCTACCGCAGGAGTCATTGTACTGTTAAAAATTTCTGTAATTGCCTCGGTCGGCACCTTATAAACTTTCGTTACCGAGTTACCCGCGGCATCCGTGATCAGAACCGAATACTCGACACCTTCTGTTAGGCCTGTCGCTTTATTGGATTTCAGCGAAGTAGATTGATTACTCCATTTATAAGTATAGGGAGGAGTTCCCCCGTCTACCTGTACCTCTACCACACCGTCATTGATCTTTCGTGAAGGGTTACCAACGAACTCTTTAACGACCAATTCCTGTGCAAAAAGAGCTACACTACATAGCGTAAAAAGAATTGAGAGAAATTTTTTTCTCATAAAATTTTAATGTTTAGGTTAATTTTCCGTTAGGTTTTTGCGACCTGCTGCGCAATATCAAAAAAAATACAGTCTTATTCAAATTTTAATGGTTAATTATCTCATGTCCTTCCCAATAGGAAATTATTGAGTTTATCGATCTGTTCCGGACGTCCCAACACCATCAGTTTGGAATTCGGCAACAGTTTTATACTCACCTCAGGATTGATGATATACTTACCGTCAGGCTGTTTGAGTCCTATTACGGTACAACCTGAAATTCTCCGTATATCGAGGTCCAGTAACGATTTATGATGATATTTCTCAGGCAGGTCATCAAATGAGATCTCTTCAAGATTGGTGCGCTGTTCCCCTTCCATCGCCAGTTGATTCATAAATTCCACGAGATCCGGTAATACCACAAGGGAAGCCATATGCCCCCCACCGATCTTGTCCGGCATCACAGCATTATCGGCTCCGGCCTGCCGTAATTTCTTCAGGGAAGATTCTTCAGATGCCCTGCTGATAATATGAAGATTGCGATTCAGTTGTCGGGAAGAAAGCACCACGAACAAATTATCCGCATCCTTTGGCAATGCCGATATCAGACAGGTTGCCCTATCAATTCCGGCTTCCATCAATACATCATCCTCATGGGCATTCCCCTCAACGAACAGAATATCCTCATCATAATGTTCGATCAGTTCCGGATTTCGTTCAATGACTACGAACGGTCTTCGGTACTTCTGTAAACGGGAAGCGGCTTCCTTACCATTACGTCCAAAGCCACATATGATCACATGGTCTTTTAACAAGTCGAGTTTTTTCCGTTTCATCTTGTATTTGATTTTATTGATGGTATTCCGGGAAATTAAATATTCTGTTATGGCGGAAATAGCAAAAGCTACGATAAAAACACTGGAAACAATAAGTGCGATTGTAAATACCTTCGTAGTCGGATCTGAAGGACGTACCTCACTGTAACCTACGGTCGTAATCGTGATCACGGTCATATAAAGCGCATCGATCCAGTCGTAATTCGCCAATATGCGGTACCCTAAAACGCCGGATAATAACAGGGTTATTAACAGGAAGATCGATAAGGCGAATTTGGACCTGAATATTCTTAGCATAGTGATTACAGATCAAAAACGGAAGTGCGTTTGGTATAGATCAGGTCTTTTAAACGCAACCAGAATGCCAGAGTCAGGTACACAAAGAACCAGATTCCGAAGGTCGCGAAGGTTGCATAGATAAAGAATAAACGAACATTTTTAGTCTTCATCCCCAGGCGCTCGGCAAGACGCGAAGACACAGCATAACCATGCTTCTCAAAAAAATACCTGATGTCGCTTAATACATTCACTTTACAAATATAAAATTATCCGCTTATTATTTTACTCCCGACAGCACATTGCAAACACTTATTTCGATTGCAGTAATTATGATATAACTGCAATAAACCCTGTGACTCCAAAGAGGAATCTGTTTTCACACCTAATCTATTAAAACTCTGTATAATGGAATTACGTTCAGCCCGGATAGTGGCCGACATTTCCGAGATCATACCGGAAGCATCATCCCCTCTTTGAACATAAAAAGCATATTTGACAGGGATTACTGTATTAATGATCAAAAGATCAATCGTGTCACGAGATAGCTTTTTCGGGTATTTACGCCGAGTCGATTTACCAAAAACGTAATGATCGTTCCAATAAAACGAACCCTGTACAAATAAAGAATCACGAACTTTCTCAAGGTCCTTATTGCGAATTACGGAATCGAATAATTGTTGATTTTCACGAAACATTGCTGCCAGTTGTGATAATCTAATGGTTGGAAAATTATCAGGTCGTAAACCGAAATATTCCGGAGCATGAAAAGGCAGTTTCTTCAGGTTATATTTCCGATATAAAAATCTGTATTCCGACTGTAATCTACGATACTGACTCTCCCCGTGTTCGCTATCCAGCATATTGGCCTGCCCGTACAACAGTGCTTCCAGCGACTCTCCTGAAACCAGGACCTTTCTGATCAGGGTAAGACGGAGTGATCTCGCCAGATCATAGAAATAACCGGCATTAACCTTTGTGCCCATCGCTTTAAAAAGATATCGAAAGAACAATTCTTCCCAATCACCATTGCAGTGTTCGAGCTCTTCATAGATACCTTTTGTTCGTTCCTCCAGCCGCTCAAAAAACATACGCTCCAACCAGTGAGTAACCATAAAGTCAGGCACCTCGTTAATACGTCTTTCACAATTGATGAATGTTTTTCTGGCCTTAAATAATTCCGTATAGTTTCGGAGCAGGGTCTGCGGTATTAAGCGACGGAGTTCTACAGCCGGAATCTCTGACCCGTTTTGAGTGTATACCGGACGATCATACGCCCATACCACATGAAGAATCACATTATTATACCGGGAATCGGAATCGTGACGATGCTGATACCAATCTGAAGCTTTGACATGAAGCTCTACATTTCCTGCCCAAAGCTGACCACCGATCTCAATACGTGCATTGAAGAAATCCGGACCGGAATAATGGTTGTGACTCCCGGCTCTGAAGATAATGACCGGTAATCCGTCTGTCGTAAAAAGCTTTGATGGCTTTAATTTCTGGTGGCTCCAGATATAATGGAGAAGATCTTCTTTCACCGGCAAATAGTTTACCGGTGAATTTACGAAAATCTTTATAATATAGAATATTTTCTACGTATGAAATAACGATCAATCCTGTGTGATCTCACCTTGCCATTTCATGATACCTCCTGTAAGATTATAGGAATTAGCAAAACCTAACTGATCCATAAGCTTACATGCTTGTCCGCTTCGGTTCCCTGAACGACAGTATACATAGTAATTTTTAGATTTATCCAGTTTCTCGAGTTCTTCTATAAACTTCTGACCCTGGTAAATATCGATATGTACCATTCCGGGTATGTATCCTTCATCTACTTCAGCATCGGTTCTAACATCCAGGATTACCGCATTGTCATCCTTTTCTAATTGTGCTTCCCATTCTTCCTGAGACAGATCTGCCATAATATTGAATCAATTTGTATTAATAAAAAAATCCGAAGCCTGAGCTTCGGATTACAAAGTTACTATTTTTTCTTTTCTATACTTTGATAGAACAACCGATTGCCTTGGTATTCTTGATCTCTATTTCTTTACCGCTCAACATCGCGTCTATAGCATTTTCAACAAAGGTGGTTTCCACTGCAGAAACATCCTGGTAATTATCGTCTACCGCTCCGATATAACGAACCACATTTCCATTTGCTGTTTTCTCTAAAAGAAAGCAGTGCGGAGTTCTGGTTGCACCATATTTCGGAAACACCGTTTGACCTTCATCCAATAAATAAGGGAAGGTGAATCCTTTTTCTGCAGCACGCTCTTTCATCTTATCATAACTATCCTTGGGTTGTACATCCGGATTGTTTGGATTGATAGCGATCACAGGAACGCCCTTTTCTTTATATTTTGCATCCAGTGCAATGATACGGTCTTCATATGCCACAGCATACGGACAACTATTACAGGTGAAAACGACAAGATATCCTTTAACATCTTTATAATCTGACAAGGAAATCATCTTCCCGTCTATATTTTTCAACTTAAAGTCATCTGCTACATCACCTATCTTATAACCATCGTTATATTCTTTGGGCATTGCAAAAGCGGTCAGTGCGAACACGCTTAAAAAAGCAATGATAAATTTCGAAGTTCTCATATTGATTAGCAATTGGTTATAACGCTTTCTTCAAAGCGTTCTCAAGCTCCATAAAGGTAAAAGATTTTTCATAAAACGCACGATTATTTTTATTAAATATAAGCGTGGCTGGGATGGCCCCCGACCAGTCGTTATCTACTTTAGGGATCCACTCGTTCATTTTGGGATCATCGAGCAACAAGACCTTGCTCTTCAAATGTTTCTTTTCAAGGAAAGGGATGAGTAGCTCATCTGCTTTCGCCGGAAAATCCAGACTAACCAGTACTACTTCAACATTTTTATCACGGTACTTATCATTGATCTCCTCAAAATGCGGAAGTTCGGCAACACAGGGTTTACACCAGGTAGCCCAGAAATTCACCACATACGTACGTTCATCTTTTCTATTGAGCAATTTCTGCAGGCCCTCAAAATCATAAACTTTAACACTTTGATTCACCCCTTCTATAACATGTTTAGGCTCTGCTCCAAAGGCAAAATCACCATTTTCGGATACTGCAGAATTCTGCGCTCCTGTCTCTTTGCATCCAAAGGAGATCACCGTTATGAATACGGCTATAAGATACTTCATATCAATTGTCAGGTTTAATAGGTTTACTACGGTTTTGAATATGGTTGTTCTAATAAATGTATGAATGAAAGGTAAAGCCTTCGAATATTTAACTTTTTTTTATCAGTTAAAAAATTTGGAAAAGTCATTTATCATCGTACATTTGTACCAACAAATATTGTAGTGACAATTGAAAATCGAAAAGATCATAAAATCTGAATCTATGCCATCCGGAAGAAAAACCGTGATCAACCTGATGTATACGGCAAACCTGGTGGGCGAACGCACCACAGAATTGCTCAAGCCATTTGGCATCACCGTACAGCAGTTCAATGTACTGCGCATTCTGCGTGGTCAGAAAGGTAAACCGGCGAACCTGTTTACCATTCAGGAGCGTATGATCCACAAAATGAGTAACACTACCCGACTGGTAGACAAACTTATTGAAAAAAAATTGGTAGACCGTATGGTTTGCCCGAATAACCGAAGAAAAGTGGAGATCAGTATTACGGATTCCGGATTGAAACTTCTAAGTGAGATCGATGGGCCGATCGACGAACTGAATCTTACATTGGTGGAAGCATTCACTCCCGAAGAACTGGAAACCTTCAATATTTTTCTTGAAAGAATACGATCTTAATTAAAAAAATTTACACTAACATTTGTATATACAACTAAAGTTATGACAACAATAGAAAACAGCACCTTCATCGACAATATGAACTGGCGATATGCCACTAAAAAGTTCAATGCGGAAAAAAAGCTCAGTGAAGCTGAACTTGAGATCCTTACCGAAGCCATTCGTTTGAGTCCCTCTTCCTATGGCCTGCAACCTTACAAGGTATTCGTTATTACCGATCCTGAATTAAGAGCAGAATTACAAAAGGCTTCATTTATGCAGCCCCAGATCACCGATGCTTCACAGCTGATCGTGTTTGCTAATCAACTCAATTTTGGAAGCGAAGAGATTCAATCCTATATAGAGAACATTGCAGACACTCGTAAAATGGATATCAAAAATCTCGATGGATTTAGCCAGATGATGAATAACCAGGTGAACTCTTTACCGGAAGATGTAAAGAATAACTGGACTGCCAAACAGGCATATATCGCCCTCGGAAACCTACTTGCAGCAGCCGCAAACCTACACATAGACGCTTGTCCGATGGAAGGTTTCGATGCCGCAAAATACAATGAGATCCTGAATTTAAAATCTGAAAATCTCAACGCCTGTCTGGTAGCTGCGATCGGTTATCGCGATGCCGACGATGAGACACAGCATTACACAAAAGTTAGAAAATCTAAACAAGAATTATTTATAAATCTATAATCTGAACACAATGACTAAGAACATTTTAAAATCCGTATTGGCCCTTACTGTAATATTCGGAAGTTTCGCCTATACCCTGCCACTGGTTGAAAAACCCGTAAAAGTTGAAAACAGCTCTGTATCCTGGAAAGGATATAAAGTAACCGGTTCGCACGAAGGAACTGTAGCTCTGAAAAAAGGAATTCTGACCTTTGACGGCGATAAATTAGCCGGAGGTGAATTCACTGTTGATATGACCTCACTGGTATCCACTGACCTTACCGGTGAATATAAAGGAAAACTGGAAGGACACCTGAAATCAGATGATTTCTTCGGAGTTGAAAAATACCCTAACGCTACTTTGGTATTTACGAAAGTTTCGGCTACCGGAAAGAATGCGTATAAAGTTACCGGTGACCTTACCATCAAAGGTAAAACACACCCTGTAAACTTTGACCTTTCAATCTATGGAAGCAAAGCAACTGCAAGCGTTAAGATCGACAGAGCTAAATATGATATCCGATATGGATCCGGAAGCTTCTTTGACAATTTAGGAGATAAAACCATCTATGATGAATTTGATCTGGTAGTAGATCTGGAATTCTAATTCCCCCTAAGTTTAAGTTTAATTGTTATGATAAGATCCTGTGTTTTAACCGACACAGGATTTTTTTTTTAATCCTTGCTATGAAAATTTAAAAATCGTTTCTATATTTGACCTCAACATGAGAAACAATATTAACATTATCTGGTGGTGGTCTAACTTACGTTCGAATTCGTGAGCAGACGCCCCTATGATGTAATCAAAATATAAAAGGCCTGTCGATCACGACAGGCCTTTTTTGTTTCCAATAGTTTTTGAAATTAAGAAATCACAGAAAACCATGCATACCTTTGAATTAAAGACACATTATAAGCAGATACTCGCCGACACCATTACCCCGGTGAGCGTCTATCTAAAGATACGGGATAAATTTCCGAACAGCATTTTGCTTGAATCCAGTGACTATCATGCAAACGACAATAGTTTTTCGTACATCTGTTTCGACCCGATCGCCTCGGTAAAAGTCGAAAATGAAACGATCGTACGCCACTACCCTGACGGTACCCATCTTTCAGATGCGCTAACCTCAGAAAGTGATGTTCCGGCCATGATCGAAGCCTTTGCTAAAAGCTTTAAAACAGAAAATAACGGATTTAAGTTCATCACCAACGGACTCTTCGGCTATATCGCTTATGATGCCGTTCGCTATTTCGAAGATATCGAGATTCGGAAAAAAGAGGATTCTTTACAGATTCCGGATATCTATTATGCGGTATATCGCAACATCATCGCGATCAATCACTTTAAGAATGAAGCTTATATCTTTTGTCATTCCTCTGATGATTCACATAATATTGCGGATATTCAACAATTACTCGCAGCGCGAAACTTCGCTTCTTACAACTTCCAAAAAGTTGGTGAACCTCATTCTTTTCTCAAGGATGAAGATTACAGAGCACTGGTTGAAAAAGCCCGCCATCACTGTAAACGCGGTGACGTGTTCCAATTGGTGCTGAGCCGAAGATTTTCCCAACAATTCAAAGGCGATGAATTCAACGTTTATCGAGCCCTGCGATCCATCAATCCTTCTCCCTACCTCTTCTATTTCGATTACGGAAACTTCAAGATCTTTGGAAGTTCCCCGGAAGCACAATTGGTGGTAAAGAACGATAAGGCTGAGATCCATCCGATCGCCGGCACCTTTAAACGCACGGGTAATGATGAGAAAGACGCCCAACTGGCCATTGAACTTTCCGAAGATCTAAAAGAAAACAGCGAACATGTAATGCTGGTGGATCTGGCAAGAAACGATCTCAGCCGAAACGGCAACAGTGTTGCTGTGGAGACCTACCGTGAAGTTCAGTATTTCTCCCATGTGATACACCTGGTTTCCAAGGTCACTGCCAGAAAAAAACCTGAGATCTCGACCATGCGGGTCGTTGCCGACACCTTTCCTGCCGGAACGCTGAGTGGAGCTCCGAAGCACATGGCTATGCAACTGATCGATCGTTATGAACACAGTCAGCGGGATTATTATGGCGGGGCCATCGGTTTTATGGATTTCAACGGAAACTTCAACCATGCTATTATGATACGGACCTTCCTGAGCAAGGATTACCGCCTTTATTATCAGGCAGGTGCCGGACTTGTATCCGCATCCGTTGCGGAGAATGAATTACAGGAAACCTATAACAAACTCGGAGCTCTGAACAAAGCCATGGATATGGCGGAAGAGATAAAATAAAATTTCCAATTGGAGAAAAATATGAAAAAAGTATTGGTAATCGATAACTATGACAGCTTCACCTATAATCTGGTACATTACCTGGAAGACCTGGATTGCGAGGTAGAAGTTTACCGGAATGATCAGATCGATCTTGATATCGTCGAAGATTTTGAAAAGATCGTCCTATCACCCGGTCCCGGAATTCCTGACGAAGCCGGACTTTTAAAGCCTCTCATAAAACGCTTCGCTCCTACCAAGAGTATCTTTGGAGTGTGCCTCGGACAACAAGCCATCGGTGAAGTTTTCGGGGGTTCACTTATCAATATCGAAGAGGTATATCACGGGGTGAGCACTGCTATTAAGATCATTGCTGACGACCCTATCTATAATAACCTTCCTGAAGAGATCGAGGTCGGTCGTTACCACAGTTGGGTGGTCGACCCTAAAGTCCCAAACGATCTGATCATAACCGCCATTGACGAAAACGGCCAGATCATGTCGTTAAAACACCGTGAATATGATGTCCGGGGTGTACAATATCACCCGGAATCGGTACTCACCCCTGAAGGTAAAACCATTTTAAAGAACTGGCTCGACATGTAATTTTCCAACATGCAGCACAATCGATAAAATGACTTTAAAAAAACTACAATGAAAACAATTTTAAACCGATTAATAAATCACGAGACCATCAGTAAGGAAGAAGCCAGAAATGCTTTGGTAATGATCTCAAACGGGGAAGTAAACACCAGTCAGATCGCAGCTTTTCTTACCGTCTATATGATGCGTAACATCACCATCGAGGAACTGGAAGGCTTCAGGGATGCCCTGCAGGAACTCTGCCTTTCTGTAGACCTCAACGGCCATGAGACCATCGATCTATGCGGGACCGGAGGAGACGGTAAAGACACCTTTAATATTTCAACACTCGCCTCTTTCATCACGGCAGCAGCAGGAGTTAAGGTTACCAAACATGGGAATTACGGCGTTTCTTCAAAATGTGGCTCCAGTAATGTCATGGAACATCTCGGAATCCGATTCTCCCAGGATGTCGATTTCCTTAACCGCTGCATCGACCAGGCCGGAATCTGTATATTACATGCTCCCCTGTTCCATCCGGCCATGAAGCATGTGGCTCCTATTCGCAGAGAACTGGCGGTGAAGACTTTTTTCAACATGCTGGGACCGATGGTTAATCCGGCATTCCCTAAGAATCAAATGGTAGGCGTATTCAACCTGGAACTCGCCCGACTTTATGGTTACCTCTATCAAAACACAGAAAAGAACTATACCATCCTTCATGCCCTTGACGGCTATGATGAGATCTCGCTCACCGGAAAGACCAAGGTCATTCGCAACAACCATGAACAAATGTTGGAAGCAGCAGATTTCGGAGTTACCGAAGTAAAGCAAAGTGAGATCATCGGAGGTGGAAGCATTGAATCATCAGCAGCCATCTTTATAAATGTTTTAGAAGGAAAAGGAACCACTGCGCAAAATAATGTGGTTTGCGCCAATGCTGCCATGGCCATTGCAACGGTTAAGAACACCCCGGTACATGATAGCTTTGCAGAAGCCAAAGAAGTGCTTCTGAGCGGTAAGGCGCTGGAAGTACTCAGAAAAATACAACAACTCAGTGCTTAAGACTGATAATCGATATACTCAAATGAACATACTGGATAGAATTATAGCTGATAAACGGAAGGAAGTTGCTTTAAGAAGTTCACTGATACCCATAAAGCAACTGGAGGCCTCGGCTCTTTTCGATCGAAAGATCAATGCTCTTTCCGATCGCTTGCGAAACAGCGAGTCCGGGATCATCGCTGAACACAAACGCCGATCCCCTTCAAAGGCAGTGATCAACCAGCAATTGAATGTACAGGATGTGGCGACAGGGTATCAGCGAGCCGGGGTGTGCGGAATGTCTGTCTTAACCGATGTCAAATATTTCGGTGGGGCGATCGACGACCTGCTGATCGCCAGAGCCGCCGTGGAAATTCCTTTATTACGAAAGGAATTCATAATAGATCCTTACCAGCTATTTGAGGCTAAGGCCTATGGAGCCGATGTGATTTTACTCATCGCAGCGGTACTCACCACCCGGGAAATGCAAGACCTGGCTAAACTCGCCAGTGAACTGCAATTGGAAGTATTGCTGGAGGTTCATGACCTGGAAGAATTACAGCGATCACTGATACCGGAAGTGGCCATGATCGGAGTAAATAACCGAAATCTCAAAACTTTCGAGGTATCTTTGGATACCAGCCGGTCCTTAGCGTCACATATTCCCGATTCTTTCGTGAAGGTTTCCGAAAGTGGCATCAGTGACACTGCATCCATTGCAGGTTTAAGAGACTACGGTTACCGTGGATTCCTGATCGGTGAGAATTTTATGAAAACCGAGGATCCGGGAAAAAATGCCGGGGAATTTATTAGTCAGCTTCAAAAAACCACCTCATGAAATTAAAGATCTGCGGAATGAAACATCCGGCCAATATAAAGGCTGTAGGCAATTTGAATCCCGACTATCTCGGCTTTATCATGTACGAAAAGTCTCCGAGGTTCTTCGAAGGAATCATTCCGGAACTTCCGGATTCAATACGAAAGGTGGGTGTATTCGTCAATGCAGATATCGATTCGCTTCTCAAATCAGTGAAGTATTACCGCTTTAATGCCATTCAATTACACGGAAATGAAAGTCCTGAATATCTGGCGAAACTGGATGCTTTACTTCTGGAGGAATTTGGCAACGGGGTATGCAAACCGGAATTGATTAAGGTGTTCTCCGTCATCGACAGGATCGAGGCTAAAACGATCAGTCGATATGAGCAATATTCCGATTTCTTTCTGTTTGATACGAAAGGACTTCTCCCCGGCGGCAATGGTTTTACCTTCAACTGGTCAGCGCTGGATGAATATCCGTCAGAGACTCCCTTTTTTCTGAGTGGAGGTATCGGGCAGCAGGAGATCGGACAAATTCTTGAATTTTTGAGTTCACCGGCAGCGGCCTATTGTCATGCGATCGATGTGAACAGCAGATTCGAATCTGAACCCGGAATGAAGATTCCGGAAAAACTTAAACTTTTTAAATCATTGTTACCTTAACAGAAATACAACCAAATGAACTATAATGTAGACAGCAACGGATATTACGGGAATTTTGGCGGGGCATATATTCCAGAAATGCTCTACCCGAATGTGGAAGAACTTCGTCAACGTTATCTTGAAGTGATGAACGAGCCTGATTTCAAAGTTACTTTCGATAAGCTGCTCCGCGATTATGTGGGCAGACCCTCGCCTTTGTATTTTGCCTCAAGACTTTCCGAAAAGCATGGCGCCAGGATCTATCTGAAACGTGAAGACCTGAATCATACCGGTGCCCATAAGATCAATAATACCATCGGACAAATTCTGATGGCCCGAAAATTGGGTAAGAAACGGATCATTGCAGAGACCGGTGCCGGACAACACGGGGTTGCAACTGCTACCGTATGTGCACTGATGGGAATGGAATGTGTCGTGTATATGGGAGAAATCGATATCGCTCGCCAGGCTCCAAATGTCGCCAGGATGAAAATGCTCGGAGCTACGGTCAGACCTGCGCTTTCCGGAAGCCGCACACTCAAGGACGCGACAAATGAAGCTATTCGTGACTGGATCAACAACCCGGTCGACACACATTATATCATCGGGTCTGCCATTGGCCCGCATCCGTATCCCGATATGGTTACGCGATTTCAAAGCATCATATCAGAAGAGATCAAATGGCAATTAAAAGAGAAAGAAGGAAGGGAAAATCCTGATTATGTGATCGCCTGTATCGGCGGTGGCAGTAATGCTGCAGGTACGTATTATCATTTTCTGGATCAACCGGAAGTAGGCATAATCGCCGTGGAAGCAGCCGGAAAAGGAATTCATTCCGGTGAGAGTGCAGCAACTTCTATTCTTGGAAAGGAAGGAATAATTCATGGTTGTAAAACTTTATTGATGCAATCGGAAGACGGTCAGATCACCGAACCATACTCCATCTCTGCCGGACTTGACTATCCCGGAGTTGGTCCGATGCATGCCCATCTCTACACTTCCGGAAGAGGTGAATTCTACTCCGCCACTGACGATGAAGCCATGCATGCCGGACTGGAGCTCGCAAAATTAGAAGGGATCATCCCGGCTATTGAGTCCAGCCATGCATTCGCGGTATTCAACCATAAAAATTTCAAAAAAGACGACATCGTTGTTATCAGTCTTTCAGGTCGTGGCGACAAAGACCTCGATACCTATATCAATTATTTTAATCTCTAATGCTATCATGAACAGGATCGAAAAGAAATTACAGGAAGATAAAAAGTTATTATCGATATATTTTACCGCAGGATATCCTCAAATAAACGATACTACCGATATAATCCAATCGCTGGAAAAGGAAGGTGTCGACCTGATCGAGATCGGCTTACCCTTCAGCGATCCACTTGCAGACGGGCCGACCATTCAGCAAAGCTCCACCGATGCCTTAAAGAATGGAATGAGTACCGCTGTGCTTTTCGAACAACTTAAGGATATTCGAAAAACGGTCTCCATTCCGCTGATCATCATGGGGTATTTCAATCCCATATTACAATTTGGCGTGGAAGAATTCTGTAAAAAGTGTCATGAGATCGGTATTGACGGACTCATCATTCCTGACCTTCCCGTTGATGTTTATAAAAGGGAATATCAGGCCTTATTCGAGCAATACGGCCTTTTCAATATATTCCTGATCACTCCTCAGACCAGTGATGAACGCATCCGTTTTATAGATGCTGTTTCCAACGGATTTATCTACATGGTAAGTTCTGCCAGTGTAACTGGAGCGAAGAGCGAATTCGGAAATACGCAGGAATCCTATTTCAAAAGGATCAGTGATATGGATTTGAAAACTCCACAAATCGTAGGTTTCGGGATCTCAAATGCTACAACCTTTCAGGCCGCCACTAAATATGCTCATGGAGCGATCATTGGCTCAGCCTTTATCAAATGCCTGAACGAAAAAGGCATAACAGGTATCCCTGACTTTATAGGAAGTATTCGATAGTCGGTTTAACATACCATAACAAGGTTTTAATAAGGCTTTAGCACCCTTTTCTTCTATATTTCCCTATATTAAGAATGAACCTTAAAAACTATGAATATGGGAACTATAGCAGACAAAAAATGGAAAAGAAAAAAACAACAGGAAAACCCGACAAATCCGTCTGGTAATACCAATATCGATACCAACGATTTCGATGTTGACAAGAAAACGATCAAGGAACAGCAGAACAAACAGTGATGCTGTCCCCCAGATAAACAAACCGGAGCCACGTCTCCGGTTTTTTGTTTAAAAATATCTTGAATACTGGTCTACCCGGTAATCGAAGGTCGTATAATCCGGATTCTGTTGTTTCTTCCTTTTGTATTCGGGAATGCTTCCAACCGCCCGATTGGCTGACCCCGATGGTGATATCAAAGAAACCGTCCTGATCGTTCGTCCGTCCAATACAAACTCATGTTCCCTCGGCAGCTCCTCGGACACTTGAACAAATGATAATTCATGTGCCTTTAACTGTCTTCTAAAGAAATATTCTGGCGCATTCTTACTGTTTCCTCCCGTGAATAACAGTGTATCCACACTTGAGAATTTCCGTAATCCTCCTAAAAGGTCACGTAAAACCACATTCTCCATACTTGTATCTGCAGCATCCATCCTTTGCCTTTCGGCACTTTCAACGATGTCAAAGATTCCTATCCCTTTCGATCTCAGAAATTGTTTTCGTTGCGCTATGGCCAATGCTGTAGAAGCAAATTCCAGATTCAGTTCGAAAATAGTATCCAGGATCTTCCACAGTTGTCCGTCACGACTTCCATAGCAGAAATCAACATCGCCTTCCTTAAGCAATCCGGCACTAAATCGTGGTGGAGGCAGGGTGCCTACAATTAATTTACGAGTGTTTTCGGGAACAAAAGGAGGATATGGATGGAAATGATGAAACATAATTTGACAAAAGTCCTTATTTTATTTAAATTAAGAAAGAAACAAATAAAAACCTTGTATTATGGGAAAAGGAGATCTAAAATCTAAAAGAGGAAAAATAAGCCGGGGTACTTATGGCGTACGAAGACGAAGAAAATTAAAGAAACGTGCTCCGATTGAAGAAAAGGTGAGCGTAGATACCAAGAAATAAAAAACGGGTATTTTCAATACCCGCTATTTCTATCGTATGAACACAAGTTCGTTCTTCTTCACTGAATGTTCTTCGCTATAGGTATATCCGTCGTAATCGAAACCTTTCAGGTCTTCCATACTTTGCACACCCCTATCGATGATATAGCGCACCATGGATCCTCTTGCCTTTTTCGCAAAGAAACTTATCACTTTTAATTTACCATTCTTAAAGTCTTTAAAGTTTGGGGTGATCACAGGCACTTTCAGTTTTTTGGAATCCACTGCAGAAAAATATTCATTGCTCGCCAGATTTATGAATAACTCATCGTCAGCTAGCTCCTCATTTAATGCAGCGGTAATCTTTTTTTTCCAGAATCCGTAGAGGTTCTCATTACGTCCCACCTTAAGGGAGGTCCCCATCTCAAGTCTGTAAGGTTGCATCAGGTCAAGTGGACGTAAAACTCCATAAAGTCCGCTCAATATCCTGAGAGACTCTTGTAATTTCTCTATCTTTTCTTCCGGAATAGAATAGGCATCAAGCCCTGAGTAAACATCACCGTTAAAAGCATACACCGCAGGACGGGCATTTTCGGGAGTGAAGGGTAAACTGAAATCCTGATTACGCTGCCAGTTTAATGCTGCAAGATTATCAGAGATATGCATCAGTTCCGACAATTTTTTTGGTGATTTCTTTTGTAATACCTTATTCAGTTTGTCTGCCTCCTCCTGGAAAAGAGGTTGTGTATGCATTTCCACTGGTAAGGCCGATTCAAAATCCAATGACTTTGCAGGAGATATAACGATCTTCATGATAAGAACAGGTTAATTCAGTTTAGTGTTTATTACCGTGATCTGCAGAAAATTTCCACAGAAAATCACAGGTCAAAAATACCACTCGGGAGAAGGATATAAAATTAATATTGAGTCGTAATTCCTATCCTATTATAAATTTTAATTATCGATCTGATGTTTGGCATAATTGCGCCATTTTTCAATGGCTTCCTGCATATCTTCCGGGATTTCCGAATCGAATCGCAGGAATTCACCCGTTACCGGATGTGCAAAGCCAAGAGTTTTTGCATGCAGCGCTTGTCTAGGCAATATCTTAAAACAATTCTCAACGAACTGCTTATACTTGGTAAACGTAGTCCCTTTAAGGATTCTTTCCCCACCATATCGTTCATCATTGAATAAGGTGTGACCCGCATATTTCATATGTACGCGAATCTGGTGTGTTCTACCGGTCTCCAATCTGCAGGATAATAAGGTCACATAACCAAATCGCTCCAATACTTTATAATGGGTAACCGCTTCTTTACCCTGGTCGCCCTCAGGAAAAACCATCATCTGAAGTCGGTTCTTCGGATTTCTTCCGATATGACCGGTAACTGTACCTTCATCCTCCGTAACATTTCCCCAAACAAGTGCTACATATTCCCTTTCACTGCTCTTATCAAAGAACTGTCTTGACAAATGGTTCAGTGCATGTTCGGTCTTGGCGATCACCAATAATCCAGATGTGTCCTTATCGATACGATGAACGAGTCCGGGACGTTCGTTACTGTTCAACGGAAGGTTATTAAAATGGTAGATCAAGGCATTGATAAGAGTACCGGAATAATTTCCATGTCCGGGATGCACCACCATTCCTGCCGGTTTGTTGATCACCAGAAGTTCATCATCTTCATAGACGATATCCAGTGGAATTTCTTCCGGAGTCAACAGGTATTCATGAGGAGGATGCTCAAAGAGTACTTTAACCTCATCATTAGCTTTAACCTTATGGTTTGATTTTACAGCGATACCATTAACATAAATATTCCCGTTTTTGGCAGCTTGTTGTATCTTATTTCGTGTGGCATTCTCGATAAAATTCATCAAAAACTTATCCACTCTTAATGGTTCCTGACCTTTTCCTGCCTGAAAGCTATAATGTTCGTACAGCTCATCATCCTGATTCAGTTCATCATCCCTTTCCGTGTCCTTCATCTCTTCTAATCTTGTTCTTCAGGATTATTTCCGTTTCCGCATACCAATTCTACCTGTGAGGTTTTTGGCAACTGGTGTCCGGGCAATATATCTTCACCGTCATAACGCACATAATATACCATGTCTTTTCCGATCTCATCGATATAGGTAACTTTACCTACTTCAAGTCCGACCGCTTTCAACATGGAGGTAGCGTTCCGTTTGGTTTTCTGGATCAGATTAGGTACACTTACCTTTCTGTAACCTGAAGGATTGATAATAAGATATATTTTTCTTCCTTTCTTTACTTTCTTATTGGGTTTTGGATTCTGTTCAATCACTGAAAATCTCGGGTAATCAGGATTAAAATTCGCAGAATCAAGAACCACTGATCTGAGCTCGGCATCTCCTAAGATATTATCCACTTCTCTGATCGACTTCTTAGAAAGATCAGGTACCAGTACGGTTTCACCATGATTTGTGGTATATTTCAGGTATTGCAGCATTAGCAGGGTCAGTACAACAACAACTCCTGCAGCTAGGGCAAGTTGTTTTAAGAAGGTCTTGCTTAGGATAAACTTGAATAGCTTCATTTAAAAAAATTATTGGACAAAGATATAAAATCAAAATTCACAACCACCGGTTGATCCGGCAATTCAATTTTAGGATATGTTCTTTTAAAGAATGTTGAAATTAAATAATACTTTTGATTAACGTAAATATCGGCTGAAGTTATATACGATGCAGCCCCAATAATTCGTTTTTATCACAAACTTTTATGATCAAGGGGTTCCATCTTTCCTTTTTTAAACACAATGAGTAATACAAATATGAAAAAAAAGATAGGGGTTGTCATGGGAGGATATTCTTCCGAATTTGAGATTTCAC
This sequence comes from Robertkochia solimangrovi, assembly GCF_007279655.1. Lineage (GTDB taxonomy): Bacteria > Bacteroidota > Bacteroidia > Flavobacteriales > Flavobacteriaceae > Robertkochia > Robertkochia solimangrovi. The sequence continues at coordinate 100,118 of NZ_QKWN01000014.1, read as the reverse complement.
TTAAAAGTGGTTATGTGGTTTGCAACGCCCTCCCAAAAGATAAATATGAAGTGTATCCACTTCATATATTAAAAGATAAATGGGTATATGTGGATGAAGATCAAAAGGAACATCCGATCGATCGAGCCGATTTCAGCATTCAGGTGAATGGAGCCCAGCTACAATTCGACTGTATCTTCAATGCAATTCATGGTCATCCGGGCGAAGATGGATTTCTGCCAGGCTATTTCTCATTGCTCAACCTGCCACATACTTCCTGTGACATGTATCAGTCAGCACTCACCTTCAACAAGCGTGATTGTCTTGCTGTTTTAAAACCTTACGGCATTAAATGTGCAGCTTCCTATTACCTGAACCTTGGTGATGAAATCGACGAAAAAGCGATTATCGATAAAGTTGGCCTGCCCTGTTTTGTCAAGGCCAATAAGGCAGGTTCCAGTTTTGGGGTATATAAAGTCTCTGATCAGGAAAACCTCAGTGAAGCAATCCATAATGCCTTAAAGGAAGATGACGAACTAATTATAGAGAGTTTCCTCTCGGGAACAGAAGTATCGGTAGGTGTAATTCGTTACAAGGGAGAAGTGATCGTATTGCCCATCACCGAGATCGTTTCAGAGAATGAATTTTTTGATTACGAAGCAAAGTATCTTGGAAAATCACAGGAGATAACTCCCGCTGGAATATCAGAAACCGAAGAGAACAATGTCAGGGAGGCTGCCAAAAGGATCTATGAGATCCTCAGGTTAAAGGGATTCAGCAGGAGTGAATTCATCTTTGTAAATCAGGAACCTTACTTATTGGAAGTGAATACAATTCCCGGATTAACCAATGAAAGTATCCTGCCACAACAGGCCAGGGCTGCAGGAATCAGTCTGCCGGAATTATTCGATAACGCCATCGAGGAAGCCTTACAATAGTAGTTTTTACGATAACTTAATAATTGAAAGGCAGCTATAAGTAAATAAGACCTAAAAACAATACAGATCAAGTCATAGAACCGTTTGCAAAAGGATACTTCGCAAAGTACCCTGAAAAATAAGAACGTTGGGATAAGATCAATTTTCAATTCCTCAAACGTACATCAATGATTTTACTATCTTTATTCATTCAACCGAATTAACAGAATCACAGACATGCGTCGAGCTATATTTCCGGGATCCTTCGATCCGATCACATTGGGACATTTTGATATTATCACCAGAGGGATCACGCTATTTGATGAGCTGATCATTGCCATAGGGATTAATGCGGAAAAAAAATATATGTTCGACCTGGAGGAAAGAAAGGAGTTTATCGAGAACGCTTTTGCAAATGAACCGAAGATACGCGTGATGACCTATGAAGGGCTCACCGTCGATTTCTGTAAAAAAGTTGATGCGCAATTCATTCTGAGAGGTTTGAGAAATCCGGCAGATTTTGAATTTGAAAAAGCCATTGCTCATACCAACAGAAAACTATCCGAGATCGAAACGGTTTTCCTGCTGACCTCATCCGGAAAAAGCTATATTTCGTCTTCCATCGTCAGGGATGTAATCAGAAACGGAGGCGATTATACCGGTCTGGTCCCTGATACGGTTCGTGTAAAAAAATAAATCGGTGAAATTATGTCGTCGAAACAACAGATATTGGTCATCGATGATGACACCCTAAGCAGATTTCAAGTTAAAAAAGTTATTGCAAATGCTTTTTCGGACTCCGATATACTGGAATTTCCAGAAGGAAGTTCTGCATTTAATTTTCTTAAAAGTTATGATCTTATTCCCGGAACCAACTTTCTAATATTCCTGGATCTCTTCATGCCGATTATGGATGGCTGGAAATTTCTGGAAAAGCTGCCGTCCATCAACTTTCCGGAAAAGAATGCCATTCAGGTATTCCTCCTGACTTCATCCTTTGACCCCGAAATCGACACCAAGGTTACTGAATACCGCACAACTTACGGGATGAATGTAACCAAAATTGAGAAGCCGGTTGTTGCCTCCAAACTCACGGGCCTGGTTATTCCATAACCTTGGCCATCACATGATATCGCGGATCATCGATATCTTCAACGATCACATTGGCGAGTTTCGGTGAGGCTTTTATCATCAGGCGCTGACATTCTTCACTGAGATGTTTGATCTTCAGATTTTTCCCAGCAGCTTCATATTTATCAATCAGATTGGAAAGCGCCTCCAGCGCAGAATGATCGCTTACCCGTGATTCGATAAAATCGATCTCAACGTTTTCCGGATCGTCCTTGATATCAAATTTGCTATTGAACTGTTGTACCGAACCAAAGAAAAGTGGCCCCCAGATCTCATAGACTTTGGTACCATCCTCCTTTATATGTTTTCGAGCCCGAATTCGCTTGGCATTTTCCCAGGAAAAAACAAGGGCAGAAATGATCACTCCGGCGATAACTGCGATCGCAAGATCAAAAATAACGGTAAGCAAGGACACCGCGATCAATACAATTGCATCACTTAACGGGATTTTATGCAGGATACGGAAACTACTCCATGCAAAGGTTCCGATTACCACCATGAACATCACCCCTACCAATGCAGCGATTGGCACCTGTTCTATATAAGCGCTGGCAAAAAGAATGAACATCAATAAGGTAAGGGCAGCTACAATTCCTGAAAGTCTGGTTCTGCCTCCAGATTTGATATTGATAATCGACTGACCGATCATAGCACAGCCTCCCATTCCACCAAACAATCCCGTGATAATATTAGCACCTCCCTGAGCCATACATTCACGATTAGCACTTCCACGGGTCTCCGTAAGCTCATCGATAAGGTTTAATGTCATCAAGGATTCAATGAGTCCGATAGCTGCAAGTATCAATGCATAGGGCCCGATAAATCGTAAGGTTTCCATATTCATAGGTACCTTATTAAAAAGATCCCACTGGAAATCCGGCAAACCTCCCTTTAACCCTTCTCCTCCACCATCACGAATAAAGGAACCTACGGTTGCCACATCGAGTTTCCCAAAGATAACGATCGCAGACACGGCCAGGATTGCGATAAGTGCCTCTGGTAATTTTTTATAGACCTTAGGCAGCAACCACATGATAGCCATGGTTAGTCCAACCAGTCCGATCATGAGATACAGATCGGTTCCATGCATCCAGATACGCTCACCATTCTGTACATATTTAAACATCCCCAATTGTGACAAAAAGATCACGATTGCCAGACCATTCACAAAGCCCATCATCACGGGATGCGGAATCAGACGTACGAATTTCCCCAATTTGAAAACGCCGGCAAGCATTTGTATGATCCCCATGAGAATAACGGTTGCAAACAAATAATAGAGTCCGAGATTTTCTCCATCGATACCACGTGCATTTCCTTCCGCTACGAGATGGACCATAACCACGGCCAATGCTCCTGTTGCCCCGGAGATCATACCCGGTCTTCCCCCAAAGACAGAAGTGATCAGACCGATCATAAAGGCCGCATACAAACCTACTAATGGAGGTACGCCTGCCACGAAAGCAAAGGCTACCGCTTCCGGAATGAGTGCGAGTGCCACTGTCAGTCCACTTAATATATCATTCTTGGCATTTGCTGCTCTTTTGCGGATAAAATCTGTCATCTGGAGAAAATTTAAGGGTGCAAAACTACTGTAATTTTTGATTCTCACAAGTTATGCAACCATATGTAACTATTTCATAGTTTGAGGGGTGTATATGTTTTTAAGCGGCTGAAAGATTTCGGAACGAAAAAAATCATTAGTTTTAACTAACCTTAAAACAACAAGTTACAAACGTTTTGAAAATTTACACGTCATTTCAATAATTATCAAAACAACCACCACAAAAAACCAACCTCATGAAAGCTTTTCTTTTTGCCGCCCTACTGACCCTGTCCGGTCTACAGATCTTTGCTCAGGAATTAAAAGATCCGTCCTTTGAAGAGATCCTCTCAATAAGAAATGCAGGAAGCCCTGTAATCTCTCCGGACGGTTCGACCATCGCATATACATCTACTACCACCGATTGGGAAAATAACAAATACGATACAGAGATCTGGTTGATAAGACCGGGTGAATCCCCTTTTCAACTCACCAATGCGAAAGATGGCGGCAGTACCAACCCAAAATGGTCTCCGGATGGGCAATGGATAGCTTTTAGCTCCGACAGGGATGAAAAGAATCAGATCTTTGTGATTCGCAGTGCAGGCGGTGAGGCCATACAGCTCACCGGAACTGAGGGTAGTGTATCCGATTTTGACTGGTCACCTGATGGAAAACAGATCGCTTTTATACAGGCAGAGACAGAATCTGAAGCAGAGAAGAAGCGCAAAAAGAAATACGGCGACTACTTTACAGATGATGAGAAATTCTACCTTCACAAACTATGGATTATCCCTTTTGAAGGCTCCGATGCCCAACTTCGCCCTGCATTACCGAAAGATTCCGCTGCAACTGCAGCCCTTAAATCAAGGGAACTCATCAGTGAATCATCGTATAGCATCAACAACTTTTCCTGGTCTCCGGATAGTAAACAGATCGCCTTCGAGCATCAACCAAACCCGTTGATCAATACTTTCTTTAAAGCTGATATTTCTTTGCTGGATGTAGCTTCTGAAAAGATCACCCCTCTTATCAACAATAAAAGCTATGATGGTTTGATCGGATGGTCACCGGATGGAAACTCCATCTTATACAGCAGTTCTTTAAATGACACCATTTCCAACTATTACAAGAATGATAAGTATTTCATCATCGGCAAAGACGGAAGTGGGAACAGGCAGGTAGGCAGCAGGTTTGACGAAAATCTGGGAGACATTCACTGGACTCCCCGTGGCATCTTCGCCACAGCCTGGCAAAAGACCCAAAGAAAATTGGTATATATGGATCCTGCTTCCGGTAAGGTTACCCTGATCAAAAAAGGTCCGGAAAGGATTTATGGCATTTCCTTTTCCAAAGACGGAAGCAAAGTCGCCTTTTCCGGTACCAACGATGATGATATTACCGAGATATATTCGGGTGATGCCAACCTGACTAATTTAAATAAGTACACTTCAAACTCAGATATTATCAAAGACTGGGCTGTTTCCAACAGTGAGGTGATTTCATGGAAAAGTAAAGACGGGGCAAAAATAGAAGGTGTACTTATGAAACCGCAAAACTTTGACCCCGATAAAAAATATCCGTTGCTGGTGATTATTCATGGGGGACCTACAGGAATTTCAACACCCGGACCGGTACCCTCTTATGTTTACCCGATGGTTCAGTGGCTGAATAAAGGGGCCCTGATCCTCCAACCCAATTACAGAGGTTCGGCAGGATATGGGGAGGAGTTCAGAGAATTGAATGTCAGGAATCTCGGCGTTGGGGATGCATGGGATGTATTATCGGGAGTCGATTATCTGATTTCAAAAGGTTTGGTTGATAACGAAAAAATAGGATGTATGGGATGGAGTCAGGGCGGTTATATTTCTGCATTCCTCACGACCAACAGTGACCGGTTCAAAGCGATATCAGTTGGAGCCGGCATATCGAACTGGATGACCTATTATGTAAATACCGACATTCATCCATTCACGAGGCAATACCTGAAAGCCACACCCTGGTCAGATAAGGAGATCTATGAAGTAACCTCCCCCATGACCAACATCAATCAGGCAAAGACGCCAACACTGATCCAGCATGGTGAATTCGACCGTAGAGTACCCATCGCTAATGCCTACGAACTTTTACAAGGCTTAAGAGATGTTGGGGTGCCTTCCAAACTGATCGTGTACAAAGGATTTGGTCATGGAATCACCAAACCTAAGGAACGACTTGCCGCCATGTGGCACAATTGGATATGGTTTGGAAAATATCTTTGGAATGAAGAAATCGTACTGCCCGAATAGTTTATAATAGGAGATAGGGTATCTTATATTTTCAGATATGCCATTTTTGGCTACATTTGGAAGAATAAAAATTGTACCCTTGAAAAAAATTTACCTGTTACTTACACTATTCCTGCATTGCACATTGCATTCCCAGGATTTTACGACTGTATTTGAAACCTCTGAAGGAACTGAAACTGCGACTTACGCACAGGTAATCGCATATTATCAGGGTCTTGCTAAAAAATACCCTTCCATCACCATTACCGAAGAGGGGATGACAGACAGCGGCTATCCATTGCATCTGGTGATCTACAACCCCAACAAGGAGAAAGATCTGAACAAGCTGCGTAAAGACCACAGGATCCTACTAATCAATAATGGGATACATCCCGGCGAACCGGATGGAATAGATGCGACAATGATGATGCTCAGAGATTTTGCATCCGGCAAAATAGCAGCGCCGAAACATACCATCATCGCCACCATTCCCTTATACAACATCGGTGGATCCTTAAACCGAAACAGCACGTCGAGAACCAACCAGAACGGACCGGTAGCCTATGGCTTCAGAGGTAACGCGAGAAATTACGATCTGAACCGTGATTTCATCAAGAGCGACACCCGAAATGCGCGCGCCTTTGCCGGTATCTATCAAAAGATACAACCCGATGTTTTTATCGACAATCATGTTAGCAACGGAGCGGATTATCAATATACCCTCACCCACCTTTTTACCCAGCATAATAAACTGGGATATGAAGCCGGAGACTATGTACAAAACAAGATGATGCCCGGTCTGATCGATGGCTTACAGGCTAAATCCTGGGATATTACACCATACGTGAATGTTTTCAACCAGGTTCCTGAAAAAGGATTTTCACAATTCCTTGACTCCCCCCGCTATTCCACAGGCTACACCACACTTTGGAACACACTGGGCATGATGGTGGAAACACACATGCTCAAACCCTATAAACCCAGAGTAGAAGGTACCTATGACCTGATGATCGCGATGATCGATTTCACGGAAGCGAACTACAAAAAGATACTGGAAGTACGAAATGCGAATTTTAAAGCATTCGAAACTGCTGCAACCTATGAATTAAACTGGGAGGTAGACACTACTAAATCACGCACTTTTGACTTCAAAGGATTTGAAGGAAGTTTTATCGAAAGTGAAGTTACCGGTCAGGAAAGACTTTATTACGATCGCAACAAACCTTTTACGAGACCTGTCGAATATCAGGACGAGTTTAAAGCCTCAGTATCGATCGAGATTCCGGAAGCCTATATGATTCCTGTAGGCTGGCATAACGTCATCGATCTTTTAAAACTGAACGGAATAGCCATGGAACTTATAAGTCAGGATATGGATACCGAAGCAGAGATCTATCATATCGAAGACTACAAGACACGAAACAATGCATATGAAGGTCATTATACACATTTCAATACTAAGGTACGTGCAAGCACGGAGATGACCCATTTTGAAAAAGGCAGGTATTACCGGGTAAATACAAGACAGCCCGGGATAAGATATATCCTTGAAGTTTTGGAACCACAAGCTGTTGACTCATTCTTCAACTGGAATTTCTTCGACACGATTTTACAGCAAAAAGAAGGCTTCTCTCCTTATGTATGGGAAGATAAAGCGAATGAACTCCTTATGAAGGATAGCGACCTGAAGGCAGCCTTTGAAGCAAAGAAAAATACAGACGAAGCCTTTGCTAAGAATTGGTATGCACAACTGAACTGGTTGCACAAACATTCTCCTAATTACGAAAAGGCTCATCTAAAATACCCGGTTTATCGCTTGCGTTAAGCGTTAAGCCGGGATCATCGTAAAGAAGCTCTTGATATTGGCATAGGAATTCTCCAATGCCTTTTCAATCTTCTTATCACTAAGCCATTCAGCAACTTCGATACCTTCGTTACATTGAGGCACGAGTTTACCACTGTATCCGGTACGCATGAGATACCAATGCGTTTCCTTTAGTTTATAAACTCCGTTGCGTTTGAAAATATGGTAAGTCACCTGAAGGAAGTTGTCGATCTTTAATTTCTTAACACCGGTCTCCTCCTCTACTTCACGTATAGCAGCATCTTCAATGCTTTCACCTTTATCGACCTTACCTTTTGGCAAATCCCACTTTCCATTTCTGAAAATAAAAAGTGTCTTTCCTTTATCATTTTTAACCACCCCTCCGGCTGCCACCACCAGAGGCACCTTCTTCATGAACTTCTTCAATAAGGCATCCTTATCGGGATGATAGATTTGCGCTGCTTTGATCTTCCCTTTATTCAGCTGATCGATCACATCTTCCACATTCACTGTATCCATCAGAAACAGCTTAAAATCGGTTTCTTTGGAAATCTTTGAGGTTAAAAAAATGCGATGCTCATTTACAAAAACTTCATACATTTGCAACATGATTTTAAATAAAGATACCGCTAAAAAAACAGCAGAGCTTTTATTGCAAATTAATGCAATAAAGTTGAATCCGAAAAATCCTTTTACATGGGCTTCCGGATGGAAATCACCAATTTATTGTGACAACCGCATCATTTTGTCGTATCCGCCTATCAGAAACTATGTCAGAGAGCAGATTGCCAGACAGATCGAGGAGCTTTACGGCAAGCCGGATGTCATCGCTGGAGTAGCTACCGGAGCTATCGGTATCGGTATGCTTGTCGCCGAATATATGAACCTTCCATTTATCTATGTAAGGCCTGAACCTAAGAAACACGGCAGAGGAAATCAGATCGAAGGAATTCTCGAATCCGGACAACATGTTGTGGTAGTCGAAGACCTTATCAGCACTGGAAAAAGCAGCCTCAATGCAGTTGAAGCCCTGAAACAGGAAGGAGCTCACATCAAAGGCATGCTCGCTATTTTCACCTATGGCTTCAATGTTGCAGAAGAAAACTTCAAGACAGGCGACATCCCTCTTCATACCTTAAGCAGTTACGAATACCTGCTGGAGCAGGCACTCGACACTAATTACATCGGTGAAAAGGACATGGAAACTTTAAAAGAATGGCGCCTTGCTCCGCAAGACTGGAAATAATACAGAAATATGACAATTGAAACTCCAAAAACCACAGTCGGTAAAACGCCTGAAGAAGTCTATAACTTTCTTACTGACATCAAAAATTTCGAAAAGCTGATGCCTGAGAACATCAGTAAGTTCGAAGTACTTGAAGAAGATAAATTCCTGTTCGCTCTCAAAGGAATGCCAGAGATCGTTCTGAAATTAAAAGAAAAGAATCCCCATAACGAAGTAATTCTGGGCGCAGCCAGTGATAAACTACCGTTTACTCTAAAGGCAGACATCAGTGAAAAAGGGGATGCAGGTAGTGAGGTCGGACTTACCTTCTCCGGAGATTTTAATCCGATGATGGGCATGATGATCAAAGGACCGATCACCAGCTTCATCAACACACTGGTAACCAACATGGCTAAATTGTAGTAAGAACGCACTACATCAATCTATAAAAAATCACCCTGTTGCATCCTTAATACAACAGGGTGATTTCTTTTAGATCATATTCACAAATACTGTGATCTTCGATCATAACCATCAGCTTACCCTGTTCGGTTACTCCGCGGATAAAGCCCATGAACAACTCTCCGGAACGATCCTTAAAAGTTGAAGGCTTATCTTTTCGGAATAATTTCTCTTCATATCGCTGGTGCAATTCATGAAGCTGACCTTCCCGTATCAGCTTTTCATATTTCCTGAGACTATCAACAATTAGCACCATCATCTCTTCCTTATCATAAATCACACCTGTGATCTGTTTCAGAGAGGAAGCATTCAAAACACCGTCGAAATCTGATTGATTAAGATTAAGACCTATCCCTATAACCGCTGCCTCTAACTGCCCATTTTTTATTTGATTTTCGATGAGAATACCGCAAACCTTAGAGTTTACTGACAAAATGTCGTTAGGCCACTTAATGCGTAACTGAGGTATGGTGAACGCATTTAAGACATCATAGATACACAAGGCGACTGCCATACTAATGTAAAACTGATTGTCTTTATTTAAGGTGTTTATATACTTGAATATGCTGAAAGTAAGGTTCTTACCCGGTTCTGAGACCCAATTCGTTCCCATCTGCCCTCTTCCTGCGGTCTGATTCTCTGCCATGACAACTGTATAATCTTCCAATTCCGATTGAGCTGCCAGCTGTTTTAAATACGAATTGGTCGAATCGATGGCATTAAGTTTGATTAACTTCATAAGAAACCCCTACATTTGAATTAAATCTTTATGATAATTTTGAATGGTCAAAAAAGTAAAAAATAATAACTTTGTGAAAATAAAAATTTTTAATGGCAAAAACGAGTAGTAGTGCAGATCAGTTGATAACATTTATCTTAAAAGGAATTGAGGAGGTTAAGGGAAAGGATGTAAATATTTTAGATTTAAGAGAAATAGAAAACACGGTTTGCGATTACTTTGTTATCTGCAACGGTACTTCAAATACCCAGGTTAACGCCATCGTTAATTCCATACAAAAAACAGTAAGTCGAGAACTCAAGGATAAACCCTGGCACGTCGAGGGAACTGACAATGCAGAATGGGTGCTTATCGACTACGTCAACGTGGTAGTTCACGTTTTCCAGAAACACATTCGGGAATATTACGATATCGAAGGATTATGGGGAGATGCCAAGGTTACGGCAATTCCCATGAATTAAATTTTCAACGACTAAAAAATTTAAATGGCTAAAGAAAATAACAATCCAACTCCAAAGCGTCCTAAATTCAGTTCATACTGGATCTACGGAGTCATATTGCTTTTCATCATCGGTGCTCAGTTCTTTACTGGAGGTAGCGGTTGGCAGACACCACCCGATATTACTCCGGCAAAATTACAGGAGTTCATCAAAACCGGTGATGTCAATAAAGTTGTCATCATAACGAATACAAGACAGGCTAAGGTCTATCTGACCGATGACGCCCTCAAGAAAGACATTCATAAGAACGCTCAGAGCAAATCTAAGCTCATGACCGCTCAACTCCCGCAATATCAATTGAAATTCGGGGATCTTCAAAATTTTGAAGACGAGGTCACCAAAGCGATACAGGATAGTGATGCCTCTACAGATGTGATCTTTGATCAGGATAATAACCTGTTTGGTGATATCTTGCTCACAATATTACCGTTCGTACTCATCATAGGTATTTGGATATTCCTGATGCGAAGAATGTCAGGTGGCGCCACAGGAGGTGCAGGCGGACAAATTTTCAATATCGGAAAATCCAAAGCCCGTTTGTTTGATGAGAAAACAGATATGAAGGTAACTTTTAAGGATGTTGCCGGACTTGAAGGAGCGAAAGAAGAGGTTCAGGAAATTGTGGATTTCCTTAAGAACCCTGAAAAATATACCTCATTAGGTGGTAAGATCCCTAAAGGAGCACTACTTGTAGGTCCTCCGGGAACCGGTAAAACCTTGCTTGCAAAAGCAGTTGCCGGAGAAGCTAAGGTTCCTTTCTTCTCCCTGTCCGGATCAGATTTTGTCGAAATGTTCGTAGGGGTAGGAGCCTCAAGGGTACGTGACCTTTTCAAACAGGCAAAAGACAAATCACCATCGATCATCTTTATCGATGAGATCGATGCGATCGGACGTGCCAGAGGAAAGAATAATTTCACAGGGAGTAACGATGAGCGTGAAAACACCCTCAACCAGCTACTGACCGAAATGGACGGTTTCGGCACGAACACCAATGTGATCGTACTGGCTGCAACCAACCGTGCAGACATCCTTGATAAAGCTCTGATGCGTGCCGGACGTTTCGACAGACAGATCTATGTAGATCTACCGGACGTAAGAGAAAGAAAAGAGATTTTTGAGGTACACCTCAAACCTATCAAGACCGCTGAAACTCTGGATCTTGAATTCCTGGCAAAGCAAACTCCGGGATTCTCAGGAGCGGATATCGCGAATGTTTGTAACGAAGCAGCACTGATCGCTGCACGTAACGGCAAAAAAGCGGTAGACAAGCAGGATTTCCTGGATGCGGTTGACCGTATCGTTGGAGGACTTGAGAAAAAGAATAAGATCATCACTCCCGAGGAGAAAAAGACCATCGCTTTCCATGAAGCAGGACACGCCACGGTTAGCTGGATGCTGGAACATGCTGCTCCACTGGTTAAGGTAACCATCGTGCCAAGAGGTCAAAGTCTTGGAGCTGCCTGGTATCTTCCGGAGGAAAGACTTATCGTCAGACCTGAACAGATGGCAGATGAGATGTGCGCAACCATGGGTGGTCGTGCTGCAGAAAAAGTGATGTTTGACAAAATTTCCACCGGAGCATTGAGCGACCTTGAAAAGGTCACCAAACAGGCACGTGCCATGGTAACCATTTACGGACTCAATGATCAGATCGGTAACCTGACCTTCTATGATTCTTCAGGACAAACCGATTACAATTTCTCCAAACCTTACAGTGAAGAGACCGCTCAGATCATCGATAAAGAGATCTCAAGAATTATTGAAGAACAATATAAAAGAGCGATCAAAATACTGGAAGACAACAAAGACAAACTCACAATTCTCGCGGAGCACTTGCTTGAAAAAGAGGTTATTTTCAAAGACGACCTCGAGCGAATCTTTGGAAAACGCCCATTCACCAAAGAAGAAGAACAACAGCTTCAGGAGAATTAAAATATCGGAAGGCGAGCGTAAAACACATTTTTTACGCTCGTTTTCTTATATATACCCTTTAATTTTATACTTTTATATTGGATTAAACTAATTAAATAGCATTCCCCTTCTAATTTAAATGAGCTTATTTAAAAAACTTTTCGGATCTAAACAACGCAAAGAAACTCCAGAGAAAGGAGCTGAAGAGCGCGGAAAGTTTATGCCCGAACTGAAGCTACCCACAGACGAGAAATTCACCATCAATTTTAAAAAGAACGGAGGTAAATTCCTGTACTGCGATTCCTTAGAGGAGGTACACGACTGTTTCCGTAATATACTGGCGGAGAACCAATGGAATACCGATCAGGTATGCTGCCTCGATGTAAACCTCGGTTCAAAGTTCAAACCGTTCCATCTGGAAAAAAGAAGCAATTGCCGTGGCGCCAACCTCTTCCTCTCGACCTGTGAAAATCTGGTCGCAGATAATGGCTCCATACTCATCAGTTCAAATCAGATCGGTGAGAGTAAGCTCAATGATTTACCTGATAATTTTATAGTTTTTGCCACCACAAGTCAGCTTATCGACAATATTGGCGAAGGCTTGAGAGGCATAAAATCTAAAAACAAGAACCAGATTCCGACGAATATTACTACTATCAAGCACTTTAACCATAAAGAAGAAAAAGATTTTCTTACCTATGGGAGTAGTGCAAAAAACTTATATTTGCTCTTATTGGAAGATTTGTGAAATGAGAGAGCTCCTCAAGCGTACCATCACCGGTATTTTATATATTTTTTTATTACTAGCTGCCGTTTATCTAAGCAATGATGCATTTGATTTTCTTTTCCTGATCTTCGGCCTTACCTGTCTTTACGAATTCAAAAAGATCATCAGACTCCGGGGCTATTTTATCTTTATAGCGTTCCTCCTGTTATGGTGGGTATGCATATACCTCCTCGGAAGTTTTGCGCAGCATTTTCTGGTCAGCATCATCCTATTAGGATGTTGTGTCGTGGTTGACCTTATCATGATCCTGAAATTGTTCAGCACCACCCCGGCACAATACACCAACACTCAGAAATTCCTGATCTCATTGTTCTATATCGGCGGTGGATGTATCTTCCTGACGATGATCCCTTACAGGAATGAACATTTTGCAAAGACATTGATTATTGGTATTTTTATATTGATATGGGTAAATGACTCATTTGCTTATCTCGTAGGGAAAAGCATAGGAAGAACCAAGTTATTTGAAAGGGTATCTCCTAAAAAGACTGTAGAAGGATTTGTAGGCGGATTGGTATTTTCACTGATCGCTGCATACTTCCTTTATAAATACGGTTCAGAATTAAGCCTTGCCCAATGGCTGATCCTGGCGATTGTTGTTGTAGTCTCCGGCTCATTAGGAGACCTTGTGGAATCTAAATTTAAACGTTTAGCAGGCGTGAAAGACAGCGGAGCAATCCTTCCGGGACATGGGGGATTACTCGACAGACTAGACAGTCTTGTTTTTGCCGCACCGTTTACTTTCCTAACTTTGCAAATTTTTAATTATGTTTCATAAAGAAGGCTTTAAGATCATCCTGATCACCTTTTTCGTTGTGATCGCTGGTATTTTACTGGCTCAATTTTTCATATCAACAGAGTGGCTACAAAAACTCATTCAGGTCGCTTTTCTCATCCTGCTGATCCTGATACTTCAGTTTTTCAGAAACCCCAAACGAACAACGACCCCTGATGATGAAGTGATCATCGCTCCCGTTGATGGCAAGGTAGTCGTGATCGAAGAAGTTTTTGAGAAGGAGTTCTTTAAAGATAAACGTATTCAGGTTTCCATCTTTATGTCGCCTGTCAATGTACATGTAACCCGTTATGCACTTAGCGGACTTGTTAAATACAGCAAATATCACCCGGGGAAATATCTGGTAGCATGGCACCCAAAAGCCTCTGAAGAAAATGAAAGAACCACTGTCGTTATCGAAAATGCCTCTTTCGGAAAAGTATTGTATCGTCAGATCGCAGGTGCGCTGGCGAAGCGTATCGTAAATTATGCCAAAGAAGGTATGCTGGTGGTTCAGGGAACCGATGCAGGTTTTATCAAATTCGGCTCCAGAGTCGATCTGTTCCTCCCGCTTGACGCCGATATCAAAGTCTCCCTGAATCAAAAAGTAAAAGGAGGAGTTGACATTATAGCTTCCTGAGAAAAGCTAAAAACGGACAACACATGAATGCTGAAGAATTAGATGATAAGTTCAATGAAGCCGTTGATAAGATAAATAATCACCAGGAACCCTTTCCTGCCGATTTTTTATTGCGCCTCTACGCCTATTACAAAAAAGCCACCCAGAGCAACGATCCACCGCGCAGCCGCACGCCACTGATCAATGCCTTTAAAGCTAATGCGCTGTTTCAGGCGAAGAACATTTCAGAAAAAGAAGCTAAAAAGAAATACATAAAGCTCGTAGAACAATATTTCGAAGAGACTAAAAAGTAAGTGACAGACCGTTTGCAGCAGACAGTTATAGACTGTAAAACAAAAACCTGTATCACCTCCCCAAAAAAGTTATTAAAGCATCGCCGTGGCGAGCACCATAATTGCAGCGACAACTTCTCGTAGGCGAAGTCATAAGTCCCGAATTCTATCAGGCAACATGGCACCGACTACTCAGCAGGAAAGATCGTCACTTTGAATTGCATCAGCAAACCAGAAGGTTTAAGTCAAAAAAAATGTCGCTTGAACATATTCAAACGACATTTTTAATTACCAGGTTTACATAAACCCTATTATTTCAATCTTGAAAGACTTTCCTTCAACGTATCGATCTTCGCCAATGCGTCGGCTTCTTTTTGGCGCTCGATCGCCACTACATTATCCGGTGCATTATTCACAAATCGTTCATTTGACAATTTCTTTTGAACCGATTTTAAAAAGCCTTCTGTATAAATAAGCTCCTCATTTAATTTAGCGATCTCATCTTCCACATTGATAGCACCTGCTACCGGAATAAAGTATTCATCTGCTCCCACTCTGAACGACAAGGCGCCTTCTACCTGACTAGTGACATAGCTCAACGCATCAAGGTTCCCCAGCTTTGCGATCACACTGTCATAGCGCTCCGATTTTTCATCAGCCGCAAGAACCATCAGGGATAATTCATTTTTCTGCGGAATATTCTTTTCCTTACGAATAGTACGAATACCCGAGATCACATCAGCTGCTTTTTCAAATTCTCTGATCACCTGCTCATCAAAAGTTTCCTGCTCAGGCCATTTCGCCACGATCAGCGCATTTTCAGGAGCTCTTTCCTCCATATGCTGCCAGATCTCTTCAGTAAGGAAAGGCATAAACGGATGCAACAATTTCAGATTATCTTCAAATACCGCGATGATCTGAGCATAGGTTTTCGCATCGATCGGTTGCTGATAGGCAGGCTTTACCATTTCCAGTAACCAGGAACAGAAATCATCCCAAATTAACTTATAGGTAGCCATCAAAGCATCAGATATTCGGTATTTTGAGAATTGATCTTCGATCTCTTGAAGCGTCTTATTAAATTTATGTTTATACCACGCTAATGCCACAGCCGAATGTTCGGGCTGAGGAATTTCCGCTGACACCTCCCAACCTTTCACAAGGCGAAAAGCATTCCAGATTTTATTTGCAAAACCTTTTCCTTGCTGACAAAGTGCCTCATCGAACAACAAGTCATTACCTGCCGCCGAACTCAGCAATAATCCAACCCTGACACCATCCGCTCCAAATTCTTCGATCAGCTTGAGTGCATCCGGCGAATTACCCAGCGATTTCGACATCTTACGACGTTGCTTATCACGAACCAATCCGGTCAGGTAAATATTACTAAATGGCTTCTCTCCTCTGAACTCATAACCCGCAATGATCATTCGTGCCACCCAGAAGAATAAAATATCGGGCCCCGTAACCAGATCGTTGGTTGGATAATAATAGTTAATCTCTTCATTTTCCGGCTCCAATATCCCGTTAAAAACGCTGATCGGCCATAACCATGACGAAAACCAAGTATCCAGAGAATCTTCTTCCTGACGGAGATCTGCAGTGGTCAGTGCAACGTTTCCGGTTACTTCTTTAGCTTTCACCAAAGCTTCCTCAACATTATTAGCCACTACGAAATCCTCTTTTCCCCCACCGTAATACCATGCAGGGATCTGATGTCCCCACCACAACTGACGACTTATATTCCAGTCTCTTATATTCTCAAGCCAGTGTCTGTAAGTGTTCTCAAATTTCTTGGGAAACAATTTAATCTCACCTGATCCCAACACTGCTTCATGTGCAGGTTTTACCAGGTCTTCCATTTTCAGGAACCATTGATCCGAAAGCTTAGGCTCAATTACCGCCTTGGTTCTTTCAGAGGTTCCTACTTTATTCAGATGCTGTTCCGTCTTTATCAGGAATCCTTTTTCCTCAAGTTCTTTACTGATCTCTTTTCTTACTACAAAGCGATCTTTTCCGGCATAATGCAATCCGTGCTCATTAAGGGTTGCATCATCATGGAAGATATCCACCACCTCAAGGCCGTGTTTATCGCCCAGCATTTTATCATTCTCATCATGTGCCGGTGTCACCTTAAGACATCCGGTCCCGAATTCCATATCGACGTAATCATCGGCGATCACCGGGATGGCACGACCTGCCAAAGGAACGATCGCTTTCTTTCCGATGAGATGTGTATAACGCTCATCATCAGGATTCACACAGATCGCGGTATCTCCGAGAATGGTTTCCGGTCTCGTGGTTGCGATCGTGATCTTTTCATCGCTTCCTTCCACGGCATACTGTAAATAATACAGTGATCCCTGACGTTCTTCATAGATCACCTCTTCATCAGAAAGCGTAGTCTTCGCTTCAGGATCCCAGTTCACCATACGGTAACCGCGATAGATCAGTCCTTTTTCATAAAGATCCACGAATACTTTGATCACGGAAGCAGAAAGATCTTCATCCATGGTGAATTTAGTCCGATCCCAATCACAGGAACATCCTAACTTCTTTAACTGCTCCAGGATTACTCCCCCATATTCATGTGTCCAATCCCAGGCATGTTCAAGAAATTCTTCACGGGTAAGATCAGCTTTAGCAATACCTCTATCCTTCAATTTGGCCACCACTTTAGCCTCGGTGGCAATAGAAGCGTGATCTGTACCGGGCACCCAGCACGCATTGAAACCTTTGAGTCTCGCACGTCTGATAAGCACATCCTGAATGGTATTGTTAAGCATATGCCCCATATGCAGCACACCGGTTACATTCGGAGGCGGAATAACGATAGCATAAGGTTTTCTCTGATCGGGAACCGATTTGAAATACCGGTTTTCCATCCAGTAGTCATACCATTTACGCTCTACTGTACCAGCCTCATATTTAGAAGGAATTTCCATATCCTGAATTCACATTTTGATTTAAGATTGCAAAAATAGCCATATCCAGAGGATTTTAAAAGAAATCAATAAATTTTGCAGACTGACTAAAAGTGGTTACTTTTGAGTTTCACTTAAATCTTTATCAGATGAAAAAATTACTAATGCTTCTATTTGTCGGACTGACATACATCAGTGTATCAGCCCAGGAAAAAGTAGCAAAGATCGAATTTAAAAGCGACGTTATAGATTATGGCGAAATCGCTCAGGGTAGTGACGGTGTTCGCATATTCGAATTCACCAACACAGGTAATGCTCCTCTGATCATCACCAGTGTTAAATCGACTTGCGGATGTACCATCCCTAAGAAACCTGAAGAACCTATCTTACCTGGAAAAATGGGTAAGATCGAGGTAAAGTATGACACTAACCGTCCCGGACATATTCGTAAAACCATCATGGTTACTTCAAATGCAGACACACCTAATGTTTCTTTGAAGATAAAAGGGAAAGTAATTCCTCCGGATTCGGGCAGCAAGAAATAAGTTAATTGCTGATAAAAAATAAAAGAGCCTTTTCGGGGCTCTTTTTTATTTATAACACCTTCACAAGTTCGAAGGCAAACTTCAGTTCTGTACCATTCCGATCGATCAGTAATTTGATCTTCTTCCCTGCTTTTTCATTGATAATTTCACTCAACTGTTGAATATTGTAACGATGAGCAGGTCTTCCGTTCACACTGAGTATCACATCCCCTTTCTTAAGTCCGACCTGCATAGCAGGACTTCCTTCACGTATCTCGGCGATCTCGAGGGCTGGTTCCAGACTGATCGAATAGGAATCCCCCAGGGTGAAGGTTACTCCGGCCGAATTGGAGTCATCGCCATCATCTACGGTCACTCCTGCCGCAGCTCTTTTTTCGAGTTCCTTCACAATTCGAACACCATTATGCTGTAATTCGATTCCGCTCATATTATATTTAAACGGATCATTGAAATTTCCATTCTTCCGCAAAGTGATCCGTTCATAAGGATAATCGATCACGATATCAAAACGCTTTAAGATTTCAGACCCCAGGCTCCCGTCCCGGTTTCCCCGGAATGTGATGTGTTTGGTGGAGACAGAATCCGGAAAGGCGACTTTAGCATCCTTTAGCATGAACTTCCCGATAGAGAACTTTTCTAATCGCGATCGTTTCCCGTAGATATTTCCGCTCAGACCTTTTCCCATATAATCTTCAAAATAAAGCTCTGGAACATGAATCCCTTCATCATCATCTTCAAATAACCAAACCGCATCGGTACTTCCACTATCCAGCAATAGATAGACCGGAAGATCTTCATTACCACCCAGAGCAACCGAGGCATTCAAAAAGGGTTTATTCCCGATCAGATCGAGACGATAAGTTTCACAAGCACCGCATTTCCTGTAGCGATACGCTTCAGGATTATTGAACTTTAGTTTTTTCTTGCGATAGTTGATCTCGACGATAAAATTCTTCAGAAGATCGTAGCCGATGATCCCGTGAACTGTGATCCCCAGCCTTGGTGAGAAATTTATTTCCCGGTTGAGCAGCATATAGAACTCCTGATCGTTGTTGTAGATGTTTTTTAACTTAAACCGGTTATGTCTTGATCGTATAGCCCGGATTGGCTCACCTTCCCCCAAACCTTTAAGTTCGATCTCTTCAAAACTCCCCATCGAAAGGGAATCTTTATCGGTTATATTAAAAAGGATCGGAACACTCACACCGGTGTCCAGGATAAAGGAAAGTTCCTTACCGTTCACCTCTACGGGAACGATAATAAGATTGTTGACGAATTTAAAGCGTATGGTTTCATCCTCATCCCCTGGCTTGATCACATAGCCGTCTTGCGCCGCAACCGAAAATAATGCAGCGCAGAAAAGCGATATCAATACCCAGAAGGTTTTCATGATTTTGCAATTTACCCGTCCTCATTACTACCTAATTTACTAAATTAACAATTTTCTTAACCAATTTTTAACAATATTTAACTCCAAGGTTAAATGCTTATGAATAATGGTTTGTGAAATATATTTTGCAAATTTGCACGCATTTAAATTTCAACCACATGCCTAACATTTCTATCAAGGGTAAACACATGCCCGAATCGCCAATACGTAAGTTGGTTCCCTATGCAGAAGCAGCGAAGAAAAGAGGAACTCATGTATTTCACCTGAACATCGGTCAACCCGATATCAAGACTCCTGAGGTAGCTCTGGAGGCGGTTAGAAACAACACGGTTACCACACTTGCCTACAGCAATTCTGAGGGAACGGAAAGTTATCGTACCAAGCTCGCCGGTTATTACAATCGTAAAGGGCTGAAGGTAGAGAGTTCGGATATAATTATATCGACCGGTGGTTCAGAGGCATTGTTGTTCGCCATGGGTACGGTTTGTGACCAGGGTGATGAGATCATCATTCCGGAGCCTTTCTATGCAAACTATAATGGTTTTGCAACCGCTTCCGGTGTGACCGTAGTACCTGTGGTATCGAAAATTGAAGACAATTTTTCACTTCCTCCTATCGAGGAATTCGAAAAACTGATCACTGATAAAACACGTGCCATACTGATCTGTAACCCGGGCAACCCTACCGGATATCTTTATTCCAAGGAAGAGATCAACAAATTGGCCGAAATCGTTAAGAAACACGACCTATTCCTTATCGCCGATGAAGTATACCGTGAATTCACCTATGATGGTGCGCATCACACTTCTATACTTGAAATGGATGGACTTAATGATCACGCAATCGTGATCGACTCCGTTTCAAAGCGTTACTCTATGTGCGGCGCTCGTATCGGATGTCTTATCTCCAGAAACCGCGAAGTGATCACTACTGCACTCAAATTCGCTCAGGCACGTCTGTCTCCTCCAACTTTCGCACAGATCGCCAGTGAGGCAGCATTAGATACTCCGGACTCCTATTTTGATGAAGTGATCGGAGAATATGTTGAACGCAGAAACATCCTGATCGAAGAACTGGAAAAGATCGAAGGTGTCAAGGTAGCCAGACCCAAAGGAGCCTTCTATTGTATCGCCGAACTACCGGTAACGAATTCAGATGATTTTGCACAATGGTTGCTCGAAAAATTCTCCCTGAACGGACAAACCGTAATGGTTGCTCCAGCTGCAGGATTCTATTCTACTCCGGGCATCGGATTAAATCAGGTAAGAATTGCTTATGTGCTGAAAAAAGAAGATCTTGTGAGCGCTGTAAACATACTCAAAGCAGCACTTAAAGAATACAATGCCTGAAACGTTGCTTAAAGATATATCATTAAAGTCTTTCAATACCTTTGGTATCGATGTAAAAGCTTCCCAATTCGCCGAAGTGGACTCTGTTGGATCACTTATCGCGATCTTAAAGGAGTTTCCAGAAAACAACACCCTGATTCTGGGTGGCGGCAGCAATATGTTGCTTACCGGAGATGTTGAAGGACTTGTTTTACATATAAATCTTCACGGTATTTCCGAAATCTCACGCACCGAAGAACATGTAAACATCAACGTTGCGGCCGGTGAGAACTGGCATGAGCTGGTACGCTGGTGCATCGATCATGATTTCGGAGGAATCGAGAATCTTTCGCTTATTCCGGGAAATGCAGGTACTGCACCCATACAAAATATCGGCGCTTACGGCACCGAACTAAAAGACGTTTTCGTAAGCTGCTCTGCCATCGAAAGAAGTACCGGAAAAGAATATACCTTCAGTCATGAAGACTGTAAATTCGGATATCGAGACTCGATTTTCAAAGGAAGCGCTAAAGACCGTTTTATCATTACCTCGATCGAACTACGACTTACCCATAAGAACCACCGGCTGAATACCGGTTATGGAGCCATAGAGGCGGAACTGGCGAATCGAGGCATTACAAATCCGGGGATACGTGATATTTCCGATGCCGTGATCGCAATACGTCAGAGCAAACTTCCGGATCCTGCAAAGCTCGGCAACAGTGGCAGCTTCTTTAAAAATCCCGTTATACCTGTGAAAGATTTCAAAAAAATACAGGAACAATACACCGAAATACCCAGTTATCCCGTTACTAAAGATGAAGTGAAGGTTCCGGCCGGATGGCTCATCGAACAATGCGGATTTAAAGGAAAACGTTTCGGTGATGCAGGTGTACACGAAAAGCAAGCTTTGGTTCTTGTAAATCATGGTAACGCAACCGGGAAGGAAATTCTTCAACTCGCTGAGAAAATCAGAACCACGGTACTGGAAAAGTTTAACATTTCCATACAGCCGGAAGTTAATATTATCTGACAACCAGGCATTTTTTTGACCTTCTGAACGTTTTTCTCATTGAAATTTTTACTTTTGGAAAATTGAACCTGCCTGTAATCAGATTTACAGACCAGGCGTATAACCAAGCCAACACGAAATACTAAGTTTTACCTAAAAACTGGTTTATGAGTAAACTATTGGAGCGAAACATTGTGGAGCTTTTGAAAAACCGTGATGATAAAGGCATGGCTATGTTATACGATCATTACGGTGATACCCTGTTTGGGGTTGCCCTGAAGATAACCAAAGACGAAGACCTGGCTAAAGATGTACTGCAATTAAGTCTGATGAAGATCTGGAAAAAGATCGACACCTATGACAATAGCAAGTCTAAATTATTTACCTGGATGTTCCGAATTACGCGCAATACAGCCATCGATAAAATTCGAAGTGCAAATTTAAAAAGCGATCAGGAAATCCAAATCGAAGTTTCGGACGTATATAATTTAGGTGTAGAAAGTGTCAATCCTGATCACATCGATATCCGAAAGCATTTAAATTCACTTGATGCCAAGTATAAGATAGTCATGGAAGCCCTGTTTTTTGAGGGTTTGACGCAACAGGAAGCCAGTGAAGCACTGGATATTCCTTTGGGAACCATCAAATCAAGGCTGAAGATCGGCCTTCGGGAACTCAGAAGAATATTTGACCCTGCTACATTATAAATGTTATTGTTTTTGATAATTTATCAGACATTATGAAAAACGCGGTAAAAGATTTATTAGACAGTGATCTGCTGGAACGCTATCTCATCGGAGAAACCTCCTATGAAGAAAATGTTCGCGCAGAACACTTTATCCAGAAGTATCCTGAGATCAGAGAGGAATATCTGATTTTGCAGGATAACCTGGAGCATTACAGCAAATCATACGCCACGGAAGCCCCATTAGAGATCAAAGACCAGATCCTTGCCCAAATTGCTGAAGAAAATACAACAAAAACTTCAGGAAAGACCGGCATGCCCTGGTACTTTGTAGCGGCATCCATCGCAGCACTGCTATTTGCTGTAGCGACGGTAACGCTTTGGAAACAGAATCGACTATTGTCTACTGAAAACAATACGGTTGTGAACCAGATGCAAACACTGAAGAGCGACATAATCAATGCTAATTCCCGATTGGAGAATCTTAAAAGCAAATATGCCGTTTTAAATGATCCCGAAACCAAAAAGTACGTGATCGTTGGAAACGAAAGAGCCAAAAATCTGAAATCAGTAGCTTACATCAACCCTAAGGAAAGATTGACTGCGATCAATGTCCTATCACTTCCTGAACTTCCGGAAGAAAAAGAGTTTAAGATGTGGGCCGAAGTTGACGGAAAAATGGTATGTATCGGAGTGCTTGAACAAGCCGACCGAAAATTGATGTCACTGCCATTTGCAGATAAAGCATCAAGCTATAAGATCACCATCGACAATAAAGGGAACAATGATTTTGCCGGAATCGACAGCGAAGTGGCAAAACTGGAATTTTCCAAAGAATAAAATTTTTTAACTAAGTTAAGTTAGGGCAGTCCGTTTGGATTGCCTTTTTTTATGTAACATCCCCGCTACCCCCCTTTTATTTTATGATAGTCTTAAAAGGGTATTACAAGGGAAATACGTACATTTGCAACAAATATTTTGACATGAAACTCCTATTGATAAGTATTGTTTTAATCGGATTGGCTTTTGCTGGAATCGCTATCAAAATCTGGGCTAAAAAAGACGGAAAATTTGCCGGCACCTGCGCAAGTCAGTCACCCTTCCTGAACGAAACCGGAGAACCTTGCAGTATGTGCGGAAAGATGCCGGAAGAACAGGAATGCAAAAATCCGAATCCACAGCACAACTAATTCTCCCAAAAAGAGATACTTACATTTTTTACTTACATTTCCTACCTAAATATCTGCTTTTAATTGTTTTCGTAGGAGGCAATTTATTATATTTATATAAGCCGTTATTTAAATAACTTTTTCTTGGAGCAATCTCACAACCCGGTACACGAAAATATTAAGAAAGCAAAAAAAGGAGATCAGAAAGCCTTTAGTTTTCTTCTCGATAATTTCTGGAACGATGTGTATAGCTTTCAATTACTTCGAACAAGAAATGAGAATGACGCAGAAGATATAACCGTCAGAACCTTTTCAAAAGCATTCGACAGGATCGACACCTACAAGGAAGAATACGAGTTCAAAACCTGGCTGATCACCATTTCTAAGAATATTCACATTGACCTGCTTCGCAAGCAGCGTACACGGGCACTTCATCAGGCTTCAACTGAAGAGGCTGACAATGTTTATGATCTACCCGACGATACTCCCACAGCAGAAGACAAACTCATTACCGAACAAAATCTGGCGAAATTACTTCAATACATCAAAAAACTGAAACCCCACTACCAGGAAGTGATCAATCTGAGGTATTTTCAGGAGCTGAGTTATGAAGAGATCGCTAAACATCTCGATGAATCACTCACCAACGTTAAAGTAAAATTACTCAGAGCCAGGAAGTTACTAGCCACCATTATCGAAGAAAAAGATTAATAAATTCATTAAATACGCTTGTTTTTCTTAGCAATTTTTCTATAAATTCACCTCAAATTTGATGATTTGAGAAAATTATTGTTAAGTGTAGGTCCCGGACTCCTTTTTGCCGGCGCCGCAATAGGAGTTTCCCACCTTGTTCAGTCCACCCGTGCTGGTGCAGAATATGGCTTAGGTCTTTTTTGGGCACTCATACTCGCACATTTATTTAAGTACCCGTTCTTTCAATTCGGCCCCAGATATGCTTTAGCCACTGGAGAAAGTCTTCTCGACGGGTATCGGAAACTCGGTAAAGGTGTCCTTATCGCATATTTCCTATTGACACTGGCTACCATGTTCACCATTCAGACCGCTGTTACCATTGTAACTGCCGGACTCGCCTCAAGTTTGTTTGGTATCACAACAAATCCGGTCATCTGGAGCGTGATCATCACCCTCATCTGCCTTATCATTCTATTGATAGGAAAATACAAAATCCTGGATCGACTGATGAAAGTCATCGTTTTCACATTAACCCTATGCACCATTGTTGCAGTGATTATGGCAGCAGGGGTTTCTGATACTACGATAAGCTGGACACAGATATTACCCAAGGAAACAGCATCGATCGCTTTCTTAATAGCCTTCATGGGTTGGATGCCCGCACCCCTCGATCTTTCCGTATGGCATTCGTTATGGGTACTGGAAAAGAAAAAAATCAGTGAAGACTATCGAGACAGGAAAGTTCTAGCAGATTTTAATATCGGATACCTCAGTACGATCCTATTGGGTATATTGTTCATATGCCTTGGCATGTTCGTGATGTATGGCAGTGGAAAAACCTTTGCTCCCGGAGCTTCTCAATTCGCAGAACAATTTATAGGACTTTACACCGCTACCCTTGGTAAAAACACCTTTTTAATCATAGCCCTTGCCGGATTTACCGCTATGTTCAGTACCACACTAACCACGCTGGACGCTTCTCCCAGATCAATGGAAAGAGCCAGTGAAATTCTACTGAAAGGCAGCAACCCTTTTAATTTTCTTTTCTGGATAATTATTTTGGCCACCGGTACCGGAATCATTCTGATGTTCTTTCTTTCCGAAATGAAATTGCTTATCGATATCGCTACCATCCTGTCTTTTGTAACGGCACCCTTCTATGCGGTGATCAACTACGCCCTGATGTGTTCGCGATACATGCCGGAAGCCTGGAAACTGAGGTGGCCCATGCATATTTTAAGCTGGATAAGCATTATTTCCCTTACCGGATTCAGCATCTGGTATCTCACAACAATATGAACGAAATTCGTATTATACTTTGTATCTTTGCCACATAAATAAGTATCATGAGTACAGAATTGGCAAACAGTACAACAGCACCAACCAAGGGAAAACCTAAATGGCTAAGGGTAAAACTTCCGACCGGTAAGAAATACACGGAACTCCGCGGGCTTGTAGATAAATATAATCTGCACACCATATGTACTTCGGGAAGCTGCCCGAATATGGGAGAATGCTGGGGAGAAGGTACAGCAACCTTTATGATCCTTGGGAATGTTTGTACAAGATCATGCGGATTTTGCGGAGTAAAGACCGGGAGGCCTGAAACGATCGATTGGGAGGAACCCGAAAAAGTGGCTCGCTCGATCAAACTCATGAAGATCAAACATGCGGTTCTAACTTCGGTTGACCGCGATGACCTGAAAGACATGGGGTCTATCATCTGGGCAGAGACCGTTAAGGCTGTTCGCAGAATGAATCCAACCACCACTTTAGAAACACTTATACCGGATTTCCAGGGAGTGGAAAGAAATATCGACCGAATTGTAGCGGTTTCTCCTGAGGTGGTCTCGCATAATATGGAAACCGTTCGTCGACTTACCAGAGAAGTGCGCATTCAGGCTAAATACGACCGTAGTCTCGGAGTACTTAAATATTTAAAAGATCAGGGAATCAACAGAACGAAATCAGGAATAATGCTCGGACTCGGGGAGCAGGAAGAAGAAGTTATCGAAACATTACACGATCTTCGTGCGGCCGATGTTGATGTGGTTACCATCGGACAATACCTGCAGCCTTCCAAAAAGCATTTGCCTGTTAAACAATTTATCACACCGGATCAGTTTGCTAAATATGAAGCGATCGGGAAGGACCTTGGTTTCCGCCATGTAGAAAGTGGCGCTTTGGTTCGCTCATCGTACAAGGCTCATAAGCATATTGAATAAATAAACCGGGAAATCCCGTTAAGCACCATAAAAAACAACACTTGAAAAGAACAAGGGTTGCCATCAACGGATTTGGCAGAATAGGACGTACGTTATTTCGCATTTTACAATCGCATACCGATATTGAGATCGTCGCGATCAATGATCTTGCCGACGGGCAAACACTGAGTCATCTTCTAAAATACGACAGTATTCATGGCAGACTAGATCGGCCATGCAGTTATTCAGATGATCATCTTATCGTGGGTGATCAAAAAATTGCACTGTACCACGCAAAAGCTCCCGGTGATATCCCCTGGCAGGCACATGACATTGATTTTGTCATCGAATCTACCGGTAAATTTAAAAGCCAAAAAGAATTGCAGGGACATCTCGACCAGGGAGCGAAGAAAGTAATCCTAAGCGTACCTCCTTCTGATGACAACATAAAAATGGTTGTAATGGGTGTAAATCAGGACATCCTATCAGCAGCAGACTTAATCATATCCAATGCTTCCTGTACGACGAACAATGCGGCACCCATGATCAGCATACTGGACGAGCTTTGCGGAATCGAACAAGCCTACATCACAACCGTGCATTCATACACAACAGATCAGAGCCTTCATGATCAGCCACACAGAGATCTGCGCAGAGCGCGTGCAGCCGGACAATCGATTGTACCGACCACAACCGGGGCTGCCAAAGCACTAACCACCATATTCCCGGAACTCAGCTCCGTGATCGGTGGCTGCGGAATCCGTGTTCCGGTTCCTGACGGATCCCTGACTGATATCACCTGCAATGTTAAAAAAGAAGTTACCATCGAACAGGTAAATGAAGCCTTTCAAAATGCAGCGGCCGGAAAATTTAAGGGAATTCTGGAATATACTGAAGACCCAATAGTGTCTGTCGACATCATAGATTCTCCAGCTTCCTGCACCTTTGATGCGCAGATGACTTCAGTTATCGGTAAAATGGTTAAGATCATCGGATGGTACGATAATGAATACGGTTATAGTAGTCGGTTGGTCGATTTAATTAAGTATGTTCGGGATATTTAATTATCTTTATCTATTCATATTCCGACATTTATGCGCTTACTTGTCCTCATAATCTTATACTTAGCGTTGCCGTTGAGCATGGCTGCACAGGATGATCTTATCTATCTTGACAGCCTTCAAAAGTTCAAGCATCGCTTCTACGACCTGAAAAATCAGGGCGATTACGAAGGTGCGAAAGAGGCTTACAACAAAGCCTGGGATATCGCTACCTTTCTGGAAAGAGACCGTATCATTATAGACTTGTATAACCTCAACACCATACTGAATCTTGAATTCAATTACCTCAAGAATGCAGAGAGTGGGATCAAACTAACCGACGTTGATTTTTCAGAGGTCCGTAACTATAAGGAAGGCAAAGCATTATCCGCTATACTCGAAGGCGTTATCTATGCAAAACAAGGTAATAAGGCAGAGGCGAGAAAGAAGATCACAGAGGCAGAAGGACATGTGAACGCACTGGACCCGTCGCTGCTGAACACGAACATCATATACGTTATCGAATATTACAAGGCCGTGATCCATATGGAACTGGATGACCTTGATATTGCATTAAAGGAATTCAGTCGAATCACACAATCCAGCCATGAATTTGAAAAGGAATTCCTAAGGGCACGTACCTACCTCAATATGGCAGGGATCTACCTCGAAAAAGACAACCTGGAAAGTGCGCGTTATCAATTACAAAATGCAGAGCAGGTAGCCGAAAATTACGGTTATTTTAAAGTCCTTAGAGAAACACACCTGATGACCGCTAAACTTCTTAAAAGTCAAGGGAATTTCGAGGAAGCGCTTGTACATTTCCAGAAAGCGGACAGTATTCAGGAAGCTTATTTCAATCCACTGGCTCTGATCGATCAACGCTATGCCGCTTCAGAGGACCAGATCGATATGCTGACACAGCGACTTCAACAAAGAGAGAAAGACGTCGCGGATTACGAAGAAGAAGAAAAGATCTCAAAGCTTACTTCTGTACTTAGCTCAGCCTTACTGATAATCATTTCCTTACTGACCATATCACTGTATCGAAATAACCAGATCAAATTCAAAACCAACGACCTGCTATTAAAAAAGAACAATGAGCTTCAACTCGCTAAAGAGGAGGCGGAAAAAGCTATGAAAGCGAAGAGTCAATTCCTTTCTACCGTGAGTCATGAATTGAGGACACCACTTTATGCGGTAACAGGTCTTACGCATCTACTGTTAGAAGAAGACCCAAAAGAAAGCCAGAAAGAACACCTTAATTCATTGAAATTCTCTGGTGAATACCTGCTGGAGTTCATCAACGATATCCTTCAGATCAATAAGATCGATGCGAATAAACTGGTCATCGAAAATGTTGAGTTCGATCTCCGAAAAGTACTGGGTGAGGTTTGTAAATCCTTGCATCAAACCGCCAAAGAAAATAATAATACCATCGTACTCGAAGTTCATGACAGCATCCCGGATAAACTTATCGGAGATCCGTTAAAACTATCACAGATCTTTATCAACCTGGTTGGTAATGCTCTTAAATTCACTGACAACGGAAAAGTTACAATTGTTGCCAACCCCGTTAAAATGGATAAAGACCAATACACGATTCATTTTGAAGTTAATGACGAAGGTATCGGTATTTCTAAAGAAATGCAGGAGAATATCTTTGAAAGCTTCTCTCAGGGATCTGTACAGATCAACCGCAAATATGGAGGTACCGGTCTCGGCCTTACCATTGTAAAAAGTCTCATCGGCCTGTTCAATAGCAAGATCGAAGTTAAAAGTGATATTGGTGAAGGTAGTTCCTTCTATTTCAATATCGATTTCAAACTGGTGGAATACAAGGAAAAAAC
The DNA here is from genome assembly GCF_007279655.1 of Robertkochia solimangrovi. GTDB lineage: Bacteria > Bacteroidota > Bacteroidia > Flavobacteriales > Flavobacteriaceae > Robertkochia > Robertkochia solimangrovi. Next base: position 70,305 of record NZ_QKWN01000014.1, on the reverse strand, counting down.
AAAGGTCAAAGATATTATTCCCGAAGACCTCAGCGACGATTTCTTCTCTGAACTTCATATCCTTGTAGTGGAGGACAACAAGATCAACCAGGTGATCACCCAGAAAATGCTCTCTAAAAAAGGTATGAGTTGTGACATCGCCAACAATGGCTATGAAGCGATTGACCGCGCTAAAGCTACTGCATATGACCTGATCTTGATGGATATACACATGCCTGGAATCAGTGGGCTGAAAGCAACGGAACAGATCCGTGAATTCAATAAAACCGTACCGATAATCGCACTTACAGCGATCTCACTTGATGAAAGTACCGAGGATTTCTTTGCGATAGGTTGCACAGATGTGATCACAAAACCGTTCAAACCTGACACGTTCTATAATGCAATTGCAAAGGCGGTAAGTAAAAGTAAAACAGCACTCACTTAATCAGCAAGAAGTCCGTTACCGGCAAATTCCAGCAACCTGCTATCAAATTCATCGCCATTTTCCAGAAAATCGGTGCGAATAGGCAGGTAAAAGGCTTTATCCAATTCATCCTCCAATCTTACAAAATCCTTTTCGGTAGTAAGCACGAAATGCTTCTTTTGCAAGAATTTGATCTCCATTGGAGAAAAATTATGGTGATCGGGATACGACAGATGTTCAAAGGAAATATCTCTGCTTTTCAGAAAATGCAACAGCGGTCCGGGGTTGGCGATACCGGTCACCAGGGTAACCTCCTCATTCTTAAGTTCCTCTAATGACATTTTACTATTGCTGCCATAGATATGTTCCTCATAAGTGATCGTACTGAAATAAAGACGTTGCCCTTCCTCCAGAGCCAGTCTTTTGCTGACATCCTTCTGAGCCTCTATCGGAAGTTCGATCGGGCATTTGGTCACGATAATAATATCGGCACGCTTCGATTGGGATTTATTATCACGCAGATTTCCGGCAGGCAATAAGTGATCATCTTTATAGATATCACCATACACGGTAAGTAATATGTTCAGACCGGCCTTCACCTTTCTGTGCTGAAAGGCATCATCAAGAATAATGACCTCCGCCGAAGTTCGTTCCCTGAGTTCATTGATTCCATTTTGTCGATCGGCATCGACAGCTACGGCAATATCCTTGAATTTTCTGTGATATTGATAAGGTTCATCCCCGAGATCCTTCACTCCAATCGCATCAGAAGCCATAACAAATCCATCCGATAAGCGTTTATACCCTCTGCTGAGAACTGCAATTTTGAATTTAGGCGAAAGTAACCGAATCACATATTCGGTCATCGGACTCTTCCCCGTTCCTCCTACACTCAGGTTCCCGATACAGATAACCGGAAAGTCATAGGACATCGATTTCAGCCATCCGGAATCATACATCAGATTACGGATAAAGACCACGATTCCATATAGCCAGGAAAAAGGAAGGAGTAATTTTCTCAAGATGCGCATAATGGCGAAATTAGAATATTTATCTTTGAAAAAAAACACGGTCAATGATAATACAAGACGTAATTCGTCAAATCGAAGAATTTGCACCGCTAAGTTACGCCGAAGATTTTGACAATGTCGGACTCCTGGTCGGAACTCCGGATCAGGAAGTTAAAGGAATTCTGGTCACACTGGACACTCTTGAAAATGTTATAGAGGAAGCCATTGAAAAGAATTGTAATCTTATTGTCAGCTTTCACCCGATCATTTTCAGCGGTCTCAAAAAGATCACCGGAAACAATTATGTCGAACGTGTCGTCTTAAAGGCAATCAAAAATGACATCGCCATCTATGCAATTCATACTGCTCTCGATAATCATTTCCAAGGCGTAAATGCAAGGATTTGTGAAACGCTGGGACTTCAGCATCACCGTATCCTGATACCAAAAGATAATGCGATTAAAAAACTGGTAACCTTTGTTCCTAAAGAGGCGGCTCAATCACTTAGAGAAGCGTTGTTCGCTGCGGGCGCCGGATCCATAGGCAATTATGACAACTGTAGTTTTAATGTAGAAGGAACCGGAAGCTTCCGCGGAAACGAAGATTCAAATCCGGTCATAGGGGAAAAGGGTATAACCCATTATGAAAGTGAAACCCGTATCGGAATCACCTATCCAAAACACCGCGAAAGCAAGGTCTTACATGCTCTTTTTAAAAACCATCCTTATGAAGAAGTAGCGTATGAGATCACGACCCTGGAAAATAAACATCAGCATATCGGCATGGGGATGATCGGGGAATTACCAGAGCCCACAGCGGCGGAAGACTTCCTGAAAACAGTTAAATCAACCATGCACTGCGGCGTGATCAGACATAGTGAATTCACCGGAAAAAAAGTTAAGAAAGTAGCTGTCCTCGGAGGAAGTGGTGCCTTCGCAATCAAAAATGCAATATCCGCAGGTGCAGACATTTACCTCACAGCCGATCTTAAATACCACGACTTTTACAGGGCCGAAAATAAAATCGTCCTTGCAGATATAGGACACTTTGAAAGCGAACAGTTCACAAAAAATCTATTAGTTGAGTATCTTACAAAAAAATTCACTAATTTTGCAGTCGTTTTATCAGTTTGCAATACAAATCCCGTCAAGTATTTATAATAGAATATGGCAAAAAAAACAGAAGTTACAGTTGAGGAGAAATTAAGAACCTTATATGACCTGCAACTTATAGATTCGAGGATCGATGAGATTCGAAATGTACGTGGTGAACTTCCGCTGGAAGTTGAAGATCTTGAAGATGAAGTTGAAGGTTTAAAGACCCGATTAGAAAAGCTCAGCGGGAATCTTGATGAGATCAATACAGAGATCGGAAACAAGAAAAATTTAATAGAAGAAGCGAAATCACTGATAAAAAAATACAGTGAACAACAAAAGAACGTTCGCAACAACCGAGAATTCAACTCGCTTTCTAAAGAGATCGAATATCAGGAACTCGAGATACAATTAGCTGAGAAGCACATCAAGGAATTCAAAGCTCAGATCGAGCAGAAGAAAGATGTGATCGCTCAAACCAAGGAAAAACTTGGAGAACGTGAATCTCACCTGAAACACAAAAAAGGTGAATTAAACGATATCCTTTCTGAAACCGAAAAAGAGGAAAAAGCACTGATGGACAAAAGCCTTGAATATGAGGAAATGATCGATCAGCGTTTGCTTACCGCTTATAAGCGTATCAGAGGAAGCGTTAAGAACGGCCTTGCGGTAGTAGCAATCGAAAGAGGTGCTTCCGGAGGATCATTCTTTACCATTCCACCACAGGTACAAATGGAGATCGCAGCCCGCAAAAAGATCATCACTGACGAACACAGTGGTCGTATTCTTGTTGACCCTGCTTTAGCCGATGAAGAAAAATCCAGAATGGAAGATTTCTTCGCAACGCTGTAATAACGAATATCATCATTATACTTTAAAAGCCCTTTTTTCTAAGGGCTTTTTTCTTTCCATCAATTCCGATTGAAATCTCTGCCGAATTTCGTAATTTGAAGTCTGATACGACACTTCAAAGATCTTGGCTAAGCGCTTGAAATCAATAAAGGACAATAAGAAACAAAGTACCTCGATCCGCGATTCCTTCGCAGCGTTTCGGTATATACCAAGATTTTCAAGAGAAATATGGGAAACCAATAAACAGATCTACCTCCTTAATCTATGTGCCCGACTGATCAATGCATTCAGTCCGGTAGTCATCTTATGGATTGGTAAACTCATAATCGATGAAATAGTACGGCTGTTAAACACTTCTGAAACTGATTACACCCAACTATGGCAATATGTGGGTATCGAATTCGGTATCGTTTTATTCGCTGACCTCATGGGGCGCCTGATCACGTTAACCGATGGCCTGCTGGGAGACCTGTATGCCAACAATTCCTCTGTTAAGATCATACAAAAGACCAATGAGATCGGCATTGAACAACTGGAAAACCCAGAATTCTATGATAAGCTGGAAAGAGCCCGGATACAGACTACAAACCGGGTTGGATTAATGTCTAATATACTCAGTCAGGCCGAGAGCCTCATCAGCATGTTCTCACTCATTGCCGGACTCATCTATTTCGAACCTGTTTTGATCATCATCCTTATATTGAGCATCATTCCGGCCTTCATCAATGAGATACGGTACAGCTCCAGAAGTTATTCTTTAGCAAGAAGCTGGACCTCTGAAAGACGTGAACTCGATTACCTCAGGTATGTGGGTGCAAACGATAAAACTGCCAAGGAAATCAAACTTTTTGGGTTAACAGATTATGTGGCGGAAAGATTCCGTCAGCTTTCTGATCAGTATTATCGTCTTAACAGGGATCTCGCGATTCGTCGCTCCGTTTTAGGAGGCCTTTTCAATGCTTTAGGGGTACTCTCCTATTATGCCGCCTATGTGCTGATTATCTATCGTGTTCTTACCGGTGTTATTACACTAGGTGATCTTACATTTTTAAGCGGAAGTTTCAGTCGGCTGCGAAATAACCTACAGGCATTCTTTTCAAGATTTACACGTATTGCAGAAAGCGCACTCTATCTCAAGGATTATTTCGATTTTATAGACCTCGATCCGGGCATCACAGACTCCGGCACATTGCCCCCACCAAAAGAGATCAAAGAGGGATTTGTTCTTGAAAATGTAAGCTTTAAATATCCCGGCGCAACCGAAATGGTACTGGACGGCATTTGCTTTGACTTAAAAAAAGGCGAAAAAATGGCATTTGTTGGTCAAAATGGTGCAGGAAAGACTACGCTTATAAAATTGCTACTGAGGTTCTATGAACCAACCGGAGGCAAGATCTTTCTTGACGGAACCGAGATCAGACAGTACAAGAGAGCGGAATATCAGCAAATGTTCGGCGTTATTTTCCAGGATTTTTTCAAATATGAATTTACCGTTAGAGAAAATATCGCAGTAGGTAAAATCAGTGAGCTCGACAATATGGAGAAGATCAAGGAAGCAGCCAGATTAAGCCTTGCGGAAGAAGTCATTAAAGATCTGGAACGAGGGTACGAACAACAACTGGGCAAACGCTTTAAAAAAGGACAGGAATTATCGGGTGGTCAATGGCAGAAGATCGCACTTGCCCGGGCCTATATGAAAGATGCAGACATCCTAATTTTAGACGAACCCACTTCTGCGCTGGATGCAAAGGCTGAATATGAAGTTTTCGAAAGGTTCATCGGACTTACCGAAGGGAAAACCAGCATCATTATCTCTCACCGATTCAGCACGGTTAGAATGGCTGACAGAATCCTGGTACTGGAAAACGGGCGCGTGCTTGAACTAGGAACTCATGAAGAACTCATGAACAATGACAAACTATATTCGGAACTTTTTACGCTTCAGGCTTCCGGATATCAGTAGAAAATTACCAGTGACCTCCATTATATACGCCTACGCTAACATTCGGACGTACTTTAGGACCATTGGGTCCCCAGGTTAGATCTACCCCGGCACTGGTTCCCCAGTGAGGACTTCCTCCACATGCAGAAAACAAACCTAATAACGCAACGATGAATAGAGATACAAAAAATCGGTTTATGAATTTACGGATCATGACTTGATGAATTAGATTAGTTTTAGTTTATTGGTTTCTGGATACAAAAAACAGCTCCCTGTGGATCCTGAACAATAACCACAGCCCCCCCTCTAACACCGGATTCTGTGCCCAAAAGCACATCTCCACCGGCAGTTGTTACTTTTGATTCCATTGCAGAAGGATCAGAACAACGAACATAGGGCACCCATCGGGTTCCCTGATTATCCACCGGATTCATGATCATGCCCGCAAGCTTTTCGCCATTGGCTTCCAACACCCAATATGGTTTATTATCATAATTCTGTTCCTCAACAACGACATCGAATGCCATTTTATAGAATGAAGCTGCATCGGCAGTATTTTCAGCCCAAAGCTCAGACCAAAGCCATCCGTTCTCTCCAGAAGAAACCGCAGTAAGCATGGCCTCAGGATTTTCCACCAACGAAAACTCTTCTCCCTGTGCTCCCTGAAGAATAGCCTGCATACCTCGCCCCTTTAGCATCACCGGTGGTAGCGCCAAGCCTCCTCCGGCCTGCTCGATCGCTGTGATCTTAGCAGAGAGACCGGTAACAGGTACAGCCTTCACCCATACGGAAGTATTGGCCTTCGGGATTTCTATCATCCCTCCTATCGCCTTTCCTCCGTTATAGATGGTAGTTAATCCGAGCCCTTTTCCAGGCACATCTTTAAAGGTCCATCCAAAAACTTCACCATAGAATTTTTTAGAAGCATACATATTAGGTGTTACCAGATCATGCCATAATGGAGGCGCATAAAAGTTAGATTCTGTTATCGAACCTGTATTGGAACAGGTAAAAGCCATTATCAACACCAATAATGGAATACGGAAAGTTTTCAGCCAATTCATAAAAAACGGATTAAAAAAAGAAAAAAATTAACTTGCTGATTTACAAGATTTTAAATGTACAAATTTTTTCTTTCAATAGCCATGACAACTTGCTGATTTTCTGCCTGTTACTGAGACTTTAAAAGTTGAAGTATCTTTTGTTCGGTCGCTTCGCTGTTCCAATTTTCTTCGATTGCCGGATCGTTCATCACACTATCCATGATCGCTCTTTGGAGTTGACCGATTCTGAGAGCTTCGGAATACGGCTTATCTGAAAACGTAACTCTACTATATAAGGGTACCCATTTATCCGGATATTTCCCGGCGAACCATTTTTCAATTTTTTTCCTCAATAAAAAATTGGGATCAGCGGTCTTCTCACTCATTTCCTTAAAATTACTGTAGCTCAGTTCTGCCACCGCATCAGTATTAGGTTTCCGGGAAAGTTCATAATTCTTAAAAATCTGCTCCCAATCATCACCATATGTATCCATAAACTGATCAAGCACGGTAATATCTTCAAATCCCGCATTCATCCCCTGACCATAAAAAGGCACAATAGCATGGGCAGCATCACCGATTAAAGCCACTTTGTCCCAGTAAGTCCATGGAAAACACTTGATGGTCACCAAACTGCTCGTTGGATTCTTAAAGAATTCCTTCACGAGATCGGGTATATCCTCCACCACATCTTTAAAATATTTTTCAAAGAATATTCCCAGTTGCTCCTCTGTGGTCAACGATTCAAACGATTCTTCTCCTGCAAAAGGCATGAACAGCGTACCGGTAAAACTTCCGTTAAGATTCGGAAGTGCGATCAACATGAATTCACCCCTTGGCCAAATGTGCAAAGAATTCTTATCGATCTTATGCGTACCTCCCGGACCTGCGGGTATGGTAAGCTCTTTGTAACCTGTACTCAGAAATTCCTGACTATAGTTAAAAAGACTACGACGCTGCATTTTATGTCGAATTCTGGAGAAAGCCCCATCGGCACCAAAAACATGATCGAACTGATGGGCGGTCCATTTTTCGTTTTCAGAATCCCCTGTAAATAATTTGGCCTCATGCAATGAAACATCCCAAACCTTTTCTTCAAATATGAACCTTGCACCCGTCGCTTCAGCAAGGTCGATCATTCTTTTATTGAGTATTCCTCTTGAAATGGAATAAATCGCTTCATTTTCTTCCCCATAATGTTGATAGCTCATACTTCCGTCGGCATTATGGATCGCCCGCTTATGCATAGGAATAGCAAGTTTCATGATCTCATCCCGGATACCGGCCTTTTCGAGAGCCCGCCAACCCCGGTCAGACATAGCCAGATTTATGGATCTTCCGGAAAAATCCATTTTCCGAATATCCGGTCTCCGGTCATAAACCGTTACCTCGTGTCCTCGTTTCGTCAAATAAATGGCTAATAAACTACCTACGAGCCCGCTGCCGGTTATGGCGATTTTTTTTGGTGTTTGCATGGAGAATATTTCGAAGCCCTTTATATCAGGGGTACCTACAAAGTTAATCAATTCAATGAATACCAATGCAGCCAGTGTATAGCATGAAAAATACAACCCAAAAATCAAAGGAAATTTATCAGCATAAAAATCGCTTCGAAAACTCACTGCGCGTATGCACAACTCTTGAGAAACCTCCTGAAACCCTTACAGACACTGAATTGATTTAAATTTTGTAAATTAAAAGGAACTGTAAATCATAATATTATGGACGAACAGAAATTAGCATGGATGCAAAAGATCTATTCCAAACTGGAAGATATCAAGAATACGCAGGAAAGTAGTATCGATAAAATAAATCACGTTATTACCGATCTGTTTCAGCATCCCGATAAAGATTTGGAAAAAGTTATGGAAGAGGCACATCAGCGTGCTTCCGATAATGTAGATATGGTTCGTGAGGCTTTGAATGCATACGAAGAACGTATCAACAAGATGCTTCCTCAGGAATAACGAATTACGAGAATGATCTACCTTTAAAGGCCGTGTATGCACGGTCTTTTTTTATGTTCACACTTTTTAAAATTCTTTTAACAAGTCGTTAAGGACCAGGGATCCTTTATTCCTCGTATATACAATAAAGACGTACAAAAATTCCGCTTTAAGCGCCAATATATATCCACCCTCCCTTCGGAGGGTTTCTTTTTTTCTTCTTGTATATTTTGGTCATCCACATTTACGGCTTTGCACCAACCCTTGTCACACAATGACGTTCAAAATCACTCCCAATTGAAAACGCATGTGCAACCATATGATTTTCATACATATAAAAGAAATTATGAAACTGAAACCTATAAAATCAACCTACATTAAAAGGATAAAATCTAAAACTTAAATTTATGAAAGATCTGGTTTGGCTTATTATTGTTATTCTGATTATCGGGTGGTTAGTCGGATATTTTGGATTCGGCGAAGCAGTGGGTAGTCTGATCCATATTTTACTGGTATTGGCAGTGATAATGGTCCTATACAAACTAGCCACAGGGAAGCGATTATAATTTTTTTTAAAAAAATTTCACTTTCCGAAATCCAAAAGCAGAATACCAACGTATATAAAGTAATCATTACATAGTAGTAGGTATTAGTTTAGGGAAAAAAGCCCTCTTGTCAATAAGATGAGAGGGCTTTTTATTTTAGGCCTGTTTTATACAGAATCAATTTATAAAAAGGTATAAATTACCCGATTAAGACTTCAAATGGCATTCAAAATCTCGATCATACACATCTTATCGAACTTATGATCAACGGAATAGTCTCCTCACTTCATTATTACACCCATTCACAACATTCTCCGTGATAGAAAACTCTTAATAGTGTGGCTTTACTCTTCAATTCATAATTATTATTTATTTTTATACAAATTACCCTACAGATGAATCGATTTAATTTACTTGCTGCATCCGTATTCCTTTCGCTCCTATGGAATTGCAAAGAACCGGAAAAACAACTGACGGTACCTGAAAAGATCGCAAATGCAAATGGAATTACCGACTGGAGTAAAGTGAAAGAACTGCACTTCACTTTTAATGTAGAAAGGGGAAGCACCCATTTTGAACGTAGCTGGATCTGGGATCCCACTACAGATGATGTTACTATGATGATGGGTGATGAAAAGATCTCGTATAACAGAAACGAGGTAGACAGTACACTCGTACAGACAGATCAGGGATTTATCAATGACAGTTATTGGTTACTGGCTCCTTATAAATTGGTATGGGATGAGGGAATGGATTACGAACCGGTAGTCAGAGAACCCGCCCCGATCAGCAACGATTCACTGAACAGACTGACCATTACGTATGTAGGTGATGGTGGATATACCCCTGGAGATGGCTATGATTTTTATTACGATGATAATTATATCATCAGAGAATGGGTATATCGGGAAAACAATACTTCAGCAGTTTGTATGATGACAACCTGGGAAGATTATAAAAATTATCACGGACTTAATCTGGCAACCATGCATCAGGATGACACCGGATATTTCAGACTCTTCTTTACCGATATTGAAGTAGTAGAGAACACACCCTGAGCAAGAAAAATCTCCTGCAGAAATACGAGAAGTATAATTTTAAATACTTTAACTTTCGGTGATGAAGCAATATGAATTTTCGGAGACTTTCAACAGGGACCCTTTCTTTAACATTGAAAGAATACAAGACAACCCCGCACATGAAAGTCCACGAAAATTTGATTTTCATTCCCACGATTATTACGTAATTCAGATCCTTACCAAAGGTTCAGGGACACATACTATCGATTTCAGATCGTATGACATGAATCCTGGTTCGGTTTTCTTTTTAAATCCCGGGCAACCTCATCAGGTTACAGAAACCTCCCCAAACGAAGGTTTTATTATTTCCTTTAATTATGAGTTTTTAGCAAGGTCAAACATCAGTCTGAATTTCATACACGATATCAATCTGTTCAGACCTTTTGGAGAATCACCTCCCTTGCATCCGGGTTCGGATAACTTTGATAAGATACTTGCATACTGTATGGAAATAGAATCATGTTTTGAACGCAGCGATGATTTCCGTTATGAAGCACTTGGTGCATACCTAAGGCTTTTATTGATCAGTTGTAATGCATCGTGTGACATCCGAGAATTACCACCTGAAGATCTTGCCGATAATGCTGTTGAAACGATCAGAAACTTCAGAGCATTGGTTGAGAAACAGTTTCGGGATTGGCACCGTGCTTCACAATATGCGGATGCTTTATATATCTCTGTCAATTATCTCAACAAACTTGTAAAGACTTATTTAGGTACCTCAACGAAGGATTATATCCAGGATCGTATAATTCTTGAGGTTAAAAGATCGCTGATTAATTCTGGACAAACCGCCAAAGAGATCGCATATGATCTGGGATACAAGGAACCGTCGCATCTCAGCAATGCCTTTAAAAAATGTACCGGAATAAGCCTCAGTGACTTCAGGGAACACTATCAAAGTTGATTTTCACATCTGTTTTCCCCTTTTTCGCATGGACTCACCTGTTCTGTTTCCCGAAATTTGTATCATAATATAAAAATCGAAGAACATGAAAACAATATTGTATAAATCAGAAAGTCGCGGACATGCAGATCACGGATGGTTAAACAGTTACCATACTTTTAGTTTTGCCAATTATTATGATCCCGCCAGAATGAACTTTGGCGTATTAAGAGTTCTGAATGATGACCACGTTGCCGCAGGTATGGGGTTTGGAAGACATCCTCATGATAATATGGAAATCATCTCCATCCCCTTATTCGGAGATCTCGAGCACCAGGACAGCATGGGAAACAAGACTGTAATTAAAGAAGGTGACGTGCAGTCGATGTCTGCCGGAACGGGAATATTCCATAGTGAAAAGAACAAGAATAATGACAAAGCAGTGAAATTCCTTCAGATCTGGATCTTACCAAAAAAGAGGAACATACCTCCTACTTATGACCAGATTACGATGAAACTGGAGGACCGACTCAATAAATTTCAACAGATAGTTTCACCAAATCCAGAGGATGACGGCGTATCCATCAATCAGGATGCCTGGTTCAACATTACCACGCTGGAAGCAGGGAAGTCATTGACCTATAAATTACATGATCCTGAAAAGAATGGAGTCTATGCCTTTGTTCTGGAAGGGGATGTCAACATAAACGGAACTGCCTTAGAGCGCAGAGACGGTCTGGGAATTTCCGAGTCTGATACTTTGGAAGTTCAAGCAGAAAGTGACACCCAATTATTGTTGATGGAAGTTCCAATGAGTATTCAATAAGCAAATTCCTTCAGGAAATAGCTATTTACGAAAAAGCCGGCTCTTTAATTGATCCGGCATTTTCGTTACTTCATTATTTATGACTAAGAATTCCTTTCTTTAATATTTGCCCGAAAGAATAAATATCTTCAAAGGAATTATAAAATGGTGCTGGCGCAAGACGAATTACATTGGGTTCTCTCCAATCCGTGATCACACCATGCTCCATAAGATAATCAAATAAAGAACGTCCTTCGCCATGTAGGAAGACCGACAATTGACAACCTCTGGCTTCTGGCGTAATGATCTCAAAAGTACTATCGACCTGCTTATCAATCTCATGCAGTACAAATTCCAGATACGCTGTAAGCACTTTACTTTTTTGGATCAGCTTTTGCATTCCAACTTCCTCGAACAAGGTCAATGAAGAAAGATAGGGAGCTACAGAGATCACCGGAGCATTGCTTATTTGCCATGCCTCAGCATTCGGCATGGGCTCAAACTCCGGCTCCATCATGAATCGAACGTCCTTTCTCGTACCCCACCAACCTTCAAACCGGGGAATATCGGTTCGATTGTGATAGCGTTCATGCACATAGATTCCCGAAACATTTCCAGGGCCACTATTCATATATTTATAGCTACACCATGCAGCGAAATCCACATCCCAGTCATGAAGGTTCAACTCAACATTTCCGGCAGCATGCGCAAGGTCCCATCCAACGATCGCACCGCAGCGCTTTGCTACACTTGTTATATTTTCCATTTCAAGAACCTGACCATTATAATAATTTACGCCTCCCATCAGTACCAAAGCGAGCTCATCACCGGCAGTTTCGATTTCCTTTATAATATCCTCTGTTCTCCAAAAATTTTCTCCCGGTCTTTTCTTTACTTCTATGATCGCATCGTCAGGATCATACCCATGGAATCTCACCTGACTCCTGATCATATACTGGTCAGATGGAAATGCCTTTTCTTCACAAAGGATCTTAAATCGCTTTTCGGACGGGCGATAGAATGACACCATCAATAAATGGAGATTCACCGTAAGTGTATTCATCACAGTAACTTCTGATGGTTTTGCCCCCACGATCTTACTTAAGGGAGCTGCGAGCCTTTCATGATAATCCCACCATGGTTTTTCAGCTTTAAAATGCCCTTCAACCGCCAGAGATGCCCAGTCATTCATGATCTCATCCACATACTCCTGCGTTCTTTTAGGTTGTAATCCCAGCGAATTTCCAGTAAAATAAAGTGCCTCTTCACCATTTATCACCGGAAAATGAAATGCTTTTCTGTAAACAGCGAGTTCATCTTCCTTATCCATTTTTTGCGCAAAGGCTAATGTATTCTCAAATAACATAAGTCTAGTTTGCCGTAAAAATACGATTTGATTTCGATCACCACCAACCCAAAATGTTAATACCGACACTTGTCAATGCCAACAATTATTACATTTGTAAAAAAATCTGATCATGCATTTTATTTCACCGGAACTGGAGGCTTATGTAAGCGAACATTCACAGTCTGAACCACCCCTATTACAGGAGTTAAGCAGGGAAACACACCTGAAGGTCATACAGCCCAGAATGCTAAGCGGACACTTTCAGGGAAGAGTCTTAAGTATGCTTTCAAAGATCATTCACCCATCCTATATTGTTGAAGTAGGTACCTACACAGGGTATTCTGCACTATGTCTGGCAGAAGGTTTAGCCCCGGAAGGAATCTTACATACGATCGATGTGAATGAAGAACTATATGATTTTCAAAGAAAATATTTTGATAAAAGCGAATACGGATCGCAGATCATTCAACATTGTGGTGACGCTACGGAAATTATCCCGACGCTTAAAGACGGTATCGACCTCGCATTTCTGGATGCCGACAAGATCAACTACCCGAAATATTTTGAAATATTGATCGGTAAGATGAAAAAGGGAGGGATCATACTTTCTGATAATGTACTTTGGAGTGGAAAAGTACTGGAGAGACCGAAGGATAATGACAAACAAACATTGGCGCTACTGGAATACAACCGAATGATCAAAGAGGATGAACGGGTGGAAACAGTCTTATTGCCTATCCGTGACGGACTAACCGTTACCCGGGTAAGGTAGTTCGTTCCTTTTATAATACCCCTTATGGATTCTGAAACCGAAATATGCGAGCATCACTCCTGTTAAAACGCCCATCAATATATCTGATGGATAATGTACCCCTACATAGATTCGGGAAAAACTGAAAAGCAAAGGCCAGATAAATAATAATGCGGCCCATGGAAATTTCCCCCGGCATATCAGAAACACAAACGTAGTCAGTGTAAATGAGTTGGCGGCGTGTCCTGAAAAGAAACTGAATGACTGCGTTTCAAAAAGTACCCGCAACATCGAAGACAGGCCTTCCACGTTACTCGGCCGTATCCTGCCCACAGAAACCTTGACCAGCTGTGTTAACAACAATGACACTGAAACAAGTCCTAATGTCATGGTCATACTGAACCAAAGGCGGTTATCCCGATAGGTTTTCCAGATCATCCAGAAAAAAAGAAGGTACACCGGAACCCAGAATTTTATCTGAGTCAGTGCACCCCACATATAGTCATAATCATTGATACCGAGATTGTTCAGAAAAATAAGGAGTTCCTTATCATATTCGAGTAATTTCTCGAGCATCAAAGTTTGCGTTTAACAGAGCCGGTAAAGTCGTCGATGTTATCCCTAACCTGATCGATCTCCTTTTGAATATCCTTGGCAAAGGTAGTATCTATCCCCTGTTTCTCTGCACTACGCTGAATTTCATTCTTAACTTCGTTCGTCGCATCCTTCAGTTGCCTCATTCCTTTACCGAGCCCTCTGGCGATCTCGGGCAGTTTATCTGCTCCGAATACCATAATTACGATAAACAGAATAAACACAACTTCCGGTCCACTTATAAATAAAAACATAATTTCAACCTGTTAAGCGTTAGTAACCGTGGCAATTTTCGAAAGGTACAAATATAATGAAGAATGCTTCCAATAGCGAAAAAGAATTTTACCAATCATATGCATTATGGTATTCTCTTCCACTAAGAATATCCAGCATATCCTCTTCCATGGTATTGATTGGATATTCGACTATTCGATTAATTTCCTTTCCATTCCTGTAAAAGATGATGGTCGGAACATTCGTAATATTGAGATCCTTTTCAAAATTCTCAGGTGTGGTTTTATCATGAGTCATTGTAATGATCTCGATATCCATCTGATCATAATCGGTCATGTCCAATACTTTAAAGAAATACGGCACCTCTCGCTTAGAATCCGCACACCAGGTACCCATGAACAATTTGAATTTAATTCCCTTCAACAAGGGCTTAATAGAATCAACCACAACGGCATCGGGTTCCGCTTCTTCATAATTCAGCCTGAACCATTCGTCGTAAGGCGCTGCTTCTAGCGTCTTTCGTTGTTGGATTCCTGTCAGCACCGGGGGTGTTTGCTGTTCAGTGGTATCAACCGTTTCGATTTCTGCCTGAACGATCTTATCTGCATTTGCAGGAAGTTCACCACATGACCTCAACAAGATCATGGGTAAAGCAACCGCAACGTAGAAAATCTTCATACAATATTAGTTTTTCAATTTTTAAACAAGTGATTTTTGTGTCATAGCCTCCGGCTGGGGCACTCCCATAAGCTTCAGGATCGTAGGTGCAAGATCACCCAGGATTCCCGGAGAAACGGTCTTTATCTCCTCATCTACGATGATGATCGGTACCGGATTCGTGGTATGTGCAGTATTTGGAGATCCATCAGGATTGATCATACAATCTGAATTCCCATGATCCGCAATGATAATTGCTGTAAACCCACCTTCCTGTGCTGCTTCCACCACATCTTTAGCGCAGGCATCTACTGCTTCACATGCCTTAACCGCGGCTTCGAATACTCCGGTATGTCCTACCATATCGGCATTGGCAAAATTCAGACACACAAAATCGGTTGAGCTTTCCTTTAAACGCGGAACGATCTTATCCCGGATCTCGAATGCACTCATTTCCGGTTGCAGATCATAAGTTGCCACTTTCGGAGAAGCACAAAGTATCCTGTCTTCCCCTTCGAAAGGTTCTTCCTGTCCTCCATTAAAAAAGAAGGTAACATGAGGGTATTTTTCGGTTTCAGCGATTCTAATCTGTTTTTTTCCGGCCTTGGATAGTGTCTCTCCTAAAGTATCATTGAGATTGTCTTTATCATAGATCACTTTAACATTCTGAAAGGTATCATCATAGTTCGTCATGGTAACATAGTACAGATCCAGCTTATGCATATTCTGCTCATGAAAATCCTGCTGAGTTAGTGCCTGTGTGATCTGACGACCGCGATCGGTTCTGAAATTAAAGCAGATCACAACATCCCCGCTTTCGATATTTGCAATAGGTTTACCTGCATCATCGGTAACAACAACAGGTTTTATAAATTCATCGGTAACCCCTTCATCATAACTTTTTTGAATGGCTGCAACCGGATCCTGGGTAGCTGTACCTTCACCGTTAACCATCAAATCGTAGGCGAGCTTTACACGCTCCCAACGTTTATCCCTGTCCATGGCATAATAACGCCCTATGATCGATGCCAGTTCAGCACCTGTTTTTTCACAAGTATTTAAAAGATCTGTAATATAGCCTTTACCACTTTTCGGATCTACATCACGACCGTCGGTAAATGCATGAACATAAACTTTATCGAGACCTGCTGTATGCGTAACCTCCAGTAATCCCTTTAAATGATCGATATGGGAATGTACTCCTCCTCCACTTACCAAACCGATAAAATGCAGTTTCTTATCATGGATTTTAGCATAATTGATCGCTTCCTGAAGAACCGGTTCTTTTTCAAGAGTATTGTTTTTTACCGCAAGATTGATCTTGGTAAAATCCTGATATACGATTCGACCGGCACCGATATTCATATGTCCTACTTCACTATTTCCCATCTGCCCTTCAGGAAGACCTACATTGAGTCCATCAGTACGTAAAGTGGCGTTAGGGTATTTGGTATATAAGGAATCGATAAAGGGAGTATTGGCATTGTCAATTGCAGAAACTTTCGGATCCGGAGAGATGCCCCACCCATCCAGGATCATCAAAATAACTTTTTTATTCATAGTACTTTTTCTTCTCCATCAAAGATACTACTATGTGATCATTATTAAAAGAAAGCAAGGCTTCACTTCCTTCAAAATAAACGTATTTATAACAGTTTTAAGAAATCTGCATGAATCACTCACAATTACGATAAATTATGCAGTCTTAAACCACATTCATTACATTTTGCAGAACGATCTTCACTTGCCGGGTTAAAGTAACCAAAGCCAAGCCTGCATCAGCGTTCTTAGGAAAGTGAAAATTAACAATTTCTCAATATGCTGATTATCAGAACAGATATAACGTTAAACTATCGTTAAAATACTGAGGATAGTGAAACATTCTTCAATCCAGAGCGTCTTTTAGATGTAACCAGTAAACTTATTAATCATGAAGAAGTTAGCATTAATTGCGGCTTTGGTACTATCAGCGACCATGACGTACGCAAACAGCTCGTCTGAAACAGACAAAATCATCGATCCAAAAACAACAGTAACCGCTTACAGTGTTTCGCCTTTTTGTGTGGCCATTGTAAAAGGTGACCTGGAAACTGTAAAAAAACTTATCGAGCTGGGAGCAGATGTCAATGCAAAATCCAAGGGTATGACTCCGGTCATGTACGCTGCCAAATTCAATCGGGTAGAGATCCTTGAATTACTCATTGCAAATGGAGCGAATCTAAAAGCTAAAGACTCAAAATTGGGTTATACCGCTATGGACTTCGCTGAGCTTTCCAATGCCAATGAAGCAAAAGACGTTCTTGAAAAGGCGTTGAATTCCTAACAGGAGTTTTTTTAATTAATTTGGTTTAGCGATCAATAAGAAATCCCGCATTTGCGGGATTTCTTTTTTAGAATTCATAGCCCGTTACCAGACGATATGTAAATGCATAAAACAACATCATCAGGCAGGAAACGCAAAACCAGGTCATGAACTTAAGTAACCATACAAGATACTTATTGTTCAGGTCAGCGAATGAGTCGACATAAATTTCTTTGATTAGTAAAAGTGTTGTCATAAAAAATATTTAAAACTAATTAAACAAAGGGTTTACTAGCTTTAAATAGATTTGTTGCAAAGCAGACAGGGAACAAACGACGAAAACAGATTTCACCGTCATTCAAATCTATCAAAAATTCTGGTTATGAGAAAATTATCTTACAAAGTTCCGATGAATGACAAATATTACAGACAAGATAAAAGCTACTGTACAGTACCGTATTTTCTTATAGCTTCTTTGATGTTTTCAATTCGGTTTTCGGGATCAGGATGCGTACTCTGAAATTCAGGTGCACGATTCGGACCTGAAAGATCCCGCAAAATTTCCTGTACCTGAATCATGCCTTCCGGGTCATATCCGCTGCGAACCATGAATAACACTCCCATATCATCAGAGTCAAGCTCATCCTGTCTGCCGTACTTGAGATTAATGAGATTTGCCACCATCGCAGCCATCTGTGTAGTAGAGGCATCACTACCCACTGCGACACCGCTTAATATTCCTTGCGTAAGGTCCTGTTTTGAGATTTGATCGGCACTATGCCTTCCAACGACATGGCCTATCTCATGCCCTAGAACTCCGGCAAGTTGTGCTTCGGTTTGTAAATGTGAAAAAAGTCCGAAAGTTATAAACACCTGTCCTCCCGGAAGTGCAAAGGCATTGATCGTATTTGGATCTGCAAGCAGGTGAAAATCGAATTGATAAGGAGTTTCTCTGGCTACACTGTTCTGCACTAATTTCTGACCAATGGCATCCACCAAAGCCTGCGCTTTATTATCCGGGTAAAGCCCGCCATATTGAGCCGCCATTTCAGGTGCGCTCTGCAAGCCGAGGGCAATTTCCTGATCGGGAGTGATCGTTATATGTTGTTTCTTTCCCGTATATGGATTTGTATCTGTTGAAGAACAATACTTAACTACCGCAAATAAGATCACCACGGCAGCGATCACCAGTCGAATTCCACTCCTACTACGCATCTTTATAAATTTTAAATTGCAGCAGGCTAGTCAGGGATCACACCTAAGATACAAAAAGTCAGTTTAATAACAACGGATTAATATCCAGTATATTCTCCTTTTCATAGCGCTGAATGAAAGCGTCGGTGAGAAATTGATACCCCATTAATTTCTCTTCTGTAAGTACTTTTTTGACGTCAAGTTTACGGTATTGCTTCAACATTTCGCGAGAAATCGGCGCATAACTATAATGCCAGGGCTCATATTTGAATCCTTTACGATCCGGTTTATTCGTATAGACGATATAAAAACCATAGTCGGCTGCATGAGCCTCCAGCCAAACTCTGAGTTTTCGATAAGGTCCTTCTCCATGAAACTTCTCAGGCACCAGCACATCGCCGGTTGCGGGCTCACTCCCATCGATGATATCGATATCGGTACCCCAGTGGTGGCGGGAAGTACCCGGAATGGTAGACCATTCAATAATCTTATCAATCGCTTCTTCCGGCTTTAACCCTTCGGTGGTATAGGCTTTATACTTTCGCTCCCAGATCCCTTTCTGACGCGCGTAATTTCTATACCCGGAAACAACATTTATATCGATTCCCTCCTTAGCCGCAGCCTCTTTCATCTTCAAAAAAGATTCGTAGGCTTCTTTTCTCAATCCGATTGATTCACCACCATATAACGCTGGATCCCCCTTACCAATAAGTTCATCTCTGGAGAACTTTTGATCGGGAAGAATTATGGACAAAGCCGAAAAAAGGAAAATAAAGGAAGTGATAACAAGATGTTTCATGATTCAGATATTGGATGAAATTTAAAATTATTTGGATTCGCCACTCATAGCTTCCGAGTCTAAGATAACATTTTTTTAAAGCAGACACTGTTCTCCATGTTCGTATAAGGCTCAAAATTAGGAATCACCTCATAACCGCATTTTTGATATAACCGGATCGCTTCCGGTTGTCTTTTCCCGGTTTCCAGGACACAACCTTTATACCCCGATTCAATTGCCCATTCTTCCAAAGCGGTGAGGACTTGCGCTGCCAAACCTTTGCCTCTGTAATCCGGATGGGTAAACATCCGTTTTACCTCAGCAAATTCATCATCAAAAGCTTTTAGAGCTCCACAACTTACCGGCTCTCCCAGAAAATACACCATCACCACCTGATCCAATTGTTGTGTTCCATTGAACTGATCATAAAAGGAATGTTCTTCTCCATCCCTGATCGCAAGATCAGCATTTAACATAGACACCAACGCTAAAAATTCCGGATCCTCATTCGTACTTCGTTTGATCTCGATCATATCTTAAAAATCCTTTTTAACCATTAAAAAATGCGGACCGAAAACCGGCACCTCAAAGCGTTCCCCGACAATCTCATACCCTAGTCGCCTGTAGAAACTAACCGCCTTTTCCCGGGCATTGAGCCAGATAAGACCACACCCACGATTTCTGACCTCCTTTTCGGCGTAGATCACCATTTCCTGACCGACTCCTTTCCGCTGAAAATCGTCAAGTACCGCCATGCCTCTTAACTGGTATTGACCAGCTTCCGGAAACACTTTATTATGATTCTTCACCATGGTAACTGCCCCAGCCATTCTGCCATTGAACGCACTGCCTACATGAACAGTAGTAGCGTCGAAGTCTTCCGGAAAAAAACACGATTCATAAGGCATTCCCTTTCTCAATACCGGATGTCTGACAGTCCTTACTTCATCAGCATTATAGCTACCAGTAACATAGGCAGGGTTTTCGATCTGAAACAAAGCTGCAGGAATACCGTCATAATCAAAATCTTTAACAAAGGTCATCCCTAATCCTTCCAGTATCCTTCTGGATACCAGATTATCCACATGGACATGGGCGTATATACGCGGAAGTTTCATCTCTTGAAAACCATAGGTAAGGGCTGCAAGTGCCGATTCACTGCCATAACCGTTGCCCCAGAATTTACGATAGAAACGGTACCCTAACTCGGTAACACCTTCATCGGGATGATACCGCAATCCGCACCAACCTAAAAATTCATGATCCTCCTTACGGATTACAGCCCAGCGTCCAATTCCGTACTTTCTGTACTCTTCATATTTGTCAAGAAAATCACCTGCCTCCTCCATGCTGGCAAAGGCACTATCACCTGTATATTTGATCACTTCAGGATCATTGTTCATCGAAAAAAAATGTCTGGAATCATCCAGAATGAACTCGCGTAATATTAAATTTTCAGTCTCGGTTACGATTTTCATAGTTCCGAATTATTCAAGGGAATTAAAGTGTTCTAAAGGTACACAATCTAGTCTTTCATCAGATCAGGAAATCACTTTGCCATTAGATTTCCATACATCGAGTTTGTCTGATCTAAATTCATTAAAAAAATCAATTTTCTTTCCTCAAATCTATATTATTTCCACCCAAAACATAAGACGTTGTTAAACAATACTTTACAATACGAAGACAATTCTACGAGCTGACAATGCCTTATTATCTAAGGGCAGTTCCGATTTTTTTTTCAGAAACAGTGATATTTTATTTGGAAAGAATTTCGGAGTTTCTTTATCTTTGCCCCACGAATGCGGGAGTAGCTCAGTTGGTAGAGCGTCAGCCTTCCAAGCTGAATGTCGCGAGTTCGACCCTCGTCTCCCGCTCAACAACCGGTTTAAACAACCGGTTTTTTTATGTCTTATTGTTTGAATATCTTTAACTGCTTGCTAACAATTTGGCTAAATCATATTTATTATCTTTATTAAGATTTCTTATTCCGTCAAATCCGGTCAATGCAATTTTATAATGATATCTAATCGATGAAGCAATTCTACCCAATTACCCTTTTTACCTTAGGAACCCTACTTGTATTTACTTCCTGTGCCAGGAATAAAAGATCGGTAACCAAACAGGAATTAAAGATCGCTTACAATGTTCTTGCTGATCAACTCAATGATAATTTCGAGGTAAATGTCATGAACACGGATGGCAGTGATAATCGGGATATCACTCAATTACCCGGAGTGGAATGGACCTACATGGCTCATGGCAGTGATCTGTACATTATTTCAGACAAGGATACCTGTCAGCGTTGTTTCTTTCTATACCGAACCGATGCATATGGATCACATTATGAAAAAGTAACGGATTTCAGAGTTGCCGACAGCTGGATGAGTACAAATGACAACGGCAACGAAATCATAGTTAAGCCGCATTCCACTGTTGATTCTGTATTCTATATAATCGATTATTCAGGCAAGATCAAACAAAAACTCACCACGGGGCTTCCTTATTCGTCAGACCCATTGTTCATCAATGATGGGAGGCAGGTTATTTTCAGAGGTGGCAAAACTCCCTCAAAGCGTATTGCCGGTTTTGATGAAGAATTATACATGATCGAAAGAAATGGAGAAGGCCTGGAACAAATCACTCACTACCCGGCAACCGACAGTACAGCTGGTCAGTTTGGATATCGCGCAGGACCCCCGCGCCTCCATCCTTCCGGTGAATTTATTTCCTACCAAAGCAAACAAAATGGCACCTACAGCATCTATACCCTGAACCTTGAAGACGGTACCACCAAAAAACTTGACACTATTCAGGAAAATGCAGGATGGCATGACTGGAGTCCGGATGGTAAACTTCTGGCCGTTGAATTATTCGACAGTGAATTCAAACATTTCAATATCGGACTTATGAATTGGGAAACGAAATCGTATAAAATCATCACCGATACCCTCTACCGGTTTCAGCAGGCACCGGTCTTTGTCGTTTCACCACCCCCGATGAAATAGAAGCCTGAGGCACTCTTAAAAAATGACAACACTACCGGCCGGAAGTTCATAGGCAGGTTTACCCTTCTCAAAAATCCGTGCAGACAGATCACCCTTCAGCGTGATAGTTTCTCCTTCTACCTGTAACCAGCTACCTTCACGCAGACCAACCACCGGTTGTGAGTTCAACGTATGAAATTCATTTATCCTGGTCTCACGCGTTTCCCCCATATGCGTATTCCCCTCTATCGGATCCAGGTAATGCGGATTCAGATTAAATGGAATCGCACCAATCGTCTTAAAACTCGACGGATATATGATGGGCATATCATTGGTCGTCTGCATAGTGAGGCCGGTGATATTCGACCCGGCACTACTCCCCAGGTATTTCATACCCGCGAAAATACTTTCACGTAAAGGTTCCATCACCATGAACCTATAAAGTTGAGAAACCAGTAAAAATGTATTTCCTCCACCGGTAAATACGGCTTCTGCTTTACGAATCGCATCGACCGGATCATCAAATTCATGCAACCCCTTTACAGCAATACCGATCTTTTCAAAAACAGAAGCAGCACGCGCTGTATAATCATCATGGGTAATTCCGGAAGGCCGTGCATACGGTATGAAGATCAATTCGCTGGTACCTTTAAAAAATACCTTAAGCTCATCCAGTAAATATTCCAGATATCCGCTGCCATGTACTGTAGATGTACTGGCGATGATCATTTTACGATTATTCATAACGCTCGGGTGTTTTACAGTACAAAGATGCCCCGAAAATCGTGGAAATAAAAACAGTGCCTCAGATATTTAACAAAACTTATCTTATAGCAGTCGGGCTATTTTGTAAATTTACTTCCACGATACTTTTAACATAAGTTTATTGCTTCCCATAGGATGAAATCAATTCGTATATGGTTACTTTAGACCCTTATTTTCAACATATGCAGCGAATAATACTGACCATAGTATTGCTTTTTACCGTAAGCCTGACATTCTCACAATCAGATGAGAGAGGTTTGATTCTTGGTAAGGTTATTTACATGAATACCAATGTTCCCAATGAACACGTGATCAATGTCACTTCAGAAGAATCAACCATCACCGATGAAAATGGAGAATTTCAAATCGAAGTCAAGGAAGGTGATGTACTCGCATTTACCGCTTTAAACTACCAGCTGAAAACCGTAACTATAACCGCAGCGATGATCGAAAAGAACCGACTGCTGATCGAGGTGGATGAAAAGGTTACCGAATTGGATGAAGTAGTGGTCACCTCTGCAAATCCGGAAAAATTTCTGGAGCTAAAAGGAGAGGAGTTCAAACAAATCGATTACGAAAAGGACGCATCAACACGACTTAAAAATTATTCACTCTCCACCTCAGAGCGGGGCATGGAAAATGGCTTAAACTTCGTCAATATTTTTAAGGCGATCTTCAACTCGAAGAATAAGCAAGCTGACACGGTTGAAAATCAGATCAAGGTGAGCGAGGTACTAAGACAGGTTTACGATGACGAATTCTTTGTCGTGGACCTCAAAATACCCCAAGACAGGATCAATGAGTTCCTGCTCTATGTCGACCAGCATACACCTCCGAGATCTTTACTCTCGAAAAATAATGAATTTGAACTCATCGATTATCTTGTGAATCAAAGCCGGGATTTCAACAAACTGGAAACCTCTGGAAATTAATCGATCGATGCAACCTGCTTTTTTTGAAGCACCCTAACTATAATTGCTATGAAGAAATTCCTCTTTTTACTGATCATTCCATTAGTATCCTTTACAACCTTTCATAAATATTATGTCAGTGTTACGGATGTAAACTATTCAGAGAAAGACCAGGCAGTACAGGTCATTTCTAAATTCTTTACCGATGATCTGGAAAATATGATGGATAAAAGATATGGCATAAAAGCATCGTTGAACTCTGAATATGAACATACGAACGCCGACAAATTTATCAACCGTTATTTGAAAGATAAACTTAAGATCTATATCAACGGAAAAGAGATGGATTACAAATTTTTAGGTAAGGAATATGACCTGGATCTGACTAAGTGTTACCTGGAGATACCGGGAATAAAACCGGAATCGCTGAAGTCTATTACCATAACCAACACCGCTTTGTCGGAATTATTTGAAGATCAACAGAATATAATTCACATAGATATAAAGGACCAGCGCAAAAGTTTTCTGTTGCACACGGAAAATGATAAAGCTATGTTAAAATTTTGAATGCATTAAAAGTAAACTTCTGAAAATTTATATTTTCAGCCCTTAATTTCATTAATATAATCATGAACAATTTGAAGTATCTATTACTGGCGGTTTGCCTGTTGGGGTATTCTTTTGGTCAGGCTCAGGAAAAAAAAGCTGAGGAAGCCAAATCCGGACACACCAACACCAGCAAATTCAAACAACTTTACGAAGAATTCGCTTCTCCTAACATGTTCAGAACTGCAGCGGGAGCTCCCGGCCCAGCTTATTATCAGCAACAGGCTGATTACAAGATGGACGTAGAACTGGACGACGAAGTACAGAAGCTTTATGGTAATGAGACTATTACCTACACTAACAATTCACCAGACCAACTGGAATATCTCTGGGTACAACTAGACCAGAATGTTCGCACAAAAAATTCTCCTGCTCTTATCCGTAACGGACAGAACATGAACGAAACTGACAGAGTAGAACGCTTTGCTGACAACTATCTTACAGAGCCTTTCGACGGAGGTTTCCACATTCAGGATGTTAAGGATGCAAAAGGGAAAAAACTACCTTTCACAATCAACCAGACGATGATGCGTATCGATCTTGACAAGCCACTGGCTGCAGGAGAGAAAATGGTATTCAGCATCAAATGGTGGTATAATGTAAACAACCACGTTGTAAACAGAGCAAGAAGTGGATACGAAGAATTTGAAGATGGTAACAAATCTTATGTTATGGCTCAGTTTTTCCCTAGAATGGCTGTATACAATGATGTTGAAGGATGGCAAAACCACCAGTTCTGGGGAAGTGGTGAGTTCGCACTTACTTTCGGTAACTACGAAGTAAACATCACCGTTCCTGCAGACCATATCATGGAAGCAACCGGAGAACTTCAAAACGCTAAAGACGTTCTTTCAAAAGAGCAGTTCGAAAGATTTGAAGATGCTAAGAAATCTTACAAGAAACCAGTTTTCATCGTGACTCAGGACGAAGCAGAAGAAAATGAAAAAGGTTTCGCTAAAGACAAAAAGACATGGACTTTCAAAGCGCAAAACGTAAGAGACTTCGCTTTCGCTACTTCAAGAAAGTTCATTTGGGAAAGACAAGCAGTTAAAATGGGAGATCGTACTGTTATGGCAGTATCTATCTACCCTAAAGAAGGTAACCCATTATGGGAAGAATACTCTACAAAGGCAGTGGTACAAACCCTGACTTCTTATTCAAAACACACATTCAACTATCCTTATCCTAAAGCGGTTTCCGTACACGCCAGAAATCAGGGAATGGAATATCCTATGATCTGCTGGAACTACGGTCGTCCTAATGAAAAAGGAGAATACAGTGACCGTGTTAAATTCGGTATGATCAGTGTGATCATTCACGAGGTAGGTCACAACTTCTTCCCGATGATCGTTAACTCTGACGAGCGTCAGTGGGGATGGATGGATGAAGGTCTTGATACCTTTATGCAATATCTTGCAGAGCAGGATTTCGGTGAATCACATCCAGAAGCGATCAAAGGATATGATAAATATCCATCGCGCCGTGGAGATCCAGCAGGAATTACCGAATACATGAAAGGTGATCAGGATTTCATAGCACCTATTATGTCAAATCCAGAGAACGTATACCAATTAGGAGCTAATGCATATGCAAAACCAGCTACTGCTCTTAACATTCTTCGTGAAACGGTAATGGGTAAAGAACTCTTTGATCATGCATTCAAAACCTATGCACAAAGATGGATGTTCAAACACCCGACTCCGGAAGATTTCTTCCGTACTATGGAAGATGCATCTGCAGTTGACCTGGATTGGTACTGGAGAGGATGGTTCTATTCAACTGACTGGGTTGATATAGGCGTTAAAGAAGTTAAAAAATTCCATGTTTCTTCACAACCGACTAAAAAGATGAAACAAGTAATGGAGCAAAGAGGCTATACAGAAGCTGATTTCCCACCACTCGTTTATATGGTTGATGAAAGCAGTGAAGAATATACTGAAGATGTTGCAAAACGTTCTGATGAGGAAAACTATAAAGTCCTTAATGAATATGTAATGGACAATTTCTCAGCTGAGGAAAGAGCTAAACTTAAGCAACCAAAATACTTCTACGAAGTTACTTTCGAAAAACCAGGAGGAATCCCTATGCCGCTAATCGTTGAATACAACTACAAAGACGGTACTAAGGAAACCATCAAATATCCGGTTGAGATCTGGAGAAAGAATGACAAAGAAGTTAAGCGCGTTATGGCAACCGAAAAAGAAATCAGCAGCATCGTAGTGGATCCAAAAGGAGAAACTGCCGACGTTGACACTGAAAACAATCAGTGGCCACGTAAGCAAACTGATTCTGACTTCGATAAATTCAAGCAAAAAGTACAGGGGAACTAATCCTCTTACCCATAAATTCAAAAGCCGCCTGATGTCTATCAGGCGGCTTTTTCTTTTTCCATAAACCCCATTATCTACTACAAAAAATTGAGTCTTTGAAGATCACTTTCACTACAGCACTCTCAAGCTTCATTCTGGAAAAGCACCATGATAGCGACAACCTTAAACACCGCCAGTTACTAAAGACAGGATCATTTCGCTCCTGCATGCAAGCAGACCAACGCACACTTACCAACCCGAATTCCACGCAAACGTTATATGTTAATTTTTCACTAAGACCAGCAAAAAATGATAGTAATACTATTAATTTAGCGAGTTCAAGTTTTAAAACATGGAAGCACTACTAACAAACCTGAAAATCAGAATAAGCGACAAGATCTACATCAAGGATCCTGAATCTTCGGATCTGGGCCGAAAAATACTCAAGAACAGTATCGAACTTCTGGATGAGCTTGGGTTTGAACAGTTCACTTTCAAAAAACTAGGTGCAAGGATTAATTCTCCTGAAAGCTCCGTCTATCGCTACTTTGAAAACAAACACAAGCTACTCCTCTACCTCACGAACTGGTATTGGGGATGGATCGAATACAAATTGGTGATCGAAACCTATGGTATTCCCGAACCAGCTCTCAAACTCAAGAAAGCGATAGAAGTAGTGGCAGATGAAGTGAATATCGATAATCGATTTGACCATATCAATGAGATACTCTTACACAATATCGTCGTATTCGATTCCAGAAAAATTTTCCTTACCAAGGATGTAGATCAGGAGAATACGGAGGGACATTTTATGTTCTATAAACAGCTCGCCAAGCGGCTTACCGATATCGTACAGGATGCAGATCCTGAATATAAATATGCAAAGACGCTGGTCACCATCATATTGGAGGAAACCATGAATCAACAATTCTTAAAAAAACATTTCCCCACTATAACCGATTGTAATGAAAACGTATCCGTTACGGAAGTATTAACACATATGGTATTCAACAACCTCAATATCAATAATGAATAAGAACGAAACTCCAACCCCCTGGAAAAGATTTGTCAATCTGCTAAAACTTGATAAAAAGGATATTTATCAAATATGTTATTATGCGATATTTGCAGGTTTAGTCAACCTGTCGCTTCCCCTTGGAATCCAAGCGATCATCAACCTGCTTCAGAGTGCACAGGTAAGCACCTCATGGGTTGTTCTTGTGGTCGTGGTAACCCTTGGAGTAGCCTTTGCCGGAGTTTTACAGCTTATGCAACTCAGGATCATTGAAGATATTCAACAAAAGATCTTCACGAGATCGGCTTTCGAATTTTCATACCGATTCCCAAAGATCAAAATCAGTGAACTTCAGAACTATTATCCCCCGGAACTTGCAAACCGGTTTTTCGACACCATAACGGTACAGAAAAGCATTTCGAAGATCCTTATCGATATACCCGCAGCTTTATTACAGATCCTTTTCGGACTCATACTGCTGTCATTTTACCATTCGTTCTTCATCATTTATGGGTTACTCCTCATCGTATTCATCTACATAGTTTTCAAGTTTACAATGCGACAGGGACTCGAAACCAGTCTTGATGAATCAAAGCACAAATATCGTGTGATTCACTGGATTCAAGAGGTCGCCAGATCCATTATCAGTTTTAAACTTTCCGGGAAAACCAGTCATGCCATGGATAAATCGGATACTCTGGTCGACCGGTATATCGATGCGCGTGAATCACACTTCAAGATTCTCATGTTACAGTTCGGACAATTGATCGGTTTTAAAGTACTGGTAACCGCCGGACTTCTGGTTATCGGCGGTATGCTGGTGCTCAATCAACAGATGAACATCGGACAGTTTGTGGCAGCTGAGATCATAATCCTTCTGGTGATCAATTCCGTTGAGAAGCTGATCCTGGGGCTAGAGATCGGGTATGATATGCTAACCTCTCTGGAAAAGATCGGACAGGTAGTAGATAAAGAACTGGAGCCACAACCGCAATCTACGGAATTCAAGATCAATGGCGAACTCAGATTACAACTGGAAGATATCATCTTTCGTTACAACAAAAAGGAAAAGCCGCTATTAAATGAACTCTCCCTGGAGATTCCACAAGGTTCAAAGATCATCATCAAGGGGGCTCAAGGTTCCGGTAGGTCGACACTCCTTCATTTGATCGCCGGACTACAGGAACCTGAATCTGGAAATATCTATATCAACAATATGTCTATAGATGGTATAAGTCCTAATTCCTACCGGGGAAATATAGGACAGATCATCGCAGAGGAAACTCCATTCGAAGGAACTATCAAAGACAACATCACCTTTGGATCCAAAAACATAACTGAAGAAGACCTCAAGTGGGCCATTGAAAATACCGGGCTTACTGAATTCATCAAGAAACAACCAAAAGGCTGGAATACGGTGATCTACCCTGAAGGAAGACAAATCCCGTCCACGATCGCTAAAAAGATCGTAATCGCACGTAGTATCGTAAAGCGGCCTAAGTTGTTGATACTCGATAAAGCGCTGGATTCCTTCCAGGAGAAGGAAGCAAGAAGAATCATCGACTTCCTTACCGCCCCGGAACATAATTGGTCCTTAGTGGTCGTGACAGAAGACAACTATTGGAGTACTAAATGTACGATCCAATATAACCTGGAAAACGGAAAATTATTCAGATTCTAAAGAAAACGTATATGCTTAATATATCCTCAAACCAATTAAACAAAACAGTGGACATCAGTCAGTATAAGTCCTCTAAGAAAGTGTTCGGGAAGGTTCATTACAAGATCTTCCGAAAGCTTATCGGAATATTCTTCATATTATGTTTTCTGGGACTATTCCTCCCCTGGACGCAGAATGTGACCGGTTCAGGCTATGTCACCACGCTGAATCCGGATGAAAGACCCCAGACCATTCATTCGATCATTCCGGGACGTGTAGACAAATGGCATGTAAGAGAAGGTGATTTTGTTCAAAAGGGTGACACGATCATGAAGATCACCGAGATCAAAGACGCATACTTCGACCCTAACCTCCTGGAAAGAACCGACCAGCAATTAGAAGCAAAATCACTGAGTATTAATTCCTATAGTCTTAAAATACAATCTCTCGATAATCAGATAGCCGCCCTACAACAGGAGCGCACCCTGAAACTTAAACAGGCAAGGAATAAGCTACTTCAGGCTCACCTGAAAGTGGAGAGCGACAGTATTGAGCTCGAAGCCGCACACACAAACATTCTTATCGCAGAACGACAATTCGAGAGGATCAATACCCTGCAAAAAGAAGGCCTGAAATCGATGACGGATGTTGAAGAAAAAAGGCTGAAACTTCAGGAAGCGAAGGCCAAATTGATCTCTCAGGAGAATAAGCTTTTAGCAAGCCGGAATGAAGTGATCAATACCGAGGTGGAGATAAGCAGGACCAATGCCTCCTATACCGATAAAATTTCGAAAGCTGAAAGTGACAAATTCTCAGCTCTCAGCACCCGTGCAGATGCGGAAGCCAATCTTTCAAAGATGCAAAATCAGCGTACCAATTATGCGATCCGCCGGGACCTGAACTACGTTACAGCACCGCAAAACGGGTATATCAATAAGACCTTGCAACAAGGTATCGGGGAAACCTTTAAAGAAGGGGATCCTCTGGTAAGTATCATGCCGGCACATGCGCAACTTGCAGTCGATAGTTATATCGACCCGTTGAACTTGCCGCTGATACATGTGGGCGAGAAGATCAGGATCGTATTCGACGGATGGCCATCTATAGTTTTCAGCGGATGGCCGAATGCTTCCTACGGAACCTTTAGCGGCGAGATTATCGCAGTTGAAAAGTTCATCAGTCAAAATGGAAAATACCGAATACTGATCGCTCAGGACCCGGATGAAGAACCCTGGCCGGAAGCACTGAGTGCAGGTTCAGGCGCCAGAACTATTGCTCTATTGGAAGATGTACCGATCTGGTATGAGATATGGAGACAGCTGAATGGCTTCCCCCCAAATTACTATACCCCACAAACAGCCCAGGCTGCTGAAAAGAAAAAATAAAGTAGATGAACCCGGGCATTCAGTAATGTACAGAACACCAAATGCATCGGTGTACATCCAAAAAAAGTGTATATGAAAAAAGCAGTGATACTTATAGTCACCTTGTTGATGACCTTATCAGCCTATTGCCAGGAGGAAGGACCAGACAACATGATGACCTTGAACGAATATCTCGGTTTCGTAAAAACCTGGCACCCCGTTGCCCGTCAGGCGAATCTAAAACTCAATTCAGCTCAGGCGAATCTGATGCAGGCAAGAGGAGGATTCGACCCTAAGATACAGGTAGATTACGATACAAAAAATTTCAAAGACTCTGAATATTACTCCATATTAAACTCCAATTTTAAGATACCGACCTGGTATGGAATCGAATTAAAGGCAGGGTATGAGAAAAATGAAGGTTATTACCTGAATCCGGAGAACACGGTACCTGAGGACGGGCTCTACAGTGCAGGTATCAGCATGCAGTTGGGACAGGGACTGTTTATAAATGAACGGATGGCAACCCTGAAAAAAGCCAAAATATTCACTGGCTTAACAGCTGCTGAACGGGAATTACAGATCAACCAGATACTTTTTGATGCGATAACCGTGTACATTGACTGGTACAAAGCACAACTTGAAGTAAGTGTATTAACCGAATTCGTGAATAATGCAGGAGAGCGATTCAAAAGCATAAAGACCAGTGCAGAAAGTGGTGACATTGCAGCGATCGACAGTGTTGAAGCCCGGATTCAATACAAAAGCCAAACACTCAATCTTGAACAGGCAGCATTGAGCCTGGCTAAAGCTCGTTTAAAAGCTTCAAATTTTCTCTGGTTGGAGGAAGGCATCCCACTAGAGTTAAAAGAACAGATAAGGCCCGACACATTGCTACTGGATAATCTTGCTGAAACGCTTAAGATCAATGACATCATCCCCGAAAATTTCGATCTGGACACCCATCCCAAATTACGTATGATGCGGGATAAAATAGAGATCATGGATGTGGACCGTCAGCTCAAAGCCGAAAAACTAAAACCCAGAATCGACCTAACGTACAACTTCCTGACCTCGGATGCCCGTTACCTCAATACGATCAATACAGGAGATTATAAGTTCGGACTCAGCTTTGAATTCCCACTATTCCTCCGCAAGGAACGGGGCGGACTAAAACTCGCAAAATTAAAAATCCAGGATGCAGGTTATGAATATGATCAAACTTCACTGGAGCTGGAGAACAAGATCAAAGCCAATTACCTGGAAGTGATCAATTACAAAGAACAACTATTGATCATGGAGGAAATGGTATCTGATTACAATACCATGCTGAACGCCGAGATCAGAAAGTTCAATTTTGGAGAAAGCTCTGTTTTCCTGGTAAATTCAAGAGAGAAAAGTTATTTGGACGCAAGGCTAAAGGCGATCGAACTGAATTATAAGATAGCAATGTCAAACGCAAAACTATTTCAGTCGATGGCTATTCTGCCGTAATACTTACCAAAGCTGAGATATGTATAAATTATTGACTATTTTTGCAAACTATGAGTAAACCTATTGTGTTTTGCCATTCAGTATTTTAAAACGTTTCAAAATGATATACACAAAGACAGCTGAAGAGATAGAAATTATGCGTGAGAGTGCCCTGATCGTCTCTAAGACATTAGGAATGCTGGCAGCTGAACTAAAGCCGGGTATAACGACTAAACAACTTGACAAACTTGCCGAAGATTTTATTAGAGAACAAGGTGCTGAACCCGGTTTTCTGGGACTGTATGGTTGTCCTTCCACCCTGTTGACCTCAGTTAATTCAGCAGTGGTTCACGGTCTCCCTACTGACACCCCACTTCAGGAAGGCGATATTGTTTCTATAGATTGCGGTGCTTTAAAAAATGGGTATTACGGAGATCACGCCTATACTTTCGAGATCGGAGAGGTTGATCAGGAAACAAAAAAATTACTGGAAGTGACAAAACAATCACTTTATATAGGAATCGAAGAGTTCAAAACCGGAAACCGGGTGGGTGACGTTGGTTTTGCCATTCAGCAATACTGCGAGTCTTTCGGATATGGAGTAGTACGTGAACTTGTAGGTCACGGGCTTGGAAAGAAAATGCATGAAGACCCTGAAATGCCAAACTACGGGAAAAGAGGTCGCGGTAAAAAATTCCAGGAAGGAATGGTAGTTGCTATTGAGCCGATGATCAACATGGGAACCCACCGTATCAAACAACTCAAAGATGGTTGGACGATCGTCACAGCAGACAATAAACCTTCTGCACATTTTGAGCATGATGTTGCCATTGTTAATGGCAAACCTGAAATACTTTCTACTTTTAGCTATATCTATGATGTACTCGGAATAAAAAGTGACGAAGAAGCTCCTTTCAAACAGGCGTTAAGCAGTATAAAAAGCGAATAATTCATCTTGAAAAAACTCTTTAAATTCTTTCTTAATGCCGTCCCAAGGCCCTTACTTATCCGAATCAGCTATCTGGTAAGACCAGTATTTGCATTATTCCTGAAAGGAGACAACCATAAGGATCCCATAGATGGAAATACCTATCGTAAATTTTTACCGTACGGTTATGGAAACCCCAGAGAAAACGTTTTGGCTCCGGGAACCCTTTCACTGGAGAGACACCGACTTCTATGGCTTTTTCTGAAAGATCACACAGATTTTTTCACCGCTTCACATAAAGTACTGCATTTTGCACCGGAGCAAGCGTTCTACCAGCGTTTCCGGAAGCTAGGTAATCTGAATTATACGACAACGGATCTGGATTCACCTCTGGCCGATGTTAAAGCGGATATCTGCGCCCTACCTTTTGAAGACAACACTTATGATGTGATCCTCTGCAATCATGTACTGGAACACATTAAAAATGACAAAAAAGCGATGCAGGAACTGTATCGCGTGATGAAACCAGGAGGATGGGGCATCTTTCAAATCCCTCAGGATACCGAAAGAGCAGAAACCTTCGAAGACGACAGTATCACTGATCCAACAGAACGTGCCCGAATCTTTGGCCAGTACGATCATGTTAGGGTTTACGGAATGGATTTTTTCGACAGATTAAAAGATGTCGGATTTGAAGTAGTTGCAGATGATCTTGCCGGTCAGTTAACCGCAGAAGAGGCTGAATATTATCGCATCAACCCTAAAGAACTGATACCTTTTTGTAAAAAACCAATATAAATTGCCGCAGGCACTGGGTCTACGGCAATTTCTAATGGGTTTATTTCAACAATAGTGATTCGAAACCTGAAGTACGGTACTCATTAAGATCACCATCCTTATCGGCACTGATAATATAAGCTTCGAGCTGTGTCTGAGTCTTAAGCAGAGCTTTAGCTTTATCCAGCGGCATAACCATAAGTGCCGTGGCATAGGCATCAGCCTCCATACAGGTATTGGCGATTACAGAAACACTTAATACATTACTTTTTTGTGGATACCCTGAAATAGGGTCTATGGTATGAACATACATATCACCTGATTCCTTATCCACTCTGAATTTTCTATAATTTCCACTGGTAGCCATCGCCTTGTTATGCAACTTAACCTTGGAAATAAGCACTCTCTTTTCATCCTCCTGCTCTGGACTATCGATAGCCACAACCCATTCCTTAACGCGTTGTGTATTGGTCCCTTTACTCAGGATCTCACCACCCAATTCGATCAGATAGTTCTTTACCCCTTTGCTATCGAACATTCTTCCGATAAGGTCGATGGTATACCCTTTGGCCAAAGCATTGAAGTCTAAATAGACCTTAGGGTTAGACTTAACGATATGATCATCCTCTGAAAGAAAGATCTTATCGAAACCGGTAAATTCAAGAATACTATCCACCTTGGTTGAATCCATATGATTAACAGCCTTTTCAGGACCGAATCCCCATGCATTGACCAACGCACCTACTGTAGGATCAAAACGTCCGTTACTGTTTCTCCAGACCTCCTTTGCTTTCAGATAGACTTCTTTAAAATATTCATCGACAACCACGGTGGTATCACCACGATTAACCTTTGAGATATCTGAGGTTGGAAGGTAGGTAGACATCGAACGATTCACCAAATAGAATACATCCTCGATATCCTGTTTCAGATTAATACTGTCATTATCCACTTCATATTTAATATTATAAGTGGTTCCCAGAGCATAACCCTGTTCATTTTTCATCACCCCGGATTTATCCGATGATTGACAAGAGGTAAGCAGTGCTAAGAGCGCACTAAAAAGTACAAGTTGATAGTTAGATTTCAATGATCCCATTGTAGTTTACAATATAGTCCTGGTTCTTAATTAAAGGTTTTTCTAAGTCAGTAGCATTGGCGAGTCCGACACCTGCATAAAAGGTTCTCGCCTTGAATTTTTGAGCATGCGCCCTCATAGTTTCCATATAGATCACGTCATATTCCTCCGGATTTTCGGGATATGATATCGCCTTCACTACTACAAAGTGAAGTTTTTTATCTTTCAGGCATACGAATTGCGGATCCTTTTTCAGTTTACTGTTCACCGCCATGAACTCAAAGCCCTGCTTCTCCAGGTCCTTTCCTACGATATTCATGGCCAGATTGTGCAATTCCTGTTCCGTTAATTCATTCATCGGGTACAAATTAAAACAAAAAACCGACAACTGATGTGTCGGTTTTTAAATATAATTGAGTGATTATTATCCTCCAAAGTCGTCGAAACGAACATTTTCACGCGGCACGCCGAAATCATCACACATCTGTTCCACTGCCTTATTCATAAGTGGTGGTCCACAGAAATAAAATTCGATATCCTCGGGTGCTTCATGAAGGCTAAGGTAGTTGTCGATAACAACCTGGTGAACGAATCCTACGAATCCATCACCCGCACCATCAAGTCCGTCTTTTACTTTCCAATTATCTTCTTCTAAAGGTTCAGATAATGCTATAAAGAATTTAAAGTTCGGGAACTCTCTTTCAAGTGAACGGAAATGCTCGGTATAGAACAATTCGCGTTTTGAACGACCACCATACCAGTAAGTAACCTTTCTACCGGTTTTAAGGGTTTTGAATAGGTGATACAGGTGCGAACGCATTGGTGCCATACCAGCTCCACCACCAACATATAGCATTTCAGAATCACTAGGATTGATGAAGAATTCACCATAAGGACCTGAAATAACTACTTTATCACCAGCCTTACGACTAAAGATATAAGACGAAGCAATACCAGGATTCACATCCATCCAACCATTCTTATTACGATCCCATGGTGGGGTAGCAATACGAACGTTCAACATGATATCACGTCCTTCTGCAGGATAAGAAGCCATCGAATAAGCGCGTTCAACTGTTTCACTGTTTTTCATTACCAGTGGCCACAGATTAAACTTATCCCATTCCATCTGGAATTTCTTAGGATCTTCATGTTCTTCTGGGTGTGCAGTGATATCGATATCAGCATACTTGATCTCACAAGGTGGGATCTCGATCTGAATATATCCACCTGCCTGATAATCCATATCCTCAGGAATACGTACTACGAATTCCTTGATAAAGGAAGCAACGTTATAATTACGAACCACTTCCGCAGTCCATTTCTTAACACCAAATACCTCCTCAGGAACCTCAATCACCATGTCCTGCTTAACCTTTACCTGACATCCAAGACGCCATCCTTCTGAAATTTCCTTTCTGGTAAAGTGAGGCTCTTCTGTTGGAAGAATTTGTCCTCCACCAGCGGTAACGATACATTTACATTGTATACAGGTTCCACCTCCACCACATGCTGAAGGAAGGAATATTTTTTTATCTCCAAGTGTCGAAAGCAGTGTTCCTCCTGAAGATACTTCTAAATCTTTCTCACCGTTGATCTTTAGCGTCACTGGTCCGGAAGGTACAAGTTTTGCCTTGGCTCCGAGAAGGATCGCTACGAGTACAAATATTAGGAGTAGAAAAACTACTAAACTTGCAATGATTACTGTATAATTCATTCTCTCTGCTAATAAAAATTTATAATTTGATTCCCATGAAACTCATGAATCCTAAAGCCATAAGTCCTGTTATGATAAAGGTAATCCCAAGTCCTCTCAAAGGAGCAGGAACGTTAGAATAAGCAATTTTCTCTCTAATAGCTGCGATGGCGAGGATAGCAAGGAACCAACCGATTCCTGATCCAAGACCATAGGTAGCTGCCTCACCCACATTAGCAAAGTCTTTTTGCTGCATGAACAGAGAACCACCAAGGATCGCACAGTTTACTGCAATAAGTGGAAGGAAAATACCCAATGCACCATAAAGTGCAGGTGCAAATTTCTCCACCACCATTTCCACCAGCTGAACCATAGATGCGATTACCGCAATGAACATGATAAAGCTAAGGAAGGATAGATCAATATCTGCGTATTCCGGACTCAACCATTTGAGTGCACCCGGACGCAATAAATAATTATCGAGCCAGTAGTTTATAGGTACGGTAATCGCAAGTACAAAGATTACCGCTGCACCAAGTCCAACCGCAGTTTTTACAGTTTTGGAAACTGCCAGGTAAGAACACATACCGAGGAAGTATGCGAACACCATGTTCTCAATAAAAATACTTCTTACAAATAGATTTACGTATTCCATTTATCTGAATTTTAATAAGCGCGGGGCTTAGTGTTTTTCGATTAGTTTTCTGTTTCTGGAACGCTGTACCCAGATCAACACCCCTACTGTAAGTAACGCAGCAGGCGAAAGAAGCATGAGTCCGTTGTTTTCATATCCTAACGCATAGAGTCCGGTAGACTCTGCGAGTGTAGCACCTTTATGTCCGAGTACTTCAAAACCGAATAGTTTTCCAGAACCCAGTAATTCTCTGAAGAATGCCACGATCACAAGGATAAGTCCGTATCCGGCTGCATTACCGATTCCATCGAGGAATGATTTCCATACACCGTTACCAAGAGCAAAAGCCTCAAGACGTCCCATCACGATACAGTTCGTAATGATAAGTCCGACAAATACTGAGAGCTGCTTACTAACATCATAAGCAAATGCCTTTAATACCTGGTCAACAAGAATTACCAGTGCAGCAACAACTACCAGCTGAACGATGATACGGATCCGGTTAGGGATCAGGTTACGTATAAGCGAAATGATCATATTACTGAAAGCCAGTACTGCCATTACCGCCAGCGCCATAACTATGGCCGGTTTCAACTGAACGGTGATCGCAAGTGCTGAACAGATACCAAGTACCTGAACGGTGATCGGGTTATCGTCATTCAGCGGATCGGTCAGTAATTTTCTGTTCTTCTTGGAAAACAGCGGCTCCTTTTCTTCAGAAACAAAGAGCACAACAGGCTTATTTTCCTTTTTTTCTTTTAAATCGGCCATAATTATTTATTTAATGCTACGTTAACATTCTGTTTTTCCAGGTAAGGAAGATAGTATTGAATACGGTCATGGATCATTTTAGTAACCCCGTCTCCGGTAATGGTTGCACCTGAAATTGCATCAACTGCATTATCATCCTTATTATTTCCTCCTGAATATCCTTTTTGAACGGTTACCCCGACAAAATTTCCAGACTGATCAAAGATCTTCTCATCTTCGAAACGCTGTTGGAACCAGGACTGAGTGATCTCAGCACCAAGACCCGGAGTCTCTCCTTTATGATCAAAGATCGCTCCCTTAACGGTATTGACATCATTTTTAAGAGAGATATATCCCCAGATAGCATCCCATAGACCGGCACCTCTCAAAGGAATAATGTAATAATGTTCACCATTAACATCCGCAATGAACAAAGGAAAACGTTGCT
The DNA here is from genome assembly GCF_007279655.1 of Robertkochia solimangrovi. Lineage (GTDB taxonomy): Bacteria > Bacteroidota > Bacteroidia > Flavobacteriales > Flavobacteriaceae > Robertkochia > Robertkochia solimangrovi. The sequence goes on along the minus strand of NZ_QKWN01000014.1, from coordinate 31,438 downwards.
CTTCGATCGGTTTTTTGATCTCTTTGGTAAGATCGATCTCAAAAGCATTCACATTCGGATCAACATCTCCGGTTGAGGTCAAAGCGACTTGTTCGGTTATATATTTCTCAAATTCTTCACCTGCCTGATCACGCTCGGTTTCAACACCGATTGTATGCAGGATATTTTGCATTTTTTCTTTTCTGATGTTCTCATTTTGCATCGGCTGTAGTGACACTGCTGCAAATGACAGGGCTGCTGCCACGACCAGAACCATGATCGCTGCAAATAAAAACGTATATGCGTTACTGTCTCTGTTCATGATTAAGCTGATTTAACTGTAGCTGAAGCTAAACGTTTTTTTCTCTTTTTAATATTGGCTGAGATCACATAATGATCGATGGTCGGAGCGAATACGTTCATAAGCAGGATCGCCAGCATCACCCCTTCCGGGTAAGCCGGGTTGAAGACCCTGATCACGATACAAAAGAATCCGATAAGGAGTCCGTAAATCCACTTACCTTTTGTGGTTTGCGCAGCAGAAACAGGATCGGTTGCCATGAAAACAAGACCGAAAGCGAATCCACCTACCAGCAGATGCTGATACCAAGGGAAAGCCATAAGTCCGTTAGCACTCCACAGGTTGAATAAAAGACCCGCAATAGCACCTCCGATAACACCGCTCACCATAATTCTCCAGCTCCCGATTCCGGTAAGGATCAGAATAGCTGCACCGACAAGGATCCATAACGTAGAGGTCTCTCCGATAGATCCCGGAATAGAACCTGCAAACATACTCCACATATCATGCTCAACGGGTTTTCCGTGCGCCAGTGTCCCCAGAATGGTTTCCCCGGAAATAGCGTCGATGGTCGATGCATCCGAAACCCATACTTTGTTACCCGACATATAAGTAGGATATGCAAAGAATGCAAAAGCACGGGCCATCAGTGCCGGGTTAAGAATATTCATTCCCGTACCCCCGAAGGCTTCCTTTCCGATAAGAACGGCAAATGCAACAGAAACTGCAACCATCCATAACGGTATATCTACCGGCATGATCATCGGGATAAGTAATCCCGTTACCAGATAACCCTCGTTGACTTCGTGACCGCGATAAATAGCAAAAATAAACTCAATACCCAAACCTACTGCATAGGATACGACGATCATCGGAACGATCTTCCATGCACCGTGCAGGAATGCATCCATAAAAGTGAAGGTTTCACCCAACTGATGAAAATGTTGGTATCCGGTATTGTAGATTCCGTAAATAAGCGCCGGAACCAAAGCCAGTACCACGGTAATCATGGTACGCTTCAGATCGATCGCATCACGGATATGCGCTCCCTTTTTAGTCGTATGGTCTGGAACGAACAAAAAAGTGTCGAACGCATTAAAAGCAGGAGCGAATTTCTCCCACTTTTCTCCTTTATTAAAAGGCTTTTTTATTTGATCTAATTTCTTTCTTAAAAAACTCATAGCTAAATATATTAACCTACCTCTTTAATCATCAGGTCCAGAGCCTCTCTGACAATGGACTGTGCTTCAATTTTTGAAGTATTCGTATAATCGATCAATGCAAAATCTTCGGGAGCGACTTCATAGATCCCCAGATTTTCCATCTTTTCGATATTCTGGGCAAGACATTCCTTCAGCAATTGCATAGGATAAACATCGATCGGCATAACTTTTTCCATCTCTCCGGTTACAACAAGAGCACGCACCTCTCCGTTAAGATTGGTATCCACTTCGTATTTTTTATTTGGAAAAAGGAAAGAAAGAGAGGTTTTCGACATACTAGGAATATGGTTGTCGATAAATGGCATCCAGCCGAACATACGGAAGTTCTTTCCTTCAGGAATAAGGGTCACTGTGTTATCGTAATACCCTAAATAACCATGATTGCTCACTTGATTACCGGTTAATACATCTCCGCTAATGATTCGTGTACTCACCGGAATTTCTCCCAGAAGATCGCTCATTCCTGAACCGATCTTAACACGGAAATATTGTTGTTTTGGTGCAGCAGTTCCGGCAACGGCAACCACTCTTGTCTGATCCATTTTCCCGGTATTGAACAGGGAACCTATGATCGCCACATCCTCAGGACCAACAACCCACACACGTTCTCCGGCATTGATCGGATCAACATGATGAATTTGCACTCCGACATTACCCGCAGGATGAGGACCGCTTACACGGTGAACCTCGACCCCTTTAACGCCGCTGATCGCAGAAGATCCTGCTTCAACAGACACATGGGTTTTACCAGAGGTCAGCTTTGACAAGGCATCGATTCCGGCCTGAAAGTCCTCCAGACGATTCTGCAGGATAAATTCAACATCCGCAGTTAGCGGAGCTGTGTTCAGTGCGGAAACGAAAATAGCCTTTGGCTGATCTTCAGGGTTCGCAATAATGTCGTAAGGTCTTTGTTTGATGAATGGCCAGCAACCACTTTCTAATAAGAATTCCTTAACCTCTTCAGGCGACATCGCAGCAGCATTCTTTTTACCGAACTCCTTATAGGTATCGGTAGCATCTGCTTCAATTATCACCTCCAAAATTTTACGTTTGGCTCCCCTTCTGATCTCAGCCAGCTTTCCACTAACAGGAGAAACAAACTTCACCTTGTCACTGTACTTGGAAAAAAAGAGGATATCACCGGCTTTTACAGTTTCGCCTTCCTTGACTACCATCTTAGGGGTAACTCCGTGAAAATCGGTAGGTTTAATAGCGAAATTCTTAGATCTGGGCGCATCAGAAATAGTTTTTTCTGCTTCACCTTTCAGCTTAATATCTAAGCCTTTTCTAATCTTAATGTCGTTTGACATGCTATCTATGTAAATGAAAGTTATTTAACTTAAAAATTCGTGCAAATTTAATAATTAAACCACAGCTGACATAATTATTAGATTTATTTTTACCGTGTCTGAATAAGGGTGTTTCAGCGTATTTTCTTATGTTTACTTTTGTTAAATTTACGAAATCATATGAAATTAAATCGTTGGTTTACAGCCTTTTTCAGTTTAACCGTATTTTTCACACAGGCACAGATACAGGAAGAGATCGCTCCGCCGGAAAATATAAAAAGCGTAATTTTTACGGGAAGTTCAAATTATGCACAGTTTCCAATTGTTAAAATCGGCGAGCAAATCACCCTTACTTTTGATGACCTCTATGCCGACGAAGCCAACTACTATTACCGTATCGAGCACTGCAATTATGACTGGACCCCCTCTAAGATCATGAAAACACAGTACCTCAACGGTTTAGACAACCAGCGCATCATCACTTACAGAAATTCTCTGGCAACACTGCAGCCGTACACACACTATACCCTTGAGATCCCGAACAGATCAACACGATTGAAGATCACAGGAAATCATATTCTTAAGATATTCGACTCCCAGGACAATCTCGTGTTCTCCAGAAGATTCATCGTATATTCAGATGCCGTCGCTGCGGGAATCGCACTAAAAAGAACACGTGATTTTAATTACATAAATACACATCAACGGCTTGAAATAACTATAAACAGTGGAGACTTTCAACTTATCAATCCTCAAAACGAAGTAAAGCTCTGCCTTTTACAGAACAGCAATTTTAAAACAGCCATTTACAATATAGCACCGCAATTCATCTCCGGAGAACAACTCCTTTATAAATATGATATGGCCACTGCATTTCCGGGAGGCAATGAATATTACTTTTTTGACACAAAAGAAGTCCGCGTTGCCCAGAATAGTATCGCGAAAGTAGAACTCAAAAACAGATACAATCACTACCTCTACACCAACGAGATCCGCCAATATAAAGATTACACCTATTTCAGTGACATCAATGGCGATTATTCGATTCAGACCTTCGATACTTTCGAAAGTGATGGCAGCAATGAGGCTGATTATACGTTCGTAAGATTCTCACTGGCGTACGAACCCACACTGGATCTGAACGAAGTATATGTTTACGGCAAGTTCAATAACTATGAATTACAGGAAGAGAATAAACTCACCTATAATCCCGATACCGGAACACTCAATACCGCTATCCTGTTAAAGCAAGGGGTATACAATTACAAGTTCGTAACCCGCGACAGGAACGGCATCGTAAATACAGGCCGGATATCAGGCGATCACTGGGAAACCGAGAATGAATACCTGGTTGTTGTATATTATCGCAAATTCGGCGATCTTTACGACAGTGTAATCGGGTTAGGCAGCGCGTCTTCCCTGAACATTTCTAACTAAGCCAACCACTATAATGTCTGAAAAGAACCCCAGGAAAATTGAGGAAACACTCCCTGCAATACCGCAAAGCAAATCTAATTTTTGCCTGAACTGTGAACACCCTCTTGATCCTGAGGACAAATTTTGCCGCATCTGCGGTCAAAAGACCGAGCCGACCCGGCTATCCTTCAAAGATATGCTGGATGAGTTATTTTCCAGCCTGATTTCTTACGACTCAAAACTCCACCGAACCCTGCTGGCGCTATGTCTGAAGCCCGGAAAGATCACCGAAGAATACATAAGAGGCAAAAGAGCCCGCTATACCAATCCATTTCGCTTCCTCTTAAGTCTTTCTATATTGTACTTTTTGATTTTCACCTCACAGAACAACCTCTCAAACCTGGATTACAACCTCCGATTAGACAAAAAGCTTTCAGAACAAGAACAGCGGGTCATTGACTCGATCAATAAATCTGAAAATCTGAAATTGCCGATGTCATTCACAGGAAAAGAAACAGCATTGGTTTTTCCGGATACGATCAATAAGTCTAGAATGGAACGCATCTCAGCAAAGTCGAAATATTTCTACAAAGCGATGATGCGAGGAAAACATTTTGACTACACCCAGACAAAGGACTCTTTACAACTGGCTTCAAATTGGGAAAATAGATTCTCCTACAACCTTGGTCAAAGTTTTTTCCATGTGGTAAAACAACCCGGCACCTTTATGAACCAGGTCATTTCAAGAGTTCCGTTTTTACTCTTTCTTTTCATGCCTTGCTTCGCCCTCTTCATATGGCTGTTCTACATCCGGCATGATTTTAATTACATGGACCACCTCATTTTCGGATTCCATACCTTAACCATGTTATTTCTGCTGCTGCTCATCGGGTCGCTGATAGAATTAATCATCAACATTGATTTTGAATTCTTTATGATCCTGGGGTTTGGATTTTACCTTTACAAGGCTATGCGACGGTTTTACGGCCAGGGCAGATTGAAAACTATTGTTAAATTTACCGCTTTAAACACTATTTTTTTTATTTTAGCATCGATAATTATCACCGCCTATCTCGTCGGAAGCGTCGCAATGTATTAAACTGATGATCACACAAATAACCAAAGGCATTAAGGTTTCTGTTGACACTAGTTTTGAAGGAACCTTCTTCAAGAACTACAAGATGCATTTTGCCTTCGGTTATCAGATTACAATCGAAAATCAAAGCAAAGATTCCGTTCAACTTACTTCAAGACACTGGCAGATATTCGACGCCCTCAACAATACAGAGATTATTGATGGTGAGGGAGTTATCGGAAAGAAGCCGGTTTTAAAGCCTGGAGAATCCCACACTTATACCAGCGGATGTCTCCTGACATCACCCATAGGAGCCATGAGAGGTCATTATAACATGATCAATTTCACCTCAACCCGAAAGTTCAAGGTCTTTATTCCGACTTTTAAATTATGTGCTCCATTTGCAGTAAACTAGGCACTTTCTGTATCGCTCTTTAATCTCTGTCAGACACTTCTTTACCCACTTTATTCAACTACTCAGCGTTAACACCTTTTTATGGGTCACAACCTTTCTAAACCGTTTGCGATTTAGTACATTTGCTCGAAATTAAAAAATACAGTACCATGGCAAAAGGTTTTTTCAACGTACCAACGGCTATAAACGAACCTGTAAAGTCTTATGTACCGGGATCTCCGGAAAGAGAGGAAGTTTTAGCACAGTACAAGGCCTATTATAACGGCAATGTTGATGTACCACTTTATATCGGAAGCGAAGAAGTTCGCACCGGTAATACCAGAACTATGTCACCTCCACATGACCATAAACATGTCGTAGGAACGTATCACCTGGCCGAAAAGAAACATGTAGAAGAGGCGATTGCCAATTGTCTTGAATCGAGAAAGAAATGGGCCGCCATGCGTTGGGAACACCGTGCCGCGATCTTTATGAAGGCTGCCGATCTTATCGCAGGACCCTATCGTCAGAAAATGAATGCTTCAACAATGATCGCACAATCGAAGAACATTCATCAGGCAGAGATCGATGCTGCTTGTGAGATCATCGATTTCCTGAGATTCAATGTTGAGTACATGACACAAATTTATCAGGATCAACCGGATTCAGATGAAGGAATGTGGAACAGAGTTGAATACCGTCCATTGGAAGGCTTTGTATACGCTATCACCCCATTTAACTTTACAGCTATCGCAGGTAACTTACCTACCAGTGCTGCTATGATGGGTAATGTAGTTGTATGGAAACCCAGTGACCACCAGATTTTCTCAGCAAAAGTGATCGTTGATGTACTTAAGGAAGCAGGACTTCCTGATGGTGTGATCAATGTCGTTTACGGAGACCCGGTTATGATCACCGACACCGTTCTGGCAAGTCCCGATTTCTCCGGCATCCATTACACAGGATCTACCGCTGTATTTAAAGATCTTTGGAAAAAGATCGGAAACAATATCGACCGTTATAAAACCTATCCGAGAATCGTTGGAGAAACCGGTGGTAAGGATTTCATTATCGCCCACCCAAGCAGCAACACAAAACAAGTTGCTACCGCAATCTCAAGGGGTGCTTTTGAATTCCAGGGACAAAAATGTAGTGCGGCCTCAAGAGTTTATCTACCAAAGTCAAAGGCTTCAGAAATACTTGATTTCGTAAAAGAGGATATCGAATCCTTTAAAATGGGGTCTCCAGAAGATATGAGCAACTTCATCACGGCTGTTATTCACGAAGGATCTTTCGATAAACTCGCAAGCTTCATCGATCAGGCCAAAGAAGACAAGGAAGCTGAGATCTTTGCAGGAGGAACCTATGATAAATCTAAAGGGTATTTCGTATCTCCTACTGTTATCGTAACCACAGACCCACAATATAAAACGATGACCACTGAACTTTTCGGACCAGTTGTGACCGTTTACGTATACGAAGACAGCAAATGGAGCGAAACTCTTAAACTGGTTGATACAACTTCAGAATATGCATTGACCGGTGCCGTATTCTCTGCAGATCGTTACACGCTTGAAGAAGCTGCTGTGGCCCTGGAGAATGCTGCCGGTAACTTCTACATCAACGACAAACCTACCGGTGCTGTCGTAGGTCAACAGCCATTTGGTGGTGCACGTGCTTCTGGTACCAACGACAAAGCAGGATCGATGCAGAACCTATTGAGATGGGTATCTCCAAGGCTGATCAAAGAAACTTTTGTTTCTCCGGTTAATTACAGATATCCTTTTCTCGGGTAACAACGCCTGAAGAACCATAAATTTTAGCCCTCATTCGCATGAATGAGGGCTTTTTTTATGAACATTAAACCCCTCACTATCTGGGTCTAAAACAATCTAATGTTAAGTTAATGTTACCAAATTGTTTCTTTTATGTAAAAATTATTATTACATTTGAGAGTTAACCTTAAGCCCCTTTATTATGAAAAGTGAAAAGGATTTTTGCATTTTAAGCGTTAAATACGAGATCATCGATGCTTCCGGAACGTCTGAAAAAACCGTGGAGACCACCGAAATGGAGCACGTATTTGTCGCAAAAAAGAAATCAAGAGTATTAAAGAAGATCAGAAAGTTTGAAGAGAAACTGCACGGTACTGAAATGAAACAGTCCACGTATCCAGGATCTGCATTGATCGAGAGATGCCGTCATTTCGTCAATAATTACAGAAGTAGTTATAACCGTTTACTTCGATTGTGATCAAGGCTTATATTTCATGGGCAAGTGCACCACCATCTTGGTTTCGAAGAACGCATCCGTAAAATAATCGGAGAGCGCATAGAGTTTTACGGACCTATAATCCGATAGTTCTTCGGAAAGATCACCCCCTTTGAGGTATAAGATACCGTTCTTAATTTCATGAACGCTTTCCTTCTTCACCTTCCCCTTAACCCATTTTACGAAATCAGGCATACGGGTAACGGCACGACTCACAATAAAATCATACTGATCTTTTACTTTTTCAGCACGTCCATGCGTTGCTTTCACATTCGTTAAACCGAGCTCGTTTGCAACCGCTTCTACCACTTTTATTTTCTTACCGATCGCATCGATCAGGTGAAAATGAACTTCAGGAAAAAGAATAGCCAAAGGAATACCTGGAAATCCGCCTCCGGTACCCACATCGAGAACGGCAGCGCCATCCTTAAATTGAACAACTTTTGCTATTCCCAATGAATGTAGTACATGACGGACGTATAACTCATCGATATCCTTTCGGCTGATCACATTGATCCGGGAATTCCATTCCTTATACAATTCTCCGAGCTTACTAAATTGTTCTTTCTGACGCTCAGTGAGATCAGGAAAATAAGAATCGATGATACTACTATTCATTACACACTATTAATTTCCTGCAAAAATAAACAATACCGGTGAAGTAACATATCTAACCTCAATATCGAATTTCAATTAATTTTAGTTACGGGGTTACTTGTTACGCTGTTACATTGAATAACAGTTATGCTGATAACGGGAAATAGAAAACAGTGATGCAGAAAACAGTAAATTGCTTTTGCTTTTCAATTCTCAATTCTTAACTCATAATTCTTAACTCCTAATTATTAGTTCTTAAACCATTAATTCCTATTTTTGCTGTTTTGACACGAACAAATGTCTGTTTTGAATATGAAGCAATAAACAAATTACAACTATGAACGAAACTACTGAAACGATCCGATTTTCAAGAAAGGATCCTGCAAAATTCTTTAAAACGGTAAATAGCCGTGTAAATGAATACTTCAAGGAGAACGGCATCAAAAAAACAGGAAACCTGCAACTGTACCTAAAGACTGCAATAATGTTCCTGATCTTCCTTACCCCTTACTTTTTAATCCTTACACTGGATATGAATCAATGGTTACAACTATTACTGACCATTGTGATTGGAGTTGGTATGGCCGGAGTCGGAATGAATGTGATGCATGACGGAAACCACGGATCATATTCTTCTAAGAAATGGATCAATCAGGTAATGGGTGCCAGCATCTACATCCTGGCAGGAAACGTATACAACTGGAAGGTACAGCACAATGTACTACACCATACTTATACAAATATCCATGGACATGATGAAGATCTGGATGCAGGAAGGATCATACGTTTTTCTGAACATGCACAATGGAGACGCTTTCACAGGTTTCAACATTATTATTCTGTATTTCTTTACGGACTACTAACCCTGAATTGGGCGATCACAACAGACTTCAAGCAAATGAGACGTTACATGAAACGTAAGCTCTCCTATGGTAAATTCCCTAACCCTACCCGTGAATGGAGCGTACTTATCATGACCAAAGTGATCTACCTGACCATTTGGGTGATCCTTCCCATGTTGATTCTGGATATCGCCTGGTGGAAAGTTTTGATCGGATTTTTTGCCATGCATTATACAGCAGGACTAATCCTTAGCATCGTATTTCAGCTTGCACACATCGTGGAAAAGACTGAAACCGTAGTACCAGACAAAACAGGATCCATCAAAAACACCTGGATGATCCACCAGTTATTCACCACCTCTAACTTCTCTACTCGAAATAAGATCGTAAACTGGTTTACCGGAGGACTGAATCATCAGGTAGAACATCATATGTTCCCTAACATTAGCCATATACATTACACAAAAATTGCCAAAATTGTTAGACAAACAGCACAAGAATATAATTTACCTTATTACGAATACAAAACTACCAGAAAAGCGATAATTTCGCACTTTAAACACTTAAAGGCACTCGGTAGAAACCCCGGTTTTGCTTAAAAATTAAAAATCACTAATATGTCATCACAATTATCTGAAAGGATCCTTAACATGTCGACCTCTGCGACCCTGGCGATGGCAGCCAAGGCTCGTGAACTCAGAGCTGAAGGAAAGGACATTATCGGACTAAGTCTGGGAGAACCTGACTTTAATACCCCTGATTTCATCAAAGACGCGGCTAAAGAAGCTATCGATCAGAATTACAACAGTTATTCTCCGGTTGATGGTTATGCCGACCTGAAGGACGCTATCATCAAAAAATTCAAAAGAGATAACAACCTTACTTACACACCTTCTCAGATCGTAGTGTCGACAGGAGCCAAACAGTCTTTGGCGAATGTTGCACTTGCAGTGATCAATCCGGGAGATGAAGTGATTCTACCCGCTCCTTATTGGGTAAGTTATTCTGAGATCGTTAAACTCGCTGAAGGGGTACCGGTTGAGGTAACCACGAATATTGAGAACGACTTCAAAATGACTGCGGAACAACTGGAAGCAGCTATCACTCCAAAAACAAAAATGCTTTGGTACAGTTCTCCATGTAATCCTAGTGGATCAGTGTATACCAAGGAAGAATTGGAAGCACTCGCAGTGGTACTTAGAAAACACCCACAGATCATAATCGTTTCTGATGAGATCTATGAGCATATCAACTTTATAGGTGGCCATTACAGTATCGCTGAAATCGATGGAATGTACGATCGCACTGTAACGGTAAATGGAGTATCAAAGGCCTTTGCAATGACAGGATGGAGAATTGGATACATCGGCGCTCCGGAATGGATCGCAAAAGCTTGTAACAAGATACAGGGTCAGATAACCAGTGGAGCAAACTGTATCGCACAGCGCGCTACCATCGCTGCTCTTGAAGCTCCGGTAAGCTCGATCAATTATATGATCGAAAAATTCCATGAAAGAAGAGACCTTGTGCTTGAACTTCTTGGAGAGATCGAAGGTTTTCAATTGAACGTACCAGGAGGCGCATTCTATGTATTCCCAAACGTTTCCTCATTCTTCGGCAAAACCATTAAAGGTAAGAAGATCGAAAATGCCTCTGACCTTTCGCTGTTTCTTCTCGAAGAAGCTAATGTTGCAACAGTAACGGGGGAAGCTTTCGGCAATCCTAACTGTATCAGAATCTCCTATGCTGCTTCTGAAGAGCAACTAAGAGAAGCGATCAGCAGAATCAAAACTGCACTTTCTTAATAAGAAGTAACCTATAATATCTCATAAAAAAAGTGAAGCTGAAAGCTTCACTTTTTTTTATATCTTTTTCCAATAGAATGGCGTAAATAAGATCAGAACGGTAAAAAGTTCCAGACGCCCGAGCAGCATCAAAAAGGAACACCACCATTTACCAAGTATCGGCAAGGAATCAAAATTCGCCAGAGGATATAGGGTTCCGAACGCAGGACCTACATTACCTAAAGAAGAAGCCGCCCCACCGATTGCAGATTCAAAATCGAGTCCGAGAAAACCGAGAACCATCGATCCAATAATGAACATTAGCATATACAGAATAAAGAATCCAAGAATATTAAAGATAATACTCTCCGAAACCATACGTTGATTATATCGCACTGGAATGATAGCACTAGGATGTAGAGAACGCTTAAATTCGAGTAACCCGTTCTTGATCATCAACAAGTGACGAACCACCTTAACGCCTCCAGAAGTTGAACCGGCAGACCCTCCTACGAACATCAATCCGAAAAACAAAACCGTTAGAAACTGTGTCCAATTGGTAAAGTCAGCGGAGACGAATCCGGTTGTGGTGATCACCGAGACCACCTGAAAAAGAGAATGACGAAAAGCGCTTTCCGCTTCTCCCCAAACCATAGGATGATAATCACTTACTGGCACATCAGCCTTTAGATAGATAACTACCGCTGCAACGATCGAAACCAATAACGTCAGAAGTCCGTAAAAACGGAATTCGTAATCCTTAAATACTTTTTGAAATTTTCCTTTAAAAGCGAAATAACTCAATACAAAGTTAGTTCCAGCCAGGAACATGAACAGAATCACGATATACTGAATCAAAGGATTATCGTTCCAGTAGGCTATACTAGCATTCTTAGTGGAGAATCCACCCGTTGATAGGGTAGCCATCGCATGATTCACCGCGTCGAAAAAATTCATACCGGCCAACATCAGTAAAACCGTCTCGGCAGCGGTATAACCAACATAGATAAACCAAAGACGCTTAGCGGTATCTGTGATCCTGGGATGTAATTTATCTGCGCTGGGACCTGGCGCTTCCGCTGCGAACAACTGCATACCTCCGATCCCTAATAAAGGAAGAATCGCAATCGCAAGTACGATAATCCCCATTCCACCTATCCAATGTGTCGTACTTCTCCAGAACAATACGCCTTCAGGAAGTATCTCGATGTCATTTAAAATGGACGCGCCCGTAGTTGTATAACCACTCATCGTTTCAAAAAAGGCATTTGTTACCTGAGGAATCGCTCCGGTAAACAAATAAGGTAACATCCCTGATAAGGACATTACTACCCAGCCAAGGGTAACGATCATATAACCGTCACGTTTTTTGAGTTCTTTTGTATGATCACGGGTGGCAAACATCATCAACACACCCAGGAACAGAGTTAAAATCCCTGCAAAACTGATCTCCAGTGTTGCGCCATCATTATAGATTCCACTGATAAGAGCCGCCAGTAACATGAACCCACCATTGAAAAGCAACAGCAAACCCATCAAATGCAGAATGATCTTGGTATTTAAACGCTTCATCAAAATCAGAAGAATAGTTTTTCTACGCGTTTTATCGCACTTGGCAGACAACAAACAACCACACGGTCTCCCGCCTGAATACGAAAATCACCCAGAGCGATAATCCCCTGTCCGTCACGGATCACACCGCCGATAATTGCGGATCTTGGAAAATCCAGATCCTTGATGATCTTTCCGTTAACCTCAGAGGAAGGCTTCACGATGAATTCCAGCATTTCGGCATTTAGATTATTCAGCCTGGTGAGGGCTACCACCTCTCCCTTTCGGATATGGCGGAAGATATTATTCGCAGCCAGCAGTTTTTTATTGATCAGTGTATCGATACCGATGGAATGCGATAACTGAAAATAGTCCATGTTCTCAACCAGGGCAATGGTCTTTTTTATATTCTTGGACTTAGCCACAAGACAAGACATGATATTGGTCTCAGAATTTCCGGTCACGGAAATAAATGCATCCATCGAAGAGATATCCTCTTCTTCCAACAGTTCAACATTTCTCCCATCTCCGTTGATGATCAACGCATTCGGTAGTTCATCGGCCAGATCAAACGCCTTGGATTTATCTTTTTCAATCAGTTTCACCCTGAATTTGGAACTACAGAGATCACGAGCGGTTTTAAACCCTATCTTACTTCCGCCGAGAATCATAACATTCCTGATAGCCTCTTTGGTCTTACCGGTTAGTTTATACAACTCCCCCACACCTTCTTTTGCGGTCACAAAATAAACCTGATCACCTTCTTTAAAAACGGTATCCCCTCTGGGTATCAGTGTATACTGCGTCCCGAATCGCTGAACAGCGATCGGAACAAAGTTCAATTCAGGAAATACCCTCGCTGCCTCTTTAACCGATTTCCCGATAAATGGAGCGGTACGTTGCAAACTGGTTCCCACCATGATCAATGCACCGTTCTCAAACTCATAACTATCATTGAAAGCAGACTGATCCAGTAACAACTGAATCTCTTCAGAAGCGAGTTCTTCCGGAGAAATAAGCTCATCAATTCCCATATTGTAGAACTTTATCTCATCCTTATTATCGATGAACTCTGTATTAGAAATACGGGCTATAGTTCGTTTACACCCCAATTGCTTTGCCAGAAGACATAATGTGATATTCGTCGTTTCAGAGGCCGTAACCCCGATCACGAGGTCACATGAACTTACTTTGGCTTCCTTAAGTACAGACACGGAAGTAGCATCACCTTTAAATACTTTAATATCGAGATGGGTATCGGCGTAGTTAAGACTTTCCTTGTCAATGTCTATAAGTGTGATGTCCTGGGATTCAAAAGACAGTAATTTAGCCAAATGAAACCCTACCTCACCAGCACCAGCAATAATTATTTTCATTGAAGTATACGTGCTATTAAGCTGCAAATATATATTAAATATAAGTTTCCTACGAAGTTTAGCGATGATATTCAAAACTGCCCCGACCAAATGGAAACAAACTTCAGAACAGGAGGTACAAACAACAATCATTTTCAACGAAGATTTTAGGTTACGAGGTGTTACGTGTTACGGGTTACGATGTCACATTGTAACTTCTTTACATAAAAACAGTAATACAGTAAACCGTATTCCGTTTTCTGTTTACTGACTTCTAGCGTCGATTTAATTGAGAATTGAAAATTAAGAATTGATGGGGTATGCGCTAGGCAGTGAAGACGTGAAGTGGTAAAAACTAACCCAGTAAACTGTTTTCCGTTCTTTGTCTTCTGACACCCGTAACTTTGTAACTTCGTAACATAAAAACAGTAATGCAGTAAACCGTATTCCGTTTTCTGCTTACTGACTTCTAGCGTCGATTTAATTGAGAATTGAAAATTAAGAATTGATGGGGTATGCACTAGGCAGTGAAGACGTGAAGTGGTAAAAACTAACCCAGTAAACTGTTTTCCGTTCTTTGTCTTCTGACACCCGTTACTTTGTAACTTCGTAACATAAAAACGGTAATACAGTAAACCGTATTCCGTTTTCTGTTTACTGACTTCTAGCGTCGATTTAATTGAGAATTGAAAATTAAGAATTGATGGGGTATGCACTAGGCAGTGAAGACGTGAAGTGGTAAAAACTAACCCAGTAAACTGTTTTCCGTTCTTTGTCTTCTGACACCCGTCACTTTGTAACTTCGTAACATAAAAACAGCAATACAGTAAACCGTATTCCGTTTTCTGTTTTCTATTTTCGATGCGATACGGTTTAAAACTTATCTGTTAAATTTGAAGTCGAATGGGAACATCAGTGTTTTCGAAATAGTATCTTTGCCAAAAAATTTTTCATGAGCAAAAAAGTAACTCCATATAAGGATTCTGAACTGGGTAAAAAACAGCAGGTAACGCAGATGTTCGATAACATCTCTGAGACTTATGACGGGTTAAACCGGGTTATTTCCTTTGGAATTGATACTACATGGAGAAAAAAAGTGGTTAAGATGGTCCGCGATCACGGGGCAAAAAGCATTCTTGATATCGCGACCGGAACCGGAGATCTGGCTATCAGTTTTGCAGAAAAAACCGAAGCCACGGATATTACCGGACTGGATATATCTCCGGGAATGCTGGAAATTGCCCGCCAAAAAATCACTAAAAAAGATCTGACCGATAAAATAAATACAGTTACCGGTGACAGTGAAGCATTACCATTTGAAGACAATTCCTTTGATGCTATCAGTGTTGCCTTTGGGGTAAGAAATTTTGAAAATCTGGAAAAAGGACTTTCAGAGATCTATCGCGTGCTTAAACCTGGTGGTCTTTTTGTGGTTCTGGAAACCTCTGTACCTACCGCCAGCCCTTTTAAACAGGGATATCAGCTCTATACCAGACATATACTTCCTGCGATTGGCAGGGTATTCTCCAAAGATCGTTCCGCATATGCCTATTTATCGGAATCTGCGTCCGTTTTTCCTTTTGGTGAGGATTTCAACAATATTTTGCGTAAAATTGGGTTTATAAATGTTAACGATAGACCGCAAACTTTTGGTGTTGCTTCTATTTATTCGGGATCAAAGAAATGATAATCCCTTAAGTAAAAAGTGATTATATTCGTCCCTACCATGATAAAACCGACTAACTCGTGAAAAAACTTGTATTCTTAGGTATACTGATATGCGGAGGAATATTTTCCGCCTACTCACAATTCAACGAAAACCCCATTCTTAACCTCGAAAATGAGGACAAAAAGCTTGTTAACTGGGGATATTATCTCGGATTTAACCAATATGGTTTTAAAGTAGACTATATTGAAGATGATGGCATCTATATTCTGGACGGGAAATCAACCGGATTTAATGTGGGGCTTATTGGTGAATTACGCTTAAACGACTATTTTGACCTCAGATTAGAGCCCGGACTCTTTTACACCCAGAGAAATATCGGCTTCCCTAATTTCTCGAATGTTGATGATTACTTAAGAGAGACCAAATCCACTTACATACACATCCCTTTATTACTTAAGGCCAGTACCAAACGTCTGGGAAATTTTAAACCTTATATCGTTGGAGGATTATCAACCTCCCTGAACCTTAGCAGTGAACAGGATAATAAATCTGATAACTCAAGAGGACAGTTCCGGATGAAAAAGAACACCTATTATTATGAGCTTGGATTTGGAATCGACTTCTACCTGCATTATTTCAAGTTTTCACCTTCGATCCGAGGAGTATTTGCCATGAGTGACGAATTGGTAAGGGATGCCGACCCTAATAGTCCATGGACAGGAAACATCGACGGCCTCTATACCCGTGCAGTATTTATAAACTTTACTTTTGAATAGGCTTCCAGGCTGCTAACATTACATTTTCCAGCTATTGATACGTTCCGTTCTATGCAGAAATTCGGATGATAATGCCTTGAATCGAGCTTTCAATAATATTTTACGCCCTTCAAGGTTTCTGGTATAGATAAGATTGCATCTACCGACATTTTTCACCCATTCTTTTCGGAATATTTCAGCTTTACGCTTGTGACTACCGATTGATTCCGGGACCGCATGAAAGTCTTCTTGCCCATACAATTCAAAAAAAGAACTTTTTCGAATGATGACATACCGAGGATTTCGAACACCGTCCAGAATCTCCTGCATCGCATCTACGAACAATGACTTCTCATAGGTAGTTCCCCCTTTCAGATTACAGAAGATCACACCATTGCCATCAGATTGTGTCACAACCTCCAATGAACTCGGGGGTGATGAAATAGCCCCTGTTTGCACAAGGGTTTCCTTCAACGCAATACCTATGGCATTAAAATCTCTGGAGATATCCCTATATTTTAAAAACATTATTAACGATTTTAATGTTGCCCTTCCAAAAAGCAATGTTGCAAAACCACCAGCAATCCAAAATAGTATGGAAAGCTCGAATTGAGAGCGCATCAATCCCGAAAACTTTCTGATCACCTGTAAAGCATCCGCAACAAAGGCAAACAATGCCGATCCGGTTGTCCATGCGACATATTTAATCGTCTTCCGAAAATAAAAGGAAGTAACCGCGCCATAGGACTCTTCATCTCGAAACGGCACTTTAATTTCTTCCACCATCCGCACACCGCCTTTCAATCCAATATCCCAGGATTTCGCCAGACGGGTTCGATCTCCGGCATTGGAAAGTGTCCTTTTATTCAAATCCGGAATAGCTTCCAAATCGATCCCTTCTGTAGTAATTCCCAACCTGCCAATTCCGTTCTCTATCCTGCAATTCCCATCATCCGACACTCCGGAAAAAGTTTTGAACCGTCTGTTTAGCATTTTAAAATCTTCTCCGCCATCTCGTTTTTCCGGATCCAAACAAACCAGATGCCAGATATTGCTTACTTTGTATGGCGCCTTCAAATCTGTACGAATGGCTCTTCCCCGCATCTGATTTGACATAACAAACGAACCTACCGTGCTTGCCATGATCAAAGAATTGATAGCAGGTGCATCCCATCCTTCACCCAGTAGTGATTTGGTTCCCACTAAAACTTCAATCTGACCTTGCTGAAAGATCTGTGTAACCAAATTTACCACGCTATGCCGTACTCCGTCATTCAAGGCCAGAACACAATACGAATTATCATACGGCAAGGGATCAAACGTTAAGGCATCGATACCATAAGACCTGGCTAAAAATTCAAATGATGCAATTGCAGACACAGGTAATATCACCAGAGACCCACAAAGCACCCCTAATTTAATAGCATTATGATGATCACGTCTTAGTTTTTCAAAGACTGGCACTACCCCCATCTTTTCTAAAGGCAGATCATTAACCGGAGCTTCACTCAAAAATTCGCTGCGGATATAATCGGTCAGAATCACCATTCTAAGATCCCGCCCCATGGAATCATATTCAAAGTTCGTGATCTCCGAAACACTTTCCAGCTTACTCCTGCTTCTACTGAGATAACCAACCAACTTTTCATCCACGCTGAACTTCACCCTGCGATGTTTCAGTATCCCGTGATGTTTCAGTTTACGCGACAGGGTTTCCCGGTGTTCGATCAGTACCGGGTCCTGCCTTTCATCGTGAAACAAATAAAAGACCAGCAATAGTTCCAACCACTCATCATTCAGCAATGGAATCTCTAAAGATTTATCTCCAATGACTTCCCTATGATACGCTGTTGGCGGAAAACCCTGATAGTTCATAAAGATCAATATTGCAGAATAGAACTCCAGATTGGTGTATATCCATTCCAGCTTCTCACCGGGTACAGCATATACAGGATGACTTTGAAGAGCGTTGATCAACTGGTCGTCAGAAAAAATTTCGTAACGCAGTTTTTGCATTCTATTGCGGTAAGAGTTGATCTTTTCCAATTCCGAGGAAGTAGGAAGAGAAAAGTATACATAATCCTGATGAGGACACAGATCTCCTTCTCCAACCAGTTCGGGAATGGTAATCTCGGCATCCACGGGACCGTTAAGTTCAATATAGCGCTCCCATTCCAACCCGGTCACATCATAAGGTGGTGTCGCTGTGAGTCCGACCACTATAGGATCGAGTTCGAGTTTAACCCTATCCAGCGTTTTCCACCATGCATTCTTCAGATGATGCGCCTCATCTACCACCAACACCTTTACCCCGGCTTTCTTTAAAGAAAGTATAACACTTTGTTCTTCTTCACCTTTTGCATCTTCTCCGTTTGACAGTACTTCATATTGTTCCTCCTCGTCGAAATCTGGTTCATTTTCTCCGGTGATTGCAGCGTGCAAAGCCTGATATGTGGATACGGTTAAAAAACCAGGATCCCTCACATCAACAGAGATCCAATCCGGACGTTCTTTACAACCCAGAAAAAGTTCGCAAAACCTGTTTATCCATTGATTTCTTATGGCAATAGTAGGCGCCAATATGAGAGTCGGCTTATTCAGTCGTAAGACTACTTCAAGTCCAAGTACCGTTTTACCGGATCCTGGTGGAGCTACTATATGCAGATGCTGATCATCTAAATGCGTATTCAATTCATCGAGCACCCGCTGCTGATATGACCTCCAGGGAAATTTAAAGGAAGTCCATTCCGGAAAAGAGAATGGGCTTGTGTGTTGCAGACAATTATTATTTGGTTCCGGGTTTGATTGGTTCATCGTCTTTGGCTATGAAGAGGTTACATATTCTGCCTGTCAATGTCATCAGTACGAATATAGAACACCTCTAAAGCCCAATATATAAAAATTTAATAAAGTAGGACAATTCCTTAATGCTATTTACCATTTATACTTCTGCGTCGGTATTCACTTAACAATATAGCTGTCGCTGTTGCTACGTTGAGACTTTCGGTCTCCTGTAGTTTTCCGAACCTTGGAATAGAGAGCGATCCTGAAGCGATCTTCATCATGGTTTCTGAAACTCCATTGGCCTCATTCCCCATAACAAGTAAAACATTCTCCTCCAGGTCAGCCCGGTATACATTCTCTCCTTCCATCCTGGTAACGACTACGGGGCGTCCATCATTTTTTACAAATTCCGGAAGATCAACATAGACTATATTCACTCTTGATAAAGAACCCATGGTTGACATCACCACCTTAGGGTTATACATATCAACAGTCTCCCGGCTACATACAAGATCATCAACACCAAACCAATCACACAATCTGATGATGGTCCCAAAATTACCGGGATCACGAACATCATCCAGCAAAAGACAAATGCCGTGAGGATCAACCTTGGCAGAAGGCCGCATTTTAAATACCGCCAGAACTTTATTAGGTGTTTTCAAACCACTGATCTGAGAGAGCTGCGCCTCGGACACCTTCGTTGAAAATGCTTCGGAAACCCCAAGAATACCCGGAGTGGTCGTGTATAACTTCTGCAATTCAAAATCCGAATCCAGCAATTCCCGGATCACCTTTTCACCTTCTGCAATAAAGCATTGATTTAAAATCCGGTATTTTTTTTGATGCAGACTTTTTATAAATTTTATTTCACTTTTTCCAACCATACAAATAGTGTATTTTTGACCATATTTAAAATTTAACAATCCGGTTGAAGTATTATCATTTAACTATATCGGTCCTATTGATTGCTCTGCTTCTTGCCTCCTGTAATCCTGTAAAAAGGGTTAAAGAAGATGAGCTGTTACTTCGCAAAAATACCATATTATTAAATGAAAATCGGGTTAATGACGCGGTTGTTGAAGGTATTCTTATACAACGCCCCAACAGCAAAACAAGATTATACATTTACAATCTTGCCAAGAAAAATTCAGATTCCTTTTATGACGCCCGGCTTCAGGAACAGTTAGAACATATAAATTTTCTGGAAAGGACAATCTCTGAAAAGCAGCTGGCTCAGATTGCTGATTATAAAAAAGGGTTTGCAAACTGGCTCAGAACGACAGG
The DNA here is from genome assembly GCF_007279655.1 of Robertkochia solimangrovi. Taxonomy (GTDB): domain Bacteria; phylum Bacteroidota; class Bacteroidia; order Flavobacteriales; family Flavobacteriaceae; genus Robertkochia; species Robertkochia solimangrovi. Next base: position 10,866 of record NZ_QKWN01000014.1, on the reverse strand, counting down.
GGAAGCACCGGTGATCATCGACCCGAAGAAAGCTGAAAAAACCGCGGGTCAGTTACAACGATATTATGACAATCAGGGATATTTCAACAACGAAGTAACCTATGAGGTCGACACAGCAGGTTTTAAAGAAAGGCGGGCCGGACTCGTCTATAAAATAAATTCAGGCAGACCCTATTTTCTTGATTCGATCTCAAGAGACATCTCTTCCGCCGAACTCGATTCCATCTATATGAGATTTCAGCGAAGGTCCAGAATTCGCAAGGGACAACGATTTGACCTCGATAATTTCAATGCGGAACGCGAACGACTGAACAATCTTTTTATCAATCACGGTGTTTATAAGTTTCAACCTTCTTCAATCACCTTCGACATCAAAGCGGACACTATCCCAGAAAATGATGATTTCTTCATGCCCGTACAACTCAACGTTACGAACATGGTACAGCGGGAAGGTGATTCCGTCAATGAAATCCCCTATCGGGTACATCAAATCAATGATGTAAACATTTATGCAGATTTCAAATTCAGCGATGGCACAGAAGAACTGGACAGTATTCATCATGACGGCTATATCATCTGGTACAAGGACTATCTCAAATACAAACCAAAAGCACTCACGAATGCAGTAGCCATCAACCCGGGAGACATCTACAAAGACAATGACCGATCACTGACTACAAAACAGCTCAACAACCTGATGACGTTCAAATATCCGAACATCACCTATCAGTATGCTGACAGTACCGATGCCCTGCTTAATACCAATATTTACCTGACCGCAAGACCGCGATTCTCCCTCGGTTTCAATGCAGATGTATCCCATTCAAATATTCAGGATATCGGAATGTCTTTTAGCACATCGCTGGTCAGCAGAAATGTTTTCAGAGGAGCAGAAACCCTCGAACTGGCATTGAGAGGAACTATTGGATCTTCATCAGAACTCAATAAAACAAGTACAGCATTCTTTAATATCGCTGAATTCGGTGGTGATCTGCGATTGAATTTCCCCAGGATCGTCGCTCCGATCAATACGAACCGTTTCATTCCAAAATCGATGTCCCCGTCAACAAGAATGTCTGTGGGTACAATTTTTCAGAAAAACATCGGACTTGATAAGCAAAGTCTCAACGGGAACTATCGTTACAGCTGGAGTCCGACCAACTGGAGAAAGAACATCTTCGATCTTTTTAATATTGAATACATCCGAAATCTGAATCCTGAAAGGTATTATGATGTTTACGGTAACAGCTACAGCGATCTTAACGGAATTGCAGATGATAACAGAAACGAGATCAATCCCGATTATTTTGATGAAAACGGTAATCTGATTATCCCGGAAGGTACTTCCGGATTCACGAATGACGCTTTGAATAATACTATAGATCTTACCAATGATGAACTGGAAGAAGTAAACCGTATTGAAGAGCGCAGAAAACGACTTACGGCCAACAACCTGATCTTCTCTGCCAGTTTCACCTGGTCAAAAAATAATCGAAGAGGATTTCAGGACAACAACTTTTATTCGATCCGAACAAAACTGGAATTGGCCGGCAACACCTTGCAGGCGCTCGCAGGCATAATCAATTTCGATAAGAATGAAGACGGCAAGAATCTTGTATTTGGAGTACAGTACTCTCAGTATGTTAAAACAGAGTTCGATTATATAAAGTACTGGCAGGTATCACGGAACAATGTACTGGCATTCCGTACGTTCTTCGGAATAGCCATCCCCTATGGAAACTCGAATAACATACCATTCCTGCGCAGTTATTTCGGAGGTGGATCTAATGACAACAGGGCTTGGGAAGCCTACTCCCTGGGACCTGGATCTACGAATAATCTGAATGATTTCAATGAAGCCAACTTAAAGATCGCCATGAACCTGGAGTATCGGTTTCCTTTGATCGGAGACCTTAAGGGAGCTCTTTTTGCTGATGCCGGAAATATCTGGAATGTGCTTGACGACATCACACTGGAAGAGGCTAAATTCGACAGTTTAAATTCACTTGCAGACATCGCATTGGGAACAGGAGTCGGATTCCGCTACGATTTCAATTTCTTTGTTTTCAGATTTGACATTGGATTTAAAACCTACAACCCGGCATACGATTGGAACAAACGTTGGTTCAATGATTACAATTTTGGAAACGCAGTCTACAATATTGGTATCAATTATCCTTTTTAAGCCGTCTAAATTTATTATTTTTGCAGCTAACAATGTTCATACAGAGAATAACTTAGAAATAAAAATTATATGAGTCACAACATCAAAGCAGGTGTCGCCACTGGTGACGAAGTTCAAGCTATATTTGAACACGCAAAAGCCAATGGATATGCACTTCCGGCAGTTAATACCATCGGTACAAACAGCATTAACGGAGTACTTGAAACTGCAGCTGCATTAAACGCTCCTGTAATCATCCAGTTTTCGAACGGTGGCGCCCAGTTCATCGCTGGTAAAGGACTTTCCAATGAAAATCAAAGAGCTGCTGTTGCAGGTAGCGTGGCTGGCGCTAAGCACGTTCACACGCTTGCAGAACAATACGGAGCTACTGTGATTCTTCACACCGACCACTGCGCTAAAAAACTTTTACCATGGATCGACGGTCTTCTTGACGCGAGTGAAGAGCACTTCGAAAAAACCGGAAAACCATTATTCAGTTCACACATGATCGACCTTTCTGAAGAGCCGATCGAAGAAAATATCGAGATCTGTAAGCAATACCTTGCCAGAATGGATAAAATGGGTATGACCCTTGAAATCGAACTCGGTATCACAGGAGGTGAAGAAGACGGTGTTGACAACTCAGATGTAGATGATTCCAAACTTTATACACAACCTGAGGAAGTTGCTTATGCATACGAAGAACTTTTAAAAGTTAGTCCTCGATTTACTATCGCTGCTGCTTTCGGTAACGTACATGGTGTATATAAGCCTGGAAACGTAAAATTAACTCCGAAGATCCTTAAAAATTCTCAAGAGTATATTTCAGAAAAATACAATGTACCACACAACACGATCAATTTTGTATTCCACGGAGGATCAGGTTCTACCGTAGAAGAAATCAGAGAAGCGATCGGATACGGTGTTATTAAAATGAATATCGATACCGATCTTCAGTATGCTTATCTTGAAGGAATTCGTGATTATATGGCAGACAAGAAAGATTATCTTCAAGGACAGATCGGTAACCCGGAAGGTGAGGATTCTCCGAACAAGAAATATTATGATCCAAGAGTATGGTTAAGAGAAGGTGAAAAAACTTTCATTACCAGACTTAAAAAGGCTTTCGAAGACCTTAACAATGTAAACACCCTCTAATAAATAATCCGCCGGAACCTTTGGTTCCGGCGTCATTTAATAAATCCTACATAAATGGCTTGGTTTAAAAGAAAAGAAAAAGGGATTCAAACCGCTACAGAAGAAAAAAAGGACACCCCCAAGGGATTATGGTATAAATCTCCTACAGGAAAGATTGTAGAGGCAGACGAACTTGCCAAAAATCACTACGTAAGTCCGGAAGATGATTACCACGTAAGAATCGGTAGTAAAGAATATTTTTCAATTTTATTTGACAACAATAAGTTCAAAGAACTGGATCCTGACCTGGAGTCAAAGGATCCATTGCATTTTGTTGATACAAAAAAATATGTCGACCGACTCAAACAAGCTCAGGAGAAAACCAAATTAAAGGATGCTGTACGTACTGCAGTAGGTAAATCCAAAGGCAAGGACCTCGTTATCGCATGTATGGACTTCGCTTTTATCGGAGGTTCCATGGGAAGTGTGGTAGGTGAGAAAATTGCCAGAGCCATTAATTATTCCATTGAAAATAAGGTTCCATTCCTAATGATCTCCAAATCAGGAGGAGCTCGTATGATGGAAGCTGCACTATCGCTTATGCAGCTGGCAAAAACTTCTGCCAAGCTGGCTCAGCTTTCAGAGATCGGTATACCCTACATCTCATTATGTACCGACCCAACTACCGGAGGAACTACTGCATCCTATGCGATGCTGGGTGATATCAATATCGCCGAACCCGGAGCTCTTATCGGTTTCGCAGGTCCGCGTGTTGTAAAAGAAGCAACCGGTAAAGATCTGCCGGATAATTTCCAGACTTCAGAATTTCTTCTTGAACACGGATTTCTGGATTTTATTTCCCACAGAAAAGAATTAAAGAATAAAGTGAATCTTTATATAGACCTGATCCAGAATCAGACAGTTCGAGCTTAGGTTCTAATTCACTAACGATAAAGAAACTGCATAAAAAAACGATTCCGGTTCAGCCGGAATCGTTTTTTTTATACCATTGATTACGTCTTTAAACTAGCGGCTTAATTCCACATTTTTCGTTAAACCTGAAGGCAGGATGATCGTTGCCTTGCTATCGCAATATCCATCTCCAAAATCGAGTGCTGCCGAATAATCCTCATTCGAAATTACCAAAATTCCGGAAATGATATAACGACATGACAGGTCCCTGATAAGCGGGGTTTCAGTACTAAAAGTATAAGTGATCGCCTCTTCATTTTTAAAGTTGCGCGTACCGGTAACAGAGAAGACATTATCTTCCCAGTTATAACTCTCATATCCTTCTTCCCAAACACGGGTCACCGTACCGGTAGATTCGTAATAATTTTCTTCCGGCCAGGTCATCTTGATATTGGTCTCCACATCTGCCTGCGGTTTCCCATCTGCATTTTCGGTAACATATACCAGATTCTTCGAGCCGATAACCGTCACCCCATTGACGGCAAAATCTTCAAAAACAACCAAACCGGTAATTTCAGAATAAGATTCATCAACCACATATTCCATCAAAAGTTTACCAGAAATAACATCACCGGAATAAATGGTACACCCTTCCCCGAAATCAACGATACGAGCTACACCATCACTGGTAAATTCTGTGGTAAAACTAACACATTCGGGTACATATCCCTTACCGGATACTTCATTGGGTTTAGAAGCCAAAACTTCCTGAACGACTATGATCTCGATCAGATCATCTATTTGAAGAGAGATTTCATCAGCCTGCATACGACCGGTCACGGCTTCACTTTTGAAATCCGCCGATTCCTCCTCGGGTGCCGGATTATCTTTTTCACACGACAGGAAAATAACTGAAGACAACAGTAATCCTGTCATGAACTTAGTGGGGCTACTTATCATAACATTTTACTTTGAGGTTAAATTTATACTAAGATAGATTAATATTTAGAAAAAACGTAAATCGACACAAAATATTGTTATCTTTGCGGCCGTGATAGAAAGTCTATCCAGTACATAAAAATCATTTAAACAATATTGGCATGTATTTGACTAAAGAAGTAAAAGCCGAGATTTTCAAGAAACATGGTGGTAGCGAAGGCAACACCGGTTCTGCAGAAGGACAGATCGCTCTGTTCACTCACAGAATTAACCATTTAACTGAGCACCTGAAAAGAAATCGTAAAGATTTCAACACAGAGCGTTCATTGGTGAAACTGGTAGGTAAAAGAAGAAGTCTTCTTGATTATCTTAAGAAAAAGGATATTGAAAGATATCGTGCGATCCTTAAAGAACTAGGATTAAGAAAATAAAGAACACAGGGGGCATTTCGCCCCCTTTTCTTATATTCCTATCGAGGATATCACGTAAGATCCCGCCTTTTTTCATAGCTTTCGACTAATTAGTTTAAAAAGCTCTCATCAACAGTTTTTCATTGGGTAACACAACAACAACTACAACAACACAACAACAGCTGCCCTATGTTGCAGCGACCCATTGTTTAACATGCCCACACCGGTGGGTTAATTGAAAAACTTTATGATTCCAGAAGTAAAAAAAGAAATTATTGATTTAGGAGATGGTAGAACCATTTCCATTGAAACAGGTAAATTGGCCAAGCAGGCTGATGGTTCTGTTGTCGTACAAATGGGTGACGCCATGTTACTGGCAACCGTAGTTTCGGCAAGGACATCCAATCCGGATATCGACTTCCTTCCCCTAACTGTGGATTACAGAGAAAAATTCGCTGCTGCCGGACGTTTTCCGGGAGGATTCTTTAAAAGAGAAGCAAGACCAAGTGACCAGGAAGTATTGACCATGCGTTTGGTTGACCGCGTTCTTCGTCCTCTTTTCCCTAAAGATTATCATGCAGAAACTCAGGTGATGATTCAGTTGATGTCTCATGATGACGAAGTAATGCCGGATGCGCTTGCAGGGCTGGCAGCTTCAGCTTGTATTCAGCTATCCGATATTCCCTTTGAATATCCGATTTCAGAAGCTAGAGTAGCACGTATCAACGGTGAATTCGTCATCAACCCAAGCAGAACTCAACTCGATGAAGCAGACATGGATATCATGGTTGGAGCATCTGAAGATTCTGTTGCCATGGTGGAAGGAGAAATGAAAGAAGTATCTGAAAAGGAAATGGCAGACGCTATTCGTTTCGCTCACGAAGCGATCAAAGTTCAGATCGAAGCTCAGAAAAGACTCGTTGCTCAGGTAGGCAAAAAAGAAACCCGTGAATACGAGCCTGAAAAGGAAAATGCAGAAATGCAGGAGAAGATTCAGGCATATGCATACGATAAATGTTATGCGATCGCTAAAGAAGACACCTCCAAACAAGAACGCGGTGAAAAATTCGCAGCAGTTATGGAAGAATGCCAGGCTCTTTTCTCAGAAGAGGAACTGGAAGAAAACGGTGATCTTGTCGGAAAATATTTCAGTAAATCTCAGAAAGAAGCGGTTAGAAATCTTATCCTGGATTCTAACATCCGTCTTGACGGAAGAACTACTTCTGAGATACGTCCGATCTGGTGTGAAGTAGATTATTTACCATCTACGCACGGATCTTCGATCTTCACACGTGGAGAAACTCAGGCATTGGCAACAGTTACCCTGGGAACATCAAAACAGGCGAATGTTATCGACCTTCCAACGGAACAAGGAGAAGAGAAATTCTACCTGCATTATAACTTCCCTCCATTCTCAACTGGTGAGGCTCGTCCATTAAGAGGAACCTCCCGTAGAGAAGTAGGACATGGTAACCTCGCACAACGTGCATTGAAAGGAATGATTCCTGCAGACTGCCCATATACGGTGCGTGTAGTATCTGAAGTTCTTGAATCGAATGGTTCATCTTCGATGGCTACTGTTTGTGCCGGTACTATGGCATTGATGGATGCAGGGGTACAACTTACACGTCCGGTTTCCGGTATCGCTATGGGACTTATCACCGATGGTGAAAAGTATGCGGTACTTTCGGATATTCTTGGAGACGAAGATCACTTAGGTGATATGGACTTTAAGGTTACCGGTACTGAAGCTGGTATTACCGCTTGTCAAATGGATATCAAGATCAAAGGACTTTCATATGAAATTCTGGAGAAAGCACTTGACCAGGCAAGAGATGGTCGTATGCACATTTTAGGAAAAATTACGGATACAATCTCTACTGCTAAGGAGAACGTTAAAGCACACGCTCCTAAGATCATCAAAACAAGTATTCCTTCTGACTTCATCGGAGCCCTTATCGGACCTGGTGGAAAAGTTATTCAGGAGCTTCAGAAAGAAACCAACACAGAGATTGTTATCGAAGAGGTTGACAACAAAGGTATCGTTGAAATTCTAGGAACCGATCAAAGCGGAATCGACAAGGTTCTGGCTAAGATCGCAGCAATCACATTCAAACCAGAAGTTGGAGAGACTTATAAGGTAAAAGTGATCAAGGTTCTTGAATTTGGTGCCGTAGTAGAATATATGAATGCTCCGGGTAATGAAGTACTTCTTCATATCTCAGAACTTGCATGGGATCGTACAGATAATGTAACCGATGTTGTAAATATCGGTGATGAATTCGAAGTTAAATACTTCGGAATCGATCCTAAGACCCGTAAAGATAAGGTATCGCGTAAAGCGTTACTGCCAAAGCCGGAAGGTTATAAGGAGCGTCCACCTAGAAACTCAGGAGGTCGTGACAATAACAATCGTGGCAGAGATAACCGAGGTAGAGACAACCGAGGTGGCGACAGAGATCGCGGAGACAGAAAGCCAAGACAGAACAGAGACTAAACTGTAATCGTCTTACTAAATAATAAGCCCGGCAAAATGCCGGGCTTTTTTATTGTCATAATATTAACTGATAGTTTTATCCACAATAAGCGCTCCAACCAATATATTTCTGATTTTAAGGATATTCAGCTACAAAATGTAGCATATTTATTGTTAAATATATTTTTTCCCTCTATTTTATTTTGTTTATTTCACTTTTATTAACCTATTCTACTATAAAAATGCCTAAAAACTACTTAAAAGTCGTGATTTTAAGCTGTCTGCTTATTGCATGCTCAAAAGATACAGCAGAAGCCCCTGATGTCACTCCACCGGAAATAAGTTTCACTATTGATGGAATAAGTGAAGAGCCGGACGAAATTGCAATTGTAAGTTCAAAGATCGATATCTCGATCGATGCTAAAGATGAAAAAGGTATCAGTAAAATCGAAGCCTTTATTAATGGAGATCTGGTAGGAGAAGACAACACTGCACCCTATAGCATTTCTGTTGATCTATCCTCTTACGCTTATAAGACTGCCAAAAAAGTGGAACGCAAAACACTCTACACGCTTACGGTAACAGCAACCGATAATTCGGGAAATACCTCTTCACAGGAAACGCAAATCATTGTTGACAATGAACTTCCTGTAATTTCGGAAGTAAGTATTACAAACGATACGATCATCGCGGGAAATGGGAATCTTCTCTCCTTTAAAGCGACTGACAATGACGGTATCAGTATCCTTGAACTTACGATCAATGATATACTTGCCGAGACAACACTTATCGATGGTGTTTATACATACAACCTGAATACCCTGGAACTTCAGGACGGACAAAATTCATTTATGATAAAGGCATTCGACGGTGCAGGAAATTCAACAGAATATAAAGCAAATTTTATAGTTGACAATACTGCCCCCAAAATAACTCTGAACGGAATTTCAAATGGAGAGCTCCTCGATGGCTTACGAAACCTAACTCCTACTATGGAGGACACCTATTCATCATTGGATTCCATCACACTCATGATAAATGATAGTATTTTAATAAAGAGCAAATACACCTCCGGAATTGAAATTGAAATCGATCCTGAGGATTTCAAGACGGGTGAAACGATCGTTACTGTAATTGGATCAGATAATCTGGGGAATAAAGACACATTAACCGTTTCTACAGAAATAAAAAGACTACTCTTTACCATGAACATTCCGGAAGGATTTTTAAGATCATCCTGGACATCCTTTTGGGTCATACTTTCTGAAATGGATGGTTCCTCTATTATGAACCGCACCTTGGAATTAGGTGATAAAACCGTTAAGATCCATGCGCCTGATGAATTTGAAAAAGACCATAAATACATGGTGACATTTCTATCTGAATCCAATAACGGGTACACCATGGCGAGCAACATTCAGTACCTGGATCGCAATAACTTCAGTGAAATGAATTTTAGACTTGCACCCAATGTCACGATCAACAAATCGACTACCTTCGGCGTGGAAGGATTTTCAACCACAGCGCCAGACATAGAATATTTCAGTGGAAATGGAAATGGATACTACCTGTACCATGATTCTAATTCAAATCCTCCTTACGGTCTGATACATGAATCTACCTTAAGCCCGGGTTATGAAGAGTATTATGCTTATTCAACCAATCTGGACATCGCACCATACGCCTATAAAATACTACCGTCAACGGTTGACCAAAATTACACAATAAACAAATCGGAATTTATCACCGATGGAGTAGAGACAAAAGATTTCACGATCTCCAATGACCCTCTTCTCAACAATAGAATACTTGAGATCCATGGATACACCAGTGCAGCAAATTACGAAGACGGTAGATACCACCAAATCTACTTCTCAGGACTTGAGAGAGTCTTTGGTGAGAAATATCAGTATCAATTGAACACAAACTTTGAGCAATACAACCATTTTATACTTTTAGGAGATTATTACACACAACGGGAAGGGCCTCCTTTGAGTAACTATACAATGAAGGATTGGACGGTATCATACTCGGAAAACGGCACAGATATATCATTGAACCTTACCGGAACAGAGCACCACACCGGTCGTGCATTGATACGCAGATTTAACAGTGGAGATTATGACATGACCATAATCTTTCCAACTCAGGAACTCAGTGAATTACATTTCCCTAACCTGCCTGAAGAATTAAGCCATCTTCCATTATACCAGGACTATATAGCTGGTGCTACAGACGTAGAGGTTATGACGGTCTCTTCCTATGAAATCCTGCCCACTTACAATGATTACATAGAACAAGTAGTTTCAAATCAAAAAGAAGACAAGGAGATTTCGGGTACATTAGAAGCTAAGTTAAGTACTCCTGATAATTATTATAACTTCTATAATTTCTTCAATTTCTAAGTACAAATAACCCAGCAGTACCAACAATACTAAATGCCATACAATTACACTGTATGGCATTTTATTTTTAATGACACAGAACAATAAGCTCATTACATCTTAGTTGAATACAGTAAATAGTGAAGCAGATAACTGTTACTTGTGACGTTGTGACTTGTAACGGTTTTACATAGTTAAGTACTGAAGCAGTAATGCAGTGAAGCAGTGATCCGTCTTCTGTCTTGTGTTACGATGTTACTTGTTACGATGTTACTTGTTACGTTGTAATGTGTCACCTTGTAACGTGTAACATTTCGCGTGCTAGCGCTATACAAACAAAAAACCCTCATCAATAACTGATGAGGGTTTTCAAAGAAGGCAGTGACCTACTCTCCCACTTTCGTAGTACCATCGGCGCTGACGGGCTTAACTGCTCTGTTCGGA
>NZ_QKWN01000013.1 GCF_007279655.1 Robertkochia solimangrovi | reverse complement strand
TTTCTTTTTTCGCGGGCTCAAATTTTGGATAGACGGCGTTGTTCTTCGTGGGCCAATTTCTTTTTTCGCGGCTCAAATTTTGGATAGAGGGCGTTGTTCTTTGTGGGCCGGTTTCTTTTTTCGCGGGCTCAAATTTTGGATAGAGGGCGTTGTTCTTCGCGGGCTCTGTTTCTTTTGTCCTGAGTTTATAGGGATTATAGATTGTTCCCTGGTTGTATTGATGCATTCCTTAGCTTTAGGTTGCCGATTTATCTTCACTTATCGAGGTTTTTGATGTTGGGTTCTTGTGTTTTTTTATACCTTAGTTTCGGTTACAGGTAGGTGCCTAATGCCGAAAGAGCCAATAACCGAATTTCAAATACCAAGTAATATGAGTGATCAGAAAGAAACAAAAAAAGGACAGATCAATATTGAATTAGACGAAAGTGTAGCGGAAGGAACCTATTCCAACCTTGCTATCATCAATCATTCCGTTTCGGAATTTGTGGTAGACTTCATCAACATAATGCCAGGGCAGCCGAAGGCGAAAGTGAAAAGCCGTATCATTCTGACCCCTCAGCATGCGAAACGATTCCTGAAAGCTTTGGGAGATAATGTGCAACGCTTTGAAAATGCACACGGCGAGATCAAAGATTATGAACAACCTCCAATTCCACTGAATTTCGGTCCTACAGGAGAAGCGTAGAGGAGTTAAACAAGTGACACTAATAACACCATCGTCACCAATATCATCAGTGACACTAATTAATGTTATTTACATTTAAAAGAGTGTGCTTCATCGTTTCCCGAGTTCGATGATCTCCAGGTCTTTGACCTGTTTTCCGTCGATCTTAAACCGAAGCATCGTACGTACCTGGTGAAAACCATGTTTACCGGCAGCACCCGGATTCATGTGTAAGAGGTTGAGTTTTTTGTCGTAAATGACCTTTAAGATATGAGAATGCCCACTGATAAATATATCGGGGGTATTTTTTTTTATAGAAGCCTTTATTCTGCGATCATAACGATCGGGATATCCTCCGATATGCGTGATCCAGACGTCCATACCTTCGCACAAAAAACGGTTGTCTAACGGAAACTCGCTTCTGAGTTCATGATCATCGATATTTCCGTAAACCGCTCTTAACGGCTTCATCGATTTCAAAGTATCGGTAACCTCCGTGCTGCCAACGTCTCCTGCATGCCATACCTCGTCGGCCTCCTTTACATATTTAAGAATGGCATCATCCAGATGTCCGTGGGTGTCGGAAAGTAGGAGTATGTGAGTCATTTGTAAGTTGTGAGTTATATATTATGCGTTATTAGTTAATAGAACTATAGCGGGGATGGATGAAATTCCTGTTAAATTGGAATCCGCAGTCAGCACCCTATACAGATTAAAAATCCTTTTCCGGATAGCAATGAAACTGTATTTACCACTACAATTCAATATCTTTGTAGTTTTGAACAAAAGTAAGGTTTTGTCTTGAGGTATTTTTTAGAGTTTTCATATAACGGAAAAGCTTATCATGGTTGGCAACGCCAACCGAATGTCATAACAGTTCAGGAAGTTTTGGAAAAGGCTTTGTGTACGCTTTTGCGGACGGAGCTTGAAGTGACCGGCGCAGGTCGTACCGATACCGGTGTACATGCACGGGAAATGTTTGCCCATTTCGATTTTGAAATGATCGATGAAAGGGATGATCTGGTATACCGACTTAACAGTTTATTACCGGAAGATATCGCCGTAAAAGGTATTCATGTAATGTTACCGGAGGCCCATGCGCGGTTTGATGCGCTTTCCCGGAGTTATGAGTACCATATAACAAGAGTGAAAGATCCATTTTTGACCGATTTTGCATACCGCTTGAAATCGAATCCTGATATGGAGCTGATGAACCAGGCAGCGAATATGTTGCTTAATTACGATAATTTTAAATGTTTTTCAAGATCCAACACCGATGTTAAGACCTATATTTGCAATGTTACAAAGGCAGAATGGGTTAAAAATGGTGACGCTATGATCTTCCATATCAGTGCGGATCGATTTTTGCGGAATATGGTGAGGGCCGTAGTGGGAACGTTGCTGGAGGTTGGTTCCGGAAGAATATCGATCGCTGAATTCGAAACAATTATTAATAGTCAGGACCGAAGGAAGGCAGGGGCCTCGGCGCCGGCACATGGGTTATACCTTACCCGTGTGGAATATCCCCGTTCAATTTTTAAGAAATATGAGTAAGGACACTACCGGAAAATCTTTTGATCTGAAGTTGTTTAACCGATTGATGCGTTATACGCGTCCGTATCGCATGACCTTTTTAGGGGTGGGAATCACGGCTATACTGCTTTCATTGTTTTCTTCCGTACGACCGATCCTTCTTAAATATACCGTTGATGATTATATCCTTAAAAAGGATTCAGAAGGACTGCTGTTCTTTGTTTTACTGATGAGTCTGACGTTACTCCTTGAAGTGGTAAGTCAGTTGTTGTTCATCTATTATGCCAGCTGGCTCGGCCAGTCGGTAATCAAGGATCTTCGGGAGAAATTATTCCGCCATATGCTGAACTTCCGGATGAAATATTTCGACAGTTCATCGGTAGGGGTACTTGTCACGCGTACCGTAAGCGACATCGAAAGAATCGCCGCGATATTCAGTGACGGGCTCTTTATGATCGTTAGTGATCTATTGAAAATGCTGGTGGTAGCCGGGGTGATGATCGCATTCGACTGGCAGATGTCATTGATCATTTTTGCAATCCTTCCATTGATGTTGTATGCGACACGCTTGTTCCAGAAGGCGATGAAGAAGGCTTTTGTAGAAGTTCGTAAGCAGGTTTCGAACCTGAATTCCTTTGCACAGGAACGCCTTTCAGGCATGAAGATCGTTCAGTTGTTCGTTCGTGAGAAAGAGGAATATGAACGTTTTAAAGAGATCAACGATCTCCATCGAAAGGCCTGGATCAATACAGTATGGTATAACTCAATCTTTATCGCGGTAGTGGAATTGATGTCTGCGGTTACCACAGGTCTTATCGTGTGGTATGGCGGACTCCGTGCGGTGATGGATGGAGCAAATGACCTTGGGAATATTTTTATGTTCATCATGTTGTCACAAATGATCTTCCGTCCGTTACGACAGATCGCCGATAAGTTCAATACATTACAGATGGGTATGGTAGCGGCCAACCGCGTGTTCGATATTCTCGATACCGATATCAAAATCGAAAATAACGGGACCATTGAAGCCGGTCATTTGAAAGGGGATCTTGTTTTTGATAAGGTACATTTCGGATATCTTGAAGACGAAGAGGTATTGCATGGAATTTCCTTCGAAGCAAAGCCGGGAGAGACCATTGCCATCGTAGGAGCAACCGGAGCAGGGAAGTCCACCATCATCAATTTACTGAATCGATTCTATGATATTCAGTCCGGTACGATCCGTATCGATGGGGTGAACATCATGGATTATACCGTATCATCACTTCGATCTCAGATCGCGATTGTGTTACAGGATGTGTTCTTATTCGCCGATACTATTCATAACAATATTACCCTTAATAATCCCGATATCACTGATGAGGAGGTTGTAGAGGCAGCCAAAGCTATTGGTATCTATGATTTTATCGCATCGCTGCCCGGAGGATTTGATTATAATGTGAAGGAACGAGGTAGTATGTTGTCCAGTGGACAACGACAGCTGATCGCATTCCTGAGAGCTTATGTAAGCAATCCTTCTATTCTGGTACTGGATGAGGCGACTTCTTCGGTGGATACTTATTCTGAACAGCTGATACAACGCGCAACCGATAAGGTTACTGAAGGAAGAACTTCGATCGTGATCGCACACCGTTTGGCTACCGTTAAAAAAGCGGATAAGATTTTGGTGATGGATTCAGGAAATATCGTTGAAAGCGGTACGCATGAAGAATTGTTGAACAAGGAGGACGGTTATTACCGAAACCTGTATGAAGTGCAATTCATGGCAGAGGAAGAAGCGGTTTAGTTTTATCCCAGGTCCTTCTTTATTTCAGCGATCAGATCAGCAGAGTTCTCAAACAGGATGAATTCTCCGTTCTTGATATAAGAAACCTGTCCGCTTTCCTCACTGACCACAAGGGCCAGTGAATCGGTTTTTTCCGTGATCCCTACTGCCGCTCGGTGTCGGAGTCCGAAACGAAGTGGAATGCTCTTTTCATTAGATACCGGCAAAATCACTCTTGTTGCTGTGATGTAGTTGTCTTCGATGATGGCAGCACCATCATGTAGCGGGCTATTCTTATAAAAGATACTTTCGATTATCGGTTGAGTTACTTCAATGTTCATCTTGTCTCCGGTGTGTTTGACGAAATCCAGGGAATTATTCCTTTCGATGACAATCAGTGCTCCGGTATTGGTCAGACTCATCTTGTCACAAGCTGCAACGATAGCTTCCACATCGGTCTCGCTCTGTAATTGTTGTGATCGGAACAATTTGAAGTGTTTGGCAAATCCGCGTTTCCCGGCAAAGTTCGTAGAACCCACCATAAGTAGAAACTTTCGAATTTCCTGCTGAAATACGACGATCAGTGCAAAGAAACCAACTCCGATAAACTTTCCGAAGATGTTGCTGAGCACCCTCATGTTCAGGGCCTCGGTGATCAGGTAAATGATGTAGATGATCACGATGCCAAGGAAAATGTTGATCGCTACGGTACCCTTTACGAGTTTGTACACATAGTAGAGCAGGAAGGCCACGAGTACGATATCTACGATATCGATAATCTTAAAATCGATAAAATCGAATAATTCCAATGTCTGAAGCTTTTTGTAAAAATATAAAAATTAGCTTAGAGAGTACGATCGGTTTTCAGGAAGTGTAAGGATTTGTCAATCCTACCAGTTTTACACATTCCATAGCCTCCTTTACATCATGTACTCTAAGGATATTTGCTCCTCGCTCCAAAGATAGGGTATTGAGTATGGTGGTTCCATTCAGCGCAGTTTCCGGAGAGCCCCCAAGGGATTTGTAGATCATAGATTTTCGACTGATCCCTGATAATATCGGTTTTTCAAGCATCTTCAGCAGATCGAGTCGCCTTAGGACTTCAAAATTTTCTTCTTTGGTTTTTGCAAACCCGAATCCCGGATCGATGATACAATCATTGATCTTATGGATACGTGCTTGTTCGAGACGTTCGGAAAAATAATAGATCATTTCCTGCATGATATTGGAGTAGCCGGTTTGCTGTTGCATGTTTTGTGGTGTTCCTCGCATGTGCATCATAATATAGGGTACACCAAGCGATCCTACGGTAGGGATCATCGCTTCATCCAGAAATCCGGCAGCGATATCATTCACGATCGCTGCTCCGGCAAGAATGTTCTCTTTAGCCACACTTGCTCTGAACGTATCAACAGAGATCAGTGCCTCCGGAAAGTTCTTAAGAATAATTTCAGTGGCTTCAACACTTTTTCTGATCTCCTCTGGTTCAGGAATATCTTTAGCGCCGGGACGTGAGCTGTAAGCGCCGATATCCAGGAATGTAGCGCCTTCTTCAAGCATGTTTTCAGCCCTTTTAAGCAGGTCGGCATCGGAACGTAGGGTTCCGCCATCATAAAAAGAATCGGTAGTCACATTAAGGATACCCATGACCCTTGGTGTGGTAAGGTCGATCAGTTTTCCTTTGCAGTTAATTGTCATTTGGAGGATGTTTTTTGTGAATTCCTTTTCCCGGGGTGTGTACTTAAGTTAAATCTTCTACCTTTGAGAATTGAAAATTTTAGGCGAAATTTACGCAAAATACAGATAACCGCATGCAAGATACCTCGAAACAATACGACGCTGTCATTACAGTATGTCGTGATTTGTTTATTAAAAAAATGAAGGATTACGGCAGTGCCTGGAGGATTCTTCGTCTTCCATCACTTACAGATCAGATATTTATAAAAGCCCAGCGAATTCGATCTCTTCAGGAAAACGAGGTACGAAAAGTGGATGAGGATGAGCGTTCAGAGTTCATCGGGATCATCAATTATTCCGTTATGGCATTGATACAGATCGAAAGAGGCATTGCGGTTCAACCGGATATGGGTGTCGAGGAAGCAACGAGGCTCTATGATGAAAAAGTGGCGCTCACCAAATCACTGATGGAGAATAAGAACCATGATTACGGTGAGGCATGGCGCGATATGCGAGTGAGCTCGCTAACGGATCTGATATTACAGAAATTGCTTCGTGTAAAACAAATAGAAGATAATAAGGGTAAGACCCTGGTAAGCGAAGGAATCGATGCCAATTACCAGGATATGATAAATTATGCCGTATTCGCCATGATCCATTTAGGGGCTGGTGAATAAAATTAAAAAACCAAACTACTATGCGCCTACTCGTTAACCTTTCCAGGACTATTGTCGGAATATTGTTCATCATCAGCGGACTCATCAAAATGAATGATCCGGTGGGATTCTCCTTTAAGCTGGAAGAATATTTCGGAGCCGATGTACTCAATATTGAATTTCTTATTCCGTTCGCATTGGCCATTGCAGTAATTCTGGTAATTCTGGAGTGTTTGCTCGGCGTCATGTTATTGCTGGGATATAAGGTGAAGTTCACGGTATGGAGTCTATTTGCCATGATACTCTTCTTTACCTTCCTCACCTTTTATTCAGCATATTTCAATAAAGTAACCGATTGCGGATGTTTCGGGGATGCGGTAAAACTGACTCCCTGGGAATCGTTCACGAAAGATGTGATTTTATTGTTGCTTATCGTGGTATTGCTTTTCGGTCAAAGGTATATCAAGCCGTTATTGCAATGGAGTAGCGGAAGAACGGTTACCGTCATCTTCTTTATCCTGTTCTTAGCTTTTTCTCACTATGTATACCATCATTTACCGGTAATAGATTTCAGACCTTACAAAGTAGGTGCCAATATATCGGAAGGTATGACCATTCCTGATGGAGCTCCGGAAGCGACCTTCGAATATAGCTGGAAATTCAATGTTGGAGGCGAAGAGAAGGTCATCGTTACCAATGGTGAATATCCCGATGTCGATGGGGAATTAATCGGCGTTGAGACCGAACAGATCACTGAAGGATACGAGCCGCCGATCCATGATTTTACCATGGAGAAAGATGGAGTAGATCACAAAGAAGAAATTCTCGGTTTGCCGAAGGTCATGGTGGTCGTTTCAAGAGTTCTGAACGAAGCGGATGAAGAAGCTTTACAGGAACTTCCGGAAACGGTTAAAAAGGCTAAGGAAGCTGGTTATAAAGTAATCGGTATGACTGCATCCTCTGTTCAGGAAATGGGGGACTATAAAACGAATTACGGACTTGATTTCGATTTTTATTTCTGTGACCTTACCACTTTAAAGACTATTGTAAGGTCGAATCCGGGGGTATTTCTTATGGAGCGAGGTATAATCACTGATAAAGAACACTTCAATGATCTCGATGATCTGAACCTGGAATAGGGAAATTAGTGATATAGGTGACATCAGTGATACAAGTAACACTAATATCATAGTGATATCGTTTGTTTACCTGTTTTTCGGGGGGAATTCGTTCGTCTATTTCTGCTATTATTAATATTTTTGTGTGGAAACGTATACAGCATAGGCTCGTAACGTTCTTCTATGTTTAAAAACACGTCTAATCATCGTATATAACAGAAATTATGAGAAAAAAAATTGTAGCGGGAAACTGGAAAATGAACAATGACCTGGCAGAGACCCAGGCACTGATCAGTGATCTGAAAAGTTCAGTACCCGAAACGGATGTTGCAGTGATGATCGCTCCGGCATTTACCAATCTGTACAGTGCATTTCAGAGTTTAAAGGACAGCAATATTGAAGTTATCGCTCAGAACATGCACCAGGAAAGCAAAGGTGCCTATACCGGAGAAGTTTCGGCTGCAATGTTAAAGAGTATCGGTGTGAAGACAGTGATTCTCGGGCATTCCGAACGTCGTGAGTATTTCGGAGAAACCGATGAATTACTTGCAAAGAAAGTTGATGCTGCTATTGCCAATGGTATGAAAGTGATCTTCTGTTTTGGAGAGTTATTGGAAGAGCGTAAATCAGATAAGCATTTTGAAGTGGTTAAGACACAGCTTAAAGATGCATTGTTTCATTTAAGTGAAACTGCGTGGGAAAGCATTGTGCTTGCATATGAGCCGGTATGGGCGATCGGAACCGGAGAGACTGCTTCACCAGAGCAGGCTCAGGAGATCCATGCATTCGTTAGGAATGAGATCGCTGATCAATATGATCAGGCACTGGCTGATAATGTTTCCATCCTATATGGAGGAAGTGTAAAACCGGGTAATGCTGCAGAGATCTTTGGTAAGCCTGATGTTGATGGCGGACTGATCGGAGGTGCGGCTTTGAATGCTGCGGATTTCACTGCTATCATTACTGCGTTTTAATTTTACCCTAACATAAAATGTCACAGGTTTATATTGAATATGCATTCACAGTAGCGCCTAAACAACCTGCAGTGGATATCCTGATCGCAGAATTGGGAGAAATCGGGTTTGAGAGTTTTGTGGAGCAGGAAGATGGATTGCTTGCCTATGTTCAGGAAGACCTATGGGATGCTGCTGCCCTGAAAGACCTCTATGTGCTCAGCAGTGGAGAATTCGATATCAGTTATAAGCATACGAAGATCGAGCAGGTTAACTGGAACGAGGAGTGGGAAAAGAACTTTCATCCGATTACCGTGGATGACCGTTGTACCGTGAGGGCACCCTTTCATGCAGTTCCTGAAACCACTTTTGATATCGTTATCGAACCTAAGATGAGTTTTGGTACCGGTCATCATGAGACGACCTTTATGATGCTGAAGCTTTTGCTGGATATGGATCTTGAAGGAAAGGATGTGCTCGATATGGGTTGTGGAACCGGCGTACTTGCCATTCTTGCCTGTAAAAAAGGTGCTTCCTATGTGGAAGCTATCGATATCGACAACTGGTGTTATCTGAATTCAGTGGAGAATGCAGAGCGCAACGATTGTGAAAAAATCAAGGTTTTCGAAGGTGATGTATCCTTATTGAAGGAGAAGAAGTTCGATGTCATCATAGCGAATATCAACCGGAATATATTACTCGAAGATATCCCTGCTTATGCCGCTTGTCTCAATAAAGACGGGGTTTTGTTGCTCAGTGGATTCTACAGGGATGACATCCCGGTGATCCGTGAAAAATGCGAGGACGACACGTTAAAATTTGTGGAAAACCTGGAAAAGAATCTTTGGGTTGCCCTAAAATTTTTAAATTAGCGTAAAACATTGACTATGAGTATCAGGGAAAAGACATCAGAGGAGGTGCTGTTGGCGGAGGATGTTCTTAAAGAGAATGAGATAATTCTTTTTAATGATGATGTGAATACCTTTGACCACGTGATAGAAACATTGATCTATGCTTGCGACCATACACCGGAACAGGCAGAGCAATGTTCGATCATTGTCCATTTTAAAGGAAAATGTACTGTGAAAACGGGGTCTTATGAAGATCTGAAACCCAGGTGTACGAAGCTGCTGGATGCAGGGCTGAGTGCAGAAATAGTATAAAAAAAAGCGGATTCTTTTGGATCCGCTTTTTTTTATACTATTTCTGTACAAGTAACACTGATGACACTGGTGACACCAATGCCCCTATTGTCACTAATATCCCTATTGTCACTGTTCGGGGTTCTTTCTCGTGTTTTTGCCTAGAATTTTATAGATCGGACAAAATTCGAAAAAACTGGTCAGTAGCAGAATGATGGCGAGAACCATCAAAACGATTCCGAAAATTCCGCTGATAATATTATACAGGTAGAGGACGCCAATGATAAAGGCGATCACCACTCTGATCAGTTTGTCGGATTGCCCCATATTCTTCTTCATACTTTTATTTTTTGAGAGTGCTTGGGCATACGAAATCGGTCTTTGGTAATCCGGTTTCCTTTAGAGCACCATATCCGCCTGCAATATCCGTGAGGTTTTCATAACCTCTGGATTGCAAGATGGATGCGGCGATCACCGATCGGTAACCTCCGGCACAATGGATATAATAGTGATGATCCTTATCGATCTCATTCATGTGTTCATTGATGAAATCCAATGGGAAACTGGTGGCCGCCTCCAGATGTTCTCCTTCGTATTCTCCGGGTTTTCTAACGTCGAGGACATTGTCTTTTTCAGAATACTCTTTTTCAAATGCGGTAGCCGAAATAGAGCGAAGGGTGGAGATCTCTTTTCCTGCTTTTTTCCAGGCATCCATTCCACCGTCCAGATAGCCAAGGGTGTTATCGTATCCTACTCTTGAAAGTCGTGTCACCGCTTCCTCAGATTTTCCTTCGGGAACGATCAACAACAGCGGTTGATGCAGATCGGTAATCAATGCACCTACCCACGGCGCAAAGGAACCATTGAGGCCGATAAATATGGAATTAGGAACATGTCCTTTAATAAAGTCTTCCTGAGTTCTTACGTCCAGTACGAGAGCACTCTCATGGTTGGCAAGAGCTTCGAATTCCTCAGGGTCTAAAGGTGTGTCTCCTTTAGCCAGTACATTGTCGAATTCGGTATAGCCCTCTTTATTCATCATCGCGTTCTTTGAGAAATACTGAGGAGGGGGAAGAATTCCATCAAGAACTTCCGTTATAAATTCCTCTTTGCTCATATCTGCTCTAAGGGCATAATTGGTTTTTTTCTGATTTCCCAGGGTATCCACAGTGTCTTTACTGAGATTCTTTCCACAGGCAGAACCGGCACCGTGCGCCGGATAGACGATCACATCATCCGCCAGTGGCATGATCTTGGTGCGTAGCGATTCATAAAGAAGTCCTGCGAGATCTTCCTTGGTGATATCCTGTTTTATTGCCAGATCAGGTCGGCCTACATCTCCCAGGAAAAGCGTGTCTCCTGTAAAGATTGCATGATCCTTTCCATTCTCATCTATTAAGAGATAGGTGGTCGATTCCAGGGTGTGTCCCGGGGTGTGAAGCACCTTAATGGTTACTTTTCCCAGTTTGAATTCTTCGCCATCTTTAGCTGCGTATATCTCATAAGCTGTTTTGGCATTAGGCCCATAGATGATAGTAGCACCTGATTTTTTGGCCAGATCTATATGTCCGGATACGAAATCTGCATGAAAATGCGTCTCAAAAACATATTTGATGGTTGCATTTTCTTTATTGGCGCGATCGAGATAGGGTTGGGTTTCACGAAGCGGATCGATGATCGCTACTTCACCTTCCGATTCTATATAATAAGCCCCCTGGGCAAGACATCCTGTATATAATTGTTCAATCTTCATGTTCGCATTATTTCATTTGAATAGTATCACTCAAATTCCAAAGACACTTTCACCTTTAAAAGCATATGTTCGGTTAAAGGATTTCGGTCTGATGTTTTCAAAGATACTAATTTCTGTAAGTGTGTTTTGTTAAGGGCAGGTTAGTACTGGAATATTTCCTTGGAAAGAATGTAGATGCTCATCACCAGGATCATCCATCCGAATCCTCTCTTCAAACTTTTATTGGAGATCTTGTGCGAAACAATATCTCCAAAAATGATTCCGATCACGGTGATCGCAGAGAAGGTTAAAAGAAATTTCCAGTCGATCTCCAGCGTCTGCATATCACCAGTAAATCCGATCAGAGAATTGATAGTGACGATGACTAATGAAGTTCCTACTGCTTTTTTCATAGGGAGTTTCGCCCAAAGTACCAGTGCAGGGACATAGAGGAATCCGCCGCCGGCACCGATGATACCGGTCACCACTCCGATGATGAGTCCTTGAATAAAGGTCATGTAATAGGGTTGTTTCTCCTTGCTCAGCTCTTGTACTTCCTTTTTGGTGTTCCGGATCATCGATACGGATGCGAGGATCATGATCAGGGCAAAGAATACCATGATGGCCATATCCTTGGTGAGCACAAAATCATTCAAATGTAGCAACTCGTCTGGCATATGGGGTAAAAGGTACCTGCGTGAAAGATACACTGCCATAAAAGAGGGGAAACAAAATGCGAGTCCGGTTTTGATATCCACCACTCCTTTTCGGTATTTCTGTACTGTGCCTATCAGGGAGGAAGAGCCCACTACGAACAATGAATACGCAGTTGCAACCACCGGGCTAAAGCCTAGTAAATAAACCATAAGCGGAACGGTTAAGATCGATCCGCCGCCACCCAGAAGTCCGAGAACGAGTCCGATTACCAATGCACCGATATATCCGATCAGGTGTATTGTATCCATATCAGTGAGGTAGTTTATTCTTTAATAATCCGTACACAAAAGTACCCAGCATCGCAGCAAGAATAGCAATAATGATGGTGGTCACCCCGGTACCCAGTAGGATAAACAATGGTCCCGGACATGCGCCGATCAGTGCCCATCCGAGTCCGAAAAAGGTACCTCCAAGGATATACCTTGCATAGGACTTATCTTTATCGGTGAAGGCGATCTCTCGACCTTCAGTAGAGTGCATATGGGTACGTTTGATCAGTAATACCAGTAAAACACCGGTAACCACTGCAGATCCAATGATACCATACATATGGAAGGATTCAAAGCGGAACATTTCATAGATGCGATACCAGGAGATCGCTTCTGACTTATAGAGGACGATACCAAAGAAGATACCGGTTAAAAGGAATTTCAGCTGTTTCATAGTTAGTTGAATATAATTGGAAATAGGAAATGGATCATGATGAGTCCGCCGATAAAGAAACCGATCACTGCGATCAAAGAGGGGAGTTGCAGGTTGCTGAGTCCGGAAATTGCATGACCGGAAGTACAACCACCGGCATAACGTGTACCGAATCCTACCAGAAAACCACCGATAACTAGTATGAGCAGAGCCTTTCCGGACAGTACGGCATCCCAGGAAAACAATTCAGCGGGCACGATACTCTTGCCGGCATTTTGAAATCCGAGGTCCCGGAGGCTGGCTACCGTATCCGGGTTCAGCTCCATATCGGTAGGAACCGAAAGATAGAAATGCGCTATAAAGCCTCCTATGATCGTACCAAGAACCACGAGCAGGTTCCACTGCTGCGTTTTCCAGTCGAAACGGAAGAAATCAGAGAATTTTCCAGCACCGGAGATCGTACATAAAGTTCTGAGGTTAGACGACATACCGAAATTCTTTCCGAAATAAAGCAGGAGGAACATCACCAGGGCGATTAGCGGACCTGTGACATACCAGGGCCATGGTTGCAGAATAAAATCCATTGTTAAAGTTTTTGCAAAAGTAATCAGCGTAAGCGTAAAATCGGTTTTTTTGAATAATAATTTAGGTTAATGCTCATATTGTGGTAGATAGAAACCTCCATTTCCTAGTTTTAAGCGAAGGACTCGAAGGAGGTAAAGGTTTTTGAGGAGCAAGAATAAGATTTAGAATCATTACGTATTAAATCCAAAAACTTCAAAATATGAAATATCACTACTTACTATTATTTGTACTATGTTTTCAGAGTGCTGTTCTTTTCGGGCAGAAAGTGACGGGTAAAGTGGTGGATGAAGACTCGAATCCGATACCCTATGCGACCATTCAGTTGGGTGAAAACTATGGTGTGGTTTCGAATATGGAGGGGGAGTTTACAATATACGTAACCGATCAACCTGAAGCCGTCATTGTCAAGATCTCGTTTATGGGGTATGAGACCCTTGAGATTCCGGTAGACCAATTCACAGATGGCACGTACACTTTGAAAATAAGTGCGGAGGAGTTGGATGAGGTGTTGGTGACAAACCGGAACCTGAGTCCGGAAGAGATTATTGAGAAGATGATGGAAGCCGCACCGGATAATTATCTTGGAAAGGAGATTCAGCAGACTTTTTTTATCAGGAATCAGGATGAGCAGAAATTGCTGGATTTTAGTTTTGAAATCGATAAGGCAACGGAGCTGTCCCGATCACAACTGAAGGATCTCAATGCTAAGATCGAAGATATGGCGGGTCGATTGAAAGGGAAAAGCTTCAACTTTTTTTCTGAATACTATGGAAGGTATGCCCGGAAAGAAGACTCCTCCAAGATCCATATTGAAAAGGCGGTGGTATTGAAGGATAAGGAACGTGAGATCTCAACCGATGCCATTACCAAAAACCTGATCAATGTGATCAGAACCCATCTGGAACCAGATGCCACGTACAAAGTGAAAACCGGATTGTTCAAGGTTGAAGATTCCCTGAAGACTGATGAGATATTCGATGAGGACATCGATTCTACTAAGGGTAAAACCAAGTATCTCAAGTATATGGTTTCCGGACAGAACCGATTCTATAACAATTTCTATAAAGACAAGGATCTGGATTTTCTGGATAAGACCCGAAGGTATCGTTATACATTGGAAGGGTATACCAATATTGATGAAGAACTTGTTTACATTATCAGCTTCAAGCCCGATCGGGGAAGCTCGAAATTTTTTGGAAAGTTGTATATCAATGTCTTTGATTTCGCTTTGATGCGTATGGATTATGAAATGCTGGAAGATGAGCATTTGAGCAATGTGAATCTGAAATTCCTATTAGGCGTTAAGTTTACCGAAAACAAGATGAAGGTGACCTCAGTATTCCGGAAGAATGAGGAAGGCAAATATGCACTTAAGTTCGGTAGGCGAACAAATGGTTTTTATGCCTACATAAGCAGACCACTTAAGTTTATCAAGAACAAGGAAGATCGGTCGGATGACCGTAAGGTGATGAAATTCGATTTTATGGTGGAGATGGACAATTTAAGCACCATCGAGATCTATTGTCCGGATAACAGCGCTATGAAGGAGGTTGATTATGCGGCTATGGAAAACCAGAAAAGGTATGAACCGATCGAGATCAGTAAATACGATCCGCAGATTTGGGAGGGATATAATATTATAGCGCCTATTGAGGCTATTAAAAGTTATTAGTTTGGAATATTGCGCCTTAAGAATTAATTATAATCTACCATCTACAATTTAAAATTGTAAATTAAGTCTAAAACCGGACAACGTTATTTATGGGTGTTCACACTTCCTTTAGAGCTTTGTGACTTTTTCTCGGGGTTATTTTGTTGTTATTCCGGGACTTGTATTTTAGTGGCGGAAAGAAGGTTCTGAATTCTCTAAAGTCTTAGCAATTACCAAAGATTTTTTTCGATTTGTATTTGGAAAAGTGAAACTAAAAACATTATATTTGCACCCGCATTTGCAGATAGCAAAAGCGATCGGTTAAACATCAACAACCCGAAAGGGAAGTTATATCGGCCTCGTGGCGCAACTGAATAGCGCATCTGATTACGGCTCAGAAGGTTCCAGGTTTGAATCCTGGCGAGGTCACCAGAAGAAAATCCCCGGAAACCCAGTGTTTTCGGGGATTTTTCGTTTATACAAAGAATTTTTGTATGTAGAAAAAAATCCGTATTTGGGAATTTTTAACTATCTTGTGGATGTAATATGTACGAAATATTTACGCCGTCCCGTAAATATCCGTTTCAAACCTATGGGATATGAAAGCCACAGTAAAACGTTATACTTCAGACGGAGCCACCAACGGGCGTTATCCCATAAAACTTATCGTTACCCATCAAATGAAAATCAAGAGGAGGACTATTGCGCATGCCTCCGAAAAGGAATGGGATGATTACTACCAACTGCCAACACCTAGATATCCGGATTTCGAAAATCTTTATGCCAAAATAATGGCGTTTCGCAATATTGCCATGAGCCAGGTATTTAAGGAGGTTGAGGATTTGGAACTGGCGATGACCTTCTTTGAAGATAAGAAAGAGAAGAAACGATTTTCTTTTTACGAATTTGCAATGGCGGAGGTGGATCGGATGGAACGACTGAACAGGTACGGTAACGCATCGGCCTACCGTTGCGCGGCTGATCAGCTGGACCAATTTAGACCAAAGTTGCTATTAGATGATCTTTCCGGGCCCATCCTGGAAGACTTCAAACAATACAAAAGGGAGCAGGGGCTTAAGAACACCTCTGTGCGTACATATCTTCTGGAACTACGTGCCATATACAATCGAGCTGTAAAGATGGCTGTCGTAGAGGATAAACAGCCTTTTAAAGGGATTTTTAATGATGTTCCGACCCGGATACGCAGACAACGAAATGAATACCTGGATAGTAGGGGTATGCAAAAGCTCAAGAATCTATCAGGACTTTCAGCACAACAGCAAGTGTCGGTTGATCTATCGCTCTTGCAATTCTAATTAGGGGGTGCCGATCTCATGGATGTTTATTATCTACGGCGTAATCAGATCTCAAAAGATAGGGTGTATCTTAAAAGGTCCAAACTTGGAGCAAAAGCCTATGTGTTTGATGTGTTGTTGTTGCCAGAAGCGGCCAGGATTCTAAATAAGTATCAGGACAAGGATCCGGAATCGGAATATGTGTTTCCCTGGTCTAAGAACCGAACCAGGTACCAAACCTTTCGATCCAGTCATAATGCCAAACTGAAACGAATACAGAAAAACAGCGGTCTTGAAATACTTCCGACCGGGGGCGTGTTAACAACGAAGGTAATACGGCACAGTTTTGCTACTATCGCGAAATTTAAACATGTAGAGCCCGATATCATTCGAGAACTAATGGGGCATGAGCGGGGAGATATTGATACAGCGTATAAAGACCGATATCCGGAGGGTGTACGTGACTCTGCCTTGAAAGAAATTTGTAACCTACCAAACATTAAATAATATCATGAGGAAACCTACACTTAAAGAAGAAAGCGAAAGGGGGCGCAATATTTCTTACCCATTAGCAATGAATTTTAAAAATCTCTTACGGTATGATTTTGATAAGGTCAGTCTTGATGAGGTGGTGTTTTTTGAATGGTTAGTTGTTAAACGAGCCAGTATGGGGCGTAAAATTATTTGGTATCAGAATCAGAGGGTGCTTTCGGAAACCGGGCTAAAAAGAACCAGGTTAAATACTTTAAAGGCTAAGTTTATTGATGAATATGGGTTAATTGTTGGGAATCAAGGCCTACACAACACTACCCATTATGAGATAAGCCCGGTATTCATAAGAAGTTTTGTGGATTCCAATGTACATCCTGAGCATAGAAGAAATTTGAAAGATAGACTGGTAAGCCTAAAATTTGGCCAAGGAGATTTAAAACTTTCCAATAAGGAGAAATCCTACGTAGAAGATTTGTACTCTTCACTAAACACGATTTATAATCAACGTAGAACAATCTATTCTGAGCAGAAGGGTAATAGAATATTTGGGTATACGGTGCTTCCCAAAAATAACAAGTCTATGGAAGGTATGAAACGATTGCTGGAGCGTTATGAAAAGCAGCATATTGAAAATGCCTTCACAGCATTTGCGGATTACCACCTTGATCGGATGGACAGTTCATCACATATGCTTAATAATTTTGTTAGTTACAAGCGTGAGAGGGATTCCTTCCCTGTTTTTGAAAACTATTTAAACATCTTTAATCTGAATTACGGGTGGGATGAATAGTCTAGTGTTGATTTATGCAAAGAGGTGTTTTATTCTGAATAGTGCTTTTCAGAAATCTGAAAACTACTTTGGCGATATCAGCGGATACAAAGAATAATAAATAGAAAAGGATAATAAGAAAATTAAAAAAGAAGCTCGTATGCAAGATAGCATACGCGCGCCCTTTCTTTTTAAATTCTTAAAAAATTAAAAGGGATAGGGGGTTAAATCATGAAAAGACCTTTTTTATGTACAGCGCCACCTAGACAACATTTCACTCCGGGTAAAATTTTAAAGGGGGGGGTGAAAAATTAGGCTGAAGGAAAAAATGGAAGCAAGCTTCCAATCACCGCGCGGCGCCGAAAATTTTTTAATGACTTTGCTTTAGTATGGGGTCCAATTTGTCGGCGATGCCTGTAGCCCATTCCATCCAGGCCTTTTTCTCATCGGTTAAATCGTTGTTTTCTTTAGCGAAGAAGTGAACGGCCTTGATATACTCTCGAATTTCTGTGGCCTTTTTCCAATTTTGGGAGTCACCTATCAAAATTTTCACCCTCGCTGCTTCCTCTTCCTTTTGTTTGAGGATAGCTTGCTCTTCTGCACGTCGAATTTTATTTCGTTTCCGATTCTCCTCCATTTGCTTTTCGAACTCAATTTCTCGCAGGGCCCAGGCTTCGAGTCCCCTTATAACATTATCTACTTTATCTTCTAATTTGGTAATCTTCGAATCACCCCAAAGGCGGGTCTGGTAAGATTTTCTGAAATGTAGTTGTAGCTCTCCGCTCGCTTTGAAAACTGCTTCATCCCATGAATGCCTGCCTTTAATCATGGTCCGGGTTCGTTTCTCCCGGAGGTCAACCTGGAATCGTACCCCGTTGACCTCTACCCAAGTCCCATTTTCGTAGATGCGGGAAGTGTTGCTAATGATGTCAATTTTATGACCGTGCTGCTCCATAGTTTGAACGAATCGATTGGCTACCGCCAGGGCGCGGTCAATATTGGACTTATGGACATTTATATCGAAAACGCCTTTAGAGGTAGACTTGTAGCCTTCGTATTCTTTCCATGCATTAACCTTTTGATTGACAAGATTTTTCTTAGCCTGTTTTACCAATGTATGGATTTTTCGGACTTTAAGGTCAATTCTTTCTTTTTGTTCAAGTTGGCATTCCTTTTCCCAGCTAGTTGGAGCACTTTTGATAACGGTTGGAAGCTGAATTTTCATTTCATCATCTCCATCAGGTAGTGGAGTCCATGCCGGATCCTGGCTCATCCTTAGCCTGGACCAATAGCTTTGAGTGGGTAAGGGAATATCATTTTCTAGACAAACTTTTTTTATGAGGGTGTTATTGGTGTTGTGTTCCTTGGAAATATCTCTAAGGGGTTTGGTCCAGACTAACTTATAAAACTCTTTTCTGGTGAATTGGCGGTAAGTCATTTTGCTCGATTTTTTAAATGAAATTATTGATGTGTTAATAAATAAGTTAATAAAAACATCCTATTCTTTAACTCATAGTTAAATTATGAGGTATATTTGTTTTATAAGTTCTTTGAAACACACGAGGATATTGGTAATACGTATGAAATGAAGCGAATTTAATTTCGCAGCCCAAATTTTATGGGCCATTTACCGGTGACATTTTCCGCTACATGTGATCTCCGCTGATGAAAAGAAGATGGAAGACGCTATTGGGTTTGTTCACTGGTGTTTGACTTCTACCTGGATTTATTCTTTACACAATCTTTTATTGAAGCAGGAATAATGGTGGAGATGACAGCGACCTACGAGTATGCGTTTGCCTTTATCATTGAAGGAAGCAGGCAATGTTGAATTAACGCATTGCATCAATTTTTGTTTAATTAAAAATTTTTATCATGCGAAAAATTGAATGCTTAAATCACACCACTCGTGTGGAAGCTGTTATCGAAAATCTGAGGACAGTTTTAAAAAAGAACCGTGGTTCGCTCTTGGAAGAAGAGGTGAATTTGCTGGAAAATTGTATCGATGAGCTAAAGGAGTTGAATAGACTTTATGAAGTTCAGGCTTGCAAATTAAAGGCAGATGATATTTTGTTGATAGGCAATGTGCTAATGAAATTATTGCGCTTTTTTGATATTGACATTGATCTTTTCTAAACCAAACATCTCTATCATTTTATTTCAAATAGTATATATGGATCTCGGCAAGGTAATTAAGTTGTTAAGAAAAAAACAGGGGCTTAACCAAAAGGAATTAGCATCTAGGTGTGGATTATCACAAACATATCTTAGTTTGATTGAAGGAAACAGAAAGGAACCGAATTTAGCAACCTTGAAAGCCATTGCAAATGAATTAAATGTGTCGTTGCCCATCCTGTTCTTTATGAGTCTGGGTAAAGAAGATGTTCCAGAGAGTAAGAGAGAAATGTTTGAGATCCTGGAACCCACCATCAAAGACCTTATTAAGCAAATTTATTCAAAATGATCAAAAGTGTAAAGGATTTAAGGTTTAATTACTTAAATATTTCCGAACAGGAATTGGATGATCTGCTTTTAAATGTGGAGAATTACTATAATTCATTCCAAAAGAAGCAGGTCAAGCCAGGTGGTCGCGTGAAAACTCGAGATATAACAGAGGTTAAGGGGAGGCTAAAAATTATTCATAAAGCAATTTTTAAAAATATCTTATCAAAAATCGAATATCCTTCTCCACCATTTATAGGTGGGTTAAAAGGAAAGGATAACATTTTGAATGCATACCTCCATCAAGGGAAGCCCTATATTTTCTGTACCGATTTAAAAAATTTCTACCCCCATATCAATAATAGGATGGTTTATAAGACCTTTCTTAATAGAGGGTTCTCGCACGATGTGTCTAGTATTCTCACGAAGTTAACAACCTTCAATGGCCGGCTAATTCAGGGTGGCACTAATAGTACTCATATTGCCTATCTTACTCTGTGGGATACTGCTCATAAATTAATCCAATTGTGCTCTGAAAATGAGATTGTGTTTACAATTTATGTTGATGATTTAACTTTTTCATCGGAAAAGGATTTCAAAAATTTGTCAATTCAGCTGAGGGATATAATTATAGAAGATGGTTTTTTTGTAAACCATTCCAAAACATTTTTTACTAAGGGTAAGGCCGATATTACAGGTGTTAAGGTTGGGCAAAATACCTTAAACGTAAAAGAGGAGTTTAGATCTAAGCTCGAAAATTCGGAAGGATTAACTGTAAATCAAAAAAAAGGGTTGTTCTTATACTATGAAAGGGTTGTTTCCTTTGGGAAACATAAAGTCTAATCTCAGGAAGTATAAAAAAACCTTGCATAAGCAAGGTTTCTTGATTTTGGAACTGTTCAGACTTTGTAGGCCCTGTCATTAGACTGTTCAGACTTAACTCGCCCTGTTCCTTAATATTTTCTATAACAAATGTATGTAGCAATTAATTAAATACCATATCAAATTAATACTTAAAACTTATAGGTAACATATAAACTATAGCTATAATTTATATATAGAGTTATTTGATTTATTAACCATTCGATTCAAATTGATTGAATCGGTAGATAAACAAAGAGAATATTGTCCGTCCGAGATTCTGAAATTATCCTCAATTGTTTGCATGGCGGTAATAACTGTTATTTCATATTTGCTAGTATCAATATAGTTGACTTCAACTACAACATTCAGAACCCCATCATCCAAAAAACGTTTTAAGACAATGCGTTCTTTTGCCTGCCCTGGCTTGGATGGGTCGAAAAAGTTGATAAATTTAAATTTACTACCCCTCAAATAAATTTCTAATAGGTACTTAAATGAATCAATTATTAGTGAGGATACATCGTTTTCTTCAATTCCTTCGCGCTTTCCGTTCTCATCTCCATGGACTTTTCTGTCATGATAATGCTTGTCAATCCAAAGCTCAATTTCAAATTCCTTATAGACGTGGATTTTTCGCGCATTTTCTGAAGCGCAATTTGGCACGAACTCCAAAGGATCTTTTACAGCAACTTCTTTATGGCGCTTAATTCTGGGTCTTTTTGTTTTCATAAGGGGATTCATGGTATTTGTGGCGAAAATAATTTAAATCGTGCTGTTCGAATAGGATAATAATAAAGGGTTATGAACATATTTTGTTAAAATATTGTCTGTTCCAGTTTTTCTTTCCATTTCACCCACCCAGGTAACAACTCCCCCAGCAAGGCATAAAACTGCTTGCCATGGTTGGGGTGTACTAGGTGACAGAGTTCGTGGATTAATACATATTCTATGCATTTGCCGGGTGCTTTTATGAGTTCCGGATTTAAGATGATCTTGCCTTTCGGGGTGCAGCTACCCCAGCGGTTTTTCATCCGGCGAATTTCTACTTCGGGTGCCTCTATATCAAACCTTTTGTAGCGTTGTATTTGCTCAGAGATCACCTTGTCAAATCTTTTCTTCGCATGGTTGTAATACCATTCAGCAAGTAAACGCCTGACAAGCTCCTGTTTTGGTTTGGTTTTGCAATACACAAACAATTCACCTCCTTTTAGCTTCACACTGTTTTCTTCTCCATGGCGGACACGCAGGAGGTATCTGCGGCCCAAATACAAATGGGTTTCCCCTGACACATACTCTCTTTCGGGAGTTCTGGGTAAAAACTGCTCGAAATAGTTAAGTTGCTTGTTTATCCAGGTACCTCTTCGCACAATACGCTTCTTAACGTCTGACAGGCTTGCTTTTAAGGGGGCGATAGCCCATATCGAAAGGTCAGGATGAACTTCAATAGCCAGGGTTTTCCGTTCCACTCGCCTTAAATGGAAGTAAATAGTCTGTGTGCCGTATGCTACATCTTCCATTAAAAGTTGTGTTTTGCAATTTTCAGACATTTGGCCAGAATGATGTCGATCTCATCAAAGGTGAGTTCGATGCCCAAAGTGCTTCGATGGTCGATAAGGTAATCCTCGATCTCATTCTCCATCTGTCGCTGCACATCCAGGTTGCGCTTCCAGTCTCTTATGGTTAGATTTTCTACTATTTCACTAATATCAATACCTGCCTTAGCCAACTGTTCTGCAATGCCGGGAACTGAACCATTACCATGAACATCTTTAATCACATCATTCAAAGCACCAAAGAAGGCTCTGGCTTTGGGTTTGTCCTGCAGGATATTCGGAATACCTTCCTGGTGGCCTTTCTCCATATCATCACGGGTTTTCATGATGGTTTCCAGGTATTCCTTTTCTGAGAGTCGTCCTTCCTGAAAGGCTCGGATCGTATCTTCGATCATTTCCGAGAACTTTTTGTAGAAGGCTTCATCCCTGTCCATATTTTCATTAATGACCTTCTTCATGTTATTGGCAATGTAATCTGCCTTAGAAGCGGTTGTCTTGCCGTAAGAGGCCAGGGCTTCATTTACCTGATTCTTGTCAAAGATGTTTACCCCTGAAGTGATCTGATCGACCCTTTCGGCATCCACGTAGGTGTCGAGTAATTTCTTGACCCTTGGTTCGTACTCTTTGTATGAGATCACTTCGGCATAACGTACTTGTACCGATCGCCTCAGGCTTTGGAAGCGTTTTAATTCCCCTTTATAGAAGGCGATCTGTGCTTCGGTGTATTCCTGGTAAAATTCATCAGAGCTTAATGCGGTTTGCAATACCCTGGCAAAGGCCGATACTCTTTCGTAAAAACTATCTCTGATGTCTTTTGGGGATAAGTGACGTTCCAGGGCTTCGATATCCTCTTTGTTTTGTACCTCCTTGAAGATATCAATGACATCGGAATGTCGCAGGGGAACTTTACGAACCTCTTCTCTAACATCTATCACCGCATTGGTAATGTCTTCCGCATCGTAGTCTTCAAAGGCTGAGTAATCAGTAAGGGCTTCGTCTAACTTTCCTAGTATACCCACATAGTCTATGATGTGCCCATGTTCTTTACCTTCGAAAAGCCTGTTTACCCTTGCAATAGCTTGTAAAAGATTGTGTGAATGTAGTGGCTTGGCGAGATAAAGAACCGTGTTTCTTGGTGCATCAAACCCTGTAAGGAGTTTGGTGACCACGATCACAAGTTCTACTTCATTGCCCTTTTCCTTAAAGTGATCGATTACCCAGTTCTCATATACTTCTTGTCCCTGGTATCGTTCCATAAGGGAGTCCCAGTAAATCTTAGATTCGTTACTGGATTCACTCCATACATCTTCGTTGTCCTGGCGGCTGTCTGGTGGGGTAAATACGACAGCAGTATTGATCTTTAAGTTGGGATTAGTCTGATTTTCGAAGTAGCGCTGGTATTTGATCGCTGTGTCGATCTTTGGGGTAGCAAGTTGAGCTTTAAATCCTGTGCCTTGCCAGTTTTCACAGAAGTGTTTAGAGATGTCATAGGCGATCTCTTCTACTACATGATCGGATTCGTAGATTTTTGAAATGGAGGCGAATTTTCGTTTTAGATCCTTTTGCGCCTCCTCGCTGAGTGGAGCTGCAAGCCGTTCAAAACCCTTATCGATCTGTTTTTTGTTTATTGTCAGCTTTGCTGAACGGCCTTCATAGAGTAGTGGGAGGACTGCTCCATCTTTTACCGCCTGGTCAATGGTGTATTTATGAATAAATCCGCCAAACTTGCGAGCAGTATTCTTTTCGCTTTTGAGGAGAGGTGTACCGGTGAACCCTATAAAGCAAGCATTCGGGAGTAGCTTTCTCATGATCAGGTTAGCTGATCCATACTGGCTGCGGTGGCTTTCATCGACCAATACGAAGACGTTAGAAGAATGATCAACGTAAGCGGACTTTGAAGCTCCTCGAAACTTGTCGATAATGGTGGTGATCACTTCATTTCCTTTGTCTTTTAGGAGGTCGGCAAGGTCATTACCACTCTTAGCCTTCTTAACGTTTTTCCCACAGTTCACAAAGGTTTTAAAAATTTGCTTGTCCAGGGACTTACGATCAGTAACTACAATAACCCTGGGAGAGTCGATACTCTTTTCTAAAGCCAGGGCTTTTGATAGCATAACCATGGTAAGCGATTTACCACTTCCGGTGGTATGCCAGATCACACCGCCCTTTCTTTTTTCTTGAGTGTCAAATTGGGTGACTTGTTTTAAAGTGTCCTGTACGGCGAAGTACTGTTGGTACCGACAAACTTTTTTTATAGGTCCGTCAAAAACGATGTATTTGTAGGACAGGTCCATAACCCTTTGTGGAGAGCATAAACTCATCAATCCGCAGTCCTGGGCTGTAGCTAATCGATCTTCTCCGGGGAGGTCATTAATTTCAGAGGAAATAACAGACTGCACTGCTTTCTCATTATCCTCTTTCCATACGGACCAGAACTTAGCCGGGGTGCCTGTGGTGGCATATTTCACCTCATTGGGGTGCACTGCAAGTAGCAATTGTGCATAATGAAATAAGCGAGGGGTTCCCGTCTCTGTCTTTTGGTTTCTGATGTTTTGAGAAACCGCTTCTTCTATAGAGTCGTTTTTGTCTCTTCGCTTGTTTTCAATAACAACGAATGGGATGCCATTTACAAATAGCACCAGATCAGGACGCCTTTTTTCTTTGATGCCTTCAACCACAAATTCCTCCGTTACATGATATGAATTGTTCTCCGGGTGAAGCCAGTCGATGTATCGTAGGGAAAAGGACTTTTTATCTCCATTAATGGTTTCTGAGTAACTCTTCCCCAAGGTGATAAGGTCGTAAACCTTTTCATTGGTTGCGATGAGTCCGCCCTCGGGCACATTCTTTAGAGCTGTAATAGCCGATTGAATGTTAGACTGGGAAAACTTATAAGGATCTCCCTTGTATTCAAAGGTATTAATGGCATGAAGGCGCTCGGCCAAGATGTCTTCGAGGATCACATTAGAAAGCAAACCATCCCGCTGGTTAATGGTTTCTTCCGGACTAATGTAAGTCCACCCCATCTTTTGGAGTAGGGTTAGGGCCGGGGCCTGTGAGTCATGATATTCGCCGTACTTTACTTGCATGGTGGTTGGTATTAGGTGTTTACCCGGATCTTCCCGGTTAGGAGTTGTTGCATTAGGCCTTTTTTCTGATCTATTAGCTTGTCCCGAGATTTAATCATGTATTCCAACTCTTGATCGAGGTTCGATAATATGTTGGAGATCCTATTTTGTTCTTCAAAAGAAGGAACTTTTACCTTTACTGTCTCTACGAGCTTTATATTTAAATTTTTAACCGTAGAACCGGCCGCTTTACTTTTGAATTTATTTGCCATGTTATCCGAGCCCAAGAGGTAATACATGAAGTCCGTTGATAATTCGCCTTTCAACCTTAACAATAACCATCCATCATGTATGCATCCTTCTGTTTTCATAATGTAAGGTCTTCCGAAGCTCATTGAGTTAGATAAGATAAAATCTCCTGGTTTTACTAGAAGAGACTTTTTTACTCCCGATGGTTTGATTTTTTCTTGAGTGCTATATATGTATTTGCTAGTAGATTTTGTGTCACCAATCTTGATCCAGTTAACACCGTTGGCGTCTTCAGTTATGTAACTTTTTATTGGTCTAGGAGATCCACCTCTTGCTATATGGAATATCTCTTTTAATTTAACTTCCTTCCAGTCCCCTTCAAAGCCCGGAAAGCGTTTTTTACCGGTGAGCAGTTGCTGCATCAGTCCTTTTTTTAGCTTTTCCTTGGCGGCAATGATTTGCTCCTGCTTCTGTATGGCTTCATCCCAGGTGCTTAAGATCTCCGCGATCTTTTTTTGTTCGGGGAGGGGAGGGAGTGGTATTCGGAGTGACCTAAAGTCCTTTAAAACTATTCTCGGTACGCCAGAACCCGTAGTTAAAGCGCGGGCAATGTACTTTCGAACCCTTTCTTTTTTGAAATATTGCGCTAAATACTCAGGATGCAGAGTGTTAATATCAGGACGAATTATAGCTATTGAGGATAATAAAACTCCATTAAATTCATTTTTAATTACGAAGGAATATTTGAGAACCGATCCATCCTTAGCAATGAGCACATCATTTATTTTTGGCTTACATCCTTGTTGGATCAATTGGTTATAATCATCCTTGCCAATATATCGAGGTTGTTCTCTTTCGAATCCAGTTTCTGTCATATTTTTTACAGAATACATGGGATAACCTTCACTAACAACCACGGATGGAGGAGAGCTATGTGCTCCATCAGTAATCTTTAAGGTAATGTCGTTTAACCTGGGTCTTGACCACGTAGATTCAGAATGATCAGTATTTGAAAAGGATTTATTAGCATTTTGCTGATTCATAGGTCAAGTTCATTTAGGTAATCATTCATTTTAGATCGTATGATCGCTATTTCATTTTCTAAAGTCTTTATTTCCTTTTTAGTAGCATGAATGTCTACCAATTCTTCCTCTTCAAAGGTGTCTACATACCTGGGGATATTTAGGTTGTAATCGTTGTCTTCAGAAATCTCCTTCTTCTTAGCTACATAGCTGTATTTTTCCAGACCTTTATATTCCTTATCGGTTTTCCACAGCATATAGTGGTGTATGACCTTCTCAATATCCTGCTCGCGTAGTTTGTTTTGTTTCTTGCCTTCCTCATAATCACCACTGGCATCAATAAAGAGGGTGTCTTCTGTGGATTTAGCTTTATTGAAGATTAAAATGGCAGCTGGAATACTGGTCCCAAAGAATAGGTTTGAGGGTAGTCCGATCACTGCTTCAAGAAGGTTCTCTTCAATGAGCTGCTCTCTGATCTTTCCTTCAGAACTCCCTCGAAATAGAACTCCATGAGGTACGATAACCCCGGCGCGACCCGTTGGGAGTAAGGTTTCGATCATGTGCAGTATGAAAGCATAATCACCTTTTGTTTTTGGAGGTACCCCGCGAAGGAAGCGTTTGTATCGGTCGGCTTCCGCTTTTTCCGCTCCCCATTTGTCAAGGCTGAAGGGCGGATTGGCAACTACAATGTCAAACTTCATCAGGCTTTCTCCATCCTTTAGTTTAGGGTTATTGATGGTGTCTCCCCATTCCAATTGTGCAGAATCCATCCCATGCAGGAACATATTGAGTTTTCCCAATGCCCAGGTGTCGCCATTACTTTCCTGGCCGAAGAGCGAAAAGTCTTTTGAAGGACTGCCATCTTGATTGGTTACTTCTTCCGCCACAGTGGTTAATAATGATCCTGATCCGCAAGCAAGGTCGCATATCCGGTTTCCAGGTTGAGGGTTCACCAATTTTGCCAATAGTACAGATACTTCATGTGGCGTATAAAATTCTCCCCCTTTCTTTCCTGCTCCTGACGCAAAGCGCTCCAAGAGGAACATATAGCTGTTTCCAAGAATGTCCTCCGTACTTCCCAGAACAGAAGGTCGAAAGTCCATTTCCGGTTTGTTGAAGTCGTTAAGCAAGGACTTTAGTCTTCGGTTACGGTCTTTGGTTTCTCCCAGCTTGTCAGAATTATAGCTGATATTACGGAACACACCAGAGAGTTTTTCCATGTTTTGATCTTCGATGGCACCAAGAGCCTTGTCAATGATCTCTCCGATCTTGTCGTCGTTTCGTTTGCTATAGAGGTAATCGAAGGTCGATTTTTCAGGCAGGTAGAAACGTTCCCTTTTGAGCTTTCGCTGTATCAGGGCTTCGTCATCACCGTATTGTTTCTTGTATTCTTCGTAATGATCTTTCCAGACATCGCTAAGGTATTTCACAAACATGAATACCAGGATGTAATTTTTGTATTCGGAAGAGTCCAGAGCACCTCTAAAGGTATCGCAGGCTTCCCAGAGGGTCTGGTTGATTTGATCCTGTGTTGGTCTTTGTTTTTTCATATTTCTTTATATAATAGATTTTAATTGTTCATCAAGTTCAGGTCCGCTTACATAAAGTCCGGTTGCCATATTGTGTAGATCGGCACCATCCTTTAGTGTGATGTAATATCGGGTTGTATTACGGATGTGACTAACGTTTTTATAAATCTTCTGCACACTATGTTTAGGTGCCCCGTAATACACGATATCGCCATCATCGAAGCAGCATTTAAGAACGTGCATATCTTTAAAAACTACGGTAATTTCCTTTTCGTCGTTGAAAGTGCAATCCAATGGAAGCTCTGAAATTTTAAGTTCTTCAACTGAAATGGGATTCAAAATTTCAAAGGAGCGAGACAAGCGATATCTGGGATCGTATCCAATATTACCTATTTCCTTTTTCGTATATGAACTACCGATATAGTCCTGGTCGATGTGTCGGACGCAGATTTTGGTTTTCATTGGCTTAATTCTTTTTAACGTAGGTTTTATTACCGTTAGAGTTAATATAGTATTTCCCTCCGCGCGGCCCGGTATGAATTGTTCTTGAGCTGGATGTCCGGGAGGGAGTGTAACTTTTTGACGAACGGTAGTAAGAGTTGTTCCTGCTCGAAGTTTGTGTCGATTTTATGTAAGTTTTATTGCCGTTGGAATTTATGTAATATTTTCCGCCGCGGCTTCCGGTATAAATTTTACGACCATTATTGTCGGTTCCGGAATACGTTGAATTTGAATTGTAATTAGAATTGTAGTAAGAGGAATTAGAGGTATATGTCCTTGTTTTGGTAGGGTAGGTATAACTACTTCTTTTAGCCCTTTCTCTGGCCGTTTTTCTGTTGTGTTGTTCAACAGTCAATAATTGCATATTTCTTGGGTCATCGGTGCCGCCTTCTGATAAAGGAATGATGTGGTCAATTTCATGACCTTCAGGAGTTTCGGAAAGACCTCGCGACCTTAAGAATTGTTGCTTATTTGCTTCACTTCTTTTAACCATTGGCTTTCCGGTAGTGCTGTAATACTTGTTCTTGTAGTATTCCGTGTTTCCTACCTTATAGGTGTCCTGAGCAATTATAAAATTGAAGGCAAAGATGAGGCTGAAGGCGGTGATGATGGTTTTGGTCTTCATAATTATTGGTATTACGGATTAATAAGTCGATTTAATACACTCTCTATATATTGAGTCTTTTTTAGCTCCAATTTTGCTAAGAGTTCCTTTTCTTTAAGGAATAGGTTATTGATGTTGATGATCTGATTCTGTATTTCAATGCCAGGCACTGGGATAACTAGATCTTCCAAGTCTGATTTTCTAATATTCCCCACGAGTCCACCTGATTTAATTCGCTCCAGTGCAGCCTGCCCTTGATAGCTATTTAAATACCATGCCAGGTAACCGGGTAAGACAGAATTGCCTTTTACCTGGATTATAAAGAACAGGGAAACAGCGACAGCAGCTTCCGGTTTTTTATAGACAAATGCTTTGTTGGTGTTGCCCTTTCCGAGAAATAGGATGT
Organism: Robertkochia solimangrovi; assembly: GCF_007279655.1. Taxonomy (GTDB): domain Bacteria; phylum Bacteroidota; class Bacteroidia; order Flavobacteriales; family Flavobacteriaceae; genus Robertkochia; species Robertkochia solimangrovi. The sequence continues at coordinate 117,532 of NZ_QKWN01000013.1, read as the reverse complement.
CTCCTGTATTGAGTAGTTGTGAAGAAGTGATTTCGTCCTTGGATACTTTATGGGGTGTTGTGCAGAAATCCGTAAACTGCTCATTCAGGTCTTTTATCTGTATTGCGTACACCTCCCCGTCAGGCGAGTTGCTGACCCGTTTCCGGAAGGTTTGTCCGGAACGAACTTTGGCTATTTCTTTTACAGTTTTAAGCATCAGTTTTGTTTTACTGAATGCTAAGCTATGAAAATTTCCTGAATTAAAAAATAGTCAGTATGATTTTACTGAATTATTTCTTTCGAAGATTTCGAAAATTGTATTTATCCAAACTGTGTGATAGTAGTTTCGTTTTTATGGGTTCGATACCCATGCCTTTCATTATTTTCTCTGTTGCTTCGAGGGCCTTTTGGTAGCTGCATTGAAAAAGTTCCCGGCTTTCTGTATCACCATAGGTAGACCCAGTGACTCGGTAGGGCTCTAGTTCTTTGTGAATTTTTAGCTCGGCCTTGTTTCCGTTCAATAGTTCATAATACTTTACAACTTCCCAGTCATCTGTTTGTCCAACTTTTCTTGAGTTTAGCTTCGCCATCCTGGTTGGGATTTCTTCCTTCGTAAAACCAACCTTGGTCTGCTGAGTCCTAAAGCTACAGGCTATGTAGATTCTTCCTATCCCCACATTCCTGAGGGTAAAGGTGATCTTTGCCGGATCGCATATAACACAATGTCCGCTTCGGCTGCGAAAATTGTGCCCTTGGTAGCATTCTGTGGTGTTGTATGCGAAATATTGGTTCTCCTGCTTCATCTTATCTTTTACATGGGATACCGGTTTTCCTTCAGCATTAAATAATAGTTCTTTCGGAATATTGTGTTCTGTAATGAATTGTTCTGTTTCCTTATTCATCGGGTTGAATTGATTTTCTTATTTATTTGAGTTGTGTGTTTTGCGAATTCTTGTCAAGAATATATGGAAATTGGGTTAGATATTTTACATTTGAGGGAACCTATTAAATAAAATGGACTTCGAAAATCAACCCACATTAGGTCAAGGGATTTATACGGCGAGCGAGATTTCTCAAATTCTGAGGTTGCCGTATAGCAGGATTTATACCTGGATGAACAAGTATTGGGATGGAAAGTTAGGAGATGAATATGGTGCAAGGTATTCCTGGAAGTCAGAGGGGTCTAAGGCGGTTAGCTTTCACACTTTTGTAGAGTTTTATGTGATGATGCAATTTTCTGAAGCGGGAGTTAAACCAAAAAAGGTTCTACAGGCTCACAAAGCTCTTTCCGATTTATACGATACTCCTTTTCCGTTTGCAATTAAAAGTGTCCTGGAGGGGATCCGTAGCGATGGTAATCATATTTATTTGAATACAATAGAGGGAATTATTTCTTTGGATGGCACCAGGCAGTTTAACTTAAAGATCATCGATCTTTTTTTCGTGAAATTGGAATTTGATCAAAATGAACTGGCTTCACGTTTTTGGCCCTTGGGAAAAGACAAATCCATTTTAATAGATCCTAGTCGCAAATTCGGTCATCCGGTAATTGATGGGAAAAATATCACTCCTGATATAATTTTTAATCATTTCAAAGCCGGGGATCCCGTTCCTTATATTGCACATGTCTATCAATTAACTGAGGAGGAAGTGAATCATGCTGTTGAATATTGTAATGCTGCATGATCATCTATTTTGACGAAAATATGCCCCCTCACTTGGCCGAAGGATTCGGGATTATTCAGGAACCCGAGAATTTGAGGTATAACCGAGAAGTTAAGGTTAAATTCTTGCCAGATTGTTTTGAACATGGTGTACAGGATATTGTTTGGATACCTCGTATTGGGGATGAGGGTAATTGCGTTATTACCCAAGATTTAAAGATTTCCAGGCGAAAGGATGAATTAGCTTTGTATCAAAAACATAAGGTGGGGATCTTTTTTCTTCGAGGGCCTTCAAAAAAAAGAGGGCTAAGTATTTGGGAAATGAACCAGGCCTTATCCCAAAATTGGGAAGAAATTTGCCGTATTGCTAAAACGGAAAAGGGTCCATTTGGGTATACCTTTGGATTGAATGGGAAGATGAAGAGGATAATGTGATATAATACCTTTTTGGTTAGGGTATGAAGATGTGTTAGTTTTAAAATTCAGTTCTATTTATGGTATGGTGAAAGTGGATGCTTTTATGAAGCTGAAATTCTTTTTTTTCTTCTAAAAACTCTACAAATTTCTTCAAAGTTTCAGACATAGCTTGGTTTATTGTTAGTTTGGAGTTTTCCTTGAAAAGGACTCCGTCATTTGTCATTTCATTAATCAATGTCCAGTCGTCCTTATCTATAAGAATTCTAGTATCTCGATTAAGTCTTTTGTAATTGCTGTACTCATTGCTTTTTAATTTATTTACCAATTTCATGTATATGTGATTCAGCTCTTCTTCATTCGAGATTAACCTTAGCATGGGTTTGAAAGATTCTGCTCCATCTTTTTGATATCTCTCAAATATAGCATCGTCCATTCTAGTGTATTCATAGGATGTTTGTTTCTTGAATTCTGCTATCATCTTAATTCTTCTTTTTCTTTCTCCTATCTCATCTATTTTGCCTGCTATATTAACAATCAAAACAAGGACTAATGTCATGGCAGTAGAATAGGTAAAAAGTCTTAATAACTGAGACCAGATACTGCCATAAAATGTCTTTTCCCAAAATGATGTTTCCTCTTTAACATCAATTGAGTTTACTACTTTGATGCCTTTTTGGCCTGCAATCTTGCCAAACCCGAATATAACAGGTGTCTTATTTGTTTTATGGATGACTAGTAGCTTAATAATGTAATATTCACCTGGTTCCAAAATTACTTGTGAAAATGATATTTTGTTAGGTTGGTAGTTGTCAATTTGCGCGTTGCGAGTAAGGTATTCACTACTAGTTTGAATAACTTCCGGTTTCTCTATGATTCTTCCTGAATTTATTGATAGTCCTAGGGGGTCATTCATATCATAGTGCTCTTTGAGAATGTTTTTTTCCCCATTATTGGTTACCTTTATTGTGTAAATTCTTAAATTTTCCTTAGTCTCTTTAAGATTTGTACTATCATAGGCGACCCGTAATTTTCCAAGGTCTGCATTGAAATCTAATACATTTGTATTTGCAATTATTTCATAGCGAAGGTCAACAGATTTATCATTAATGAATGCGTAGATAGTTATCACTGTTGCGATAAGACCTAATATTGTAAATACTGTTTTTGAAGCGGTATGGTTTAATAATTTGCTAAAAAAATTGTTCTGCATTGGATGAGTTAGTGTTAAAATGAGCTTGGCCTGCAATTAAACTATTTTTAGTGTAATTTTCTTGCAGATGTATATGTATTTATCACAAAATTAAACGTATGTTTTACGAAATATTTACGATGAAATTGTAGTAGGGTTTGTAGCCCTTATTATTACTTAGAAGTTAATTTAATTACGGCTCAGAAGGTTCCAGGTTTTCTATTTGCAGCAGTGAGTTTATCAGGATCACGGGAGTAATCCTGGCAAGCGCGCTTGAGCTCATTTTATAGTGCAAATAAACCTACGGGCTTTAGATTATTATTTTAAAATTTAGTTAATATGAATAACGGAGAATTTATTAAATCGATTTCGTTTAAGAAGATTATTTTAATTTCAATATATAGTGCATTAGGTTTGACTATTTTTTTTGCAGTTTCAGGTACTTTTGGGCTTTTTATTGGAATGTCGCCCTTGACGGTTGACGGTAATAAGGTTTTTGGATATAAAGGTTTTCTATTCTTAATAATTTCATTACCATTATATTGGTTGTTAATATTCTTAGCCCATGCATTAATGCTATCTATTGGTTTATGGATATCAAAGAATGTTATTTTGTTTAAAAGAAATAGCGTTAAAGATAAAGTTTAAAGAGTATACATTATTTTTATATTAGGTGTCAACCATTAGCAAAATGTATTCAAGTCGAAGCAACTTCCGAGGTCTTACTTATAATATAAGGTATTTGATGTAAAATAAAATTTGAAAAGTAAGAAGTTATCTAAAAAAGACCCGTTTAATAATTACTTTTTTAAGCTGGCTATTTTTTATTTTTCTTCGATTCCTCCACCGAAACTTTTCTGAACTCTTTCATCATTTTGCTTATTTTTAAAGCTGATTTACGTGATCTAGTTCATGTGGCTTCCGGCTGGGTATATGTAGAAGATGCTTCGGGTGAAGTACCGGGTTGTAGGCTTCACTTTTTTATGAATGAGGATACCGAGACGGATTATTATACGGAAATAGCCTATTCAAACATCACCTATTCCAAGGATAAATGGGTGTATTTAGAAGGTAAGGCAACAGTACCACCTAATATCGATAAGATCAATTTAAGAGTGACTCTACATGGGGGAGGAGGCGCTGCTGCGGCATGATTCGATGATATGCGCATCGTGCGATTAGTCCCAAGTCTAAACTCTGAAATTGTTTAAGAAAACAATTATTATCCTTTTGGATTGCGTCATAGCGGGTATAATGATATACAATCTAGCACGGTAGGAGGGAAGTTTATGTACAATGGAAAGGAGAATGACGAAAGTTTGGGATTGAATATTACCGAAATGGACTTTAGGAAATATGACCCGGCGATTGGAAGGTTTCATTTGATAGATAGATTTGCTTAGTCAGCACCTATGCATACACCTTATCGTTTTGGATTTAATAATCCCGGTTACTGGCGCGACCCACTAGGTTTATATGAGATAAATAGTAGAGTAGTAGAGAATGAAAATGGTAGTCAAAACACCATTACATCATTAACTTCAACAGACCCGACAGAAATAGCATTTATCTTGGACCATATGGAGACGAATGATGGAGGCAACATAGAGATTGCATTGCAGGATGCAGGATTTGCTATTGATTTAGACGCGGTAGAAATTACCGCAGAGAGTAAAGAGAGTAATCTTACAAGTAATTTTGGTTTTGTAACTGGAGCTGGTTGGTTAACAGGAGCACTCGTAGGTGCTGCTAGGGGAAGTGTTGTGCCTGTTGTTGGTACAGTTTTAGGTTTTGTCGGTGGAGCAGTTGCAGGTTATTATGCAGGCGAGTTAGTAGAGAAAATTTATTAAAATTAATATAGAAATGGAGGTTATAATACATAAAAAGAACAAAAATCGTCTTATTTTGTCAATAATATTAATAGTTCTATTAATTGTTTTATTTTATTTTTTAGTGATTTTTTTTAAAAATCCATCTGAACATACTTTTTTCTTATTTCCAACAAAGAACTCTATACTACTCTTTTCTTTATTTGGAATGACAGTTACATTAATAGCTTTCTTGAATTTTATTTATAATATTTTTTTTATGCCAAATCCTATTTTAAGGATAGACGACACAGGGATTTATAATGAATTTTTTTATTACAATAAAAAACATATTATATGGAGCGAAATAAAAACAATTCAAGCTATTAAATATAATCAGCATGAGCATTACATAGCAATATTTTTAAAAGAATTAGTTAATAACGAAAGGGGGATTAGAAGAATAATATTTTCTTTAAACCATAAATTAATTGGGACACCCTATTTAATTAATTATAGAAGTTTAGATTGTTCATTTAATCAGTTGAAAAAGGAAATTTTTGATGCTTATAAGCAGAATAGATGATTTAAAAACTACATTATAATCCTTATCTGTTTTGGCTCATTTTATAGTGCAAAAAAACCTACGGGCTTTGGAACAAAGGCCAGGTTTTCTATTTGCAGCAGTGAGCTTATCAGGGTCACGGGAGTAATCTGTAAGGAAGTGGAGAAATAGTTGATACTTATGATAAAGAGGGTAATACCATTTCTCAGGACGTAACAGGCTCAGCTGATTATAAAGGGATAACTATAAAAAATACCAGAACCACAACTCGCTCTGGAACGTCAGATAAAGCAAGTTTGGGTTATGAAGTCCAAAAAGCAGTAAAAATGCCGGATGGAGGTACGCAAATAAAAGCATCAATGAGCGCATTATTTAATTATAATTATTAATATGAATAAACTTATTTTAGTATTAATGGTGGGATTATTTATTATTTCATGTAACAAACAAAAAAAATGTCTCAGATCAATTGTGGATGATTATACCATTGAGGAGTATTTAGTGAAATATGATTCTTGTAAAAATGATCAAGATGAAATTGTAAAGGAATATTTCAACAAGAAGGGGGAATTAATATTTAAGGGAAAAGGTGAACGATCATGGAAAAAGGGTAAATGGGAATATTATAGAGAAAAAAAATTGCAAAGTGTTGGTTATTTTAATGATGGTGATCCCTTGGAAATTTATGATTTTATTTCAAAGGATACTATTGAATTTATAAATTATAATGACAGTATTAATGAATTTATAATTTCCTATCCAAGAACCTGGGGCTATGCTACAGAACATCCAGATTATTTGTTGTTTGCTGCTAAAGATTCATCTGATTATCATAAAGCAGGATTTAAGATAAGTAAATTGAATTACGACGGTTTATCGGTTGAGGATATTATAAATGGAGATCCTGAAGAATATTTGGGAAAAGGATATAGTGATCTTAAAATCAAATTTATTGAGGCCATTCCTAATGTGATAAATATAAAATTAGTTTATGCATGGGTCAATAATAACGGAAGAAGGCTTTATAATATTAATGCGTTTTATGATTTGAAAGATAAAAAGGAGATTTACGTTTTTTCATTTTTTTGTGATGAAGAATTTAAGAAAGACAATTTCTTAATTGTAGATGCAATTGAAAACTCATTTAAAGTTTACAATCCAATAATTAGGTGAATTGAAACGAAATTAATACAGCATTCCAAATAAAATGAAAAAATATACAGTAAATAATTTTTTTAAACCTGATATAAATAAATCCTAGGAATAACCCAGCTAAAAGGGATGAAATTATCGACTGAAGAATTGGAAAATGAATTAGACTAAAAAGGAGTGCAGAAAAAAGAATTGAAAATCTATCACTATTTTTTAATTGCAAGAGATTAATTATAAATTTTCTAAAAAAAAGTTCCTCGATTACTGGAGCGATAAGTATCGATGAAATTAAATAAGGGTAAATTTTGAAATCAAAATATAAGTGAACAAGTTGTATTTTAAATTGCCCAAAAAATAATTTAGATATAAGAAAATGAATCGTAAACTGTACTAATATAAATATAAGCAAGTACAACAAAGTTTTACAAACTTCCATTAATGATAAAGTGAAATCAACTTTTTGAAGATATACCAATTTTTGATTTAGAATAAAGACAATTATTAGAAATGAAAATAAAAAGTTTTCTGCCAAAATTGTATAGTTAAAATAATCGGAAGAATATGGAGAAACTAAATCAAAATAAAGTTGTTTAAAAACAAATAGAAATATTTTATCAAATAGTATATAAGATACTGTGAAAATAAAGGCTAAAAAACTTGAATTAATTTTTAAGTGTCTCATTTAGGGATTTGTAAATTGTATTATTTTTTAAATATAGAAATTGAATATAGTAATTATAAAAAGGTACTGGAATATATCTTTTTTGATAGGTGTGCCCTGTAAAAATTTTAGATAACGCTCCTTAAGTTTTAATATAAACTAAAGCTATTTTAAAACTGGTCTGTTTTTATAGTTTGAATGAAATTTCGCATTAAGGGATTTTGAACTCCATAGAGATTTCACATGTTTAGAAAGATGATTTATTTGTGATGTATAAAATAGTCAGTCTAATAATTCAGTGAGCTCTATCTCCAATTTAATTGATAGTATAGAGGATTATGATAGAGAAGCTGTAAATAATACAAAACAAAATGATTGATTCAATTTTTGCAATAATACTCTTTGTTGTTTATTCTATATTTATGACAAGAAATATTATTGTTTTTCAAAAAGAACATTTAGGACTTATAACTAAATCAGAGGATCCAGTTGTTTTAAAGTGGAAAAGGAGAAGGTTGATCAAGGGTTTCGTTTGGAAGCAAGTTAAATTGATTTTTAAAATACTTTTATGTCTTTTGACATATCTTTTTATTAAATTTAACATTTATAGTTATTTTTAATAAATAATTTTTGCAGATCGTCAACGTTACTTAATATTTATTTTTTAATTAACTAATAATCAGTATAATAAGTTATACAAGTTTGAATCCTGGCGAGGTCACATCAAGCAGAAAACCTGGTGCAAAAAAACCTACGGGCTTTGGGACAAAGGCCAGGTTTTCTATTTGCAGCAGTGAGCTTATCAGGATCACGGGAGTAAACCGGCCAATGGAGCTTGATGATTATTTTTGCTATTACAAATCTTAAACTTATATTGAAGTCTTTCTGTCAATCATTTTGCTGACGACCTATAAAATCACGAAAACAAACGGAATTAATAATTCTATAAATGTAAATGATGTTCTATAGAATTTATGATGTTAATTAAAGTTCAAAATAGCCATTTCCGGGACCTCTGGGCCTTTGTTCATCCTCTCTTTTATTTAGTTCCTTATCAATTTCATTTGCTGTTAGTAAATGCTCAGCAAATTTTTTCACTTCATCTAATGCATCGGCACATTGTAAAGCCTTGGCAAAACTCGCGAGATAATCATTGATCATTTGTAGTAATAATAATAGTGTTTTTAAAGGTATATTACCCAAATTCCGAATATAGTTCCACCAATCTTTGATACGATTTCTTTTAATTGTACCAGAATTTCCGGAGAGACCCGATTGATACAGGCGGTATAAAAAGTCAATTAATTGTTTCGCATGTATTGAATTATTCGGCTTTTCCAATAACATTCGGTAGTAATCTAAAGATTCGAGATATATATTTTTAGATTCCTCATACAATTCAAAAAAATCACTGTTATTGTTAAATAAATGGGTTTCGATATTATAGATGTATTCTTTATTTATATCAAATAATGAAGATAAAAAAGATTCGATTTCATATCCGAACGCGATAGCTTGTTCGATATCTTCTATGGATCCAAAAGACTCCCCTAAAGGAGCTGTGGTACCTGTTCCTTCTGTTGCCATATCAATTTATTTAGTTATTAAAGTTAATAAATTAAATTACAGTTGTTTAGGGTTCTATCCGATATTCATTTTTATTTCGGTAAGTGTAAATCGTCAGCAAAAAGAAGACAGTTGTATCAACAAGAAAAAATGTTATTTTTATAATCTCAGTACTAGCTTATATTTGAAACTAAAGTGTCTGAATTAGTTTGAAGACGTACAATCCTGATGGGATGTTTCCTTTCCCTAACCTGATAAGATCATTAAGAGAATATATCACTAAAAAAACTGCTGAAATTAAAGCGAGTATTAAGGAAAAAATAAAATCCACTATAAGTGATTTAAAGAATAATACGGAAGGTTTCAGTATATATGGAAATGGTTCAGGTGGTGACTCAACTCGTGATGACGATAAAAGTAAAGGATCAATAGATACTAAGGATATACCTAGTGTTCCAGGGAAAATTTCTTCTAAAAAAGCTGCTTTTAATAAATTATCAGAGCAATAGAGGCCGGTGCTAATGAAATGGATGGTGGATTGAAATTTATTGATGCTGGTCAGGCTGTACTAGAGGTAGTAAATGAAAAGTCTGATAATTTGATTTAGATTCAAACTTACACTAAATCTGGTGAAGTGACCTCAGGGATCAATGAAGATGGCAAAGTTTGGGCTATAGGGACAGTTAAAGATACAACTGTGATTGGCAGACGGAGCCAAGAAGACGAAATTAAACAAAAAGGATTAAGCATAAAAAAGCAAGACAGTTTAGAAATGAACCATGCTATGAACAAAGAATTGGAAAAATTGAAATTGACAAAGGAATAATGAAAAATACACTTATTTATATTTTTAAAAAGATTGTGTTAGTTGTAGTAATCTCCTCATTTTTTTATGGTTGTGTTGATGTTAAGCAAAGAAAAACCTTCTATGAAACAGGTGAATTAAAATCTATAAGTATATATGACCAGAATGGCTTAAAAAATGGGATTTATAAAGAGTACTATAAAACCGGATCAATTAAGGTCGTTGAAAATTATGAAAATGGATCTTTAATAGATACATCAGCATATTATAATGAAAATGGAATTAAAAATTCAGAATTCATTTATTCTCCAAATAAGTTGCCATTCTTTAAAAAATATTATCCAAATGGTCAAATTGGTCAAGAAGGATATATAATGAATGATACCACCTTAATTGGTTGGTGGAACTTTTATTCAGAAAGTGGGTATTTAGATTCTAAAATTAATTATGTAGACCCTAAAGGTTATTTAGAGATAAAAGATGAGATTAACTGGGATATCGAGAAATATATCGCGAAATTTCCTCATATAAATGAGTCTATATTTTATAGGCAAGATGGAACAATTATAAATGAAAAAAGTAATTTTTTTAATCTCTACATGGAGGATACATTAACCGATGACTCTAAAGCCTGGGCTTTTATTGAATTAACCCCACAGGTGGCTAAAACTACAGATTATTATGAAGTTTTTTATTGGCAAGAGGACACAAAGGGTAAGGTTGCTCATATCGATTCAACTATTCAAAAATTAAATAAACCTGCAGTTTTGAAATTGGATAAACAAATTAAGGGAAATATGTATTTAAAAGGATTTATTTTAGAACAAGGAATATACCCCGATGGTAACAATAAAAATAATGATAGTAGTTCGGTATACTCTAAAATCATGTTCTTTGAACGATATTATTACAGTTTATAATATGGTTCCTTTATTTTTTAGTGATTTTTTTTAAAAATCCATCTGAACATACTTTTTTCTTATTTTCAACAAAGAATTCTATACTTCTCTTTTCTCTATTTGGAATGACAGTTACATTAATAGCTTTCTTGAATACTATTTATAATCTTTTTTTTATGCCAAATCCTATTTTAAGGATAGACGATACAGGGATATAGAATGAATTTTTTTATTATAAAATAAGCTAGTGTTTTTATTAATAATTTAAATTCATAAATGGGAACACTAAAAAAGAAATCTGTTGCAGAATACGGAAAAGAAAGAAATGACTATATCAAGAAAAAAGGTTCTCTAAAGTCATTAAATTTCAGGAAAGTTTTTGTATTAAAATGTAATGTTATGAAATTATTCAATGGATTTTTGATTCGCTTTTTATGCTTAAGTATTTTAATTGGATGTACTAATCCCAATGAAAGTTTAAAGCCAATTATTGAAAGAGATTTAAATGAATATATAAGCAAATTTGGGAATAATAAATTATATAAAGAATCGACATTGCTTTTAACATTCTATGAGTACAATGATGTTAACTATTTTGCAATTACAACAACTCAGGCATATAAAAGCGAAGAAATTCAAGGAATGTTTTATTATGAAAATTCACCTATTTTAGTTGGATTTGAGGAAGGGAATTTGGATGAGGAAAAACTAAATTTAGTTTTAAATAATTCCAATTTACCGAAATATTTTGAGAATTATAGAAAGTTTATAAGGATAAATGAAGAAGTGAGTTCAGATAGTTACGATTCTCCTTATTTTAGATATAGAATAATAGATAATGAATTAATTAGAGAGAAATAAATTTCAGGTTAGATGAGTGTATATCGTCAGCAAAAAGTGGAGACCTCTAATTAAAAATTAAGCTATATTATGAAATTGAAGATAAGTGGAATTTTAATAATTTGTTTATTAACATCTTGTAAAATATTTAAGGGATCTGTTGCAGACAATTTGAGGAAATGTATTATAGATGAAGTAGATTATAAAGAAATAACTGAAAATAAATATGATTCAATTGATTATTATGAATTGTTAATTAACATTGAAAACAAAATTTTCGAATCTGGGGCAATATCGAACATAAAATTGAAATATTTAGATTTAATTTCTAAACTTGAAAATAAAGATTTTGAAAGTAAATTGAAAAATGACTTGATAAATGTAAGTTCAGAATTCTCATTTTATTTTGATTCTCCTTCTTTTTTATATGCGTGTAATAATTGTCCTCAATTAGTTAATATTAAATTTAAAGATGATGAAATATTGTTATTTTATAATAAATTGATTGATAAGGCATTAAGTAAAGGTGATATAGAAATTAGGAATTTAAAGGAATTTGCAAATTGTATTGAAGATAAATCCTTCAAACGAATTGAATATAGAAGTCTAATTATACAATTGGTGATCTTAAAAATTTTAATGGAAAAGGAAAAATAAGTATATGCGGAGAGTTGGAATTGGGCATTAGAGTTAAGTCCTGATCAACTTAATAATCAGCGTTTGTAAATCGTCAGAAAAAAGTGGGGTTTATTTTTTTCAATAAGCAGTTGGGAATCCTGTAAGCGTTCACAGAAGATGTAAATTAAATTGTGGAAAATACCTTGAGTAAAGTTCAAATATTATGTAAGCACCCACCATGGTTGCTCAGTAATAATGGTTCTGGTTATATCAATTGAGTATTGGCCGAATTCATTGATCTTAAGTGAATGTCCCATATGTGTGGCGACCCAATTCATCCTCAAACCCAGGGGAAAATAGAACGCTATCACAGGACAAAGAAAAATGTGGTGAAACAGGATAATTTTTACCATCCAGATGAGTTAATGGAGGCGTTGGAAAATTTGTAGATTACTAAAATAACAATCGCTATCATGAGTTTTTGGGACACCTGACTCCAGCCGATGTATATTACGGGAGAGCTGATAAAATTTTAGAACAAAGAGCAATTATTAAACGACAAACCTTTGCAGAGAGAAGACGGTTTTATCAACATGTAAAAATTTTAATTTTATAATCTCAGTACTAGCTTAGAATTGAAACTAAAGTGTCCGAAATAGTTTGAAGACGTACAGTAAGAATTTAGGAAGTTCCCAAAAGGTATTTTGGAGAAAATAAAAATACAATGAATAATAAAAAATATAATATAGCATTTGGTGTTTTAGCATTATCGATCTTAACATGCTATTATTTATCTTACTTATTTTCAAGTTCGATATTTATTTACATATCAATCCTTCTAGGTGTCTTTTTAGTTCTATTAAATTTATTTGCTTTAAGAAGAGCGAGCCTAAAGAATGGCATCAAAATTTATGGACTAGAGTTTTATAATTTAGACAAATTAATTTTGGGAATTTTGGCATTACTCTATTTATTCATCTTGAATACAGGAGTGCCTAGTGCAAAAATTTATTTGTTGACATACAGTTTATTAACATTCGGTTTATTAAGTAGTATTAGGATTGTGAAAACTAAATAAAAAGAGAAAAAAACACAGCGAAAGTTGTGGTTTTTTTATGCAATAGAATATTTTGATTATCGATATTGGATGCTAATCTTTGGGTTATTGGTTCTTATGCTTTTACTTTTGCGAAGTATTAGAACAAATAACCCGGTTAGGCAAAGTTTGTAATGCCGTATATGATATAAAAATAGAACCCACCTTTAACAAGTTGGTTTATTTATGAAAAAGCTTGTTTGATCATAAAATTCTGTATGACATTATAGTATCCGTCCGGCTAACCCCATCTTTTTCGGTATGGTACAAGACATTAGTTTAGCTGTCAAAATTTATGGTGGGTATTTCGGAGTAATGATAGTTCTTCGTTACTTTTGGTGAATTTAATTATAAAGAATTAGCCAAAACCATTCTTTTTAATAAGAGAAAATAGGCCCTTCAATACATCATTCTTTTTATATTCAACTTGATGGAATGGGTAATGTATTAAATGGGATATCTTATAGTGAAACAGAAACCACTACAGATGAAAGGGGTAATGTTGAACAAAAAAAGAATATTAACTATTCAGGAGGAGTATTAGACCAAGAAACCGGAGATATAATTTTTAAAGGGGGTCACAAAATAACATTAAGCTCTGATAAATTAGGAACAATAACTGGTGCTTCTGATTATATTAGAAGCGAAGGAACATCTTTTGCTCTTGATGCTGCACAAGATATAAAAGATGGCACAAATAATACTCTTGGATTTGTTGGTTTAACAAACACATTTGTAGGCATTGGTTCATTTGTTGCCTCAATCTTTATGCCTTTAGCGAAGGAAATGGCTAAGGAAGGTGTTAACATATCAAAGACAAATTATAGAAAAAGTATAGGGGGAGTCGTAAAAACTGAATTAAATACATATGAATAAATACTTGATAATATTTTTTATATTGATCTCAATAAGCGGGTGTAATAAAAAAAATAAAGAAATTGATGAAAATTGTTTTGCAATCTTGAAAATTGAAAAAGAAAATTTCTTTATAGAGATAAAAGAAGCAAACTATAGCTCGACTTTTAATATTTTGAGATTAAGGAATGAACTCAACAAAAGTAAAGACTTTTACTATAGTCTGAAACCAAAGTTAAATCATCAATATCTTATTAAATATAAGAAAGACATTGACCCACATTATTTAAAAAAAATTAAATCCATAATATTATCCTTTTACAAAGATAATATTGATAAAAATGAAATATCTGTTAAAGTTTATAATACATCTTATGACGAAATAAACATAGAGAAAAGAGAGAATATCAATAAATTTTTTCCAGCAATTATTTACAGTCCAATTAGGTGATGTGATCGCCCAAAAGGCTAATAGGAAATTATAAAAAGATATGATTAATAATAAAATTTCACTTTTTTTAAGTTTGATAATTTTTATCAATTGTAAAAACGGAAATAATTTAAATTCTCAAAAAAATAGTTCACAAGAATTATTACATAATGAAAAAGTTTCAAATTCGATTGATTCCCAGTTAAATGAGATTCAGACAACGAATCATACGCAAGAGTTTACTATATGTGATAGAGATTTCTTTAGATTTTTTGGGAAATTTAAAAATGACAGTTTATTCCAAGTCAATAAAATTAAATTTCCTTTGCAATCTATTTATCCATCAGATGATTTAGAATCAGATTATAATATTATAGATTCAATATCACAACAGGAATATAAGTTTATTAATTTTTCAAGACATGAGGATGGATGGAAAAAGGAAATTAATGCATTCAATATTGAATTGGAAAATTTAGAAAATATATATTTATATCGGTTAAAAGGAATCGATAATGGAATTAATATGACCTATAAATTCCAATTTATTGACAGTTGTTGGTATTTGGTTGCTATGGAGAATTATTCAACATAATAAAATCCCATTAGCTTAATTGCAACTTCCAATATTCAAATAAAACCACACTCCAAACACTTTGTAAACAGACTAATCCCCTTAGTAGGCCAACAGACCACACGAACGCTAGTTATGCTAGTTATTGGCATTCGTTGTTTTCATCCATTCTGTCTTATACGCTTCTAATTCTGGGTCATTGTTGGTTTTTGCAATTTGAATAGTTTTTTCATACCACAGTTCAGAATCTTGAACATTTCCAATAGCTTTAAAATAAATTGCTTTTGCAAAATATAACATTGAGGCATCAGGAAACTTATCAAGTCCTAAATTTAGAATAACGAGAGCATCTTCTAATCTGTTATTATCAAAATAAAAATTGGAAAACCTCTTGAACCACCTCGGTTGTCGGTAGTAGTTTTTAATAAAAGTCTTTCCATCAAACTCCTCTATAAGAGCATCGAAAAGTTTAAAGTTATCTTCTTTATGAGCTTGCAATAAGAGATAATGTTTAGTGTCATCGTGAATATCATTAGATATTTGATATCTCTTTGCTCTATTCAGGTAATGTTGCTTCAATTTTTCAATACCACCAAAATCTTTGAACTCTTGTATTGAATAAAATCGAACAGGTCCATAGTCACTAAAAAATAGTTTTAAACCTTCGTTTATGGTTGTCAATGGAGTGGTATAATGATTCTCATTATCAGAAAGGTTATACTTCCAATTTATGTTTTCAGTTGAATACTTTTGAAAAATAGAATCCAGCGAGAACATTGATTCTGTCGCCCAATTTTCAATAGATCCTAATACTGAATACACTGTTAATTGCTGTTTAGTACCATTTTTTAACATTTCACTAACCGATTTCAAACGGTCTTTTAAAATATGTGTTGGACTTGACAAAAGAAAGCCTTTAAACAGGTCGGATTTGTTTGCGATTATCTGAACACCAAGCCCTCCTGCCATTTCCCATCCAAAATAAATTCTGTCATTTGTTGTCCTGTATTTGGCATCAATCGCAGGAATAAGCTCTTTTTCTAAAAACCGAACGAATTTGGCGGAATCTTTATAGAATAAATTGCGTCTTTTGATAGGGTCTGTATTAATACCAACCACAATAAATTCTGGTGTAATTTCCTGCCAAGCAAGATTTTGCTGATACACAACTCCATTTAAAAAATAACGTTGTGCATCTATAACATAAAGTACTGGATAGGTTTTTGAGCCATTTTCATAACTGCTTGGTAAAAAGATTTTGATTTCTCGCTGTTCTTGCAGAGCATCTGACTTTAGAAGTATCGAATCATCCAAACTCTGACCCACAATATGGTTGAATGTAAATAGTATAATTATCGTATAAAAGATTTTTTCCATATGGTTTGCCGCAATTAATGCTGAGGGATTTCGCGTGTGATTAGTAGCGGATTTTCATTCATAAACCTTTCGGTTTTGCACTGACCTTTTTTTATATTCATTCTTTTGTTTTATCACTTATACGGCTATTACTTATATCCTGTATGCCTGTTACACAAGTTAGCAAAAATTTTAAAAATTCATTCTCAAACTGGATAATCCCCAAATTTGACGATTTACAGGAACTCCGTGAAAAAAGTTCGATTCTTGCCGGGAATATGTATAAGCATGAAATACCAAGACAAGATACTTCCCCGAAAGTAATCTTAAGGGACTTCATTTATTTTTAAAAGAGCCGATAGTGGATGATAGTTCGTTGTTATCCTAAGTGTGATTTTTCTGAAGAGCATATTGATTGCCTTACAGGTACATGTTTTCTTAGATCAAATCTGGATTTCGACTGCATTGTTTATGATTTTGATAATTGTCAGGTACCATTAGTACATCTCTAACATTTTGCCTGATTCAAGAATCCATTCGCCATCCTGTTTGCTAAATATATGGAGTCCTTCACATCCGCCGGCAACCCCTCTTCCTTTTTGCATGATAAGATGATCAAAAAAAAGATAGGCTTTACACTCCTCTACAATAACAGGAAGTGCCAGACTTATTAGGCCATATTCCCTAAAGTCCTCTTCTTTTCTTAATATGCGCTCTGTAAAAAATAATTCGCCTATTCCACTACATGATAATTCAGCGTTAAATGGTTCATAAATTTCAGATTTGTAAGTATTCACCTTAGTTAAAACCTGAGAAGGAACGATTTCCAGTTTTTTTAACATTGATATCATTGATTCCGTCAATTTAAAATCGAATTTCACCACCATGGGTTGGTGCTGAAATTTTATTTGCTTAAGTATGGATAACTCCAGTATCCTACACTGATCACTGGTGATATGCTGACCATAGGATTTACCTAAGAAAGAACTGATTGTCAATAAAAGTGTAATGAAGATAGTATGGTTAAATTTCATAGTATATTCCTGATGAATTAAAGCTTCCGGTTGTATGAACTTTTTAAAAGTATAAAAATGTTTACTTTTAAACGGTACGTTATATTAGGTTAATTTTAAACAATCTGCATTGATGAATAAAATAAATGATCTTAACCTTAAGGAGGAGGTGTTCCCACTATTTGATTATGCGTTGAATTCGTTCACCAGAAAGAAGATACTGGAGCTGCTTGAGCACCCTCTAATATCAAAGGATGCGATTGAAAATCGACAACAGATCTTTGCCGGTTACCTGCATAATCATGAAGTTTTAAAGGACTATACCTACGCTGAAATTAATCTTAATGAGGTTTATTTATTCTTAAAAGAGCCGGTAATGGATGAGAGTTCCTTGTTATCCAGGGTATCTTTTTTTGAGATAAGAAGGAAATTGGAGGCTTCTTTTTCAAGTAAGATTTTACAGTTTATATTATTGTTTGATAAGCTCCAGACGCACTATTTAAGTAAAATCGAGCTGGATGTTTTTCCTTCCGGGTATCAATCTTTTATCTCGAGTCTCAATGAATTCTTATTACAATTTGAATTTCATAAATATAGAAAGTTTACCAAAGCAGGGGAGATCAGAACGAAAGCAGCTTCCAGGTTAATTCATATACTGCAAACCAGAAAAGCCGATGGTTCATTAGACCGGTTTTGGGATGATTTATTCTTGTTCGAAACCTATCTTTCCATAAGTTTAGGAATCAAGGCTTCTAATCTGGTCTTCCCTGAGATCGTTGCAAAAGGAATAAAACTGCAGGAGTTTTATTATCCTTCTATTGAAAATCCGGTCAAGAACAGTTTAACGACCCAAACAAATGTATTACTGATCAACGGACCCAATATGTCGGGTAAATCGACCTTATTACGTTCGGTCAGCCTATGTATCTATTTAGGTCATTTAGGGTTTGGAATACCAGCCTCCTACGGGGCATTTCCGGTCTTCAGCAACCTGTCCATCAGTATTAACAAGCGAGATAACCCGAAAAAAGGCTACAGTCATTTTTTAAATGAGATCCAGAATCTTAAAGAAGTGGTGATGTATTCCAGAAATAAATCCACACCCGGTTATGCCGTATTCGATGAAATGTTCAATGGAACTAACGTTGAGGATGCTCTCGAAATTTGTAAAGCAACAATCACAGGTTTAAGTCGGTTTGAGTCGTCTTTTTTTATCATCTCGACCCATATTCAGCAGTTGCGGAATTTTATGAATCCAAAGGTGTCGGCCTATTATATGGACTGTACATTTGAAAATCAGGTGCCTACGTTTACCTATTCTCTAAAAGAGGGCTGGTCTGATCTGCGATTAGGACAGTACATTTTTAAGAATGAAGGTTTGGAACAGTTGCTTGACCTTTAGTGAAAAGATCCCGCTATAGATTTCCTAGTGCTAGAACTTACAATATTGTTTTCCAATATTTCATGAAACCTATCGCTTAAGGGCTTATTTAATTTTTTTAATCTAGACGAAAAAGACCATTATACATACTGAATCACATTGATGAGAGCATTTAAAAGTATGTACTTAAACATGTAATGATAAAGGTTGGAAATATTCTTCTAGTTAAAAGAAAAATATAATAAATCAAGGCTGAAAATTTCAGGAATATGAATGGTTTAATGACCTTAAATTAGAATAGCTCATACATCGTATAACTCATAGCTGGATTTGGAGTACAGAAAAAAATTGATTCTTACGTAATATCTGACTTTTCATGAGCAGCATTTACCGCGTTAGAGGACCTTCTGTTTACATTGGTTAAAAACTATTTAAACAACTCTTTATTAGAGGTTTATATTTGTTTTTAAGGGTGATATATATAGGTTTTTATAGTGAAAAAAAGCGAAATATGTTTTAAATTTACTAGTATATTTTGTCATTATAATATTAATATTTTTAATTATGAAAGCTGCAAGACTAGTAATTAGAAGTATACTGATAATTACTGTAATAACTATCATTTTTAGTTGCGAAACTTCAAAACCTACCCAAGAGATTTCAAGTTTTTCCACATTTGCCTTTGATGAAGCAAAATTTCCAAATCAAAAGCCATGGTCCTCAGATAATTTTAAGAACAAGTCGGATAATTTTCAATTTGTGATCATAGGTGACAGGACCGGAGGAGCCAATGCACTTGGTACTTTTTCATTGGCAATGGATCAGATTAATCTACTGCAACCAGAATTTGTTATCAATGTCGGGGATCTAATTGAAGGTTACTCTGATGATAGAACGGAAATAAATGCTATGTGGGACGAAGCTGATAGTATCATTGGAAAGCTACAAATGCCCTTCTTTAGGACCATAGGAAATCATGATGTTGGAATACCTGTTACAAAAGAAGTATGGTTGGAAAGATATGGCGCCGATTATTATTATTTTATATACGATGATGTTTTGTTCATGGTGCTTAATACTGAGGATAGTACAAGACCACAACCTCCTGCTAATATGAAGGAGAAAATTGAACTATACAACAAACTCCAGGTTGAAGACCCAACGCAAGCCAGTAAAATGTTGGAAGAATTTATGACAGATGAAGCGGTTATAGCAGCCTTAGGAAAACCTGTTAGTTTTCCTGAAAAACAGTTGAGATGGGTCGAGAAAACACTTTTAAACAATCAGGAGGTCCGCTGGACATTTTTATTCATGCATGAACCCTGCTGGGAAAATCCATCAGATAGTTTTAAGTCTATTGAAAAAATGTTGGGCAATAGAAATTTTACCATGTTTGGGGGGCATTTACACTATTATGACTATGATAAAATAAACGGTAAAGAATATATTACAATGGGGCCAACCGGAGCTTCATTTCATCATGAAGGACCAGGAAATGTAGATCATATCATGTGGGTAACAATGACCGATGAAGGACCACAAATCGGAAACATTGCCTTAAAAGGCCTGTTTGACCGCAAAGGACTAGATCCGGAATTATTTGGTGCCTATGACAGAAAGCAATAATTGAACATTCTTTTTATAATTGTTAACTTAACTTCTCCTGATAAACAGACTGGATTCGTTGAATTTAAATTAGATTTGGTTCTACTGATAAATGGTTCGGCGATTTCCATTAAAATGAATACAACAATTGAGTCCACTACGTTGAGTACTAAACAGCCTATTTTCGGATAGTTAAAACTAATTCTGGATTTAAAATGTTGCCGCAAACATGTTGAACAAGACCTCAGTACTTTTGATTATAGGCGCTACTTCACCAACTCAAAATAGGGTTCTGTATGATGGGAAGTATCCCAGATTAAAGTTTCATTCAGCCAGATCGTTTGAATCAGTTCAGCGTTTGAAGTTCGTCTAATTTCGGCCTTTAGAACGTCCTGATTTGTGGCAGACCATTGTATAACCGTAACAGGTCTTTCCTCATTACTGTCATTGTTAAGGAAGATTCTGATTCGGTATTCATTTTCATGGGGGTAGATCAGAAAATTTCGAGGATGATCCATGAGTGGATCATATACTTCAACCAAAGCATCGTTTGATGAATAGAATAACCGAATTTGTGATTCTTCATAAGCATTTGGATTTTTCGGGTTGAGAAGATCATTGCCCTGATCATCTGAGAGTTTAAATTCCACCATCGTATTCACAACAAAATTTTCCTGTTCGTTATCAGCACTGCAACTTAAAATTAATTGTAGAAATACAAAAAGAGCGAACTTCATAGTATACTTAGTTATATTCATGATTACGGAGTTATTGCACAAATTGAAACGATTAAAAAAACTAATACTTCCTCTTATGAGTACTGATTAATGTTGTGTTTGGTTGGTTTTAGGGGAGATCTTCAAAAGCTGTTTTTATCCGAATTGGGAGTTAGCCGTAAACGGTTATTATTTGTAATAAATGCGGATAGAAACGAGCTTCTTTTTTACAAGATGTAAAAAATAGATAAAATCAGGGGTGTTCCTGTGAAAAGTTATTACTCTATGTACGTAGTTCTATTCCTTTGACCTCAGTTCTATTATAGCATGCAGGATACTTTCTTTATCCCCTTCCAGATCATTTACCACACTTCTGAAGAATTCCTGCCGGTCTTTTGGGTAATTTAATGAGTAATCCACCGGGATACCGGCATTCTCATAATTGATGCCGTTATTGTCCATATAGACCTCATTGGATATAGCAAAAGCCCAACCATTAGGTAAGGTTTTTTCCAGTGCCGTTGACATGGCACCTGAGGTGGGTGCACCAATTCTTTGTATGGGTTTCAATGACAAGGTAGCGATGGCGAATGCTTCGGCGGCACTACCGGTTTGCTGTGATGTCAAAAGGTAGGTCGGTTTGGTATAGGCATTTTTTGAACCCTCGATGTACAGGGGTAATACGGACGAATATGAATCTCCGGTCCGAAGTTTTTGGGTGGCTACCTGAAATTTATCATACGGGATGAAACGACTAAGGATCTCAAAACTCACGGCATCCTGACCTCCTCCGTTAAATCTGAGATCGATGATCATCGCTTCCATTCCGGAAAGGTCATTCATTACATGGTCCATTATTTTCCGAACACCTAAGACTTCTTTATCGATATAATTTCCCTCATAGAGTTGGTAGAAGGTTTCTATATAGGCATCTACAAAACCGAGTGTATCGACCAGTGCTTTTGGTACATTCAGATCAGCATACAACCACATCGCCTTCACTTGAATATAACCGAGTTGATCGGTTAGCTTTCCCCAGCGGATCAACCAGGAATCTTGAGTCATTTCTTCCAGTAAATGATGCTCGGTCACCAGATCTGCCACCACAAAATCTCCATATTCCGGTAAGGTTACGTTCCCTATGGTTTCCTCCTCAACGGCTGGTAGATTCGCCATCATTTCATCCAGCGCCTCATCCGCCTCAAGAAAGGCATGATTGTCTTTCAGAATTTCCAGCGTTTCCTCAATAACCCCATAGAGTTCAATTGGTGTAGTGTGGGCTGTTATTTTCTCTCTCTGTTTAGCATAAACCGTGTTCCAGTCGAGGTGGTTCTTTTTAAAGAAGGCATAGTGTTCTTTCACGGTTTCTGAGAAGACTTCAAAGTTGTAGACCGGGTCATTGCGCAATGCGTCATCAGGGAGATTCTGACACAGTTCCGGCATCTTGGAGCGTGTGACGAATTTGTACGTGATCACTCCTTTTTGCAGGGAAAGTGTATCGTTCAGAAGTGTTAATGATTCGCTGATCTCTTCAAATCTTCCGGAGTGGGAGGGTAGGCAGGAAATGGAAGTGATATCGTAAAATGAGTAGTTCGTACTATCTTTGATTTGTAAGATCCATCCGGAACCCACAGACTCCCAGACTCCGTTCACGTCAGGAACCCCATTCTTGGCCCTATCCTGGCAGGAGCTAACGATAATTGAAAGTACGATGATTAATCCGCTTTGGAATTTCATGTGACCTTTCTTATAAAGATAGGTTCTTTTGGTAATTGTTACATAATGTGAGGGTTATGATAAATACAATATCAAACCATAAAGGTCCAAATTCTGGAAAAAACTAATATGATGGATACAATTCCTGCCACAAGTGCAAAACCATTGATACATTTGCCTTCCTTTCTCCTGAAACCGATAATGGCTAATATCAATGCTAAAATACTTAAGCCTAAAAAGTAATATTTACCAATGAATTCAGACAATTCGATGAGGCCGAATAATGCTTGAGTTTTCCCGTCAGACAACATATATCGCTGAGCAATCTCAACGTTTATTTTTAAAATCATTAGTATGCTGGCGCCACTGGCTGCTATTGAAATGATGGAGTAAGAATAATTGGTTTTATAGTTCATTTTACAGAAGTAAGTAAAATCATGATTTAGTTTTTATCTGAATTACGAATTATTTCCAGGCTTTGATAAAGTTTTTTAGCGATCTCTCGCTGGGAATCCTTATTGCTTAACCTACTGTAATCATCTTCATTAGTTAAAAATCCCAGTTCTACCAGAATTGCAGGAGCTTCTGAATTCTTGAGAACAATAAACTCAGCTGACTTTAATTCGGATTTATCATAGCTTTTTAGAAGGCTTTTCGCATAACTTTTGGATTTCTCGGATGAAGTATTCTTTTCTGAATAGTAGATCTCTAAGCCTTTTTTATTGGGGTCATCAGAAGCATTACAGTGCAGGCTTAAAAACAAATCCGGCTTTAGCTTGTTTGCCATATCAACCCGGTCGTTCAACGAAAGAAACCTGTCAAAATCTCTTGTCAAAACGATCTTTATAGGCTGATTTTTGGTGAGACTTAACAGCTCCTGTGCAATTTCGAAATTTATATTCTTCTCTTGTAAATTTCCATGGTCTTTGCCCCCATGTCCAGGATCAATTACGATCAGGAAAGAGCTGGTATCTTCCGGATTGGCAGAAGAACTAAATACAAAGATTGCGAAGCATAACAGGAAAGCCAGACCGGTTTTTGCTAAAAAAATGCTGGTTGTTGGTTTACTTTGGTGTAACATATCTAAACGTTTTTTGGTGTTAATAAAGTTAAAGCCGCTATACATTCCGGATACTCTGAGTTTCGATTCTCTTATCAGTTGCATCATGTAGCTTTCCATATCCACCCCTTGCTGAAGAACATAATCGTCTGCTAAGTATTCGTGTACTGCCGTAATTTCACGTTTGTAGATCCATAAAAATGGATTAATCCATAAGAGGCATTTGAGTAGTTCGATTAAAATGATGTCGATGGAATGGAGTTGAATGGCATGTGCACTTTCATGTAATAGAATTGAGCTTAAACGGTCATTACTTTTCATATCCTCAGCACCAAGGAAAATCATACGGAAAAAACTGAAAGGGCCTGATTCGTTATTTACGAGGTAAAGCTTCCATGATTCGTATCGGACTTTTCGACTGCTTATGACTTGAAGTACAATCTTAAAAAGATTATAGAAGAATCTGAGGAGTAGTAATATGGATACAGAAAGATAAATGATTGGTACTATTGATAGAAATGAGTCTTTATTTTCTATTATTTCAGATCGATGACTATCAGTTATGACAGATTCCTGAACATTGAAAGGAGAAATTTGAGTGTGAGTCTCTACAATTCCGGAGGAATCATTCATTAGTTCTGTTGCTGGAAATTTAAGTCCGTAATCAATTTCCATCAAAGGAGCTACAACGCAAATAATCAGTGTTCCCAGTAAATAGTACCGATTAAATTTTAAGTTCTTATCACGTCTCAGTAGTTTTCGGTAGATTACCAAAAACATGCCCAGCGTAATACAATTATAGATAAGAAACTCAGTCATTTTTCTTTCTTGATATTTTTTCCTTGAGAATTGATTCAAGCTCTTCAAGTTCTTCCAAAGTCATGTCAGTGTTCCTGGTAAAAAAGGAAGCGAATTGCGAACTGGAATCATTGAAGAAATTAGAAACAATGTCTTTAAAATGATTTTTGAAATAGTCGTTTCTCTTTAAAACGGGAAAATATTCTTTATCACGACCTTTTTTTTCAAATCCGATGTATCCCTTTTTTACCATTCTATTGATGAGTGTGGAAATAGTGGTGTAAGCCGGTTTGGGTTCAGGAAACTCTTCAACGATATCCTTCAGATAACATTTGTCCAGCTTCCATAGATATTTCATTATTTCCAGTTCAGTTCTGTTTAGCTGTTTCATTTTTACAAATGTAGTTGTGCAACTACAAATGTAGTAATAAAAATGAAGTAACAACTATTTTCTATAGAATTTATATTTTAAGTCTGAAATATCTAAGAATAAATCGGCAGGTTTGTAGGAATTAGATGGATTCTGTTGCCAAATTTATTATAAAACTTTATTTTTAAACAGAGTGTCTTATCTCTCTAATCTATTGTTACGTAAAATCATAGTATGAAAAGATTGACTTTACTTTTGAATTGTTTAATTCTTACATTGTTATTTTCTTGTGAGGAGAATCACCAATCCACTAGATTTAAAATTGAATTCGAAAATTATCCATATGATTCTATACAATATGGCCTTAGTTCGTTAGATGACAAAGGGAGGATTGATTTTAAATATTGCAGTATTACAGATGGAATATTTATGGTAGATACGGTTCTGAATGAACCTAAAGAAGTAATACTCTTACCTAAGACGATAAATTTTAAGTTGTCGGATGGAACAGACTTTATGATTCGCTCCAAGCAAGTGAAATTTTTTCTCTTCCCGAATGATCGTATTCAGGTGAAGGCTACCCTGAATGAAGATATGGTTGATTATACCGTGTTCGGAAATGAGATAAACAGAGAAATGTCAGCATTTCGTAAACAAATCCTGGAGGATTATGTGAAGACGAGTATGGCAATGTTTTATATAGAGGATCTGTTTTCAAAAAATGGAAGTGACTCGCTTATCGACAAACATTACGAAGACTATGACCTTGCTGCCAAACGTATTTTAGAGAGTGAAAAGGATTACATACTTCAAAATCCTGGGTCGAAATTTGCTGCCTATCTTACTTATAATATCCGAGGTAATGATTCAATATCGAAGTATTTTAATACTTTGAATGAGCAAGGAAGACGAACTGCCTATGGAATAGTGATCGAGGAAAAATTAAATACCTGGCGATCGGTTACTGTGGGGAGTAAAGCACCTGATATTTCGTATAAAACGTTATCAGGTACAACTTTTGACCTTAATCAAAATACCGAAAGAATAATCGTTTTGGATTTTTGGGGAACATGGTGTGCCCCTTGTATGGGTGAAATGGATAATTTAAAAGAGGTATATCTAAAATATAAAGATACAGTAGAGATTGTAGGCATTGCTTGCCATGATAATTATGATACCTGGTCAAAGACAATTGAATCACTTGATCTTGACTGGACACACATTTTAAATGACAAGGAGGCTGATGATCTATCTAAGAAATTTGCGGTAGAAGGATATCCAACAAAAATAATCATCGACCAAAACGGAATGATTAGAGGTATTTATAAAGCCGCAAGGAATGATCGTTTTTATAAAGATTTGGAAAATCTTGTAGCGGGTAAAATCTAAATATCACTATTCTTTGATTGCAATCTAGAGTTCAATTTCTATCTAAATTCCAAACCCTCACTCCAAAAAATCCACTTCAGCGATCGCTGCCAGCTTGCCTGTACCGGCAATTTTTGTGGATTCAATCCGGATAAAGCGTGTCGTCATTTGAACTTTGAAATAATGCGTTCTGGGGGTCGGGTCATTGATGAGGTTTCCAAATTTAAAGGATTCAAAGGTCTTCCAGGTTTTACCATCATGACTTATTTTCAAAATACCTTCTTCTATCATGCCTTCCGAAAAGCCGGTAGGAGGGGTGTAGGTAAATGCTGTAATACCCTTTTCTTCTCCCAGATCGATCTCTAAAAATTGCGAACTTCCCGTCTCGTCAGGTAACCAGTAGGTGTTCGGATCTGCATCGATGGCATTAACTCCTGAATGTTCAGCATTCTTAGGTCCTTCTGCGGTAACTTTCCATTTCGATTTTAAGATTCCGATCGATTCATCTGTTATCTCTCCCGTTTGTTCACGGGTCTTGGCCACTGCTTTCACTTGGCCCGATTCCATGAAAAATGGGGTATTGAAAACCGGTGAATCAGCGGTAGGATCACTACCATCGGTCGTATAATGGATCACGATTCCGGAATTGATATTCGCACTACTGTTTTCGCCATGTGGCTTCCATCCAAAATCATCGGGTTCCGGCTGAATGGTAACCATTCCTGTCAGATCCCTCGTAATACTTAATTGCGGCGGACGCGTTTTATAATAATGGGCTGCGATATGGGAGATCGCCGGATGGAAGCGCGATGCTAACACGGTAAATCTGAATTTATTTGAAGTTACTTCAGGGAAACGCAGGATACGCTTGTACCCGATGTTAGTGGCTTCTGTAAGAACTTGCCATTCTTCATGGATCCAGGCCTCCAAACGATGTTGCGAAACACGCTCTCCATGGGTTCTGATGGCTTCCTGTATCACAAACCGGTTTATGGTGATTGGATTTTCAGTGGTTATTTCTATAGCATTATCATCCTTGTTCAGTAGCTTAAAGGATTCCGGATCGTTATCCAGTACAGCTTTCGGGCCATCAGCACCTGAAAACAAATTTTCATAATAGGTGGTCTTAATCCGCTCACCTACTTCCTTTAATACGCCGACATCCTCCGCAGAAAATTTACCATCCCGGTTAGGGGGAATATTCAATAGGAATGTAGAATTTCCGCCCACGGAACGTTCATATATATCGAACACATCATCAGCGGTCCTCACTTTCTGTTTGTCTTCATCCCGGTAGAACCAACCTTCGCGTATGGAAGTATTGGTTTCTGCCTGCTGAAAATGCAGGTATTTGGCCTTGTAGAGTTTTTCTTCACTTCCTACATCCTCGGCGGTGATATCCGGGAAACTGTTCATCTGATCGGGGTCGGTTGCGTAGGGAACGATGTTCCATTCTGTGTCCCGGGTTCTTCCCGATTCATTTCCACACCAGCGAACATCCTGTTTCCCGAAGACCACCGCCTCCGGGGCCAGGGTGGAGATCAGTTCTTTCCAAGCCAGATAATTGTATTTTTGTCCGCCCTTTTGCTTCGGATGCGCCCCGTCAAACCAGACTTCGTGTATGGGGCCATATTCCGTAAGTAATTCAAATAATTGATTCAGGAAATATTCATTGTAATCATCTACCTTAAATGTAAAGGTGGATTTATTTGCGAATGGCCGATCCGCTACCGGTCTAGGTATAACACGCGGTGTATATTCACTTAAATTACCATAAAGTCCGTCAGGAGCTTCGATCTGATAGAGATCTGCAGGTGACAGATAGATGCCTAGTTTCAAACCGTACTTTTGGCAGGAGGCAGATAATTCTTTCAGGATATCACCTTTACCTTCTTTATAGGGGGAAGACATGATGCCATGTTTTGTATAGCGGCTTTGCCAGAGTACGAATCCATCATGATGTTTTGCGGTTAAGATCACCATTTTCATACCGGCTTCCTTCATCGCCATACACCACTGATCGGTATCTAAATCCTGCAGGTCAAATATTGCGGGGTCTTCCATTCCGTTTCCCCATTCCATGCGGGTAAAGGTATTCGGACCAAAATGAACAAATGCGATAAACTCATTCTGAATCGCAGCGTATTGATTTTCGGTAGGTACTACGTGAGCTGCCTTAGCGATAATAGTTTCGTGGGTATCGGTATCCAGGACCTCATAGGTGTTTACGGTAGGCATTAGCAATCCTTCCTTGGGTTGTTCACAGGAGGTCATCAGGAGTAAACAGATACAGATGAGATTTATAGAATTTGAGATATACTTCATGTTATGTCGCAGCTAAGATTTCAGACGGTCACTAAGATCCTGAATTGAATTTAATTTGAGTTGCTTTGTTCACAGAATTACAAAAAATAAATGCAGATTCCTTTTTTTAATTATACCGCTTGTTAAAAGTTGATCTTTCTTGTTCTATTTCCAGGTTGGAAAGCATTTTTAGCGCAATTTGTTCTGTTGGAGGGTTGAGAATATTGTTTGTAGCAAACCCTTCTGCATGAGGATAGTCTGAATCCCTGACCCGTGTTGCAGCAGCATCCAGATCATATGCAGTATTTTGGAAATCGGTAGTCTCAGTTAGAAGCAACCACGCAGCTCCCGGACTACCAAAGGGCATTCCCACACTTCCGGCATTTAGAATTCGGGTTTGTCCTGTTTGTATTTCGAATTGCATATGTGTGTGCCCGCAAATCACTGTGGGAATGCTAACATCTTCAAAAATAGTGGCTATTTTATCCTTTCGGGTCATTTTTGTAAAGACTTCCACATCGCTTTGTGGAGTGGCATGGCAAAACAGGATTTCACCTAAGGTGTCGGTTTCAAGACAAATGGTACTTTTCCATTCCCGAATCCACGCTTTGTGATCTTCTGATAATTGTTCTGAGACCCATATAGCTTCTTGATCCGCTCTTTCTGATAGTCCGTTTATCTCTTTCCCGTCAAGATGCCTTATGACTTCTGATTCTGCATTTCCACAAAGAAATTGCATGGGGGTAGAGGTCTCCTCCAGTAGACGTAAGGTTTCATTGGGCATTGGACCCGCAATCACATCTCCACCGATGATGATTTGGTTTACTTCAATTTTCTCAACTTCTTTAAGAACTGCGTTTAAAGCAAATGGATTTCCATGAATATCATAAAGGGCAGCAATCTTCATCGATCTATTTTTTTAAGAGAGACATGAGGATGCGGTAAGATTACAGTTTAAACGACCGACGCATTCTGTTCTTAAAAATAGCAGTTAAATCTGACAAAGACCAATCGAAGAGGGATCAATTTTCTTCCTCATTAAAAAATTGATTGAATTTTTCAAGCTTTTCCTCATTCGCATCAAACCAGTCGATAACCTCTTCTCCCTGGGTAAAGGAGATATAATAACTGAACGGTTCCACAATATCAGACTTTGTTAAATCATAAAAGAAGGGAACATATACTTCCCACCAGAATCCTTCTTTGTCTTTTTTTAATTCACCGAGAATGGTAAAGATTGACTGATTGTTATCTGCAAAATGTTCGAGGGCTGATTTATCTTTATTTTCCGTTAAGGTATTCGTAGCCCTGCTCATACTGATCATCATTTCGGCAGCGCTAAAATCATTATCTCCATTCATCGGAACAGATATGTTTATGTTCTTTTCAGAGGATTTCTCAACACCTTGATCCAAAAACCCTAACAATCGGCTATAGGCGGTTTCAGACCTTTCTGTATTTGGCTCGAGAAGCAGAAAATAGTAGATAGGTAACATAGATTTTATTCGATCACCTTTTTTTTCCATAATCTGACTGAGGATGAGGTGACTTCCTGCATGGGCATCATACATTTGGATTCCTGCTGTTATAGCATCGTATGCGGCATCAAGATCCCCGGTATTAAAGCAAGTGATCGCATAATTATAGTTCAACAAATAATGATCGAATTGCTCTATTCCTTCTTTAAAGATTTCAATGGCTTCTTCGGGTTTACCTTGCATGTCCAAAGAATTCCCCAATATAATATAACTTACCATCATATTTTTATCATCCAGTGCCATAGATTTTCTGCAATGTTCTTCTGCCTTGACGTAGTTCTTAGTGTTGAAGTAGGAGAAAGCCATCTCATAATGGGCAAGACTGGATGTTGAGTCGATCTCCAAAGCCTTTTCATACATTTGGATAGCGCTTTCATAATCACCTTCATCATGTAGGGCAATTCCTTTATCAATAATCTCATCAAGAGTTAATTCCTGACAAAATCCGGAAATAGAAAACAGGACAAATGCGGTCGATAAAAATAAATTTTTCATAGGTTTTCGTATGGTTAGTTAGGTTGTGAATGCTTTTAACTAAACTATGAAACATTATTTTAGTGACACCTGAAATAGTTGAATATTCGATAAATTTCCTACAAATTGAGATGATTTGATCTTGATGATTGGTCCTTTAAAGAGACTGATTTCATGGAGATCGAATAAAATCAAATTATTCCGGTTCAGAACCCATATTAGTAGCTGCGAAACGTGTCAGCTCCTTTTTAGGATATCCTTTGCCTTTAAGGATTACGGTGTGGATATTTTCAGCATTATGGATGTCTTCCAAAGGATTCCCGTTTAACAACAGCAGATCCGCCATCTTACCTTCTTCTACACTACCATATGTATCGATGGCATTCATGAACAGAGCCGGATACCATGTAGCAGATCTCAGAATGGTGATCGGTTTGGCTCCGCCCGCTTGCATCAGTTGCAGTTCTTTATGCAGGCTCAGACCCGGTACAACGGGCCTTGTGGGAGAAGCGTCGGTTCCGGCCAGAAACGGGACCTCGTATTTTTCAAAATCCAATATCAACTGTTGTCTTCCACGATTCGCTTTTTTGAAGCTTTCCATCAGTTCTTCAGGATAAGTTCGCTGAAGTCTGGCAGTGTAAAGATTGATCAGTGAATCCGGATAGTGTTGTAGTCCAAGTTCGCCCAGATCAACTTTGTTGTATGGACTATTCAGTTGCTGATCAGACATTACAAAACTGGCGGTACATGGGAACACTTTTTTTTCCTTGAGCAAATTCATGAGGATTTTGACCTTAGCGGGATCACGATTATCGATCGCCGCTGCATCCATGTCCCAGAATGTATTAAACGAGGCTCTTACTCCAAGACTATCCCGAATGTGATGGATATCGGCATAGAGCTCATCGGTATCCGGGGTCATGGATATATTGAATCCTTCCAGATGTTCAATACTTTGCTGCCCGAGTGCTATTGCTTTTTCAATAGGGACCGGAGGGGGGAGATGGCCTGCAATAGGTATTCCTGCCTTTTTAGCCTCAGCAGCGATTTCTTCCAATTGTTGTTCGGATAAGCCACTATAGACCTTTATGAAATCATACCCCTTATTATTTGCAACCTCGATCACCTTTTCCCGAATGTCGTCGCCTTCCTGAATCACTATGGAACCCGGCCAGTTCCTTTCCTGAGGGCCGTCAACCACTCGTCCCGCAACAAGTCCGATTCTTGGAGCGAGTCCATTGGCCTGGTTCACACTATCTTTCCATTTTCCTATACTATCGATAACGGGATTGAACATATCACGAATACCAGTAACCCCATAAGCTATGAAGCGTGGAAAGAAGGAGTTCTCATATTGGCGCACATGTACATGCATATCCCATAATCCGGGAATGATATAGAGTCCGCTACCATCGGTTACGGAATCAGCCTCTAAATGAAAATTATCACTGGAACTGATCTGTGAGATTTTGTCTCCGGTGATCACGATATTTTGATTCGGGATGATCTCGCCGTCTTGGATAGAAACTACATTGACATGGGTAATGATGAGATCACCTTTTAAAACAGGTTGTTTACAGGCATACAGAAAGATGAGGGATACAAGGAAAGGGAGCAGTTTCAAATATTTTTTTTTCATGAAATATTAATTTAGGATCGCATAGCAGGGCAGGTCAGGAATATTGAATGGGGCGTGTTTTAAAGATAGGTAAAATGGGGGAACCACATTGGGAGTGATAAATTGTAAATATTAGATTTTAATCAATCCTCAATCCTCAATCCTCAATCCTCAATCCTCAATCCTCAATCCTCAATCCTCAATTCTCAATTCTCAATTCTCAATTCATCATCATTTCCTAACCCCATAAATATTTACCATGGCTCCGGAAGGATAAGCTTTGGAAGAAATTAGTTCGAGGTCAATCAGGTCGGGTGCTGTCTGGAAGATGGAGATCCCTTTCCCGATCACAACAGGGTGTATCGCAAACCGGAACTCATCCACGAGTCCGTGTTTTACCAGTTCCTGGGCAAAGCCTACACCACCATGGGCCACTATGGGCTTGCCTTCCTGGTCTTTCAGCTTGCTGATATCGGAAACCAGATCAGTGGCTACTTTCGCATTTTCCCAGGATTCAGCAAAGGGGACAAGTGTGTCTGGCGTTTCCTCATATCCGGAATCATTTTTAAATCCGCCCCGGGAAAAAACTACTTTAGGGATCTTGTTCATAGGTGCTGCCAGTTGATCGGAGGAAGTCCGCCAGTACGGTGCCATCACTGCAAAGGTCTTGCGTCCCATGATATGAACGCCCGCTTCCCATAATGAACTTTCGATCCATTCTTTTACAGAATCATCCCGTGTGCGCATCAACCAATTCACTTCATAATTGGGTCCGCAGGCATAGCCATCAGCCGATACGGACATTCCTAAAATCAATTTTCTCATTTTGAAATATTTCTGTTTTTATCTGGACTACGAAAAATAATGTACAGGCAACGTATTCCGTAATTTACGGAATTATCGAATTGAATGGGTTATAATTTATATGGAGTTCAAAAACACATGAATCTGTTTTTTTACAATCTAAATATTTATGGTTCTAATAGACAACTTGGAGACGTTATCAAGAACTACAAGATTTAAATAGGATATGATCCTTTATGTAGAATGCAAATACTGTCAGGATTAATCCTGTTAAAATTCGAAAATTTTTAGTATTTTAAAGTGCTGTGCAGAAGAAAATCTGACCCTCTAAGCTGGTACTTACCAGATCTGTATCGTATATCTTCAAAATCTAGCCACTTTGTTTTATAAGTGAAGTTCAAAAACGGATATTCACCTGATATGCAATTCACAGCCGTTGAAAAAAAGGAAAATCTCAGCAAAGAAGCTTTTAAGGATCAGTATCTAGATCCGCTTAAACCGGTGATTTTTAAGGATCTTTCCAAAGATTGGGTTGCCAGAGAAAAATGGACCTTTGATTTTTTTGAGAAAGAATACGGTGATATCACAGTTCCAATATTCGATCCCGACAATTACTTTCGTTCCGGTAAGCACTATATGAAATCGTATTTCAGGTTATTATTCGGTGATTATCTGAAACTGATCCAAAGCACTCCTACGAATCTCAGACTCCATATTTTTCAGATCATGAAGGAGGCTCCTGAATTAACAAAGGATTTTGAAACACCTGAGATCATGTCTGATTTTCTTAAAAAGTTTCCTGCCATGTTCTTTGGAGGGAAGGGAGCAACTCTGAGGTTACATTATGATCTGGATTGTTCGCATGTGTTCCTTACGCATTTTCAGACGCGTAAGGAGATCTTTTTATTTC
Organism: Robertkochia solimangrovi; assembly: GCF_007279655.1. Taxonomy (GTDB): domain Bacteria; phylum Bacteroidota; class Bacteroidia; order Flavobacteriales; family Flavobacteriaceae; genus Robertkochia; species Robertkochia solimangrovi. The sequence goes on along the minus strand of NZ_QKWN01000013.1, from coordinate 83,383 downwards.
CCTATGAGCAGCGAAGTTTTCTTTATCATCTACCCTATACGGTTCAGGCTGAGGTTGATATTATGAACCCGGATTACCGGAAATATCCTGCTTTGAAGAATGCGAACGGATACCATGCCATCCTGGAACATGGTGAAACCCTTTTCATCCCCCGAAGATATTGGCATTGTGTTCATTATTGTGAACCTGGTTTCTCGCTTTCGGTTCGATCCAATGATTCTATTCGGTATACCCTGCTTGGACTTTGGAATATAGGACGTCATTTCATAATCGATAAAGGAATGAATCAGTTTTTCGGCGAACGATGGCTGGCATGGAAATCTAAAAGGGCTTTTGAGAAAGCGAATAAATGGAAGTTAAAGAGCAATGTCGCATGAAAGAACAAAAGCCAAATAATCGAATCTTTAAGAATAACTTTGTTGAATGGTTATCAAAGACCAATGCCTATGTGGTAAGCGCCACCTATATCCTTATGGCCCTGATCATTTTGATCTATCAGTTTTATGAGAGGGATCTTCAAATATTTTTGGGTATTGCAATATTTTTAAGCGGTCTGATATTTTTCTCTTTTATGGAATACATCGTGCATCGCTATTCCTTTCATGCCCGACCAAAAAATGATAAACCGAATCTATCCTTCCGACTGCATCATGTTCATCATGAACATCCGCGGGATAAAAAGCGTCTGGCACTACCACTTCCGGTCGGATTATTGATAGCCTCAATTGTTTATGGTGTTTTCAGATTGATTCTTGGGGTGTATGCGCCCTATTTTTTCCCGGGTTTTATCATAGGCTATGCACTCTATATACTGATTCACTACCGGATACACACGTGTCGGCCCCCACGAAATGCTTTCCGGGTTTTATGGACCAATCATTACATTCATCATTATAAGGATGATACGAAAGCATTTGGAGTCACCTCTCCTTTATGGGACCTTCTCTTTAATACCACCTATGAGAGTCGTAAATGAAATAGGGCGTAACGGATTTGCTGTTGCTGTTGCCTGGCCTGATTTTATGGGGAAGCAAGCCGGTTCCTGGTACGATCCTTTGATGCGATTTTTGGGCTTAAATCGGAATTTTCACTACAAGGTTGGTCATGCAGCTTTGGTGTTGGTGGATCAAAATGGAAGGTGCTTTTATTTTGATTGCGGAAGGTATGAAGCCCCTTTTCAGAAAGGCAGGATCAGGGATGTGACGACCGATTGCGGACTCCATATAGAAACAATAGCGAAGGTGAGCAGGAAGCGGATTGAAAATATCAGGGAATTGCTGACAGAAATACAATTGAATGACACTTGTAAAGGTTTTGGCGTACTCAAAGCAGCGTATTGTAAGGTGAATTTTGAATCTGCTTATAGTGCGGTAAAGCGTATACAGGCTAAAGGGATCATTCCCTTCGGACCTTTTATTCGTCCCGGAACCAATTGTTGTCGCTTTGTGAAAAATGCGATTGCCATGGGAAGTCCTGAATTCGGTTATCGATGGAAATTGAAGTTGTTATTTCCCTTACTTCCCAAGCCTTTAACGTTGATCAACCTGCTTTCAGAACAAATCCATGTGCCCGAACGGGAAACTCTTCCGGAGTATCGAGAATTGGCACCTATGTACCGGAGTAACTTTGATACACGTAAATACTATAACCATAACAATGTTAATAAGGTCATTCGGCAACCTCGGAGACCACTCAATGTGCCGGCTGATTCACAATGGGTGGGCGGAGAAATGTCCGGTTCCTGGTTTCATTTATCGATTTTGGATGACCGCTATGAGATCACCCGTTATTCCGAGAACGGCAGTAAAAAGTGTAGTGGTTTCTTTGAACATTGTTCGGAATCTTTATTTGAAATAGAGAAGCCTTTTTCCTTCGGATTTTTGTCACATTGCAGTAGTTCGCTGGTGATCCAGGATGATAAGATATTTGAATTCAAACGCATTACCTGAAAATAGCGGCAGCACGATTACGGTAATTCTTCCAAATTCTTTCGGAGTCGCAGTGTAAATCGCTGAATACCTTTGGCATAGTTTAAAGTTACCTGCGTATAGGCTAATTTCCAGTCACTAAGTCGCTCAAAATCGGCTAAAAGTTGAAGCTTGTCTTTATGATCCCAGATGGAGTCCCGTACCGACTTTCCACTGTCAAGGAAATAGTCTTCGAAAGGATATGCGTTTGCGTTCAGCAGGTCCATGTATTTATCTATAAAAATATTGTTTGTTCTTTCAAAATCCTTTTGGATCTTAATGAGGGCCGCAAATGATTCCCGTATATCGTCCGGATAACTAACGGTATTGTTTCCGATAAGATTTACCAGTGTGGTATTATTAAAACTGTAATCTGGCCGTATGTACCGGGGGAATTCATAGCGGAACATCTTAACGATTGTATCGGTATTCGACTTACTGCTCAAAAGACGTTGGGTGAAGGAGTTAAAGACAAGACTATCCCGTTCGAGCTGGGTTATCAAAGATTGTAATGCTGCACTGTCTTTCTTAAAGTCATTGATGATTGAGGAGGTATAGCTGCGTTTGACCTTCTGTTGCTTCCGGTTCTCATTCCAGTTGTTCACCTGTAAGGCGATAAGAATTCCGATAACGACTAAAATTATTTCTCCTGCGGCATATTTCAGGTACTTACCCGTCTTACCCTCTTGGAGCATTTTGTGACGGATCTTATTAAAGAATGTATTCATAGAGGTTTGGATTGGTTCATTGAGAAGTTAAACAGGCGATAAAAGATTATACATATCTTCAAAAGTAATCTTCAATATAATGATACTCAGGAATATTTAAAAACCAATAGAAAAAAATTATGTATTCATGGTTTTATATATGGGCAGATGAAAATGTAAGGCTATTATTCTTCTTCTCCCGGATGATAGATGGCTTCAGCATTCTTTTCAATATCTTCAAACTTGAACAGTACAGGCTTAAGGCGTCCGTTTGCAAACATTTCAGACTGGTCATTATAATGTGGAGAATCCGGGTGGCTGCTTTCTCCATAGTTTAGTACAGATCTGGCATTAGGTCCGTCAGAGGTGAACTCAACAACCATGACCAGTGAATTTCCCAGCGTTACTCTTCTTTTAAAGTCATTAATATAATAGGGGAGATCCATTCTGAAGATGGTGCCATACATACCTCTGTTTCCATCGGTAGAATAACTGATCTGGGTTTTATCAACCCAATAGCTGTTTTCTTTTGATCGCTGATGTCTGGCTATTTCTTTCCATGGAATTTTCCATGTTTCAAATTGCGTATTTAATTTGTCGATCACGGTGTTCAATGCATTTATTAAAATTTTTCCATCGATCTGTTTAATTCCCTGTTCTATGGGAATATCCATCATTTGCGTATATAATGTGGTGGCCACCGATTCGCGGTGGCTATAACGATTCCAGGCTTTTAGGCTATCGATAGGTTCTTTTAATTTATAATACATGGAAGGGTTTGCCTTGGTCAGGCTGTCCATTTGACGGAAAATTGCCGGTAAATAAGTTTCAGCAGTATGCATATAGGTGTCGAAGGCTAAATTTTCAAGATCATCTAAAGTTAGGTTAGCTGTGGTATTCAGAATTTCTTTTGAACGTTCAGCGCGAACATTCATTAAGAAGGAAGGAAGGATCATGTATGAAGGATAGTTCAAGGAGTCCGGGTTATCTGTGAAACCCGTGGTAAAGGGTGAGGAATTACAGTTCTGAACAAAGCCATCAGCAGGATTCAGAACCTGAGGTAATTCTTCCAGTTTATGATATGTGTTCCACAAAAGTTTCGGGTCAGAACCGTTCAAAGTTTGTTCCCAATCAGTATTTTCATTGCGTTTTGGGATTCTGGCGTTGTAGAGATAAAATATCGTATCGGTTCTGTCTGTATAGATCAGGTTTTCATATGGGAGAGCCAGTGATCCAACTGCGTTTTTCCATTCCGTAAAACTGGTAGCCGTACACATGGCATAAAATTGTTCGATAAGATTTCCATGTTCTATGGCGGGTATGCGATAACTGAAATATGTTCCTGAACTATCTCTTAATATCGGACCATGAACAGATTTTAAGAAAGTAACTTTTTGTTCTTTGAGTGCTCCTTTAGTTTTTACCTGTAATATTTCAGACCAGGTTTCGGCTTTCAGATATTCTTTTCCGAACCTGTATTTCAAAGTGTCGGAAGGATGATCAAAGTCGAGTTTATAGGTGTCCACAATATCAGGCCAATTCGTGGTCTGGGCCCAGCCAAGAAACTCATTGAATCCGTCAACAGGAAAAAAGTCACTTCCCCAGGCCGCACCGCCATAAAAGTTCATACCTTCCTTGCTGTTGAGGTGTACTTCATATTCAAACTCATTCGCCCCCATGTGCGGATTTATCAGCAACATGGGATTTCCTTTATTAGTCCTCTTTCCACTGATGGCCCAAGCATTGGAGCCGTGTACCTCACTATTTTTAGTGTACGTGGTGTATTGCTGCCTAATGATCTCATTCCAGTCAGACTGCTGTGTTAGCATCCATGTCCACCAGCCTTTTTGGGTGGTCAGGACCATCCAGGGTTCTATATTTTCAAATCCCTTTCGTTTCTGACTCGGGTGTTTTTGTAAATAATATTTCAAACCTGCAACATAGGCATTACACAAGCTTTGTAAATCCGGATCCATTGCATTATACTGTTCTTTGGCGATCCGAGGTATCTCGAAGGCACGGATCAGGATATCATCGGCAAGACTACTATCTGAATTGTACTTACTTCTATGCCCAGTCATATTGATGAAAACATCTTCGATACGTTCATAATCATCTTCAGCCCTAGCATAAGCATAACCAAACATCATCGCTTCATCGGTATCTCCAAAAATATGCGGAATTCCATAAGAGTCACGATAGATGGTTACTTGTTCCGCTAGTATTTCAGGTTCGGTGGACGCAAGTGAATCATTTTGATTACATGATTCGGTGATACATACAAATGTAAAAACAAGAAAAATGTATTTTAATGTTTTTAGAACCATATACCTTGTTCGTTTCGGTACTCTATAAATCAGACTAATAAGTTAATAAATTGTGAGAGAAAATTAAAGCAATGTTTAGTATTAATAGTGTAATTAGTAATGGTAAGTTTTATTATTGATTTATTTTTATATGTCCTTCAAAGAAGTTTAGTATGTTCTCAAGGGCATTTTCTGCATGCATGGTTTCTCCGTTTTCCAGTGATTCCTTAGCGGCTTTGGTCGCTCTTTTTCTCATGTTGATCTCAAAGGATTTGATGGCATCTGAGATCGTTTGGTAATTATCGGAAAGCAGGTTCTCCGCTAATTCTAAAGCATCGAGCATTGCCATGTTCACCCCTTCACCTGCAAATGGTGGCATCACATGAGCGGCATCTCCGATTATTGTCAGGTTGGCTTGTGATTCCCAATTTTGGCCTAACGGCATGCAATATATCGGCCGAGGTACGAAGGCAACACTGGCGTTCTCAAACAATTCATTCCAGAATTCTGACCATTCATAAAACGTATTTCTGAACCATTCCAGCACCTTATGATTGTCACCAAAGTCGAGCTGACTTTGTACTGCCCAACTTTCTTCGGCCTTAAAACTGGCATAGAATCCGAGTTCTTCCTTCCCTTTTTGTCCCATCAAAAGATTCTTTTCATTACCAAAAGCCATGATCTTACCGCCATTGACTAATGTATGTACCTGGGGCACCTTCCGACTAGCGTTGGCTACAGTACCTTCCAGCATGGTTATTCCTGTGTAGAAAGGTTTGATTTCTGTAATATACGGACGAATCTTTGAATTTGCACCGTCGGCAGCGACTACAATGTCAGCGTATTCAATAACACTGTTTTTAAAATGCAGCATCCATCCCGAGTGGTGTTTCTCCATTGTCACAAAATGACGATCCCATTGTAAGGTACCGGGTCTCAATGAAGTTAATAGTAGTTGTCTCAATGTGCCGCGGTCGATCTCCGGTCGAAAACCGGCATTTCCAAAATTTTCCTCTTGCTTACTCTCATGGTCACTGAAGTATACGATTCCCTGTGGGTCAACGATTTTTTTTCTGTCGGCTCCGGGTAAAAAGCTTTTACGGAATTCGGCAAGGAGGCCTGCCTTTAATAGGGCTTTTAATCCGGACTCCTCATGCAGATCCAGTGGGGAGCCCTGTACCCGAACAGTTTGATCAACATCTCTTTCATAAACTTTTACGTCAACCCCCCGCAGTTGTAAAATTCTCGCCAGGGTAAGTCCGCCGGGTCCTCCACCAACAATGGCGATCTTTTTATCTTTTAATTTCATTTCGATATTTTTTATCGAGACAAAACTATTCCGGATCGGAGAAAGAAAATTGTATAAATCGGTCGTTTTTATTTTTACTGAGTTCCTTCGGGGATACGCCTGAAAGTTTTTTTACTTCTCTGATAAAGTGGGACTGATCGGTAAAATTCTCGGAAGGAAATAATTTGCCTTCCCTGATATGATGAAATGACGCCCGGAAACGAAGGATATTACAATAAGATTTCAGAGAAATGCCGAATTGTTTATTGAAATAGCGATTGATCTGTCGGCTACTCCAAAATGCCTTTTCGGATAATTCCTGAACTGTTAGTGCACCATCGGAGGAATAGATGTTTTCAAAAAGTTTTTGTTTCCTGGGGTCGATCTCAGAGGGAAGCAGTGTTAGTAATCTGGCTTCAGCCTTGCTACAAAAAAGATCGAAATCGTCAAGGTCTGCCTCTTCAAATCCCCAATAGTCATCCGGTAGATATTTTGCATAATCAAGAATGTTGGAAACGGTATTTTCAAGTATATATTCAGTGGCGAGTAATTTAAAACTAATGGCAAACATTAGTGTTCCGGCTTCCAGTGTTACCTGATCGGCATGTGTTTCCAGCCCTGATAGGGTGATATGAAATGTTTGTGTTGCGGATATCGTAAAGAATAAATCGATACGTCCGTCGGGTAATACCACGATCTCTTTATCATGATCGGTAGGTAATCGTAACATCCAGAAACTTTCAACCAAGTCAGCAAGTCTTGAATCCGGTTTTTTGTTCCTGTATTCGTATTCCTTACTCATATCATACCTGCTAACTTTCAAAAATTTATTTTCCGTTGGATGTTTGGAGCGAATAAAGTTACTTAATTAAGTATTATCTGTGATAATCGGAGAATGCTTAACCTTTGTCAAACGTATTTGGGGCTTCAAAAAATTTGAAGAAGAACAACAATTGATATCCTATAGAATTCTGCCAATACTCCAGGGTATGTCCGCCCGGGCGTTCTGTATAGTCATGAGGTACTTCCTGTTGCAGTAGCTTTTCATGTAAATTTTTGTTGACGGTATAGAAGAAATCGTCGGTACCACAATCTATTATAAGTGATAATTGTCGTGTTGGATATTCGTCGATCATATTGATAACGGACATTTTTTCCCAATTATCCTTTTGTTGTATACTGTCACCCACTTGTTCTGTCAGTTCCCAATGTTTTTTGAAGGGTTTGATATCTACTCCGCCACTGGTACTTCCCGCAGCCCCGAAAAGATCGGTATGGCGCAAAGCCAGATATAAGGCACCATGACCTCCCATGCTGAGTCCGGTGATTCCACGGTGTTTACGGTCAGGCTGAGTCCGATAATGTGTATCCACATAAGGTAATATTTCACGGGTTATATGTGTTTCAAAACGACTACTCTTCTTTACCGGACTGTCATAGTACCAGCTGTTGTAACCGCCATCCGGGCATACCAGGATCATCTGAAAGTCGTCTGCATACTTTTTGATCTCGGGTACTTCCTTAACCCAAAAAGCATAGTTGTCACTATAACCATGTAACAGATATACCACGGGATACTGTTGGTCCCCTTTGGCATAGGAATCAGGTTTAATGACCACACATTTGATCTCTTTCTGCATGGACGCGCTATATACGGTGAGGGTATCAACGGTGGAAGCCTTCAGGGAAACTGAAATGATGAATATCAGGAATGTGAGAAAATGCTTTTTCATATCAAAAGGGTACAGGTTATACCCTACGAATATACGATCAAAGCTGCTATATAAATTCAGACTTTTTGTGTTTCAATATTGTTAGCCTTCCATCGCTCTCTAAGACTGTATCCGATTCCGAACAATAATCCTAAAAATCCTCCCAAATAGCTAAAGGTATGCATGGATCCAACCATCTCAAATGCGGTCCTATCTTTTATATTATCGGGGAGAAACCAAAGTGAAGGAGTATAAGAAAGGAAAAATTTACCGTACACTAGTCCGAATAGCCCGGTAAGCAGAGCAAATACTATATTCCAGATCATGGCTTTTAAGGTGACCCGAAACATATCTTTTGCAGTTTTATGGATCAAACCGATCACGCCCAGTAATATGCTTATGATAAATCCCACCCACCAGGTAGCCAGAATTCCTACTACCATAACTCCTGATCTCGGGTTTTCCAGTATGATCTCCGGCGCCTTCCCGCTCCCCACATTCACTCCCCAACCCCAATTCATAAGTCCGAATTGAAAGAATTTGAATTTGGTATAGTATTCTTCAGATATGGTATAAGTAATCTGGTCATGAGCAATACCGAATACCGAACCTAAAACTGGTCCGATCAGGAGTATGAGTATAAGCGTGGCGATTTTCTTCAGCATTTCGTTATTGATGTTAGATCAATATTGGAACAGGTCACTAAATCGTAGGAATATTCCCTGATATATAGTGAAAATAGCTAATTCCATTTACAAAGCGAAAACTAAAAAGGATTTGTTATGCAACTGATTTAGTGGAATGAGTTTGAGAGTGAAGAGCGAGTACCGAGTATTAAGTGTAAATTTTAATTCTCAATTCTCAATTCTCAATTCTTCAATTCTCAATTCTATTTCCCTCCAATTCCTTGCCCCATCCCTAAAGGGTGGGAATTGGAACTGAAATGGTCACTCAATAGCCCCCTCGTCTCCCTTTAGGGCAGGGGTCAAACGAGGGGACACGAAATTGTAAGTGGTAAATTATAATTCTCAATTCTCAATTTTTCAATTTTTCAATTCTCAATTCTATTTCCCCTCCAATTCCTTGCCCCATCCCTAAAGGGTGGGAATTGGAACTGAAATGGTCACTCAATAGCCCCCTCGTCTTCCTTTAAGGCAGGGGTCAAACGAGGAGATACTAAATTGTAAATTAAAATTCAATTCTCAATTCTTCATTCTCCATTATTTCTGGTTACATGTACAGATCGGTATATTTTCATGATTTGGATTTTTACCGTAATGGGGTCTTATTCCAGGCGAGGACTCGAACTCCTTTTGAAAAATGAGTTTTATCAGGCTTTTGGGAGAGAAGGTCATTGAATCTGGGATAATGGAGCTCTAATTTGGAAATTTGAATTTGTTGAAGTGGCCATTCTATATGGTGTATCTCAAATTCGTTAATGTACTTTTCAGTATCCTGAAATAAGGCGTATCGTTCTGTTAGCCATTTGTCCAGGTCGGATTTGTTGGAAGTAGCCATGCCTGTGTCATGGTTAATTTTAAGTTGGTCTTTATATTCAGGGTTTGAAGAAAGATAGGTATAAGGTGTTCTTTGCATTCTGGAATAACGATAGGGCAGTTCTGAGATCCCTTTTGCTACTTTACAGGAAAGCTTTTTACCTCCTTCGATGCTTAAAAAATATACTCCGGTTTTTCCGTTTGCTTTCACATAGGTTCGGATATTGATCTCGTCGAAATTGGAAATCGGTGAGAAGGCAGGTAAATTTTTTGGACGTATGTTTTCCATGGAAAAGGCAACTATGGAAACCCATGGTTTACCTTCGAAAAGGTCGATTTCCAGATCGTTGGGGACAAACTTCTTTAATGCAGAAATCTCTACCTGCCAATGGAGAAAGATGGCGTTGTTCCATTCCTGATAGAATTTCCAATCATGATCAGGTAGTTTCCAGGGTCTGTGGTCGGTTTTTTTGAGTAGGTTTTTTATGGTCATAATTGATCACCTTGTACCGGTGCTAAATTATAATTTTTTTGTTGGTAGGAAATGATCTGATCTGCCCATGATATTTTTTGGGCCAGTGCTGCATCGTCGAAAATAAAGAAACTCTCTTGTACTTTCATGAGAATAGTGTCCGAAATTAACCAGGAGATGAGGTGTTCAGCATTTTCAGTTTTATCATGGAAACCGCTTATTTTCTGTCTGTCAAATAATTTGGTTTGCTCATTGATCACAAGATTTGCAAGGTAGCTTATCGCCGATTTTGATACTGATCGGGACCATATTTCAAGAAGATCATCGAACTCCGGGTAAAAATTTGCAAGAGCGGAAAAGTAATCCTGAAAAACCCAGGCGGCTGCTTCGCTTTCGTCGTTGATCAGATTTTCCCAGAGACTGAGCATGAATTCACAAATAACACCTTGTTCTTCCTGCGGCCAGCTTAGCCATCCTGCTCGTTCGAGTTTATCGAAGGATATCCAGATTTCATAGGGTGTTCTGTAGATTGCTGTTAATTCAAAGATACGTGGAAGGAAATGCTTATAGTCGTTCGGTTCTCCCCAAGTAGTAATAGCCTTTCCTGCATAACGTGAGAGGTCATCATCATTTAATTTAGCCAGGGGTTTTGAGAATAACTCTTCATTCCAAAGCTTGAGCGCATCATAATTGGAACTTCCGCTCATGTTGGAATTAGGATGATATTTTTCAAAGATCTTGTATAGTGATTGAATACTTTCGGCTAATCGGCTTGTCATTTTGGCGGTATCTGTTTTTTTAAACGGTAGTGAGGTTTAAATATTGGATCAATTACTGAGATCATCCTTAGTTCCAAAAAAACCATCGGAGCCGGAGGAGACCAGTTTGAAATTCGCCCTGTCATCCGATAGCGTATATTGATAAGGGTGGTTCCAGGCATCTACCTCCCAACCTTGTCTGATAGGTCCGTTACCGATAAGTTCCTTTAAACTTTCGGGATATTGACCGGTATGATTCTTCCATTTTTCAAGAGCTCCACCGATCTTAAGGATTTCCTGTTCTGTCTTTCCCGGATTAATATAAGTGTGTTGAATGATCATAAATACAGAGGTTAAGATGGAAATGAAAAGCAACGTACCTAAAAATATCAATAAAGAAGGCCTGAACAAATATCTTTCAAGGGTTCTTGGTACACCATCTTGCTGTTCTTTTTTTCGAATTCTTTTGTCGTGGAGATATTCTTCACGAATGATTCCAATGTCAACTAGTATGCTTAGTATAAGGTCCATTAATCTACCTGTTATATTCGTTGGTATCAATTATTAATGTTGGGTTGGAGAGGTACTATAAGATGTTCCCTTTCCCAGATCCTGAAGGATCTTATCCTTTAAATTTTTAATGTTCCAATACACCGGGGGGAGAGACAACCGTTAAAATCAGACCTAAATGGGATGCCTGAGATCAGGTGGTAGAAATGTGTATTAATTGGTAGGAAAAATAGGAATTTTCCTGAATATAAGTGTGATAAATTAGGCTTTGAGTAGATTTTTAATAAAACTTTATAAGAATTTATGTAACCTTCCTATATTTTTCAGACTTTAAAGAATACCATGTTGATCACCTATGGAATAAATAATTTTGGTTTTCGTAACCAGGCAGCAAAAATAGTTGCCATAACGATCAGTATGGTGACCTCAAAGGGTTTACCTTTATAAATATGGATGATTACGATCAGCGTCATGTATAAAGACAAAATGACTGTACCCCAAAGTAGGGTCCTGTTGATCAGGAACAATAGGGTAGCGACCATAAGAATCACTCCCGTTATAATGATCAGTAGTTCGTTACTTACCACTTTATCCTGAACTCCGGCATTCAATATCTTTTCACCGGCATTCTTAAAATAGAACACAGAGATCACTAGGGAAGGAAGCCAGATTAAAACTTTAAGGATATGTTTTTTAAATTCCATACTATGATCGGCATTGAAGGTTAGCGGTTCGTCTGTGTCATGGAATCTGCCACAACGATAATATAATCAGCTATGGTTGACTTTTCTTCTTCGGTCATGGTTTCCCATTCAGAACTGTTTACCGTGGTGATCGATTTTATGGTTAGTCCGGGTTGCACCTTGTTGATCCACCAGATAATACCCTGATCATAGTTGGAATGGTAGGAACCTTCAAAGTGAAAGAGCAGGTTTCCTTTTTGGAAGTTTTTCAGGGAAAAATGGGCCATGGTGGCATCTTTGGAAGCCTGTGAAGTTTGAATGTTCAGCATGTTTGGAGGCACATGGCCTCCCATTTTTTCAGCCATTTCAGCATAAGCCTTTACCGTAGGATCAAAATATTTCTTCAGGTCCGGACTGATCATCGCTTTGGCTTCATCACTCAGCTGGTCAAGAATCCCGATGCCTCCCTTATAGATCATGGAAGCATACCTTCTCGGGATGTTCGTCGCTATGAATCTGAGCTCATTTTCCTTTGCAAAGTCCAGCAGGGGTTTATAATCGGTCTTATAGTTGTTCCAAAGCTGTGTGATCTCCGGTATCATTTTATCTTCTTCATAATACCCCTGAAGGTATTCATCGATCACCAATTGGTTTCCGTTTTCAAACATTTCCGCTCCCAGGTACAGTTCTTTTCCTTTGATCGCATAGAAACTTTTACACATTTCCAATTGCATCCAGTGTGAGATCGGATTGGTATGATATTCACCGAAAAAGACCATATCTCCTGCAGCCAGATCTTTGATCATAACCTCATAGTCGGCAACTTCACCTTTATTGTTCAATAATTGGTAAGCCGGTGGTTGCTGTGCTGAGGAATCGGTAATAAAGCAAAGAATAAGCGTACAGGTAAATAAAAAGTTTCTCATCAGTTGGAATGGTTTCATAAAATGGTTAGCCATGTCCAAAATAGGCAATTTCCTTTTAAGTTGTATAATCTTGAAATTGGGAAGCAGTATGTATTGAATTTTTTAGAAGTAGAATAGACACTAGGCAGCATAATAATGATAAAATAAATAGACTAATTAATGAGGGACATCAAATCATGTTTTAAAGCCAATTCGGTGTAACAGGATTGAAGTTAGTGAGGATATTTAATTTCCTTTTACAAAAGTTATGAATATTCGTTTTTTGATAGAACGAGTGTAGAACCACAGGGCCGGCCCATAAATTTTTGTGATAAGCGACCAGATTGCTATGACATTTGATCGGTTAAGAAGTTTGTAGCGATGATCAAAGATTTTGGTCTTTTTTAGCGGTAGTTAAGATTTTGGTCATTTATGAAACTATTATGGTTACCCGTAACGGCCATGATGGATATAATTTTGTCGTCTAAAGTCAACATTAAATAGAAGATCATGATGAAACTAAATTTTAACACGAACAGATACCTGTCCCTAGGGTTTATAGGTTTACTGATAGCCATCATTTTTCTCGCTTTTACAACTGTTGAAAACGAGGATGAAAAATCACAACCAGCAATGGCTGCGTTACCGGTAGAAGTGGCGACTCCGGTTTTTGAGAAAATTACCGAGTGGGATGAATATACCGGTCGATTCGAAGCGAGTAGCAGAGTCGAAGTACGTGCCCGGGTAAGTGGATTTCTGGAAAAAGTGAACTTTTCAGATGGTGAACAAGTAACGAAGGGGCAGGTTCTTTTTGTCATAGACCAAAGACCTTTTAAGATCGCATTGGCGGAAGCTGAAGCCAACTATGCTCAGGCACTGGCCACGCTTAAGACTGCTCAGGATAATTTCGAAAGAGTGGAATCTCTCAGAGAGACCGGAGCACTCTCTATAGAAGAGTACGACCGCAGAGAGCAGGCACTGGTACATGCTGAAGCAAGTAAGCAATTGGCTCAGGCCAAAGTGGATAACGCCAGACTCAATCTGGAATTTACAGAAGTGAAAGCTCCTATTTCCGGATTGGTAAGTCGTGATAAGGTAAACGAAGGGAATATCGTTGATGGGGGGAGTGCGAATTCAACCTTGTTGACCACCATCGTTGCTACGAGTCCGATTCATTTTTATTTCACAGGAAGTGAATCTGATTACTTGAAATACGTCAGACTTGCCAGAAATGGAGAACGGGATGAAGCCCGTGCCGAAGGCATGCCGGTTTTCATCAAGCTGATCGATGAGGATGATTTTGTACACGAAGCCAAAATGGATTTTGTGGATAATGAGATCGATAACAATTCAGGAACCATTGAAAGCAGGGCGATCCTTGAAAACAAAGACCATCTGCTGGAACCGGGAATGTTCGGAAAGGCGAGACTTCTCGGAAGTGCTGAGCACAAAGCATTGATGATTCCGGATGAAATTATCGGAACGAATCAGTCGCTAAGGTTTGTGTATGTCTTGACCGATGAAAACAAGGTCGTAAGCAAGACTGTTACACTCGGACCGTTGCATTCGAACGGTCTTAGAATTATCAGAGGAGGAATCTCGTCAGAAGATAAGGTGATCGTCAACAATATTCAAAAGATCAGACCGGGAATGGAGGTGAGTCCGTCGACCGTAGCGATTCAGGAGGAATCCAATATCCTGACGAATGCGGTAACCCAGGCTCATTGATGCCTGTGGGTACCTAAATTAACTTTTAGAATCAAAAGAATACTCTTAAGGCTTTCAGTTATCGGTCTTACGGTCGTTAACTGGGAGACAATGGGAGTCCTATTTTCAAAAAAGAAACAAAAGAATGAAGTTTAGCCATATATTTATAAAGAGGCCCATCTTTGCCGCAGTACTCAGTGTACTTATATTGATCGTTGGGGGTCTGGCTTATGTTTCCCTGCCGATTTCTCAATTTCCCGATGTTGCTCCTCCTACCATTGAAGTGGTAGCGGTTTACCCGGGCGCCAATGCTCAAACGCTTTCTGAAAGTGTGGCTGCGCCCCTGGAAAAGGAGATAAACGGGGTGGAAGATATGATTTACATGACTTCCCAATCCTCTGCCGACGGTCGTGTTGTACTTCAGGTAGCTTTTAAGCTGGGTACCGACCTTGATAAAGCACAGGTACAGGTACAGAATCGGGTGGCCATTGCCGAACCACGATTGCCGGAGTCGGTAAAAAGACTGGGAATAACCACGAAGAAAATATCACCGGATATGTTGATGGTGGTAAATATGTATTCACCGAATAAGACCTATGACCAGATCTATATGGGGAATTATGCAGTGCTCCAGCTTAAGGATGAATTGGCCCGTATAAAAGGAGTGGGTGATATACAGATCTTTGGTGCAGCCGAATATGCCATGCGCATTTGGTTAAATCCCGATAAGATCGCCACACTTGATATAACCGCAGGGGAAGTAGTAGCTGCATTGAGAGCACAAAATGTGCAGATCGCCAGTGGAACCCTGAACACCTTGCCCTCAGGGAATCAGTCGGCTTTCGAGGTCAATATACAAACACAGGGAAAACTGGTTTCTACAGAGCAGTTTGAGAATGTCATTATCAAATCCGGCGAGGATGGAAGGATCGTCCGACTGAAAGATGTTGGACGGGTAGAATTGGGAGCACAGAATTATGCGACCAAGGGTTATCTGGGAAAGGATCCGGCAATCGCGATGCCGATATTTCAGCAACCCGGTGGTAACGCCCTGGAAACCGCTGAACAGATCCAGGAGAAGATGAAAGAACTTTCGAAGAACTTTCCAAAAGACCTGGAATATAAGATCGCCTATAACCCAACGGAGTTCATCCAGAAATCTGTGGATGAGGTTTATCATACCATTTTTGAAGCTGTCATACTGGTAGTACTGGTGATTCTGCTATTCCTGCAATCCTGGAGAGCGGCCATTATCCCGATACTGGCTATTCCGGTTTCTTTGATCGGAACCTTTGCCGTGATGCAGGCCATCGGATTTTCCCTGAATAACCTGACACTTTTCGGATTGGTGCTTGCCATCGGTATTGTGGTGGATGATGCTATCGTGGTTGTGGAAAATATGGAGCGCTATCTCGCAAAAGGATTTTCACCTAAAGAGGCAGCCTTTAAAACCATGGATGAAGTAGGAGGAGCGCTTGTTGCAATCGGACTGGTATTGATCGCTGTTTTTATTCCAACCGCTTTTCTGGATGGAATTTCAGGGCAATTCTACAAACAGTTCGGAATGACCATCGCGGTGGCTACGGCTATTTCCGTATTCGTTTCCCTGACCCTGAGTCCGGCCATGGCAGCACTATTGATGCGTCACGAAGAAAAAACCACTGCTAAAAACACACCGATATATCTTAGACCTTTAAAGTTCATCGGAGATAAGTTCAACGGATTTATGGAGGCACTTTCTGATCGCTATGGGAAGGCCGTTCAAAAACTGGTGAGAACCGGGATGATGGTGATGGTGGTCTATTTTGGACTGATAGCAATCACAGGGTTTGAGTTCAACAGGGTGCCGCAAGGGTTTATTCCGGCTATGGACCAGCAGTATTTTATAACGATTGTACAATTGCCTCCCGGATCATCCCTGACCAGAACCGATAAGGTCATTCGGGAAGTACTCGATCTTGGGCTCGATATCGATGGGGTCGAGAATGCAGTTTCCTTCACCGGTTTTGATGCAGCATCTTTTACAAATGCCTCCAATGCGGCAGCCGTATTCTTAACGCTGGAAGATTTTGAACTCCGGAATGAAAAAGGAATTGGTTATGAGGAACTCTTAGGAACGATACGGGCTAAATTCGCTCAGATCGATGATGCCATCGTTTTGGTTATTCCACCACCATCGGTGAGAGGGATCGGTAATGCAGGAGGATTTAGAATGATGGTTCAGGACCGTGCTAACCTCGGTACTGATGCACTGTTGAAGGCGACCAATGAACTCGCCATGGCAGCTAATCAGGACCCTAAGCTTAATAACGTATTCAGTTTCTTCAATAATCAGACCCCGCAGCTTTTTCTCGATGTAGACCGGGTTAAAGCAGAGAAACTGGGAATCGATGTCGGGGAGTTATTTCAGTCGCTGGAGATCTATATGGGATCAGCCTTTGTAAACGAATTCAATTATTTAGGAAGAACCTTTCAGGTTACTGCACAGGCCGATGCACCCAACCGCTTAACTCCGGATGATATTTCCAGGATCAAAGTGCGTAACAAGAAAGGGGAGATGGTTCCTTTAGGGACGGTTTCACAACAAAAGGATATCGCCGGACCTTCAAGGATTCCAAGGTTCAATCTTTATCCTTCGGCTTCCCTTAATGGAGATTTTGCTCCAGGATATAGTTCTGGAGAAGGTTTGGACAGAATGGAGGAACTCACTGCGGAAATACTTCCACAGGGCATCTCCTTCGAATGGACGGAGATCGCTTATCAGGAACGAGCGGCCGGAAATACGGCAGGTGTCGCATTTTTGCTCGCAGTGGTATTCGTATTTCTGTTACTGGCAGCTCAGTTCGAAAGTCTGGTGCTTCCATTAGCTGTAATTTTCATCGTTCCTATGGTATTGCTTTCTGCGATGGTTGGGGTTGACCTCGCCGGACTGGATAATAATATCATGGTACAGATCGGACTCGTGGTACTGGTGGGTCTTGCGAGTAAGAATGCTATTCTGATCGTGGAATTTGCCAAGCAGCTGGAGGATCAGGGAGAAGATTTGAAAACTGCGGTGATCGAAGCTTCCCGTCTGAGGTTGCGACCCATCCTGATGACTGCGATGGCATTCATCCTGGGGGTAGTGCCTCTTGCACTGGCAACCGGAGCCGGATCAGAATTACGGGTTTCACTGGGGATAGCAGTATTTAGTGGAATGTTGGGGGTAACCATCTTCGGAATTTTCCTGACTCCGGTATTTTATTACCTGGGAAGAAAATGGTCGGCCAAAAGAGCGAAGGCTCATCAGCCCGCAGTGTTATCACCACAGCCTAATTAGAAATAATCAAGATGCAATGAAAAGATCAATAATATATATAGTAATCGCGTTCACCTTAGTATCCTGTGGGATTACGAAAAGGGACTATGAAGTACAAAGTGGGGTGAATGCGGGAGAAGACTTTCTTCAACGTGAGATCAAAGATAAGGCCTTTACGGAAGCAGCGATCGCCAAAACATGGTGGTCAGAATTTCAGGATCCCATTCTCGATACGTTGATAGAAAGAGCGAGAAAGCATAATCTGGATATCAATTCAGCAGTGGCGAACTATAAGGCATCCCGTGCTTTTCTGAAAGAAACCAGACTGGACAGATTACCAACAGTGACTGCCAATGGTGACTATACCAGAACCCGCCTGGGAGAAAATGTGTTCGTTCCGGGAAGCAATCCTACCTACAGTACCTATAATGCAAGTTTTGATGCGTTCTGGGAAGTAGACCTTTTTGGAAGGGTTAGTAACCGGATAAAAGGAGCCTGGGCAAACAGCAATCTGGCGCTGGCAGATATGCATGGTATGTATGTCAGTATTTTTGCCGAAGTAGCCAATAATTACATGGAGCTTCGGGGTACACAATACTTGCTGGATATCTCCAAACGAAATTTACAGAGTCAGAAAGAAACGTATGAACTGACCGTTAAATTGTCAGAAGCAGGTACCAGTAACAGTCTGGATGTATCGAGAGCCCTGGCACAACTCGAGAGTACCCGGGCAAGCATTCCTCCACTGGAAGCAAGGATCGAAGCGATCAAAAATAGCCTGAGCGTATTGATAGGTGAGGTACCCGGTGATCTGGATGCGGCCATCATCAGTAAACAACCCCTTCCCAGTTTGCCCCCGTCGGTTGCTGTAGGAAGCATTGAGGAGATGTTAAGACGCAGACCGGATGTAAGAAGGGCTGAAGCTGCACTGCAGATAAGGATCGCCGCATATAATATTTCGGTGGCCGAACTCTATCCGAAGATTGAATTCGGAGGTACAATAGGTTTCTCAGCTGTTGATTTTGCCAATTTCGGAAATAAAGAATCTTTTACCTGGAGTATATTTCCAAGTATCAGCTGGGCAGCCTTCAATCTAGGTCGTGTGAAACAACAGATCAAAAACAATGATGCCCAAACGCTGGCAGCACTCAATCAATATGAAAAAGTGGTGTTACAGGGATTAGAAGAAATTAAGACGTCTTTAAATAATTATACCAAGGAATTGCAACGGCGTGAGATCCTGCAAATTTCCTCAGAAGCCAGTGCGCAGGCAGCTGACTTCGCAAGACAACGCTATAATTCCGGACTGGACAGTTTTATCGATTATCTCAATGCTGATAAAGCCTTGTTACAAGCTGAAAATGCACTTGCTTTGAGTGAGATCTCTTCGGCGACCTCGCTGATCGCGATCTATAAAGCCCTTGGTGGTGGATGGGATATAATTTCGGAAGAGGAATTGAATACTAAATTTGAATCGATGCATTTGGCAAAGGCCAATACTAACAATTAAAACAAATTGTGTAAGGTGGGTTGGTGTAGGCAGACTAAAATTTGGCTATACCACCGACCCACTAAAATATATATGAGCAAAGCTGAGATACCGGTTTTTGAAAATACGAACGATCTGCATGAGGCAACAGGGTTTTCTCATAGAAGCCATATACCCAACTTTGATGTTTTTGCCGTTGAAGATATGGGGGTCACCGCGAGAAGATGTATGCCACCCTACAGGCAGAGTTTTTACCAGATTGGGTTGTTGAACTACACCGGCGACAGTCGATTGAATCTTGATACCGATGATCTGGAACTTAAGGAATATCCGCTGTGGTTCGTAGTACCCGGACAGGTATTCTCCTGGGTAAGAGATGAGCGAATGGCCGGATTGTATGTGATGTTCAGAAAAGAGTTTCTGATCAATTCCTTTCCCGATATCAATAAGGATTTTCCTTTTCTGAAAATGACGGAAAAGAGCGTGATGATGCTGACTCGCGAAGAACATGAATCGCTTAACTTTGATATCGAAAGAATGCTTTCGGTATTTAAGAGTCCGCATCCCTATCAGGAAAAAATGCTGGAAGGAATGTTGAGTTCGTTGTTGTATTTCTGTAAGGCTATCTATGAAAGACATAAGACGACAGAAAATCATTTGAGCAGATCTCAAATCATAGCGAACAGATTTGAAGCCTTGGTAGATAAGATGTATGTGGATACGAAGAATGTCAGTGATTATGCCCAGGAATTGAACATCACTCCGAATTATCTGACGACCACGATTAAAAAGTTAACGGGCAAAAGTGCAAAGGATATTATTCAGGAAAGACTATTGATGGAAAGCAAGAGTTTATTGAAATATTCCGGATTGGATATCGCTGAAATAGCCTATCGACTCAATTTTCAGGAACCTACGCATTTTACCAGGTTCTTTAAAAATATGAGTGGAACAACACCTAACCAATACAGAAGAACGTAAAGGGTCAGTGATCCGTATTGAAACCAACCCAATAAATATGAAACTAATTTTTTTAACTATGAAGCACTGTACACTAAATTTGTAAAATGTTTAAAAATGGATTGTAATGAATGAGAAAAGTGTTGCCGTTGTTACCGAAGCCGGTAATGGAATAGGCAAAGATTTTGCAAGAATCCTGGCAGATAACCATTATGAAGTAGTACTGGCTGCAACTAAAGAGAGCTATGATAAGCTTTCTGCATTAAGCCATGATTACTACAAGCTTACCGAAGTGGATTTCACATCTGAGGAAAGCCTGGTAACACTCAAAAAAAACATTTATGAATCCTATGGCAAGTTGGATCTGCTGGTCAATAACGCAGAGATCGTCAACGGGTTTGGCCATAAGATCGACCAGTTGAATTTAAAGGAGGTCAGGGAGGTCTATGAAGTAAACTTCTTTGCTGTCATTCGGATGATTCAGCTTTTTAATCCGTTACTTAAATTGAGCGAAGACCCGCGTATCATTAATATCACCAGTTCTTTAGGGGATATCAGTAAGATGAAAGACGATACGTTCTGCTATTCCGGTTACAGTCTTACAGCGTATTCTACCGCGAAGGCAGCCTTGAATATGTTTACGCATTTACAATGCAGGGAATACAAACCCTCAAAGATCAGGATTTATAGTTTTGATCCGGTGAATATGAAGAACTGCACCTATAATTCGGTGAATATCTGTGAAGGGGTTAAAGAGGATTTTGTCGACCTGATCTCAAAACAGCAATAGCACTTTACAAATATGTAAGTAAATCGGGTTTCATTCACAGAATCCCATTTGCTTTTCAGCATTAGAAAGCATTGTTTCATATTTCCAACCAGTCTGTTCATCACATTTTTTTGGATAGCGGAAGATGCCTTATTTTTGAGAAATGATCGCATTTTCAGGAGAAACAACTGGTTTATTCTCAAAACACTTATTCTCTTCAGTATTCTCATTCCCGTGGGAATCACTGTTTATGAATCGATATAACAGGTGAAATTCTCCTGCTTTTTGGAGTTATTACTTTCTCAGAATTTTATACAGGTGCATAAGTCTTTCATAATTGCCCGGAAGCACATCGAAGTGATCGAGGCAACCGTATTTTAACCATTGTTCATTACATCCCGATCGGGAATTCTTTTAAAAATAAATTACAGGATTATATAGGAATATAAAATGTTCAATAAGTCAATGTATTATATCCCAGGGCTTGCAGTTGCAGCATACGTATAGAAGCGGTTGCCACCACATCCAGTCCGGGAAATAACTGTTCTTTGGTCACCTTCCGTTTTTCCATAGCAAAGCTGCAAACACTGACACGCACTTTCGAGCGATATTTTTCAAAGAAAGTTTCCAGTTCTGAACCCTTTACGAGATCGGACACCAAAGGCCCTTTAACAATGATCTCAAAGGCAGCGATTTCGATGCCGCTTTCCACGAACCTGTCATACATTCCAAGAACAGATTTAAAATGAAATTCATCGCTGACCCCGAAGGCAAATTTTGGAGTCTTTTGAAGATCAGTTACGGTTTCCGCATCCAGTGCCTGCGCCATTGAACCGGCTGCAGTAAAAAAAAGTAAAGTCACAATAATGAATCCCTGAATAGTATTTTTCATGATGGTAATGGTTGAGTTGGTTCTACTGAATTAAGTTACTGAAAATAATTGGTTTATCGGATAGGCATGCATTTCCAGGAATTAAGAATTGAGAATTGAGAATTGAGAATTGAAAACCGAAGTCAGAAGACAGAAAACAGTTAACCGTTGCCTACAGCCCACAGCCTACTGCATTCCTGTGTTATTGCATTCCTGTTTTACAAGGTGACACCGTTACAGCGTTACAGGTTACAGAAAACGGAAAACAGTTAACAGTTGCCTACAGCCTACAGCCTACTGCTTCACTGCTTCACTGCTTCACAAAGTAACTTACGTTGAATGAGAATTGAAAATGAATATACGTTGCTATGAAAAATACTAGTGTTACCAGTGTCACTGATAGCCCTGGTATCACTAAATACTGAACCTCTATAAATAGCGTTGCCCATCAATTATCTTAATTAAATTCTAAAATTTTGCGAATGTCCTTACTTTGTAGTTGCTTTGGGGATTTTTTGTAAAGGTTTTCCCTAACTGCATGAGCGACAATTCAATATTGATCAGGAAGTTAAAAAAAGCAGATAAGTCTGCTTTTAAAACGCTGTACTTTTCCTATTATGATAAGCTCATCCATATGGCGAAGCGATTTGATTTCAAATTTCTGACTCCCGAAGATTTTATACAGGAAACATTTTTACAGGTTCATAAGAACAGGCATCAGCTTAAGGAAGATGTACTTTTGGATAAGCAGCTTTTTGTCATTTGTCGGAATATTATTCTTAATCATTTGAACCGGGAGAATAAGGTAATTCCCCTGCAGCCCCTGCATCTGTCTGATTCCTTTGAAGAGACTGCTGATACGGAAGAGGAGTCAGATCAGGAATGGTTACTGCAGCTTATCGATCAACTTCCACCACAACGACAGCTTATTTTTCGACTTCACAAGCTGGAGAGTTATAGTTACGATGAAATCGCAACGATGACCAACCTTTCGCATAAGACGATCGCTAACCATATTTATCTGGCCAATACATTTCTCAAAAAAAAATTGAAAAAAGCTTAGGAACTTTTTCCATCCCGATTGTTATCTAAAAAATAATGATCGCTATGAATGTGGAAATTTATACCACCAATGTGAAATCTCAGACCGATATTCTCTATCTGTTAAAAATCCTCTTGTTTAAACTAGCCGATTGTGAGCTCGATTTCGATCTTCGACCACAAGACAGTCTACTTGTAGCTACCAGTAACCGCCCGATCTCAGAGATGCTTATCAGTACCATGCGTTCGGAAGGATTCGAATGTTCACCGCTATATGCATTTTCCTGATGGATCAGAAATTCGAAGATAAATTTAAAAAATCCTGGCAGGAAGAAGCGCCACAGAACCCGGAATCACGCAAATGTGAGTCCTGGGAGAAGTTTTGTGGTACTGCCTTTACTGAAAGGAAAAGGACCTTCCGAAAGTTGTGGAGATATGCTGCCGCGATCCTACTGTTAACAGGCAGTGCTACAGGAATGCTGCTGCAGCAGGAAACAGACCCGGTTCAGGAGAATACCAAAAAACTTATGGTGATCACCAATCCGGGCATCACTTCGAAATCAGTAGTGCTGTCCGATAGTAGCAGAATAATATTACAACCGGGATCCAGAATTGAATTCGCCGAAAATTTCAGGAATAACCGGAACCTCCAGCTGTATGGGGAAGCATATTTTGAAGTCGCTAAAGACAGGGAACATCCATTTTCTGTGGTTTGTGATGAAACTGTAACTACGGTTCTGGGTACAGCATTTAATATTCGGGAATCTACAACAGGTCAGGTGAATATTCAATTGTATGAAGGTAGTATTAGAATGAAACTCAGGAATGAGCCAAAAAATTGGTTATTGGCTCCCGGAGAAGAGATCGTATATGCCGGTACAGGAGTTTCGGTACAGTCTTTTGAACGATACGTCGATTTTGATGATCAGCAACTATCCAGTGTCTTTGATCATCTACTAAGAGAATATGGATTTAAAGTGATAATCTCCCCTGAATATTTGAAAAAGACCGTGACCCTTCGTATCGGAAGAAAGGAAGATCCGAATACCATCTGTAAAACATTGGGAGCGCTCTATAATCTTGACTATTCTCTTGACAGCACCTCGGGGACCATTCGATTCACATCGATGCATCAGACCAACTAATCATCTATCTAAGAACATAACCTAAATTTCAACTGAATGAAGTATTTCATTATTTCATGTTTTATGGCTCTTGGTCTCAAAGCTCATGCGCAGCATGTAACCATACAGCTTAAAGAAGATCAAAGCCTTAATGTACTTTTCCGACAGATCGAAAGCCAGTCGGAGTATAAAATGGCTTTCAATGATAATATAGACGTAAATAAACACCTGAATAAAGCCTTGAGTTTTCAGAATATAGGGACTTCTGAGTTGGTCGGTCTGCTCAATAAAGAATTGCCTTATCGGTTTTCTCTGGTGGGTAATAATATATTGGTAAAGAATATTCCTGTGGCATCTGAGGAACAACAAAGTTTTCGATTTTCCGGAATCATACGGGATACCGAAGGGTTGCCGCTGCCGGGAGCAACGATTTATATTCCGGAATTGCAACAAGGAGCAACCTCCGATATAGAGGGCAGGTTTTCTTTAAAGTTACAACAGGGTACGTATACTGTTACGATCAGTTATATAGGTTTTGATACGGTAGAGAAGAAGATCGTTCTGAATAAAGATACGCAGCTCGATGTCAAATTGAGTGAAGGAGGTGAAGTGTTGGAAGAGGTGATTGTAACGCAAAACAATAAGGCGACGAATATTCAAAAGGCTCAGATGAGTGTAAACCGACTTTCCATGGAAGAGATCAAGCAGATCCCTGTGGCCATGGGAGAACCGGATCCCTTAAAATCATTATTGACTCTTCCGGGAGTTACCAATGCCGGGGAAGGCTCATCGGGATTTAACGTAAGAGGAGGGGCTGCCGATCAAAACCTCGTGCTTCTTGATAATGTTCCGGTCTATAACGATTCCCACCTCTTTGGTTTCTTCTCTGTATTCAATGCCGATGCTGTAAATTCACTTGACTTGTATAAGGGGGGAATTCCTTCCAGATATGGCGGCAGAGTCTCTTCCGTTTTAGATGTTCAACAGCAGAATGGGAGTCTTAGAGAATTTGGTGTTAATGGAGGTATCGGACTTATATCCAGCCGACTTCAGCTCGACGGGCCTTTTCAAAGAGATAAAGGATCGTTTATGGTCGCAGGTAGAACTTCTTATGCCCATCTCTTTTTAAAATTGACCGATAATGATAATTCGGCTTATTTCTATGATATCAATGCCAAACTGAACTATCAGATCAACGAAAATAACAGCCTTCATTTTTCCGGATATAAAGGTAATGACATCTTTGATCTTAGCGATAATTTTCTAAGTACTTATGGAAATACCATGGGAAAACTGAATTGGAAACATCGTTTCGGTACTGAACTTAATACCGATCTTACCGTTTTCTATAGTGATTATCAATTCGGACTCACATTGAACTCCCAGAATTTTGGCTGGGATAGTGCAATCAAAAGTTATGGTCTTAAATATGACTGGCAACATGGTATTTCTGAAAGATTCCGGTTGAATTATGGAATCGAATCGATATACTATGATTTCAATCCGGGCACACTCGTACCGACCAATGAAGAATCTTCGGTTAACTTTATGCAACTCGATAAGAAATATGCTTTAGAATCGGCGATGTATCTGGATCTGCAGCATCAGATCTCGGAAAAGTTACATCTTAACTACGGACTCCGATACAGTATGTTTCATCGGTTTGGTGCACAGGATATCAACACCTATGAGGATGGTCCGGTAACCTATAATCCCACCTATGATATTTATGAGAAATCAACGCCAACCGGAAGTATTTCCTATGGTAAAGGAGAAGTGATCTCCAGTTTCAGGAATTTTGAACCCCGGGTTGCCTTATCCTTTGTGATGAACGAAGAGACCTCGATTAAGGCCAGTTACAACAGAATGGTGCAATACCTCCATATCATTTCGAACAGTCAGTCTCCGACTCCGGTGAATATTTGGGCACCCAGTGGTCCTTTCATAGAGCCACAGTTGCTGGATCAGTTTGCTATCGGATATTTCAGGAACTTTGCAGAGAAACGTTTTTCACTGGAAACGGAAGTTTTTTATAAGAAGATCAAGAACAGGATCGACTATATTGATGGTGCAGATCTTATAGCGAATAACGAACTGGAACAGGTATTACTGAATGGAAAAGCCCGAGCCTATGGGTTGGAACTCCTATTGAGAAAAAATACCGGAAATCTTACCGGATGGATCGCTTATACACTGTCAAGAGCTGAGCAAAAAACGACTGGTAGAGATGTTTCTGAACCGGGTATCGCTAATGGTGACTGGTACCTTTCTCCTTATGATAAGCTACATAACCTAAGCGTCACCGGTAATTATTTCTATACAGATAAATGGTCTTTCAGCGCCAATTTTTCATTACAATCAGGGCAACCGGTAACCTTTCCAAATGGGTATTATGAAATAGGAGGTATTCCCGTTCCTAATTATGCTCTCCGTAATGAAAACCGGCTTCCGATATATCATCACCTGGATTTGGCGGCGACCTATACCCCAAAACCGGATCGTAAAAAAGGATGGCAGAGCTATTGGGTATTCAGTATCTATAATATCTATAACCGAAAAAATGCAGCCTCTATTCGCTTTACGACTAATGACGATACAGGAGCCAATGAAGCACGACGCTTATCGATCTTCGGAATTCTTCCGAGTATATCCTATAATTTTAAATTCTAGCACATGAAATATCAATCCCTATATCGAAATCTATTTTTTGCATTGTTTATGATGTCGGTCATGACGTCCTGTGAAGATGTGATCGATGCAGACCTGGAAAGCGGAGATGCGCGTCTGGTGATCGATGCTGAAATACTTTGGTTCGACAATACTGATGGAAGTCAACAGACCATTAAGATCAGCAGACTGACCGATTATTATAACGAATCGACCACTAAAGTGTCTGGGGCATCCGTTAAGGTTACCGATGCAAATGATAACGAATTTCTTTTTTCAGAAACTTCTGAAAGCGGGACCTATCATTGCACAGATTTTATCCCAGTGTTGAACGCTCAATATTATCTGGAAGTTATCGTGGATGATGAAACGTATACCGCTACTGAGATTATGGTGCCTTCACCTGAGATCAAACGTATTGAACAGCGATCAGACGGTGGTTTTTTAAATGAGGATCTGGAAGTGTCGATCTATTATGATGATGCTGCCGGGGAAGTCAATTCCTATCTTACCGATTTCAACGCAGGAATTCTGAACTTTCCTCAATATGTGTTATCAAATGATGATTTCTTCAACGGGAATGAAATGGAAGAACATTTTTCTCATGAAGATCTTGAACCGGGTCAGGTGGTTGAAATCAATTTCAGAGGAATATCGTTACAAACCTTTAATTACATGGAGTTGATCCTTCAGAGCGCTTCAGCCAACCCCTTCGGTACACCGCCATCCAATGTGAGAGGTAATTTTATCAACGAAACGGATCCGGAAAATTACGCATACGGATATTTCAGACTTTCTCAGGCAAGAAAGGTGGTCTATATCTTAGAGTGACCTGAATACATAGTATAGGAAAAGCCGGGAATATTCCCGGCTTTTTTATGGGGTAAAGTCTCGTTTTCTTTTGAAATATTGCAGCAATCCAAAGTTTGAGCTTCTCAGTCAATTTATTGAGCCTTAAAGGCTACACATCCTTTTTAAGATGATTTTCCTTTGCATTATCAATAACAATTAAATGGTAATCAAAATGGAAACAAAGAAAAAAGTGGTGATACTGATCACCAAAGGTTTGGATGACGAAAGAGCATCTGTAGCATGGAGCATAGCTAACGGCGGGATCAAATCCGGTTTAGAGGTGAGTATCTTTTTGGTAAGCTCAGGAGTGGACTGGGTTAGGAAAGGGGCATTTGAATATGCACATCTGAATCCAAAAGACCCAACGATGAAAGACATGATCGAAACCGTACTGAACAACAAGTGCCGGATTATGGTTTGTCCGCCTTGCTCTGCCGTAAGAGGGTATACGCCCGAAGATCTGATCGATTCTATCGAACTGGTGGGATCACCAGCATTGCATCAGTTGATCCTGGAAGGTGCAGAAACAATTTCGATCTGATACTATTCACACAACATAAAACCTAACATCATGGAAACTCAAAGATCAAATGTTCATTTTTCAAAAGAGCTGATAACACAGGTAACTGCTGACGAACTCGATGGTATTATCGCATCTGAAGCCTATACGATCATTGATGTACGATCGGCAAGCGGAATAGCATCTCAGGGGAATATACCAACCGCGGTGAATGTACCGTTAGAAGAACTCAAAAGGAAGATCGATGAAAGGTCGGAGAACCCGGATTCATTCTTAAACAGCACCGGACCCTTTTTGTTCTGTTGTACCGGAGGAGTGATATCATATATGGCAGCCATTCATGCACAGGAAAGTGGAATGCAACAAGTTTTTAATCTGGAGGGAGGTCATGCGGCCTGGAAAAAATTAAAGGCTGAGGTCTCCTGACCTGTTTAGAAACGAATATATTCAATACGGTATAAAAATGCTTCCTTGTGGAGCATTTTTATTAGGTTCCATAGCTAACGGGATACCATACTTCTATCAAGGTTCCTCCATTTATTCGGGGTAGTACCGAATTCCGAACGGAAACTACGTATAAAATGGGAATCGCTTTCAAAGCCGCAATCATAGCAGATCTGCTGAATGGTAAAATCGGTGGTATGCATAAGATCTCGTGCGAGGTTTAGCCGTTTCTTCAGCAGCCATTTTCCCGGGGTGGTTTCATAGAGATGCTTAAATTCCCTTTTAAAGGATGACAGGCTTTTACCGCATAATCGTGCATATTCTTCAACTTTGAGATTGTAAAAGTATTGTTCTTCCATAACCTGCTCTATCGAACCTCCTGAATTTTTGGAAAGGGTATACAATACATCCCTGATTTCTGAATTTTCAGATTCAAGGCAGATGTTCATCAACATCTCCCTGAATTTTAATTCGATGATCTTTTGAGGTGTCTTTACCGTTTGTTTCAGATAGGAGAAAAAGGAATTATAAAGCATTTCAAGACTTTCACTAACGTTGACACGATAGATGAATTCGGGATGATCCACCTTTTTCATGATTTGAATCTCCTTTTCGATGTCATTCTCAACACAACGTCTGATGAAATCATCTTTCATAAAGAACATCAGAACACAGAAACTCTCTTCAAAATATTGTTGATTTTTGAAGGCGCCTTTCCTGACGAATATCGATTCATTGGCCTTAACCAAAAATTCTCCGGAAGGAGTGATCCATTTTTTCTGACCGTTCAGCACATAAACGATACTATGGCATTCCGACCAGGCACTGAAAAGTTCTTCCTTGATAGGGCATTTGAATTCAACGATGAGGTAATCCTCACCGATGATCTTGTGATATCCGGGCGTTTCCAAAAAGTGCTTATAGGAATCAAACATTTTGTATTAATTTCTATGTTGTTGAAATACTACAAGTTACTTAAATTTTAGCTTTCTAATGATATTCGACTGTCAAAGATGTAATATGAAGTTGTAACGTATGAATGCAATCTCACTTCCTGTTAAAATTAATAAAGATTAGGTTGAAATAATAAGCGTTGAAACAAACTGAAATTCACCCTTGTTTTTCTTAGAAAATAGCGTGATTTCTCCTAGGGGGTATATCCTGTTTATCGGGCATAAATTGTATTTTTCTCACAAGTAAAAGTCTTTTTTTAAGAATTTGGTTATTGGTGTTTGTTTATTAAGAGAATTTGATAATTGACGCAAATGATGTTCTGAATCGTCGATTTTGACGAATTTACCCCTTTTTTTAGACGAGTTTATCCTTGATTTTTCTCTTCCATATGTTATTAATTTGTTAACAAACCAATCATAGAGCACTATATGATCGGTCATGTCAGAAAGAAGATTTCCACTATCCGGTAGCGTTTCTAAACTTAAAAAGTGCGATCGTTCGGCCTTTAAACGAAATCGATTTCGATAAACTAACTTAAATTAAACTATATGGATTTCTTAATCAACTATGAGTTACTGACACGGTACAAGTTTAAAGCAATAGTATCCGTGTTTATTATCTTTTTCTGCGTCTCGGTCGGTTATGCCGAGTCATCTCCCTGGGTTCAAAACCTTCGGGTTACAGGTACAGTTACGTCGCAGTCAGACGGAGTTCCACTTTACGGTGCAACCGTCATCGAAAAGGGAACTGATAATGGTACAGTTACCGATTTCGACGGTAATTTTTCTTTGGAAGTAAGTGGTCCTAATTCTGTTCTCGTCGTTACCTATATCGGTTTTACACAACAGGAGGTTCCATTAAATGGTAAGACACAATTCAGTATTCAATTGATCGAAGATACCTCACAACTGGATGAGGTAGTTGTGATTGGTTACGGTACTCAAAAGCGTTCCGATGTGACGGGATCTGTAACATCAGTTCCATCCGAACGATTGGAAAACCTGCCGGTGACAAACCTGACTCAGGCAATTCAGGGTACTACGGCCGGATTGAATATTAGTACAGGATCTTCGGTACCCGGTAGTCAGGGAGGTATTCAGATCCGTGGAATCAATTCTATCAATGCGAACACAAGTCCGTTTATCGTGGTTGATGGTACTCCTTTTTACGGAACCCTGAATGATATCAACACTCGGGATGTTAAATCCATAGAGGTTTTAAAAGATGCTTCAGCAGTTGCGATCTATGGTACAAGAGGTTCCAACGGGGTTATTCTGATCACAACGAAACGAGGAAAAACCGGTAAGCCAACGATCAATTATAGTACGTATGCGGGCGTTGAAGACATACCTCATAAATTGAAACCGATGGGTCCTGAAGCCTATATTCAGAAATATGAAGATTATATGGAACAAAGAGGACTGGAACAAACCGACGTTTTACCCAATACCGCTGAGATAGATAATTATAACGCAGGCAGAATGGCAAATTGGCTGGATGAGGTGACACAGACAGGTGTGATACAGGAACACAACATAAGTTTTTCAGGAGGTACTGAAAATGCTAAATATTTTCTTTCAGGAAGCTATCTCGATGAAAAAGGTGTTGTAAAAGGGTATCAGTACAATCGCTTTAATTTTCGGTCAAATCTAGATCTGGACATTACAGATTGGTTAACAACCGGGGTAACTGTGTTTTTTGCAAACAATAATTATGACGGGGGAAGAGCTAACCTCTTAAATGCAACAGCGATGAGCCCCTATTCTGTACCTTATGATGAAAATGGAGAATACGATATTTATCCGATGTCACCCGAACAGCTTTATGAAAATCCGTTGTTAGGACTAACCACAGATCGGGTTGACCATATTCGTAATTTTTCAGGTACTGCCTATGCAATTGTTAAACCCTGGATCGATGGGCTACAATACAGGATCAATGCCTCTTATTATATCAATCCCAGATTTAATGCGACCTATGAAGGACGTGCGGCAAACGATAATAATGGTACGGCTTATATCTATAATGCAGAAACCAAGAACTGGATCATAGAAAACCTGTTGACGTATACAAAGGATATTGAAAAGCATCATTTTGATGTGACGTTACTCTACAGTGCACAAGAGACGAATTATCAAAATTCATCAATTACAGGAGTTGGTTTCTTGAGTGATGCGCTTTCCTACCATGGAATAGAATCAGCAAGTAACATCAGTGGTGCATCTGCGAGTAATAAAACCACTTTATTGTCACAAATGGCGAGATTGAATTATTCCTATGACAGCAGATACCTGTTAACGTTAACGGCACGTAGGGATGGATACTCAGCATTTGGTGCGAATACAGATAAATACGGGTTGTTCCCTTCTGTAGCTTTAGGTTGGAATATCGCCAATGAAAGTTTTATGGAAAATGCATCAAAAATCAACCAATTGAAACTCCGTTTTTCCTATGGAGAAACAGGTAACCAGGCGATCGATCCAAATCAAACACAGAGTACTGCAGGTACCGTATTATATCCGTTCGGTGGCTCAGCGCTGGTAGGAACGTATATCAATGGGATGGGGAATGCGAACCTGCAATGGGAAACAACCACATCGGCTAACCTTGGGGTGGATTTCGGATTCTTTGATAACCGCATTTCTGGTACTGTTGAGGTATATAAAAGCAAAACCAAGGATATTCTCCTAAGAAGAAATATTCCAAATATTACAGGTTTCACTTCAATTTGGGACAATATCGGTAAGATGGAAAACCAGGGTCTGGAAATCACCCTGAACACCGTAAATGTTAACGCTAATGATTTCAAATGGGAAACAGGTATCAATTTCTCCACCTATAAGAACGAGCTCGTAGAGATCTATGGCGATGGAGAAGATGATATAGCCAATGGATGGTTTCTTGGAGAGTCATTGAACTCAGTGTACACCTATAAAAAAGTAGGGGTCTGGCA
Organism: Robertkochia solimangrovi; assembly: GCF_007279655.1. GTDB lineage: Bacteria > Bacteroidota > Bacteroidia > Flavobacteriales > Flavobacteriaceae > Robertkochia > Robertkochia solimangrovi. The sequence goes on along the minus strand of NZ_QKWN01000013.1, from coordinate 50,930 downwards.
GGAGGGTGAAGATCCTTCCAATTGGGATCCTACAGCACGTCCGGGAGATATCAAATTTGCAGATATCAATGGTGATGGTCAGATCGATTCTGAGAATGACCGGGTGATCCAGGGAAATTCATTACCTGACTGGACCGGTGGTATCACCAATACCTTTAGCTATAAGAACTTTACCTTCAGCTTTTTTATTCAAACTGCGCAAGGCATCGTTAAAGGAAATCCGGATATCAACTACGGAGATGAGGTAGGAAGAAGAAATGTTCCCGCAGATTTCCAGTACTGGACTCCTGAAAATGCGAGCAATGAATGGCCTTCACTCGTGGCATATCAGAATAATAAAGGGTATTGGTTTCCTAAGGATGCAAGTTATACCCGAATTAAAGATATCCGATTGAGTTATAATGTTCCCGCTGCCGTTTTAGAGAAATATAATATTCAGAGTCTGATGTTATATGTAGCGGGAAGAAACCTGTATACTTTCACCGACTGGATCGGATGGGACCCGGAAAGTTCTCAATCCTACAGAGGATCCGGTGACTGGACAAATAACTATCCTTTGGTACGAACAATATCACTGGGATTGAATGTATCACTATAAACTTAAAGAAGCTTAAAGATGAGAAAATATATAACATTCATAGCAATTTTATGGTCGCTGAGCCTTGTCACTTCGTGTAGTGATTCCTTTTTGGATGAGGAAGTACAGGACGCATATTCGGCAAGTAATGTGACTGACAAACTAAGTTTGAATGCCGCTTTGATCGGTTTGTATCAACAGATCAGTAACTATTATACCTATTCAGGAGAGCAAGGATGGCTTTGTGTTTGGCAGGTTGGTACAGATATCACCTGGCCGACACAACCCCAGGGAGCTGAAATACCTTTTTATCGCTATAATACATTGACCTCAGATAACGGAGTAGCACTCAGGATCTGGTCGCTGGATTATAATATCATCGAAAATTCGAACAATGTGATCTATGCCATCGATGTAAACGGTGATCAAATATCCGATATGACCGAAGCAGAGAAATTACAGTTCAGTGCTGAAGCAAAATTCTTCAGAGCCCGGGCTTATAATGAAATGGCAACCTTATTTGGTGGAGTACCGTTGGTTACCGAACCTATTAAAGAACCGAGAACTGATTTCGTGAGAGCAAGTCTACAGGAGATCAATGCGCTGATAGAATCTGACCTTCTATTTGCGATTTCCAATTTACCTGCGATCGGACAAACCGTTGAGGAACAAAGAGTGAGTAGTGCTGCAGCGAGTCAGTTGTTAGCAAAAGTTTATCTAAGAATGGGAGATTATGCACAGGCGGAAGCGCAATGTGATATCCTGATCGATAATCCTTCGATCGCTCTGGTATCTAACCGTTACGGAGTTAAGGCAGGTGAAGAGGGTGATGCTTTTTCAGATATGTTTTTGGTGGGTAACCAAAGAAGATCTCAGGGAAATTCTGAGGCGATCTGGGTTCTTGAAAATGAGAATCCGAGTGACGTAAGAGGCGGAAGTAGTGGAAGTCCCCAGCAAAGAAGGGTTTGGGGGGGTGCCTACCACAACAGAAATGGTATGATACCCGCAGATTCTTTGGGAGGAAGAGGGTTATCCAGAATGCGCCTGAATAATTGGGTTCTCTATGATCTTTATGATAATTCTGATATGAGAAATTCCAAGTATAGCATCCATAGAAGATTCAAATATAACAACCCGAATACACCGGATCTTTATGGCCAGGATGTTCCTTACGAAGGCCCGGATACACTTTTCATTATTAATCCGTATACCTTAAAATGGGGGCAGTTTGATCCCAGAGATGTTTTTGGATATGGGATGTGGAAGGATTTTATCCTGATGCGATTAGGAGAAACTTACCTGTTAAAAGCTGAAGCCCAGTTTATGCAGGGAGATCTTGAGGGTGCTGCAGCATCGATCAATGCCTTGAGAACAAGAGCAAATGCACCGCTGGTGGATGCTTCCGATATCGATATGGATTTTATTCTTGATGAAAGGGTACGAGAACTACTCGGCGAGGAAAACAGACGTTTGGAATTGATGCGAACCGGAACCTTATTGGATCGGGTATATTTAAATGATGACGCACCCGAAAATATGAAAATAGAAGGTATTTCTGAAAAGAACCTTTTATTCCCCATTCCAATAACCGAAATCCAATTAAATAAGGATGCAGAACTGGAACAGAATCCCGGATATTAATATATAAACACACAGTTAGTTGGTTATGTGTTTTGCCAAACCTGATCTTCGATTTCATCCATCGAAGCATCAGGTTTGATATATTAAACGGATTCCGACTATCTTTGAAAACAACGACAATTAGAATTATGAATTTTCGAATATTACTTATTCTTCTGTTATCACTAAATTTCTTTTATTCTCGATCTCAAAATGATAAAAATGGGCTGGAACAACGCCGGGAGATGGTAAAAATGCTCTCAAAGATCGCTGATCCGGTACTGAGTAATCTGGCAAATGATTCGCTTAAATATAAAATGCCGGTGGAAAAGGCGATCGATCCTTATGGAGGGAGGGAGCAGGTAACCTATCTCGAAGCTTTTGGCAGATTACTTGCAGGGATGGCACCCTGGCTGGAACTTGGTCCAGATGATACCGAAGAAGGGAAGCTTCGCGAAAGATACATTACACTTGCAGTGAAGGGTATTGAAAATGCAACAGACCCTAATGCAGCAGATTACATGAATTTCACAGAGGGAGGGCAACCCTTGGTGGATGCAGCATTTCTGGCGGAGGCACTGATCAGAGCTCCTGAGCAATTATGGGGTAATCTTGATGAAACTACCAGAGAGAATGTAATACGCGAGCTTAAAAGTACAAGAAGTATATCCCCTCCTTATATGAACTGGTTGCTATTTAGCGGAATGGTAGAGGCCGCACTGCTGAAATTTACAGGAGATGCGGATATGATGCGTATCGAATATGCACTTCTGAAACATGATGAGTGGTACCTCGGCGATGGTATATATGGAGATGGTCCTGATTTCCATTGGGATTATTATAACAGCTATGTTATTCAACCGATGATCCTGGATATTGTCAATGTTCTTGGAGATAAAAAAGAATCTTTATCGAATTACCGATACCGGAATAAATTTATCGATGATGCCGGTGTCTTTCTGGAAAGGGCTCAACGCTATGCAGCCATACAGGAACGGCTCATTTCTCCGGAAGGTACATTTCCTCCGATTGGAAGATCACTTGCCTACAGATGCGGGGCATTCCAGATGCTTTCACAGATAGCCTTTTTTCAAAAACTTCCCCATCAGATCGCACCCGCCCAGGTTAGAGAAGGACTTTTTGCAGTTATTAAAAACCAGATGAGTGTGCCTGGAACTTTTGATGAAAATGGCTGGTTGACTATCGGTTTCTATGGTCATCAGCGCGAGATTGCAGAACCCTATATCTCAACAGGGAGTCTGTACCTCTGTTCTACCGCTTTTCTGGTACTCGGACTACCACAACAAACTCCATACTGGTCGGCTCCCGGCAGACCCTGGACCCAAAAACAAATTTGGAGCGGGGGTATGGCAAAGGCAGATCATGCGTTTTATCCTGGAGATTACAGCAATAAAAAAATGAAATGGGATACCCTGATTCCGGTGACTTCCTTTGATAAAAAAGGGATTTTCAGAAATTACTGGAATACTCTATACCCTTGGGGAAGTGATCATAATGGTACTGCTCGCATGGATAAATCAAATGTTATTTTAGAGAAAGGAGTAGTGGAACTTCATGCGGAATTACTGGATAAATCGGAAGGGAAAAGTAAATCTTCACCTTATTTACCTATTCGTTACCGATCAGGAGCGATCCATGCCCAACAAACGATCACGGTATCCGCACAAAATCCGGTATATGAGATCTCAGGAGAATTTAAAGTGCCGTATCTTTCCGGGACCTGGCCTGCTTTCTGGATGACAGCGGTTGATGGATGGCCACCGGAAACGGATATTATGGAATTCAAAGGCAATACTATTAACTGGCAGAATACTTTTATGACACCGTCTGAGGTAACGACCATTCAAAAAGAAGTATCCGGTGGTTCCGATAACTGGCACACCTATAAGATCAGAATGGAATATCAGGATGAAAAACATACAACGATATCTTATTTTATAGATGACGAGCAAACCGGAATTCATTACACAGATTTTTCAAATAAAGCTTTTTGGCTGATCATTAACTTGCAGATGGAAGGATCTTCCGGTAAGGCCGGGGATCTGGAACATGCTTCTTTATCGGCAAAAAATGTAATTGTTAAACGATTAAATGCAGAATGAGTTTGTTTACTAAGAATCTTTACTCAAGAACACTTTCATTAGTTTTCACTTTCTTTTTACTGTTTTCCTCCTGTGCAGGGTTGAAGATTTCGAACATTGCACTGGGTAATGGTTGGAGCAATAATTCTGTGAATACAGTAATTTTCAGAGGTAAGGCAGTAACCACTTTTGAAAATATACAATTTACGGCTTACTATAATGAGAAGGGGAAAATGGTGCTGGCAAAAAGAAAAGTTGGTACAGAAAACTGGGAAATAAAGGAGACTCCTTATTCCGGAAATGTGAAAGATGCACACAACAGTATTAGTTTAGCGGTCGATTCGGATGGTTACTTGCATATAAGCTGGGATCAGCATAATGAACCCTTGCGCTATGTAAAAAGTACAGCACCTTTTGGGTTGGAACTTACCGAAGAACTCCCTATGACAGGTTTGCAGGAGGAAAGGGTAACCTACCCGGAATTCCAGAACCTTCCTGACGGGAAGTTATTGTTTCTGTATCGTTCCGGTGAGTCTGGAAGGGGTAATCTGGTGATTAATTCTTATGATCCGGTGACCGGTAAATGGAAGCAAATACAGGATAATCTCATCGATGGAGAAGAGCAAAGAAGCGCTTACTGGCAAACCGCTGTAGGTCCCGAAGGTTCTCTATATCTGTCATGGGTGTGGAGAGAAACCTGGGATGTATCTACAAATCATGATATGTGTTTCGCAGTTTCTCATGATGGGGGAAAATCATGGGAACGTTCCAATGGTGAAAAATATGAGTTGCCGATCAAGGCAGAAACCGCAGAGATTGCCTGGAAGATCAATCAGAATTCAAGCCTGATCAACCAGACCTCCATGACGGTTTCAGAGAATAGCGAACCTTTTATCACAACCTATTGGGAAACCGATGGCATACCTCAATACAAGGTGATCTTCCGGATGAATGGACAATGGGAGATGATCGATACAAATTTTCATAAGGAGCCATTCCATCTTGGAGGTGGAGGAACAAAGCGTATCCCTATCTCGAGACCGGTCATCTTTCTTAAGGGAAACATGATCTGCTTGTTGTTTCGGGATGAGGAGAACGATAATCGTATAACACTCGCTAAAAGGACGGTGAATGGAAATTCATGGAGCAGGATCGATCTTTCAGAAGAGAATCTTGGTCAGTGGGAACCCAACATCGATGTGGAATTATGGAAAAAGAACAGGAAATTACACGTATTTTCACAGCAGGTTATTCAGGTTGATGGGGAGGGTTTAACCGACATTCCTCCACAACCGGTTAAGATCATAGAAGTAAAAAATATTCCCTTAAAATAGACTAAATATGAAAGTAAAGATGATTGTAGCGGTATCTCTGTTATCTCTTTTTGCCTGCAAAGAGCAAAAGAAAGAGGAAGTAGTTACAGAGGACACGCTTGAAACTACTATTGATTCGGTATTGATACAGGCTACCCGTCAATATGAATATCTCAGTGAAAAGGTTGAACCCGGTCAGTATCCAAAGACCTATCACAAAGAGGGAGATAAACTGGAAACGAGTAATTCCGGATGGTGGTGTAGCGGATTCTATCCGGGAACGATGTTATATCTGAACGAGAACAATTCATCTTCAGTTTTAAAGGAAGAAACGGATGCATTTTTAAAAGACCTGGCCAAAGAACAGTTTAATACGACCACCCACGATCTCGGATTTATGATGTTCTGTAGTTTTGGAAATGCGGAAAGATTGCAACCGAATCCCGAATACGAATCGATTTTGATGAATAGTGCCAAATCGCTTTCCACCCGATACAATGATACTGTTAAAGCGATTCGTTCCTGGGACAATGCATCCTGGAATAAAGGAGGTGATGGTGATCTTGTGGTTATCATCGATAATATGATGAATCTCGAATTGCTTTTCTGGGCCACTGAACATAGTCAAGACAGCACGTATTATAACATTGCGGTGAATCATGCGAATACTACCATAGACAATCATTTCAGACCTGATTATAGTTCCTTTCATGAGGTGATCTATGATGAAAAAACAGGTGAGGCCAAAATGCATATTACCAATCAGGGAGCTGCTGATTCTTCCTCATGGGCGAGAGGACAATCGTGGGGATTATATGGGTATACGGTAATGTACAGAGCGACCGGAGATTCCAAATACCTCGAGCAAGCAAAACATATCGCCGATTATTTGCTGTCACATCCAAACCTGCCGGAGGATATGATCCCTTACTGGGACTTTAATGCACCGGGAATTCCGGATGCTTTGAGAGATTCTTCTGCGGCAGCGATCATCGCATCCGCTTTATTGGAATTATCCACATATACCGATGGAGAAAATTCCCAACGATATATACAGGCTGCTGAAACCATGCTGAAAAATCTGTTGAAACCGGAATATCTGGCTGAGGTAGGGGAGAATGGTGGCTTCCTGTTAAAGCACGGAGTAGGGAATATGCCGAATAATACCGAGGTCGATACTCCCTTATCTTATGGAGATTATTATCTCGTGGAAGCCATGCTTCGATATAAAAACTTAAAATAGAAATCAAGAACACTACTAAAACTGCATTATGAATAAGTTATTACTGGCGCTGACTTACCTGATCACTGGCGTATGTCTTTATGCCCAGGAAGATATTATTATCAACACACAGGGCAGGAATTCTATCTCCCTGAACGGAACCTGGCATTATATTATCGATCCGTATGAGACCGGGTTTTATGATTATCGATTTAAAGAAAGAAACGAGGGTGACGGTGGCGCTTACTGGAACCGGCCCGTATTGACAAAGAAAACCGACTGGACAGAACATGGGTATAAGGATCCGTATACGATACAAGTACCGGGAGACTGGAATTCCCAGGATCGTATTTTCGAATATTATGAGGGAACCGTTTGGTATCAGCGAGAATTCGATGCTCCTGCTTTAAAAGACGATGAATCGGTCTATTTATATTTCGGAGCGGTCAACTATGAGGCACATGTTTACCTGAACGGAAAGAAACTGGGAATGCATAAAGGTGGATTTACGCCTTTCAATTTTAAGATTCCTAAAGAGGTTTTGATGGAAGAAGGAAATTATCTTGTGGTAAAGGTCGATAACAAAAGGCATCCGGAGGAGATCCCAACGGTAAATACCGACTGGTGGAATTTTGGAGGAATCACTCGTGATGTAAAGCTGGTTGTTGTACCAGAAACCTTTATACGTCAATACCATGTACAACTGGATCCGGAGCAGGATGTCGTAAAAGCATCCAGTAAAAAAAGATTTCAGATAAAAGGGTGGATCAAATTGAATAACCCGGTATCGGAGGGTATTGTGACGCTGGAAATACCGGAATTGAAATTGAAGGAAGAGGTGAGGGTTACCGGAGATTCGGTTTCTCTGGCTTTTGAAGCCCGAAAAATGAAGCTTTGGTCAACATCGAGTCCTAAACTTTATGAGGTAAATCTAACCTTTAATGATCATACCATCAAGGATAAGATAGGATTCCGTAAGATCGCTGTGGAAGGAGAGAAGATCCTGTTGAACGGGAAGCAGCTATTCCTAAGAGGGATCAGTATCCATGAGGAAATTCCTCAGGAAGTGCGCCGTGCTAACAGTGCGGCAGATGCTACTCAATTATTCGGATGGGTGAAGGAATTGAATGCGAATATGGTTCGTTTGGCACATTATCCACATAATGAATATATGCCACGCCTTGCAGATTCTCTGGGGATTCTCGTATGGACAGAGATCCCGGTATACTGGACCATTGATTTTGGAAATAAGGAAGTATTGAAGAAGGCAGAGAAACAACTGGAGGAAATGATCTCCCGCGACCGTAATCGAGCTTCCGTGATCATCTGGTCCGTAGGAAATGAAACTCCTGTTAGTGAAACGAGAACCAATTTTATGAGTACTCTGGTGAAAAAGGCCAGAAGTATGGATGCTACACGATTGATTTCAGCTGCTCTGGAAGTTAGCTATAATGCCGGAGTAAATTATGTAGATGACCCCTTGGGAGCATATACCGACATCGTTTCCCTGAATGAGTATCTGGGCTGGTACGGAGCATTACCAGATGCCTGTCAAACCGCTAAATGGGAAACTAAATACAAAAAGCCTTTTTTTATCAGTGAAACCGGTGCCGGAGCTAAAGGCGGCTTCCATGATGTTAAGGAAATGCGTTTCAGTGAAGAATTCCAGGAATGGTATTATAAGGAACAGGTGAATATGTTTAAAACACGATTTCCAGCTAATTTCAGCGGACTTTCCCCATGGATACTTGCAGACTTCCGTTCGCCGAGAAGAAATAATCCTGAATATCAGGAAGGCTGGAACCGCAAAGGACTTATCGATGATAAGGGAAATAAGAAACTTGCTTTTTACATCTTACAGGATTACTACAAAGAGATGATGGAAAAGGAAAACAATTAAAAAATTGTAATCGGAATGAACCTATCCGGGTAATCGAAATTTGGCAAAGGCTTCAAATCAATTCATAAAGATTCCATTTTGATTGATCTTATAGGATTTTTGGGCAGCGTTTCTGAATTGTCGGGCATACTTGGAAGGGTTCATTCCGAATACCTTTTTAAATTGCTGTCTGAAATAACCTATATCATTGAATCCAGCCATATATGCACTTTCACTGATATTACATTCGGTGTCGATCAATAACTGAGCAGCTTTACGCAATTTGATAAATCTGATAAATTCGTTCACCGATTTTCCAGAAACCAGTTTTACCTTTCTATAGAGCGCAGAATGACTCATGTCGAGTTCCTCCGCCAGGGTTTTTACGTTAAAATCCGGATCTTTTATATGCTGTTCTGTAATACGAATACAGGAATCCAGAAATTCCTTAAGATCATCAGAAATCTTATAATCATCGATCTTGAGTGTGATCTGATTGTAAAAATGACGATGCATATGATTCCTGCTTTTAAGCAGATTGCTTACTCTGGCTTTAAGTATTTCCTTATCAAATGGTTTTGTGATAAAGTCATCTGCCCCGCCTTCAATGCCTTTCAATTTCACTTCAGCTGAAGTACTAGAAGTCAGTAAAATTACTGGTATATGAGCAAGGTCGGGATCCTTTTTGATCCTTTCACATAACACAAGTCCGCTGTCGGAATCCCTCATAACAATGTCAGTGATAATGATATCGGGTAGCTCTTCATTGATGAGTTGGGATGCTTCTTCTGTACCTGAAGCCTCCTTCACCAGATAGTTTTCATAAAATACACTCTTTATATAACTACGAAGTTCTACATTATCATCGACGATCATTATAGTTTGTCTGTCTGTAATCATTTCACTTTTGGATTTCACGCCGGCACTATGAACTGATATGGTCTCTGCTTGGGTGGTACTGACGATCTTTTCTATGAAATCGGATGATATTGCGGTATTTTTCTGATCTATGGTAACATCGGATGAATCTTTAATGATCGGTAGTTCCAGAATGAATGTGGTTCCTTCTTCAGGAATACTTTTATAGGTAATAGATCCTTTGTGTTGTTCAGCAATCTTTTTGATAAGATGGAGTCCGATTCCAAATCCTTTTGGTTTACTATTTGTGTCTTTGACCTGATAGAAATTTTCAAAGATCTTTTCACCTTCCGATGGATCAATACCTTTGCCGGTATCTTTTACTTCTACGATTAATAAATCTGTTTCAGGCTTGATCTTTAGATGCAGTTCGATTTTGCCTTCATCTTCGGTATATTTAAAAGCATTGGATAATAAATTAAAAAGACACACTTCTATTTTTTCCCGATCCGCTTCAACTGAGAGTGCTTCAATTTTCGTGACAAAATCAAATTTTATCTTTTTGATACGTGCCTGTTGTAAGAAGCATGAAAAAACTTCTTTACTAAAGGAAACAATATCAAATTGAGAGCGTTTGAGGTCATTAGCATCCGAATTTCTGAAAATCAATAATTGATCCACGAGGCTTAATAATCTTCGGGCATTACGGTATATGATGATCAGTTCCTTAATATCTACATGACTGTCCTTACTGTTAAGGAAATCCTTCATCGGAGCAATGATCAGGGACAACGGCGTTCGGAATTCATGGGAGATATTGGTGAAAAAGGAAAGCTTTTTTTCATTGAGTTCTTTTTCCTTTTCCATTTCCATTTCCGTGATTTCAAGCCTGTGTTTCAAACGGTCTTGTCTTCTATGGTATTCGCTATATAACTTGATGGTAATTAATAGGATCAGAAGATAAAAGGTATAAGCCCACCAGGATCGATACCATGGGGGGAGAATGGATATTTTTGTAGTTACTTCATTCTGTGCCCAGGATCCGTCGGGTAATGATGATTTGATATGAAGAATGTAATTACCTTCTCGTAAATTGGAGTAGTTTGCATAGCGATAGGTATCGGTGTACTGCCATTTTTGATCCCATCCTTCCAGAAAGTACGCATATTTTATGGAAGAAGGATCGAAGAATTCCAGTGCTGCAAATTTAAAGGATAGATTTGCCTTGTTATAGGGTACTTTTAATTTTGTTACAGCACCTTCATCCGATGTTTCCATGACATAATCATGGATACTGTTTATGTTTTCAGAATCAATGGTAATATCGGTAATGTAAAGGGGAGGGGTAAAGCTGCTGGCTTCACAAATACTGTCAGGATTAAAGATATTGAAACCTTTGACACCTCCAAAAACAAGTTCACCACTCTTCAGTTTAAGAGCTGAGCGATAAAGAAATTGATTGCTTTGCAGCCCGTTTTCCTGATAGAAGTTTTCAAATGTCTTTTCTGCTTTGTTAAATCGGGAAAGTCCATTGAAAGTGCTTAACCAAAGGTAGCCTGAATTATCTTCAAGAATGCAGAGTGCCGAATTATTGCAAAGACCGTCTGAAGTAGAATATCGGGCTTTGATCTGTCCGGATTTCCTGTCGAATAATAAAAGTCCTCCACCTTCTGAGCCAATCCAAAATTTCCCGTCAACATCGGTGTAAACAGCTCTCACCGGTTTTCCTATTTCATAGAAAGTATGATTGTTATTCGTTCTGTCAATCCTGATCAATTGATGAGAATTTCCTGCCCAAAGAGTACCGGATTCATCTTCTTGAATAATGTTGAGGTCCGTCAACTGTTGGTCCAGAACCTTAAATTCATCCTTTTTTTTATCGAATTGATACAAGCGGCCATTACCATAGGTCGAAGCCCAAATATCTCCATTATGATCGATATAGAGTTGGTTTACATTTTTATTGATGATTCCTTCAAGTGGGTTCCTGCATTCATATTTGGTGAAAGTATTACTTTTTACATCAAAAGTGTTGATACCTCCTCCATAGGTTGAGATCCATATTTTTCCCGATTGATCTTTTTTGATGCCACTAACGATAGGATAGCTCAACCCTGCACCTTTCGGATCATCGGCTTTAAAATTTTGGAAATTATTACGTTTTCGATCCCAAATGCTAAACCCCCCGCCTTCTGTGCCGATCCATAATTTACTTTGTGCATCTTCATAGAAAGTAATAGGAAAATCATTGGTCAGACTATTAGCCTTATAAGGGATGTGGCTAACCGTTTGAAATTTATGTTTTCTATTGGTGATGAGTTTAACGCCCTCTTCTTTTGTGCCGATCCATTTTTGGTCTTTGTCATCTTCGATAATTGCGTAAACAAAATCATCTTTGAATCCAGAATCTGAAGTATATTCATTTTCAGGATCGATCTCTTCAGTCTGGAGATTCAAAATATCAAAACCTTTTCCCTGGGTACCGATCCATAATTCTTCATTTCTGGAGAGGAAGAGCGTTTCGATCACGTTTTGAGAAAGCTTACTGTTAGCGGTAGTGATTTTTTTCAGGATTTGATGATCAGAAAGGTCATATTTATACAGGCCATAGGAAGTCCCTATCCATAGTATATTATCTTTAAAAGCCATGGCAGCTATATAATGGTCAACTTTGATCTCGAATTTTATTTTATCTGTGATCGGATCATATTTAAAAAGATTATAACCGTCGCTTAACAGAATTTTTCCATCTGATGGATCTTTTGCGATACAGGAGATACTCAAATTTGCTGAATCAGGTATATTGGGAAGCTTATGTCTTTTCGCAATACTATCTCCGCTATTGAGAATCAGAAATCCGTTTCCTGAGGTGCCTATATATAATTTGCCCTTATTATCGCTGGCAACACTGAGTATGGGGACATCGATTTTTAGCTTGTTTCCGTTTTTATCGAAATAATAGACAGGTTCAAAAACAGCACGACTTTTATCCAGTTTACAGATTCCTTGCCCGGTACCTATCCAGAGGTTTTGGTGGACATCTTCAAGAATTTTGTAAATATAATTATGGGGGATGGAGGTTGAATCGGTTAATGAATTTCGGTATATCTTAAATTCATATCCATCAAATTTATTGAGTCCGTCATAGGTCCCAACCCAAATAAAACCATCATGATCCTGTATGATACTGCGTACGGAATTATGAGCGAGGCCTTTTGATATATCAAAGTTTAGAACTGATTTATTTTGGGCAAAGGCAGTATGCTGTATAATGAATAGTAAAATTAACAGCACTACTGAAGAGGGAAAGTTGGCTTTTAATTTTCCGTAGGTCATATTTCAACCTGAATTTGGTGTTTGGTTAGTCAATTGGTTCTGTCAGATCGAAAATATAAGCATAAGATTTCATATTTGAAGTATTATTAAAAAAATAAGTGTGAAATTATCATTTATTAATTTCTTTGTGAATTTACGTGAGTATATATAATTGATCGATAATTTCAAGCCGACACTATCCGTTAGTAGAGCTTTTGTCTGAATAGTTTACAGCGGGGGAGATGTAGCGGATAAGTGGTATTTGGTGAGTTGAAAATTGTAGGCTATTAGTTTTAGTTAAAGTGAGAAAAACAGCCTACAGTATCACTTCTAGCGTCACAATGTCACAATGTAACAAGTAACAATGTAACAATGTAACAAGTAACATTGTGACAGCACCTGTGAATCAGATAAGTGGTTTTACTCCGTTATTTCGGAAATATTCGATCTTATATTGGAACATTTCAGCCATTTTTCCAGCTCTCCATTTGGCTTCTTCCGCCTTCTCACCGATGAATTGTTCATCGACGGTTTGTTCGAAGAGCATCATCCATCGATCAAAGTGATCCTTAGATACCGGTAATTTTACATGGGGAGGGAAAGGAGAGCCCGAATAGGTGTGCTCTTGCAACAGAACGGTTTGCCAGAAAGTATACATCTTCGACAAGTGCTCGGGCCAGCGATCTCCGATCACTTTATTGAAAACAGGGCCGATCAATTCATCCTTTTGAACACGGCCATAAAAATTATCGACCAGGTTCTTGATATCTTCTAAACTAGCTATAGGTTGTTGCATGAGTGTTGCATTTAGGGCATTCTGCACTGCTTCCGGGAAGCGTTTTCAGAAATGCTTTCGGGGAGCAAAATTACTAAAATCAACTGGTTTTATGACCGATAGAATTGGTTACTTTCTTCAATGCGTTTTGCTTTTGCGATTCTTTGATTTGGAGCCTACTCTTGACATTGCACATCTGAATCCGATGTAATCGGTAGCGAGATATTGAGGATAATATCTTCTCTGCGCCGGGTCAAGCCAATAAGCGCGGTCGCGCCAGGATCCGCCTTTGAATACGCGAACCTCATTATTTATCAGGGTTGTGCGTTCGTTTGATTTATCGTATTCCAGAATAAGGTTGCCCAGAGAATCTGCTTTAACTTTATGTTGAGGTGCATTGTAGCGACCTTCTTCATTGTCTTCACTGAACTTATCATAATAGTTTCTGCTGGAGCTTTTGTCACCATCCCTGTAATCCCGGTTGTCGCTTCTCGTAAAATTTGGCCTGAGAAAAGTATCATTATCGTCGACAGGAACCATAGAAAGTTTACCAGGTAGATTCTTAGGGATCAGTTTCCCGTTAGGCAAGGTGTCGAAGGCGATGTTCTGTCTATTGATCATTTCAACCGAACCATCTTTATTGATGGCTGTTTTCATATAGACATTACCACGATAGTAATTAAAGTCATTGAATTCATCATCGACAATAGGTCTGTAGACATCAGCCACCCATTCAGCTACATTTCCGGCCATATTATAGAGTCCGAATGCATTGGGTTCATAGGTTTTTACCTTTACCGTTATATCACCTCCATCATCTGACCATCCGGCGATTCCGCCGTAATCTCCTTTTGCAAGTTTAAAATTGGCCCGTTGATCACCCCGGGTACGTCCTCGACCATATCGGGTATAGTTACTTTCCCATGGATATTTTTTTCTTCCCCGGTAGTTGTTGTATTCCCGGTTGCTGACCATGGCCTGTGCGGCATATTCCCATTCTGCTTCCGTTGGGAGTCTGTAATCAGGGAGAATGATTCCACTGGTTCTTTTGGCGAATACGTTCACCGAATCTCTTTTAAACTTTCCCTGAAGCGAATCGATTCTGCCGTCAAAAGTAGAGGAAGGACTCATCAGGTAGGTTTCTGTATTAAAAGCACCATCGACTTCTCTGCTGGTTACTGCATATTTAGTGTTCTTCGCCAGATATCCTTCACGTTCCAGGATATTCTCGTTTACCCGATCGGTTCGCCATTCACAGAATTGTACGGCCTGAAGCCAGTTCACTCCGACTACGGGATATTCGGCATAGGCCGGGTGACGCAGATAGTTATTCACTAAGACCTCATTGTTTTCAAGGGGATTTCTCCATACCAGTGTGTCGGGTAATGCCCCTGTATAAATGTTTCTGTAAGCCGGTTCCTCGGGGGGATACACGCTCTTTAACCAGCTCAGGTATTCGAGATACATAATGTTGGTGACCTCCGTTTCATCCATGTAGAAGGATTGTACGTGCATTTGGGTAGGTGTATTGTTCCAGTCGTGCATCACATCGTCCTGAACTTTACCTTTGATAAAAGTGCCCCCTTCGATAAATACCATACCTGGTGGGGTTTCCTGTTCCTTGTAGCGGGTATTGTATTGAAAACCACCATCTCTGTCATTGATCGTCCAGCCAGTGGCTTGGGATACATCTTTCGCCGACCTGAGTCTGTCGCATCCGGTAAGCATTAGTAGTACTATCAGTAAATTGCCAAAAGTTCTGATTGAAAAACACCTCATAAATCGAAATAAGCTCAAAGTTTATACACCGTGAAATATCAAAAAGCATTGCGGAGAAGACATAAGTATATGGAGGCAATATCAATAACGATAGGTTAGGAGTATTATTGCTTTAAAGTACTGTTTAACAAGTAATTAAAAGTATTAATTTAGTTAATTTTTTTTACTTTAACGATTCTTTGGAAGCTTGTAAATAACGATGACGAATATCGTAAGAGAAGACCTCGTTATCGTTGTATTTTCTGAATTAATTGCGATTTTAACACGGAGTAATTTTTCGTGATATGGATGGATAAAGCGGATGTAAACAGATTTAATCTTGAATAAAAAAGGAGCAGGGCTTTTGACGCCTGCTCCTTTTGACTAAACTAACAAATCAAAATATTATAATGGTTTTTGGGGTTCAAGAATTCCTTCAATGAGATCCGCATTCTTGTTTATTTCCTTCATTAAAACTTTGATATCCCCTGCGGTAATTGAATTTACCAATGCTTCATATTCTTTCGGCGATAGTATTTCCAGTCCATTCATGTCAAAGTCATAGATCGCATCGAGCCAAAAAGTATTTCCTTCTATTTCTTCGTTGTGTTTTTTGATAAGGTGATTTTTAATCTCATTCAATTGATCCTCATTCACTTTTGTTTCAAGTCTTTTGAATTCTGCATAAACGATACCTACCAGTTTTTCAGTCATTTCAGGATTACAATTAAATTTAACCTGTAAATAATATCTGTTTTCCGGAGTTGGGCGCATATAACCATAAGCACCCACACTATAACTTCCACCCTCTTTTTCTCTTATTTCCTCCATATATCTCTTCATAAGGAGTTGTCCGGCGACTTTCATCTTTAAATAATTCTTCTGAGTATAGTCCATTTGATCTTCCAGGAAAATCTGTACGGTAGTCTGAGGTGTTTCCATTTCCTCCTGCAGGTGTACTTCGGTCTTTCCCTTTGCAGGATTCAAGTTATGATTTCTGAATTTTTCCTTCTTACCTGTTGAAGGTATACTTCCGATATATTCTTTAAATAGATCCACTATTTGCTGCTCATCGATATCACCTACCATTAGGAATGTAAAGTCTCCTGGGTTATCGAATCGTTGGTGATAGATATTCTTAACATTCTGGATCGTTATCGTATTCAGAAGTGAATCATCGAAGATCAGGGTACGCTTATTTGAATCGGTCTTAGCCAGTCGTACGGCTTCATTGAACCGCGTGCTCTTATTTTTATATTTCGTTTTTACCCCCTGTTTCCAGCTTTTAATTTTTGCTTCAAAAGTGGTTTCGTCGAACCGGGGAGCTGTGAAGCTTAAGTAGAATCTTTTAAATAAAGTTTCGAGATCATTTTTAGCGGTACGTCCCATAATACCTTCATCGGTTTCATGCAGGTACATATAATAGCTTTGATTAACCCCTGCCAATTTCTTCGCTAGTGACATTTCATCGAAGTTTCCTACTCCGGATTCGGAGATCAATTGTGTGGTCATCCCGGAAGCACTTAACAGATCATTATCCAGCATCGATATACCTCCCGGACTATATACTTTAAATTGAATATTACTATTCGCGAATTCTGTAGGGTAGAGAATCAATCTGGCCCCATTTTCAAGTACAAAACCTTTGGCAGATACGCCGTCTATTTTAAAGGTTGAAGTTATTTGTCCTCCTTTGAGCGCTGATGTAATGAGTGGTTCATCCTTGAATTTGTCTTCAAATGGTTCGGGGCTACTGGTTTTAACCTTTTCGATTATATCAAGTACCTCTATTTTGGTGATATAGGTTTTATCGGTTGAGCCCGTTAATCCGAACATTTGATTTTTGTACTTGAATTTGTTATTGATGAACTTGAGAATCTCTTCATTGGTATAGTCGGACAAGCGTTTTAATACTTCTTTGCCAAACCATTCATAATTTGGGAAAGGGGTGCCTTCAAGCGCATATTCGTAAATTTTCTTAGCATACGATTTACTACTAATTTTATTCAGATTGTTCAGACTCATATCATAACTGCTAAGCCGTTTCTTCTTGGCTCTTTCCAATTCACCTGATGTAGCACCGAATTTGGCATATCTGGCGAGCTCAGTTAAGGCAAATTCAAATGCCTCTTTGGTTTGGTCTTTTTTCGGTGTAATCGTAAGACTCAGCGCATCCAAAGGTCTTACCTGATTTTCGAAATCCAGTTTTATCGAGTATGCCGGACTATCCTCTTCATTTAATAGTTCGGACATTCGGTTATTGAAAATACCGATTGCTAAACCGGAGATCGTCTTATTATTCAGATAATCTTCTAATGGGATATTTTCCTTAGCAGATTTTATATAATAGTGAATCGTTGGACTTCTTAATTCATCATCCAAAGATTCTATGAAAACAAGTTCTTCGTTTATAGGTGTATTGAAAACCGGTCGTTCCACTTTGTTCTCAGAAAGGGGAATAGAGGAAAAGGTATTGATTATTTTTTTTTCAATTTCGGCTGGATCGATATCACCAACTATAATAACAGATTGCTGATCCGGACGATACCATTTTTTATAATAATCTCTTAGTTCATCATATTTGAAATTATTGATGACCTCCATCGATCCGATCGGTAATCTTTTTTCGTAGATCGAACCTTTCACCAACCCTTCAGAAAAGATTATCTCACCGGCTCTTTGTAAGGGGGTGTTTCGCATTCGCCATTCTTCATTTACAACTCCTCTTTCCTTGTCGATCTCCTCGTCGAGCAGCAGCAGTGATCCAGACCAGTCATGAAGGATCAGTAACACAGAATCAATAAGCCTTTCGTTGGAAGTAGGTACATCATTAATGTTGTATACAGTGCGGTCAAAGGAGGTGAAAGCATTGATTTCTGAACCGAATTTGATCCCATATTTTTCGAGGTAGTTCAACATCCCTTTATCCCGAAAGTTCTCAGTTCCGTTGAATGCCATATGTTCCAGAAAATGTGCAAGGCCTCTTTGGTTATCATTTTCAAGAACAGAACCTACATTTTGAGCAAAATAAAAAGACACCCTGTTTTTTGGCTCCTGATTATGCTTGATAAAATAGGTCATACCATTTCTAAGTGCTCCAGTTGTTATTGTGGAATCTAATGCTAATGGATCAATTTGTGCATGGAGCGTTTTTCCAGTTATAAATAATATGCTCAGCAGCATCAAGTTCATCAGCATTCGTGAAATTCGGATTAAACGCATTACAATATATTTTTTAGTATTAAAATTTGTTTGGATATAGGCAGAGATAGAAGGTTGCCATGTTGGCAAGTTCCAATTGAGAACAGAAGGGAAGATGTATTCCCCTCCCTTCTGATTTTACTAATATGCTAACTCAATTAATTACTCTGCGGTATGAATATTTGAAGGCCAGTTGGCTCCGTCAGTTCGGGTAAGTCTCACAGTACCCCAATACCCGTATCCACTGGACCAGTTATTGGTGAATGCAATGTCTAGAGAAGCACCATCTATATTGGATATCACCCATGTGTCGTTTAGCGTGCTTTCAGATTCAACCAATCCGGTATCGAATTCATAATAGAGGGTCCCGGCTCTTCCTGAACTATGTCCAAAATGAATGTTGGATATCGTATAATTACTGGCATCTACTTGTTGAATAGTCATAATTCCAGTGGTTCCAATGACTATGGAAGGATCATAATAGGAGATTCCCCATCCCATATCGATCCATTCGTATGCAAAGTCCCCTGCCCAAACTGGTGGGGCAAAATCCTGAAATATGGTTGCAAATCCAAAGCGATTGTCTATGGATGAAGATTCTCTGGTGTCTATTACAGAACCATCTTTGGCATAGATCACCCATTTGATTTCAAAGATGTCGCCTTCTCTTGCTAATTGGGTATTGCGATTGTATTCAAATTTATTTTTAAATAGATCATATACAGTAGGAGCAGGAATAACAAGGTCAAATGAACGCTCATCATTAAAATCAGTTATAGTTTCGATTAAAAAGTTAGCCTTGTCGTAGGGTGCTTGCGCATTATACCCATCCTTTTCTTCAGCATTGATATAAAATTCAACTTTATCCAATTGCTTTGAAGTCAAAACAGACTCCAGTTTCATATGTAGGATTACCTCTTCATTTTTCCAATATTCATTATAGGTCAACAGGTCTCTTTCCCAAATGAATGCGTATTGTAACGAGTCAGCTGTTACCTTTAGCATTGTGTTTGCCTGCCATGGCATATCTTCTGATGTCGGGGCTTCGTTTACTGGGTCTTCAAATCCGTCATTATTACAGGCCTGAACCATAAAAGCCAAAACGCAAACGAATATTACTCTTTGAACATAAATTATAATTTTCATAGTGGGTCTTGTTTAAATTAAAGATTCGGATTTAATGATTTGATCTGCATCGATATCGGAACAACATAACCATCCGTATTTGGAGAAAGATTATAGGTTTGTCCGTAAACGATCCTTTGGAATGTCGGTACCTGATCTCCGTAAGCGATATAGCGTTTAAGATCCAGGAAGTTTTTACCGGTAGCAGCAAATTCCTTTCGCCTTTCGTCTTTTACAAGTGCTAGAATTTCATTGTTATCACTGAAGGATGAAGCAGAATAGGGTGTGAAATTCAATAGCCGTTTTTCCAAAAGGGTATTCAATCTATCAATGGCCCCATTGGCATCACTGTTGCGTATTTTAGCTTCAGCACTGATCAGGTAGAGATCCGGTACGGTAAGTCCGGTTTGAACCGTCCGTCTGTAACTGGCATAAACGGTATACGGACTTACAGATACTCCATTATAGGATTCATCACTTTGGAATAAAACATAACGCTGGTCGTTCTCCTGATCGAATATGTTTAACAATTCATCGCTATAAAAAATATTTATTTGTTGGTAATTATCGCGGTTTTCCCGATTCCAGACAACATTTTCAGTGGTTGTCGAGTAATCCAGATCTTCGAAGGGTAGTCCACTCCATGCATTGCCTTCCGTATTATTGGTAACTGAAGTCAGGTCATACAGGAAGTCATATAAATTCAATGCCCTGTCTGCATAAGTACCGGCGGTCACAAAATCACCTTTGGTTAATGCTACTAAAGATTGCAGCCCATATACTGAGGCAATCCCAGGTCTGAAATTAGCCTCTATATTTATAGCACTAGTGCCGGATAACAAGTTTTCTGCCAGTGCAAGATCCTTTTCGATCTGTGCATAAACTTCACCTACGGTGCTTCGGGATAATTGTGCGGTTAGATCCACTTCCAGAGGCATAGGAATACCCGGGGCATCCAGATTACCCGATTGGTAGGCAGTTCCATACTCAGTAACCAAAAGAAATAGCTCATAAGCTCTTTGAGCTAATGCTTCACCTTTCACCCGTGATCTGTCGGCTTCGGTACGGTTTCCGGTATCGGCCTTATCGATGTCCTGTAATATGGTGTTGAAAACCATAATGCTTTCATATCTGTAGTTCCAATCATAATCGACATAAGAATCATCGAAATAGGTGTTTTCACTCCAGATATATTGTCCCTGGATCAGGGCATTATAGCCTTCAAAATAACTGTCGGGAATCTGAATATCCGGATCCATGAAGGTCATATTCTGTCCGGTTTGGTTAGCGGCAAAAGCGAAATTTTCCAGAAGCATATCAAAATCCTCAATCGTTTCGGGAATGGTGGTTCCGGTAGGGTACACATCTAAAAACTCATCGGGATTACAAGCACCGAATACTGCCGTAATTATGATTAATATTAATATTTTGTATTTCATGGTTTTTAAGTGTTAAAATGTTGCTCTTACTCCAAAAGTGAAGGATCTGAGATTGGTATAATAGTTTGCATTAGTTAGGTCAACGCCGCCAACTGGTGAATATAACATTGCATCGGGGTCCAGACCCCGGTCATTCTCCGTCCAGATAAATGGATTTCTTGCCTGAAAGGTTAGTCTTAGATCACTAAAGAATGTAAGGTCAGTTACCGTTTTAGGAAGTGTGTATCCAAGAATGATATCTCTAACCCGAATGAATCCACCCGGTAGAATATTATCCTGAGAATATTGCCAGAAATGGTCGGCAGATGAACTGTAATTACTTCTTTCAGTTTCTCCATTGTATGGATTCACCCCATTGTAAGCTAATTTAGGGATACGAGTAGTCGCTTCATCCCCGGGTTGCATCCAACGATCTTTCCAAACATCAAACATATGTGTGTTCCGGGTATCGTAACCAATTCCGTAATTGTGATTGAAAACATTTCCGAATTTATAAACCAAATTGGCAGTAAGGTCAAACCCTTTGAATCTAAAAGTATTCGTTAAACCACCATACCATGGTGCGATTAAAACCCCTTGATTGATGAGCTCTTCTTCTGTAGCTCCGTCCTGCCAGCTTTTCGTAGTACCATCGTTATTGTGTAAAAGTACATTACCCGCATTGTCCAACCCTGCATAGTTATAACTCCACACATTATATAAAGGTTCTCCAACCTCGAATTTTCCATATCGAATAATGTCTCTCACCGATTGTTCTCCTATTTCAAGGTCGGTCACCTCATTTTTGTTGTAGCTTATATTCGCATTTACATTCCAGATAAAATCCTTACTCCTTACAATATCAGCATTCAGCGTTACCTCGATCCCTTTGTTGGTCATAGAGGCATAGTTTACCTCTGCACTGTTGAAACCATTCGTTGGATCCAGAGCTCTGTTTCCCAGAAGATCGGTACTGTTCTTAATGTAATATTCAATGGATCCTCCAACTCTGTTATTGAACAGATTAAAATCAAGGCCATAATTGGTTACTCTGGTTGATTCCCACCTTAGCTGTGGGTTTGGCGGACTTGTAAGATCCAGATAGCTGTAGCTTCTCCCGTAGGCATATAAATACGGGGCAGCCTGTGCATAGGGAGAGGAACTTTCACTGGCATTACCATTAATACCTATTGTAGCTCTAAATCTCAATCGATTCACCCAGGAAACATTGAAGAAATCTTCATTGTTCAGATTCCAGGCAACTCCGGCAGACCATAAGGGTTTATAACGGTATTTCGGATCGCTTCCAAACAGGTTCTTTTGATCGATTCGGAAACTTCCGTTAAGGCTGTATTTTTTATTGAATTCATAGGCGGCATTTCCATACCAGGACATTTCTCTTACATCGGAATTGGCATTGGTGAAGGCATTCCCCTCATAATATCTGAAACCTCTCCAGTCACGGTATTCACGACCTTGCAAGGCTGCTTCATCTACAGGAACATGTATTCTGGTTTGTTTGTCGTATCCATATTTTCTGTCTTTGATACCTTCACTGGTTCTTCGTGTTATATCAGTACCTGCAAATAATGTTATTGCATGTTTACCAAAGGTTTTATCGAAGTTTAGTGTATTTCGAAAATACCAGGCATCAAAGGTGTTTCGCCGGTACAAATATCTTGTGCCTAAAGGAAGCTGATAAACTCCGTCTACATATAATTTTCCAATTCGATCACGCTGATCATAATGATCCATACTTTGGAATTCATCGGTTTCACTAAATCCTTTTTCATATTGAAAGTTGGATCTGAAATCAAGACCATCTATCAAAGTGGCTTTTAATCCAAATCTGGAACGAATGTTAACCCCCTGACTACTATTATCGTTCGCCCGTATCTGGTCTAATTCATTGTAATACTGAGAGATTCCAGTAATATCACTTCTTTCCTGTGTGGCCCAACGATGGTAATACGGAGAGTATTGTATGGTGTTACCATATTCATCAACCAGGGAATTATAGGCATCTTCTGCAAGGATCGCTCTGTAATCAGTACCGTTGTAGGTTGCATTGGTTAACGTAGCAATTAAAGCAGCATTAAATTCCAGTTTATCACTAAAATGATACGTATCGTTAATGTTGAAAATTATTCTGTTATCTGCGTTTCCGATAGCAGCTTCCTTATTTAAGTTATAAACCAGAGAAGCATAAGTGGTATTTTTTTCACTACCCGTTGATAAGGAAATGTTATAGGTAGCGTTAGTAGCATTTCTCAGTAGGTATTTTTGCCAATCTTCTTCCGCACTACGTGTACGTAAGGAATTGATATAATCATCAAATTGAGATTGTGTCCATACATCACCGTTGGGTGCCATCCCTAATTTATAGACCATCGCTTCATTGACAAGACTGAATGAGTTCGAATTAGTCAGATATGTACGGAATGTGCTTTCATTGTACCAATTCTTTTCCAGAATCTCAAGTTCCATATCAATTTGATCACTGGTACTTAAGAGTCCTATGTCGCTGTAATCAATTTTTTCAGTGATACTGGTAAAAGCAGAAGCGCGAATCGTTAATTTTTGATCCTTATTACCTTTTTTGGTGGTGATTACAATGACACCGTTACTGGCTCGTACTCCCCAAATCGAAGCAGCGGAAGCATCTTTTAAGATGTTGATCGATTTAACATCCTCCGGGTTGATCGCTTGAAGTGAGTTGTCTGCAATAGGGAAACCATCTACAACGATTAAAGGTTGGTTACTTAAATTGATCGAGCTACCGCCACGAATAGTTACGGCCCCTTCTGAGTCAATATTTAAGCCTGCAACGGTACCTTCTATACGCTCAATAATATTCCCGGTTGCCGGTCTCATTTGAATTTGCTCCTCATTTACCTGAGAAAAAGAACCGACCGCCCTTTCTTTAGCCAGCGTTTGATAACCGGTAACCACCACTTCATCAAGTTCATTGATGTCTTCTATAAGGCTGATGTTCAGATTTCTTAGATCTTGAATATTGGTCAGGTCAATTTTTTGAGTTTTGAATCCGATATAGTTAACAATGATTTCTTTAGTATCAACCGGGACATTCATTTCAAATATTCCTTCAAAATCAGAAGTAACCCCATAGATACCATCCATAGTCATGATCGTGACTCCAGTTAGCGGGATACCTTCTGAATCCGTGATCTTGCCGGATACTTTTTTGAAGTTTTGATTAATGGATTCCAAATGATTCTTCTTCGATTCTGTATTGTTTCTCTTCAGAATGATTTGCGACTCGTGAACATTGTATGTTATATCAGTATTCCAGAACATGCGTTCAAGAATTGTTTGAATCTTCTCTTTTTGAACATTCAGGTTGATCCTTCGTTCCAGATCTATTTCATCAGATTTATAAAAAAATTTAAATTCAGTAGTTAATTCAATCTCATCGATGATCTTGCTGATCTCAGTATTGGTAAAATCCAGTGTAAGCCTGGTTTTTTGTGCATATCCTTCATTTGCCTGTAAGCCAAACATGGCACATAATAAAAACATAAAGAAGAGCTTCATCTTTAAATCAAAATTGGGTAAAGGAATTATTCGCACATAATTCGTAAAATTATTTTTCATACTTTTAATGCATCGTAATTTAGTGGTTAATTTTTTATAATCACTTTAAAATCACCGGATTGTATTCGCACTACTTTCCGGTTTTTTTGTATTATGTTCTTTGTTGAGGTAATATTTTTTAGGTCATAGAAGAATAGGTTTTTAGTTAGTTAATATGAATGGTGTTGTCTTTTATTTCATAGTTCAGACCGTGAACTTCGTTAAAGAAAGAGAGAACATCTTCGATGGATTCATCCCCTAAATTTCCACTGAAAGGTTGATTTTCTAAATCTTTATTGTTATTGACGATCTGAACATTATATTTCCTTTCGAGCTTTTTTATAATCTGGCTGAAGGGCATATCTCTGTAGATAAATCTACCATCGATCCAGGCAGTATATAATTGAGTGTTGACTTTGGTAAGTTCGATTTTTGAAGCCGGGGTCAATTTATTGGCTGTTGCCATCATAGCAGGTGAAAGCAATACCTCATTGGAATATTCCGGGTTGAAGAATTTCACCGAACCTTCGACCAGAACAACTTTTGTTTCCAGTTCATCATTATAATTCATAACATTAAACTGAGTACCCAATACTTCAACTTTATAGTTGCCTGTATTCACTAGAAATGGATGTTCCGGATCCTTGCTCACTTCGAAATAGCCTTCACCATCGAGATAGACGTTGCGATTTCGTTCCTTCAAAAAATGTACAGGATAGCGTAAGGAACTACCTGAGTTTAAATGAACCTTAGTGCCATCTGACAATTGTAATTCAAAGGTCTTACCATAAGGAACATTCAAAGTGTTGAAGACTAATTCTTCATATTCTGAACTGGAATTGTAGGTGATTTGATTAGTATGTTGATTTCCGATAACGTTACCATGTTTATCGGCAATTGATTGAGAGTCTTGAAGATCGATCTCTTTTATAGTGCCGTCTTCCATCTCCAAGGTGATCGCTTTATGCTCTATCTGAAGAATTTCATCACTTCTGAAACTTGTTTTTAATAGCATAAGGCCACTAGCCAGCATGAGTATAAGTATAGCTGCATATTTAAGATAGGATCTCCATTTCGGCCTTAGATCTTCAGTGATTTGAAGATCAGTTCTAATCGATTTCAGTACATCATCAGGATCGAGTACTTTTAACATTTGGAGCGCCTCTTCGATCAGTTGATCATCGACGATATCTTTTATGAGCTCCTTCTCATCTTCGGATAGATTCATCTTCTCTATGGATGAGATATCTCCGGTTTCTCCGATATGTTCGAGTACCTCTTTTATGATAATTGTTCTACTCATTTAGAATCGATTGTTTCTTATAGGTTAGGAAAAGGTTAAAACAGGGTGACAATTTTTAAATAAAATTTATTCTTTTATCAAAAACTATAGTTATTTAGCTTTATAAACTGCTACTTTTAGCGATATTAGACCGTCGTTATCAAAATTAGATTTCTATTTTTGACTGGAATTAATAGCTTATGACAACGATTTCTGAACTTCAACAATTTGAAAAGGTGTTTCGTGAAAATTACACATTTTTATGTTTAAAGGCTTTTCAGGTGACTAAAGATCAGGATGTAGCAAAGGATATTGTTCAGGATTTTTTCACTTCGTTCTGGAAGAACAGAGAGCATACCCTAATATCGACTTCTTTCCAGGCCTATGCAGCAAAGGCAGTCAAAAATTTAAGTATTCAATATCTTGAGAAGCTCAAGAAGAAAATATCGATCGATAATAGTGTGATTCCGGATAACGGAGAAGAAGTTGAATTCTCTGAAAATGACTCCAATCCAAAAGTTCTTAAATTAAATGAACTTTTGAATAAACTGCCTGAATCCAGAAGAAACATCTTTATAGCCTATGTCGTGGAAGGACTTACCTATAGTCAGATTGCGGAAGTTGAAGGTATTTCAGTCAATACAGTTAAGACGCAGATGAAGCGGGCTTATTCATTTCTAAGGGAGCAGGCCGGTAAAGATATACTTGCAATTATGTTGCTGTCAATACTTCTTTCTAAATAGCGTTTCCGAAAAAATATACCGAATTGATCTTGCCTTTCAGTATAAATGTAAATTGTGGGAGGGAACACCATCTTTAATTTGCAATTTATTTAATTCATATTTTTATAAACAACTTAATTGCAGCCGATGAAACCCTTTGTGAAATATGATTCTGTAGTACGTAAGATATGGGGAAAGAGTGACACGGTTCTCTTCATTTTCGCAGGTGGGGCCGCAGAGTTTGCCCTGAACAAGGCGGTTGACTGGCTGTATTTTACAGGGAAATTACCCGCTGATCCCTTAGGACGGCTTTTCTCTACAGTAAGTTATGCCAGAAAAATTGTATTTGCTCCTGAGGAGGAGGCGAATAGGGCAATCGGTCGTATGCGGGATATCCATCGATCCGTCGAGGCAAATCGTGGAGATGTTATTCCCGATTGGGCTTATCGGGATGTTTTGTTCATGCTTATCTACTATTCAATAGCGGCCTTTGAATTGCTGGAGAGAAAACTAAACCCAGAAGAAAAAGAGGAAGTTTACAACGTCTTTTACCGGGTTGGACTGGGAATGGGACTCAGGGAGTTACCGGAAAATTATGCATCCTGGTTATCAGTTCGTAAACAGCATCTCGCGAATGATCTCGCGTATAGTGAATATACAGATGATCTTTTTCTGCAGTATAAAAAACACCTGGGAAATTTTCGCTACCGGTTATTGATCGAAGGACAAAAACTAGTGGTGCCTGAAAAGGTTGCTATATTACTCAGATTCAAATCGTATTCCATGCTTATCCCCGCCGTACCGGTTTATAAACTATGTAAGTACCTGAAAATGGACAAACCGATTAAAAGCGTACTGCTTCCTTCAGATTATAAAGCACAGATAAATGAATTGGATATTCCCACCGGAAAGATTTTATAGCCTGAAATTTCTGGAGTCAACATGCGGGTCGAACCCCTTCTTTTCACGGAATTCATTTAAATTTGTGCCTACTCTGATATAGGAAGTGATTATCGTTTAAATATGGAGCAACCGAATACAAATTACGAAAAGGAAGTTCGAATTGTTGACTTTGAGCAACAGTATAAAAAAGCATATCGTGACCTGAATGTTGCGTGGATCTCTCAATACTTTGAAATGGAGCCTTCCGATTTTAAAGCATTGGACTCCCCTGAAGCCTATATTCTGGAGAAGGGTGGCCGCATTTTGGTAGCTTTGATAAATGATGAGCCTGTAGGGGTTTGTGCCCTTATCAGGCAGGAGGAAGGACCTTTCGATTTTGAAATGGCAAAGATGGCAGTGGCACCCGAGGCCAGAGGCAAACATATTGGCTGGAGGTTAGGAAAGAAGATTATCGAGACCGCAAAGGCTATGGGGGGTAAGGTATTGTACCTGGAGAGTAATACTATTCTTGAACCGGCTATTAAATTATATCGCAAACTCGGATTTGAGGAAGTAACGGGCTATGAAACACCCTATAAACGCTGTAATATTCAGATGCAGTACGATCTGACAAAACAGGTTTGATACCTATATCCTGAGGTCACCGAGAATTTTACCTTTCCCGGGTGTAGGAATGCATAAAACCATCAACCAGGTCATCAGTTAATGTGAGGGTATCTTTATTCAATGCATAGATCAATTGATTTCCATTCTCAAATATTAGCATAGGCACCTCTTTTTGATATATGCCTGAGGTTCTGACTTCAAGGGTGTATGGGGTTGTATTGGTCTTTTCGCCATTTACAAAATAGGTGATGTTTTCGCTCGTGATTTCTAATTTTTGGATATTATCGGTAGATTCAGGTGTTTGGTCTAGCCCGGCAATTCCACCGGTAGTTCTTGTCCAGATCCATGTACCGTTGAGTTGCGGTGAATCATCAGTAGTAGAACAAGCCAGGATTCCTGCAAAGGCGAATACGATTAATAAGTGTCGAATCATTTCTAAGCTTTAAAGTTAAGATGCGGAAAAAATTACTGGGTTGCGTTACGGTATCAGCTTTTGTAATTCTTCGGGAAATTGTTGCTGTATTTCTCAACTCCCTAATAAAATACCGGCACCTGCTGCCAGGATGATCATGAAAATGGGATTTACTTTTTTGATCATAAACTGGAGAATAAAAATTGCGGCAAAGATTACCAGTGCTTTCCAGTGAATGACTGAATAGTCATTCTTGAAGAAAGTAGTATGAGCGATCTGTATTCCAGCGTACGCTATAAGTCCTATTGTAGCAGGGTTGAGCCCTTTGAATATAGCGATCTTGGCAGGATGGTGTTTTACCTTAATCAGGAATCGTGACATGAACAGCATGATGATAACAGAAGGAGCAGCCAGTGAAAATGTGGCTATAATCCCACCGATCACCCCTGCGACATGGTTTCCCACATAGGTTGAAGAATTCATGGCTATGGCACCGGGAGTCATTTGGGCCAGTGAGAGTACATTGAAGAATTCATGGCGTGTCATCCATCCATGTTTCTCAAATTCAGTGATAAAAAGCGGAACCATCGCAAGTCCGCCTCCAAAACTAAAAAGTCCGATCTTAAAGAAAACCAGAAATAATTTCCAGAGATTACTAAGCATGGTTATGAGCTTTTTTTATGATTATTGAAAAGATTACCCCAGATCAAAATCCCCAGTGCACCTCCGATAATAATGATCATGATTGGGTTGAGTCCAAACATCAGTCCGGTGACTGATAGCAATAAGATCGCATAGAAGATCGCTTTACCATTCGCAGATCGTATCATTAGATAGACTGATTTGCAGATCATAGCAACGAGACAGGCTCTAATACCGATAAAGGCATTTTGGATGTACGGAGTATCGAAGTGATCTCCGGCTGTATAGAAGATGATTGTTATAACCAGAAGAGAAGGGAAGATTACGCCTAAAGAGGCTACGATTCCTCCCAGCACTTTTCCTTTTGTATTTCCGATATGTGTCGCTGCATTGATAGCGATTGTTCCGGGCGTCATTTGGGAGAAAGAAATGATCTCGACGAGATCATCATTATCGATCCATTTTCGTCTTTCTATAAGTTCTTTTTCCAAAAGGGGGATCATTGCATATCCTCCTCCAAACATAAAAAAACCCATTTTGATAAAAGAGATAAAAAGTTGCAGGTGGATATTGGATGTTTGCTTATCCGTAAGAGACTGCTTCATATGTCCATGACTTTGGAGTAAAATTACAGAATGTCAGTAAATACCAACTACTAATAAATCAATAATAAGTAATGGGAATTAGTGGACTGTTTTCTGTAAACTGATAACTGTAAGTCAAAAATAGGAGAAATAAAAAAGCCGAAGGGACTACCATCGGCTTGCATCGTACCGAGAATGGGAGTCGAACCCACACGCCCTAATGGACACATGGCCCTCAACCATGCCTGTCTACCAATTCCAGCATCTCGGTGTGACATCGATCAGGTTGTGATCGAGTGACATAAAAATTCAGTATAGCAAAAAGCATAACTCAGTGACCCGACTGGGGCTCGAACCCAGGACCCCAACATTAAAAGTGTTGTGCTCTACCAACTGAGCTATCGAGTCGAAAAAAATAATAGCACGAGGCTATTATAAGGAAGATTAGTGACCCGACTGGGGCTCGAACCCAGGACCCCAACATTAAAAGTGTTGTGCTCTACCAACTGAGCTATCGAGTCAAAAATTAGCGCTTTTCAGTGCTTGCCCATCTTCCCGTAGGCGGGTGCAAATATAAAACCATTTATTTATATTTCAAGCGGTTTTTAATATAAATTTGTCTTTTTTTTGTGGCGGATTTATAAATGAATGAAAATTAATAATTTGAACCCCTAACTATGGTAATTTTGATAGGCTATATGGGCAGTGGGAAATCAACTGTCGGTAAAATTCTAGCATCTGAAATGAAGATCGAATTCATGGATTTCGATGATTATATCGAAAAAAGTGAAGGAATGAGTATTCCGGAGATCTTTAGTTCTAAGGGAGAAATTTACTTCAGAAAGATAGAAAGTTCATGTCTTCAAACCTTATTGCAGGAATCTCCCGATGCTGTGATCTCCCTCGGAGGTGGAACTCCGTGTTTTGGTAATAATATGGACAACATCCTGGAAGCTTCCGATAACGTATTTTATTTGAAGGCAGGAATAGAATTTCTGGTGGAACGTTTATTACCTGAAAAATCACACAGACCGCTGATCAGTGCCATCGATGACCAAGACCTGTCTGATTTTATAAGAAAACATTTATTTGAAAGGAATTTCTACTATATGCGTTCACCGAATGTTATAACCACCGATAGAAAATCACCGGCAGCGATCGCCGGAGAGATCGCTGCATTAATTTAGGTACACGGCATCGTCGGTACCGTTCAGATCCACGGTCACATGCTCCTGAATCGATGTGGATAATGAAATACCTTTGAAATCGGCCTTTACCGGATAACGTTTATGGTTTCTGTCTACAAATACCACGGTCTTGAATTTTCTAAGTGGCACCGCAAGAAAGTGCTTAACGCCATAGATAAGGGTACCCCCGGAATTTAAGACGTCATCTACAAGGATCAGACATTTGTTGGTGTATTCTTCGGGCTTTAACGAAGTCTCGGCAGGATGCTGCAGGTTTTCTTTATCGATCCGGATCTCACATAAAACGGTTTTAATATCGGAGATCTCATTAAAAACTTTTTCAATCTTTTTCGCGAGTTCCATTCCTCCACTCGGAATCCCGGCGAGAATGATCTCTTCTTCATCTACAAAGGTTTCATAGATCTGATAGGCGATTCTTCTGATCTTATGCTGGATCTCATCATGCCCCAGTATTTTATTGCCTGCAACTTCCATGCTTAGTTTTTTTCAAATATAAAAAAGAGTTCTTTTCCCTGTCTTGGTTTTATCGAATTATAACAGTTTTCAAGAGTGAGAATCCTGAATAGATCCCTGAAATATTCCAGATATTCTTCCTTGCAACCTCCGAAGGGTGGTCCGGATTCCGTTAACGGAAAATCAAACAATAAACCGGCCAGTTTAGCTCCGGACATCATTAATTCATGCATTTTTTCGGCATACGCAGAACGTAAATTCGGATCGAGGGCGCAAAAAAAGGTTTGCTCGATAATCAGTTGGTATTGCCCTGAGTGTTCGAAAAAATTCTCCTGTATAAGGTTATCTGCCGGAAATTCCGGGATTCTTTCCTTTAAATTGTTCAGCGGAGCAGCGGCAACATCCAGAACAGTGATGTCTGTGAACCCATTTCTGAAAAGATATTCTGCCTCGTAACCGTTTCCCGCACCGGGGATCAGGATACGGATGCTCTTATCTTTTAGTTGATCGATATAGTCTTTAAGAGGAGGGGAGGGGTATCCGATATCCCATCCGGTTTCGTTGTTGCGATATCGCGTCTCCCAATATGCTGTTGTTTCTTTCATTCGGCAGTTTCTTGTTCATCGTCAAGATAGTCATCGATATCCCTTCGGTCTTTTTTCGTAGGGCGTCCGGTTCCTTTTTTTCGGTAATAATCCTTGGAGTATTTCAAAAGATCGGCATGTTCAAAAGCCTCCTTGGGGGTGGTGTCCTTTCTGTACAGATCAACGATCTTTGCCCCGACACGGTTTTCAGGTATGTTAATTACTTCCAGTTTATAGTCGATCTGATTCTTTCGCAAGGTGATTTTGTCACCCGGATAGACATCTCTGGAGGGTTTGACCGATTGCTCATTTACCCTGATATGCCCCTTTTTACAGGCTTCAGTGGCCATGTTACGGGTTTTATAATATCGGGTACACCATAAGAACTTGTCAATTCGCATTGTTAAGGTTTAAAAATTAGTGAAAGGCATAAGCAAAAATACTAGAAAATACTATCTTGCGCATCTAAAATTCCGAACGATGTATATGAAGCGATTATTCCCATTCCTTGCCGTTTTAGCAATACTTGCATCCTGTAAAAAGGATGATGACTCTGGTACTGCCATAGAAGTCAGAGATCCTGCTGAAGTGGAAGCTGAAAATGATGCAGATCTTGTGGAATATATGAGTACTCACTTTTATAATTACGAGGAATTCGAAAATCCTCCTGCAGATTTTGATTATAAGATCGTAATCGATACTATCGATGGGGTGAATGCTGATAAGACTCCTATATATGATCAGGTGGTTACCGATGAGATCTATGTGGAGAGTGATGATGTCACTTATAAGTTGTATACACTTGTTGTCAGAGATGGTGATACGGAACAGATTCCTGCTTTCGGGCAACGCGTGGTTTGCAATTACGAAGGTACCCTTACCGATGGAACGGTGTTCGATCGCACCTATAATTATCCGGCTACCTTCAATACACTGAGTGTGGTGCGAGGCTTTGGTGAGATCTGTACACGTCTGGGGATCGGAACTGGATATACTGAGAATGGAGACGGAACGATCAGCTGGAATCAGGATTTCGGAATAGGAATGGTTTTCCTTCCTGCCGGGTTAGGATATTACAGTTCATCAGGAAGTGCTTACCGATATGTAAACCTGATCTTTAAAGTTGAGATGTTGCAGTATTCAGATGTTGATGAAGACTATATCGTTGTGAGTTCTACTACCGTTTCTTCACCTGATGGAATTCCTTCACATCTGGAGGATGTTGACGGTGATGGATGGCCGGGTAATGATGATACCGATGGAGATGGAGTTCCGAATTACCTCGATGCCGATGATGACGGAGATGGTATCTATACGATTTATGAGTATGATAAAGATGAAGATGGTATTCCGGATGATTCCAATGGAAATGGAATCCCTGACTATCTCGATCCTACTTATCCGGTATCCAATTAATTCCATGGGTTAAAGAAAGCTGTTGGCAGAATCACTGCTTCAAAGTAACAGTTCCTCTTTCTAAGGGACTAAAATTAAAGCATTGGTAATGCAACAAATAAGATTATATAAAAAAATCCCGAAGTTTCTGCTCCGGGATTTTTTATTGTATGTAGGTTTGTTCGACTATAGTCGGTAGGACAATCCTAAGATGAATTGAGAAGGTCTGGTATCCACTCTTCCATCATTGAGTCCGGTGAATTCTACCTCGTTGTCACTTAGACCTCTTTCGTATCTGAAATCGATTCCAAGAGCTCCAAGATTAACGCCTGCGCCAAGTTGTAGTCCAATCGTAAAATCGTTTTCCACATCACCAATACTTATATCGTCGAAGTCTGTGTCCAGGATATACTGAAACGACGGACCTGCAAATGCATGAATAGGTCCCAGGATGTTTATTCCTACGAGTACGGGAAGATCGATTTTACTCATATCGAAATCTCTCTTAACGGTATTATATTCGTATTTAGATTTGATTTTCGTGTACATGAGTTCCGGGCGCAAATAAAAGAGGCTCTCGCCGCCAAACTTATAAAAGATACCCAGGTGATAACCGACCTGACCATCGGCATTTACATTGTCTTCGATGTTGTTGATATTTAGATCACCACCGCTATTAAAATTTAAACCACCTTTAATACCAAATCCGGAACCGGATTGGGCAAAGGTGGTTAAACCTGCCAGTAAAAATACCAGCACAATTGCTTTTCTCATAAATATTCGTTTTAGAAGTTTACGTTAATATAAACTTTCTAAACCGAAGATTATTTCCTTTTTAACACTTTTATAACAGCGTTAACAATGCTTTCACTGTTCAGACCATACTTGTCCATCAATTGAGCAGGGGTGCCGCTTTCTCCGAAAGTATCTTTGGTAGCGATGAACTCCTGAGGTGCAGGATGGTTTTCAGCAAGTACACGAGCAACACTTTCTCCTAATCCTCCCAGGTAGTTATGCTCTTCGGCAGTAACCACACATCCGGTCTTAGCTACTGATTTAAGAATAGCTGCATCATCCAGGGGTTTGATGGTGTGCATATCCAGGATATCTGCAGAAATTCCCTGTTCTGCTAATTTCTCTCCTGCCAGAATAGCCTCCCATACAAGATGTCCGGTTGCGATGATCGTTACATCTGATCCTTCATTGATCTGGACAGCTTTACCGATCTCGAATTTTTGATCTTCAGGGGTGAATACCGGTACCGCTGGTCGTCCGAATCTAAGGTATACAGGTCCGTCATGTTCTGCGATAGCAATAGTAGCCGCCTTGGTCTGGTTGTAATCACAAGGATTGATCACAGTCATACCCGGAAGCATTTTCATCAATCCGATATCTTCAAGGATCTGGTGCGTAGCGCCGTCTTCTCCTAGCGTAAGTCCTGCGTGAGAAGCACAGATCTTTACATTTTTACCTGAATATGCGATCGATTGTCTGATCTGGTCATAAACACGGCCTGTGGAAAAGTTCGCGAAAGTACCGGTAAAAGGAATTTTACCACCGATGGTTAGTCCTGCCGCAATCCCCATCATATTTGCTTCGGCAATACCGATCTGGAAAAACCTTTCCGGATTTTCTTTGATGAAAGTTTCCATTTTAAGCGAACCTACAAGGTCTGCACAGAGGGCAACAACATTAGGGTTTGTTCTTCCAAGTTCTGCCAGTCCGGCACCAAATCCGCTACGTGTATCTATTTTCTTTTCGTATGTGTATTTCTTCATTTTGTAAACTTTAGGTGATCCGTTTAAGGAACGTGATTCAGGTAAATACTAGTAATCGCCAAGGGTTTCCGGGTTCTGAGCAAGCGCTACTGCCAACTGTTCGTCGTTAGGAGCTTTTCCGTGCCATGCGTGGGTGTACATCATAAAGTCTACACCATGTCCCATGATCGTATGCATAAGAATACATACCGGCTTTCCTTTTCCGGTTCTTGTTTTAGCTTCTTTTAATCCGGCGATCACTGCCTCGATATCGTTTCCTTTTTCGATCTCCATAACATCCCATCCGAATGCCTCGAACTTAGCTCTTAGGTCTCCCATTGGTAATACCTGATCAGTAGAACCATCGATCTGCTGTCCGTTAAGGTCAATGGTAGCGATAAGGTTGTCTACTTTATTACCCGCAGCATACATGATCGCTTCCCAGTTCTGTCCTTCCTGAAGCTCACCGTCTCCGTGTAAGCTGTAGATCAGATGATCATCATTGTTCAGCTTTTTAGCAAGCGCTGCACCGATCGCTACAGACATTCCTTGTCCTAGCGAACCTGACGCTACACGAACACCTGGAAGTCCTTCATGGGTGGTAGGGTGGCCTTGTAGTCTGGAGTCGATCAATCTGAAAGTGTTTAGTTCTTCCACAGGGAAATATCCCTTTCTGGCAAGTACGCTGTAGAATACAGGTGAAATATGTCCGTTGGAAAGGAAGAATAGATCCTCACCGATACCGTCCATATCAAATCCCTCCTTCAGGTCCATAACCTCATTGTAAAGAGCAACAAAAAACTCAGTACACCCAAGCGATCCTCCGGGGTGTCCGGAATTTACCTTGTGTACCATTCTTACAATGTCTCTTCGCACCTGGGTGGCTAAATCCTTTAATTGTTGTGTGTCTGGCATTTGTCTACGATAAAATTAAGTTTTGGCAAAAATAAACCATTACAAAACCCTGACAAAACAAACCTAACTACTTTTTTTAAGGTTTCTTCATGCTGTGTTTTGGGATAAATTTCTACGGTTGAGTAGAATAGTTGCTTATCTT
Organism: Robertkochia solimangrovi; assembly: GCF_007279655.1. Lineage (GTDB taxonomy): Bacteria > Bacteroidota > Bacteroidia > Flavobacteriales > Flavobacteriaceae > Robertkochia > Robertkochia solimangrovi. Next base: position 14,568 of record NZ_QKWN01000013.1, on the reverse strand, counting down.
TGCCCCCCAAGAATAATTTCCATGAAATTCACACTAGAAGCTAAAGATAAGGCCACCAAAGCCAGGGCCGCAACCCTTACCACCGATCACGGAGCGATACAGACTCCCATCTTCATGCCCGTAGGTACAGCGGGTACGGTTAAAGGGGTTCATCAGCGCGAACTCAAAGAGGATATCAATCCGGATATCATATTGGGGAATACCTATCATCTTTACCTTCGTCCGCAGACGGATATCATTGAAAAAGCAGGAGGCCTCCATAAGTTCATCAACTGGGACAGAAACATCCTCACAGATAGTGGTGGATATCAGGTGTATTCCCTTTCCGGAAATCGTAAGATCAAGGAAGAAGGAGTGAAATTTAAAAGCCATATCGATGGATCCTACCATTTCTTTACACCGGAGAATGTTATGGATATTCAGAGAACCATAGGTGCAGATATCATTATGGCTTTCGATGAATGCACTCCCTATCCGTGTGAATATAATTATGCGAGACGTTCGATGCATATGACACATCGCTGGCTAGACCGTTGTATAAAAAGATTCCATGAAACTCCGGATAAATATGGTTATGAGCAGCAATTGTTTCCTATTGTACAGGGGTCGGTATATAAGGATCTAAGAAGACAGTCTGCTGAATATATAGCCAATGCCGGTGCTTTTGGAAATGCGATCGGCGGACTCTCAGTTGGGGAGCCTGCGGAGGAGATGTATGCCATGACCGAAGTGGTTTGCGAAATTCTTCCGGAAGAAAAGCCGCGATATCTTATGGGAGTAGGAACTCCGATTAATATTCTTGAGAATATCGCACTTGGAATCGATATGTTCGATTGTGTGATGCCTACCAGGAATGCCAGAAATGGAATGTTGTTTACTGCCCATGGCACCATCAATATAAAGAATAAAAAATGGGAAGACGATTTTTCTCCCATCGATGAAATGGGTATTACCTATGTCGATACCTATTATACAAAGGCATATCTGAGACATTTATTCGCTTCGAATGAATATCTTGGCAAACAAATTGCTACGATACATAACCTGGGATTCTATCTTTGGTTGGTTCGTGAAGCAAGAAAACATATATTAGCCGGAGATTTTGGTGAGTGGAAGACTCAGATGGTAAAACAAATGGATAAGCGCTTGTAATTTGAAAATAATAGATCGCTATATACTAAAGAAGTATTTGATTACCTTCTTTACGATGATCATCCTTTTTGTTCCTATCGGGATCATGGTCGATCTATCGGAAAAGGTTGATAAAATGATAGAGAATCAGGCGGGTACTGCTGCTATTCTTCAATATTATGTAGATTTTACCTTTTATTTCGCGAATCTTTTATTCCCGATATTTCTGTTCCTGTCCATTATCTGGTTTACTTCCAAATTAGCCAACAATACCGAGGTGATCGCAATTCTGAGTTCTGGTATTTCCTTCTGGAGATTCTTAAGACCGTATCTGATCGGTGCGAGTATCATCGCGATCTTTTCCTTTGTTATGGGAATGTTCATTGTGCCGGATGCGAGTGAGGGTTATAACGATTTCAGAATTAAATATCTGAAAGCCGGTCATGATAAACACCGGGAAACGAATAATATTTTTAATCAGATCAATGATAATGAGATCGTATATGTGAGTAGTTTTACGCCTTCCACCCAGACGGGATTCAATTTCACGCTGGAGCATTTTGAAGGTACAGAACTAAAACATAAGATAACTGCCGGAAATATCAGATGGGTCAAGGCCGATAGTACTTTCCGTCTCGCTTCCTATGAGAAAAGAATCATAGGCAAGAATGGTGATATCGTGGAGACCAAACGAAGACATGATACACTTTTTAATTTTAATCTGGATGACCTTACGCCGGTATCCTATGTTGCGGAAACCAAAAATCTTTTCGAACTCAATGAGTTCATAGAGAAAGAGCGTAAAAAAGGATCTCCGAATGTCAGCCGTTATCTGGTGGTGAAATACAAACGCTGGAGTTTACCGGTATCAGCTTTTATCCTGACTTTGATCGCGGTAGCCGTATCTTCTATGAAACGACGCGGAGGGATGGGAGTAAACCTGGCATTGGGAATATCCCTGGCATTTATCTTTATCTTCTTTGATAAGGTTTTTGCAATCCTGGCTGAACAGTCCGACTTTTCTCCGCTACTCGCCGTAGCTTTACCTAACATTATTTTCGCCTTCATCGCGTTCTTCCTGTTGAGAAATGCTAAACGATAAATTAAAGAACTATCTCCATCTGCACCTGATAGTGTTCATTTGGGGGTTTACTGCTGTTTTGGGTGCCTTGATCAAGATCGATGCAATCCCGCTGGTATGGTACAGAATGTTGATCGCTGTGATCTTTGTTTATGGTTATGTGCGTTATAGAAAGTTCGATCTGCGTGTGCAGCGAAAGACGCTATTGGCCATGGTCTTTGCCGGACTGGTGATCGCCTTGCACTGGATTACTTTTTTTAAGGCGATCAAGGTTTCCAATGTTTCGGTGACACTTGCGACGATTTCCACCGGTGCTTTCTTTACAGCACTGCTGGAGCCATTGTTTTACCGCAGAAAGGTGATCTGGTATGAGATCATGTTTGGCCTGATTGTGATCGGAGGTCTTCTGGTGATCTTCAATGTGGAAGTTCAATATAAGGAAGGAATCATCATAGCGCTCATCTCTGCTTTGCTTTCAGCACTATTCTCTTTGATCAACGGTAAACTGGCTCAAAATCATGAGGCTGGTGTGATCTCTTTCTATGAGTTGGGAAGTGGAGTTGGCTTTATAACACTATACCTATTATTCAATGGTTCATTTACAGCAGAGTTTTTCAGATTGTCGCCAACAGACTGGATGTATTTATTGATACTTGCCAGCATCTGTACCGCGTATGCGTTCTTCGCCTCGGTTAAAGTTATGCGTTTCATAAGTCCATATACCGTAATGCTGACAATTAATCTGGAACCTGTTTATGGTACCATGCTGGCCTTTATGATACTGGGAGACAGCGAGAAAATGCGCCCTGCATTTTATTTTGGAGCACTGATTATTTTAGCCACTGTTGTAGCAAATGGCGTATTGAAGAATACACTTAAAAGAAAAGTCCCGATTAAAAGGGTCGAATAACAGAATGTTTTATATTTGTAGCCTTACAAAAAACTAATTTAGACTCATGGAGTATTTAGATTTTGAGTTACCGATTAAAGAGCTGGAAGAGCAATTAGGTAAGTGTAAAGTACTTGGAAAGGAAAGTGACGTTGATGTTACCGATACTTGTACACAGATCGAGCAGAAACTTGAGAAGACTAAAAAGGAGATTTACAAGAATCTTACCGACTGGCAACGCGTTCAGTTGTCAAGACATCCTTCAAGACCATATACTCTCGATTATATAAAAGCGATTTGCGGAGATACTTTTCTCGAGCTCCACGGAGACCGTAACGTCAAAGATGATAAAGCCATGATCGGCGGACTTGGGAAAGTCGGAAATCAGTCTTTTATGTTCATCGGACAACAAAAAGGTTATAATACCAAGACCAGGCAGTATCGCAACTTCGGTATGGCTAATCCTGAAGGATACCGTAAGGCACTTCGTCTTATGAAAATGGCCGAGAAGTTCGGGTTACCCGTTGTTTCCCTGATCGATACTCCGGGAGCCTATCCGGGTATCGAAGCTGAAGAACGCGGACAAGGAGAAGCGATCGCAAGAAATATCCTGGAAATGACCAGGCTTAAGGTACCGATCATCGTGATTATCATTGGTGAAGGAGCTTCTGGAGGTGCGCTTGGAATAGGAGTGGGCGATAGAGTAATGATGCTGGAAAATACCTGGTATTCGGTGATCTCACCAGAATCATGTTCTTCTATTCTCTGGAGAAGTTGGGAATATAAAGAACAAGCGGCAGAAGCCTTAAAGCTTACCGCTAAGGATATGAAAAAACTACACCTTGTTGATGATATCATCAAGGAGCCTCTTGGAGGAGCACATTCTGACAGAGAAACCACTTTTAAGACTGTGGAAAAGGAAATTACCAAAGCATATAATGCCTTGAAAAAGTTATCCCCAGAGGATCTTGTAAAGCAAAGAATGGATAAATATTCAAATATGGGTGTCTTCAACGGCTAAGACCTTGTATTTGTTACCTTATTGTTAAGACCGAAGTTCGCGCTTCGGTTTTTTTTACCTTTATTAACAACAAAATCAAGTTATTAACAGTTATATTGTTGATGACAGGTGAACAACCGAAGGGTTATAATTTTTAGGTTGTTCTGCTTATTTAATTACATTCGCAGTTATGGAGAAAGTCAATCCAATACCCGGAGTAAGAATCGATAAATCGAATATTATACAGCTTGAAAAAGGCAAAGTGCCGCCGCAGGCCCTTGATTTAGAGGAGGCTGTGCTTGGTGCGATGATGATCGACAAGAAGGGTGTGGATGAGGTGATCGATATTTTACACCCGGATGCCTTCTATAAAGAAGCACATAAATCGATTTTTGAGGCAGTTGTACAGTTATTCGAATCTTCAGAACCGATAGATTTATTAACAGTTTCCTCTCAGCTCCGCAAGAACGGAAGATTGGATCAGGTGGGAGGTGACTTTTATTTGATCCAACTCACAAAAAAAATATCGTCTTCAGCGCATATTGAGTTCCATGCACGAATCATACTTCAGAAATTCATCCAGCGAAGCCTTATCAAGATTTCCAGTGAGATCATCGAAGAGGCCTATGATGAAACAACGGATGTTTTCGATCTGCTGGACAGTGCCGAAGCCAAATTATATGAAGTAACCCAGGGGAATATCAAGAAATCTTCCGAATCTGCTCAAAGTCTTGTGATGCAGGCGAAGAAAAAGATTGAAGAGATCTCTAACAAAGAAGGTCTGTCAGGTATTCCTTCCGGATTCGATAAGCTCGATAAACTAACCTCTGGTTGGCAACCCAGTGACCTTATCATCGTTGCAGCACGTCCGGGTATGGGTAAGACGGCTCTTACCTTATCGATGGCGAGAAACATTGCGGTTAACTCTAATATTCCGGTAGCGTTCTTCTCACTGGAGATGTCTTCTGTACAGCTTATTACGCGTCTTATTTCATCTGAAACAGGTTTGTCATCAGAGAAACTTAGAACCGGAAAACTGGAAAAACATGAATGGGAACAGTTGAATGTTAAGGTCAAGAACCTTGAATCTGCACCTTTATTCATAGATGATACACCGTCGCTTTCAATTTTTGACCTTAGGGCAAAGGCGAGACGACTCGCTTCTCAGCACGGAATCCGTATGATTATCATTGACTACCTTCAGTTGATGACGGCGGGAGGTACTCAAAAAGGAGGAGGAAACCGTGAACAGGAGATCTCGACGATCTCACGAAACCTTAAGGCACTGGCTAAGGAACTCGATGTACCGGTGATCGCACTTTCACAGTTATCCCGTGCGGTAGAAACCCGTGGTGGAAGTAAACGACCATTGCTTTCCGACCTTAGGGAATCGGGAGCGATCGAGCAGGATGCGGATATTGTTTCCTTCATCTACCGTCCCGAATATTATAAAATCGAAGAATGGGATGATGAAGAGAGAAGTCCGACTCAGGGACAGGCAGAATTCATCGTTGCGAAACACCGTAACGGTGGACTTGAAAATATTAGGTTAAAATTCATTGGTCAGCTCGGTAAATTTGATAACTTAGATGATTTCGATTCACCTTTTGAATTCCAATCGAAGATGAATTCAGGTGATGATAATCCATTTATCACGCGTGATCTGCCAAGTGCCGATGAAGCTTTCGGCAGTTCGCTGAACAACGATTTTAACCCAGATGACGACGACGTACCGTTCTAAATATAAAATTAGTACCGTAAAATTAAGGCTGACAGTCACAACTTTCCTTGTGCTGCTCAGCCTTAATTTTTGTATGGCCTCTTATATTCTGATCCCGATGGATGCAGAAACTCAGGAAAATCATCTCAAAGCATATGGGTTGACCTACTGGGTTCTCGAAAAGGAATTAAAGGTTAAATGGTTGTTGAATTACAGGGGAGGAGCATTTTTAATGCCCGATACTGAGGAGGTACGAAGAGAATGCCAGATCAGAGGCGTTTCATTTGAAGTTTTATCCGATGCAAAGAGCGAAAGTATCCTGGCGGAAATCGAAAGTCCTTCAAGAAATCAGGATGCGGTCATACTAGAAAAAGCACCTAAGATTGCCGTTTATTCTCCAAAGGGAAATCAACCCTGGGATGATGCAGTGACCATGGTGCTTACCTATGCTGAAATTCCTTATGAAACTGTTTATGATGAAGAAGTTCTCAGTGATGAACTCTTGCTGTACGATTGGCTTCATCTTCATCATGAAGATTTTACCGGTCAGTATGGTAAGTTCTATGGTGCTTACCGGGCAACGCCCTGGTATATTCGTGAAAAACAGGACGCTGAGGCGATGGCTGCGAAACTCGGATATGAGAAAGTGTCTCAGGAAAAACTGGCCGTAGCCAGAAAGATACGGGATTACGTAGTTGGTGGTGGTTTTATGTTCGCTATGTGCTCCGCTACCGATAGTTTCGATATCGCTCTTTCTGCTGATGGTGTAGATATTTGTGAGCCGATGTTTGATGGAGACCCTTCCGATGCAGCCTATCAATCACGGATCGACTTTAGTAACACCTTTGCCTTTACCGATTATATGTTGGAAAGAAATCCGATGATCTATGAATTCTCCAGTATCGATATGACTTCCAAAAGATCTGTAGTGTCCAGAGATACAGATTACTTTACACTTATGGAATTCTCCGCTAAATGGGATCCGGTTCCCACGATGCTTTGTCAAAACCATACGGCGATTATCAAAGGGTTCATGGGACAAACAACAGCTTATGATCCGAATACCATCAAGCCAACAGTACTCATAATGGCAACGAATAAGGTAAATGGGGAAGCGCGTTATATCCATGGTATTAAAGGGAAAGGTTTTTTTACATTCTATGGAGGGCATGACCCGGAAGATTATCAGCACAGGGTAGGAGATCCGAAAACCGAATTAGAATTGCATCCCACCTCTCCGGGATATCGTCTGATTCTCAATAATGTCCTGTTTCCGGCTGCCAGGAAGAAAAAGCAAAAAACTTAAATACTTTCTATATTTATCAAACACCATTAAACTTTACAAACACCAATATTTTAACCAACCATGATAAGAAAACTTTGTTATTTGTTTCTTGTTGCATTAGGAGTATCCTGCAATGATCCGCTCAGCGATTATCAGAATTCTGCAGATGACTATGCAATAATTCCCCAACCCGTTACATTGAATAAAGAAACGGGACGTTTTAAACTGGATGAAAATACCGTTATCATAGCAGAAGCCAACTTTGAAAATGAAGCCGTCTATCTTCGTGATCTGCTAAATGAATTCAGTGGTTTACAGGTAGAATTCGATCCTGCGGCCTCTGCCAGTTCCAATGTTATATTTTTAGTGAATGATGAAGGCGTTAAAAATGATGAAGGTTATCGTCTGCTTGTCGACCGTCAGCAGATTAAGATTAGTGCAAAATCCGCTAAAGGTGTTTTTTATGGCATTCAGTCATTACAGCAACTGTTGAAATTCGAAGGAGATCCTGAAAATCAACTATCAGGTACAACTATTCCTGCGGTCAATCTTGAAGATTATCCCAGATATACATACCGGGGAATGCATCTGGATGTGGCACGTCATTTCTTTCCGGTCTCTTTCGTGAAGAAATATATCGATCTTATCGCACTTCATAAGATGAATACTTTTCATTGGCATTTAACCGAGGACCAGGGATGGAGAATCGAGATTAAAGCATTGCCTGAGCTTACAAAAGTTGGAGCTTACCGAAATGGAACCGTAGTCGGAACAAGACCCTGGGCCGAGAATGATAACACCAAACATGGTGGATTTTATACACAGGAAGAGATAAAAGATGTGGTGGCTTATGCTGCTTCAAGACATATAACAGTAATTCCGGAGATCGAATTACCGGGACATAGCAGTGCAGCGATCGCGGCTTACCCTAACCTGAGTTGTTTTCCAGAAGAACCTTCACTGACGTATGGCGGTGTTTTTTCACAGCAAAGTCAGATTCAGCAGGCTGAAGGGCACCCTAAGGTCGTTCAGGAAGTATGGGGAGTCATGGATGATGTTTATTGTGGAGGAAAAGAAGAGACATTTACCTTTTTAGAAACCGTACTGGATGAAGTAGTTGAACTGTTTCCTTCTGAATATATCCATATAGGAGGAGATGAATGTCCGAAAGGAAACTGGAAGCGGTGTCCGCTTTGCCAGCAACGTATGAAGGAGGAAGGACTTGCTGATGAGCATGAATTGCAGAGTTATTTCGTTCAGCGAATCGAAAAATACCTGAATACAAAAGGAAAAAAGATCATTGGTTGGGATGAGATCCTGGAAGGAGGACTTGCTCCGAATGCTACCGTTATGTCCTGGCGTGGTATGGAAGGTGGAATCACCGCTGCGAACCAGGATCATGATGTGATTATGACTCCTACTTCTCATTGTTATTTTGATTATCATCAGGAAGAGGGTTTAAGCGGTGTTAAAAATATCGGAGGTTTGCTGACGGCTGAGAAAGTATACGGGTTACAACCTACTCCTGATGCCCTTGAACAAGATAAGGATGCATATATTCTGGGAGCACAAGGAAATGTATGGACGGAATATATGACTGAGGAATCGTATGTAGAATATATGGTTTTGCCAAGAATGTCAGCTTTGTCGGAAGTTGTATGGAGTAAGGAAGCCGACAGAGACTATCAGAATTTTACAGAACGTCTGCCGGATTTCTTTGAATTGCTGAAGAGAAAAGGGTATAATTATGCCGATTATCCGGTACGTTCAGAGGATGTGGCCACCGACGCAGCACAAACGGAAGCAGAATAAAAGTTAAAGTTCTTAAATGAAGATTATACAAAAGGAATTTAGTCTGAGACCGCGTAAAAGAGGATTTCATCTGATCACTGAAGAAGTGATGCGGGAAATTCCGGAGATTCGTGGGATACAGGCCGGATTGCTTCAGATCTTTATTAAACATACTTCAGCATCACTTACTATAAATGAAAATGCAGATCCCACGGTGAGAGTTGATTTTGAAAGTCATTTTAATGAACTGGTGCCGGAGGATACACCGTATTTTATTCATACTTATGAAGGGCCGGATGATATGCCGGCCCATATTAAGTCTTCTTTATTGGGTGCTTCAGTTCAGGTTCCCGTTACCAATGGCCGACTGAACCTCGGTATCTGGCAGGGGGTCTATTTGTGTGAACACAGAGACCATGGAGGTAGCCGTAAGATTGTGTTGACGCTATACGGAGTTTAAGCAAAGCTTACGATCAGTCAGGTTTCATCAGGGATCAAACCTTTTTAGCGGCTAACAATTGGTTCAGGATGTATTCTACCCCTCCATTATCATTACTTCTTGTTTGAAATTTCGCAGCCTTAACGACATTAGGATGTGCGTTTTCCATGGCATAACTGAAATAGGCGAGGTCAAGCATTTCCAGGTCATTATTATAATCACCAAAAACCATGGTTTCTTCCCTTTGGATTCCGAGTTGTTCCTGAAGCAATTTCAGCGCATAACCTTTGTTTGCATTTGGGTGAGAAAGGTCCAGCCAGTTTTTTCCGGATACCTTAACCTGTAATTCTGATTCCAGATGTTTCACTGTAGGGTAGATAAATTCCTCCGAACTTTCCGGATGAAAAACGGCGATCTTTAAAAGGTTACTGAAGTCAACCTTAGTCAGGTCTTCAACAGATTGAAAGCTCTTATAATATTCGCTGAACATTTTGATAAAATCCGGATCGGTTGATTCGATATACGCTTCATCCTTGCCACAAAGTACGGTGTGAACATGATCCAGTTTACGGAGTTGTTCGATAATGCTTATGATATAATTTTCGGGAAGTTTCGTAAACAGAAGTTCCTTTTCACCTTGTTTTGCGACGCCACCATTTTCTGCGATAATGGTGATTTCATCTTTTATACGTGCCAGTTTATTGGTAATACTATCGTATTGTCTTCCACTTGCCGCTACGAAATGAATGTTATGGGATTTCAGTGATTCAAAGAGTTCAAAGAAATCATCACTTACTTTGCCGTTTGTATTTAGAAGGGTGCCGTCCATATCGGAGACCACCAGTTTTACTTTAGATAGATCCATATAAATGAAATAAGAGGCAAATTTAAGATTTAACCGTGAGTTTTAAGTTAATGGTTTGTTATTTAAGGAAAAACAAAAGCCTGACGTTTAGGTCAGGCTTTTCTAAGCGGATAATATATTGTTAAACGTTTACTTTATTTTCTCAACGATTGCTTTGAATGCTTCAGGGTGGTTCATAGCAAGGTCGGCAAGAACCTTACGGTTCAATTCGATATCATTTGCTTTGATTTGTCCCATGAATTGAGAGTAAGACATTCCGTGCAGTCTGGCACCAGCGTTAATACGGGTGATCCAAAGTGCTCTGAAAGTTCTTTTCTTATTTCTACGGTCTCTGTAAGAATAAAGCATTGCTTTATCAACCGCATTCTTGGCAACTGTCCAAACGTTTTTACGTCTACCGTAGTAGCCTTTAGCTTGCTTCAACACTTTTTTTCTACGTGCTCTTGAAGCTACTGAATTTACTGATCTTGGCATAATTTTAAATGTTTTGTAGCAGGCGGACCATTAAAGGCCACTTTTGTTGAGCCTGTCTCCAGGGTTATACAATTGTTTTAACCGTCGAACGATTACTTAAGTCGTAATTGTTCTTTGATGCTGTTCTCATCCGCCTTGTCAACAAGAGTGGCATGAGTCAGCGCTAGCTTACGCTTTTTAGATTTCTTAGTAAGAATGTGACTCTTATAAGCGTGCTTTCTTTTAATTTTACCGGTACCTGTAAGCTTAAAACGCTTTTTAGCACTGGATTTGGTTTTCATTTTAGGCATAGTTCCTAATATTTATAATTATCTCGCTTAGTATTTTTAACTGCTTTGCAGTCTTATTTTGTTTTCTTAGGAGCGATGAACATGGTCATACGCTTACCTTCAAGTTTCGGCATTTGCTCCACTTTCCCCAGATCTTCCAGTTCTGAAGCAAGTTTAAGAAGCAGGATCTCACCTTTATCTTTATAGACGATCGAACGACCTTTGAAGAAAACATATGCTTTTAATTTCGCTCCTTCTTTAAGGAACTTCTCTGCATGTTTCTTTTTAAAATCGTAATCGTGATCATCCGTGTTAGGACCGAAACGAATTTCCTTCACGGTAACTTTTGAGGCTTTAGCCTTTAGGGCTTTGTCTCTTTTCTTCTGTTCGTAAAGGAACTTTTTATAGTCCATAATCTTACAAACAGGAGGTGCAGCGTTGGGTGAAATCTCAACTAAATCTAAGTTTAGTTCTTCAGCTTTAGTTAGAGCTGTTCTTGTAGGATAAACTCCCATTTCTACATTATCCCCCACTAAACGGACTTCCGGTACACGGATTTCTGAATTGATTCGATGTGGGTTCTTGTTCTCTCTTCTTTGAACGTTTCTGTTAAATCTTTTAATTGCTATGGCTATTCGATTTTAATTATACTTTCTTTTAAAACGTCTTTAATGTACGATTGATTTCTGAATTTATCAAATCGCTGAATTCTTCGACGGTTATGGTTCCGATATCACCCTTGCCGTGCTGACGAACTGAAATGGTACTTTCTTGCTCTTCATTCTCCCCTACAATCAACATATAAGGGATCTTTTTCATCTCCGCATCACGGATTTTTTTACCGATCGTCTCATTTCTGTTGTCAACGAGGGCGCGAATTTCGTTATTTTCTAATAAATTTAAAACTTTTTCGGCATATTTTTCATATTTCTCACTGATAGACAATATGATAGCCTGATCTGGCATCAACCACAGCGGGAAGTTACCCCCGGTGTGCTCCAGAAGGATCGCAACAAATCGTTCCATACTTCCGAATGGTGCACGGTGGATCATTACCGGACGGTGTAATTTATCATCACTTCCTTTATAATATAGGTCAAAACGCTCGGGTAGGTTATAGTCTACCTGGATGGTACCTAACTGCCAGCTTCTTCCCAGTGCATCCTTAACCATAAAGTCCAGTTTAGGGCCGTAGAAGGCAGCTTCGCCGGTTTCGATAACATAATCAAGTCCTTTTTCCTGTGTTGCTTTCAGGATCGCGGCTTCGGCTTTTTCCCAAACGTCATCACTTCCTATGTATTTATCCGGATTTTCAGGGTCTCTGAGTGAAACCTGTGTTGTGAAGTTTTCAAAACCCAGCGAACCGAATACATAGAGTACCAGATCGATTACATTTTTAAATTCCTCATCAAGCTGATCCGGAGTACAGAATATGTGTGCATCATCTTGAGTAAATCCACGAACTCTGGTAAGTCCATGTAATTCTCCACTTTGCTCATAACGGTATACAGTACCGAATTCGGCATAACGTTTCGGTAGTTCCTTATAACTCCATGGCCGTGAATTGTAGATTTCACAGTGGTGCGGACAGTTCATAGGTTTCAAAAGGAATTCTTCATCTTCCTTAGGCGTATGAATCGGTTTAAAACTGTCTTCTCCATATTTAGCATAGTGCCCGGAGGTAACATAGAGTTCTTTCTGTCCGATATGGGGAGTTACTACTTGTTCGTATCCTGCTTTCTTCTGAGCTTTCTTCAGGAAAGACTCCAGGCGTTCACGAAGGGCAGCACCTTTAGGCAGCCATAACGGTAAACCTTGACCTACTTTTGGGGAGAAGGTAAAGAGTTCAAGTTCCTTTCCGAGTTTACGGTGATCGCGTTTCTTGGCTTCTTCAAGAAGTTCAAGATACTCCTTAAGATCCTTTTGTTTTGGGAAGGAGATACCATAAATACGGGTAAGCTGTGGCTTATTCTCATCACCACGCCAGTAAGCACCGGCAGCGGATAATAGTTTTACCGCCTTAACAATACTGGTGTTCGGGATATGTCCGCCTCGGCAAAGGTCGGTAAAGGTATCATGATCACAAAAGGTGATGGTTCCATCTTCCAGATTCTCGATAAGTTCAACCTTGAAAGGGTTATTCTGATCTTTATAGAATTTTAAAGCATCACTTTTGCTTACAGATCTCATTTTGAAATCATGCTTCCCTCGGGCGATCTCCAGCATTTTTGCTTCGATGGCAGGGAAGTCTTTCTCCGAGATAGATTGGTCTCCGAAATCAACATCGTAATAGAATCCGTTGTCGATAGCCGGACCAATAGTTAACTTAACTCCCGGGTAGAGCTCTTCGATAGCCTGAGCCATGATGTGAGATGTGGAATGCCAGAAAGCCTTTTTCCCTTCATCATCATTCCATGTATATAATGTAAGATTACCGTCGGTGGTCAGTGGGGTGGTGGTTTCAACCTTTGTTCCGTTAAAATTTGCTGAAATAACGTTACGGGCGAGTCCGGCACTAATACTGTTAGCCACGTCCATTGGAGTGCTGTTGTCTTCATACTCCCTGACAGAACCGTCGGGTAATGTAATCTTTATCATTTTAAATGTATTTAAGGATTGCAAAGATAAGAGGAAGTAGTGATGCGTACAATAGTATTATATTAATATAGTGTGAAGCAGTAACACAGTAACACAGTAATGCAGTAAACTGTTTTCCGTTTTCTGTATTCCGTATTCCGTTCACTGTATTCTAACTTCTGGCGTTGATCTAATTGAGAATTGAGAATTGAAAATTGAGCTATAATGTGTGGGGTGCTACTATATATTGAGTAATCATACTGCTTTTCCTCGTCTCCCTTTAGGGTCGGGGTAAAACGAGGAAGGGGTGTTTAGTGATAGTAATAACGCGGTAATATAGTAAAGCAGTTATGCAGTAATACAGTAAACTGTATTCCGTTCACTGTATTCGAACTTCTGGCGTCGATCTCATTGAGAATTGAGAATTGAAAATTGAGTTTTAATGTATGGGGTGCTACTATCTATTGAGTAATCATACTGCTAATCCTCGTCTCCCTTTAGGGTCGGGGTAAAACGAGGAAGGGGTTTTAGTGATAGTAGTAACGTAGTAATGCAGTGAAGCAGTAAAACAGTAAACTGTATTCCGTTCACTGTTTTCTGTATTCCGTTTCCTGTTTTGAATTTTTCTCAAAAGGTAAATCGCATGGAATAAAGGGCTTAGGAATTATTTTAAAAAAAGATGGATAAAAGGGTTGGAAGTATGGAAAAAATAGTTCTATATTTGCAGCCGCTTTCGGGTTGAAGGTCGCTTGTTAAGAGCGGTATTTACGAGGAAAGACGTTCATTTACAGAGTGGTGCAGAGAGGTTGAGAAGGGATTGAAAATTTTTTCCAAAAAGTTCTTGCGAGATCAAAAAATGGTTGTAGTTTTGCACCCCGCTACTGAAACGAAAGTTACGGCGGCGGCGAAGTTCTGAAGAGGTTTTGAGATGCGAATTGGAGGTTGAAAAAAAATTCAAAAAAAGATTTGCAGGAATGAAAAAAGGTTGTAGTTTTGCAGCCGCTTTCAGAACGAAAGACGCCACGAGGGTCGGCCGAGGAAACGAGG
>NZ_QKWN01000012.1 GCF_007279655.1 Robertkochia solimangrovi | reverse complement strand
AAGCGAGCAAAAAAAGCAATGCAAAGCGAGCAAAAAAATGCAATGCGAAGCGAGCAGTAAGGACACTCAAGGGAGATTTGTGCCAGCAAATCAAACCGCGACACTAGAGAACTGATCGCACCAGCGATCAGAATCGACACTATTCACCATCAGGTGACGTCACTCTCGCCGTCTTTTTTTATCAAAGCCGCCTCCTTAATATAAACGTCCTGCTGTGGGAAAGGAATTTCGATTCCTTTCTCCTTAAATAATTTATCAATAGCAATGATCACATCGCTCTTAACTTTCAACCCATTCTCAAAATCGCGTACCCAAAAGCGAATACTGACATCGATGGAAGAGCCTCCAAATTCTTTAAAGAAGACCGCCGGTACAGGATAGCGCATGACTTCTTTATGTTCGCGAAGCATTTCTATGACCGCCGTATAGACCATCTCAAGATCAGAACCATAGGCAACGCCCACATCCACATCGAATCTGGCTCTGGAACTTCCCAGTGTCCAGTTGACTAGATGTTGATTTAACAGATCTCCGTTCGGGATCACCACATCTGAACCATCCCAGGTAGTCATCATACTACTTCTGACCCCTATCGATTTCATGGTCCCCATTTTGCCGGAAACTTCGATAACATCCCCTACGTTGATGGGCTTCTCGATAGCGATGATCACACCGCTGATCAGGTTGTTGACCAGTGTCTGAAGACCAAAACCAATACCGACACTGAAAGCACTGATAATAATGGTGATACGGTCGATGGGAATTCCTGTCGATGCAAAGGCCAGCAATACACCCAGTACGATTATAGCGATCTTAAAAAGCAGTAATGAATTCCCGAATCCTTTATGTTTGCTCTTCTTCAGCCGTTGTTTGATCAGATAGGAATCTCCCAGTAAAAAGGAGAGTAGTTTAGAAAGTAAGATAGAAACATATATAATACTGATGAAGATAAGTATCGATGAAAAAGTAAAAGTAAAATTCCCAATGCTTCGTTCTTCGCTAAAAATCTTTAGGAATGGCGTATACATGCTTTGAAAGAAATAGAAGAAATTGAGAAATATAAATCCGGCAAGCACCAACGACAATGCATACAGACTATAAGGCAATTCTGAAATGAGCTTTTCGGTATTGATATTAAAGGTTCCTTCATCAGATTCTTTATACACCTCATAGGAAACATTGAAAATCTGATAGAGGAATCGTACCAGAATTATGATCAACAGGAAGATCACTACTACCAGGACTCCTGCCACCATCATTTTTTTAGCAAGATTATAATTATTACTAAGGTTCCCGTAAAAGGAGATAAGCTCCAATAGTATAGAGACTAAAAAGTTCACCTTTATGAATTTCATTTTAAAATTGCCGAGACCAGATATTTTAAAGAACCCATAGAGAGACAAGGCGCAAACTCCTGCATTCATAAAAGCGATCAGATAGCGTTCTTTGTGATAGGGCGCCAGCATCATATTATCCATATAGGCAAGGATCATTGCAAGGGTAAGTCCACTTAGCCACCATTTTTCCTGAGGTTGCAATTCGTTATAATAAATGATCAGCAGGAGGATCATCCCAAAGACCCAGGAAAAGGAATAAATGGCACTTGGAAAGTGCAGGTAAAAGAATTGAATACTGATCAAACTTATAAATACTGCTGTTAACAGCGGTCTTTTCAAAAGCATAAATGCGGTTTTCTGTTCAAGATCACTAACCACATGATCATAGCTCTTTTTCAGCATTCTCAGATAAATCCCCATAAATAAAAGTATCCCCAAAAACACCCAGAAGATTCCCCGGTGATTCACAAGAAAGATCTCTAAAACCAATCCGATCTTCGATTTCGAAAAGTCAAAGCTCTTTTTAAAAGGAAAGGTATTTGTCTTGAGAAACCCTATTTTTGTATTGACCCGAATCAAGGTACTGTCTTCCGTATTCCAAAGCTCTTCCTGCTTTTTGATGATCTGATCGAGCTTTGCGTCCGAGTCAAATACGATTAGACTTACGATCGCGGTGAGTTCATTGATCTGTACGATATTATCATGACAGACCTGTTCAACATTTTCCACATCATTCAACAGAAGAAAACTATTTGTATAAAAGGAGGTCTCTTCTTCTTTATTGGTAGGCACTTTAAAGATGATATCATCGTTGCTAAGGCTATCGATATGGAGCATTACATTTTCGAGATCGGAACGATATGCCTTCAGCTGTTCGAGCCGTTTTTGAGCTTTGACGAGTATTTCTTCAAATAGTGTTTTTGAAATGGCAAGATTCGAATACGTATGTACCCGGGTACTATCAACATTCCCCAATCCCATGGCAGCGATCTCATGATAATCTATGAACCGGTCAGATTCGGCCTTTATCACGAGAGAGTCGGGTCCTTTAGCAAGGATTGCCTTGGCCTGTCCGATTGCATCGCGTAATTCTGTGTAGATCCTGGACTGCAGGAATGAATTTCTGTTTTCCTCAAGAGTCTTTCGGTTCGCTTTATAGAAATCCATGAATTCCCGTAAATTCTCCTTTTGCTCCTCGGTAAATTCAGTGGTTGCAGGATTGTCCTGTTGCAGTTGTTGCTGTTCCTGCTGCTGTTCCTCCAATAATACCTTCTTTTCCTTTTCGGTCTGTGCTGTGGCTAACCATACCATACCCAGTAAGAGAAACAGGGAAAGGATTAGTTTTCTTGTTTGCAGTGTCATGGAGTAATAAGATTGATTAAAACGGCTTAACAAAATATCACTAGCGAAATTTTTAAAACCATAAAAAATGACTTCCAACTCTCAATCAGCAACAATACGCTAATTTGCAGCCATTTACATCAAATATGTGAAAAAAATATCAATTGACTTATGCTTTTATATAATTATTTTAAACTGAATGGATCAGGGTTCATAAAAAAACGGACCCCAGGTTTTGGGGTCCGTTTTTTTAATTATTTGGAACAAGATCTAGTAACCGAAGATATCCTCCAGTGTAAGCTTTTTAACTTCACCGATCTTTGCCAGATCTTCTTCTGTGATTCGTTCTTCAGATCCTACTATGCAATATGCATAAGCCTTGTCGGCGATCTTGGCTTTATGAAAATCACTTACGGTCTCGAATGTAATCGTATCGAGTGCTTCATAGATATTCTTTCTGATATCATAATCCAATCCCTTTTCTTTTGCATCAAGGTACAAATAGATCGGCATATTTTCAGTAAGTCGTTGTGTTTGTATCGATTTTCTGATAGCTTCTTTCGAAATTTTGAAAGCTTGTTCGTTCAGAGGAAGCTCATTCAATAATTCATTCATCCCTGCTACTGCGTCCAGCATCTTGTCCGACTGGCTTCCTACATACGCTACCATTTGAAAATCCTTGTCGTTACGGGAAGGTACTACATAACTGGCATAGGTGGAATAAGCCAGTGCCTTGGATTCACGGATCGTTTGAAAAACGATAGATCCCATTCCTCCTCCGAAATATTGATTAAAAACTTCAGTCACCGCTTCCTGGGAGGAATCATAAGGCCCCGCATTTCTTATCCACTGGATTTCACTCTGTACCATCTCATAATTCGCAAAGTAAGCGATATTCTTATCCTGCGAAGTATACGCATATTCAGTCTTTTCAGGATATGCCTTGAATTTTTTTGGCATCTTGTGAATGGATCCAACTGCTTTCATACATTCCTTCTGAGTCATCGGACCGTAATAGATCACCGTATGCGGATAATTAGCAAGATCCCTGATAATACTGATCAACTGCTGTGACGTGATCGCTTGTATTTCCGCTTCGGTCAATACATCATTGAATGGATTAACCGGCCCGTATACCGCATAGTTAACCAATCCTGACATAATTCTTCCTTTATTTAATTTACTGTCGGCACGTGCCTTTAACAATCGGGCCTTCAGAGAAGCCAGTGCTTCTTCATCGGGCAAACAATTACTTACCACATGTTCAAAGAGTCCGGTAACTTCCTCAAAATTCTCCTGTAATCCGGAAAAGGTAACATTGGTATTCTCTGCGCCTGCCCCTGCTCTGTAATTACTCGCCAATGCATATAATTTCTTATTCAACTCTTCATTGCTATAGGTATCCGTTGAAAGATAATTGAGGTATTGCAATGCTATCGGAAGATATTCATCATTCCTTGATCCCATATCGAAACGGTATTGTAAAGAAAACAGATCATTTTCCTTATTTTGAATATAGAGCAATTCTGCATTCCCGATCTTTCCTTTCGATATGTCCTTTTTAAAGTCGATCCATTGAGGTTTGATGGGCGCAACTTCCATCTCCTTTATCCCGGTAAGGAAATCTGATTCTTTACCTGCATTGGTTTCAACAGGAGTGATCGGTGGTTTTTCCACTTTTTCAGTATTGCTGTCTTCGCCTTGTCTTTTATAGAGGAGAACATAGTTATCGGTAAAATACGTATTCGCTACACGTTTGATGTCCTCCTTATCGAGTTGGGAAAGATGATCAACTTCCCCTACCATCACGTCCCATGCATCACTATTACTCTTTATATAGGTATTCATAAGTGATGACAATCTATTTGCATTCGATTTCAATGCTTCCTGTTCCTGAAGCTTATAATTAGTGATGATGGCTTTCAATAATGCATCATCGAATTCTCCTTTTTTAAGTTTTTCAATCTCTGCAAGAAGTATATCCTTTACATCATCCAGTGACTGACCTTGTTTCGGAGAACCTCCGATCCCGAAGATACCATAGTCTTTATATTGTAAAAGGAAATCATAGGCACCCTGCACCAATTGCTTCTGGTTAACATTGATATCGAGTAGTCCTGCCTTTCCATTGCTCAGTATGGTTGAGATTAGATTCAAAACCTGAGTATCTTCCGTGTAATCAGCAGGAGTACGCCAGGCCAGTCTTACATTTTCTGCACTCGGACCGAATACTTCCTTTACAATAGGGGCAGTTATCGGTTTTTCAGGCGCAGGAGTATAAGGCTTGAAAGGTTTGGACTTCATATAAGAAAAATTCTCATCTATCTTTTTTATCAGCACATCTGAATCAAAGTCGCCCACCATGATAACAGCCATATTGTTGGGAACATAGTACGTATCATAATATTCCTTGATAGCCGTGATCGAAGGATTCTTTAAATGTTCAATCGTACCTATGGTGGTCTGTTGTCCATAATTATGGGTTGGGAATAAAGCCTCGTTCATCACTTCATTCATTTTACGTCCATCGCTGTCCATACCACGGTTCTTCTCTTCATAAACCGCTTCGAGTTCCGTATGAAACAGGCGGATAACCGGGTTGCGGAATCTTTCGGCCTGTACTAAAAGAAACTTATCCATGGTATTGGAAGGGATATCTTCTTCATATACCGTTTCTTCTACCCAGGTATGAGCATTCGTTCCCTGGGAACCGAGATCAGCCATCAATTTATCATATTCATTAGCGATCGAAAAATGAGATGCTTCATTAGAAACCGCATCGATCTCCTTATAGATCTCCTTACGCTTCTCCTCATCAGTGGTATTGTTATACGTCTCATATAGAGATTCGATCTTATCCAGAAGTGGCTTTTCCTTTTCCCAATCGAGTGTACCGAATTTATCGGTTCCTTTAAAAAGAATGTGTTCCAGATAATGTGCTAATCCGGTATGCGATTCCGGATCGGTATTACTTCCGGCTCTAACCGCAATATTTACCGCCACTCTTGGTTCTCTGTGGTTCTCGCTAAGGATCACCTGCAATCCATTCTTCAAGGTATAGAATCGGGTTTGCATCGGATCATTGGTCACATACTTATAAGTATAACCATCTGCCTGACCTTCCTTCCACTCATACTTTTCCTGTGCAAGGGAAACATTCACAAAAAAACATGTGATCAATCCCGCCAATTGGAATAGTTTAAGATTTTTAATGTTCATAGAGTTTTAAATTAATGTTGATTGTTCATCGTGTTTAATAACACCTCTTTAGCTATGCCGAAAATATACCAAACCCTTCATATTATAAGATGATCAATTCATAAAATTCTCCTAAATAAGACGAATTTTACGGTATTAGATTGTCAGATTTTAAAATTTCATCAAAAATTCAGATAACTCCCAATATATCCGAATTTCCTATTGAATTACAAGACTTTATGAAAACGTAGGCTCAGGAGCATCTTTCATATTTATAATATATTGTGAGAATTTTGCCTGAAATTAACCTAGTGACATTTAAATCGGGGTAATCCGGAATAGATATCTGCAAATCCACGCCATATAGAAACGTGATATTCATCATATTTTTGAACCAACCTCCGATACCAACGCTACAGGGTGATGAAATTGACATATTGAGAATATTGTTTGACGATAATAAAAAATTGCTATGAAAAAGATTTTAAGATCATCGAACAGGAAAGCACTGATAGCGCTGGCTATTGGTGGATTCGGTATAGGAATGACGGAATTTGTGATCATGGGTATTTTGCCTGATGTAGCGGCAGCTTTGAATATCAGTATCCCTATGGCCGGACACTTTATAGCGGCCTATGCTCTGGGAGTTGTAGTGGGGGCACCCCTATTAACGACCATGGGTAGTAAACTCCATTCCCATCGCATGCTGCTGTTACTCATGCTTTGGTTCACTATTTTTAATTCCCTGTCTGCATTTGCTGGCAATTACTGGACCTTATTAGTACTGCGATTTCTTTCAGGACTTCCACATGGAGCCTTTCTGGGAATCGGTGCCGTTGTTGCCGGAAAATTATCTAAGGAAGGAAAAGCTGCCAGAGCCATTGCGACCATGCTGGCAGGACTTACGATTGCGAATGTGATCGGTGTACCACTTGGAACCTATTTCGGGCATAACTATCACTGGAGTGTTGCTTTTCTGATCGTAGGAATCGTCGGTATTCTTGCGATGGCAGGTGTCTATTTCTGGATGCCGCAGATGAAGAGTTCTTCAACAGGAAGTTTTGCACAGGACATGGTAGTTTTCAAGCAGCCAAGATTCTGGGCGTTGATCCTGCTTACTATGATCGGAACAGGCGGATTCTTTGCCTGGTACAGTTATATCGCACCTCTGATCACGGAGGTAGCCGGACATCCGGAGAATGTTGTCAGTTATGCAATGGTGATCACCGGCTTTGGAATGATTGCCGGAAACTTTCTGGGAGCAAGGCTTGCAGAGAAGTACGCACTCATGGATGCAGTACTCATCAGTCTCATCATGATGGTTACGGCATTGATCGCAAATGCATTTCTTGCAGAACATAAGCTGGCGATCCTGGTCATGACCTTTATCATCGGCATGATCGGTTTCAGTCTTGCCACACCACTTCAGATGGCGATCATAAACGCCTCCAAAGGATCTGAAATGATCGGTTCTTCTATGAATCACAGTGCATTTAATATGGGCAATGCATCCGGTGCTTACTTTGCCGGACTCCCCATAGCCATGGGATATGGCTTTACATCTGCAGATTTTGTAGGAGCAATACTTGCTGGATTAGGGGTGCTCATCACCTGCATTATTATTCTAAGAAATAATCCACAACTACTCCGACAGAAATTTCGTTGGGCAGCGCGTTAATTAAAAACTATACTAACCATTTATATTTAAATTGGAACTCCTGTATCAGGGGTTCTTTTTTTTATCAGTTTGTATCAATGCTGCTTCGAAGGAACTACGTACCCTATTTGAATCCGGAATCTGCAGTTCGAATTTCGTAAATGGGCTATGAGGAAAAAATATCTGTGTCAGCGCTTCCTCCCCATCATTATAGAACAATTCCATTGAGGTCTTATCTAAAACGAGTTTAAAACTTAGTTTTTCAATCGGAGCTGCCAAGGGTGCCCGGGTTATATCTGATGTGAAATCTCCTGAAAAATCAATTATACCCGATTTACTGCGGTCTATGAATATGGAAGTATCTGTATTGACAAGACCGAATCTCAAAGTATCCCCCACTTCATTGGAAAGTAAAAAAACATAGCTGGCATCTGTTAATCCGGAGAGCTCCATATCGATAACTGAAGATGATAGATCCATTTCATTTTTAGTCAGCAAAGTTGTTAAACCATTAAGTTCAAGATCCTGCTTTTGAATTCTGTCGGTAATGAATTCATCCAATTCCTTGACCGGCAAAGTCTTTAATCGATAGCCCTCATCGGTCGCTACAAGAGACAGATCTCTGGCTATGGTCATACTGCTACGCCATTTTTTCGTAGGTACTTCCTGTGCATACAACCAATTGCTCATCCACCCCAGAGAAACCCTTCTGCCTTCCGGTGCATTATCCCAGGTAACGGTTGCATAATTGTCCATACCCTGATCAAGCCATACTGCTTCACGTCCGTTGAGTTCGTCACGGAATGCTTTATCAAGCATAAATTCCCGACCATTGAAATCGCCGATAAAGTATTGAGTAGCCGATCCTCCGTTGGGTCCACCGGGATTTAGGTTCTGGAGTAAGACCCATTTGGTCGTATCGGTTCCTTCAACCGTCATGGGGAAAAGATCAGGGCATTCCCAAACCCCGTCATGAGCTCCTACGTCACTCCCGAATTCAGAAAGAAACTCCCATTCCTTTAGATTTTGAGAACCATAAAAATAAGTCCTGTCATCTGCAGCTAACGCCATCACCCATTGCTTATGCATGGTATCCCAAATGACCTTCGGATCTCTAAAATTCAGGATACCCGGATTTTCAAGAACGGGATTTTCGTCATATTTAATCCATGTACGACCTTGATCCGTAGAATAGGCAATTGCCTGAGATTCCACATCTGTCGATCCTGTATTCTCTTTTTCCGGATTATGATAGGTAAATATGGCTATTACGGGAGGTGTAGCTCCATCACCAAATCCACTTGTATTATCATGATCTACCACAGCGCTGCCAGAAAATATATAACCGTTTTCATCCGGAGACAAAGCTATGGGTTCCTCTTGCCAATTGACCAGATCTGTTGAAACAGCATGTCCCCAATGCATCGGCCCCCATTGGTTTCCTTCAGGATAATACTGAAAGAAAAGGTGCCAGACTCCATCGAGATAGAACATTCCGTTAGGATCGTTCATCCAATTGGCTTCCGGAGTAAAATGAAAGAACGGCCGAAACCTTTCGTCATCTGAACTTATAGATTCCTGTTTTGAAGTAAGAGGAATTTTGTCCTTATTTGAATCATCCTTACAACTGATAAGCATCAGTATCATAAGAGCAGTAAAATACAGGTTGCTTTTCATAGTGCTTGTTCTAATCTTCCTTAATTAATTTTTTACTGAGTTCTTCCAGTGGTACTCCTTTGGTTTCCGGCATCAGGAATATCACGAAAAGTAGTTGTAAGACCATGGCTGCGGTAAAAATCATAAATACGGCACCGGGTCCGATGGTTGAAAACAACAGGGGTATCAATGATGGTATAATCGCTGCAAGGATCCAATGGGTGGAACTGCCGAATGCCTGTCCGGATGCGCGCAGATGATTGGGAAATATTTCTGAGATGAACACCCATATAACTGCTCCCTGGCCAATTGCATGGGCAGCGATGAAAATAAAAAGAAATAAAGGCACCTTTAACCCTCCCCATTCAAAAAAGAAGGCCATCGATACGAGCGACAGGGAAATAATGTATCCGATCGAACCTATATACATCAGGGTCTTCCTTCCCAATCTGTCTATCAGAAAAACTCCGAGTAAGGTAAAGATCAGATTAACAAGACCTATTCCTATACTACTCAAATATGCGTGGCTCTCCACAAGTCCTGCCTCTTCAAAGATACGTGGAGAATAATACAGGAATGCATTGATTCCGGACAGCTGATTAAAAGCTGCAATCAGAAAGGCCAGCATTAGTGGACGACGATATTTCTTAAGGAATATCGTTTCATGAACCGGATGCTTATTCGCCTCGCTAACCTCCAGCATGAGGTGCTCAAGATCCTGTCCGGGATTGATGATCCCGAAGACTTTCTTCGCTTCATCCATTCTCATTTTGGAGATCAGCCACCTCGGACTCATCGGAAGAGAAAATACAAACAACGTATAGATAAAAGCAGGTATGGCCTCTACTCCAACCATCCACCGCCAATCATCTTCGCTGATTCCATTTAAAAGATAATTGGAAAGGAAAGCAATCAGGATTCCCAGAACAATATTAAACTGATATAGTGACACCAACCTTCCCCGGTCCTTCGCCGGAGCAATTTCCGAGATATAGGTCGGTGCAGCAATCGTGGAGGCCCCCACCCCAAGTCCACCGATAAAGCGAAAGATGGCAAAGCTGACCGGATCACTGGCCAAAGCCGAACCGATTGCCGAAATGGTATAGAGAATACCGATCAATAATAAGGTTTTTTTTCTTCCAAGCCTGTTAGTTGGAAATCCGCCTATCAATGCCCCGGCTACGGTACCCCATAAGGCCATACCCAT
This sequence comes from Robertkochia solimangrovi, assembly GCF_007279655.1. Taxonomy (GTDB): domain Bacteria; phylum Bacteroidota; class Bacteroidia; order Flavobacteriales; family Flavobacteriaceae; genus Robertkochia; species Robertkochia solimangrovi. Next base: position 146,333 of record NZ_QKWN01000012.1, on the reverse strand, counting down.
AACCACAATACCATGATAGGAATCTGAAGTTTCCCACAAGGCCTGTAACTTCTTATCAGCTCCCGAGATGACAACCGTATCAAATCCGAACAGGAATCCAGCCAGTGCAGCCGTGATCGACCAGATCAGTATTTTATTCATTCGTATCTTTAGTTAGATTATAGTAAGTGATTGTTAAAAATAACACATTAAATATAAGAATCTTATAATTAATTAAGTTTTATTTAACATATCTCAACATCATTTGCTTGCTGTTGATATTTACCGTTTCTTACAAACAGTTCTAACCCCTTAAACCATTTTCAAAAATTGCTGAATTCAGTTCACCATATCGCAATCATCTGCTCGGATTATGAGACCTCTAAAAAGTTTTATACGGAGGTATTAGGGCTAGAGATCTTACGAGAAGTATACAGACAGGAGAGAGACTCATTCAAACTCGACTTGTCTCTCAACGGCTATTACATTATCGAATTATTCTATTTTCCAAATACCCCGGAAAGAGTTAGCCGACCGGAAGCCCGGGGACTCCGGCATCTGGCGTTTTCAGTTAAGGATCTGGACCAATGTGTAGCGCGTTTAAACCATATGAATGTAATCACCGAACCGATCAGGATCGATCCACATACCGAAAAACGTTTCACTTTCTTTGAGGATCCTGACGGACTTCCTCTGGAATTGTATGAAGACTAAGGCTAAATGTAAGTTGTAGATTGTAAGTTATAAGTTATGAATTGAGAGTTGATGGCCTCTTTTTTACTTTGGAAAATTGACGATCTACCATTTACAATCATAAAGCCTGTACGATTACCTTGAAACTATTCCAGGTATGTATTTCGTTCTTTCAGAAATTATAGGCAAGAGCAAAGGATATCCGGTTTCCATCGGCACTGTTAAAATAGGAAATGTTGGCGGTAAAGAAGCTGAGTGCATTCATATAAAGTCCTCCTCCCACAGAGCTGTGCCATCTTCGCGATGGATCATCATCAACCCAGACACGACCATAATCGAATCCGCCGAAGACCCCCAACATACAGGGTAGAATACCTGTATTAACCTTCGTAATATTCCATCTGAGGTCGGTATTTTGGTAGTAAGCTGTTCTTCCGTTAAACCGCTGATTACGGAATCCACGTAAACCGTCAACCCCTCCGATCATCGCACCCTGATAGAATTGAAAATTATTACCGATATTAAAATGTCCTTTGAATTTGGTCGCGAAAACAAAGCGGTCCGAAGAACCAATTGGAGATGTAAATCGTAGCTGTGGGATCACATAGAAAAAACTATCGGAATTTCCGGTATTCAATTTATATCCCCCTTTAACTTCGAACCCCATTCCCTGAGAAGGATTAGCGGGATCATTGAAATTCTCGTATCCGTAAATTGACTCTAAACCGGTAAAGTTTTGATATTCGAACACCTCATCAGGTACCACACCGGTATTTACAAATCGGTTAACGGTCCCTTCCACCTCAATCGATTCGAACAATGGACCAAAACTAAAATGCCCCCCGTTATGTCCTCTCCAGATTAGTTTAGGATATAATCGGATCGTACTAAGTCTAACCCTGTTATAATCCATATCCCTATCCGTATCATTCTCACTTTCGTTTCCGAATCCGAAATAATTGATTGAAAAATTAGGACTAGTAAACACGGCATCCGCCCCAAAGTTCCAGTTTCCAAAGACCCTGGTGATCTCACCACTATAGTTTAAAGCAAACCCTTGTGTAGCAAAAAAATAGGCTGCCTTTAAGCGATGTAATTGTGAATAGGGAGCCCTGTTCACCCCATAATGCGTATAGCTGTAGCTCGCACCCAGCATCACCCCATCATCAGGATTATAACCAATCAAAGGCATTATCGTGTTCACATGCTTATCGACCTTGGTATACTCATATACATGAAGATTATAATCGTCGGTTATATTCTTTCTTACCGGTGTCTCGAAGGTATTCGGTTTTGAACGATAATCATAAGCGATTACCTTTTTGCGATTTTCAATTCGATAGATATCATTGTTCTGTCCTCCCAGCAGTCTGAGCTTTATTTTAGCAGGTCCATCTCCCTTTACTTCAAAGATATCATCATCATCCAGAGCATAGATCCAAACCTCCTCGGTTTCCTTAGGGTTATAGGCTACATGCAGGAAACGATCCTTTTTTTCGCCACCCTTATTTCTGTAGCCTTCCAGTCGGGTACTACCATCTGCTTCACGCGTCGCCAAAAACCAATCGTCTTTATCGGTACCACTGACCACAACATTTCTTTTCAAAAGCTCATAGTATTCCTCCGCTATCATTCTAAGATTATCCTTTCTCGCAAGAAAGACCTTTCGTATCCTGTCTCTGTTCTCATTTTGAACCTCTTTCGGAAATGCCTCCAATGCTTTATCGATGACTTCAGGAGTAAGATGTGACTGAATATATTCTGCGGCGTTGATCCAATCCTCTCTTGTATGAGCGGTCAATACTGCCATATCCAATGGAAATGGCTCATCATTGAACCATTTGAGATTTCTGATCTCTTCATCATAGGTTTGCATCAATCGCAGTGAAGGGATCAATCGGGTAAGTGCACCTACAAAAAAGCCATCAAAATTTGAGAACACCTGATCTCTGTCACGAGGAATCGGTTTGTATAATTTCTTTCCATGCGGAAGGTCTGTTTCTGCCCATCGCCATTGATCTTCATGTCTATCCCAATCACCGAGTAGCATATCGAGTAGTCGCGATCGTATATAGAGCGCTTCATCGATTTTATTATCATCCTTTCTCCTCAATTTCTCCAGCATATCCTTAGTACTGATGATCTCGTCAGCATTTGCAAAACTCGCTAATTCACCATGTCCTGAATCAACTCGTTCTTCGATGACATAGAGTTCATCCCCAAAATCCTGATTATACTTACCAAGTGCATTATGTTTTGGAATAAAGTATAGAACCGGATTGGTATGAAGTACCGATATGGCCTCACTGATCTCTGCGACGGTAAGTCCGGCATAGGGATGAGCAGCCGTATAAAAATCAAGCAGCAACTTTTCAGTAACTGACCCTGTAAAGTCGTCAGCGACATATCGATCTTTAAATACCACAGACTGAAGGAAGCGTACCGCACTCTTTTTTACAGCCCGCATCACGTATTCCTTCCCTTCGCGGTCTTCAAGTCGTAAAGATTTAGATTGGTGTCCTCCACCTTTTCTAACCGGAATTAATCCGCCGAAAAGCGTATCGAGTACTGCTGTTTTCACTTCAATTTTTTCCCCGTATTCCTTGCGATAATGATCGCCCCAGAAAGACGTATATAACTTACTTTTTTGTACATCCTCTTCATTATAGACCGAAGCCTCGACCTGCTCCGGAAAAGTGTCCGGAAATTCCGGAACTACGTAATCTCCTCCTACCGATAAGACTTCCTTTGAAAAAAGCGGTGACTCAAAATCATTAGCCATTCCATAGAATTCCACCCATGAAGAACCATCCTTAAAGACGGTTAGTTTTGCAAAGCCCGCCTTTCCATAGGTAAAAACACCATCTGCCCCCAGTGCAGCAGGACTGCTTTTTGAACCTGCCCCACTGATGATCACCGGAGTATCATTACTAACGATATACTGAAGATTATGCTCATGCCCGGAGACAAATACCACATTATCATGTCCCTGAACCAGCGTAAACAATCGTCTGCTTAGTTCCGTATAATATTTGTTCTGGAGATCCGCATTGGATACACCACTGGTTAAACGTATATAATTGATTACAGATCCGATCACCGGTAAAGGTATGGGAGACTGAAACGGATACAAATGTTTATAGAAAGAGAACTTTCCTCCATGAACTCCATTAGTTGCGATGGGGTGATGAATTGCGATCACCAGAGTTTTACCTTCAGCCTTCTTAATTTCACTTTCGACCTCATCAAAGAATTGTTCCCTGGTCTTGATCTGGTCGCATTTGTCATTTATAGTAGGATGATTATTCCAATCTTCCATAAACCATTGAGAATCCAGAATGAGCAAGTTTATATCATCAGAGATCTTTTCCCTCACCAAAGGGCAACCATTTTCCGGCAAAAAACTGTTCTTTCCTAATCTATCCTCTATATATTTCTCCTGCGCTTTAAGGCCCTTAAGTCCACCATTATACCAATCGTGGTTTCCGGGAATAAAAATGGTCCTGCCTTTAAAAGTCGAGACTGCTTCTATCTGACTGTTCAAGCGATGTTCAGCTGCTGCCCTGTCTTCAGCACCTTCTTCAGGCATGCCGTATTCATAAATATTATCCCCCAGAAAAAGAGTGGTCGATGATTCTGGTGCTTTTGATACCTGGGAACCTAATGCAATTAATGCCGGGGTTGATTCACCGGGACCGGCATTTCCGGCATCCCCGATGAGATAGAATGTGTGAGCCACCTCTTTTTGAGGTAACTGCAGTGCATCCTGACTTGACTGTAGCTTAAAAGTTCCACATGAACACCAGAGCAGGAGTAAAAGCAAAGAAAGTGAAAGCCTCATTTTTTTCACCATAAACAAGAAAAAGATTACCTTTATTTCCATTCAAATTTAGTTGAAAAATGACTAATCTTATTGAAAAGACGAAAGAATATGTACTAAAAACCTTAAATGAGCGATTATCATCAGGTTATCTGTACCATAATTACAATCATACGCTAAGGGTAGTAAAACATCTCAGAGAACTCATTGAAGCAGAATCACTTAACGAAGAGGATGCAGAGATCGTTGAATTGGCAGGCTGGCTGCATGATATCGGACATATCGAGGCAAATGAAGGTCATGAGGCGATCAGTGCAAGAATGGCAGGTGAATTTCTGAAGAAAGAAGGTTTTCCCGATTCCAAAACCGATCAGGTAGTTGAATGTATCAAAGCCACCCAACTCGGGATTGAACCGGAGACCCGATTACAAAAAATGATCGTCGATGCCGATTTTTCCCATTTCGCCTCCGAGAATTACCAGGAAGTCTCTGATTTGTTGAGGGAAGAGCTGGAACAATTGAATATTCGCACCTATACCGATGAAGAATGGTTGGAAGCGAACATTGCCATGTTCAACGAACATCATAAATTCTATACGGAACACGCCATTGCCTACTGGCAACCAGTAAAAAGTCGCAACCTTTTAAAACAGATTAAACAGTTAAAGAAATTAAAGGAGAAACAGGCTTCCGAAGTTAAGAAAAGTTCAGAGCAAAAACTCAAAAAAAGAAAGCTGGAATCTCCGGAAAGAGGAATCGAGACCATGTATCGTGTTAGTCTGAGAAATCATATCGGACTCAGTAGTATCGCAGATACCAAGGCAAACATCCTTCTATCGGTAAATGCTATCGTGATATCCCTCGCGATCTCAAACCTGTTTCCTAAACTAGACAATCCATCCAATGCCTATCTGATTTACCCCACTATCATCTTTATCATATTCAGTGTTACCTCTATGATACTTTCGGTATTGGCAACCCGTCCAAATGTTACCAGCGGACAATTCACAAAGGAAGATGTAAAAAACAAAAAGGTGAATCTTATCTTTTTCGGTAATTTTCATAAGATGAACCTGGATGAATTCGAGTGGGGAATGAACGAAATGATCAAAGACAGGAATTACCTGTACAGCACGCTCAATAAAGACCTGTATTATCTAGGAAAAGTATTGGATAGAAAATATCGCATCCTGAGAATCACCTATACCATCTTTATGATTGGCATAATCATATCGGTTATCGCTTTTGCAATTGCTTTTCAGTTTGTGGAGAACTGATTACTTTCTCAATTCTGCCATCAGATCTTCATACGTATAGTATTCCTTCTCGTCTTCCGGTTTGGTATACAACACCTCTACCCTAATGGCTTTGAGCCCGCTTACTCCCTGCAACTCCTCCAATTCAACGATCTCCACATTGCTGCTGAGCTGGTGCCTGGATTGAAGGAATCGGATGTAACGCATATATTCACGCTCTTCCTTACGCTGACTGTAAACGATGGTGATCTTACCTTTCTGGGTCACTCTTTCATCAGTTCCTTTGACAAAAGCCTTATCCAGTCGTTTTTTAAGAATCTCATAACGGGCATTATAGGTGCCATCAACATCAAAACGCTTTTCATCCATACGGAATCGAATAGAAAGCGGGGTGTTGTGCACAAGTACCAGAGAGGCTACATCCAGTTTTACCGGTAATTCCGGCAATAATTTGTAATAGGCATTTTCCATCTTACACATCGCCTGTAGCTGCCACAATCTCAGATTATACAGATATTTTTCAGAATACTTCCTGTGGCTGGAAATGGAAGAACCTATATAAAGATTATGCTCTACCCCATCGGTCTTATAGCGCTCGAAGAAATGTGGAAACATTGCTTGTGCTCCTTCCTGTTCCTTGTCCAGAATTCTTGCTAAAGTCTTATTGATCTGAGTTACGGTGGTATCATAATTCTTACGATGATCATACAAGCTTCCGATCAACGGATCCAACGTGCTCATATAATAATTTATACGCTCGGTGATCTCACCACCATCTTCTAAAATCTCCTCAAAAAGAGGGTGTATGTCCTCTTTCATGAAGTCCAGAATATTCTGTTCACTATAGGTAAAAAGATTTTCCCGGATACTTTCCATATAATTCTTCATACGGAACAACAGTTCTTCATAGATCGGTAATGGGTTTTCCTGAAAAGCCATCGCCATGATCTCTTCCGCATTAGAAAGCTGAATGATCAGATCCTTTCGAATCGCATCATTTCTTGCCATGGAAGAATTACGAATATCTACCTGCCCATATAAGGGTAGAACATCTTTGAAAACAAGTTCACGAAAAGCCACATCGTTTCCGGACATTCTTTCTTTCAGGAACCTTCTGGCCTCCTTCTCGAAACGCCATTGAACGCTCGGGTGGATAGAAGTACATTCGTGCTGTATCACGGCCTCTATTAGGTTTGATTCTTCCTCTTTAGCCCTGATTACCGAAGCTACGATATACGGTATAACATCCACGAGCTTATAGGCGGTCACACTGTTTAAGAATCCAACTTCGGGAGAAACCACTTCAATGATCCCCAGCATCTCACCCTTGTTTGTAATAGGAGCTAATATGGCACTGCGAATTCCCTGTTGCCTGAATATTTCATATTCCGCCTCATTGGTTTGGTCGAGATACTTATCCACATCAGAGATCGCAAAGAATTGATTCTTTTCAAAAAGCGTATCAAAGGCTTTTGCACACAATACTTTGTTGCATGGCATCTCTTCCTGTTTATTCAACAGGTAACTTACAATGCCATCCTTATAAACCTTTTCGAGGCAGCCCTCACTCTTATTAAAAACTGAAAATCCAACCCTAATATTCCTCGAACGAAACAACCTTTGGAAAATAGACTCAAAACCATCAAGAACACTATTCTGCACCGGTCCGTTCTTATTCGCGTACAAAAGATTGGATTTCAATGTGGAAATAGACTCTTCTGTGGTAATATCCACCATGTTGGCGATGACAAAACCCTTTAAAATCCAGCTACGAGGAGGTATTTTTTCGCGCCAGATATCAATATTATTGAAATTATCAAGTAAGAGATCGATATCCTCTTTTGATAATCTTCTAGCCTGACGTGTGGGATACAATTCGGTTAGCTCAGCATTATATAAAATCTTATAATGACGTATTAGTCCGTTCTCATCCGGAATATCGTAGAACAAAGGGCGTTTAAAATTTAACTCAACTCCGTAAACTTCCTTCAAAATCACAGAACATGCCAGAATGTACAGATGCTCTTCTTCAAAATTTCGGATCTTTAATTCGTAATCAGCACCTGCCTTTTGTATGATCTCATCAAATCTTTCGGAAGACTTGAAATAAACATTTTCAAATGGAATCGTAGCGACCTTTATTTCATTGGAAGATAATATGGGACTAAAAGTATCCTCCAGCAAACATTCGATCTCTTCCTTGTGCGTATCCACTACATCCCAATCGGTAAATCCATTGATAAGTACAGGATTATCCTTTGCGATCTGCAATACCCTTTTAGCCCTTTCAGCCCGATACCCATTATTTTCTTTAGCCATTTGTTCATAGGCTTTAACCAATTTGCTAAAGCTCATTTGAATTTCAAATGGTGTCTCTCTGGTAATAAGTCCCATGAACGATCCGAATTAGTTTACAAAAATACGGTAATTTTATCATGGTTGGTCGTATTAAAAACAGTTTACTTTCATCCTAATTATTAAAAAGTTGGCAACCTGAATTTTATTTCTTCAAGAATTTTCTTCAGATTCCTCTAAAAACCTTATTTCAATTCAAAGCTCTTATATCTAATTAAAATATAGTGTTAAATTCTTACTTTTTTCTTAAAAAGATCGCTATATTTATGGGGTTGAATTATCAATTTCAATCTTTTTTACACAATTATCTTCCCCCGATCCGTTACCCAGTTATAAACTTAAAATACTTGTTATGAGTTTTGGCGGAGCAGTGGCTTCCATGATCACCAGCTTAAAAAACAATGCACGTGACCGGAAGACCTTATACGATAATAAGGACCTGTTTTATAAAAAGGTCAGAAGAAAAACCTTTATAAAAACAAAGAATGCCACTCCGGAGCAACTGGAGGTCATAAAAAACAGACTTATCAAGGAACATAAGCAGCAGACGATCCGTCTCCTGATCCTGTTGTTGATCACTTTCACCATTCTCGCATCAGCGTTTATCTATTTCTGGTTATAGTTGATGTCTTTAGTATTAATCCATAGCTACTGACTTTTCTGACTTTTATTAAATTCATTTTCGGCATATTGATCTGGATTATTTCTTTTTCTCTTATTTTTAATTAGTTTCGAAGCAGGAACACTACCTCACATGGCAGAAAACAAGGATAACAAAATAGGACTGAAAGATGCCATATCCATCGGAATCGGTGGGATGGTTGGAGGCGGAATCTTTGCCGTACTCGGATTGGCAGTTTCTCTGGCCAAAGGAGGCACCCCCGTAGCATTCCTGATCGCAGGTATGCTGGCATTGATCACCTCTTACAGTTATGTCAAACTATCCCAAACCTTCCCGGATCGCGGAGGAACCGTAAAGTTTATCAATGAAGGGTTTGGCAGGAACACCTTTAGCGGCGGTATTAATAACCTATTATGGGTCAGTTATATCATTATGCTATCACTGTATGCTTCAGCCTTTGGGTCGTATGCACCCAACCTCCTAAAAATCGAAGATACATCGGTCAGTTTTCATCTTTATGCCAGTGCGATTGTATTACTGGCAACCTTTATAAATTATTACAGTATTACTATTGTCGGTAAAATAGAATCTTATGCAGTGATCATCAAGCTAGTCATTCTCATCGGTTTCATAGGAATAGGTGGGTATGGATTAATCGGCAATGATAATCTTTCACAATTATCTTTTTCAGCATGGGAGACTCCGATCAACCTGATCACCGGAGGAATGGTTATCTTTGTTGCTTACGAGGGTTTTGAACTAATCGCGAATGCTGCACCCGACATCATCGATCCGGAAAAGAACATTCGAAAAGCTTATTTTTATTCAGTGATCTTCGTTATTCTGTTGTACGTCATCATCGCCGGTGTAACCGTGGGCTCCTTACCCTTTGATGAGATCGCAAAAGCTCAGGATTATGTGCTGGCGGAAGCTGCGAAGCCGATGTTAGGGAAAGCCGGATTTACGATCATCACCATCGCCGCCCTTATTTCCACTTTTTCTGCCATAAATGCTTCCCTTTACGGGGGGAGCAGAGTAAGTTTTGAGATCGCTGAAGATGATGAACTACCACATCAGATCACCGGAAAATTATGGAATCAACCCATTGGATTGGCGATAACGGCAGTCTGTACGTTGGCATTGACGAATTTCTTAAAACTCGAAAGTATCTCAACGGCAGGAAGTGCCGGGTTTCTCCTGATCTTTGCTATAGTCAATCTTGCAGGATACCGTCTCCATTCACAGACAGGGGGAAAAAAGTTCATTCCTCTTATCGGCTTCATCCTATGCTTTATAGCTCTCGGCGCATTGTTGATTCAGCAATATGAATCAAACAGATTCGGAGTATATTTCGCGGTCAGCCTGATCATCGCTTGTATGATCATTGAATGGTTCTATAAAAAGAATGAAAAAAAGATCGATGATCTCGGATGATCATCTGAAAAAAATTAAATTATCACCCCGTAAGTTTCGTTTATTCATCGGTTTGTTTTCCGAATTCAAAATGCAAAACTTTTAGAACAATACCTGTCTTCGGGTTATAATAAGACCATTCTCCATGCTTAAGATCATTAAGGTACCAACCTTCGGTCAATAATTTACCTTCATCATTATAACGTTGATAAACACCATGCTTTTGGTTCTTACTGTAGGTATAGGTTTCTTTTACAATACCATTCGGATAATAGTTCTTAGTTTCTCCATCCAGTTGACCATTTTGAAATTCGGATTGCTGAATAATAGCACCACTTCGGGTTTTTTCACATATACCGGAAAAGGGAATATTTCCCTTATATGCCGACTTACCGGTCTTTCCTTTGAATGTAAGCTCAGCACAATTACAATCCGGCTGATCCGGATCCTGGCTATAGGAATAAGAGGCAAGCAGCATCACAAAAAATAAACAGAAGATCTTCATGATTACTTGTATAAAGTTTGTTACTGCAGGAAAGAACAGCCAGGCGGTATGTCAATTTCTCCCCTATTAATTCTTACGAACCTAAAAAGAACCTTCAAGCTCTAAAAATATTGTACTACAGATACTTATAAAATCGATGAACGTAAAATTTTAAGATATCCCGCTCTCTATTTAAAGACTTTAAAGAATTAAGAAACAAAACCGGGAAGTCCCAGCCGCCTGTCAGATACCTATTTAGATGTCAGGGATCCAACTGAATCTTAACCAGCATACAGATTATGATCGATATGTGACAGTAGTTGGGTTATTTGTTTCACTATCAGATAATTACACGCCGTAACTTCGGTAAATAAACCAAATAAACAATGTCATTATGAAAACAACCAAACTAATTTTGCCGGCCCTGATTCTGTTTTTATGTTCCTGCTCAACAGATGTTTCTGATCTTGCAGAACCCATTCCAGCAGAAGCATCTCAACTCATCGATTCTAAGGATGAGGTTTCATTAAAAGGACTGGGATTTGTGGCTGACAATCCTAAAGTGGCCAAAGAATTAAGTCTATTACGTACTACACTGGCCAATATCCGAACTTTTGAAGATGTGATGGATGCAGGCTGGAATGCACAGCTTACCGACTGGTGGGTAAATATGGGATATCATTATGGAAATATGGACTACCTGCTGGACGGAGAGTTCGTAATCGACCAACCTGAAGCCATCCTGATCTCTTGTGCTCCTAATGGAGACCCGGTAGCTGTAGGAGTTGAATACCTCATCCCATCATCTGATCCAACGAGTCCTCCGGAAGGATTCTCCGGAGACGCTGATGTTTGGTCTTACAATTCAGATTTAAGTCTCTGGACACTTCACTGCTGGATCAAAAAGCCAAATCCCTCCGGAATTTTTATGGCCATGAATCCGGAAGTACCGGCTGAAGCTTGTTTTGTACCGTAAAAAGATGTTAAAATCAAAAAGGAGGTGCCAGAAATAGCACCTCCTTTTTTCAATGTAAAACACCTAACTAAATCACAATTAACTTATGTATCAAAATACTATTGCAAACTTGATTCAAGCAGGTCCATCAGCTCAGGATGGGAAGGTCTGGGAGCTTTTTTTTCCAAAAGTTCTCCATCTTTTCCGATAAGGATATAATGGGGAATTCCATTTAGATTATAATCTGTGTTCAATTGACATTCAAAGGATCCGGTAGCTAATTGAACACCGGAAAGCAAATCTCCTTCATTTGCATTTACTTTTTTAACCCATGCATCGTGATCATCATCAAGAGAGATCCCGATAAACACAATTTCTCGATCCCTGAATTTCTCCTTTACTTGTTTCAATGCGGGTAATTCCCGCAGGCATGGACCACACCATGTAGCCCATAGATCTATGTAAACAATTTTCCCTTTAAAATCTGACAATGATACCGGATTTCCGTTTACGTCATTATAGGTAAAATCAGGCGCCTGCTCTCCTTTCTTCAGGGAGGTGTCATTCTTGACGAATTCCAACCATCTTTCATAAAGAATTCCAGATGCATTTTCAGATTCTATAATCTGTGTGAGAAATTTTCGCACTTCCGGATCTGTATTATTTGCATAATCGATACAGAATTTAGTCATCAGTTCTCTGTTGAGATAATCAGAAATTTCAAGACTCTTTATGGCTTCATATTGCGCTTTATAATAAGCTAAGGAACGTGGCTGAATTGAATCCGGCATTCGATCATCTGCTTTTCTCAAAAGTATTGTGCGAACATACATAGCATATTTTGAACTGGACTTATACATCGCTATGTCATCGAGCGGGATCTTACCCTTATAGTAATCTCTGAAATTTGAAGGAATTGTATCCTTATGTTCGGGAACGAACCTTTTATGATCAGAGGGGTAGTAATAGAACAAATAATGTGCATCTACGAGTTCTCTGAGCTTCAAATATTCTCTGGTATGCGGATCCCGAATCTTCTGCTCCTTTATAAAACTTTCTGTAAAATCAAGGATATTCTGAAGACGCTCATTCATGAGTCTTTCAAAGTTTTTAGGTCCTTCCCTGAAAAGTTGCGCCTCAATCAAAGGAAATTTCTCATCTCTTTCGATCTGGTAATTTAAAAGTTGCCTGATCAATCCTGAATTATCTCCTTCAACCCCAATAAGCTTTAAGGTTTTCAGCGCATCACTTTGCTTCTCGGGTATTTCAATAATCAAATCGTTTTCGCCAGGCAGGTAAACAGGAAATACCAAGCGATCTGCTACAAATTCGCGCAATCCAGTTATCGATTTATCATACGTAAAAGAAAATTCCCCTTTCGTATTTGTTTCGATCTCGATGATCTTTGATCCTCCGGTAAGGAGAAGCGATTTATAACCTTCTCCTACCGATCCTTTTATATCTTGTCCGAATAAGGATGAAAACAAACCTAAATATGCAGTTATCCCTAATAAAAAATTTTTCATAGTTACAATATTTAATATGGGTTCTGTTCAATTTGTCCCTGACTCGACTGAATCTCTTCAGCAGGAATTGGAACAGCATATCTTCTCGACCCCAAAGGCAACTCATAGATCATCAAAGGTTCACCTGTGGAAACCCCCGTGGCGGTGTATGGATAAAAAGTTCGTTCCAGTACCACATCATCAGAAGTCGTTTCATTTACTGAAAATCTCTTTATATCAAAAAATCGCTGTGTAAAAGGCATTTCTCTTCTTCGTTCTTCCAATACCACACTTAAGACATCTTCAGCACCAGAAGCAGAAAGCAAGGGTGTTCCCGGCAGCGTGCGATGCATATATAGAATATTAATGGTCTCCAAAGCTCCGGAAAGATCTCCAGTTCTTGCCTGACATTCGGCTTTTAGAAGGTACATTTCTGCAATCGTGGGTCCGTTCGGCAAATGCGATTTATAGAAAAAAACATAACCCGGGTAGGCCAGCGATGGGTTGGTCATCCCTCGGTTATAGGAATACCCTTCAACCATGTGATATCGATAGCGCAAATCATTTTCATGATCATAAAGATCGAGCAGTTCCTGACTTGGAACAAACCACCAGCTTCCATTATAAAGTGTTCTGAAATACATATATTCCTTCCAGTTCAGGCGATCGGAAGGGTCGGTTTGATTATCATGCGTATAAGGATACTCCACCTCCACGGTTTGTTCCGAGGAGGTTCCGGAATCCAGGACATAGCTTTCAGACATTCCATAACGCATGTCTGTGTTATAATCCAGTAGCCCGGGATGATTGGCGATGGCGATTTCTGCGTATTGCAATGCCTGCTCATAATCCTGTTTTGCCAAATAAAATCTTGCAGCCAATGCATTCACTGCAGCCGTATTCGCTCTATAGATTTTTTGATCAGACGGATCTATGTCGACATCCAGATCCAGAGCTATTTGAATATCATCCTCGATAAAATCATAGGTTTGACCTAAATTATTACGATCAAGTGATTGTTCATAGTTAGGCAGTGTTTTCAGCGGCAAACCTAATTCACCTGCATTGGCTAAATTATAAGGCATACAAAAGGTATTAACCAATTGAAAATAACTGTAAGCGCGAATAAAATGTGCCTCACTGCTCAATTGTGTTCTCTCCGCATCAGTGGCATCAACTTCATCGATACTCTCGAGAATCACATTTGCGGTGAAAATTTTGGTATATTCTGAATTCCAAAAATTATTATTCTGAAGCACTATATTATCAATATCCCAGGTCATATTTTGAATCAAACTCATTGTAAAAATTCTAGGACTGCGATCATAAAGATTTATCGGTAATGCAAAATCATCATGACCATAGATCGCTGCGAGGTTCGACTCCTCATTAAAAGACGAATAATTATTTAACAGAGCCTCAATATCTGCAGCTGTTTGAATGGCCGCATTCCGTGTTACCGAAGGGGCTTCATCCAGAAAATCATTACAGGATACCAGTAAGAACTGAAACAGGATAATAGCAACAACATGTCTTATATAGTAGATAGATTTTTCCATTTTCTTTTTATTGCATTTGTTAGAATGTAAATTTTGTTCCTAAGGTTATCGTGGGTTGTGGGTTAATGGTACCCAGCGGATATTCAGGATCTTCACCATAATTATTAGCCAGAATCGTAAAAACATTGTTGGCTTGTAAAGTGAACTGTACTTTAGCATTAGATCTCATGATTCTGTCAAGTGGCAGATTATAGGTCAGGTTGATCTCCTGCATTCTGATATGGGAGGCATTGGTGGCCAGGTAATCCATATATGGATAGTAACGATCCCATAAATAGTACATGGATTCATCAGGAGTCGTAGGTAACGGAATCACTTCTGACGGATCTGAATTTCGAATTTCAGAGAGACTGCTGTTGGGTAACGATTTCGTAGTAAACAGCGAAGGATAATTAAATGCCTGTCTCTTAAAAACATGTCCGAATTTGCCGGTTACGATGAACGACAGATTGAAATCATAAATATCAAAAGCCGATGTAAAACCTAATACATAAGGCGCAACCAGAGTACCTTTATTTACAACGTAATCGAGTCCGTTGCCCGGGAGAGAACTCAAAACAAAGTTATATTGTTCATCATTCGGACCTAAATGTGTTGGTCTTCCATCTTCGTCTAATCCTCCATAGATCATGGTCCATAACGATTGTGCATTGTTTCCTTCCACATAGGAAGCGGATCCTCCACGTATCATTGTGTAGGCGTTATAATTCACCACATACAGGTCTGTGATCTCATTATCATTATAGGAAAAGTTTATATTTCCTGTCCAGCGGACCTTATTTCCGATAACAGGGATAGAGGTGCCCACTGCTACTTCAATACCTTTGTTCAACATCGACGCATTATTGAAGCGTTGTGTATCTGTTCCATTTGCAGCCGGAATAGAAATACTGGCAACAAGATCTTCACTCTTCTTATTGTACACATCCACAGAGCCAAACACAGAACGGCGAAAAAGAGAAAAATCAAGTCCGAAATTTATTGTCCTTGTTCGTTCCCAACGAAGTGAAGGATTTCCAAAATTGCTGATACTTGCAGTTTGATCTCCCGTATAAATATTCGGCGTTGAAGCATAACTGATCAACGGTTTAAAGGATGTCGATTTATCAACATTTCCATTATAGCCATAACTTCCCCTGAACGTAAGATCCGCTAACCAATTAATGTCTTTCAAAAAATTTTCCTGACCGGCACGCCAGGAAAAACCGGCTGACCAGAATGGGTCATATCGAAATGAGGGGTCATCCGTTATCAAATTCGAAGCATCCGTTCTGAAACTTCCGGATAAGGAATATTTATCATCGAAGGTATAGGTAAGATTCGCATAGGTTGAAAAGTACCGGTCCGTAGACTTCGAGAACGAAGATGCATATGAAAAGGTCTGAGATTGTCCCAAAAAATTCCTGGTGCCTGTTGCTCCGTTCGGAAAGATTCCCGAGGTTAATGCTACTGGGTCATATCCATATGTAATCGGATATCCATAAGATTTGATTTTCGTATCGATAATTTCGGTACCTCCAATGAAATTGATACGATGTTTTTGGTTAAAAAGATGATCATAATTTATCTGTGCTCTGAAATTATAGGATTCCAGATCGCTGCTACTGCGACTTAAAACACCTCCAATAGGCAAATTAGGGGTTACTGTATTTGTCGCCATATCCCATGAAGAGGTTGTATTAAGTAGATTTCTTACATAGAAGGTCTCTTCTCCATAGTACGCTTTCCCACTGGTCTTTATATTTTCATATTGCAAACGGGTGTTAACGCTAAAACCTGGCAGAATCTTAAAGGTTAGTCCTCCCTGCAATCTTATATTGCTGGGATCGGAAGTTACAGATCTATTATTAATTTCCTGAATGGGGTTGTATCCCCAATCTTCAAACGGGAAAACACCCTGAGGAATATAGGTATCCAGCAGTGGTTTATAATATCTATTTATACTGTTTAATCCCCCAGTTTCATCGATCAACATTTCATAAGGTGATAAGCCTTGAATATCGCTTAAGGTAACACCGTTATTAGTAAACTCCTGTTTCTGGAGCATCGCAGATACATTTAGATCCAACCATTTAAATACCGCCGCATTGGTTCGGTAATTCACCATGTATTCTTTGCTATAGGTTTCTTTATAATTAGATTGGTTTTCCTCATACATCAATGAAAGAAAATTACTCATCCTTTCCCCTCCTCCTGAAAGACTTAAATTATACTGATTACTCATAGGAGCTGCTAACAGATTATTTCTAATCTGTTCCTTATTGGAAGATGTTCTGTAAAGCTGTAATAGTCTGTCCCGCTCGCTTTCCGGGATATTACCCAATTTGGCCTGTTGAAGCGTTGTCGCCACTTCAGACCAATTGAAAAAATAGTAGGGTAAAGCAACCGGATCAGGTATCGGTGCTCTCCAGTTATTAAAGGATTCGATTTCATATGCAACGGTCTCTTCAGACGTTGCCAGAGGATTCACATAATCAAGATCGAGTTTGTCAGCAAATCGCGTGAAGGTTGAGAACTCTACTTTCAGCGGTGATTTTCCATGAGATTTTTTAGTGGTTACCACAATTACGCCATTAGAGGATTTAGCTCCCCAAATTGATGCCGCTGCCGCATCTTTTAATATGGTAACAGTCTCCACATCATTTGGGTTTATGGAATTGAACCCTCCCTGTATCGGGAAACCATCCACGACTACAAGTGGATCTCTATTGGCATTTAAACTACTCTGCCCGCGGATTTCAAAGGATGCATCGCCATTCTCATCAACAAAAGCCTGTACCCCGGGCACTACCCCTATTAAACGGGAAGAAATATTGGTTGATGGCTTTCCTAATTGTTCTTCCTTCACTGAGCTGAAGGATCCAGTTGCACTTGCTTTCTCGATTTTCTGAAAACCGGTGGATACTATCATTACTTCCTCCAGTTCATTGATATCCTCTTCAAGAGTCAGATCGATTCGCACCTCAATTCCAATGACCCTCTTTTCTGTGACGTATCCCAAATAACTGAATGACAAGCTATCCCCTATCGAAGCCTTGATCGAATATTGCCCCAGTTCATCAGTTACGGTCCCTTTAACGGTATTCTGGTTAACCACAGTTACCCCGAAAAGAGGTGCGCCGTCCATTGAAGTTACATTACCAGTAATATTGCGTTGCTCCTGTCTGCTTTCGGTGGTATTCTCCTTTCTACGGTCGTGTATGGTACTGGGTTTATAAATCACGATCTGATTTGCCAGTACTTTATAGGCAAGCCCTGTACCATTTAGAGCTCTTATGATTATATCATCTACGGGGATTTGTTCAGCCGTAATCGTGATATCATCAAAGTACTTTACATCATCATTTCTGAACAAGACCTTATATTCGGTCTTTGCTTCAACTTCCTCAAATATTTGCTGTAAACTAGCTCCCTGAATATCGATCGATATTCGTGTTAGCTGTCCGCCGGATCCGGCCTGGATCTGAAAAAGTGATAAAATACAAAGTAGTAGGGATATTTTCATCTTAAAGCCTATTTTATGGCATGTTGAGATGTCATACTTTTTTTTCATAAATTTGAATGATTTTGGTTTATTTAACTAGTTGCTGAAATCATAGTAAAGGAATCGGTGCCAACGGTTCCTTTTTTTGATTGAGTAATCTACATAGGCGCTGGTTTTTTAATGGTTATTACATCATTATCTTTTTCATAGTTGAAGGCTACCGTTAGTTGGAATGCCTGAAACAGTTCATCAATGGTTTCCACATCAAAGGTTCCGGTATATAAAAGATCATTTATTTCAGGATATTCATTAATGATCTTAACCGCATAGTAACGTTCGATCTTCTTCTGAACATCTGAAAACCGATCATTATAAAAAATCAGTTTACCCTCTTTCCATGAAGTAAATCTATCAACATTCACACGTCTTTTATACATTTGACCTGCTACCAGAGTTGCCTGTTCCAAGGGGTCTAACTTGATGGAATCTGCATCTCTAGTTACCAATACACTACCCTCCTCAAGTGTCACCGCAGTGATCGCATCATCTTCATAAACAGAAGTATTGAATCGGGTTCCCAATACCTGTACATCTATCTTGTCTGAAAGAACACGAAAGGGTCTCAAAGAATCCTTGGAAACTTCGAGATATGCCTCTCCCTCCAGTATTATTTCGCGAGCTCCACTATTCTTAAAATATGACGGAAAAGTAAGGGTTGAACCTGAGTTCAAGATTACCAAAGTACCATCACTCAATGCAAGTTCCATCATATGCCCATAAGGCACCCGTAAAGTATTGGTGACCGGAGGTACTGACATATCGAAGTTTGAAAGTGCTATTCTCGTACTTACCTGTTTACCGATCACCTGACCCTTACTGGTCACTAAATCGCTGGTCATATCAGTATTTATTGAATCGATCTTACCATCATCATATTCAATAGTTACGTATTTGCTATAATTAATGTCAGTACTCAAATTATCATTCTCATTATGGAGATACAATAGATAACTTCCACCAGCAAAAAGTATCAGGATCGCGGCATACTTAAGAATCGATGAAAATTTAATCCTTTTAACAGGTACATTACTTTTTTCTGAAGCATTGAGTATTTCTTTCATGAGGGAACCACTGTCATAATTACCCAGTTTTAAATCAGCCAGGTAATCTGCTCTTACCAATTGCCGGAAGCGTTTTTTATTGACAGGATCCTTAAGATAATCAGCAAGCTGATTCTTTTCCGATTCAGATATATCCCCTGATAAATATTTAAAAATTAAATGATAAACCTGCTCTTTACTCATTTCTGTTCATGATTTATTGATAAGACGACATAAAAATTCACAACCCTTACGTTTATTTATAATTTTTTATAATATTGAAAAAGTTTTATTCCCCCTAACCCTGTATGAGTCAAGATTTTCCTACAAATGAAATACTTGTCGAAGCATTACGTAATGGTGATGTCAACGCATATAAATACCTGATCGATCGCTACCATCACAGGCTGTGCGCCTATGCTACGGGTATTCTTAGAAATGCAGGAAACTCAGAAGATATCGTTCAAAATGTTTTTCTCCGTCTCTGGAGAAAAAGAGATAAAATTCAAGTAGAATCCAGTCTTAACAGCTACTTATACAAGTCGGTTTTTAATGAATGTATGGATTTCAAAAAAAAATCTTCAACAGTTAACGAAGTTGACGAAGAACATGTCAAAATTATCCAGACCGTCACTTTTGAATTGGTAGAGGAGCACGAGTTCAAAAACTTAATGACTCAGGTCGATGAGGCGATTGATTCCCTTCCGGATAAATGTAAAGAGATATTTGTTCTAAGTAAAAAAGAAGGACTCACGAATCAGGAAATAGCAGAATATTTAAAAATCTCCATTAAGACGGTAGAAGGTCAAATGTCAAAAGCTTTGCGTCAATTACGTAAGGTGCTTAGAGCAAACGGTGCCGGTATGGAGCTCCTGTTCTTTCTCTGGGCTGAATTTTCACAAACACCTCCCAAAGATTCCGTACGCTCAGCGTAATGCAATCCTGCTATTTATTAACAATTACCACAACCATATTTATATAAACCTAACCAACTGTAACTTCCCGTTTAAAAACGGGAAGTTTTTAATTTATTAGCCATAAACTATACACCTTCCCAATCAAAGAGCTACGTGATCTGACTACTGTTGTTTCTGCCCTAAAATCACTATCTTTCCTATTCTTAAAATACATACCTCTATTATTAAATTTGAGAAATCATGAGCTATTATTTTAACACGAATTTAAAAGGCACAACCTTTGAAGATGCCATTATAAAAGTCACAGCAGCCTTGAAGGAGGAAGGCTTCGGTGTGCTGACCACAATCGATGTTAAAGAAACACTCAAAAAGAAAATTGATGTGGATTTTAAAAAATATACGATTCTGGGAGCATGTAATCCTCATTTTGCGCATAAAGCTCTTTGCAGTGAAGATAAAATTGGTGTGTTTCTGCCCTGTAATGTGATCGTAGAAGAGAATGAGGATGGCTCGATTGAGGTTGTCGCAGTCGATCCGATCGCTTCAATGAGTACTGTTGAAAATCCAGATCTCGGTGAAATTGCAACCGATGTACAGAATAAGCTAAAAAAAGTAATCGCAAACTTATAACCCCCTGCCGCTTACGATGAAAACAGGAAGACTTGAAGCGTTCAGCGATGGTGTATTAGCCATCATAATTACTATCATGGTATTGGAAATGAAAGTTCCGGAAGGACCCGAATTTGAAACTTTACTTCCGGTCTTGCCAGTTTTCCTGACGTATCTTGGCAGTTTTGTGTATATCGGTATTTACTGGAACAACCATCATCATCTGATGCAGGCAGTAAGTAAAGTGAATGGAAATGTATTATGGGCAAATCTTCATTTATTGTTTTGGCTATCGCTGTTTCCCTTTGTAACCGGTTGGATGGGCGAAAACCATTTTGAAAAAAATCCGGTTGCTCTTTACGGCATCGTTCTGATGATGGCAGCAATCGCCTACAGAATCCTGGTATGGAAGGTAATGAAATATGAAGGCAGCAATTCCAAGTTGAAAAAGGCCTTTGGCAAAGATCTTAAAGGATTGATAAGTATCCTTTTCTATGCACTGGGCGTGATCATATCTTTCTGGATACCAATCATAAGCCTAATGCTTTATATAGTGGTTGCGATCATCTGGATCGTCCCGGACAAAAGAATCGAAAAGATAATATCAGAAGAACTATGAAAACACTGGAATACAGCAATGGTGAGATCACCATTCTCTGGAAACCCGAACTATGTCAACATTCCGGGATCTGCGTAAAGACGCTTCCCGAAGTTTACAATCCGAAGGATCGGCCATGGATCAAGATAGAAAATGCGAGCTCTGAAGCCCTGATCGATCAAGTTTCAAAATGTCCGTCTGGGGCATTGAGCATTAAATCCAAAATTGAAAAAGAATCATAATTACATCCCCTCACTAATATGACAAGAATTGAACAGGAAGACAACGGAAGAAAAGGAAAATTCGTCATCTATGTCGATGATGAACACGCCGGAGAAATGACCTATACAAGGGCCGGCAGCTCTAAATTTATTATTGACCATACTGAGATCGATGAAAAATTCTCAGGAAATGGATATGGGAACGACCTCGTGATGAAAGGGGTTGAATATGCAAGAGAAAACGACCAGAAGATACTCCCCTTATGTCCCTTTGCGAAGAAGGTGTTTGATACTACGCCAGAGATTGCGGATGTAAGATATGGAATTTAACGTTAGAAGTGTCGGCACCTGACGGTGCTTAGTGTCGATCCTGATTGCTCCCGCAATCTGTTCTCTAGTGTCGCGGATTGTTTTGCTGACGCAAAACTCCCTTGAGTGACCTTAATGCTCGCTATCGCCTCGCTATGGGTTAATTCGGTGACGCTTTGTTCGCTTTCGCATCACTGAATTTAGTTCGCTGACACTCACTTGGATTTGTTCGCTGACGCTCACTTTAGCTTCGTTCATTGACGCTCGCTATGGGTTAATTCGTCGCCTCCTTTCCGGGAATATTTAAAAATATAAACGACATAATTAATTTGTGCTATCTTTAGAGGAATGTTCCCGGAGTTCCGCCAACATTCAACAACCCTGATCAACCTATGATAAGCACTGTTAGATATACATTTATTGATCTGAAGTATCGATTATACGATCTTTTTTTGAGCAAGACATCCAAAGCGGAATGTCATGATGTTCTTATGCAGTGGAACTCCTATTTTAAAGGACTGGGCGAAAGGGAAAAGAAGGAATTTGTAATAAGAACTTTACGCTTTTTAGGGTCTGCACAAATCGAATCAGAAAAAGGTTTTGCGGTTACGCGGGAAATGCAGCTTTTATTGGGAAGTGCTTTTGTACAGATCACTTTTGGTTTGAACCACGATGTACTGGAATACTTTAACAGGATCGTACTGTTCTCCAAAAACTACACCTACAAAAACAGCAATATCTATTTAAAAGGAGATGTAAATCCATTAACCCGTTCGGTCAACCTCAGCTGGCCGGCTATTGAAAGTGGATTCAAATCAAGTAGTGACGGAATCAATCTGGCTCTGCATGAATTTGCACATTGTCTTATCCTTGAAAATTCAAAGAAAAATTATTTTCAGCGTATACTTCATCCCGGCCAGTTAAAGCAATGGGAACGCCTTGGCATTAAACAGATCGCCCGGATTCGACAAGGACAAACCACAGTATTCAGAAAATATGGTGGTACCAACCTTATGGAAATGTTTGCGGTTGCACTGGAAACCTTCTTTGAAAGGCCTCTCGATTTTCATGCTGATGCTCCCGAATTCTACAACTGTATGTGCTTTTTGCTCAAACAGGATCCCAGACATACCGAAAATCCAACCCGAATATTGAGAACCCTTTAAGCCCTGTCACTACTTCTCTTTTTTTAAGTTAATCTATTTCCTCTCGCTGCCTTCTACCTGAAGTTCATTGCTGTTTAGAGAAGTCCTCATATAATTTAACTCACTTCTAAAATCACCTTAAATAGGATCAGATTCAAATGCCAATAGATCCTGCCTGCGGTAAGCAGGATCGTCGATATCCATTGCGCAAACAGACCAGAAGATCTTAACTAAAACATATGAAATCATATCATAAAAAAACTCCTTCAACCTCAGCCTGCAAGATTTGTAACCAGCGTGGCTCAGGTGAAGGAGGAAGTTCCATTAGGGTGCTTAAAGCCGAATATATTGGTCAGGTATATCCGGTCAAGGTTGGGGATTGTTTCAGGTTTTAAACCACACCTTTATGAAAACTTTGTTTGAACATAATACTCCTTTAATAATTCACTAACACTCTAAAAAACACCTACACGCGACAGAAACATATCGCGATAAGTAGTACCCAGGGGTATCCAGGTGCCATTGACCACAACTCTGGTATCCCTGAATTTTTTAACCTTACAGGTATTGATCATAAATGAATCATGAACGCGTATAAATTTAGAATCATTCAGATTATTTTCAATTTCATCGAAACTCATGGAGGTAAGCACCGGTTTGCCATAATCGAGATATATTCTACGCTGACCTTTAAATTCATGTATATAAACGATATCGTTCACATTGATTCGAATCTGGCTTTCTTCCTGAAGAACATAAAGCATTTGATTGAAGTTTACGGCTTTTCCATCGGAAGAGACCAGATTACTACCCGTACCCTCCGAATTAAAAACTTCCAGAACTTTAGAAACTACTTTTACAAATTCCGGAAATTCCACCGGTTTCTTTAAATAGGCCAACGGATGCCAGGCAACTCCTTTGGACATGAATTTTTGCTCGGGAAGCGTACATATGAACAGTGGCTTATATTCAAGTGCCTCCGAAAATTCTCTTTCATTAATAAACGGTGTATCTATCGCTGCAATGATAAGATCTATCCTTCCCGAATTGATCTTTTCGATCGCTTCCAGTGCATTCGAATAGGTTCCCTGCAATGAAATTTGATCTAATAATTTACAATAGGTCCTGAAATACCGAACCGCCAACGGATCGGGATCGATAATAATACAGTTTATCTTCATTTCATTCATTTTTCGAATTAATCATCCAATAAATTCCCCGAACGGTCTTTTAGTCCGTCCCAAGCAAGGCAACCCTCCTGATCTTAATACGCATCCCGGTTAGGTCTGCAGCCGTAATTCTGGGATTTGTCTTTTCCTGAAGTCTGTGAATAACCAGCATTCCTATAGCCTCAGCACCTTCCTTGTTTTCAAATTTGTAGGTTCCTGAGACCCCAGGAACATATCGTTGTTTGATCATAAGTTTCTCATGGAAAAACACTGAATACGACCAACCGCTTTGATCCTCATCAAGTTTCAGGTTGAATCCCGGTTCTTTAGTGAGTAGAATTCCCAACGCCCACAGAATTGCGATCGACGCAATTAAAACTGCGATGGGCCCTACGAATCCGGAAGATCTTTTTAACTTCTTCATGATACTCGATTCTGATTAATCGTCTTCGTTATATTCTTCATTTGGAAAGAACTGATAGGTATCATCGAGATACAGTGTTCCACTTCTTCCAAGGGCTATAAATGCCATTTCATCATTATAGAAAGCTACTGATCCCTGTCTTGACACTCCTTCGAAGGAAGTTTTTTCTTCCCAGGTATCATCTGAAGGATCATATTCCCATACAGAACTTGTACTGGAAGAACTGTAAACACCAAGTGCCAAATACCCTTTTCCGTTCAGAGAAAATCCAACTGCATTGTTTCTTACCAGTTCATAAGTATCCTCCTCATCGAGATCGTTCAATGCGGTCCAGGATTCAGCATCAAGGTCGAAAACCCAAAAATCATCCTGATTCAATCCGTTTGAAACTCCGGATCCCATATAGACCTTATTTGCTATTCTAAAGGAAGTAGCATCTCTACGTTTGG
Source organism: Robertkochia solimangrovi (assembly GCF_007279655.1). Taxonomy (GTDB): domain Bacteria; phylum Bacteroidota; class Bacteroidia; order Flavobacteriales; family Flavobacteriaceae; genus Robertkochia; species Robertkochia solimangrovi. The sequence continues at coordinate 121,267 of NZ_QKWN01000012.1, read as the reverse complement.
TTCCTCCGAATCCAACCAACTCTTCCCAGGTGTCATTTGCAGGATCATATTTCCAGAAATCCTTTTTGTCATTTTGACCATCATAACCGGTACCTACGTATCCATAGGAGTCTGAAGAAAATGCAACAGCAGCTCTTCTCGCCGTTCCGCCGAAATCAGCCACCTGAGTCCAGGCATTTGCTGACGTATCGAAACGATAACAATCTCCAAGCTCCTTATTGGTATCTCCGTTATAACCAAGTCCTATATAACCAGCACCATCGATCGCAAATCCAACGGCTGCGCTTCGTGCCTCTCCCGGAAATTCCGGCAATTGCTCCCAATAGTCACCGCCCATGTGATACGCCCAAAAATCTTTTAAATAATCATCTCCATCATAACCAGTACCCATATATCCGGTACTACCAATGGTAAACGCAGCAGAATTACTGCGGGGAACACCATCGAAAACCGATTTTTCAACCCAGTTTCCTGAATCGTCATCATCATCGTCTGAAGAACAGGAGGTAATGACCGCGGCCAATGCAAACAATGGCCCAATAAATTTTAATCTTAAATGTAAAAGCTCCTTCATTTTATTGTGGGGTTAAATTTTAAAGTCCGGTGAGATCTTACCTGAATTCCATTTCACCGAAACTGTGATTTACGAAGCGAACATATCAGAAATTCCTCTTTTGAATAAATAAGATATACCAATACGGGAATTCCGTCTACAAACCGGATTCTGGCACATATCAATCGAATCCTGCTGATTTATCGATGATTTTAAGGGCTTCGTTGGATGTTCACCCCTATATGTATATTCTTTTTTAATAGCCGGAGGCAAATAGGGTTCTTTGAGCCTCATTAACATGGTCACTATGAAAAATGCAATATTCATCCTCTTCGGAATCGTGCTGTTAACAGCCTGTTCGCCTGATACCTACGACGACTTCACAGCCGGGGAAGATTTTACTGATTCATCCGCAAGAATCATTTATATCGATACTTTCAGCGTTGCGGTCTCCACATTTAAACTGGACAGTCTGGCAACCTCCTCCGCTACCAGATTACTTGCCGGACAATATCAGGACCCCTATTTTGGAACTGTACGATCGGAAGCCTATTTCGAGCTTTCACCCTCTTCATTCGATATTCCTAAACAGGCAACTCTCGATAGTGTAGCGTTGATCCTTGGATTTGACACCTATTACTATAAAGACACCCTGAAACTCAATCACTATAATATACATCTGATTCAGGATGAGCTCACATCAGATGACAACAGTCTTTACAATACTTCTGTATTCGGCTATGATGCTACCAGTATCGCGAGTATCGAATTCTATCCTCAACCTAATTTCTCAGATTCTCTTTATATCCGTATTCCCTGGGAAGTAGGTGAAAACATCTTTGACCCGATACGATCCGGTATCGTTGATGAAACGCCAGATTTGAGAGAAGTTTTCAAAGGTCTTACCATTCAACCAACTACCGACGATGATGGAACAGTACTTGGATACTCAAAAGATCAAGGTGACACCTATCTTCGGTTTTACTACACTATTCCATCAGAGATCCAGGACGAATCACTCACCTACGATATGTATATCCTGGATAATGATGTGAGTTCCTATAACAAAACTTCGGCAACACGAGATAATTCATTTTTCAACAAACTTACTGATCAGGATATCACACTTAGATCCTCAGAAACCGACAGCATGAGCTATGTTCAAGGTAGCACAGGCTATATGACCTCGATAAGTTTCCCCACTCTCAGAAACCTTTTCGATCTCCCTAATAAAGGAGTGGTACTAAATGCCAGTCTTACCATTTATCCATTGATTCATGACACCGAAGTATTCCGGGACAGCCTGACGGTATCACTATTGAATAATCACAATGAAGTGGAATCTCAATTGTCAGATGATTTCGTTGGGTCGGTCTATGCCACCCTGCTCTATGACGAAGAATTTCAGCAATATTATTATACACTCCCAATCGATGGTTATATCGAAGATAAATTGAACGAAACCTATATCACCGAAGACGCGATCACTATCCACCCTAACTCATTTAATTCAACGGTAGACCAACTGATCATTAACGATCAGGGTGAATATCGTCCCAAATTAATTGTTAAATACGGAATTTACGATGAATAAAAATTTTACGCTTCTGCTTGCGGTAGTAGCCATTATTTCCGCACAAAGCATCAGTGCACAATCCAACAATTTATCCGGATCACCCTATTCGCTGTTCGGACTTGGAACTGCAAATTATACGAATTCAGGATTATCGACGGGTACTTCCCTCAGTGGTACGGCCTGGAACAGTGCTTATTTTTACAATGGTATTAACCCTGCGACCCTTTCATCCTTACAAGACAAGATCTTTATCATGGATATCGGCCTCAAAACAGAGCTCAATAAGATCTCCAATAATGACACTTCGGAATCGGTAAGTGTTTCCAACTTCTCCAATCTTTCCTTTGCCACTAAGACCGGCCAGCGCTCCGGTGTAAGTCTTTCGCTTACACCCTCTTCCACAGTAGGCTATTCTCTGACCGGACAAGTGGATAATATCGAAGGAAGTACCGAAGAATATATCACGAGTGTTTCCGGATCCGGGGGAATCAATGAACTGAATCTGAGCTATGGTTATAAACTAACCGATAAATTAAATCTTGGGTTTGGCATGCAGTATCTTTTCGGAAGTATTAAGCAGGAAGAATCCATTGAAACCTGGGAAGCCAGTATCGATATCGATGAAACAAATTATTATAGCGGAATAGGATTGAGACTCGGCGCAACTTATCAGCTCACCAAGAACCTAACCTTTGGCGCACTAACAGACCTCCAAACTACCATGAACGGTAGAATGGACAGAACCATCACCAAAAGTAAATATGGGGTATCCTCAGAGGTAGAGTCGGAAGAAGGCACACAGATCGATGATTTTACCTTACCATGGCGTATGGGCTTCGGACTTAATTACAGTTTCCTGAAAAAATTTGTCGTAGATATCGACTATAATAAAAGATTTTGGAGTGTCACCGATCAAACCGATGATATCGGAACCTACAAAGATCAGTCTATCTACAATTTCAGTTTCAAATATTTCAATGCGCAACCCCGAAATTATCTGGAAAGTGTTATCCTTCTTGCCGGATTTAATTATGACACTGGATATCTCGAGATCGATCATAAATCAATTTCGAACACTTCGGCAACCTTTGGTATCGGAATTCCAATCGGTGGTCGTTCCATCCTCAATATCAATTATACGCACGGATTGTCGGGAGAATCGGGTAACCTCCTGATTCAGGAGAACTACAATACGATCAATATCAATCTGAATCTAACAGACCTTTGGTTCCAGAAACGCTGGATCAATTAATAGATGAATACTTAAAGAAAATACCAGGAGGTCCTGGCTTTTTCTTTTTATACGTTCGATACCTTCCGGTTTCCTATATTCATAAAAAAACACCCGAAATTACCTTCGGGTGTTTTCACCAACTAACTTAATCTGATTGTGTAAATGAATATGGCTGAATCCAACTAATTCTTATTTACCGTAATGAGTGGTCATCCAGTCATAAGGTTTTCTGGCGATCCACTGACCTCTTGTGAAATCAGGGAATTCCTGAGGTTCCCCATTATTTTCGATAGAAATTTCAGATAACGGAGTGATCGCCGACCATGCTGCGGCATCATACGCATCGATCGGAGGAGCAACATTCGCCATCGCCGCCTCAACAAAAGACTGCATAACAAAATAATCCATTCCACCGTGACCGGCTCCGGTAGCCTTTGCTTCATATTCTTTCCATACCGGATGATCATATTTTTTAATCCATTCTGTTGCATCATCCCAATGATGTGGCTCCGATTTACCTTCCACATAAATCCTGTTGCCATCGACTTCCCATAGTCCGTTAACGCCCTGCACTCTGAAACCAAGTGAATAAGGACGTGGAGAGTTCGTATCATGAGTAATGATGATGGTCTCCTGGTTTGCAGTTTCAATCGTAGAAGTGATGATATCCCCCTGTTTAAACTTAACCTTGGTATTTGGATGTGATTCCCCTCCTTTGTCAACAACGTATTTATGAAGTCCGACCGCCTTGGTGGCATGAGAAGTTATGGTTCCAAAACGATTACCACGGTTTATGTCACACATCGCAGCGATAGGACCAACTCCATGAGTCGGATAGGTGTCTGCATTTCTGAAAACCGAATGCTTCGTTCTCCATTTTGACTCAGAGATTCCTTTATCTCCGAATTCCACTCCCGGACCATAGGCTGAATTACCATCATTGAACTTAACGCCACGCAGGTCATGCTGGTAACCACAACGAAAATGCAGTAATTCACCAAAAACATCCTGCTTTACCATATTGAGAACCGCCATGACATCTCTTCGAAAATTTACGTTCTCCAGCAACATCATATGGGTTCCTGTACGTTCATGAGTGTTGACAAGATCCCAGCATTCTTCAATGGTCTGAGAAGCCGACACCTCCACTCCCGTAAACTTTCCGGCTTCCATAGCAGCTACAGCCATCTTGGTATGCCATAACCATGGAGTAGAAATTATAACTGCATCTACCTCTTTTGAGGCCAGCAAATTCAGATAATCCATTTCATTCTTACCAAACACCTGCGGCTTTTTACGACCATCTTTCTCCAGCAGCTTCAAGGCAATATCAACACGATCCGAATCGATATCACAAATAGCGGTGATCTCCGTATCGTTTCTTCTGATCGCATTGTTCAGGTGGTTAGTTCCTCTTAAGCCTACCCCTATAAATGCAAGCTTTAGCTTTTCTCCTTTAAAAGGATTAAATCCGAAAGAAATATTCGGGGCAAACGCCAACCCGGCACCCGCAATGGAAGTTCGTTTGATAAAGTCTCTTCTGGAATTCATTTTTATCCGATTTTATAATTTAAATAGTAAAAGAAAGTTTTTTTATTTCGTTTTATATTCCAAAAATAATTTTTTTATTTAAAAAACAAAATTATTTAGGGGTTTAAATAGCATTTTAGCTTTCATTAGTGTTCCTTATGGCTTGTGTTCTCTTTTTCAGACTCATTACTCTCCACCTTTGGTATTTCCGGCTGCATAATAGGCAGCCTTAAACTGGGTCAGCAACGATTGTTTTGATTGAGCATCCACTGGAATTATATAAAAAGTATAAGCATGATCCTTAGCCGGATCGATGGTATACTTTTGAAGAGGTCGTGCTCCCCAGCTGTCGATTCCGGCAACACCTCTTTGCTGCATATCCAGTTTCAATTCAATAAATTCCTGTTCTGTAATATCGGTGGTGTGTTTGCTGAAATTCGTCCCTACCGCCCCCTTTTGATAATTGAGTCCGGCAGTCACATCAAAATCCTCCTGTGCCATAAAAAGTGCACTAAAACCCAGATTGTCCGGATTGTCAGCCGATGCGACTACCATGATTCCCTCTCCAATAGTATTTTGGAACAAGGCCCATCTTATATCGGTTCTGTAACCATTCTCCTGAGGACGGATATAAGGGAAATACATATCGCTTACAGAAGTTTCAAAGACATCCACAAAAGTGGAGGTTCTCCGATCGGCATAGTTCTCCCATGGACCTCTTCCATAATATTTCACATGGCTGTATTCTTTTGGTAATTTCATTCGCATTCCAAAACGGGGTATATCAGCGGCCATTTCTGAAGCATTCAAATGATTACTCACTTGTATCATTCCGTTTCCGAAAACCGTATAGGCAGTTAGCTGGGTAGTTTCAACACCGGGCAATTCGAATTGTACCTTAATCGACACCGATCCATCCTTATTTTCTTCAATTGCGGTGATCTTTGATCGGTAATTCAGGGAAGCTTCTTTCCACACAAGATTCTTTTCCTGCATTCTGTTACCAAGGTCGTTATCGGTAGGAGCTCTCCAATAGTTAGGTACCGGACCATTCTCCGGCAAAAACATCTCCTTATCGTCAATTTTATAATCAAGGATCTTACCTGAGGATCGATCAAAACTTATGAAAAAGGAATTACCGGATATTTCGATCCTTCCTTTACCCTTTTTCAGGTTTACGGAACCATAGTCCTTTATTTCCAATTTTGCTATTTCCCTGGCTGCAGGCTCCAATTTGAATTGTTCTCTGGCGATCACGTAACCGGCGGGTAAAAGATCCTGCTCTGATTTCAATATGCCTTTGATTTCGATAAAATACTCTGTAAGCGGATCCAAGACAATATCTCCGAAAGGAATCCGAACTAACCGGCCAGTATGCGGAATTATACTACCAGGGTCCAAAGTAATTTCCCGGAGTAACATTCCGTCTGCTTTGATCACTGCAGAAAATTGAAGGGTGTTGAGATCTGTAAAATCATAAAGATTCTCGATCAAAATTCTCATTTCCTTCTGCCGGTTAATACCCTTGTCTTTAAAGTTTACCGGTTCATGTACCTTCCTTACTTCGAACAGCTCCGGTTGAGGAGAGCGATCCGGGTCAACTATCCCATTATTCAAAAATGTATTATCGGTAGGCATATTTTTCCCGTAATCACCACCATAAGCATAGAAGCGATTTCCAAAAAGGTCCTTTTTCCAAACCGACTGATCGACCCAATCCCAGATGAACCCACCCTGAAGATTATCATACTTATCGATTTCATCCCAGTATTCCTGAAAGTTCCCCATACTATTCCCCATCGCATGAGCATATTCACTCGGAATAAAAGGCCGGTCTGACTTATTTTGTCCGATTAATTCAAATGTTCCGGGGGAAGGATACTGAGGAACGATGATATCGGTATTACGGTCCATATCAAACAGGTTCCCGTCTTCCTTTTTGTAAGAGCGTTCATATTGTACCGGCCTGCCGGTGGAATCCAAGGATTTGATAAGATCATACCCTTTGTAAAAGTTCACACCGTTTCCGGCTTCATTTCCCATAGACCAGATGATCACGGATGGATGATTGTAATGCCGTATCACCATCTGTTTCATGCGTTCCAAATGCGCCTTTTCCCATTCCGGCTTCACGGCAAGACTGTGCTCTCCGTAATACATTCCATGGGATTCAATATTTGCTTCATCCACCACATAGATCCCGTACCGGTCGCATAATTCATAGAATTCATCGCCACGCGGATAATGACTCAATCGAACAGCATTGATATGATTCTCCTTCCAGAGTATTATATCAGTCATGATCATTTCCCGGTCAATCACATGTCCGGTTTCCGGATCGTGTTCCTGTGTATTCACACCTCTGAGGGTAACAACCTGCCCGTTTATTTTTAGAAGGCCATCGCGTATTTCCACTTTTCTGAATCCCAGATGCTGAGGAATCACTTCCAATACCCTACCCTTTTTGTCCTGATGCGTAATTAAGAGCGTATAGAGTTCCGGAGTCTCCGCCGTCCACTTCTCAACAGCCGGGACAACTCCGTCAAAGCTGACCTCCGTCGAAGTACCAGCCGTCAGCTTATAATCCCGTTCTTCCTGCAAAATGACTTTACCATTTCTAAGCAGCGTATATTTGAGCTTCGATCTGTGATCTTTACCACTGCGATTACCAAGGGTAAGATCAACCTTAAGAACGCCGTTATTATAGCCTTCGTCAAGTGAGGCATCTGTTTTAATATCGGTAATGTGATTCACGGGCTGAGCATACAGGTAAACACTTCTTTCGATACCACTGATCCTCCAGAAGTCCTGACATTCCAAATATGATCCGTCAGTCCATCGAAAGATCTGTATAGCTATACTGTTTTCGCCGGAATGCACATAATCGGTCACATCAAACTCAGCGGGCAATTTACTTCCCTGAGAATATCCCACATAGGTTCCATTAATCCATACAAACCCTCCGGATTTCATGGCACCGATATGAAGAATTATGCTTTTGTTTCCAGTCCAGTCTTCAGAAACGGTAAATTCTCTTTTAAAGGAACCAACAGGATTATAGTCATGAGGTACTTTACCCGGATCACTGGGATAGATCCGGTCTGTAAAATCAATCTCCTTAGAAACGGGGGCTTTATAATCGGCAAATTCATATTGGTGGTTGACATAGATAGGAATCCCAAATCCTTCGATCTCCCAATTGGAAGGAACCTGAATATCTTTCCAGGAGGCTATATCATAATCTTCACGATAAAAGTCTTCAGGTCTTTCGTCGGGTTTACGTACCCAGTTGAATTTCCATATTCCGTCCAGTGATATATAATTTGTTGAGTTTGCCGGGATACCGGTTTCAGCGAGTGCTGAATTTTCATAGGAAAAGAATCCGGAATGCGGATCTAACTTATTTTCAGAGAGAACATCAGGGTTCTCGATATAGTGATAAACATCCTCTTCAGGATTTTGCTGTGCTTGAACATTGGCAATACTCAATAGGATGAATAGTAACAGGTAAATTTTTTTCATTCAGTTTTCGTTAGGTAATTACCGGAGGGCCGGTAAACAAAAATAAAGAAAGGACAATCTTAAAGAACTGTCCTTTCCGTTAAAACTCTTTTTATTTATAATGCAGATCATTCAAATCATCGGTTATTCAAAAGACCCGGGATTCTTCAATTCAAGGTATCTTAGCTTCCAGGGCAGAAAAATCTAAAACGGGCTTTGCTCCTGTCTCCGGACGTTCAAAGCTTGCTCCCTCTGCAACATTATCACTAAAAAAACCGCAATTTTTAAGATAGAAATCTCCGGAAGCATCAAGTCCTCCGGCATGATCTGTACGTCTGCCCGCATCTCCTGTTGCATCGATGGAAAAAATAGTATTTGTAAGTTCATACCAGTTCCCCTCCTTATCTACCACCCACTGATTCCCATATTTTGCCATACGCATCTGATCGCCTGTCTTCGTATCAAAATTTTCAAGGAATGAATAGAAACCGGTTAGATAAGTATCGGTATGGGGTCTTCTGAAAGAAGCGATCAACTTCCACTTCTGCTCTCCGGGAGCATAAAACCAGGCGGTGAAATCAGTACTTTCATTGCCTGAAGGCTCACCTTTAAGTAAGAATTTACAGGTGGTTCCTGCCTTCCAGTTATATTTCAGATAGCTTTGACCTCCGGATCCTTCATTTCCGAACTCACCGGTATGCACATCCTCCCCTTTTGCCAGTAGCCCGATTTTATAATCATCCGGGATTTCATCCGGATTATCAGTAGTATAAGGACTCCAGACTGAAAAAAGTACTCTTCGCTCTTCTTCACTGTTTACCTGAATACCGAAATACCCCTGTCCAAAACCGTTGGCCATGAAATAGGATCCGATCACATCTTCACCTTCAGGCACAGTGATCTCAGAATAGAAATAGCGGATATCTTTATTTTCCGGAAGTGGAAACCTCAGATGAACAGAAGGGCCTCGTCTTCCAAAATAGAAATTTTCCTTTTCCCTGATATAGGTTACTTTTCCTTCCGAAGCTTTACCGGTGATAGCAATTTCGGTAATGTCTCCGAAATATTCGGCAGTTTTTGATACCCCTTGTACTTCCACATAATGATACCCGGCATTTTCTATACCAAAACTACCTACCGGAACATCCTGGTAGGAATCATTGGATACTTCGATCTCCCGAATATCTTCACCTATACCTACCTTTATTACTGAAACTCCGGAAGACACTTTCATATGTAATGCCAGGTCGAGTTGCCCGGCTTGTTCGGTAGCGAAATATACCCGAATGACATCTTCCGCAGCAGCCCAGTTATGGATCCCTGTTTCAGAGATCAGTACTTCATTGGCAGACGCATTGTTCAGGACCCAACTATTTCCTCCTGCAGGAATACGCTGGGCATTCTGCCAGGAAACCGTGGCTAATTCTTCACTTTGATGGCTACCGGAGCTGTTACACCCCGCACAAGCTAAGGCGAGGTATAACAGAGCTGCCGGTAAACCGCTAACTACTTTACTCAAATTCATATTCCTATCATCAAGGGTTTTGGATCAGCGAAGGCTGCGCCGTGATTTGTGCTTCTGGAATATACACAATTACCCGGTTATCTGTAGGGGTCACCTCATAATAAGGATTATTTCCATTCAGATGTGTACCCGGATATCTTCTGTTTAGGGCCCTGTTGTTTCGGAATACATCAAATTTGCGGTGACCTTCATAGGCAAGTTCCATTCTTCTTTCCTGAAGTGCTGCATCAAGAGCTGTCATCCCGGCAGGTAAATTACCTGATTCATACGTCTCGATTCCAGCTCGCTCACGAATGATGTTCACATTTTCGATCGCTGCAGCTTCATTACCTGATTTAGCATAGGCTTCAGCTTTGTTCAGATACATTTCAGCCAGTCTTGAAACCAGTGGAGACCATAAATGAGAGACCTCCTCCTGTAGTGAACATTTAAGAATATAGAATTTTGGATACCCGTTACGCTTTACCATGTCGTAATCTTTAACTACATACTGTTTCTCTCCTCCGGTCTCAAAGTAATATTTAGTAAGGTCACCCTCCTGCTCAGACAATACATCATAGGTAGTACCATCCTGATCAAAGGTTATACTACTTCCGTTTTCTGTGATCGGTCTGAATTGGTACTTATAATCACCATCAACCCAGAAAACTGCAGGAATCTTATCTCCATTGGCATCGAACAAATATTGCGGTTCGATAAATCCGAAACGCTGATCAGCAGGATTCATACGCAACAGGTCCAGGTAATCACTGGATGCATACATCTCACCCCACCCGGCACCATTGATATTGGCATACAACGAACCTACGGTATACCAACCATGGTTATAATCGGAATCTTCCAGTCTTTTAAAACAAAAGATCGTTTCAGGGTTATCATTCGGATTCAATTGAAAGTATTTAGAAAGGTTATCATGACTAACCAGACTATACTTTCCGGAATTGATCACCTTGTCGGCATATTCCACCGCCTTTTCATTCTCCTCCATATACAGATAAACTCTGGATAATAAGGCTTGTGCCGCTTCTTTCGTCGCATAATTATTAGCCTTATCCACCGTCATCAGGCTTTCGGCCCTGGTAAGGTCGGCCAATACCTGATCATAGACTTCGCCAACTGTATTTCTGTCTGGAGTATCACTTACATCATCTGTTAACTTCAACGGAATCCCGAGATTCTCCCTTCCCTGGGAATAGGGTCTGCCGAATACATTCACCATCTGAAAATACACAAGTCCGCGCAAATAATAGTTCTCCCCGATCAATTGATCCATTTCGGAGGTAACACCTTCTTCTGCAAGACCAATGATCTTATTACAGCCAACGATCGTCTGATATCCAGCGGTCCATAGATTATTCGCCTTTCCGCTGGTAGTGATATTATGGTAGTTATAAATATAAAACAAAGGGTCAGTTGTCGTTCCACTGAGTGCCACGTTATCTCCGGCATATTCACCGAAACGGTGCATCTGAGGTGCAAATCCATTACCGTCTGCATCCCCTTTCAGCATAGAATAGTTACCGAGAGTAGCCGACTCCAATCCTCCTTCACCCCCAAAAAGTTCTTCTGAAGCGATGGAATCATAGGGAAATCTGTCGATGTCGCAAGAGACAAGCACCAGGGCTGCCAATAGGCTCGTTATGATATTCTTCATAATTATATTGTTTTCTGATTAAAATGAAAGATTAAGTCCGAATGCGATTCGTTTTGGAACCGGGTATAAAGTACTGCTATATCCATCGGCTCCTACTTCCGGATCCATCCCGGTATAGTCAGTGATCGTCCAAAGGTTATCTCCGGTCACATAGAGCTCAAGGCTTTTGATACCGGTGTGCGAGATCAGGCCTGAACCGAAGGTATAGCCGAAACGGACATTTCTAAGTCTGATATAACTTCCGTCTTCCAGATATCTGCTGGAGGTTTTATTCGAAAGATTATTTCCACCATACAGCAACTGAGGATGCGTTGCAATATCTCCCGGTTGTTCCCAACGGCTCCAACCATCCGCCAGAACCTGCTGGTTATAAGTCGGATACGCGCCATCGGCATCGTACAGTTCTCTGGAGGAATTATAGATCCTATTTCCACTCACAAAGGCAAAATTTGCACTCAGACTGAATCCTTTATAAGACATCAGTGTAGAGAATCCACCATAGAAATCAGGTGAAGCTGACCCTACGATCTGTTTTGTTGCTGCATTATAATCGGTGGTAGAAGTACGCTCACCGGTTTCAGCATCAACAACCTCCCAGAGAGGAGAACCGGTATCAGCATCCACTCCAAGCCATTTACGCATGAACCAGGAATTGAAGTCCTCGCCCACACGGGTAAGCTTGGTTCCTCGATCGATATCCTCCCCTTCGTAAACATCGGTAACTTCATTCTTATTGGTTCCGATATTACCCCCGATATTCCAGTAGAATTCTGACGCATCGCCTTTAAAGATGTCGAAATCAAGAGATGCTTCAAAACCTTTATTGGTGACACCTCCCACATTCTCCCAGTATCCGGTATATCCACTGGTCGATGGCAGGGTAACAAAATAAAGCAGGTCTGAGGTATCTTTATAATAGTATTCTGCAGAAAAGTTAAGACGATCGATAAAACGGGTATCGATACCAATGTTGGTTTGATAGGACTTCTCCCAGGCAAGATCATCATTCCCGAGTTGGGAAGGCGTTGGCGCCGGAAACCCATCGTATGTATTACCCAGGCTATAAAGATCATACTGTGGATAAAGAGACCCAGGCCTGTTTCCTACCGCACCATAACTGGCCCGTAATTTCAACTGATCAACGGCATCTACATTGAAAAAATTCTCATTATGGATGTTCCAACCTAAACTTCCGGAATAGAAGGTACCATATTGGTTATTCTCTCCGAAATTAGAGGCCCCGTCTCTTCTGATAGAGAACTGAGCCATATACCGGTTCGCATAAGAATAATCAGAGTTGAATAAAACCGATTGTAATGCATAATCATTTGCAGATCCTCCAACGGCACCCGGTGTAGCCGCATTGTCGAGGATGGTGGTTCCGGTTACGATACCGTATCCGGTGGCACTGGACGATTGATATTTATAATCGTTATACTCATATGCCACCAATGCACTAACGCTATGATCACCAAATTGATTCTTATACTGAAGCATCTGGTTGGTAAAGTTCGTGATTCGTTTGGCATTCGATTTATATAATTGTCCATTATTGGCCAATCCGGAATTCGAAGCCGGGTCAGTATAGGACATATAATCTGAATAATACATGGTGATACTATTCGTGGAGATGAATTTCAAATTCGGTACGATCTCGTATTCAATGTCAAAATTGGTGAAGAGGTTGAATTCGCGATTTTTACCATAGTTCCACTGCAGGTCGTACAGATAATTACTGTTATCGCGTCCGTACCAGGTTCCCTGATAATCCTGAGGATTGATCAGATCACCATTTTCATCATACGGAGAATCCCAGGGCATATAGGTGTATAATGCATAGAGGGAATGCTGACGATCATCGGTCTTTTCGTAATTGAAGGCAACTTTAGGTTTGAGCGTAAGATTATCAAACACTTTGTATTCATGGTTCAGACGGAAACTTGCACGGTCATAATTATACCCTTTCAAGGTTCCTTTTTCTTTAAAATAGCCTATAGAGACATAGGTCTTTGACTTTTCGGTTCCTCCGGTCATACTGAGATTCACGTCCTGAACCACACCATCCTGTGTACCATTATCCAACCAGTTAAAATCTCTGTTCAGGAGATCCGGAGTAAAGTAATCCGGAATACTTGACGGATTGCCAAAGTTCTCATAATAATTATAAAGCTGAGCGGAATTCATAACATCGAAATTTCCACTATTGAATTTAGAAACCCCGATCCTGGATGATACACTGACCGTTGTTTTCCCTGATACTCCGCTTTTGGTTGATACGACCACAACCCCATTGGCACCTCGGGATCCGTAGAGCGCAGTCGCAGAAGCATCCTTTAAAACAGAAATACTTTCGATCTCATTAGGAGCCAGATTAGGAGTTCCGTGAACAATAACTCCGTCAACTACCCATAAAGGACTCACACTTCCATTCATAGAGGTGATACCCCGAATAGTGATACTCGGATTAGCTCCGGGTTGTCCCGAACCCTGAACTACCTGAACCCCGGACGCTTTCCCCTGAAGCATGGTAGAAACATCAGGAGAAGTGACATCCTGCAATTTTTCACTGCTAACAGTCTGTACGGAAGCTGTAACTTCACCCCGGGCTTGCCGGGTATATCCGGTCACGATAACTTCTGAAAGTTCCGATGCAGATACCACCAGATCAACGGAGATATCGGATCTGCCACCTACTGAGATCTCCTGAGATTCATATCCCAGATAAGAGACCCTGATCACACCGTCTGCAGAGACGTTTAAACTGAAATTTCCATCAAAATCAGTTGCTGTTCCATTAGTGGTGCCTACTTCCTGAACACTAGCCCCCGGAATAGGAACACCTGTTTCACTATCCCTGACCGTTCCTTTAATAACGCCTGAATTCTGTCCCCAGGTGAAGCTGAGTCCCAGGCAAAGAAAAACAATACAAAGCTTAATTTTCATAAATTAAATTAATTAATTAGTTACGTTACGAAAGCTTTTTACTTTCTTTTAATGCCACTAATTTATAATTAAATATTAATTAACAAAAAAATAAGGTTAAATTTTATTCAAACAGTAAATTATTACACTTATATATAGTTTTAAGTAAATATTTTGTTATGTTTTTTGAGATTGACTCAATACAAATAGAAAATTATCCATTAAAATTTTATTTATTTTTATTTTTTCTTTCGTTATAATTGTTTTTATTTGCTTTTCAAAAATATTTCATGTTACTATCAACCATAGACCTATTAATAATATTCGTTTTCCTTTTGATCTCTTTAATGATCGGAATCTACAGTTCCCGATCAGCCGGTAAATCATCCGATGAATATTTCAAAGGAGGCGGTAAAATGTCATGGTGGCTTTTAGGTATTTCCATGGTCGCCACAACTTTTTCTACCGACACCCCGAATCTGGTAGCAGATATTGTAAGAAAACACGGGGTTTCCGGAAACTGGGTATGGTGGAACTTCCTGCTTACCGGAATGCTCACAGTTTTCTTTTTTGCCAGACTCTGGAAGAGAACCGACATCCTTACCGATATAGAATTTTACGAAATGAGATACAGCGGAAAGATCGCCGCTTTCCTGAGAGGTTTCCGGGCCATTTACCTCGGATTCTTTTTCAATGTAATGATCATTGCCATCGTTTCACTCGCAGCCATCAAGATCAGCAGTGTCCTTTTAGGCTTAACGCCTGTGGAAACCCTTCTGATCGCCGGGGTGGTGACAGTGGTCTACAGTGCGATAGGCGGACTAAAAGGAGTGATTCTGACCGATGCGATACAATTTATTCTATCCATTGCCGGCGCAGTTATCGCAGCCTTTGTAGCGCTCTCCCACCCGGAGGTCGGTGGTATGGACAACCTTTTGAAGAATACCGCTGTATCAGAAAGATTGAATATTATACCTGACATCTCAAACCCGGAACTCTTCCTGACAATTTTCCTCGTTCCATTATTTATTCAATGGTGGGCCGTATGGTATCCGGGATCTGAACCGGGCGGAGGAGGTTATATGGTACAACGGATGCTCTCAGCAAAGAACGAAGAACATTCAGTAAGATCCGTTCTCCTTTTCAACATCGTCCATTATGCATTAAGGCCATGGCCATGGATCGTGGTTGCCTTATGTTCAATCGTGGTATTTCCAAACCTGGAAGCCCTAAAAACCGCTTTTCCTGAATCAGCTTCCATTATTGGAGATGATATGGCCTACCCCGCCATGCTATCCTTTTTACCCGAGGGTGCAATGGGACTGGTGGTTACCTCATTACTGGCAGCATACATGTCTACTCTTTCAACGCATTTGAACTGGGGCTCATCCTATCTGGTGAATGATGTGTATGCTCGCTTTATCGATCCGAAAAGTTCAAATAAAAAACAGGTTCAAATCGGAAGGATCTCTACTTTACTGATCATGATCGCCGGTGGCATAATGGCCATCTTGCTAAACAATGCCTTACAAGGCTTTCAGATATTATTACAGATCGGAGCAGGCACCGGACTCCTATTCATATTACGATGGTATTGGTGGCGCATCAATGCCGCTACTGAACTGGTAGCTATGATCGTTTCCTTTTTGGTGGCGCTGTATTTTGCCTTCATACACGAATCCCTTTTACATCTGCCAGCCCTGGAATCATGGCAACAACTGATCATCGGTGTCTCCATTACAACGGTCTGCTGGATCATCACCGCCTATGTGAGTCCGGAAACCGATCGTGAGACCCTGATAAAATTCGTAAAAAAGGTAAATCCCGGAGGCTCCGGATGGACCCCTATACTAAAAACCCTGTCGGCTACAGACCGCGCAGGTATCATTCCCAAACCGATCAATTTCCCGGCAGCACTTGCCTCGATGAGCATAGGAACCACAGGCATCTACAGCCTGATGATCGGAATCGGAAAATTACTGCTGGGAAGCCCGATATGGGGAACCATACTATTGGCAATAGCTGCCACATGCCTCCTGATACTGTTACAACTAAGAAAAAAATTATAGCCATAGCGATTATGAGAGTAGATTCAGATAAAGAACAATCAACCTGCTACACCCTTTCAGAAATAGAAGGACAACCCCATCTATGGAAGAAAGTATTCCAACAGATCTCAAAAGAGGAACCTGCGATCCGCCGATTCTTTCAGGACCATATAACACCAGAAACAGAGATCGTACTTACCGGAGCAGGTTCATCAGCGTTCATCGGTGAAGCCGTTGAAGCCTACGTACAAAAAGAGACAGGGTGCAGAACCAGGGCTATTGCCACCACACAACTGGTAACAAACCCTGATCTGTTTCTGGAGCCACATCGTCCTACGCTGCTGATATCCTTCGCCAGATCAGGCAATAGTCCGGAAAGCATTGCAACGGTTGAACTTGCCGATCAGATCTGTGGAGAAAATATGGTACACCTCATCATCACCTGCAATGATGAAGGTATCCTCATGAATTACGCCAGACAAAATCCGGAACGTAATTATGCTATCCTTTTACCCGAGGAGTCTAATGATAAAAGCCTCGCGATGACCGGTAGTTTTACTTCCATGTTACTTTGTATACTTCTGATCATACGAAAGAAACCCTTTCAATATTCAGCGGCTGCAGTCGAACATATCGCCGCCCAGGGGAATCATATATTGAAACATTCGGACCTCTTCAACCGGCTCATCAATCAGGAGTTTGACCGGGTCGTATTTTTGGGATCAGGCCCGTTGGTCGGGATTGCCAGAGAATGTCATTTAAAACTACAGGAACTGACTGATGGAAAAGTGATCTGCAAACACGATTCCTTCCTAGGCTTCCGACATGGTCCGCGAGCGGTCGTGAACGAGAAGACACTGGTTGTATACTTATTTTCAAACAACGATTACTCGCGGAAATATGAGATCGACCTGGCAAGATCCATCAATAATGAAAACCATAAGATCGCTTGTCTCAGTATCGGAAAGATCGTACCCGAAAACCTCAGCAACGCTACGACGTTCGAACTTTTGAAAAACACCATTAATTATCCTGATTTTGACATGATCCCATTTACCCTGATCGGCCAGTTACTCGGCTATCACAGATCTATAGGCACAGGACTCAACCCGGACAATCCTTCGGTTTCAGGCGCCATCAACCGTGTGGTTCAGGGCGTAACTATATACCCTTTTAAAGACTGAAAAAAATGCTGATCATTTGTCCGAACCCATCGATAGACACCTTTGCATGGATCACCCGATTCTCCAGCGGAACCACCAATCGTTTTGAATCTCTTCAGGAATATCCCGGAGGAAAAGGTACGCATATTGCGTTTGCCCAACGAGAGTTAGGACAAGACGCCACCCTGCTTGCATTCTGGGGAGGAAGAAACGGTTCCTGGATTAAGGAAGCCTGCCTGAATAAAGGTATCGATGTAATAGGACCGGAATTAGATTCTGAAAACAGAAAATGCTACACCATACGATCTCAGGATCAGGAATTAAACAACACCGAACTTCTGGAACCGGGCCCGTTCATAACAAAAAGCGACTGGCAATCCTTTCTGGATATATTTAAAAAGGAGATCAGAAATCATCGATTGATCATTGCCTCCGGATCCTGGCCAGCCGGAACTCCCGAGAGCGCCAACAGACTCCTCAGTGAACATTGTCATGAAGCCGGCAAAGACCTGATCATAGATTGCAATGGCTCACAACTTAAAAATGCCTTGAAATCGGAATTTTTCGGGATCCACCTTAACGAACCAGAAGCCGGTGAAATTTTGGGCACTACCAACCCCTTCGAAGTAATCGAACATCTTAAAAAAAACGTAAAACTCGTTGCCTATACCAAAGGCAAACAAGGGTTATGGCTATATTTCCGTGAGGAATTGATCCACGCATGTACAACCATTGATAATGTCATCAGTACCGTTGGTAGCGGTGACTGCCTGACAGCAGGTATCGCCTTTGCCATTGAAAGACAAATGGCCAATTCAGATATCGCGACTTACGGTGTCGCCTGTGGTGCAGCCAATTGTCTGAACGAAGAACTGGGCATGCTCAGAAAAACAGACGTGGAATCTTTACTCCCACTCATTAACATTAAAAATCTAAGCCATGCGTAAAAAAGAATTATTCGTAGTAGGAGAACTGAATGCAGACCTGATATTAAATAACATACACGGATTCCCGGAAATCGGAACCGAGATCATCGCTGACCACATGAATCTTGTATTAGGAAGCTCTTCAGGCATCATGGCCTCAAATGCCGCATCGATGGGTACAGAGACGACCTTTTGCGGTATGATCGGCTATGATATCTTCGGTGATCTTGTCTTGAGAGAACTAAAGAAAAAGGGAGTTGTCACTGATTTTATCAAAAGAACGGAAACACTCAATACCGGTGTTACCGTCGTAATGAGTTACGATCAAGATCGGGCCAATGTCACTCATTGCGGTGCGATGGAAGCTCTCACCTTCCAGGATATACCCTGGGAAGAGGTAGCCAAACACAAGCACTTCCATCTTTCCAATTTCTTTTTACAGAAAGGTATCAAAACAGACATCATAGCGATCTTCAAAAAAGCAAAAGAAACAGGTGTTACAACTTCACTGGACATGCAATGGGATCCGGGGAATACATGGGACTTCGACTTCAGAAGTTGCCTGCCTTATGTAGATGTCTTCTTTCCTAATGAAGCGGAGATAAAGGCTTTAACCGGGTCTGATTCTATCACAGAAGCCATTACCGCAGTAAGTCCTTATGCAAATACAATCGCCTTGAAATTGGGAGAACAGGGAAGTATCGGTTTCACAGAAGATCAGGTGATCAAAGTAAAGGCATTCATCAACCCACAATTCATCGATGCGATCGGAGCCGGAGATTCCTTCAATGCCGGATTCATCTCAAAATATATTTCAGGAGCTCCTCTGGAATTTTGTCTGCAATACGGAAATATCATGGGTGCACTGAATACAACCGCTGCCGGTGGTACAGCAGCGTTTCAAAACAAAGACCAAATTCAAAACAGGATCAGAGAACTATTTGATCCGGAGACCTAATCTAAAATAAATCTAAATCGTGAGAATCAAAGAACGCCTTTCAGAATTCACCAATCTTAAACGCGGCCTACTTGCCACCAATTTCTACAACATGGAAACTCTTCAGGGAGTGCTCCAGGCAGCCGCTGAAAATAACGACCCTATCATTCTTCAACTTACCCAGAGCTCCATCGACTATATGGGGCTCGAAACCGCCGTTAAGCTGGGTCGTGAAGGATTAAAACATTATGGCGTGGAAGGCTATCTTCACCTGGATCACGGAGGTTCAGTAGAATTAGCTCAACGTTGCCTCGACGCAGGCTTTGATTCTGTGATGATCGATGGCAGCGAACTCCCTCTGGAGGAAAATATCAGGATCACCCGGGAAGTGGTCAAAAGAGCAGAATCATATAACGCACACGTAGAGGCCGAATTAGGTTATGTCGCCAAACTCGGTCAAGATCATGGCGCACAAGGATTCACACAGCCGGATGAGGCACGATCTTTTGTGGAAGCAACCGGTGTGGATGCGCTGGCCATAGCGATCGGAACCGCTCACGGATTTTATAAAAAAACCCCGAAGCTCGATATCGAACTTCTTTCGAGGATCCATAGGATTACACCCGCCACTCTGGTATTGCACGGCAGCTCAGGCGTTCCGGAAGAGCAGATCAAGGAAGCGATCTGTAACGGGATCTGTAAAGTTAATCTCGCCACAGAGATCAAGAATATTTTTATGAAAACCCTACAGCACACGCTGGCGGAAAACGAAGAAATTGATCTTAGAAAAGTATTCCCCGTTGCCACGGCAGAAATTACTAAACTTGTAAAAAATAAACTGAGAATCGTTAAAAACGAAATGCCATGCCCCGATCTTTTATAGATGCTCATGTTCATTTAAACACGCTTTCCACCGAAAAAATGGAAACTGCCCTTAAGAACGGGGTAAAATTTCTTTCGATCAACACGGACATTCCCTTTTTCGAATCACTGGAGTCACAGGAAGCGACCATTCATAAGTTGCAGGAACGCTATCCGGATATGATCAGATATGCTACTAGTTTTGACACCCGTTACTGGAACACTCAACAATGGCTACCTCATGCCCTGGAACAATTGAAACGAGGTATTTCCAATGGTGCCGTAGCGGTAAAGATCTGGAAGAATATCGGCATGGATGCAGCAATAGCCGATTCGGAAGGAAAATTCGTCATGGTCGATGATGCACGCTTTGACCCCCTATACCAATATCTTTGCGATGAGGGTATTTTATTGATAGGCCATCAGGGAGAACCCAGGAATTGCTGGCTACCTCTGGAAGAGATGACCATGAATTCCGACCAGGAATATTTCGGCTCGCATCCTGAGTATCATATGTATAAAAATGCTGACTATCCTAGTTACGAATGTCAGATGATGGCAAGAGACCGGGTTCTCGAGAAATATCCCGATCTGAAATATGTGGGGCTCCATTTATTCAGCATGGAGTGGAACCTTAAAGAAGTAGCAAAACGGCTCGAAAAATTTCCGAATACAATGACGGATCTGGCCGAGCGCATCTGTCATGTTCAATTTCAGTCGATGCAGGATCGAGAATCTGTACGTGAGTTCTTTATCACCTATCAGGATCGAATTATCTATGGTTCCGATGTGATCGATGACGGATCCAGATCGCCGAAAGCGCTCAGTCAGCGCTTTGAAACACTTTGGAAAAATCACTGGAAGTATTTTGAAACCGAAGAAGAAATGGTCGCTCCGGAATTCGAAGGAACTTTTAAAGGCCTGGGACTTCCCTCCGAAGTGGTTCAAAAGATTTTTCGGGAAAATGCTAAAAAAACCTATAATTTCTAATTCGAAAATTTAAATATTCTTTTGTTTCGAAATAAATTATATTTGTTTCTATAGAAATACTACCGTATTACCGATTATGAAAAAAGCAGCAGAAAGACGGGCCAATATTCTTAAGATACTGGATGAATTGGGAAAGGTCGATGTTCAGGAACTGAGCGAAAAATTCGGAGTTACCGAAGTTACCATTAGAAATGATCTTGACAAACTGGAAAAGAACCGGTTACTGGTGAGAACGCACGGGGGTGCTTTCAAAACCAGTAATATCGCCTTGACAGTTTCTGAGAAAAAAGGGGTAAATCAGGAACTCAAAAGATTGATCGGAAAAAAAGCTGCGAGTCTGATCGATGAAAAGGATTCTATCATACTCGACTCCGGCACAACAACCTTTGAAATTTCAAATAATCTTGCCGGATTCAATGAGCTGACCGTGATCAGTAACGCGCTGGATATCGTGAATAATCTTTCACAGTATAAAAACCTCCAGGTTTATATGCCGGGAGGCTACCTCAAGGAATTTTCCATGTCACTGGTAGGACCGATGGCAGAAAGAAATTTACGACAATTACATTGCAACAAATTATTTCTGGGAGTAGACGGCATTAAACCAGAAGTAGGTGTATTCACGCATCATATGGAGGAAGCCTATCTGAATCAGATCATGATCGAGATCTCAGAAGAAGTGATTCTGGTAGCCGACAGTTCAAAATTCAAGAAAACGGGACTTGCATTCATCGAAAGTCTGGATAAAGTTGATAAGATCGTTACCGATATAAATATCGATCGTGAAAGTATATTCTGGCTTGAAAAAAAGAATGTAGAAGTAATAATTGCTGAATAAAATAAGGGCCTTTCTCAAAAAAGAAAGGCCCTCTGCTTTACTCGTAAAAGCATCCTGAAAATGGTTCAGGAATTTTTTAAGTCTTCTATAGCTGTGGCAGTTTTAGCCAAAGGATCACCCAGTAATTGTTTACCCTTTTCCGTGATCACAAAATCTTCTTCGACCCGGATACCTCCAAAATCCTTAAATTTCTCAACCGCTTCATAGTTCACAAAATCTGTGTATTTCCCCTGAGCTTTCCATGCATCGATCAGAAACGGATTAAAATAGAGCCCCGGCTCTACCGTAAGTACATTTCCCACCTGAAGTTCTTTACCTAACCTCAAAGATTTAAGTCCGAATTCCGTACTTTTCTTAAGATCGTCCGTGTAACCTACAAGCTGCTCTCCAAAGTTTTCCATATCGTGAACATCAAGGCCCATGAAATGACCTAATCCGCACTGAAAGAACAGGGTATGCGCTCCTGCATCCACAGCCTCCTGGGTATTTCCTTTCATAAGTCCCATGCCTTTTAAGCCCTCCACCAAGGCGGCACATGCCATCAAATGCACGTCTTTAAAACGAATGCCAGGTTTTAGTGCTGCCACCGCAGTCTCATGTGAATTCAGCACGATATCATATACTTCCCGCTGCAGACCGCTAAAACGTTCTGAAACCGGAAATGTTCGCGTCATGTCGCCAGCATAATGCATTTCCGTTTCTGCTCCACAATCGCAGAGCACAAGATCTCCCTTATTGATGGTCGCGGTGGTCGCATGATTATGCAGATACTGACCATTTCTGGTTAGAATGATAGGAAATGATATATTTCCACCTCCACCGATAGCAATTGCCTGTAATTCACCTGCGATCTCCTTCTCGGTTCTTCCCTGTACCGAAGCACGTATAGCATGAGTATGCATTGCCGCGGTAATATTGACGGCTTTATGGATCTCTTTCAATTCTTCCTGCGTCTTTATGGCTCTTTGTGCTATAACCGCTTTGGTAAATCTTACGGAAGATTTTAAAGCAACGTCATTAACCGGAATACCTGTAATATTGCTGATTTCAATACTCACATTCCCCCGATAGGGCGGTAAATAATGTACATCCTTACCCGTAGCGGCTTCGGTTTGCAACCAGGACAGTAAAGCAGCCATTGGCCTCACCTCAGCGATGCCGCACTTTTCAGCATATTCCTTAAGAGGCGCAGCCGCACCTACCCAAACCATATCTTCCGGTGTCAGATCATCTCCGAACAAGATCTCACGATCTTTTTCCACGTCGATCACCACATACAGATCCGGTAGATCGATCCCAAAATAATATAAGAACGTACTGTCTTGTCGGAAGGGATACCAGTTATCCTTGTAGTTCATTCCCATCTCCTTATTACCAGGAAATAAGAGGAGTCCCTCTCCAACACTTTCCTTCAATACTTTTCTTCTCTCGGTATACGTTTGTTTTGAAAACATTATTCTTCCATATTTTTCAATAGTTCCACATCTAAATAATACATCTTCTCAATTCTTCCAGGCGTGAACAGGTATTGGTTTCGGTGCGTGATCGGAGTACTTTTCCAGGTTTTATCCGGCGCGATCCTGATCGACTCCCTCTCTCCTTTCAACACCAGTGGAAGATTGAATCCTTCGATACAATTGGTATAACGGTAATACATCAAACTATTTTTCCAATCGATATATAGCTGCAATTTCGGAATTTCTGTGGTGGTAAGGTATTGTTTGAAAACTTTAGAATAATCGTATCCTGTTTTCTCCGTAAAATACTGTTGAATCTGGGGCCCATCCACAGTTTGGTTATGAAAGGTTTGATTCAGACCTGCAAGTATATTCCTGAACAATTTATCGTCATCGATACTATGTCGAATCGTATGTAGCATATTTCCGCCTTTCGGATACATATCACCACTTCCCTGTGCATTCACACCGTAGGCAGGAATGATCGGTTTATCATTTCTGATACCCTGACGAATCCCATAGTTATATTCATTTGCCGATTCTTCCCCGTAGATGTAATCGATGAACAAAGTCTCACTATAATTGGTAAAACTTTCATGCACATACATATCAGCAAGGTCATTGCTGGTGATATTATTTCCGAACCACTCATGCCCGCTTTCGTGAATAATAATAAAATCCCAGGTGAGCCCAAGCCCGGTCCCAGAACCGTCTCGACCTCTGTACCCCGGTGCATAGTAATTCCCGTAGGATACTGCTGTCTGATGCTCCATTCCGGTATTATCCACCTCTATCAATTTATAACCATCTTCATAAAAGGGATAAGGACCAAACCAGTATTCAAAGGCATCCAGCATATTATGTACCTCCTCCGGCATATAATTTTTTGCTTTATCAAGGTTATAATCCATCACCCAGTAATTGAGGTCCAGTTTCCCCTTTAGTCCGGTATAGACCTGTGAGAAGTTAACATAATGCCCGATATAGGGAATTATGGTATAGTTACTTATCGGATTCTCCACACCCCATTTAAACGAGACAGTTCCATCTTCATGATCCGTTCGATCGAGAAGCCGTCCATTTGCTACAGCGGTCAACTCTTTAGGAACACGCATGGTTAGTGAAGCACCATGATCAGGTTCATCACTTTGATGATCCTTATTTGGATACCAGATGGAAGCTCCCAGTCCCTGACAGGTAACAGTCATCCAGGGCCTTCCCTGCTCATCCTTAGAGAACGACCAGCCTCCGTCCCATGGTGGACGGATCGCCTCATGAGGTTTTCCACTGAAATAAAGTTTAATCTTATGCTCAGTTCCCATCGCCTGGGGTGGGGTTTCTATCCAGTAGACATTTCCCTTTCTTTTATAACGCTTTATTTCCTTTCCATCCATCAACACACTATCGATCTTTAAAGGCTTCTGAAGATCGATCTGCATTTTATCTGGATGTGATTCTTCAACCACGGTATAGGTGATCTCATTAAAGCCTGAAGTATATTTCTTTTCAAATACAGGACGTACGTAGACATCATAACGCATGACGTCCCACCAGGATCTTTCGGGAGTAATAGTCCCCCTTAAGGTATCAGCCTGTGTAAATTCTTTGATCTTGTCCTGTCCCAATGTAGTTTGTAAAAGCCCCAGGAAGAGGGCTGTGGCTAGGATTTTATTCATAGGTATAGCGGGCATTTCAGTTTAGTTGGATTCCCTGTTTCAAATTTGTAAATAATGATCGGATATATCAAGAACAAAGACAATTATCAGTTAATAAAGTACTAAAGCCGGGTAATATAATCTTTGATACTCCGCATTACGAATCATCTAAGACCATTGAGACTTTCATGATAATAAAACCTAAAGTCTATCCATAAACAGCATTACACTATTTGAAGACCCAGGAAATGTACTACAAAGGGTTACAAGTAACCATTATTAATAAGTTTAAATCGAACAATCAGTGGTCAAGAAATGACTCACTCTCAAAATAAAACCTGTTTAAATAGTTAATTCCAAAATAAAACCGTTCCTTTGCAGCTTATTAGCAATTAAGTACCAAGGCCTAGAAATTTTTTACTCTTCCATGTAATTCATTCCTATTTTTTGATTCTTTGCTGAAAAACAAGATATGCAGCGTATCGGGTTTCATTGTTACACCCTGTATTTGCTGCTCGTCTGGATTATTATATACGAACATTTTTAAATTTATATACAATGAAAGAAGGAACGGTAAAGTTCTTCAACAGAACCAAAGGATTTGGATTCATCACAACAACAGATTCTAACGAAGATATCTTTGTACACCAGAGTGGACTAATTGATGAGATCAATGAAAATGACAGAGTTCGCTTTGAAACCGAAAAAGGAAGAAAAGGAATCAATGCCATCAACGTAGAGGTAATTGACTAAGAAAATCGGAACAAGCCATTTGCAACAACAAATGGCTTTTTAATTTTAAATATTTTTTATGCTCATAATCAATGTAAAGCAAGGTGAAACCATAGAACGTGCACTGAAACGCTATCGTCAGAAAGTAAACAGAACCAAACAAATCAAAAACCTGCGTGACAATCAACAGTTCGTTAAGAAGTCTGAATTGAGAAGAAAAGAGATCGCCAAAGCGGTTTACAAGCAGGAATTCGACCGTCAGCACGAAGGTTAACTCCATGAAAAACGATTTAAATCTGGCGGTTCTGATCGATGGTGATAATATTCCGGCCACCAATGTTAAGGAAATGCTGGAAGAAATCGCCAAGTATGGCAACCCTACCATAAAAAGAATTTATGGTGACTGGACCAAACCGAGTTTGTCGAAATGGAAAAAGGTGCTTTTAGAGAACGCCATAACCCCTTTTCAACAGTACGGTTATACTTCAGGTAAAAATGCCACAGATTCCGCCATGATTATCGATGCCATGGACATCCTGTATTCAGGCAAAGTAGAAGGTTTTTGCCTGGTATCCAGTGACAGTGATTTTACACGACTCGCTGTCCGCCTTCGCGAAGCAGGCATGACAGTCTTCGGGATTGGCGAAAAAAAGACTCCCGACCCCTTCATAGTATCCTGTGATAAATTCATCTACCTTGAAATTCTTAAAAAATCGAATGAAGAAACCGATATCGCTTCTACTTCGAAAGAATCGAATAAATCAAAATTAGATAAAATCACACCCAATGTCATCAAACTCATCGCTTCTACCATTGAAGACCTCGAAGATGAAGAAGGATGGGCATTTCTAGGGGAAGTGGGAGCATTGCTCCAAAAAAAGCAACCCAACTTTGATTCTCGAAATTATGGATTCCAAAAGCTTACCCCTTTGGTAAAGTCAATAGAATCTTTAGAGATAGAATCCAGAAAAAACCCTCGCGGGAATCGAAATCTTATCTATGTGAGAAAAAGATCCTGAACTACAGTTACCTCTAATTTCCTTCCTATCAATTTCCTGTAATTTAATACGCCTCATTCCAGGATTCAGCTGTTTGCTTTTTACTTTACCGGTTAAGAATCGCTCACAAAACACCGGTGTTATTCTTTAATGATTTTTTTTGTAATTTACTGACGATTAGTATAATTACAAAAAAATGGCTGCACTATCCTTTGAACGTTTTACTAAAAGAATTTTTATCAACACTACCATAGAGAAACTTTACTGGTGCTGGGCAACTGAAGATGGTATCACTTCGTGGTTTCTGCGAGCTTCAGACTTTACCAGAAATGGAAATCGATTAAAACCCAATGAATTTGTGCAAGCCGGTGATGAATATTGCTGGATGTGGCATAACTGGGAAGGTCAGGAAACGGGAAAGGTTCTTGAAGCCAACGGGAAAGATAAAATTGTATATACTTTTGCAGGAGATTGTCATCTTACCATCACCTTAGAAAGCAAGCATGACCACACATTGCTTACACTCACTCAGTCAAACATCCCTACCGATGATGATCATAAGATGAAGGTTCATTTCGGATGCAGCAATGGCTGGTCATTCTGGATGGCAAATCTGAAAGCTTTTCTCGAACACAATATCCTGCTCAATGAGACCGGGATAGACCTGAGCACCTATGACAACTATGCTTTTGAATTTGTAAATATGTAAATACTGAATACGTGCTAGTTTCTACAACAGAACCCCTTAATACCATTTAGGAAATCTCATATTTCCACCCGCATACTTTCTTGTCGCTGACACCCTCGATATAACGCAATAAAATTTGATGACTACTCCTTTTTAAAACTTTGAAATATAGTTTATTAATAGTATCTTGCAAATCGAAATCACTCCTGATCGACAGCGTGTTAAGGGTATCAAACACAATTTTCTGTCTGTCCTGATCCGGTGGCAATTTTTATGAAAATAGAAATTATTCTGGCTTTTAAAGCCTAATCCTCCACCCGATCACTGCCCGATTCCAAAAGATCCCTCCGGCGTCGGGTAATTTTTTGATTTATTATCGCCTCAATCCTACCAAGACTAATCACTTTAACGGTTAAAAAGTTTTAAGTATTTATTTGCCCGAATACCATTCAGGCAGTATGAATCTTTTAACCCAGCGAAATCGAAAATATGAGAATCATTACTAAAATTTGCATTATCATCTGTTTTTTAGCAGCCTTTGCAGTCGATGCACAGGAACTCACAGAAAAACGACTAGAAAACCCCGAATGGCTTAAAGTGATCAGCCTCAATATGTATCCCGGGACCTATGACAAGGCAATGGATCTTATGAAGACTTATTTTCTGGAAGCCGATAAACAAGCGGGTTTACCTGCAGCAGAACTCACAATGGAAATGGTAACCGGTGAATATGACCTGGTGATCGTTTGGAAATATGAAAATGGAATTGAATCGCTCAACTGGGAATTAAGCCCCGAAACTATTAAATGGTACAATGCACTGGTTGGAATTGCAGGTAGTAAAGAGGAAGCTGATGCAATTCTGGAGGAATACTGGTCCTATGTCAAAGACTCTAAAGTAGAAATATCAAGGAAACTCAATTAGTCATTGGTTTTCAGAAATCGCTGATTGAGATACAAAGTGGCGGGGTACCCCCTCAGCCACTTTTCCTTTTTTATAAAATCGACCGTTCCTCACCATTAAAGTCAGAACTCGGGTAGATTCTTAACTTTTTTTACAGCCTGCCTATACGCTTGCATCATTTCTGAAATAATCTCAGCTGCGGGTTTTATATCATGGATCAATCCAGCGATCTGCCCGATCTCAAGCTCACCTTCATCAAGATCACCTTCGAACATACCTTTTTTGGCCCTGGCTCTTCCGAGTAGTCGCATCAATTCCTCTGCATTGGTACCCTTTTTGTAAAGTTCCTGTATATCATCAAAGAATTTATTGCGAATCAGTCGTACGGGAGCAAGCTCCTTTAAGGTGAGCATGGTGTCGCCTTCAACCGATTCCACGACTTTATTCTTAAAATTGATATGAGAGGATGCCTCATCGCTTGCTACAAACCTGCTACCAACCTGAACAGCCTCCGCTCCCAGCACCATAGCAGCAAGCATACCTTCACCCGTAGCGATTCCCCCGGCTGCAATTACCGGAATATTCAATTTCTCACAAACCATCGGAATGAGCGTAAAGGTGGTGGTTTCATCACGACCGTTATGTCCTCCGGCTTCAAAACCCTCAGCCACAATGGCATCCACACCGGCTTCCTGAGCCTTAAGAGCGAATTTGACACTACTGACCACATGAACCACCGTGATCCCATTTTCTTTCAGACGAGAAGTATAGGTTTTGGGATTCCCCGCAGACGTAAAAACGATCTTCACACCTTCTTCAATAATGATGTCGATCACTTTTTCGAGGTCAGGATAGAGCATCGGCACATTCACGCCAAATGGTTTATCTGTTGCCACCTTGCATTTACGGATATGTTCCCGCAATATATCGGGATACATAGAGCCCGCCCCGATGAGTCCGAGAGCACCTGCATTTGAACAAGCCGCAGCCAGCCTCCAGCCACTTGCCCAGACCATACCAGCCTGTATGACCGGATATTTGATCTTAAAAAGGCTGGTTATTCTGTTTTGCATAAATTGATTTTGATTTTAAGCAATAACACCGGAACCTATCAGTTCATCATCCTGATAGAAGGCCACAAACTGACCTTCGGTAATCGCACTCTGTGGTTCAGAGAATTCAACATAAAGCCCATCTTCGACCCGAATGAGTTCTGCCTCCTGCAAAGGTTGACGGTAACGTATTCTTGCCTTTAACTTCATATTCTCCCCGGGTTTTAAGGCAAGGTCTTCCCTAACCCAATGAAGTTCATCAGGAGATACAAACAAAGCTTTTCGAAATAAACCAGGGTGATCTTTCCCCTGACCTGTATATATGACATTTTCTTCTACATCGGTCTCGATAACAAAGAGAGGTTCGGGCGTACCGCCAACGGCCAGACCTTTTCGTTGTCCCTTGGTAAAATAATGCGCCCCCTGATGTTGCCCAACTACCTTACCTTCTGTCGGAGAATAAACGAATTTCTCAGCCAGATATTCAAGTTCCTCCTGTCTTGAAGAGAACTCTTTTCCGTTCTTTTTACCCAGCATGCTATCGGCATCGATCTCGATGATATTTCCAGCCTTTGGTTTTAATTTTTGCTGTAAAAACTCAGGCAGACGTACTTTCCCAACAAAACAAAGCCCTTGAGAATCCTTTTTATCTGCAGTAATAAGGTCGTTCTCGGCAGCTATTCTTCGAACTTCAGGTTTGGTTAACTCACCTATAGGAAATAAGGTCTTCGCCAATTGTTCCTGAGATAACTGACACAGAAAATACGATTGATCTTTGTTTGGATCCTTTCCGGACAATAATCGAAATATGGTTTCACCATTCTTTTCAATACTGTCTTTTCTACAATAATGTCCGGTCGCCACATAATCTGCCCCCAGGCTTAACGCGATCTTCATGAACACATCGAATTTAATCTCTCTGTTACAAAGTACATCCGGGTTCGGGGTACGCCCCTTTTCATATTCGTTGAACATATAATCAACGATGCGTTCTTTATATTCTACACTGAGGTCGACAGTCTGAAAAGGAATACCCAGTTTCTCGGCAACGATCATAGCATCATTACTATCTTCCAGCCACGGACATTCATTAGATATGGTCACCGTATCATCGTGCCAGTTCTTCATAAAAAGCCCGATAACATCATACCCTTGTTCTTTCAACAGATATGCAGTAACACTGGAATCTACTCCACCAGACAAACCTACAACTACTCTTTTCATATTACCATTTTTCGTCGCTTCCCGACAGTATGCAAAATTACAAAATAAGTTAAGAAGTTCTTTCGACGCTTATCAATACAAATCCTTACAACCTTCCGATACGCTAAAATGCCCCTGCAACCTAATGTTTCTAACCATCTCAGTATCAAAACCAAATATTTTATGTTTAATTTTTCTTAATTAATGTTAAACATTATTGTATTAAGCTTCTTTTTGTTTAACTTTATTTAGTAAACACTAAACAATTTAAATGTAAATTCGATGAAAACTCTAAACCATCTGTTCAAAATCACGATCTTATTAGTATTTCTTGCAGGTCTGCAATCCTGTAATAATGATGACGATGATGGCACTCCTGAACTTCCCATGGAGTACAGCATCACTGAAATTGTAGAAAGTTCCGCTAATCATACAATTCTGGCAGCAGCCCTGCAGGCTTCAGCCCTGGATGATGTATTAGATGCGAGCGGAACCTATACTCTTTTTGCTCCCACCGATGAAGCGTTTCAGGATGCGGGTATCACTGATCTAAACGGCATTAATGATGAGGCACTCACCAATCTGCTGCTTAATCACGTACTGGGCAGTGTTGTAATGTCATCTTCGCTATCAACTGGTTATACCACTACTCTTGGTACAGGACCTGACGACAGCGACCTGAGTCTCTATATAGACACCGAGGGAGGTATCATATTCAATGGTACTGCCTCGCCGGTAGCCAATGCGATAGATATTGAAGCCACCAACGGTGTTGTACACGTTGTTGATGGTGTTTTAACAATTCCGAGTATCACCGACCACGCGGTAGCCAATTCAAATTTCTCTATACTGGTTAGTGCGCTATCGCGCTTCGGTGACACCTACACCGGACTTCTGGATGATATGGATGGCGGACCATTTACCGTATTTGCACCCACTGATGCCGCTTTTCAGGCTTTGCTGGATGACCTTGGAATCTCCTCACTGGATGATATCGATGATGATACCCTGGAAGCTGTACTCACCTACCATGTAGTAGTTGGAGCCAACGCCCGTTCTGAAGGCCTAACTGATGGCATGACCGTTACCACAGCTAATGGAGGTGACCTTACAATCATGACTGGAGACGGTGTTATGATCGATGATGCTACGGATACCGATGCAAATGTCGTAGTTGCAGATGTTCAGGCAGGTAACGGTGTGATTCATGCCATCGATAAAGTATTGCTCCCTCAGGAAGTTGTCGACGCCATATCTATGAATAAGACCATAGCAGAAATGGTTGCAGAAGATGAGAACTATAGCAGCCTTCTCGCTGCGGTTCAGGCAGCAGGTTTAGCAGATGCATTAAACGATAGCGAAGCTTCGTTAACCGTATTTGCCCCGGATAATACAGCCTTTGCAACCTTCCTTAATGACAATGGCTTTGGCAGTCTGGAAGATGTGCCTACCGATATTTTAAAAGAAATCTTGCTAAATCATGTGGTTGAAGGAGAAGCCTTATCGGCTGATATCACAACGGGATACTACAATTCCATGGCTACCAATGCAGATGGTGATCAACTTAGTCTTTACGCTAATACGGAAGATGGAGTTATGATTAATGGGGTGGCCAATGTGATAACAGCCGATATACAGGCTTCTAATGGAGTGATCCACGCAGTAGATGCAGTAATAGGATTGCCTACCGTAGTTGATTTTGCACTCGCAGATCCGAATTTTTCAACCCTGGTTAGCGCGCTTACCCGGGAAGATAGCTTTACGTATGTAGAGACCTTGTCAACGCCATGGGGTGACGGAAGCGCACCGTTTACCGTTTTCGCGCCAACTAATGCTGCATTTGGCGATCTGTTGACCGAACTGGGAGTCGGGAGTCTTGATGATATTGACACAGCCACCCTCGAAGCAACCCTCAACTATCATGTCGTAGGAGAAGCCAACGTGCGGGCAGGAGATCTAACCGATGCTATGACCGTAACAACCCTGGGAGGGGATATTACCGCTAACGTAACGGGTGGCGCCACTCTTACCGACGCAAATGGGAGGATATCTAATATAATTGCAACCGACGTACAGGCTGTTAACGGAGTAATCCACGCCATCGACAAAGTTATACTACCCCCTTTATAACAATTCATTCCTCAGACCTCGTTAAAAGGGTGCCTTCCGAAAGGAGGGCACCCTTTTACATTGTTATAAGTTGCGAAAATTTAACATTTCATCGTCTTTTGATGAAACTTAAACTAATATTCCTATATGTTAATTAAGTATTTTCCTACTAAAATATATATTTGGCCAGACCAAATTCTTTGACATATGAAACAACCATTTAACTTTTCAGTTATCTGCCCCATTGTTACCATTATCCTACTTATCTCCT
Source organism: Robertkochia solimangrovi (assembly GCF_007279655.1). Lineage (GTDB taxonomy): Bacteria > Bacteroidota > Bacteroidia > Flavobacteriales > Flavobacteriaceae > Robertkochia > Robertkochia solimangrovi. The sequence goes on along the minus strand of NZ_QKWN01000012.1, from coordinate 87,941 downwards.
GCTCTAAACCGGAAAGCTTCGAAGAAGAAGCAAACTTAGAAATGGAAACATTCAGCATCCCACAGGAACAAAGCGCGACAGACAACGAAAATGAAGGTGGTTACAGTGAAGTATCAACCAAATCTATCTGGAGCTACCTGAAGGATGATCCGGATTACAGTATACTCACTGAAGCAATTGAACAGATAGGCTACGAACAGGCTCTTGATAATCCAGGATCCTTTACGTTCTTCGCTCCTGACAATGCTGCCTTCAATAGTTATTTAAATGCGAATAATGTTTCTTCAGTAAAGAATATGAATACCACTTTTCTGACATCACTGCTCAAAATGCATATGTTCAGTGGTGAGGAACGAATGGAATATTTCCCTGGAACGTACTTTAAGACCTTGTCTGAAGAGTTCGTGTCAAGGGTTAACATCGACATCTTCCTTCAGCAAAAAGATGGTAAATTGATGATCAACGATCAGGCATCAGTAGTTCAAAAGAACATTAAAGTTGGGAACGGCATCCTCAATAAGACCGATGCAGTTATTCAACCGGTCAGCCTGAAGCGACTCATCGAATTAGACCCGGCTTTGGCCGGATTAAAAAGCATGCTCGATGCAATTAGCGCAGATATGGGTAAAGAGCTCAATGATCTGGAAAAGGACTTTACCATCTTCGCTCCTATAAACGAGTCCCTGGAAAACACGGAAACCACCCAGGAAGAGACCATGTCATGTCTGAAATATCATATCCTGAAAGATCATATTATCAGGTATGAAAAATTCAACACAGGGCAATCACTAACCACCTGGGAAGGTTCGAACTTAACGGTAAACCACGAAAGTCAGGTCTACCTGATCGATGAAGCAAGTAATGTTGCTGAGATCGAAACAGCGAATATAGCTGCATGGAATGGATTGATCCATATCGTTGACGGAGTATTTGAACTCAACGATTAAAACCATCCTGGGATGCAAATAAAAAAAAGGCTGTCAGTAATCTGACAGCCTTTTTTTATTTATTATTCAATGAATTACTTTTTACCCTGTTTTTGCTGAGTCTCTGCCTGCTCCATCATTTCACGCATTCTCTTCTGGAAACGGTTTTCCTTTTTCGGTTTCTTTTTATTTTCCTGAATTTGTGCATGAATCTTATCCTCATCGATTATATAATTTTTGATCACCAACATGATCACGATGGTAATAAGGTTAGATACGAAGTAATACAAAGACAGACCACTCGCATAGTTATTAAAGAAGAATAACATCATCAATGGTGAGATATAGATCATCCATTTCATCATACTTCCCATATCTGGCATACCTTCCTGAGTTGGCTGTTGCATCATTTGCTGTTGTCCTGTCGTCATTCTCATATAGAAGAAGATCGCTACTGATGCAAGAATCGGAAATAGACTCACATGATCTCCATAGAATGGGATCTTGAAAGGCAATTCAGCAATCACATCATAAGAAGAAAGATCTTCTGCCCAGAGGAAAGGTTTTTGCCTTAACATAAAAGCAGTCGGGAAAAACATGAAGAGTGCATAGAAAATAGGCAACTGCATCAATGCCGGCACGCAACCACTCATCGGACTCACTCCAGCTTTTCCATATAGCTTCATAGTCTCCTGCTGACGCTTCATAGGGTTGTCCTTAAACTTCTCATTGATCTCAGTGATCTCAGGTCGCAATACTTTCATCTTAGCCTGGGAAAGGTAAGATTTATAAGTTACTGGAGACATGATCAATCGAACCAGGATCGTCATTACGATAATCGCTATTCCGTAAGGCAGGAACGAGCTTAGGAAATCATATAGCGGTGTAAAGACATATTTATTGATAAATCCGAAGATCCCCCACCCGAAAGGAATGGAATCGATGAATTTTAAGTCTTCATATTTCTTCAACACCTTGATGTCTGTAGGACCATAATACCAATGCAAATTATAGTTCAATTCCCCTCCCTGAACCTCAAGTGGAATGGTGGTGCTGTATCCTTTTGTATATTTTGCTTCCGGTGATTCCTCCTCAAATAATTTTTCTGAGGTCATCGTAGCCGACTTAAAGGAATTATCCGAAGCAAGTATCGTGCTGAAAAAGTGAAGACGGTAGGAGATCCATTTCAGATCAGATGCCGATTCTTCATCTTCACCTGCAGGAGACAATTTACTCACCGAACCGTCATGCATATAAGTAAGTCGTGTATAACGGTTTTCATACTCAATACTTTTACTATGTCTGATCCCTTTCTGATCCCATTTCAGGTTAACAGGCTGCGCGCTGTTAAGTACCCCGTTCAATCCCTGAGAACGAATGGCAAAATCAACCAGAAATTCATCAGGCTTCAATTCATACCGATATTCCAGATAATTATTAGATGCTGTTTTCAATCGCATTGATAATACCTGTGTGTCTCCATTCTTAGAAAGGACTGGTTCAAAGAACAGGTCCTTGGTATTCAGGGTACGGTTATCAGTAGTTTGCAATGTCAGGTTAAAACTTGAATTACCATCCTTCACCAGATAAACCGGTACAGAGTCATAGGTATGAAAATCCTTTAGCAAAGCTTCGGTAATCTCACCCCCTTTGTTATCGATCGTCAATTTGATAAGCTCATTCTCAAGTACGGTCTGTCCACCTTTTGCAGCTGGTAAGGCAGCGGAATAACCAAATGCACCCAATGCAGATTTGTAACTGGCAAGGGCGGTAGAATCATTAAGATCGACCTGCTGTTCCTGACTTGACGTAGATTCCGTGGTTGCGGCTTCTGTAGCCTTTTCCTGTTCCACCTGCTCGGTCTTCGCCTTTTCTGCATCGATTTCTTCCTGTGTAGGCTGGTTGGTATACATTACCCACATCAAAATCGCACCGATAAGCACAAATCCGATGATGGAGTTAATGTCAAACTTCTTTTGTTCCATTTAACAATAATTAGTTAGGAGATCAAATTCGCTTCCGGAAGGGATAGCGATATCTGAACTTAATTTGTTCATTTTACTTTCAGCTATCAAAGATAAACCCAATTCCGTACTTTATGCCAAAGTGGCATTTGATTTCTGTGTTTTGTAATTCAGAGTAGCTTCGACGAAGGCAACGAATAGCGGGTGCGGATTCGCAACGGTACTTTTGTACTCCGGATGATATTGCACACCTATAAACCATGGATGATCAGCAAGTTCCACTATTTCAACCAATCCTGTATCCGGGTTAAGACCTGTAGCTTTAAGTCCGGCAGCTTCTATTTCCTTTCGATATTTATCATTGAATTCGTAACGGTGACGGTGACGTTCCGAGATCAGGGTCTCCCCATAGATCCTATGTGCCATACTGTCTTCTTTTACTGCACATTTCCAGGCACCGAGTCTCATGGTCCCTCCCATATGCGTAATATCTTTTTGTTCATCCATAAGATCGATCACAGGATGCACGGTCCCTGAATTCATTTCGGTAGAGTTAGCCTCCTTAAGTCCGAGCACGTTTCTCGCAAATTCGATAACCGCCATTTGCATTCCAAGGCAGATTCCCAAAAATGGAATATTGTTCTCACGGATATACTGAATGGTACGAATCTTTCCTTCAATACCGCGTTCTCCAAAACCGGGCGCGACTAAAATCCCATCCAGATTTGCGATTTTATCCTTTAATACCTTTTCAGTGATGTATTCCGAATGGATATATTCAACAGTAACTTTTACTTCATTGGCTGCACCTGCATGAATAAAGGCTTCAAGGATGGATTTATAACTATCCTGAAGTTCTACATATTTACCCACGAGTCCTATATGCACCTCATTCTTTGGATTCTTGTGTCTGTCCAGGAATTTATTCCAGTTCACCAGGTTTGGCTCCTGTTGCTCAGGCAGAGCGAGTTTTTTTAAGGTAACCAGATCCAGTCCTTCATCGAGCATCATGTTTGGTACATCATAGATTGTAGATGCATCGATCGACTGTATTACTGCTTCACGCTTAACATTACAGAACAGCGCCAGTTTATCACGAAGATCATCAGACAATTCATGCTCGGTACGACAAACGAGGATATCAGCTTTGATACCACTTTCCATTAGTGTTTTAACCGAGTGCTGGGTTGGTTTGGTCTTAAGTTCTCCAGCTGCGGAAAGAAAAGGGATCAGCGTAAGGTGAATAACAATTGCATTATTATCCCCCAGCTCCCACATAAGTTGACGAACAGCTTCAATGTATGGTAGCGACTCGATATCTCCAACCGTTCCACCGATCTCAGTAATGACAATATCGAAATCACCACTTTTTCCGAGCAACTGAATTCGTTCTTTGATCTCATTAGTGATATGCGGCACAACCTGTACGGTCTTCCCAAGGAACTCTCCTCTTCTTTCTTTTTCGATAACGCTCTGGTATATTCTACCGGTGGTCACGTTATTCGCCTGAGAGGTGTTAACATTTAGAAAGCGTTCATAATGGCCAAGATCAAGGTCGGTTTCTGCTCCATCATCGGTAACGTAACATTCTCCGTGTTCATACGGATTCAGTGTTCCCGGGTCAACATTGATATAGGGATCCAGTTTCTGAATGGTTGTTTTATAACCTCTGGCCTGTAATAGTTTGGCCAGTGAAGCCGCGATTATCCCCTTACCCAACGATGAAGAAACCCCACCTGTCACAAAAATATATTTGGTATCTGCCATGTAAAAAACGCTTGTATAAGTTGCTCAAAAATTCGCGCCAAAAATACAAAATAAGAATTAAAAAAATCCCGCCTCCAGACTGATTTTTAATAATTAATACGAATCTCAGAATACGATTGCAGCCTTCTTCAACACTTTACATTTCAGGTAGTAAAAAACCAACTAATTATCATCATATCTCAGAATATCACAAAAACTCACCCTATACTTTAACGATCATAATCTGTTGATTTTACGGATCAACCCTTCCAGACCATTGATCTTTATCTCATGCATGGCTTTCAGATAGTCTCCGAGCTTGCCCTCAGGGAAACCTTTTTGACGATACCAGGTATAATAGGGCTCAGGAATATCCACCAGGAGTCTGCCTTTATATTTGCCATAAGGCATTTTCATGGCAGCTAGCTTTTCCAGGAATTCCCTATTGAATCCATCGTTCATACATCAGGAATTTACATTCCAGTTGATCGTTATATCTTTGATGATATCTTCGTGTAGACTTAGTAGTACCGGGCATGTACGAGCGGTGTTCTCAAGAATCTTAACCGACTTTTCATCCGGCATTACCGGAATATCCAGCACGACGTTGATACGAGCGATTCTTCTTGGATTAGCCGACATGATCTTTTCCACAGTCGCTAGACTTCCGGTAAGATCAACATCCAAATCGCGCGCTTTTATCCCCATTACTGTCATCATACAGCTTGCCAGCGCAGTGGCTACGGTATCAGTAGGTGAAAATGCCTCCCCTTTTCCATTGTTATCGGTCGGGGCATCGGTAATAAAGGTATTCTTACTTTTGAGGTGAACGCATTCCGTTCTTAAGTCCCCCAGGTACTTCACTGTAGAGGTTGGTGTCATCCTTAACTTCTTTTATTTCAAGATTATCATAAGTAACGATATACATCGCCCGATTATAGTAGCCGCCCTCGGTAGATGGGCGATAATCGAATTTATTCTCAACGTACTCCATCTCGCTGACCCTCGAATTCACATAGTATAAATTCTTATTATACCCAAGTCGTAACAGCAGATCCATCACAAGATCGAATCCACGGGTAGCATAACGATTCGGAAGCGCTCCGAAGCGTTTCTGATAACGCTCAGCAAAACTATTTTCCTTGATCGCCGGGTTGTACGGTGACGGATAAATGAAGTTAAGGTTAGACAAACTTATATTCTGAATATTGGAATTATCATAGGCCTTACCTCTGAGGGTAGTAAGCATACGAATATTAAATTCTTCAGTTCTTGCAGAATTAACAACAGTAGTGATATTATAAAGAAGTGAGAAGTTATCGGTTTCAACGATCACCCAGTTCTTCTTTTCTGCGGTAAGGAACGGATTGATGTCATCTAATCTGATGATGGATTCATCTTTTGGATTTACGATCTTGGCTCCCGGAAACTTAGCTTGCAATTCCTTTTGTACCGCCTCATGTTCTTTATCAGCAATAATAATGATATTCTTATCCGCACCATGAGCCACCATATAGTCGATCATATGACGTCGTAATAACTCATCAGGTGGCAGGGTTTGAAAAACATTATATTTAAGATTGATCCCTTTATAGGTGAATGGAGGAAATACCGGCACATTCATCCCGGCATAATCAGCGATCTGATTAATGGAATTAGGAATTATTGGTCCGACGATCGCATCTCTGTCAGCGAATTGCCCGCTGGAAAGCAACTGATAAATTCTGTTCTCATTCTTACCGCTATCGAAGACCTTAGCATCTACTGAAAGTCCGAGATCGCGTGCCGAGTCAAGAGCTACAAGAACTCCGCTATAAAAATCGACTCCCAGTTCCAGCAAGTCAGGTGATTTACCAGGAGTATGCATCAGACGGCTTTGGAGAGCCGGAATAGAATCGTAATCCAGACTTCCAAGATCCAGAGGAAGTACGATCGCAATTCTTGAAACCGAATCATAGTTCAGACTATCCAGCAAACTGAATTTCTCCACAAGTCTTCCGTCACTAACAGTAAAATCACCTGTAACTTCTTTGGGTATTTTAAGGATCATCCCCTTTTGAAGCCCGACTTCCTTAACTTCAGGATTGAGCATTTCGATCTGATCCTGCGTGAGTCCGAGTTTTACATTGAGTCGATAAAAACCTTCTGCCTCCTGAACCGTATAATAATTATATTCGTCAGAATCTACCATTCTCATGTCATTCCCGGCAATGAAGGGTACCATAAGCGTATCACCTTCCTGCAGTATTTCTTTCATTTCAGGGTTCAGCTCCAGCAATTTCGCTTCGGTGATCCCATGTTCATAAGCAATACGCCATTTCCCTTCTGAAGCCTTCACCAGGTAAGGAACGAGTCCGTTGGTAAGCCCATTATCCTCTTTTACAGGTATTTTCTTGAATACCGGAATGTCCAGTTTTTCACCTTTCATCGGTGTACGGCTATAAAGCTGTGAATTGTATCTTTTGATAACCGCTTCACTCACATTATACTTCTGTGCCAGACCATACAGCGTCTCTTTTTTCCTTACTTTATGCTTTATGAAACGCTCCACTTCCTGCTGTAACGGATCAACATTTGTGGTGGTCACCACATCCTTGGTTTCCGGCACGGCAACATCGCCAACTGGAATAATCAGGATGGTATTCGGTTTCAACCCCGATTTTATCTCGGGGTTTAATTTTAAGATATTGTAAGGAGTGACGCTGTACATTTTCGCGATCTGCTCTACCGTCTCACCTTCTTTAACGGCATGGGTCTTAAAATGATCCTGCGCAGAAGCGACAAAACCGATCACGAGTGTCAGTACAAAAGTTACAATGTGTTTCTTCATGAAATTAATGTTATTCCCATTCTATGGTTGCCGGCGGCTTAGAACTGATATCATATACTACTCTATTAACGCCTTTAACCTTATTTATTATATCATTAGATGTTTTTTGTAAAAACTCATAAGGAAGATTCACCCAATCTGCAGTCATTCCATCGGTACTTTCCACCGCACGTAAGGCCACACATTTTTCGTAGGTTCGTTCATCTCCCATTACTCCTACCGAATTCACCGGTAAAAGAATAGCTCCTGCCTGCCATACTTTATCGTACAGTCCCCAGGTTTTGAGTCCGCTGATGAAAATATCGTCAACTTCCTGCAAAATACGAACTTTTTCGGCAGTAATATCACCCAGAATACGAATTGCCAGACCAGGTCCCGGAAATGGATGACGTCCAAGCAGTTCCGGATCGATACCAAGACTTGCTCCTACGCGTCGCACTTCATCTTTAAAGAGCATATTCAATGGCTCCACCACCTTAAGTTTCATAAAATCAGGCAATCCACCTACATTATGATGACTCTTGATCGTAGCAGAAGGCCCTTTAACAGAAATAGATTCGATCACATCAGGATAAATAGTACCCTGTCCGAGCCAGTCAACATCCTGTACGAGATGCGCCTCATCATCGAAGACCTCGATAAATACTCTACCGATCGCTTTTCTTTTCTCCTCAGGATCTTCGATTCCATCCAATGCATCCAAAAAGCGTGCCGTCGCATCCACTCCTTTTACGTTAAGTCCCATCCCCTCATACTGATCGAGAACGTTCTCAAATTCATTCTTACGTAAAAGTCCGTTATTCACGAATATACAATACAGATTCTTTCCGATAGCTTTATTGAGCAAGACAGCAGCAACGGTTGAATCTACTCCTCCTGAAAGTCCGAGTACAACTTTCCCATCCCCTACTTTTTCTTTAAGACTTTCCACGGTCATTTCCACAAAGTTATCAGGAGTCCAGTCCTGTTTAACTTTTGCAATGCCTACGAGGAAGTTTTCCAATAACTTCTTACCATCGGTTGAATGATAAACTTCCGGATGGAACTGGATCGCATAGGTTTCCTCACCTTCGATCTTATAGGCTGCATTTTCAACATCCGCAGTACTTGCCAGCTTCACTCCGCCTTCGGGTAATTGCTTGATTGTATCGCTGTGACTCATCCACACCTGACTCCCGATATGAATATCGTTGAAGAAAGATTCATTCTCTTTGATAAAGGAAAGATTTGCCCTTCCGTATTCACGGGTGTTAGAAGGAGAAACATTTCCTCCGTTGAAATGTGCCATATATTGAGCACCGTAACAAACACCCAGAACAGGCATTTTTCCTTTAATTCCACTGAGATCCGGATGCGGAGCATCTTCCGCCCTTACTGAAAACGGACTCCCGGAAAGGATGGTCGCCTTAAAATCAGATAGATTCTCTGGAATATTATTGTATGGATGAATTTCACAGTATATATTCAGTTCCCTGACCCTGCGCGCAATGAGTTGCGTATACTGCGATCCGAAGTCTAAAATGAGTACATTATTTTGCATGCGCAAAAATAACAATTTGAACTGTTAGAAAAAGTCTCTTTTAACTATATTTAAAAATTAATAATCAACACCTTTAGAAAAAAGGCGTTATCCCATGCCCCTTCAAATAACCGATTCATACTTTTATGATAGTATCTGAAAGACGCAATTTCCCGAAACGCCTCACATTTCTCACTACAGTAATTGTAGTATTTATAAATTTAAACACCTATGGACAGCGGAGTTATCGCTATGAAAACTATGGTAATAAATCTGTTCTTCTCAATGGGAACGTTACTGGAAGTGTAACCGATCTCGGTGCTGTTTTCTATAATCCAGCCAGACTTGCCTTGGTCGAAAACCCAAAGTTTTCCATCGAAGGTAAATTCTACGAACGTTCGATGATACGTATCGATGATTTTCTGGGAGAAGGTATCAACATCGAGAACCCAAGATTCAATGCCCTTCCCGGACTAGTAGCCGGTAGCGTTAAACTGGGAACTGAGAACTTCTATTATTCTTTTTTATCCCGTAGCCGCATCGACGTAGATGCTTCCTTTGACACAGGCCTTTTGGACGCAGATAATTCGGACCTTCTTTCACCTGGGCAATTCTTCAATACCAAAATTGGCATTACTATGAAGGTCACTGAAGAGTGGTTCGGCCTGAGTTGGGGTAAAAAGCTCAAAGACAATTTCAGTATTGGTATTTCTATGTTCGCCAGTTTCTATAATTACAGCGGAACCGATGCCATTCGTTTCGTACTCTTAAATGAAGACGATCCGATCTACCTTTCCGATGGAGAAACCTCTTTCGAACAACATTCCATGGGGCTGTTCTTTAAATTAGGTGCTGCATGGAAATTACCAAGCTTTGACCTGGGGATCAACATCGATCTTCCTTACCTCGAGATCAGCCAGAAAGGAAATTATAACGGTGAGTTTATCTTCGCTTCCGGAAATACCGGTGCCGACATTCTTACCATCGCTCAGTTTGACAATATAAATTCTAAAAGAAAGGTCCCGTTAGGCGTGAATATCGGGGCGGGAATTCCAATTGATAAACATGTACTCCATCTAAATGCCGACTGGCATGCACCGGTTTCAGCCTATGACCGACTCGATATTCCTCCCATCGAAAGTGTAACAGAACCTGTGGATACGGCAGAAAGAAAAGAAGAACTAAAAGGGGTCCTCAATTTTGGTTTTGGTACGGAGCTATATTTGACAAAGACACTCGGACTCTACCTCAGCTTTACCACTGATTTTTCACCGGTGAAAAGAAATGAGTCACTCATCGAGAATGAAAATGGCTTCGGAGAGGAGAATCTCCTTACCCTCGACAATTATCATTTCGGAGGTGGGGTAAATATCGATGCCAACACTTTCCACCTCGTCTTTGGAGCAGTATATACCACCGCTGCGGGAGATTTTCAAAGAGCGATCACCTTACCTGTAGGGCCAACAGATTTCAACGACGACAATCTTTCGGTAAGTGTTGACCGCTTCCGACTTCTCGTGGGTTTCAACATCCCTTTAAATTAAAAACCCCGGAACGAATCCGGGGCTATTTTTATTATTTCATGGTGTCCAGTATCAACTGTACATCCTTTTCCGTAGTATCCGGGTTAATAAAACAAAATCGCGCTACGGTTTCATACTGTTGTCCGGATTTCCATTTTGTAGGAGTAACCAATGCGACACCTTCACGATGGTTCTTATAAGTCCAGTCGCGGTATTGATCCGGCGTCCATCCCTTTCTTCTGAATAAAACACAAGACAAGCTAGGGTCACGAACCAGTTCTACATGATCTTCCGCCTCGATCATATCTCCGGCTTTTTTGGCCATCGATATTCCACACTCGACCGCCCATTTATATTTATCGGTTCCATGCATGGCCAGTGAGAACCACAAAGGTAAGCCTCTCACCCTTCTGGTAAGCTGGATCTGGTAATCGGAAGGATTGAATCCGTGTGCTCCTTCATCTTTAAAAATGTCGAGATAGGATCCTTCCTGAGAATGTGCCTTTTTAGCCAGTTCTGGTCTCTTATAGATAACAGCCCCACAATCGTATGGAGAGAACAACCATTTATGCGGGTCAATGGTAATACTGTCTGCTCGTTCGATCCCATTGAACAAGTGCCGAACCGAATCAGCAGCCAATGCTCCTCCACCATAAGCGGCATCTACATGGAACCATAATTCTTCTTGCTCACAAACAGAAGCGATACCATCCAGATCATCGATGATCCCGGCATTGGTCGTACCTCCGGTTGCTACTACAGCAAATAGACGATGGCGATCCTGCTCTGACAATCCTGCGATCTTCGCGATCAGCATCTCAGCATCCATACGATCTTCTGTATCCACCAGTAAAACATCGGCATCGATGACCTTGGCCATTGCCTTGATAGACGAATGGGCCCCTATTGAGGTAATAATGAGTCCACGCTCCCTGATATGTTCGCCTGCAGATCTCCAATTTTCCCTAGCTGCTACCATAGCTGAAAGATTGGCAGCAGTACCTCCACTGGTAAATACACCAAAGGCTCCTTCCGGAAGTCCGGTAAGTGAGACCAGCCATTTCATCGCTTCATTCTCACAATAAATTCCACCGGCACCTTCCATCCAGTAGGCACCATGGATACTGGAAGCAGAAGTCACAAGATCGAACATCACAGCTGCACGGGTTGGTGATGCAGGCACAAAAGCCAGGTGTCTGGGGTGATCGATCGGTACCGTAGCTTTCACGAGTACATCACGAAATAACTGAAAGGCTTTTTCTCCACCGATCCCTTGCTCAGTAATAGTTTCACCTACCAATTCCCGTAATTCAGATTCTTTACGGGGAATACCCAGTTCAGGATTGGAATTCGTAATTCTGTGAATGGCATACTTCATGACATCCAATGTCATTTCCACCACATCTATATCGATATTATGCATGTATCTGTAATTTTTTTGCAAAGGTAGGCTTTTGTAAAATTTAACACAGAATTTGTACCTTTATAAAAACTTGGATCGTGACTCAGGAATATTTAGATAATGCCAAAAATGAGCTAAAAAAAGCTCTTAAAGACCATAAACATCCCTTCCGATATTTTACGCTGGCTACCATGGGTATCAACCAGACTCCCCGATTGAGAACAGTGGTACTCAGAGATGTGGATGATGAGCTCAAGATCTCGATCTTTACCGATCGCAGATCTAAGAAAGTAACACATATCAGAGAGAACAACAAAGTATGCCTGTTGTTCTTCGATCACTTCAAATTATTACAGGTAAAGATCGATGCAGTCGCTTTTCCCGAAGAGAACCCAAAGCGTATTAAAAAGCTCTGGGAACAGATCAATGAAGAAGCTAAGCATGATTACAGTGCTGCACAATCTCCGGGCACTAAGGTCACACGACCTGACAAGATCGAGTACCTGAATAACAGTAATCATTTCTGTGTTTTAAACATAGAACCTTACAAAATCGAGTACCTGCAGTTAAAACGCCCGATTCATCTTCGAGTGATGTACAGTTATGAAGAAAGCGGTCAGTGGAGCGGACATTTTATGGTACCATAGAACCGACGCTCATGCCTTTGTTTACATTGGGGACTCCTCTTCAGAGATACTTTTAAATTTAACCCACCACTTTACAAATATCAGTGTAAATATGGCGGGTGCAATACCTATAAAAATAGCATAAAGAGTGCCATAAGTTCCAGATAAACTACGCCGTGTGGAGTCCAGAAAAAGAAGATTGCCATAAGGTTCAGAATCGTAAAACAGTGTGTTAAAAAAATTCCAACCGGCATGAAAGCCAAAAGACATGAGGACTGAACCCGTCTTTACATAGGTAAAAGCCCAGATATAACCGGTTAAACCTGTCGTTACAAGTACATAGATTAAGACAACTATCCCATCGCCAATTACACCATAGGAAACCCAATGATACATACCAAAGACAACAGCAGAAATCAGAATTGCTGTGTGCATTCCAAGTTTTTGGAGTAGCAAATAAAACAGCGCCCCCCGAAACACAAGATCTTCCGTAAGCGCCGATCTGAGATGATACAAAAATGATCGACTTGTATGCATATAATCAATTGCAGGATTCAGTTTCCAGTCTATCGCATACACCATTGAATCGATGATAATGAACATGGATTTTAAAAGAAAGATGAAGGTCAGACCAACGGCGAATTCAGTACTCCTTTGCCGTAATGGACAAATTCCGAGCACCTGCAGTCCTTCATGCCTAAAAAAATAAAGTAACAGCCATGAAGCCATGAGAATAATGACAATTCCGATCATATTGTATTCGTTTCAGATCGATGTTTCACCTATCGAAAAACCTTACATCTCCAGTATAACTGTAACAGGAAAATCAATATCCCTATTACGGAAGCACAATACAGCAACAACTCGAAATCAGTTTCGGGAAATGTTGATGATTGTGCGATAAAGGCAATTGCCAATAATATAGTTGCAATAATTATCAGAAGAGAAATGATAATTTCTCTAAAAGACCAGGTTTGCCATTTACCTACGTTTAAACTATCCGTTGTAGTTATAAGTTCCAGAGGGAAATCCAGAATCTTAGCAAGTATTTTCAAGGTATGTACTCTTGGCATAACCGCTCCATTTTCGATGCGCTGAATGGAACGCAGACTAATATTGGAGATTTCCGCCAATTCCATTTGAGTATAATTAAACTTCATCCGTCTTTCTTTTACGATAGTTGCTATCATGAGTTGCTTTCCCTTATTCATCGTAAAATTATTTTAGTTAATCAAATTAACGGACGTCACCAATATGCCATTCTTACGCCATTTAACGGGCTAGCACAAATTTCACATTTCTATTATCCGTATTTATCTTGCCCAGAGCACTTTCTCTGCAACATCGCTGATTCCCTCCCCATCATACAGACTGATCCCACTCCAGGTACTGAACCAGATTTGCCCTTTTTTATCTTCGTAAATCGATTGTATAGTATTAGTGGCTAATCCATCCTCTATAGAAAATCGGGTGAACCTTTCGCCATCGTATCGGTACACTCCGAAATTTTCTGCAGAGAACCAAATATTTCCATTCCTGTCCTCACAAAAATTATAAGCCTCCACACCTTCTAAAAGTCCTTCGCTGGTAAAGTTCCTGAAGGTTTCCCCATTAAATTTACTCACGCCTCCATAGAAAGTTCCAATCCAGATATCTCCCCGGCTATCCTGATAAAGATCCGCAACATTATTATCCGTAAGGTTATATTCAGCCGTTAAAAACTCGAAACGACCATCCTTGTATAGGGTGATACCATAACCGTCATTCACGAACCATACTTTACCAGTATCATCGATCAGAATATCACTCACTCTGTCGGCAGACAGCATTGGCCGCGCATCGGCAACCTCAGGTTTTGGAATCATGAAATCCTCAAACCGCTTCCCGTTAAATTTACTCACCCCTCCGGCCGTACCTATCCAGAGAAGTCCTGACGGATCGATCTCTACTGCCCAGATCTCATCATTGATCAAATCGTCTTTTGTAGTATAGTTGATGAACTCCTTCCCGTTAAAATGGGTGAGTCCATCGGAAGTGCCGAACCAAATTCCACCATCGCGATCTTCTTTAATCGCTCTAACCGCATTGCCTCCAATTCCATCCACTTTCCTATAATTTACGAGCGATTTTTGATCATACATGATGATTCCGTCATGATTGGTTCCAAACCAAAAATTCCCCAGACTGTCTTCAAAAAACTGCCATATAAATTCACTAACCTTACCGTTCAAGGTGGAATGGTGGCGGGTATCAGCCCTAGGCTTCTGATAAACCAGCGGTTGAATTGCAACCGTATCGGACAGCTCCTTTTGTTCCATACTTCCAACGGGAACATTCTCTGTTTCCTGGCCTTTACATGAAAATGTGGCAATCGCTAAAAAAACAAAACCTAAGAGCCTTACCATAACTATCACATTACAATTGATTTTATGCATTTTCGAAATTTTAAGTGACCACAATACCGAGTTGAAACAAAACTCATCACTTCGGTTCATCGCCTCCTTAAAAGTATAAAAAACAGGATCTTCCGGCAATTAAAGTTCCATGTCAGGTAATGTTCACAGCAATGCCCTTATTAAAATCTTGTCAAATATCCTTTCGTATCATTACCAGAATAAAAATCTAATCAGGCAGACGATCGAATCGCTTTAGTGTTTCCAGAGATTCATCCCAGTTTGCTTTGTTGGAAAAAAAGATATGTGCATCAGGTCTTCGGTCTATTTCTGTATCCAGACAACCTGCCGGAACTACTAAAAGCTTTCCTTCCATTTGCAAACTTGGTAAAGCTGAACCACAATTCGTACAGAATGCTTTAAGATGTTCACTTTTGTGAGGTTGATACGTTTTAATTTTTTTCTCGGTTCTTAACCATTCAATTTTCGCAGAGGATGAAAAAAGATTGGCTCCATGTGCCGATCCGGTATCTTTTCGGCAATATCGGCAATGACAGAGATAAAAACTTTCAAATACACCAGTTATTTTAAACTTTACACCTTTACACAAACATGAACCTGAATATTCCATAAATCGAATTGCTATATTTTGAATATCAAATTTATGCAAATTACCTCATAGCCATTTGATAAGGGGGCAGTGCTTTTTCCAATTGAACTGTTTCACACTTCCTAAGATTTGAAAACACTGTCTGGTGACTACCCTATAATAATATAACTTCCTCTGGGATCGACTGAAAAAGTATACAACCGGTTTTGGTGCTCACACTATGTTTACCGGAAGTGATTGTCAGCACCTGATACTTCCTCAGAATAATACTTTTATTATCCATTTCCAGGGAGAAATGGCCTTTGCTACACCAAAGAATTATATACTTTTTAACCCTTTCAGACTGATGATCAACATTAGATTCTATGCTTTGTATTCCTACCATTTTTGATTTTTAGATACTGGGAATAAAACACAAAATTTCGATGTAATTGCCTTCAAAGTTCCCTATAGTAATACTGCAATCAGGTACTAACTACGAACTACACTATAACTCAATTCCGTTACTCCGGAAGCAAACCGTTTCGTAGACTGAAGTTTCAGTTTTAAGGGATCCTTAACACCTTCAAACAAGGGAATACCTTCACCTAACACCACAGGATTCACGAAAAACCAGAAACCATCGATCAAATTTAATCTTAAGAGAGCATGTGTGGTGGTCGGACTCCCGAAAAGGAGGAGTTCCTTCCCTTCCTGCTGACGCAACTCATTGATCTGTCCCGTAAGGTCTTCCCCGATAATGGTTGTATTTTCCAGCGATGAGCCTTTCAGGCTATGGGATATCACGAACTTATGAGCCCTGGCATACCATGCAGAATGCTCGATATCGTGTTTAGTGGCATTCGGATTATCTGCCGCAGTCGGCCAGTAATCCTCCATCAATTCATAAGTCTTACGTCCATATAACCCGGCATTACTTTTACTGATTCGCATTCCAATGTGATCAAACAACTCCTCATCCAGCTTTATCCAGTTCATTTCTCCATTTGGTCCTGCTACAAATCCATCTAGTGAAATATGCACAAAAGAGATTATTCTTCTCATAAGTATAATTTTGTCTTATCTTCTAAAATTAATCAATTAGGAATTAACATGTTATCTGGATATTAATTTGTTCAGCACTTAGATTCCCATACCATACGGCTTTCATTCTGAGATAGGGTGAATTGCTCGATTCTGCGGCAAAATTTGGCACTCGTATACTATAATTAAACCCCTTATTCAATTCCCGGAAAGAACTGCTGGCAAGATCATGATAATCACTTTCAAAAAATCCAAGAGGTGGAATTTTAAATACATATCGATCGGCACCGATCAATTTTTTGCCATTTTGCGTGATTCCTAATTGCCAATAATGAAAATCGCCCTACCTGAAGGCGATCGTCAGATCTTATGAGGAGGTATTCCTAAAAATAATACGCAGATGTATGGTGTCTCCCACCCTGTACACATCTCTATCTGCATTGACACCAAGTGCCACATCGCTTTTAAAATTTTCGGAACAGTTATTTTCGATTGATTGTAAATAATCAGCAATTCCGGTAAGCAATAACATTAACAAAACTAAAACGGGAAACCTCATTACTTTTGAGATTATGCTGTCGTAATGGGGAATATAGGTGTTTAATACGAATTTTCTGTATTCACTTAACAATACAATAGCAAAAAACAAAGGAACCTGCAATTCTTTGATTTGGATAACACACACCTGTAACACAGGTTCCTTCGGACCTTAAAAGCATTGTAATCAACTAATTAATGGCGCTTTAAGAGTCATGGGTTATTTTCCTTTATTAAGCGTAATACTTCCTTCAATGATGGAAAAATCGGTATGGAACGGATCAGATTCATTACCCGGAGTTCCGGAATGCACGTAAGCATTGGTAAAGATAGAACCGGTTGCCCCTTCGAATCGGCCAGTACCTCCGGTGAAAACAACCTCATCGTTGAAATAGCCCTGATAATAGCCATAATCACCGAATAATATCTGCCCGTCATCTACCCTAAAATACAATTCGTCTCCATTGGCCGCCACAAAGGCACCATCTTCCAGGAAGGAATAACTAAGATCTGAAAGATCTACACAGAACAACATGGTTGTGCTCATTTTACCTAAATGGGTCAATGTTCCTGCTCCGATCATGGATTCTTGCAACCCGCATTCGATCACAACTGGATCCATTGCTCGCATTACTGTAAATTTGCCTTTGAACGGCAGAGTTACAGTGTGGGATTTGTTCGATACATCCTGTTCTATTGCAGAGCTTTGCAGGTCTGAGTTTAAATCGCTTTCGGTGTTATTATCACAAGCTGCGATCATAAATATGGTAAACAGGGCACAGAAAATACATTTAATAGTTCTCATAATTTTTCTTTTGGTTAAACACTGTTTTAAACGGTATTTAAAGTTCACCCCTTTTCCTTCCTGAAACCTATTAATCATGTTCCAATCATCCTAATAAAAAAAGGAACATATAAATTATGTTCCTCCCTGAATATCTATTCTGCGCTGCTATTTTGGATTTACCACCCCTTAATCGACAATGAGATTCATCTTTTCCAATAATGCGATAAACCGCGGATCCTGACTAATCGAGGTAAATTCAGGATTGCTGTTCATTCTTGGAATCCGGTTATTTCCATGCTCAAATCCCAGCTCCAGATAGTCCAATGCAATCTGTTCCTCACCGGCTAAGGCATAGAGTTCAGCCAACCGATAATCATTTTGATAACCATGATCCTTCAACCATTCTGTGGTATATAATAAGACCTCTTTCATATCAGATCGGTCATGTATTCTTCGAATTTGCCGTTGCGGATTGTCTTCAGGATACAGAAAGGTCAGCACTTCATTAAGCACCGCAATCGCCAATACATCTTCTCCTTGCTTCAGATGAATATAAAATTTGATCCATAATGGCAGTTCCATGGTACTTATTTCCAAACTTTTATTACAGGAATTCAAGGCTTCTCCAAAATTCCCGTTTTTATACTCGCAGACACCACGAATATAGTTGAAGATCGAGACATTCGGATTTAGTTCCATCGCTTTAGTGATCATATTAAGCGCAGCTTCTTTTTCACCCAGAATATCCAGGAATTCCGCATAATACTGATAGCCGCTGGCATAATTAGGATTGAGCGCTATCGCCATTCTTAGTTCCTCCTCTGCTGATTTCCAGTCCCAGTCATAAAAGGTAGCAATACCTCCCAGCGTTGCGTGAACTTCAGCCAACTCATTATCTAACTCCAGAGCTTTCTGAGCAAATCGTTTACTCATTTCAAAACCCGCTACTCTGGGATAAAACCCCCACCAGGCAGAAATATAATAGGCATCGGCAAGTCCTGCATAACCCAGGCTAAAATTTTCGTCATTTTCAATCACCTGTTCAAAATACAGAATACTTTTCAGCAGGTCTTCCTCCGTTCGCCGACTCCAGAAGAACCGGCCTTTTAAATAGAGATTATAAGCCTCACGGTTTGTTGTATAATTCTTTCCAAGATAGTTAGCTTCCTTGTTCGTAAGTGCCAATTGCAACTCTCGGGCAATCTGACGGGAAACTTCTGTGGTAATATCCAATATATCGGTCAGATCCTGATTGTATTCCTGTGACCAAATGTGATTATCACTTTTGGCATCGATCAGCTGGACATAGATCCTAACTTTGTCCTCCTGATTCATAATACTTCCTTCCAAAACATAGGAAACCTTCATTTCCCGGGCAATTTTGGGAACCGACATTTCAGGCTGCCGGTATTGTTCTGAGGAGATTCTCGATTTAACCTTGAGGTCATGAACTTTCGACAACCGATTCAGGATATCTTCCATAATCCCATCTGCGAGGTATTGAATATCACGGTTGTCACTCAGGTTTTTCAGGGGTAAAACCGCTAAGGATTTGTCTGTGGGACCAGCTTCAGAATTACTACTCAGATATCCGGATACAAGCAAGATCAGCACAGCTAGCAAAACTACACTCGCTAACCCCAGGATGAGGCTGAGAATAATTTTCCTTTTGGAAGGTTTCAGATTTGAATCAGAGGGATCACGAAATTCTATTGCTTCACCAGCGGGTAATTTCATCAGAACACCCGGGGAACAGCCATAAAAATCATGAAAACATTTGATAAAGTACGAAGGACTCCCAAAGCCAACCTTATATGCAATCTCAGAGACTGTACCCACATTGTCCTGTAACATTTCGCGGGCTTTGATCAGTCGGATCTCCCGAATAAAATGACTGGCTGATTGATTCCTTATAGCTTTGAGCTTTCGGTGAAGCTGAGTTCTGCTAAGTTTGATACAGGTTGCCAGTTCATTTACACCAAAATTCTCATCAGCAAGGTTTGCTTCGACGACCTTACTGAGCCTCTCAATGAATTCTGTATCATTTAAAGAACTGAAATTCATAAACCCCGGCTTTCAAAATACTTAACTCCAGTAATTTACCCCTATATCTAAGATACGGATAAATTCAAAACTTCCTGACCGGCCATGATCGCATAATTATCAATGGCAGCTCACCTATTCTTCTTTGATCCATTCAATCACAAAGTCCATAAGATGCATCGGTATGGAATGTTTCCCTTCGAATTTCCTGTAGGTGACCTCATAACCATTTTCAAGTAAGAGATCTCTGCCATTCTCCGCCAGTGCTATCGGAACCAGCGTATCCTGTTCGCCCTGAATGATCAGAGTCCTGACCCGATTGCCCTCCCGAATATCATCATTCCCTAACCAGTCTGTATCGACCACAGAACTAAAAATTATCATCCCGTCAATCTTATCATAGTGATGGATACCGGTGAGATAGGTAATAATTCCTCCTTGTGAAAAACCAGCCACAAAGACCTTATCGATACGATAATTAGTTTTAAGATCGCTGATCACCTGCCCCATTTGCTTTTCTGTAGTGACTCTCATTGCGGCCTTTTCAAGGTCAGATGCAGGCCTTTCCAGCATAATTAACGATGAGATATCATATAGAAACCATTCATACCCCAATTTACCGTTATCCAACGGCACTGGATAGTATGCTTCCGGTGCTGCAAAAATAAATCCTGCATCAGTAAAAGGTTTACTCAGTGCAAGAAAACCTTCTGCGGAACTACCATAGCCATGCAGGCCAATTACCAGAGTATAGGGTTTATCGGGATCATAGTTATCCGGCAAATTAACTCTCGTAGGCGTATATGCCTCCGATCTGCTCCATAGGGTAGTATCTTTATTCGGAACATCATCCTGAGCAAAAGTTTGGTTCAACATTAGTGAACCTGAAAGAATAAATAAAATAAATACTTGTTTCAATGACTTCATATTGACTTAATTAAATGCAACAACTTGATTCAAGGATAAGTCAATGTTCATGAAATGGGAAGAATAATTCAATCTAAAGGTCAGCAATCATAGGAGCGATTTTGTTATCAGACTTTAGATTCTTACGACAGTATAAGATAAGAAAATAGTCGATAACTTTCTAAACCAGAAACATCACAATGCTGAACCTATAGTCCCACAGTATTCCCGATGCAGATAGCAGACCCGTAGAACTACCCAAATTATTATCAGGAAGTGTTATTTAAATGAATACCTTTCTTTTACACCATACTTCCTTCTTACATTTGGCCATGCATTCAAAAAGAAATAAATCGCACAGAAATTTAAAGCAACAACCGCATGTAAGGACTAATCCAAACTGTCATCAGTATTTTTATCGCTAAGCATGATACGCACTTATTTTGGCTATTCTTACCATTCGGGAGATACTCCTAAAAATCACTGTGATTTTTTAAATTTTCTGCATAGTCATATATTATCGATTGCAGCGATCCGAATTGCAATTGGAAGGGGCGGAAATATTCTCATGATTTAAAAGAATAATCAGCGACTGTTTTATTTGATTTCCTCAATGGGCGTATTCGCTTTAGAGTTAGAAATCAGTACTGCATAATCCAAAAATTCAGTGGTAGATTTTCCTTTTACCTGTTCTCCATTGGAAGTATCATCTTCCATTACAATTTCCATCAAATCGGGAATACCGTTGGAATAGGGTGTATTTTTTTGATTAAGTCGAAAAAGCGTAATATCCGAGTTTTTGGCATTCTTTAGATTCCCGATGCCGAGAAAATACTCCTTCTCATAATCTCCTATTCCATAACCCCCTTCGGTAGTGTAGGACTTGTAATTATTATGATCGTCATATACAATATCCCATAGTACTCGACTATTGGTCAAATACCCGATTACCGTAATAATTTTATTACGTTGATATATATTGCCTTCTATTAATCTTGTAAAAAAGGATGCATTATTTCCTTCTCTCTCCTTTTCTAAATGAAAAAAACCAAATCGAACAAATTGCCGTTTCCTGTCAAAATTGTAATACTCATTTAACCGGAGGTAGTTGTCATAGATTATTTTCTCGCGATTGGAGGAACTGCCAAAATTCTCAAATGTACTTTTTAGATTTTCTATAAGGTGATCAAAGACAAATTTATCTTTAATTACCGTTTCAAATTTTGCCGGATTTATTTCGTAATCCTCAACAAAATTTTTCAGTACTTTTTTCGAATAACTATCATAATAAGGTGAAAAATCAGTAGTATCAGATACTACCATATTGACGATTCCCAGTAATGATTTTTCCTGATTTTGTTTATAGTCAATAATTTCAAGCAGATGTTTACAGGTGTATTTATAGGAGACTAGCAGATCGATTCCTACAACGGTTAATTTGTGCTTTCCTGATAAATCATCGTTAAGTTCTTTAATTTTTTTCCATTTTTCATAGGTCTCTATACTTCGTTCCTGCGGTACCCTGATTCCATAATTATAGATCAAATCCTTGAGTAAAAGTGTATCTCCTGTTTGTAAATATTCATTGAAGAAATGTCCGATACTAAAATCAGTTTCCGGCAGATAATATTGTATTAAACCCTCTTTCGTTAAAGATCTGAGTAATGCATATTCGGTTTGTTCAGTTTTCGCACTTCCATGATAAGCTCCGAACCCAATAATATTGAAATCCCTTTCCGGAAAATCAAACGCTGAGGAATTTAAATCGAATCTGTTTTTTTCTAAATATGCTATTTTGGATTGGGAATAACCATGCAGTAGTACAAAGGTTAATAACATCGTAAATATCTGTGTTCTTTTGATGGGCTTCATTTTAAATTACTAATCCGGTATAAGTCTTTAGATCACCTATTAATACAAATATAAAATTGCACTAAGTTAACGATATTTATTACTTAACCGCCTTGAATTTCCTACATCTCATTCTCCTTTTTGATAAGATCCAGATCATCACCACTTAACCCCTCTATTTTCAGAATGTTCAGAATAAATTCGGTTTTACCCTCGATATAAGCCTCCATATCATTTGGATATTTCATTGCAAGCTCCCGCTTCAATGCACTATATTCTACAACCATTTGAGGATTTTCGAGCAGATGTTTTTTTAAAGCCAAATGATTACGTAAGCCTACACTGCCTTCTTTACAGAGGTAGAGATGATGTTTAAACCATTCCTTATTTGAATCGGTAACACGAACTTTTGAACTTCTTCTCTTAAAGGCTTCTCTTCCAGAAATCCCCATTTCGCCACAATGCTGATAGCCGAGCATTTCCAGTTTATCGATTACCCTTTTCATAACGGTATTATCATTACTGATCACAATATCCAGATCAATGACGGGTTTAGCACTCATTCCTGGAACCGCAGTACTACCCACATGCTCTATGTTTAGAATATCGTTTTCCAAATATTGGAGTAAATAGGCTTGTAACGATGAAAAATGCTTCTCCCACTGAAGACTAAAGGGTTCAATAATGATTGTCACGGTATTTTTCATTTTTCATTAAACGATGCCAGTTTTAAACTGGAAAGGTCATTCATAAAGTGTCATTATTTAGAAATAATTTCGATAAACTGAAGCAGATTATTGCCTGGATCTCTTATTATAAATGTTTTTATGCCAAATTCCGAATCGGTAGTAAGTTCAAAATGAATCTCAACTTGTTTTGCCTGTATCTGTTCATAGAGATACTCAATATCCTCCACCTGAAAGGCTAATTTATAAAACCCTCTTAATGGCTTCTCTCTAATATTGTAATCAGGTTCCAGTTCGTAAATGGAAAAGGAATTGTCTCTTTCCACCAGTTCAAACTGAAGATATTCATTGTTGAGAATTTCTATGTTTAAATTATTCAGTTCGGGATATGATATTTTATTTGTGGAAGTCACATCAAAAATGTCCTGATACCATTCAGAGGCACGCTCCAGATCGTCCACATAAATAGCTGCTCCAAAAGGCTTGATCGTCTGAGCTTTTGCCGGAAATACAGCGAATAAAAAAAGTAAATACAAAAACAGAATCCTCATGTGTAGACTATTATATTTCATGAAGATACAAAATTAAAATGGCTGCCTACAACTACTGACCTCGGGGTTCCGAAACCTATTCAGGCGGTACTTTTAAAAGGTAAAGGAATCGATCTGACCCATAAAACGAGATCCCGATCACAGGGTCAGTACGACAAAATCTGCTCTTAAGGGATCCAGTTCCTGGAGTAGTGTCGGTATTAAAGCATCTTCAAAGGTTTCATAAAACTCAGAAAAATTAGCGGTACGCTCCTGTAAAGAATCACCTGGAAATAAAGCATTGCGAAGGTCCATCATTCGGTTCACTTCATCCGATAATTTTCGCTTCTGTGCTTTAAGCAATCGCTTTTCCAAATGATCGAGCCCTTTCAGTTGTTTTACTTCCTGAGCCTTTACTGCACCCAAAAAAGAGGCATCAGTTTTCTCTGCCAGCTCATACATCGATCTAAATTGCTCTTTAAGAAGTTCTCTTTGTGGAGTAAAGTCAATATCGATATCGCTGATCTCTCTTACCTTTTTATTGATAAAACTATGATTGTTCAGGAACAACTGACGATCGCTAATATGTAATTTTTCAAGTTTCTCTGCCTGCTTTCCTTCCTTAATCAATACTGAATTGCGTAATAACAAAACCGGGAAAACCAGTGAAGCAGCATGAAAAGCTTTCTTTAACTGCAGCCAGTAAGCGAGTTCCCCCCCACCACCGATATAACACAGGTTAGGCAGGATCACCTCCTGAAACATCGGACGCATCAAAACATTTGGAGAAAATTTCTCCGGAGACGTATGAAGAAGATCGAGGAGTTCTTCCTTTGAATATTCCAGATCTGAATTATTAACCAAAAATTTATTTTCAGTTTCAATGATTCGTTCTCTTAAACCCTCATCCAGATAGAACAGATTAATCTCTCTCGGATTTACCTGAATCTTATAGGAACCATCGATGTCATTCAGTTTTGCATTACTTTCCGCTACATTTTCAGACACAAAATTCTCCTTTAATTCCTTTTCCATTACAGGAATAAAAAGTGATTTCAGCTTTGCATCATCTCCGTCAAGAATCACCAGTCCTTCGTTTCCAAAGAGTTCATTCACCAGTAAGCGAGTAGCCTTACTTAAAGTATACCCTTGCAAATACGCTTTTGTAAACAATTCCCGTAAGGTATCCGCTGCTTTACCCTGACCCAGTTCCAGATTGAAAAGTTCAAAAACCTCTTCAAGACCATTGGTCTCTATTCTACCTACAGCTCCTGCATTGTTATCAACGGCATTTTCAGGTCCCTGCCATTGAAACTTTTTCCCTTTATAATTGAAGTAATTGATCTCTTCAAAATCATGATCTTCTGTCGCCATCCAATAGACAGGAACAAAGTTATTTTCAGGATAAGCTTGCTTTAATCGCTTACAAAGATTGATCGTAGAAATAATCTTATAGAGAAAATACAGCGGCCCGGTAAAAAGATTCAACTGATGCCCTGTAACGATCGTGAACGTATTTTTATTTTCGAGAAGATCGAGATGATTTGCAGTTGGATCAGTTAACTGGATATCTGCATATTGTGCTCTTAAGGAAGTCACAAGAACCTCCCTTTGACCGGCGGTATAAGATTCCTTCTTCTCCTCGAGCTGTTTCCCGAATTCTTCAATCCCGGGGAATTGACCGTAAAGCTCCCTTAAAGGCTCATACTGATCCAGATAATCACAGATCAGGGTTGAAAAATATCCTGTTTCTTTAAAGGGAATATAGTTTGCTGGCATAGTCGTTTGCGAAATTCTTTAGGCGGTGGTTATCAGGACGTTTCGCTGAAAAATGAACGGGATCGTTACCGGTTCAAAAGAACTATTCTTCCGTCACATAACCTCACTTTCAAAAAAGTAAAGATAAAATACTTTGTACTTTCTATTCCTAAAAATTAGTTAAGATATAAACTACAAAATTAATTAGTAGATTTGAGAAAAGTATACCAACCTGACATGAATATTAAAACTGCGCTACTATTTATTTTTTTGTGTTCGATCGTAACCGCACAAAAGATTCAATCTCCTTCTGATTTTCTGGGATATCATCTTGGGAGTGAATTCTCCCGTCACCATCAGGTCATCGATTACTATGAATACCTGGCTGAAACCTTACCGGATCAGGTAAAACTGATTCCTTATGGCAAGACTTATGAAGGCAGGGAACTTTTATTAGCCGTTTTATCGTCTCCGGAGAATATCAGCAACCTTGAAACCATCAAAAAGCTTCATCAGGAGAACATGTCCGGGAAGGGAGATACCGACACCGCAATTGTATGGCTGAGCTATAATGTTCACGGCAACGAAAGTGTAAGTACAGAAGCCTCAATGAAGACTGCTTATGAACTACTTAAATCTCACTCAAACTGGCTAAAGAACACCGTTGTGATCATCGACCCCTGTATAAACCCTGATGGTCGTGACCGGTATGTGAACTGGTACAATCAAAATCGCAATCACCCAAATAATGTAAATCCCGATTCCAGGGAACATCATGAACCCTGGGCCTCTGGCAGACCAAATCATTACCTTTTCGATCTGAATCGCGATTGGGCCTGGCTTACACAAGTAGAAAGTCAGCAAAGAATAGCTCAGTTTTCGCAATGGGTCCCTCACATTCATGTCGATTTTCATGAACAGGGAATTAACAACCCGTATTTCTTTGCTCCAGCTTCTGAACCGATGCATGAAGTAATCACCGACTGGCAGAAAGAATTTCAGCTTATTATCGGAAAGAATCATGCCCGTTATTTCGATGCGAATGGTTGGTTCTATTTTACAAAGGAAGTTTTCGACCTGCTTTATCCGAGCTATGGAGACACCTATCCTATCTATAACGGAAGTATTGGTATGACCTATGAACAAGGAGGTAGCGGCAGAGCCGGCCTTGGAGTAATTACCGCTTCCGAAGATACCCTGACACTCAATGACAGGATCGATCATCACTTTACCACTGGTCTCTCCACCGTTGAAATGGCTTCTACCCATGCAGACCGCCTCATTACAGAATTCAGGAATTTCCACAGATCTCAGAATTATAAATATCACTCCTATGCAATGACGGGAGATCCTTCAATGATCAATACGCTTTCAAAACTTTTAGACGCCCACGGAATAACTTATGGATTTACTGATAAACAGATCGATGGAATAAAATTCAATTCCGAGGAAAAAGGAAGAATAGAATCAGGGAGCGAAAAATTAGTAATCAGTACCGACCAACCTAAGGGCACACTTGTAAAAGTGCTTTTCGAACCTAATACAAAATTATCAGACTCACTAACCTATGACATCACGGCCTGGTCATTACCCTATGCCTATGGCCTGAATGCCCTGGCTTCTGAAAAATTGATACCGACCGACCGTACTACTTCTCAATTTTCTCCGGAAATCGCATCGGGTACAAATATCTATGCCTATGTTACCGAATGGCATTCGATCAATGATGCTAAATTTCTCAGTGCTTTATTGACAAAAAATATTAAGGTACGTACGAACCATGAAGAATTCAGAATCGGGCAAAATGAATTTGACAACGGATCACTGATCATCACCCGATCCGATAACGCTTCCATCACGGATTTTGATACCCTGATCCCGGAGATTGCGAAGAAATTCAATAAATCATTGTTCACTACCAACAGCGGTTTCGTTGATAGTGGAAAGGACTTTGGGTCCAGTGCGGTGCAACTGATCAAAAATCCAAAGATCGCGATGCTTTCAGGAGGAAGTGTTTCCACGCTGAACTTCGGTGAGATCTGGCATTTCTTTGAGCAACAACTAAAGTTTCCTGTAACTGTAATTGACGATTCTTATTTCAATCGTGTCGACCTTAATCATTACGATATTCTGATCCTTCCCGAAGCGAACAACATCAGTGAACAACGCAGGGATCAAATTAAATCCTGGGTGAAAAAAGGTGGTAAACTGATCGCTATCGGCCAGAGTCTTTCTTCCCTGGCAGAGGACGAGGATTTTGGATTAAAGATCAAAGAACAAGAATCGAAAGAGGAAGAACCGGAACTACCGGTACCTTATTCGTCAAGACAGCGCTCCTATATCAAGAATATGATTACCGGAGCTATCTTCAAAACTAAAGTTGATAACACCAATCCGTTAGCTTACGGATATGGTGATGACTATTTTAGTTTAAAACTAGACGGTATAGCCTTTGAGACCCTAACCAATGGCTCAGCCGCATACATCGGGGCTGAGGCCAAGCCTGTTGCAGGATTTGCGGGGAGTGAAGCACTTAAAACTCAGGAAAACAGTCTCGTTTTCGGATCTACCGGAATGGGAAGAGGTACCGCTGTTTATCTGGTCGACAATCCTGTTTTCAGAGCTTTCTGGGAAAACGGAAAACTCTTTTTCGCCAATGCGATCTTTATGGTAGATTGAGGGCAGCGTTATGAGTTAAGAATTATGAATTATGAATTAAGAGTTGAGAATTGAGTGTTGAGAGTTGAGAGTTGAGCTTTTTAAGGGACTTTGAGAACGAATTTTAAAATTTGCGCTTTTTCTATGACAGTAATAGTTTTGAGACCAATGTTTGATGAAATATTGGCTTAAATCATATTTTTTCTATCAGGCAATGCGAAGCGAACCCAAAAAAGCAATGCGAAGCGAGCAGTAAGGTCACTTAAGGGAGTTTTGTGCCAGCAAAACAAACCGCGACACTAGGAAGTGAAGGCGCCAGCCTTCAGGATCGTCACGCCATCAAAGCCAAAGGCTTTGATGGCCGTCACTGGAGATAATCGATCTGGTAATCGCTCATATTCAATATAATACTCCCCGTCTTTGGGCCTTCCGCTTTCATCCTCTCCTTATCAACATCTGCCTCTTTTCCCATATAACTCAGAGGAATTCGAATCTTCTCGATCTCGAAGTTTACAATGATCTGTTCCGGCAAAGGGTCCTTGTTACTCCGGTACTTGAATTCCATCAGGTAAGTGCCGTGCTTACGGGTTGTGATTTCCGATTGCATAACCCGATTTCGTGCAGTATCGATCAACAAGGCAGCGATCGAAAAGTCAGCCCGACGGTCATCGGGAATTACATTGATCATCTTGCATGATACACCATTCACTACTTCCATCCCCCGATCTACGGTAATCACAGGATACTTTAGTAATTCTCCCAGAGTAAAATCCAATCCTTTGCGTGGAATCATGACAAAGTCTTCCGAATCGAAATCGATCATTTTTCCTTTTTCATATTTCATCACGGCATATTTTGCGGGCATATTTATAAATTCCACATCCAGTTTTAATTCCAAATTGGCTTCAAAACCGATGATAGAATCCATTCTGGCTTTAACCAAAAGCAGGTCCGGATCAACTACCTGAGCTGAGACCATGTTTACGGCCAGGTATAGAAAAGCACAAAGCATTTTTCTCATCCTATATCATTTTTTTTAAAGATAAACACACCTGCCAGTATAAACAATATTATATAGACCGTTAACAGTGATAAATTCATAAATATACGCGACCAGTCGATATCGAAGTAAAAGAAATATTGCCAGGTATCATTAAGCTTCGCAAAGAAATAATCATCAAAAATCGCATAACCGAGATCAACTTTGACCAGTAGGTTGCATATGATCAGGAAGAACGCAGCGACGATCCAGGTCTTGGTCGCCTCTTTAAAGATCACCGCAATGGTAAGGCTTGCTACTGAAAAGAAAACCATAGAGAAGGTTCCTGCAGCATAGGCCAGGCATAGTCTCTTAAGCGCATCGTCTGCCGAAAAGAAATTTAGGGTATCCAGATAAACGATAAGATCTCCGGATCCAAAAAAACTGTATGACAGGATAAAGCTGGAGAGTGCCATCATGATTACGACAAAGACGGTAAATACGATTGCCACCAGAAATTTCCCTGTAATAAATGCGGCTCTGGATACAGGCTGTAGCATTACCGTTTGGAGTGTACGATCCTTGTATTCTGAGGTCAGCATCCCGGAAATCACGATCATCAGGATCAGCGGCAAATGAAACCACATCGTATTCAAAATAAGATAGATCAGGAGATTCCCATTTACGAGATCACCTTCAAAATAGAAATTCTGTTTCAGGTTATCCAACAGGATATCGATGATATTCGTTCCCTGGTAGTATGCGGCAAATAATACAATACCTTCAATCAATAACAGGGCCCCCAGGGCATACCAGGTACGAGCCTGCTTTAGCAACTTATAGAGTTCTGTGGTAAAAATGGCAATTATCATTGAGGAGCGAAGTCAAAGAGTTTAACCATATCCAGTTCCGGTATGCAGGAATGAATCTTAATATTTTCCGAAGACAATCCCTTCAGCAATTCAGGAATACCGGAATAATCAATTTTGACACGTACACAATTCCCGATAAACTGAACGCTATAGTTTTTGAGCGTAACGGAACTATCCAGTCCTTCCCCGCATAGTTTAAAATGTTCCGTATGCTTTGCTATCAATTCGTTGCTCATGCCTTCCTTCACGATCTTTCCTTTACTGATCACATACAGCCGCTGGCAGGTGCGACTTAATTCATCGAGAATATGCGACGATATGATGATGGCCAGACCATGCTCCCGCGCCAAACCGAGAATAAGATCCCGAAGCCTCTCGGTGCCCATCGGATCCAGACCGGAAAATGGCTCGTCGAGTATCAGACATTTTGGATCATTAAGTAACGCTATGGCAATCCCCAGTCGCTGTTTCATCCCAAGAGAAAAATTCTTTACTGCATCCTTTCTATCGAGTGGGAGCCCTACTCTTTCCAGACATTCTTCCATAAAAGCCTGGTCAGGACGTATCCCCTGAATTCTGCAGAATACTTTAAGATTATCATAAGCATTCAGGTATTCGTAGAGTGCCGGTTTTTCAATGATCCCTCCTATAGTCTTATTCCCGGTTTTTTCGATATGAACGGTTCCCGAATCCGGGGTTATAAGTCCGAGTAATATTTTAAACAAGGTGGTTTTACCGGCACCATTTGCGCCTACCAAACCGCATACCTCGCCGGGTTTGCAATGAATACTCACATCCTGCAGTACTTTGAAGTCACCATAGGATTTGGAAAGATTAAGGCCTTCAAGGATCATAAATGAACGGAAGTTTGCAGCTTTCGATAGTTGTATTTAGCCTGGTAATTTCCTTCGAGGAAGGTTCTTGACCAGAAGTGATTTTTGAAGAAGAACAACGGATCATTGAGCATGAAATAAGGTACATAATGAAACCATTTCACGCCCTGAGACTTATAGTATTCCTTTACCTGATCTGCGATTCCTAATTCGTCGGCAGCCACAATTGCAGCACTACGCTGACATTTCGAGGTAATGTATAATCTTGCAATCTTGTCACGATAGCCATGTTCAAAGAATAGATCCTTTGCCCGTTTGTAGTTCTGGTATCTCGACCAACCATCGGCGAGCACCAAAAATATATGCACAAAAGAAAATAGAAAACAGATGGTCCAGATGGTAACGATCCACCAAGCTTGTTCCTTTTCCAATGAGCGCATTAGCAAACGATAAAAAACCCATGATTCCAAAATAAACAGGAACATCGAATAATACAATAATTTTCCTACCCGGATGTAAGACAGTAGTGGATGGGGTTGATATGGCAAGGATGCTAAACTCATTTAGTCAAAGTTAATTTTTTCTTAAATTAATTCAATAAATAACCCGACAAAAATGAATAAAATTCAGACATTCTGTTAATTACATTGAAATGTTTTAATAGAAAAATCCCGCTTTCTAAATTCAAGAATATTCAAACACGCCGAACCTACGTGTCAATCTGCATTTACCAACCCGTTATTTATTGATTTTTAATATAATACAAAATTTTAATTATCTTTAGATTTAAATTTAAATACTGACAAAAAAAATCAAAATGATATATGTCAGTTCCCAAATTCTTCTCTGAATAAGCCCTTTTCTACCTGTAAAAAGATACATGATGAAACATATTTTCATACTGGTTTTCACCCTGCTGATTTCAGCGATTTCCGTTGCACAGGATAAAACCACGATAGAGGCAAAAAGTTCTGACATCAGTGACAATCTTGATCTGGAAGCAGTGGCTTCTGCGTTTGGAGAATCGAAGGATCTGGAAGATTTTGAAAAGAAGCTGAATGATCCGGATCTTCAGTTATCCAATCTCGATCTGAACAATGACGGACAGGTAGATTATCTCAGGGTTGTTAGTGATAGTGATAAAAGTTCCCGGGTTGTGATGATACAGGCAGTTATTGGGAAAGATGAGTTTCAGGATGTTGCTACTATCGAAGTTGAGAAAGATACTTCAGGCACAACCAAAGTACAAGTCGTGGGTGATGTTTATATGTACGGACCAAATTATATCATAGAACCGGTTTATGTTAGGCCTCCCATTATTTTTACATGGTTTTGGGGACCGTTGTTCCGTCCATGGTATTCTCCGTGGTACTGGGGTTATTATCCTCCATTTTTTCATCCATGGCGTCCGTTCCCTCCCTATGTATACCGACAAAACGTACACGTGCACATCAATGTTAATCACACCTATCATTATACCAATGTAAGAAGGAATACCAATGTAAATATGCGGAGAGACCTCAGTAGAAATGATTATGCCAGCAGAAATCCGCAACAATCCTTCAATCGCAGAAATGAAGGGGTAACGAACCGAAGAGATCTCACCAGAACCCGTGAGAACACGAATACAGCCAACCGCAGGGATATCCCGAACACCAATAGAAACGTCAATCCTGACTGGCAACCCAGATCATCGGGGTCGAATGTGAGAAATAACAGGGCTACTGTTACCACACCGGGTAGAGGTTCTTCTACCCGCCCATCAACATTGCCCTCCACCAGTCATCAGACAAGACCGTCCACAAGGCCGCAAACCACCATGCCTTCTACCCGACCATCAACAAGACCTTCAACGTCTTACCCATCGATGAACAACAGAAGAACCCAACCTATGCAGATGCCTTCCAGAAACATGCCTAGACGCGGACGCGGTTAATGAATTTCAGCGATTAGGTAAAAATCCTTTCGTCTGCTTGTGCACTGACAGGTGACGATCCCACTCCCGAATTCACGAGACAACTGTGGCAAAGGAGAATGTTGTCGCAGGCTCAGTTTGATGAGCAAGTGCAGCAGAACCACATTATTTGGTTCAATGATTAGCTAAATCCCTGATGTTGTTGTAATTTTGCGCTCCGTAAAAAATCAGATATGCGTACTAAATCCCTGAAAAAGAATAAGATTAATGTTGTGACTCTTGGCTGTTCTAAGAATGTATATGACAGTGAGGTATTGATGGGGCAACTCAAGGCTAGTGGTAAGGATGTTGTACATGAGCAAGAGGGGAATATCGTGGTGATCAATACTTGTGGATTTATCGATAATGCTAAGGAAGAAAGCGTAAATACGATTCTTGATTTTGTCAATAAGAAGGAGAATGGTGATGTGGATAAGGTTTTTGTAACAGGATGTTTGAGTGAACGTTATAAACCGGATCTCGAAAAGGAAATACCCGATGTAGATCAATACTTCGGAACTTCTGATCTTCCGCTTCTCCTGAAAGCTTTAGGAGCAGATTATAAACATGAACTTATCGGAGAGCGTTTAACTACGACTCCAAAAAACTATGCATATCTGAAAATCGCAGAGGGATGTGATCGTCCCTGTAGTTTTTGCGCGATACCCTTAATGCGCGGTAAACACCGCAGTACACCGATCGAAGATCTGGTGACCGAAGCAAGTAAACTGGCTGCGAATGGAGTCAAAGAACTCATTCTGATCGCTCAGGACCTAACCTATTACGGTCTCGATCTTTATAAGAAAAGACGACTTGCTGACCTGTTGAAGGAATTGGTAAAAGTTGAAGGAATCGAATGGATCCGTTTACACTATGCTTTTCCTACAGGCTTTCCAATGGATGTTCTGGATGTAATGAAGGAAGAACCCAAAGTTTGTAATTATTTGGATATTCCCTTACAGCATATCGCTGATCCGATCCTGAAATCAATGAGACGCGGAACCACTAAGGAAAAGACTACCAAACTTTTGAAAGAGTTCAGAAATGCGGTACCCGATATGGCGATCAGAACAACACTAATCGTAGGATATCCCGGGGAGACCGAAGATGATTTTGAAACTCTTAAGAATTGGGTTAAGGAAATGAGATTTGAACGTCTTGGATGTTTTACATACAGTCATGAAGAAAATACGCATGCCTATAATCTTGTAGACGATGTTCCTGATGATGTGAAGCAGCAAAGAGCAACAGAAGTCATGGATATCCAGTCTCAGATCTCCTGGGAACTCAATCAGGAGAAGATCGGAAACACCTATCGTTGCATCATCGACAGAAAGGAAGGCAACTATTTTGTAGGTCGCTCTGAATTCGACTCCCCTGATGTGGACAATGAGGTACTGATCGACGCATCACAGTATTACCTAAAGATAGGGGAATACGCAGATATTCTTATCGAGGATGCAGGTGATTTCGATCTTTACGGTAAGCCGGCTTAATCATAAAAATAGTTTTGCTGTGACAGCTCCAAAATCTGAGCCAGCGAAGCCACTTCCAATATAAGTCACTCTGGCATTTGTGGCTAAAGGCCACAAATAGCGACGACACTCCCCTTCTTCACAGTTGTTCCGAGAGTTCGGGAGCGGGATTGTCATTTCGCAGTACGCAAGCAGACGAAAAGATTTTTACCTCCAGTAAAACAAATGAGCCCCTCCAACACATCAGTGTTGGAGGGGCTCGTTTATGCTTTACCCTATTTTGATCACTTCATCAATTCCTCTACAGCTGCCTTAAGCTGTGGATCTTCTCCTTTTAAGAAGGAACTGAAATCAAGTGGTACCAGAATATCCGGTACAAGGTCAAGATTCTCCGTCGGCCTTCCTTCCTTACCGATGGTAGCCACCATTGGAATTCCAAAAATTATAGACGGATCGATCTGGCGTTCCCACCAAACCGCAGTTCCGGTTCCTGCAACCGGAGTACCTACGAGCTTCCCGATGCCGTTCTGTTTGTAGATATACGGGAAGATATGCGCATCACTATAGTTACTTTCACTCATGATCACGATACTGGGCTTCGTCCATCTTGCCATTGATTCTCCTCCTTTAAGCACATTGCCTTGCGGAGCGAACTTGAGATACTCTTTTCCGGTCAGGAATGTATTCAAATCATCGTGAAGCCAACCTCCACCATTGAATCTTGTATCAACCACCAGAGCTTCTTTACCTCTGTTTCTACCCATGGCTTTATCGTAAACTTCTCTGAAGCTTCCATCGTTCATACCACGAACATGTACATAACCCAGTTTTCCTCCACTAAGTGCATCCACTTTATCTTCCATAATCTTTACCCATCGACGATATAACAGCTCATTGGCACTGCCATAAGGTTCCGGCTTCACTACGGTCTCGATATAATCCTTTCCTCTCCTGATCTTCAGGTAAACATTCTTACCAGTGATATTATTCAGATACTTGTTCCAGTTATCCCCTGCTTCGATATCCTTACCATCGATATTCACGATAAGGTCTCCGGCCTTAACCTTCTCCTCAGCAGTATCCAGCGGACCACCGGCAAGTACTTCGGTCACCTTAATTCCTGCTCCTTTATATTTTTCATCGAAAAGGAGTCCTAAGGATGCCGAGCTATCACCACCTTCTGAGGAAGCATAATATCTTCCTCCGGTATGAGAGGCATTCAGCTCGCCGAGAAACTCACTTAATAATTCCTGAAAATCATAGTTGTTATTGATATACGGCAAGAATTTCGAATACTCTGCATGATACATATCCCAATCGATTCCATGAATCGTAGGATCATAGAATTTCTTGGCTACTTGTCGCCATGCATGATCCAGCATGTATGCACGCTCAGATGCAGCATCCACCACCATATCTCCGTTGATACCGATACTCTCCATTTTACCACTATTCACATCTACCTTAACCAATCTGCCACGATTGGAAAGCAACAGATACTTCCCATCCTTACTGATCTCTATACCGCTTGGAGATCCTCCAAGTTTTGCAAGGATCTTGGTCTTCTTGGTTCTCGGCTCTGTTTCCCAGAGATCGTAACCTTTTTCAAATGAGGTCAGGTAATACAGTTTACTACCATCCTTACTAAGTACGTAACCACTGATACTGGAACTGTTGATCGTAAGTTTCACTTTGCGGTAATCGATATTTTCAAGGTCGATCTGTAAAGGTTTCACATCTTCCTCCTTCTTATCTTTGTCCTTCCCTTTATTTTTACCCGAATCTTTTTCCGCTTCTTTTTTATCGTTCTCCTTATCCTTTTCGAGTTCTTCCATCAATTTGAAATCCTCTTCACTAAGGATGTATTTATCATAGGCTTCTTTATCGAAGAATACCGCATAGATATCTGTTTCGGTACTACCCTGAATCGCCAGAGACTTACGGCCGTTACGAGAGGTTTCATAGGTCATCATCTTACCTTCCATACCCCACTGAGCATTTCCTTCTCCAAATCCACTGTTGACCGGATAGCGGATCTCTCCTTTGCCATCGGCACTGATTAAAGCTACGTTATTGATAAAGAAATAACCTTTCTGATCATCGAGAATCAGCCATTTGCTGTCAGGGCTCCAGCGATAGCCCCAATCTCCGTCGCTATAGGAATGATTATGTCCTTCCGGCAATAATGTAACCTTGTTACCTGAAGCCACATCCATCACTTTCAAAATATTTCGTTCCTCAACATATGCGATCTTTTTACCATCAGGAGAATAAGCAGCCTGAAATTCCTCAGCCGGAGAATCCAGAACAGGTTCGGTTTTCACTAAAGTGGAGGCGTAGAAATACTTTTCATCCGGACGTTCCAGTGTAGCTTTATAAACATCCCAGCTATTTCCTCGCTCTGTGGAGAACAGTAAGGTTTTTCCATCAGGTGCCCAAGAAATCATTCTTTCCTGTTCCGGAGTATTGGTTAGCCTTTTTGTTCTGGCATCTTCAACACCGGTTACGAATACCTCACCCCTGTTCACGAATGCTATCTCCTTTCCATTCGGACTCAGTTCAAATTCGGTAACACTATTGATATCTCGATTTTTCAATACCTGAAAAGCGGCATCATCAAAAACCTGGATATCTAATTTTACCGGCTGGCTCCCTTCCGTGAGTGAATAGATCTCTCCTTTCCAGGTAAAGACCAGTTTATCACCATCAGAAACACTTAGATTTCTAACTGGGAAATCCGAAAATGTGGTCAGTTGAGATTCACTGCCTGATGACAAGTCGAGTTTATACAGGTTTTGGGTTCCATCCTTTTCATTGAGATAATAAACCGCTGTTCCTGCATGATTGAATACCGGTTCACGGTTCTCTCCTGCGAAGGTACTTACCTGACGATAGGAATCGCCTTTGATATCATAGATCCATATATCACGTGTGACTGCCGAGGTATGATGCTTTCTGAACTCATCTTCATATCCCTTACGATCCTGAAAGACGATACGATCACCTTTCGAATCATACCTGGCAAGATCTGCTCCAGCCGCAGTCAGAAGTATTGGACGTCCACCTTCAACGGGAACCGTATATAGATTTCGGAATAAAGACGAAGGAAAACGAACACTTTCTGCAGGCGCATATCGTGAACTTCCGAAAAGCACATGCTTATTATCTGCAGTAAAATCATAAGGGTAATCGGCAACACTGTTAAATGTGAGCCTGATCGGCATACCACCGGTAGCCGGCATCGAGTAAACATCGAAATTACCGTATCGGTCACTCGCAAAAGCAAGAGTCTTTCCATCATGACTCCAAACCGGTCGTGAATCATAAGCATCCCCACTGGTAATCGCAGTAGCATTCCCCCCCTGAGAAGCTACCCGGTACAGGTTTCCCATATACCCGAAAACTATGGTCGATCCATCCGGAGACACAGAAGGATAGCGCAACCATTTTGCATTTTCCTGGGCTGTGGCCATCCATACGGAAAAGCACAGCACCAGCATACATCGTAAATTAGTCATATTTGAATTGCATTGAATTATTTAATGCAACCAAATTACTAAACAACACTCGGAGAAAAACACTCTTGAGGGCTTATATTCAATGTTTTAACATAATTTTATGAGGAAAACGATGAACTTATACATCGATTAAAAATATTGTGCAAGTAATTCCATCAGATCAGATTCGAAATACCTTAATAAAGTAATCCCGATCACTCCGGCGATCACATAAGACCAACTATACCTGCTACGCTTCATCTGAATAAACCCGATAACTGCAAAGAGGATTAAAGGCAGCGACAGGATCAGATTTGGCCATACAGCAGCATTGGCAAATACGACCGCATACAACTTCACCGCCGTATAAAACATACAGTAATAGGCTATGATTCTCGATATGATGACCAGATTATTCATTTCAGTTATTTATAATCCACAGGAGGTTTTCTCGCTTGTAATAATTGTTCAACCACATAAGCATACTGTAACAAGGATGCTTCTTCAAATGGTTTAGCAATTAGAGTCAGTCCATGCGGCTGACCGTTAACGTCGTACCCCATAGGCAGCGTGATCGCCGGATACTGAGCCACCGCAGCTTGAGCTGCATGATAATTATTCATCGATAATACGGCATCGAACCCAAGAGAGTCCAGTTCTACATCAAAGAATCGCTTTCCATTCTCTTTGAGTTGGCGTTTGATAACTTCGAGTTCCACCAGTTTTGTGGTATCGGCAATGATTGCATCAAATCTTCCCTGGCCATAAGGTGCCAGATTCAGTGAATCCTGATTGTTATACGCGATAATATCTGCTACCGATCTAACCGTTACATCCTTTCCTGCCTCAGTTTCCAGGTATTCAGGAAGATCATATTTCATGTCCATATTCAGAAGCGTTAAGAATCCTTTCAGGCTCACATTGGAAGGAACGTCAAACCCGGACACACGTACTCCCGCCTCCTTCAATTCATCGATGGTAGCTGCATAAACCGAATCAGATTCATACAGGTTATTAAAGTATCCAAATTTTTTCTCACTGATATCTGCCGAATTCAGCACGTTCAGAAAATCTACACTCGTAGCAACCGAAGCTGCATCGTTAAGATCTTCACCTTTCATAGCATCCAGCAAAATAGCATTGTCGGTAACGTTTCGTGTCATTGGCCCCGGAGTATCCAGGGTGCTAGAGATCGGTACGATACCTGTTCTGCTAAGCAGTCCGATAGTAGGTTTTAAACCCACGATCGAATTGATACTGGAAGGCATCAGAATGGAACCTGAAGTCTCAGAACCTACAGTCGCAACTGCATAATTAGCAGCAGTAGCCACACCACTCCCGGAGCTGGATCCTCCGGATTCAAATATTTTCCTCCCATAAGGATTGAGTGTCTGCCCGCCAACTGCCGAATACCCCACAGGACAGCCATCACAGAAATAGTATGCCCATTCACTAAGATTCAACTTACCTAATATCAGTGCGCCATTTTCTTTCAATCGCTCCGTAATAAAAGCATCTCCGGCATTATTATGCCTCAGAACTCCTGCACCTGCCGTTGTCATCATGCCATCGGTCCCAATATTATCCTTTAAAAGCACCGGCATTCCAAAGATCGGATGATGATTCGGGTTTTTAAGTCTTTGTTCATCCCTTTCCTCAGCTTCCTTAACTACATTCCCATTCAATTTGATAATAGCATGTAAGGAAGTTGAAGGGTCCAATTCATATTCGTGAATTCGATAGAGATAAAACAATGTGAGCTCTTTATAAGTAAGCTTTCCTGTTTCAATTGCCGTCTGAATCTCAGGGATGGTTTTCTCGAATACCATTGGATAGACTCGATCATAATCAGTTATAGAAAAATCATCAAGTTCGCTCTCCAGTTCGTCAAAGATAGGTTCGCTATCCAATTTAGAACTGAGAAGTTTATATCGCATTCTGGGATTTTCATGATCCTGTTGTTTCAAGATCTCTGCGGTTTCATCATAAACAATAACAGGAACTTCTTTTTTCTCCTTACAGGCAGCAATTGTAGTGAGTACTCCCAGGACAAGTAAAAATCTTTTCATCGGTTGGAATTTTGAATAAATATAATCATTGCTTTCGAAAAA
The DNA here is from genome assembly GCF_007279655.1 of Robertkochia solimangrovi. Taxonomy (GTDB): domain Bacteria; phylum Bacteroidota; class Bacteroidia; order Flavobacteriales; family Flavobacteriaceae; genus Robertkochia; species Robertkochia solimangrovi. Next base: position 47,902 of record NZ_QKWN01000012.1, on the reverse strand, counting down.
GGATTTTTAATTTCAATGGACCCGAAGAATTATGGATCAGATGTTAAGTATGAATGATTGAATTAAATCTGAGTATTATTCAAAATATTCACGGGACACTCACCACTTACAACACATTACTTTCCACTTATCACCCACTCTCTGTATTTGCACAGAATGTAGTAACCAATTACAGACTTCTTAACAATACACACATTTAATTGCCTGATTTTGATATATTTACAAAACATATTCGAATTACAGGGATCAATGGGAAATTATGCGAAATCGAATAAACATAGTACTTTTTTTATTATTGGTGATCGTAATTTTTATTCCCCACTCAAAAACGCATGCCCAGGGAGCACTAAAGTTCGACAACCCGGTTTACAAAAAATATGGCGACAGTTTAAAACAGATGGAGTACCGGTATGCCTTACCCATTCTGGGTAAGAAGGCCTACAAGAAGGGATACGACATCCCTTTTCCTTTAGGGATAAGCGCGGTTTATTTTACCCAGCGACAAGACATTAATATCACTCGAACCATGCTCGGCATAAATGGGGGAGCGCTTGCCGATTTCAGCAATTACATCAGTTTCAATCCGACGATTGCCACGACCAATGCCTATACCGTAAGACCAGATATATGGATTCTTCCATTTCTGAACATCTATGCCATTCTGGGAGGGGGTACTACCAAAACCGAAGTAAGTCTAAGCAGTCCGGTGAGCCTGAATACGAAGCAACATTTTGGAGCAGATTCTTACGGCATAGGTTTAACACTTACCGGAGCTATTGGACCGGTTTGGATAGCCCTGGACAACAATTACAATTGGGCAGATGTGGAAGTTGTCGTAGAGCCTATTCCAGCTTACAATGCAAGCTTGAGGGTTGGTCATACGCTGGCCTCCCCGTACAACCCACAAAGAAGCCTGGCCATTTGGGGAGGTGTCTTTTACCAAAGCATACAAAATAACACCAGAGGCAGCATTCCGCTGACCGATGTTTTTCCGAACGCAGGCTCAGGGGAGACGATATCGGTTTTAAGAAACTGGGCAGAGGATCTCCCTCCGGGCCAGCGAATAATTGCAAATCAAATCATTGATGGGATCGAGCGTCTCGTAGAAGGAAGTGACCCCGGCAATATAATAATAGAGTACCTTCTTGATAAGGAAGTAGCCGCACCTTTTAACCTGATCTTTGGTGCCCAGTACCAATTTAACAAGCGTTGGATACTGAGAACAGAACTAGGTGTTTTCGGCAAAAGAAGCCAATTCCTACTAAACCTGAATTATCGTTTTATGGGATTTAAAAAGAGATACTGATAAAAATGAAAACACGAATTCTAATCCTGCTTGCCCTGTTTAACTTCATCACTATGAGAAGCCAGATTCTTATGAGTTTGATCTTTGGCGACAAACTGAACTCAAAGGAGCTCTCCTTCGGTATTCATCTCGACCAATCCTGGAATACTATGAGTAATACTGAAAGTTCATCATCCCTCACCTCCTTCAATCTTGGATTATTCTTCAACTACATGATCGATGAACATTGGAGGGGTAATTTGGAAATGCTCGCCAAATACCAACGGGGGGCCTCTGACCTTCCAGTCTATCCTACCGGAGATTCCTTGCTCGACACCCAATTCATGTATGGAAATATAGACAGGGAAATCAATTATTTAAGTCTTCCGATATCTATTCAGTATGTCACAAAACCCGGTATCTACGCAGAGATCGGACCTCAGATTTCACTTAGGTTTAAAGCAAAAGATATCTTCAACGCTGATATCAATGATGAAGAATTAAGGTACATCCGAGATATTAAAGATGAAACTACAAATTTTGACCTGGGTTGGCTTGCAGGTATCGGGTACTATATTGGCAAAGCAAAAACCACTTCGATTGGATTCCGCTATTATGGAGGCTTTACAGATGTAATGAAAAATATCGAAAACAAACAGCATCATAACCAATGGGCTATTTATGCTAATATTCCAATAGGAAGACATGAAAATCCGGAAGATTAAATACGATAAGGCCTATTTGAAGAAAGAGTCTACAAATTCATATTTGTTGAATACCTGAAGATCTTCAATCCCTTCACCTACCCCGATATATTTCACCGGAATCTTGAACTGATCAGAAATACCGATCACGACACCTCCTTTGGCAGTACCATCGAGTTTGGTAACAGCAAGCGAAGTTACTTCAGTAGCCTTAGTAAATTGTTTCGCTTGTTCAAATGCATTTTGGCCGGTAGACCCATCCAGAACGAGCAGAACATCATGCGGAGCATCACCCACTACTTTTTGCATCACCCGTTTCACCTTGGTTAGCTCATTCATCAGATTCACCTTATTATGAAGTCTTCCGGCAGTATCTATAATCACCACATCTGCATCCTGAGATACTGCAGATTTAAGGGTATCGAAAGCAACAGAAGCGGGGTCACTCCCCATATTCTGACGAACAATCGGTACATCTACACGATCTGCCCAAACTTGTAATTGATCGATTGCAGCAGCTCTGAAGGTATCGGCTGCGCCAAGAACCACTTTCTTACCTTGTTTTTTAAACTGATAAGCAAGCTTCCCGATGGTTGTGGTCTTCCCTACACCGTTTACGCCAACGACCATAAGCACATATGGCTTTTTATCTGCGGGGATCACAAAATCGGTTTCCTCACCGGAATTAGTCTCCGACAACAAACTGGCGATCTCTTCCCTTAAGATTTGATTCAGCTCATCAGTACCGAGATATTTGTCGCGGGAAACCCTCTCTTCGATCCTTTCAATAATCTTCAAGGTGGTATCAACGCCTACATCACTGCTTACGAGTATCTCTTCAAGATTATCCAAAACCTCATCATCAACTTTGGATTTTCCGGCAACTGCCTTTCCAAGTTTCGAGAAAAAACTGGTTTTGGACTTTTCAAGTCCTTTATCTAGGGTTTCTTTTTTCTCTGATGAAAATATTTTTTTAAAAAAGCTCATATATCCAGGCTTGAGATCTTAATAAACGAAAAAGGAACGGGATAAATCCAGTACCTGTCGGAGGTTGCATCAGCGTAATTGACTCTGATCTGCGAACGCTATATCAAATATAAAAAAAGAAAAAGCTACTTTCGGCGAGAAAGTAGCTCTATATACTAAAATTTGTGAACTCTTATTTCTGGTTTAACCAATCGTTAACCATTTCAGGAGCCATAACAGCTTCTACAAAAGTATAAGCTCCCGATTTCTGAGACTTAACCATTTTAATAGCTTTGGTCAATCTCTTAGAACTAGTCTGTAACGTTGCTACTGTCTTCTTTGCCATGGCTCTTTATTATTTAATTTCTTTATGAACAGTCATTCTCTTCAGAATAGGGTTGAACTTCTTAAGTTCCATTCTATCCGGAGTATTCTTCTTATTCTTAGTCGTGATGTAACGAGAAGTTCCTGGTTGTCCAGACTCTTTATGCTCGGTACATTCCATAATAACCTGAATTCTATTACCTTTCTTTGCCATCTTAATATATTATTTCGGATTATTTAATAAATCCTTGTGCCTTTGCTTCTTTTAATACTGCAGCGATTCCTTTTTTGTTGATAGTTTTAAGGGCAGCAGTGGAAATTTTCAGTGTTACCCAACGATCTTCCTCAGGAATATAAAAACGTTTTTTGATGAGATTAGCATCAAATTTACGCTTGGTTTTATTCATTGCATGAGAAACATTGTTTCCCACCATCGCCTTCTTTCCAGTAAGTTCACAAACTCTTGACATCTTTCTAAACTTTAGTGTTATTTCAAAACAGGGTGCAAATTAACGAATTTTTTATCGTTCAGCCAAACCCCAACATTATTTTTTTAAAATTTCTTTTTTAAGCATTTCCAGCGCTTTATGAATCGCTCTGTTCACCACTTTCGATCGATGATTGCCAAAATTGAATTTCTCAACGATCACCTCCCCTTTTGTAGCCAGCGCGATGAACACGGTTCCTACATCTTCATCCGATTCTCCTTTAGACGGACCGGCATTACCGGTAGTTGATAAGGCGAAATCTGTATTCATCAGTTTCCGTACATTCACCGCCATCGCCTCAGCTACTGCAGCGCTTACTACGGAATGTTCTTCTATCATTTCATGAGGGATCCCAAGAACATTCTCTTTAACCTCAGTGGCATAACTAACCACACTACCCTTAAACCAGGAGGATGCTCCAGGGACAGAAGTGATCAGTCCGGCAAGTTTACCTCCGGTACAACTTTCCGCAGTTGCAATGGTCATTCCTGCTTTTAGCAACAAATCACCTATGATCTCTTCCAACTCTCCTTCATCCTCAAAACCTACAATATATTCTCCGATCAGTGGATGAAGCATTTCAAACCTCCGGTTAATTTCATTTTCGATCGCCTCTTTGTCATCACCTTTTCCGGTAAGTCGGAGACGAACTTTTCCAAGATTTGGCAAATAAGCCAGTTTTATTCCGGCAGGAAGCGTGTCTTCCCAGGCTTCGATACGCTCAGCCAATGCACTTTCTCCGAGACCATAGGTGAGGAGCGTTCGGTGTACGATATGAGATTTATGAAATTTCTCTTTTAATAAAGGAATAACCTTATGATCGATCAAAGCCTTCATTTCGTAAGGCACTCCCGGTAAGGAAATAAAGACCTTACCATTCTTCTCCAACCACATTCCCGGCGCTGTGCCGAACCTGTTCATCAACACCTGAGCCTTTGAAGGCACCAACGCCTGATCCCGGTTCAAATCTGAAATCGGAGTCTCTATATATTTTTTAAAAAGGAGTTCGATGTTTTTCAAAACGTCAGGATCGCGAATCAGATCATCATCGAAATATTCACACAGGGTCTTTTTGGTAATATCATCCTTGGTCGGACCAAGTCCACCAGTGATAATGATCACATCTGCCCTTCCTTCTGCCTCCTCAAAGGTTTTTAAAAGCTGATCCTTTTCATCCTGTATCGATGTTATCTGATATACTCCAATCCCGATAGCGTTCAGAGAACGGGCAATAAAAGCAGAATTCGTATCCACGATCTGCCCGATCAGGATCTCATCGCCTATTGTGATGATCTCAGCTTGCATTAGTTATGCGATATAATTCTTGAAATATGGATAAGCACTATTCAATTCATCCAGAACAATCTTCAGAAGCGATTTGATTTTGGCAATATCCTGATCCCCTCTGGCATGTCCTTCTATAGCAAGAAGGGCATCTCTGGCCTCTGTAATTCCCAAAAGATCGGCATTGGGTTTGATCTTATGGGCATGTTGGTAAATTTTATCAAAATCGACAGCAGCAACAGAAGATTCCAAAGCAACGGCATCATCTGGTGTCTCTGCCATAAAAACTTCTACTATGGATTTATTAAAATCCTCATCCCCACCTGAAAGCTCATTCAATTTTGAAAGATCGTAAGTCATGTTCATTTGATTTTTAGGGTAAAAGCATTCTTTTTACCGATATACCCTTCCAGCAGATCTTCGGCATTGACCTTGCCTACTCCTTCGGGGGTTCCGGTAAAAATCACGTCTCCTTTTTTGAGCGTGAAATAGGTCGAAATATACGAAATTAATGCATCAATCTTCCATAACATCAATGAAGTATTCCCATTTTGCACTTGCTCTCCATTACGGTATAGCGAGAAATCCAGATTATCCAGATCGCCCAATTCTGATTTGGGCATCCACTTACCTATTATAGCGGAACCATCGAATCCTTTAGACTTTTCCCACGGCAAACCCTTTGCTTTTAATTTGCTCTGCAAGTCTCTCGCTGTAAAATCGATCCCAAGACTCACCTCATCATAATAATTACCGGCAAAACGTTCACTGATATGCTTACCCACTTTCTTGATCTTAACAATCACCTCTGCTTCATAATGCACATCATTTGAAAATTCTGGTAAATAAAAATCCTGTTGTTTAGGCAATACTGCAGAATCCGGTTTGATGAATATAACAGGCTCATCAGGCCTTTCATTATTCAGCTCCGCAATATGAGCTGTATAATTTCTTCCAACACAAATAATTTTCATATGAATCTGGTCTTATAAGCAACCTTTTACACCTCATCTGTATATTTCTATTCCCAATGGCTTATTGGTCCGGCGCAAACAGATGGAAAGGCGCTAAAATTTCAAGGCTACGAATATCAGAATTTATTATTCAGTTTTCTCAATTTAACCGCAGTAAGTACTTTTTTGGTATATAAAGGAAAGTCTGCATTAAGCATCCAGCCAAAATAGCCAGGCTCCTCCTCCATTACCGCCTCAACTTTTTTCCCTTTATGTTTTCCAAATCCAAAGATCTCATCGCCGTCTTCATCAAAATGGATGAAACCGGCAAGATCGGCATTTAACTTACGGGTAGTGAAAGATCCGAGGAATCTCATATCATTTTCAAGTTCCTCATACCGGTCGAGTTGCGATTTGAGAATTTCATAGGTAGCATTCGTATCTGCTTCAGCACTGTGAGCATCTTCCAGAGTTTTGCCACAATAGAACTTATAGGCAGCAGAAAGTGTGCGTTGCTCCATTTTATGAAAAATGGTCTGAACATCTACGGTAACCCTGTTCCCCAGATCGAAATCTATCCCTGCTCTAAGCATTTCTTCAGCCAGCAATGGAATATCGAACCGATCGGAATTGTATCCTGCCAGATCACTATCCTTAATCATCGCATAGATGGTCTTTGACAATTCCTTGAAGGTGGGCTCCCCTGCTACTTTTTCATCGGTTATCCCATGAATTGCCGATGATTCCGCCGGAATAGGTATACCGGGATTAACCAGCCAGGTTCTGCTTTCCCTATTACCGTTTGGCATCACCTTCAATACTGATATTTCAACGATCCTGTCTTTGGCAACATCGATTCCTGTCGTTTCCAGGTCGAAGAAACATATGGGCCTGGTAAGATTCAATTCCATAATTCTTGTACTTTTTATAATTGTAAAGATAACTATTGAAAAACGAAAACCCTGATGGAATCAGGGTCTTCTTATATAATTTCGGTCTTTAATACTAGACTTCGCGATCAGAATCCCATGACTCCAGATATTCGGCAACCCGTTTCACGAATTGCCCCCCCAGAGCTCCATTCACGACGCGATGATCATAGCTATGTGAGAGAAACATCTTATGACGAATTCCGATAAGATCTCCTTCCGGTGTTTCAATTACAGCAGGAACTTTACGTATCGCCCCCAGAGCAAGAATCGCTACCTGTGGCTGATTGATGATCGGTGTACCAAAAACACTACCAAAAGTTCCGACATTTGTTACCGTATAAGTCCCACCCTGAATCTCATCCGGTTTCAGCTTGTTTTCTCTTGCACGAGAAGCCAGATCATTAACCTTTTTAGCCATGCCTACCAGATTCAGCTGATCAGCATTCCTGATCACGGGAACGATAAGGTTCCCATCCGGAAGCGCTGCTGCCATTCCCAGATTTATATCTTTACGCTTTATGATACGATCTCCGTCAACCGAAATGTTGATCATCGGATAATCTTTGATCGCCTTCGCCACTGCCTCCATAAAGATCGGGGTAAAGGTTAGCTTTTCACCTTCGCGCTGCTCAAATGATTTTTTAACTTTTTCGCGCCATTTAACGATACCGGTAACATCAACTTCTATAAAACTCTGAACATGCGCAGAGGTTTGAACGCTTTCAATCATATGATGCGCAATGAGCTTACCCATTCTTGACATTTCGATGATCTCATCCTGTCCGTTTACGGAAACCGGCATAGGTTTCGGAGATGGTTTCACAGGCTGCTCTTTAACAGTTTCCTCCTTAAGTACTTCCTGTTGCTTCGGCTGTGATGAAGGCGTAGGCGCTGTAGTTTCTTTTCCGCGGTTACCCAAATAGGCAAGCACATCATCTTTGGTAACCCTTCCATCCTTACCACTTCCTTCTATATTCTCCAGCTCCTGAAGACTTATATTCTCTTCTCTTGCTATATTTTTCACCAGCGGCGAATAAAAACGCTCTGCTTCTTTAAACGACACAGGAGCCGATGCTGAGAGTTGTATATCCCGCATTTCATTCTCAAGTATAGCTACTGGCTCGGGTTCAACTGCCGTTTCTTCTTCGATCACCTCAGCATCCGGAGTTGAAGAACTAACATTGACCTCTCCCTCTGTTTCAATTATTGCAATGACTTCGCCAACCTTTACCACATCATCCACCTCAAAAAACCGCTCGACCAGAATTCCTTCCACTTCACTGGGAACTTCTGAATCCACCTTATCAGTAGCGATTTCCACAACAGGCTCATCAGCCTCAATGGAATCACCCACCTCTTTTAGCCATGCGGTTACCGTAGCTTCTGCAACACTTTCCCCCATCTGCGGGAGCTTTAGTTCAATTTTTGCCATATTAATAATTTAAGCCTCGTTTTAAGTTTTCGCTTTGCGAAATTAATTAAAAACTAAACTGTATTTTGTTTTTACTATAAATTTTATTCCAACTTCAAACTTTAAGTCTTCAAAGATCGTTCAAAAGGTATCCTGTTGATGATACTTCTTCCCAAGGTGACTTCATCTGCATATTCCAGTTCATCTCCCACTGCGATGCCTCTCGCTATAGTGGAAGTATTTATTTCATAAGGCTCCAGCTGTTTGAAGATATAAAAATTGGTAGTATCTCCTTCCATGGTGGAACTCAATGCGAAAATGATCTCAGCGACCTTGCCATCCTTTACTTTTTGCACCAGTGAACCGATAGTAAGATCCTGCGGACCTACACCATCCATAGGAGATATCTTCCCTCCGAGAACGTGATATATTCCGTTAAATTGCCCTGTATTCTCTATAGCCATGACATCACGGATATCTTCAACTACACAAATAAGGGATTCGTCTCTTTTTGGATTGGAGCAGATCTCACAAAGCTCATTATCAGAAATATTATGACAGCTTTTACAAAAACGAATTTCAGATTTCAGCGTTAAAAGCGCTGCTGCCAGTTCTTCTGTTCTGGAGGCAGGTTGCCTCAGGAGATGCAAAACCAGCCTAAGAGCCGTTCGCTTCCCAATTCCCGGTAATTGTGACACCTCACTTACCGCATTGGTCAATAATTTTGATGAGAAGTCCATTGCTGCGAAAATACGATTTTAAGAGTCATAAATGAATTTTAGAAGCGAGTTTTGTATTTTGCATGCCGTAAATTTTCCCTATGCAACCAATTTTTATCATTTCCATTATAGCCGCCTACTTTCTGATGTTGATCCTGATATCGTACTTCACAGGTAAGGAAGAAAGCAATGAAAGTTTTTTTAAAGCCAATCGTCAATCTCCATGGTATGTGGTTGCTTTTGGAATGATCGGGGCTTCATTAAGCGGAGTTACCTTCATCTCGGTTCCAGGATGGGTAGAAGCTTCGAAATTCAGCTACATGCAGGTCGTATTGGGATATATACTGGGGTATTTGGTCATAGGAACTGTACTATTGCCTTTGTATTACCGATTGAATCTTACTTCGATCTATACTTATCTCGAACAACGATTCGGCACCGCCAGCTACAAGACCGGGGCTTCCTTCTTTATTCTCTCACGAATTGTAGGAGCAAGTTTCCGCCTTTTCCTGGTTGCCAATGTTTTACAGATCATTCTTTTCGATCAGATGGGGATTCCATTTTGGGTGACCGTAACAATCACTATCATCCTCATCTGGCTCTATACCTTTAAGAGCGGTATCAAAACCATCGTATGGACAGACACCTTGCAAACCCTGTTCATGCTGATCGCTGTGGGTGTTACGCTGGTTTCCATCTACGACGAAATGAACATCGGCGCCACAGGACTCCTCAATTATGTAAAGGCAAGTCCGATGTCACAGATATTTTTCTTTGACGACCCCAGAAGTGCCGATTACTTCTGGAATCAATTCTTTTCCGGAGCCTTTATCGCTATAGTTATGACCGGTCTCGATCAGGACATGATGCAAAAGAATCTTACCTGCCGTTCTTTGAAGGACGCACAAAAGAATATGTTCTGGTTTACCATCGTACTCACTTTTGTGAACTTTTTCTTTATGGTTATGGGATTATTGCTAACGGATTTCGCCAGACAAAAAGGAGTGACCGCGATGAAGGATGATCTCTTTCCTACCCTTGCATCTGAGCATCTGGGGACTGCGGTTTTCGTCTTCTTTCTCATCGGTTTGATCGCAGCTGCATATAGTAGTGCCGATAGTGCCCTGACCTCACTAACCACTTCGGTGAGTGTTGACATACTGGATATCGAAAAAAAATATGATTCGAAAAAACAGATCAGAGTACGAAAGAGAATTCATGTGATCCTATCTGTTATACTTATACTGGTAATCATCACCTTCAAATACCTCATCAAAAATGAAAGTGTCATTTCTAAATTATTCACTTTCGCAGGATACACCTATGGTCCGTTGTTAGGCATGTTCTCCTTCGGCCTATTTACAAATTTGAAAACCCGGGATGTATTAGTTCCAGTGATCGCTCTGGCTTCCCCGGTACTCGCCTATTTCATAAGTTCATGGTTAAAATCTGACTTTGATATCGACCTCGGCTTCTTTATTCTGATACTCAACGGTACAATAACGTTTCTGCTACTACTGCTCAACACAAATGGCAAATTTGACCGAAAATCACTCAATACTGCCCAGTACCCAGCATAACAAGAGTACAGGCAGCGATCGTTTCCACTCCCTTGCTCTGAAGTAATGCAGCCAGGTCAGGATTTTCTGTTCCCGGGTTGAAAATTACCCGAGTCGGATTCAGACCCGTTAAATATTCATATAGTTCCTTTTGATTCGAAGGATTTATATACAATGTCACGGTATGAACATCCGGATAAGATGGTGTTCCTGTATCGATCTCAATACCGTTTATCTTTCCCGGATGTCTCCCCAATGCGTAAACCGGAAAACCTTTAGACGATAAACGCTGTACTGCCAGATAACTATAACGGGACGGGTTATCTGAGGCTCCGATAACTAGTGTCTTCTTCATGGATATCAATTCTTTTTAACCAGACGAAAATACAAAATTACTTTTTCACCAAGCCCTTAAAAAACTAAGGATCAGAACCCTTAGGATCTAACTTTCAAGCACCTCCTTCCAAACGTCTCTTTAGTTAATTTATGTTAAAATAACAAAATCAGTGTAACAACTCCCTGTAACAGTCGTCATTTATATAATCATCAATCAATTATAAATCAATCAAAAAACGAACTCATGAAACTCAATCTGTTTCTGTGCGTCCTGTTATTTTCAATCTATTCAGGCGCACAGACTTCCGCAGCCTCTCATGACCCTCTGAAGATCGGTACTGTTACCGGAAAGGTCATTGATGCCACCCTAAAACAACCTGTTCCTTATGCTACTGTAGTGATTAAAAACAAAGAAGACGGATCGACCGTGGTCGGCGCAATCACCGGCGAGGACGGCTCATTCCGACTTGTTGATATAGGGGAAGGTGCCTTTATGTTTGAAGTACAATTCATCGGATATGAAAACTACACCAAAGCCATAGAAATCAGCCGGCAGTCACGTAACATAGATCTGGGAGTTATCGAACTCAAAGAAAATGTCACCGAACTGGAAGGAGTTGATGTTGTAGCTGAACGATCGACCATCGAGCAGAAAATTGACCGAAAGGTTATCAATGTCGGAAAAGATCTTACCACACAAGGTGCTACTGCAGCAGACATTATGAACAACATTCCTTCCGTAAATGTGGATCAGCAATCCGGAGCCCTATCGCTCCGAGGAAATTCGAATGTACGTGTAATGGTAGACGGAAAGCTCTCAAACGTACCTGTAGCCCAGTTATTGAAACAAATCCCTTCCACCTCTATCAAAAGCATCGAACTCATCACCAATCCATCCGCTAAGTATAACCCGGAAGGAATGAGTGGTATCATCAATATCGTGCTTCATAAAAATGCGAATATAGGATTTAACGGAAATGTGAATATAGGACTGGGTTATGAAGTAGAAGCCAAATTCAACAGCTCAGCCGACCTGAACTATAGAAACGGTAAATTCAATTTTTACGGTAGCTATGGAAATAATATCGGGAAACAAGTCAATGATGGGCAGATAGAACGTCTTGATCTTGCTTCAAGCCCGGATTACAATGAATATCAGGTACAGAAATTTGGCTTCAATAATAACAACAAGTCTCACCTGTATAAACTCGGTTTCGACTTTTATCTGAACGACAAGAATACCATCTCGTTATTCACTAATCAGAATTCATTCAATGGAAAAGGAACTGGAAATACCGATGTAGATGCCGCAGAACCTTCAGGTATTCACGGTACACAGAGCTTCCTGATGGACGATGAGAATCTCAACGAACAATACAATTTCAATTACAAACTGGACTTCGATAAAGAAGGCCACAATCTGGAACTCGAAGCTGACTGGAGCCTATTCCACAGCAATCAGGATGCAAGATTCAATTATTCCGGCTTTGAAAATATTTCAAGCTACAATGATTATGTGAACACTGCCAGAGATCAGGTTATCGTCAACCTGGATTATGTTAATCCGATAGGAGAAAAATCTAAGCTGGAACTCGGACTTGAATCGAGAAATTTCGAGACCAATGTAGGTTACCGTTCTACCGGTTTCACCTTTAATTCCAGTGGAGATCTGGTACCAACTCCTGATACAGAATTTGTATACGGTATGGATATTTATTCTGCTTACGCAACCTTCGGACAGAATTATGAGAAATGGAGCTATCAGGTAGGTGCGCGTTTCGAAACAGTTTCGGTAGCAGCAGATACCAACCAAGTGAGAAGCTTCACTGATGATTACAACCAGATTTACCCATCTGCCTTCATCAATTATACTCCTTCCGAAAAGAACCAATACCAGATCAGCTATAGTAAGCGGGTTGACAGACCCGGACTGGGCCAGGTAAATCCAATTCGGGAATGGAGTACGCCATTGCTTTCCTCTTTTGGAAATGAAGAATTGAAACCACAGTTCACCAATTCATTCGAGACCAATTATACCCATCGATTTGAAAAACTCGGAAGTTTAACTCTGGGAGCCTTTTACAGAAATATCAAAGATGAGATCAACCGTGCGGTGTATGTTGACCGATTGGATATCACCAAACAGATTCTGACCTTCAGGAATTTTGATGATACTGAAGCATACGGGGTGGAATTATCTGCTAATATCAAACCTACCGAATGGTGGAGCATCAATGCCAGCACTGAATTCTTTGCACAGACCCAACGCGGATTAACCGAAAGGCTGGATCCTGAAGTATCTGATCCGGGAGTTGATGACATCATCACTCAGGAAATTGAGGTAAATAATGGAATCTTCAATTTCAGAATGAACAACAACTTCACCGTTACCAAAAAACTCACACTATCGGTCTTCGGTTTCTATCGCGGCCAAAGTGAAGACCTTCAGGTGCAATCATTCTCGATGTATTTCATCAATACGGGAGCGCGTTATGCTTTTGCAGATGGTAATGGCACGATCAGCCTGAATTTCAATGACATCTTCAACACGGCACAATGGGCCTTTAAAACAGACCGTCCTTACCCTCAAAGGGGGCAATTCAATTGGGAGAGTCGTACCGTATACCTTGGACTGCAATACAGATTCTCCAGTGGAAAAGTTAAATCCCGCCAAAGAAAACAGCGTGACGACAATACAAAAAGCAGTGAAGGAATTTTATAATCTACAAAATGGTCGTTTTTCTTAGATATTGATGGTTAGTATTTTAGCAACGACCATTTACAGAAACCCGGGGCATAGCTCCGGGTTTCTTCTTTTTTATATCAAAATTAATCGAGTTAAAATTGAGCAGGCTTTAGAAAGCTATCTCGCTAAAATCACATCCAGCGCTCATTAAAATCTCTAAATCAACTTAAATAGCATTGATAAAGCCTGCCTCACCGGAAGGCAGAATCATCACTTCAAAAGCTTACCGTACCCGTTCATACTTTTCAGCACATGCCTCAAAACACGGATAGTAAAGATAAAGTTCGCCTTCTTTGATTTCATATTGTAAAAAATTTCCACATTCATCACCCGGCAAATTAATCACAGAAGCATCGGCATCATAGGTCGTAGTAAAAATTCCGGCTTCCATTTCGTATAACTCACAAAGCGAATAATTGGATTGAAGTGTTCCATCTTCAAAGAATTTCAGGTACTTATCACTATCCACTTCATGAAATGTTCCGCTCCCATCTCCAGGATCCGACAATACTTCATTTAATTCCCATAGCGATGCCAGATTATCATCAATATTATCATCCTTGTCGGTACAGGACCATAGTATCATAGCAAATATCATCAGGGGGTATTTGAAAATTTTTATCATTTGGCAAACTTTTGGTTTATCAGATAGATGAATAAATGCAGGTTTGGTTGCGTACGAATATGATGATCAGAAAAATTACTGAAGACCAGCAGGCTCTAATTCAATTTGAATTGATATTGCAGTACCACCATCCATTTTCTTTCAGACTGTACTGCACTGCTACCGACCCCTGAAAAGACCGGACGATTCTGGACATCGATTGTGATCTTAGATCGTTGACCGTTCAGATACCAATTGATCCCTGCATTATAACTGTCAACCGTTTCACCCAGGGCCTCAAAATTACTCCATTGCCCACTTGCATATAACTGAAAATTATCAAAAAAAGAGTCATAATAAGCGGAACCAAGCATTAATCCAAGTTGAAGATGATAGGCATTTCCGGTTCCTATCATAGGAAAGGCATTACCCTTCCCATTGATCTGTGAAGAACCGGAGTCAATACCGAATGCCGGATTATTTACACCCACCATCCGAAGGTAATTAGGACCCATATCATAGTGATACCAAGCACTATAGGCTGTTAGTGCCTGACCGATCCCAACATCTACAGGTTGCTCCCAAAAAATATCGGCAGCCCATAGCTTCAGATCTGTTTCTCTGAGGTCTCCCTCTTGCAGATACTGCATAGCGTTATTTTGATATTTCATTCCTGCCCCCAACGACAAATACCTATGTTTTCCGAGATACGTTCCTACAAAGTTAGGACTATTGTTATTTTCCTTTTCAAGCAGGTCGTATTTCAAATAGGCAGTAAACTGGGGATTCAACTCACCCTGTGTAAACTCCGCTCTATTCTCACCCGGTTGTTTTGGGGTGGCCCCGGAAATACCATAATCATAGGGATCTATAAATGCGAACCTGTAATTAGCCTTCCCGATATCCCCGTGTATGAACATACCGAAATTTCTGGTCACATCATCCGTAATGTTTAGGGTTGGTTGAGCGATGATCGGTAAGTCTGCAGTAAGCATACTTAAGGTTGAAGGGGCGGTATAACGGGATAATCCGTCCCATGTTGATTTACCGAATCCGAATTTCATAAACGGAGTGATCTTAGCTTCAGCATAGAGATCCAAAATTTTCGGAATAGGAATATCTTGTCCTGACTGATTAAAATTATTCTCTCCTACCTGAGCGTAGAACTTAAAATTTTCAGTGACATTCAAAGTTCCGTTAAACCTGAATCTACGAACTGACACATCATACGCTGAAGATCTTAGATGTCCTTTATCATCCATACTATCAGGGTTCCATTGTGTATACCTTGACCAGAATTGAATGGCACCATTGATCTTGAATCCTATTTCGGGATTATTGGTCAGATGCCAGGACAAAGGGATCTCAGATTTCTCAGAACTCTTTTCCTGAGCTACGAGGATTGGAGCGATCATTAAAAATGACATCAGAAAAACCAGTTTAAAAATCGATGGATTCAATGAAAACGTTTTCGAAGTGTTCATTGTTAAGATTTGGTGATCTTCTTTATAAAAGTTAGTGGCCATGACGTAATTTTTATTATTTTTCACGTTCATAAACTCCTGTTAAACAGCTTTATAGCTATAAAAATCAAAGTTAGCGTAGATTTTACACAAAAAACATGACAAAGGTCATTTCCTATCAAATATTAGGGAGGTAAATTTGTTATATAAATCAAGTATCATGAAAGCAATATCAACAGTTTTAGTACCTTTTGATTTTTCAGATGTTGCCAGTAATGCACTAAACTATGCGATAAGATTCCTGGAAAATGACCCGCAGGTTAAGATCATTTTGGCACATGTTGAAGATGGCGCAGCGAATCAGGAGAAACTTCCTGAATTGAAGAAAATCATACAAACGTATTCCAGAAAAATCCGAAATGAGATTATTCCTGTCATTACTAAGGGGAGAATCAATGAATCACTTCTGGAAATTCAGCGTACCACTTCGGTTGACCTGGTGATCATGGGCACCTGCCCGTTAAAGGATCATTGTTTTCTTCAAACAAAGACCTCTGAATTCGTACTGGCAGCCAAATGCCCGGTATTGGTAATACCCAAGGGTTATCATGAATTCCATTTAGAAAGAATTTCCCTGGTGATCGGAAAGGATGAGATCCACAATTATAAATTACTGGGAGTGTTACTGGATGTAGCACGCCGTTTTAATGCTCATGTGGATGTAATCACCGTTAAAAATGACGAAGGCAACTATGGATATACTCCTACAGACGAAAAAAATGAAAATAATATTGAATACTATCTGGAAAACTTCTATTCACATCATTCGTTCATAGAGGATCCGGATATCCTTCATGGAATATTCAACTATGTAGATAAGAACAAAGTTGATCTGATAGCAATGCTGCCCCGAAATCATGCCGAAGGTCCTGTACACTCAGAAGGTAAATTGACCCGTGAGTTAAGTCAGACCACTGAAGTACCGTTACTAGCTATAGATTTTTAAAATCCTGAATTATGATCTTGACTCTGTGTCTCATTCTGGTTGTGACTATCGCATTGTTTATTTGGGGGAAATACCCACCGGACGTAGTAGCATTGATTTCCATGTTATCCCTGTATCTGACAGGAATACTGGATGTTCCGGAAACCCTGAGCGGGTTCAGCAATCCTACGGTTATTATGGTGGCTGCGTTATTCATTATCGGAGAGGGTTTGTCAAGAACAGGATGGACCGCACTTGCCGGGAGGAAATTCGTTGAACTCGCCGGCAAGAGCGTTCCTAAATTACTGGTGATCGTAACACTTGGATCAGGAGTACTTTCAGGATTTGTCAGTAATACGGGAACAGTAGCCACACTGATGCCAGTATCTATATCGGCAGCCTGGACAGCAGGAACACTGCCCTCGAAGATCCTGCTTCCCGTAGCTTACGGATCAAATGCAGGTGGATTATTAACCCTCACAGGTACTCCGACGAATATCATTGTAAGCGATCACCTGATGGAAAATCATATGGAGGGTTTCTCGTTCTTTGAATTCGGACTTATCGGTATTCCGATGTTGATTCTTGCCATCGCATATTTCCGGTTCTTCGGTCATAAACTTTTACCGAACATCAAAACAAGTAATAAGCCGATAAATCTTGATGCAGAACTTTCAAAATGGATCGAAGATTTCAGTATCGGTGACAACGTTTACCGTTTACGTATCCGTTCGATGTCTCCATTGATCGACACACAGATCAAGGATTGGGAAATGGAGTCGAAATTCAACGTAACCGTCATCCGTTTACGTCGAAGACACTTTAATAAAATAAAAGCAAAATCGGCTTTTGTAGAATTCCCGAATGGGAAGACTGAAATGAGGTATCATGATATCATCACAGTCAAAGGACAACCTTCCGACATCGATAGGTTCATGCAGGAATTCAAACTAGGCTTAATACCTGACGAACTGCACGAAGAGGAACTTAAGCGGGAATTCATCAATTCAGAGGTTGGAATGGTAGAAGTGATCGTCACTCCAAAATCATACTTCGTTGGCAGAACCATCCCATTAGGACTCTACCTGAGTCAGCAGGGAATTCAACTGCTCGGAGTTAGTCGTGGCGGAGAACCGATAAATGATGTAAATATTTCGATAAAGGCCGGTGACTCCTTTATCATCAGAGGGAGCTGGGAAAAGATAGACCGACTTAAATCGATCTATGAAAATCTGGTGATCTGTGGTAGTCCTGAGGCGATGGTTAAAAATGTAGATACACTGGATTATAAGAGCTATATCTCACTCGGGATAATGATTCTGATGATCCTGTTATTATCGCTGAACGTGATGCCGGGATCCATAGCAGTTTTGCTATGTGCAGGTATCATGATGTTCACCGGTTGTGTGCCGATTGAGAAAGCTTATAAGAACATAAGCTGGACCAGTGTGATCATGATCGCAGCGATGATCCCCATGGGCGTTGCCCTCCAAAAAACGGGAGCGGCTCAAATGATCTCTGATTCGTTGATCGAAACACTGGGAGAATCTCAACCGGTGATGTTGATGGGAGGAATTTTCATCCTGACCACTCTGTTGAGTCAGACTATCAATAACACGGCAACAGCTGTATTAATGGCTCCGATCGCCTATATGGCTGCCCTGGGAATAGGAGTTTCTCCAAGACCCTTTATGATGACGGTAGCAGTCAGTGCTTCAACCGCCTATATGACACCTATGGGAACCACCACCAACGCAATGGTCATGAGCGCAGGTGGCTATAAATTCATGGATTACCTGAAAACAGGTACACCATTACTGATATTGACCTTTTTGATGTCTTTGGTCCTGATACCATTTTTCTGGCCCTTTGAGATCAGTGAATAGAAAAATAAAATGATTCATCTATAAAATTATTGTCATGAGTGCAACTATGGAATTAAAAAGTGTAGATCTAAGCAAATATGGCTTAAAGGATGTTAACGTTCATTATAACCTGCCAGCCGAAGAATTACAGAAAATCACTGTTTCTTCAGGACAGGGAACGGAAACCGAAAATGGAACCCTGGTGGTAAACACCGGGAAATTTACAGGACGATCTCCAAAAGACCGATTCCTTGTAAAAGACGAATATACCAAAGATAAAGTTTGGTGGGGGCGCATCAATAAACCAATCTCTCCCGAAAATTTCGACAAACTTTACAATGGAATGATCGAATATATGGCTGGCAAAGATGCCTATGTTCGTGATGCATATGTATGTGCTTACCCTGAATATCAGATGAACGTTCGTACGATCACCGAATACCCATGGTCAAATTACTTTGTTAAGAACATGTTCCTGAGATTCGCAAATAATGAAGAACTTGAAAACTTTCAGGAAGAATGGCTGGTACTTTGTGTTCCCGGATACAGCGCACCGAATCCTGAAGAAGTAGGATTGTTAAGCGGTAATTTCTCTATACTGAACTTTACAAAAAAAATAGCTCTGGTCGGAGGGTCTGCCTATACAGGCGAAATGAAGAAGGGTATTTTTTCCGCATTAAACCTTATCCTTCCTGTAGAGAAGGAAGTATTGCCAATGCACTGTTCAGCAAACGTCGGGGAAGATGGTGACACTGCTATTTTCTTCGGTTTATCAGGAACCGGTAAGACCACACTCTCTGCCGACCCGGCCAGAAAACTGATCGGCGATGACGAACATGGGTGGACCGCTGATAATGTAATCTTCAATTTCGAGGGTGGCTGTTATGCAAAAGTGATCGATCTATCAGAGGAAAAAGAACCGGATATCTACCGTGCTATCAGACCAGGTGCATTACTGGAAAATATAGTTTTCAAATCAGGAACCAGAGAAGTAGATTACTTTGATAGCAGCATTACTCAAAATACCCGTGTGAGCTATCCAATTGAGCATATCGATAATATCCAAAGACCCTCTTATGCGGCAAACCCTAAGAATATCTTCTTCCTGACCTGTGACGCGTTCGGTGTGCTGCCTCCATTGTCAAAACTGACTCCAGGACAGGCCGCATACCATTTTATTTCCGGATATACCGCGAAGGTAGCAGGAACTGAAGCAGGAATCACCGAACCGGTACCATCATTCTCTGCATGTTTCGGAGAACCTTTCATGCCACTACACCCAGCTGTATATGCTGAAATGCTCAGTCAGAAAATGCAGGATGCAGGTGTTAATGTATGGCTGGTGAATACCGGATGGAGTGGCGGACCTTATGGTGTGGGTTCCAGAATAAAATTGAAATATACCCGTGCCATGATCACAGCGATCTTAAATGGTGAAATGGAGAAAGTAACCTATAAGGCTCATCCGATCTTCGGATTGCATATGCCGGAATATTGCCCTGGAGTACCAACAGAAATGCTGGATCCAATCAATACCTGGCTGCAAAAAGGTGCGTACATCAGTAAATCAATTCAGTTGGCGCATTCCTTCCACATCAACTTCGAAAAATTTGCCAATCAGGCTTCTGACGAGATCATCAACGGAGGACCGCTGATCGATACCCATCACTCATTGGCAGAACATTTATAAGAGCTGATGCTTGTTGATCTTAACTGATCTAGAAAAGGCTGTTTCGGATTTTTGAAACAGCCTTTTTGATTTTATATCAATGGAAAAAGAAATACTATTAATTAATATCAATCAGAAATAGATCTTACTAAGCAAACTGAGCCTGCGAAGATGACTTCTGTCGCTTTCACCACAGGTCACTCAAGCTTCTTCGTGCGCCAGCAGACCAAATATTTTAATCACCATTAACGGTAAACTACCATTTAATAATAGCACTTCCCCAGGTAAATCCACTTCCAAAAGCAGCAAGGACTACCGTATCTCCCTCTTTTATCTTTCCTTCCTCCCAGGCTTCTGTTAATGCTATAGGGACAGATGCAGCGGTGGTATTACCATAACGCATGATATTGTTATAGACCTGATCATCGCTAAGTCCGAATTTTTGCTGAATGAACTGAGAGATCCTCAGATTGGCCTGATGCGGGATGAGCATATCGATATCCTGTGGTGTGAGATCGTTCTTCTTTAGTCCTTCCATAATTACCTCACTGAATCTCACCACAGCATTCTTAAAGACGAATTGTCCGTTCATATATGGATAGTAAGAAAGGTCCTCACCGTCTTTATCTTCCAGAATGTCGGTCACCCATCGTTTCCCCATTCCCGGCGCAATCAGGGCAAGTTCTTCAGCATGCTCACCTTCGGAATGCAAATGCGTTGAAAGAATCCCTCTTTCAGGATCGGTTTCCCTGCTCAACACGGCAGCTCCTGCCCCATCACCAAAGATTACAGACACCCCTCTTCCACGAGTGGTCATATCGAGTCCCTTTGAATGCAGTTCAGAACCGATAACGAGTACATTTTTATACATCCCAGTCTTGATAAACTGATCAGCGACAGACAGCGCATATATAAAACCGGAACATTGATTACGAACATCAAGTGCACCTACCGTTCGTAAACCAAGCTCCTTTTGTACCAATACTCCGGGGCCCGGAAAATAATAATCCGGACTAAGTGTGGCGAAGACCACAAAGTCGATCTCCTCCTTGGTCAAGCCGGATCTTTCAATGGCGATTTCAGCAGCCTTCACTCCCATGGTGGTAGTGGTATCTTCCCCACCAGGAATCACATGGCGTCTTTCACGAATACCTGTACGTTCCTGAATCCATGCGTCATTGGTCTCCATGATTTTGGAAAGATCGTCATTGGTTACCACATTATCCGGAACATAATATCCTAATCCGGTAATTCTTGAATTATACATACGCTTTTAATTATCTTATTTACAATATACTCTATTAAATCTACGAAAAAAGTAAATTTTGGTCGCGCAATTTAAGGAATTATTAGAGAATGTAACGTTAATTAGAACTACTCTGAAAGCACTCTAAAACCAGAATTGCAGCTTTAAAATTATTAGTAAATTGTAGCTGCCAAAAAAACGACCATCTCAGGATGGTTTCCAAAAAATTAATTTTAAATCATCATTTCATGAAAAAAATTTCCTGCCTGCTCCTTCTGTTTGTTGCATTATCAGCATTCGGACAGGAAAAACTCAACTATCAGAAGCCTCCAAGTGAGATCCTCGATTTATTTGAAGCTCCAGCAGCCCCGATGGTGAACATCACTGAAAACGGAAAGTATATGATCCTTATGTATCGGGATCCACATAAATCCATAGCTGAACTTTCTGAAGAAGAACTTCGACTTGGTGGATTAAGGATAAATCCAAAAACCAATATCGGTAGCCGTGTATCGTATGTAAACAACCTTATGATTAAATCTCCTAAAGACAAGGAAGCTATAGAAATCAAGGGAATTCCCAACAATCCGAGACTTGCCAATTTTTCCCTTTCGCCGGATCAGGAAAAAATGGCTTTGACAAATACAACGGAAGCGGGTGTGGAACTTTGGGTACTGGATTTACAGAAAGGCCAAATGAGTAAACTTTCTGAACCCATCCTTAACGCCAACCTGTATGATGTAATCAATTGGTTTAAGGATAGTCAATCGATCCTGGTAAAAACATTACCTTCCGATCGCAAACCACTGATCAATACTGACGAAGCCATTCCAGACGGGCCGACGATCTCCACCAACGACGGGAAGAAGGCACAAAACAGAACCTATCAGGACCTTTTGAAAAATCCGAATGATGAGTTCAATTTCGAACAACTTGCCAAAGCAGATCTGATGAAGATCTCGTTAGACGGAAAGACTGAGAAATGGAAAGAGACCGAAATGTATCAGGGAATCAGTTTCTCCCCGGATGGAAACTATGTCATGATCACTACCATAGGAAAACCTTTTTCCTACCTTGTTCCTTATAGCCGCTTCCCTTCCACGACCACAGTTTACGATAAGGATGGAAATGTGATAAAGGTGATCCTTGAAGAAGGACTCATCGAAGAATTACCGCAAGGATTTATGGCTGTGCAGACCGGAATGCGAAGTATCCGATGGAGAAGTGACAAACCTTCAACCCTGTATTACGCAGAAGCTTTAGATCAGGGCGATCCGGAAGTAGAGGTTCCTTTCAGAGATGTCATCTATGAAATTGAGGCCCCTTTTACCGGCACTCCCCGGGAGCTGTTAAAAACCAAAAACCGATACGCAGGAATTGAATGGGGTGATGATGATATCGCGATCGCTTATGACCGATGGTGGAATACACGAAATACCAAAACCTATGTTTTTGATCCATCAGACAACACCCGGGAACCCGTAGTACTTTTTGACAGGAATTATCAGGATCAATATAGCAATCCCGGTAGTTTCGTATCCAAAAGAAATGAGTTGGGAAGCTATGTACTGGCCCTTGACAAAAATAAGAATGCCTATTTACTGGGCGATGGGTTTTCCGAAAACGGACAATTTCCATTTGTCGATAAAATCAATCTGAAATCTTTTGATAAAGCCCGCTTATACACCTCAAAACTCGAAAACAAAAAAGAGGATCTTTTAGACTACGATCCGGAAGAAGACAGGTTGCTTGTCAGGGTTCAATCGCAAACAGAATACCCGAACTACTATTATAAAGCGATCAAAAGAAGAAGGAGTCCGATTCAGCTAACAAGCTTCGATAACCCCTATAAAAGTCTTCAAAGTGTACATAAGGAAGTGATCACCTATAAAAGAGCTGACGGCCTGGAATTATCGGCTACCCTATATCTTCCTGTCGGCTATGATATGGATAAAAAAGAAAAAATGCCAATGCTTATGTGGGCTTATCCACGTGAATATAAGGACAAGAACAGCGCATCTCAAAACACACAGAATCCGAATGAATTCACCTATCCATACTGGGCATCCCCCGTGTACTGGGTTACCCGTGGGTATGTGGTACTTGACGATGCTGCATTCCCGATCATAGGAGAAGGCGATAAAGAGCCCAATGATACATTTAGAGAACAACTGGTGGCAAATGCCAAAGCAGCGATAGATGCCGTTGATGAACTGGGATATATCGACAGAGAACGTGTAGCGGTGGGAGGTCACAGTTACGGAGCCTTCATGGTTGCTAACCTGTTGTCACATTCCAATCTTTTTGCAGCAGGAATCGCAAGAAGTGGTGCCTACAACAGAACACTTACTCCTTTTGGATTTCAGAGTGAGGAACGCAATTACTGGGAAGCTCCGGAGGTTTATTACACAATGTCACCTTTTATGCATGCCGAAAAGATGAAGACACCACTATTACTTATTCACGGACAAGCCGATAATAATTCAGGGACCTATCCGATGCAAAGTGAACGATATTTCAATGCTTTAAAAGGACTTGGAGCCGTTGTACGCCTGGTTATGCTTCCAAAAGAAAGTCATGGTTACAATGCCAAGGAAAGTATTATGCACATGCTGTGGGAGCAGGACCAGTGGCTGGAGAAATATGTAAAGAACAAAGGCGCTGACATGTTGTCAGAAACGAAATAAGTGGTACTTTTTTTGAAATCGGTGCAGTGTTCATAATCAAAATTAAATACATATGACTACCGGAAATATTAATGTATCTGTAGAGAATATTTTTCCGCTGATCAAGAAGTTCTTGTACAGCGACCATGAAATTTTCCTGCGAGAACTTATTTCAAATGCAACTGACGCCACTTTAAAGCTGAAGCACCTGACCAATATAGGTGAAGCGAAGGGCGTGGAATATGGAAATCCTGTGATCGAAGTTAAGATCGATAAGGAAGGTAAGAAACTCCATATCATAGATCAGGGACTGGGAATGACCGCAGAAGAAGTTCAGAAATATATCAATGAAATCGCCTTTTCCGGCGCCGAAGAATTCTTAGAAAAGTATAAAGACTCAGCAAAAGACAGTGGGATCATCGGTCACTTCGGACTAGGGTTCTATTCCGCCTTCATGGTTGCTGATAAAGTAGAGATCATCACAAAATCTTATAAAGATGAGCCTGCAGCACACTGGACTTGTGACGGATCGCCAAATTACACCCTTGATGAATCCGATAAATCGGAACGAGGAACGGAAATAATCCTTCACATCAATAAAGATTCAGAAGAATTCCTTGAAGAAAACAGAATCAGTGAACTATTAATAAAGTATAATAAATTCATGCCGGTACCGATCAAATTCGGAACCAGAGAAGAAACTATCAAGGAAGGGGAAGGTGATGATGCTACCGATAAGCAGATTACTGTAGACAATATCATCAACAATCCGGAGCCTGCATGGACAAAACAACCCGCAGACCTCAAGGATGAAGATTATTTAAATTTTTATCGGGAGCTCTATCCGATGCAATTTGAAGAGCCTCTCTTTCATATCCACCTGAACGTGGATTATCCGTTCAACCTGACCGGGATTCTTTATTTCCCAAAGTTGAGCAATGAGATCAATCTTCAAAAAGATAAAATTCAACTCTTTCAGAACCAGGTATTCGTCACTGACAATGTAGAAGGTATCGTACCTGAATTCCTCACGATGTTACGCGGAGTTATCGATTCGCCGGACATACCATTGAACGTATCCAGATCCTATCTTCAGGCTGATGGAAACGTAAAAAAGATCTCCAGCTATATCACCCGAAAAGTAGCTGATAAATTAAAATCGCTCTTCAATGAGAACCGTGAGGATTTCGAGAAAAAATGGAATGATATCAAAGTGGTTATCGAATACGGTATGCTTTCAGAAGATAAGTTCTATGAAAAAGCTGATAAATTCGCATTATACCCTACCGTAGATGACGAATACTTCACTTTTGAAGAACTTATTGAAAAGGTTAAAGAGAATCAGACCGATAAGGACGGTAAGACCATACTACTTTATGCTTCGAACCAGGATGCTCAACACAGTTACATCACGGAAGCTAAAGATAGAGGATACCAGGTACTAATTCTGGATTCTCCCATCGTATCCCATCTGATGCAGAAACTTGAAACTTCAAAAGAGAACATTTCGTTTGCCCGAGTTGATTCGGATTCTCTGGATAACCTGATTAAAAAGGATGAAGAAAAAATCTCCAAGCTTTCAGAAGAGGAAAAAGAAACTCTGAAAGGAGTTCTGGAAAATGCAGTTCCCAAGGAAAAATTCAGTGTACAACTTGAATCTCTTGACAGCAATGCATCTCCATTTGTGATTACGCAACCTGAATTTATGCGCCGTATGAAAGAGATGAGCGCTACCGGTGGAGGAATGTTCGGGATGGGGAATATGCCTGAAATGTATAACCTTGTGGTTAATACAAACCATGAACTGATCGGACAGATTCTGAATACGAAGACTAAGGCTAAACAGGAGAGACTGATCAATCAGTCTGTTGACCTTGCCAGATTATCACAAGGACTCCTAAAAGGTGAAGAACTTACGAACTTCATCAAGAGAAGTTACAATATGATCAAATAATAAGATTTTTACATCTTAAATTAAAAGCCGGCAAAAGCCGGCTTTTTTTTATTCCATACGGCTTCTTATCTCCCTGTTACTGATTTGGCACACAGACATCTTAAGCAATTCTCTTCTTGTTGATAGGTGCAATTTTTCATAACTTTAGGAAATGAAGACGCTGTTACAAAAACTCAAACTTGAAAATCAGAATCAGATTCTTATTCTGAATGAACCGGAAGGATTTGGAAAGGAACTCGCTGCGCTTTCCGATATGGAGATTCTTTATTCCAGTATCAAAGCCGGAAAGGTAGAGTTTGTACTGATCTTTGTCACGACCATAGAGGAACTGGAAAATCAGTTACTTACAGTGTTACATAAATTACACGAAGACGCTATCCTATGGATTGCTCATCCCCGAAAAGTATCTAAAACGCTTTATACCGATATCACCAACGACTACGACTGGACCCCCTTGATCAGGAAATGTTATCATCTTGCCAATCATATCACGGTAAACGACGACTGGGAGGCAGTTCGATTCAGACGCCTGGAGTATGTGAAAAGTAAAAACAAAAAGAAAACCGAAAACCAATCCGAATAGTTATTATGAACAACTCCCTCTATGCTTTCCTTTGCATCTTATTACTCTTCTCTTGTAAGGAAGAATCAAACAAGAAATCTCAAGAAGCTACAGACCTCCCTCCTATAACTGATGTTTTCCAGGCATATTATGAAGACAACCTGAAGATCGACCCTATAGATGCAACCTTTTCCGGTAAAACGGAATACAATGATATGCTACCGAATACCCTGTCATTAGTATTCATTGATCGCAAAAAGCAATTTTACAGGAATTACCTGAGTAAACTGGCACAATATGATACCGACCAACTGTCTGAAGAAGATTATCTAAGTTATAATGTATTGAAATGGCAATGTGAGACGGGTTTAAAACAACTTGAATTTCCCTATAACCGATTGGTTCCGATCAATCAGTTCAGCTCCCTTCCACAAACCATCGGACAGTTTGCCAGTGGAATGAGTGCACAACCCTTCCACACCCTTCAGGACCATGAGAAATGGCTCTCCAGATTAGGAGATTATCTCGTCTGGTGTGATACAGCAATCGTAAATATGCGCAAAGGAATTGGTGATGGATATATACTTCCCAAATCTTTGATTGAAAAAGTGATCCCGCAAATGGAGGCCCTTGCTAAGGGCCCTCCTTCTGAACACCTGTTCTTTGGCCCAGTAAAGACATTTCCGGATATTTTCACCGATAAACAAAAAGATTCACTACGGGCTGTTTATTCCGAAGTGATCGATAAAAGAGTGATTCCGCAATACCAAAAGCTGACTGAATTCTTCAGAGACGAATATTTACCTGCCGGCAGAACAACATCCGGAATTGGAGATATCCCTGATGGCGCTGCTTATTATCAGCAACAGATCAAGATCTATACAACTACGGAGTTGACTGCCGAACAAATTCATGAGATTGGGTTAGCTGAAGTTGCAAGACTGGAAAGTGAAATGGAGAAGGTGATGGATGAAGCCGGATTTAAGGGCACATTACCGGAGTTCTTTGACGCAATTAGAAACAATAAAGACCTCATGCCATATAACAAACCGGAACAAGTCATAGAACATTTCTATGCCATCTATGACAAAATGAAACCTAACCTCAAGAAATTGTTTGACCTTACGCCCAGAACCGGTTTTGAAGTAAGAAGAACTGAAGCATTCAGGGAGGAATCGGCAAGTGCTGAATACAACCAGGGCTCACTTGACGGAACCAGACCTGGTATATTCTATGTTCCGATCCCGGATGTTAAGGCTTATAATATCTTATCCGATGAAGATCTTTTCCTTCACGAAGCGATCCCGGGTCATCATTATCAAATTTCATTACAACAGGAAAACACCGATCTTCCGGCATTCCGAAAAACAATTTGGTATAGTGCCTATGGAGAAGGCTGGGCACTGTATTCAGAATCTTTAGGGAAAGAACTCGGACTCTATACAGACCCCTATCAATATTTTGGTATGTTAAGCGCTGAGATGCATCGTGCCATACGACTTGTTGTGGATACAGGTATACATGCAAAAGGCTGGAGTCGTGAAAAGGCAATAGAATATTCATTAAGCCATGAAGCTGAATCGGAAGCCAGTGTGATCGCTGAGATAGAACGCTATATGTCATGGCCCGGACAAGCCTTATCATACAAGATCGGACAATTAAAGATCATCGAACTACGGAATAAAGCACATAAGGCCTTCGGAGACAAATTCGACATCAAGGAATTTCACAACAGAGTTCTTGAGTCTGGCTGTCTTCCCCTGGAGTTACTGGAAGACAAGATCAATCGCTGGATTATGGCGGAAAATAAAGCAGGATAAAGCATGTTTATCTGGTCTTATTATACCATGGCTGTTTTATATATCGTCGCGGGAATATTTCATTTCATCAAACCAGAAACCTATAAAAGAATTATCCCCGGATATCTTCCATATCCGGGGACTTTAGTTTTATTAAGTGGTATTGCAGAAATACTTTTAGGAATCCTTCTTTTCTTCCCGAATACATCCCGAAT
Source organism: Robertkochia solimangrovi (assembly GCF_007279655.1). Classification (GTDB taxonomy): domain Bacteria; phylum Bacteroidota; class Bacteroidia; order Flavobacteriales; family Flavobacteriaceae; genus Robertkochia; species Robertkochia solimangrovi. Next base: position 19,167 of record NZ_QKWN01000012.1, on the reverse strand, counting down.
AGCACTTTATGGAATTATCATAATGTTGATCCTGTTCTTGCCAGTACATATTCATATGGTTCGAGATCCTCATTTTGAGAAGTACTTCCCCAAATGGCTGTTGATATTAAGAATACCCATTCAGTTCATTCTTATCACCTGGGCCTATATATACATATAATCTACTACAACGTTATAATTGATGTTAATTATGTACATATCTAAAGTCTATAAAAAATGTAAGGGGACCGAAGTCCCCTAAACAATAAACACTACTTAAACTTAAAATAGACTACAAACTAACTATTTTGTAGAAGGTATTACCATCGTGTTTAACAACGATCTTGTAATCACCTCTGGAAGCTTTTGTAAAATCAAAACGCTTACCTAAACTTTTATTTCCGGTTAGTACTTCGTCGTACAATAGGATATCTGAGCTGTCATAAACCTTAACTTCTACAGGAGTTTCATCGATGCTCAACATATTCATGCTGATCACTTTATTCTCAACTCTGAAATAAGGTTTGTAAATAGTTTCTTCCTTATCAGCAGCGATAATGGTCTTACCTTCAACGAAAGTCAATGGAACTTTAGCAATCTTGGTTTCAGACTCAACTACGAAGAAATAATCACCGTTAGGAAGACTATTAAAATCGTATCTTCTGATATTAGAAGAAAAATTAGATTTCTCATCAAAATACAAGATCTCCCCTTCTTCATCTGTAAATGAAATCTTCAAAGGCTGATCTGCCTTAGGGAGTATCAGGTCAATAGTTCTGCAATCATCCTGTTTTACCGACAGGTAAAACTCACTAGCTCTGGCCATGGTTACCGTTGCAATCGTAAACAACGCAACCAACATAATTCTACTAATTAACTTTTTCATCTCGCAATAATTTAATGGTTAAACATTAACTTGAGTCAAAAGTAGTACGGTAATCCAGGCTACACTACCGCTGTATTTTCCAATTTATGCACTATTTTAACTCCTGCAATGGGTTAAAATACAACTTATGATAAAATAGTGTATATTTGCGTTAATATAATATATATCGCTCCTTTTTCATTGTTGTAATTTTATACTATTAATAAGGAATATCATGAATCTCAAAAAACCTGCTTTAGAAGTTATTAACCCTTCATTCGGAAGTTCCTTTTCTCTGGTCAAATACGATGTGAACCAAAATCAGAATACGTCGTACTGGCATTATCATCCGGAACTGGAGTTGGTCTATGTTAACGGAGGGTCTGGAAAACGGCAGATCGGCAGCCACATATCTTATTATACCAATGGAGATCTTATTCTTATAGGATCTAACCTTCCACACTGCGGATTTACCGATAAGTTCACAGGAAATAAGAATGAATTTGTGATCCAGCTTCCTCCGGACTTCCTGGGTGATCTGATCAATAAACCAGAAATGAAAAACATTCGATTGATTCTCGAACGCTGCAAAGGCGGTTTGGCATTTACTGGTGCAACCAAAGAAAAGATAGGAGAACGGATCGAATATTTGGCTGGATTGCCGAATTTCGATCGCTTTCTGGGAATAATGTCGATACTAAATGATCTGCAAATATCTGAGGAATATCAGATTCTTAATGCCAGTGGATTTTCGATACAAGCAGATGTTCAGGATAATGACCGTATCAATATTATATTCAATTATGTAAAAACAAATTTTCAGGAACAGATTTCCCTCGAAAAAATGGCTGATATGTCGGGAATGACCGTACCTTCCTTTTGCAGATATTTTAAAAAGATGTCCGGAAAGACCTTTACTAATTTCGTCAATGAGTACCGTTTGGTTCATGCATCGAAGTTGCTTGCGGAAAAACCGGTCAGTATTACTGAGATCTGTTATGAAAGTGGTTTTAATAATTTCTCCTATTTCAATAAATCTTTCAAGAAATTTACGGGAAAATCTCCTTCAGAATATAGAAATGAATTAAAGAAGGTTATCACCGATTAAAAAATAGTATCATTGGAAACCAAAAAGCAACTGCAAAATTACCTTCTTCCTTTGCAGGATGCAGAAATATATTATGTTCCGGATTTCTTTAATCTTTCTGAAGCCGCAACCATATTCAGAGCATTACTATCGGATATTTCCTGGAAACAGGATTCGATCAGACTATTCGGAAAGATGATACCACAGCCAAGGTTAACAGCATTGTATGCCGAAAACAATCATCCTTATACATATTCTGGCCTTACCATGATACCCCTCCCCTATACCGAACTTTTATATGAGATATCACAAAAAGTAGCTGCATTTACAGGTATCCGATTCAGCAGCTGTTTACTGAACCTTTACAGAGACGGAATGGATAGTAATGGCTGGCATGCCGATGACGAAAAGGAATTAGGAGTGAATCCTGTCATTGCTTCGCTGAGCTTTGGCGAAATCAGGAGTTTTCAATTCAAACACAGAGCAAAGAAAGAGCAAACATTTAAGATAGCTCTGGAACCCGGAAGTTTGTTACTCATGGCAGGAGCCACACAACATAACTGGAAGCATCAGCTACCCAAATCAAAACGAATAAAGAATCCCAGAATAAACCTCACCTACAGGGTAATCCATCACAAATCCTGAAAAAATCTATAAAAGAAAAAAGGGCTGAAACAGCCCTTTTAACATAACCAACCAACTTAAATATAAATAATCAAAAATGAATTACTTCCTGTTTGAATCTGTTGAAAAATGAGAAGGGATCATCTTCAATTTTCTTGCTCCTGCCTTCTCTAATTCAACACTACAAAGATACGGTGAATCAGCACTTTAGCAGTTGTAAAAAATCAGCTTAATTTTTCATTTTATGCATATATTAACTTGCTTATGGGGGTATTAGCCTTAAATCTTTGTTAATATGGTATCAATAAGTACATCTTGGTCCAGATATCCTTCTCAAAAACAAATACATATAGGATGGATATCCTAAAAAAACTCAGCTGATTACTATAGTATAATACCCTTTGATTCATAACTCAAAGAATTTTTATAATTTATTTGAATAGTATAATTACCAATAAAAAAAGCCATGCGATATGCATGGCTTTAAACTAACTAACCAACTAACTTAAAATATAAATAATCAAATATGAGATCTTAATAGGTTCTTCTTGTCTTGGGCTTGAGAACGCTACTTGTCCCAAAGTAGGATAAGTGTATAAATTGTACAGAAGGCTCTGGCATTCTATCAAACAACATCTTCAATGTCGATTCAATCTGTACAGCCAAAATTTCAATTAACTCCTTCATCATCATCTTCATTTAAATAACAGCACAAAGGTAAGGTAACGGTTATTGCTATAATAGGTAAAAAACAATTAATAAATGTCAATTTCACACTTCTATAACAATACATGATTAAAAAACCAAACTACTGTATTTCAGTACTTTAAAATTCATATGAATGCAATTTAAAGCAAACACCTTTTGTTCGGGTGTATCGTAATATTTCAAAAAACTTAACTGGAAATTTATTCTTAAACGGCCCCGTTTCTTCTGGGAAACGGGAGCCGGGGGGATTGTAACTTAATTTGATTAAGTTAGGTTTGCATTACATAACCGATTTATCATTTGGGGACGATAAACCGATTATATGTGCAGGTCAAGCATATATCATTTATCCTTTAAGGACCATCATTTCAAATATCGTTTTCCGGCGGCAAATATATTATTCAAGCATAAAAAAACCATGTTTTAAATGTACTTTATACATTAATTAACATAGCAACGAATTGATAATCAAATAATTCCTACAATATTACTACAATATCAATGAACCTTATAAGCTTTCTTTTCAAAATGTGAAGGCCGCAATGAAGCGACCTTCACTAACAACTTAAAAAATCAAATGAACATAATAGTTGACATAGCAGTCGTTTAGGGCTGACCGCTATTCAATACAACCATTTCTAGTAGGTAAGTTGTATCTTATTACGATATAAATTACCAGTATTCTTTATGAACCAAGCCGTTACGAATGCAAGCGATAAAAAAAGGATGGGGGAACCGCTTTGTTCCGTATCGATATAAAAATAAGTAGCGATTAAAAACAAGATGAATCCAAAACTCAGAATCCATCGATTAGCTTTTCTTGTAGCCAGCAGAACGGCCAGCATGATCTCAGCAAAGGGAATATAGCACATCAAGTGGTAAAAAAAAGCGGCATTAAAGAATTCGGCATTGCCATGCAATGATTTCACCGTTTCATGATACGACTGAAAACCGATAGTGTTTAATATACCATGAGCCAATAAAACAGTAATAAATACCGCCTTAACCACTCCGATATACCTTATGTCACCTATCTTCATAATCCTTTGATTTTCAGCGGCACAAAAGTACAACCATAGTAATTATTCAAACTTGTAAAATTCGACCAATTATTTGCACTAAAATCTGTAACTTCACTGAACATCAACATTATAAGTATCAAACATCACCAGATACATCATAAATATTCATATTTGCTCATCTATGGTAAGAATCAACCTTCATAATGCATTTATAATTAACGAATGGGAATCAGACACCTGGGACATTCTACCCCACAATCAAAATTACTTCGAGATCGTCTTCATCAATAAAGGAACAGGAATTCACGTGATCAATGATGTTCGTATTCCATTCCAATCCGGTGCGGTCTTCCTCCTTGCTCCGGAAGACATTCACAGCTTCGAAATGGAGGAACCCACCTCCTTTACGAATATAAGATTCACAGAGTTGTTCTTTTCAGCTAAATCACAGTTACCCGATAGAACGGATTGGCTTCATCGAATTGAACACATACTACATCATCCCAATATTCTGCCAGGAGATAGTATTACTCATGAAGACGACCGTACTACCATCTTTTTACTGAAGCGATTGCTGATTAAAGAATACAAGGCTGAAATGGAGTTTTACCTCAGCATACTCACTAACATTGTCAGCACCATGCTAAGCATCATCGCAAGAAATATTGTGGAAAAATACAGATCAGAAGGTGAACCGACACCCACCATCTATATCAACAAAGCAGATGAGATCCTATCCTATATACGCTGTAATGTATACAATCCGGAGCTAATGAAGATTGAAAGTCTGGCAGAACATTTTAACATGTCTCCCAACTATATCAATAATTTCTTTAAAAAAGAGACCGGTGAAAGTATTCGCCAATATATACTTAACTATAAAATTCTTATCGCGGAATTCAGGTTGCGAAATACTTCCAGTTCCATTTCAGAAATTGCCTACGGCCTTGGTTTTACCGATGAGAGTCATCTCACGAAAACCTTCAAAAAAAAACACAATATCACGCCAAAGGAATACCGGGAGAAACATATTCAACTTTTCAGGAATAAAAGTGAAAAGAACTAAAAGATATCGTTGAGAACTTCAGCCAGACGAATACCTCCTTTGAGAAGCTGTGACCTTACCACATCAAAATAATCATACATATAGGCATACCCGAGTTTGTCTCCGGAAGATGCTGAATCATATACCTTATCTGCTATTTGCTGACTTTCTGCCACCCAATCCAGCAAACTACCCTGCGCTATACGTTTTGTCTCCTCTTTACCGATCACAGGTAGATTGTTACTGAGCTCTGTATAGCTCATACCGTAAAAATCGATCATTTCACTATCCCAAACTCTATGAAGATTACTACCGTCCGAAAACCATCTGACCTGTATATCATTCCCCCCTTTATCACCGGCTCTTCCAACATGCAACGGCTGATGAAGGTCTCCCATGAAGTGAACCAATAGTTTTAAGTAGAAGGCCTTGTCTTTATCTGTAGCGTTCTTATCCTTCAAAACCGAAATACATTTTTCAATTGCCTGGACAATATCGCCTTCTTTTACAGGAGGCACATCACCATAGTTACTTCCAGCATCCATATTCACATAATGCCAGGGTGAATATTTGCGCATTTCGGGATCAGATTTGATATCATCTCCAAAATTAGAAACCAAAGCAAGAGACGCTCCACCGAGAATTCTCTCGACTTCTCTTTGTGCGCTTCGGTCAAGGTAACGGGCTGCAACTTCTGCGGTAGTGCGATGCCCTGTTTTACCCCAGTCATCAGAATTAGCAAAGGCATTAACTACAGTGAACAATAAAATAAAGGTGAAAATTCTCATAACGTTTTATTTGTCCTCAAATTTAATAAAGAAGCTCAAAATCCGACCTGTTTTACTTCATAAAAGATTATAGCCCCATCCCTCCCATATTTCATGCGACTTTGCTAACTTTACGACCTTAAATTCAAAAAGATAACGTATAGGAATTTCAATATGAAATATTGGCTGCTACCGGCATTATTCCTGCTATTCATAAAAACAAGTCCGGCTCAGATCCCGGAAACGGTTAAGACCGAGGTGCAACTCCGCGTTGATAACACTACAAACCCCTCTATAGCCATTGGGATCTCTGATAGTTTGGGGCAACATTTCTTCGTCTATGGATATAAAGACACCGAACATCATTTAAAAGCTGATAAAAACACGCTTTACGAAATTGGTTCTATCACCAAAACGTTTACTGGATTGCTGCTTGCATCCATGTCCATCGAGGGCCTTCTGGATCCAAAAGAAGCGGTTTCAGAATTTCTTCCCGACAACATAGAGCTAAAAGACCCTGAAGGCAAACCCGTTAATCTTAAACAACTCGCTACCCACAGTAGTGGCTTACCAAGACTCTCGGATAATTTAGACCCTTCAACCCCTGAAGACCCTTATAAGAATTATTCATGGGAAAATATGCTACAATACCTTAAAACCTATAGCCCGTCAATTAAATCAAAAGGATTTTCCTATTCCAATTTAGGGTTCGGACTTTTAGGTGAAATACTGGGTAGTATCACTGGTGGCACATACACCTCAACACTACGCAAAAAGGTGATCATTCCTTTACAACTGGAACACACCTATATACAGGTACCTGAACAATCGGCTAAAAATCTGGCATCACCCTATCAGGGCACTACTAAGGTTTCTCCGTGGCACTTTAAAGCTTATGCAGGTGCAGGTGCTCTTAAGAGTACTATTGAAGATCTATTGAAATATGGATGTGCCTATCTCGATAAATCCAGTCCGCTAGCCGATGCTATGGAACTTGCCGGCACAATACAATTTACCGATCAACGAAAGGACAATCATGGATATGCATGGTTTCTGGATCAAAAGGGGCGTCTCTATCACGAAGGAGGTACCGGTGGATTCAGATCGTATATATGTATCGACAAAAATACCGGCCGGGTTATAACCATTCTTACAAATACTGCTACCGGAGACCTGAATGATCTGTTCTTACATCTTATCGACCCCGAAATAAATCCAATTTTACTCAGTAAGGAAACACCTGTCACTGCCGAAGAATTAAAGGAGTACACAGGAACTTATATCAATGATGCCTATGGGATGCAACTTCTACTTTCTCCCGAAGAGAATCATTTGATCTCCAAATTGACCGGGCAACCACCCTACCCCATTTATTACAGGGGTGAAAATTCCTTTTTTTATAAGGTGGTCAATGCAAGTATTATAATTGATCGCGATGAATTTGACAATGTTGTTGGCCTGATCCTCAAGCAAAATGGTCAGGAACTGCTTTTTATAAAATCCGATACGGAATGAACCCAAAAATCTTTTTTACCGACATCGACGGTACACTATTGAACAAAGACAGAGAACTTTCTGAATATACCATTTCAAGAATCGATGCAATTTCCGAGAATCATCCATTTATCATGGTTTCCGCGAGAATGCCCGACCAGATGAAACATTTCAGAGAAAAACTTCAAAAACCAGAATCTTCGCTCATCGCTTATAACGGTGCTTTGGTACTCCGGGAAAATCAGGTTATTCATTCGGTAGAGATCGATTCAGATACTCTTCAGAGAATCCATGAATATAATCTCACACTGCCAGAGCGATTTCATATTAGCCTGTACAACCATGATGAATGGTATGTGGAAAAAATGGACTACTGGGCAAAAAGAGAAGAAAATAATACCAAAGTAACCCCGCGATTAAAACCAAATGAAAAGGTGATCTCCGAATGGAAGCTTGCCGGCAAAGGTGCACATAAGATCCTTTGCATGGGAGATGCAGAGATCATAGAAAAAGCCTTTCAGGATCTTACGGAAATGTTTGGTGATTCCCTTCATTTATACAGAGCTAAAGACACCTATATCGAGATCGCCAATCGTGAAGTATCAAAACTTACCGGGATCAAAAAATTACTGGAACTCATGGAAGGCAACCCGACCCTTGAAGATGTCGTGGCCTTTGGAGACAACTATAACGATGTGGAAATGATAGCAGGTGTAGGTTGTGGGGTAGCCGTAGCAAATGCACGTGACGAGGTAAAAGCTGTTGCCCGTGATATCACCCTGCATCATAAAGAAGATGGTGTCGCTAAATATCTGGATCGTTTTATTCTATAAATAGTACATTTGTGTCTTTCGGATAAAATCGTGGTCCGGAATTTTAAATAATATTTAAGTCAATGATGAAAAAGCTGCTCGTGCTTACAGGAGCATTTCTAGTATTCTCCTGTACACCCAAATTAAACGATCTGGCAACCGATATTCCAGTAAATGCCAGTATCGATCTCGTAAATGTTAAGAACGATAAGGTGAAAGTAGAGGTAAATCCCGGCCGATTTACCGAAGAAACCATAAATTTCTATATTCCCAAAACCGTCCCCGGAACCTACAGTGATAATGATTATGGTCAATTTATCGACAGTCTCACCGCTTTGGATTACAACAATAATCCATTAACGGTCACTAAAGCGGATGTAAATACCTGGACCATTTCCAATGCAACAAAACTAGACAAGGTTATATACTATGTGAATGACAGTTTCGATACGGAGCAACAGACAGAAGACCCTGTTTTCTCTCCTGCGGGAACGAATATCGATGCAGGAAATAATTTCTTTCTGAACATGCATATGCTGGTTGGTTATTTCGATGGGTTAAAGCAAAGACCTTATCAGATAACTTTTATGAAACCACAAGGATTTCAGGCATATACCTCAATGACCAAAGCCGAAACTACAAATCCTGATACCGATCAGTTCTATGCAAATCGATATTTCGAGGTAACCGACAATCCGGTTATGTATGCAAGACCCGATTCAGAAACCTTCGTGATCAACGATATTGAAGTTACACTTTCCGTTTATTCTCCTAGTAAAGTGTATTCAGCTTTAAGTCTGAAGAAAGAAATGCAAACAATGATGCAGGCTCAAAAGAGCTTTCTGGGAGACCTGAACAGCACCAAGAAATATAATATTCTACTTTTCCTCGGTAAAATGGATGAGTTTTCACCGACGGGTTATGGTGCGCTGGAACATCACACATCCACAACAGTAGTACTTCCGGAAGCAATGCCTAAGGAGATGATGGTACAAACCATGACCGATGTGGTATCCCATGAATTCTTTCACATTGTTACTCCGTTGTCAGTACACTCCGAAGAGGTACATTATTTCGATTACAACCATCCGAAAATGTCAAAGCATCTATGGATGTACGAAGGTGTCACCGAATATTTCGCTAATCTGTTCCAGATCAATCAAGGTCTTATTGACGAGCAGGAATTCTATGACCGTATGATCGGTAAAATAGAGAATTCCAAAAGGTATGATGATAACATGTCTTTTACGGAGATGAGTCAGAACATTCTTGTTGACCCTTACAAGGATAATTACGCCAACGTATACGAGAAAGGAGCCCTCATCGGCATGTGCATTGATATGATCATCAGAGAACAAAGTGGTGGTGAAAAAGGTATTCTATGGTTGATGAAAGAACTTTCAGCCAAATATGGGGAAGACAAACCATTTAAAGATGATGAACTTTTTGATGTGATCACTGAATTGACCTATCCTGAAGTACGTGAGTTTATAGACACCTATGTCATCGGAGACATTACCATACCTTATATGGATTTCTTCAAAAAGGCAGGACTTGAATTCAGCACGGTGATTGAGAGCAGTAATTATTTAATCATGGGTGAAGAGATCTTTATCGATGCAAACCCTGATACTAAGGAGATCTTTGTTCGGGATATCAAACTGAACAGCTTCTTCAACGACCTTGGAATAAAAGGTAACGATATCATTAAAGCGGTCAATGGTACTGAATATAATCTGGATAACGCCAGACAACTTTTCGTTCAGTCGATGACATGGAAAGATGGTGACGACATTGCCGTAACCGTGATCAGAAATGGTGAAGAAATCAATCTTAGTGGCAAAATAAGTGAAGCTACTTATGAATCTGAAAAATTACATTCGACCGAAGATGTTACTACGGAACAATTAAAACTCCGTGAAGCCTGGTTAAAAGGATAGTAAAAATCGGATAACAATCATAAAGCCACCTCTTAATCAATTTACGAGGTGGCTTTTTTATTTGGATTTCGTATTTTGCCGCAAATTGAAAACTTTACTATGAACGAAGGACCCCTTATTACTGACGATACTATCGTATTCGGACTGATAATGCTCTGTCTTGGATTTGTCTTCATAACATCTGGACAAAAATCAGGTTTTTGGAGTAAATTCTATAAAGTTGTACCGGCACTGTTAATGTGTTACATGCTACCAGCTATTCTGACCTCGTTAAATGTGATATCGGATGAAATTTCAAATCTTTATTTTGTCTCCAGCCGCTATCTTCTTCCTGCATCTCTGGTGCTGATGACGCTTAGCATGGACCTCAAAGCGGTATTTAATTTGGGGCCAAAGGCTTTAATCATGTTCCTCACAGGAACCCTGGGTATCATTGTCGGTGGTCCTATTGCAGTATTGATCGTATCTGCCATTTCACCGGATACCGTTGGAGGCGTTGAATTTGATGCTGTGTGGCGTGGTCTGGCAACCATAGCAGGTAGCTGGATCGGAGGGGGTGCTAATCAGGCAGCAATGCTCGAGATCTTTAAATTCAATCCCGAAAAATATGGAGGAATGGTTTTGGTTGATATTGTGGTTGCCAATATCTGGATGGCTGTGATTCTTATCGGTATCGGCAAAAATGACCGAATCGACAAATGGTTACAAGCTGACAGTTCAGCGATAGAAACCCTAAAGAAGAAAGTATTGACATTTACTGAAAAAGTAACCCGAAACCCAAGTCTCCAAGATTACATGGTCATGCTTTCCTTGGCATTTGCCGCAGTTGGACTTGCTCATTGGGGTGCCAACAATATTTCAGATTTTCTTATGAAGAATGTTGCCGCAATACAGGATCAGACCAATGCATTGTCATCCTTCGGGTCACAGTTCTTCTGGATGATCACAATTGCAACCGTTATAGGCATAGTTCTTTCCTTTACCAAGGCTCGAAATTATGAAGGTGCCGGAGCGAGTAAGCTGGGCTCAATATGCATTTATATTCTCGTTGCGACCATTGGAATGAAAATGGACCTAAGTAAAATTCTTGACAATCCAGGATTACTGGTTGTTGGACTTATATGGATCACTATACATGCCTTATTACTCATCGGGGTTGCCAAATTGATCAAGGCCCCCTATTTCTTCCTTGCAGTGGGAAGTCAGGCGAATGTAGGAGGTGCCGCATCTGCACCTGTTGTCGCAGCAGCCTTCCATCCTTCCCTTGCTACAGTTGGTGTCCTATTAGCCGTTTTCGGTTACGCAGTGGGTACTTACGGGGCTTTGTTTTGTGCATATCTACTCGAAATAGCCTCAAAAATTTAGTATAATAGAACATAAATATGCATATTTGCCGATCAAATTATTAGAATAATGCGAAGAAGATTTATTGCAATGCTGACTGCTCTTACCCTATTCTCTTGTGCTAAAGAAAGCAAGAATATGGTTGTAAATGGAAAAATTGAAGGACTTAAAAAAGGTACACTCTACTTTCAGAGAGTTAAAGATACCACACTTATTACCATCGATTCCCTTCAAATAAATGGTAATCCTGAGTTTACTTTTTCAACAGATATCGAAGGACCGGAGATTTTTTACCTGTATCTCGATAAAAATGATGGAAACCAATTAAACGACCGACTTGATTTCTTCGGAGAAGAAGGAACGATCACTATTAAAACTTCTCGTGATTATTTTGCTCCGGAAGCGATTGTGGAAGGTTCAGCAACGAATAATAAACTTTATGAATATAGAAAAATGCGCTCTAAGTTCTCCAATAAAAACCTTGAACTTATCAAATCTAAGTTCGAAGCAGAAAAGAATGGTGACGCGGAGATCGCAGATTCACTGATCACAGAACTAAACAGAAATCAACAACGCTCTTTCCTTTATACTGTTAATTACATCTTTAATAATTCAGACAGTTATGTTACGCCGTATCTGGTATTGACCGAAGCACCGAACCTTACGGTTAAATATCTCGACTCGATCAACAACATGCTTTCTGAACCAGTTGCTAAGTCTAAATACGGTACAGCGCTAAAGAAATATATCGAAAAGATCAAAGAAGGAGAAAATTCCAAAGATACCGCAGAGAACGCTGAATAAACAAACCTCTGCCTACATAAATTAAAAAAGGTCTTTCATTTGAAAGACCTTTTTTATTAGGAGCCGATAGAGGGACTCGAACCCACGACCTGCTGATTACAAATCAGCTGCTCTAGCCAGCTGAGCTACATCGGCGTCGAACTTTTTAATTCGACCGCAAAGATAAATTTGTCGGAATAATTTCCAAATAAATTTTTATAAAAATTTAAAGGCTGTTAACTTTTTCGATCAAAGCAGTTGCTTTGGTCTCTAGCTCCTTATTTACCTCCTTCAAATGAGATTGTCTGTTCTCCACAGAACGATCATTAACCTTTGCGATTAGTTCATCAAATGTATCGATAGCTTCATCGATAATTGCATTACCTTCTTTCGTTTGTTTTTGTCCAGTGCTCAGTTCCCACAGATAAACCGCTTCGATGATGTCTCCCAGTACAAAATTGATATCTTTTTTGAGATCTCGTATACTTCCCATATTCGTGTGTTTTTATATTGCAAAATTAATTTAATTCTAGAGATGTACCTCTAAAATTTTTGCATTCGCGGCACTAAAGTTCACCGTATTGATATTCGCCGGGATCAAAATAGTTTCACCAATGGTCAATGATTCCGAATTACCGTTCACTGTTAGCTGTACCTGACCTTCGATACACATATAGATCGTAAAGGAATCTCTGTTGACCAATTGCGCTGTATGTGTACCGTATATATTGAGGAAATTAGTGTTGAAATAATCACACTTCACCATAGGGTTAGATACATTATATTCTTCTTCATAGCGAACCTTATAATCATCTTTCTTCTTATAGTCGATCGCCTCAACAGAAAGTTCGGTATGTAATTCACGGGTATTTCCGTCCTTGTCCTTTCTGTCATAATCATAGATTCGATAGGTAATATTAGAGGTTTGCTGAATCTCTGCCAGTAAAATGCCTGCCCCTATCGCATGCACCTTCCCTGCCTTTATAAAATACGTATCCCCGGATCCTACTTTTTCACGATTAAGGATATCCATCAGTTTACCACTCTCTAAAGCTTCGGTATATTCCTCCCTGCTAAGATCTTTATTGAATCCAACGATCAATTCCGACCCTTCATCAGCCTCCATAACAACCCACATCTCCGTTTTACCGAACGAATCATGTCTTTCACGCGCAAGGGAATCATTGGGGTGTAATTGAACGGAAAGGTCTTTATTAGCATCAATAAACTTTATCAGAATAGGAAACATATTACCAAACCTGTTAAATACTGCCTCCCCTAACAATTCGGATTGGTAAGTATCGATCAATTCCTGTAATTCTTTTCCGGCCAGAGGACCATTCATCACTACAGAAACATTTCCTTCAACTGCAGAAACTTCCCAGCTTTCAGCAGCAGTATCTGTTTCAAAATCTTTGTTTAGAACCGATCTCAACTTAGTACCTCCCCAGAGATAATCTTTAAAAATCGGCTTAAATCTTAATGGATATAATTCTGTCATTTAAATAACTGTATTGTTTTAATCCCCAGAATAGGTTACAAAATTTCTTGGTGTTTCGAACAGCTGAACCTCAAGAGCCAGGTTTTTATCAATATGAGGACGCAGGCGATTCCAGATTACAACTGCTATATATTCTGCAGTAGGATTTGTATCCTTGAATTCCTCAATATCAAGATTGAGATTTTTATGATCCAGATACTCTTCAACCTCATCTCTCAACAAATCTTTAAGAATCTTCATATCCATCACAAATCCGGTATCCGGATCGATAACTCCAAATACACTTACGATCACTTCGTAATTATGACCATGATAATTAGGATTATTACACTTACCAAAAACCTCCTGATTCCTTTCATGATCCCAGTCCTTTCTATACAATCGATGTGCTGCATTGAAATGACCTCTTCTGCTTACTTTAAGTTTCATGGCTAAGATTGTTTGTGGATATACTTATAGAATTTATCAAAAATGATTCGGAACCAGGCTGTATAATTCTCCGGATGGAAATTCATATCTTCCCTTATATCTTCCAGTGTCATCCACTTCCAGTCTGCTACTTCATCAGGATTGATGTCCGGAAGGTCATTGAACTGCCCCACCATTACGTGATCGAATTCGTGTTCTGTCAAACCATTATCAAAGGCGGCTTTATATATAAAAGAAAAAACCTCCTTCAACTCTGTTTCAAAACCCATCTCTTCCATCAACCTCCGCTTTCCGGCTTGAATATTGGTCTCTCCGGTTCTCTGATGACTACAGCAGGTATTTGTCCATAATCCAGGTGAATGATATTTACTCAAAGCTCGTTGCTGGATCATGGTTTCTCCTTTATCATTGAAGACAAATACAGAGAAGGCACGATGCAGTAAAGCCTTTTCATGGGCTTCTATCTTCTCCATGGTTCCTATCGGTTCGTCCTTTTCGTTTACCAGTATTACTACTTCTTCGTTCATAGGGGTAAAAATAGCACTTACAAATTAAAATAAAGAGCATAGGACAATAGAAAACGGAGAATCTAATGTGATCTAAAAAGGAAACTTACAATTTATGATCGCTAATGAACATTTAAAAGAATCGAGGGGTTGTGATTCTTCTGTAATTTCTGAAAAGTTCAAATCGGAGAAAGAATTCCATAGTTCCACTATTGAATTGGGTGCCTCCAAGTTCCGTGATCTCCCGATCATAGGCCAGGCCAACATTAAGCGATCTGTTCAATTGAAATCCTAACATAGCAGTAATCGCAGCATCGAAGCGATAACCGATTCCCATGGTCACGGTTTCATCATACAGAAAGTTTGCCGAAAGATCGAACTGCATCGGCGCTCCTGCAACGACCTTAGTCAAAACGGTCGGTTTGAATTGCCACATATAATTCAGGTCGAAAACATACCCCCCTATCAAATAGTAATTGATGCGATCTTTAGCCACATAGGTTGAACTGGATGTATTGCCATTTGCTGACTCCTGGAAATGCTGAGTCTGAATTAAATTTGGCACTGATAATCCCACATACCAACTATCGGTGTGATAGTAAACACCAGCTCCGATATTTGGAGATATCTTATTATCAATGTTCTCATCTTCAGTAAACTCTACATCATCATATTGATTTAATTTAGTGAAATCAATATTCAGTAGATTTGCACCTGCTTTCAATCCAAAAGATAACTTCCCCTGGTAGGAGGTTTCAACCGTGTAGGAAGCTACGATATCAAAATTCGTTTCCTGATTAACACCATTACCTATCTTATCATTAATGACGGAAACCCCTACTCCAAACTTGCTGTTTCTAACCGGCGTATGGAAATTGAGGGTTTGAGTTTCCGGTGCCCCGTCCAGTCCGAGCCACTGATTTCTGTACATTCCGGTAAAACTGAACATCCCTCTGCTTCCTGCATAAGCAGGATTCACACTCATCGTATTGAACATATACTGTGTATACTGAGAATCCTGCTGTGCATTTACGATCAATGCAAATAGTCCCAGCCAGATCTGTAACGAAAGTTTAAATATTTTCAAAGCTCCCTTCTTCATTTGATCAATTATTTATGTAGAAATAGCCTGATTTATTATGCTTATATCCATTCTCATCTTTAAAATTGATGATGTAATAGTAGGTTCCTGATGGTAATTTACTTTGTTGACTTATTGTCAATCTACCTTCAGAGATACCATAGAAATAATTTCTTCCTTGTCCGTATCCGGATGTCTCAAACACTCTGACACCCCAACGGTTAAATATTTGCACTGAATTATCAGGATACAATTCAATACCATCTATTTGTAGCCAATCATTCTGTCCGTCTCCGTTTGGAGTCACCAATTGATGTACCAGCAACAGTTCTTCCTCTTCCTCCTCAGGAGATGGTGCCGGTAATGATGTACTTCTGATCGCGGTTATGGTAATATTTCCGGTTTCGTTATTAGTGCTCCCATCAGAATGCACAACGGCAACAGTATAAGTGAACACATCAAGACCTTCAAAAGATTGCTCCACTAAATAACTTACCGTGCCATCCGGGTTAAGTGTTGCCGTGCCATGGATCGGTGTAGAAATACTGATAATGGTCACGATAGTATCATCATGGAAAGTATCATTGTCAAATACGCTGATTACAATGGATTCCGGATTTGACGAATCGACATTCGCAGTATCATTGACAATATCCTGCACCGGAGTAACTTTTATGGTCACCGTAGCTGTACCACTGTAAACGATTCCATCGGTATCAGTAACCGAAATGGTGTATTCAAATTGATTTACACCTACAAAATCATGTTCAGGAATAAAACGTAACGTATTATCTGCGTTCAGGATTACTTCTCCATTGATCGGCGTCTGCACATTGGTAATAATCACCGTAGCCCCTGCATTTATTGCATCATTTTGCAATATGTCGAGAACCGCTTCTGAATCTTCCTCCATTTCAAATTCATCATCAAAAGCCAGTGTTACTGTATTTTCAGAAAGAACATTGATCGTAACGGTAGCCGTCGAAGATCCACCATTTCCATCACTGATCGTGTAGGTAAAGGTATCCATACCTGTAAATCCGGGTTTTGGAGTATAAGTAAACGTTCCATCGTCATTTAAAACAACCTCTGCCTTATCAACACCATCAAAACTTGCAACGGTTAAGAGATCACCATCGATATCATAATCATTATCCAACACTACAATAATAAATGACGTTCCTGAAGTAATATCTTCATGGTCATCCACCGCAACCGGATCGTCATTAACCGGTAGTACATGAACCGTAACTACCGCTGTGGTTTGCGAACCATCGACATCAGTCAGTGAATAGACGAAACTATCCATTCCGTTAAAATTCGGGTTAGGAATATATTCGAATACCCCATCACTTATTTCTGTCACCACTCCATTGTTTGGAGGAGTAAACAAATCGTAATTATCATCATCTCCCCCATCATACCCAATGTCATCGTTTAGAGCTACATTGATCTGATTTGCAGATCCGCCTGAACTATCTTCGTAAACACTTAACACATCGTTAGTTGCTATAGGCAGATCATTTATATTATTTACCATCACCTTGATAGTAGCAGTATCGGTCATAGTGGAACCGTCGCTGTTAATAAGTGTCAAGGTATAGGTATAGGTATCTTCTCCGCTAAAACCAGGTTCTGGTAGGTACTCAAAAGTATCGTCACGCGGATCCGATGGGGTTCCATGATCATCAAGAGAAACAAGACCATGTAAAGGATCCGTATAACTAATCACCCCAATAGATGGAATATCTACATCATTGTCGAGCATTCGTATGACCACCGGCTCATCCTGATCGATACTTACCAGGTCATCTACCAACATAAATGGTCCTTGTAAGCAAACCACCGTAAAGCTTGGCAACTTTTTTTTATTCCCTAAGATATGTACATAAGGGGTATATTTCGTTACACTACCATCAGCAGTTACAGTCGGCCGAAGTTTATCACCGGTCACCGCCGGAGTCCAGCTAACTGTTGCTCCTGAAGGCACACTGGAAGAAATATCGAGTGTCACTTCATTATTCGGTTTACCACAAAAGGTTACAATAAAATAGCTTGTGGCATTTTTTCCACATAATGTTCCATCATAGGTAGCAAAATACACACCCGGAACATTCACCTCAAAAGTTCGTTCAGACCCCAGTAAATTATCGGGCTCCACCGCATTATACCAACGATAGTTTGTTTCATCACTATCTCCCGGAGCGGTTAGAATAAACTGTGCATGCAGACCCGCACTAAAAAGTACGAGTCCGAATGTCAGTAAAAGGTTTATATGTGATCTTAAGACTTTCAAGTCAATGTTTCTTTAAAATTATTTTACGACGAACACTACGTTGATGATCGCATTGTAATTTCTGGGAGTAGCAATCACATCATAGGTCATTACTCCGGTTGCAGAAATGGATACATTGGCGAACACGTCAGTATCATAATTGGTCACATAGTAGTATAATTCGTTTGCAGCATACACTGGTATCGCACCCGGAGCTCCGGCACTGCTTGCCATCGGGCTTCCGAATTCAGCGGTATATTGTGTATACAGATTCAGTGTTCTTCCGGTACCGGTAGTAGCCGCATTTATCGCAATTGATGGTGGATAGAATATTCTTCCGGCAGTTGCTGTAACTTTGACTACATCCTGAATCGCTTCCTGCACGGTGGTCTCATTTACCCCATCTCCATCCACATCTAATTCTGCGTCAAGATCTACTTCAGAAGCAATTTGATCATCTGTGTTTAGTCCGCTCAAATCAACGGTCTTATCTGTATTACCGCCTTCAGAAAGTGTTAACACACCTGTCGAAGCATTTAATACCATTCCGGTTACTGTCTCATTTCCGATTACCGAATCTCCATCATTCACATTAAGTGTAACTGAATTCCCTCCAGAGATGGAAAGATTACCAGCAGTTCCGTCTGTAGATAATGTTTGATCGTCGGTTGCCGGGTCTCCCGGATCACCTTTAGGACCTTGTGGACCGGTCGCTCCGTCAAGTCCATTCGCACCCGCGGCACCAGTTGGACCAGTTGGACCAGCAGGACCTTGTGGACCTACTTCTCCTTGTGGACCCTGAGCTCCGGTTGCACCAGTCGGACCTTGATCTCCCTGGTCACCTTTTTCTCCTTGAATTCCTTGTGGACCTTGAGCTCCAGTTTCACCCTGAACACCTTGCGGAC